>CAWKDZ010000001.1:0-779623 GCA_963848525.1 uncultured Actinomycetes bacterium
CGGCCTTCTTGGCGCGGAGCACGCGCACGACCTGCAGCGCCGCGAGGCGTCCCGACGCGCCCATGATTCCACCACCGGGGTGTGTGGCCGCGCCGCACATCCAGAGGTTCTCGAGCGGCGTCCGGTAGCGCGCCCAGCCCGGCACGGGCCGGTTGAAGAAGAGCTGCTCGAGCGAGAGCTCGCCCTGGAAGATGTTTCCCTCGGAGAGCCCGAACCGGTCCTCGATGTCCTTGGGGGTGAGCACCTGCGCGTGCAGGATCAGCTCGCGGATGTTCGGCGCCCGCTCCGCGATCGTGTCGACGACGGTCTCCCCGAACGCATCGCGCCGGCCGTCGTCCCATTCGTCGCCGTCGGCCAGGCGGTAGGGCGCGTACTGGACGAAGCAGCTCATGACGTGCTTGCCCGGAGGCGCCATCGACGGGTCGACCAGGGTCGGGATGACCATGTCGATGTACGGACGCCGGCTGAAGCGCCCGGACTTCGCGTCGTCGTAGGCCTGCTCCATGTAGTCGATGCTCGGGCTGAAGCTGATCGCGCCGCGCAGGTGGTCGCCCGCGCCGGGCAGGCACGTGAACTCGGGAAGCCCGTCCAGGGCCAGGTTCACCTTCCCGCTGGAGCCCCGGTACCGGTAGCGCCCGACGTCCGCGAGGAACGACTCGTCGAGGAGGCCGGACGGCAGGAGCCGGAGGAACGTCTGCTGCGGGTCCAGGCTCGACAGCGTCACCCGCCCGGTCACCTCGTCGCCCGCCGACGTGACGGCGCCGGTCACCTCGTCGCCTCGGGTCAGGAAGTGCTCGACGGCGGTCTCGGTCCGGATCTCGGCACCGAACGACCGGGCGGCGCTCGCGATCGCCTCGCTGACTGCGCCGGTCCCTCCCCGCGGGATTCCCCAGGCTCGCAGGACGCCGTCGATCTCGCCCATGTAGTGGTGCAGGAGGACGTAGGCGGTCCCCGGAGAGCGGATCCCCTGGAACGTGCCGATGATCCCGGAGGCGCTGATCGTCGCCTTCAGCGGATCAGTCTCGAACCACTGGTCGAGGAAGTCGGCTGCGCTCATCGTCATCAGCTGGATGAACACCGCCCGCTGCTCCGTCGAGAGGCCGTTGAAAGAACGGGCGAGACGTGCGACCGGGAGCCATTCGCGCGGCTTGAGCCGGGTCGGGTCCGGCGGCGCAATGGACAGGATCGGCTTGATGAACCTCGCCATCTCGAACATCAGCCGGCTGTACTCCTCGTACGCCTCCGCGTCGCTCGCCGACCAGCGACGGAGCTCACGCACGGTGCGGCCGTGGTCGTTCACACGCCACAGGTAGTCGTCGTCGAGCGGCGTGAACGTTCCGTCGAGAGGCAGGATCTCGAGGCCGTGCTCCGGCAGCGAGAGCTCACGGACGATCTCGGGGCGGAGCAGCGAGACGACGTACGAGGCCACGCTGAACCGGAAGCCGGGGAACACCTCCTCGGTTACCGCCGCCCCGCCGAGAACGTGTCGCCGCTCCAGCACGACGACCTTCAGTCCGGCTCGCGCGAGGTACGCCGCGGCGACGAGCCCGTTGTGCCCGCCGCCGACGATCACGGCGTCGTACGTGCGGTGATCGGAGCTCGCCAAAGCGACCCGATTATGCTTGCCGACATGCCCGGGCCCTTCGACATGGAGACGGTTCAGCGTGGAGCGCGCTTGCGGCGCAGCCCCTTCTACGAGGCGACGCAGCGGCACGGCCCGAAGGGCTTCACCGTCTACAACCACACGCTCTTCCCGATCAACTACGACGATTTCGAGGCCGAGTACTGGCACCTGCTGAACCACGTGACGCTCTGGGACGTCTCCGTCGAGCGCAACGTGGAGGTGACGGGCCCGGACGGCTTCCGCTTCGCGCAGCTGCTCACCTGCCGCGACCTCAGCGCGTGCGCGGTCGGCCAGGGCAAGTACGTGCTGATCACCGCGCCGGACGGCGGAATCCTCAACGACCCGGTGATGCTGCGGCTCGACGAGAACACGTTCTGGTTCGCGCTCGCGGACAGCGACGTGCTGCCGTACGCGAAAGGGCTGGCGGCGTACGCGGGGATGGACGTGCAGCTCTCGGAGGTCGAGGCGTACCCGCTGCAGATCCAGGGCCCAAAGTCGAAGGACGTCGTCCGGGGCCTGTTCGGCGACGACATCCTCGACCTCGGCTACTACCACTTCCGCCGCCTCGAGCTGGGCGACATCCCGCTCATCCTCACCCGGACCGGCTGGACGTCGGAGGTCGGATACGAGATCTACCTCCTCGACGCCTCGCGCGGAACCGACCTGTGGGACCGGATCATGGAGGCGGGCGAGCCGTACGAGATCCGGCCGACGGGGCCGGTGGACATCCGCCGGATCGAGGGAGGCATCTTCAACTGGGGTGCCGACATGACCTACGAGAACAACCCCTTCGAGTTGGGCCTCGACCGGCTCGTCGACCTGGACACCGAGGCGGATTTCGTCGCCCGCGACGCGCTCACGAGGATTCGCGACGAGGGCGTGAAGCAGAAGATCGTCGGCGTCGAGATCGACGGCGACCGGCTGGAGATGAACGCGACGGACTGGCCGGTTTCGGCCGACGGCGCGAGCGGACGGGTGACCTCCGCCGTCTACTCGCCCCGTCTCGGGAAGAACATCGGGTACGCGTGGCTCCCGGTCGAGCACACCGAGCTCGGGACGCACGTCGCGGTGGAGACACCCGACGGTACGAGGGACGCGACGATCGCTTCGCTGCCCTTCTTCGACCCCGAGAAGCAGATCCCGAAGTCCTAGCTCCGCCGTGTCGGTCGGAACCGCGTTCTATCCCCGGACCGCACCACTCAACACGAAGCTGCAGTGGCGGGAGTGGTCGGGCTATCTCGCGGCGAGTGCGTACTCCGACTCCCACGAGATCGAGTACAACGCCATCCGCGAGGCGGCGGCGCTGATCGACGTCTCTCCGCTCTACAAGTACCTGGTCTCCGGGCCCGACGCCATGCGGCTCGTCGACCGCGTGATCACGCGGGACGCGAGCAAGCTCGCTGTCGGCCGCGTCTACTACACGTCCTGGTGCAACGAGGACGGCCGCGTGGTCGACGACGGGACCGTCGCCCGGCTAGAGGAGCAGACCTACCGCTGGACCGCCGCCGACTCGTCGCTCCGCTGGCTCCGGATGAACGCTCGCGGGCTGGACGTCGAGGTCGAGGACGTGAGCGAACGCATCTCCGCGCTGGCCGTGCAGGGGCCGCTGAGCCGAGACGTGCTCGAGGCGGCCACCGAGACGTCCTGGGGCGACCTCAAGTACTTCGGCCGGCGGGCGGCGCAGGTCGGCAGCATCCCCGTCGACGTCTCCCGGACCGGCTACACGGGCGACCTCGGCTACGAGGTGTGGGTCGAGAGCGCTCAGGCGGTCGAGCTCTGGGACGCCCTCGTGCGGGCCGGGAGCGCCTACGGCATCCGGCCGGCCGGGATGCTCGCCCTCGACATCGCGCGGATCGAGGCAGGGCTGATCCTGATCGAAGCGGATTTCGACTCGGTCCGCCGCGCGCTGATCCCCGAGCAGTCGTACTCGCCCTTCGAGCTGGGCGTCCTGGGCCGCTTCGTCGACTTCGCGAAGCCGGTGGAGTTCGTCGGCCGTCGGGCGCTCGAGCGTGAACAGGATCGCGGCGGGCCGCCGCGGAGGCTCGTCGGGCTCGAAGCTCGACTGGGAGCCACTCGAGGAGCTGTACCGCGCGCAGGGGCTGACGCCGACGCTGGAGCCGGCCGCCTCGCGCGTCCCCGTTCCCGTGTACACGCGGGGCCGCCAGATCGGCAAGGCGACCAGCACGACGTGGAGCCCGACGCTGAAGAAGGTGGTTGCGCTCGCGTCAGTCGCCGCCGACCGAAGCGAGCTCGGCACGAGGATCGACGTCGAGTGGACGGTGGAGGCGCGGCGCAGCCGGACGCCGGGGACGGTGGTGGAGCTGCCGTTCTTCAACCCGACGCGCAAGACCTCGACGGTCGCTCGTTCACCAGCCGCCTAGCTTCACAGTCGACGAACTCCACGAGGACGCGACCGACGAACTGGCGTGGCCGAGTGGCGAAGCGGTCGGGATCGACTCCTACTGGGAAGTTGGCGATCTGAAGAGCCGCCGGCGGCTCATGCGTCGCCGTCGCTTTGGACGTCGACTTTGACGATTTCGTGCGCGCGGACCCACTCGTTTGCGAGTTCGATCCCCTGCGCACGGTCGATCGCTTCGAGCAGCGGCTTCATCCACAGGTGCTCGAGCAGCACGATCGCGGCGGAGGTTTCGTTCGGTACCGCCTGCGTTACTCGGAAGACGTCGTCCTCGTCGAACAGGTGGCCGTCGGCCAGCTCGGCTGCGCCTGCGATCGAGCCAGGTTCGATCCCCTCTGCGCCAAACGCGGCGAAGCCGGCGAGCGAACCGACATAAGAGCCAAACGCCACTGCCTCCTCCCAGTCGAGATCGGTCGCCGTCGACACCATGACGTTGCCAGCCCCGTCCTTCCGCACGACCAGCAGGTCGATGATCCGGACGATCTCGTGGCGCTTGAGGCGCTCGAGCGCGGGCAGGATCTCGCCCTTGAAGCGATTGCCCGCAAAGGCGAACGTGAGCATCTGGATCGGCCCGAGCGACTCGACCACGGGCGGCTCCGACTCGCCAGGAGACTCAGAGTCGGTCATTGAACAACGATAGTCGCCTGGGTTGTGACGTTCAGTGCCTGGCACTGTGTCTGGCACCAGCCGTAACGATCTCGTGCCAATCCATCCACAGCCCTGGCCACGCCTCGGCGCGCGTGCCCGGCAAGATCGGGCGCGGTTCAGGCCCCGAAAGCCGTGCTCGGGCGCTGGCTCGGGGTGAGCTCGTCTTGCTCCTTGGCGATGCCGCGGGCTCTGTCGACCTCGAATCGAGCTTGATCGATGCCCGCCTCGGTGCGTGCTTCCCCGGTGATTCGTTCGTGCAGGACTGCAGTCTGCTCGCGCAGTCGGTGCGCCTCGAGCCGATCCCGTTCCCGCAGTGCAGCGGCAACCTCCTCGTACACCGCGCCGCTGACCATCAGGTGCGACAGCTTCATCGCAAGCGCGATCAGGTCGAGACACACGAACAGCCCGAGCACGAACAGGATGTATTTCGAGACCTCCGGGTGTTGCTTCTCGATCGCCGAGAGCGCCACTGCCTTCGCGAGCAGATCCTGGTCGTTCGCGATCGCGTCGACGCGCGCCTTGGTCTCGGTCACCTGAGCGTTCTGCCAGTCGTCGATCTGCGCCTTGAGCGCGGCGACCTTCTTACGGTTCAGGGGTCGATCACGCTCGAGTGCCGCGCGCGCGATGCCCGCCTGGGTCGCGTAGTAGCGACACCAGTGCCCGCACCCCGTGCGGTGCGTGCGCGAGCAGGACGGGTCGTCGTTCTCGCAGCGCGACAGGCGGGTGAACGTGCTGACGCGTTGCTCGAGCGTGATCTCGCGCTTCTCGATCGCGGCGATCTGCGCGGTCGCCGCCTTGATCCTCGGCTCGTAGAAAGCGAGCGCGGCCTGTCGTGCTTCCTTCTGCTCGACGGCGCTGGTCTGTGTCAGCTGCTTCGAGATCGACGGCGCGAAGATGAACTGGACCATCGGCAGGCCGAGAACGAGCGCAAGCATCACCGAGAGCGCCGCGCGTGGAACAGCGAGCATCAGATTGCCGACGCGACTCGTCCCGAAGCTCTTGTAGATCAGCCGGTCGATGACGCAGATGACCGCCGTCCACACGATTCCGAGCCAGAGGAGGTGCGTGATCGGGACGTTCCACCACCCGCTCGCCGCGACCGCAACCGCGAAGCCGGTGACGCCGGCCATCGCCACGATCACGAGCCCCTGGGCCTGGAGGAAGCTGCGCTCGCTCGGGACGAGCGCCAACACGCGCGCTTCGGCCCCGGCGAACCAGGCCCAGCCGAGCCTGCGCGTCTTCGTCCGTGTGCTGTTGGTCTCGCTCATTCGTGTGCGTCGACGCGACTCAGGCCAGACGCTGAGTCGTCGGCGCTGCGGGAGACGTTCTACCCGAGCGTTGCGCCCGGCGACTAGCGTAATTGGGTCATCTTGCTGAGCCGGCGTGCAACTCACAGGCCTCTCTCAGCTTCGACTCCACCCTCAGCGAAGGAGAACTGAATGGGAAAGCTGATCGCAACCACGCAAGCCACCCTCGACGGCGTCATCGACCCGGTCGGCGAGTGGGTCGACCCGGACGGAGACCACGCCCACTACTCGTTCGAGCGTCAGGCGAGATCGAGCGGGCTGGTGCTCGGCCGCAAGACCTACGAAGGGCTGGCGGGATATTGGCCGAGTCAGACGGGCAAGTGGGCGGACATGGTCAACCCGTTGCCGAAGTACGTCGGGTCCAAGACCCTGTCCGGAGAGCTCGAGTGGAACGCGACCTTGCTCGAAGGGGACATCGAGGACTCGATCCCGAAGCTGAAGGACGCGGTCGACGGTGACCTCTTCATGCACGGCAGCGGCGAGTTCGCGTACGCCCTCGCCGAGAAGCGCCTGATCGACGAGTACGAGGTCTACGTGAACCCGCTCGTCTGGGGCGAGGGAAACGTCCATATGCTCGGCGACCGGGGAACCGTCCGGATGCAGCTCGACGACGTGAAGCGGTTCGACTCCGGAGTGGTCCTTCTCACCTACCTCCCAAAGTCTTGACCGCGGGAGCCCGCCCCGCGGTGGATGAACTCGATGATCATCGGCCAGAAGCGGTCAGGAGCGTCCTTCCACGCCCAGTGACCTGCTCCGTCGACCACTTCGAGCTGCCCGATCCCTTCGGGCAAGGCCGCGACGATCTCTTCGGCGGCGCCGATCGGCGTAACTGGGTCGAGCTCACCGACGGCGACGAGCGTCGGACTGTCGACGCGGTTGAGCTGGGCGACGATGTCGGTTCGGCGGACCATCCCCATCCCCGGGGCGTTGAGCTCGAGATTCTTCCGCGCGCGAGCCCGCTGCTCGTCGTCCGGAACGTGTGGGCCGAAAGCGGCGGCGACACGAGCCGATTCCTCGTCAGACACCTCCTCGCCGGCGTAGCTGCGGCGCGCGATCTCGGCGACCTCGTCGCCTGCGACTCGGCGGAAGCCCGCGACTAGCCGCGCCGCGTCCCAGCGTGCAAATCCAGACTGGACGATGAGCCCGGCCGCATGCCCCGGGTGGCGCGCCCCGTAGAGCAGAACGATCGGGGCGCCCATCGAGTGCCCGAGGACGATTGGACCGGCGATTCCGACGATGTCGCAGAAGGCGCGGATGTCGTCCGCGGATGCTTCGAAGCTGAAGGTGGCTCCGTCGCCCCAGGCCGACCTTCCGTGCCCGCGCAGGTCGAGGTAGACAACCTGGACATGCTCCGCGAGCGGGGCGAAGTCCGGCTTGAAGTACGAGTGATCCCAGCCCCCAGGGCCGCCGTGGACGAGTACCACCGTCGGCCGCTCCCGCATCTCGCTCCCGTCGGGTACGAGTGCCTGCCCGTCGACGTCGAACCACAGTCGCGTGCCATTCACGTCGACCTGCATCGCATCCTCACTCGTCGATACGTGGAAGCCCCCAGAGCATGATGTACAGCACCCGCGGCCGCCCGGTTGCGTCGAACGCTCCGAACGTCACCGTCGGGTTGTCCGGATTCATGGCATCGACGAGGAATGTCCGCTCGTCGAGCGGCAGCGCCTCCGTTTCCCCCTGGTCGCTCTTGATGCGCAGAGCGCCCGCGGTCGCGGTGACTTCAACCCGGCGGTCGGGCCACGCATAGATGCCGGCGAACCGCGAGAGGTCGCCGGCTGCACGGGGTGAAGCGCGGAGGCGGAGCGGCGGGACGCTGATCCCGAACGACGACTGCATCAGATCCGCGAACAGCGAGCGGTACATCGCGCGGCCGGTGCTGCTGTTCGTCAGCAAGACGACGGCCGCTTGAAGGTCGGGGACGATTCGGAGAACCGACCGCTCGCCGCTGATGACACTGTCCCAGCCCCACACCGAACCGCCGTCCCAATCGAACCGAGCCCAGCCGAGACACCAGGAATCGAGCCAGCCGTAGATCGAGGTCTCCGCGTGCACAGCACGCAGCGCCGCGAGGGACGAGTCTTGGAGGTGCAAAGAAGCGAAGCGCAGCAGATCCGTGACCGTCGAGACGACGCTCGTACCTGCCGGTCCGTACGCGCGTGAGACCAACGGCTCCACCGGCGCTGTGCCATCAGCGGTGATCTCGTGCCCCGCCGCGCGCCGCTTCCGAACGGCGTCGCTTGCGAAGCTCGTCTCGCCCATATCTGCGGCGGCAAAGAGATGACGCCGCATCGCATCCTCCCACGCAGCGTTCGTCGCGGTCTCGATCACACGCCCGAGCAGACACCAACCGAGGTTCGTGTACGACCAGAAGTCGCCGGCGGGCGCGTCCGCGGGGATATCCGCCGCGAGCCGCGAGAGGGCGCTCTCATCTCGGTCGTTCCGGCTGGCGAAGTCGAACTCGAGCGCGGCGCGCAGCGGAAGCCCCGAGCAGTTCGCGAGCAGGCCGCGCAACGTCGCCGACTCGACCCACCCGCTTCCGCGGAGCTCCGGTACGTGCGCGACCACCGGGTCATCGAGCGACAATCGGCTCGCTTCGGCGAGACGAGCGATCACCGTCGCGACCATCGACTTGGTCAGCGAGCCGACGCTGAAGACCGTTTCGCGTGTCACCGGCTCACCCGTTGCGACGTCTGCCACTCCGTACGACGCGGTGGTGGACGCTCCCCCGCGCAGGATCCCGACTGCGGCCCCCGGAACCGAATGCCTGGAAGCGTGCTCAGCTAGCAGCTCCGACAGATCGCCCTCGTTCACGCGACAACCCTACGACGCACCGGGCTCCGAGACTGTCACCTTGTCTTGCTGAGAGCTCTGATTTACGCTCGCGGCCACATCGACCGAGGGGGGTTGCGTCATGCGACGAGTCTTCGCGTTGGCGACGTGTGCGCTGGCTGTGTTGTCGGTCACTTCGACCGCGCACGCGGTGACGTGCAACTACGACGGAAGTACGAACACGGTCACTCTTGTCCTTGATCGCCACGAGACCGACGTCTTGTTCGTCGGCGCTCGCGGCGCGATCGAGTCCTCGTCCGGCGCTCCCTGCGGCAGCGCGAACATCAGGAATACCGATGTGATCCGCGTGCTCGGCACGCCTGACGGGAGCGAATCCTTCGGCATCAGCGAGCAGGGAGGGGCGTTCGCCCGCGAGAAAGGGCCGAGACGGTCCAGGGGCGAGATCCTCATCGTCGTCGACCTCGGCGGTTGGGATCCGACTTTCTTCACGCACGACACGTTTCGCGTCACCGCCGGTGAGGGCGACGACACCATCATCCTCGGCAACGCCGGTCTCGATATGAACGGCGACGGCGACCTCGACATCGCGATCGCAAACGATCCGGAGCTGACGATCGAGGGCGCCGGCGGCAACGACACAATCAGCGCCCAGGGCGGCGGCGAGACCGGCTCCCAGTATGCCGGCGGCTTTACCCTCGACCTCTGGGGCGCCACCGAGTTCCAGTTCCAGGGGGCGATAGAGGAGACGAACACGCTCGTGGGTCGCGACGGCCCCGACCTCCTCTATGCCGGAGGCTTCGTCGGCAACACGCTCATCGGGCACGGCGGCAACGACGGCCTGTTCGGGTGGTTCGGCGACGACGCGATCTCCGGTGGCGCAGGCGACGACTCGATCTTCGGTGATGACGGCAACGACTCCATCTCCGGCGGCGACGACGCCGATCAGCTCCACGGAGGCGCAGGCGCCGACACCGTCGACGGAGACGCCGGGAACGACACCATCAACGGCGAGTCCGGCCAGGATCTGCTCAACGGAGGAGCCGGCAACGATGACATCGTCGCGGACGAGGGAACCCACGACAGCGTCGATGGCGGCGCCGACGAAGACCGTGCCTTCGTCGACTCCATCGACACTGTGACCAACGTCGAGCAGATCTTCGTTCGCTGAACGAACAACCAGCAATGACGACGGACGAGGGGGCGGCCACATGCCGCTCCCTCTACGGCGTCGCGAACAGCGGCCGCTCCGGGTTGCCCATGCGGAACACGACAACGTCGCCTGGGTAGATCGCCGTGTCGTACTTGGACCGGGCGCGTGGACGTTTGGAGCAGAGAAAGTGCTTGGCCCCGGCTTCGGTGTTGGCGATGCATTGAACGGATCCGAACACCGCGATGTCCTGGCTTCGTAGCGTGATGGTACGAGGGCGCGATGCGGCGGAGTCCGCGCTGTACGCGGAAGCTGCGAAACCGGCGGCGACCGCGACGACAATGAGCGCAGCGGCGCAAATGTGACGTCTCATTGGCCGAATCTACCCCGGAGATGTCGCTGAATCGCTGGCGTTGGATCGGCCTCGCGGCAGCCGTACTCGTCTACGTCGTGGCCGTCTTTACCTTTGGCCTGGGGTTTCTCCTGGGGCCTGCGAGCCTCGCCTTGAGCGGTCTCGCTGTGCGTCGCGTGCCGAGGCCGCGCGGTTGGCTTCCGTGGCTCGGTGTCGCCGCCAACGTCACGCTCTTGATCCCGCTCGTACTCTGGGTGCTACCTGCGCTACTCGGTGGCGGCTACTGACAATCGGAGCGAAACGTGGCCGAGCAGTACAAGCGGCCACTTGAACCAGTTGACCCTCTCGTTGACCTCGTACTTCACGGCGGTGGGTCGGGCAACAGCTCGCGGGCTCGCTCAAGATCGTCTTCGGCGACGAGGATCTCGCGCCAGCCGCCGAAGGTCGTGCCTCCGAAGATCCCAGCCGCCGAGACGTCGGTGTCTCTGTAGAAGCATTCAATGCCCTCGCTGCGAAGGAGACCGCAAAGCGCCTCAGCCGCGCCCTCGTCCGGAACGACGGTCAACCGCCTTTCTCCCACCGATTCATCTTCACACCTAAGGTCCCGAGCGACGAGCTACTGGAGCGCTTGAACTTCAGTGCCTGGCACTAGACGTAACAAATGCGCCAATCGCCGCACGGGATGCCCCGGCGGGTCCGCGAAGGTTGGAGGGGGAGATCGAAAGAGGGGGAACCTACGGTTCCCCCTCTTGGACTGACATAGCGGGGGCGGTATCTGGACGAAATCCCCTGAAACGTGGCGCAGGTCAAGCCCACACGCGCCGTCCAGTGCCCATTGCCCTCCGTCCTACCGCAATGCGTCCACTCGTGCGCCAATCGCTGCGAGCGCCGCGGTGCGGCTCGATACGCGGAGCTTGCGGTAGACATGCTCGAGATGCTTGCTGACGGTGGCGGACGTGACGTACAGCTCGTGCGCGATCTCGGCGGTCGACTTGCCCGCCGCCAGGCCGCGGAGGACTTCGACCTCCCTCGCAGTCAGCGGCGGCCGCGCTCGCTCCTCGGCGAGGATCAACGCGCCTCGCGTGGTTGCTTCGACGACGAGCCGCGTGCCATTGCTCTCGACTCGCAGGGGTTGGTCGCGCGACGGCGATGCGAGCCAGTCGCCGATTCGCGCCGGCAGTCGACCGCCGAAGTCGTTGCCGAACCAGGCCGCAAGGAGCCTCCGCGCAGGGGGAGTTGCGTACTCGATGACGTCGCCGCTTCCGAGAACGACGAACCCGCGCGGGTCGGCTTCTTCCGCGGCATCGACCGCGGCCTCGAGGGCCGCGAGGCGGCGACGGCCGCGTGCGTTCCGCATGAGCGAAGCGGCGTGCGGCCGGAGCGCGGTGGCGATCACCCGGTCGCGTGCCGTGAAGTCGCGCTCGTAGCTGGATAGGAGGAGGAAGCCAGGCAACAGTGGTATGTGGAGGCAGTCGACGAGCCCGTAGAACTCCGCCCACGGCACTGCCTCGCCCCGCACCCTGGATGACCGATCGATATGGTCGGACCACGCGACGATCTCGCCTTCGTGAGTGCGGGCGAAGTCTGACCGGACGTCTGCCCGAGCCCATTCCTCGTTCGGAGGCTCCGGTATGAAGCGGCCCGAGTACGTAAGGTGTGAGAGCACGACTCGACGGCTAGCGTCCTTCTCGATGTACGTCGCAGCGTCACTCTCTGTGACGGCCGCGAGACGGGCGAGCAGGTCGACGGTGAACGGGTAGGGGTCTTCGACCACCTGCGCGTCCGCGACGAACTCGAGAAGGCGCGCGGCGTCCGCTCCTCGTAGCTGCGCCATCCTCCAAAGGTTCGCAGAAATGCGAATTTACACAAGCCGCGCGGCCGCGGATCCTCGTCTCGAGGATCGTCTTCGAGAGGAGGAAGCGATGAAAAGACTTCACCACGCCGTCGTGGCGACTGTCATCGCCGCCGTCGCGGCCGGCGCGCTCGCCGTGGGTGCGGCCGCGGACCGGTCGTCCACCAAGGGCAACCGACTGCAGATCACGTTCACGGAGACGCGGCTGTCGATCCAGGAGCCACCCGGCCTCGGCATGCGCCAGACGCTCTTGTCGGGTATCGGGACGTTCGAAGGCTTCGGCGCCGCGACGGAGGTCGCCGCGGTGAGCATCGACCTGACGGTCACACCCTGCGGCGCAGGGAGCAGCACGTCCACGATCCTGCGGCGCGTGGTCGTCCCGGAGGGTGTGCTCGTGCTGAAGTCGCTGGCACACCGGTGCCCCGCGGAATTCGGGATCCACGTGATCGGCCAGTACGAGGTCGACGGGGACGCGAGCACCGGCATCTTCGCCGGCGCACGCGGACGCGGCGCTGACACGGTCGAGACCGGACCACCGCCGGCCACCCCTGTGGTAACGATCTCCGGGAAGCTCCACCTCGCAGGGGAAGGAGACGGCGGCTAACGCTCGCGATCGCACGTGATCGGAAAACGAAAGGCCCCGCCGAGCGGGGCCTTTCCAGTAGCGGGGGCGGGATTTGAACCCGCGACCTCCGGGTTATGAGCCCGGCGAGCTACCTGACTGCTCCACCCCGCGTCGCGAGCGGCATGATAGCACCGCGTGTCGCTCGTCACACTCGCATTCCTGGTCGGCCTCGTCGCGGTCGTTGCTTCGATCGTCTACCTCGCGCTGAAGGCGCTCGACCTCTTTCGCGTCGGCAAGACGTTCTTCCGCGACCTCGGCCCGATGACCGACGAGCTCGGACGCTCGCTCGACCGGCTCGCGGCGCACGAGCCGCCGGACGCCGGCCGCCTGAGCGACGCGACCGCCCGCCTCCGCGCCTCGCAAGCACGGCTCCAGGTGCAGCTCGGCGCGATCCGGCGCGTGCAGGAGCAGTGGAACGCGCTGCTCGCGGTCTATCCGCGCAAGTGACGCGCGTCGCCGCGATCGACCTCGGCACGAACACGACGCGCCTGCTCGTCGCGGACGTCGTCGACGGGACGCTCGCTGAGCTCTCGCGCCGCTCGACGATCACGCGCCTCGGCGAGGGCGTCGACGAGCGCCGCCGGCTCCTGCCGCTGCCGATCGCCCGCGTCCGCAACTGCCTCTCCGACTACCGGCGCGAAGCCGAACGCCTCGGCGCCGAGCGCGCCCTGCTGATCGCGACGAGCGCCGTTCGCGACGCCGAGAACGGCGAGGCGTTCCTGGGCGAGATCGAGTGGTCGTACGGGTTCGCGACGCGGCTGCTCACCGGCGACGAGGAGGCCGAGCTGATACTCCGCGGCGTCGGGGAGATCGGCGCGCGCACGCTCGTGCTCGACGTCGGCGGCGGCTCGACCGAGCTCGTGGCTCTGAGCCACAAGGTCAGCCTGGACGTCGGCAGCGTGCGCCTGACCGAGCGGTTCCTGCCGAGCGACCCGCCCACGCGCGCGGAGCTCGAAGCCTGCGCCGAAGACGTTCGCGCCCGTCTCCCCGAGCTCGACGTCGACGAGGCGGTCGGCGTGGCCGGGACGATCACCTCGCTCGCCGCCCTCGACCTCGGCCTGGACGCGTACGACCGCGAGCGCGTCGACGGACACGTCCTGAGCCGCACAGGCGTCGAGCGCCAGCTCGAACGGCTAGCCGCCCTGCCGCTCGCCGAGCGCCGCAACGTGCCCGCACTCGAGCCCGAACGCGCGCCGGTGATCGTCGCCGGCGTCGTGATCGTGCGCGAGGTGCTCGCTCACTACGGCCTGGACTCGCTCACCGTCAGCGAGCGCGACATCCTCGACGGCGCCGCGCTCGCCGCGGCCGAGCTGCCCGAGCCGGTCGAGGGCGACGCTCCGCCGGGCGCCTATACCTGCTGCTGATCGACGTCGGCGGGCTCCTCGTCCTCGGCGAGCCGGCGCTGAACGACCGCGCGCGACAGCACGCCGACCAGCCGGCCGTCCTCGAGGACGGGCACGCGCTCGAAGTCGCGCTCTTCGAGCTCGCGGAACGCCTGCTCGAGCTCCATCTCCGCGTCGACGGTGAAGAGCGGGTCCTCGGCGATCTCGCCGAGCGGCGTGGAGCCCGGATGACGGCCGCGGGCGACCACCTCGCGCACGAGCGTCTTGCGCGTGACGATGCCCGTCAACCGGCCGTCGTCGCAGACGAGCACGGCCCTCACCTCCGGACGGTCGAAGAGCTCACCCGCCTCCTGCGCGCTCGCCGAAGACTCGAGCGCGTGCGGGTCGGGGATCATCGCGTCGCGAACGCGGGTCATGGATAGATACCGCGCGCATCGAGGGCCGCCGCAACTTCCTGGATCCCGGCGACGAGCGCCGCGCTCCGCAACGTCATCTCGCTCGAGTCGGCCAGGTTCCAGACGCGGTCGAACGCGTCGCCCAGCTTGTCGGCGAGCCTCGCGCGGATCTCGTCGCGCGTCCAGAAGAGCCGGCCGAGGTCCTGCACCCACTCGAAGTACGAGACCGTCACGCCGCCCGCGTTCGTCAACACGTCCGGCAGGACGGGGATGCCGCGGTCGGCGAGGATCGCGTCCGCCGCGTTGTCGATCGGCCCGTTCGCACCTTCGGCGATCAGCTTCGTCGCGATCCGCGGCGCGTTCTCGGCGTGCACCTGGTCCTCGAGCGCGGCGAGGACGAGGATGTCGCACGGCAACTCGAGCAGCTCGGCGTTGGTCACGCGCTCGCAGTCGGGGTGGTCGGCGAGCGATCCGTGGTCGCGGACCCATGCGTGCGCGGCCACGACGTCGAGCCCGCGCTCGGCGTAGATGCCGCCCGAGATGTCGGAGACGGCGAGCACGGTCGCGCCCCGGTCTGCGAGCTCCTGCGCAGCGATGCCGCCGACGTTGCCGAAGCCCTGCACGACGCACCGCTGCGCCGCGAGGTCCCAGCCGAGCCGCCGGCAGGCGCGCTCGATCACCATCACGACGCCGGCGCCGGTCGCCTCGCGGCGGAAGACGGAGCCGCCGAGCGTGATCGGCTTGCCGGTGACGATCTCCGGGACCGCGTAGCCGAGCTGCATCGAATACGTGTCCATCATCCAGGCCATCGTCTGCTCGTTCGTGGCCATGTCCGGAGCGGGGATGTCCTCCTGCGGACCGATGAAGCCCAGGAGCTCGATCGTGTAGCGGCGCGTGAGGCGCTGGAGCTCGGCCTGGCTGAGCGCCCGCGGGTTGCAGCGGACGCCGCCCTTCGCCCCGCCGTAGGGGAGCTTGAGCAGCGCGCACTTCCACGTCATCCACATCGCGAGGGCGGCGCATTCGCCGAGCGTGACGTTGTCGTCGTAGCGAATCCCGCCCTTCGTCGGGCCCAACACGCTCGAGTGCTGGACGCGGTAGCCCGGGTAGACGGTCCAGCTGCCGTCGTCGAGCCGCACCGGAACGCTGCAGACGAGCGACCGCTCCGGGAAGCGAAGCCGCTCGGCGACCTCGTCGTTGATCTCCGCGTACGGCAGCGCCTGCTCGAACTGCGTCAACGCCTGGCGGAAGAGCGGCGTGTCCCACTCGAGCACCGGCGCCGAGGCGGCGTGCGTGGTCATTCTCGAGGAGTCTAGGGCGAGCAGGGAGTGCCCGTGGGTGCCGTCTCGATGCGGCTCAGGCGCACGCCGACGTTGCGGTACCGCGGGGAGTACGGGGGCGTGATCGCGACCGCTCGGACCGTCGTCACGTGCGAGGTCGTGATCTCGACGTCGTCGTAGCCGCCCTCCGGGACGCAGACCTCGAGCGCGATCTCGCGCGTCTCGGTCGGCCCCAGCTCGACGGTGATCGGCCCGACCGTCACGCGCAGGGGCTGCTCGACCTCGGGCGCGCTCAGGCTCAGGGTCACGACGACCGCGCCTGCGGGCGGGAAGACGCGCAGGAACGCGCGCCGCCCCGAGCGCGTCCAGCCGTCCGGGTCGAGCCCGAGCGTCATCCACGCGGCCCGGAACGGGATCTCGAGGTCGACGACCTCGAACTCGGGCACGACCGCCGCGGCGACTCCGGCCGGCCGAAAGCGCGCGTCGAGCGTCGTGCGCGCGATGTAGTCGGGCGCCGGGGTGGCGATCAGGCCGGTGCGTGGATCGATCACCAGCTGCGGGCGCGAGAACGGCAGGGGCGTGTAGGTGAAGTAGCCGCCGAGCATGTACGCCCTGTCGACGCGCGCGTTCCAGAACTCGACGTCCCACCAGGCGCCGGCGCTCGGGTACCAGTCCTGCCCGACCGAGTACGGGACCATCCCGACGGAGCCGCTCGGCACCGCAACGTCGATCCACGAGAGTTGCGCCGGCTGCCTGGCGGCGAGCGGTCGGCCGCTCGGGCCGGAGCTCGCGAAGAGGCGGTCCCACGTGTACGCCGACTCCGCGAACGCGAACGCGAGCAGCCCGCTCAGCACGATCGCGGCGACCGGGCCGCGCGGTGCAAGCCGAAGCGCGAAGAAGAGCACTCCAACGACGAGACCGCCGGCGATCGCGAGCAGCTCGGCCGGCGAGATCCCGACGTTGTTGCCGAAACGCGTCAGCGCTTCGTGCGTCGACGAGGCCGGCGAGTCGACGTTCACGCCGAAGACGGGCTCGAACTCCTCGATGCCGACCGTGAGCACGAAGAGCGCGCCGACACCGAGCAGGCCCACGAGGCGTGGACGATCGTGGAGCGCGCACGCCGTCGCGAGGAAGAGCAGCGGCGCCGCGTAGAAGAAGTAGCGATCCTTGACCTCGAGCCCGAGCCCGAAGCGCTCGACGACGGAGCCGCTCTCGACCGCGAGGACGAGCGTGGCCGACGCGACGACCGCTGCGAACGCGAGTCGCTCGGGGGCGGGCGGGCGCACGAGCGCAGCAAGGGCCCAGCCGATGCCGAGGACGAGCGGGACGATCCCGAGCGCGACTGCCGTGACGTTCACGTGCACGAGCGCCGAGCGGAGCACGTCCCACGAGACGATCCCGCCCTCCTCCAGCGCGGGCGCGTAGCTGCCGAGCAGGCCCGCCCCGCCGACGAGGAGCACGACCACGCCGACGGCGCCCGCCGCAAACGCGACCACGTGCGCGCGCCAGCGCCCGAAGCGCGCCTCCTGCGCGACCGCCGCGACGACGAGCACGAGCCCGAGCGCGGCGAGCTGCGGCCGCGCGAGCGCCGCGACCGCGATCGCCCCGAGCGCGACGGCGTCGCGGCGAGGCGACGGGAGGACGACCGCCCGCTGGATCGCGAGCAGCGCCAACAGCGCGGCGGGATAGGCGGCAGCCTCGGTCATCACGAAGCCGCCGATCACCGTCCACGGGACCGCGATCGCGAAGACCGCCGAGGCGCCGGCGACGAGCCGCGAAAGCCGTAGCTCGCGCGCGAGCAGGAACACGGGCACCGTCGCGCTGGCGAAGAGCACGCCGTTGAGCCCATGCGCGACGCGGACGGCGTCCGGCAGGTCGACGATCCCGAACACAGGAGCGAGCAGCAGCGGGTAGAGCACCGCATAGACGTCCACGCGCTCGCCGTGAAGCGTCGGCACGAGCGCGCCGTCGGCGAACGAGAGCGCGAGCCGCTCGTAGAGCAGCTCGTCGGTCATCACGGCCCAGTCGGAGACACGTGAGCAGAGGATCCCGAGCACGACCGCCCCGAAGACGGCGATCGCGAGCGCGGGAACCCAGTCGGGGGACGCGGCGAAACGGCGGATCACTGGCTCGGCAACGCTACTTGGCGGGCCTCCGAGGCCCGGCGTACACTCGGGACGGGTGGCCCGCGCTCGGCAGTACGAGGCGTTCATCTCCTACAGCCACGCGGCCGACAGCGCGCTCGCCACGGAGCTCCAGCGTGCGCTGAACAGAATCGCGCGCCCGTCCTACAAGTGGTGGCAGTGGTGGCCGCCGCGGGTGTTCCGCGACCAGACGAACCTCGCCGCTGCGACCGACCTCGGCGCGCGCATCGAGGACGCGCTCCTCGGCTCCGACGCGTTCGTCCTGCTCGCCTCGCCGCTCGCAGCCGCGAGCCCGTGGGTGGACCGCGAGGTCGCGACCTGGTGCGCGCGCAAGCCGCTCGACCGCATCTTCATCGCGCTCACCGAGGGCAGCCTCGAGTGGGACGACGACAAGGGTGACTTCGACGACGCGCGCTCGACCGCGTTGCCGCCCTCGCTGCGCGGAGCCTTCGACACCGAGCCGCTGTGGGTCGACTTCAGCGCGGTCCGCGAGGATCGTCCGTTCGCGCGCGATCCGCTGTTCCTCGACGGCGCCGCGACCCTGGCCGCCGCGATCCGCGGCACGGACAAGGACTCGCTCGTCGGCGAGGACGTGCGGCAGCGACGGCGGGCACGGCAGCTCGCGGGCGGCGCGATCACGTCGCTCACGCTCCTCGCCGTCCTCGCGACGATCGCCGCCGTCTATGCGTTCGTGCAGCGGAACAACGCGAACGAGCGTGCCCGCCTCGCGCTCTCGCGCCAGCTTGCCGCACAGGCCGTTTCCGCGCTCAATGTCGATCCGGAGCGGAGCCTCGCGCTGGCCGCTCGCGCCGCGACCACGGAGCCGACGGACGAGGCGGAGAGCGCGCTCCGCGACGCGCTGCGGACATCGCGGGTGCGCGCGGTCATCAAGGTCGGCGCGGTCGTGAACGAGGTGGCGCTCGACCCGAGCGGGAACGTCGTCGCGGCGGGAGTGGCCGGCGGCGCCGTGCGCACGTGGGATCTCCGCACGGGTGACCCGCTCGCGACGCACGAGCTCGCGGACGACGTGCTCGGCGTCAGCTTCGACGCCGACGGCGACCGCGTGCTCGGCGTTGGCCCGGCGGGGGCGGCTGTGTGGGCCGCCGCGGCGCGGTCGGGAGCGCCGCCGCTGGCGAGGTTCGACCAGAGGTTCCGACCTACCGCCGTTGCGTGGCACGGACCGATCGCAGCGACCGCGGACGTGGACGGCTTCGTCCGCCTCTGGCGGCCGGACAACGCGAAGCTGGTGCGTCGGCTCCGCCCGCCCGGGCCGCTGGCGGCGGTGAACGACGTCGCGTTCAGCCGCGACGGCTCGCAGCTCGCCGCGGCCGTCGGCCCGCGGGCGGTGGTCTGGAATCTGCGGGCGGGCTCGAAGCCGCTCGTGAGGTCGTACGCCACCGACCTGGTCGCGATCGCGTTCAGCCCGGACGGGCGGACGGTTGCAAACGGCGACGACCTCGGCGGCGCACGCGTGTGGAACCTCCGCACGGGAGTTGAGAAGGAGCTGAACGGCCACGAGCAGGCGATCGACAGCGTCGCGTTCAGTCCCGACGGGCGCTCGCTCGTGACGGCCAGCCAGGACGAAACGGCTCGGATCTGGGACCTGCGCAGCCGCCGCACGCGCGCCGAGCTCCGAGGCCACAACGACCTCGTGCGCAGCGCGGCCTTCACGCGAGACGGCAAGCGGGTGGTGACGGGCGGCGAGGACGGCACGATCAGGGTCTGGGCCGTCGAGACCGATCCGGTGCTCGCCGAGCTCGTCGTTCCCTCCAGGCGGCGACTGTTCGGTGTCGCCTTTCACCCGCGCGGGCGCCTGCTCGTGACGGCGAGCGAGGATGGGACGGCCCAGGTGTGGGACTGGCGCTCCGGGCGAATCGAGCACGAGCTTCGCCACGACGACTCGGTCGAGGCCGCGTCCTTCTCGCCAAACGGCGAGCACGTGCTCACGGCGGGAGCCGACGGGACTGCTCAGGTCTGGAAGACGGGAACGGAGCGGCGGGTCGCGACACTCGGCCGAGCGGGTGGACCGGCACTCCTCGACGCCGCGATGTCTCCGGACGGCGGCGTGGTCGCGACGGCGGGGTTCGATCCCCGGGTGCTGTTCTGGCGCTGGGCGGAGGAACGGAGGGTCGACTCGCGCAGCGGTTTCGAGGAGCGCGTCGACGGCGTCGACTTCTCGCCGGTCGGCGGCCTCGTCGCCGCGGCGAGCGGGCCGACCTTGCACGTGTGGCGAACGGAGGACGACATCCCCGCGGCGGTGTTCCGTGACCGCGACGGCAAGAGGCTCTGGGACGTCGCGCTCGACCCGGCGGGAGAGCTCGTGGCCGCCGGCAGCGCCAGCGGAGCCGCATGGGTCTGGGACGTCGCGGCGAAGGACCTCGTCGCTGGTGTCGAGGAGCACACGGACACCGTGTCAGCGGTCGCGTTCAGCGGTGACGGCCGCTACCTCCTGACAGCCGGCTACGACGGCGTAGCGAGGGTCTGGAGCTTGCCGAACGGGGGCCTCGTCACGACGGTGTCGCCGCGCGGGACGCGCCTGGAGGCAGCCGCGTTCGCTCGCCGGGGTCGTACGTTCGCCGTCGCAGGCGACGGCGGCATCGCGACGGTGTTCGACTGCCGGCTGTGCCGCCCGCTTGACGAGCTGGTCTGCCTCGCCGGCAGCCGGGTCACGCAGCGCGTTCGCGCGGAGGCGGGCGACGCGTTCCGGCGCTGCGATTGACACCCTGCGCGGCCGGTGGGATCCTGAGTGTGCCGTTCAGTTACGCCGCAGGGAGGCATCACGTCTCCACGAGCTGTCGCAGCAGGCCGTAACCCGGGGCCGCGTAGCCTCGTCGCCGCGCTTGCGCTCGTGGCCGGCGCTGACGATCTCGTCGGCGCTCGACGGCGCGCAGTACTCAGACAGCCACGCTCGAGCTGATCCTCACCGGCAATGAGGGCACGATCCTCGTCTCCGGCCAGTCGAGCTGCGAGGTCTCCGAGGTCCGCAACAACGGGGCGCCGTGCGCCTACCAGGTCGCGCAGGGGCAGGACCTGACGCTGACGCCCGCGAGCCAGAGCGGGTTCGTCGGTTGGAGCCTGGCCGAGTGCGCCGGTACGGGTGCGTGCACGGTCGACGTCGACTCCAACCGAACGGTCGTCGCGACGTTCACCCCGACGAGCCTCACCGTCGTGATCGAGGGCAACGACCTGAAGGACGCCAACGGCAACCCGCTCGAGAACAGCATCGGGGACCCTGTTCCCGGACGCGTGACGGCTCCGGGGGACCAGATCGACTGTCGCGGCGAGGACTCGTGTCGCAACCGCCGCTTCCAGGCGTTCGCCGAGGTGACGCTGAGCGCGACGCCCGTCGACGAGTTCGAGCGCTGGAGCGGCGCCTGCCAGGAGGCCGGGACGGCGCCGACCTGCACGCTGCTCCTCTCGGGGGACGACGTCGTCGGCGCGAAGTTCAAGGACGATCCGGACGTCCCCGAAATCATCCCGCCGCGAATGGAGAACCAGTTGCGCGTCCAGGTCCTGCCCGCCGGAGCCGGGGTCGTCCGCTCGAGCCGCTCTCGGCTGAGGGAGCAGATCGAGTGCAACCCCACGTGCCGTGCCCTCTTCCAGCAAGGCGAGAAGGTGACGCTGACGGCCGAGGCCAACGCCGCGATCGGGGCACGTTTCGTCGAGTGGCGCGGCGGCTTCGGCTACTGCACGCCCGACGGGAGGTGCCGTAACTTCCCGGCGTTCCGGATCGGGACCATCGACGCGGTCTTCGCGCTGCCGGGCCGCTGCGAGTTCCGCCGCGAAGGAACGGCGGGCGCGGACCAGCTCGACGGCGGCCCCGGCGGCGAGACGCTCGTCGGCCGCGGCGGCGCCGATCGCCTGCGCGGGCTGGAGGGCGACGACTGCCTGAACGGCGGCAACGGCAGGGACGACCTCAACGGCGGCCCGGGGAACGACACGCTCAACGGGGGCGCCGGAGCGGACAGTCTCGACGGTGGCCCCGGGCGCGACGTCGTCAACGGTGGGGCCGGTCCGGACGCGATCGTCTCGCGGGACGGAGAGCGAGACACGATCTCGTGCGGCAACGGGCGCGACAGTGTGCGCGCCGACCGCGCCGACCGGCTCTCGGGCTGCGAGCGCGTCCGCCGGGGCTAGGCAGTACCGGGGGAGGGACTCGAACCCTCACGTCCCGTCAGGGACACCCGATTTTAAGTCGGGCGCGTATGACCAGTTTCGCCACCCCGGCGCGCGACAGGGTAGCCCGCCTAGGTGCCGGGCAAGAGGTCTTCCGGCTGGAAGCGCTCGGGCCCGAGGAACTGGTACGCGTCGCGGAAGGACTCGAACGCGCCCTCGTCGAAGCGTGTGCACTCCGCGAGGATCCCTTGGCCCTGGTCCGGCTCGCCCGGGTCGGGGACGTACCAAGCCGTGAGCGCGATCCGGTTCTCGAGCTCTTCCAGGGGCGCGACCAGCATCGCAGCGGGCTCGTCGCGGTAGAACTCGAGCAGGCGGTCGACCTCTTCCTGTGGCACGTCGGGGCCGTGGTAGATGACGATCCCGCCGTGCTCGAGGTTGTGCACCGCCGAGGCCAGCGGTACCTCTTCGTCGTACTGCCCCCAGATCACCGGCTGTCCGGTGTGCGGGCCGCTCGTCGGCGGGAACGAGTTCCATTCCCTCGGCCGAGCCTCGGGGTCGCTGATGTGGACGCCGCCGGGGAGCGCCTTGAACGCCTTGAACGTGCAGCCGGCTTCTCGCAACGTCGCGGCGACGGACTCCGTCTTAGAGCTGTCGTCGCGAAGCAGGAAGAAGGCACCGAAGGCGGCGCCGACGAGCGCGAGCGCGGCAACCGCTGCGACGACGAGAACGAGCGTGCGACGGGGCGGCCGCTCGTCCCTTCGTGTCTGCGGAGCCTGCACGCGCCGCGGAGGGGGCGGGGTGCGAGCTTTCCTGGGCAAGGCGCGGCGATGGTAGCAGCGTGCCCCGAACGGGCATCACCGCTCGACGACCAAGGAAGGAGGACCTCGATGTCCTGGCTTGACAAGCTCCTCGGCCGCGGGAAGCAGGCGGCCGGCGACGTCACCGGAGACTCCTCGCTGCGAAGTGAGGGCGTGCACCAGGAGCAGGAAGGCGCGGCGAAGGACCGCGCGGAGCAGCACGAGGAGCTGGCGCAGGAAGAGCGCGACCGCGCGGCCGTCCATCACGCCGAGCGGGAGACCTAGGCGACCACGAGGCGGTCGGCCGCTCCATCCGACCGCCTCTCTACCGTTCGCGGGCCCGATGGTCATCGAGCTCGTCATCGCGACCCTGTTCGCCGCCGCAGTCGGTTTGATCGCGGCTGCCGTAACGCGGACGACGACGCGCGAGCTGCGCGCCCAGCGCGCCGAGGTCGGCGAGCAGCTCTCAGTCGGCAAGGCCGACGCCGACCGCCGGCTGCTCGCGATCGACGAGAAGCTCGACCGTCGCCTCGCCGAGCTCGACACGAAGGTCGACCGTCGGCTCGAGAGCGCGTCGAAGGAGTCGGTCGCGATCCACGAGCAGCTGACGCAGGGTCGGCGAGACGACCGCGCAGGTGCTCGAGCAGGCCAAGGCGTTCGGTCGGCTCGAGCAGGCGCTCCGTCCGCCGAAGGCGCGCGGCGGCTTCGGCGAGCTGCTGCTCGAGAACCTGCTGCGAGACCGGCTGCCCCGCTCCTCCTACGAGCTCCAGTACGGGTTCGCCGGCGGCGAGCGGGTCGACGCGATCCTCCGCGTCGAGCGGCTCGTCCCGATCGACGCGAAGTTCCCGCTCGACAACTTCGAGCGCCTCGTGTCCGCCGAGAGCGACGACGAGCGCGTGCTCTTCGAGCGGGCGTTCGCACGCGACCTCAAGGGTCACGTCGACACGATCGCGACGAAGTACATCCGCCCGGACGAGGGCACGTACGACTTCGCGCTCATGTACGTGCCGGCGGAGGCCGTGTACTACGAGCTCGTCTGCGGCAAGACCGGCGCGCTGCTCCAGTACGCGCACGACAAGCGCGTCTTCCCGGTCTCGCCGACGACGTTCACGGCACAGCTCCAGGTGATCGCGCTCGGGCTCAAGGGCCTCCAGATCGAGCAGCACGCCCACGAGGTGATGGCCTACGTCGCGCAGCTCTCGAAGGACTTCGACCGCTTCAAGACCGACTTCGACGTCGTCGGCAAGCACATCGGCAACGCACAGTCGAAGTACGTCGAGGCCGAGCGGCGGCTCGACCGGTTCGAGTCCAAGCTCGAGCGTGCGAGCGAGCACGAGCCGCTCGAGGAGAGCGACGGCGAGCAGGTGGCACTCGACCTCCCGCGCGCGCTCGACGCGGCCTAGTAAGGAGGGCTCGGCGCGACGTAGCCTGTGCCGCCGGGCCGCGCTGCTCGTCCCGATGCTGCGTCCTCAGTCGCGCCCGTATCTCATTCGATACGTGCACTCCCTGCGTCCTTGCCTCGGAACGAGCAGCACACCCCGGCGACGAGCGACGTCCCGCCAAGCCCTCCTAGAACCGCAGCAGCGCGCCGATCCCCTCGACGGGACCGAGGTCGACGCTGTAGCGGACCGCGAGCAGGGCGCCGCCGTTCTCGACCGTCCGGTGCACTGCGAGGTCGAAGCCCGAGTCGCGCGGCTCGAGGGTGGCCGAGTCGAGGGGGCAGGCACCGCCGCCGAGCGACGCACGTCCGCAGCGCGGGCACTCGTACGCGGGCCTGTTCACGCCTTCGTTGTAGAGCAGCAGCTCGACGCGCGCATCTGACGCCGCCTCGAGCGTCTCCTGCCACCCGGACGCCGCGCGGCCGTCCTTGGCGGCCTCCTCGCGCCAGCGGTCGAGTTCCTCGCGCTCGTCCGCGGCATGCGCCTCGTCGAGGAGCGGCTGGACGAGCTCGAGCAGGTCGTTGGAGCTCGCGTGGGCTTCGGCCTCGGTCGTCGCGACGACGGCCGACCTCGCCTCCTGCGGGAGCGTGTCGAGGAACTCGGCGCGCGTCTCCTCGGCGGCGACGACGACGACCTTCGGCGTGCGCATACGCCGAACGGCGCGGTCGAGCTCGGAGGCGACGTCGCGCAGGTGCTCAGCGACGAGGTTCTCGATGTGGCGCTGGTAGTTGGCCTGCGACCAGCCGCCCTGGTCGTGGCGCCCGGGCTGCTCCTCGGTCTTGTCGACGACCTCCTCGAGCCTGCCTCCCCGCAGGCGGAAGAGCTGCCCGCGCTCGCGGCCGACGAACGCGACGATCGCGCCGTCACCGCGTCCGACGAGCGGCGCGAGCGGTGCGAGGTGGAACGTCCGCGCGAGCTCGAAGACGTCCGGCACAGGGTGCGCGAGCGCGAGCGGGTCCCAGAAGTCGCCGGCGGCGAACACGGCGTATCCGCGCGCGCCCTCGCGGTTGAACTCGCTGTCGAAGAACTCCCGGATTCGCGCGAGGTCCCGGTTGACGGCCTTGCGCGCCGCGTGACTGAGCTCGTCGCGTCGCGCGACCTTCTTCTCGGCCTCGGACAGCAGCGCGTTCAGGTGCGTGTCGACGTCGCGAGCGGTCGGCACTGTCGCCGGGTCGAGATCGAGGTAGAGGCTGAGGGCGCAACCGTCGTCCGAGCGGAAGCCGGCGAGGTCGCGAAGTCGGTTCCAGGTCAGCGTCTCGGCTATGACTCCCCCATTGCCCGAGCCGGGCGATTGTAGTCGTACGCTCTCCATATGATCGTCTTCACCGTCGGCCACGGCGTGCGCCCGCTCGACGAGCTGGTCGCGACGGTGGTCGACGCCGGTGTCGGGACGCTCGTCGACGTGCGCCGCTTCCCCGGCTCACGGAGAAACCCTCAGTTCAACCAGGGGCCGCTCGCGGGCGCGCTCGAGCAGGCCGGCGTCGCGTACCGCCACGCCGTCGAGCTGGGCGGACGCCGCGCCGACGAGCCGGGCGAGGAGCGGTTCGGGTGCCTCCGCGTCGCGGCCTTCCGGAGCTACGCCGCGCGCATGGGCACGCCGGAGTGGCAGGAGGCGCTGGCGGGCGAGCTCGGGCAGGAGGCACCCTGCTTCATGTGCGCAGAGAGCAACTGGACGCGCTGCCACCGCCGCCTGATCGCCGAGCTGCTGACCGCGCGCGGGCACACCGTCGTCCACCTGTTGGCGCCCGGCCGGCGCGAGCCGCACCGCGTCTGGGACGAGGCCGAGACGCGCGACGGCAGGCTCTATCTCTGCGGGTCGCTGGTGGCCTGACCGGAACACCCATCCGGCCCGTAGCGTTGAATACAACGAGATGGAAACACGCGATGTGATCGTGATCGGCGGCGGCCCCGCGGGCTTCACCGCGGCGCTGTACGCCGCTCGCGCAGACCTGAATCCGCTCGTGATCGAGGGCTTCCAGTGGGGCGGCCAGCTGATGATCACGAGCGACGTGGAGAACTACCCGGGCTACGCCGACGGCGTGCTCGGGCCGGCGATGATGGCCGACTTCCGCCGCCAGGCGGAGCGCTTCGGCGCGGAGTTCATCACTGACGACGTGACGCGGGTGGACTTCTCGGAGCGACCGTTCGGCGTCTGGGTCGGAGACGAGGAGTACCGTGCCCGCACGGTGATCGTGGCGACGGGCGCGAGCGCCCGCCAGCTCGGGCTCGAGTCGGAGGTCGCGCTCCAGGGGCGCGGCGTCACCTACTGCGCGACCTGCGACGGGTCTTTCTACCGCGACAAGGAGGTCGTCGTCGTCGGCGGCGGCGACTCGGCGATGGAGGAGGCGCTGTTCCTGACGCGGTTCGCCACGAAGGTGACGATCGTCCACCGGCGGCACGAGTTCCGCGCGTCGCAGATCATGGAGAACCGCGCCCGCGAGCACGAGCGGGTCGAGTTCCTGACCCCGTACGTCGTCGAGGAGGTGCTCGGCGTCGAGGGCGGCAAGCTCTCCGGCGTCCGGCTCAGGAACGTCGACACCGACGAGACGCTCGACTATGACACCGACGGGCTCTTCGTCGCGATCGGGCACGACCCGACCACGAAGCTCTTCCTCGACTGGCTCGACCACGACGAGAACGGCTACCTGACCACCCAGCCGCACTCGACCGAGACGAACATCCCGGGGGTCTTCGCCGTCGGCGACGTGCAGGACCACGTCTACCGCCAGGCCGTGACCGCCGCCGGCTCGGGCTGCATGGGCGCACTCGACGCGGAGCGGTTCCTCGCCGCCGCCGAGGGGCACGTCCACGAAGCGCTGACTGCGCCCCGCGCCTAGTACCAGCCGCCGCCGGCGTTAGCCTCGGTCGCCGTGGCGATCGCGGGCGAGTGGATCGACCTGCTCGATCCGACCGAGGACGAGCTCAGGCGGCGCACGCCCGTCGAGCTCCACCCCCGCGCGCTGGTGGAGCTGCTCGCGCCGTCGCGCACCCCGCGCGAGGTCCGGCCCGTGATCGAGGGCCACGGCGACTACGTGTTCGGTCTCCTGCTCCCGGCCGTCGCGGTGCCGGCGGAGGACCGCGTCTACTACCAGGAGGTCGCGTTCGTGCTCGCCCGCGACCGGCTCCTGACGGTGCGCAAGACACCGCCGAACGGCGCGGCGTTCGACATCGAGCCGCTCCGCGCCGTCGCCGACGCCCGCGACGACCTGCCGCCGGGGATGGCCGCCTACCACCTCACCGACGACGTGGCGGAGACGTATTTCGACCTGCTCGACGCGCTCAGCGACGAGATCGACGAGCTGGAAGAGCAGGTCGGGACCTGGCAGCCGCCGCACGTCCAGCGGCATCTGGCCGGGCTCCGGCACGACCTGCTCGACATCCGCCGCGTCGTCGCTCCGATGCGCGACGCCGTCCGCGGCGTCGTCGACGGACGGACCGACCTCGAAGGTCGCGCCGTCTTTCGGCGCGAGGTCTTCCCGCGCGAGGTCGAGCTGTACTTCGCCAGCGTCTACGACAAGCTCCTGCGCGCGTCCGAGTCGCTCGACTTCGCCCGCGACCTGCTCTCCGCCGCGCGGGAGTACCACCAGACGCGGCTCGCGAACGACCAGAACCGCGTGGTCAAGACGCTCACGGTGATCGCGTCGCTCGTGCTGCTGCCGACGTTCATCGTCGGTGTCTACGGCCAGAACTTCGACAACATCCCCGAGCTGCACTGGGGGCAGGGTTACGCCTTCTCGTGGGGGCTGATCGTCGCATCGACGATCGTCCAGCTCGCGTTCTTCCGCTGGCGCCGCTGGATCTGAAGCCGCGGCTACGATCGCCGCGTGCCGTACTTCATCTGCCCGAACTGCCAGAACCGCTCGATCGACCACGACGGGCTCGAGGGCCTGTCGCAACAGGCCGCGACCTGCCAGCGCTGCGGCTTCGGCTTCCTGTTCGAGCTGCTCGACGACTACTACCCCGCGCCTGGAGCGGGGTTCGTGGTCTGCGATCGCGAGGCCCGCATCATCGCCGCCGGGCGCGGCGTCTTCGAGCTGACGGGCTACCGCGACCCCGACCTGCTCGGGCACGACCTGCTCGAGGCGCTCGGGCTCGACGGGCACAACGGCGACGCGCACCCGGCCTCGGTCGCGCTCGAGTGGGGCGTGCGGAGGCTCGGGGAACGGCTGGAGCTGCGGACTCGCGCCGGGATCTCGAAGACGGTCACCGCCGACTTCTTCCCCGCGTACGACGCGGACGGTGGGCTGCTCGTCGTGCTCGCGCCTCGGTGACCGAGCGCGCCGACGTCGTCGTCGTCGGCGGCGGCGTCATGGGCGCCGCGATTGCGTGCGAGCTCGCCGAGCGGGGCTCGGCCGTGCTGCTGCTCGAGCGCGACTCGCTCTGCGCCGGCCCGACGCGCCACTCCACGGCGATCGTGCGGCTCCACTACACGCAGGCGCTGCTCGTGCGGATGGCGGCGCTCGGGCTCGACGTCTACCGCGGCTTCGAGGACCGCTACGGAACGAGCGCAGGGTTCACGCGCTGCGGGATGCTCTTCGGCGTCGCCGAGGCCGAGCGCGAGACGCTCGCCGCCAACGTCGAGGTCGGGCTCGCGGAAGGCGCCGTCACCGCGCTCGTCTCGGACGACGAGGTGCGGGAGATCGACGCGCGCGTGCGCGCGGACGGGCTCGCGTTCTGCTTCGAGCCCGAGGCGGGCTATTGCGACCCGTACCTCGCGACGGCGGGGTTCGCGGCTGCCGCGGTCCGCGCGGGCGCGCGGGTCGAGGAGAGCGCCGAGGTGACGGCGCTCGGCGACGGCTTCGCCGAGACCGCGCTCGGCCGCGTCGAGGCCGGCGCGGTCGTCGTCGCCGCGGGACCCTGGTCGGCGCCGCTCGTCAGCGCCGCTCGGCTACGAGCTCCCGATCGCCTCTGCGCCGGCCGAAGTCGGGCGCTACCGCCTCCCGGACCGCTTCGGGCCGCCGCCGCCGGCGGTCGCCGACTTCACGGGCATGCAGTTCTACTTCCGCCCCGCGGAGCCCGGCGTCCTCGAGGTCGGCTCGCTCGCGCCCGAACATGCCGAGCACCCGGTCGACCCGGACGAACCGGTCGAGGGCGCGAGGCTCGAGACGCTGCGCGCGTACGAGGACGCGCTCGCGAACAGGCTCGAGCACGCCGCCGGCGGCCACTGGCGCGGCGCCTGGACGGGCATCTACGACGTGACGCCGGACTGGGAGCCGGTGATCGACTGCGTTCCGGGCACGGAGCGCACGTTCGTCGCCGCAGGCTTCTCCGGCCACGGGTTCAAGCTCGCGCCCGCGGTCGGCGTCTCGATCGCGGAGCTCGTCCTCGAAGGGACGGCCTCGACGTTCGACGTGTCGCTGCTCGCGGCCGACCGCTTCGCCCGCGGGGAGCTCGTCGCCGCGCGCTACGGCTATTCAGTCCTCGGTTAGCCGGTCGCGAACGCGAACGTCGCCGCCCACGTCACGTTCGCGAGCTTCGCCTGCCCGGAGACGGACGGGTGGAAGTAGTCGCGCGACGACACGTCGCTCCGCACGAACGCCGTGTTGAAGACCGCGTTGCCGTCGAACCGGCACAGGAAGTAGACGGCGCAGACCTCGGCGAGCTGCGTGTTGTAGTCGATGTTCCGCTGGCGGACGCGGTTGCGCCTGGCGACGTCGGCCGCCGCGTTCGAGCCGGCGTTGGCGAGCATCGACTGGCAGATCCCGGCGAGCGACCAGACGAAGCGAGCGGAGAAGCTGTCGCGGTAGATCGCCCAGAGGTTGTAGACGTTCGGAACGCTGGCGACGAACACGCGCGCGTTCGGCAGGCCCGCGGCGAGGGTCGCCAGCCCCTGCTCGAACTGCGAGCGGAACGTCGCGACTGGTGTCATCCCGGCTTCGCTCGAGGCGCAGACGTCGTTCGCGCCCATCAGGATCGTCACGTACTCGACGCCCTGCGCGACCGCCTGCTGAGCCTGGCCGTTGAGGTCGCCCATGTCGGCGCCCGTGACGGCGAAGTTGGCGTTCCGCCCGGCGATCGCCGGGTTCGCGGCGAGGATGCGCCGGTAGTGGCTGTTGACCGTCGTGTTCGTGCCGGTCGACCACGACGCGGCGGGACAGTCCACGAACGGGAACGAGCAGTCGTTGAACCCTCGCGTGATCGAGTCGCCCGTCGACGCCATCGAGTTCGGGTACGCAGCCCACGAGGCGCCTGCGAACGCGAGCGCGATGACGGCTCCGACGACGAGAGCCAGACCCCTCACGGGTGCATCTTCCCACTCCCGGGCGGCTCCGTCCAGACCCTCGCGCTCGGGCAGAGGTCGTTGACCACGCACTCGCCGCACCGTGGCGCCCTCGCGTCGCAGACCCGCCGGCCGTGCCAGATCAGCAGGTGCGGGAAGCGCCCCCAGTCCGCCCGCGGCACGAGCCGGATCAGATCCCGCTCGATCTTGACCGGGTCCTCCCGGCGCGTGAAACCGAGCCGCTGGGAGAGGCGGCGCACGTGCGTGTCGACGACGACCCCCTGTGGGTGCCCGAGCTCGGCCGCGACGACGTTGGCGGTCTTGCGGGCGACCCCGGGAAGCCGGAGCAGCTCGTCGAGAGTCGTCGGCACCTCGCCGCCGAACTCCTCCAGCAGCATCTGCATCGTCCCGCGGATCGACCGGGTCTTCTGCCGGTAGAAGCCCGTCGCGTAGATGTCGCGCTCGAGCTCCTCGGGCGCCACGGCGAGGTAGTCCTCCGGGCGCCGGTACTTCTCGAACAGCTTCGTCGTGACGCGGTTGACGTTCACGTCGGTCGTCTGCGCGGAGAGCATCACGGACACGAGCAGCTCGACCGGCGTGCGGAACCTCAGCGCGATCGTCGCGTCCTCGTGCTCGTTCGCGAGGCGGTCGACGATCGGGCCGACGCGGTTCCGCTTCGGGCCGACGCGCCGTCGCGCCTCTTGGACGAAGCTACGGGCCACGGCCCGCGTTTCGCTCGTGTGTCGCGATCACCTCCTCGCGCGGCAGCGGGTCGAGCAGCGACGGGCCGAGATAGTCGAACAGGCCGGGCAGCCCGGTCGCCTCGAGACGCGTCACCGCGGCACGCACGTCGTACTCGCTCCGACGCAGCTCGACGTCCGGGCCTAGCAACGCCCAGAAGGCACCGGCCCGCCCTTCGTACGGCAGCCCCACGCTGCCCGCGTTGACGAAACGCACGTCGCCGACGACGCGGTCGAACTGCTGGTGCGTGTGCCCACCGATCACGACATCCGAGCCCGCGCCCCCGACGGCCGCCGCCACGACCTCGTCCGGGGTGGCCACGGTCAGGATCTCCTCGTCGCTGCGAGGCGACGCGTGACAGAAGAGCACGCGGCCCAGGCCGTCGACCTCCAACGCGAGCTCGCCCGGCCACGCCGCCACCTCGGTGCGCTCAGCCGCGCTCAGCCGGCCGTACATCCAGGCATCGGTCTCGTTCGCACGGTCGAGCACGAAGCGGTCCGCGTTCCCCTTGACGAAACGCGCATCCCGCTCGCGCAGCAGCGCGAGGCACTCGGACGGGAGCGGCCCCGCCACGAGATCGCCGCCCGAGACGATCTCCGTGACGCCGAGGCGGTCGATCTCCGCGAGCACCGCCTCGAGCGCGGGCAGGTTGCCGTGGATGTCGTAGAGCGCGGCGACGCTCACTAGCCGCCTCTACCGGCAAGCGACTCGAAGAAGCGCGCGACCTCATCCGGCTCGTCGGGCTCGACCAGGCTCTGGCGGTAGAACTCCTCGGGGTCGGGGAAGCCCCGGTCCGAGGCGAGCGCGAGCAGCTCCTCGACGTCGTATTCGGTACGACGGTGCTCGACGTCCGGACCGAGCAGCGCCCAGTACGCGCCTCGGCGACCTTCGTACGGGCCGCCGACGCTGCCGGCGTTGACGACGCGCGTCGAACCGACGACGCGATCCGTCTGCATGTGCGTATGGCCGACGACGACGACACCTTCCTCGGCCGGAGCCATCATCTCGGTGACGACGTCGTCGGGCGTCAGCGCGGTGAAGATCTCCTCGTCATTCCGGGGCGTCGCGTGGCAGAACAGCGTCGGCCCGAGCCCGTCGAGCTCCAGCGCGAGCCGCTCCGGCCAGCCGTTCAGCCGTTCCCGCAGCGCGCCGTCGATCGCCTCCGCCAGCCAGGACCGCCACGGCTCGGGTGCCTTGCTGGCGGGGCCGAAGTTACGGTCGGCGTTTCCTCGGATGAAGCGGACGTCGGCCTCGAGCGCATCGAGCTTCGCGAGCACTTCCTCCGGCAGCGGGCCGGCGACGACGTCCCCGCCGACGACGATTGCGTCGACCTGCGCCACCTCCACCTCGCGGAGGACGGCCTCCAGCGCGGGCAGGTTGCCGTGGATGTCGTAGAGCGCCGCGACGCGCACTACGCGACCGTAGCGACCTCTGGGGGCGCCGCGACGAATGGTAGGCGCGGTCCCGCGCAGACGACGTCGAGCGCCGGGCACCCGGCACACGCGTACTCGCTCGGCGTCGGACGAAACTCACCCGCACGAATGCGAGCGATTGTCGCGGACAGCTCGGCCTCGAGCTCCGAGACGTCGGCGCGCCGGAACGTCGTCAGCACCGGCTCGTCTGGCCGCTCGAGGAACTGGTAGGCGACCTCAACCTCGTCCGCTCCCGCGCGGAAGCAGGCAAGCGCGTAGACGAGTCGCTGGAGGCGGTAAGAGCGGGCGACGATCTCGTCCGGAGCTTCGCCCTCGAGCGCGTTCGTCTTGTAGTCGACGACGAGCGCGCGCTGGCCCTCGCGGTGGTACGCGTCGAGGTAGCCGTGCAGGAGCACGCCGTCGTGCTCGAACGTGAAGTGCGGCTCCTTCGCGACACCGCCGAGGTCGGCGATGCGCGCCGCGAGCTCGGAGCCGCAGTACGCGTCGAGCAGCGCGCCGATGCGCTCGATCTCGTCCGCGGTCACGTCCGGATGCTCCGCCCGGACGCGCTCCTCCCACCCCGCCGGCCGAGCGGGCGCGGCGAGGTCGACGTGCTCGAGCTCCGCGTGGACGGCGCTCCCGATCGCCGTCCCGGCCAGCCCTTCGTGCCCTGGCGCGGCGACGTCGCGCGAGCGCATGCCCGCGACGCGCTCGGCGAAGTACCGGTACGAGCACGTCTCGAAGAGCGACAGGGCCGTGAACGAGAGCCGGCGCACGTGGTGGAGCGGCGGCACCGGGAGCGGGAGCAGCTCGGGCAGCGTCGGCGCCGGCGGCGGCAGCGGCGGCACGCTGCCCTCCGCGAACAGCTCGAGCTGGCCCTGCCCCACCGCCTCGCTCGGCTCTGGTTGTTGCTCCGGCTCCGGAGCGAAGCGGTCGAACCGCACCTGGATCCGCGCGGCGCCGCGCTCGAGCTCGACCGGCGCGCCGCCGGCCGCGCGCAGCTCCTCGGCCGCGTCGAGGCGCTCGAGCACCCAGCCCATCGGCGTCGAGCGGTCGGCGGTGCTCTCGCGGTCGATCGCGCCGGAGACGATCAAGCGGTCGATCGCCCGCGTCATCGCGACGTAGTACAGGCGTAGCCGCTCCGCGCGCTCCTCCGCCTCGCGCGCGGCGCGCACGTCCTCGTAGTCGAACGCACCGCGGCGCTTGCTCGTGGCCGGGTCCGCGACCTTGAACCCGAAGCGCCCGTCAGCGAGCGCGAGGATCTCGTCGCCGCCGGGCGGCGGCCGGTCGCGGCCGGCGTCCGCGACGACGACGACCTTGAACTCGAGCCCCTTCGCGCCGTGAATGGTCAGCAGGCGGACGGCGCCCGCGCCCTCCTCCTCGGCAACCGCTTCGAGCTCCTTTGCGCCGACGGCCTCCTGGTCGCGGACGAAGCGCACGAAGCCCTCGATGTCCGCGCCGCGCAGCTCCTCGTACGAGCGCGCGAGCCGCGCGAGCTTGCGCACGTTCGCGTAGCGGCGCGAGCCGTCCCACTGCGCGAGCACGGCGAGGTCGTAGTCGTGCGCGGCGACGATCTGCTCGCAGAGACGCTCGAGCGAGAGCCGCGGCAGCGCGCCGACGAGCCGTTCGTAGCGCTGGAGGAAGGCGCGCAGGAGCTGAACGTCGCGGGGATCGAGCTCGGGCGGCAGCGTCTTCTCGATCCCGGCGTAGAGCGGCCGCTTCGACGCTGCCCGGCGGATCAGCACGAGCGCGTCGTTCGAGACGCCGACGAACGGCGACGCGAGCACGGTCAGGAGCGCCTGGTCGTCGTAGCGGTTCTGGAGCAGGCGCAGATACGCGAGCAGGTCGGCGACCTGCTGCTGGCCGAAGTACCCGCGGCCCGTTGCGCGGTACGTGGGCAGCCCGGCCAGGCGCAGCTCCTGCTCGTACGCCTCGGCGTCGGTGCCGGCCGCAAAGAGGAGCACGATCTCGCCGGGCGTCGCGGCGCCTTCGTCGACGAGCGCCCGCACGCGGCGCGCGATGTGGCGCGCCTCCGCGCGGCGCCAGTGAACGCCGCTGCCGGCGTACGTCTCCTTCTCGGTGATCAGGAGCTCGACCGGATGGCCGAAGACCGGGTCGGGGAACTCGCCGGACGCGGCGAGCGGCTGGAACCCGTCGCCGAACTCGTCCTCGAAGAGGAAATTGACCGCCGCGAGCACCTCGGGGCGCGAGCGGTAGTTGCGCACCAGCGCGAGCCCGCCGCCCTCGGCCGCGCGCCGCTCGCGGAAGACCTGGACGTCGGCGTGGCGGAAGCCGTAGATGGACTGGAACTCGTCGCCGACGAAGAAGAGCTCGGGCGCCGCCGGCCCGTCCGCGATCAGATCGATCAGGTCGCACTGGAGCCTGTTCGTGTCCTGGAACTCGTCGACCATGATCGCCTTGAAGCGCAGGTGCTCGCGCTCGCGGATCTCCTCGTGCGTTCGCAACAGGTCGCGCGCGGCGAGCTGGAGGTCCTCGAAGTCGAGCACGCCCTCGCGGCGCTTCGCGTCGTCGTAGGCGCGGCCGAAACCCTCGAGCAGTGTCTGCAGCAGGTCGCGGTCGCGGAGCGCGAGCTCGTCGAGCGCGGCCTGCTCGACGGCCGCCCGCGCCTCCTCGTACGTCGCAGCGCGCACGCCCTTGGCCTTGTGCGCGGAGAGGTCGACGAGCCGGTCCGCATGCGGCGGGTCGAGCACCTCGAGCAGCCGCGACGCGTTCGCGCGCGCGAGCTCGGTCGCGTCGCGGTCGTCGGCGAGGCAGCGCGCGGACTCGCGCAGCGTCTCGACACGCTCCGCGAGCGGCGCACGCTCGCCCAGCTCGAGCACGAGCGGCCGCCCCGCCGAGCGGAGCGTCTCGTGGATCCCTCCGAGCATGCGTCGCAGCGCGCGCGTGCCGTAGGTCGCGAGCAGCTGCAGCCGCGCCGGATCCTCGCCGGCGCAGAACTCCTCGAGCGCGGCGTCGAACGCCTCGCCGGCGAGCACCGCCGACTGCGCCTCGTCGAGCTCGCGGAAGCGCGGGTCGAGGCCGGCCTCGAACGGATACGTGCGCAGGAGCCGCGCGCAGAAGCCGTGGATGGTCGCGATCCAGGCGCCGTCGAGCTCGCGCGCGAGGTCGGTGCGCCCGCGCGCGCGGAGCTCGCGCCGGATCCGCGCGCGCAACTCGCCCGCAGCCTTGCGCGTGTACGTGATCACGAGCACGGAGCCCACGTCGAGCCCGCGCTCGCAGACGGCCCGGGCGAAGCGCTCGACCAGCACGGCCGTCTTGCCGGTGCCGGCGCCGGCGGAGAGGAAGACGCGTCCCTCCGCGTCGACGGCGCGCTGCTGCTCGGGGTTCGGCCGGAGGCTCACGCGCGCCGCACCCGGCACATCGGCCACAGGTCGCACCACTGCGGGCACTCGCCGCCCTTCGGGTCGTGGCGCACGTCGCCGCCGCGGATCCGCTGCGCGAGACCGCGCGCGGTCGTCCGCGCGTTCTCCACCTGCCCCCAGAACGCCTCGTCCTCGAGGTAGTCGGTCTTCGCGTAGCCGGGCAGAACGTCGTCCTGCGCGTCCGCGCGAAGCAGCCCCCTCGGCTTGCGCTCGCCGGCGAGCGGGCGGTAGACGCCGCCGAGCGGCTCGATCCCGATCAGGTCGCGCAGGACGAGCATGTAGAGCGGGATCTGGAGCCGGAGCTCCTTCTCGATCTGGCTCGCCGAGTGCGCGCTCTTGCCCGCCTTGTAGTCCTGCACGATCCCGCGCGTGCTGAACGGGTCGACGTCGATCCGGTCGATCTTCCCGCTCAGCGTCAGGCCGTCGCCGAGGTCGAGGCCGCGCTGGAGCTCCTGCGGCGAGCGCTCCATCCCGAACGAGACCTCGAACCGCTTCGGCACGACCTGCGCCTCGGCGTCGGCCTCGAAGCGAACGAGCGCTTCCAGGTCGCGCCAGAGCGTCTGGTCGAGCTCGCGCCGCTGCATCGGCGTCATCTCCATGCGCACGCCCTCGAGCGCCTGGTCGAGGCAGGCACGCATCAGCCTCGCGGCGTCCTCGACGCGCTCCGGCGGGACGCGGTCCGAGCCGAGCTCCTTCGGCAGCGCGGTGAAGAACTTGTGCAGCGCGTTGTGCGCGACCGAGCCGCGGAGCTTCGGGTCGACTTCCGCGTCGATCGTCTTGGGATCGAGCAGGCGCTCGACGAACCAGGCCGAGGAGCAGTCGGCCATGCGCTCCAGCTCGGTGACGGGAAACGTCGTGCGCGCGCCGAGCGTCTCCAGCACGAGCGGGTGCTGCAGCTTCGTCGCGCGCTCGTGTGCGAACCGGGCGCGCGCGAGCTGCCGCTCCCAGCCGTTCGCGCGTGCGATGCCCTGGGCCTCGTCGGGCTGGTCGCGCGCGATCCCCGCGAGCGCGCGCAAGCGCTCGCGCTCCGTCGGCGCCTGCTCGAGCGGCCGGGTCAGCTCGTTGAGCCTGCGCCGGACGGTCGCGTGCTCGACGTCCTCGGCTGCGAAGAGCGCCTGCACCTCCTCCCAGAACGGGCTCGGCTCTCGCGGGCTCCCCTCGTCGGTGGCCGACTCGCGCACGAGGTACAGACGGCGCGTCGGTCGCGAGCAGGCCGTGTAGAAGAGGTAGCGGTCGCGGGCCACCGGGTCGGCCCGCTGGAGGCGGCCGCCGAGCCGCTCGCGCGCCTCGTCGTCGAGGAACGGCGACGCGTTCCCGCGCCGCGGCAGGCTGCCCTCCTCCAGACCGAGCACGAAGACCACGTCGAAGCGCGCCGTCCGCGCCCGCTCGAGGTCGAGGACCGCGATCATGCCCGGCTCCGGCCGGCCGCCGCGCAGCGTCACCCGTTCGAGCGTCGCGAGCACGTCCTCGCGGCTCGGCGGCTCGCCGACGAGCGACTGCCAGTCGTCGAGCTCGTCGAGCAGCCGCACGCAGCCGTCGTGGGCGCGCAGGTCGTCGGCCGCGTCCGCGTCGGCCGGCGGATCCTCGAGCCCGTGCGCCGCCTCGAGCATCCGGCGCGCGAGCGCGCGGACCGCATCGACCGGCGAGGCCTCGCTCCGCAGCGCCTCGAGTGGCCGCAGCGGAGCACCGCGGAGCTCCTGCACGACTTCCTCGACCCGCCCGGGCGCCGCGATCGCGCGACCGCGCAGCCGGCCCTCGACGAAGTCGACGTGCGCACGCGTGAGCCCCGAGAACGGCGAGCGCAGGAACGTGAAGAGGTCGGCGCGGCTACCGCCGGTCCACGCGAAGCGCAGCAGCGCCAGCAGCGCGCGCCCGAAGGGCGTCTCCGGAAGTCGTGGCCGCGCGTCGAGCGCGTACGGGATCCCGAGCGTGGAGAAGACCGTCGCGATCGGCGCGCGCCAGCGCGGAAGCGTTGGGCAGACGACGCCGATCGCCTCGGGCGCCGTCCCGCTCCGAACGAGCGCGAGGATCTCGTCACCGACGAGCTCGAGCGCGCCCCGGACGCCTGCGCCCTCGAGGAACCAGATCGCTCCGGCGGGCGACGGAGGCCGCGCGGACGGTTGCTCGAAGAGGCCGCGCTCGAGGTGCGCGAGGGCCGGGTGCGCGACCTCCGCGTACGCGGGGGGCAGCTCCTCGATGCGGTCACGAGCGAGCGCTCCCAGGTCCTCGGCGGTCCGGCGCAGCGACGCGAACGCCGCGCGGCCCTGCTCGTAGGGGAGCGAGATGGTCACATCGGCGCGACCGGCGAGCGCCTCGAGCAGGGACCACTCCGCTGCAGTGAGGTCTTCGAACCCGTAGGCGAACACCGGCTCGCCGCTCCACGCCGTGAGGTCGCCTCGAAGACGCTCGACCGCAGCTGCCCGCCGACCCTCCCAGTCGGAGAGCCCGAGCGACTCGAGCTCGGCCCGGTAGGCGCCGTACAGGTGGGCGAGGTCGCCGCCGACGCGTTCGGGGTCGACGAGCGCGCCCTGGAGCTCGCGGATCGCCTCGCGGAGCGCCTCGGCGAACCCGGCGGAGCGCGCCGACGCCGAGAGCCCGTTCAGGGACGCGCGTGCGAGGGCACGGCGGAGAGCGAGTTGCTGCTGCGCGTCGGTTGCCAGACGGCGCGGCGGCGCGATGCGCTCGAACAGGTCCTCGAACGTCCCGATGCTCCCGCCGAAGACGCAGCCGCTGCGCGCGACGAGCTCGCGCTCGACCCGGTCGACGTCCGACCGGTTCGGCACGATCAACGTCGGCTCACGGTCCAGCGCGTCGAGGTAGCGCTCGAGGAGCAGCGCCACCTTGCCCGCGTTGGCAGGGCCGACCAGCAGGCTCAGACCCACAGCCGACCCATCGTAGTTTCGGGTCCCGACGGATCCGGCCCCGCGTCGGCGCAAACTGCGGCAAAAACCGAGGGCGGGGAGTTCCCGCCCTCGAAGACCTACGCCGCCGCCGTCTTCGGCCGGCGACCGCGTCTCGCCGCCGGTTGGCCCGGCATCTTGCCGGCGCACGCGTCGCAGAGATCCGCCTGCTTCGAGCCGCGGCGAGCGTCGTTGAAGTTGATCCGCATCACCGCGCCCTTTGACGCATCGATTTCGCTGCTGCAGTTGTCACAGACCAGCACGGTCTTTCGAGCCAAGTTTTCCTCCTTGGGGGCCGTCGGAGCGCGTCCATTCTAACGGAATAGCTCTGCGTAATCTACGCCGCCGCGCGTGCGCTGCGATTCTGCCAGGAGCGCAGGAGGCCGAGCAGGGCGCGTTCCTCCGGCTCGAGGTCGGAGTCCCGGGCAGAGACGACGCGCAAATGCCGGGGCCGGTAATCGTCGAGCGTTCGGCCCTCCAGATACTGCTCGATCACCGGCGGGCTGATGTACGACGCGCGGCAGACGGCGGGCGTATTGCCGAGCTTCTCCGACACCGAGCGGCACATCGCGGTGACGGCTTTCTTCGCCTCCGGCTCGGTCTCGGCGACTCCGCGCTCCGCGAGCGTCACCGCGGCCAGCAGGGTCCCGCCCCAGGTGCGGAAGTCCTTGACGGTGAACTCCTCGCCCATCTGCCCGCGGACGTACTCGTTCAGGTGCTTCTCGGTCAGGTTCGCCAGGGCGCCGTCGCCGTTGCGAAAGCGAAACAGGCGGCCGCGGCCCTGGAGCTCGCAGAGCTCCTGGATCGCCGCGGCCAGCTCGCTGTCGACGAGCACCGTGCGCACCCAGACCTGGTGCTTGGCGCGGAAGTCGAGCTTGATCCGGCCGCCCCGCACCTTCACGTGGCTCGGCCGGAGGGTGGTGATCCCGTAGGTCCGCGACTCCTTCGCGTAGCGCTCCGAGCCGGGTCGGAACCAGCCGAGGTTGATCAGCCGCAGGGCGATCGCCGCGACCCGCTCGCGGTCGAGGTGGTCGCGGTCCATGTCCTCGGACATCGCCGCCCGGATCGCGGGCAGCCGCTCGCCGAAGCGGACGAGCTTTTCGAACTTCGCCTGCTCCTGCCGGGCCCGGTAGTCGGGGTGGTAGAGGTACTGCTTGCGACCGGCCTTGTCGACGCCGGTCGCCTGGAGCTTCGCCCCCGGGCGAGGCGAGATCCAGACGTCCCGCCACGCGGGCGGGATCCGCAGCGCCTCGATCCGTTCCAGCTTCTCGGGATCGGTCAGCTCGCGACCGCTCGCGTTGACGTACCGGAAGCCCCGACTCTTCGAGCCGCGGCGGCGCCACCCTCCCCTTCGTGCCACTCGTCCGGTGTAACCCGCGGCTCTCCCCCATAATCCCTCGCCGTGGACACCCGGACGATCGTGGTGCTCGAGGGCGACCAGACCGGGCAGGAGCTGCTCGAGGAGGCGCTGCGGCCGCTCCACCCCGACGTGATCGGCCTGGAGCTCGAGTTCCCGCGCTTCGACCTCTCGCTCGAGAAGCGGCGCGAGACGAAGAACGCGGTCGTGTACGAGGCGGCGGCGGCGGTCCGCGAGCACGGGCTCGGGCTGAAGGCGGCGACGATCACGCCGGAGGAACAAGGTGACGTCGGCTCGCCGAACCGGATCCTGCGCGAAGAGATCGGCGGCCGCGTGATCGTGCGCACCGGGCGGCGCATCCCCGGCATCGTCCCGATCGGCGGCGTGTTCGCACCGATCTCCGTCGTCAGGATGGCGGTCGGCGACGCTTACGGCGCGAAGGAGTGGCGCGAAGGCGAGGGCGACGACGAGGTCGCGTTCCGGACCGAGCGGATCGAGCGCCGGATCTGCCGCTCGGTCGCGGAGTACGCGTTCCGCCTTGCCGAGCGGACGAACGCACGCGTGTTCGGCGGGCCGAAGTACACCGTCTCGCCGACGTACGAAGGGATGCTGAAGGAGGAGATGGACGCGGCCGCCGAGCGCCACGCCGACGTCCCCTACGAGCCGCAGCTGATCGACGCGACGTTCGCGCTGCTGATGGCACGCGCGTCCGAGCCGCTCGTGATCCCGTCGCTGAACCGCGACGGCGACATCCTCTCCGACTTCGTCCTGCCGCTGTTCGGCTCGATCGCGGGCTCGGAGTCACTGCTCGTCGCCTTCGACGAGAACTACGTACCGCGCGCGCTGATGGCCGAGGCCGCGCACGGGACCGCGCCCGCGCTCGAGGGCAAGAACATCGCGAACCCGATGGCGATGATCCTCGCCGCGGGGGCGCTGCTCGTGCACGGCGACGAGCAGGCGCAGCAGGCGGCGCGGGCGATTCGCGAGTCGTGTCTCGAGGCCGTCGCCGACGGTCAGCGCACGGCTGACCTGGGCGGGCACCTGAGCACGACGGAGTTCACAGACGAAGTGATCCGTCGAACGCGAACGAAGCTCGAAGTCTGGGCGGCGCTCTAGGCACGCGCTCTGCCCAGAACTCGACGAATGCCTCAGCCAGCACGGCGGTTTCCTCAACTGCGTGCGCTGGTTCGATTTCGGCCGGGCATCCCCCCGCGAACCGGATCGAGAAGGTGGAGCGGGCCTGCGCCCGCTCCACCTCTCGTAGGGTCAGTCTGAGACCGTGACGTTCCCCGACTTCAGCGTCTTGGGTCCGCCGCTCGTGAACACGACGGCACCCGCCGGGTTGCGGACGACGACGTTGATCGTGTCGTTACGCCCCGGGAAGCCGTTGTCGACGAAGCTCACTTCGTAGGTGTAGCCGGCCGCGCCGTTCCACGTGCCCTGCCCGTGGAATGACACGGTGTTGCCAACGCGACTGAACCCTTCGACCGTCGTCGCGTTGAGCTTGCGGTTCGGACTATTGAGTCGGAACATCCCGCCCGTAGCGGTGGCGTCGACCTCGAAGTCCATCCCTCCGACGGGGCTCTGGAACGAGCCCTTACCGACGACCTTGCCCGTAGGCGGAGGAGGCGTGGTCGCCTCGACCGTGATCGAGCAGAGCGCCTGCTGCAACGTCTGGTCGGTGGCCGAGAACGTGACGACGAACGTGCCCGTCGCGGCCGGCGTCCAGCTGAACGTGCTGCTGACCGGATTACCCGAAGTCGGCACCGACGGCGTCATCGTCGCCCCCGGCGGCAGGCCGACGGCGTTCAGCGTCACCACGTCGCCCGCGTCGGCATCCGACGCCTGAACGACGAACGAAAGCGTGCCCCCGACCGCAACGCTCTGCGTCGAGCCACATGCCGGCGTGGGTGGCGAGTTGAAGACCGGCGGACTCCCCACGATCGGAACGAGCTGGATCAGGAAGTCGACCGCGACCTTGCTCTTGAGCGCTCCAGCCGCAGTCCGGTCCTCGATCGTCACCTGCGTCGAGTAGTACGTGTTGCCGGACACCGCGAGCGTCGCGCCGGTGGTGTTCCAGGTGTACGTCCCGCTGCTGCTGATCGCAGCTGCGTTCGGGGCGTGCGGTGGTCCGGGTTGGACGAACCCCCCCGCCTCCGCCGACGTCGACAGCCTGAACGCGAGCGTGTCGCCGTCCGGATCGTTCCCGGGGACCTGGAAGGTGCAGGTGCCGTTGATCGGGCACAGCACGATCGGAGGCAATGCGCTCACCGGTGAGCGGTTCCCGGTACCGACGTTGACCAGCGTCTCGACGCGGTAACCGCCGTTCGAGTTGTTGATGTGCGTGATTCGAGCTGCGCTATCGATGAACCCGGTGTAGTCGCCGGGCGCCGCGTACGTATGCGTCACCAGCGTGTCGTGGGCCGGCAGGCTGGCCGGGTCGAGCGCCATGCCGAACAACCAGTCGTTCGCCGGATCGATCGACGCCACTCGGTACATGAGCGGACCCAACGGCGAGCCGATCGTCCCTGAAGCGTCGCCGGGGTTGAACACTGTGCCGCCGACGGTCTCGAGGATGATGTCGCCCACCCCCGGCCCGCCGCCGGGCCCGGTGCACGGCATGCTCGTGTTCGTCGCTGTGTTCACGCACGAGCCGTACCCGCTCCGGCGGAACGCGTTCTGGAGCGTGAAGTCGATCGTGTTACCCGTCGCCGCGGGCTGCCAGTTGAAGTGTCCGTACCTGAAGTGCGACGCGAACGCACCCTCGGATACGATCAGCGACCACGCGCCGATCACCAATACGAGCGTAAGCCAGCGTGTCGGCTTCCTCATGCAATCCCTCCCTTGGTTGCCCTCCGGCAGACGCCGACCCACGGCTACCGCTCCGCGGGAGTATTCGCCGCACGCCGGCGCGGAAACAAGGGGCGCTTGTGCCCGACAATCTGTCTCGGTCTCTGCTGAGCCGCTCGGCTCCATCGGTTCGGAGGGGTCGGCAGTCCTTTTGGGGGGTCTTTTCGAGGGCCGCCAACAAACGCGTTGTCGGCGGCGCAGCGCAGTCCTGTCGTCACTCGATGAAGGGGTGCTCCGAGCTGGAGTCGGGCGACTAGATGTAGTTCCTGAGGAGGTGTTCATCCGGGCGATCGCCTTCGTCGCCGATCGTCTCGACCCGCCCGGCGTCGAGACTGCCTCCACGGCGCACTACATAGGATCCTCGCGGTGAGAGTCGGGGTTCCCCGCGAGACAGCAACCGACGAGCGCCGCGTGGCGCTCGTTCCCGATTCGGTCAAGCGGCTCGCCGAGTCGGAGGTCGAGGTCGTGATCGAGGCGGGCGCCGGCCTCTCGGCCTCCCACCGCGACGACGACTACGTCGCAGCGGGCGGCGCGATCGGCGACCCGTGGGACGCCGACGTGCTTGCGAAGGTGCAGAAGCCCAGCGCGGACGAGGTCGCGCGGCTGCGCTCGGGCCAGGTGCTGATCGGCTTCCTCGAGCCGCTGACGGACGCCGCGGGGATCGAGCGCTTGGCGGGGCAGGGCGTGACCGCGTTCGCGATGGAGTCGATCCCGCGGATCACGCGGGCGCAGCCGATGGACGCGCTCTCGTCTCAGGCGACCGTCGTCGGTTACCGGTCGGCTCTGCTCGCCGCCGACCGCCTGCCGCGCTTCCTGCCGATGCTGATGACCGCCGCGGGCACGGTCCCGCCCGCCAAGGTGCTCGTGCTCGGCGCCGGCGTCGCGGGGCTCCAGGCGATCGCGACCGCGCGCCGGCTGGGCGCGGTCGTCTTCGGGTTCGACGTGCGCCCCGTCGTGCGGGAGCAAGTCGAGTCGCTCGGCGCGACCTTCCTCGACCTCGGCATCGTCGGCGAGGAGACCGCGGGCGGCTATGCCCGCGAGCTGACGGAGGACGAGCAGCGGCGCCAGCAGGAGGAGCTCGAGCGGAGGATCCCGGAGTTCGACGCCGTGATCACGACCGCCGCGATCCCCGGCCGCCCGGCCCCGAAGCTGATCCCGGCGGCCGCCGTGCGCGGGATGAGGCCCGGCTCGGTGATCGTCGACGTCGCGGCCGAGACGGGCGGCAACTGCGAGCTGACGCGCCCCGGCGAAGAGGTCGTCGAGCGCGGCGTCACGATCGTCGGCCTGACGAACCTGGCGAGCACGATGCCCTCTGACGCGTCGCGGCTCTACTCGCGCAACGTGACGGCCCTGCTGCAGCACCTCGCCCCCGACGGCGAGCTGCGGCTGGACTTCGACGACGAGATCGTCAGCGGTGCGTGCGTGACGCGCGGCGAGGCGGTTCCCGCGTGAATGCGCAGCTCGTCGCGGAGCTGACCGTCTTCGCGCTCGCGATCTTCGTCGGCTTCGAGGTGATCTCGAAGGTGCCGACCATGCTGCACACGCCCTTGATGTCCGGGACGAACGCGATCCACGGAATCGTCTTGATCGGCGCGATGCTGATCGTCGGCACGGCCGACTCGACGCTCGAACGCGTGCTCGGCTTCGTCGCAGTCGTCTTCGGGACGATCAACATCGTCGGCGGCTTCCTCGTCACCGACCGGATGCTCGAGATGTTCAAGCAGCGCCGACCGGACGAGCGTCAGACCGAACGCGAATGAGCAGAACCTGGATCGACGTCGCGTACCTCGTCGCCGCGGTGCTGCTGATCGTCGGCGTCAAGCGGCTTTCCCACCCGCGCACCGCTCGCTCGGGCAACTGGATCGCCGCGGTCGGGATGGCGATCGCCGTCGGCTTCACGTTCCTGATCGAGGAGATCGACTCCTACGGGTTGATGCTCGCCGGGATCGCGGTCGGCACCGTGATCGGGATCGCGTCCGCCCGCGCGGTCCGGATGACAGCGATCCCGCAGATGGTCGCGCTCTTCAACGGCGTCGGCGGCGGGGCGGCGGCGCTGATCGCGGCGGCAGAGTTCCACCGCCTCGCGCCCGAAGGCGGGCGGCTCGACGGCGACCTGCTCGTCGGGATCCTCTTCTCGGCCGTGATCGGCTCGGTCAGCTTCTGGGGCTCGCTCGTCGCGTTCGGAAAGCTGCAGGAGCTCCTGCCGGGCCGGCCGCTCGTGTTTCGCGGGCAGAACCTCTTCAACGCGTTCCTCGGCGTCGCTCTGGCCGTGCTCGTGATCCTGACTGCCGCGACCGAGAACGGGATCTGGCTGACGCTGCTCCTGGTCGGAGCCGCGATCCTCGGCGTCCTCTTCGTCATGCCGATCGGCGGTGCCGACATGCCGGTCGTGATCTCGATGCTGAACGCGTGCACGGGCCTCGCGGCCGCGTCGACCGGCTTCGTGCTCGACAACACGGCGCTGATCATCGGCGGGACGCTCGTCGGTGCGTCGGGCACCCTGCTCACGGTGCTGATGGGGAAGGCGATGGGGCGGCCCCTCGCCCAGACGCTGTTCGGTGCGTTCGGCGCGGCTCCGGCCGGACAGGCTGCCGCGGTCGCGCCGGGCAGCGACGGCGGTTCGGTCCGCACGGCGTCGCCCGACGACATCGGGTACATGCTCGCGTACGCGCGGCGCGTCGTGTTCGTGCCGGGCTACGGGCTCGCGGTCGCGCAGGCGCAGCACGACGTGCGCAACCTCGGCGAGCTGCTCGAGGGCAAGGGCGTCGACGTGCGCTACGCGATCCACCCGGTTGCCGGTCGCATGCCGGGGCACATGAACGTGCTCCTCGCCGAGGCGAACGTGCCCTACGACGAGCTCTTCGAGATGGAGCAGATCAACCCCGAGTTCCCGCAGACCGACGTCGCCGTCGTGGTCGGCGCGAACGACGTCGTCAACCCGGCCGCGCGAAACCAACCGGGAAACCCGATCTACGGGATGCCGATCCTCGACGTCGACAAGGCGCACAACGTCGTCGTGATCAAGCGTTCGCTCGCGACCGGCTTCGCCGGCGTGGACAACCCGCTCTTCTACGACCCGAAGACCGTGATGCTGTTCGACGACGCGAAGTCGGCGCTCGAGAAGCTCGTCGCGTCGGTCAAAGCGGTTTGACGGTTCCGGACGTCCCGCTCTTCGACGGTCGCGCCGTCGAGGAGGCGGTCTCGCCCGAGCGCGCGCTCGAGGCGGTGCGGGACGCGTTCGTCGCCTACGCCCGCGGCGAGTGGACGATGCCGCCGAAGGTCTACGTTCCGGCCTATCCGGCCGGCGACTTCCGGGCGATGCCGGCGCTCGGTGGCGGGTACGCGCTGCTCAAGTGGGTCACGTCGTTCCCGGGGAACCCCTCGCTCGACCTGCCGACGGTGATGGGCCTCGTGCTGTTGTCCGACGCGTCGAACGGCGCACTGCGTGCGGTGCTCGACGCCGGCGCAGTCACGGCACTCAGGACCGGGGCAGCGGCGGTGCTCGCGGCCGAGACGGTGGCCCGCGCGGACGCCGAGACGGCGGCCGTGATCGGCGCCGGCATCAACGGTCGGGCGGCGGCGCGGACGTTCGCCGCGCGCGGCCGGCGTGTGCTGCTCTGGGACGTGGACGAGGCGCGCGCACGCGCGGTCGCCGACGAGCTCGGGGCGGAGGTCGCCGAGTCGCGGGAGGCCGCCCTCGCGGCGGACGTCGTCGTCACCGTCACGCCCGGACGCGAGGTGCTCTTCGCCGAGGGGTCGCTGCGGCCCGGCCAGCACGTCTCGCTGATGGGTGCGGACGGGCCCGGGAAGCAGGAGATCGCCGTCGGCGAGCTCGCGCGCGTGCGCGTGTTCTGCGACGACTGGGAGCAGGCGAGCCACAACGGCGACCTCGTGCACGCCGTCGAGGCCGGCGCGGTCGAGCGCGGCGCGGTCACCGAGCTCGGCGCGGTCCTCCTCGGGGACGCGGCAGGGCGGCAGTCTCCGGACGAGATCACGGCGTTCGACTCGACGGGGCTCGCGATCCAGGACCTCGCGATCGCGGTCGCCGCCTACGAGCGCGCGGGCGAGCTCGACCTGCAGAGGCTCCGGCTCTAGAACCGCGTAGGGCCCCGGAGGGGCCCCACGCAGCGAACGGATTCGAGGAACTCGTCGGCCCTAGACCTCCGTGACCGTGATGTTCCCGTCTTCGAGCAGCTTCGGTCCAACGCTGGAGAAGACAGTCGAGCCGCCGGAGTGGATCACGACGTCGATCGTGTCGTTCCGTCCCGGGAAGCCCTTGTCGACGAACGTGACCTCGTACGTGGCCGCGGCGCCGTTCCAGGTGCCGGAGCCGTTGAAGGAGACGGTGTCGCCGTCCTGCGAGCAGTCTTCAATGCTCGTCGCGGCGAACTTGTTCCGATGGGCCCTCGTCTGCAGCTCGAACGAGCCGCCGGTCCCCGTCACGTCGACCGTGAAGTACACCTTCCCGAAGGCCTTGCCCGTCTGGAACATGCCCTTACCCTCGACGTCGCAGTCCGAGGGCGGCGGCGGCGCCTCCCACTTCTTGGCCGCGGTCGCCGTCACCTGAGTACCGCTGACGGTGATCGCGGCGTTGATCGTGTCGTCGCCGGCGCTGGCGCCGGTGTAGGTGAACGCGACCTTGCCGTCGGCCCCAGTCGCGCAGCTCGCCGGCACGCAGGTGCCCATGGCGCCTGCGTTCGCTCCGGCCACGCTCCAGGAGACGACGACGCCCGAGAGCGGACTGCCAGAGCTGGCCACCGTCGCGGTGACGGTGTGCTGCGTCCCGACCGGGTTCGTGCCGGTCGGCGGATCGAGGCTCAGGCTGGGCGTCGGCGTCGTGCCCGTCTCCCATTTCTTGGCCGCGGTCGCCGTCTGGCGCGACCCCCCGACCGTGATGGCGGCGTTGATCGTGTCGTCACCGACAGTCGTGCCCGTGTAGGTGAACGCGACCTTGCCGTCGGCGCCTGTCGTGCAGTTCACCGGGACGCACGTGCCGGTAACACCGGCATTGGCCCCCGTCACGATCCAAGACACGAGGACGCCGGAGCTGGGTGCGCCGCCCGAATCCGTCACGGTCGCCGTGACCGTGTGCTGTGTCCCGACCGGATTGGTGTCGGTCGTCGGATCGAGACTCAGGTTCGGTGCCACGACGACGATCCCCGAGCCAGCAATGAGGATGTACGCCTCGCCGCACCTTGCAGCACCGCTGTCGACGTCCGTGCCGCACGTCGGTTGAGTGGGCGTGTCGGTGGCAACCGCCAGCGCCGTCCAGTCGGTCGGGAACGTCGGGAACGTCTCGTGTACCGAGCAACCCCAGCCTTGCAGCTCCGCGCTCGTGAGCGTCGAGAACTGTGCCGCGTTCGAGATCAGCGAGACCGCTCCGCCACACGGCGGACTGTCGTTCTGCGTCCAGGTTCCACCCGGCTGGGCCGTCAGCAGCGGCAGGAGCTTCTCCTGACCGTCCGGAGTGCCGTCGCTGTCGTAGTCCGGATCGGAGCAAGTGAAGTTGAGGTAGAGCCCGCTCGCCCCTTCCTGCACACCGGCGAAGTCGATGGCCGTTTCGATCAGCTTGGCCCCGCCCTGGGAGTCATGGAAGACCGGGTCGGTCCCGATCAGGACACGGTTTCCGACTTTCGTGTTGCTGCCGGACCGATCCATCACCGCATCGGCCAGGGCCACAGCGTTCGTACTGACGACCTCCGGCAGGCTTCCGCAGCTCGGATCGCCGACGATGATCAGCTGGTAGTCCGAGAACTCAGCCGCCGTCATCGACCCCCAGGTGGTCTCGTCGACCAGGGTGACCGCGAAGCCGTTCCCGGTCGCATTCGTCGCCTCGAGGCTCGCCGCGCCTCCGATAACAGTGCTTTCGAGAATGAGCGCCTTCATGCCTGTCTCGGCGCGAGCGGCACTCATCCCGAGCGCCAGAAGCATCGCGATGCCGAGTGTCAGCACTCCGACGATCGCGCCAAGCGACCGCCTGTTTCGTGTGCCCTCCAATGTGTCTCCTCTCCACGCGCGGGCTCAGAGCGAGCCCAGCCCGAGGCACCAAATCACGGTCGCGAAGCGGCGTACAAGCGTTGAGCGGCGAATCTGGCCCTACGGCCAGGAGACAAAGATGCGCGATCTAGCTGCCCGGATTCAGACTGTCGAGCAGCGGGTCGGCCTGGCCCAGCAGCGCCAGGGCAACACTCACGCGCTCGTCCTCCGATAGACGCCGGCCGCCTCGGCGACCAGGCCCGCCAGCTCGAGCTCGGTCAGCGCGGCCGCGATTTCCGCGCTGATGGCACCCGTCGCGCGCACGAGTTCGTCGATGCTCGCCGGTCCCTCGAGCTTCGCGAGCACCGCCTGCGCAGCGTCGCCGAGGTCGACCTCGGCGCCGTCGGGCGCAGCGAGCCCGTAGAGCTCGAGCACGTCGGCCGAAGTCGTCAGCGGGGCCGCCCCGAGCTTGAGGAGCGCGTTGGTCCCTGCGCTCAGGGTCGACGTGATCTCCCCCGGGCAGACGAAGACCTCACGCCCTTCCTCGAGCGCGAAGTCTGCGGTGATCAGGGCACCGCTTCGCTCGCGTGCTTCGACGACGACGGTCGCCGCTGCGAGCCCGGCGATGATCCGGTTCCGCGCGGGGAACCTCCACGGTGCGGGCTCGACGCCCGGGGCGTACTCCGACACGATCAGCCCGCGCTCGCAGATGCGCGCAGCCAGCTCGCGATGGGAGCTCGGGTAGTCGCGGTCGATGCCGCAGCCGAGCACCGCCACCGTCGTCCCGCCCGCTTCGAGCGCACCGCGGTGCGCCTCGCCGTCGACCCCGCGGGCCATGCCGCTCACGACGACGACTCCCGCGCCGGCGAGCTCGCGCCCGAGCATCCGCGCGACCTGAGCCCCGTACGGCGAGCAGGCTCGCGCCCCGACGACTGCTACCGCCGGCCGCGCGAGCGCAGACGACTCCGCCGCGCCGCGGACGAACAGCCCCGGTGGGGCATCGTGGATCGCCCGTAGGAGCGGTGGAAACGCCGGATCCGAGCGCCCGAGCCACCGAAGCCCGCGCCGCTCGAGCGCGGCGGCGTACGCGCGGGCGTCGAACGTCCGAGCGTAGGCCGCGAAGCGGACCGTTCGGCTCTCCGTGGGCACGTGCGTGCCGCGCTCGGCCGCGAACGCCGCGAGGGCGAGCTCGCTCACGCGCTGTTCAGCTCCTTGGGTAGGCGGTACGAGAGGGCCTCCGAGAGGTGCTCGGCCTCGACGAGCTCCGAGCCGGACAGGGCCGCGATCGTCGCCGCGACCCTGGCCACGCGGGCACGCCCTCGCCCGGACAGCGGGAGCTGCTCGACCGCTCGGGTGAGCAGGTCTTCGGCGGAGGGGCTTCGTCGGGGACTCGAGGCCCGGAGCCGGGCGCGCGCGTCGCGAACGCGGTCGCGCACCGGCGCCGACCCTTCGCCGGCAGCCGCCGCGAGCTCGTGCGCGCGCGCCCGCGGCACGGTGACGACGAGGTCGAAGCGATCGAGCAGCGCGCGCGAGAGCTTGTTTGCGTACGCGGTCAACCGTTGCGGCGTGCACGAGCAGGCGGCGGCCGGATCGCCTCGCGCGCCACACGGGCAGAGGTTCATCGTCGCCAGCAGCTGAAAGCGCGCCGGGTAGAGCGCCGTCCCCTCGGCCCGCGAGACGGTGATCCGTCCATCCTCGAGCGGCTGGCGCAGCGCCTCGAGCGCCGGCCGGACGAACTCCGGGAGCTCGTCGAGCAAGAGCACGCCGCGGTGAGCCAGGCTGGCCTCGCCCGGACGCGGCCCCCGCCCGCCGCCGACGATCGCCGCCGCCGAGGCCGTGTGATGCGGCGCGCGAAACGGCGGCGCCGTGACGAGCGGATGCTCGAGCGGGAGGATTCCGGCGACCGAGTGGATCCGCGTCACCTCGAGCGCCGCCTCGACGTCCAGCGCCGGCAGCAGGCCGGGCAGGCGGCGGGCGAGCATCGTCTTGCCCGTCCCCGGCGGTCCGGCGAGGAGGAGGTTGTGCGCACCGGCGGCCGCGATCTCGAGGGCCCGCCGGGCGCGCTCCTGTCCGCGAACATCGGCCAGGTCGAGCGCCGGCGGAGGCCTCGAACCGTTGCGTGCCCGAACGGGCTCCGGGTCGTGCTCGCCGCGGAGGTAGGCGACCGCCTCCGCGAGGTGGGCCACGCCGATCGGCTCGACCCCCGCCAGCGCAGCCTCCGGCGCGGACCCGGCGGCGCAGATGATCCGGGGCAACTGCGCGCGCCGGGCGCCCTCGGCGACGGCGAAGACCCCGGCCACCGGCCGAACCCGCCCGTCGAGCGCGAGCTCGCCGTGGACCGCGTGGCGATCCAGCTCGTCGCGCGGGATCTGGCCGGACGCGGCGAGGATCGCGAGCGCGATCGGCAGGTCGAACGCCGATCCCTCCTTCCGGAGCGCGGCGGGCGCGAGGTTGACCGTGATCCTCCCTTTCGGCCAATCGCACTCCGCCGAGCGGACGCCGCTGCTCACCCGATGCTTCGCTTCCTGGCAGGCACGGTCGGCGAGACCGACGATCGCGAACCCGGGCACCTGCCCCTGCAGGTGCGCCTCTACCTCGACGCGGCGGGCGTCGAGACCGACGAGTGCGTGCGTGATCGAGCGTGCGAGCACGTTGCCACGATAGGCGACAGCATGTGCCGACTCTGTGTCAGTTGTGTGACAACTTCTGCGCGACGAGCACGTCTTCGAAGAATTCGCCTGCGCGCCGTCCGGTACGTCGGTTTACGTGGCGACGAAGCCGATGCACGAGGCGCAACCCTGCCAGCTCGAGGATCTCCGGATAGAGATCGCGCCGGTCGTTGACGACGACGACCACGCGCGCGCCGGCGCGAAGCTCGTCCGCCGAGCGCTCGAGCACCTCCGCCACGCCCGCGACGTACTGCGCGACTGCCGCCTTCGTCGATCCGCGGCCGAGCTCGAGAGCGCCGAGGTCCTCGAGACCGAGCAGCTCGTACGCGTAGCGGTGCTGCTCGTGATAGTCGATCAGGCCTGGGTAGGGCGGCGACGTGATCACGCCGTCGTACGGCCCGACGAGGTCCAGCTCTCGCGCGTCCCCGTGGAGCACGCTCGCGGTCCGCCCGCGCTCGCGCACACGGGCGAACGTCTTGACGCGTGCCACGGTGTCGAGCGCGTAGCGACGCAGGAAGTGCTCGGCCCGCTCGACGGGACGACACTCCCGCTTGTGCTTATGGCACCAGTACGGCCCGCGCTGAGGTGCCCGCGGAAAATCGAGGTCGAAGTGCGTCGTCAGGCGCGCCGAGCGCGCGGCGCGCGCGAGGACGACTCGGAGCACGTCGCGGTGCTCGTAGTCGCCGATCAGTGAGCGGAAGGCGAGCAGCTCGCCGGCGGCCCGCGGCGCGAACCAGCGCCGCACGAACGGCGAGGCTGCCTGCCCGTTCGCCGGCTGCAGTTGTTCGAGGCGCGCGCATGCGTCCCGCACCTCGTGCTCGAGCGCGAACAGGTTGTAGCTCGCGGTCTTGACCCGCATCAGCAGCGCGTTGAACGCGGCGATGTCGACACCGGTCGCGTCGTGGCCGCTCTCGAGCGCCTGGACGAGGGTCGTTCCCGACCCCGCGAACGGGTCGAGCACGCGACCGCCGCGCGGGACGTACCGCACGAGCAGCGCTTCGACGAGCTGGGGGATGAACTTGCCGAGGTACGGGTGCAGGCGGTGGACGTGCTTTGTGCGCTCCCGCTCGGGCAGGTCGCGCTCCGACCAGGAGAGCTCGAGGTCGATCTCGCGGTAGAGCGCGTCCTGAGTCCGGGCCACGGCTCCGACGGAGTTCGGCCCCTACATCGGATCTCCTAGGGGGAGGCGGCGCAGCTCGCCGTCGGTGACAGCGAGCACCTCGAAGTCGACGTCGAGCCCAGCAGCGTTCGTGTTCGCCGTGAGCCACGCCTCAGCCGCGCGAAAGAGCCTCCGCTGCTTCTCGCGATCGACCATCTCCTCGGGCGCGCCGAACGCGAATCCCGACTTCGATTTCACCTCGCAGAAGACGAGCCGGCGCCCGCGCCGAACGATCAGGTCGAGCTCGTAGCCTGCGCTCCAGACGTTGACGCCGAGCACGCGGTAGCCGCGGAGCCGGTAGTACCAGACCGCGCGGCGTTCAGCCCGTTGCCCCGACCCCGGTCTCGGCAAGGTCGGCGTAGCAGAGGGCTTGGAAGGAGCGCCGGTGGATGTGCGACGGCCCCCGGGCCCGCACGACCGCCGAGTGTCCCGGCGTGATGTATCCGACGTGCGAGGAGAAGCCGTAGTGCGGGAACACGGCGTCCATGCGGCGCATCATCCGATCGCGGACGACCTTGGCCACGATCGAGGCCGCCGCGATCGCCGCGCTCTTCGTGTCGCCGTCGACGATGGCGCGGTGAGCGGGCGCGCTCGGGCCCAGACGGAAGCCGTCCACGAGACAGACCTCGGCGGGAGGGGCGAGCGCAGCGAGCGCCGAGCGCATCCCGTCCAGGTTCGAGCGGTGCAGCCCGTTGCGATCGATTTCGCGCGCCGAGAACACGCGGACCGCGACCTTGGAGGCACAGCCGACGACGGCGCGAAAGAGCTCCTGCCGCTCGGCCGGCGTCACCTGCTTCGAGTCGTTCAGCAGCGCGAGGGGTCGAACGCGATGCTCGCGCAGGCACTCGTAGTCGAGCAGGACGCCCGCCACGACGAGCGGGCCGGCGAGGGAGCCGCGGCCGGCCTCGTCGACGCCGGCGACGAAGCGCGCACCGAGCCTGCGGTCGAACCGAAGGAGCCGCTGGCCGGTGCTCGTTGCCACTCGGGCGAGGATAGCTCCGGCCTCAGCCGGATCCGGACGCTGTGGAAAAGGTCTTACGCCTGCGCGGGTTCGCGCTCGGGCTCTGGCTCGGCCTCGGCGACAGGGGCTTCCTCGACCACGTCAACCGCTTCCGCCTCTGCCAGCGGCTCGGCCTCTGCCACCGTCTCGGGCTCGTCGTCCGGTGGCTGGAGCTCGGGAGCCTCGACCACCGCAGCCGCCAGGCCCGGGCGCTGCTGCTGCTTCTCGCGCACGCGCGCCTTCTTGCCGACCTTCCCGCGCAGGTAGTAGAGCTTGGCCCTGCGCACGTCACCGACCGCGAGCACCTCGATGCGCTCGATCTTGGGCGAGTGCAGCGGGAACGTCCGCTCGACGCCGACGCCGAACGACTGCTTGCGGACCGTGAAGGTCTCGCGCACCCCTGCGCCCTGCCGCTTGATCACGATCCCCTCGAACACCTGCACGCGGCGCCGCTGGCCCTCGATCACCTGGAAGTGGACCTTGACCGTGTCCCCCGCCTTGAACTGCGGGAGGCCGTCGCGCAACTGAGCGCGCTCGATGGAATCGATCACGTTGCTCATAGCAAAGGAGGCCCCGGAAGGGCCAAATCGATGTTAGCGGAAGGAAATCCGGTTCGGCGGCCAGTAGGTCGAGAAGACCTCGCCGATCAGGTTCTCGCGTGGGACCGGGCCCCACACGCGCGAGTCGCACGACATGTTGCGGTTGTCCCCCATCACGAAGTAGCTGCCCGCCGGGATCCGCCGCGGCTCGAAGCTCCTGAAGTCGTTGCGGCCCCGGGGGATGTAGGGCTCCTCCAGCTTGCGCCCGTTGATGTAGACGTCGCCCCCACGCTGCTCCCAGCGCTCCCCGGGCAGCCCGACGATGCGCTTGACGAACGTGCCGGCGGGCGGGCACTGCTCGGCCGCGCGCGGGGGCGTGTTGAAGACGACGATGTCCCCGCGGCCGGGATCCTTGAAGTGGTAGATGAAGCGATTGGCGAGCACCCGGTCCGAGAAGCGCGCGAGACAGCCGCTCTGCGGCCGCGCGCAGTGGAGGCGGGGCTCCATCGACGACGTCGGGATGCGGTAGGGGTTCACGATCCAGGCCTTGATCGCGAGCACGATCGCGACTGCGCCTACGATCGTGATCAGCCAGTCGAGGGCCACCGTCCACGCGTGGGGCAGCCCGAGGCGCTCGATCGGGTTTCTCACCCGCGGACGCTCCGGAGGCGACTCTGTTCGAGCCGCCACTCCTCGACGCGCTTGTGGTCGCCCGAGAGCAGCACGTCGGGCACGCGCCAGCCGCGGAACTCGGCCGGCCGCGTGTAGTGCGGGTACTCGACGCCGCGCTCCAGCCGGATCGAGAAGCTCTCGTCCAGGCTCGACTCGTCGCTGCCGAGCGCACCGGGCAGCAGGCGCCCGACGGCGTCGAGGAGCACCATCGCCGGCAGGTCGCCGTTCGAGAGCACGTACTGCCCGATCGAGATCGCGTCGGACGCGAGGTTCGCGACGACGCGCTCGTCGAACCCCTCGAAGCGGGCGGACAGGATCGTCAGCCGCTCCTCGGCCGCGAGCTCTTCGACGACCTCCTGGGTCAGGGACCGGCCGGACGGGCTCATCACGACGACGCGATGCTCGGGGGGATCGCCGTAGACCGCGTCGAGCGCCGCTGCAACGACGTCGACCCGCAGGACCATCCCCGCGCCCCCGCCGTACGGCTCGTCGTCGACCTGCCGCGCGCTCAACGGCGACGAGTCGCGGTAGTTGAAGAGGCGCAGGTCGAGCTCGGTGCCGAGCACGGCCGCGAGCGGCCGCTGCTCGGTCAGCCACGCAAAGGCGTGCGGGGCGAGCGTGAAAACGTCGATCTGCACAGGGAGGTGAGGTTACTCAGCGTCGGCGAAGCCGCGTGCGACAACGATTCGACCCGCCGCGAGATCGACCTGCCGGACACAGTCCCCGACGAGCGGCAGCAGCACCCCCGAGTCGAGCTCGAGCACGTCGTTGGCCGCGTACGGCGCGACGTCACGGACTCGACCGAGCACGCGCCCGCCCTCCTCGTGGACTTCGAGACCGACGAGCTGGAAGACGTAGTACTCGTCCTCCTCAGTCGGTGAGAGCCACGCGCGCGGGATCTCGAGCGAGGCACCGCGGTCGACGCGCCGGTCGAGTTTGAGCACGAGCCGGCCGCCGGCGCGCTTCGCTTCCTCGACCCGTACCGACTCCTCGCCGACGAGCAGCGTCGCCCCCACGGCGAAGCGTGAGCCGTCGTCGCTCGCGTCCTCGACCACGAACGCGCCCCCGAGCCCGTGGGGCTTTCCGACCCGGCCCACGACGACCCTCTTCTCAGCCGTCAATCTCGAGCAGGACCCGGCGGTTCTCGCGAACGCCGCCGGCCCGAACGACGGCGCGCAGCGCGCGTGCGATCCGGCCTTGCCGTCCGATCACCTTGCCGACGTCGTCCGGCGCCACGCGGAGATGGAAGACGAGTGCGTCCTCTCGCTCCTCCCGCTCGACTTGGACGGCGTCGGGGTCGTCGACGAGCCGTCGCGCCAGGAATGCGACGAGCTCGTCCACGTCAGCCGATGTTGCTGACCTTCAACAGCTTCGCGACGGCGTCGGAGGGCAGCGCGCCCTTGCCGAGCCAGTCCTTGACCTTCGCCTCGTCGAACTCGATGGTCGACGGGTCCGTCTGCGGGTTGTAGCGCCCGACGATCTCGATGAACTTGCCGTCGCGCGGCGAGCGCGAGTCGGCGACGACGACGCGATAGATCGGGTTCTTCTTCGAGCCCACCCGCGTCAACCTCATGCGAACTGCCATCTCACCTCCGGTTCTTGGACCGCTTCTTCTTTTTCTTCTGCTTGCGTGGCACGGCACGTGCGGGCGCACCGTTGCCAGGCTCGGGCGTGAGGCCGGGCAGCTGCGGCATCTTGCCCTTGCTCATGCCCTTCATCATTTTCTCCATCTGCTTGCGCGCCTCCAGCAGGCGGTTGACCTGCGGCACGTCCGTTCCGCTTCCGCGGGCGATGCGCAGCCGCCGCTTGCCGTCGATCAGGTGCGGGATCGCTCGCTCCTGCGGCGTCATCGAGAGCACGATCGCCTCGACGCGCCGGAGCTCGCGCTCGTCGATCTGGACGTCCTTCAGCTGCGAGCCGACGCCCGGGAGCAGCTTCAGCACTCCCTGGAGCGGTCCCATCTTCCGAAGCATCCGCTGCGCCGAGAGAAAGTCGTCGAAGGTGAACTGACCCTTGCGGATCCGTTCCTCCATCGCGACCTGCTCGTCTTCCTCGATCGCCTGCTCGGCCTTCTCGACGAGCGAGAGGACGTCGCCCATGCCGAGGATCCGCGAGGCCATGCGGTCCGGGTGGAAGTACTCGAGCTGGTCGAGCTTCTCGCCGACGGAGACGAGCTTGATCGGCCGCCCGGTGACCGCCTTTACCGACAGCGCGGCGCCGCCGCGAGCGTCGCCGTCGAGCTTCGTCAGCACGACGCCGTCGAACGCGACGTGCTCCTGGAAGCTCTGCGCCACGCGCACGGCCTCCTGCCCGGTCATCGCGTCGAGCACGAGCAGGACGTTGTGCGCACGCGCCACCTTGCCGACTCGCGCGAGCTCGTCCATCAGCTCCTCGTCGACGTGCAGCCGGCCGGCCGTGTCGAGCACGACCGCGTCGCGGCCGTCCGCCTGGGCTTGCTCCAGCCCGGCGCGAACCGCCGCAACCGGGTCTCGGCGCTCGTCGCTGTAGACGGGCACCTGGATCTGCCGACCTAGCTGCTCGAGCTGGTCGATCGCCGCCGGGCGCTGCAGGTCGGCCGCGACGAGCGCCGGCTTCTTGCCGTCGCGGCGGAGCAGCAGGGCGAGCTTCGCGGCCGCGGTCGTCTTGCCGGAGCCCTGGAGACCCGCGAGCAGGATCACGGTCGGCTGCTTCGAGGTGTAGACGAGGCGGGAGTCGCCCGTCCCCATCAGCGTCGTCAGCTCCTCGTGGACGATCTTGACGACCTGCTGGCCGGGGGTGACCGACTTGAGCACGTCCTGGCCGAGCGCACGCTCGCGCACGCGCGCGGTGAAGTCCTTGACGACCTCGAGGTTGACGTCGGCTTCGAGCAGGGCGAGGCGGATCTCGCGCATCGCGCGCGAAATCGACTCTTCGTCGAGAATCCCGCGTTTCCTGAGATCGCCGAGAGCGCCCTGCAGCCGGTCGGAAAGCGTGTCGAACACGGCCGCCGAGTGTAGCGGCGGCCTTTAGGCTCCCCGGGCCCACGCCCGAGAGAGGAAGGAGAAGCCAATGGCTGAGGTCGCCAAGGTCGTCACGATCATCGGCTCGTCCCCGGAGAGCTTCGCGAAGGCGGCCGACGCAGCCGTGCAGGAGGCGGCGAAGACCCTGCGCGGGATCACCGGTGCCGACGTGCTCTCGATGAGCGCCGAGGTCTCGGACGGCCGGATCTCGGAGTACCGGACGACGGTGAACATCGCCTTCGCGGTCGAACGCGGCCCCGGGGAGTAACAGGCACAGAATCGTCACGGTCGCGTGACGGACACGTCACGCGAGCCTCGCTAGCGTTCGTGTTGGGGCCGTCGCGTCCCCCCGAGGGGGGACGGGGCGGCGCTTGGACGGAGGCTGGACCGACGCGCCGGCGAAGCGCTACGCCGACACCAGCGCCCGCGCGAAGTCGTTCGGGTCGAACGGCCGCAGGTCCTCGAGCCGCTCGCCGACGCCGACGAGCTTCACCGGCAGGCCGAGCTCGTGGGCGATCGCGACCGCGATGCCGCCCTTCGCCGAGCCGTCGAGCTTCGTCAGCGCGACGCCGGTCACGCCCACGGCGTCGCCGAAAAGACGAGCCTGCTGGAGGCCGTTCTGGCCCGTGGTGGCGTCCACGACGAGCAGCGTCTCGTGCGGGGCGCCGGGAAGCTTGCGCTCGATCACGCGCCGGACCTTGGCGAGCTCCTCCATCAGGTTGTGCTGCGTGTGCAGCCGGCCCGCCGTGTCGACGACGACGACGTCGACGCCGTCGCGTTCCGCCCGCTGGATCGCGTCGTACGCGACGGCCGCCGGGTCGCCGCCGCGCTCTCCGCCGACGAACGCTGCGCCGGCGCGCTCGGCCCAGATCTCGAGCTGTTCCTCCGCCGCCGCGCGGAACGTGTCCGCGGCCGCGACCATGACGCTCAACCCGTGCTCGCGGAGCCGCAGCGCGAGCTTGCCGATCGTGGTCGTCTTGCCCGTGCCGTTGACCCCGACTACGAGGATCACCGCCGGCCGGGAGGCGACGTCGAGCCGGGCGGGCTCACCGAGGACATCGGTCAGCTCTTCGACGAGCGCGCCGCCGAGATCGGGCAGGTCCCCGCGCTGTTCGAGCCGCCGGACGACCTCCGCGGTCGCGGGCACGCCGACGTCGGCGGTGATCAGCGCCTCCTCCAGCCGCTCCCACGCCGCCTCGTCGCTCGGGTCGAAGACGGCGGCCTCGAGCTGCTCGGTCAGCGCGCGCCGCGAGCGGCCGAGCGAGTCGCGGAGGCGCGTGAAGAACCCGTGCTGCTCCTCCTCGCTCTCGGCGCGCGCACCGTCCTCGCCGAGCAGTTCCGCCCACGACCTCGCCATCGCCGCGCCACGATAGCCTCGGTCCGTGCTCAGCTGGGACGAGTTTCGGGAGCTTGCGCTCGAGCTTCCCGAGGTCGAGGAGTCGACGTCGTGGCGCAACTCGGTGTTCAAGGTGCGCGGAAAGTCGTTCGCGGGGATGAGCCGCCACGACGGCGCGGTCTGGACGCGCTGCGACCGTGAGGAGCGTCCGCTCCTCGTCGCCTCGAACCCGGAGACGTACCGGTTGACACCGCACTTCGAGAAGTCGCCCGCGCACCTGCTGATCTGGCTCGAGCACGCCGAGCGCGACGACGTCCGGGAGCGGCTCATCGACGCCTGGTTGATCCAGGCGCCGAAGCGCCTGGCGGCCCAGCACAACCCCTCCTACTAAGCGATGGCGGCGAGCTCGCCGTCGCGCGGCAGCCGCCGCGAGACGATCTGCGACACGCCGTCGGAGGCCATCGTCACGCCGTAGAGCACGTCGGCCGCCTCCATCGTGCGCTTCTGGTGCGTGATCACGATGAACTGCGCGCGGTCCGCATAGCGGCGGAGCAGCTCGACGAAGCGGCCGATGTTCGTGTCGTCGAGCGCGGCCTCGACCTCGTCGAGGAGGTAGAACGGGCACGGCCGGGCGAGGAAGAGCGCGAACAGGAAGGAGATCGCGCCGAGCGCCTTCTCGCCGCCTGAGAGCAGCGAGAGCCGCGTGACCTTCTTGCCCGCCGGGCGGAGCTCGACCTCGATCCCCGGCTGGTCCTCGTCGTCCTCTGCCTCGGTCAGGCGCAGGCGGCCGTCGCCGCCCGGGAACAGCGTCGCGGCCACCTCGCCGAAGTGCGCCTCGACGGCCGCGTACGTCTCGGCGAACCGTCGCCGAACGGTCTCGTCGAGGTCGGAGCGGAGCTGCTCGAGCTCGGCGAGGCTCGTCTCGAGGTCGGCGCGCTGGGTCGAGAGCTGCTCGAGCCGCTCCTTCTCCTCCGCGTACTCCTGCTTCGCCAGCGGGTTGACCTGCCCGAGCGCCAGGCGCCGGCGCTCGAGGCGCTCGACGCGCTCGCCGAGCGCCTCGAGGTCGTCGCCCTCGGCCGGGTCGGCGCCGGCCTCCTCGAGGCGGCGGCGCGCCTCGGTGGTCTCGGCCTCGAGCCGCGCGAGCTCGACGTCGACGGCGCTCGCCCGCTCGGACACCTCGGCCGCCTCCCCCCGGAGCCCGACCTCCTGGGCGCCGAGGCTTCGCAGTGCCTCGCCCAGCTCCTGGGCCCGGTGCGAGCCGGCGTCGACGCGCGCGCGCATCGGCGCTTCGAGCCGCGCGCTCGCCTCGATCGCGCCCTCGAGCGCTGCGCTCGTGCGGTCGCAGAGCCGGGCCAGGCGCTCGGCCACGACGGGGTCGAGCCGGCCGGCCGGGAGGGCGTCGAGCGCCGCGCGTGCGACCGAGGCGCGCGCCGAGGTCTCGGCCGCGCGCTGCGCGGCGACGGCGACCCGCTCGTCGAGCTCGTCGGCCGTCCGGACGAGCTCGCGCCGCCGCGCGTCGAGCTCGAGCAGCACCGCCTCGGCGGTCTCGCCTGCGAACCAGAGCTCGCCCGTGGCCGGGTCGTAGCCGAAGCCCTCCTTCGTCACGGCGCGCTCCGTCTGCGCGAGCAGCTCCTCCTTCGGCACGACGCGGGCCTCGCGGAACGGCTCGGGGATCCGCGTGACGACGGTCAGGTTGCCGAGCCCGGCGGCGCGTGCACGCTCGAGCAGTGCGAGCGCGGCGGCCGCGTCGGGCGCGACGATCGCGGAGGCGCGCAGGCGCAGCGCGGCCGCGACGGCGCGCTCGTCGCCGGGCGCGACCTCGAGCTGCGAGAGCGCGATCCGCTCTCCTTCCTCCGCGAGGGCGCGCGCCGCCGGCGGAATCCCCTCGCGCTCCGCGAGCGTCCGCTCCAGCGCGCCGAGGCGCGTGCGGACGAGCGAGAGGCTCTCGGCGAGCTCCTCGCGCTCTTTCGCCGCGGCGGACGCGTCGGCTGCGGCCTCGGCCGCGGCGCGCCGCAGCGCCGCACCCTCGCCGAGCGCTTCGCGCGCCGTCGGCAGCCCGGCCCGGAGCGACGCGACGGACTCGAGCCGCAGGGTCAGGCGCTCGCCCGCGCTCCGCAGCCGGTAGAGAGCGGCGGTCGCGCGCTCGCGACCGCCGGCCGCGTCGGTCAGCTCCTCCTCGACGCCGTTCCGTTCCACGAGCAAAGCCTCGAGGCGCTCGTTGACCCGGCGGCGGGCCAGCGCCGCGGCCGTGCGCCGCTCCTCACCTTCCGCCACGCGGGCGCCCAGGCGCTCGAGGTCGAGCTGTGCGATCCGCGCCCGCAGGGAGGCGATCTCGCCGCCGAGCTTCTCGGCGCGTTCGGCGGCCGTCGCCTGGAGCGCGAGCGGTCGGAGCCGCTTCTTCACCTCGGCCTCGACGTCGCGCGCGCGCTCGACCTGGATCGCGACCCGCTGCAGCTTCAGCTCGGCCCGGTGGCGCTGCCGCTTGAACCGCCCGAGCCCGGCGGCCTCCTCGATCATCTCCCGGCGGCGCGCCGGCGACGCCGACAGCACCTCCTCGACCTTGCCCTGCCCGATGATCGAGTGCATGCCGCCGCCCAGCCCGAGGTCGGCGAGCAGCTCGACGAGGTCGAGCCGCCGCACGCCCGCGCGGTTGACGCGGTACTGCCCCTCGCCGCCGCGGTGCAGCCGGCGGGCGATCGAGAGCTCCGTGTAGTCGACGGGGCCCTCCCCGTCGGCGTTGTCGAAGAGGAGCTCGACCTCGCAGAAGTCGACCGGCCCGCGCCCGGCGCCGCCCGCGAAGAGGACGTCGTCCGGCTTCTCGGCCCGCAGCTCGGACGGCGAGAGCGAGCCGGCGGCCCAGACGATCCCGTCGGAGACGTTCGACTTGCCCGACCCGTTCGGTCCCGACGACCACGGCGACGCCGGGCTCCAGCCGGATCTCGACCGGGTCGGGGAACGACTTGAAGCCGCGCAGCTTGATCGCGCTCAGGTGCACGCGCCCGGAGGCTAGCGGCCGAGGAGGATGGCCCTGGCCATCGCGTGCTCAGACTGTCAGGCCGAGATGGCCGAGCGCTTCGAGGGCCGCCTCCTGCTCCGCGTCCTTCTTCGTGCGCCCGGTGCCCGCGCCGAGGCGCGTCCCGTCCACGACCGCGGCGCAGGTGAAGGTGCGGTTGTGCGGCGGCCCTTCGGTCGAGAGCGTCACGTACGCAACCCGCTGGCCGCGCTTCGCGAGCTCTTCCTGGAGCGCAGTCTTGTGGTCGACCGGCGCGTGCAGCGCCTCTTCGATCGGGCCCTCGAAGGCCGCGACGACCGCCGCGGAGATCGCCTCCAGCCCGTGCTCGAGGTAGAGCGCGGCGAGCACCGCCTCCATCAGCGCGGCCAGGACGTTGCTCGAGCGGCGCAGGTCGTCCGGGATCTCGCCGCTCTCCTCGAGGCGGCGGTCGAGCCCCAGCTCGGCCGCGACGACCGCGCACGAGCGCCGCGAGACGACGTGGGCCCGGAGCTTCGAGAGCTGCCCCTCGGAGAACGCGGGATAGCGGTCGTAGAGCTCGCGCGCGACGACGAAGCCGAGCACGCTGTCGCCGAGGAACTCGAGCCGCTCGTACGAGTCCACCCGCTGCTCGGTCTGCGAGGGGTGGCGGAAGACGTGTTCGAGCCGGGCAGCCGGCAGTGAGTCGATCAGACGCTCGAGTGCGGCTGTGTCGTCTCTACTGGTGGGTGCTGACGTAGTCGACTGCCTGCCCGACGGTCTGGATCTTCTGGGCGTCCTCGTCCGAGATCTTGATCCCGAACTGGTCCTCGAGCTCCATGATCAGCTCGACGAGGTCGAGAGAGTCCGCGTCGAGATCCTCGGTGAAGGACGCCTCTTCGGTGACCTCGTTCTCGTCGATGCCGAGCTGGTCGGTCAAGACGTCCTTGACCCGCTCGAAGACTTCCTCGCGCGACGCTGCCATCTCACCTCGCTTGATCGGGGACCTCGGGGCGCGCGGAATCTACCACCATCCGCTCCGCAAGACGATCCACGACGCGGTGCTCGACGCCCCGCGCGGCCAGGCGGATCGCGTTCGCGATCGCGGTCCTGGACGAGTTCCCGTGGGCGATCACCGACAGCCCGCGCAGCCCGAGCAGGTACGCGCCGCCGTACGTGTCCGGGTCGAGGCGGCTGCGGAGGCCACGCGCGGCCGGGCGGATCAGCAGGCCGCCGAGCTTGCCGCGGGCGCTGGAGGAGATCTCCTCCCGGAGCGCGTCGAGCAGCTCCTTGATCGTCCCCTCGAGCAGCTTCAGGACGACGTTCCCGGTGAAGCCGTCGGAGACGACGACGTCGGCGGCGAACCGCAGCAGCTCCCGGGCCTCGGTGTTGCCGGCGAAGTTCAGCTCGGTCGCCTCCAGGAGCCCGTGCGCCTCGAGCGTCAGCTGGTTCCCTTTCTCCGGCTCCTCGCCGATCGAGAGCAGCCGGACCTCGGGGTCGGGCCGCTCGAGGATCTCCTCCGCGAACACCGAGCCCATATGCCCGAACTGGACGAGGTGCTCGGCGCGCGCGTCGGCGTTCGCGCCGGCGTCGATCAGGACCGAGGCGCCGAAGCGGGCCGGGATCACGACCGCGATCGCCGGCCGGAGCACACCCTTCAGCCGGCGGATCTCGAGCAGGCCCGCCGCGAGCATCGCGCCCGTATTGCCCGCCGAGACGACGGCGTCCGCCCGGCCCTCGCCGACGAGGCGGCACGCGACGAAGAGCGAGCTGTCGCGCTTCTCGCGGACGGCCTCGTGCGGCTTCTCGTCCATTGCGACGACCGACTCGGCCTCGACGAGCTCGAGGCCGTGCGCGGCGAGGCCCGGCGGGCCGACGAGCACGGGCTCGATCTCCTCGCTGCGCGCCTCGAGCGCACCGGCGACGATCTCGCCCGGAGCGCGGTCCCCGCCCATCGCGTCGACCGCGACGCGGATCACAGGCTAGGGAGCTTGAATGCGGAGCGGCTCGACCTCGCGACCTGAGTAGGTCTTGCAGGTCGGGCACATGCGGTGCGGCCGCTTCGGGTTGCCGCACTGCGGGCACAGGTTCACGCGCGGCGCCTCGAGGCGGTGCGTGGCGCGGCGCTTGTCGCGACGCGCCTTGGACGTCTTTTTCTTCGGGACGGCCATGAGCGGCCGGAACTGTAGCGAATGCGCTTGCGTCCTAGGTGCCCGACGCCTCTCTGCGGGTCGACCTCAGTCTTGGATGAACATCACGTTGGGGAGCCAACCCTCGACCACTCCGTTCCGCGTGATGTAGACGTCGTGGCAGCCTGGCTTCGCTGCCATCGCCTCCACAGCCTCTTCGATCGTGGCGTCGGGCGCACACCTCGGCGTACGACCCCTCGAGGGCGTCCGCATGCTGAGCAAGCAGATCGTGAAGCGTGAGCTCAGACACGGTTCCGACTCCCGTCTCGATCGCCTGAACGATGAACTCGTTGATGGTCGCCTTGTGGATGATCGACTTGGGGTGACCGCCATCGAGAATCGGCAATCGGCTGACGTCGTGGACGTTCATGTCCTTGACGAGCGGCATGAGCAGTATTTCGTCGAGTGACTGCTCGGCTGCGTCCTTGAAGTACATCTGATCGACGGTGATCATCTTCTCCGTGACGGGGATCGGCCGCGGCGCGAACGGCACCATGTAGACGTCGAACTCGACGACCCCGAGGTGCGCGAGCGTCGCCGTCGGGAGAGCCGGAGCCACCATGCCGAACAAGGTCTCGGCGCCGGTGCTCTCGGCGATCTCCGCCCTGGATTTGAGGAGCTCGAGACTTTGATCTCTCTCGGGATCCAGGTACGACGTCTTGAGTTCCTTCGTGGCTTGATCATCGAGCCGGATGCGGAGGTACGGTGAGGTCGGTGTGCTTTGCTCTGCACCTCCGCCGGACGGCAGCACGCCGGCGAGCTGGAGATGGAGGTCGGCTGCGAAGTCCCTCACTTCCGAACCCTCGGCGACGAAGCCGGTGATGGGCTTCTTCCGACGCGCGAAGATGTCGGTCGTGGTCAGCACCGCCTTCACGAATCCCTGCACCGAGTCCAAATTCCGCGCATCCACCCGAAGCTGATCCTTGAACACCTTCGGCTCGTCCGCCGTGCACTGCACGACGACGACCGATGTAGGACGCGGGTCGTTCGGGTTCGTCGCGACCCCGCACTCCCACATGCAGTACGACCAGTCCTCGGTGTCACTCGTGAACACGAGGATCACGGCATCGGCAGCAGCGAGGGCGTGCTTCAGTTCGTCGCGGAGAGGCTGACCGAGACGAGGCCCCTCGAAGTTGGGACTCGACGATAAGTGCACCCGCACCTTGCCCGCACTGCACTTCTTGACGGAAACTGGGCGATCGTCTCTGCAATTTCCCGATCCGAGTGCTTGTGGCTGATGAAAACCAATGGGTCTGTTTCCATTGGCTCACCTTAGAGACGCCTCGGTGTGAGGGGCAAGAAGGCAGGCAGCCGCGCCCCGCACGACGAGACTGCTCCCGAGGCGCTCGCGTCGCCTGGCGCAGGCGTAGCGGCGGTATGATCGCGGCGAGCCTGCGGGCTCGATCTATGCGCGCTTCCTGATCGCACCGACGCCCTCTTCCCTGCGACCCAGGAGGCCCGCATGCGCGGCGGCACGTTGTCCGCGACCGAGATCACGAAGTCCCACGGCGGCGAGACGATTCTCGACCGCGTCTCGCTCGTCGTCCCGCCGCGTGCGCGGATCGGCGTCGTCGGGCCGAACGGCGCCGGCAAGTCGACGCTGCTCCGGGTGCTCGCGGGGCTCGAGGAGCCGGACCGCGGCCGGGTCACGCGCCGGCCGGCGGACCTGACCGTCCGCTACCTCGCGCAGCAGCGCGAGCGACCGGGACTTTCGGGCGGAGAGGCCGCGCGCGCCGCGCTGCGCGAGATCTTCGACTCGGACGACGACGTGCTCCTGCTCGACGAGCCGACCAACGACCTCGACTTCGGCGGGCTCGCGCTGCTCGAGCGCTTCGTCGCGCGGACGCCGGCCGCGATCGTCGTCGTCTCGCACGACCGCGCCTTCCTCGAGCGCGCGGTCGAGCGCGTCGTCGAGTTCGAGGTCGGGACGCGGCGCGTGCGCGAGTACGCGGGCTCGTGGGCCGAGTACGAGCGCTCGCGGGACGCCGCGAGGCGGGAGCACGAGGCGACGTACGAGCGCTACGTCGCCGAGCGCGAGAAGATCGAGGCTCTGCGGCGCGCGCGGCAGGGGCAGGCTCGGCGTGCCGGCTCGCGCAAGCTCGCGCGCGAGACCGGCGGCGCGGACCGGCGCGCCACGCACGCGCTCTCCTCGAAGGTCCGGAACGCCGAGCGGCGACTGGAACGGCTCGAGGCCGTCGAGAAGCCCTGGCAGCCCTGGCGTCTGCAGCTCGAGCTGGACACGCGCCGCGGCGGCGACGTGGTCGCGCGACTCGACGGGGCGATGGTCGAGCGTGGCGCGTTCACGGTCGGGCCGGTCTCGCTCGAGCTGCGTAACGGGGAACGGCTCGCGCTCGTCGGCCCGAACGGCAGCGGCAAGACGACGCTCCTGCGCGCGCTGCTCGGCGAGCTGCCGCTTGCGCGAGGCTCCCGCGACGTCGGCCCCTCGACGCGGTTCGGCGTGCTCGAGCAGGACCGCGCGCTCTTCGACCGGGACGAGCCGCTGCTCGAACGCTTCCTCGAGCGCACCGGTCTCCGCCAGGCGGAGGCGCGGACGCTGCTCGCGAAGTTCGCGCTCGGAGCCGACGAGGTGACGCGGCCGGCGCGCTCGCTCTCACCGGGCGAGCGCACGCGCGCGACCCTCGCGCTGCTCGCCGCGCAGGGCGCGAACACGCTCGTCCTCGACGAGCCGACGAACCATCTCGACCTCGAGGCGATCGAGGAGCTCGAACGCGCGCTCGAGGGCTACGAAGGGACCGTCGTCCTCGTCACCCACGACCGCCGCCTGCTCGAGGCCTTCGAGCCGACGCGGACGCTAGAGCTTCCCGCGTAGCTCTTCGAGCGCCGCCCAGCGCGGGTCGGAGCGCTCCTCGTCGTGCTCGTGGGGCTCGGCGTTCAGGTCCTTGCCGCAGACCGGGCAGAGTCCGGCGCAGTCCGGGTCGTGGAGGATCTGCTCGGGCAGGTCGAGCGCGAGCGCGTCCCGCGCCCAGGCCGAGAGGTCGAGCTGGTCGTTGCGGATGTACGGCGAGCGCAGCTCCTCGTCGGCGTCGGGGCTGGCCGCCTGATACTCGCGCGTGCGGACACGGCGCTCGACGACGGCGTCGGCGAGGCAGCGCTGGCAGGGACCGTGCAGTCGTCCGACGAAGTCGAGCTCGAAGACCGTGCCCGTCGAGGCGCGGCTCGCGCGCAGCTCCGCGGGGACCGTCTCGGGGACCGGGAGGTAGCGCTGGCCGCCGAACTGGAGTGGCGACAGCTGCACCTCGACCTCGTCCCGGGACTCCTCCCCCGACCGGAGCTTCAACGCCCGCAGGTTGAAGCTGGTCACGCGGCCAGCGTAGCAACCTCTTCGTCGAGCTCCGGCTCCTTCGCTTTCGTCGGTTTGGCGCTCTGCGCGCGGACGATCAGCACGACCGAGGCGACGATCGTCGCGCCCGCGAGCAGCACCCAGAAACTGATCGCCTCACTCAGGAAGAGCGCTCCGAGCAGCACCGCGATCGCCGGGTTGACGTACGCGTACGTGCCGACGAGCTCGGTCGGCGCGACCGTCAGCAGCCACACGTAGCACGAGTACGCGACGATCGATCCGAAGACGATGAGGTACGCGACCGAGAGCCACGAGCGGACCGAGACCTCGGCGAGGTCGACGCGCTCCCCGCTCGCGAACCCGATGACCGTGAGCAGCGCGCCGCCCGCGAGCATCTGCATGCCCGTGCCGAGCAGGAGGTTGTCCGGCAGGGACGCGCGGCGCGCCAGCAGCGAGCCGGTCGCCCACGAGATCGGCGCGAGCAGGCACACGAGCGCGCCGACCAGGTCGATGTCGCCGCCCGGACGGATCAGCAGCGCGATCCCCACGAAGCCGATCGCGAGCCCGACGAGCACCTGCGCGGCGGGCGGCTGCCTGGTGGCGGTGGCATTCCCGAGCGCAAGCCAGAGCGGCATCGTCGCGACGATCAGCGCGGCGACGCCGGTGTCGATCCACTGCTGAGCGAGAGCGACGACCGCGTTCCCACCCACGAGCAGGAACGAGCCGACGGCCGCGGCCCACAGCCACTGCGCCCGGGTGGGGCGCTCGCGCAGGCGGAAGATCGCGTACAGGATCGTCCCCGCGATCAGGAAGCGGATCGACGCCATCAGGAACGGCGGCAGCGTCTCGATCGCGATCTCCATCCCGAGGTACGTCGAGCCCCAGATCAGGTAGATCGCGGCGAGCGCGGCCCAGACCTTGGCCGTCGGAGCGGCTAGCCGGTGAGCCACGAGCCCCGGCGGTCGCGGTGGTCGTTGGGGCGCGAGTCCGCGCCGAAGGCCACCGCCAAGGGGCCGATCAGCAGGATGAATGCGAGGGCGACGAATTCCATGGCCTCAAGTATCGGGATCCGTGTCTATTAGCACAAGTCGAGATTTGATACCTTTCCATCATGGAACCTGATCGTTGGCTCGGCGTGGAGCTTCGTCACTTGATCGCGCTGGAGGCGGTCGCGCGTGAGACGTCCTTCGGCCGCGCCGCCGCATCGCTCGGGTACACGCAGTCGGCCGTCAGCCAGCAGATCGCGACGCTCGAGCGGATCGTCGGGGAGAAGCTCGTCGAGCGCCCGGGCGGGCCGAGGCGCGTGTCGCTGACCGAGGCCGGTGAGCTCCTGCTCCGCCACGCCGAGGCGATCGTCTCGCGTCTCTCGGCCGCGCAGGCGGACATGGAGGCGCTCGCGCACGGCCAGGCCGGCACGCTGAGCGTCGGCATCTACCAGAGCGTCGGCGAGCACCTGCTCCCGACGCTGATGCAGCGCTTCGTCGAAGCGTGGCCGCGCGTCGAGGTCAAGCTCGACGAGTCCGCCGCCGACATCGCCCTGCTCGAGCACGTCGAGCGCGGCGACCTCGACCTGACCTTCGCCGACCTGCCGTTGCCGGAAGGCCCGTTCGAGCACGTCGAGCTCCTGCGCGACCCCTACGTGCTCGTCCTCCCCGCCGACGCCGAGGAGCCGCGCGAGGCGACGCTCGCCGCCGCGGCCTCGCACGACCTGATCGGCTTCCGCCACTGCCGTGGCCTCGGGCAGCTCGAGAGCCACTCGCCCGATCCGCTCCGCTTCGTCTTCCGCTCCGACCACAACGGCACCGTGCAGGGCATGGTCGCGGCGGGCTTCGGCGCCGCCGTCGTTCCGCGCCTGACCGTCGACGCGGAGGACGAGCGTGTGCAGATCCACCGACTCGAGGACGTGCCGCCGCGGATGATCGCGATGGCGTGGCACCGCGACCGGCACCGCGGCGCGGCCGCGCGCGCGTTCGTCGAGCTCGCGCGCGAGGTCTGCGCGGAACTCACGCTCGTTCCGGCCTAGGGAACGACCCGCTTCGCGGCGTACGTCGCGGCGGAACGACCCCAGCGGTCAACAGCGACGGCTGCATAGCGGTAGGTCCCCGCAGCGGGGACGGTGTTCAGACAGGTAGCGGCCGTGATCGGCGAGCAGATCAACGTCCAGCCCGGCGCCGTGAGGTCCGGCGCAGTCCCGTCCGAGCGTCGGTAGACGCGATAGCGCTGGACGCGCGGATCGATCCGGCGGCCGATGCGGATCCGAAGCTGCCGGCCGGCGACGCCCTCCGTCGTCACGGACGTCGGGGGCGCCGGTCGGCGCGCGTTCGTGAGCAGGTTGCGGACGAGCTGCTGGATACCGGCGTTCACCTGCGTCGTCGCGCCGTCGCCGCCCGGCCGGTAGTAGTCGAGCGCCCAGGCGAACTCCAGCGAGCCGCTCGCGAAGACGCGCGCGCCCGAGCCCGGGAACGTGTACCGCACTGCCTCGGCTCGCTCGAGCGGGTCGTTGACGGGCGAGTAGTGGAAGAGCACCTGGAGCGGCAGCCCGCAGTTCGTCCCCGGCGGCACCAGGTCGTGCTCACGGCTGACGATCCCCTCGATCACCGAGCCCGTGGCGAGGTTGGTGTTCGCGAACCACGCGCTGCCCGCCGGGTACGGGTTCGTGACGTAGCCGACGCGCGGCCAGTTGTACGAGCCCTCGTAGTGCTGGACGCCGAGCAGCGCGCACTCCGGCCGAGGCGTCGGCAGGTCGCGGAAGAGCGTGGTCGTCGGATCGGCCGCTCCGTTCTTGTACGTGATGATCGTCCGGCGGGCGTTCTCCTGGCGGACGCGCCAGTAGCCGGTGTTCGCACCCATGAAGAGCATGTTCGTCCCGACGCCGCGCGCGGTGTCGTACGCGTCGCGGGTCCCGCTCGTCCAGTACTCGCCGTGCCCGGCCGTGATCGCGATCCGGTGGCGCCTGAGCACCGCGGGGTCGCGGTCGACGTCGGTGTCGGTCACGTAGGAGACGTCGTAGCCCTCCCTCTCGAGGAAGCGCACGAGTGAGAGCTCCCACGACGTCATCACCTGCGCGCCCGGGCCGACGAACAGGTACGGCCGATCGAAGCTGACGCGGTTCGCGCGAGAGAAGCCCGTGGAGTTGAAGTCGTAGAGGCTCTTGCCGCCCCACGCGTTGTACGCCTGCCACGTGTTCACCGGGACCTGGATCACGATCAGCGACGGCGCGGCCGCGTTCGTCGGCTCTCTGACGACGAAGGGGATCCTCCCGGGCTCGCTGCCGTCGGAGAGGACGATCCGCGTCATGTAGTAGCCGGTCACCCACGACGTCGGGACGGTCACGGTCGCGGCCACCGGCCAGCCCGCCTGGACCTGCCCGTTCGCGTCCGGCCCGGGCGTCGGGTACGGCACCGCGTCGTTCGTGCTGCTGCACGAGGGCAGGCAGGTGACCAGCCGTCCGCCCGGACCGCCGTACCAGCCGACGCGGTAGATGTCGAGGCGGTACTGGAGCCCGGCCGGCGCGGAGACGTGGAAGTTCAGCGTCTCCCCCGCCTCGACGCTCGTCTGCGACGCGTAGCCCTCGGCGGCCGACGTGCCGGGGTCGCCCCAGGCGTTCGTCCCCGGCAGCATGTTCTCGAGCTGGACCGCGTTCTGCGCGTGGACCGGACTCGCCCACGCGAGCGTCAGCCCGGCCACGATGATCAGTTGGGCGCCGCGCCTACTGCTGGAACGGTTCTTCGTTCGAGGAACCGTCGGTGACCCCGGCCATGACGTGCTCTTGCGAGCGCTCGTGCAGGCGCTCCCGCCCGCGCTTGACCGCAGTGAGGAACTTCTCGAGGTTGACCTCGAGCGTCGAGAGGATGCCGTCGGCCCAGTCCTCCATCTCGAGCTTCGTCTCGCGGGCCTGCCGGCGCGCCTCGTCGACGATGTCCTGAGCCTGCCGCTCGGCCAGCTTGACGATCTCGGTCTGCGACGCCTCGCGCACGGCCTGCTCGCGGGCCTCGGCGAGCAGCCGGTCCACCTCACGCTTCGCCTCGGCCAGCATGTCCTGCCGTTCCTTGACGATCCAGCGCGCCTGCTTGATCTCCTCGGGGATCGTCGCGCGCATCTGGTCGAGGATGTCGTAGATCTCTTCGCGGTCGATCCGCACCTGGTCGGTCAGCGGCACGGCCTTCGCGTTGTGCACGAGGTCGTCGAGCTTGTCGATCAGAACCAGTACGTCCATGGGCGGGAAGTCTACTCCTGGGGGTTCTCGGGGGTCCCGGGCCTTCCGAGCGGGTACAGCTCGGCGAAGCGGCGGGCGACCGGCTCGGGGACGAGCTCGTCGACCTTGCCGCCGAACGCGGCGATCTCCTTGACGCCGCTCGAGGAGACGAAGCTGACCTGCGGGCTCGCCATCACGTACACGGTCTCGATCTCGGGCGCGAGCGTGCGGTTGAGCTGGTTCATCTGGAACTCCCACTCGAAGTCGGAGATCACGCGCAGGCCTTTGACGATCGCCTTCGCGTCCCACTTGCGGGCGAAGTCGACGACGAGCTCGGCGAAGACTTCGACCTCGACGTTCTCGTGCTTCCCCAGCGCCTCGCGCAGGAACTCGACGCGCTCGTCGAGCGTGAACATCGGCTCCTTGTGGCGCGGGTTGGCGACGACGCCGACGACGAGCCGGTCGAAGATCGCCGCAGCACGACCGATCACGTCGACGTGCCCGAACGTGACCGGGTCGTAGGAGCCTGGGCAGATCGCGGTGATCATTCGAACAGCGTCACTCGTGCGGAGCCGTAGCGGCGGGACGTGCGGAGGGTCAGCGGGAGCTCGGGCTCGACGCGCGCGCTCGTCTCGACGACGACGAGGCCGTCCTCGGCGACGACGTGCGGGAGGTAGCGCGCGAGCAGTGGTTGCAGGTCCGGGTACTGGTCGTAGGGGGCGTCGACGAGCACGAGATCGTACTTCGTGCCGCTCGAGCCCTCCGCCGCCAGCGCTCGCACGGCGTCGCTCTGGACGACGCGCGCCCCGGTCAGGCGCAGCTTCTCGAGGTTCTGGCGGATCGTCGCGGCCGCTCGCACGTCCGCCTCGACGAAGGTCGCGGTCTCGGCGCCGCGCGAGAGCGCCTCGAGGCCCATCGCGCCCGAGCCGGCGAAGAGGTCGAGGACGGTCGCACCCTCGACCGGCCCGATCAGGTTGAACGCGGCCTCGCGGACACGGTCACCGGTCGGCCGCGTGTCGCTCCCCTTCGGCGCGACGATCCGGTGACCCTTCCGCGAGCCCGCGATGATCCGCATCGCCGCATCTTGACGCGCTCCCCGCTTACCGCGATGGCTGGACGAGCCAGGCGCGCCGGCTGACGGTGAGCCGCTCGTCGTATCCGCCGACGACGAGGACACGGCCGTCACGAAGTCTGGTCGCCGTCGCGAACGCGAGCGCGTCGTCGATCCGCCCGGCCGCGACGAACCGTGCGCGGCGTGGCTCGAAGCGCTCCAGTTGCGCCGCGCCGCCCGCGACGAGGACCGAGCCGTCCCGGAGCAGCACGGCGGCGTCGGGGAGCTTGAAGCGCCGGGCCCTCATCGGCGCAACGCGCAGGGAACGGCCGGCCCGGACGTCGAGAAGCTCTGCGGAGGCGTAACGGCCGCGGAAGTCCAGCTCGTTCGAGCCGCCGAGGACGAGGACGCGCCCGTCGCGCAGGACGACCGCTGCGTGCTTGTGCCTCGGCAGGCGCAGGCGCGGACCTGGGGCGAACGTCGCTCGTCGCGGGTCGTACAGCTCCGTGCTGCGGAGGACCCGCCGGCCATCGAACCCGCCGACGATCAGGATCCGCCCGTCGAGGAGCCGGACCGCCACATGGCCGCCACGGCCGACGCGCATCGGAGCCACAGCCGTGAAACGCCCGGAGCCGGGGTCGTAGAGCTCGGCTCGCGCGAGCATGACGCCGTCGCCCTGGGTTCCCCCGGCGACGAGCACGCGCCCGTCGTGGAGCGGCGTCGCGGTGGCGCCGCCGCGCACGCCGAGGAGGTTCCCGGTCAGGCGGAAGCGTCCGTGCTCGTAGAGCTCCGCCGTGCGCGACAACCCCGACGGCGTCCAGCCTCCGACGACGAGGACGCGGCCGTCTGGCAGCCGGGCAGCCACGTGGCCGACACGCGGTGTGCTCAGGCGGGGACCGGCGACGAACCGACGCTCGCCCGGGTTGTAGAGCTCGGTCGTGGCGCCGCGGTCGTCGAGCTCACACGAGTCGATCGCGCAGCCGCCGACGACGAGAACCTGGCCAGTGGGGAGCAACGTGGCGGTGTGCGCAGCACGCGGGGCGATCAGGGCAAGCGAAGGCGTGCCGCCCGCGGCGAGCGCCGGCACGAGCAGCGCGAAAGCGAGCAGGCGCACGCTCGTCTTACACCTGCTCGCCGGGCGAAGTTCCCGCAGACGCCTGTCAGGCGGCGGCGGTGCCGTAGCGCTCGGCGGCGCGGGCGCGCGCCTTCGCGGCCTCGACCTCGCGGTCCTTCGGCGGCGCCGACGTCACGAGCGAGTCGAGCAGCCGCGCCGAGGCCGCTGTGACCTCGTCCACGGCTCGGGCGAAAGCCTCCTCGTTCGCCTGCGACGGCTTCGTGAAGCCGCTGATCTTGCGGACGTACTGCAGCGAGGCGTCGCGCACTTCCTCGGGGGTCGCGGGTGGCTCGTAGTTGAACAGCGTGTGAATGTTTCGGCACATAGCTCGTATTCAACCTGCCTGAGGGTTGGTCTCAGAGACCATGACCCCCGACCGAGGACGAAAGCGGCTCCGCGCTGCCTCCGTGGCTGATCGGTCTCAGAGACGATTGAGGATCTGTGACGGAAGCGTGACGGGAGTGTGTCGCGCTAGGCGGCCGCTGCCGACTCGGCCTTCGCGGCCACGGTGGCCTGGAGGAGCCCGTCCTCGCCGGCCAGGTCCTCGGCTTCGCGGCGGGCGAGCTCGAGCAGGTCGCGGTCGCCGCGGAGCGAGGCGAAGCGCAGGCCGAACGCGCCCGCCTGGCGCGTGCCGAGGAGCTCCCCCTCGCCCCGGATCTCGAGGTCGCGCTCGGCGAGCTCGAAGCCGTCCGTGGTCGCGACCATCGCCTCGAGCCGGGCGCGCGCGGAGTCGGTCAGCTCCTCCTTCGCCCGCGAGACGAGCAGACAGTACGACTGCTCGCCGCCGCGCCCGACGCGGCCTCGCAGCTGGTGCAGCTGCGCGAGCCCGAAGCGGTCGGCCTCTTGGACGATCATCACCGTCGCGTTCGGGACGTCGACGCCGACCTCGATCACCGTGGTCGCGACGAGCACGTCGAGCTCGCGCGCCTTGAACTGGGCCATCAGCGCGCGTCGGTCGGCAGGCCGCAGCCGCCCGTGCAGGCAGCCGACGCGGAAGCCGCGCAGCTCCGCGCGCCGCAACCGCTCCGCCTCCGCCTCCGCCGCACGCGCCTGACGCGTCTCCGACTCCTCGATCACCGGACAGACGACGAACGCCTGCCACCCCTCTTCGAGCAGTCGGCGCAGACGGGTGTACGCCTCCGATGACCGCTCGTGCGTGATCCAGCTCGTCTTGATCGGCTTGCGGTTCGCCGGCGGCTTCGCGATCTCGCTGACCGCCAGGTCGCCGTAGAGCGTGAGCGCCAGCGTGCGCGGGATCGGCGTCGCGGTCATGTGCAGCACGTGCGGCGTGCGGCCCTCCACGAGCGCGCGCCGCTGCTCGACGCCGAAGCGATGCTGCTCGTCGACGACGGCGACGGCGAGCTCGCGCAGGTCGACGCCCTCCTGGATCAGCGCGTGCGTCCCCACGACGACCTGCGCGTCCTCGACTCCGCTCTTCACGTGACCGGTGAGGAGCGCGACGCGAACGCCGAGCTCAGCAGCAGAGCGGCTCGATCGTCAGGAAGTGCTGCTCGGCGAGGGTCTCCGTCGGCGCCATCAACGCGCCGCGGTGGCCGCGCTCGACGCCGCGCAGGAGTGCGTAGAGCGCGACGACCGTCTTCCCCGAGCCGACGTCGCCCTGGAGCAGCCGCTGCATCGGCGCCGAGCGCGCGAGGTCGTGGTCGAGCTCGGCGATCGCACGCTCCTGGTGCTCGGTGAGCCGGAACGGCAGCGCCGCGCGGTACCGGTCGATCAGCTCGCCCGGCTCGCCGAGCGCGACCGCCCGCGCCTGCTCGCGCTCGCGCCGCGCGAGCGCCAGCGCCAGCTGGAGCTCGAGCAGCTCCTCGAACGCGAGCCGGCGCCTGCCGACCTCCGCCTCGGACTCGGAAGTCGGGCGGTGCAGGGCGACGAAGGCATCGCGGACGAGCGGCAGCTCGTGGCGGGCGCGGAGCGGCGCCGGCAGCAGGTCGGCGCAGTCCTCCGCGTAGGGGAGCGCAGACTCGACGTACGCCCGGAGCCGCTTCGTCGTCACGTCCTCGCTCGCGGGATAGACGGGCGCGAAGTCGGCGGTCTGCGTCGTCTCGCCGAGGTCGTAGCTCTTGACGACGAACTCGTTGCGCCGGCGCTGGCCTCGCAGGCGCACGTGCGTGCCGGGACGCAAGCGCTCGGCGAGCCACTCCTGGTTGAACCAGACCGCGTCGATGTGCCCGCTCTCGTCCTCGACGCGGGCGGTCACGATCGTCAGCCGCCGTGCGCGGCGCTTGCGCGTGCTGCGTACGACGCCGGCGATCGCGGCCTCCTCCTCGCCGAACAGCTCCGCGATCCTGAGCTCCGGCGCGGCGGGCTCGTAGCGGAAGGGCGCATGGCGAAGCAGGTCATCGATGGTGCGAAGCCCGAGCTTCGCAAGCCGTTTCGAGACGGTCGAGCCGATCCCCGGCAGGACGTCGAGCCCGAGCGCCAGGCGTTCCGGCCGAGGCATCGAGCGCGAGACCGGCCAGTGGTCGACTACACCCGTCTCCGCGAACCGCACCGACGTGATGGGTCGTCTATGCGGAAACCGCGCCCGCGGTTTCCGCATCGTGGAACCAGAAGAACCCGACCGTGCCGGGGCCGGCGTGCGTGCCCACGACGGCCCCGAGCGTGGTCACGATCTCGACCTGAGCGCTCGGTCGCTCACCCAGGACCATCTTCCGCAACTGCTCCGCACGCTCGGGCGCGTCGGCATGTGCGATCCCCACGCGCAGGTTGTCCGTGTCCACCGTCGCGTCGGTGAACTGCTGCTGGAACTCGGCGAACGCCTTCGCCGCACCGCGCACTCGCTTGAGCGGGATCACCTCGCCGTCCTCGATCGTCAGGATCGGCTTGACGTTGAGCAGCTGGCCGGCGAACTTCGCCGCGCGGCCGATCCGTCCACCGCGCTGGAGGTATTCGAGCGTGTCCACGGTGAAGAGCAAGGAGTCGCCCGACTTGTACGTCTCGACGAGAGCGTCGATCTCCTCGTCGGTCGTTCCGCGCTCGAGCCGGCGCTGGATCGCGAACCCGAGCATCGCGATCCCGGCCGACGCCGTTCCGGAGTCGATCGTCCGCACCTTGTCGCCGAGGTCCGCGGCGGCGACCCGCGCGCTCTGCATCGTGCCCGAGAGCGACTCAGGGATGTGGATCGAGAAGATCCGCTCGTAGTCGGCAAGCTCGGCGTACGCCGCGGCGAAGTCGCCGGGCGTCGGCTGGGAGGTCGTCGGCGGCGTCGTCGCCGTGCGCAGGCGCTCGTAGAACTCGTGCGGCCCGAGCTCGACGTAGTCGCGGTAGCTCTCGTCGCCGAAGCGAACGTAGAGCGGCACGACCCGCCAGTTCGGAAACCGTTCCGCGGCTTCGGGGAAGTCGGCCGTGGAGTCGAGCACGACCGCGGTGTTGGACGCAGTCAGAGGCCCGGTCATGACGTGACCTCGTCGCCGGGGTGCGCTGGGTGGTGCGAGGCAAGGACGCAGGGAGCGCTCGTATCCGCAGTGATACGGGCGCGACTGAGGACGCCGCATCGCGCCGCCCAGCGCGGCCCGGGGGCACCGCGTCTCGTCGTGACCGGGCCTCTCAACTCCATCAGGCGGCCGCAGTCTTGATCGCGCCGACGATCACGTCGAGCTCCTGGTCCTTCGTCAGGCACGCGACCGCGCCCGCGGCCTCGAGCGCGCCCATCTCGCGCACCGTCGCCGACGCGGTCAGCACGACGACCGCCGTGCCAGGGCAGCTCGCGAGCACGGCCTTCGTTGCCTGGACCCCGTCGAGCCCGGGGAGGCGGTAGTCCATGACGACGACGTCGGGGCGGTGCTCCCGGCAGGCGGGCACGGCGTCCGATCCGTCCGCGACCGACGCGACGACCTCGATGTCCTGCTGAAGCCCGAGCAGCAGCTCGAGCGCCTCGCGGAAGACCTGGTTGTCCTCGACGACGACGACGCGGATCGGGCCGTTTCCGCTCACTCGGCGGAGAGGAGGAGCGGGTAGTGGGGCTGGCCGCCGTCGTGCACGTCGACCTCGACGTCGGGGTGACGCGAGGCGATCGCCGCGACCAGCGCCTCGACGTCGGGCGCGTCCTCCCCGCGCAGGAGTGTGAGCACTCCGCGCGGCTCGGCCAGCAGCCGCTCGACCACCTCGCCGACGACGTGCTCGAAGTCGTCGCCGACGGCGATCGCCTCACCCTCCGCAAGGCCGAGCCAGCTTCCCTTCGGGACGGCGAGCCCGTTCAGCTGCGCGTCGCGCGAGGCGATCGTAACTTCGCCGGTCTTGACCGCGCCCACCGCCTCGCGCATCTCCTCGGCGTTCTCGGCGGAGCTCCGCTGCGGGTCGAAGGAGACCATCGCCGCGAGCCCGGCGGGGATCGAGTCGCTCGCGACCACCTCGACCGGCTTCGACGCGAGCCGTGCCGCTTGTTCCGCGCTCATGATCACGTTCGAGTTGTTCGGGAGCAGGATCGCCTCGCTCGCGCCGGTGCGCTCGACCGCGGCGACGAGGTCGGACGTCGCGGGATTCATGGTCTGGCCGCCCTCGACGAAGCTCGTCGCGCCGAGGCTCTCGAAGAGCCTGCGGTTGCCCTCGCCGACGACGACGGCGATCACCTCCGAGACGATGTCCGGCACGGCGTGCAGCAGCCGCTCCTCGCGGTGCTGCGTCTGGGCGTGCATGTTCGCGATCTCGACTCCCTCGATCGTGCCGCGCCGCGTGCCGACGGCGAGCGCCGAACCGGGCTCGTCGGTGTGCACGTGGACCTTCAGCGCGCTCGGGTCGCCGACGACGAGCAGCGAGTCGCCGAGGCGCTCGAGCTCCTCCTCGAGCTCCTCGAGCACGAGCGCTTCGCCCTCGACGACGAACGTCGTGCAGTAGCGGTAGCGCGAGAGCTCGAGGTGGATCGCTTCGAAGGCGAGGCCCTCCGCCGGCGCCGCTTCCGGGATCGGCTCGCCGGACGCGGTCGCCGCCAACCCGCGCAGGAGCTCGACGACGCCGGCGCCGCCCGCGTCGACGACGCCCGCGTCCCTGAGCACGTCGAGCAGTTCCTGAGTCCGCGCGAGCGAGGCCTCGCCGGCCGGGACGAGCTCGACGAGCAGGTCGGCCGCGGGCCGGTCGGGCTCCGCCTGCTCGGCGGCCTCCGCGAGCTCTCGGATCACGGTCAACATCGTCCCTTCGACGGGGTTGCGCACGGCGCGGTACGCCGCGTCGCTCGCGCCGCGGAACGCCTTCGCGACGGTCGCCGCGTCGAGCGTCTCAGCCTCGGCGAGCGTCTCGGCGAACCCGCGGACGATCTGGGAGAGGATCACGCCGGAGTTGCCGCGCGCGCCCATCAGTGCCGCGCGCGTCACCTCCTTCGCGATCGCGGCGCGGTCGGTCGCCTCGGACGACTCGAGCGCCTCGACGACCGCGCGGCACGTCAGCGTCAGGTTCGTGCCGGTGTCCCCGTCGGGCACGGGGTAGACGTTGAGGTCGTCGATCCGCTGCCGGCTCTGCTCGAGCGAGGCGAGGGCGCCGCGGGCGAGCTCGAGTGCGGTCACGCCCGGATTAGACCGCATCGCGCGGCCGGGATCGACTCAGAGAGCCTTCTGGACCTTGCCGGCCTTGAGGCAGCGCGTGCAGACGTACGCGCGCTGGGCCTTGCCGCCCAGGTTGACGCGGACGCGCTGGAGGTTCGGGTCGAAGCGGCGCTTCGTCGCAACCATCGAGTGGCTGCGGTTGTTCCCGAACGAGGGCTTCTTGCCGCACACGGCGCAGATCTTCGACATGGCGGCGGCCAGTGTAGCCGACCGCTTGTAACACAGTGTTACTTGGCCGCCGCGGCGCTCGCGCGGAGCTGCGCGAAGAGATCGGCCATCTCCAGCCCCGTGCGGACGGCCTCGGCGCCCTTCTCCGCACGCGCCTCCGCCTGCTCGACGGTGTCCGTCGTCAGGACCCCGAACGCGACGGGCACGCCCGTCTCGATCGCCGCGAGCTGGAGTCCCGACGCGGCCTCGCCGGCGACGAAGTCGAAGTGCGGCGTCTCGCCGCGGATCACGCAGCCGAGCGCGACGATGCACGCGTAGCGGCGCGTCTTCGCGAGCGCGAGGGCTGCGAGCGGCAGCTCGAACGCGCCCGGCACGGGGACGACCGTGACCGCGTCCTGCGGAACACCGGCGCGCTCGAGCTCGTCGAACGCCGACGCGAGCAGCCGCGACGTGATCTCGCCGTTGAACTTCGCGACGACGACCGCGATGGAGCGCCGGTCCCCGTCCGGCGACCCCTCCAGCACCTGGACGCCGTCGGGCAAGTCGAGCGTGCCTTCGGCGTGCTGCTCGGGCGTCCGAAGCTGCGGGATCTCGGCGGGCTCGGTCATTCAGTGTCCTCCTCGAAGCGGCGGTCCTGGTGGTGGAGCCGGTGCCCGAGTCTCTCACGCTTGGCGGCCAGATACCGCTCGTTCTCCGGGTTCGGCTCGACCTCGATCGGCAGCTGCTCAGTGACGGTCAACCCGTAGCCCTCGAGGCCGGTGAGCTTCTTCGGGTTGTTGGTGAGGATGCGGATCGTCGTCAGTCCGAGCTCGGCCAGGATCTGGTTGCCGATCCCCCACTCTCGTGCGTCGGCCGGATAGCCGAGCTCGAGGTTCGCGTCGACGGTGTCGAGGCCGGACTCCTGGAGCTCGTAGGCCTGAAGCTTCGAGAGCAGGCCGATGCCGCGACCCTCCTGCGACATGTAGAGCAGGACGCCGCGCTCCTCGCTCGCGATCCGCCGCAGCGCGTGCTCGAGCTGCTCGCCGCAGTCGCAGCGCAGCGAGTGGAAGACGTCGCCGGTCAGGCACTCGGAATGGACGCGCACGAGCACGTTCGCGGCGCCGTCGAGCTCGCCCTTGACGAGCGCGACGTGCGGCTTGCCGGTGAGCACCTCGCGGAACGCGACGGCCGTGAACTCGCCGTATGCGGTCGGCAGCCGCACCTCTGCGACACGCTCGACGAGCCTCTCGGTGCGCCGCCGGTACTCGATCAGGTCGGCGATCGTCAGCAGCTTGACCTCGTGGCGCGCGCAGAACGCCGCGAGGTCGGGAACGCGGGCCATCGTCCCGTCCTCGTTCATGATCTCGCAGACGACTCCGGCGGGGCTGAGGCCGGCGAGCCGGGCGAGGTCGACGGCGGCCTCCGTCTGGCCGGAGCGCTCGAGCACGCCGCCGGCGCGGGCGCGCAGCGGGAACACGTGGCCGGGACGAACGAGGTCGTGCCCGCCCTTCGAGGGGTCGATCGCGGTCTGGATCGTGTGCGCGCGGTCGTGCGCCGAGATGCCGGTCGTCACGCCCTCGCGCGCCTCGACCGAGACCGTGAACGCGGTGCCGAGCGGGGTCTCGTTCTCGCGCGCCATCTGCTCGAGCCCGAGCTCGTCGCAGCGCTCCGGCGTGAGGCAGAGGCAGATCAGCCCGCGTGCGTGCGTGGCCATGAAGTTGATCGCCTCCGGCGTCGCGAACTGCGCCGCGATCGTCAGGTCGCCCTCGTTCTCCCGGTCCTCGGCGTCGACGACGACGACGAAGCGTCCCTGCCGGATGTCCTCGATCGCCTCCTCGACGGTCGCGAACGGCGCGCGCGTCTGCACGGCGGTCGTCACTCCGAAAGCCTAGCCCCGAGCAGGCGCTCGACGTACTTCGCGAGGACGTCGACCTCGAGGTTGACGGCGTCGCCCGGGCTCAGCGAGCCGAACGTCGTCACCTCGAGCGTGTGCGGGACGAGCGCGACCTCGAACCCGTCGCCGTGCAGCGCGGCGATCGTCAGCGAGACGCCGTCGATCGCGATCGAGCCCTTCTCCACGCAGTAGCGCAGGAGCTCGGGTGGAGCCTCGACGACGAGGCGCTCGCCGTCGAACGAGCGCACGCGCCCGACTCCGTCGACGTGACCTTGGACGTAGTGGCCGCCGAGCGACTCGCCTGCCTTGAGCGCCGGTTCGAGGTTGACCTCGGCCGCGAACGGCTTCGCGCGCGCGAGCGTCTCCGGGACGACGTCGAAGGAGAGCGTGCCGTTGCTCGCGTCGACGACCGTGAGGCAGACGCCGTCGACGGAGACGGAGTCGCCGACCGCCGGCTCGAGCGCCGACTCGACGACGAGGCGGCCGCCGTCGGCGAACGACGCGACGCGCCCGCGCTCGCGAACGATCCCGGTGAACACGCTTCAAGCTTACGAACGGCTGCTCCTCGGGGACAGTCCCGGGACTGTCCCCGACGGCTCGCGCGCCCGCGTCGCGAACCGGGGGTTGTCCCTGCTCAGTCGGAGATTCGGACGTAGGAGGGGACTGTCCCGGGACAGTCCCCTGGGCTCACGGGCCGGCTTCGACCCGCGCGAGCAGCGCGGACTCGTCGCCGCGGCCGTCGTGGAGCTGCTCGACCCACCAGGTCGCGCCGGCGGCCTCGTACGCGCCGCGCAGCTCGCGCTCGCCCGGCTCCGAGTAGCCCAGCACCGCGACGTCGCCGAGCTCGTAGCCGTCGAGCATCGCGGCGAGCTCGTCGGGCGTGCGCGTCATCTCGCGCGGCGTCGCGGTGTCGGCGAACCAGCCGTCGAAGCGCTGCGCGCGCTCGCGCGCGCGCCGGCTCATGCCGCCGATCCAGATCGGGATCCGGCCGGGCTTCGGGTCGAGCGTCACCCGGTCGACGACGAAGTGCTCGCCGCGGTGGTTCACCTCGTCGCCGGACAGCAACGCGCGGATCACGTCGAGGCCTTCGTCGAGCAGCGCCGCCCGCGCGTGCTCGCCCTCGTCCTCGCCGAAGCGCTCGAACTCGCCGCGGCCGCCGCCGAGGCCCGCGCCGAACAGCACACGGCCCGGCGCGAGCTGCTCGAGCGTCGCGAGCTGATGCGCGACCACGTGCGGACGGCGGCGCGCCACCGGCGTCACGCCGGTCCCCAGCACGATCCGCTCGGTCGCCGTCGCGATCGCGGCGAGCGACACCCAGGGATCGGCCGCGGGCTTCCCCCAGACGAACGCGAGATGGTCCCAGAGCAGGAACGCATCCCATCCCGCTCGCTCGGCCGACTCCGCCAGCCGCATCGTCGCGCGCGGGTTCGAATACGTGCCGATGTTCGAGCAGAGCAGCGCGTGCTTCACGGCTCGTGAATGTACGCCTCGAGCAGCAGGTCGTCCCCGACCGAGGTCACCGTCATGCGGCGCAGCGAGACGCGGCGCTCGAACTCGCGCAGGAAGTACGGACCGGAGCCCGAGAGCCTCGGTGCGACGAAGACGAGCAGCTTGTCGATCAGGTCGCGCTCGAGGAACGCCGTCGCGAGCGTCGGTCCGCCCTCGAGCAGCAGCGACTGCACGCCCTCCGCGGCGAGCGCCGTCAGTTCCACCGCCGGGTCCCGCTGCCGAAGCTCGAGCTCGGAGCCTTCCGGGAGCGGCCCGAGCCCGAACGCGAGCCGCCGCGGCTGGCGGCGCGTGTCGACGCCGCGCGCGTCGAGACGCGGGTCGTCCGCGCGCACGGTTCCCATCCCGACGGCGACGGCGTCCGAGACGGCGCGCAGCTCGTGGACGAGCCGGCGCGACTCCTCGCCCGAGATCCAGCGGGACTCCGGCGCAGTCACCCGCCCGTCGAAGGTGACCGCGACCTTGTAGGTCACGAACGGCCGCTGCCGCGTCGCCCACGTGAGCCAGGCCTCGTTCTGGCGACGCGCGGCCCAGAGGTCGAGGAGCTCGACCTCGACGCCGAGCTCGAGCAGGCGCTCGACCCCCTCCTGCGTCGGGTCGTCGGCACCGACGACGACCTTCGCGACGCCTGCGCCCACGATCGCGTCGACGCACGGCGGCGTGCGGCCGAAGCGCGCGCACGGCTCGAGCGTGACGTACAGCGTCGCCCCCTTCGCACCGCCTCCGGCCGCGCGCAGCGCGAGCACCTCGGCGTGCGGCCCGCCGGCCTGCTCGTGCCAGCCCTCGCCGACGACGACCCCGCCCGGCGTCACGACGACGGCGCCGACGACGGGGTTCGGGTGCGTCGTTCCGCGACCGCGCTCGGCGAGCTCGAGCGCCCGTTCCATGTGGCTCACGCCAGCGCTTGTACCAAGCGGCGGTAGGCCCGCGGCAGATCCTCCGCCCCGAAGATCGCGCTCGCGGAGACGAGCAGCGTCGCGCCCGCGTCGTGCGCGGCCCGGACGTTCTCCTCGTTGATCCCGCCATCGACCTGCACGTGCACCTCGGGCGGGAGGTTGTCCCGCGTCCAGCGGATGCGCTCCAGCGAGCCCTCGAGGAACTCCTGGCCCGAGTACCCCGGCTCGATGCTCATGCAGAGCACGACGTCGAAACCCTCGGCGGCGGCGACGACGTCCTGCACCGGGGTCGAGGGCTTGAACGCGAGCCCGATCCCGAGCTCCTGCTCGCGCGCCGCCTGCACGACGCCGCGCAGGTCGCGCACCGCCTCGTAGTGGAACGTGACGCTGTCGCCGCCGGCGCGCGCGATCGCGCCGAAGTGCTTGGCCGGGTTCTCGACCATCAGGTGGCAGTCGATCACGCCGCCTTCCCTGTGGATCCGCTCCGAGATCGACTCGAGCACGATCGGCCCCATCGTGATCGGCTCGACGAAGTGGCCGTCGCCGACGTCGAAGTGGAACACGCGCGCGCCCGCGTGGAGCAGCGCATCGATCTGCGTGCCGAGGTCGGCGAAGTCGGCGGCGTAGAGCGAAGGCTCGACCTCGACCGTCCGGATCCAGTCGCGCCAGGGCACGCCGCTATTACAGACGAAGGAGGTGACGGGCCACGTCGATCTGCCGCTCGTAGACGTGCGGCTCGTGCTCCGCGAAGCCCCACGCGACCGTGTGGGCGATCGTCCAGCGGCGGAGCCGCTCCCGGTCGAGCTCGAGCTCCGAGGCGAGGAAGTCGAGCCGCCAGGCCAGGTCGCCGGGCCCGTCGCGGACGAGCGCCACGGCGTTGAACGCGCGCTCGGCGACGACGGGCTTCGGGTCGATCGCGAGCCACGGCTCCCGCTCGGCGGCGAGCACGTTGCCGCGGTGCAGGTCCTGGTGGCAGACGACGAGCTCGCCCTGCGTCGGCGGCAGCTCGTGCAGCGCCCCGACCGCAGCGTCGAGCAGCTCGCGCTCGAACGGCCTCGCGGCCGCCTCCCAGCGGGCCGGAAGCTCGTCCGCCCACCGCGCCGCGGTCCCGGCGAAGGGCTCGACGTCGGTGCCGCCGGCCGGGCGCTCGTTCAACCGCGCGACGACCGACGACGCGAGCTCGTAGGCCGCTCGCTCCGGCAGCTCCAGCAGGGAGGTGCCCGGCCGGCAACGCTCGAGCAGCAGCGCGCGGCGTTCGGCATCGTGCTCGAGCAGGCGGACGGCACCGTTCCCATCCCAGTGCGCGAGCGCGGTCGCCTCGTGCTCGCTCTCCCGGTGCGGGAAGTTGAGCTTCAGGACGACGTCGCCGGCCGGCGCGACGTACGAGACGTTCGCGTCCGGGAACGGCGCCTCGAGCTCGAGCGACCACCGAGCGGCGCACTCGGCGACGAGCTGCGGCAGACGCCGAAGCCACTCGCCGCCGCCCGGGAACGCCTCGAGGTGACGCAGCCGCTCGGGGATCACGGGACGCGAAGCCGCGCGACGAAGAAGCCCGACGTTCCGTGGAGATCCGGCCGCGTGAGCAGGAACTCGGGCCGCCTCGGGTGGGCGTAGCGAGGCCACTCGTCGGTCAGCGCATCGACCGCGAGCCCGCTCGCGTCCACGACCGCCTCGTTCTCGTCCGCGTTGAGCGTGCAGACCGAGTAGACGACGACACCATCGGTACGCACACGCTCGGCCGCCTCGCGCAGCAGTGCGAGCTGGAGCTCGGGCAGCGGCCGCGCGCGCCAGCGCAGGTCCGGTCGCTGCGCGAGGACGCCGAGGCCAGAGCACGGAGCGTCGACGAGCGCGCGGTCGAAGTCGCGCAGCTCCGCCGGCAACTTCGTCGCGTCCGCCTCGACCACGCGCACGTGCTCGGCGCCGAGGCGCCGCGCGTTCGCGCGCAGCTCACTCGCGCGCGCCGGGTTCACCTCGACCGCGGTCACCTCGCCGGCGAGCATCGTCGCCTTGCCGCCAGGGGCCGCACACGAGTCGAGCACGCGCTCGCCCTCACGCGCGCCGACGACGACGGCAGCGAGCTGGGACGCGCGGCTCTGCGGCCAGAGCCGGCCCTCGGCCACCGCGCCCTCGTCCACGCGCTCGACCCGGTACGCGCCGGGCACGTCGGTCGGCTCGCCCGGTGGCTCGCCGCGCACGAGCCGGACGACGGTCTCCGGCGGCTCGTTCTGCGCGCGCATCAGGTCGAGCGCGGCGTCGTCGCCGAGATCGCGTCGCCAGACGTCGAAGATCCAGTCGGGGTAGGAGTGCTTCAGCGGGCCCTCGGGAAGCGAGCCGAGGAAGCCGCGCAGCTTCTCGCTCAGCCGGCGCAGGACCGCGTTCGTGAACGGGACCGCACGCTCGAGGCGCGCGCGGCGGACGAGCTCGACCGAGTCGTCGACGACGGCATGCGCCGGCAGCTCCGTGTAGCCGAGCTGGTACGCGCCGAGCCGCAGGGCCGCGAGCACGGGCGGATCGAGCTTCCGTACGGGCCGCCGCCCGATCGCGTCGAGCGCATGGTCGAGCGTGCGCTTGCGCTGCACCGTCCCGTAGGCGAGCCGCTGCGCGAGCGCGCGGTCACGCTCGTCGAGCCCGGCGGCGGCGCTGCGGAACGCCCGGTCGGCGTAGGCGTCCTGCTCGAACACGCGCCGCACGACCTCGTAGGCCGCGGCGCGCGCGGGCGCGATCACCGAAGGCCTCGCCGGAACTCCTCGTACGACATCCGCCGGCGGCCGTCCGGCTGCACCTCGAGCGGGACGAGCTCGCCGCCCTCGAGCCGCGCGCGCCAGATCGTCACCGGCCGTCCGTGCAGCTCGGCGCGCGCGCCGATGTGCGGGGAGAGCGCGCGGATCCGCCGGAGCGCGTCGCCGGGTTGCGAGAGGTCGAGCTCGCGGTCGGCAGCCGTGATCTTGTCGGCGTACGTCGGCTCGCCCTCCTGCGCTCGAAGCTCCAGCTCGTGGCTCTGAGCCACGAGCTCGCCCACGAGCTCGGCTCCGAGCTCGGCCGCCCGCGCGAACACCGCGCCTGCGTCGTCGTCCGGGCCGACCGGGAACGCACGCTGCGCCGCGATCGGGCCGGCGTCGAGCTCCTCCACGAGCTGGATGATCGAGACGCCGGTCTCCTCGTCGCCCGCGAGCAGCGCCCGTTCGACGGGCGCCGCACCGCGCCAGCGCGGAAGCAGCGACGGGTGGACGTTGAGCCAGAGCGCGGCGTCGAGCAGCTCCTTCGGGATCAGCACGCCGTAGGCGACCAGCACGATCGTGTCCGCGCCGGCGACGTCGGCGAGCGCCGGGCGCTCCGGCTGGCGGACCTCGAGCCCGAGCCGCTCGGCCGTCTCCTTCGCGGCCGGTGGGCGGCTCTTCCGGCCGCGTCCCGCCGGCCGGTCCGGCCGCGTCAGCACCCAGGCGACGTCGTGCTGCGCGGCGAGCCGTTCGAGGACGTCCGCACCGAACGGCGCCGTGGCGGCGACGCCGAGCGCGGTCAAGCGAGCGTTAGCTGCGCGCGCAGCGCGGCCATCGCCTCGCGCCGCGCGTCCTTCGTGGTGCGATCGAGGATCAGCACGCCGTCGAGGTGGTCGAGCTCGTGCTGGGCCACGCGCGCCGTCATTTCGTCGAGCTCGAGCCGGAGGTCGTCCCCGTCGAGGTCCTGCGCCGCGATCGTGATGCGGCAGCTGCGCTCGACCGGCACGAGCACGCGCTGAAGCGAGAGGCAGCCCTCGTCGGCGGCCTCGCTCTCGCCGCTCTGCTCGACGATCTTCGGGTTGACGAGCACGCGCGGCTCGTCCTCGCCGACGGCGAAGACGAACAGCCGCTGGAGCACGCCCACCTGAGTCGCGGCGAGCCCGACGCCCTGCGCGTCCTCCATCAGCTCGGTCATCCGCTCGGCCAGACTTCGCAGCGCTTCGTCGAACTGCTCGACCTCGTTCGCGCGCAGCCTGAGCGCCGGGTCGGGGTACTGGCGGATCTGCGCGAGCGCGAGGCGCCGCCGCGCCTGGGCCTCGGCGTCGAGTTCGCCCGTCGCCTTGAGCTCGCCGGCTTCGTCCGCCACGGCGCGAGTGTAGGCGCTAGAGACTCTGCGGATCGACGTCGACGAAGGTCGTTAGGCCCGCGCGGCGCATCGCGGGCGCGGCCGCGCTGAGCTGTCGGGCGACGCGCGCGGCGACGCGCCGCGGCTCGGCCGTCTTCGCGAGCAGCTGCGCGCGGTGGCGCCCGCGCAGGCGAAGCAGCGGCGCGGGCCCGAGCAGCTCGGCGGCCTCGAGGCCGGCGGCGAGCTCTTGCAGGGCGACGAGCGGTGCGCCGGCTTCAGGCCCGGCGACGACGACGCGCACGAGGTGGCGAAACGGCGGGTACGCGAGCTCGCGGCGCCGTTCGAGCTCGCCGGCGAGGAAGCCCTCGACGTCGTGGCGCGCAGCGTGGACGACCGCGCGCGCGTCCGGCTGGAACGTCTGCACGATCACGCGCCCCGGGGCGTCGCGGCCCGACCGTCCGGCGAGCTGTGTCAGGAGCTGGAACGTCCGCTCCTCCGCGCGAAAGTCCGGCATGGAGAGCTGCGTGTCCGCGTCCACGACCGCCGCGAGCGCGACGCCCGCGAAGTGGTGGCCCTTGGCCACCATCTGCGTCCCGAGCAGCACCGCGCGCTCGGCCGCGGCGAAGCGCCGCAGCGCGTCGGGCACCGCGCCGCGCTCGTCGACCACGTCCGCGTCGAGCCGGATCCGCTCGAGCTCGGGCACGTGCTCTGCGAGCTCCCGCTCGAGGCGCTGCGTGCCAGCGCCGATCCGTGCGAGCTCGGACGATCCGCACACCGGGCAGACGTCCGGCGATGGCTCGACGTGCGCGCAGTGGTGGCAGTGCAGCCGGTCGTCTCGGTGCAGCACGAGCGCGACGTCGCAGTTCGGGCAACGTCGCGTCCTCCCGCAGGCGCGGCAGTGCACAGCCGGTGCGACGCCGCGGCGGTTGAGCAGCAGGATCGCCTTCGACCCTTCCTCCGCGACGCGGCCGAGCGCGGCGAGCAGCGGCGCGGACAGTGGGTAGCCGGCTTCGCGGCGCAGATCGACGACGCGCACGGGCGGAAGCGCGCCGGCCAGCCGCCCGCCGAGCTCGAGCCGCTCGAGCCGCTCCCAGCTCTCCGGCCGCGGCGTCGCGCTGCCGTAGACGGCGACCGCGCCCTCGAGCGCCGCACGCTTCGCCGCGACGGTGCGCGCGTCGTAGCGCGGGTCCGACTCCTGCTTGTACGACTGGTCGTGCTCCTCGTCGACGCAGATCAGCCCGAGCCCGCGCACCGGTGCGAACACGGCCGAGCGCGCGCCGACGACGATGCGGGCCTCGCCGCGCGCGATCCGCTCGCGCTCGTCGCGCCGCTCGGCCTCGGTCAGGCCTGAGTGCAGGATCGCGAGCCCGTCGCCGAAGCGGGAAGCGAAGCGCCCGGCAGCCTGCGGCGTCAGCGCGATCTCGGGCACGAGCACGATCGCACCGAGCCCGCGCTCGAGCGCCGCCGCGCAGGCCTGGAGGTAGACCTCGGTCTTCCCGCTCCCCGTCGCGCCGTGGAGCAGGAACGTCCCGCCGGTGCCGAACGCGTCGACGACGCGCCCGACGGCGGCGCGCTGCTCGCCGGACAGCTGCTCCGGCTCAGGCTCGCCGGCGAGCGCCTCGCGGGCGAGCGGCGTAGGCATCTCCTTGCGACGCTTGCGGACCCGTGGCGCGACGAGGGGCAGCGTCCGCCCGGGGGTCGAGCCGTAGTACTCCGCGAGCCAGAGGGCGAGGTCGATCAGCGCCGGCGGGAGCTCCTCGACGACGCGCTCGATCGGCGCGACGGCGATGCCCTCCGGAGCGACGCCGTCCACCTCGACGACGACGCCGCGCGCCTTCGAGCGTGCGAACCGCACCTCGACGACGGCGCCCTTCTCGACGCCGTCGGGAACCTCGTACGTGAAGATCCGGGCCAGCGCCCGCGCGGGGACGAGCGGGTACACCGACGCGTAGCGCGGCACCGAGCCAATCTACTCACGACCCCTGTAAGGTTTCCCTTACAGCATGGCCTGTGGGACGATCTGCACGCACGGGGTGACGAAGCGCTACGGCGCCGTCGCGGCCGTCCTCGAAAGCGATCTCTGCGTCGAGCGCGGAGAGTTCGTCGCGCTGCTCGGCCCGAGCGGCTGCGGCAAGACGACCCTGCTTCGCCTCGTCGCGGGGTTCGAGCGCCCCGACGCGGGCGCGATCGCGATCGAGGGCCGGCGGGTCGTAGGGCCGGGCGTGTTCGTCCCTGCGCACGCCCGCGGGATCGGGATGGTGTTCCAGGAGTACGCGCTCTTCCCGCATCTCTCGGTCGAGCACAACGTCGGGTTCGGCGTCGGGCGCGGCGACAGGCGCGAGCGCGTCCCGGAGCTGCTCCGCCTCGTCGGGCTGACCGAGTATCGCGAGCGTTTCCCGCACGAGCTCTCGGGCGGCCAACAGCAGCGCGTCGCGCTCGCGCGCGCACTTGCGCCGAGGCCGTCGGTCGTGCTCCTCGACGAGCCCTGGTCGAACATCGACCCCCTGCTGCGCGCGTCGATGCGCGCAGAGCTCGCCGAGATCCTGCGCGGCATCGACGTCACGGTGCTCTTCGTCACGCACGACCGGGAGGAGGCGTTCTCACTCGCGGACCGGATCGCGCTGATGCGCGACGGCACGGTCGTGCAGACCGGCGCGCCCGAGGAGCTCTACCTCGCGCCGGCGGACCGCTGGGCCGCCGAGTTCGTCGGCGCCGCCAACTTCCTTCCCGGCACGATCAGCGACGGCCTCGTCGACACGCTGATCGGGCGCTTCCCCGTCGCGAACCTGAACGGCCACCGGCGGGTCGAGGCGCTGATCCGGCCGGAGCAGCTCGAACTCTCGCCCGACCCGTCCGGCGCCGGCGAGGTCGTCGGCCGCGAGTTCCGCGGCCACGACGTCTTCTACCGCGTGCGCCTGAGCAACGGCGCGCTCGTCCTCTCGCAGCGACCGTCGACGGAGGTCGTGCCCCTCGGCGCGCGCGTCGCGTTGCACGCGCACGAGCGGCGCGTGACCGTCTTCGAGACGGTTCCGGCTTGACGCGTCAGGTCCCCCTTACATACGCTTCCGCCGCCCTGTAAGGCGGACCTGACAAGGAGGCGTGTTGAAGAAGCTGGCCGTGCTCGGATCCCTGGTGGCGCTGCTCGCGACGTCGCTGCTCGCGACCGCCGCGGGCGGGCGCCCGGAGGCGACCACGAGCCTCACCGTGTATTCGGGACGCGACGAGCGCTTCGTCGGCGCGATCTACAAGCGCTTCAAGACGCTGACGGGCATCGAGCTGAACGTGCGCTACGGCGACAGCGCAGCGCTCGCGGCCGCGCTCGCTCGAGGAAGGTGGGAACAGCCCCGCCGACGTGTTCGTCTCGCAGGACGCGGGCGCGCTCGGCGCGGTCGCGACCCGCGGCCGGCTCACGGTCCTGCCGCAGGCGCTGCTGAACCGGGTGCCCGCGCGCTTCCGCGCCCCCGGTAAGCGCTGGGTCGGCGTCAGCGGCCGCGCGCGCGTCGTCGTCTACAACACAGAGTCGGTCGCGGCCGAGCGAGCTGCCGGCCACGATCTACGGCTACACGCAGCCTCGGTGGCGCGGAAAGGTCGGGCTGCCGCCGACGAACGCGTCGTTCCAGGCGTTCGTCAGCGCGATGCGGATTCGTGCCGGCGAAGCGCGGACGCGGAACTGGCTGACCGCCCTGAAGGCGAACGACGTGAAGTTCTACAGCGGGAACGCGCAGGTGGTCGCGGCGGTGGCGCGCGGCGAGATCGAGGTCGGCTTCGTGAACCACTACTACCTCTATCAGCTCAAGGAGCAGCAGCCGAACGCGACCGCGGCCAACCACTTCCTGCGCGGGAAGAACGACCCGGGCGCGCTGATCAACGTCGCCGGCGCCGGGGTCGTCGCGAGCTCGGGCAAGAAGCAGGCGGCGCAGCGCCTGATCTCGTTCCTGCTCTCCCGCGAGGCGCAGCAGCACTTCTCGCGCAGCCCGGGGCGCGCCGAGTACCCGTTGATCCGCTCGGTGCAGCCGCGGGCCGGCCTGCCCGCCCTGAGCCGGATCGAGGGAGCGCGGATCAGCCTCGGGCGGCTCGGCCGTGAGCTCGAGCAGACGCTCGTGGTGCTGAACGAGGTCGGCTACACGCGGTGAACGAGCGCGGCGCTCGCGTCGGGCCGCCCTCGGCGGGCCGACGCGCGCCGCTCTCCCTCGCCCTCCCGGCGATCGCGGCGACGGCGGCGGTGCTGCTGCCGGTCGTCTACCTCGTCGTTCGCGCCGCGACGGCGAGCGAGAGCGCATGGTCGGTGCTCGACTCGACGACGGCGCGACTCGTGTTCGACACGGCGCTGCTGATGGCGTCCGTAGTGGCGGCGGCGATCGCGGTCGGGGTACCGCTCGCCTGGCTGATCGTCCGGACCGACCTGCCGCTACGTGCGTTCTTCGGGGTCGCGGTCGCTCTCCCGCTCGTGATCCCGAGCTACGTCGCGGCTCTGGCCCTGCTCGGCGCGCTGGGGCCGCGCGGCCTGCTCCAGGAGGTGCTCGAGGGGCCGTTCGGCGTCGAGCGGCTGCCGGAGATCTACGGCTTCTCCGGCGCACTGCTCGCACTCACGCTCTCGACGTACCCGTACGTCTACCTGCTCGTCGCGGCCGCGCTCCGGGAGCTCGACGCGTCGCTCGAGGAGGCTGCGGGCGCGCTCGGCAAGCCGCCGTTGCGTGTCTTCCTGACCGTGACGCTGCCGTCCCTCCGCCCCGCGGTCGCAGCCGGCGGGCTGCTCGTTGCGCTCTACGTGCTCGCCGACTTCGGCGCGGTCTCGCTGATGCAGTACTCAGCGCTCACCCGCGCGATCTACCTCCAGTACCAGGGGCTGTTCGACCGCGATCCGGCCGCGGTGCTCGGGCTCGTGCTGGTCGCGTCGACGCTCGTCGTCCTGCTCGCCGAGTCCTGGGCGCGAACGCGGGCGCGCTTCCATCGCTCCGGGCGCGGCGCAGGACGTCCCCCCGCGCGTGTCCGCCTCGGCCGGCTCCGCTGGCTGGCGACGGCGTACTGCGGCCTCGTCGTGCTCGTCTTCCTCGCGCTGCCGGTCGGCGTGCTCGTCTACTGGGCCTTGCAGGGCGCCTCGGCGGGCCGGCCTTTCGACCTGCTCTGGAGCGCTGCCCTCAACTCGATGCTCGCGTCGTCGCTCGCAGCGGTCGTCGCGGTCGCGGCGGCGATCCCCGTCGCGCTGCTCGCGCAGCGCTACACGAGGACCTGGACTCGCACGCTCGAGCGTCTCTGCTTCATCGGCAACGGCCTCCCGGGGATCGTGATCGCGTTGTCGCTCGTCTTCTTCAGCGCGCGCTACGGCTGGCTGTACCAGACGCTCGCCCTGCTCGTGTTCGCGTACGTCGTCCGCTTCCTGCCGGAAGCTCTCGCCGCCAGCGGCTCCGCGCTGCGGCTCGTCGACCCGAGACTCGAGGACGCCGCGCGCGGTCTCGGCCGCCGGAACGTGGGCGTGCTCGTGCGGGTCACGCTCCCGCTGGCGCGACCGGGCGTGCTGGCGGGCGCGGCGCTCGTCTTCCTGTCGGCGATGAAGGAGCTCCCGGCCACGCTCCTGCTCCGCCCGATCGGCTTCGAGACGCTCGCGACCGAGATCTGGCAGGCGACGAACGTCGCCGCGTACTCCGAGGCGGCCCTGCCGGCGCTGCTGCTGATCCTCGTCTCCGTGCCCTTCGTCTACGTGCTCGCGGCACGCCGGGGGCTCGAAGTCGGCGGCGGCTAGCATCCTCCCGATGGCGCGCGAAGGCCACTCGGTCGACGAGTACCTCGAGACGATCTACTTCCTGGCGTTCCCGATCGGCGAGTACCGGCCGCTGGCGGACGGCCTCCCGACCGTCGCGGTACGGGTCGCGGAGATGCTCGGCGTGTCGCGCGCGTCCGCCGGCGAGATGCTGAAGCGGCTGGAGGCGGAGGGCCTGATCGAGCGCGGCGAGCACAAGGAGGCGCTGCTGACGAAGGCGGGTCGCGCGCGGGCAGAGCGCGTCGTCCGCAAGCATCGGCTGATCGAGCGCCTGCTCACGGACTTCATGGGCTACACGGCGGCAGAGGCGCACGTGCACGCGGACGAGCTCGGCGACACGTTCAGCGACGACATGGTCGACCGGATCGCGGAGAAGCTCGGCAACCCGGACCGCTGCCCGCACGGCTGGCCGGTCGATCCCGCGTTCGAGCAGCGGGAGAACGACGAGCTCGCGCCGCTCGCCGACCTCGACGCCGGCGCGAAGGCGACGATCGTCCGCCTCGCCGAGCACGACGGCGACCTCCTGCACTGGTTCTACGACCAGGGCCTCGAGCCCGGCCGCTCGCTCGAGGTGCGCTCGACGGAACCGTTCGCCGTGCGTCTGAACGGCGGTGAGGTCGGCCTGAGCGAGAAGGCCGCCGCGGGCCTCTTCGTCCGCCCCGCCTAGGGAACCGTCGCGAGGAAGGAGCGCAGCAGCACGTAGCGGTCCCGTGCGGCCGCGTACCGGTAGACGCTCGTGCGGACTCGCGACGAGAGCGCGGCGCCGCTCCGGTACCACTCGACGAGCCTCAACTCGCGGCCGCGAAAGCGCGGCTCGAGCTCGTCCGGCGTCACCTCGAAGCTGCTGAGCAGGAAGCCGGCAGGCGCCGGCTGCGGCGGGCTCGCAGCGGTGTAGGAGAAGAGCGTTCGCAGGGCCGGACAGCGCCCGCGGACCGGGACGAGCCGCACGACGCGTGCCTTGCCGTCGACGACGGCTCCGGGCGGTCCGCCGACGACGCCCAGCACCTCCGCTCGGCCGCGCCCGTCCGCCTGGACGAACCGCGCCGCGAGCAGGGACGCGCGCGCCTGGACGACGCGATGCGTCCGCTCGCCGCCGCAGGCGTCGACCACGACGACCCGCGACGAGAGCTCGGTGTGGTCGACGCTGACGTCCTCGGTCGCGACGACCCGCTCGAGCGCGCGGTCACCGTCCAGGTTCGCCCGGAGCGTCAGCTGACGCGAGGGATGCGAGGCCCCTGCCGCCGGCACGGCCACGAGCACCGCCGCGACGATGAACGCCGCGAGCCTCATACCTCTTCTAACGATCGGACAGGCGAAAAGTTGCAGAGCCATGGGGACTGTCCCGGGACTGTCCCCGGCGAGAGCAAGAGCAGCGGAGTTGCAGCTTCTTCGGCCGACCACCCTGGCGCGTCCTCCGTCATCGGGGACTGTCCCGGGACTGTCCCCCGCCCGTGGCTCAGACGGCGTCGACGAAGCGGATCGTCACGCTCGTGAAGCCGAGCGCACGCAGCAGGCCGGTGAGCATGCGGCGCGTGTTCTGCTCCGCCCGCGCGAGGATGCCCGAGCCGCTCTGCGCCGACGCGAGCAGCTTCTGCTCGGCGAGTCGGTACAGCTCGCGCTCGCTCGTCGGGTTGTCCTCGAAGACCGACGCGACGCGGTCGATCAGACCGCGATCGCGGTCGTAGACGTAGCTGCGCGTCGGGTCGATGGTTGCATCGAAGAACTCGGCGTGCGGCAGCTCGAGCTCGACCGTGCGACGACCGTCCGACACCCGGACCGCGTCCTCGTCGAGCCCCGAGAAGTCGACACCCGCCTCGACGTCCCCGACCGCGACGAAGAGCACGCGCTCCCCCCGAATCGCCGAGGGTACGAAGCGGGTGTCCTTCTCGAGGTCGACGATCACCTCGAAGTGGCCGGTCGCGGCCTGGAAGCGCTCGAGGTCCTGGATCGACTTCAGCACGACCGGGCTGCTGCGGTCGCGGGTCTCTGTCCGGAAGGGGTTGTCGAACGAGGGCAGGCAGCCGCCGAGCGAACCGAAGACGACGTAGGCGCCCACGAGCACGAGCGCTCCGATTGCGACCGCGCGCAGGAGTTCCGAGCGTGGCCGCTGCGGCGTGCTCGGTGCCGGCGGCTCGGTCAGCCTTCGTGCGCCGCGGCGCCGATCGGCTCCACGGCCTCGGGCTCGCCGTCGAGACCGGCTTCGGCCCGCAGCATCACGGCCTTGTCGACGCGCTCCCACGAGAAGTCGTGGTCGTCGCGCCCGAAGTGGCCGTACGCCGCGGTCTTGGCGTAGATCGGCCGGCGCAGCTCCAGGTCGCGCAGGATCGCCGCGGGCCGCAGGTCGAAGTGCTTGCCGATCAGCTCCTCGATGCGGGCAACCGGAACGTGCTCGGTGTCGAACGTCCGTACCGTCACCGACACCGGGTGCGCGACGCCGATCGCGTACGCGACGTTCACCTCGGCGCGGTCGGCCAGGCCGGCAGCAACGAGGTTCTTGGCGACGTAGCGCGCGGCGTAGGCGGCCGAGCGGTCGACCTTGGTCGGGTCCTTGCCCGAGAAGGCGCCGCCCCCGTGGCGAGCCGCGCCGCCGTACGTGTCGACGATGATCTTGCGCCCGGTCAGCCCGGTGTCGCCCATCGGCCCGCCGATCACGAACTTGCCCGTCGGGTTGACGTAGACGAAGTCGCGGTCGTCGTAGAGGCGCCGCTCGTCGTAGAGGCGCGGGTCGAGGATCGGGTGCAGGACGTGCTCGATCACGTCCTCCTTGATCGTCTCGGCGTCCACCCCGTCGGCGTGCTGCGTCGAGACCAGCACGCGCACGATCTCGACCGGCGTCTGGCGCCCGTGCTCGTCGACCTCGTAGCGCACCGTGACCTGCGCCTTGCCGTCGGGCCTCAGATACTTGAGCTGCTGCGACTTCCGGACACCCGCGAGGCGGCGGCAGATCTTGTGCGCGAGCATGATCGGCAGCGGCATCAGCTCGGGCGACTCCCTCGTCGCGTAGCCGAACATCATCCCCTGGTCACCCGCGCCGACCTTGTCGAGCGGGTCGTCGTCGCCGGGGTCGTGCTGGACCTCGTACGAGGAGTCGACCCCGAGTGCGATGTCGGGCGACTGCGGGTCGATCGCGACGACGACGCCGCACGTGTTCGCGTCGAAGCCGTGCTCGGTGTGCGTGTAGCCGATGCCGCGCACCGTCTCGCGCACGAGGTTCGCGACGTCGACGTAGATCTCCGTCGTGATCTCGCCGGCGACGACGACGAGGCCGGTCGTGATCAGCGTCTCACAGGCGACGCGCCCGTCCGGATCGTCGCGAAGCACCGCGTCGAGGACGGTGTCGGAGATCTGGTCCGCAACTTTGTCCGGATGGCCCTCTGTGACCGATTCGGACGTGAAGAGGAACTCGCGCTGCGCCATCGGCCTGAGGTTACCTACGAAATCTGGACGAACAGGTGCTGCGTGGCGACGTTGCCTTCGACCTCGCTCCAGCCCACGACTGAACGGACCGGCCGCAGGTTCTCGAGCACCCCGGACGGGATTTCGGCGCCGAGACCCGCGGCGAGCTCGAGCAGCGGCAGCGCGTCCGCAACGTTGACGAACAGGAAGCCCGTCGTCTCGTCCGGCATCCCCGCCGTCCCGGTCGCCTCCTCGAAGTCCGGGCTGCCGCCGAGCTTGTCGCCGCTCGACCTGGACCGCGGCCTCCGGGCTCGACGCGGTCGTCGCGACGAGCACGCCGTCGACGACGCCGAACTTCAGCGGAGCGGGACGTCGCGAAGCAGCTGCCGGAGCGTCGCCTGCGCCCGCGCCGCGTCCTCTGCCTCCAGCACGAGCGTGACCTCCGGCAGCCCGGCACCGGCGCGCACCCAGAGCGCGGCCTCGCCGCCGATCTGCTCGAGCAGGTCGTCGATCGGCAAGCCGAACATCTCGGTGAACGGGGCGATCGCCGAGGACTGAGACCGGAAGCTTTCGACGTCGAACGAGAGGAACGCGAGCGCGTCGGCCGGCGCCTTGTTCACCCACTCCGACTCGTATGCCGCGCCTGCGTCCCCCGCGCTCACGCGGGTGACGAACGTCGCTTCGGCGCCTTCCTCACGCGCGTCGACGGCCCCGGCGAACCACTCGAGCTTCGCCTGCGGCGCTTCCTTGCGCAGCGCGTCGCCTCCGGCCCAGATCAGCGCGAGGCGCTCGTCCGGGAGCTCGTCGAGGGCAGCCGTGAACGCGTCCGAGTCGGCGAGCGAACCGCCGCCGTCACTGAGCGCGTCGAGCACCGCCTGGTTCTGCGCGACCGCCTGCCAGCCGCCGACCTCCCCGAGGACGTACTCCTCGTCCTCGCGCTCGGCGACCTTCGCGACGAGCGCGCGCCACTTGTCCAGGTCCTCGGGCTGCGTGAGCAGTGCGGCGTCCTCGTCCTCGGCGCTGGTGAGGGCCACCGCAACGGTCGGGCCGAGAGCCGACGCGAGGTCGCGCTCGTAGTCGAGACTCTTCTTCGCGAGCTCTTCGTTCAGCTCGTCGACGACGTTCAGCTCGTGCGGGAACTCGTCGAGCAGCGCCTGCACCTGCTCCCACTGGTCGGAGCCGAGGTCGACGTTCACCTCGACGTAACCGGCCACGTTCGCCGGCACGACCTCGGCCGCCGACGCGCCGACGCCTCCGCCGCCGCAGCCCGCAAAGGCGAGCGCCGCGAGCAGCGCCGCGAGCGCGACCCTCATTCCTCCGTGGGCCTCCGCCCCATCAAACCGACGAGCAGTTCCGAGAGCTCCATCCCGTCGAGCACGGTACATACGCCTTCCGTTATCGGCAGCTCGATCCCGAGTCGATGAGCGAGATCCCTCAGGACGGGGGCCGTCGTCAGCCCCTCGACCGTCTGCCCGATCTCGGCGACGGCCTGCTCGGGCGTCCGGCCGCGGGCGATCAGCTCGCCGGCGCGCCGGTTGCGGCCGCTCGGATGCCAGCAGGTCACGATCAGGTCGCCCATCCCGGCGAGCCCGGCGAACGTCTCCGCCTCCGCGCCGCACGCCTCCCCGAGGCGGGACATCTCGGCGAGCCCACGTGTGATCAGCGCCGCCTTGGCGTTGTCGCCGAGGCCCAGCCCGTCGACGCCGCCCGCGGCGAGCGCGATCACGTTCTTCGCGGCGGCGCAGAGCTCGACGCCGACGAGGTCCGGGTTGACGTAGACGCGGAAGGCGAGCGAGTTGATCGCTTCCTGGAGCCGCTCGGCGAGTGCGAGGTCCTCCGAGGCGAGCGCCGCGGCCGTCGGCAGGCCGGCCGCGACCTCCTCGGCCATGTTCGGCCCGGACAGCACCGCGACCGGGCGGCCGCGCACGAGCGTCGAGAGCCGCTCGCCGGTTCCGGGGTCGAGACCCTTCGTCAGGCTGAGGACGGGCGCGTCGCCCGGAAGGCGCCGCACCGTCTCGCCGAAGGCCTTGCTCGGCACGGCGAGCACGACGAGGTCGACGTCGTACGAGGCCTCGTCGATCGGCGCCGCGCGCACGTCGGCGAGGTTCACCTCCGACTGGTAACGCGGGTTCCGCCCGCTTTCGGCGATTGCGCGCGCGTGCGCGGGATCGCGCGCGGCCAGCGTGACGTCGTGTCCGCGGTCGGCGAGCAGACGGGCGAACGCGGTGCCCCACGAGCCCGCGCCGACGACAACGGCGTTCACTTGCGGACGAAGTCGATGACTACCGGAACGCCGGTCAGGTCGAACTGCTCGCGCAGCGAGTTCTCGACGAAGTAGCCGTAGTCGCGCGTCACGAGCCCCGGGTCGTTCACGAACAGCCTGAAGCGCGGCGGCCGCGCCCCCACCTGCGTCCCGTAGAGGAGGTTGAGGCGCCGGCCGTTGCGAGACGGCGGCTGCCGCGCCTCGCGCAGGCCGCCGAGGAAGCGGTTCAGCTCCGGCGTCGACACGCGCGCGGTGTGCTTCTCGAAGAGCTTCTCGACCTCGTCGAGCACGCGTCCGACGCCGCGTCCGGTCTTCGCAGAGACGGCGATGATCGGCGGCCGCTGCCGCAGCCGTCTGAGGAGGTGGCGCCGAACCTCCTCGATCGCGACCTGCGACTCGTCCCACTTCGACAGGACGACCAGCGTCGAGCAGCTGGAGCGCCGCGCGACGTCGGCGACGCTCAGGTCCTGCTCGACGACGCCTTCGCTCGAGTCGACCAGGACGAGTGCGACGTCGGCGCGCTCCGCAGCCTCGAGCGCGCGCAGCTCCGAGTAGTACTCGATCCCCTGCCGATGTTTGCGCTTGCGCCGCAGGCCCGCCGTGTCCACGAGCACGAAGGTGCGGCCGTCCCGCTCGAGCAGCGTGTCGATCGCGTCTCGCGTCGTGCCGGGTCGCTCCGAGACGATCACTCGCTCGCGACCGAGCAGCGCGTTCAGCAGCGACGACTTGCCGACGTTCGGTCGTCCGAGGATCGCGACGCGGATCGCGTCCTCGGGCAGCTCCGGCCGGCCCGCGCCGAGCGCCTCGAGGCGATCGACCACCTCGTCCAGGAGGTCGCCCGTGCCGTGGCCGTGCATCGCGGAGAGCGGGACCGGATCGCCGAGTCCGAGCCGGTGGAACTCGAGCGCATGCGCGTCGCGCGAGGGGTCGTCGATCTTGTTCGCGAGCACGACGACGGGGCGGTGCGCGTTGCGCAGGATCTCGGCCACCTCCTCGTCGCCCGGCGTGATGCCTGCACGAGCGTCGACGACGAAGAGCACGAGGTCGGCCTCCTCGACGGCCGTACGGGCCTGCTCGCCGATCGAGCGGGTGATCGCATCACGCTCGGCGATGTCGATACCGCCGGTGTCGATCAGCAGGAAGCGGCGCCCGCGCCACTCGCAGACGAGCTCCTTGCGATCGCGCGTCACGCCGGGCGTCTCGTGCACGACCGCCGCGCGCGTCGAGGTCAGCCGGTTCACGAGCGTCGACTTGCCGACGTTCGGGAACCCGACGATCGCGACGGTACCGAGGAGCTCGCCGCTCAGCGCCGCCTCGCGGGCGACTCGTCGGTGATCGGCTGCGCGAAGAACCACGTGTGGCCCTGCGGATCCTTCGCCTCGTACTGGCGGTCGCCGAAGGAGCGGTCGGTCGGCTCGAGCGTGATCGTCGCGCCCGCAGCGCGCGCGCGCTCGCAGTGCGCGTCGACGTCGTCGACGTAGACCCAGACGAGCGACGGCGCCGACACTTCCGCGACCTGGCCGAGCCAGACCTCGTCGCCGTTCGGGCCGGCGAGCTCGCAGTTCATGATCCGGCCGTCGTCCGTCAGCGGTGCGGTTCAGCTCGCGAAAGCCGAACGCCCGAGTAAGGAAGTCGATCGCCGCGGGCGCGTCCTCGTAGAGCAGGTAGGGGATGATCGACGTCACGGCAGCTCGGCAACCGTGGGGCGGCCCGCCGCGTGGAGCTCGGCGAGCCAGCGCCAGAGCCGGTGGATCTCGCGCTCGATCTGCGCCGACGCCTCGCGGTAGCCCTTGCCGTTCTTCGGGAGGTCGTCGAAGCGCATCGGCTCGCCCCAGATGATCGAGACGGGCTTCCAGTTCCCGGGACGCCACTCGTGCGTGCCATGGATCGCGGCCGGGACGACCGGGACGCCCTCCTGGAGCGCGACCATCGCGGCGCCCGGCTGCACCTTCCCGGGAATGCCGGTTCGCTGGCGCGTCCCCTCGGCGAACAGCCCGAGCGCGTGCCCGCTGCCGACGACCTCGCGCATGCGCCGGACCGCCTCGCGATCCGACTCTCCGCGCCGCACCGAGAAGGTGCCGAACGCGCGGATCAGCTGCCCCAGCCCGGGGACGCTGTGGGCTTCGATCTTTGCCATGAAGTAGACGGTGCGGGGCGACGCGGAGCCGAACGCGGGCGGGTCGATCCAGGAGAAGTGGTTGAAGGCGAGCACGACGCCGCCCTCCGCCGGGATGCGTTCCTTCCCGTACACACGCAGCGGCGCGAAAGCGCGCACGAGCGACCCGATCGTGACGCGGCCGATCGCCCACGCGACGTCGACGCCGTTCATGCGAATTGCCTCGCGCGCACGAGCTCCTCGATCCGCGCGACGACGTCGTCGATCGAGAGTGAGGTCGTGTCGATCTGCTCGGCGTCGTCGGCCGCCTGCATCTGTGCGGCGTCCCTCTCGTCACGCAGCCTCAGGTCGGTCGCGAGCGCGTCGGCTGCCAGCCCTGGGCGCTCGGCGAGACGGCGGCGCGCCCGTTCTCCCTCGTCGGCACTTAGGTAGACCTTCACCTTTGCCGCCGGTGCGACGACGGTGCCGATGTCGCGGCCCTCGATCACGACGTCCCCCTGCTCGCCGAGCTCGCGCTGGCGCTCGCGCATCACCTCGCGGACCTCCTGATGCCGCGCGACCGACGACACGACGCGGTCGATCCGCGCCTCGCGGATCAGGACGCTGACGTCGAGATCGTCGATCAGGACGCGGTCGTCGTCCGCGAATCGGATCGGGTGCTCGCGCGCGAGCGCGCCCAGCGCCGGTCCGTCCTCGAGCGACTGACCGCGCTCGAGCGCGAGCCACGTCAGCGCGCGGTACATGGCGCCCGTGTCGAGGTAGCGGAACCCGAGCCGCTCGGCGAGTCGTCTCGCCACCGTGCTCTTGCCCGCTCCCGCCGGGCCGTCGATGGCGACGATCACCGTTTGCTCACCGAGTCGAGGAGCTCGTAGAACCCGGGGAAGCTTATCGCCGCCGCCTCCGCGCCCTCGAGCCGCACGCCCTCGCGCGAGACGAGGCCCGCGACGGCGCCGAGCATCGCCATCCGGTGGTCGCCGTCCGACCTGGCCACTCCGCCGCCCTTCGGGCGCGACGGGACGCCGTGTATGCGCAGCGAGTCCTCGCTCGCCGACACGCGGATGCCGAGCGGGCGGAGCAGGTCCTTGACGGTCTCGACGCGGTCGGACTCCTTGACGCGCAGCTCCTGAACGCCCTCGACGAGCGTCTCGCCCCGGGCGAGCCCGCCGAGCAGCGCGACGAGTGGAAGCTCGTCGACCATGCGCGGCACCTCGTCGGGTGCGACGTTCGTCGCGACGAGCGCCGCCGGCCGCACCTCGATGTCGGCGACCGGCTCGCCGCCGAGGCGGCGGCGGTTGAAGAGCGTCACGTGCGCCTGCATCCGCTCGAGCACGTCGAGCAGGCCTGTGCGCGTCGGGTTCACGCCGATCCCGTGCAGGTAGAGCTCGGAGCCGGAGAGCAGCGTCGCGGCGACGATCAGCGGCGCGGCCGAGGAGAAGTCGCCGGGCACCTCGACGCGCTCGAGCGTGAGCGCCTCGACGGACTCGACCGAGACCTCGTGCCGCCGCCGTTCGACCGGAACGCCCGCGGCCTCGAGCAGCAGCTCCGTGTGGTCGCGCGTCGCCACCGGCTCGACGACCGTCGTCTTCCCGCGCGCGTAGAGGCCGGCGAGCAGCACGGCCGACTTCACCTGCGCGCTCGCGACCGGCAGCTCGTAGCGGATCCCGCGCAGGTCGCCGCCCTCGACGACGAGCGGCGCGTGCCCGTCGGTCGTCTCGACGCGCGCGCCGAGCTCGCGCAGCGGCGTGGCCACGCGCTCCATCGGCCGTCGCGAGAGGCTCGCGTCGCCGCCGAGCTCGAAGCGCCCGTCCTGACCGGCGAGCAGCCCCGCGAGCAGGCGCATCAGCGTCCCAGCGTTCCCGCAGTCGACCGGCTCCGCCGGTGCGGTCAGGCCGCGGAGGCCGCGGCCCTCGACGCGCAGCGCGTCGACGTCTTGGTCCTCGACTGTCACGCCGAGCGCGCGCACGGCGCCGATCGTCGACTCGGTGTCCTCCGAGCGCCCGAACCCGGCGATCTCGGTCGGCCCGTCGGCGACCGCGGCGAGCAGGACGGCGCGATGCGAGATCGACTTGTCGCCGGGCACGACGGCGTGTCCGACGAGCGCGCGGGCGGGCTCGATCTTCTTCACGGGACGACCGGCGAGACGACGACGCCGTAGCCCTGCGCCTCCAGCAGCGCCGCGGCGCGGCCAGCGGGCTCCTCGCCCGCGACGAGGATCGTCAGCACGCCGCCGCGCTCCGGCGAGTGGTGCTGGAGCTCGAAGTCCTCGATGTTGATCCTCTCGGCGCCGAGGGCCTGCGTGATCCCCGCGAGCACGCCGGGGCGGTCGGGAACGTGGACGCGCAGCCGCTGCAGCGCGCCGGGGTCGTCGTACGCCTCGGCGAGCATCCGCCGGCGGTTGCCCGCGGCCTCGGCGATCCAGCGGGCGAGGAAGCCCGCGTCGCCCGCGTCGAGCGCGGCCTCGAGCTGCTCGATCCGGCGCCGGTGCTCGCCGAGCGTCTCACGCACCGCCGCGGCGTTCTCCAGGAAGATGTCGACCCAGATCCGCGGGTTCGCGCCGGCGACACGCGTCATGTCGCGCAGCGATCCGCCCGCCGCCGCGAGCGGCTCGTGCCCTTCGACCCGCTGCGCGCCGGCCTGGTTGACGAGCAGGTTCGCGAGCGCGTGCGGCAGGTGGCTCGTCAGCGCGACGAGCCGGTCGTGCGCCTCCGCGTCGACCGCGACCGGGACGGCGCCGAGGGACGACACGAACGCGTGCAGGTCGCGGTAGCGCTCGGGCTCGGTCTCGGCGACCGGCGTCAGGAACCAGGTGGCGCCGTCGAAGAGCTCGGCGCGCGCGCTGCCCGGGCCGCGCGCCTCGGAGCCGCAGACCGGGTGGCCGCCGATGAAGCGCGCGTTCGAGCGCGCCGCGCGGACGACGGCGCCCTTCGTCGAGCCGACGTCGGTGACGGTGCCGGTCGACTCGGCCAGGACGTCGCCGACGGACTGCGCGAGCCGCGACACGGGCGCCGCGACGACGACGAGGTCGGCGCCGCCGACCGCGTCCTGCACCGAGCCGGCCTCGTCGACAGCGCCGCGCGCGGCGGCCTCGCGCAGTGCCTCGGCATCGGGATCGTGTCCGCGCACCTCGGCGACGCCCGCGCGTCGCGCGGCGAGGCCGACCGAGGCGCCGATCAGGCCGGTGCCGACGACTGCGAGCGAACGAACGGGCATCTCATCCGATCGTCTTGCCCATCAGCTCGGCGAGCGCCGCGATCTCGCGCGCGAACTCCCCGAACTCGGCGGTCGGGATCTGCTGCGGCCCGTCCGAGAGGGCCTGCTCGGGGTCGGGGTGCACCTCGACGATCAGCCCGTCGGCGCCGGCAGCGACGGCCGCACGGGAGAGCGGGAGCACGAGGTCACGCCGGCCCGCGGGGTGCGAGGGGTCGACGACCACCGGCAGGTGCGTTTCCTGCTTCAGCACGGGCACGGCGGCGATGTCGAGCGTGTAGCGCGTCGCCTGCTCGAACGTCTTGATCCCGCGCTCGCAGAGCACGACCTGGTCGTTGCCTTCCCGGACCACGTACTCGGCGGCCATCAGCAGCTCCTCGACCGAGGCCGACGGCGACCGCTTCAGCAGGACGGGCTTCTCGGCGCGGCCGACCTCCGAGAGGAGCATGAAGTTCTGCATGTTGCGGGCGCCGATCTGGATCACGTCCGCCCACTCGACGACCGCTTCGACGTCGCGCGGGTCCATCAGCTCGGTCACGACGGGCAGCCCGGTCTCCTCCCGCGCCTCGGCGAGGATCTCCAGGCCCTGCTGCCCGAGGCCCTGGAAGGAATACGGCGACGTGCGCGGCTTGAACGCGCCGCCGCGCAGCATCGTCGCCCCCGCCGCGGCGACGGCGCGCGCCGTCTCGAGCGTCTGCTCCCGGGACTCGACCGAGCAGGGCCCCGCGATCAGGCCGAAGTGCGAGTCGCCGAGCTTGCGTCCGCGGACGTCGATCACGGTCCGGTCGGCGGCGAGCTCGCGCGAGACGAGCTTGTAGGGCTTCGTGATCGGCAGCACCTGCTCGACGCCGGGGTACGCCTCGAGCGGCATCGACGCGAGCAGGTCGCGGTCGCCGATCGCGCCGATCACGGTCGCCTCGCGACCGCGGGACACGCGCGCCGCGACGCCGGCCTCCGCGAGGCGCGCGACGACGTGCTCCGTCTGGTCGGGCGTCGCGGCCGCCCCCAGCACGATCAGCAGCTCGGGGGCCGCCTGCGTGGCCATTCGCGCAGTGTACGGACGCTACGCTCAGCGAATGAGCGCCGAGAACGCCGACCGGCTGATCCAGGACCTGCGCGAGCAGATCTCCGACAACGACCGCGCGATCGTGCGCGCGCTCAACCGGCGGATCGAGCTCGTCGACCGCCTGAAGCGACACAAGGAGTCGCAGGGGATCGCGTTCGTCGACCCGCAGCAGGAGGAGGCGATCCTGCGCGACCTCGCGCGCGCGAACCGCGGGCCGCTCTCGCCCGAGGGGCTGCGCGGCCTCTACCTCGAGATCCTCGAGCTGACGAAACGCGAGGTCGGCCGGTGAGGGTCTTCTCCGGCATCCAGCCGACAGGTGCGAAGCACCTCGGTAACTACAGCGGCGGGTTCCGCCAGTACGCCGCGACGCAGAATCGCGCGCACGAGGCCGGCGGCGACGCGTTCTTCTGCATCGTCGACCTGCACTCGATCACGGTCGCCTACGACCCCGCCGAGCTACGCGAGTCGACGCTCTCGCTCGCTGCGATCCTGTTCGCCTCCGGGCTCGACCCGGAGAAGTCGGTCGTCTTCGTCCAGAGCCACGTGAGCGCGCACGCCGAGGCGGCTTGGCTGCTCAGCTCCGCCGCCAGCATGGGCGAGCTGCGGCGGATGACGCAGTTCAAGGACAAGTCGGAGCAGCAGGAGTTCATCGCAGTCGGGTTGTTCACGTACCCCGTACTGATGGCGGGCGACATCCTGCTGTACCAGACCGATGCGGTCCCGGTCGGCGAGGACCAGCGCCAGCACCTCGAGCTCGCACGCGACATCGCCGAGCGTTTCAACTCGCGCTACGGCGAGACGTTCCGCCTGCCCGACGCGATCATCCCCGAGATCGGCGGACGGATCATGGACCTGCAGGAGCCGACGAAGAAGATGTCGACGACGGGCGGCACGGAGCAGGGGACGGTGTTCGTGCTCGACGAGCCGGCGACGATCCAGAAGAAGTTCAAGACCGCGGTCACCGACTCCGGTCGGGAAGTTCGCCGCGGGCCGGGCAAGGAGGGGATCGCGAACCTGATCGAGATCCTCTCGATCGCGACCGGCAGCGACCCCGGGGAGATCGAGGCGCAGTACGACGGTCAGGGCTACGGGCAGTTCAAGACCGACGTCGCGGAGGCGGTGATCGAGCTGCTCGCGCCGGTGCAGCGGCGCTACGCCGAGCTGCGCGCGGACTCCGGCGAGCTCGAGCGGCTGCTGCGGGTCGGCGCGGAGAAGGCGGCCGCAGAGGCGGCTCCCACGCTCGCGCAGATGTACGAGCGCATGGGCTTCGTCAAGCGTCCGTAGCGGCCCGCAGACGCGCGACCTCGTCCTCGCTCAGCTCGCGCCACTCGCCCGGCGCGAGGTCGCCGAGCTCGAGCCCGTCGTAGCGCGGGCGGTGCAGGCGCGTCACGGGCAGCCCGACCGCCTCGCACATCCGCTTGACCTGGTGTTTGCGGCCCTCGTGCAGGACGAGCTCGAGCCGGTTCGGCCCGAGGCGCCGGGTGCGTGCGGGCGCCGTGCGTCCGTCCTCGAGCTCGACACCGTCGCGCAGCTGTCGGAGCAGCTCGTCAGTCGGCTCGCCGGCGACCTCGACCTCGTAGGCCTTCTCGACGCCGTAGCGCGGGTGCGCGAGGCGGTGCGCGAGCGGTCCGTCGTTCGTGAGGACGAGCGCTCCGGTCGTGTCCGTGTCGAGGCGGCCGACCGGCACGACGCGCGCCTCGTGGTCGACGAGGCCGACGACCGTCGGGCGTCCGTGCGGGTCGCTCGCGGTCGTGACGACCCCCGGCGGCTTGTGCAGGAGGACGTAGGCAAGCCGCTGCGGCGCGACGGGCGAGCCGTCGACCTCCACCCTGTCCTGCGCTTCGACGAACGTGTTCAGCTGTCCCGGCTCGCCGTTGACGGTCACGCGGCCTGCCTTGATCAGCTCGTCCGCGCGGCGGCGAGAGGCGACGCCCGCGCGCGCGAGGTAGGCATTCAGGCGCACGGGCGGCATTATTGGTCCACTTGCCGCACTACATCTCCCTCATGCGCTGGACCTCCCAGGGGATGGCCGGGCTCCCCGCGTGGCGTGAGCGGGTCGAGGAGGGCGAGCGGATCATCGAGGCGGCGGGGGGCAGCCTGATCGGCGTCTACGTCACGCTCGGTCGCTACGACGTGGTCGAGATCTTCGAGGCGCCGGACGACGACAAGGCGGCCGAGATCCTGATGAAGCTCCAGCGCCACGGCGCCGAGCACACGGAGACGCTCCGGGGCTTCACGCGCGAGGAGGCGGAGGCCATCATCCGCCGCATCTAGCCTCGGCCACTCCCCACCCCTCGGGGTGGGGTTGTGGGCCACCCGCCTCCCTGCGACCGAGCTTACCCACCCACCCGTGACGAGTCCGTGAAGCCTTCGAGCCGAGTTCGTGCCTTCAAGCCCACAGCCGGCGCGGCCGATATCGAGCACGTGGACCGCTCCTCCGGTCTTCTGTGGGCGGCCATCGCCTCCGTCGCCGTCGTGGCGCTGGTCGGCGCGTTCTACGGCACGCAGCTCGCCGCCGAGGCCGACGCCGCGCACGCAGCCGGCCTGACCGCGTCCGGCAAGTACAACCGCTACGTGGCACCGGAGTTCGTCTGCCCCCGCGCCCGCGACGCCGGCGCGCCCGTTGCCGTCCAGCAGGGAGCGGCGCTCTGCCTCGTCAACTACGCCCGGAGCGTCGACGGCCTCCGCCCGCTCTTGCCCTCGCAGGCGCTGATGCAGTCGGCGCGGCTGAAGGCCTCGGACATCGCGCGCTGCCGGGACTTCTCGCACGACGCCTGCGGCCTCGACGTCCGCCAGCGCTTCGCCGACACGGGCTACTTCCGCCCGGACGTCGCGACGCACTTCGGCGAGAACCTCGCGTGGGGCGGCGCCTCCGCCGGCAGCCCGCGCGGCTCGCTGCTCGGCTGGCTCGATTCGGACGAGCATCGCGCGAACCTGCTCAAGCCGGACTGGACCGAGCAGGGCATCGCGCTCGTCTACGCCGCGAACTTCCGCGGCATCGCCAACAGCCGGATCTGGGTCTCGCACTTCGGCCGCCAGGGCTAGGCGCGCGTCACTACCCTCCCGCCGATGCGGGTTGCCCTGATGATCGAGGGCCAGGAGGGCGTTTCCTGGGACGAGTGGGTCGCGCTCGCGGAGGCGTGCGAGCGTGCCGGGATCGAGGCGCTCTTCCGCTCCGACCATTACCTCTCGGGCGTGGAACGCGGCCGCATCGCCCACGACGCGTGGACGACGCTCGCCGGTCTCGCGGCGCGCACGACGACGCTCCGTCTGGGCACGCTCGTCTCGCCGGTGACGTTCCGCCATCCGTCGTTGCTCGCGAACGCTGTCGCGACCGTCGACCACATCTCCGGCGGGCGGGTCGAGCTCGGCATGGGCGCCGGCTGGATGGAGCAGGAGCACGAGGCGTACGGCTTCCCCTTCCCTGCGCTGAGCGAGCGCCTCGCGCGACTCGCTGAGCAGATCGAAATCGTCCACCGGCTCTGGACGGAGGAGCGCGTCGACTTTGCCGGCGCGCACTACACGCTCACCGACTGCCCTGCGCTGCCGAAGCCCGTGCAGCAGCCGCATCCGCCGATCCTCGTCGGCGGCCGGGCGAAGCCCGGCACGCTCGAGCCGGCCGTGCGCTTCGCCGACGAGTACAACCTGATCGGCTCCTCGCTCGAGGAGTACGCCGCGGCACGGAAGGCACTCGACGAAGCCTGCGAGCACGCCGAGCGAGATCCGGCAACGCTCGGCCTCTCCGTGATGACCGGCTTCGCGCTCGGAGCCGACCGCGACGCCGTGCGCGAGCAGGCGCGCCGGACGCTCGAGCGCTGGGGCTCCGACGCGACGCCCGAGGAGGCGATCGCGCGCTACGAGGCGCGCGGCACCGCCGGCACGCCGGACGAGTTCGTGGACGGGCTGCGGCGACTCGAGGCCGCCGGCGTCCGGCGAGTGATGCTCCAGCACGCGAGCCACGACGACCTCGAGACCGTCGAGCTGCTCGGCCGCGAGATCGTGCCGAAGGTCGCCTAGGCCGGGCGGCGCTCGGCGACCGCGACGAGCCGGTCGCGGATCGCGTCGGCGTCGCCGCCGAGATCGTCGAGCCGCGGGAGCTCGGACAGCGACTCGAGCCCGAACACGCGCTCGAACAACGGCGTCGTCCGGTAGCGCACGGCGCCGCCGGCGCCGTCTTCGCGGCCGGCCTCGGAGATGAGGCCGCGCTCGACGAGGTTCGCCACCGCCGAGTCCGCGGCGACACCCCGGATCCGGGCGATGTCGGGGCGCGTGCACGGCCCGAGGTACGCGACGATCGCGAGCGTCTCGAGCGACGCCTGCGACAACGACCGCTGGACGGGTCGCTCGAACAGGCGACCACACGCGTCGGCCGCCTCGCGCGCGGCGCGGAAGGCCCAACCGCCGCCGACCTGCTCGAGGACGATGCCGCTCCGGCCCTCGCGATACCGCTCGGAGAGCAGCCCCAGCGCGGTCTCGACGCGCTCGCGCTCGTCCGCCGACGCCTCGACGAGCTCGTCGACCGTGAGCGGCTGCGAGGCGACGACGAGGAGCGCTTCGAGCGTCCGCGCGAGCTGGTCGAGCGGGTTGGCGGTGATCAGGCGGAGCGGGCGATCCACGGCTCTCTCCTTTCGACGTCGGCGCGGGAAATCCTGATCGGTGCGAACGGCCCGGCCTGCTCGATCGCGACCTCGTCCGAGCGGCGAAGCTCGAGGAGCGCGACGAACGCGACCGCGACCTCGACGCGCGTCAGCCCGGCCACGGCCTCGTCGAAGTCGATGCGCGTCCGCCGCGACAGCAGCGAGCGGAACCGCTCCACGAACTGCGAGACCGGCGGGAAGCGCAGGGCCATGTGCTCGAGCGACACCGACGGCGGCTCGGCGCCGAGAGCGAGGAGCGCGGCCGCGAGCGCTGCCGGCTCCTGCGGCGCGAGCTTCCGTTCGGGCTGCGGTGCGAGCGGCGCGGGCCCGAGCCGGAAGAAGCGGTCGGCCTCACCGGCCAGGCGTTCGGTCAACCAGGCGGCGGCCTCCTTCATCCGGCGGTACTCCGCGAGCCGGCGCGCAAGCTCCTCGGCCGCCTCCTCGGGCTCGAGGTCGGCGAGGTCGGCGTCCTCCTCGAAGAGACCGCGCGCCTTCAGCTCGAGCAGCGCGGCGACGAGCACGAGGAACTCGCCGCAGGCTTCGAGGTCGAGCCGGTCGCGGGCGGCGAGCCGCTCCACGAACGCGACCACGACGCCTGCGACGTCGACCTCGGCCAGGTCGAGCTCCTCCCGGAGCACGAGCGTCAGCAGCAGGTCGAAGGGGCCCTCGAAGGCGTCGAGGTCCAGCTCGAGCTCGCGCACGATCATTCGCGCGGCAGGCTAGCGGCCGTCCCGGATGGCCGCCGTGAGCAGTTCGTGGGCGCGACCTTCGGCCGCAAGCTCCGGATCGGCGCTCAGCACGACCGCGATCAGCGGCTGGTCCCGGAGCACGACGAAGGCAGCCGACGTGGCCCCCGGCCCGCCGCCGCCGTGCCCGACGAGCGGGCCGTGCGGCCACTCGGGGTCGTGCATCACGCCGAGGCCGTAGCTCGGTCGCACGTACCCGGGGACGGCCTCGCCGATTCCGACCGATTCCGTCAGGAGCTCGAGCCGCACGAGCTCGCTGCGCGCGACCGCGAGCCAGAAGCGGTGGACGTCTGCCGCGGTCGCGACGAGCGTCCGGTGGCCGACCCAGCGTGGGTCGTACGTGTGGTCACCGAGCCGGATCGGCTCGAGCGCGACCGTTGTGTCGCGCAGGCCGAGCGGCTCGAGGATCTCGCTGCGCAGTGCCCGCTCGAAGCCGGCGAGCCGGTCGACGATCAGCCGCAGCAGGAGATACCCGGTGTTCGAGTACGCCCAGCCCTCCCCCGCCGGGAAGTCGCTTCCGAGCGCGAGCGCGCGGTCGAGCAACTCCTCGTCCGGCCACGCCTCGTGGTCGAGCTCGGCCGCGCGATACTCCCGGAGCCGGGTGTAGTCCGGGATCCCGCTCGTGTGGTTGAGCAGCCGGCGCAGCGACGCGTCGGGCAGGCGAGGGTCGTCGAACCACGCGCGCACGCTCTCGTCGAGCCGGATGCCGAGCCGGAGCACGAGCACGGCGAGGTAGGTCTTCGTGACGCTGTAGATCAGGCGGCGCTCGCCCGAGCCGCGGCGGTGGCGGACGTCGTCTCCGCTCGCGACGAGCTCGTCGGTCAGCGGCGGGTGCGCGGTACCGCCATCGCCGGCCGCTTCGGCGCGGCCCGTTGGCGCCGTGGAAGGCCGGATGGAAGCCGCCCGTCGTACAGCTGCCACCAGATAAAGAAGAGCGACGACGCGATGAACAGCACCAGCGCCACCCACGCGTTCAGCCGCATCCCCCAGAAGTCGCTCGACGGGTCGACGCGCAGATGCTCGAGCAGGAAGCGCCCGAACGTGTACCAGGCGACGTAGAGCGAGAAGAGCGCGGGCGGCCGGATCCGCCAGCGCCGGTCGACGAGGATCAGCACGACGACGCCGACGGCGTTCCAGATCGCCTCGTAGAGAAAGGCGGGGTGGAACGTCGTCCCGAGCGCGTAGTCCTGATTGTGCGCGTCGTCGATCTCGAGCCCCCACGGCAGGTCGGTCGGCTTGCCGTACAGCTCCTGGTTCCACCAGTTGCCGAACCGCCCGATCGCCTGCGCGAGGAGCAGGCCCGGCGCGACGGCGTCCATCGCCTGGAGCACGCTTCCGCCCGCCCGCTTGATCACGATCGCACCTGCGAGGACGCCGAAGAGGATCCCGCCCCAGATCCCGAGGCCGCCCTCCCAGACCTTGAAGACGCCCTGCCACTTCGGGTCGGGGACGTCTCCCCAGCTCGTGATGACGTGGTAGACGCGGGCGCCGACGATGCCCGCGGCGACCCCCCAGACCGCGGCGCGCAGGATCAGGTCGGTGTCGCCCTCGCGCCGTCCCCAGCGGTAGCGGGTGAGCAGGATCGCGCCGACGATCGCCGCGAGCAGCGTCAGGCCGTACGCGTGGACCGCCGGGAGCGGGCCGGGAAGGTCGAACTGGCCCGACGACGGCGAGGGAATCGTCAAGAGCACGGCGGCATTCTGCCCGCCGCGTCAGCTGGACGCCGTCGGGAAGTCGCTGCGGACGCGGCCGCGAAGCGGCCGCGCTTCAGGGGTTTTCGCGCGGCGCGGATCCGCGCAAGCGGATTCGCGGCTTGCGCAACTAGACCAAGATCTGCAGGGCGAGCTCTTGCGAGCAGCCGCGCGCGAGCAGGTCGCTGGCGAGGTGGAGGTCGATGTCGAGCCGTGCGGCGAGCTCGGCCGCGATCCGCGGCTCGTATCCTGCGCGCTCGAGCGCCTCGGCGCGCCAGCGCTCGATCCGCTCGATCTCGGTTCCCTCTCGCGTTCCGGCTTCAGCCGCAGTCATCGCGTCTCCCTTCTACCAGTTCGTCATTCGACAAAACGGCGGGAGCGGATGTCCCCTTACCGGGTGATCTATGTTGTTAACGGAAAGTCAACGGGCGGGCGCTCACGCACCCGCCCGCCGAGCTTATCCGCCAGCCCGAGTCACGGCTGCGCGACCGGAGCCGCCGCGGGACGCGTGCGTCGCACGATCAGGAACAGCAGTGCGAGGCCTGCCGCGGCGAACGCCAGACCAAGCGCCCACTCGGGGACCGCGAAGCCGCCGTCGCCGCTCCCGGGGCCGATCTGCACGGGCGCGAAGGTGTGCGTCTGCGCGAAGCCGTACTGCGTGAAGCCGTCGTAGACGGCGTACCGCCACGTCCCGGCGCTCGGGAACTTCACGTTCGCGACGTACACGCCGGGCTCGCCGGTCGGCTCGGCTGGGAAGCGCAGCTGCCGGCCGGAGTCGTTCGTGATGATCACTGCCGGCTGCACGCCGACGAGCGGGGTCTCGCCGTGCTGGAGGATGGTGACCTCCGCCTTCCAGGTGTCGCCTGCGCCGAGGCCGTCGTCGGGCGGGCCGAGGCCTGCGGTCGCCATGCCGCCACCTGCGGCCGGGGCCGCGAGCACGAGTGCACCCGCCGCGGCGAGGAGGAGTGAGCGCATCGAGAGCTCTCCTTTCATTCGCTGCCTCCTATACACCGCTAACGCCGTTCGAGGTTCCGGGCGACCGAGAGCGCCTCGGCGCGGGTGCCCGCGCCCTCCAGCCGGAACGTGATCCCGTCGCGCTCCCAGATCAGGACGTTGCCGACCAGGCGTCGCGTCTCGTGGAGGACCTCGCCCTGCGCGTTGCGGTAGACGACCTCGTGCCTCGCCCCGGTGATCCATGCTCCCGGGTCGTCGCCGACGAGCACGTGCACGATCCGCGAGCGCGGCCCGGCCTGCTTCTCGACGAAGGGCAGCTGCTCGCCCGGCCACTGCGAGAGCACATAGGGCCCCCAGCGGAGGTTGACCATCCGCGGGACCGAGCGGTCGAGGTAGGCGTCCGCCTCAGCCGCCGGGACGAGCAGCGGGAAGTCCACCGATTCCCGCGCCTCGTCGAGCGAGACGGCACGGCCGAGCTGCAGCGGACGTTCGGGCGCGCGCGGCTGGGTCTCCACGCGCCGGATCTCCTCGCCGCCGATCCGCAGGAAGTCGAGGACGGCGGCGCGCGTCTGGGGGATCGCGAGCAGAGCACCCACCGCGGCCACCGCCGCGAGCACCGGCACGAGCCAGAGCCGCCGGCGCCGGGGCTCCAGCCGTTCGAGCACACGCGCGGACAGCTCCGGCTCGCGGCGGGAACGCGATCGGGAGCGCGCGCAGCTCCTGCTCGAGGTTCACGGCTCCACCTCCCCGCGCAGGTGCTCGAGTGCGCGCGCCGTGCGCGACTTGACCGTGCCCAGCTTCAGCTCGAGCGTCTGGGCCGTCTCCTCCTCGGAGAGCCCGAGGAAGAAGCGGCACGCGACGACGAGCCGCTCCTCCTCGCGGAGCCCGTTCACGGCGGCGAGGAGCTCCGCGCGCCGCTCGCCCGCGAGCAATGCCGCCTCGGGGGACGGGACCGCGTCCCCCGGGCGGACCTCCTCGGCGGCGCGCAGCGCGAGACTCGCGCGGCGACCGGCCGATCTGCGGCGGTTGCGGGCCTCGTTCGCCACGATCCGGAGCAGCCACGGCCGGAAAGGAGCACCGCGGCGGAATCTCCCGAGCGCCCGGTAGGCCTTCACGAACCCGTCCTGCGCGGCTTCCTCGGCGTCGGCTGCGTCGCCCGCGATCAGGTACGCGGTCCGGAACGCGAGCCCCTGGTGCGACGTTCACCAGGGCACCGTAGGCAGCCGTATCTCCACGTTTCGCACGTTCGATCAGGTCGGATTTCGTCCAGTGGCCGGTCCACCACCGCCGCTTCTACACCTGAGCGAGCTCGGACGTTCCGTTGACTCCTCCGCCGAGACTGTGAGACACTTCTCGGCGATGCGCCGGGGGGTCATCGGCGGGACGGTGGCGGTCTTCACTGCGCTCTTCCTGAGCGCAGCGGCCAGCGGCACGGGCAACACCGGAGCCTGCGCTCCGAACGGCGTGTGCGTGACGATCGCCGACACGGACGGCGTCTCGCTCTCGAACGCGCTCTTCGACCGGTACATGACGTACACGGTCACTGCGCGGAACGCGACGGGCTCGACGCTCCGTAACGTCGCCGTGAGAATGCCGCTCGTCGACCTCGTCGGTGAGGGCACGCAGGCGACGACTGCCCAGTGGGTGCGGACGTTCCTGCCGCAGAACTGCGCCTCCTCGGCGCCCGGAGAGATCACGTGCGTGATCGCCGAGCTCCCGCCGGGCGGCGCGGTCCGCTTCGGGCCGTTGCCCGTTCGGACCTCGCAGACTCCAGACGCGCGGGCGACGAGGCTCTCGGTCAGTGCGTCGTTCGGCGATGCGGGCGCAGCGCAAGCGATGCATCCGGCGCCGCCGGCAGGCACGTCCGAGGACACGATCTACGAGCAGGATCCCGACCTGTCCGCCTCGTTCGTCTTCGCCGGCGTCTCGACCGCGCTCAACACCGACCCGGGTACGCAGTCGAGCCTCTTCCCGATCAACGTGCCGTCCGGCTTCGAGGGATTCCGGCCGACATCGCTCCGGGAGTTCGATCCCTCCGAGCCGGGCTACTTCTGCCCCGTGGAGCGACCGTGCTTCGGGCAGTCCGTCCGCACGACGGCCCCTGGCATCTTCTCCCGGTTGCATCCCGCCGAGGTGCTCGCCGTCGTGAAGCGCGACCTGCTGCCGCACGGCAAGGACCCGAAGCAGATCGTCGTCAGCCACCGGCGCGACGACGGCAAGCTCGTCCACATCCGCGCAACGTGCAGCGGGCTGATCGGCAAGGCGCCGCCGCCCGAGCAGCTGCCGTGCCGCCGCGTCTTCGTGGACCCGTGGAAGCACGTCGTCGTGATCGACGTCTGGGACGTCGATCAAGGCGACTGGGGCTTCAGCTAACCGCTTCTTCCACCGACGAGATGTTCGCCACAGTCCCGCGCGCAGCTCGCGCTGCGATCTCGTTGCCCTTGCGCTCGTAGAGCGCGAGCGCCTCACACCGGCGTCCTCTGACACCTGTGCTTTCGGATGGGTTCCATTGACTTCGCACGATGGGCGTGGGATCGTGGCCACACCACTAGGGAGGGGAAAACATGCGGCGAGTGATGTTGCTGGCGACCAGGGGGATCGGCGCGACGATTTTCGTGGCCACGGCGCTGGTCGGGGCCGCGGCTGCGTCCACCGGACCAGAGGTATGCGGCGGCGAACGGCCTGCCTGCCTGACGATCAGCGACACGGACGACGTCGCGCGCTCGACCGGGAGCACGTCCCGCTACGGGACCTTCTCGTTCGCGGTGCGGAACGCACATCCGATCAAGCTGCATTCGACGCTGGCGCTGGAGCTCGTCGACGTCGTCGACGGGGTCGCTCAGCCCACCTCGGCCGCGTTCAGCACCCCGCTCCCGGCGGGTTGCAGCTCGCCCGCGCCCGACGAGCTCTTCTGCTCGCTGCCGCCGGTGAACGGCGGCGCGACGATCACCTTCGGCCCCGCGGTCGTCCGGACGTCGACCAACGAGGACGCCGACGCGACCCGAGTCCTCGCGACCCTTTCGCGCGCTCCGAAGCCGGACGAGCCCGGGGACGAAGGGGAGACGCTGGTCACGAGCTCCGAGGACATGATGTACGGCGCTCTCGGCGACACGTCGAAGTCGGTCGTCTTCGCGGGCGCGTCGACGGTGCTCGAGACCTCGGACGAGGACGTGCAGTCGAGCGAGTTCCCGATCAACGTGCCGCCGTCGTTCGTGGGCTTCCTGCTGACCTCGATCGCCGAGTTCGACGAGGGCGAAACGGGCTACTTCTGCCCGACCGGGACGGACTGCTTCGGCCAGTCGGTGACGACCTTCGCTCCGGGGATCTTCTCCCCCGCGAACCCGGCCAACCTGCTCGTCACGATCGCCCGCAGTGAGGTCCCGAAGAGCATCAGCTCCCGGAACCTGGTCGTCACCCACCTCCGGGGCAGCGGGGCGACCGTCGCGATCACGCGGACCTGCAGGGGCGCGATCGGCACGGTGCCGCCGGCGTCGCAGATTCCGTGCCGGCGCATCTCGCTCGACATTCCGACGCAGATGTTCACGATCGACGTCTGGGACGTCGACCAAGGGGACTGGGGCTTCAGCTAAACCGCTGCGGCGGAAGAAGGAGAGGCAACAACCTATGCGGACACCCGCAAGAAGGCGACTTGCGACCATCTCGGCTGCCGTCATCTCGGTGGTCGGGTTCTCGGTCACGTCGGCCACGGCGTCCGACCCGTCGGAGGCGTGCAACCCGACCGGCCGAGCGATCTGCATCACGACGAGCGACGTCGACGGCATCACCCACTCGACCACTGCGGTCGCGCGATCGACGGTCTACAGCGTGTCCATCCGGAACGGCGGTGGCTCGACCCTCACGAACGTCTCGGCGACGCTCAAGCTCGTGGACGTCGTCGGCGGCGTGGACGGGCCGTCGAGCGGCTCGTTCGTCGCGGCGACGCTTCCGAGCGTCTGCACGTTGACCAACGCCACTGAGGCCCGGTGCCTGCTCCCGAACCTCGGCGCAGGCAACGGTGCGAACCTGGGCTCCTTCGCCGCCCGAACGTCGAAGAACCTCGCGGCCGCGGTCATGCGGCTCGACGTCATCGTCCAGGCGAAAGAGCGTGGCAACGACCACGGCGACCCGAACGATCCGAACCTCGACACGTTCACGAAGGGCGAGCCGACGAGCCTCGAGGGGATCGTCGACCTCTCCGCGTCGATGGTCTACAACGGCGGCTCGACCGTGCTCGACACGACCAATATCGACGCGCAGGCCAGCCAGTTCTTCGTCCGCGTACCGGCCGGCTTCGCCGGCTTCCAGCTCACGACCCTGGAGGAGTTCGACCCCGGCGACCTCGGCTACTTCTGCCCGGCATTGGTCGCGTGCTTCGGACAGTCGATTCGCGTTGCCGCCCCCGGGATCTTCTCCGCCACGAACCCGGCCGAGCTCAAGTCGACGGTCCTCCTGAGCTTGCTCAGCGGCGTGACGGAGAAGTCGTTGGTGGTGCACCACGACCCGGACGACGGTCCCGCGATCCAGATCACGGCCAAGTGCTCCGGCGCGATCGGGACGCAGCCTCCGCTCGCAGAGATCCCCTGCCGGCGCGTGGTCTTCGATAAGAAGGCGAACCCCAAGGTCGCGATCATCGACGCCTGGGACTTCAAGCAGGGCGACTGGGGGTTCAGCTAGCCAGTTCGATGCGAAGGCGCGCGAGCACGTCGCGGGCAGCGCGCGCCGAGACGGCGTTGCCCTTGCGCTCGTAGAGCGCAAGGGCTTCGGCGCCGGCGTCTTCGGCTTCCTCCACCCGTCCCGCAAGCGCAAGCACGCCCGCGAGCACCAAGAGCGCGTCGGCGTGCTTGACCAGCCCGTCGGTCGTCGCGAGCAGCTCGACCGCCTCGTCGGCGAGGACGACGGCTTCGTCGAAGCGCTCGTCGTGCGCTAGTACCCGTGCGCGCACCGAGCGCCAGAGGGCCTGCGAGACGACGTCGTCGGCGGTTGCGAGCTCCTCGGCGATCCCGGCGAAGCTCTCCGCCTCGTCGAACCGCCCCTGGCCGGCGAGCGCGACGGCGAGGTACGCGGCCACCGTCGGTCGAGCGTACGTCTCGCCCAGCCGCTCGAGCCGGTCGTACTCGCGCCGGAGCTCGGCCTCGGCGGCGGGCGCGTCGCCGGCGAGCAGCTCCACCGTGGTCGCGTTGAACGTCGTCGACGCGGCGATCAGCTTCTCGCCGATCTCGTCGAGGAGCGCGCGACCGCGCGCGTAGCGGTCGCGCGCGGCGTCGAACTCGCCCCGCATCGCCAGCATCGGCGCGAGCAGGCAAAGCACGAGCCCCTCCAGGCGCTTGTCGCCGGCCGCGTCCTCGAGCAGCTCCTCGCAGCGCGCGATCGCCTCGTTCACCGGCGTCGGCCCGTGCAGCGACGCCTGCGCGTAGCCTGACGCCGCGCGCGCCTGCTGCCGCGCGTCGCCGGCGAGGCGGGCGTGGTCTCCCGCGCGCGCAGCGGCCCGCGCCGCGTCGTCGAAGCGGTGGGCGACGCCGTGCGCGTTCATGATCAGCCGCCACGTGCGCGCCAGCGCTCGGTGGTCGCGCAACGGCTCGAAGATCGCGATCGCGCGCTCGGCCTCGTCCAGAAGCGTCGACGTCCAGCGGTCGAGCCGTTCTGCATGCCGCCGCTGGAGCAGAAGCGCGAGCCCGGCCTCGGCAGCGAGCCGCTCGTCGCCAGTCTCCTCGGCGGCCTCGACGGCCTCGGTCAGGAACAACTCCGCCCAGGCGAGCTCGCCCGTCTCGGTCATCGCCTCGCCGAGGTCGGGCAGGAGCCGCAGCCGCCGCTCGTCCCGCTCCGGAAGCAGGTCGACGGAGCGGCGCAGCAGGCTCGCCGCCGCCGCCATGTCGTTGCGGGCGAACGCGCGCCGCCCGGCCGACGTCAGCCGCTCCGCGGCGCGCATGCCCAGCTCGCGGCCGTGCTCGTCCAGCGGCCCGAGCTCGCCGAGGTACCGGTGCGCCTGCTCGAGGTGGTAGCCCAGGATCTCCTCGTACTCCATGCCGCGGTCGCGCTCGCGGTTGAGCTCCTCCGCCCAGTCGGCGAAGGACTCGTGCAGCGTTGCGCGCGTGCGCTTGAGCAGCCCGTTGTAGGCCGCCTCGCGGATCAGGACGTGGTGAAAGGCGTACGTCGAGTCGTCCTCGCGGTCGATCAGGTGCCGCCTCACGAGGGCGTCGAGGTGCCCGTCGACCGCCGGGCGGACCAGGTCCGGGACGAGTGCGGCGACCGCGTCGCGCGGGAAGACGCTCCCGACGACCGCGGCCGGCTCGATCACCGTCCGCTCCTCCCGCGTGAGCAGGTCGAGGCGCGCCGCGAGCAGCGCGTTGATCGTCGGCGGCATCTCGAGCTCAGCGACCTCCCCCGCTGCGACCCAGCCGCCGTTCTCGCGCCGGAGCCGCCCGTCCTCGATCAGCATCGAGAGCAGCTGCCGGACGAAGAGCGGGTTGCCGCCGGCGGTCTCGATCACGCGGTGCTCGACGTTCGTGTCCAGGTCCGCGCCCGCTAGCAGGTCGCGGATCACGCCCGTGGTCGCTTCCGCAGTCAGTGGGCCGAGCACGACGCGGGCCCGTGCGTCCCACTCCGGGCGGAGCTCCTCGAGCTCCGGGCGCGCGACGCAGAGCACGAGCACGGGCCGGTCCTCGACCCGCGAGACGAGGTGCTCGACGAGGTCGAGGAACGTGAGCTCTGCCCAGTGCAGATCCTCGAGGATGAGGACGAGGGGACGATCGGTCGCGAGCCGCTCGACGAGCTTGCGCGCGCCCCAGAAGAGCTCGTCGACCTCGAACTGCGCGGCCGAGAGCCCGACCGCTGCGGCGATGCGGTCGGCGACCTGTTGGTCGCCCGCGAGCGCGCGCACGCGTTCGACCGCGAGCTCGGTCGGCTCGTCCTCCGGGATGCCCGCGGCCTGCTTGACGATCTCGACGAGCGGCCAGAACGTGATCCCGCGGCCGTAGGAGAGGCAGCGGCCGCGCAGCACCGTCGCGTCGGGCGTCACCCGCCGGGTCAGCTCCTCGATGAGCCGCGTCTTGCCCACGCCGGCGTCGCCGAGGACCGTGACGAGTCGCAGGGACCGCGACTCGACGGCCTCCTCGAGCCCGCCCAGCAGGGCGCCGAGCTCGTCGTCGCGGCCGACGAGCCGCACGCTCGCGACGCCGCGCTCCTCCTCGGGCGGCTTGACGCCGAGCAGGCGATAGGCGGGGACTCGCTCGCTCTTGCCCTTCAGCTCGAGTGGCTCGACCGGCTCGACCTCGACGGCGTCGCGGACGAGGCGGTACGTCGACTCGCCGACGAGGACGTCGAGCGCCGGCGCGGCCTGTTCGAGCCGCGCGGCGACGTTGACGGCGTCGCCCGTGACGAGCCGCTGGCCGGCGACCGGGTCGCCCGCCACGACCTCGCCCGTGTTCACTCCGGTGCGGTTCGTCAGGCGCACTCCCCAGCCGCGCTCGAGCTCGTCGTTCAGGCGCGCGAGCGCGTGCTGCATCTCGTGCGCGGCGCGCACGGCGCGCAGCGCGTCGTCCTCGTGCAGCGTCGGCAGCCCGAAGACGGCCATCACGGCGTCGCCGATGTACTTCTCGACGCGGCCGCCGTGGTCCTCGAGCACGGTGCGCATCTCTTCGAAGTAGCGCGTGAGCACCTCGCGGAGCGACTCGGAGTCGAGCCGTTCGCCGAGGTCGGTCGAGCCCTTCAGGTCGGAGAAGACGATCGTGACCGTCTTCCGCACCTCGTGCGCCGGCAGCGTTCCCTCGAGCGGCGTGCCGCAGAAGCCGCACAGGCGGAACTTGTCGGGGTTGTCCTCGCCGCAGTTCGTGCAGATTGCCACGGTTCGAGTGTAGGGCCGTTCTCACCCGGACCCAAGCCCGCGGGCGGTGCTATGCGGCCTGGATCGGCTCCCCGAACCCGAGCACGTAGCCGTTCGGGTCGCGCACGCGGATCTCGAGCATTCCCCACGGACGCTCGATCGGCTCGTGGATGATGTCCGCGCCGCGGCCTCGTAGCTCGGCGCTGAGCGCGCGCACGTCGTCCGTCCAGAGGTAGACGTCGAAGAGATCGGGCGGCACGACGACGGCGTTCGGCTGCGCGCGCTCTCCGTGGTTGAAGAAGATCGTGCAGCCGTCGCGCGTCGCCGTGCCGTTCGTGTCCGGCGCGTGCTCGTACGGCCGCACGCCGAAGCCGAGGACGTCGCGGTAGTACGCGAGCGTGGCACCCACGTCCGGAACGACGAGGAAGGGCGCGTGCCCGGTCAAGCGCGGCATCTGTGGCGATGCTACGGCAGGAAGCGTTCCCACTTCCAGCCGCCGCAGACGCTCGCTGTGAGGAGCGTCGCCGACACGGCGAAGCGGAAGAGACGTGCGCGATACATGAGCTGCTCCTTCGAGGTGGGTCGCCCGCAACCCGCAACATCGGCGGCCCCGCGGCGCCGGCTCATCCCCGGTTGGGGTGATTAGTCCGCTTGGGGCAGCTCGAAGGCGAACGTGGAGCCTTCGCCTTCGGCGGAGCGCACCCAGATCTCGCCGTGCATGCGCTCGACGAGCTCGCGGCAGACGTAGAGGCCGAGGCCGCTGCCGCCCGGCCCGCGTTCGAGCCGGTGGAACTTCTCGAAGATCCGCTCCCGGTCGGCGGGCGGGATGCCGACTCCGCGGTCGCGCACGCTGACGCGGACGTGGTGCCCGGACGGCTGGACGAGCAGGGTCACGAGCCCGCCGTCCGGCGAGTACTTGATCGCGTTCTCGATCAGGTTGACGAGCACCTGGCTCAGCTTGTCGGCGTCGGCTGCGACGTGCGGCACGGGCTCCTGGACCTCGAGCTCGAGGCGTAGCCCGCTCGGGAGGCGCGGCCGGGTCACGTCGACGACGTCGCGCGCGATTGCGACCGCGTCGGTCGGTGCGAGCTCGATCTCCTCGCGGCCGGTGTCGAGCCGGTTCGCCCAGAGCACGTCGTCGAGCAGGCGCGTCAGCCTCCCCGACTCGCTCGCGATGATCGCGAGCAGCGACTCGCGCGTCGGCTTGTCCACGTCGTGCTGGCGCAGCGTGACCGCCGAGCCGTAGACCGAAGCGAGCGGTGTGCGCAGCTCGTGCGAGATGACGGCGATGAACTCGTCCTTGAGCCGGTCGAACTCGCGCAGCCGCACGAGCGCGCCGTGCAGCCAACGCTCGTAGAACGCGATCACGAGCAGCGGGGCGACCAGGACCGCCGCGACGAACGGCGAGCGGTCCCAGAGCACGACGAGCGTCGCGCTCAGAGAGGCCATCAGCAGGAACGGGACCGCGGTCGACCGCAGGTAGGTACGCATCGAGCGCGCGTACGGCTGCCGGCCGGCCCGTGCGATCACGGCGGCGAGCAGGACGATGTCGACGACGTAGAACGAGCATGCGGCGGCGAACGCGGCCAGGACGAGGCCTCGCAGCGTGCCGTCGTCCACCAACGTTGCCGCGAGCCCGGCCGCGAGCGCGGCGGACGCGTAGAGCGCGCTGTTGTAGATCACGCGCACGGCCGGGCGGCGGCGGACGAGCTCGACGGTGAGCATCGCCAGCAGCCCGACCGCGACGCCGATCGGCCAGCCGTAGACGACCGCAGCGGCGACGATGAAAACCGTGGCGAGCGAGGTCGAGCCGACGTTGACGCCCTCGAGCGGCAGCGGGAACGCCTCGGCGACGATCGAAGCGGCGAGCAGGCCGAGCGCGCCGAGCACGGTCGCGAGGCTGGGCGGGCTCGCGGTGAGCTCGTAGGCGGCCGCTCCCGCGGCGGCGGCGCCGAGCGCGGTCACCGGGAGGAAGACCGGGAGGACGCGCAGCGCCTCGCTCGTGCGCATCGGCGCCGTGCGCTCGCGCAGAGCGCGACCGACGGTCGTGGCGGCGAGTGCTGGGCTCATCCGGGCGTCGATCTCCCTTGGCTCCTGCTCACCGGAGGCCGCCGCCCCGGACCGACTCACCGCCTGACGCCTGACGGCCCGGCTCAGTATGGCCCCAAGAATGCCCTCCGTCTACGGCTAGCACGCCCGCTTCGGACCTGAACGGTCTCTGAGACCGCGCAGTGTCCGGTTCGGCCAAAAGGCCTGCTCCTGGCGATTCGTCTCTGAGGTGGCCGCCGCGGAGCCGGCTCAGACGACCGCGGCCGGGCCGAGCAGGGCCTTGACCTCGGCGAAGAGGTCGGAGTCCGGCTTGACCCGGTACTTCGGCCCGAGCTCGTACGTGCAGGCGCCGTCCGAGGTCGTCATCGCGACGAAGACCGAAGCCTCGCCCGGGTACGCCCGCAGCAGCGAGGCGAGCTCGCGGATGATCCCGGCCCGCGCGGTGCGCGCGTCGAGCTTCAGGTGGACGACCTTGCGCTCGGGCACCGCCTCGAACGGCGTCACCTCGAGCGCGATCAGCTTCGTCTCGCCCTCCTTGTGATCGACACGGCCCTTGACGACGAGCACCTGGTCGGCCGTCAGGTGCTCGCGGCTCGCCGCGTAGACCGAGTTGAAGACGACGACCTCGACCGAGCCGACGACGTCGTCGAGCGAGAGGAAGACCATCGGCTCGCCCCTCTTCGTGGTCGTCTGCTTCAGCGCCGAGACGATGCCGCCGACGGTGACGACGTCGCCGTCGCGCCGCAGCGCGAGCTCCGTCATCGGCGTGTCGGTCTTGCGGCGCAGCTGGTCGCGGACCCCGGACAGCGGATGATCGGAGACGTAGAGCCCGAGCACCTCCTTCTCCAGCTTCAGCAGCTCGCCCGGGTCGAACTCGCCGGGTGGGATCGTCGGATGGTGGCGCGGCCGCTCGTCGGCCGGCGACTCGTCGAGGTCGAAGATCGAAGCCTGCCCCGCGAGCCGGTCGGCCTGGCGGTTGCCGCCCCAGGCGACCGCCTGGTCGAGCACCGCGAGCATCCCCATCCGCGACGCGCCCAGCCCGTCGAGCGCCCCGCACTTGACGAGCGACTCGAGCGCGCGCTTGTTCACGGACTGCACGTCGACGCGCTCGACGAAGTCCCAGATCGACCCGAACGCCCCGTTCTCGCGCTCAGCGACGATCGCGCGCGCCGCGGGACCCCCCACGTTCTTGACCGCGTTCAGACCGAAGCGGATCTGACCCTCGACGACGGCGAAGTCGATCCGCGACGAGTTCACGTCGGGCGGGAGCACCTCGATCGCGAGCTCGTGACACGCGTTGACGTAGAACGGCACGCGGTCCTTCGTGTTCATCACCGAGGAGATCAGCGCGGCCATGTACTCGCGCGGATGGTTCGCGCGCAGCCACGCCGTGCGATACGCGATCAGCGCGTAGCAGGCCGCGTGTGCCTTGTTGAACGAGTAGTCCTGCGAGGCCTCCATGTCCTTCCAGAGCTGCTGCGCGACCGCGGGCGTCGTCCCGGTCCCCGCGCAGCCCTCGAGGAACCTCTCCTTCAGCGAGGCCATCAGCGAGTGGATCTTCTTGCCGATCGCCTTGCGCAGGTCGTCGGCCTCTGCAGGCTCGAAGCCGGCGATCTGCTTCGCGATCTCGAGGTACTGCTCCTGGTAGATGCAGATCCCGTACGTCTTGCCGGTGATCCCCTCGAGCCTCGGGTCGATGTACGACACCTGCTCCGCGCCGTTCTTGCGCCGTGCGTAGCCCGGGATGTAGCCCATCGGCCCGGGCCGGTAGAGCGCGACGAGCGCGATCAGGTCGTCGAAGACGGTCGGCTTGACCTGGCGCAGCGCCTCGCGCATCCCCGACGACTCGAACTGGAAGACGCCGATCGCGTCCCCGCGCGCGAGCATCGCGTACGTCTTGCGGTCGTCGAGCGGGATCTTGCCGATGTCGAGGTTGCCGACGAGCGCGCACGCCTTGTCGATCACGTCGAGGTTGCGGAGGCCGAGGAAGTCCATCTTCAGCAGGCCGAGCGCCTCGACGTCCCACATCCCGTACTGGGTCACGATCTCCTGGTCGGGACCCTTCTGCTGGAGCGGCACGACCTCCATCAGCGGCTGCGCGCCGATCACGACGCCGGCGGCGTGGATCGAGTCCTGCCGCGTCAGCCCTTCGAGCGGACGCGCCAGGTCGACGATCTCGCGCGTGATCGCGTCGGCGTCGTACGAGTCCTTCAGCGGCTGCCCGGGCTTGAGCGCGGCCTCGAGCGTCTGGCCGGGCCCTTCCGGGATCAGCTTCGCGACGCGGTCGACCGTGCCGTACGGGATCTCGAGCACGCGGCCCGCGTCGCGGACCGCCGCGCGTGCGGCCATCGTCCCGAACGTGATGATCTGGGCGACGCGGTCGCGGCCGTACTTCTCGGCGACGTAGTTGATCACGCGGTCCCGCCCCTCGACGGCGAAGTCGATGTCCATGTCCGGCATCGACTTGCGGCCCGGGTTGAGGAAGCGCTCGAAGAGCAGGTCGTAGCGGATCGGGTCGATGTCGGTGATCTCGAGGCAGTAGGCGGCGAGCGATCCCGCGGCGGAGCCGCGCCCGGGCCCGACCGAGATCCCGTTCGTCTTCGCGAAGCGGATGAAGTCCCAGACGATCAGGAAGTAGTCGGCGAAGCCCATCTCGCGGATCGTCTTCAGCTCGAACTTGAGCCGCTCCGTCAGCTCGGGCGTGACCGTGTCGTAGCGCTTGTGCAGCCCCTGGTCGCAGAGCTCGACGAGGTAGTCGAACGCGTCGCGGCCGTCGGGCACGGGGAACTCGGGCAGCAGGATGTTCCCGAGCTCGATCGTGACGTTGCAGCGCTCGGCCAGCTCGAGCGTCGCCGCGAGCGCACGCTCGTACCCGACGAAGTCCGCGGCCATCTCGGTCGGCGACTTGAGGAAGTACTGGTCGGTGTCGAACTTCCAGTGGTTCGGGTTCTTGAGCGAGTCGCCGGACTGGATGCAGAGCAGCGCCTCGTGCGCGAGCGCGTCCTCGTGGCGGAGGTAGTGCACGTCGCCGGTCGCGACGAGCGGCAGGCCGGCCTGCTCGGCTGCGCCGGCGAGGATCGGGTTGATCCGCGCCTGGACGTCGAGGCCGGCGTTCTGCAGCTCGACGTAGACCGAGTCGGCTCCGAAGAGCTCCTTCAACCGCGCGAGCTCGGCGTGCGCGTCCTGCTCTCTGTTCTCCTCGAGCGCCTTGCAGACCCGCCCGGAGAGGCAGCCGGAGAGCGCGATCAGCCCCTTGGAGTGACTCGCCAGCAGCTCCCAGTCGACGCGCGGCTTGTAGTAGTAGCCCTCGAGGTAGCCGAGGCTGGAGAGCTTGATCAGGTTGCCGTAGCCGACGTTGTCCTCGGCGAGCAGCGTCAGGTGCGCGTAGCCCTTCGCCTGCGCCTTGCGGTCGTCGGCGACGTAGACCTCACAGCCGAGGATCGGCTTGACGCCGTGCTTGCCCGTCTCCTTGACGAGCTGGACGGCGCCGGCGAGCGAGCCGTGGTCGGTCAGACCGACGGCAGGCATCTCGAGCTCGGCGGCCCGCGCCGCGAGCGCGGGTATGCGGCACGCTCCGTCGAGGATCGAGTACTCGGAGTGGACGTGGAGGTGGACGAAGGGGGCCCCTGCCATACGCGCCGGGACAGTCTAGAAAGGGCGGTGGACGCCTCCGGCTAGGATATCTCCGCGTGGCAAAACAGATATCCAAACGCGGACAAGACCTCGATGGTCATCGACCGCAAGAAGCTCGACGAGGCGAAGAAGATCCTGGGCACGCGGACGATCGCGGAAACCGTCGACGGCGCACTCGACGAGGTGATCAGGCTGGAAGCGCGGCGCCGCCTGCTCAAGCGCATCGAACAGAGCAAGACAGGCGGAATCGGGCCGACGCCGGAAGAGCTCCGCCGCCTTCGCGAACCGTAGGTGCCGCGCTACCTGGCCGATACGAGCGCCTGGAATCGAAGCACCGCCACGCTCGACCGCTGGGCGGTGCTCCTTGGCGCCGACGAGATCGCGATGTGCCCACCTGTCAGACTCGAGCTGCTCTACTCGGCGCGCGGCCGCGCCGAGTACACAGGCCTCCGGGCGAGTCTCGAGGCTCTCCAGGAGTTTCCGCTCGACGAGCGGGCGATCGCGCTTGCAGAACGAACTCAGGCGACGCTCGCCCTAGCGAGCCAGCACCGCGGGCCCAAGGTCATCGACTTGCTTGTCGCAGGCATCGCCGAGGCTTCTGGCGCGATCCTCCTCCACTACGACCGCCACTTCGACGCGATTGCGCGCGTCACGGGCCAGCCGACGGAGTGGCTCGCCCGCCGAGGCAGTCTCGACTGACCACACGAGGGGCCGGCGCGAACCGGCCCCTCGTCATGGTGAGTCAGGCAGGAGTAACGCGCTGCCGCCGCGCGGCGAAGCCCGCCGCGGTGATCAGCAGCCCGAGCCCCGCAGCGCCGCCCACGACTGCCGCAGTCGTGGCGTCGATTGGCGGAGCGTCGATCGTGAGCCCACCGTCGCTGCCGTCGGCGGGCGTCGCCGGCACGATCCCTCGCGCCGTCAGCGTTGCCTCGTCGTGCGTCGCCGCCAAGGTGCCGGCCTCGATCCCACGGGCCGCGAGCGTGGCCTCGTCGTGGGTCGCGGGCGGTGCCTCGATGCCACGGGCCGCGAGCGTGGCCTCGTCGTGCATCGGGACGGCCTCGATCCCGCGGGCCGCCAGGGTCGCCTCGTCGTGGGTCGCCGCCAACGTGCCGGCCTCGATCCCACGTGCCGCGAGAGTCGCCTCGTCGTGGGTCGCCGCCAACGTGCCGGCCTCGATCCCACGTGCCGCGAGAGTCGCCTCGTCGTGGCTGGCCGCCAACGTGCCGGCCTCGATCCCACGCGCCGCGAGGGTCGCCTCGTCGTGGCTGGCCGCCGACGTGCCGGCCTCGATCCCACGCGCAGCGAGCGTCGCCTCGTCGTGGCTCGAGACGAGCGGAGTCGCCGCGATGCCACGCTCGGCGAGCGTCGCCTCGTCGTGGACTGCGACGTACGACGGCGTGATCCCGCGCGCGGTCGACCCGAGCTCGTCGTTGCCGGCCGACGCGATGGACGCGCCTCCGGCCGCTGCCGCAGCCGCGACCGTGAGGATCAGCGCCTTCTGCCGGAGGCCGTGAGCCTCGACGTCGGCCAGGATGCCCTCGATCTCGTCGCGATCGAACGCGAGCGTGACCGTCGGCCCCGTCGACTCGCTCAGCAGCCGCTCGAGATCGGCGCGGTCCCAGGCGACCGCGAAGTCGCCCGTATCACCTGACGGCTGCTTCACCTCGATGAACAGCTCCGTGGGCTCGTCCGTGGCCAGCGCCGCCTCGAACTCCGCGCGCGGAATCGTGGCTGTGACGCTGTCGGCGAAGTCACGGGTCTCGACGAGCGACGCCTTCGTGCTCGCCACCTCCATATGGACTCCTTTCGTGCGCGCGCCCGGCCGGGCGCCCAATCTCCAGACGGAAAAGAGGCCCCCGCTCTTCCCGGTCGACCAGCATTGATTGTCTCACCCTGCGACGCCCGTGACAACGGGCGGGCTTTCTCGTCCTCTAATCCTCTTCGCGGCGCCGGGTGAGCGCGAGCTCTGCGAGCTCGTACTTGCTGATCTGCTCGGGATCGATCACGGCGAGGCGACACGGCGTCAGCGCGCGCAGCGTCGCCGTGCGCGCGCCGCCCTCGATCGCGGCGCGCTCGCCGAGCATCGCGCCGGGACCGACCTCCGCCACGGCTTCGCCGTCGACCTCGACCGCGAGCACGCCGTCGAGCAGGAGAAAGAGGTCGTCGCCCTCCGCGCCCTGCTCCACGAGTGTCTCGCCCGGCTCGAGCTGCCGTCGAGGCAACTCGTCGGCGATCGCCATCACCGACTGCGCGAGGTCCCGCTCGAGCTCGGTCTCCGCGTCGGTCACGACCGCTGGTCGGTCGCGGCCGCCCCAGGGCGTGTCCTCGCCGTGCGACTCGCGATACCACTCCTCGAAGTCGATCGTCCCCGTCTTCTCGACGAGGCGTCCCTCGTGGTCGTAGACCCAGTGGCGCGGGAACGGGCTCGCGCCGACCAGCGTCCCGTGCGCGCGCCCGTCGGCGTAGAGGATCAGCTGGAGCGTCGTCCACGCCGCCGCCGACGTGACCCGGAAGTACGGCTTCCCGCGAACGCGCCGCGGCGCCGGCAGGCCCATCCGCCCGCCGGCGGTCTGGACGAACCGGACCCAGCCCTCCCCCACCTCGGGCTCCGACTGGATCAGCGGGAACGCGACCGCCGGGAACGCCATCTGAGCGGGACCGAGCTTGACGCGCGTGACGCCGATCAGCGCGCGGCCGTCGAGCCCGTGGTCGACGATCCGGCCGCCCTGGACGTCGATCCAGGCGCGGAGCTCGTTCGCCTCGCGGAACGCGTCCTGCTCGCGGAGCTTGTCGAGGTTCTTGAGCGTGTCCGGCGGCGGCTCGTCGTAGTGCGTGATCCCGAGCGAGAAGGGCAGCTTCGGCATGCCCTCGATCGCCTCGGACGGGATCCAGGTGACCGACGTCACCGACGACTCGAACCGCACGGCTCGACACTACTCCTTGGACGGTAGAGTCGGAGCATCCTCATCCACACATCCAAAGGGGGAGATAAATGGGTGTGAAGCCAATTCCGGAGGGCTACAACTCCGTCAACGCCTACCTCGCGGTCGAAGACGCGGAGAAGGCGATCGAGTTCTACGAGAAGGCGTTCGGCGCCAAGGAGCGCGGGCGCATGCCCGGGCCCGAAGGCAAGATCGCGCACGCGGAGCTCCAGATCGGCGACTCGGTCGTGATGCTGTCCGACCCGCTGCCGCAGCAGTCGGTCAAGTCGCCGAAGGAGCTCGGCGGCACCTCGGCGAGCCTGATGCTGTACGTCGAGGACGTCGACGAGTTCGTGCAGCAGGCCGTCGACGCGGGCGCGACGATCACGATGCCGGTCGAGGACCAGTTCTGGGGCGACCGCTTCGGCAAGGTCACGGACCCGTTCGGCCACGACTGGTCGATCGCGACGCACGTCGAGGACGTCTCGCCGGAGGAGATGGCGAGGCGCGGCCAGGAGGCGATGGCCAGCTTCACGGCGTGAGGTTGCTGGGAGCCGCCGGCTCGCGCCGGCGGCTCAACCTCCCGTTCTCGGGTATCTCAAAGGTATGAATGTGGCCGCGCTCGCGGCTGCGGCGCTCGTCGCGCCGGCATCCCCGGCGGCGACCGCGGACATCCGCATCAGCGACCTTGCCGCGAACCCGAACCCGCCACAGGCGAGCGCGCCGTTCGAGGTCGCCGGCCGCATCCTGCTCAGCGGCAACATCGGCTCGATCCACTGCCGCGTCACGATCGGCGGGCAGCGCTACCGCAACGTCCGGCTCACGTGGGACGGCTCGACGGCGCGCTGCGCGTTCGTGATCCCCGCGGCCGGCCGCGGGCGTGAGCTCTCCGTGAGGCTTGTCGCGCGCCAGGGCGGCAACCGCGCGGCGACGACGCTGCGCTTCCGCGTCGCCTAGCTGCCGCGTACGCTCGCGTCGTGGCGAGCCACGGAGTGCTCGGAGCCGGCGGGGTGGGCGCGTTCCTCGGCGCCTGCTTCGCGCGGCTGGGGCGCGAGGTCGTGCTGGTGCTGCGGCCGGAGTCGCTCCGGCGCTACGACGGGCGGCTGCGGGTCGAGAGCGCGCTCCTCGGAGACTTCGAGGTCGAGGTGCCTGCCGTGAGCGAGCTGGACCGTTCCGTCGACGTCCTCTGGGTGACCACGAAGGCGACCCAGCTGGACGAGGCGCTGGCGCTCGTTCCGGCGGAGCTGCTCGACGAGGCCGTCGCCGTGCCGCTGCTCAACGGCGTCGACCACGTCGAGCTCCTGCGCGCGCGGCTCGGAGCCGAGCGCATCCTCCCGGGGACGATCTACGTCGAGTCGGAGCGCGTCGACGTCGGCGTCGTGCGGCAGAAGACGGCGTTCGTCCAGCTCGCGCTCGCGCCGCATGCCCGCGCCGCGGCCGTGTGCGAGGAGGTCGAGGCGGCCGGCCTCGGGTGCAGCGTCGGTGCGAGCGAGTCGGCCGTCCTCTGGCAGAAGCTCGCAACGCTGGCGCCGATCGCGCTGACCACGACCGCCCACGGCGGACCGATCTCGGCGGTCGTCGCCGACCCGGCCTGGCACAGCCGTCTCGAGGCCTGCGTGCGGGAAGTCGCCGCGATCGCCGAGGCCGAAGGCGTCGACTTCGACGCGGACGTCGTGCTCGAGCGCTACGGGCAGATCGGCGACCTGCGCAGCTCGATGCAGAAGGACCGCGAGGCCGGCCGGCCGCTCGAGCTCGACGCGATCGGCGGCGCGGTCCTCCGCGCCGGAGAGCTGCACGGCGTCGCGACGCCGGCGACGCGCGAGTTGGTTGCGATGATCGCGGGGCCGCCGGAGTAACCGGAGGCCCCGCGATCTCTAAGCGTCGAGCTAACGAACCCCCCAGCGCTCGGCGTTCCACGTCGAGCCCTGGTTCGTCGGGTTGAGGATCGTTCCGCTGACGCTCCGGTGGTTGATCAGGTAGCCGGGTCGCACGTACATCGGAATCGACGGCACCTCGTCGGCCATGATCCGCTCGGCGCGGTGCAGCATGTCCCGCCGCGACGCGGCGTTCGGCGTGTACTTGACCTGCTGGAGCAGCCGCGAGACCGTGCGGTTGCAGTACGTCCCGTAGTTCAGGTCGCCGCCGCAGCCGTACGTGTCGGCCGAGGTGAACGAGCTGACCGGGCTGCCGAGCCACGTGAACATCGAGATGTCCCAGTCACGCCCCGGCAGGATCTGCGTGAGCGCGTTCGCGGCGAACCGCGGCAGCAACTCGATCCCGACCGCCTTCAGCTGGCTCTGCGCCACCTCGAACGTCAGCGCGCGGAGCTGGTTCCCCGAGGTCGTGTTGAACCTGAACGAGAGCCGCCCGACACCCGGACACGACCAGATCGCGTTGTTGTTCCGCGACGGAGCGCTCGGGCCACCGGTGCAGCGGTTCGCGCGCAGCTTCGCGACCACGGCCCGCTGGTTGAACGTCCACCGCGCGAAGAACGGCCGGTAGTTGGCCTCGAACGGCTTCCAGATCAGGCTCTGGAGCACCGGCAGCTGCCGGGCCGAGGCGACCAGGCCGGAGTTGATGTACAGCGCGTTGCGCACGTCAGTCCGGTTGATGCCCTGAGCGATGGCCTGGCGCACGTACTTCCGCTTCAGCGCCGGGTGGCCCTGTGCACCGAACTGGAAGTCCAGGTGCTCGTAGAAGTACCCCGGACCCGACTGCACACGGAACGCGTTGTTCCGCCGGATCTCCACGATCTGGAGCTGCGGCTGCGGCTCCGTCACCTGGAGCTCGTTCGCGCGCAGCGACTGGAACAGCGACGCCGTGTTCGGGATGTAGCGGTAGACGATGCGGTCGAGCCTCGCCTGCGGGCCGGCGCGGTACGCCGTGTTCTTCGCGAGCACGAGTTGCGTGCCCTTCTGCCAGCTGACGAAGCGGTACGGGCCGCTCGCGACGTCGATGCCGTTCTGGTAGAGCGTGTTCACGTTCGCGCCGGCGAGCTTGTGCGCCGGGTAGATGTTGCTGGAGACCAGCTCGGCCCAGGCGGCGTACGGCCGGCGGAACGTGACCGTGACCGTCTTGCCGCTGACCTGGACGCGGCTGACGTCCTCCCAGCCGTCACGGGAGGTGATGTCCCAGCGCCGGTCCATGATCGCCCGGTAGGTGGCGCGCCAGTCGGCGCCGGTCAGGTTCCGGCCGTCGCTCCAGCGAGCGGTCGGCTTGATCGTGAAGCGAACCGTCAGCGGCCTCGCCTTGACCATCCGCGGCTTGCCGGTGAAGAGCTGCGGCATGCTCTGTGCGCGCTGGTTGTAGATCTGGCCGCTCGCCAGCACGAGGTTCGTCACGAGGCTGGTCGTGTACGCGTTCCCCGGCGTGATCAGGTTGTTCAGTGTCGCCGGCTCCTGATCGTGGCCGATCACGACCGTCCCCGCGGTTGCACGGCTCGGGCTCGCTACGGCGGTGGGCAGCACGACGATCGCTGTCACCGCAAGCGCAGCCGCAAGCAGCGCTATCGCCTTCGTACGCATGAATTCCTCCTCTTGGGACTCCACGCGTTGGGACGCGCCGTCGGTGCGCGGGTCGCTTCGGATCTTGCGCGCTTCAGTGCGCGTCGTTGCGCTGCTGGCGGCGGTACTCGAGCGGCGTCGCACCGAAGCGCCGCTTGAACGTGTTCGCGAAGTGGCTCGACGACCGGAACCCGACGGCCTGGGCGACGTCGACGACCGCGAGCTCGGTGCGCGCGAGCAGCTCGCGCGAGCGTTGGAGGCGCACCCTGAGCAGGTACTCGTGCGGCGTCGTTCCAGTCGCCTTGCGGAACGAGCGATGCAGGTGGAACGGGCTCACGTGGACGACGCTCGCGAGCCGCGTCAGGTCGATTCGTTCGTGGAAGTGCTCGCGCAGGTAGCGCTCGGCCTGGCGCACGGCCGCGCCGCGGTCACGTTCTGCGTCTGCCGCGTCGCGGCGGAGCTCGAGCAGCAGCGAGAGCACGAGCGCGTCGGTTCGCAGGCTCGAGCTGCCTCGCTCGGCCCAGAGCTCGCTGGCGATCCGCTCGATCGCGGCCGTCTGCCCGACGACGCCGCGCCGCGGGAACGGCTCGTCGACGAGCTCGCGCGCCGAAGGGTCGGGATGCGTGGCAATGAGCCGCGACAGCGCTTCGCGGTGCACCGTGACGAACATCCGCTCGCTGCGCGCGCCGACGTCGTGTGAGCAGCTGTACGCCGTTCCTGCCCGCGCGAGCAGCACGACGGACGGGTCGACGTGCATCCGGTGGCCGTTGTGGTGCATGTACCAGGAGCCGCTCATCGTGAACACCGCCGTCACGTCGCCGAACCGGCGCTCCCGCAGCATCGGTCCCGCCGGGTCGTCCTCCGGTGCGTGCTCGAGCACGACGATCGTCGCAATCGTGGCGCCGCACCGGACTCCCCCGCTGTCTCCGGGATCGAAGTGCGAGGCGACGTTCGGCAGCGCCATCTCGGTATCCCCTTGTTCGAAGCTAGGTCGGCACGAGCAGCGGCGCTTCCACGATCCTGCGCAGTTCGCGCAGGCGGAACGCGGAGCGGATGAGGGACGGGGGCGCGCCGAAGATCGTCTTGAACGCGCGCGTCAGGTGGGAGTGGCTCGAGAACCCGAGCTCGGCCGCGAGCGCGGTCAGGTCGAGCTCGTCGTCGGCGAGGCGGTCGAGCGCGAGCCGCAGCCGGAGGTGCGTGCGGTAGCCGTGCAGCGTGAAGCCCGTTTGCTCCCGAAAGATCCGCGCGAGGTGGAACTCGGACGAGTGCGCGGCTCGCGCGACGTCGTTGAGCGTGACCCGCTCGGCCAGGTGTTCGGTGAGGTACCCCTTCGCGGTCTCGGCGAGCTGCGCGTGCTCGCGCTGCGTGTGGTCGCGGCCCGCCGGCCGCGAGAGCCGGTGAAACGCGAGGGCGCGGGCGCCGGTCCGGTTGAGCGCGGAGAGCACGAGCTCCTCGATCTCGAGCGGGTCCCACTCGGGCTGACGGAGCGAATGCGCCGCCGCGCGCGCGAGCGCATACGCCCGCGCGTCGGAGGGCGCGTGCCCGAACGGCAGCTCGTCCCCGCCCACGAGCGTTTCGACGAGTGCGGGCTCGAGCCCGACGAAGACGCACGCGTCGCCGCGTGCGTCGTGCATCGTGCGCCGGTACTGCTGACCCGGGTTGTAGAACATCACGTGGTTCGGGTTCGCGAGCACGCGCTCGCCCCCGAGCTGCTCGATCACGACGCTCGTGGCGGGAAACGCGACGAGCGCCCACCGGCCGATCGTGTTCACGGCGTTCCAGCGCTCGTCCCCGGGCAGGCACCGGCACTCGCCGACGACGAAGAGTTCTCCGCAGTAGAGAAGCCGCTCGTCCACCTACTTGCTTAGACGCGCGTTCGGGCGCCTGGATGGACCGTGCGGAAACGAGCAGGATCGTGCAAGCCGCCCGCAAGCCCGCGGCCTCGGCGCGCGGGCGCCCACGCGCCGGGCCCGGCCGTTGCACCTACAGGAGCAACCAGGTATAGCGCGGCGGGACGCGACCTGCGGCGCGTTTCTTGCTCAGCCGTTGTCGAGGAATTGGCGAGTCAGGCGCGGAGCTCGGCGAAGCCGGCGGCCGAAAAGTCGCCGTCGAACGCCAGCGCTTCGCGGACTCCGCGGGCGCGCATGAGCGCGAAGCTCGTCGCGTCGACGAACGAGTAGTCGCGCTCGTCACGCCGTCGAAGCCAGGTGAAGGCCTCCCGCTCGAGCTCGCGGCCGACGAACGCGATCTCGAAACGTTCCGACGACTCGACCCGATCGAGAAACGCGACGGCAACGGCATGACCGGCACGATGCTTGAGGAACGTCCACGTTTCACCGCAGACGTGGTTCGAAGTCAGCATGGGCTGCTCAGCGTGGCGTTCGAAGAGCGCCGTGACGTCGCCGTGGCGATCGTCGCGGCGCGATGTCAGCGCGACCCACGCTGACGTGTCGACGAAGATCACAGCGTCCGCTTGAGCCCGTAGACGACCTCGTCGACGCGGGAGGAGTCGTCAGGCGCACCCTCTGCGATGCCGACCAGTTCCCAGATCGGGTCGTCCTCGAGCGGCGGCAGCGGCCGCAGCCGCTGCGCGACGAAGCGGCGAACGAGCGCAGCCTTCGACACGCCCTCCTGTCGGGCCGCACGCCCGAGCGCCGCGTCGAGCTCGGGCTCGATCGAGATCTGAAGCCGCTTCATGCGTGCCATGTTACATCACTCTACTGAGGTGATGTAATGTCCGCAAGTGACGTGTCCGCGGCGAGCCAGCGGACTCGGTCCGCGAGCGCGTCCTCGGGTACGTGAGCTCGGAGCAGCTCGTCGAGTCGCTCGACGTAGAGGCCGATCGTCCCCGCGCCCCTCGGCATCGAGCGCGGCGACGTGAAGACCAGCCCGAAGTGGCGGACGCCGCCGGCGGCGGCCTCGCGTACGAGAGGCGCGAAGTCGGCGACGTTCTCGGTCACGAGCGCACGACGCTCGGCCGCCGCGCGCTCGAACAACTCCTGGTCGCCGACGCCCCGAAGGTCGTCGCGCTCTTGCACCGAGACGGCATCGTGGCCGCGGCTTCGGAGCTCTCCGGCAATTCTCGGTGAGTAGTGCTCGTCGAGCAGGAGCCTCAAGCGAGGACGGCCTGCTCACGTCGCCACGCCTCTTCCTCGCGATCGGCGATCGCCGCGAGGTGCTTGCGCCAGTCGTCGACCTCGTCTTGGAAGTCGGCGTAGTACCGCACCGCCGCGCGCACCTGCGCTTCAGGAATGCCGAGGTACTCAGCCGTCGCGGCGACCGAGTTGTCCGATGCTCGCAGCGTGTCGATGACGTGCGCGACGTCGAGCCGCGTCCCCACGAGCGCGGGCCGGCGGCCGGCCGCTTCCTCCCGGAACGCGATCAGCGGATGCCGCTCGCGGCGCAGACCCTCCTCGAGATAACGCTCGGCGAGCGCCGTCGCGGTCTCCCCGCGCTCGCGGGCGCGCTCCTGGAGGGCGGCCAGCACCGTCTCGCTGAACCTGAACGAGCGTGGGGGTGACATGGTGTTACATCGTATTACGATCTTGCTCGGGCGTCAACCGGCCGGTCTCAGGCGGCCTGAAGTCGAGGACCTTCCCAGGCCGGGCGCGTGACCCCGTGATCTCTCGCGCCTGCTCAGCCGCGAGTCGAAGCACCGCGGCCCCGACGATCGCCGCGCGCGACCCGCGCTCGGCGATGTCGGCGAGGGCGCGGTCGGCATCCGGCACGGCGCGCCTGCGCGCGCGTTGCAGCGCCGCCTGCAACGGAAGCGCCAGACCCTCGTCCCAGAGCGCGTGCCGGAAGTACGCGACCGCACGCCGGACCTCGGCTTCGTCGCCGTGAGCAAGCGGCATCGACACGAACAGCAAGCACGCCTCGCAGATCGACGGGTCGCCGAGCCCGAAGTCGAGTCGAGCCGCGAGCCCTTCGGCTTCGGTCTTCGTCATCCGCCGCATCCTGGTATGGGAGCACGTCCGCGCAGCGGCGGTGCAACGACTTCGTGACGATTCGTCCACTCGGCGGTTGACGCTCAGAACCCCGGTAGCCGCTCGAGGAGCTCGAGGACCTGGTCGAGCTCGACGCGCATGACGAGCTGCCGGACGATCCCGGCGACGGTCGGGTTCAGCGCGCCCGCCTGCTCGGCGTCGTCGACCGCGCGCAGGAGCGCGGTGCGCAGCAGCTCGTCGAGTTCGCCGGGGTCGACGCCCTGCTCGCGCGCGAACTGGTCGAGCGACTCGCCGCTCGCGAAGGCGAGCACGACCTCCTCCCGCGAGACGCCGAGCTCGCAGGCGACGCCGTCGAGCCCGGACAGGACGATCTGCTCGGCGACCTCCTGGAACCCCTGCGGCTCGCGCCAGTCGCGCGGCGCGCACGGGTCGGCGACCTGCGCCGGCGCGTAGGACGCGCCGCCGAGCGCGAGGTAGGCGGCGACGAGCGCCACGGAGACGAGTGTGGCGGCGACGATCGCGCGCATCAGACGCTGACCTCGCGACGGGCGAGCAGGATCGGCACGAGCGCGGCCAGGCCGATCAGCGCGGCGAGGAGAAAGGAGCGCGAGAACGCGTTCGTGACCGCCCGGTCGAGCTGATCCTGGAGGTCGGCCGTGAGCTCGGCGTAGGCGGGATCGTCGCCCTGGTCGATCACCTCGGCGACGTCGGGGATCCGCACCTCTTTCTCCGCCTCGTTGACGGCGACGAGGATGTCGCGCGCGACGCCGATCTTCCGGAGCGGCGGGATCTCGCTGTCGAGCACGACGGCGGTGCCCGCGGCGAGCGCGTCCTCCTCGTTGCGCTCCAGGTCGGCCGTGAAGATCGGCGTCAGGACGAGCAGCCCGAGCACGACGCCGGCGTGCCGCGCCGCGATCGTCCAGCCGCCGTGCACCGCCTGCGCCGAGCGCCCGGCGAGCGCGCGCTCGGTGAGCGCGGAGAGCGCGAGCCCGAGCCCCGCGCCGACGGCGAGCTGCGGCGGCACCGTCCAGGCCGCGCCCGCGTGCGGCAGCCACCCGAGCGCGGCCAGCCCGCCGCCGATCAGGATCGCGCCGGAGGCGGCGCGCGCCCAGAGCGGCGTGATCCCGCGGCCCAGCCGGATCGCCGCGATCGCCGCCGCCGGCATCACCGTCACGACGAGCCCGGCGGCGAGCGGCTCGAGCCGCCAGCCGTTGATCAGCAGGATCACGAGCAGGAAGACCGCGGCGACGAGCGCGCCGGAGATGAGCAGCAGGGCGACGTTCGCGCCGAGGTGCGGCCGCCCGGCGGGCTCCGGCGTACGCGCAGCGCGCGCGCCGCGGAGCGCCAACAGCGCGACCAGGACGAAGGGCACCTGCACGAGGAAGATCGACTCCCACCCGAGCAGCTGCGTGAGGACGCCGCCGGCCGCGGGCCCGAGCGCGAGCCCGGCCACCCCGGCGAGCGCCCAGACGCGAGCTGCGCGCGCGTCGTCCCCGGTTGCCTGCGTGAGCAGGTCGAGCGCGGCGCAGACGACGGCCGCCCCGGCGACGCCCTGAATCGGAGCGCGCGACGACGAGCACGTCGAACGACGGCGCGAGGCCGCAGACGACCAGCGCGCCCGCGAAGACGACGGCGCCGAGCCCGAAGACGAGCGCCGGCCGCCGGCGCGCGAGAAACGCCGCAGGCAGAGCGGCGAGCGCCAGCGCGAGGTTGAAGGACGTGAGCGCCCAGCTGAGCGTCGAGATCTCGACGACGTACTCCGCGAGGATCTCGGGCAACGCGATCGTGACGACCGACGAGTCGGCCAGGACGATCCCGACCGAGAGGCCGAGCAGGGCGATCCGGGTGCGGTGCTCCGTCGGCCAACTCTAGGGAAGCAGCAACACGTCTTGTGCCGCCCCAGCCAATCGCCGGTCCGCCGTCACCAGCGTGGCGCGTTCCGCGTTCGCGAGCGCGAGGTAGCAGCCGTCGTAAACCGAGAGCCCGCGTTCGTACGAGAGCGCGAAAGCGGAGGCGATCAGCGGGGCGAGGGGACGCGCGTCAAGCGGCATCGCCTTGACTACATCGATGCGCTCGAGCGCGATCCGCGCGTCGAACGCGCCTCTACGCGCATACCGGAGGATTGCATTCGCGCACTCGGCGTACAGGAGCTCGGGAACGACCGCATCGATCTCGCGCCCCTCGGTTCGGCGAATCCAGTCGAGGGCGGTAGGCGCTCTCGAGACAACTGCGCGGACGACGACGCTCGCGTCAAAGACCACGCGGCGGCGCGTCACGCATCTCCCGGATGACGTCCTCGGGCGTCGGCGCATCGTCCGGCAGCAGGAACGCCGCCCTCAGCTCATCGAGCCGGCGCAGCACGTCGACGCTCTGACGGTCTCTCGCGATCGACTCCTGCAGCGTCTCGATCACTTCCATGTTGAGCGACCGGCCATTGCCATCCGCGCGCCGCTTCAGGGCGTCGTAGACGGACTTCGGAACGTTCCGGACGTGAATCGTCGGCACGGCTGCCATGCTAGCAATGTGCTAGCAGATCTCACGCCGGCCCGAAAGTGGCTTCTTCGGCCACCTCGACGAGCCGGCAGAGCGCGTTCACGAGCCGCATCTGCTCGACCGTCCGGCACTTGACGTCGAGCAGCCGCGGCGAGCCGACGAGGTACGCGAGGCACTGCGCGCGCGAGATCGCGACGTTCAGGCGGTTGCGCGAGAAGAGGAACTCGAGCCCGCGCGGGATCTCGTCGCCGCTCGAGCTCGCGGTCGAGTAGAAGACGACCGGCGCCTCCTGGCCCTGGAACTTGTCCACCGTGCCGACGGGCACGGCCTCCGGCAGCCGCTCGCGCAGGCAGCGCACCTGGGCGTTGTACGGCGCGACGACCATCACGTCCTCGTGGCGGAGCGGCCTCGTCGAGCCGTCGGCGGCGGTGTACGTGCGTCCGACGAGCCGGTCGATCTCTCGGGCGATCGCCTCGGCCTCCTCCGGCGACGACTGCGAGCGGCCCTCGTGTTCGACCGGCAGGTGGCGGATCCCCGCGCCGACGCCCTCGAGCTGCTGCCGCTCCAGGCCCTCGAGCGGCAGCAGCCGCGCGTCGTAGACGACCTCGGAGACGAAGCGGCAGACGTCCGGGTGCATCCGCCGCGTGCGCTCGAGGAAGACCCCGCGCTCCGGCGGCACGGTCGCGTCGTCGCCGAGCAGGTGCTCGAGCACCGAGCGGCCGGTCTCGCCCGGGTGGACGCCCTGCGAGACCTGCGCGAGCTGGAGCGGGTCGCCGAGCGAGGACGAGGTTCCGCGCGGACGTGCCCATCGCGAGCGCGTCCGCGAGCGAGACCTGGCCCGGCCTCGTCGATCACGAGGTAGTCGAGCGTGCGGTCGAGCTCCTCGCGCGCGAACAGCCACGCCGTGCCCGCCAGCAGCCGCACCTCTTCTTCCGCGAACGGCGGGATGTCGCCCTCGTTCTCGATCCACGTGCCGTCGTACTGCGTGTCCGGATCGCCGGCCGTGCACTTCTTCAGCGCGCGCACCGGCTTCGCCGCCTTTTCGATCTCCTCGAGCAGGTTGTGGATCGCCTTGTGGCTCGGCGCCGCGACGCCGACGCGCTTCCCGTCCGCGAGCAGCTCGGCGACGATCTGCGCGGCGCGGTACGTCTTCCCCGAGCCCGGCGGCCCCTGGATGAAGAGGTAGCTCTCGTCCTCGCGCGGGAGGTCGCGGCGCAGGATCGCGCGCAGCGCCGGATAGCGCTCCGGGTTCTCGGCGAGCCGCGCGAGCGCAGCGCGCTGCGCGCGCGTGTCCCACGGCCCGCCGGGGATCAGCGCGCGCGGGAGCGGCTCGTCCTGGCACTTCGGCCCGCGCGTGAGCCGCAGCGAGCCCGAGCGCGTCGTCGATCTCGACGATCTGCTCGCCCCGGTCGGTCGCGGGATCGACGACGTCGCCGGGCCCGAGCTTGTGCTGCTGCGTCGGGAACGAGAGCGTGTAGACGAGCGACTTCTTGTGCGGCTCGGGCGGCGCGTCCGTCGGCTCGAGCCCCGCGATCGCCTCGCGAGTCGCGCGAGCAGCTCCTCCTCGCTCGCCTCGAGCCGGCGGAAGTAGTGCCACCAGACCGGCCGCGCCTCGCGCCGGTGGTACTCGAGCAGCTGCGCCGAGCGTCCAGCGCTCGTCGCCTTCCTCGGCGCCGTCGAGCAGCCGCTGGCGCAGCGCCTCCCGGGCGCCGAGCGCCTCCGCCTTCTCCTCGGTGATCTCGCGGGGCGTCGGCGGCTCCTTCCAGCCCGTGACGCCCGCCTCCGCGCGCCGCTCGAGCAGCCAGTCGCGCAGCGCGAGCGTCGCGCGGCAGTCGAACTCGTTGTAGCGCTCGATCGCGTGCAGCAGCTCGTCGTCCCGGCTCTCGAGCCACTGCTCGAAGACGATGATCGAGTCGTCGCCCGCGCTCACGTCCTCGGTGCGCTCGGGCATGAAGAAGCGTCTCGACGTGCTTGAGCCCGTAGCCCTCGTACGAGATCCGCAGCGAGTCGACGACGACGCGGAAGAGGTCGACGAAGACCTCGCGCCGCAGCAGCTCGTCGACTTCCTCCTCGCGCGTCCCGTACTCGCCGGCGAGCCGCCGCAGCGCGGACCGTTCGTAGTGCGCGTAGTGGTAGACGTGCATGTCCGGGTCGCCGCGCGAGCCGCTCGGTCAGGAAGTCGACGAGCCGCTCGAACGCCTCCTGCTCCTGCGCGCGGTCGAGCGCCCAGAACGCGCGGAACTCGCCGTCGACGACCACGCCGTGCAGGTACTCGAGCCCGCGCGCAGCCTCGTAGAACGGGTCGCCCTCGATGTCGAAGAAGACGTCGCCCGCGGACGGCCGCGGCAGCGCCTCGAGGCCACGCCCCTCGACGAGCGGGAGCAGCTCGAAGACGTGCGACCCGGTGATCCGCGCGCGGTGCTGGAGCTCCGCCTGCCGGCGCAGGCGCTCGAGGATCTCCGGCCGCAGGCTCGTCTCGAGCTCGGCCTCCGCCGTCGCCAGCTGCTCGAGCGTCGTGACGCCCGCCTCGCCGAGCGCGTCGCACCCAGCTCCGCCGCATCTGCGCGACGAAGCTCAGGTGGTCGTCGTCCCGCCACTGCTGCGTGCAGCGCGCCAGCCAGTCGCAGACCGGGCAGTGCGCGACGGGGTACGGATACGTCGCCGGCGGGTCCTCGACCCAGTCGAGAAAGCGCCGCCGCACGCGCCGGTAGTACGCGTCGAAGTCGCGCACGTGGTACGAGACGCGCTCGCCGGACCCGAGCACGACGTGCATCAGGTCGGGCAGCCGCCCCTGGATACGCGCGACCTGCTCGGAGTAGAACGCGAGCTGGAGCACGTGCGTCGGCTTGCCCGTGCGCGCGAGCTTGGTGTCGGCGACCTCGTACGAGCCGTCCGGCAGCCGCTCGACGAAGTCGGCGATCCCCCGCCAGCCGCGCGGGTCGAGCAGGACCGCCTGGTAGACGACGTCCGCGCCCGCGCGCATCGCCTCCGCCGTCGCCCGGGCCGCGGCCTCCCAGCCGTCGTCGAGCTCGACCCGGACGATTCGCCGCCCCTCGGCTTCGAGCGCGGCGAGGTGGGCCCGCTCGTGCGCCTCGCCCTTGCGCCGGACGAGCTCGGCGTGCGGCGAGTCGCCGGCCGGCCGCGCCAGCTCGCCGCGCGCGACGGCCAGCTCGAGCGCCGTCAGGTGCTCGCACTCGAGGAAGTCGTTGAGGTCGGAAGGGCTGAAAATCGTGAGACCATTCTGGCGAGGGAAGAGGTCATGGAGATCGTCGGAAGAGACCAGGAGCTCGGCTCCCTGGAGGCCTTCCTCGACCGAACGGACGAAGGCTTCCGGGCCTTCGTGCTCGAGGGCGAGGCGGGCATCGGGAAGTCGACGCTCTGGCGCGCGGGCGTGCGAGGCCGCCCGGGAGCGCGGGCTGCGCGTGCTCGAGTCTCGACCGGCCGAGGCGGAGCGCGGCTTCGCGCACGCCGGGCTGGGCGACCTGCTCGAGCCCGTCCTCGACGACGTCCTGCCCGAGCTCGCGGCGCCGAGGCGTCGCGCGCTCGAGGTCGCGCTCGCGCTCGAGGAGGAGCCCGACGTCCCGGTCGACCCGCGGACGCTCGCGATCGCCGTCCGCAACGCGCTCGAGGTGCTCGCGCCGGTGGTGGTCGCGGTCGACGACGTGCAGTGGCTCGACGCGTCGACCGCCGGCGCACTCGCGTTCGCCCTGCGGCGCCTGCGCGAGGAGAACGTGCTCGTCCTCTTCGCGCGACGTCTCGGGGAGCCGACGGAGGCGCCCGACCTGGACAAGGTCGACGCCGAGCGGCTGCGCGTCGGGCCGCTCAGCCTCGGCGCGACCCAGCGACTCGTCCAGGCGGAGCTCGGCACCACCCTCGCCCGACCCACGCTGCTCCGGCTCCACGAGGCCTCGGGCGGCAATCCGTTCTACGCGCTCGAGCTCGCGCGCGCGCTCGCGGCGCAGGACGCGGCCGGCGACCCCACCCGGCCACTCCCGGTCCCCGAGACGCTCGACGGGCTGGTGCGCGCGCGGCTCGAGGGACTTCCCGACGAGACCAGGGACGCGCTCGTGCTCGTCGCCGCGCTGGGCCGCGCGTCCCCGCAGCTGCTCCTCGCGGCGGGCATGCGCGAGGGCGCGCTCGACGCGGCACGAGACGCACGCGTCGTCGACGTGGACGGCACCGTCCGCTTCACGCATCCGCTGCTCGCGTCGGCTCTGTACCAGGACCTCTCGGCCGGAGAGCGGCGCGAGGCGCACCGGCGGCTCGCCGAGGTCGTCGACGATCCGATCGGCCGTGCGCGCCACCTCGCCCTCGGCACGGAACGCGCCGACGAAGAGATCGCGGCCGCGCTCGACGACGCCGCGGAGCAGGCCGCGGCGCGCGGCGCAATGCTCGCCGCGGCCGAGCTCGCCGAGCACGCGCTCCGGCTCACGACCGCGACCGCCCGCGACGCCAGGGAGCGCCGCGCGATCGCGGCCGCGCATGCGCATCTCGCGGCGGGCGCGGTCGACCGCGCCAAGGCGCTCGCCGACGAGCTCGAGTCCGAGACTGCCGCAGGCGTTGCTCCTGCGCTCCGATCTGGTGCTCAACAGCAACCTCCACGAAACGATCGCGCTGCGCCGGCGGGCGCTCGAGGCAGCGTCGGGCCGACCTGAGCTCCAGGCGGATGATCCACCGGCGGCTCGGCCTGCTCCTCCGGTTCAGCGAGGGCATCGAGGCCGCGGAAGCGGAGTCGCGCGCCGCGGTCGAGCTGGCGGAACAGCTCGACGACGACGCGCTCCGAGCGAGTGCGCTCGCGTCGCTCGCACTGGTTCGCTTCAACGGAGGAAAGGAGGACTCACTCGAGCTCGCCGAGCGTGCCCACGAGCTTGCGGTCGCAGCCGGGGACCGCGGGTCGCTGATCGAATCCTCGTTCTGCCTCACCCACGTGCTCGCCTGGTCGTCGCAGCTCGAACGCGCGCGCACGCTGCTCGAAGCGCTGGACCGCGAATGGGGCGCGCGCGACGAGCGCGTCGCGGCGGAAGTGTCGTGGTATCTGTCGATCGTCGAGCTCCGTGCGGGCCGGTGGTCGCTCGCGGAGCTGCACGGCAAGCGGGCGCAGGAGCTGCACGCGCTGTACGGGCGCGACGACTCGGAGGATCCCGCGACGTTCCTGCCGGTCGCGCTCGCCGCCGCCCATCGCGGTGAGCTCGAACGCGCGCGCGAACTCGCGACGTACGGCTGGCGGGTCGCCGTTCGTCAGCGGGCGATGCTCCCGGGTCTCGAGGCCGCGGTCGGCCTCGTCGAGCTGTGGAGCGGCAACGCCGGCGAGGCGGTCGAGCGGTTCGCGTCGGCGGAGCGGACGGCGACGAAGGCCGGGTGGGTCGATCCGGGTATTCGCTGGTGGCGCGCCGCGAGCGTCGAGCGCATCGCGACGCAGGCCGCGATCGACACGCTGCGGGGCGGCGGGAACGCCGTCGACGCGGCCGTCGCCGCCGCGGCGGTGCTCGGCGTCACCGAGCCGTTCTCCGCGGGCATCGGCGGCGGCGGGTTCATGGTCGTGTACCAGGCGTCGACGGGCAAGGTCACGACGATCGACCACCGCGAGACGGCGCCGGCCGCGATGACGCCTACGTCCTTCTGGGAGAACGGCGTTCCGCTGCCGTTCAACGACGCGCGCTACAGCGGCCTCTCGGTCGGCGTGCCGGGGACCGTTCAGGGCTGGGCGGACGCGCTCGAGAAGTACGGCACGCGGAGTCTCACGCAGGTGCTTGCGCCCGCGATCCACACGGCGGAGCACGGCTTCGTGATCGACCAGACGTTCTTCGACCAGACGAACTCGAACCGCGACTTCTTCGACGACATCCCCGCGACGGCCGCTCTCTATCTCGACCCGGACGGGACGCCGCGCGACGTCGGCACCGTCTTCACGAACCCCGATCTCGCGAAGACGTACAAGCGCATCGCGCACCTCGGGCCGAAGGGCTTCTACCGCGGCGCCGTCGCCGACGCGCTCGTCGAGACCGTGCAGCACCCGCCGGTCGCCCCGACCGCGAACCACACGTGGCGGCCCGGCGTGATCAAGATGCGCGACCTGCACACGTACGTGGCGCCCGAGCGCGCGCCGACGCACGTCACCTATCGCGGCCACGACGTCTACTCGATGGGCCCTCCGTCGAGCGGCGGCTCGACCGTCGGCGAGGCGCTGAACATCCTCGAGGGCTACGACCTTGCGTCGATGCCGCGCGAGGAAGCGCTGCACTACTACCTCGAGGCGTCGCGCTACTCGTTCGCCGATCGCAACGCGTACCTCGCCGACCCGGCCTACTTCGACGTTCCGCTCGAGCAATTGCTGTCGAAGGAGTACGCGGCCGAGCGGCGCGCGCTGATCAAGCCCACGGCCGCGTCGCCGCCCGTCGTCGCTCCCGGCAACCCGACCGAGACCACGACGCACCTGACGACGAGCGACAAGTGGGGCAACGTCGTCTCGTACACGTACACGATCGAGTCGACCGGCGGCTCGGGCCTCGTCGTGCCCGGCTGGGGCTTCCTGCTCAACAACGAGCTGACCGACTTCAACTTCGACTCGACGACGCACCCGAACCGCGTCGAGGGCGGCAAGCGGCCGCGCAGCTCGATGAGCCCGACGATCGTGCTCAAGGGCGGGAAGCCGTTCCTCGCGCTCGGCTCGCCGGGCGGGTCGATGATCATCACGACCGTCCTGCAGCTGCTCGTCGACCGTCTCGACTTCGGCCTGACGCTGCCGCAGGCGATCGCCGATCCGCGCGCGAGCCAGCGCAACACCGCGACGACGAGCGCCGAGCCGGCGTTCCTCGCAGGGCCTTACGTCGCGGCGCTGCGCGCGCGCGGCCATGCCTTTTCGACGACGGCGGAGATCGGCGCCGCGACCGGGATCGAGTTCCTGCCGGGAGGCGGCGTGCTCGCAGCGGCCGAGCCGGTGCGCCGTGGCGGCGGCAGCGCGATGGTCGAGTCCCCGTAGCGCCGCGCCAGAACCGCGTCACGCCGCTCGGCGAGCTGATCGCCGATCCGTCGCGCGGACTCGTCTACGGCAACCGCGGCTGCCTCCACGACGCAAACGGGGAGATCCGCCGGCGCTACGCGACCAAGCGCTGGATCGCTTGCAGGCTCGAGTTCCGCGGCTGGCAGCGTGGGCCACTGATGCAGCCCGGCAAGTTCACGGAGCTGTTCTTCCTCGACGACGCGACGGCCTTCGCCGCGGGGCACCGGCCCTGCGCGCTCTGCCGGCGTGCGGACTACGACCGCGTGCTCGCGATCACCGGCCACGTGGGAGCGGACGCGCTCGACGCACAGCTGCACGTCGAGCGCTCGGCCGCCCCCACGCCCGCATCGCTCGACGAGCTGCCCGACGGCGCGTTCGTGCTCCACGACGACGAGCCGTGGCTCGTGCTCGGCGCTCGGCTGCTCCGCTGGACGGCCTCGGGCTACGTCGAACCCAGGCCCCGACCCGGAGATGAGCAGGCGCTCGTGATCACGCCGCCCTCACTCGTCGCCGTCCTGCGCGCCGGCTGGCGGCCGCTCGTGCCGTTCCTGCACCCGTCGGCCTCCTAGCGGAGTCTGATCAGTCCCGCGTTCGTCGGCACGAAGCCGCACGCGTCGAAGTAGAAGGCCCGGAGATGGTCATCGAAGTCGACGTGGAGCCATTCGCAGCCGCCGGTGCGCGCACCGGCAGCAGCACGGGCGATCAGCTCAGTCCCCACCCCTTGACCGCGACTGCTCGTGGCCACGATCGGGTCGAGGATGAAGGCATGAATGCCGCCGTCCCACGCCACGTTGACGAAGCCGATCAGGTCGCCTCCGCTCCTTGCGCAGACCCAGCCGAGGCTGTGCTCGACCACCTGGTCTCGCCAGTTGTCATCGCGAAGCGGGTGCTCGAAGGCTTGAGCGTGCAGAGCGTTGACCTCCGCGTTCTCGAACGAGCCACGCCACTCGAACGTCAGCGCCATTAGGCCGACCTGCAGTGCGAGCTCGACGGCGGCGTCGAACGACAGCTGCCGTCCCTCTTCCCAGGCCGCGTCGCCGGTCGCGCCGAGCTCCTCGCGGGCGCTGCCGATGTAGCGCTCGAGGAGCGCGTCCCAGAACGCGATCGAGACCTGGACGCCGAGCTCGGCCAGCACCGTGGCTGCCGCCGCGGCCAGGCGGACGCCGCGCTCGCGGTCGCCCTGGCCGGCGAGCGCCATCGCGACGCCCTGCACCTCGAAGGTCGTCTCGACCACGTCGCCCAGCGGGAGCGCCGCGCGCAGGCTTTCGCGGTAGCGCTCCTCCGCGAGCGCGCAGTCGCCGCGGATCAGCGCACAGTCGGCGAGGTAGTGGTGCGCGAAGTGCTCGGAGCGGAGGTCGCGGCCGCGCGACAGCTCGAGCAGCTCGAGCGAGAGCGGCTCCGCGCGCTCGACCTCGCCCATGGCGACGAGCATCTGGCAGACGCCGACGAGTCCTCGACGTTCGCCGGAGGAATCGCCGAGCTGCCGCCAGATCGCGAGGCTCTCCTCGAACGCCTCGAGGCTCTCCTCGTCCCGGCCTGCCGTCAGGAAGTGGAAGAGCGACCAGCCGAGGAGGTCGAGCGCGGCCGCGACCTCGGAGTCGTCGCCGAGCTCGCGCCAGAGCACGAGCCCTTCGCGGAGCGTCGACTCGCCTCGTTCGACGTCGCCGATCCAACCCGCGAGCGCGCCCGCAAACGCGAGCGCTCGCGCGCGCGTGCGACCGGTGCCTGCGAAGCGCGCGAGCGCGTCGTCGAGCCGCCGCTTCCCCTCCGCCAGGTGCGAGTGCGAGAGCCAGAACCAGCCGAGCGCCCCGGCCAGCTCGAGCGCTCCCTCGGGATCGTGCTCGGCGCGCCACTCGAGCGCCGCCCGCAGGTCGTCGTGGTCGAGCTCGAGGCGCGCCGACCACTCCTCTTCCGCCTCGAACCGATGCGAGTACGCGTCCTCGGCGAGCTGCGCGAAGTAGTCAGCGTGACGGCGGTGCCACTCGTCGCCTTCGAGCTGCTCGCGCGCGAACTCGCGGATCGTCTCGAGCAGCAGGAAGCGGTCGTCGCCGATCGGCTTCAGCAGACCGAGGTCGACGAGCGTCGCGAGCCCGTCGAGGTCGGCGTCGCAGACCTCCTCCGCGGCATCGAGCGGGAAGCCGCCCGCGAAGACGGAGAGGCGGGCGAACAGCTCCTTCGACTCCTTGCGGAAGCAGGTCGTGGCTCCACTCGATCGTCGCGCGGAGCGTGCGCTGGCGTTCCGGCGCGTCGCGCGCGCCGCCGGTGAGCAGCGGCAGCGCGTGCTCCAGGCGCGTCAGCAGCGTCTCCGGCGTGAGCAGCTTCGTCCGCGCGGCGGCGAGCTCCAGCGCGAGCGGCAGACCGTCGAGCCGCCGGCAGATCGCATCCACCGTCGGGTCCGGCTCGAGCGGGCGACCGACCGCGCGGGCTCGTTCGACGAAGAGCGTCATCGCCTCGTCGGGCGGAAGCGGGTCGAGCGGATACTCGCGCTCACCCGAGAGACGCAGCGGCGAGCGGCTCGTGACGAGGACACGGAGCTCGCTCGACGCCGCGAGCAGCGAGGAGAGTCCCTCGGCGGCGGCGAGCAGGTGCTCGAGGTTGTCGAGCGCGAGCAGCAACCGCTTGCCGCGCAGGTACTCGATCAGGTCCTCGCGCGCGCCGACGGTCTGCGCGATCTCCGGCAGCACGAGCTCCGGGTCGGATACGCCTGCCAGCGGCACCCAGTAGACGGCGTCGAGCTCCTGTCCGACGAGCTCGGCCGCGACCTGGAGCGCGAGCCGCGTCTTCCCGGTGCCGCCGGTGCCCGTGATCGTGACGAGGCGCTGCCCGTCCTCGAGCATCCGGACGAGCTCGTCCAGCTCGCGCTCGCGGCCGAGCAGCGGGCTCGCCGCGATCGGCAGGTTCGTCGCGTCGAGCGAGCGCAGCGCCGGGAACTCGCGCTCGCCGAGCTGGTAGAGCTTCTCCGGGCGCCCGAGGTCCTTGAGGCGGTGCAGGCCGAGGTCGGTCAGCGCAACGCCGTCGACGAACGAGCGCGTTCGCTCCGAGACGACGACCTGGCCGCCGTGCGCGGCGCTCATCACCCGCGCCGCGCGGTGGACGTCGATGCCGACGTAGCCCTCGTCGGTGACGATCGGCTCACCCGTGTGGATCCCGATCCGCACCTGCACCGGACCGTCGCCGAGCGCCTCCTGAGCTGCTCCCGCGGCCGCAACGGCGTCAGTCGCGCGGACGAACGCGACGAAGAACGAGTCGCCCTGCGTGTCGACCTCGATCCCTTCGTGACGACCGAACACGTCGCGCAGGGTGCGCCGGTGCTCGGCAAGCAGCGCCACGTAGCCCGCCCCGTGCTCGTTCAGCAGCCGCGTCGAGCCCTCGACGTCGGTGAAGAGGAACGTGATCGTTCCAGCCGGGAGCTCGGGCATCGGCGCGTCAAAGCGTACGGCAGTAACAGCGAGGGCAGCCGGGCCGCCGGCTGCCCTCGCACCTTGCCCCGGTCAGTACGGCCGGTCGCCCGAGCGGTACGCGCGGAGCCGCAGCGCCGACCCGGCCGGGTCGAGCGAGGCGACGACGTAGTCGCCCTCCGCGTGCGTCGAGGGCACGCGGCAGAGGTCGGGCGACAGCGTCGCCTCCGCCGAGTGCTCCGAGACGAAGTCGGGCACGATCGAGTTGTCCTCTTGCCTCGCCGCCTCGAAGACGGTGAGCTCGACTGCGTTGTCGCCGTCTTCGTCGCGCACGGACTGGATCACTCCCGCGACGCCGAGCGGCGCGAGCCGCACGTCGAATGCGTCCGTCGCCGTCGAGGTCTGGATGCCCTCGTTCACGGGAGTGCCGCTCGGTCCGATCCGGTAGAAGCGGATCGACGAGAAGCCGCCCGCGTTCCAGAACGCCGAGGCGTAGTACACCGGCGGGAAGAGCTCGCCGGACAACGACTCCACCGGCAGCGGTGAGAGCGCCACCTTGCCGTTGAAGATGCCCATGTTCTCGACCAGCTCGCCGAGCCTGCTGATCGCCCCGGTTCCGGAGTCGACCGCCCAGACGTGATGGGCGAGGAACCCGTCGCTCGTCGCCGCGGCCGTGGTCGCGCGGTGGCCGTTGTAGACGTCGGTGTTCAGCGGCCCCGCGGCCGCGACCTGGATGTACGTGCGCGTCTCGTCGCGGTACGTGTCGAGGTGCTCGATGCCGCCGCCCGGCTCGAGCCGCCACGACTTGACGACGAGATCGCCCTCGGGATCCGCCATCGCCGTCAGGAACGTGTCGGCGGACACGGACTGAAGCGCCATGACTACCCCGGGTCCCGCCTTGACGTCGCTCTCGAGCAGCGTCGGCGTGCCGTTCCCGGCGATCGCCCAGCGCGAGAGGTCGACGCTCGAGCCCTTGCGCGTCGCCACGATCACGTCGCCCGCCGGGAGCTGCGTGACGGCCACGTCGAGCTCGGGCCCGTCGCCCTTGCCGCTGTTCCCCGACTTCGGCAGGGTCGCCTCGGCGAGCTTCGCGATCGACGACGCGTCCACGTCCGGGTCCCACGTGACGAGGCGCGCGTCCCCGGTCGGCGGGTACGCCGCGCTGACGGCGCGCCCGTCGGTCAGGCACGCGACGTCGTGCTTCTCGGTCGCTCCCGCGGAGACGCTCGTCCCGCGCGGGTCCGGGTGGAAGATCGTCGCGAAGCCGTACTGGAACAGGCCGGTCTCCTCCTGCCACGGCTGCCCCTGCATGAACGCCATCACGATCCGGCGCCCGATCTGCTTGCCGCTCATCCCCATGCAGCCGTTGTTCGGGCCGTTGCAGTTCTGCGTGCCGCCGCCCTTCGCGCCCTCGTAGCCGGCGAACGGGGTGAAGAACGGGAAGCTGAACAAGTACGTCTTCGGGCCGTTCGGCCCCTGCGTCGTCGCGTTCCAGGTGCCGACGAACCCGACGACCTCCTGGAAGTACGGGTCCTGGATCGCGTGCTCGATGTGCATCGCGAGCTCGCGCGCCGTCGTGTAGTGGTTGAACTCGTTCGGCGCGGGCGTGACGCCCGACTGGAAGGGATCGTCGAACCCGTTCGGGTTCGTGAACGCCGTGTCGACGAGCCCGTCCGCCGTCGCGTGCGCGTTCATCATCGCGACGAAGTCCGCCGCGTTCGCCCCGGCGCCGAGATAGCCCTCGGCGACGTGGCGCCCGATCGCCCAGGCCGCGTTGTTGCCGGACGGGTACATCATCCCGCGGATCAGGTCCTCGAGGCTGACGACCTCGCCCTGCTCGAGCGGGACGCCGTTCACGTCCGTCATCGAGCTGCCGCCGATCCCCGCCTCGACGGCGTTGATCGTCACGAGGTCGTCGAGGTCGACGATGCCGTCGTTCAGCGCGATCACGGTCAGGTGCAGCGTCATCAGCTTGGTCGTGCTCGCCATCGCCGTCCGCTCGTCGGGCAGCGTCGCGAACAGCGTCCCCGCCGACGTGCCGAGCCCGAAGAGCGGATCGCCGAGGAACGCGTGCAGGGCGGTCACCGTCGGGTCGTCGACGTGGGCGGACGCCGTCGGCGCCAGCCCGAGGAACGGCACGCTCAGGGCGACCGCCGCAAGGGTCGCCGCAAATCGCTTGGGGCGCATCTCAGTCCTCCTGTGTCCTCTCGAGCTCGGTTATCGCGCCCGATGATGCGGCGGCGCTCTAAAGGCTCGCTTAAGCGTCGGGAACAGCGTCTGCTGCCACGCCGCGTTGGTCAAGTGGGCTGAATCTGTGGATACTGTGGACACACCCGTGGAACGTTTGGACGAGGAGAAGATCGAGCTCCTGCGCCGCTGGGGCGTCGGGCTCCAGAGCGACGAGCGCGACGAGCTGCGCGCGGCCGGTCGCGCGATTCTCCTGCTGATCGAGGAGATCGAGCGGCTTGCACGTCGAGCATTGGAACGCATGGAGCCGCCCCGACGACGAGCTCGAGGCCGAGGCGAGATCCAGGCAAGCCTGCTCGAGCGGCTTCGGCTCGGCCGCAAGCGGACCGAGGAAGCGCCGGGCTAGGCGGCCTAGGCGGCTGCCGCGCCTACGCGCGGGGTCAGGCTCAGCACCGAGAAGCAGCGCTCCAGGGCCGCCACGCTGCCCTCTTTCACCCGCGCACGGCCCGACTTGACCGCCGCCGCCGGCTCGAGCCTTCCGACCGCGACGTCGTAGAACGTGCACTTGTCCATCTCGACGCGAAGGTCGGCGTCGTCCACAGCCCCCAGCACGGGCTCGAGCTCGCCGTCCTTCACCCGCGCCGTGAACACGTCGCCGTCGACGTCGAAGACGTACGTCTCCGTCAGGCCGCGGGCGGCCTCCGTCTTGAAGAGCACCCCGAGCGCGTCCATGCCCCAGCCCTCGTGGAGCTCCTCGTCCGGCGTGGGCGGCCCCAGCGAGCGGGCTCCCCAGCGGGCCAGCGCGTAGAGCGGCTCCTCCAGGCCCCGGCCGTACTCGGTCAGCTCGTAGACCGTCGAGGCGGCCGGCGGCGGGAGCTTCCGCTTCTCCACGATTCCGGCGCCCTCGAGCTCCTTCAGCCGGGAAGCGAGGATGTTCGTGCCGATCCCGGGCAGGCCCTGGGCCAGGTCTGTGTAGCGCTTGGGGCCCCGGAGCAGGTCGCGGACGATCAGAAGCGACCAGCGCTCACCGATCGAGCGAGAGCGCGTGGGCCATGGGGCAGTACTGGTCGTAGTGCTTCACGGCACAAGCATCCTAGCGCACCAACTTTTAACCCGCAAGGGGAAGATTGCTTTTTGAAAGTGCGTCCTGTAGGGTGGCAAGTCGATTCTGGCAGTTCGCAATCGTCTAGTTCACGAACCGTACTCCACCGAAAGGACGCAACTCATGATCGCAGGGGAACGACGGAAGTGGTACGCACTCGCGTTGCTCCTCGGCGTGCAGTTCATGGTCGTGCTCGACATCGCGATCGTGAACGTCGCGCTTCCGTCCATCCAGCTCGACCTCGGGTTCTCCCAGGAGGATCTCCAGTGGGTCGTGAGCGCGTACGCGCTCTTCTTCGGCGGCTTCCTCCTGCTCGGCGGGCGGGTCGCCGACATCGTCGGCCGGCGCAAGGTCTTCATCGCCGGCCTCATCATCTTCTCCGCCGCCTCGCTCGTCTCGGCGCTCGCCTGGAGCGACACCGCCCTGATCCTGGCGCGCGCGGCGCAGGGGCTCGGCGCGGCGATCATCACGCCGGCCGCACTCTCGATCCTCACGGTCACCTTCGCGGAAGGCAAGGAACGCAACACGGCGCTCGGATTCTGGGGCGCGGTCGGCGCGTTCGGCGCCGTCGCGGGCGTCCTGCTCGGCGGCGTCCTGACCGACTGGCTGAGCTGGGAGTGGATCTTCTACGTGAACATCCCGGTCGGGATCCTCGGCCTCGTGCTCGCGCCGATCCTGCTGAGCGAGAGCCGCGACGCGAGCGTGAAGAGCTTCGACGTGCCCGGTGCGGTCCTCGTCACCTCAGGTCTCGTCGTGCTCGTCTTCGCGATCACGCAGGCGAACAGCTACGGCTGGACGTCGGTCGAGACGATCGGGCTCTTCGCGGCCGCGGGCGTCCTCCTCGCCGCGTTCGTCGGCTGGGAGGCTCGGGTCAAGGAGCCGCTGATGCCGTTCTCGATCTTCCGGCTGCGGACGCTCGTCGGGGCGAACGTCGTCGGACTCGCGATGGGCACGGCGATGTTCGCGATGTTCCTGATGCTGACGCTCTACATGCAGCAGGTGCTGTCGTACTCGGCGATGAAGACCGGCGTCGCGTACCTCGCGGTCGCGGGCACGGCGATCTTCTGGTCGGCGCTCGCGGCGCAGCTCGTGACGCGGATCGGCGTGAAGCCGGTGCTCGTCGCCGGGATGACGTTCCTCTCGGTCGGGCTGATCTACTTCACGCAGGTCTCGGTCGACGGCTCGTACGTGGGCGACCTGCTGCCCGGGTTCCTGCTGATCGCGGTCGGGCTCGGCTTCTCGTTCGTGCCGATCTCGATCGCGGCGCTCGCGGGCGTGCAGCCCTCCGAGGCGGGTCTCGCCTCGGGCCTGCTGAACACGTCGCAGCAGATCGGCGGCGCCCTCGGGATCGCCGTGCTCTCGGCGATCGCCACCTCGGCGACGAACGACCAGCTCGCCTCCGGCGCGGCCGTGCCGAACGCCCTGACCGACGGCTTCCAGGCCGCGTTCATCGGGGCCGCTGCGATCGGGCTGCTCGGGATCCTCGTCGCGCTCGTCGTCGTGCGGAACGAGGACCTCGCCGAGGCTCCGGTCGAGGGCCAGCCCGCTCTCGAAGCGGCCTAGTACGTCAGAAAAGATATGCTGGGCGGCGTGGCGACCCACGCCGCCCAGCTTCTCCGTGACGTGCGCCGGCGCCACGGGCTGACGCAGGAACAGCTCGCAGCCCGGGCGCGGACGAGCCAGGCGGCGATCTCGCGGATCGAGCGCGGCCTCGTCTCTCCATCGGTCGCGACGCTGGCGAAGCTGGTTCACCTGATGGGCGAAGAGCTCGAGCTTGAAGCGAAGCCCGTTGACCACGGGTTCGATCTGACCCTGATCCGAGAGAACCTCAAGCGGACGCCCGAGGAGCGGATCGACTACATGGTCGCCTTCTCGAACTTCGTGCGCAGGAATCGTGGCGCGAAGCCGATAGCCGACACGCCCGGGTCGAGCGGCTGACGGCTTTGCGTCGGAGCAGGACGCCGCGAGCAGCCGGAAGGCTCCGTGCAGTTCGCGAGATCCAGGCCACGGCGACCTTCGTTGGCAGCCGAGCTGCGCGATCAGCGACGAGCTACGCGCGCCGTAGCAGCCGCGCGAGAGGTAGCTACGGCAGCTTCTCGGACGGCACGCAGAGCATGGCCGGGACCTTGACGCGCACCCGCTGCGTGACGAACTGGTCGCGCGTGTGGACGCGAGCCGGCGCGAACGACTGAAGCCTGCGCAGCCCGTAGCAGACCAGGTGCTCGTCCGGCCGCGGCGCCACCTCGGCCGGCCGGCCGATGCGCTGCTTCGTCACCGGGTTACAGAGCAGCTCGGCCGCTCGCACGCCGACGCGCTCGGTGCCGAACTGGTCGACGAGGTCGACGACCTCCTCCGGACGCGGCGAGGGCTCGAAGACGGCGTAGCACTTGTAGTGCTGCGTGTCCACGGGCGGCACCGCCGGCGGCCCGGTCAGGCTCTTCGAGGCCGGCGCGCACAGCCGCGTCGGCCCGGCGACCCGCAGCGTCGCCCCGGTCACGAACTGGTTCGTGACGCGCACCATCCTGTTCTGGTTGCGCCCGCCGCTGACCACGTAGCACACCTGGTGCTCGTCGCCGCGCAGGATCGGCTCGGCCGGCTTGCCCGTGCGCCGCTTCTCGACCGGCGTCAGGAGGAGCCTCACGCTCGAGACCTGCACGGTCTCGGTGCCGAACTGATCCGTCAGTACCACGGGCTCGGCCGCGTGAATTGGCGTCGCCTGGTCCACGTCATAGGCCTTGAAGTGCGCCGGTATGCGGATGACCTCGATCGGCTCGAGGCCGCAGGCGGAGGAGGCGGGATTGTTGTCGGAGTCGCCCGAGTAGTCGGCCGTCCACTGGTACGTGCCGAACTGCGAGTGCGAGGGCGTGAAGGCGCCGGAGGTGTAGGTGCCGTTGCCGCTCACGGTCACCGTGGAGGTGAACGCGGGCGGATCCGCGCAGAGGAGATCGTCGGGGCCATAGAGGCGGAAGACGATCGTGCCCGTGGGGGCGTCGCCGCCGCTGAGCGTCGCCTCGTCTCTGAACTGCGTTCCCGTCTTGCCGGCAGGCGGCTTCGGGCTGGTCGTCAGCGTCGGGCTGGCCTTCTCCGGCGGGCAGTACATGTACGTGCCGCCACCGGGGCAGTAGTAGTAGTAGGAGGCCGGTGCGGCGCCCACGCCGGTGGCACCGATGCTGACGAGCACGGCGAGAGCGGCGAGTACGAGCCCCCCGGCCGCGAGACCCCGCAAGTCCCGCGCCCGTGCCATAACGACCTTCGAGATGAACCGACTATCCCGCCTGCGCGAGGCGAACTCAAGCCGTCCAGGGCAATCCTGGACCTCTGTCCAGGCGCAACAGTGATATAGCCGCGAACCCGGCGGCGGCGGCGAGGAGCGCGAGCCGCGACCTCCAGCCGAGCTCGGGGGCGTCGGGAGGCCGCACTCCCGCCAGCAGTGCCGTGCCGCAGAGCAGCCCGCCGAGCGTGACGGCCGGAAGCTCCCAGTCCCAGTCGACACCGGCGTGGACGATGAAGGCGACGTAGCCGCCGGCAGCCGTCGCGAGCAGCGGGTCGCGCCCGCGGCGAAGGGCGACCAGGGGCAGCGCGAACGCGGTGACGATCAGCGCGAGCCCCACCGGCCCGAGCTCCGCGAGGCTCGCGAGATAGAGGTTGTGGGGGTCGCGCGCGAATGTTCCGGCGTCGGGGTCGGCCAGGATGTAGCGGTCGAACGTGCCGGCGCCGGAGCCGAGGACGGGGTTCTCCGCGTACTGGTCCGCGGCGACGCGCCAGTAGCGGGGCCGGTTCTCTCCGAACAACCGGCCGGCAACTCCCGAGGCGTCGGCCGCGACCACCACCACCACCGCGACGAAGACGACCGCGAGCGCCGGCGAAGGCGGCCACGACGCGTTTCGGGACCCGCGGCGCGAACGCGAGCAGGACGAACAGGCCGAGCGCGAGAGCGAACGACGCCGCGCGGCTCTTCGTGAGGTAGAGCGTCGGTCCCAGGACGACGACCGACGCCGCCGCGAGGCGCCACCACCCCGTTCCTGACAGGGCGAGGCCGAGCGCGAGCAAGATGCCGATCACGGCGTAGATGCCGAGCGCGTTCGCGTAGCCGATCGGCAGGAAGAGCAGGTCGCCCTGGTACGGGTCGAGCTCGTGCCCGAACGCGATGTACTTGGTCAGGGCGTAGGCGCACAGTGCCGTGGCACCGGCGAGCGAACCGGCCAGGAGCACCGGCATGTTCGAGCGCTCCATCGACAGGAGGACTGCAGCGGCGGCGCAGACGTAGAGGAACGCTCGCTCCCCCTCGAGCACGGAGTTGGCGGGCGTGTCGGACCAGAGCTGCGAGAGCTCCATCCAGCCGGCGTACGCCGCCAGCGCGCCGAGGAAGGCCCACTCGAGCCGGCCGACCGCGATCCGCTGCCGTGCGATCAGCGACGCGGCGAGGAGCGCGAGGAACGCAACGGTCGCGAGCCGCCAGGTGCGTGGGACGAAGCCGCCGTCGGCGAGCCCGACGACGAGCAGGACGGTGAAGCCGATCAGGCCGACGCCGGCGCGCGACCACGCCGTGCGGAGGAGGGAGAACCATTCGCCGACGCGCTGAACTTACGCGGCTGCGCGGTCGGACGCGAGCGTCTCGGCCTCGCGGCAGAGCGCCTCGAGCGCGTTGCCGTCGAAGTCGGCGATGCGCGCGCCGTACCGCCTGCGCTCGCGCTCGCCGGGCTCGGCAAGGCTGCGCGCGCCGGCGGCGAGGGCCGCGGCGTGGAACGCGACGACCGCCGCGCGGTCGGCGACGGACAGCGAGACCTCGAGCGCGCCGGCGAAGACCGACTCGATGACCCAGAACGAGCTCGGCTGTCCGGGCAGGCCGAAGTACGCGCGCCGGTTGTCCGGCCAGTCGAGGACGAGCCGGTACCCGAGCGGCTCGAGCGTGTCCGCGTAGAAGCGCTTCGCGACCTCGTAGTCCTGCACCGGGACGGTCAGGTGCTCGATCTGCACGGCCTGAGAATAGAACGATCGTGCTTTTCTGTCAAGCAAGATCTGTTCTATACTCAAACGATCGTGCTGAAAACGAAAGGCGAGCGCACCCGCGACGGGATTCTCGACACCGCTGCGGCCCTGGCCACGCAGGAGGGTCTCGCCCCCCTGTCGATCGGGCGCCTCGCGGAGGCGAGCGGGATCAGCAAGAGCGGCCTCTTCGCCCACTTCGGCTCCAAGCAGGAGCTCCAGCTCGCCACCGTCGACCACGCGGCGGCGATGTTCGCCGCCGAGGTGATCGCGCCGGCACGGGAGGCGCCGAGGGGGCTCGCCCGCGTCTGGGCGCTCTGCGACCGGATGGTCGACTACTCGGAGCGCCAGGTCTTCCCCGGAGGCTGCTTCTTCGCCGCGACCTCGGCGGAGTTCAACAACCGGCCAGGCCCGGTGCGCGACCGGATCCAGGAGATGCTCGCAAGCTGGCTCTCGTACCTCGAGCACGCCGTCGAGCAGGCGCAGGAAGCCGGCGAGCTCGATACCCGCGTGAGCCCGCGCGAGCTCGCGTTCGAGCTGGACGCGTTCGCACAATCCTCGAACGCTCGCTTTCAGCTCTTTCGCGACCCACGCGTGTTCGACGACGCCCGCCGTGCGGTCCGCGAGCGGCTCGAGAGCCTGCGGCCGCGCTCAGTCGCCGCCTAGCAAGGCGTAGCCCTCTCCCAGGAACGGCGTCCGGTCGACGAGCGCGGCGACGTCGTCGCTCGCGTAGGCGCCTTCCTCGGTCACGATCTCGTCGACGAGGCCGGCAGGCGTGACGTCGAAGTGCTCGTCGTCGATTTCGGCAGGTGCGTCGATCGGCGCGAGCTTGATCACCTCGCACGCGACGACGGTGCGGACGCCGCGCTGCTCGGCCACCTCCGCGAGCGGGCGCGTGCCGACCTTGTTGCAGACGGCGCCGTCGCGGAAGACGGTGTCGGCGCCGATCAGGAACAGCGACGCGCGTTCGAGCGCGCTCTCCGCGTCGTCGTCGCCGACGAGGTCGACGTCGAGGCCCTCGGCGCGCAGGTCCTCGGCGAACGCTCGGCCTTCCTCGAACGGCGCCGAGACGGTGCAGACGATGCGCTCGGGACGCGTGTGCACGACCGCCTCGCGCACGGTCGCGGACGCCGAGTGAGTGAGCACGTACGCGTCGGTCAGCGCGGGCGCGAGCTGGATCGCGATCGCGCGCGCCGCCCGGTCGCGGCTGCCGACGAGCCCGGCGACCTCGATCTCGACGAGCCGCTGCAGCTCCTCGGGCGCCAGGTGCGCGCCGCGCTGCGCGGCCGCGAGCACCCGCCCGACGGCGCCGGCGATCGCGCCCATCGCGCGCCGGCTCCCGGCGAGCTCTCGTCCCGCGTCCGTCAGCCGCTCGAGCAGCTCCTGCGACGAGTCGGCCGGCTCGCCCGCGAGCTCGGCGAGCGCCTCGACCGCGCGCCGCGCCATCCAGCTGCCGCCGTGCGTGCGATCGCTCCGCAACTCGTCGAGATGCACCGCCAGGCCGGCCGCCATCCGGTGGAGTCTAGAAGGCGGGCCTTGTGACGACCTGCTGGGTCAGCCCGCCGTCGACGAGGAGGCTCGTACCGGTGACGTAGCGCGCCTCGTCCGAGAGCAGCCAGGCGACGGCGGCGGCGACCTCCTCGGGCTCGCCGGGACGTCCGAGCGGGATCTCGGGCGTGAGCTCGTCGGCCTCCTCGTTTCGCTCGGTTGCGATCGCGCCGGGCGCGACGGCGACGACGCGGATCGGCGCAAGCTCGAGCGCGAGCCCGCGCGTCAGCATTCCGAGCGCGGCCTTCGCGGCGGCATAGAGCGCGAAGCCCGGGCGCGGGACGTGCTCGTGAACGCTCGTGATGTTGACGATCACGCCTCCGTCCCCCATCCGGCGCGCGGCGGCCTGCGCGGCGAGGAACGCGGCGCGCACGTCGACGTGGAAGATCGAGTCGAAGTCGTCGGCGCCGAGCTCGAGCGCCGGCTTGGCCGTCGAGAGGCCGGCGTTGTTGACGAGCGCGTCGAGGCGGCCGAAGTGGTCGGCCACCTCGGCGACGAGGCGCGCGGGGACGGACGCCTCGGCCAGGTCGCCCCAGACGTTGCGGACTTCGCCCAGCTCGCCGAGCTCCCTCGCGGCGGCCTCGTCTCGCTCGTGTGTGGCTAGGCCTACCGCGAGACCGTCTCGGAGCAGGCGCTCGGCGATCGCGCGGCCGATGCCCTTGTTGGCGCCGGTGACGAGCGCGACCCGCACGGAGCGCCAGTACCCGTCCAGGGCAAAACTAGCCTGGACCAGCCTGGACAAACACCTGGCCACGTCTTACGGTCCAGTTCACTGTGGCAAGGGGCAGGGGGCCTGCGGCTCGAACAGACCCTGCGTTCCGGCACTGGCTCCGCGAGCTCCGCGAGCAGGCCGGTCTGACGCAGGAGCAGCTCGCACAGTCCGTCGGAACCGACCGACGGAACATTCGCCGCTGGGAGGTCGAGGGCCACGACCCGGCCGGCTCCGTGCTGCTCCGCATCCTCGACGCGGTCGGCGTCCAGCTCGTCCCCGCGCCGCCGAACGGCCGACCCCGCGCGTTGAACGCCGAGCTGCGCACACTCTCGGCGGTCCTCCGCGAGACGGAGGACCAGGCCGCGCGGCGGCACGACGAGCTGCTGGCGCGGCTGGCGCAGACGGCCGACTAGCGGTTTAGCGCCTGCGCTGCGTGGACAAAAAGATCGCCGAGAACGTCCCGTAGGCGGAGCCGCAGACCGCCTACACCACGGAGGGAGCCGACCGACACCGGCTCCCTCCCTCTTTTCGCCCAGTCGCTCGCATCGCCGCAGGCGCGCGGCAGGCCTCCGATCCCCGAGCCGGGCGGGTACTCCGATTGAAGCGGCGCTCCGGGCCGTGTTTGTGCCGACTTAGGATCGATCCGTGCACAGGCGCCCGCAGCGGCTCGAGCGGCTGCCGCAGCAGTACTTCACCGCCCTGCTGGCGCGCGTCGCCGAGGCGGCGGCCCAGGACGGCGAGCCGCTGGTCAACTTCGGGCGCGGCAACCCGGAGGTCGGCCCGCCCCCGCACGTGCTCGAGGCTGCGCAGCGGGCGATCGCCGACCCCGAGTCGCACGGGTATCCGCCGTTCCGCGGCATGCCGGAGCTCCGCGAGGCCGTCGCCGAGCGCTACCGGTCGGTCTACGACGTCGACGTCGACCCGCACGCGGAGGTCGCCGTAGTGCCGGGGACGAAGTCGGCGATCGTCGAGCTCTGCGTCGTGCTCGCGGAGCGCGGCGACACCGTCCTCCTGCCGGACCCCGGCTACCCGGACTACTTCTCCGGCGTCGCGCTCGCGGGCGCGGAGCTCGCCTCGCTGCCGCTCGAGCCGCCGACGTGGGAGCCGGACTTCGACGCGGCCCCGAACGCGAGCGCCGTCTACCTCAACTACCCCTCGAACCCGTGCGCCGCGGCCGTGCCGGCCGGGACGTTCGCCCGTGCCGTCGAGTACGCCGAGCGCACCGGCGCGGTCGTCGTGCACGACTTTGCGTACGGCGACCTCGTCTTCGACGGGCGCAGACCGGAGAGCTTCCTCGCCGTCGACGGCGCGAAGGGCGTCGGCGTCGAGCTGTTCTCGATGTCGAAGTCGTACGGGATGGCCGGTTGGCGCCTCGGGTTCGTCGTCGGCAACGCCGAGGTCGTCGAGCGGATCAACCTGCTTCAGGACCACGCGCGCGCAGGCGTCTTCCGCGGCGTCCAGGCAGCCGGGATCGCGGCGCTCACCGGACCGCAGCAGAGCGTCGAGGAGCGGCGCGCGCGCTACGAGTCGCGGCGCGACCGCGTTCTCGAGGCGCTCCCGGCCGGCGCGGTCGGCGAAGGGACGTTCTACGTCTGGCTGGAGCTGCCCGACGGGCTCACCGCCGAGCGCCTGCTGACCGAGCACCGGCTTGCGCTCGCACCGGGCGAGGGCTTCGGCTCGCGCGGCGAGGGCTGGGCGCGGATCTCGCTTGCGGTCACCGACGAAGTCTTCGAGCTGGGGCTCGCGCGGCTCCTGCGGGCGCTCGCATGACGGTGCGCGGGCTCTGGCAGGAGCGCTTCGGCCTCGACGCGCCGCGCAAGATCGTCTGCGTCGGCCTCAACTACGCCGACCACGCAACAGAGGGCGGGCGCGAGGCGCCGGCGGAGCCGGTGCTCTTCGCCAAGCTCGCGACCTCGCTGCTCGATCCCGGCGAGCCGATCGTGCTGCCGCGCGAGGAGAGCCACGTCGACTCGGAGGCCGAGCTCGCGGTCGTGATCGGGAAGGCCGGCCGGCGCATCGCGGTCGTCGACGCGCTCGACCACGTGGCCGGCTACACGGTCGCGAACGACGTCAGCGCGCGCACGCTCCAGGCTCGCGACGGCCAATGGCTGCGGGCGAAGAGCTTCGACACGTTCTGCCCGCTCCTCCCCACGCTCGTGCCGGTCGAGGAGCTCGGCGACGCCTCGGGGCTGCGGGTCCGGCAGCGGCTGAACGGCGAGACACTTCAGGACGCAAGCACCAGCGACCTGATCGCCGACGTCCCGCACCTGGTCGCGCACGCGTCGGCGGCGTTCACGCTCGAGCCCGGCGACCTGATCCTGACCGGCACGCCGGCGGGCGTTGGCGTCTTCCGCGAGCCGCCCGTGGCGATGCGCCCGGGGGACACCGTCGAGGTCGAGGTCGAGCGCATCGGGGTGCTCACGAACCCCGTCACGAGCGAACCCTGACGTTTGCTCCGCTCCGCGAGCGGCGATTTTAGTGCCGTCCCAGCGCAAAAGATCGGAGTGGAAACCATGAGGAGAAAGACAGGGGTCATGATCGCGGTCGCGGTGCTTGCTCTTGCCGCCGGCTGCGGCAGCGACGAGGAACAGGACGAGGCCCAAGAGGCGACGACGGCGCTGACCGACACCGAAGGCGCGGTCGAGACGGGCGAAGACCTGCTCGAGGAGGCGGAGGAGGCGCTCGAGGACGCGCGCACGCTCGACCTCCAGGAGCAGAACAACTCGGGGATCACCGGCACCGTCGAGCTCACGCCGACGAGCGACGGCACCGTCGAGGTGGAGATCGAGCTCGACCAGCGCCGAGGCGGGCCGCACCCGGCCCACGTCCACGAGGGGAGCTGCGCGAACCTCAACCCGGCGCCTCGGTGGCCGCTCGCAGACGTCGTCAACGGCAGGTCGGAGACGACGATCGACGTCGACCTTCGCGACCTGATCGGGAGCGAGTACGCGGTCAACGTGCACGAGTCGTCCGAGAACGCCGACGTCTACGTCGCGTGCGTCGACGTGCGCAACCCGTGACCTAGGTGCCCCGAGACATCCGCGTCGTCGACGTCGCGCTCGGCGTCTGGGTTGTCGTCTGGCTGATCGCCGCAGTCGCCGTCGCGAGCTCGATCGAGCAGCTCGAGGACGGCGGCGCGGCGGTCGTGGCCGCGGGCGACGGGCTCGAGGAGACGAGCGCCGGCCTCGACCGCGCGGCCGGCGGGCTGCGCCAGACCGCACAGGCGCTCGGGCTGATCGGTGACCTGCCGTTCGTGCCGGGCAACCCGGGCGCGGCCCTCGAGCGAACGGCCGACGACGTCGAGCGCTTCGCGGTGCGCGTGCGCGCAACGGCCGCGGACGCGCGCGTGACCGGACTCGAGGCGCAGGAGGCCGCGCGCACGCTCGCGGTCGTCCTCGGCCTCGCGGTCGCACTCGTACCCACCGTGCCGTTCGTCGCGCTCTATCTCCTGCTCCGGCGGCTGATCGCGCAGGAGCTCCGGCGCCGATGAGCAAGGGCTCGCGTGCCGCGGCCTGGCTGCTCGTCCGGCTGCGCTGGCCGGTCGTGCTCGCGTGGATCGCGGCGACGGTCGGCGTCGTCCTCTACCTGCCGAGCCTCCAGGAGGCGGGGGACCGGACGTCGCTGACCGGGCTCGTGCCCAAGGACGCCGACGTCGATCGAGGCCGGCGTCCGCAGCGCGCAGCTGTTCGACGTACCGGTGATCACGCACACGCACGTCGTCCAGCGCAACCCGAGCGGGCTCTCGCGTGCCGCGGTCCGCCGCGTCGCCCGCCGGGCGGCCCGCATCGCCGACCAGGACGACGCCGAGCTGAAGGAGATCCGAGCCGCGCTCCCGCTCGTGAACGCGCGCGGACTGATCCCCGCGTCGCGCGAGACCGGCACGACGGCGATCACGTTCCTCTTCTTCGACCCCGACGAGACCGACCTCGACGACCAGGAGGAGCTGACCAGGCGCTTCGCGGAGAAGTACGTCCGCTTTCCCGACGACGCGCTCGTCGGCGTCACCGGCGTCGTCCCGGCGCGCGTCGAGGAGTGGCGGCAGATCGAGCGCGGCCTGCCGTGGGTGACGCTCGCGACGATCCTCGTGATCGCGCTGACGCTGGGCGTGCACTTCCGCTCGCCGGTCGCGCCGCTCGTGACGCTGCTCTCGGCCGGCGTCGCGTACCTCGTCTCGCTGCGGACGGTCGCGTTCGCCGGCGAGTGGCTCGGCGTCTCGATCCCCCGCGACGCCGAGCCCGTGCTCGTCGTGCTGCTGCTCGGCGTCGTCACCGACTACGCCGTGTTCTTCCTCCACGGGATGCAGCAGCGGCTCGAGGCCGGCGAGCAGCGGCTCGACGCCGCGCACGCCGCGACGGCCGAGTACCTCCCGATCGTCCTGACCGCCGGCCTGATCGTTGCCGGCGGCTCGGCAGCGCTCGTCGCGGGCGAGCTCGACTTCTTCCGCGCGTTCGGCCCCGGCATGGCGCTGACGGTGCTGGTCTCGCTCGCGGTCGCGATCACGCTCGTGCCGGCGCTGATGGCGATCCTCGGCAAGGGGCTGTTCTGGCCGCGGGGCCTGACGGTGAAGCGACGCGAGGAGCGGCCGAGCCGGCTCGCGCGCTTCGCCACGGCGCGCCCGGTCGCGTTCGTGATCGCGATGGTCGCGATCGTCGGCCTCGTGTTCGCGTGCCGCGGGCTGCTCGAGACGAACCTCGGGCTGACGCAGATCGAGGGGCTGCCGCCGAACGCCGAGCCCCGCGTCGCGCAGCGGGCCGCCGCGGCCGGGTTCGCTCCCGGAATCCTGTCGCCGACGGTCGTGCTGCTCGAGGACGTCGACGCCCGCGACCTCCCCGCGCTCGTCCGGCTTCAGGGGGCGTTCGGGCGCGAGCCCGGCGTCGCCGCGTCGATCGGGCCTGCGAGCCGCGCGGCGAGGGAGATTCCCGGCCTCGTCTTCTCGGAGAACCGCGAGGCGGTGCGCTACCTGCTCGTCCTCGACCACCTCCCCCACGGCGGCAGCGCGATCGACACGATGCAGTCGCTGCGCGAGCGGTTACCCACCCTGCTCGACGACGCGGGGCTCGAGGACTCGGAGGCCCGGCTCGCGGGAGACACGGCGCTGGCGGAGGAGACGGTCGACACGATCACGGGCGACCTCGTCCGGATCGGGATCGCCGCGTTCCTCGTCAACTTCCTCCTGCTCGCGGTCTTCCTCCGCGCGCTCGTCGCGCCGCTCTACCTCGTGCTCGCGTCGGCGCTCGCGCTGGCTGCGAGCATCGGGCTGACGACGCTCGTCTTCCAGGGGTTCCTCGGCCACGACGAGCTCACGTACCACGTGCCGTTCGCGGTCGCGGTGCTGCTGCTCTCGCTGGGCTCCGACTACAACGTCTTCCTCGTCGGGCGGATCTGGCAGGACGCCGAGCGGATGCCGCTGCGCGAGGCGGTCGCGACGGCCGCGCCGCGCGCGTCGAGGGCGATCGGCGTCGCCGGAATGGCGCTCGCGTTCTCGTTCGCGGCGCTCGCGCTGATCGACCTGCGCCAGTTCCGCGAGTTCGCGTTCGCGATGTGCGTCGGCGTGCTGCTCGACGCGTTCGTGATCCGCGCGCTGCTCGTCCCGGCGCTGATCTCGCTCGTCGGCGAGCGGAGCTGGTGGCCCCGGACTAGGCGGCCGGGGCGGCCGTTCGCTCGGGCGGAGGCCCCGCCTGGGGACGCAGGTACAGCAGCAGGCTCGTGACCAGCACCCAGACCGGGAGGCCGAAGATGAGCGCCGCCCAGCCGATCGGCGGGATCAGCAACACGAGCGCGACCAGGAGGCTGACCCAGGCCCACCAGACCGGCAGCACGCGCAGGCGCAGGATCGCGATCGCCGTCGTGACGAGCAGGAGCGCGGCCGTGAACTCGGTCGCGACGAAGAACCCGTCGCTCGAGGCCCAGAGCGCTTGCGCGGCGTCCGGTGCGAGCGGCGCGTCCGACTCGTTGGCCGCGAACGCTCCGGACACCTGCGGCGCGGTGAACGCGATCGACAGCACGGCCGTGGCCACGCCTGCGCCGAACGCGATCGCGCCGAGCCGTTCGCCCAGGTCGCCTGCAGCCCGGATCGAGGCGCGGAGCGCGCCGGCCCACCAGATCAGGAGCGCCGAGCCGACGAAGAAGAAGATCGAGCCGAGGTAGATCCCGTTCTCCTCGCCCTCGAAGAAGGCGAGGATCGCCTCGGGAGTGTCGTCCGCGGGCGTGCCGGCGACGCCTTCGAGCACGACCACCCCGAGGACCCAGAAGAGGACCGCCCAGATCCCGGTCAGCGGGGCGAAGCGGTCCCAGCGCTCGATCGACATGGTCCCCCTCCTCGATCTCAGCCTGTTCCGGACCAAAAAAATTCGCCGAGCCGGTTGCGATTTCGTCCGTTCATCCGACTGAGTTTCCGCTTCCGCGTACACCCGACCGGATCAACTTCGTCCTAGTCACGCTCCGTGCTCGGCGCATGGGCAACGTATCCGGTGTCAAGGGCCCGTTCAAGAGCGCCGGCGACGAAAGTTCTCGCAATTTGCAGGCTCACCGTCCGAGCGGGTCGGAAGACGGGAGCGCCTAAACGGGACCAAAAAAATTCGCCGAGCCGGTCGCGCTTTCGTCCACTCATCCGGCTGACGTTCCCCTTGCGGGTACAGCCGACCGGATCAGCTTCGTCCTAGTCGCGCGCCGTGCTCGGCGCAGGGAGGAACGTAGCCGAGCAGGACGGTCCGGGCAAGTGCCGCGCGAACGAAATCGTCCGCAAATTGCGAGTGCGGATCAGCTAGCGGGCGGCTGGAAGAACATCCAGCGGTGGCCCTCGGGGTCGGCCGCCGTGTAGAGGCGGCCGAACGGCTCGTCGTCGATGCCGCGCAGGATCTCCGCGCCCGCGGCGCGTGCGTGCTCGAGGTGCGCCTCGATGTCGTCCACCACGACGTGGACGCCGTCGATCGCGTACGGGTTGTCGAGCCAGCGCCGGGCCTGCTCGCACTCCTCTGCGTGTCGCTTCGGGCCGCGGTAGTCCGGGCTCGCGAACCCGAGCATGACGAGGCCGTCGTCACCGTAGGCGACCTCGACGTGCGTGACCCGCCCGTCCTCGTCGTGGTAGCGCTCGTCCGTCTCGCGGAACCCGAAGGCGCGGCAGAGGAAGTCGGCGGCTGCGCCCGCGTCCTCGTAGGTGAGCATCGGGATCGTCCTCTGCACGGCGCGAAGGCTACTCCAGCTCGTAAGCCATCAGAATCGCGTCGACGTAGCCGTCCGGCCTGCGGTAGTGCCGCTTGCGGTAGCCCTCCTGCTCGAAGCCGAACTGCTCGTAGAGCCGGATCGCCCCCTCGTTGTGCGGGAACACGTGCAGCTCGAGCTTCTGCACGCCCCGCGAGCGCGCCCACCCGACCGCTGCCTCGAGCAGGGCCGAGCCGACGCCACGGCGCCGGTGGCTCTTCGCGACCATCAGGCCGAGGTCGGCGACGTGGTGACTCGCCGGGTGCGGATCGCGCCCGACCGAGAGCCGGCCGACGATCCCTTCTTGTGCCTCCGCGACGAAGACGGCCGCGTGCGGGTAGCGGCGGATCGACTTCAGGTAGCGGCGCTCGTCGCCCGGGCTGCGCCAGTTCGTGGTCGTGATCAGCCACCCCTCCGGCTCGCCGCCGACCTCGTTCGCGAGCTCGACGAGCGCGGCGGCGTCGCGCGCCTCGGCGTCGCGGATGACGAAGTCGCGGCTCACGCCGCGAAGGCTACGCCGGGCGGGCGCGGAGGATCGCGGCCGCTAGCGCGAGGGCGAGCGCGATCGTCACGACCTGCACCTCGCCTTGGAGGTGGACGACGGTGAGCCCGAGCAGGACCGCGAAGGCTGCGAGCAGGCGCATCGGTTCTCGGATCGGCAGGCGGGCCGGCGGCCTCGATCCCTCAGACGACGAGGCCGGCGCCGCCTCGCCGCGGGTCGCCGGCCGCGGCGATCGTCCCGTCGCGGCGCCGCTCGACCGCGGAGACGCCGCCGAAGAAGAGGTTGGGCCGACGCCAGCGGACGAGCTCGTACGGCACGCGGCCGGGGTCGAGTGGGGGCTCGACGTGGAGCAGTCCTTCTTCCAGATGGACCCGGGGTGCGGCGATCGCCTCGTCCACGCGGAGCCCGTGCGCGACGACGTTGACGACGACCTGCATGATCGCTCCCCGCAGCCGGTTCGAGCCCGCGCTCCCGAGCACGAGTCGCGCAAGGCCGTCCTCGAGCACGAGTGAGGGGGCCATCATGCTCGTGAGCCGCTCGCCGGCGCGCGGCGCGCCGACCATCAGGTCGAGCTCGCCGAGCATGTTGTTCATGTGGACCCCCGTGCCCGGAACGACGACGCCCGAGCCGCCGCCGCCGGTCGACGCCGAGAGCGAGGCGGCGTTGCCCTCGCCGTCGACGACGCTGATGTGCGTCGTGCCGCCTGACTCCGCGAGCCGCCGCGTGACGCGTCTCGCACGCGCCTGCGTCTGCGCGTCCATCGCCTGCGCGAGGCGCGCAACCGCCGCGGCGCTTCCGGAACGTCCAGGGCGCTCGAGCTGGCGCAGCCCGTAGGCGATCAGCGTTCCGCCGGACGAGGGCGGCGGGTTCGAGACGAACTCGGCGTTGCGGTAGGCGACGCGGACCGGCCGCCGGCGGACGACGCGGTAGCGCTCCAGGTCCTCGAGCCGGATCGCCGGCACGGAGCGCGCGGTCGCGCGAGCCGCCGCCCCCGAGTAGAGCGCGGCCGCGCCGCGTCGGGCGAGCCGCTCGAGCGTGCGCCCGAGCTCCGGCCAGGTGAACTGCGCGCCCGCGTCCAGTCCCGCGACCGGCGTCTGGGCGAGCACCGGCGCGAGGATCTCGTGCAGGACGGCCTGCCCGTCCGTGACCGCGACGCCGTCGCGCGCGAGCTCGATCGCGGGGACGAGGAGGTCGCGCCAGGGCAGCGTGCCGTGCGCGCGGTGGGCGAACTCGAGCCCGGCGGGGCTGCCCGGCACGGCGCAGGTGCCGGTGCCGACGCGGAACGTCTGCGTCTGCGCTCCCTCGAAGACGATCGTGACCTCGTCCGGCTCCTCGCGCGGGCCGCTCGGGACGGTGACGAAGAAGTCGTAGACGCGGGCGCGACGGTCGCGCGCCGTGTAGACGAGCATGAAGCCGCCGCCGCCCGGGCCGGTCAGCGGGCTCTCGGCGACCCACGACGCGAAACCCGCGGCGACGCAGGCGTCGACCGCGTTGCCGCCGCGCTCGAGGATTCGTGCGCCCACCTCTGCGGTGAGCGGATGTCCGGCTGCGATCGCCCCGCGCATGCCGCGAGGGTAAAGCGGCTACTCCTCCGCGTCGACCTCGCCGGGGCCGAAGGTGATCGGCTTGCGCTCTTCGCCGTCGGAGGCCGCGACGATGTACAGCGCCTGCGGGTCGGCCTCGGCGCGGCCCGCTCCGTAGAGGAAGCGCTCGATGACGACTTGCCGGCCGTCCGGAGCCCAGCTCGGGTGTCCCGAGTCGCCGAGGAGCGTGCGCGTCTCGTTCGTCCGCAGGTCGACGATGCAAAGCGTGCCATCGCATTGCAGCGCCATCTCGGAGCCGTCGGGCGACCACGCGGGCTCGAACACGAGACCCTCGGTCGGGACGGTCACGCGCTTGTTGTTCGCGATCGTCGCGACGACGAGCACGCCGTCGCCGCTGTCGTAGGCGATTCGCTTCCCGTCGGGCGACCAGGCGGGTGTGAGCTCGGACGCGGTCAGGACCGACCAATTCGGATCGTTCCGCTTGAGCGCGGGCTCGAGCAGCCGTCGCGGCTTCCCCCCGTTCCTGCCGACGACGTAGGTGGCGAACGCCCCGGCCTCCTCGCGGACGAAGGCGATTCGCTTCCCGTCGGGCGACCAGACCGGCCAGATGTCCCGGTCGGTCTTCTGCACGGGGACGAGCAGCCGCTCGCGCTTACCGTCGCTCGAGATCACCCGGACGCCGTCGGCCGCCTCGAAGACGAGCTCCCGGCCGTTCGGCGACCAGTCCGGGTTGTCGCCTCTGGTCGCGGTCACGCGCCTGATGCCCTGCCCGTCCGTGGGGACGACGAAGATGCCGCCGCCGTCGCGGTTGCTCGCGAACGCGATCAGGCGGCCGTCGGGCGACCAGTCGGGCGCCGCGTCGGAGGTTTCGAAGTCGGCCTCGATCCCGCCCCAGTCGTCGGGGCCGCCCCCGCACGCAGCGAGGGCGAGCGTGACCACGACCCCGAGAGTGACGATGCTCGAGCGCAACGGCGCTCCGAGGCTACCGGCGGGGTCTTAGAGGTCCGTGAGGAAGCTCGGCGGCGCGAGCTCGTCGTCGCCGCGGCCGAAGCGGGCCCGCTCCCGGCGGGCGGTGCCGCCACCGTTCTTCAGGCCCGTCGCCACGACCGTGACCCACACCTGGCCGGCGAGGCGCTCGTCGATCGTCGCCCCGAAGATGATGTTCGTGTCGTCCGTCGCGCCGCGGCGGATGACTTCGGCGGCCTCGTTCACCTCGAGCAGGGACAGGTCGCTGCCGCCGGCGATCGAGAGGAGGATCCCGCGTGCGCCGACGAGCTCGGTGTCGATCAGCGGCGAGCGGAGCGCGCGCTCGGCTGCCTCGGAGGCCCGGTTCTCGCCCGTGGCGTAGCCGATCCCCATCAAGGCCGTGCCGGCGTCCTTCATGATCGTGCGCACGTCGGCGAAGTCGAGGTTGATCAGGCCGGGGAGCGTGATCAGGTCGCAGATGCCCTGAACGCCCTGGCGGAGGACGTCGTCGGCGATCTTGAACGCGTCGAGCATCGAGGTCGACTTGTCGAGGACGTCGAGCAGCCTCGCGTTCGGGATCACGATCGTCGTGTCGCAGTTGCGGCGGAGCTCGTCGACACCGCTCTCCGCTTGCGCACGGCGCTTCGTGCCCTCGAACGGGAACGGCGTCGTGACGATGCCGACGGTGAGCGCGCCGAGCTCGCGAGCGATCTTGGCGACGACCGGCGCGGCGCCCGAGCCCGTGCCTCCGCCCTCGCCGGCGGTGACGAAGACCATGTCGGAGCCGCGGAGTGCGTGCTTGAGCTGGTCGAAAGCCTCCTCGGCGGCAGCTCGGCCGATCTCCGGGTCGGCGCCCGAGCCGAGGCCCTGCGTCAGCTCGCGGCCGATGTGGATCTTCACCTCGGCCTCCGACATCTGGAGCTGTTGGAGGTCGGTGTTGACGGCGACGAACTCGACGTCGCTGATCCCGGCGTCGATCATCCGGTTGATCGCGTTCAGACCGGCGCCGCCGACGCCGACGACGCGGATGACCGCGAGGTAGGCGCCCGTGCCCGCGCGCGGGACGCGGTGCAGCCGTGGCGGCGGCTCCGGCAGGGGCTCGAGGCGGGAGACCGGCGGCTCGTAGCGGGGCTGCGGCTGGGGCTGCGGTTCCGGCACGGCGCTCAGCGGCGCGCGCTCTGGCTCCGGTGCGGCCGGCGGCGGCGCGGGGGCGCGCTCGAAGGTCGGGACGTGCTCGACCGTCTCCTCGTGCGGCTCGATCGGCGCGTCCTCGGGAGGCGTCTGCGGCGGAGTCTCCCCCGCCGCCTCGCGCTCGGCCTGGCGCTGCGCTGCCTCGGTCGCGCGGAAGAGCTCCGCGAGCGGTCCCTCACGCATGCTCGCGCGCCTTCGCGCCATTGAGCACCTCCTTCGCCAAGTCGCGGTACAGCATGGCGGCCTCGCCGGTCGGATCGTACGCGAGCACGGACTGGCCCTTTACCGGCGCCTCGGCGTAGCGGATGGTCTTGCGGATCTTCGTGTTGTAGACGAGCTCGCCGAAGTTCTCGACGAGGATCTCGACCGCCTCGCGCGAGTGCAGCAGGCGCCTGTCGAACATCGTCGGGAGGATCCCCTCGACCTGCACGTTCGGGTTGAGGTTCTCGCGGACCATCGCGAGCGTGTTCTCGAGCTGCACGAGGCCGCGGAGCGAGAGGTACTCCGTCTGCACGGGGACGATCACGCCGTCCGCCGCGACGAAGGCGTTGATCGTCAGCAGGCCGAGCGACGGAGGCGTGTCGATCAGGATGTAGTCGTAGCGCTCGCGCACGCCGACGATCGCCTTCTCCAGCGCGCGCTCGCGGCCGATCTGCGAGGCCAGCGCGAGCTCGGCGCCGGCGAGGTCGATCGACGATACGGCCAGGTCGACCTCCCGCTGCTGGATCACCTCTTCGATCGGGAGCCGGTGCACGAGCACGTCGTACATCGAGCGGTCGATCTCGTCCGGGTTCAGGCCCTGGCTCATGGTCAGGTTGCCCTGCGGGTCGAGGTCGACGATCAGGACGCGGAGGCCGGTCTCCTTGAACGCAACCGCGAGGTTGAGCGTCGACGTGGTTTTCGCCACACCGCCCTTCTGGTTGGCGAATGCGATCACCCGTGCCACGGTTGATTCTTCCTTCGGAGCTTTCGCCCGCGTGTTGGGTCGTGGAAGCAGCCTCGAGAGGGCCATGACCCCGCTCGATTCGAGTCTAGCGGCCGCTCTCCTTCGTCCCCGGTTCGCGGCCTCCGTTCGGTTTCCGGTTCCGGCCGGCCGGAGAAGATCAGCGCATCTTGTCGAGGGCGTTCTCCGTTACAGCTGTGACCGCCCGAACCAAGGGCCAACAAGGAAAGGGGAAGCGTTGAGTCTCCTCTGGATCATCCTGATTGTGATCCTGGTGCTGGCGCTGCTCGGGTTCTTCTCGCGCGGCCGCTGGTAACCGGAAACCCGTAGGACCGAGAACCTGACTGAATAGGCCGCCCGGCAGTTGCCGGGCGGCTCTCTTTGGACGATGCTAGGGGCGTGGACGGCCAGGTCACGCTGGAGACGCTCGAGCGCGCGGACGGCGAGCGGAAGCTCCCCCGCCTCGGCGGCATGGCCCGGCCGGACGGGGTCGTGATCGTGAGCGAGCGCTTCTGGGCGTTCGCAGGGGTGGACGGTTCGCTGCGCGAGGGCGAGATGCGCGCGGCGCCGAGGCCGCTCCGGCACGTACCGCTCCTGCGCGGGCTCCTGCGGTTGGGTGCGGCGATCTCGCCGCTCGTCCGGCGTCGCGGCGTCGTGCGCGCGCGCGAGCGCTGGTTCCTGGTCGGGGCGATCCTGGCCTCGTTCGCGTTCTTCCTCCTTCCCGGCCCGCTCGAGCTGGCCGCCGGGCTCAGCGCTCTCCGCGCTGCTGCTCGTCTGGCTGCTGCGCGGGCGGACGCTTCGCCTGCACGGCGCGGAGCACCGCGCGATCCGTGCGGCCGAGGACCGCGTGCTCGTGCGCACCTGGGCCGGAGAGTCTCGGCCGTCACGCTTCGCCAACCGCTGCGGGACGAACTTTGCCGCGCTCGTGCTGCCGGTCGCCGCCCTGCTCAACCAGTTCGGGCCGCTGCCGGCAGCGGCGGTCGCGCTGCTGTCGCTCGGCATGACGATGGAGCTGTGGACCGCGATCGAGGGACGGTCGCACCGGGTCGCGCGCGCATTTCTCGTTCCGGGACTGCTGCTCCAGCGCCTGACGACGCGCGAGCCCGGGCTCGACCAGACCCAGGTCGCCCTGTGTGCGTCGGCGTCCGTCCTGCGCCGCGAGCCTGGCGGACAAGCTCTCCTAGCCGACGGCGCGCGCCAGCGCGGTCGCTACGGCCGCAACGACGACCACGAGGAGCAGCGGCGCACGGAGCGCGATCGCGACCACGGCGGCGCACACGCCGACCACGCGCGCGTCGAGCACGAAGCCGTCGGCGTCGCCGAACGTCTGCGTGACGACGAGCGCGGCGAGCAACGTCGGGGCGAGCAGCGTGATCACGGCGTCGAGGCGCTCCGGCAGGGGGCGCCCGCCCACGAGCGCCGGGCCGAGAGCCTTCAACGCGACCGTGCCCGCGCCGACGGCGACGACGACAGTCCAGGCGCTCATCGGCGGAGCCCCACCAGGCAGCCGGCGACGGCGGCGACCAGCGGCACGCCGGGGGGTGCGAACGGCAGCAGCGCGAGCGCAATCGCGCCACCGGCGACCGCCGCCGCGACGGCACGGCGCGAGCGGAGCTGCCCGACGAGCAACGCCAGGAAGAGCGCCGGGAACGCCGCGTCGAGCCCGAGGCGGCCGGGATCGCCGAGCACGCCGCCGCCGAGCACGCCGACGATCGTCCCGAGCACCCAGGCGACGTAGAGCGCCAGCCCAGCGCCGAGCAGGATCCGCCGGTCGAAGCTGCCGTCCGGACGCGCCGACAGCGCCCACGACTCGTCCACGATCAGCTGCGACTCAGCGAGCCGCCGCGCTGTCGACCCGCGGAACAGCGACGCGACTGAGATGCCGATCGCGGCGTAGCGAGCGTTCAGGAGCAGCGCGGCGACGATCGCCGCCGCCACCCCGCCGCCGTCCTCGAGGATCGCCACAGCCGCGAACTGGGCGGAACCCGCGAACGTGATCGCCGACATCACGATCGGCGCGGCGACTCCGAATCCCGCAGCACGGGCGACCACGCCGAAGGAGATCGCGAAGAGCGGCACTGTGACGATGATCGGAAGCACGGCCCGAAGGCCGGGCGGGATGCGGGCGCGCTTCACATCGGAATCATCGCCTTCCGCGTGTCCTCGACCGCGCCGCGCACCCGCTCGAGCGTGCGCGTTGCGCGTGCGTCTCCACCCTCGGCGCTGATCCACTCGCCGGCCTCCTCGACCAGCCGCTCGACCTCGGCCAACAGCGCGTGCGGCCCCGCCCGCTCGCGTTGCAGCGCGTCGATTCGCCGGATGCGCGCGAGAACTGCGCGTGCCTCGTGCATGCGTTCGACGTTAGCGAGGGAGGTGTGACGTGTCTGTGACGACCTGTGTCGAGTCTGTGTCAACTCGCGGCGCGCGCGAAGTACCGCGCGGGAGCCGAGCGCAGCCCGAGCATCGCCTCGTCGAGCACCCCGATCAGTCCGAGCCGGTCGCCGTGCATGACGCTCTCGACGACGGCCCGGCGCACCACGTCGGGCCCGGGCTCGTCGATCCGCTCCCCGAGCAGGACCGACGCACGCATCGTCGCGGCCCAGACGCCGTCGCTCCCTCCGAGGAGCGCGGTCAGCGCCTCGCGCAGCTGCTCGTCGCGCATCGGGCCGAGCTGGAAGAGCGAAAGCTCCCAGCGGTCGAGCGCCTCGCCGAGCTCGAGATCCTCGTCGGCGAGGTGGAGGCGCGCGAGCAACTCGAGCGCGAGCCGGCCGCGAAACGGATCGAGCCGCGTCGCCTCACCGACCGGCTGCGTCGCCGCGATCGGCAGGACCGGCTTGATCCCGAACGGCCGCCAGTCGAGCCGCTCGAAGAGCACGGGTCCGGCCGCGACCGCGCCGGCGGTGACGAGACGAACCGCCGTGACGGCGTCGGCGATCTCCGCGGGCGAGTCGGGCGGATCATCGCCCGCAGCCAGGTCACGCTGGAGCTCGACCACGCAGAGTCGGTCGGTCTCGCGCCCGAAGTCGGGCGGGAGCAGACCCTGCGCCTCGGGCCAGTGAGCCGTGAGCTCGCCCGTGGCCGCGTGGCGAACACAGAGCCGATCGCCGAGGACGATCTCCTCTCCCGCCGAGATGCCGATGAGCGGTGCTAACGCGACGTAGGCGCGCGTGCCGCTGAAGAGCGTCTCCTCGAGGTCGGCGTAGGCGCGGTCGAACGCCACGTCGTCCCAGTCGAAGCCGCCGCAGGTCTCCGCGACGCGGAGCAGCAGCGGCAGCAGCACGCTGCGGAAAGGGTCGTCGCCGAAGAGCGCGGCCGCGGGCTCGGCACGCACGTCCTGAACCGCGAGCAGCGCGTCTTGACGGTGCGCGATTGTCCGCGCACGCGCCTCGACGAAGTCACGCACGAGCGGGCGATACTCGTAGAGCGTCGGACGGCCCTGCGACTCGTGCCCTTCGAACGCGAACGGGAGGTCGGCGTCCTCCTGGCCGAGGACGTGAAACGCACCGAGGCAGAAACAGCGAAGCGCGCGGTAGAGCTGCGGGGCTCGGACGGCCATGGACCCTCGGCCTACGCGCTCGGTTCCACCTTTCCTCCCTGGCACGCGGGGCACCAGTAGGTCGTGCGGTTGTCGTCACCCTGTCCACGCGCCGAGATCCGACGTCCGCAGCGCGGGCACACGTGCCGACGGTAGACGCTCCGGGGTCGGGCGCCGTGCTCGAGCCGGTCGTGCATCAGCCGTGCGGCGGTCTCCACCGTGGCGCGCAGATCGTCGTCGGAGAGCGTCGCCAGGCGCGTCCACGGAGAGAGCTGCGTCGCCCAGAGCGCCTCGGCCTTCCAGACGTTCCCGATCCCGGCGACGAGCCGCTGGTCGAGGAGGGCCTCGCCGAGCTCGCGCCGCTGGTCGGTCGCACGCAGGTTGGAGACGATCGTGGCGACGTCGAGCGGCTCGGCGAGGACGTCGGGACCGAGTCGGCGGACGGCGTCGGCGCCGAGCTCGAGCACCGGCCCGTTCCAGAGCACGCCTTCGAACTCGGACCCGCGGAGCACGAGCCACGGCCGGCCGACGCGCTTCGCGCCGTGCGGCTCGAGTCGCCAGCGTCCCGTCATGCGGAGGTGGCTGCGCAGCACGAGCCCGCCCTCGAAGCGCAGCAGGAGGTTCTTGCCGACGGCGTCGATCGACTCGATCCGCTTGCCGTCGAGGCGCTCGGCGATCCGCTTCACCGCCGCGCGCGGATGCGGCGTCTCGACCTGGACGCGCTCGCCGACGAGCGGCTGTAGCCGCACCGCCGCACGGCGGAGCGCGTCGCCCTCGGGCACGAGCAGGAGCGTAGCGATACGTTGTCGGCCTCCCAGCGATGTCCCCGGGCCTCAACATCGCAGCGCTGTCGAGGCGCACCGGCGTCCCCGCCGACACGCTGCGCAAGTGGGAGCAGCGCTACGCCGTCCTGAGTCCAGAACGCACTGCGGGCGGACAGCGCCGCTACTCGGAGCACGACGTGCGCCGCGTCGAGTGGCTGATCGAGCGCCTCTCCGAGGGCTTCCGGATCGGCGAGGCGGCGGAGCTCCTCGGCGCGGGAACGACGGACGCGGCCAACACGCCGGGGGAGCTCCGCCGCGCGCTCTACGAGGCAGGCACTCGCAGCGACGTCGTCGCGCTCCGCTCGTTGCTGGACCAGACGCTGACCATCCTTCCGCTCGAGCAGGCACTCACGCGCGTGCTCGAGCCGCTGCTCCAGCGCGTCGGCGACGGCTGGGCGAACGGCGAGCTGTCGGTCGCGCAGGAGCACCTCGTCAGCTCCGCCGTTCGAGCGCGACTGGAGCGCGTGCTCTCGGACGTCCGCGGACAGGTCGGCGGCGTCGCGGTGCTCGCGTGCGTTCCCGGAGAGCGTCACGAGCTCGGGCTGCTGATGCTCGGCACGCTGCTCCGAGCGGACGGCTGGCAGGTCGCGTACCTCGGCGCGGACGCGCCGCTCGACGACGCGCTCGAGTTCGCGGAGTCGCTCGAAGCCGCACTGCTCTGCCTGAGCGTCACGGTCCGCGAGCACGGGGCCGCGCTCGACCGCCCGAGCCTCCCCGAGGGGTTGACGCTCGCGGTCGGGGGTCACTCGGCGTCGGCCCGGCTCGCTCGCCGCCTCGGCGGGCAGCACGTGAACGACAGCCTCAGGCGTTCGGTGCGCGAGCTGCGCAAGCTGACGCGGTGAGCCGCGTTCGGGCAGCCGCGGCGGGCGCTGTCGCGGCGACGGCGTGGGCCGCGCTCGAACCGCTCGACCGACGACTCTTCCGCTACGACTACTCGGACGTCGCCGTGCTCGGCAAGCTCGCGACGCGAGGTCCGGCGTGGCGCCCGATCGGTCTGCTCGTGCACGCCGCGAACGGCGCGGCGTTCGGGCTCGCGTATCGCGAGCTGCACCGTCGCCGTGGGACCTCGGCGCTGCAGCTCGCGATGCTCGAGCACGCCGGGCTCTATCCGCTGTCTGCTCTCGTCGACCGCTACCACCCCGCGCGAGGAACGCCCGGGATCCCGCGACTGCTCAACCTGCGCGCGTTCGGACAGGCGACCGTTCGCCATGCGGTCTTCGGCGTCGTGCTCGGCCGGCTCGCTACGGAAGCGCCGCCAACGCGCCGCTCTGCGTCGCGAGCTGCGCGGCGAAGAGCAGGCTGACCAGCGTCATCATCAGGAAGAACTTCGTCTGCGTCGGATCCACTGCCTCTCCCGGTCCTGGAACACAGCGCGGCGGCTACGCCTCGGAATCTGGATCGGTTCCGCTCGCAGCGACCGCATCCCCCGATCGAGTCTCAGTCCGGGGGCAGCGTGCAGGAGCCGCGGCGCTCGACCACCCGAGCGGTGTAGCGCACGCCGTCGCGGTCGACGTGGTACCGGTCGCAGAAGCCGTCGCCGACGCGGACCGCGCAGACGAACACCTTCGCGGGCGGGCCCTGGGAGAACCAGAAGCGCGAGCGCGACGTGCAGTCGGCGCTCTCCGCGCCGGCAGTCTCCGCGACCGCGCGCTCGGCGCCCTCCTGCTCCGGAGCTCCGGGCCCGCAGCCTGCGAGCAGCGCCGCTGCGGCGAGCGCCGCAGCCTTCACGGACGCAGGACGGCGCGGCGCGGGCCGGCGAGGAAGCCGGCCTCGAGGAGCAGCGGCATCACTCCGGTCTCGCCGACGGGCTCGCCGTCGAAGCGCTCGACCGCGAGGCGCTTGGCACCCCCGCGCTTGACGTGCGCGACCAGCGCGGCGAGCGCGACGCGCAGCCAGTCGTCCTCGGGCTCGCGCAGCGGGACGAGCGAGCGGCCGCCTCGCTCGACGTAGAGCGCGGCCTCTCCGCCGAGCAGGACGACGTGTGCCCCCGCGACGCGTGCGGCGCGTGCTCCGGAGCGCTTCGGCCACGACAGCGCGGCGCCGTACGGCTGCGCCGGATCGGCGGCGGCGAGCACGAGCGTCTCCGGTTCGTCGCCCTCGCGTGGCCGCAGCTCGCGCAGGCGCTCGACCGCGCCCGCGAGAGCGAACTGGGCACCGCCGAGCCCCTCGACGAAGTAGCCGCGGCGGCAGACGCCGAGCGTCTCGAGCGCGCGCAGCTCGCCGTACACGGCGCCGTAGCCGCCCTGGATCCCCTCGGCGCGCACGCCGTCGCGCGTCACGATCCCCTGGCGCTCGAGCAGCAGCTCCGCGAGCGCGCGCCGGTCGGGCGCCTCGGCGAAGAGGTTGTCGGTTCGCGACCAGCGGCCCTGCGTGGCCGTGATCGAGGTCGCACGCCTGCGGTTGAAACGTCGTGCGCGCATGCGCTGTGCGCGCGGCGCCTCGTAGCGCTTGCCCGCGCGAAGCGGCGTCCACGCGTCGTTGCGGACCTCTCCCGCCCAGACGAGGTCCCAGAGGGCGGGCAGCGCCTCGGCCGGCTCGAGGCCGGCGGCGGCCACGAGGTCGTGCCAGAAGAGCGCTCCCTGCCCGAGCGCGGCGCGGATCCGGTCAGCGGGTTCTCCCTCCGGAGCGGCCGCAGCCGACGGCCGGCCGAGCACCGCGGCGTCCTCGCGGAAGAAGACGGCCACACGGTCGAGGCCAGCGCCGACCCAGACGAGCTCGCCCGAGGCGCAGAGCTGGTCGAGCTGCAGCGGCTGGTACGCGGGGACGCGACGCGGCAGCACCTCCGACTCCCAGAGCGCCGTGGGCAGGGGCAGGCCCTGGAGCGGGACGAGGGCCTCGCGCAGCGTCGCGCGGCGGTCGATCCCGTGCCAGCTCGGCAGGAAGCGGCCGAGCGTCGCCTGCTCGGCGGGCTCGACCTCCTTGCGCAGCGCGGCGAGGGACGCGCGGCGCAGGCGCCGGAGGACGTCCGGGTCGCACCACTCGCGCTCGGTCCCGCCCGGGCGGAGCTCCCCGCGGACGAGCTTCTCTTCGCGCTCGAGCTCGCGCAGGAACGGCTCGACGTCGCGGCCGAAGTGCTCGTTCGCCTCGGCGGTCGTGAACGGGCCGCGCCCCTTCGCGAACCTGTGGACGAGTTGTTGCAGAGCCGTATTCGTCTCTGAGACCTCCAAGAAAGCGTCGGGGAGACCGCCCGGCGGCATCACGCCGAGCGCGTCGCGGTACCGCCCCGCGTCCTCGGCCGCGACGAGGCGCTCCTCGCCTGCGAAGCGGACGCGGATCGCGCGCCGTTCGCGGATCAGCGTCTCGGCGAAGCCCCGCGTCGTACCAGCCGGGCCGCAGGTCGCCGCGGAGCCGCAGCTGGTCGTGGAGCTCGTCCGCGTTGCGCGGCCGGCCGCGAAGCTGCGACTCCACCTCCTCGAGCGCGCCGGGGTCGAGCAGCTCGCGCAGCTCCTCCTGCCCGAGCAGCTCGCGGAGCAGGTCGCGGTCGAGCGAGAGCGCCTGCGCGCGCCGCTCGGCGGGCGGCGTGTCGTCCTCGTACATGTAGGTCGCGATGTAGTCGAAGAGCAGCGAGGACGAGAACGGCGACGCGCTCTGCGACTCGACGTCGACGAGGTCGAGCTCGCGGGTCTTCAGGCCGCGCAGGATCCCCTTCAGCGCCGGCAGGTCGAAGACGTCCTGCAGGCACTCGCGGTACGTCTCGAGGATGACCGGGAACGAGCCGTACTTCCGCGCGACCTGGAGCAGCGACTGCGCCTTCAACCGTTGCTGCCAGAGCGGCGTCCGCTCGCCCGGCCGGCGGCGCGGGATCAGCAGCGCGCGGGCGGCGTTCTCGCGGAAGCGCGCGCCGAACAGCGCCGAGCCGGCGAGCTCGCCGACGACGAGCTCCTCGATCTCGTCCGGGTCGATCATCAGGTCGTCGGTCGCCGGCGGCGTGTCTGCGTCGGGAAGGTGCAGCGCGACGCCGTCGTCCGACCAGATCGACTGTGCGTCGACGTCGCGCGACTCGCGCAGGCGCGCCGCGAGCGCGAGCGCCCAGGGCGCGTGCACGCGGCCCCCGAACGGCGTCAGGATGCACACGCGCCAGTCGCCGATCTCGTCGCGGAAGCGCTCGACCACGATCGTGCGGTCGGAGGGGACGACGCCGGTCGCGGCGGCCTGCTCGTTCAGGAACGTGAGCAGGTTGCGCGCGGCGCGCTCGTCGAGCGTGTGCTCGTCCTGCAAGCGGGCCAGCGCCTTCTCTTCCGAGAGCGCGACGAGCTCGCGCGACGTCCGGCCGATCGCGGCGCCGAGCTCGTAGGGCCGCCCGACGCCCTCGCCCTTCCAGAACGGGACGGCGCCCGGCACGCCCGGCGCGGGCGAGACGAGCACGCGGTCGCGCGTGATCTCCTCGATCCGCCACGATGACGCGCCGAGCAGGAACGTCTGCCCCGCGCGCGCCTCGTAGACCATCTCCTCGTCGAGCTCGCCGACCCGCCCGCCGCCGTCGACGAGGTGGACGCCGAAGAGGCCGCGGTCGGGGATCGTGCCCGCGTTCGTGACCGCGAGCCTGCGTGCGCCCGCGCGGCCGCGGATCACGCCCGCCGTGCGGTCCCAGACGATCCGCGGCCGCAGCTCGGCGAACTCGTCGGAGGGGTAGCGGCCGGCGAGCATGTCGAGCACGTTCTCGAGCTGCGCGCGCGAGAGCTCCGCGAACGGGTACGCGCGGCGCACGAGCCGGTGCAGGTCGTCGACCGCGATCTCCTCGTCGGCGACGATCGCGACGATCTGCTGAGCCAGGACGTCGAGCGGGTTCCGAGGGATGACGGTCTCCTCGATCTCGCCTTCGAGGATTCGCTTCGCAACGACCGCGCTCTCCAGGAGGTCGGCGCGGAACTTCGGGAAGATGCGGCCGCGCGAGACGGCGCCGAGCTCGTGGCCGGCGCGCCCGACCCGCTGCAGCCCGCGCGCGACCGACTTCGGCGACTCGACCTGGATCACGAGGTCGACCGCGCCCATGTCGATCCCGAGCTCGAGTGACGACGTCGCCACGAGGCACGGGATGCGCCCCGCCTTGAGCTCCTCCTCGACGACGACCCGCTGCTCGCGCGCGAGCGAGCCGTGATGCGCGCGCGCGATCTCTTCCTCGGCGAGCTCGTTCAGCCGCAGCGCGAGCCGCTCGGCCAGTCGGCGGTTGTTGACGAACACGATCGTCGAGCGGTGCTCGCGCACGAGCTCGAGGATCCGCGGGTAGATCGAGGGCCAGATCGACTGCGACGGCGCCTCGCCGCCGGTGCCGAGCAGGTCCTGGAGATCGGCACCCTGCCCCGGCTCGCGCATGTCCTCGAGCGGGACGACGACCTGGAGGTCGATCTCCTTGCGCGTGCCCGCGTCGACGAGACGGATCGGACGCGCGCCCGAGACGAAGCGGCCGATCTCATCGAGCGGCCGCTGCGTCGCTGACAAGCCGATGCGTTGCATCGGCTTGTCCAGAAGTTCTTCGAGGCGTTCGACGGACAGCGCCAGGTGGGCGCCGCGCTTCGTGCCCGCGACCGCGTGCACCTCGTCCAGGATCAGGGTCTCGACTCCGCGCAGGGTCTCCCGCGCAGCCGACGTGAGCAGCAGGAAGAGCGACTCGGGCGTCGTGATCAGGACGTCCGGCGGGTTCTTGGCCATCGCCTGGCGCTCCTTCTGCGGCGTGTCGCCCGTTCGCACGCCCACGCGCAGCGTCGATCCGAGGCCGGCGAGCGGGCCGCGCAGGTTGCGCTCGATGTCGTAGTTGAGCGCCTTCAGCGGCGAGACGTACAGGAGGCGTAGCCCTTCGCCCGGGTTCGCGGTCAGGCGGTCGATCCCGTACAGAAAGGCCGCGAGCGTCTTGCCGGAGCCGGTCGGCGCCTGGATCAGGACGTGCTCGCCGGAGGCGATCGCCGGCCAGCCCTGCGCCTGCGCCGGCGTCGGCTCGCGGAACGCGTTCTCGAACCAGGAACGCGTAGTCGGTGAGAACGGCGCGAGCGCGTCCACACGAACAAGTGTACGCCTAGCGCGCTAGCGCGCGATCAGCCACCAGACGAGCAGCAGCACCGCGGCGAACACTGCCGCGGCGGCCCAGACCGTGAGCGCGACGCCCAGGAGCGCCCGCGCGGGAGTCGCCTCGTCGCGGCCGCGCGCGGTCTTGCGCACCTCTTTCTCGACGGGCTCGGTCATGGGCCCGTCGTACCCCTAAGCTTGCGGCGTGAACCCGGACCGCCTGCACTTCACGGGCAACGACGAGGCGGACGCGTTGATCGCGCGCGAGCCGCTCGCACTCCTGATCGGCTTCGCGCTCGACCAGCAGGTGCCGGTTCCGACTGCGTTCCTGGGCCCGCTGAAGCTCCAGCAGCGACTCGGGCCGCTCGACGCGGATCGGCTCGCGCAGATGGATCCCGGAGAGCTCGAGGCCGCGTTCCGCGAGCGCCCCGCCGTGCACCGCTTCCCCGGCAACATGGCGCGCCGCGTGCAGGAGCTCTGCGCGGTCGTCGCGGACGAGTACGACGGACACGCGGAACGGGTCTGGACCGACGCGGGCGACGGCGACGACCTCCGCGCGCGCATCGCCGCGCTGCCCGGCTTCGGCGAGATGAAGATCAAGGCCCTCGGCTCGGTGCTCGCGAAGCGGTTCGGCGTCGAGGCGGCGGAGCCGCTCGTCCCGGATCACCCGACGCTCGGCGACGTCGACTCGCCCGAGGCGCTCCAGAGCTACCAGGCGGCGAAGCGGGAGTACAAGGCGAAGCTGCGCGCGCAGGTGTGAGGCATCGCGTCCGCGTCGTCGCGTACGTGACGCGCGGCGACGAGCTGCTGGTTTTCGAGTACGCCGACGAGAACGACCCGTCCGGCGTGCACCCGCCCGCGGGCGGCGTGGACGACGACGAGTCGCTCGAGCTCGCCGTGCAACGCGAGGTCGAGGAGGAGACCGGCGTCACCAACGCGCGGATCGTCCGCAAGCTCGGCGTCTCCGAGCTCGTCACTGAGGGCTGGCACCACGAGCAGCACTTCTTCCTGCTCGAGGCTCCGCCCGGCCTCCCCGACGCATGGGAGCACGTCGGCACCGGCGGTGGAGAGGACGACGGTCACGTCTTCCTGTGCCGGTTCGTGCCGCCGCGTGCAGCGGGCTTGGACGGGTCTGTCTACGCGTTCCTGGACGAGCTCTAGCGCGCTCGCGCCTCGACCTGCATCGAGATCGCCTCGGCCTCGAGCAGCTCGACTGCGCTTCCCTCGCGCAGCGTGTTCTGCACCTCCGCGATCTCGTCCACGTGCTGGATCAGCTCGAGGATCTCGTCCTCCGGCGCCTCCGCCTCGACCCGCGTCGAATAGCGAACGTTTTGGGCGCGCGGAGGGTCGCCGGCCCAGTCGCACTCGACGACGACGCGGACGCCGAGAACCTCGAGCCCGCGCTTGTCGGCCTCGCGGAACACGTCGTTCGCGAAGCAGGCGCCGAGCGCGAGCAGCAGCAGCTGCCCGCCGTTGAAGCCCTTCCCCTGCCCGCCGTCGTCAGGCCCTCGGTCGATCACGAGCGAGTGCTGGCCGGACCAGCCGACCGAGAACGACCCCTCGTGTGCGCTCCGGACGTGGACGCTCATCCGACTCATCGCCACTCGATCGTAACGACCTCGACCGGCTCGGAGAGGCCCTTGAGCGAGACCGACCTCGGCGCGGAGGCCGCGAACGCGTCGCCGGCGGAGGAGGCGCTTGCGACGATCTCGGCCCCGCCCGCGAGGGCGCCGATCCGGGCCGCCTCGTGGACGCCGCGGCCGCGGTACGAGCCGTCGCTCTCGGCCGCCTCGGCGGCGTGGACGCCGATCCGGACCTGCGGCGCGAAGCCGTGCTCGGAGCGGTGCTCGGAGAGCCGGCGCTGGATCGCGACGGCGCACTCGAGCGCGCCGTTCGCGTCGGGGAAGGCGACGAAGAACCCGTCGCCGGCGTGGTCGACCTCCTCCCCGCCGTGGCTCCGGAAGAGACCCCGGAGGGTCTGGTCGTGCCAGCGCACGAGCGTCTGCCAGGCCTCGTCCCCGATCGCCTCGACCAGCTGGGTCGACGCGACGATGTCGGTGAAGAGGAAGCCGCGCGTGACGGCGGTCGCCGTCGGGGAGACCTCGATCAGCGCCGCGACCCGGCGCGCGTCGGGCGAGGCGCCGAGCTCCTGGAGCGCCGAACGGGCCGCGCGCAACTGGAGCTGCGCGGCGTCGTCGTCGCCCAGCCCGCGCAGAGCCTGCCCGAGGAGCGCCCTTGCGCGCGCCGCCTCGTAGGGCGCGTCGATCTCCTGCCAGAAGCCCCACGCTTCGCGTGCGGCACGTGCCGCCGCCGCGTAGTCGTCCCGCGCGAGCTGCAGCGCCGCGAGCGCGTGGTTCGCGTGCGCGCGGATCGCGTCGCTGCCGAAGGCGTCGCCTATGCGTCGCAGCTCCTCGATCGCAGCCTGCGCAGTCGGCCAGTCGCGACGCGCGATCGCGATCTCGACCTGCGCGGGAAGCAGGCGCGCCCGTGCGAGCCGGTCCCAGGTGTTGTCCTCGAGCGAACGGGCGAGCGCCGCGGCGGCGGCGTCGGGACTCCCCTCGGCGAGCTTGAGCAGGGCAAGGCCGGGCTGCGGGTCGAGGCCGAGCTCGGCGGCCTGCGTAAACGCCTCGGTCGCGCCCGTGTTGTCGCCGACGCGCAGGCGGATCTCGCCGATCTCGTAGAACGCGCGCGCCGCGACGGGCAGGCGGAAGTCCTTCAGCTCCTCGCTCGCGCTGCGGGCGGCGTCCTCTGCCTCGCCCCACGCGCCGCGGAGCTTCAGCACCTCGGCCTGGTCGACGCGGCACTGGCCCGGGAACCCGGCGATCGCCTGCCGCTCGCACCAGCGCTTCGCGGCCTCGGTCCACTCGCCCGCGCGCCTGAAGTCGGCGAGGTCGCGGCACGCCTCGATCACGTTGCAGTAGATGACGGCGGTCGGGTACGGGCCGATCTCGCCGTGCATGGCGGCGAGCGTCGCCTCGTCGAGCTGGCTCATCCCCTCCTCGACCTCGCCCTTCGTGATCCGGAAGCGGCCGAGGTCGTGCAGCGCGAGCGCCATCACGTCCTTGTCGCCGTAGCGCGTCCCGAGGTCGAGCGCGTGCTCGGCGAGTGCGAGCGCCTCGTCGAGCTCGCCCCTGTAGGCCGCGTTGGCGGCCTTGCGGCGTGCGAGGTGCGCGTGCTCGATGCTTTCGTCCTCGCGGTCGAGCAGGCTCTCGGCACGCTTGAACCACGCCGCCTCGAGTGAGTGGCCGAGCTTGCTCTGGTAGTTCTGCGCGAGCCTGAGCGCGACGAGCGCCGCGCGGCGTTGGTTGCCCTGAGCGACGTGGGCCGCAAACGCGCGCTCGTTCGCGTCGATGCAGGCGTCGAGCCGCCCCGTCCACCACGCGGCGATCCCGAGCTCCTCCAGCCACTCCGCTGGGAGCCGCTCCTCGCGGTCGGCCTCGCCCAGGAGCTCGTACGCCTCGCTCCAGGCGTGCTCGTCGAGCGCTGCGCGCGCGGCGTCCAGCTTGTCGTGGCTGACGCTCACGCCGCAGATTGTGCCGTTCGCCGTGAAAGATCCTCAAGCGCGACGCGCGCCGCCGACCAGCCGCACATCCCGTGGACCCCGCCCCCGGGCGGCGTGGCGGCGGAGCAGAGGTAGACGCCGGGCAGCGGCGTCCGGTACGGGACGCGGGTGCGCGTCGGCCGCGTGAAGAGCTGGCCGAGGTCCATGGCGCCGACGTTGATGTCGCCGCCGACGAGGTTCCGGTTTCGTTGCTCCAGTCCGGCGGGCGGGAGCTCGCTGCGCTCGAGGATCAGCTCGCCGAAGCCCGGCGCGAAGCGCTCGACCTGCGCCTCGATCCGTTCGGTCATCCGCTCGCTCGAGGCGTGCGGGAGGTGGCAGTACGCCCAGGCGGTGTGCTTGCCGGCGGGCGCGCGCGTCTCGTCGAAGAGCGTGTGCTGCGCGAAGAGGACGAACGGGCGCTCGGCGTGGCGCCCGCTCCACGCCGCCCACTCGGACGCCGACAGCTCGTCGAGCGTGCCGCCGAGGTGGACCGTGCCGGCGCGGGCGACCGCGTCCGCGCGCCAGGGCACCGGCCCGTCGAGAGCCCAGTCGAGCTTGAACGCGGAGCTGCCGTAGCGGTAGCGCTCGAGCGCGCGGGTGTAACGGTTCGGCAGCCGGCCGCGCGCGAGCCGCAGCAGCTCGCGCGGCGAGACGTCCGCGAGCACGACGTCGGCGCGCGGGAGCTCGTCCACACGGCTCCCGGTGCGGAGCTCGACGCCGAGTCCGCGCGCGTGCTCGGCGAGCGCGTCGGTGAGCCGCTGCGCGCCGCCGCGCGGGAAGCCCCAGCCGTAGACGTGGCCGAGCACGAGCAGGGCGAGGCCGAAGCCGCCGGTCGGCCGCCGCTCGAGCGGCAGTATCGAGTGCGCGGCGTTGCCGGCGAAGAACGCGCGGGCGCGCGCGGTCGTGAACGTCGCCTCGGCGAGCGCGCGCGCGTCGGCGAGCGCAGCCCGCGCGTACCGCTGGGCGCTGCGCGGGCCCAACGCGCGGGCGAGGCGCGCGAGCGCGCGCGTGGACGGCGGCAGCGGCCCGAGCAGGACCGGCTCGACGGCGTCCCAGTGCTCGACGAGCGGCCCGACGAGCGCCCGGTAGGCCGCGCCGTCCGCGCCCAGCTGCTCGGCCGTGTCGCCGAGGTCGCGCTCGAGCGTCAACGCCGTCCCGTCGTCGAACGGGTGCGCGAGCTCGGCGTCCGGCTGCACCCACTCGAGCTCGAGGCCGAGCGAGCGGATGAACGGCGAGTGCTCGGCCATCGGGTGGATCGCCGAGCAGACGTCGTGGACGAAGCCCGGCAGCGTGAGCTCGAACGAGCGCGCGCCGCCGCCGAGCGTGTCCTGCTCCTCGTGGACGACGACGTCGAGCCCGGCGCGCGCGAGCGCGATCGCGCCGCAGAGGCCGTTCGGACCCGAGCCGATCACGACGGCGTTCATTCGAGGGCGCGGAGCGCCGGCCCGAGCGACTGGCCGCCGCGGAGGACGGGCTCGTAGAGGTCGCCGTGCTGCTCGATCCTCTGCAGCACCTCCGCCCTCCCGAAGTCGCGGGGACGCACGTCGGCGGTGAGCTCCTCCCAGCGCAGCGGCGTGGAGACAGGCGCGCCCGGCCGCGGGCGCACCGAGTAGGCCGACGCGATCGTCTTCCCATGACCGTTCTGGCGATGGTCGACGAGCACGGCGCCCTCCGGCCGCTTGCGCTTCAGCCACTGCGTCGTCGCCAGGGCGGGGTCGCGCTCCTCGACCGAGCGCGAGACGCGCTCCGCGAACTCGTACGTCTGGTCGAACGTCGAGCGTCGCGTGATCGGGACGAGCACGTGGATCCCCGACGCGCCGCTCGTCTTCACGTACGAGCGCAGGTCGAGCTCGTCGAGCGCCTCTTTGACCAGGTGCGCGACGCGGATCGCGTTCGCGAAGCCGTCGTCGGGCGGATCGAGGTCGAAGACGACGTAGTCCGGTCGCTCGGGCTTGTCGACCCGCGAGTACCACGCGTTCATGTCGACGCAGTTCATCTGCACCATCCAGAGCAGCGCGTCGCGCGAGTTGACGAGGACGAAGTCGACCTGCCGGGCGCCGCCCTCGCGCGGGTGAGTCGTGAACTGCCGAGTCGGGATCGACTTCGGGATCCCCTTCGGCGCCTGCTTCTGGAAGTAGGCCTCCTGCGTGATCCCGTGCGGATACCGCTTCAGCGTGAACGGCCGGTTCTTCAGGTGCGGCACGATCGTGTCGGCGACCGCGTCGTAGTACTCGAAGATGTCGCCCTTGGTGATCCCGTCGTCCGGGAAGAGGACGCGGTCGGCGCTGCTGAGGCGGACCTCCGGGCTCACTCGGCGAGCCGCGTCCAGAAGAGCGTCGCGGTCCAGCTCCGTCGGTAGGTCGGCGACGGGAGTGCCGCGTCGACCCGTTCGAGCGCTGCGCGCCGCTCCTCGTCCGCGAGCGCGGTCACCGGGCTGATCGACGCGAAGAAGTCGAGCAGCTCCTGGCGCGGCACCTCTCGGTCCTGCTCGACCTGCACGTCGCGGAAGGGCTCGAAGCGCGAACCGTCGAACGCGCGCACCCACTCGCCGGTCTTGACCTGCCGGTGCTTCTTGGTCGGCGTCGTGGGAAGCACGTCTTTCGGGAGGACGCGGTCCGCGCTGTCGAAGCGGTTCCAGAACAGCGCGAGCACGCCGCCCGGCCGCAGCACGCGCGCAATCTCGGCGACCGCGACAGCACCGTCGAACCAGTGGAAGGCCTCAGCGGCGAAGACGCCGTCCACGCTCGCGTCCGGCAGCGGGATCTCCTCCGCCGTTCCCGCGAGCACGTCGGCGTCGGAGATCAGCTCCCGCATCCGGCTGTCCGGCTCGACGGCGATCGCGCGCGCGTAGCGAGCCGACAGCAGGCGCGTCAGCTTGCCGGTGCCCGCGCCGAGGTCGAGCACGGTCGCGTCCGCGCCGAGCGGCAAGGCGTCGAGGAGCTTCGGCGGCCAGTCCGGTCGGCCCCGGTCGTACGCGAGCGCGGCCTGGCCGAAGCTGCGTGAAGGGTCGCTAGCCGACACCGGCGAGCAGGAACGCGCGGTTCTCCTTCAGCATCTCGCGCGCGATCACGAGGCGCTGGATCTCGTTCGTGCCCTCGTAGATCTGCGTGATCTTCGCGTCGCGCATCATCCGCTCGACCGGGTACTCCTTGATGTAGCCGTAGCCGCCGAGGATCTGCACGGCCTCCGTCGTCACCCACATCGCCGTGTCGGTGCAGAACAGCTTGGCCTGCGCCGACGCCTTGGTCAGGTCGGCGCCGTCGACGCCGTCGTCGACCATCCGGCCGAACGCGTAGAGCAGTCCGCGGGCGGCCTCGCAGGCGGTCTCCATGTCGGCGAGCTTGGCCGCGATCAGCTGGTGCTCCGCGATCGGCTTGCCCATCGTCTCGCGCGACTTCGCGTACTCGAGCGCGTAGTCGGTCGCGCCCTGCGCGATCCCGAGCCCCTGCGCGGCGATCCCCGGGCGCGAGCGGTCGAGGATCCGCATCGCGATCTTGAAGCCGTCGCCTTCCTCGCCGAGGAGGTTCTCAGCGGGGACGCGGCAGTCCTCGAAGGCGAGCTCGCCCGTGGTCGAGCCGCTGATGCCGAGCTTCGGCTCGAGCCGGGTGACCTCGAACCCCGGCGCGTCCGACTCGACGACGAACGCCGAGATGCCCGAGTGCCCCGCCTCCGGGTCGGTCTTCGCGAACACCGTGTAGAGGCTCGCGACGTCCGCGTTCGTGATGAAGCGCTTCGAGCCGTTGAGGACGTACTCGTCGCCTTGACGCGTCGCGGTCGTCCGCATCGCGGCCGAGTCGGAGCCGGAGCCGGCCTCCGTGAGCGCGTACGCGGCGAGGAACTCGCCGGACGCGAGCCTCGGCAGGTAGCGCTCCTTCTGGTCGTCGTCCCCCGCGAGCTCGAGCCCGAGGGACCCGAGCGACTGCACGGCCAGGATCAGCCCGCTCGTCGCGCAGACCTTCGAGACTTCCTCGATCGCGATCAGCGCGAGCAGGGCGCCGGTGCCGAGGCCGCCGTACTCCTCGTCGAAGAAGAGGCCGAAGAGCCCGTGCTCACGGTAGAGCTCGACGACGTCCCACGGGAACTCGTGCGACTCGTCGATCTCCGCCGCGCGGGGCGCGATCCGCTCCCGGGCGAGCTGCCGCACGAGCTCGCGCAGCTCGCGCTGCTCGTCGTTCAGCGGGTCGTACGGCACGGCCGGAAGCCTACTCGGGGTTGTGGCAGACGGCCTCGATGTTGTTGCCGTCGGCGTCGTGCACGTACGCGCCGTAGTAGTTCACGTGGTAGTGCGCACGGATGCCCGGCGCACCGTTGTCCGTGCCTCCCGCAGCGAGAGCCGCTTCGTGGAAACGGTCCACGGTCGCGCGGTCGGGCGCACGCAGGGCGAAGTGGGCGGAACTGCCGTCGGCGCGCTCGTTGAGAAAGAAGTCCGGGATCGGGGGGTCGCCTCCGGCGAGGCCCGCCCAGCCCTCGCCCTCCATCACGAGCGAGTAGCCGAGCGGCGCGAGCGCTTCCGCGTAGAAGCGCTTCGCGCCCTCGATGTCACTGACGCTGATGCCGACGTGGTCGACCATGTCCGTCCTCCCTTGGGTTTCCTCGAAACTACAGTGGCGGCGTGATCCTCGACAACGGCGTGATCCGGACGCTCGATCCCGCGCTGCCGACCGCGCGGGCGCTCGCGGTCGCGGGCGACCGGATCGCGGGCGGCGTCGGCACGCACGAGACGTCCCTCGCGACGCCCGACGTCGTCGATCTGGGCGGGCGCTGCGTCCTGCCCGGCTTCACGGACGCGCACGTGCACTTCGCGACCTGGGCGGTCGCGCAGTCGGAGGTGCGGCTGGAAGGGACGCGCACGATCGACGAGGCGCTCGCGCGTGTTCGCGACGCGCTGCCCGGCGTCGCGCGAGGCGGGTGGCTGCGCGGTCGGGGCTGGCGCAGCGCCGAATGGACACCGGGTGTCGAGCCGACCAAGGAGGCCCTCGACGCGATCGCCCCCGACGTCCCGGTGGCGTTGATGGCGCGCGACTCGCACTCGGTCTGGCTCAACTCCGCGGCGCTCGCGCGCGCGGACGGCGACCTTCAGGTCCCGGGCGGCGTCGTCGAGGTCGACGAGCGCGGGGAGCCGACGGGGGTTCTGCGCGAGGAGTCGTGCTGGACGTTTCGCGACCGCTACATCGACGTCACCGACGACGAGTACGTCGCGGCGATGCGGCGCGGGATGAAGCTCGCGAGCTCGCGCGGCGTCGTCGCCGTGCACGACAAGGACGGCTGGCTCGGCGCGCTTGCGCTTCTGGCAGCGGCTCGCGGAGCACGACGGCTTGACGCTGCGTGTCTGGCAGTCGCTCCCGCACGAGAAGGTCGGCGAGCTCGAGTCGGCGGACGTGCGCTCGGGGCTCGGCGACGACTACCTGCGGCTCGGCTACCTGAAGGCGTTCATGGACGGGACGCTCGGCTCGCAGACCGCGCGGATGCTCGACGGCACGGGCGTCCAGATCACGTCGCGCGAAGAGCTCGAGGAGATCATCCGCCGCGGCGCCCGTGCCGGCTTCCCGGTCGCCGTGCACGCGATCGGCGACCTCGCGAACCGGGAGGCGCTGGACGCGTTCGAGGCGACGCAGCGCGCCTGGCTGCCGCTCGGGCTGCGACCTCGGATCGAGCACGCGCAGCTGCTCACGCCCGAGGACGTCCCGCGTTTCGGCCGGATCGGGGTCGCGGCCTCCGTCCAGTTCAGCCACGCGACCTCCGACCGCGACCTCGCCGAGCGCTTCTGGAGCGGGCGCACCGGCCGCGCGTACGCGTGGCGCTCGCTCTGGGACTCGGGCGCGCTGGTCGTGAACGGCTCCGACGCGCCGATCGAGGAGCTCGACCCGTGGGCCGGCGTGGTCGCGGGCGTCCGGCGTACCTCCGACGAGCGGCCGCCGTGGCATCCCGAGCAGGCGGTCACGCTCGAGGAGGCGCTCGTCGCGACCTGCGTGACGCCGGCGTGGCTCGCGGGCGACGAGCGGCGGCGCGGGAAGCTCCTGCCCGGCTACCTCGCCGACCTGGTCGTGCTCGACCGCGACCCGTTCGAGGTGGCGGTGGAGGAGCTACCGGACGTGCGGGTCGTCGCGACGATGGTCGGCGGGCGCTGGGTGCACAACCCGCCGCCGTGGGACTCATGACGGAACGGTGAACGAGCGGTGACGACTCGGTGGCCGCGGCACGACGACGTGAAACGACGGCGCCGAAGCGTTAGTTTCCGCGCCTGTGGCGACACCGGCCGACATCGGGGAGTGGCTCGAGGCCCACACCCGCGCGGTGATGAACGACGACCTCGCCGCGCTCGAACAGGCGGCGTCCGGGCCGTTCAAGACGCACATGAGCACGATCGTCGCGGCGCTGCCGATCCCGCTGCGAAGCGTCGACGTCAAGCATGTCTGGCGGAGCGGGAGCGAGTGGCATGTCGAGGCGGAGGTCGTCGGCGACGAAGGCGCGCGCACGCTACTCCTCCGCTACCTCGACTCGGACAAGCCGCAGATCCTCGGCGGCGCAGTCCGCTCTCTCCCCTAGGCGGCCGCCGGCTCGACGACGGAGAGCGGCGCGAGGAACGCGACCGTGCCTACTTCGGCAGGGGCTCGAGCTTGTAGCCCACCCCGTACCGCGTCTGGATGAACGTGTGCCGCGTCGCGCGCCGATCGATCTTCTCGCGGAGCCGGCCGACGAAGACGTCGACGGTGCGGTCGCGGTGCGTCTCGGGCCGGCCCCAGATCTTCTGCAAGAGCTCGTCACGCGTCGCGACGCGGCCGGGCTCGAGCGCGAGTGTGTAGAGCAGCTTGAACTCCGTCGGCGTCAGTTCGGCGCTCTCGCCGTCCACGAACGCCTGCACCTCGCGCGGATCGATCCGCAGCTCCTCCAGCTCGATCGGCTCCCCGCGCCGCGGCTCGACAGGCCGGAAGCCGCGTCGAACCGCGACCTGCACGCGGGCGACGAGCTCCTTCATCGAGAACGGTTTGACCAGATAGTCGTCGGCCCCGATCTCGAGCGCGTGGACGCGGTCGTGCTCGGTGCCCCGTGCGCTGACGACGACGATCGGAGTCCCGATCCCCTCCGCCCGAGCCTCCTCGATGAACGCCCAGCCGTCGAGGCGCGGCAGCATCAGGTCGAGCACGCACACGTCGGGCTGCTCGAACCGCAGCCGCGCAAGCGCCTGCTTACCGTCGGAGACCCAGACGGGCGAGAACCCCGCGCCCTCGAGATGACGGGAGATGCCCTGCGCGATGACGTCGTCGTCTTCGACGATCAGGACCTTCGGCATTGCGCGCGTAACCATAGAGCGTGGTGCCCCGGGACCGGCCGAGGGCACCGCGCCCGCCGGGAGCCGACCGCGCGTCTAGCTCACGAGTTCCGCGAGTAGCTCCTGGACGCGGGCGTCGATGTCGTCGCGGATCCGGCGCACGTCGTCGACCGTCTTGCCTTCCGGATCCTCCAGCTCCCAGTCTTCGTAGCGCTTGCCCGGATAGATCGGGCAAGCATCGCCGCAGCCCATCGTGATCACCGCGTCGGCTGCGCGTACGACCTCGTCCGTGAGCGGCTTCGGGAACTCCTTCTCGACGTCGATCCCGAGCTCCGCAAGCGCGTCGACGACCGCGGGGTTGATGCGCTCGCCCGGTTCGCTGCCCGCAGAGCGGACGTGCACGCGTCCGCGCGCGCGATGGTCGAGGAGCGCGGCCGCCATCTGACTTCGCCCCGAGTTGCGCACGCAGACGAAGAGCACCTCGGGGATGGGCTTGGCGATCGTCCCCTCCGCTTGCCCGAGTGCGCGCAGGCGCTCTCGCGCGAACCGATGGACGAGCACGGGCAGAAAGTCGCCGAACCGCGCGCCGGAGAGCCCCGCAAGCGACTCGGCGACGAAGCGCTCGATCGTCTCGCGCGAGAAGATCCCGCCGAACTCCTCGGCGAGACTGTCGAGCTGGCGATCGAGATGCCACCGCGTGGCGGCGTCGACGCTCATCGTTGCCGCCACTCAACCCGACGCACGCGGGGCATGGGCATCGGCGTGGTGAAGATTTCGCGAACGTCCGGCGACGCTCCCGCGTCGGCCACCATCGCGTCACCCCCCGTTCACCACCGCGTAGCCCACTCGCGCGGTCGCCCGGGCGACCATGGGCTCGATCCACCGACACCGACAGGGGAGGAGCAGGACTCCATGAAGATTCGCACGCGTCTGGCCCGGCTCGGGGTCTTCGCGCTCGTGCTCACATTCGCCGGCGGAGTGGCAGTGACCGCCGTGGCTGCGACCGCGAAGGCGCCGACGATCTCGGGCAGCGTCTCCGCCGACGGCTCGAGCACGGTCGGGCCATGGACGACGGCGGCGGCCGAGATGTATCGCAAGGTGCAGCCGAGGGTTCGGATCACGGTCGGGATCTCGGGAACCGGCGGCGGCTTCGAGCGCTTCTGCCGCGGCGAGATCGACCTGGCGAACGCTTCGCGTCCGATCAGGACGGCGGAGTACGCCCGCTGCCAGCAGGCGGGAATCAAGTGGGCCGCCTTCACCGTCGCGAACGACGGCATCTCGCTCGTGACGAGCCGTCAGAACACGTGGGCCGACTGCCTCACGACCGCGGAGCTGAGGAAGATCTGGGACCGCGGCTCCGACGTCGACAACTGGAACGACGTGCGGGCCGGCTTCCCCGACGTCCCGCTTCGGCTCTTCGGACCCGGCACGGACTCGGGCACGTTCGAGTTCTTCACCGAGAAGATCAACGGAACTGCGAGGCGTAGCCGGTCGGACTACTCGGCGAGCGAGGACGACAACATCCTCGTGCAGGGCGTGTCGGGCAACCGCGGCGGCCTCGGCTACTTCGGGCTCTCGTACTACCTCGAGAACCAGAGTCGGCTGAAGCTGATCGGCGTCGACAGCGGGGCGGGCTGCACGAAGCCGAGCATCAAGACGGTGCAGGCGAAGACGTACAAGCCGCTCTCGCGGGCGCTCTACATCTACGCGAAGCGTGACTCGTTCCGCACCGCGGCCGTGCGCTCGTTCATCGGCTTCGCGATGAACAACCAGGCGAAGGTCGCGAAGGCCGCGGACTTCGTCGCGCTTACGCCTCAGCAGGCCAAGCGCGCCCGGTACCACTACAGCGCAGTGCTGAAGTCGGTCAAGTAGCGCCTCGGGACGAACGGGAGAGGCAGCAGTGAGCCGCCTCTCCCGTTCGTTAGCATCGCTTCCGTGCTGAGGGAGAGCCTCGAGGAGCAAGTCGCGGCGATCCGGGAGCATGCCCCGAAGGTGTACGCGCACGGCGACGCGGAGGAGCTGCACAAGCTCCGCGTCGCGGTCCGGCGGCTGCGCGCATTGTTCCGCGCGCTCCGGTCGAGCATCGAGGACACGCGCGCAGAATCCCTGCGCGCGGAACTGGGAACGCTCGGCCGTGCGCTCGGCCCCGCCCGAGACGGCGACGTGTTCAAGGCGTACCTCGAGGCCGAGACGGCGACGCTCGACGAGCCGGGCGGGGACGTCCTTCTCCGACGCGTCGAGAAGCAGCGCCTCGAGTCGTACGCGGCGGCACGCGCGGCCCTCGACGACCCGGCGTTCCTGCGCTTGCTCGAGGAGCTGGACGCGTTCTGCGCGACTGCGGAGATCCCGGAGCTCGACGGCGTCGTCGCCGTCGAGGCGAAAAAGCTGCGCAAGGCGATGCGCGACGTGTCGAGCGACGAGGCGCTGCACGCGGCGCGCATCAAGGCGAAGCGCGTTCGTTACGCCGCCGAGGCCAAGGGCGAAACGCGCGTGGTCCGCCGCGCGAAGCGCCTCCAGGACGTCGTCGGCGAGCACCAGGACGCCGTCGTCGCCGAGCAGCGCCTGCGCGAGCTCGCCGATCCCGAAACCGCGCTGCTCGTCGGGCGCCTGATCGAGCGTCAGGCCCAGCGGAGACGGCGCGCGCGCGAAGCGACGCCCGACGCGTGGAAGAAGCTCGCGCGGACGCTGTGATCAGGGCGGCGGGCGGCGTGATCGTCCGCGGCGACGACATCCTCCTCGTCCACCGACCGAAGTACGACGACTGGTCGCTCCCGAAGGGGAAGTGCAAGCGCAACGAGTCTGACGAGGCGTGCGCGCTGCGCGAGATCGAGGAGGAGACCGGCCTTCGCTGCGAGATCGTGCGCGAGCTCGGCGAGTCGCGCTACCGGGTGCTGCGCGGGCCGAAGGTCGTGCGCTGGTTCTTGATGCGTCCCCTCGCCGGCGAGTTCTCACCGCACGACGAGGTCGACGAGATCGCCTGGGTGCCTCGCGCGAACGTTCCGAGCCGGCTGACCTTCGACGTCGGGCGCGAAGTGCTCGACTCGATCTAGGCGGCGGCGAGCTCGGCGAGCGTCGTCGCCGCAACGCCCTCGCGCATCCCGGCACGGGAGACCTCGAAGGGCACGACGAGCCGCAGCTGTACCTCGGCCAACACGACCGCACCGCCCACGAGCGTCCACGCGCGCTCGACGTCGAGCCCGAACTCGCGCGCGAGCTCGGACGAGGAGCTGCGTGCGAGCCGCTTGAGCGCCGTCTCGAGCTCATTCTCCCCGAACGTGCGGCCGTTGATCCGCCTGAGCGCTCGGGCCGTTCCACCGGTCGCGTACGCCTTCTTCGGCAACGGCGGCGTCAGGCCCGCGAGCCGCTCGCGCACCTCCTCACGCGCGAGCGCGACGGCCCGCTTGCCCGGCGGATCGTCGGGCAGCATCCGCCGGACCGTCAGCGAGCCGACGTCGACGGAGCGCACCCATTGCGGCCCGGAGGCCGTGCCGACGACCAGCTCCGTCGAGCCGCCGCCGCTGTCGCAGACTGCGAAGCTGTCGGGGACCCGTTCGAGGCACGAGAGCGTGCCCCTGAATGCGAGCTCGGCTTCCTCCTCGGCTGCCAGCACGCGCACGTTCGCGCCCGCGCCTTTGGCGAGCGCGGCCACCAGCTCGTCGCCGTTCGCGGCGCGGCGGCCCGGCGCAGTGACGACGACCTCGAGCTGGTGGACGCCGAGCTCGTCGGCGGCGTCCGCGTAGCGGCGGACGCAGTCGACGGTCTCGCGCAGCTTCGCGTCGGAGATCCAGCCGAGGCGCTCGATCTCGTCGCCGAGGCGGAGGTACGCCCGCTGCTCCAGGAGCGGCTCGACGCAGCGATTGCGCCGAGCGGCCACGAGCAGCCTGACCGTGTTCGAGCCGACGTCGACGACACCGACGCGCATCGGCACGATCGTCGCAACGACTCCGGACGTCACCGCCGCTTGGCGACGGTGCGGCGAGGCGCTCGAGAGGCGATCCGCATCAACGCGTCGTGTGTCGCCTTCGCACGCTCGCCCTTGCCTCGACGCGTGCGGCGCCAAGCCCCGTCGGCGTCGAGCTCCCACGCGTTCGCGTTGTCCGAGAGCAGCGCGTCGAAGACCGAAGAGAGCCGCGAGCGCAGTCGCTCGCTCTCGATCGGGACGACGAGCTCGAGCCGGTTGTCGAGGTTGCGCGGCATCAGGTCCGCGCTCCCCATCAGCCAGCAGCCCTCGCCCTCGCGGTCGAAGTGGTAGACGCGACTGTGCTCGAGGAAGCGCCCGACGATCGAGCGGACATGGATGTTCTCGGAGAGGCCCTTCACGCCAGGCCGCAGCGCGCAGATGCCGCGCACCACCAGCTCGACCCGCGCGCCGGCCTGCGACGCCTCGTAGAGCTCGTCGATGATCGCCGGGTCGGTGAGCGCGTTCACCTTCATCCGGATGCGCGCTGCTTTCCCCGACCGCGCGACGTCGGCGACGCGGCGCGTCTCGTCGATCAGACGCTCGCGCAGGTTGAACGGCGCGACGAGGATCTTGCGGAAGGCCTGCGGCTTGCCGAAGCCCGTCAGGTGGTTGAAGAGGTCGGCGACGTCGGCCGCGATGTCCGGGTCGGCCGTGAAGAGCCCGAAGTCCTCGTAGAGCCTCGCGTTGAGCGCGTGGTAGTTGCCCGTCCCGATGTGGACGTACCGGCGCATGCTGTCGCCCTCGCGGCGCACGACGAGCGTCGCCTTGAGGTGGATCTTCAGCGCCGGGAAGCCGTAGACCACGTGCACGCCGACGCGCTCGAGCTTCCGCGACCACTCGATGTTGCGGCGCTCGTCGAAGCGCGCCTTGAGCTCGACGAGGCAGACGCTCTGCTTGCCCTCCTCCGCGGCCTCGATCAGCGCCGGCACGAGCGGCGACTCGTCGCTCGTGCGGTACACGGTCGTCTTCAGCCCGATCACGTCGCGGTCCTTCGCAGCGGCACGCACGAACGCCTCGAACGTCGTCGAGAACGCCTCGTACGGATGGTGCACGAGCTGATCGGCCCGCCGGATCTCGGCGAACACGTCGCCGTTTCTCATCGCGACGTTGAAGCGCGGCGGCGTCACGCCGATCCACGGCTCGTCGGCGAGGTCCGGCCGGTCCAGGCGGACGAGCTGCGAGAGCTCGGAGAGATCGAGCGGCCCGGCGACCTGGTAGACGTGCGAGTCGTCGACGTCGAGCCCCTGCTTGAGCCGCTCGAGCATCGCGTCCGACATCTGCGACGACACCTCGAGCCGCACGACGTCGCCGAAGCGGCGGCGCCGCAACTCGAGCTCGACGGCCTCGAGCAGGTCGTCGGCCTCATCGGAGACCTCGAAGTCGGCGTCGCGCGTGACGCGGAAGACCGCCCGTTCGGCGATCTCCATCTGCGGGAACATGTCGGAGAGGAAGTGCGAGATCACGCGCTCGAGCGGGATCCAGATGCCTCGCCGACCAACGCGCGCGTAGCGCGGCATCGCCTCGGGCACCTTCACCCGTGCGAATCGTTCCTCCCCGGTGTCCGGATCGCGCACGAAGATCGCCAGTGAGAGTGAGAGCGGCGAGATGTACGGGAACGGCTGCCCGGGACCGACGGCGAGCGGCGTGAGCACGGGATAGATCTCGCGCTCGAAGCGCGAGGTGAGCTCGGCCAGCTCCTTCTGGTTGCAGTCCTCGACCCCGCCGACGACGATCCCCTCGCTTTCGAGCGCGGGCCTGAGCTCGCGCGACCAGAGCCGTGCCTGCCGGGTGACGAGCTCGCGAACGCGCTCGCCGATCTCGGCCAGCGCCTGCTGCGGCGGGCGTCCGTCGGGCGAGCGAACGGGAATGCCGGACGACGCCTGCCCCTCGAGCCCGGCCACGCGCACCATGAAGAACTCGTCCAGGTTGGCGGAGAAGATCGAGCAGAACTTGATCCGCTCCAGGAGCGGGACGTCCCCGTCCGCGGCGAGGTCGAGCACGCGCGCGTTGAAGTCGAGCCAGGAGAGCTCGCGGTTGATGTACCGCGTCGCCGCGTCGTGTGTGCGCGCCACTACTTCGGCAGCGCCTGGAGCTTGTAGCCGACTCCGTGCCGGGTGTGCAGGAACGTGTGGTGAGGCGCTCGGCGATCGATCTTGTCGCGAAGCTTGCGGACGAAGACGTCGACGGTGCGGTCGCGGTGCCGCTGGCGTCGGCCCCAGATGCGCTGCATCAGCTCCTCTCGCGTCACCACTCGCCCTCGCTCCTGGGCGAGCGCGTAGAGCAGCCGGAACTCCGTCGGCGTCAGGTTCGCGCTCGAGCCGGCGATGTACGCCTGCACCTCGCGCGGGTCGATCCGCAGCTCCTCGACCTCGATCGGGTCGCCCCGGGTCTCCTCCTGCGCACGCACACCCCGTCGCGCGGCCGCCCGCACCCGCGCGACGAGCTCTTGCATCGAGAACGGCTTGACGAGGTAATCGTCCGCGCCGAGCTCGAGCGCCTTGATCCGATCGTGCTCTGTGCCGCGGGCACTGACGACGAGGATCGGCGTCCCGATCCCCTCGGCCCGCGCGGTCTCGATCACCTTCCAGCCGTCCAGCCCCGGGAGCATGAGGTCGAGCAGGACGACGTCCGGGCGCTCATAGCGCAGCCGGGCGAGGCCTGTCTCACCGCGACCGACGAGCAGCGGCTCGAAGCCCGCGTTGGAGAGGTGACCGGCGATCCCTCGCCCGATCACCTCGTCGTCCTCGACGATGAGCACCTTGGGCATGCTCGACGAGATGATGGTTTTCGAACCGGTGCCGGAGGGTTCACGCCCGGTGAGAAACTGGTGACGAGGTGGTGAAGCGGGTCCTCAAGCTGCGGGAGCGCGCGCTACAAGCGGAAGCCGACGCCATGGCCCACGACGCCGTACGCGGCCGAGCCGCGATCGAGGAGAGCCGCGAGATCATGGTCGTGCTCGACGGCGCCGGCGACGTGGTCGCGGCGAGCCGGCGCGCGCGGCAGGCGCTGCCCGACCTGGAGCTCGGCAAGTCGCTGCCGCCGAGCGCGCTCGAAGGCCGCCGGCCGGTCGAGGTCCCCTACGACGCGCTCGGAACGCGGGAGACCCTCGTCTACCTGAGCGAACCGGCCGAGAACGCCGCGTACGACGAGCTGCGCGCGGGGTTCACGGCAGCCGTCTCGCACGAGCTCCGGACCCCCCTCGCGCGGCTGCTCTCGCTCCTGGAGACCACCTCGCTCCCGGGCGCGGATCCCGACGAGCTGATCCGGCTCGCCCGGGCCGAGGTCGAGCAGATCGGCGAGCTGATCGACGACGTCCTCTTCCTCTCGGAGCTCGAGACCGGGCGGCAGGTCGTCGCCCTCGGGGCGACGCCCGTGCGCGGCGTGGCCGAGAGCGTCGCAGCCTCCCTGGCCGACTCGGCAGACCGCGCGGACGTGGCGATCGACGTGGAGATCCCGGACGGGCTCGAGGTGCCGCTGCGCCCACGCATGCTCCGGGTCGTGCTCGAGAACCTCGTCGCGAACTCGATCCGCTACGCGGGTCCCGGCTCGCGCTGCCGCGTGTCGGCCGAAGCAGGCCCCGGCGGGGTCGTCCTGACCGTGGCCGACGACGGAGGAGGCGTCGGGCTGGAGGACCTTCCGCGCCTGTTCGAGCGCTTCTACCGCGCTGACCGCGCCCGCGCGTCGCGCGGCACGGGGCTCGGGCTGGCGATCGTCAAGCACGTCGTCACGTCGGCGGGCGGGACGATCGAGGCTTCGGGCGCTCCGGGCGAGGGGCTCGCGATCCGCACCACGTTCCCGCCCGGGTAGCGCGCCGGTGAACGGCCGGTGAGACGTCGGTGAACGATTCCGCCGGCCGGCCGCTCATGCCTCATCCTCCGGGCACCCATGCTCGCGCTGGTAGCGCATCGGCGGCACGGGACGAACGGCCTGCTCGCCGAGCAGGGCGCGGTCGTCATGTCCCCGCGTCAGGCGCTGCAAGGGCTGGGCGCCGACGACGTCGCCCTCGGCAGGCTGGACGTGCGCCGCGACCTGGGCGGCGTCCAGTCGGGACTTTGGTCGCTGCGGCGACTCGAGCGGGCCGGCGTGCACGTGCTCAACTCGGCCGACGCGCTGACCGCGATGCACGACAAGCTCGTGACGTCGGTCAGGCTCGGCGAGGCGGGGCTACCGCATCCCCGCACCGGCTTCCTCGCCGCGAGCGCTCCCGCCACCGAGATCGCACTCCCGGCCGTCGTCAAGCCGCGCTTCGGCAGCTGGGGCCGTCACGTGTACCTGTGCGAGACACGGAGGCAGCTGCGGAGCTGCCTGCGCACGCTGCGCGAGGAGGCGTGGTTCCGGAACCAAGGTGCGATCGTCCAGGAGCTGGTCCCGCCGCCCGGCCGCGACCTGCGCGTCCTCGTGGCAGGCGGTGAGGTCGTCGGCGCGATCGAGCGCGTGGCCGCGCCGGGGGAGTGGCGCACGAACGTCGCGCTCGGCGGCACGCGCCGGCCGGTCCGACCGAACCTTCGCGCCCGTGCCCTGGCGCTTGCCGCGGCGGCGGCCGCGAACGCCGACCTCGTCGGGGTCGACCTGCTTCCCGTCCGCAACGACTACGTCGTGCTCGAGCTGAACGGCGCGGTCGACTTCACCCCCGACTACGCCCTCGACGAGCAGGACGTCTTCGCGCGCACGGTCGAGGCGCTCGCGCGGGTCTCGCTCCAGCGGGCTGCGTGATGCCATTGGTGGCGCTGCGGCCGCGAAGCGGCCGCCTTTAGGGATTCTCGCGTCGCGGATCCGCGCGAGCGGATCCGCGACTGCGGACCAGGAAGGCGTAGTTACAACATCTTCACCAGACGTTGACCGGCCCTCGACCCCGGGTGTCGCCGGCCCTCGGGATGATGGCGTCGCCCAGCCAAGAGAAAGGACACCAATGCGCTCCTTCGCCCTCCTCTCGGTTCTGTTCGCGCTCGCGCTCGCCGGCTGCGGCGGGGACCGCGAGGGCTCGGACGACGAAGACGGCGGCACCACGACAGCAGCGACGAGCGACCTCTCCGGCCGGGTTCAGGCCGACGGCTCGAGCACGGTCGGGCCCTACGCGACCGCGGCCGCGGAGCAGTTTCGGCAGCAGAACCCGGACGTCCGGGTGACCAGTCGGCGTCTCGGGAACGGGCGGCGGCTTCGAGCGCTTCTGCGCCGGCGAGACCGACCTCTCGAACGCCTCCCGCGCGATCGACGACGACGAGCGCGAGCTCTGCGAAGCCAAGGGGATCGAGTTCACGGAGTTTCAGATCGCGAACGACGCGCTCACGGTCGTCGTGAACCCCGGGAACGACTGGGCGACGTGCCTGACCGTCGAGCAGCTGAAGAAGATCTGGGACCAGGGCTCGAAGGTGAAGACCTGGCGCGACGTCGACCCCGAGTTCCCCGCCGAGTCGATGAAGCTGTACGGGCCGGGCACCGACTCCGGCACGTTCGACTACTTCACGGACGAGATCAACGGCGAGGAGGGCCGCAGCCGCTCCGACTTCTCCGCCAGTGAGGACGACAACGTGATCGTCCAGGGCGTCGCGGGCGACAAGGGCGCGATGGGGTACTTCGGTCTCTCCTACTTCGAGCAGAACTCGGAGAAGCTGAAGGCACTCGAGATCGACGGGGGCGACGGCTGCGTGGCGCCGTCGGTCGAGAACGCGCAGACGGGCGCGTACACGCCGCTCTCGCGCCCGCTCTACGTCTACGCGAAGAACGAGTCGCTGCAGCGGCCCGAGGTAGAGGCCTTCGTCGGCTTCATGATCGACAACGAGCAGTCGATCGCCGAGGCAGCCCAGTTCGTCCCGCTCACGGACGAGCAGCTCGAGAAGGCGAAGAGCGACTTCGAGGCGGCCACCGCCTAGTGGCAGTTCGCGCGGAGGCAGCACCGCGGCCGCTTCGCGCGACGCGCGTCCGGTACGGGGAGCTCTTCGTCAAGACGCTCCTCGGCGCCTGTGCGCTGATCTCGGTCGCGACCACGGTCGGGATCATCCTCGCCCTCTTCCTGCCTGCGATCGAGTTCTTCCAGGACGTCTCGATCGTCGACTTCCTGACCGGAAGCGAGTGGGCGCCGCTGTTCGAGCCTTCCTTGTTCGGCGTCCTGCCGCTGATCGTCGGGACGGTCTCGGTGACCCTGTGGGCGATCGTGGTCGCGATCCCGCTCGGGCTCGGCTCGGCCGTCTACCTGAGTGAGTATGCGAGCCCGCGGACGCGGAAGGTGCTGAAGCCCACGCTCGAGATCCTCGCCGGGGTCCCGACGATCGTCTACGGCTACTTCGCGCTCACGTTCTTCACGCCGCTCCTGCGCGACCTCGGCATCGGCGTCGACATCTTCAACGCGCTCGGGGCCGGGTTGGTGATGGGGATCATGATCCTGCCAACGGTCGCCTCGCTCTCCGAGGACGCGATGGCGGCCGTCCCGCGCGACCTCCGCGACGGCGCGTTCGCGCTCGGTACGACGCGCCGCGTCGTCTCGACGCGGATCGTCGTGCCCGCGGCGATCTCCGGGATCGTCGCTGCGTTCGTGCTCGGGATCTCGCGGGCGGTCGGCGAGACGATGATCGTGCTCGTCGCTGCCGGCCTCGCGCCGAACCTCTCCTTCGACCCGCGCCAGGCCGTCGAGACGATGGCGGCGTTCATCGCCGCGACCGGCGCCGGTGACGTCCCGACCGGATCGGTCGAGTACAAGACGATCTTCGCCGTCGGCGCGACGCTGTTCACGATGACGCTCGTCCTCAACGTGATCTCGATCTGGCTCGTCCGCCGGTACCGGGAGGCGTACGAGTGAAGCTCGGCCGTCGCCGGCGCGACTGGAAGGGGGCCCTCTTCCAGGGCGCGCTCGTCCTCTCGCTCGTGATCGCGTTCACGATCCTGGTGACGCTGCTCGTCGACGTCTTCCGCAAGGGTTGGAAGTACCTCGACTGGGCGCTGCTGAACAACCCGCCGTCGATCGACCCGTCGATCGCGGGTGCCCGGCCGGCGATCCTGGCGACGATCTACATCGGCGTCCTCTTGATCCTCTTCACCGTGCCGATCGGCGTGGGGACCGCCATCTACCTCGAGGAGTACGCGAACCGGAAGCGCTGGTACAACCGCCAGCTCGAGCTGAACATCCAGAACCTCGCCGCGGTGCCGTCGATCGTCTACGGCATCCTCGGCCTGGCGTTCCTCGTGCGCGGGATCGGGCTCGACCGCGTCCTGCTCGCAGGCGCGCTGATCCTGACGCTGCTCGTGCTGCCGACGGTGATCATCGCCGCGCGTGAGGCGATCCGCGCCGTGCCCGACTCGATCCGCCAGGGTGCCTACGCCCTCGGCGCGACCCCGTGGCAGGTGACCTATCGGCAGGTGCTCCCCGCAGCGCTCCCGGGCATCGCGACGGGCTCGATCCTCGCGCTCTCGCGCGGTCTCGGCGAAACGGCGCCGCTGATCATGGTCGGCGCGGTCACGTATATCGCCTTCGACCCGACGCTCCTCGGCGAGTTCACGGCGCTGCCGATCCAGATCTACCAGTGGGTGCGACTGCCGCAGGAGGAATTCCGCGGCCTGGCCGCGGCTGCAATCATCGTCCTGCTCTGCATCCTGCTGAGCCTGAACGCAGTCGCCATCTGGCTCCGGAACCGCTACCAGAGGAGATGGTGATGAGCATGACCGAAGCCCAACCCGTCAAGATCGCGCAGGACCTGACGCGCAGCGCGGCTCCCGCGCACCAGAGCGTCGTCTTCGACGTGCAGTCGGTCGGCGTCTCGTACGACGGCAACCTGGCCGTGCGCGAGGTGACGATGCCGATCTACGCGAAGCAGGTGACGGCGATCATCGGGCCCTCGGGCTGCGGCAAGAGCACGTTCATCCGCGTCTTCAACCGCATGAACGACCTGATCCCCAGCGCGGAGGTGCACGGGAAGGTGCTCTACCACGGCGAGGATCTGTACGGGAAGGACGTCGATCTCCGTCGAGGTGCGCAAGCAGATCGGGATGGTCTTCCAGAAGCCGAACCCGTTTCCGAAGTCGATCTACGACAACGTCGCGTTCGGGCCGCGCGTGCTCGGCTGGAAGAAGGGCGCTCGACGAGCGGGTCGAGGCTGCGCTGCACCAGGCCGCGCTCTGGGACGAGGTCAAGGACCGGCTGAAGGCGAACGCGCTCGGCCTCTCCGGCGGACAGCAGCAGCGGCTGTGCATCGCGCGCGCTCTCGCGACCGAGCCCGAGGTGATCCTGATGGACGAGCCGGCCTCGGCGCTCGACCCGATCGCGACGACGCGGATCGAGGACCTGATGCACGACCTCAAGCGCGAGTACACGATCCTGATCGTCACGCACAACATGCAGCAGGCGGCGCGTGTTGCCGACATGACCGCGTTCTTCTCCGTCGACGTCGCGCCCGAGGGGCAACGCACGGGCATCCTCGTCGAGTACGACGACACGACGAAGATCTTCACGCAGCCGTCCGACCAGCGAACCGAGGACTACGTCACCGGGCGGTTCGGATGAGGATCGGCTTCCAGGAGGAGCTGGACCAGCTCGAGGCGTCGCTGCACGAGGAGGGCACGCTCGCCCTGCGCGCGCTGCGCGGCGCCCTGAACGCGCTCGTGCAGCAGGACGAGGAGCTCGCGGACGAGGTGATCGCGTTCGACGACGAGGTCGACGCGCGCTACTTCGCGGTCGAGGAGGGGATCCAGGAGCTGCTCGCGCGGCAGACGCCGGTTGCGACCGACCTGCGGCTCGTGCTCTCGATGCTGCACGTCAACCTGCACCTCGAGCGGATCGCAGACTACTGCGTCACGATCGCGAAGCTCGTCAAGCTCGCGCCGCCGGTCGCGCCGGACCGGATGTTCGTGGACGCGTTCGAGGAGATGGGCTCGCGCGCGGAGGAGATGATCCGCGTCGCGCTCGATTCGTTCGCGGCACGGAACCTCGAGCAGGCCGAGACGCTCGTCGACCTCGACGAGCTGATCGACCGCGCGAACCGGCGCTTCGTCTCGCAGGTGCTCTCGTTCGGGCGCGACCCGAAGCTGCACGAGTGGGGGCTGCGGATGATCATCGTCGCGCGCTGCTTCGAGCGGATCGGCGACCACGCGGTCGACATCGGCGAGCGCACTGCGTACCTCGTTTCCGGCGAGTTCCGCGAGTTCACGGACGCTTCGCATCCCTCGGAGGCTGAAGGCTAGCCCGCAGTCGCGAACCCGCTCACGCGGGCCCGCGACGCGAACAATCCCTAAAGGCGGCCGCTTGCGCGGCCGCGGGTGCACGAAGGACAGGGAGCTACACTGGGTGGGATGGCCGCTCGGACGATGCTCCCGACCCACGAGGCGACGTCGTGCGCGGTGGCGGCCTGCACCGAGATCCTCGGCGCCAAGTGGACGGCTTTGCTCGTCCACGACCTCTCGGAGGGCGCGCGCCGCTTCACCGAGCTCGAGGCCGCCTGCCCCGGGATCTCGCCGCGGACGCTCTCGGAGCGCTTGCGGGCACTCGAGGACGCCGCGATCGTCGAGCGGCGGAGCTACCCCGAGCGCCCGCCGCGCGTCGAGTACGAGCTGACCGAGAAGGGCCGCGGGCTGCTCCCCGTGATCGAAGAGATGCGCCGCTTCGGTCACGACTGGCTCGTGCACTGGAAGGACCTGCTTGCGCGCTGCCTAGGTTTTGCCTAGGCTCGCGCTCGTGGCCAAGGACGTCTACACGGCGAGCGAGGCCGCCCGCGCGCTCGGGATCAGCCTCGACACGCTCCGCCGCTGGGACCGGAGCGGCCGGATCGAGGTCGGACGCGACCGGGCCAACCGGCGCGTCGTCACCGCGTCGGAGATCGAACGCCTCAGGGGCGGGCGGCGCGACACGCTCTCCGCGCGCAACCGTCTCAGCGGCGTCGTGCGTGCCGTCGAGCTCGAGGGCTTTCTCGCCCGGGTCGAGCTCGACGTCACGGAGCCTGCACGGGTGACCGCGATCATCACGCGCGAGGCCGCCGAGGAGCTCGGGCTGAAGCCGGGCGTCGCGGCCTCGGCGGTCGTCAAGGCGACCGCGGCGATGATCGAGCGATGAGACGGCTGATCGCCGCCTGCGCGGCGCTCGCGCTCCTCGTCCCGATCGCCGCCGGCGCGCGGCGGGAGGCAAGCGCAAGGGTGACCGTCTTCGCCGCCTCGTCGTTGACGGAGGCGTTCCCGCGCATCGACCGGCGAGCCCGCTTCAACTTCGCCGGGTCGAATCAGCTGGCGACGCAGATCCGGCAGGGCGCGCCCGCCGACGTGTTCGCGGCGGCGTCGCCGAAGTACACGCAGGAGCTCTTCCGCGCCCGCCTGGTCGAGCGCCCCGTGACGTTCGCGTACAACGAGCTCGTCCTCGTCGTGCCGTCGTCGAATCCGGCCGGGATCCGCTCGGTCTTCGACCTGCGCCGCGAGGGGATCAAGCTCGTCGTCGCAGCGCCCGCCGTCCCCGTCGGCGCCTACACGCGCGAGGCGCTCGCGAGGCTCGGCCTGACGGCTGTGCTCGACAACGTCGTCAGCCAGGAGCCGGACGTGAAAGGTGTCGTCGGCAAGGTCGCGCTCGGCGAGGCGGACGCCGGGTTCGTCTACACGACGGACGCGAAGGCCGCGGCGCGGCAGCTGCGCGCGCTCTCGCTCCCCGCCCGGGCGCAGCCGAAGGTCCGCTACGAGCTCGCGGTCGTGCGCGCGAGCAGGAACAAGGCGGCCGCCAGGGCGTTCGTGCGCAAGGTCCTCGGACCGGCCGGCCGCGGCGTCCTCTCCGGCGCCGGCTTCGTCCTGCCGAAGAGGAAGCAGCCGTAGCGTCGCGCCTGCTCTGGAACGGCGCGCTCGTCGCCGCGACGGCGGTCGACGCTCGCGTTCCTCGTCCTCCCCATCGTCGCGATCTTCCTGCGCATCCCGCTCGGCGAGCTGGTCTCGCAGCTCGGGAGCGAGGTGGCGCGCGACGCGCTGCTCGTCTCCGCGAAGACGAACCTGATCGCCATGGCGATCATCCTCGTCGTCGGCACGCCCGCGGCATACCTGATCGCGACCAGACGCTTCCGCCTGCGGCCGCTCGTGATCACGCTCGTCGAGCTGCCGCTCGTGCTCCCGCCTGCGGTCGCGGGCATCGGGCTGCTCGCGGCGTTCGGCCGCTTCGGCCTGCTCGGCGAGCAGCTCGAGGTCGCGGGCGTGACCATCGCGTTCACGCAGACGGCGGTCGTGCTGGCCGTGCTGCTCGTCGCCAGCCCCTTCTACCTGCGGCAGGCGATCGCGTCGTTCGAGGCGCTCGACGAGGACCTGCTCGGTGCCGCGCGCACGCTGGGAGCCGGGCCGGCACGGACGTTCTTCCGCGTCTCGCTGCCGCTGGCCGCGGGCGGCCTCGGCGCAGGCGCGGCGCTCGCCTTTGCGCGCGGACTGGGCGAGTTCGGCGCCACGATCATGTTCGCCGGCAGCCTCCAGGGCGTCACGCAGACGCTGCCGCTCGCGATCTACGAGCAGTTCGACGTCAGCTTCGACGTCGCGCTCGCGATGGGCGCGCTGCTCGTCGTCGTCAGCGCTGCACTGCTGCTCGCCTTCAAGCTGATCCCCGGATGGGCACGCTCGAGCTCGACATCGCCGTTCCCCGCCGCTCGCTCCGCGTCGAGCTGACGGCCGCCGTCGACGGCGAGACGCTCGCCCTCGTCGGTCCGTCGGGCGCAGGCAAGACGAGCGTCCTGCGCGCGGTCGCCGGGCTCATCCGGCCCGAGCGCGGCCGGATCACGATCGCCGACCGTCCCGTCTTCGACTCGTCACGGGGAATCGACCTGCCGCCGGAGGAGCGCCGGGTCGGGTTCGTCTTCCAGGAGTACGCGCTCTTCCCGCACCTCTCCGTCGAGCAGAACGTCGCGTTCGGCGGCGGCTCGCGTGCGCGCGCGGTGCTCGAGCGGTTCGGGATCGCCCACCTCGCCCGCGCGCGGCCGCGTCAACTCTCGGGCGGCGAGCGCCAGCGCGTCGGGCTGGCGCGGGCGCTCGCGCGCGACCCGGACGTGCTGCTCCTCGACGAGCCGCTCTCCGCGCTGGATACGCACACGCGCGCCGGCGTACGCGCGGAGCTCCAGGCACTGCTCCGTGAGCTCGGCCTGCCGACGATCCTCGTCACGCACGACTTCACCGACGCCGCAGCGCTCGCGGACCGGATCGGCGTGCTCGTCGACGGCAAGCTGCTCCAGGTCGGGACGGCGGCCGAGCTCGTCGCGGCGCCGACGAGCTCGTTCGTCGCGAGCTTCACGGGCGCGAACGTGCTTCCGGGTGTCGCCAGAGCGACGGGCGACGGGCTGACCGAGATCGTCCTCGACGCCGGTGACACGCTCTACTCGACCGACGCCGCGCGGGGACGCGTCGACGTCGTCATCTACCCCTGGGACGTGACGATCTCGCGCGCCGTGTCGCTCGACTCGACGCTCAACCACGTGCGCGGGCCCGTCCGCTCCCTCGTCGCCGTCGGCAACCGCGTGCGCGTGCAGGTGGGGCCGGTCGTCGGCGAGATCACCGCGGCGTCCGCGGAGCGGCTCGCGCTTGCGGTCGGCCAGGTCGGCGTCGCCTCGTTCAAGGCGACGGGGACGCGAGTCCTCGACGCCGGTTAGCGCGGCAGCTCGGCGAACACGAGGAACAGCTCGCGCGCGGCTTCGCGGGCCTTCGTCAGGTACTCGACCGGCAGCTTCTCGTTGGGCGAGTGGACGCTCGACTCGGGGAGCGCGACGCCCGTCAGGACGACGGGCATCCCGCGCTCCGTCAGCGCGGCCATGATCGGGAGCGTGCCGCCGCCGCGGATGAGCAGCGGTTCGCGGCCGAAGACCTTCTCGAACGCCTTCAGGCCGAGCTGGATCGGCGGCGACTTCGGGTCGACGACCGAGGCCGGCGTGCCGCCGTCGTAGCGAAGATCGATCTCGGCGCCGGCGGGCGCGGCGTCGTGGATCAGCTGCTCGACCGCCTCGCGGATCGTCTCGACTTCCTGGCCGGGGGCGAGCCTGACGGTGAAGTTCGCCTCGGCCGAGGTGACCGTCGTCGTGTTCTTCAGGCCCGGCTTGCCGCCGAGGATGCCGTTGACGTCGACCGACGACTCGGCCGTCGTGCGCAGCCAGAACTCGTCGGCCGCGCGCTCGTCGTACGGCTGCGCTCCCGCGCCGCCGAGCATCTCCTCGCCGCTCGGGATCTCCGTCCAGCTCTCCTGCTCCTCGGGCGTCACCGGGATGATCCCCCGGCGCAGCGGCTCGGGCAGCCGCCCGTCGCGCGGGAGGATCCCGGCGAGCGTCTGGTTCAGGGCGTGAATCGCGTTCAGCGCCGCGTTGCCGTACATGCCGGAGTGCAGGTCGCGCCGGCCCGTGCGCACGTGCAGGTCGAACGCGATCAACCCGCGTGTGCCCGTGCAGAACTGCGGCACGTCGCGGCGCTCCATGCCTCCGTCGAAAATCACGCAGACGTCGGCGCCGCGCTCGTCGCGCAGGACCCAGTCGACGATCGAGTCCCCGCCGATCTCCTCCTCGCCGTCGGACGCGATGCGGACGTTGACCGGCAGCGCGCCCTCGGCGGCGAGGTCCGCGGCCGCCCGCAGGACCGAGTAGAGCTGCCCCTTGTCGTCGGCGATTCCGCGCGCGAAGACCCAGTCGTCGCGGATCTCCGGCTCGAACGGGTCGCTGTCCCAGAGGTCGACCGGCGCCGGCGGCTGCACGTCGAAGTGGCCGTAGACGAGCACGGTCGGCGCGCTATCCGCGTCGCGTGATGCGCGCAGCTCGCCGATCACGAGCGGCTGGCGGCTCGTCTCGACCAGGTCGGCCTCGCCGCCGGCGCTGCGGATGAAGTCGCGAACCCACTCGCCCGCGCGGCGGACGTCGTCGGCGTGCGACGGGTCCGCGCTGACGCTCGGGATGCGAAGGAGCTCAGTGAGCTCGTCGGTCAGCGCCGTCACGGCGCCGGAGTCTACGCGGCGGCGTCGCGCAGCGTCTGCGAGTCCGACAGCGCGCGGAGCTTCTTCAGGCTCTGGTTCTCGATCTGCCGGATCCGCTCGCGCGTGACGTTGAACGTCCGCCCGACTTCGTCGAGCGTGCGCGGCGGCTTGCCGTCGAGCCCGTAGCGAAGCTCGAGCACGGCGCGCTCGCGCGGGGAGAGCATCTCCAGGACCTTCTTCAGCGCTTCCTTGCGCAGCGTCGTCTCCGCCTCCTCCTCGGGCGCGGGCGCCGACTCGTCGGTGATGAAGTGGCCGAACTCGGACTCCTCTTCGTCGCCGACGGGCTTGTCGAGCGAGACGGGCGTCTGCGCGCTGCGACGGATCTGCTCGACCTCGTCGGGGCTGAGCTCGAGCTCGCGGCCGATCTCGAACGCGAGCGGCTCGCGGCCGAGCTCGGCGCGCAGCTTGCGCTCGGCGCGCGCGATCTTGTTCAGCTTCTCGACGACGTGAACGGGCATGCGGATCGTCCGCGCCTTGTCGGCGAGCGCACGGGCGACGGCCTGCCGGATCCACCAGGTCGCGTATGTCGAGAACTTGAAGCCCTTGCGGTAGTCGAACTTCTCGGCGGCACGCACGAGCCCGATCGTCCCCTCCTGGATCAGGTCGAGGAACGGCAGCCCCTGGTTGCGGTAGCGCTTGGCGATCGAGACGACGAGGCGGAGGTTCGCCTCGACCATCTCCTGCTTCGCGCGATGGTCGCCGCGCTCGATCCGCTTCGCGAGCTCGACCTCCTGCGCGGCGGTCAGCAGGTCGACCTTGCCGATGTCCTTGAGGAAGAGCTGCAGCGAGTCGGTCGAGATCTCGCGCTCGTGCGCCACGGCGGGCTCCTCCTCGCTCGCCGCCGCCTGCTCGGCGACGACGGAGATCTCCAGCGCCTCGAGGGCGTCGTAGAACGAGTCGAGCGCACCCGGCTCCAGGTCGAGATCGTCGAGCGCGAGCGCGATCTCCTCGGCGCTGAGGGAGCCCGAGGCCTTCCCGGTCTCCAGCAGGCCCTTCGCCTCATCGGTTGCGAGGACGTCCTCGAGGTCGAGACGCGTACCCGGTGCTGCGGTGGTTTCGCTCACGGCTCCCCCTCCAAGGCCCCGCTAACCCCTCTCACCATATGGCCGCGTCGGACGTAGTCAATGTCCGCTGTGGCGGCGGGAAGTGTGCCTGACGCCACAGACGGCCGCCATAGGCCGTTCGGCTCATCCTGTCCTCAACAGAGACCCATGCCCTACAGACGGTCGAGAAACCGTTTCGCTTCCCGGCCCAGGCGGGTTTCCGGGCCGAGGGCCCGCGCACGCTCGAGCTGGCTGCGGGCGCCGGCGACGTCGCCGATCCAGAGCAGGAGCACGCCGAGGTGGAAGCGAACGGTCTGAGCCCGGGGGAACCGGCGCGTGAGCGGGCCCAGGCGGCCGAAGGCGAGCGCCGGCCGCGATTTCTCGAAGCGGGAGACGGCCGCAGCGGTCAGAGCCTCGGGATCGGCCGGCGCGCGCCGCAGCGCGTCGTCGAACGCACGCCGCGCCGACACGGGCCGCCCGAGCTGCTGGAGCGCCGTGCCGTGGCGAAGCGTCGCTTCGACCGACCGAGAGGCCTCGGCTTCGACCGCGGCGAACTGCTGCGGGGGCTCGAGCGCGGCGAGCCGCTGCGGGAAGGGAGCCTCGGGGACGAAGAGCGGCAGGCCGGGCGCGAAGCGGGGGTGGAGGAAGTCGCTCGCCCGCACCGCGTACGGCGTGTCCGGCTCGACCCGGGCGGCGGCGCGGAGCTCGGCGCGCGCCTGCGCCTCGTCGTTCAGCGCGGCGAAGGCGACGCCGCGGTGCAGTCGCACGACGGCGCGGTCGCGCGGGAGCGCGCGCAGCCTGGGCAGCGTGTCGGGCCAGGACGCGAACGCGAGCCCGACGCGCGCCTCCGCCGAGTCGTGACGCGCGAAGAGGCGCCCGGCCTCGGCGAGCTCGCCGCGCTGGTACAGCGTCGCCGCGCGCCGGAGGTCGCGTGCCTCGTCGTCGGTGCGGACGCCGAGGTCGAGGAAGAGCGGGGGCGGCTCGGCGGCCTCCGGCGAGGGGTCGTCCCGCGTCAGGGCGACGGCGCCGACCGTCGCCGCGCCGGCCGCCGCGGCGATCGCGGCGACGACGAGCCACACGCGCAGGCGCGCGCTCACGCGCTCCGGTCGAGGAGAGTTCTCATCGCTACACTTTCGAAAGGAATGGCGTCCTACGGCGAACTGTTGCAGCAGGCGCGGACCACGGTGCCGGCGATCGGGCTCGAGGAGGCGCGCGGGCTCGTCGGCGGCGACGCGGTCTTCCTCGACGTCCGCGAGCCCGCCGAGTGGGCGCTCGGCCACCTGCCCGACGCGCTCCACGTGCCGCGCGCGGACGTCGCAGAGCGGATCGAGCAGGAAGTGCCGGACAAGTCGAGCCGCGTCGTCGTCTACTGCGCGCGCGGGAACCGCTCGGCGATCGCGTCCCAGACGCTGCTGGCGCGCGGCTACACGAGCGTCGAGAACCTGATCGACGGCTTCATCGAGTGGGAGCGCCGGGGGTTCCCGACGGTCGTCCCGTCGACGCTGCCCGAGGCCCAGCGCCGGCGCTACAGCCGCCACATGCTGATCCCCGAGGTCGGCGAGGAGGGTCAGCGCCGGCTGCTCGACGCGCGCGTGCTGCTGATCGGCGCCGGCGGGCTCGGCTCGCCCGCGTCGCTCTACCTCGCCGCGGCGGGCGTAGGCACGCTCGGGATCGTCGACGACGACGTCGTCGACGCCTCGAACCTCCAGCGCCAGATCGCGCACTCGACGCAGCGGCTCGGCGAGCCGAAGGTCGAGTCGGCGCGCGAGACGCTCGAGGCGCTCAACCCCGACGTCCGGATCGAGGCGTACCGCGAGCGGCTGACGTCCGAGAACGCCGACCGGATCCTCGGCGCCGGCTGGGACCTGATCGTCGACGGCTCCGACAACTTCCCGACCCGCTACCTCGTCAACGACGCGTCGGTCTGGCACGACGTCCCCGTCGTCCACGGCTCGATCTACCGCTTCGAGGGCCAGGTGACGGTGTTCAAGCCGCGCGAGGGGCCGTGCTATCGCTGCCTCTTCCCCACGCCGCCCCCGCCCGAACTCGCTCCGTCGTGCGCAGAGGGGGGCGTGCTCGGAGTGCTCCCCGGAGTGATCGGCTCGCTCCAGGCGAGTGAGGCGCTCAAGCTCGCGCTCGGGATCGGCGAGCCGCTCGTCGGGCGGCTGCTGCTTTTCGACGCGCTCGAGGCGTCGTTCACGGAGGTCGCGCTGCGGCGCGACCCCGACTGCCCGGTGTGCGGCGAGCACCCGACGATCACCGAGTACATCGACTACGCCGAGTTCTGCGGGGCCCCGCTCCCCTCGCCGGCGGCGGCTCCCGCCGGGCGGAGCCCGGCTCCGCCGTCGCCTGACGCCGCTGGAACCGGGGCAACGGGATGAGCGTCGTCCGGATCCCACCCACGCTGCGCGCGGACACCGACGGCGAGCGCGAGGTGCTCGCCGAGGGCGAGAACGTGCGCGAGCTGCTCGACGACCTGATGTCCCGCTTCCCGACGCTCGGCGGCAAGCTCGAGTACGCGAACGTCTACGTCGGCGGCGAGGACATCCGCACGCAGGACGGCCTCGAGACGCCGGTGTCGGAGGGCGACACCGTGATCCTCCTGCCGGCGATGGCGGGCGGTGGCCGTTAAGCCGCACGTCGCGGGCTCACTGCTCGAGCTCGTCGGGAACACGCCGCTCGTCGAGCTGAAGCCTGAGGGCGCGGTCCGCCTCTACGCGAAGCTCGAGGGCCAGAACCCGACCGGCTCGATCAAGGACCGGATCGCGAAGGCGATGATCGAGGCGGCCGAGGAGGCAGGCGAGCTCGAACCGGGCCGCGAGCTGCTCGAGCCGACGAGCGGGAACACGGGCATCTCGCTCGCGCTGATCGCGAGGCTGAAGGGCTACCGGCTCACGTGCGTCCTGCCGGCGAACGCGACCGAGGAGCGCCGCCGCCTGCTCAGGCTCTACGGCGCGGGGATCGTCGAGTCGCCGCCCGAGGAGGGCTCGAACGGCGCCGTGCGCCTGGCCCTCGACCTGGCCGAGCGCGAGCCGAGGTTCTTCATGCCGTTCCAGTACGCGAACGAGGCGAACCCGCGCGCGCACTACGAGGGCACCGGCGCGGAGATCGCCGAGGCGCTCGACCGCGTCGACGTGTTCGTCGCCGGCCTCGGCACCGGGGGCACGCTGATGGGAACCGGAGCGCGCCTGCGCGAGCACTTTCCCGACGTCGTCGTCGCCGCCGCCGAGCCGCTCCAGGGCGACCCCGTCATGGGCCTGCGCTCGCTCGAGGACGGCTACGTCCCGCCGATCCTCGACGTCGCGAAGCTCGACCGGAAGCTGCTCGTCACGAACGCGGAGTCGGTCGCCGCCGTTCGCCGGCTGCTCGACGAGGACGGGATCTTCGCGGGCGTCTCTTCCGGCGCCGTCGTGCACGTCGCGCGCCGCCTCGCGGCCGAGCGCGACGAGGGCGTCGTCGTCTGCGTCCTCGCCGACGCGGGCTGGAAGTACCTCTCGGCTGACTTCTGGGAGGCGGACGACGTCGAGGGCGCGATGGAGCGAACGGTCTGGTGGTAGTTCCCGCCGAGCTGCGGCGGGAGCTGGTCGAGCACGCGCAGAGCGAGGCGCCCAACGAGGCGTGCGGGCTCGTGGTCGTGCGCGACGGTGTCGCAGAGCGTTACGTGAGCGGTCGCAACGCGGCCGAGTCGCCGTATCGCTTCGAGCTCGAGGTCGATCCGGAGGTCTGGTTCCTGGAGGACGACGGCTACGAGCTCGCGGTCTTCCACTCGCACCTCGCCTCGCCGCCGCGGCCGTCGCGCACGGACGTCGAGAACATCGGCCTCTGGGCGGGCCGGCCCTACCTGATCCTCAACGTGCGGACGGGCGAGCTCGCGGCGTGGCGGATCGACGACGGCGGGATCGAGTCGCTCGAGCTCGAGTGACGGGCGCGCTGCCGGCGGCGTAATGAGTTCGCCTCCTGCTCGCCGCCTGCGGAGACGGCGAGCAGGAGCGACGTGCCTAGCTCTTGACGGTGAAGCTGCCCTTCATCTGCGTTGCGTGCGGGTCGCAGACGAACGTGTGCCTGCCCGCCCTGAGCGTGACCGTCCACGTCTTGGTCGCGACCTCGGCGACGGTCGTCGCGCGGTTCAGGCGGCCGGGCCCCCTGAGCCGGAAGTTGTGGAACGACGACCGGTCCCTGACGGTGATCGAGTACCGGCCGGGCTTGAGCGTCGTGACCTTCTTGCCCGCCTTCGTCAGCGAGATGTTGAAGTTCGGGCCGACGGTCGCGACGAGCTTCGTCGGCGTCGCCGCGGGCGCCTGGGCAGCGACCGCGAGCGCTCCGGCCGCAGCGAGGAGGGCGATGCGAGTTCGATTCATGACCCTCTCTACGGTACCTCTCCACGCCCGGATTCCGCCGAGCGCAGGAGCGCGGCCAGCACCAGCGCCTGCGCCACGGACTCCGCGCGGTCGAGCAGCGGCGGCTCCTCGCCGTCGATCGCGCGCGCGAGGTTGTCGAGCTCGTGGCGGTAGCGGTTGGCGGTGACGGTCTCCGACCACTCGAGCTCCGCGCCGCGGCGCAGCTCCAGCGTCACCTCGTCCTGGAGGAACGGCTGCACGACGACGAGGCTCCCCTCGGAGCCGACCGCCTCGAGCACGACGCGACTCGGCAGGTCGAAAGCGCAGTCGAAGTGCCCGAGCACGCCGCCGGGGAAGCGGAGCACGGCCGCGAAGCGGACGTCGACGCCGCTCGGCGCGAGCGTCTGCTCGGCGTAGACACGCTCGGGCTCGCCCGCGAGTAGCCGCGATACGTTCGTGCAGTAGCAGCCGAGGTCGAGCAGCGAGCCCCCGCCGAGCTCGCGGTCCCAGCGCACGTCGGCCGGCCGGTCGAGCGTGAACGAGAAGTGCGAGCGCACCAGCCGCAGCTCGCCGATCGCACCGTCGGCGACGAGCTGCGCGAGCCGCTTCGTCTGCGGGTGGTGCCGGTACATGAAACCCTCCATCAGTGTCCGCCCGGCCCGCTCCGCGGCGTCGAACGCGCGCTCGACTTCCTCCGGCCGGCGCGAGAGCGGTTTCTCGCTGAGCACGTGCTTGCCCGCCTCGAGCGCCCGGATCGCCCACTCGACGTGCAGCGCGTTCGGGAGCGCGACGTAGACGACGTCGACGTCCGGGTCGGCAAGCAGCTCGTCGTAGCTCCCGAACGCGCGCTCGAGCCCACGCTCGCGCGCGTACGCCTCTGCGCGCGCCCGCTCGCGGCTCGCGACGCCGACGACTTCGACGAGCTCGGACTCCCGCGCGCCGCCGAGCAGCGCGTCGTTGATCGCGGCAGTCGAGATCAGACCGACACGAATCATCCCCAGGCCATCTCCGTCATCGGCCGGAACGCGGTCTCGAGGATGCGGTGGTTGCGCGGGCGCGTGATCACGAAGAGCACGACGTCGGCGACGTCGTCCGCACTCATCATCCCGCCGAGCACCTCCTGCGGGCGCCCGTAGCCCTCGGCGAGCGCGAACTCGGTCGCGACGCCGCCGGGGCAGACGTTGGTCGCGCGCACGCCCCGCTCGCGCACCTCGTGGTCGAGCGCCCGGGTGAAGCCGACCTGCCCGAACTTGGAGGCGCAGTAGACCGCCTCGCCGGGCAGCCCGCGCCGGCCGGCCTCGGACGCGAGCGTGACGATGTCGGCCTCGCCCGACTCGAGCAGGTGCGGCAGGCAGGCGCGGATCGTCCAGATCGTGCCGAGCAGGTTGAGCTCGACCATCTCCTCGATGTGCTCGACCGGCGTGTCGAGGAACGGGTGGTACGAGCCGACGCCCGCGTTGGCGACGCAGATGTCGAGGCGACCGAACTCCTCGACGGTCCGTGCGACCGCGGCGTCGACCTCCTCCCGCTTGCGCGCGTCGCAGCTGAGGCCCAGGCCGACGCCGAGGCCGTCGCCGCGGCGCGAGGCCATCCCGACCTTGACGCCACGCTCGGCGAGCTGACGCGAGACGGCCGCGCCGATGCCCGAGCTCGCGCCGGTGACGAACGCGACCTTGCCTTCCAGGTTCATGGCTCCTCCAGTGGTCGTAGGGCGGGATAGAGGCCGCGGAAGCGCGCGTAGCCGTGCTCGTACGCGTCGCGCCAGCGCGGGATCCGGTTCGATCACCTCGCGGACGCGGACCGTACGGGCAACCGCGTCGTGCACGTCGGCGAAGGCGCCCGCGCGGACGCCGGCGAGGAGCGCGGCGCCGTACGCGGCGCCTTCCTCGACCGCGGTCCGCTCGAGCGGGATCCCGAGCACGGACGCGACGATCCGCAGCCAGAGGCTGCTGCGGGCGCCGCCGCCGGACACGCGCCCGACCGTCGCGTCGACGCCGAGCTCGCGCAGCAGCTCGAGCGAGTCGCGCAGCCCGTACGCGACGCCTTCCAGCACCGCGCGCACGAGCGCGCCCGCGTCGTGTCGGAGCGAAAGCCCGACGAACGCGCCGCGCGCGTTCGGGTCGGCGTGCGGCGTGCGCTCGCCCGCGAGGTACGGCTGGAAGAGGAGGCCCTCGGCTCCCGCCGACCAGCGCTCGGCCGCTCGCAGGAGCTCGTCGTAGGACTCGCCGACGACCTCCTCGCGCAGCCAGCGCAGCGATCCGGCCGCGCTCAGCATCACCCCCATCGCGTGCCAGCCGCCCGGGACCGCGTGGCAGAACGCGTGCACGCGCGCCTCGGCGTCGGCCGCGAATGCCGGCAGCGCTGCGAAGACGACCCCCGACGTGCCGAGGACGACGGAGACGGGACCCGGCCGGTCGATCCCGACGCCGAGCGCGCCGGCGGCCTGGTCGCCCGCACCCGGCGCGCCGGGGACGTCGGGCGACTCGAACGCGGGCGGAAGCCACTCGCGCGGCACGTCGAGTGCGTCGAGGACGTCGTCCGACCAGCGCCGCTCGGCGACGTCGAAGAGCAGCGTCCCGGACGCGTCGGCGGCGTCGATCGCCCGCTCGCCCGTCAGGCGCAGGCGCACGTAGTCCTTCGGCAGCAGCACGTGACGGATGCGCTCGTACACGTCCGGCTCGTTGTTCCGCAGCCAGAGGAGCTTCGGGGCCGTGAACCCCGTGAGCGCACGGTTGCCCGTCAGCTCGATCAGCCGCGCGAGGCCGACGCGCTCCTCGATCTCCGCACATTCGGCGGCGGTGCGCTGGTCGTTCCAGAGGATCGCGGGCCGCAGCACGCGGTCGTCCGCGTCGAGCGCGACGAGCCCGTGCATCTGCCCGGAGAGGCCGATCGCGGCCGGCTCGGGCAGCGCGGCGAGCGCGCGCTCGGTCGCGCGCCACCAGTCCTCGGGGTCCTGCTCCGACCAGCCTGGCTGCGGCGTCGAGAGCGGGTACTCCTCCTCGGCCTTCGCGAGCACGTCGCCGGCCGGCGAGATCGCGAGCGCCTTGACCGCGGTGGTGCCGACGTCGATCCCGACGAGGGTAGGCTCAGCCGCCATGGAGATCGGGGAGCTCCGGCCGCGGCTGTGGCACTGGCGTGCGCGACATCCCGAGTGGGAGAAGGACGGGCCGGACTCGGGCTGGGAACCGACCGTCGAGTCGTACGCCTACGTCACGCCCGCGGGCGACGAGCTCGTCCTGATCGATCCGCTCGTGCCCGCGGACGACGCCGAGCGGTTCTGGGACGCGCTCGACCGCGACGTCGAGCACCACGGCGCGCCGCAGATCCTGTTGACGGTGTTCTACCACGCGCGGAGCGCGCCGGAGATCCTCGAGCGGCACGGCGGAACGGTGTGGAGCGACGCGCGCACGATCGAGCGTCTCGAAGAGGTGCCCGCGCAGACCTACGCGCCGGGCGACCGGTTGCCCGGCGGGCTCGTCGCGCACGACGCGGTGGGACGGCGAGAGTGCGTGCTCTGGCTCGACGAGCACCGCGCGCTCTTCACCGGGGACATCCTCCACGGCGGCGACGAGATCCGCCTCTGCCCGGACGACTGGTTCCGCGAAGGCATCGTCCCCGACGACGTCCGCCGCTCGCTGGCGCCGCTGCTCGAGCTGCCGGTCGAGCTCGTGCTGACGACGCACGGCGAGCCGGTGCTCGAGGACGCGCACGCGTCGCTTGCGCGCGCGCTGGAGGTCGCGTAGGTGTACGAGCTCCGCCCGGGGCTGTGGACGTGGACGGCGCAGCACCCCGGCTGGACCGAGGATCAGGACTGGGACCGAGAGGTGCGGTCGTACGCCCACGACTCGGGGAAGTGCCTCGTCCTCTTCGACCCGCAGTCGCCGCCGTCCCTGATCGAGGGGCTGATCGAGAGCCATGACGTGGTCGTGCTGCTCACGGTCTTCTGGCACCGGCGCAGCGCGGCAGAGTGCGTCGAGCGCTTCGGCGCCGAGGTCTACACCCCGCGAGCGAGTCTCGAGCGGACGGAGGTGCCGCGCGCGAAGCCGTACGAGCTGGGCGAGGAGCTGCCCGGCGGCGTCGTCGCACAGAACGCCTATTACCCGGAGGAGACGATCTTCTGGATCCCGGCCCACCACGCGCTCGTGGCGGGGGACGTCCTGCTCGGGGATGCGGGCCTGCGCGTGCAGCCCGACTCGTGGCTGCCCGAGGGCGTCACCGCGGCGGGGATGCGCACAGAGCTGCGCCCGTTGCTCGACCTGCCCGGTCGAACTCGTGCTGCCTACCCACGGCGATCCCGTCGTGGAGGACGCGCACGAACGGCTGCGTGAGGCGCTGGAGGCGTAGGTGGACGAGCTCGCGCCCGGTCTGCGCCGCTGGACGGCGTGGCACGACGACTGGGAGGAGGAGGTCGGCTCGCTCGCGCTCGAGACGGACGACGGGCTCGCGCTCTTCGACCCGCTCGCGCCGCCCCGCGGGCTCCGCCGACCGGCCCACGTGTTCCTGACGGTGTTCTGGCACTACCGCTCGACGCCGGAGCTGAAGGCCCGCGTCTGGGCGTCGCGGCGGACGGTCAAGGCCCTCGAGAACCGCCACGTCACGGTCACGGATCCGATCTCGGACGGTGTCGAATTGCCCGGCGGCGTCCTGGCCTTCGAGACGGGCCGGCACGGCGAGCTCGTCTACTGGCTCCCGAAGCAGAAGGCCGTCGTCGCCGGTGACGTCCTGCTCGGCGCGGGCGCGAAGCCGCGCGCGACCGACGACCCGCTGCGCCTCTGCCCGGAGCGCTGGCTCGGGAAGGCGACGCACGCCGATGTTCGCCGCGCGCTGCGCCCGCTGCTCGAGCTGCCGGTCCAGCGCGTGCTCGTCTCGCACGGGAAGCCGGTGCTGCGCGCCGGCAAGCGTGCGCTGGAGCAGGTGCTTCAAGCCCCGAGCGCCGCGTAGACGAGCTCGTACGCGCGCACGGCGTCCTTGCGCGACTGTGCCTCGCGCAGCGCCGCGTCGTCGATCCGGCCCGAGACCTCCCAGATGAAACGCCAGTGCAGGACACTGCGCTCGACCGCCTTGACGGCGTCCTCCGTGTACGGGTAGAGGTCGAAGCCGAGCCGCCCGCCCGACTCGCCGTAGCCGCAGCGGCGCAGCTCGACCGCGAGCTCCAGCGTCTCCATGAAGCGGGTCGCGCCGACGATGTTGTCGTCGTCGAACGTCCCCCACCCGGAGTTCGCGTGGTGGTGCCCGAGCAGCCCCTCGGCCGCGAGCATCGCCGCGTACTCGGCGAGGTTCTCGCCGTTCATGATCAGGTGCTGCCAGTCCATGTTGACCTGGACGTTGTCGAGGCCCTGCGCGCGCAGCTTGTGGATCACGTGCAGGGTCATTCCGACGTTCCGCATCAAAATGTTCATCGCGGGCTCGGAGTTCTTGTGCTCGAGGAAGATCGTCACGCCGCGCTCCTTGCCGCGCTGCGCCGCCTGACCGATCCCCTCGACGAACCACGCCCACGACTCGCGGTACGGCGTCTGGAACGGGTAGTTGTAGCCCTCGACGCCCGGCCAGATGATGAAGTGGGCGCCGAGCTCGCCCGCGAAGTCGACCGCGTCGAGCGTGCGGCGGAGCGCCTCCGCGCGCACGTCGGCGTCGGGTGAGACGAGCGCGCCCTTGCCGAAGATCGGGTCGAGGTGCAGGCCGCTCGCGAGGCAGTAGATCTCGTGACCGTCGAGCGCCTCGCGCACCTCGTCGAGGTTGTCGGCGGAGAGCTCGTTCGGGAAGTGGAACTCGTAGCCGTCGATCAGGTCGCCGAGACCCTCGACCGCGCGGCGGACGCGCTGCGCCGTCGTCTCGTCGCGGTGCTCGGGCTGGTAGCCCATCGGCACGAAGCGGGTGACCATCGGCCCGAAGGCCCAGATGCCAAGACTCGTTTTCATTGTGCTGTCCAACCTCCGTCGACGAGGATGCTGGTGCCGTTGACAAGCCCCGCGCTCGGCGAGGCGAGGAAGATCACCGCCGCTGCGACCTCCGTCGTCGTCCCGACGCGGCCGATCGGGATGCGGGCGAGGACGTCGCGCAGGAACTCAGGGCGGTCGAGCCGCTCGGCCGTTCCCGGCGTGCGGACGAAGGTCGGCGCGACGGTGTTCACGGTCACGCCGTGCGGTCCCCACTCGAGCGCGAGCACCTTCGTGAGCAGTTCGACGCCGCCCTTCGACGCCGAGTACGCCGCGTGACGAAGCAGGCCGACGTGCCCGGCCTGGGAGCTGATGTTCACGATGCGGCCGTAGCCGGCGCGGACCATGTACCGGCCCGCCGCCTGGCAGGCGAAGAAAAGTCCCTTGAGGTTGACGTCGAGGACGTCGTCCCACTCCTCCTCGGTCGCGTCGAGCGCGTCGTGGTTCGTGCCGACGCCTGCGCTGTTGACGAGCACGTCGAGGCGGCCGTGGCGCTCGACGACCGAATCCACCGCGGCGTGGACCGAGCCGAGCTCGCGCAGGTCGAGGACGCGCGCGTCGACGCCTTCCGGGCGGTCGGTGAGGTCGCGCACGCCGGCGACGACGGTCGCACCGGCACCCTGGAGCGCGAGCGCGAGGTCGTGGCCGATGCCGCGGCTCGCGCCCGTGACGAGGGCGACGCGTCCGGTCAGATCGAAGCTCGGCTGCTCCATCAGACGCCCGCGTGCTCCCGCAGCCAGGCGCGGTTGCGTGCCTGCGCTGCCGCCGACTCGCCGAGCTCCTCGTCCGGCCTCGGGATCCGGTCCTGCTCGACGACGATCCAGCCGTCGTAGCCGACGTCGCGCAGCGCCTCGAAGAAGCCCGGCAGGTCGACGTCGCCGGCGCCGAGCTCGCAGAACATGCCGCGCCGCCAGCCTTCGAGCACGTCCGCGCGCTCGGCGACGACGGTGCGGAGCACCTCGAGCCGCACGTCCTTGACGTGCACGTAGTTCACACGCTCGCCCCACGCGCGGATCGACGCGATCGGGTCGGCGCCGCCGAGGAGCAGGTGGCCGGTGTCGACGAGCACGCCGACGTCGGTCAGCTCGAGCGCGCGCTCGATCTCCTGCGGCGACTCGACGAACGTCGCCGTGTGCGGGTGGAGCGTCGGCTCGAAGCCGCGCGCCTGCGCGACGTCGACGGCGCGTTCGAAGCCTTCGGCCCAGCGGCGCCAGCCGCCGTCGTCGAGGCTCGGCGCGCCTGCGCCCGGGTTCGCGCGGCGCTCCGCAGAGCCGGCGTCGCCGAAGACGGGACGCGCGGCGCCCGCGTCGGCGGCCTCGAAGAGGTCGAGCGTCCGCTCGAGCGTGCGGAGGTCGTCGGCGAGGCGTTCCGGCTCGCTGAAGTGCAGCTCGCACCAGCCGCCGGTGAGCGCCAGCCTGTGCCGCTCGAGGCGCTCGGGCAGCTCGTCCCCCTCGCCGAGATAGCCGGGCGGGCCGAGCTCCGTCCCCTCGTAGCCGGCCGTCGCCATCTCGGCGAGCAGCTCGTCGGGCCCCGGCACGTTCGGGTAGACGCCGACGGTGACCTCGAACGCGCCGTACGAGAGCGGGGCGTTCGCGACCCTCACGCCGTCACCAGCGGGACGCGCGGGTCCTTCGCCGTCTCCGCCCAGGTCTCGCGGATCCACGCGAGCGCCGGATCGTCGGTGTTGGCCATCGAGTGGTGGTCGCCCGCGAGCGCGTTCAGGTAGTAGAAGTCGTAGCCGGGCGCGGCCGTGAACGGGTGGTAGCCGTAGGGCACGAGCACGAGGTCGCCGTCGCGCACGGTCCACGTCTCGTCGACGCCGCGCGTCGGCGAGTAGAGCCGCTGGAACGCGAACGCCTCGGGCGCGGACGCTCGGTAGTAGTAGACCTCCTCGAGCTCGACCTCGTCCGGCGGGCGGTTCTCGTCGTGCTTGTGCGGCGGGTAGCTCGACCAGCTGCCGGACGGCGTCAGCACCTCGACGACGAGGATGCGTTCCGCCGGGAAGCCAGGCTGGATCATGTTGTTGATCTGGCGGGTCGCGTTGCCGGCTCCGCGCACCTCGACGTCGACCTCGGAGGGCAGCTGCAGCACCGGCTCGCGCCGCCGCTCGACGGGCGCGGACGCGACAACGAGCTCGGCCTCGCCCTCCAGGCGCACGTGCGTGTCGCGCGGCACGTACAACGTCCAGGGAAGCTGGTCGAAGACGCCGGAGCGCGGGCCGAGGACGAAGCTCGTGCTGTCGACGGTCGCCTCACAGGCGCCGGAGAGCAGGACGAGCGCCACCTCCTCCTCGCCCGTGTCGCGCTCGTCGACTCCGTCGAGCCGCTCGACGCCGAACGTCAGGTACCGCCAGCCCGCATCGGCGGGCGTGATCCGCGACCACTCGCCGGCACGCCGGTGCAGGCTCACAGAGCGGCCTCGAGCTCCGCGAGCGTCGGCATCGCCTCGGAGCAGGCGAGCTGCGCCGCGACGAGCGCGCCCGCGACCGACCCGCGCCGCACGCCCTCGGCCAGCGTCATCCCGTTCAGGAGCGCGTGCCCGAGCGCCGCGGCGAACGCGTCACCCGCACCGAGGCCGTTCACGACCTCGACCGGGTGCACCGGGACGTGCGTCTCCTCGTCACCGTCGTACACCACGGCGCCCTCACTCCCGCGCTTGAGCACGAGGCGCGCCGGACGATCGACCAATGCGGCCGCCTCGAGTTCTTCCTCGTTGCCGACGACGACGTCGGCCGACCCGGCCGCCTCGCGGGCAAGCGCTGGATACTCGGCGGCCTGATCCCACAGCGCCGGACGCCAGTCGAGGTCGACGACCGTCGTCCCGCGATGCGCGCGCAGCGCCTCGAGCGTCGTCTCGCGCGACGGCGACTGCGCCAGCCCGGTCCCGGTCGCGTAGAGCAGCGACGCGGAGGCGACCTCCTCGCCGTCGAAGTCGCCCGGCGAGAGCTGCCAGTCGGGCGCGGTCGGCTTGCGGTAGAAGGTGATCGGGAAGCGGTCCGGCGGCCAGACCTCGCAGAACGTCGGCGGCGTCTGCCAGTACGGGTCGACCGCGAGGAAGCGCGTGTCGACGCCCTCGCGCTCGAGGAAATCGCGCACGAACTCGCCGTGCCCTTCGTCGCCGACCCGCGAGACGATCGCGCAGCGGACGCCGAGGCGCGCGAGCCCGGTCGCGACGTTCCCGGCGAAGCCGCCGACGTAGCGCGTGAACGTGCGCACCGCGCGCAGCGGCGTCTCGAGCTCGTTCGGGTAGAGGTCGACCCCGACCCGACCGATCACGACGGCCTCGACGCTCAGAACTCGACCTCGACCTTGAGCGCGCGACCCGCACGCAGCTCCTCGACCGCGTCGGGGAGCTCCTCGACGCCGACGCGGTGCGTGACGAGGCGGCTCCAGTCGACGCGGCCCTGCTCGAGCAGTCGGATGGCGTCGGGGAAGACGTCCGTGCCGACGTACGAGCCGAGGATCGTCAGCTCGTCGCGCGTGATCCGCGACTGCGCGATCTCGGCCCGCGCGCGCTCGTTCATGCCGAACAGCAGCACGCGCCCGCCGCGCGCGACCACGTCGAACGCCGCGGGAAGCTGCGACCCGACGGCGTCGACGACGACGTCCGCCTCGAGCTCGCCGGTCTCGCCGGGCGCGACCACCTCGAGCGCGCCGAGCGCGCGCGCGACCTCGGCCCGCTCGCGCGTCGGCTCGACCACGACCACCGAGGCGCCGGCCGCACTGAGCAGCGCCGTGAACATCGCCCCGATCGGCCCCGCGCCGAGCACGCAGGCCGTCTCGCCGGGAAAGACGTTCGCCTGCCGCACGCCGTGCACGACAGTCGACAGAGGCTCCGCGAGCGCGGCGACGTGCGCGGGCAGGTCGCCCGAGACCGGGTAGCACGCGCGCGACTTGACCACGACGCGCGGGGCGAGCCCGCCGTCGAGAAAGATGCCGTAGGTCGTCCCGTTCTCGCACTGGTTGCGGAGCCCGCGTCGGCACCACGAGCACTCCCCGCACCAGAGGTTCGGCGCGACGGCGACCCGCTCACCGGTCCCGACGATGCGACCGACGAACTCGTGCCCGAGGACGACGCCGACGTTCGCGGGGTGGCTCGGCGGCACGCTGAGGATGTGCAGGTCCGTGCCGCAGATGCCGCACGCCTCGACGTCGAGCAGGACCTCGTCCGGCTCGACGGGCGTCGGTTCCGGCCGCTCCTCGAGCGAGAGCGTGCCGACGTCGGCGAGGACCGCTGCCTTCACGACCCGCCGTCGCCGTAGCCCAGCTTGCGGGCGTGCTCCTTCCCGGTCACGATCAGCTCCGACACCTCGTCGCGCGAGTGCTTCCCTTTCGGGAACTCGGCGATCGACTCGCCGTGCGAGAGGATCACGAAGCGGTCGGCGATCGGGTACACGTGGTAGACGTTGTGCGTGATGAAGATGATCGAGATGCCCTTGTTGCGGGCTTCCTCGACCGACTTCAACACACGCCCGGTCTGACGCAGCGACAGCGCTGACGTCGGCTCATCGAGGATCAGCAGCTTCGGGTTGAAGTACGCGGCCCGCGCGATCGCGACCGACTGCCGCTCGCCGCCGGAGAGGCGCGCGATCGGCTCCTCGGCATCGCGGATCTCGATTCCGATGTCGGAGATCGCCTGGCGCGCCTGCTCGTGCGCCTTCTTCCGGTCGATCCAGCGGAACGGGCCGATGCCCTTCGTCACCGCGGCCTCGCGGCCGAGGAAGACGTTGCGGTAGATCGCCATCAGGTCGACGATCGCGAGGTCCTGGTACACGGTCGCGACGCCGACGTCGTACGCATCGCGCGGGGAGCCGAACTTGACGGGTTCTCCGTTCCAGCGAATCTCGCCCTTGTCGGGCGGGAAGAGGCCCGTGAGGATCTTGATCAGTGTCGACTTGCCGGCGCCGTTGTCGCCGAGCAGACCGAGCACCTCCGCCTGGCCGAGCGAAAAGGAGACGTTCTTGAGCGCCTCGATCCGCCCGAAGCTCTTCGCGATGCCGCTGGCCTCGACGAGCGGGGTGCCGTTCGTCCCCATCAGATCTGCGGCCTCGAGCGGCCGAGCTGCTGGTTGAGGATCACGGCGATGATGATCAACAAGCCGACGGCGAACTGGAGCCAGTAGTTGGCGATGCCCGAGAGCACGAGTCCCTGCTGGATCATGGCGATCATCGCCGCGCCGAGGGCGGCGCCGAGCACCGAGCCGTAGCCGCCGTTCAAGCGGGCACCGCCGATGACGGCAGCCGCGATCGCCTGGAGCTCGAGCCCCGTTCCCCGCGTCGCCTCGACGGTGTTGAAGCGGCCCACCTGGATCAGCCCCATCAGACAGGCGCAGAGCGCCGTGACGACGAAGAGGATGATCCAGACGCGGTCGACGGGCACGCCCATCGAGCGCGCCGAGCGCTCGTTCCCACCCGCCGCGAAGATCCAGTTGCCGAAGCGCGTGCGCAGGAGCAGGAACGAGAGGAGCACGATCACGGCGAGGAACCAGAGAAACGACACCTGATAGCCGCGGAAGAACCCGTCCTCGATCCGGTACGAGAAGAGCTTGAAGACGAGCGTGTCTTCGTCGACCGCGACCGGGAAACCTCCGCTGATCCGCAGCAGCAAGCTGCGCCAGATCAGAAGCGTCCCGAGCGTGACGATGAACGACGGAATTCTCGTCCCGACGACGAGCAGACCGTTGACGAGCCCGATCGAGATTGCGATCAGCACCGCGAGGATCACGGCCACGAACGGGTTCGTGTCGTAGTTGAGAATCAGGTACGGAGCGATCACGGACGAGAACCCGAGCACCGACCCGACCGAGAGGTCGAAGTGCCCGGCGATCATCAGCAACGTCACCCCCATCGAGACGATCCCGAGCTCGGCCGTGATGCTCGCGAGCCCTGCGAGCGACGTCCGCGTCGTGAAGTTGTCCGCGTAGAACGAGAAGAACGCGAACATCAGGATCGCTCCGAAGAGCGCCCCCGTCTCGGGGCGGCCGATCAGCAGGCTTCGTGCCGTCGCCTGCCAACCGCCGCCCCGACCGGGGCGAGCAGCCTCGCGCTCGCCGAGCGGAGCCTGCTCCGATGCCACTTAGCGGAATCCCGCCTTCACGCCCTCCGCGACCTGAGACGCGTTGGACTTGTCGACGAGCGCAGGGCCCGTGAGCATGTCGACGCCCGGCGCGATCACGAAGCCGTGGTCGATGTGCCCCTGGAGCCAGTGGATCGGCTCGTAGCCCTGCAGGTACTGCTGCTGGTCGATCGTGGAGACGAGGTTGTCGCCGTTGATCTCCGTCAGCAGGTCCTCCGTCATGTCGTACGCCGAGACGCGCACGTCGCCCTTCTTGCCGAGCTCTTCGAGCGCCTGCAGCGCGAACGTCGCCGGCTGCGGCCCGACGCCGAAGATCGCGTCGACGTCCTCGTTCTCCTGCAGGAACCCCTTGATCTGCTCGGTCGCCTGCGTCGCGTCCTTCGAGCTCGGCAGCTTGTCGACCTGGGCTCCTGCACCAGTCAGCTCGGCCTCGTACCCACGGCAGCGCGCCTCGAGACCGGTGTGACCCGGCTCGTGGATGATGCAGACGCCGTGGGTGACGGAGCCTTCCTGGATCTGCCGCTGAGCGGTTAGGCGGCCGCCCGCTTCCTCGTCGCCTCCGACGTAGAAGAGGTACGGGATCCGCTCGTTCAGCTCCCTTGTGTCGGGCACGTTGACCGCGATCACCGGGATGCCCGCCTCGATCGCCTGGCGAAGCGGCTGGTCGACGGCGTTCTGGTCGAGGATCGAGCAGAAGATGCCGTCCGGCTCCGCCGCGATCGCCTGGTTGAGCAGGTCGACGTAGCCCGCGACCGCGAACTGCTCGAGCGGCAGGTCCGTGACCTTGACGCCGTACTTCGCTGCGCCGTCGCGGATGCCGTTCCGGTAGATCGCCCAGAAGACGTTCCCCGACTCTCCGTGGGTGACGGAGTAGAACGTCAGGTTCGACTGGCTGCCGCTCGCCGAGGTCTCGGTGCCGGTGTCGGCCGCCTCGCCGTCGTCGTCGTCGCCGCCGATGTCGCAGGCCGCCAGCAGCGGCGCCGTCGACAGGGCGGCTCCGCCGATCGCGGCCCGGCGAATCAGGGTGCGCCGCGTGACTGCGCGCTTCAGCGCTGCCTGGATCGGGTCCAGGTCGTCAAGCGGCCCGTGGTTCTCGCTCATTCGCTTCCCTTCGTCGTGGTTGCCCCTGTTCAGATCGCTGCTGCGGTCTCTGCGATCTCGACGCGCCTCCCTTCTCGCGCGGACGTGTTGATCGCCTCGCACAGAACGGCTGCGCGGTAGCCGTCCTCGAAGCTCGCCTGTCTCTCCGGTACGGCTCGGTCCTCGACTACCGCGGAGAGAAAGTCACGCCATTGGTGGACAAAGCTGTGCTCCCACCCGAGCACGTGCCCCGGCGGCCACCACTGCGCCAGGAACGGGTGGTCCGGCTGCGTCACGATCACGTCGCGGAAGCCGCCGATCCGCTCGCGCTCGTCCGCGAACAGGAAGACGTGCAGCCGGTTCGGGTCCTCCATGTCCCACCAGATCGAGCCGTCGCTGCCGTTCAGCTCGATCCGGTGGCGGCCCTTCCAGCCGCTCGCGACACGCGAGCTCTCGAGCGTCGCGAGCGCGCCGCCCTCCAGCTCGAGGATCGCGGCGTACGCGTCGTCGACGTCGGAGACGAAGCTGGCCGTCTGCGCCGTGACCGCGTGCGGCTCGCCGACGAGGAAGCGGAGCATGTCGACGAGGTGCGCGTAGTCGAGCACGGCGCCGGCGCCGCCGGACGAGCGCGGCTGCCCGCCGGCGATCTCGTAGTCCTGGAGGTAGAGCGCGCGGTAGTGCCGCAGCTCGCCGAGCCTGCCCGCGTCGACGAGCTCCTTCGCGAGCGCGACGGCGGGGACGTAGCGGTAGTTGAAGCCGACCGCGTTCGCGACGCCCGCCTCCTCGGCCGCGTCTCGCAGCGTGCGCGCGTCGTCGAGCGTCGCCGCGAGCGGCTTCTCGCAGAACACGGGCTTGCCGGCGCGAAGGGCCGCGAGCGTCGGTTCGAAGTGCCCTTGGAGGGCGTTCAGGTTCGCGACGACGTCGACCTCCGGATCGTCGAGCAGCTCCTCCCAGCTCGTCGTCCAGCGCTCGAAGCCGAGCTCCTTCGCGGCCGCTTCGAGCGGCCCCTGCCGCCGCCCGGCAAGCCCGACGAGGCGGACCCGGCGTGTCAGCGGGTCGAGGTGGTTGAGCGTGTGCAGGGCGTGCGCGTGCGCACGGCTGATCCAGCCGTAGCCGAGCACACCGACGCCGACCGCGTCGCGCTCCATCGTCGCTGACCCTCTCAAAGAGTTTCGAGCCTTGTCAATCTGCCTCGGAAGCGACGAAACTCGCGCTTAACAATGGCCGGCGTTTTGGCAGCGACGCTCGTCCGGCCCGGCCAGATCGAGCTGCGCGAGTACCCCTATCCGGCCAAGATCGAGCCCGGCGCGGTGCTGCTGCGGATGCTCGCGTCGGGCATCTGCGGCACGGACAAGCACACGTTCCGCGGCGAGACCGAGCAGTACGCAGGCACCGACCACGCCCGCACGACGCCCTTCCCGATCATCCAGGGGCACGAGAACGTCGGTGTCGTCGAGGCGGTCGGGGACGGTGGCGCCCTGGCGTGGGACGGGACGGAGCTCGCACCGGGCGACCGGGTCGTGCCCGCCCCGAACCGGCCCTGCGGCAGCTGCCTCTTCTGCACCGGCGACTTCCCCTACTACCTCTGCGAGCGGCTCGAGAACTACGGCAACTCGCTCACCGCCGCCGAGCCGCCGCACCTCTTCGGGGGCTGGGCGGAGCTGCTCTACCTACGGCCCGGGACGCCGGTGTTCCGGGTTCCCGACGAGCTGCCGACCGAGGTCGCGGTGCTGACCGAGCTGATGAGCGTCACCCACTCGCTCGACCTCGCAGCGCGGATGCCGCGGCCCGGCGGGTTCCGGAGCGGCGACACCGTCGCCGTCGTCGGCGTCGGGCCGCTCGGGCTCGTGCACGTGCTCAAGGCCTCGCTGCTCGGCGCCGGCCGGGTGGTCGCTGTCGATCCGCTTCCCTCGCGGCTGGCGCTGGCCCGGGAGCTCGGCGCGGACGAGACCGCCGCACCCGGCGAGCTCGACCGGCTCGGCGCCGACGTCGTGGTCGACGCGAGCGGGCATCCCGACTCGTTCCTGCCCTCGCTCGAGCTCCTGCGCGACGGCGGCACCCTCGTCGAGGTCGGAGCGTTCGTCTCGCTCGGGCCGAGGCCGTTCGACCCCGCGGTGCTCTGCGGTCGCAATCTGACGCTCCTCGGCGTCGGCGGCGAGGACGCACGCGCCTACGAGCCGACCCTGCGGCTGCTGGCGCGTCACCACCGCTCGATCCCGTTCGCGCGGGCGGTCACGCACCGTTTCCCGCTGGCGCAGGCGCCGGAAGCGATGGCCATGGCGCTCCACGGCGAGGCCGCGATGAAGGTCGTGATCGAGCCCCAGCGCCGCGAGTAGGCTCGCGGCATGCAGATGTACGTCGCCGGCGAGTGGGCGTCGGCCGCGGACGAGGACCCGATCCGCAGTCCTTGGTCGGGCGAGACCGTCGACACCGTGCCCCGCGCGACGGCTGCCGACGTCGACGCTGCGCTGGCGGCGGCGGTTCAGGGCGCGGCGACGATGCGACGGCTCTCGGCCTACGACCGCGCGCAGATCCTCGAACGCGCGGCCGACCTGATCGAGGACGCCTGCGACGAGCTCGCGCGCACGATCAGCGCGGAGGAAGGGAAGCCGCTGACCGAGGCACTCGGCGAAGCGCGGCGCGGGCCCGACCTCTTCCGCCTCGCGGCGAGCGAGGGCGCGCGCCTGCACGGCGAGACGCTGCCGCTCGACGCGGCGCCCGGCGGCGAGGACAAGCTCGGCTTCACGCTCCGGCAGCCGTGCGGCGTCGTCGTTGCGATCACGCCCTTCAACTATCCGCTGCTGCTCGTCGCGCACAAGGTCGCGCCGGCGCTGGCCGCCGGGAACGCGGTCGTGCTCAAGCCCGCGTCGCAGACTCCGCTGACGGCGCTGAAGCTGACCGAGCTGCTGCTCGAGGCCGGCCTGCCGCCGCTCGCGCTCCAGACGATCACCGGCCCGGGCGGTGAGCTGGGCGACGCGCTCTGCGCCGACGAGCGCGTGCGCAAGATCTCGTTCACGGGCTCGGCGCGCGTCGGGCGGCGGATCGCCGAGGTCGCCGGGGTCAAGAAGCTCTCGCTCGAGCTCGGCGCGAACTGCCCGGTCGCCGTGCTCCCCGACGCCGACCTCGAGCAGGTCGCGCAGGCGACGGCGTCGGGCGGGTACGTCAACGCGGGCCAGGTGTGCATCTCGGTGCAGCGCGTGCTCGTCGACCGCGAGGCGTACGGCGACTTCCTCGACGCGCTCCGGCCGAAGGTCGAGTCGATCGCGGTCGGCGACCCGCTCGAGGACGGCACGGAGCTCGCCGCGCTCGTCTCGGAGCGCGAGGCCGAACGCGTCGAGGGGACGATCAGGCGCGCGGTCGAGGCCGGCGCGACCCTCGTCACCGGCGGCGGCCGCGAGCGCGGGGTCGTCGAGCCGACCGTCGTCGCCGACGTCCCCGGCGACAGCGAGCTCTGGCGCGAGGAGCTGTTCGGCCCGGCGGTCGCGGTCCGGCCGGTCTCCGGCATCGACGAGGCGATCGCGCTCGCGAACGACACGCAGTACGGCCTCGGCGCGGGCGTCTTCACCCGCGACGTCAACCACGCGCTCCGCTTCGCGCGCGAGGTGGACGCGGGCAACGTCCACGTCAACTGGACGCCGCTCTGGCGCGCCGACCTGATGCCCTACGGCGGCTTGAAGGGATCGGGGATCGGCAAGGAGGGACCGCGGTACGCGATCGAGGAGATGACGGAGCTGAAGTCGGTGGTCTTCCACGGGATCGAGAGGTGAACCGGTGAACACGGTGCGATTGACGACCGCACAGGCGCTCGTGCGCTACCTGCAGGCGCAGTGGTCGGAGCGGGACGGCGACCGGCGCAGGCTGATCCCGGGCGTCTGGGGCATCTTCGGCCACGGCAACGTGATCGGGGTCGGCCAGGCGCTCGAGGAGGTCGGCGACGAGCTGACGTTCCACCAGGGCCGCAACGAGCAGTCGATGGTCCACGCCGCCGCCGCGTTCGCGAAGGCGACCCGCCGCCGGCAGACGCTGGCCTGCACCGCGTCGATCGGCCCGGGCTCGACGAACATGGTCACCGGCGCCGCCGGCGCGACGATCAACCGCCTGCCCGTGCTCCTGCTCGCCGGCGACGTCTACGCGACGCGCCACCAGGGTCCCGTGCTCCAGCAGCTCGAGCACCCGACCTCGGGCGACGTCTCGGTCAACGACTGCTTCCGCCCGGTCGCGCGCTTCTTCGACCGGATCACGCGGCCCGAGCAGCTGCTGACGGCCCTGCCCGAGGCGATGCGCGTGCTCACGTCACCGGTGGAGACGGGCGCCGTCGTGCTCGCGCTGCCGCAGGACGTGCAGTCGCACGCGTGGGACTACCCCGAGCACTTCTTCGCCGAGCGCGAGTGGCGAATCGAGCGGCCGCTCCCGGATCCGCGGCGCGTGGCGGAGGCGGCCGAGCTGATCCGCGCGGCCGAACGGCCGCTGGTGATCGCCGGGGGCGGCGTGCTGTACAGCGAGGCCGAGGAGGCGCTTCTCAAGCTGGCGCGCGACACGGGCATCCCCGTCGCTGAGACGTTCGCCGGCAAGGGCGCCGTGCAGGTCGACGAGTGGCTCCAGCTCGGCGGCGTCGGGCTCGAGGGGAACCCGGCGGCGTCGCGGCTGGCGATGGAGGCCGACCTCGTGCTCGCCGTCGGCACGCGACTGACCGACTTCGCGACGGGGTCGAACAGCGTCTTCCAGCACCAGGACGTGCGCTTCGTCGCCGTCAACGTCTGGGGGCACGACGCGCACAAGCAGGGCGCGCTCCCCGTCGTCGGCGACGCGCGCGAGGCGCTCGCGCAGCTGCGCGAGGCGCTCGGCGGCTGGACGACGTCCGAGGCGTACCGCGACGAGGTGACGCGCGTGCGTTCCGAGTGGCTCGAGCAGTGCGCCTCGCTGCGTGACCCCGTCGAGGACGAGGCGATGAGCCAGGCGCAGCTGATCCTGACCCTGAACGAGGTCGCGGAGCCGGGCGACACGGTGATCGCGGCCGCCGGGACGCCGCCGGGCGACCTGCTCAAGATCTGGGACGCGACGGGCGGCAAGAGCTGCCACCTCGAGTTCGGCTTCTCCTGCATGGGCTACGAGCTCCCCGCCGGCGTCGGCGTGCGCATGGCTCAGCCCGAGGGCGAGGTCTACGTCTACATCGGAGACGGCACGTTCCTGCTCAACCCGGGCGAGCTCGTGAACGCGTTGCAGGAGCGGTTGAAGGTGACGGTCGTGATCTCCGAGAACCACGGCTACCAGTCGATCCAGCGGCTGCAGCTGTGGCGGCACGGGAAGATGTTCGGGAACGAGTTCCGCGCGCGGGAGAACGGGCGCCTGGAAGGCGACTACATCCGGCTCGACCTGGCCAAGGCCGCCGAAGGGCTCGGTGCGAGGACGTGGCGAGTCGACTCGCCGGGTGGACTGCGCGGCGCGCTCGAGGCCGCTCGCGGCGAGTCCCGCGCCTGCGTGATCGTCTGCGAGACCGAGCCGCACCGCTACCTCCCGGGCTCCGAGGTCTGGTGGGACGTCGCGCCGCCCGAGGTCTCGGACGAGCCGGAGGCGCAGCTGGCCCGGCGCGAATACGAGCGTGAGCGTGCCGAGCTCCAGCGCTTCTACTACTAGGGAACGGCTCGCCGCGGGCGAGACGCTCGTCGGCGCGTTCCTCAACCTCGGGTCGGCGGTCGCGGCCGACGTCTGCGCGCGCTCAGGCTTCGACTGGTTGCTCGTCGACCTCGAGCACGGTGCGGGGACGGAGGCCGAGCTGATCCCGGCGCTGCAGGCGATCGGCGGCCGGTGCACGTCGCTGGTGCGGGTGGAGGCGAACGAGCGGCCTCGCTTCGCGCGCGCGCTGGACGCGGGTGCCGACGGCGTGATGGTGCCGCGCGTCGACTCGGCCGCCGAGGCAGCGCACGCCGTCTCGTGCATGCGCTACCCGCCTCGCGGCGTCCGCGGCGTCGCCTCGATGAATCGCGCGAAGGGCTGGGGCTTCGGCGCCGAGGACGGCGACGCGCTCTGCGTGATCCAGGTCGAGACGCGCGGCGCCGTCGAGGAGGCGCGCGCGATCGCCGCGACCGAAGGCGTCGACGTTCTCTTCGTCGGCCCGTCCGACCTCGGCGCCGCGCTCGGCACGACCGAGCTCCCGCTCGACGACGTGATCGCGGCCGCGTCGGGCGAGGGCAAGGCCGCGGGGATCCTCGCGCGCACGCGGGAGGACGCCGACCGCTACATCGAGCAGGGCTTCCGCTTCGTCGGCGTCGGCTCCGACTCGCTCTTCCTCGCGCAGGGCGCCCGCGCGGCCGCCGGCGCGTGATCCTCGCCACCGGTCCGGTGCACCCGGTCGCCGAGGAGATCCTCGGCCCGATCGTTGTCGGCGACTGGCGCGCGCTGCTGGCGGAGGCGGAGGCACTGATCGTGCGCGGCGATGCTTCCGTGACCGCGGGCGACCTTGCGTCCGCGCCGAAGCTGCGGGTGCTCGGGCGCAGCGGCGTGGGCGTCGACCGCGTCGACGTGGAAGCGGCGCGGGCACGCGGGATCCCCGTCGTCGTCACGCCCGGCGCGAACGCGCGCGCGGTCGCCGAGGGTGCGCTGACGCTCGCGCTCGCGCTGCTCAAGCGTCTCCCCGAGCTCGGCGCGGCCGTGCACGCGCGCGACTGGGACGCACGCGACCGGCTCGAGCTCCGCGACGCAGCGGGTGCGACGGCGGGAGTCGTCGGCTACGGCCGCATCGGCCGGGAGTTCGCCGACCTCGCCCGCGCGATCGGGATGCACGTGCTCGCGCACGACCCGCTCGTCGACGAGGCCTCGACGCCGCTCGACGCGCTGTTCGAGAACGCAGACGTCGTCTCGCTGCACGTGCCGCTGACCGCCGAGACGCGAGGCCTGGTCGGGCCGGAGCTGCTCGCGCGCGCGAAGCCCGCCCTGGTGCTCGTGAACACGGCGCGAGGCGCGCTCGTCACGTCGCTCGACGACCTGTTCGCGGCGCTCGAGAGCGGCCGGCTCGGCGGCGTCGGCCTCGACGTCTTCGAAGAGGAGCCGCCCGATCCGACGCACCCGCTCTTCGCGCACCCGCGCGTCCTCGTCACGCCGCACGCGCTCGGCCAGACCGCCGGCGCACGTGAGGCCGTCTTCCGAGCGATGGCGGAAGGCGTCGCCGCGGTACTCCGCGGCGACGCACCTCCGCACGTCGCCTAGTCGTCGTTCCCGAGGCCGCGCGAGATCGCCTCGATCAGCTCACCGCTCGGCGTGTCGCCGCTGAGCTCCCAGAACATGATCCCCCCGAGATCGTTGTGGCGCACGTACTGCGCCTTCCGGCCCATGATCTTCGGGTCGTCGAACGTCCAGAACTCGGTGCCGTTGAACAACCACGCAGCGTCTGCACGACGGTCCTCGTGGCGCCTGAAGCCGGTCGCGAGCTTCGCCTTCGTGACCTCGTAGTCGTCCACACCGGGCTCCCACACGCCCGGCGCCGGGCCACTCGCCGGCTGGAACAGCCCGTCGTTCGCCGGCGCGACTCCGGTCCACCCGCGCGAGTAGAACGGCACGCCGACGACGAGCTCGCCCTTCGGCGCGCCGCGACGCACGTACGCGCGGACCGTCTCGTCGACCGAGAACTGCGGCGACGCCGGATCGCCCCGCGACGTGTGCAGGTTCGACTGATGGTTCGTAACGGACTCCCACGCGCCGTGCAGGTCGTAACCCTGGACGGTCGCGAAGTCGAGAGAGCGGAAGATCTGTCCCACCTCGAAACCCTTGTCGATCTTGACCGGGTCGGCCGGCAGGAACGCGGTCAGCAGGTAGTTCTCGCGCGTCTCGCGCCCGTACGCGTCGAGCTGCTTGCGGAACTCCTCGACCAGCTTCGTGAAGTTCTCCCGGTCCTCCGCCCGGATGATGTTCCCGGCGTTTCCTTCCGAGCCGGGCCACTCCCAGTCGAGGTCGATCCCGTCGAAGACGCCGGCGGCAGCGCCCGGGCCGCCCATCCCGCCCCAGCCCGGGTCCGGGATGTTGCCCTTGATGAAGAGGTCGATGCACGACGACACGAGTTGCTCGCGTGACTGCTGCGTGAGCGCCGCGTCGGAGAAGTACTTCGACCACGTCCAGCCGCCGAGCGAGATCAGCACCTTCAGCTGCGGGTGCATCCCCTTCAGCGCGTGCAGCTGCTGGAAGTTCCCGAGGATCGGGCGCGGCCACGTCACGAGCTCGCCGGTGACGGACTCGGACGCCTCCCACGGCCGCTGGTAGTCGGCCCACTCGTCGCCGAGCTTGCAGACGACGTTGCCGGCGGCATCGGGCGCGACGTTGCCGAAGGCGTAGTTGATGACGGTCAGCCGGTCGGCCGAGCCGCTCGTCTCGACGTCCTTGACCTTGTAGTTGCGGCCGTAGATGCCCCACTCGATGAAGTAGCCGACCACTTCTCGCGTGCGATCGTTTTCGCTCCGCGTCGGACCGGCTAAGGCCAGCGGCACCACGCCCGCGAGCAGGACGACAGCGGCCAGCGCTGGAAGAAAGCGTGCTGGACGGTTCATGTTCCCCTCCTGGCTCCGCGACTGGTTTAGACCAATGCCGCAGGCGCGCAGCTTCCCACGCCGGTGACGCCGCTGTCAAGGCCGGGAGTGGTCTTACCCAGTGGTGTTGCGGGAGGCGCGGGCTAGAGCTCGCGGACGTCCTCCCAGCGGCCGCTCGCGAACGAGCGCGCGACCGCATCGATCACTTGGGCCGTCGCCGCCATCTCGCGCGCGCCCGGCTCTCGCTGCTCGCCGTCCGCGATCGACTGGAGGAAGCGGTACGCCTCGATCACCTTCAGGTCGTCGTAGCCCATCGGGATCCCCTGGCCCGGCTGGAAGCGCGCGAAGTCCGGATGCGACGGCCCCATCAGCACGCGCGACGACCCGCCGTCGCGGTAGCGCTCGAGCTCGTTCATCCGCTCGAAGTTCCACGAGACCGCGCCGCGGGTTCCGTTCACCTCGAACCAGTAGCGCGCCTCGGCGCCGACGATCACGCGCGAGAGCTCGATCGTGCCCTTCAGCCCCGACTCGAACTCGACGAGCGCCGCGCACCAGTCCTCGTTCTCGACCGGCCCGAGCTCAGCGTCGCCCTCGACGACGGAGAAGTGCGTGCCGCTGCCCATCTCCACCTTCGGACGTTGCGGGATCAGGATCGCCGAGGTCGCTGTCGCGCGCACGATCGGGCCGCAGAGGAACATCGCGAGGTCGAGCGCGTGCGAGCCGAGGTCGGAGAGGATCCCGTGGCCCGAGAGCTCGCGCGAGAAGCGCCACGACAGCGCGCCGCGCGGGTTCGCCGAGTAGCTCGCGACGAACTGCATGCGGAAGTGGTTGACGTCGCCGAGCTCGCCGTCCGCGATCAGCTGCCGCGCGAACTGGACGGCCGGCGGGTTGCGGTAGTTGAGGCCGACGATCGTGCGGACGCCCGCCGCGTCGGCGGCGCGTGCGATCTCGACTGTGTCCTGCGGGAGCGCGCCGAGCGGCTTCTCGCCCCAGAAGTGCTTGCCGGCCTCGGCGGCGGCGAGCGCCAGCTCCCGGTGCGCGAAGTTCGGCGCGCAGATCGAGACGGCCTCGACCTCGGGGTCGGCGATCACCTCGCGCCAGTCGGTCGTCGAGCGTTCGTAGCCGAGCCGGTCGGCGGCGCCGTGAGCCCGCGCCTCGACCTCGTCGGCGGCGACGACGAGCCGCGCGCGACCCTCGCACTCGGGGAAGTGGATCGGCACGCGCCGGTACGAGGTCGAGTGCACCTCGCCCATCCACCCCACGCCGAGCAGCCCGATCCCGACTTCTTTCAAAGAATCTCCTCGAGCCGCACGACGCGATCCTCCGCCAGCGAGCGGCCGGCTGCCTCGGCGGCGGCGACCGCGGCCAGCCCGTCGCGACCTGTGACCTCGAGCTCCGCACCGTCGAGCGCAGCGACGAACGACGCGAGCTCCGCGGCGAACGCGGCGCCGTAGCGCTCGAGGTAGAAGTGCGGCAGCGGCGGTGCGTGGAACCCCCGTGCGTCGGCGAATGTCGCCGTCGAGCTGCGCTCGTTGTCGGCCTGCGCGAGCCCGGCGCTCCCGTGCACCTCGAGCCGCTGGTCGTAGCCGTAGACGCTGCGACGGGTGTTGTCGATCGCGCCGAGCGCGCCGTTCGAGAAGACGAGCGAGACGATCGCGGTGTCGACGTCGCCGATCGCGGCGGCGTTCGGGTCGGTGAGCGCGGCCGCGCGCACGGCGACCTCGACGATGTCGGCGCCGAGCACGAACCGGGCGAGGTCGAGGTCGTGGCTCGTGGTGTCGAGGAAGAGGCCGCCCGACAGCGGCAGGTAGCCGCCCGGGGGCGGCTCCGGGTCGCGCGACGAGATCCGCAGCAGCCACGGCTTGCCGACGCGACCGTCGCGCACGGCGTCGCGGACGGCGCGGAAGCCCGGGTCGAAGCGACGGTTGTAGCCCACCTGGAGGAGTACGCCGGCGTGCTCGCACGCCTCCACGGCGCGCTGTGCCGCCTCGACGCTGGGCGCCAGCGGCTTCTCGCAGAAGACGTGCTTGCCCCGCCCGGCGGCCGCCTCGACGAGCGCGGCGTGCGTGTCCGGGGGCGTCGTGATGAGCACGGCCTCGACGTCGTCGCGCTCGAGCAGCTCCTCCGGGTGCGCCGCGTCGGCGCCGACCTCGCCGGCGAGCGCGACGGCAGCCTCCTCGACGACGTCCGCGACGACCGCGAGCCGCGCGCCCTCGAGGCGGGAGAGGTTCGCCGCGTGGATGCGGGCGATCCGCCCCGCGCCGATCAGCCCGAGCGAATGCACGGAGTGATTCTCTAACCCTCGGCGACCAGGGGTTGCTCGGGCTCTCCGGGTGGGAGCCAGCGAACCTCGAGCCGCTCGATCCGCGACCCCTCGAGCTCGAGGACGCGGAAGAGCAGCCGCTGGTGCTCGACCTCGTCACCCTCCTCGGGCGCGCGGCCGAGCTGCCCGAAGACGAAGCCCGCGACCGTGTGGTAGTCCTCCTGCGGCAACTCGGTCTCGAACTGCTCGTTGAAGTCGTCGATCGGAAATGTGCCGTCGATTCGGATCGTCGACTCGTCCACTCGCTCGACCGCCTCGTCCGGCAGGTCGTACTCGTCCTCGATCTCGCCGACGATCTCCTCGAGCACGTCCTCGAGCGTGATCAGGCCCTCCATCGAGCCGTACTCGTCGATCACGATCGCCATGTGGTTCTTCGTGCGGCGGAAGTCGCCGAGCAGCGCGGCGAGGTCCTTCGTCTCCGGAACGACGAACGCTGGCCGGAGGATCTGCTCGATCGAGACGTTCGCGATCCCGCGGTCGTTGAGCGCCGAGAAGAGGTCGCGCACGTGCAGGATCCCCGCGATCTCGTCGACCGAGCCGCGGTAGGCCGGGTAGCGCGTGTACGGCGAGTCGATCACGGCCGCGAGACACTCCTCGGGAGGCAGGTCGACCGACACGGCGACGACCTCGGGCCGCGGGACCATCGCCTCGTGCACCTCCTTGCCCGCAAAGTCGAAGACCTTGTAGAGCATCTCCTGCTCGGCGGTCTCGATCGCACCGGTGTCCTCGGCCTCGGCGACGGTGTGGAGCAGGTCCTCGCGCGTGTACCCGTGCACGCCGGCCGGCGCAGGTTCGACCCCGAAGAGGCGGGCGATCACGTTCGCGGACTGCTGCAGGACCCACACGATCGGCGAGACGGCGCGGGCGAGCACGTCGAGCGGGAGCGCCAACGCGATCGCCAGCGGCTCGGCCTTCTGCAACGCGACGGCCTTCGGCACGAGCTCGCCGACCACCACGGTCAGGTACGTGAGCACGAAGAAGGAGATCGCGAACGCGATCGCGTACGAAAGCCAGCTGTCGAAGTAGTCGGTGATGAGCGGCTCGCCGACCGCACCCATCGCGATCGAGAAGACGGTGATCCCGACCTGGACGGTGCTAATGAACCGCACCGGATCGTCCATCAGGCGCAGCGCGCGGCGCGCCGCGACCGAGTCGTGCCGCTCGAGCCGCGAGCGGCGAGCGGTCACGAGCGCATATTCGGCCGCGACGAAGATCGCGTTCCCCAGCACGAGCAGGAGCACGACGATGATGCGGAGGAAGTCGCTCACGCCCCGCTCTCCGGGGCGCGGGTACTCGGCGGTTGCTCGTCGTCCAAGCTACGAGCCAGTATAGGAAACGACCCTGTCGTCACCGTGTCGCCCCGCGCGGCCCTCGAGGACGAGCCGCTCGAGGTGCGAGAGGGTCTCCGCGACCGCAAACCGCCTCGCGGTGGGCGCCAGTTCGGCGCCGAAAAGCGCCAACGAGACGTCGAAGCCGGTCTTGGGGCCGTCCTCGAGCGCAGCCGCGGTCGCGTCGAGCCGGTCGCGGTGGTGCTGGATCAGCGCCCGGGCGCGCCCCGACGGGTCCTCGATCGGCTCGCCGTGACCCGGCAGGGCGACACGCAGGCCGAGCGCCGCCGTCCGCTCGAGCGAGTCGAGGTAGTCCCCGAGCGGGTCCGGCCGCGAGTCGGGGTAGAGGCCGACGGCCGGCGAGATCGTCGGCAGGAGGTGGTCGCCGGCAACGAGCACGCCGTCGCGCACGAGGCCGAGGTGGCCGTCGGCGTGGCCCGGCGTCGCGATCACCTCCCAGCCGTCGACGGCGTCGCCGGCGCGCAGCGGCGCGGGGTCGGGCGCGTAGCGGATGAACTGCGCGTACGCGGAGCCGGCCTCGAGCAACTCGTTCGCGACCGCCGGCGGGACGCCGTTGCGGAGGAACCAGTCGGCGATCACCTGCGGCCACTCCGGGTTGCCCCAGACGTGGACGCACTGCTCGTAGTCGAGCTCGCCCTGGAGCACCTGCGCCCCGGTCGCGGCGCGCGCCTGTGCGGCCCCGCCGACGTGGTCGGGGTGAAAATGGGTGACGGCGATCCGGGCGACCCGGAGCTCTCGTGCCAGCCGCGCGAAGACCCCGTCGGTGTCCGGCAGCGAGAGACCGGTGTCGACGAGTGTCCAGCCGTCCGCGCCCTCGAGCAGGTAGCTGTGGACGTGGCTCGGCCGCATGGGCAACGGCAGCGTCAGCCTCGCGACCCCATCGAACAGGTGTTCTATACTGCCCACGTGGGGGTCGAGTATCGCGAGGAACCCTGCAAGGCCGCGCTGAACCGCGTCCGGGGCATGACCTTCAAGTGGTCGCTGAACCCGTACATGGGCTGTGTCCACCGCTGCACGTTCTGCTACGTGCGCGCCTTCGAGCACCGCGCCGAGCGGCCGTTCGACGACCGCTACGGCACCTCGATCCGGGTCAAGATCAACGTCGCCGACGTCCTCCGCAAGGAGCTGGCGAGGTCATCCTGGGAGCGGGAATGCGTCGCGATCGGCGCGGCGACCGACCCCTACCAGCCGGCGGAAGGGCGCTACCGGCTCACGCGCGCGTGCATCGCGGCGTTCGGCGACGCGACGAGCCCGTTCTCGCTGATCACACGCGGGCCGATGATCGTCCGCGACCTCGACGTGCTCGTCGAGGCGGCGCGCCACGCATCCGTTTCCGTGACGTTCTCGATCCCGACCCTCGACGAGGAGGTGTGGCGCAAGACCGAGCCCTCGACCGCACACCCCCGGCAGCGCCTGCGCGCACTGAAGGAGCTCGTCGACGCGGGGATCAAGGCGAGCGTCGGGATGGCGCCGATCCTGCCGGGGCTCTCCGACGATCCCGAGCGGATGGCCGAGGTCGTCAGGGCCGCTCGCGAGGCCGGCGCGACGGGCGTCTGGGCGAACGTGCTCTTCCTCCGGCCGGGGACGCGGGAGCACTTCCTCGAGCACCTGGCCGAGGACTGGCCGGAGCTCGTGCCCTTGTACGAGGAGCTCTACGCGGGGCGTGCGTACCTCGCCGCCGACCACGTCAAGCCGGTTCGCACGCAGGTGGCCGAGCTGGCGCGCCGCTTCGAGATCGCCGATCGGCGCCTCAACCCCGTGCAGCCCGAGCCGCAGCCCGAGCAGCTCGCCTTGGCCGTCTAGGTCGGCGCCCATACAATCCGCAAGCCCGCCGTGGAAGCCTCGCCAGCCCCGAACACGTCCTCGCAGCGCGAGATCACCTGCCTGATCGTCGACGACCACGAGGTCGTCCGCGAAGGGCTCCGGTTGTCGCTCTCGCGCGCGCCCCACATCCGCGTGATCGGCGAGGCGTCGGACGGCGCGAGCGCGGTGTCGCTCGCCGAGCGGCGCCGGCCCGACGTCGTGATCATGGACGTCCGCATGCCCGGGATGGACGGGCTCCAGGCAACGAAGATCCTGACCGAGAAGCTCCCCGAGACCTCCGTCCTGATCTTCACGGCCTACAGCGAGCGCTCGCTGCTCGGTCGCGGGCTCGAGTCGGGCGCGAAGGGCTACATCCTCAAGGAGGCGCCGCACCAGACGTTGCTGCGGGCGATCGAGAAGGTGGCCGCGGGCGACGGCTACGTCGACCCGGCGCTGATGCCGGCCTTCTTGTCGGGCAAGGGCAAGGACGACATGCTGACGGGCCGCGAGCGCGAGATCCTGCAGCTGCTGGCGGACGGGATGTCGAACGCGGACGTCGCCTCCAAGCTCTTCATCAGCCAGGAGACCGTGAAGAGTCACGTTCGCCACATCCTCGCGAAGCTCGAGGCGGACACGCGCACGCACGCGGTGGCGATTGCGCTTCGCGAAGCGATCATCGATTAGCGCCCGACGCCTCGTGCTCGTAGCGGCCGCCTTGCTGGCGGGCGTTGCCGCGCTCCTCTACGCGAGCGAGGGCGTCACCTGGGGCGCCGCCGTGCGGCTGCTCGTGGCGATCACGGCGGCGGCACTCGCCGGGCTCTACGTGGTCCTCGACCAGCGCGAGCGGCACAAGCAGATCGAGGACGAGCTCGCCGGCCAGGCGACGTTCCTCGAGTCGCTGATCGAGTCGATGCACGCGATCGCCGCGCCGGGCGGCCACGACGCCGTGCTCGAGCGCGCGCGCAGGGAGGCAGAGCGGCTGTTCGGCGCGAGGGCGACCCTGCTCGCGCCCGGCGACGAGCCTGCGCCGTCGCAAAACGGCCGCCAGGGAATCCTCGTGCCGCTGCGGGTCCGGGAAGAGCAGATCGGCGCGCTCCACCTCCAGCGGGGTCGTCCGTTCGCGCGGGCGGACGTCGCGCGCGCGACGGTGCTCGCCGACTTCGCGGCGCGCGAGAGCGAGAACGCCCGGCTGCTCGAAGAGGCGAAGGTGCGCGAGGCGGAGCGGGCGCGCTTGTCGGAGCAGATCGTCACCGCCGAGCAGGATGAACGGCGGCGGCTGGCGCTCTTCCTCCACGACGGGGCGGTGCAGTCGCTCTCAGGGATGGCGCTAATGCTCGACGCGATCAAGGACGCGGTCGCCCCGGACGCGCTGCCGGTGATGGAGAAGGTGCTGACCCAGCACCGCGAGACGATCCGCGGGCTCCGCGACCTCTCCTTCAACCTCGAGCCGGTCGTGCTGCGCGACCAGGGTCTCGGCCCGGCCGTGACGGCACTGGCCGAGCAGCTGGGCATGGAGCACGAGGTCCAGATCGACGTCGACGTCGAGGCTGCCGAGGCGCTCGGGGCGAAGACGCAGGCGGCGCTCTACCAGATCTTCCGCGAGGCACTCTCGGCGTCGATCCGGCGGCGGCCCACGCGGATCTCGATCGAGGTGACCCGTCGGCGCGACGGCGGCCTCGAGGCGGCGATCGCGGACGACGCGCCGACCGAGCGCCGCCGGGCGACGTTCGACTCGCTCGCCGAGCGTGCTCGAACGTTGAACGCCAGCTTCGACGTCGTGCAGCGGGACGACGACAAGGGGACGACGATCCACGTCTCGCTGCCGCCCTACGCCACTCAGTAGGATCCCGGCGCCGATGACGTACCTGCTCTTCCTCTGGACGCCGAACGGCTACGAGCTACGCGAGCAGGAGGGCGAGCCGCCCCAGCCCGGCGATCAGGTCGAGCTCGACGAGAAGCGCATCGCGATCACGAAGCTCGGCGTGTCTCCCCTCCCGGGTGACGACCGGGTCTGCGCCTTTTCAATGGGCTGACTCGGCGGCCACGAGGCCGAGCACGAGCGCCTGCGCGAGGCCGCTCGCGTAGCCGCCGCTCGCGATCCCGCCCGCGTCGACGCCGGCGGCGAAGAGACCGTCGATCGGCGAGCCGTCCTCGCGCAGCACGCGAGCCTGGTCGTCGATGCGGATCCCCCCGAGCGTGTGGGTGACGCCCGCGATCACGTGCACCCGAGCGCCGTCGTCGAGCTCGAACCACGCCGTACCGCCGGGCTGCCGCGCGATCGCCTGCGCGAGGTCGCTTTCGTGCCACGCCGGCGGGCCGGGGAGGAACTCTTCGCCCTGCTCGTTCAGCAGGCGTGCTCGCCCGCCGTAGAGCTGCGCGAGCCGCACGAAGTCCTCCTCCTCGACGCGTACGGGCGGCGCGGGCATCGCCCGGGCGTAGAGCTCCTCGAGATCGCCGGCGACGGCGGCGCCGCGGGCGCGCGCGTGGTCGAGCCCGTCGCCTTCGCTCCAGGGGTTCGAGCGGACCAGGAGCCCGCGCTCGCGTGCGACTCGCACCGGGAAGCCGCCCGTGGCGAGGAGCAACGGCGAGGCGGCCTTCGGGAACGGCTCGTTCAGGCGCACCGGCCCGGCGCGCTCGAGCAACGCGTCGGTCAGCTCGCGCGGGTCGTAGCGGCGGCCCGTCGTGCGCGGGTTCTCGGTGTCGTCCAGGACCGGACGCACGCCAGTCGTCCGCTCGAGCCACTCGAGCGCATCGTCGAGCCGCTCCCAGATGACGCGTTGAAGCCGCTCGTCGCCGTCCGGGCACTCGCGTTGGAACTCGTCGAGCTCGAGGTGCCGCCAGACGACGCAGCTCGAGAGCAGCATCGACCCGCCCACACGGCTCCCCTTCTCGTGGACGACGACGTCGTGCCCGAGCTCACGTGTGCGCACGGCAGCGACGAGACCCGCCATCCCCGCGCCGGCGACAGTGAGCGTCAGTTCAGCGCGAACGTCGGCTTGTGCTCGACGTACTCGATCTTGACGCGCTCCGGGCCCCACACGAAAACGGCGTAGGTGTTCGGCCCGTCGACGACGTCGGCGACCTCGGCCGGCAGCTCCTTCGCGTCGTCCGCGTGGTCGACGAGGACGGCGAGGTGGTTGAGCAGCGGCCGTTGACTCTCCTCGACGTCGCCCTGGTGGAACTCGACGAAGGCGCCGCCGAGCTCGACCCGCGGCCTCCCGTCGCGCGGTTCCGCCTCGTCGAAGCCGAGCTCGAGGTAGGCGCGGGCGGCGGACTCCGGGTCGCGGGCGTAGAGCGCGACGTGGTCGAGGTCGTAATCGACCTCGGCTTCGGCCCGGGCGACCTCGACCGTCAGCCCTTCGCCGGCCTCGATCCGCTGCTCCTCGCCGTCGCGTGAGCGCAGCGTGACATGCTTGAGCGCGCCCTGCTCGCGCGGGCCTTCCGCGTCGAAGAGCGTGAGCTTGAAGCGGCGCGCGTCGGCGCCCAGCAGCGTGAACCGGTCGGTGCGCTCGATCACGTGGTAGCCGAGCCCGTCGAGGAGCTGGTCCGCGATCGAGTCGCGGTCGGCGACCCAGAGCGCGACGTGGTCGATCGTGCGGGGCGTCACCGCACTCAGGCTACCGATGCGGTGACGCCCTGCGACGAGGTCACTTCCTGCGGTCGACGGCACGCTTCAGTTGCTCCTTCGTCATCTTCGAGCGGCCTTCGATGCCCATGCGCTTGGCTTCGTTGTAGAGCTGGTCCCGCGTCCGACCCTTTTCGCGCTTCGTCCCCGCGCGGAGGCCGCCGCGGCGGCTCGACGACATGTCGGTCCTCGAGAGCCGCGAGGACTCTCTCGCCTCGCCGGATCTCGCGCGCTCCTTGTTCACCGTGCGCGCCGCGATCTCCTGGGCCTTGTCCTCCGACGCTCCGTCCTGCTTCAGACCGGCCTTGATGTGCTTGTACTGGCGCTCGCGCTTGGCGCTCCACGCTTCCTGCGGCATTGTTAACCCCCTTCTCGATTCGCCGGCCAGGTTCCCGCCGGAGCGGTCGCCTAATCGTTATTCGAGCGGGGGATTCTGGACGTTGTGCTCGGTCGCATACTCGTTCGTGAGGTTGTTCACGACGTCGAGCCCGTCGCCGTACGCGTAGTTGATCTTCACGAACGGCTCCCATTTGTCCGGCAGCGCGTCCTCCGGGAAGATCGCCTCGACCGGGCACTCCGGTTCGCATGCCCCGCAGTCGATGCACTCCTCCGGGTCGATGACCAGGATCCGGTCGGCCTGGTGGATGCAGTCGACGGGGCAGACGTCGACGCACGAGAGGTCTTTGATGTCGATGCAGGGCTCGGCGATGATGTACGTCAAGGCGGCGCCGAGTCTAGCGAGGCTCCCCCACGAGAACGTCCACCACCTCGCGGGCCTTCTCGACCAGCGCGGACTTCGCCAGGACCTGGTCGAAGCCCGCCGCGTGGGCGGCCCTCAGCCCCGCCGTGTCGGTGTGGTTCGTGTACCCGATGATCGGCACGTCGGGGTAGGCGTCGACGACCTCGCCGGGGTCGATGCGCGCGATGTCGGCGATCACGACGTCGGGCGGGTCGACGCTGTCGGTCGTGACGAGATGGTGACCGGCGAGAAGCGCTTCGAGCTTGCCCCGGAAGAAGAGGTCGACCCCACAGAGCAGGATCGTCGACACGGCCCCGGGAGCGTAACACTGCGTTCGATGATCGAGAAGGCGTACGCCGAAGGCCTCGCGCTCGCGCGGGCCGGACGCTACTTCGAGGCGCACGAGGCGTTCGAGACGGCGTGGCGCGCGGCCGACGACGAGGAGCGCGACTTCTTCCAAGGGCTCGTGCACGTCGTCGTCGCGTGGTACCAGGACGGCCGCGACAACCGCACCGGCTGCGAGCGGCAGCTGGCGAAGGCACGCCGCCGGCTTGCGCCGTACGCGCCCGCGCACCGCGGACTCGACGTCGCGGCCGTGCTCGCTCAGGTCGAACGCGGGCGCTTCGGCGAGCTCGCGGAGCTAGAGCTCCCCGAGGCCTAGCGCGTCGAGCGCGCGCCGCAGGCCGACGTAGAGCCACCACTCGCGGTGGAAGAAGAGGAGCAGCCCGAGCGCGACGAGGATCGCGCCGCTGACGATTCGCAGGTAGCGCCAGTTGTCGCGGACGACGCGGAAGCCGCCGATCGTGCGCGCGAACGCGAGGCCGACGAGCAGGAACGCGGCCGCGAGGCCGAGCGAGTACGCGGTCAGCAGCACGATCCCGCGCGCGACCGTGCCGCTCGCGCTCGCGAGGACGAGGACGGACCCGAGCACGACCCCGACGCACGGCGCGGCGCAGACCGCGAACGCGGCACCGAGGAGCGCATTCGAGCCGTCGCGCGCGCGCGCGACGAGCGACGGCGCGACGAAGCGCTCGGGCCACGGCAAGAGGCCGGCGAACGCGAGCCCGAAGACGACGAGCAGGAAGCCCGCCAGCTCGATCCGCCGCTCCTGCGGCAGTGCGGACCCGAGTGCGGCCGCGCCCGCGCCGAGCGCAACGAAGACGACCGTGAAGCCGAACACGAACGGCACGCTGCCCGCGAGGACGCGACGCGGCGTCGCCGAGCCGCCCGCGACGACCGAGACATAGCCGGGCACGAGCGGCAGCACGCACGGCGCGGCCACGGACACGAGTCCCGCAACGAACGCGGCGGCGAGCTGCCCGGTCACTCCAGCAGCGGCAGCTCGTCCTCCGCGCGACGCGTCCAGCGCCAGAGGAGCAGCGTCACCACACCTGCGGCGGCGAGCAGCCCGGCGATCGGCAGCACCCAAGCGAGCAGGTCGAAGCCCTCCCGCTCGGGCGCCGCGAGGACGCCCTTGCCGAACTGCGCGACGAGCTGGTCCTTGATCTCGCTCTTCGAGTCGCCCGCCGCGATCCGCTGGCGCACGAACGCCTTCATCCGCAGCGCGATCGGCGCGTTCGACTGATCGAGCGTCGTCTTGCAGGTCGGGCACACGAGCTCGCCCTCGAGCTCGGCCTGGGTCGGCTGTGCCTCGCTCGCCAGCGCGCCCGGCGCCAAGGCGAGCGCGACCAGGAGGACGACGAGGAGTCTCACGCCAGCGCCATCGCGGATCGCTTCGTCGAGCTGCTCCGCGTCCTCGATCGGGCCGACGATGTGCTCGACGATCACGCCGCGGCGGTCGACGACGAACGTCTCGGGCCAGCCGGAGACGCCCCACGGCTCGACGAGCTTGCCCGGGCCGTCGTAGAGGTTGTCGTACGTGATCCCGTGCTCGCGCACGAACTCACGCGCGTCGCTGACGAAGTCGCGCGCGTCGATCCCGAGCACGACGACACCGCGCTGACGGTACTTCTCGTGCGCGCCCTGAAGCAGCGGAGCCTCGTCGCGACACGGACCGCACCAGGAGGCCCAGAAGTTGACGACGTGGACGGTCCCGCCGCCGAACTCGACCGCGACGACGTCGTTGCCCGCGTCGAGCGACGGCAGCTCGACCTGCGGCGCGGGCTCGCCGACCTTCGCCGCCGGCTCCTCGTCGCGGAGCACCTTCCACCCGAGCAACCCAAGGAGCCCGAGGACCAGTGCGAGCGCGCAGAGCTGCGCGGCCTGTTTCACGCCGAGACGATGAAGACCGTCGTCCCGACCGCGACGCGCTCGAACAGCCACTCGGCGTCGCGGATGGTCAGCCGGATGCAACCGTGCGAGACCGAGTAGCCGATCGACCCGGGCTCAGGCGTTCCGTGGATCCCGACACCGGGGCTGGAGATGCCCATCCAGCGCGTCCCGAGCGGGTTGCCGGGCCCGGGCGGAACCGGCTCCTTGTCCTTCGCCCAGTCGGAGTCGGGCGGGTACCACCACGGGTTCTTCCACTTGACGACGATGCGGAAGCGGCCGAGCGGCGTCGGGTACTGCTGCTGGCCGGTCGCGACGCCGAAGCGCCGCTGGAAGCGCATGCCCTTGTAGAGGTAGAGCGCGTTCGAGCCACGGCGGATCACGACGACGGGCCCGAAGCTCGTCCGCGTCACCTTCGGCCTCAGCACCTTGGCCTTGAGCACGAGCTGCGCGCGGCGCCCCGCCTGCAGCGCGGCGGTGATCGCGCCCTCGGCGGCGAGACGATCGATCTCGCGGCCGGCCTTCTCCGCAGCGATCCACGGCTTCAGCCTGCGCAGCAGAAGCCGCGCGTCAATCGGCTTGCGCGCGAGGCGGTCGGCGATCTCGCCGACGTACGTGCGGACCGCGAGCCTCCGCACCGTCACCTCGAGCGGCACGGCCGCGTACGGCGCGGCCGTGAGCGCCTGAGTGACCGCGCGCTGGATCGCGGGCGCGGCGAGCGCTTCCGGCCTCGCCTCGAAGATGTACGTGCCGTAGCTGAGCACGAGCGGCAGCGCGTACTCGGCGCGCACCTGCTCGGCCGCGACCTCGGGTGTGAGGCCGCCGACCGGCGTCGTCGCGATCGACACGCCTTCGGGGATCGTCGTCGGAGCGGGCGCCGGCGTCTGCGCAGGACCCGTCGGCGCGGAAGCCAAGACGGCGAGTGCGGCGATGAAGATCGAAAGGCGTCTCACTTGAGGCTCGGCCCGAAGATGCGTGGGTCGTCCGTGATGATAGCGTCGGCGCCCCAGTCCTCCAGGCGCACGGCCACTTCAGGGTCGTTCACCGTCCAGGCCCAGACCGCGGCGCCGAGCCCATGGCAGCGCTCGACGACTGCAGGCGTGACGAGCGCGTAGTGGAGCACGGCTGCCGAGGCTCCCGCACGCGCGAGCCAACGGCCGAGCTGGCGCGGGAGAGCCCGGCGAAGCGTGGCCAGCCCCACGCCGATCACCGGCCGGGCGACGCGGTAGCGCGAGATCCCGAAGCGATCCTGGGGATACGAGAGCCCGACGCGCAGGGCCGGCTCGTGGCGGCGGAGGTCGCGCAGCGCCGCGTGGTCGAGCGAGCTGACGAGCGAGCGCTCGACCAGCCCGTGCCCGCGCAACGCGGCGGCGATCTGCGCTTCGAGCCCGCGCTGCTTCAGGTCGACGTGGGCTCCGGCGGGCGACTCTGAGAGGTAGGCGAGCGCCTCGTCGAGCGTGGCCGCCTCCTCGGGCAACTCGAGCGCGGAGTGCGCGAGCACGAGCCGGCCGCCGCCGTCGGCGAGCACGTCGAACTCGACCGCGTCGAGGCCGTGCTCGACCGCCGTGCGCAGCGAGGCGAGCGTGTTCTCCGGCGCGAGCGCGGCCGCACCTCGGTGTCCGACGCGAAGCGGCGGCCCGTCTCCGCGCAGCAGCTTCACGGCGCCGTCGGCAGCGTGTCCTCGTCGAGGCTGCCGCCCTCGGCGGCGTACGAGAGGATCATCCGGTCGGTCACCCACTCGACGGGCGCGCGGTCGTCGGTCCACGGTTCGTCGACCTGCGCGGGCGGCGGACCGACCTGCTGCGTCAGCAGCGAGACCAGCTCGCTCAGCCGCGGGTCGTACTCGCCCACCGTCGCCGGCTCGTTGAACCCGAGCACGATGTGGTTGAAGCGGAGCACGGGCCAGACCTCGACGATCGGGAACTCGGAAGCGAGCGTGCCGACGATGCCCTCCTCGAGGCTGCGGTCGTCCGGGATCGTCGCGACGTTGAGCGCGACGAAGCCGCCCGGCGCGAGCCGCTCGCGCACGAGCCGGAAGAACTCGCGCGTCGCGAGGTAGAACGGCACGTACGGCTGGTGGTAGGCGTCGACGACGATCAGGTCGTACTTCTCGTCAGTGCGACGCAAGAAGGGCCGCGCGTCCGCGTCGTGCACGCGCAGGCGCGGGTTGTCGCCCAGGCCGAGGTAGCGGCGCCCGGCTTCCGTCACCGCGGGATCGATCTCGACGCCGTCGATCTCGGCGCCGGGCCAGTACTCCCCGTACGCCCGCGCGATCGTCCCACCCGCGTTGCCGAGCACGGCCACGCGCCGCGGCCCGTGCTCGAGATACGCGGGCAGCGCGAGAAACGCGTCCCAGACGCCGCCCGTGAGCACGGTGTCCGGCCGCCAGACCGAGTGCACCGCGACGCCCTCGTTCAAGTAGAGCCGGCGCGCGCCGTCCCGTTCGACGACCTGCACGAACTGGTACGGCGACTCGACCTCGTGCAGGACCTCGCCGTCGCTCGCCTTGACGACGCCCGGCGGGATCACGACCAGCGCGCCGATCGCGACCGCGGCCACGGCCCAGCGGCGTCCGAGCATCACCGCCGCCGAGGCGGCGAGGAGTGCGGCGGTGCCGAGCAGCGTCCGCTGCGTGCCGATGAGCGGGATCAGCACGAGCGCCGGCAGGAAGGTCCCGAGCAGGCTGCCGACCGTCGAGAGCGCGTACAGGCGCCCGGCCACGACACCCGCGCTGCGCAGCTCGACGAGCGCGAGCCGGATCGCGAACGGTGCGACCATCCCGAGCAGGACGACCGGCGGGGCGAACAGCAGCAGGGTCGCGAAGAACGAGCCGACCACAGCTCCCGCCGACACCTCGTCGAGACCCTCGGCCGCGACGTCGAGCAGCGGCTCCGAAACGAACGGGATCGCCGCGACCAGCACCGCGGCCCCGAGCACGAGCTGCCCGAGCAGCCTCTCGCTCGGCCGCCGGTCGGCGATCCGCCCGCCGAGCCAGTAGCCGAGGCTGAGCGACGCGAGCGTGAGGCCGATGATGTTCGCCCAGACGATCGTCGACGAGCCGAAGTACGGCGCCAGCAGCCGCGACGCGCAGATCTCCGTGGCCAGCGTGCCGACGCCCGCCAGGAAGACGAGCGCGTAGAGCGCGCGCCGGTTGCTCAACGCAGCTTGAGGACGACGATCGCGCAGTCGTCGAGCAGCCGGCCGCCCGTGAACCGCCGCGCGGACTGGATCACCGACGCGGCGATGTCCTCGGAGCCATGCTCGCGCCTGCGCGCGAGCACACCGTCGAGCCGCTCGACGCCGTAGAACTCGTTGCCGACCCTCGCCTCGACCACACCGTCCGTATACAGGACGACGGCGCCGCCGGGCTCGAGCCGCGCGCGAACCTCGTCGTAGTGGACGCCCGACTCGACGCCGAGCGCCAGCCCGCGCGCGTCGATCGGCTCGATCGTGCCGTCCGCCGAGACGAGCCGCGGCGGCGGGTGGCCGGCGGAGCCGCAGCCCAGCTCGCCCGTGCGCGGGTCGATCAAGAGGTAGAGCATCGTGATGAACTTGCCGGGCGCGATCTCGCCGACGACGACCTCGTTCGCAGAGGCGAGGAAGTCGGACGGCTCGGGATGCTCTCGCGCCAGCGTGCGGAAGACGTACTTCGCCATCGCCATGTCGGCCGCCGCGTCGATGCCGTGGCCGGTGACGTCCCCGAGGACGACGGCCAGGCGGCCGTCGCCGAGCGCGAGGTAGTCGTAGAGGTCGCCGCCGACGTCGACGTGCGCCGACGCCGCGTAGATCTCGCCGATGTCGAGCCCGTCGACGGCGGGTCGCACCTGGGGCAGCAGCGCGCGCTGCATCGCGTCGGCGAAGTCCTTCTGCTGCTGGTACAGACGAGCGTTGTCGATCGCGAGCGCGGCCTGGCCGCCGATCGCGATCGCCGCCTCGACCGTGGCTGCGTCGATCGGCCGGTCCGGGCGCAGCGACAGCAGCGTCAGCGAGGCGAGTACCTCCGTCGGGGTCGCGATCGGGATCATCGCCGCCGTCGAGCCCTTGTCGAGGAACGGCGCAAGCAGCGCGTGCGGCGCGCCGATCGCCGCGGCCGTCTCCGGCTGGAGCAGGATCGGTTCGCGGGCGCGGAACAAGCGGCGGAGTGCCGGCCGGCCGAACGGCTGGGGCCGGAAGAGGAGCGACCGGATCGGCTCGAGCAGCCGTGGGTCGGCGACGTGGATCGCGAGCGGCAGGAGCTGCTCGCGGCGCTGGTCGGGCATGCGCAGGACCGCCGCGTCGACCTCGAGCAGGTCCACAGCCGTGCGCGCGACCGCTTCCAGCGTGACGTCGAGCGAGAGGCTCTGTGCGAACGCCCGGGAGATCTCGTAGAGCGCCCTGAGCTGCCGCGCCGCCTCGCGCTCCGAGGCCAGCGCCTGCTCGAGCTCGGCCCCGAGGCGTGTCGCCTGCTCGTGGAGCCGCGCGTTCTGGACCGCGACGGCGAGCTGGCCGGCGAGCGCGGCGAGCAGCGCGGACTCGTCGTCGGTCAGCGTTCGCCCGCGCGCGGGGTAGACGCAGAGCAGGCCGGTGACCTCGTCGCCGACGAGCAGCGGCGCCGCGATCGCGGCCTCGATCCCGGCTTCCGAGACCGCCTCGGCGACGCGCGCGAGCCGCGGCTCGGCCGTGGCGTCCGGGAGCGAGACGATGCCCCGCGCCCGCAGCGGCCCGAGCAAGAGCTCGAGCAGCGTCTCGGCGACGCGGACGTGCGGGCCGGCCAGCCCGCGGTCCGCGGCAGCGGTCAGCCGGCCGTCGTCGCGCAGGTAGACCGCGAGGCGGGGCGAGCCGACGAGCTCGGCGACGCGGTCGACCGCGGTCTCCAACGTGTGCGAGAGCGACAGCTCCGCGGTCGCCTGGCCGACGACCGCGAGCAGCGCGCGCGTCTGCTCCAGCTCGGCCGTGAGTCGCAGCGAGCTCTCCCCGGCGCGCAGGGCGTGTGCGGCCCGCAGCGCGAAGGCCTCGAGCCGCTCGACCGCCTCCTCGTCGGGGGCCCGGTCGTGGAGGAAAAGGAGGCGCAGCTCTCCGGCCGACCCGTGGCCGAGACCGAGCCTGACGGTCACTCCTTCGAGGCTCGCGGCGCCGACCGACGCCTCGAGCACGGGCTCGTCGCGCTCGTCCCGCGTCCAGAGCGCCGCCGCGGAGGCGCCCGAGACGGCGAGGGCGAGCCGCAGGACGTGGTGGACGGCGTGCGCCGGATCGGCCCCCGCGGCCAGTGCGTCGCCGGCGACCTGCAGGGAATCGGGCTCCGCGGCGTCGGACTCGTCGCGGGCCTCGCGCTCGAACGCACGGACCGCGAGCGCGAGCTGGTTGGCGGCGACGCGCGCGGCCGTTCGCGCGCTTCGGTCGAACGCAGCTGTGCTCGAGAGCAGCTCGAGGCTGCCGACGATCTCGCCGACGACGGTGATCGGGAGGATGAGCGCGGAGCTCGCGCCGACGCGGGCCGCGAGGGCGCGGACGGCGTCGGGCGCCTGCTCGAGCTCGACCTCGTCCTCGGCCAGCTCATCGAGCGGGATGCGAGCGCCGCGCAGCTCGACGACGAGCGCCTCGGTCGGCGCCGACGCCGAGCGGACGACGAGCTCACGCCGGTCCTGATCGGCGACACGTGCGAGGACGACGTCCGCGCCGCAGGCTGCCGCCGTCGCCCGGACGACCGCGTCGAAGACGTCGGTCAGGCGCGTTCCGCGCGCGGCAGCCTGCCCGGCTTCAGCGAGCGCCTCGAGCGCGCCCGGCTCGAGGCCGGCCCGCCGCTCCCGATCGGGACGAACTGCCATCCGGTTTTCCACAGTATGCGCCGCCGATTAGACTCCGCCCTCATGGCCCAGCCGGCTCGCATTCGCGAGCGCCTGCGGGAGGCCCCGCCCGTCGATCCGTCGGCGGTCGCGCGGGCTTACCGGCTCGAGCGCACGAAGCGGTTCGCGCGCGAGCGGCGCGACCGCGAGCAGCGCCTCGCGCGGCTGCGCTTCTGGCTCGTGCTCGTGCTGCTGACGAGCGCGCTGCTCTTCCTGACCCTGCGGGTCTGGAACGAGATCGAGCAGCTGTTCGGGCTCTAGTTTTCCGCAGGGCCCGAATCCGCTCGCGCGGATCCGCGCCCGCGAGAACCCCTAAAGCGCGACCGCTTCGCGGTCGCGGTCGTAGCGATCCATGACCGTCTGAAGCGCGCTGGGTCTAGGCGGGTCTGTTCGCGCGCGCGAACGGGCTCCACGTCGACTGCTCCCAGGCGGAGCCGCCGCACATCGGGCAGCGCGGCAGCACCGTGAACACGGTCACGCCGTAGCCGCACTCGGAGCAGTGGAACTCACCCTTCACGCGCTCCCCGCTCGCGACGAACTCGACGAAGCCGTCGGCGCCGCCGGAGGCCGACCCCTTCGCGAAGCTCTCCATCCCCGGATCCCCCTGGCTGGTGGAAAGGTGACTTTATCGCGGCGAGGACTGATACTCCACTCCGCGATGCAGTCCCCTGAGCCGTTCCCGCCTCCGGCGCCCGCAAATCCCCCGGGCCGACGATTCCCGCGTCCGGGCCAGCCCGAGCGGGCGGGCGGTGCCTTCTGGCTCCTCGGGGAGCGCCTCGGCCGGCTCGCCGGGCTGGTGCTGGCGCTCTCCGCCTTCATGGGCTGGTACGCCGGGTCGGACGACGGGACCACGATCGCCGTGATCGGCTGGCACGTCGGCCTCCTCGGGAAGCTCGTCTTCGTCCTCGGCCTGGCCGTGCTCGCCCTCTGGGGGCTGCGCGAGGCGGGGGTCGAGCTCCCCGCCACCATCCCGGAGAGCCTGATCCTGATCGGCCTCGGCTCCCTGGCGACGACGTTCGTGCTGATCCGGCTGATCTCCGTGCCGGACGAGTTCTTCCCCTATACCGGTCGCGGGATCGGGATCTGGATCAGCCTGGTGGCCGCGGTTGGGGTGATCGTCGCAGGGCTCCTAGAAGCCTCAGAAGAGCTATAGCGACGAGCGTCCCGAGCAGCGCACCCGCGAGCACGTCGAGCGGATAGTGGACGCCGATGTACACGCGCGAGAGCGAGATCAGCACGGCGAGCGCGTAGAAGGCGGGAGCCAGCCGCGGCGCGAGCCGTGAGAGCACGTACGCGCACGCGAAGCTCGTCGAGGCGTGGCCGGACGGGAACGACGACGTCGTCGGCACCTCGAGCAGCGGCTTCGGGTCGAGCACGACGGCCGGCGGTCGGTCGCGACCGAAGACGAGCTTGAGCACCGACGTGATGACTTGTGTGGTCAACGCGGCGGCCGCCACGAGGAGAAAGATGTTCGGCCGCCGCCAGAGGATCGCGAGCGCCAGCGCGATCAGCAGCCAGATCCCCGACCACGAGCCCGCGATCGAGAGCCCCACGAAGACCGGGTCGAGCCAGTCGAGCCGGTGCTCGACGACCCAGCGGACGAGCCGTTGGTCGAGCTCGATCAGCCGGAACGCGCGCCGAGCAGTTGCTTGGCGCGGTCGACGAGTTGCTGCGGGTCGAACGGCTTGCCGATGAAGGCGCTCGCACCGCGCTCGGCGGCTTCGCCGGCTGAGCTCTCGTCGACCTTGCCGCTGAACATCACGACCGGGATCGCGCCGCCGTGCACCTCCTGAATGCGGCGGAGCATCTCCCAGCCGTCCATCTGCGGCATCATCACGTCGAGCAGGATCAGGTCGGGCGATTCCTCGTCGACGGCGGCAAGGCCCGTGGTGCCGCTCTCGGCCTCGACGACCTCGAACCCCTCGAGCTCGAGGCTCGCGCGGACGACCGCGCGCGTGCCGGGATCGTCGTCGACGATCAGCACCGTCGGGCCCTCGCGGTCGCGGCTCCCAGGCCCGGAGCGCTCGAGAAACGTGTCGAGGTCTCCCCGGCGGTACCGGCGATGGCCGCCCGGCGTGTAGAACGCGGGCACGCGCCCCTGGTCCGACCACTTCCGGATCGTGCTCTGGGCCACGCCGAGGTACTTCGCAGCCTGGCCGAGCGTGAGCCAGTCGGGCTCGTTCGTCGGAGCTCTCCGGCTCTCGGGGCGCTCGCCTTGGGCCATCGCGGCAGGAATCTAACCAAAGTTTCGCTTTCTTATCCGCCTCTGCTCACGGGTTGCCCGTGACGGTGACGATCGTCACCTCGCGGTCGAAGGTGGTCGTCCCGGGCTCGGGGTTGTCGTCGAGCGCCGCTCCGAGCGCGACCCCGACCACGAACGCGGCCGCCACGACGAGCACGCGCACGACGATTGCGGTGCGCCCGAGTCGGCGGCGCGGCCGCGTCACGGCGTGTAGTCCGTCGCGCCGCGCGCGTAGCGGTGGAAGGCGGCCTCCTCGATCGTCGTGGCCGAGCGCGGCCAGCCGGGGAAGGGCGCGCGCTCGGCGAGCACGACCCGAACCCAGTCGTCCGCGCGTTCGTAGACCGAGGTCAGCTCGTCGAGCGTGAACGTCTGGCCGATCCGCTTGCGCAGCTCGTCGGTGACGACTTCGAGCGCGACGAGGAGCTGCGGCTGCCGACGAGCCTGCTCGTCGAAGCGCCGGCTTCCTTCCTCCCACTGGCGGCGCGCGAGCTCGACCTGGACCGTGGACACCGTGTGGAGGTTAGAGAGATGTGCAACAGGCGTTCGGCGGCCAGAGCGGCTCGAGCTCGGCGAGAATCCGCTCGCCGAGCTCGTAGCCCGGACGTGCGAGCGCGAAAGCTGCGTGGGCGTGCAGGCACTTCAGGCTTCCGCTGCGCGTCGCGCCCCCGATTCCGCCGGGGAGCTCCGGTCGGAGCCGGCGCTGCTCGTCGTTCGCCTCGCGCAGGCTCGCGCCGAGCGCGTCGTCCGTCGCCGCGGCCCGGGTCCAGCGGTCGACGCCCCCGGCCGCCTCGACACGCGAGATCGCAGCGACGAGATGTCGGCACGTGACGTAGTACGTCGTCGGGAAGGGCTCGCCGCTCTCGTCGAACGGTGCCTGCTCGGTGACGGCGGGGCGTCCGTACGGACAGCGAACGACGACGCGGCGAAACGCCCGCGGCGGCCGCCCGAGCTGTCGCTCGACGATCTCTTTATCGCGCACGCGGGGCGATCGTAGCCCCGGCGTGCCGCAGAGCCCGCCAGCGCGAGATGCCCTTGACGATGAAGAGCCGCTCGCCCGGCTTCACGTAGCCGAGCCGCCGCGCCTCGCGCGCGATCGCCGCCTCGCTCGAGACGTAACGCAGCCGGCGGTCGAGCGACGCGTGCCGGGCGGCGAGCACGTTCACCTGCGCCTGCCTGGCCGCGAGCGCGTCGCGGCGCTCGAAGTACGTGCGGACGGGCCGGTAGTAGAGGAGGCCGACGAGCACGAGTGCGCCGACCGCCAGCCAACGGAGGGCGAGGCTCGAGCGAGACGGTCGCCGTCGCTGCTTCTTCGACATCTCGCGCCCAGTTCGGAAGGCGCCCCCGGCGTCCTGCTAGGAGGGCTTGGCGGAACGTCGCTCGTCGCTGGGGTGCGATGCTCGTTCCGAGGGAAGGACGCAGGGAGCGCTCGTATCCTCAGTGATACGAGCGCGACTGAGGACGCGGCCTCGGAGCGAGCAGCGCGGCCCGGCGGCACAGACTACGTTTCGCCAAGCCCTCCTTAAGCGATCTCGACCTTGATCACATTGGTGGAGCCCGGGATGTTCACCGCGGTGCCCGCCGTGATCACGACGCGGTCTCCTTCGGAAACGAGCCCGCTCTCGCGAACCGCGTCGAGGGACAGGTCCCAGAGCTCCTCGACGTTGTTGGTCTCGGGCAGCCCCCACGGGGTCACGCCCCACTCGAGCGCCATCTGCTGGAGCGCGTACTGGTGGTGGCTGCAACCGAGGATCGGACGGCGCGGCCGTAGCCGTGCGACGACAGACGCCGTCCGGCCGGTGTACGTCGGGACGACGATCGCGCGCGCCCCGAGGGCCTCGGAGAGGTCGCAGGCGGCGTTCGACATCGCCTGGCCGATCGTCGGCATCTCGCCCGCCTCGGGCAGCTGGTGCCGGTAGCCAAGACTGGGCTCGACTGCCCGCGCGATCCGGTCCATGTACGAGACGGCCTCGACCGGGTACTCGCCCACCGCGGTCTCGCCGGACAGCATCACGGCGGATGTCCCGTCGAGGACGGCGTTCGCGACGTCGCTCGCCTCGGCCCGCGTCGGCTCGGGCTGGTGGATCATCGTCTCGAGCATCTGTGTCGCGGTAATCACCGGCTTCCCGCGCTCGAGCGCGCGCAGGATGATGCGCTTCTGGAGCAGCGGCACCGAGGCCGGGCCGATCTCGACCCCGAGGTCGCCGCGGGCGACCATCACTCCGTCCGCTTCCTGCAGGATCTCGTCGAGCGCGTCGACCGCCTCCGACTTCTCGATCTTCGCGATCACGTGCGCGTGCGAGTCGGCCTGCGAGATCAGTCCGCGCAGGTCGCGGACATCGGCTGCCGAGCGGACGAACGAGAGCGCGACGAAGTCGACGCCGAGCCCGAGCGCGAACTCGAGGTCGTCCGTGTCCTTGCGCGTGATCGCGGGGATCGGAACCGGGACTCCCGGGAGGTTGACGCCTTTATGTGCGGTCACCTCGCCGCCGACGATCACGGTGCAGGTCGCACGGCCCTGCTCGACGTCGCGAACGAGCAGCCGAACGTGGCCGTCGTCGATCAGCACCTCGTGGCCCGGCCTGAGCACTTCGCCGATCACTGCGGGGCTGACCGGGAGGATCCCGTCGGTCGCCGTGAGGCCGCCGGCGACGACGACCTCCTCCCCACGCTCGAGCGAGACGGCGTGCTCGAGGTCGCCGATCCTCAGCTTCGGCCCCTGGAGGTCGGCGATCAGTGCGAGCGGACGCCGCACCTCCTCCTGCACCTCGCGCACGAGCCGCGCCCACTCCGCGTGCTCCTCCCGCGTGCCGTGCGAGAAGTTGAGCCGAGCGCCGTCCATTCCGGCGTTGACGAGCGCTTCGATCCTTGCCTTGGACGAGGAGGCGGGACCGATCGTCGCGACGATCTTCGTGCGGCGCGGCTCGACTACCGCCATGGGTCCAAGCGTAGCTAGGGGCTCAGCCGCCGCCCTCTCGTCAACCGCGGGCGCGCGGGAATGCGTCCCAGCCCGGGTACTCGGCGGCCTCGCCGAGCTCCTCCTCGATCCGGAGCAGCTGGTTGTACTTGGCGACGCGGTCCGAGCGCGCCGGGGCGCCGCTCTTGATCTGCCCCACGCCGGTCGCGACGGCGAGGTCGGCGATCGTCGTGTCCTCGGTCTCGCCCGAGCGGTGCGACATCACGGCCGAATAGCCGTGCTCGCGCGCGAGCGCGATCACGTCGAGCGTCTCCGTGAGCGTCCCGATCTGGTTGACCTTGACGAGGATCGAGTTGCCGACGCCGCGGTCGATCCCCTGCCGCAGCCGGTCCGGGTTCGTGACGAAGAGGTCGTCGCCGACGAGCTGGCACCGGTCGCCGAGCTCGTCCGTGAGCTGGGCCCACGCCTCCCAGTCGTCCTCGGCGGCGCCGTCCTCGATCGAGACGATCGGGTAGCGCTCGACGAGCTCCTTCCAGAACCCCGCCAGCTCGCCCGACTTCTTCTCGCGCCCTTCGAAGCGGTAGACGCCGTCCTCGAAGACCTCGCTCATCGCCGGGTCGAGCGCGACTGCCACGCGGTCGCGGTGGCCGGCGCGCTCCGCCGCCTCGAGCAGCGCCTCGATCGCGGCCTCGCTCGACTCCAGGTCCGGCGCGAACCCACCCTCGTCGCCGACGCCCGTGGCCAGGCCGCGCTCGGCGAAGACGCTCTTGAGCGAGTGGTAGACCTCGGTGCCGATCCGCAGCGCCTCCGCGAATGTCTCGGCGCCGGCCGGCACGACCATGAACTCCTGGAGGTCGATCGAGTTCTGCGCGTGCGCGCCGCCGTTGACGACGTTCAGCAGCGGCACGGGCAGCGTGGACGGCTCGCCGTCGCCGAGGTGGCGCCAGAGCGGGAGCCCCCGCTCGTCGGCGACGGCCTTCGCCGCGGCGAGCGAGACGCCGAGGATCGCGTTCGCACCGAGGCGCGACTTGTTCGGCGTGCCGTCGAGCTCGCACATGCGCTCGTCGAGCGCGCGCTGGTCCGCGGCGTCGAGGCCGACGACAGCCTGGGCGAGCTCGCCGTTCACGTTCGCGACCGCGTGCTGCACGCCCTTGCCGCCGTACGCGTCGCCGCCGTCGCGCAGCTCGACCGCCTCGTGCGCCCCCGTCGACGCCCCCGACGGCACGGCCGCGCGACCGAGCGCGCCGCTGGAGAGGCGCACGTCGACCTCCACGGTCGGGTTTCCGCGCGAGTCGAAGATCTGCCTACCGACGACGCGCTCGATGCGACTCATTCGGACTCCTTTGCGAGGTCGAAGTACCGATCCTGATCGTCGAGCGGAAGCTTCGTCCAGTCTTGGTCGTCGCCGGCGGCGAGCGCCTGGGCTCGCTCGACCCGAGCCACGAACCGCTGGGTCGTGCGCCGCAGCTCGAGCTCCGGGTCGACGTTCAGCCGCCGCGCGACGTTGACCGCGGCGAAGAGGAGGTCGCCGAGCTCCTCGGCCTGGCGTGCGTCCGGCGGCAGCTCGGGCGCAGGCTCGCCCCGCCCGTCCAGCTCGGCGCGGAGCTCGCGCAGCTCGTCGTCGAGATCGGCGAGCGCGCCGTCGACGTCGGGGTACTCGAACCCGACGACCGCCGCGCGCCGCTGCGCCTTCCGCGCGTACAGCAACGCGGGCAGGTTCTCGGGCACGTGGTGGAAGACCTCGTCGCGACCTTCCTGCTCACGCTTGATGTCTTCCCAGCGAGCCTTGACCTCGCCGGCAGAACGAGCCTCTACTGTCGACTCGAAAACGTGCGGGTGCCGCCGAACGAGCTTCTCGTGCACGAGGCGCGCGACGGCTTCGAGATCGCCTCGTCCCTTCTCCGCGAGCAGCAGCGCAAGAAAGTAGACCTGGAAGAGCAGGTCGCCGAGCTCGTCGAGCAGCTTCTCGTCCGTACCGGTGAGCGCGGCGTCGGCGACCTCGTACGCCTCTTCGACCGTGTGCGGGACGATCGTCTGGGGCGTCTGCTCCCGGTCCCAGGGACAGTCGCGGCGAAGACGTTCCGTCAGGCGCTGCAGGTCGAGCAGCGCGTCTTCGAGGCTCACTCCTGGACGGTGGTGGCGCCGGTCGTCGCAGGCGGCGCGAAGCCGACCTGGTAGGCGATCCGGTCCTCGAACTCGTCGTTCGTCTCCTTCGACCAGTCCGCGATCGCCTTCTGGCGCTTCTCCTGCATCAGCTGCTGGCGGATCTGCTCCCTGACGTCCTTGAGCGGCGTCTGCTTCGCCGGCGAGACGTCCGTGAGCGCCTCGATCACGTGCCAGCCGTACTGGGTCTTCACGGCCTTCGAGAGCTCGCCCTTCTTGAGCTTGAACGCGACCTTGTCGAACGGCGGGACCGTCTCGCCCTTGCGGATCGTCAGCTTGCCGCCGTTCTGCTTCGAGCTCGGGTCGGTCGAGTGCCTCTTCGCCAGCGCGGCGAAGCCCGCCCCGGCCGCGAGCCGGCGGCGCAGGTCGTCGGCGAGTGCCTTCTTCGCGACGAGGATGTGGCGCACGTCTCGCGACTCGGCGACCCGGTAGTCGCTCTTGTTCTTCTCGTAGTAGGACTCGATCTCGTCGTCCGAGATCTTCAGGCCCTCAGTGACCTTCCCGTAGAGCTTCTCGGAGAGGAGCTGCGACTCGATCTCGGTCCGCACCTGCTCTTCGGTGAGCCCCTGGTCCCGGAGGTTCTTCTCGAATGCCTCATCCTTGCCCTGGAAGTACTGCTTCTTGAGCTGCTCGAGCCGCTCGTCGATCTCCTTGTCCGACACCTCGACGTCGAGGTCGTCCGCCTTCTGGCGGTACTTCTCCTGCTGGACGAGGTAGGCGATGGCCTGGTTCTGGAGCGTCTTGTACTCCGGCGTGCCGGCCTTGGGGAAATCGCGCTTGCTCTGCGTGTAGGACTGCTTCGCGCGGTTCATCAGCATGTCGAACTGCTCCTTCGTGACCTCCTCGCCGTCGACGACCGCGACCGCGCTGTCGGGCACGTCGTCGCCGCTGCCGCCGCAGGCGACGAGCCCGAACCCGAGCAGGGCGAGAGTTGTGAGCAGTGCGAGCTTTCGCATAGGAAATGCGCCTAGGCTGCCTGGCGCGCGTCCAAGATAGCATCGACCAGCCGCGTCGCCCCCTCGAATTCATCTGCTCTTAAGGTGACCTCGCGGTTGCCGGTCGAGTAGACCGCGGTAGCGACCCGGTTCCGCAGCTCACGCAGTTCGCCCGAGCCGAGCACGAGCGGACCGACGGCCGCGCGACCGCCTCGATAGACGAGGTAATCCGCCCCGACGCGGGCCAGCTTGAGCTTCGCGTCCTGGATCGCGAAGAGGTTCTCGACCGGCTCCGGGACGGGCCCGAACCGGTCCTCCGTGGCGGCGTGGAGCTCCCGCAGCTCGTCGTCGGTCTCGACCAGCGCGAGGCGGCGATGGAGGTCGATCTTGAGGGCCTCGGAGGCGATGTAGGTCGCGGGGACGTACGCGTCGACCCGTGCGTCGATGCGGACCGGCCGCGCCGCCGCCCGGCGCTGGCCCGAGAGCTCGGCGACGGCCTCGTGCAGCAACTCGACGTAGAGCTCGAAGCCGACCGCGGCGACGTGACCGGACTGCTCGGCGCCGAGCAGGTCGCCGGCGCCCCGGATCTCGAGGTCGCGCATCGCGATCGCGAACCCCGCGCCGAGCTCGGTGTGGTCGGCGAGCGTCGAAAGCCGCGCGCGGGCCTCGGCCGTGAGCTCGTGCGCGTCGGGATAGAGCAGGTAGGCGTACGCCGTCTGGTCGGAGCGGCCGACCCGCCCGCGGATCTGGTACAGCTGCGCGAGGCCGAGCGTGTCGGCGCGCTCGACGACCAGGGTGTTCGCCTGCGGGATGTCGAGGCCCGACTCGATGATCGTCGTCGAGACGAGCACGTCGGCGTCGCCGCGCAGGAACGCGTGCATCTTCTCCTCGAGCTCCCGCTCGCGCATCTGGCCGTGCGCGACGAGCAAGCGGAGCCGCGGACTGAGCTGCTGCAGCTTCGCGGCGGCCTCGTCGATCGTCTCGACGCGGTTGTGGAGGTAGAACGACTGTCCTTCGCGGTCTACCTCGCGCTCGAGCGCGGTCTTGATCAGGTCCTCGTCGTACTCGCCGACGTGCGTCCGGATCGGGCGGCGGCCCTCGGGCGGCGTCTCGATGATCGAGATGTCGCGCAGGCCGGAGAGCGACATGTGCAGCGTCCGCGGGATCGGCGTCGCGGAGAGCGCGAGCACGTCGACCTCGAGCCGCAGCTGCCGCAGCAGCTCCTTCTGCGCGACTCCGAAGCGCTGCTCCTCGTCGACGATCACGAGGCCGAGGTCCTTCGGGATCACGTCGCGCGAGAGCACGCGGTGCGTTCCGATCAAGACGTCGACTTTGCCTGCGGCAAAGTCGCCGAGAATGCGCTTCGTCTCGGCCGTGGACCTGAATCGAGAGACCATTTCCACCTGCACGGGGAAGTCCCGATATCTGGCCCGGAAGGTGTTCCAGTGCTGCTCGGCGAGGATCGTCGTCGGCGCGAGCATCAGCGTCTGCTTGCCGTTGACCGCGACGGCGAACGCGGCGCGGATCGCGACCTCCGTCTTGCCGAAGCCGACGTCGCCGCAGACGAGGCGGTCCATCGGGTGCGGCGCCTCGAGGTCCTCCTTGACGGCCTCGATCGCGCGCTGCTGATCCTCCGTCTCGCGGTACGGAAACTCCGTCTCGAGCCGCTCCAGCCACTCGTGCTCGACGCGGAACTCAACTCCCGGGGCGCGCTGCCGCTCCGCGTAGAGGCGGAGCAGGTCGCCGGCGAGCTCGCGGACACCCTCGCGTGCGCGCGTCTTGATCCGGTCCCAGGCCTTGCCGCCGAGCTTCGAGAGCGCGGGTGCCCTTGCGTCGGCGCCGACGTAGCGGGAGACCTTGCCGATCTGCTCGTGCGGGACGTAGAGGCGGTCGTCGCCGCGAAAGGCGAGGAAGAGGTAGTCGCGCGTCACGCCTGCGACGGTCTTCGTCTCGAAGCCGAGCAGGTTGCCGACGCCGTGGTCCTCGTGCACGACGTAGTCGCCCGTCCGCAGGTCGGCGAACGACTGGAGGGCCCGGCCCATGCGCGCGTCGTGGCGCCTAGGCGCGCGCTTGCGGAACACCTGCGTGTCCGGGAGCAGGACGAGGCCGAGCTCGCGCCAGACGAAGCCGCGGCGCGCAGGTGCGACGACGAACACGACCTCGGGCTCGCGCGGCAGCGACTCGCCCTCCTCGAGCAGCCGCACCTCGACGCGGCGGAGCAGGTTCTGGGTGCGCAGCGCCTCGCCGAGGTGCGGAAACGCGACCACGACCCGGTTGCCGGCGTTGACGAGCGCGTTCAGCTCCTTCTCCGCCTCGGCCAGCCCGCGCGCCGCGATCGCGGGCTTCTGAGCCTCGAACGAGAACGGCTGGCCCTGCGGGAGCTGGCCCAGCTCGGTCGCCCCCTTCAGCTTGAAGTCGTCGCGGCCGAACTCCTCGCGCCAGACGGCGCGCACTTCGTCTGGTTCGCAGACGAGGTCGGGCGGCGCGTCGAGCAGCGGCACCAGGTCGCCCGGGACCGCCGCGTGCTCCTCGAGCAACAGACCGTTACTTGCATCGGGCCGGCGCTCGGCCGCGGGGTAGACGAGCGCGTCGTCGACCGGATGGAGCGCACGCTGCGTGAACGGCGAGAACGCGCGCACCTGCTCGATCTCGTCGCCGAAGAGCTCGATCCGGAGCGGCTCCCGGCCTGTGGTCGGGAAGACGTCGACCAGGCCGCCGCGCACCGCGAACTGGCCGCGGTCCTCGACTCGCTCGACGCGCTCGTACCCGGCGAGCGCGAGCTCCTCGGCCAGGCCGCCGACTCCGGGAGAGCTGCCGATCGCGATCCGGACCGGCTCGGGCCGCTTTGCGGCCGGCGGGATCGGGTCCGCGATCGCCGCGGCCGAGACGCAGACCAGTCCGCCTGCCGCGAGCACGTCGAGCGCGCGTGCCCGCTCGCCGACGAGGTGCGGCGGCGGCGACAGCCCGGACTCCCAGCGGACGCCTCGGCTCGGCAGGTAGGCGGCACGTTCCGCGCCGAGGAACCAGCCGGCCGCCTCCGCGAGGTCGCGCGCGTCGGCATCGTCGGGCGTGAGCACGACCAGCCCGCGCGCCAGCTCCTCGTACAGCGCGGCAACGACGAGCGGCAGCGCCGGCTCGGAGACGCGGGCGCGGGTCGGCAGCGCTTGCGCGAACTCGCGCAGGCGCTCGCTCTCCGCGACCTCGCGCAGGAGCGGGTGGAGGATCGGCAGCTGGAGCGTCGGACGGTCCAAGGCGAACGACGGGACACGCGTCCCGCGGGGGGCATGCTAACCGCGCGCTAGCTGCTCAGGTACGCGCGCGCCTGGAGCGTGAAGAGCTCGGCGTAGCGGCCGCCGGCCGCCATCAGCTCCTCGTGTGACCCGTGCTCGACGACGCGGCCCTGGTCGAGCACGTAGATCCGGTCGGCCGAGCGGACGCTCGAGAAGCGGTGCGAGATCAGCAGCACGGAACGGCCCTCGAGCAGGTCGCGCAGGCGCTCGAAGAGGCGGCTCTCGGCCCGCGCGTCGAGCGCCGCGGTCGGCTCGTCGAGGATCACGAACGGCGCGTCGCGGAAGAACGCGCGCGCGAGCGCGACCCGCTGCCACTGGCCGATCGAGAGGTCGTAGCCGCCCGAGAACTCCCGTCCGAGCATCGTCTCGTAGCCCTCGGGCAAGGTGGCGAGGAACTCGTCCGCGTCGGCGCGTGTCGCGGCCGTGACGACCGAGCCGAGGTCGTCGATCCGTTCGTGGCGCCCCATCCCGACGTTCTCGCGCGCCGGGAGCAGATAGCGCTCGAAGTCCTGGAAGATAACGGCGATCGACGCACGCAGCTGCTCACGATCGACGTCGGCGACGTCGACGCCGTCCCAGAGCACGCGTCCGGCCTCAGGCCGGTACAGGCCCGCGACGATCTTCGCGAGCGTCGTCTTGCCCGAGCCGTTCTCACCGACGAGCGCGACCACCTCGCCGCGCCCGATCTCGAGCGAGACGCCGTCCACCGCCGGCCGGTGGGAGTCCGGGTAGGTGAACCTCACCTCCTCTGCGAGGAGGCGGTCGAAGCCGCGCGGGGCGGCCCGGCCGTCGCTCGCCTCGGGGCGGAGCGCGAGGAACGTCGCGTAGTCGCGGATGAAGACGACCGACTCGTACAGCGACGCGGCGCTGAAGTGGACTCCGCGGAGCTGACCGCCGAGCTGGTAGAGGCCGAACACCGACGCGCCGAGCGTCGCCAGGTCCATCCGCCCGTCGACGTAGAGGAACCCGAGCGTCGCGACCGTCGCGGCGAGCACTCCGGTCGAACCGAGCGAGCCCACGAGCGAACGCAGCGTGCGGCGGCGCGCGAGCGACCGCAGCTCGTCGATGCGCGCGTCGTAGAGCCGGTCGTAGCGCTCGCGCAGGAAGTCCGCGGTCCCGAACGACCGCACCTCCTTCGCCGGGTCGCGCCGCGTCAGGATCGACTGGAGGTACGAGCGCTGCCGCTCGTTCGGGGTCATGCCGCGTGTCCACTGGTAGAGGTCGCGCGTGTTCCGCGACGCCACGATCCACAGCGGGATGTAGCCGATGACGACGAACGGGAGCAGGACCGGTTGCAGCGCTGCGAGCGCGATGATCAACCCGACGGACGCGACGAGGCTCCCGATCAGGCCGAGGAAGCCGCTGACGATCTGGAAGGAGCGGTACTGGCCCTGTGCGCGAGCGCGCGTCAGCTGGTCGTAGAAGTCGGGCGACTCGAACGCGAGCAGGTCGATCTGCGTGGAGACGTCGAGCACGCGGTCGAGCGCGCGACGGCCGACGAGCTCTCCCAGCACGCGCGTCTGCTCGTTCTGGACGGCGCGGGAAACGTCGAGCCCGATCGTGATCGCCAGCAACGCGGCGAGCTCCGGCACGACCGCGGTCAGGTCGCGCGTGCCGCCGGCTCCGAGCACGGCTTCGAACAGGTCCTTCGCGATGAACAGCTGCCCGGCGATCGCGACCGCCGACAGGAGCTGGAGCGAGGAGGTGACGAGGAACTCGTTCCGCCCCGCGCTCCAGACGAGCCGGAACGAGTCGGCGAGCAGGCGCGGCAGGTCGCGGAAGCTCCCGCGCGCGTCCTCGGGGTTCATCACCTCCCACCACGGCTTGCGCCGCGGACGCTCGGCGCCGTTCGCTGCCACGTCTTGAGTTGTACTCAGTGGAAGCTGCGCTGCGCGGTCTCGAGACCGTCGCGCACGACTGTCTCGACCGCGTCGGCAGCGCGGGCGACGATCGCCTCCGCGTCGTCGTGCGGTTCGAAGTCGGAGAGGACATAGTCCGCCAGCGGGCGCGGGTCGCCGCGCTCGGGCCGGCCGACGCCGATCCGCAGGCGCAGGAACTCCTGCGTGCCGAGCTGCTGCGCGATCGAGCGCAGGCCGTTGTGTCCGGCGAGTCCGCCGCCGCGCCGCGCCTGCAGGCGCCCGAGGTCGAAGTCGCCCTCGTCGTGGACGACGAGCAGTGCGTCGGGCTCGACCTTGAAGAAGCGGGCCGCCGGCTGCACCGACCGCCCCGAGACGTTCATGTAGGTCTCGGGCTTGAGGAGGGCGACGCGCGCGTCGTCGATCCGCGTCTCGGCGAGCTGACCGGAGAACTTCGAGCGGAACGAGCCGCCGTGCCGGCGCGCGAGCTCGTCGACGACCATCCAGCCGACGTTGTGGCGCGTGTTCGCGTGCTCGCGGCCGGGATTGCCGAGACCGACGACGAGCAGGTCGAGCGACGAGTCCGCGGCGCGCAGCCGCTCTCGCCGCGACAGGCGCACGCTTCAGTCGCAGCCTCGGCACGAGCCCTGCGCCTTCCCTGCTGCGCTCGCGACCGAGACTCGGCCGGCCGGCGTCCGCGCCTCGCCGCCTCGCCGGCAGGCGCCTCGGCGGCGCCCTCCGGCGCTTCCTCGCCCTCGGGCACCTCGGCGCCTTCCTCGAGCTCCTCTTCCTCGGGCTCCGGCTCGACGACGCGCGTCGGCATCGTCAGCGTGGCGAGTACGGTTTCCTCGGGGTCGGCGAGCAGCGTCACGCCCTCGGGCGAGCGCAGGTCTGTGAGGCGGAGCGTGTCGCCCATCTCCATCCGGCTGACGTCGAGGTCGAGGTGCTCCGGGACCTCCATCGGCAGGGCGGAGACGTTCACCTCGCGGGAGACCTGCGAGATCACTCCGCCCTCGCGCACGCCCGGCGCGTCCTCCGCGCCGATCAGCATGATCGTCACGGACGCCTGAATCGGCTGGTCGAGGCGGACCTCCTGGAGGTCGATGTGGAGCAGCCGGCCCTTGATCGGGTCCTGCTGGTACTCCTTCAGGATCGACGGGTGCGTCGACTTCTGGCCTTCGAGCACGACGTCGAGGATCGTGTGCAGGCCCTGGCCGCCGGTGAGCGCCTTACGCAGCTCTCGCTCGGGCACGGAGATCGCGTGCGGCTTCGAGCGCCCGTAGAGGACGCCGGGCACGAGCCCGTCCCGGCGCATGCGCCGTGACTCGCGCGAGCCGAGCTCCTCGCGCTCGCGCACCTCGAGGCGGATTCGTTCCCCGGCCATAGCCGGCGGCCATGGTAGCTCAGCCGGCTGAAATGCTGCGCATTTCCGCCGGTCAGCGGCTGATCTGGATGTCGAAGCCGAGCACGACGATCGGCCACAAGAGCACCGCGACGACGGCTGAGAGCACTCGCCCGACCGTGTCGAGGTTGTCGAAGTAGTCGTTGATCGCTGCGACGGCGACGCCGACGACGAGCCAGACGATGCCGAGCCAGCTCGGCGCGCGGAACATCAGAAGAGCTGGGTGTCGCCGCCGAAGATCGCCGAGACCGAGTCGTCCGAGAACACGTTCATGATCGTCTCTGCCAGCAGGCTCGAGACCGTCAGCACGGTCATGTTGGCCGGCTTCTTGAGCGCGTCGATCGGGACGCTGTCCGTGACGACGATGCCGCGAATGTCGGCATTGCCGAGGCGCTCGAGGCCCTCGTCGTTCAGCAGCGCGTGCGTGACGAAGACCCAGACCTCGGTGGCGCCGTGCTCCTTGAGCGCCTGCGCACCGGCGATCAGCGTGCCGCCGGTCGTCGTGACGTCGTCGCCGACGATCGCGATCTTGTCGCGGACGCGACCGGTGATCTCCGTGACGGCGACGATGTCGTGCGTCGGCCGCGTCTTGTGCATGACGGCGAAGCCCGCCTCGATCATCTCGGCGAACCTGACCGCGACCCGCGCGCGACCCGCGTCGGGCGCGACCGAGACGACACCCTCGCCCTGCAGGCCGAGGTCGCGGAAGTGGCGTCCGAACAGCGGCAGCGCGGTCATGTGATCGACCGGCACGGTGAAGAAGCCCTGGATCTGGCCGGCGTGCAGGTCCATCGTCAGCACGCGGTCGGCGCCCGCGAGCTGGAGCATGTCGGAGACGAGGCGCGCAGAGATCGGCTCGCGCGGCTTCGCCTTCCGGTCCTGGCGGGAGTACGGGAACCATGGGACCACCGCGGTGATCCGCTTTGCCGAGGCGAGCTTCGCCGCCTGGATCATCAGGAGGAGCTCCATCAGGTTGCGGTCGACGGGTCCGCCCCTGTCTGCACGATGAAGACGTCGGCGCCTCGGATCGACTCGAGGTAGCGAACGTAGGTCTCGTCGTTCGGGAAGGTCTTCAGCTCGACGTCGCCGAGCTCGACGTTCAGCTGCTGCGCGATCCTCTGCGCGAGCTCGGGGTGCGAGCGGCCGGCGAAAACCATCAGCCGCTTCTGCGGACCGCGCTCGATCCAGTGGCCGGGCTTCGACTCGGGCGCGGTGGGTGTCACCTCGAGCCCGGGGAGCGAGAGCTCAGTCGTCGCGCTTCCGGCGGACATACCCCTCCTTGTTGCGCTGGTGCGGCGGGAACCCTGCTAGCGAATCCGGCGGAACGTCCTTCCGAATGTACGACCCGCCGGCGATCCATGCTCCGTCTCCGATCGTCACTGGAGCTTCGAACCCATTGTGGATGCCGGTTCTGACGTTGCTTCCGATCGTGGTCTTTCCCTTCGGGCGGCCGGGCTCGTGCGGAAAGTTCGCCGTGATGTTCCCTGCGGCCACGTTCGTGTCCTCGCCGATCTCGGCGTCGCCGACGTACGAAAGATGGGGAACCTTCGTCCTGGCGCCGATCCTCGAATTCTTGATCTCCACGAAGGTGCCCACCTTGGTGTCCGAGTCCAGGATCGTGCCCGGGCGAAGGTAACAGAACGGTCCGATCGAGGCTCGCTCGCCGATCTCCGCGTCGACCGCGACTGCGTGCGGCCCGATCTCGGTCCCGGCGCCGACCTTCGTGCGACCGCGCAAGACGGTGAACGGATGCACGACCGAGTCGGGCGCCAGCTCGACGCCGGCGTCGATCCACGTCGTCGGCGGGTCGACGATCGTCACGCCAGCCAGCATGTGCGCGCCGTTGATCCGGTCGCGGAGGACGGCCGCGGCTGCGGCGAGCTCGACGCGCGTGTTGATCCCGATCGTGGCCGCGACGTCGGGCGATTGCCAGGCGGCCGCGCGGCCGCCGCCGGCGACGATGTGCGCGATCGTGTCGGTCAGGTAGAGCTCGCCCTGGACGTTCTTCGGCTCGAGGTTCGAGAGCGCGGCCCAGAGCACGTCCGCGTCGAAGACGTAGATCGACGAGTTCAGCTCGGCGACGGCGCGTTGCTCGGGCGTGGCGTCCCGCTCCTCGACGATCTCGCGGACGGTCCCGTCTTCGGCGCGGATGATTCGCCCGTACGGGAGCGGTTCGTCCGGCTGGATGGTCAGGATCGTCACCGCCGCATCGCCGGCCCGATGGTGCTCGACGAGCTCGCGCGAGCAGCTCGGGCGTGAGCAGCGGGGCCGCGGCGTCGAGGACGAGCACCGGGCCGGCGAAGCCGTCCAGCGACCCGCGCGCGGCCCTGACCGCGTCCCCCGTGCCGAGCGGCTGCTCCTGCACGGCGACGGTGACGCTCCCGTCGTACGCGTCGCGCGTCAGCGGCGACGCGACCACGACGAGCGGGTCGGCGCCGGTCGCGCGCGCGGTCTCGAGCACCCAGTCGACGATGCGCCGCCCGAGGAGCGGATGCAGGTGCTTCGGCACGACGGACTTCATCCGAGTGCCGAGGCCGCCGGCCATGACGACTGCTGCGAGGTCGTTGCTCATCGAGTGGAGATGGCTGGGGCGCCAGGATTCGAACCTGGGATCGCGGGACCAAAACCCGCTGCCTTACCACTTGGCTACGCCCCAGAGTCGGGGTCCGGAGTCTAGCGCCGGTCCATGAACAGGAAGCCGATCGCGACGAGGGCGAGGATCGCGAGCAGGGCGAACGCGGCGAACGTGACCAGCGCGAGCAGGAACGGCAGCGCGACGATCAGGAGCTGAGAGACGGCGCCGATCCAGAGGATCTCCCGCGCCGTGTCGTTGCGCAGGCGGCGTCCGACGAAGACGTAGAGGGCGAGCAGCGCGAGGGCGGCGAAGAACGCCGGCCAGCGCGGAACCACGTCGAAGACGACCAGCACCGCCTCGACGACGGCGATCCAGAGCGCGACCCGTGTGCGGTACCGCCGAAGCCAGCGACCGCTCCGGCTCGACCCGTGCTCGACGACGAGCACCATCGCGTCAACCGTACCAGGCAGGTGCCGTCAGCCAGGTACCGCGCAGGCGCAGGCGGCGGCGCGCGGCTTCGGCCGCCGCGCGGTGGAGGAAGAGGCCGTAGACGACCGGTCCGGCGCCGCTGACGTCCGCGCGGAACGCGCCCAGCGCCCGCAGTTCTTGTGCGAGCGGCGACGTCGCGAGGTCGTTCGGCGGCAGCGCCGCGAGCGCGCGCGGCCGCTCGACCGCCTCCAGCGCGGCGAGCAGCGCGGCGCGGCGCTCGCCGTACGCCTGCGCGCCGTTGCGGCGATCGAACTCCGCGTAGACGTCGGCCGTCGACCGCTTCCGTGCTCCTCGAGGCAGCGCGAGCAGCACGAAGTAGTCCTGCGGCAGCTCGAGCGCGGTCAGGTCGGTACCGTCGCCCTCGCCGAGCTGTGGGCCGTCCGTGAGGAAGAAGGGCACGTCGGCGCCCAGCTCGCGCGCGATTCCGTGCAGGCGCTCGGGAGGCAGCGGCTCGGCGAGCGTCGCGTTCGCGAGCCGCAGCGCGGTCGCGGCGTCGGAGCTCCCGCCCGCGAGCCCCGCGGCGACCGGGATTCGCTTGTCGATGTGCGCGCGCCAGCGCGGTCGCACGCCGGCGGCCTCGGCCAGCGACGTCAGCGCGGCGCGGACGAGCGTGTCGTCCTCGAAGCCGGTGACGGTGAGGCTGGACGCCTCCTCGATCCCGACCCGGTCGGCGAGCGCGAGCCGCTGAAGCACCGTCGTCACCTCGTGCTTGCCGCCGTCGCGCACGTCGCCGACGACGAGCGCGAGGTTCAGCTTCGCCGTGGCCGGCGCGCGCCTCACAGGGCGAGAGCGAGCGCGACGAACTCGGCGGGCTCCAGGGCCTCTGCGCGAACGTCGGGCTCGCGGCCGATCGCGGCGAGCGCTTCGACGGCGTGTGCGCGCGTGGTCAGGCCGGCCAGCTCGAGCGAGTTCGGGAGCGTCTTGCGGCGGTGCGCGAACGCGGCCGAGACGACGCGCTTGACCTCGGCGAACTGCTCGGGCATCGGCTTGCGTCGAAACGCGACGAGCGCGGAGTCGACGTTCGGCCGCGGCCGGAACACGTTCGGCGAGACCGGATGGAAACCCGTGCGCTCGGCCGCGAGCCGGACGAGCACCGAGACCGCGCCGTACGCCTTCGTCCCTGGCTCCGCGAAGAAGCGCTCCGCGACCTCGCGCTGCACCATCACGCACCAGAGCTCGACGGAGAGCAGCCCGCCCAGGCTCTCGGCCACGATCGGCGTCGCGACGTTGTACGGGAGGTTCGCGACGAGCTTGCTCGGCGTCGGCTCGAGCGAGGCGTAGTCGAACGCGAGCGCGTCCGCGAAGTGGAGCGCGACGTTCGCGCGCTCGCCGAGGCGCTCGCGCAGGCGCGGCTCGAGCGAGCGGTCGAGCTCGACAGCGTGCACCTGGTCGACGCGGTCGGCGAGGTACGCGGTCAGAACGCCGAGCCCGGGCCCGATCTCGAGCGCGACGTCGCTCGGCCCGAGCTCGGCGAGCCGGCCGATCACGCCGAGGATGTTCTCGTCGACGAGGAAGTGCTGGCCGAGCTCCTTCTTCGGCGCGACGTTCACGGGAGCCCGAAGACGCGCGCGGCGTTCGCGTCGATCTGCGCCTCGAGCTCGTCGCGCTCCGCGCCGCGCGCGCGGGCGAGCGCGTCGAGAGTGTGGACGAGGTTCCGCGGCTCGTTCGGCCGGCCGCGCACCGGCTCCGGCGCGAGGTACGGCGAGTCGGTCTCGACGAGCAGCCGGTCGGCCGGCACCTGCGTCGCGGCGACCCGCAGCTCCGGCGCGTTCTTGTAGGTGACGTTCCCCGCGAAGGAGACGTAGTAGCCGCGCTCGAGCACGGTCCGCAGCGCCGCGGGGTACGAGAAGCAGTGCAGGACGACGTCGCCGTCGAACGACGCGAGCACGTCCAGCAGCTCGGCGTCGGCCGCGCGGTTGTGGATCACGACCGGCTTGCCGAGCTCGCGCGCGAGCTCGAGGTGGCGCTCGAAGAGCTGCCGCTGGCGGTCGCGCGGTGCATAGTCGCGGTAGTGGTCGAGCCCGGTCTCGCCGACGGCGACGGCGCGGTCGTGCTCGAAGAGCGCGCGGAGCTCGCCGACCGCGTCGTTCGTTCCCGCCTCGTGCGGGTGGATGCCGAGGATCGCGTACACGCCTTCGTGCCGTTCCGTGAGCTCGAGCGCGTCGCGCGACGCGGCGACCGTCGTGCCGACGGTCAGGATCCGCGTCACGCCCGCCTCGCGGGCGCGCTCGACGATCTGCTCGGCCGGGTCGGCGCACGCGTCGAGGTGCGCGTGCGTGTCGATCACGCGGCGGTTGCCGGAGCCTCGACGCGCGGGAAGAGCGGCTGCGCGGCCTCGACGCCTGTCGCCGCGACGGTGCCGCCGCGCGCGACGCGCTCCCACGAGACGTCGTCCGGTTGGCCGAGCGCCTCGAGGATGCGCGGCGCCGTCTCCGGGAGGTACGCGAACAGCACGACTGCGACGACCCGGAGGCCGTCGGCCAGCGTGTAGAGGACGCGGTCGAGCTCGGCGTCGTTCGCCTCGTCTTTCGCGAGCTCCCACGGCTTCGAGTCGGTCACGTACTTGTTCAGGCTGCGGACGAGTTCCCAGACCGTGTCGAGCGCGCCGGTGATGTCGAAGAGGTCGAGCCGCTCGACGACGGTCGCCCGCAGCCGCTCGTACGTCTCCTCCTCGAACGCGCTCTCGGCCTCGGGGATCCGCCCGCCTCGGTAGCGGGAGATCATCGCGGTCGTCCGCGAGAGCAGGTTGCCGAGGTCGTTGCCGAGCTCGCGCTCGTAGCGCTCGTGCAGGGCGTCGATCGAGACGGTGCCGTCCTGGCCGAACGAGACGGAGCGCGCCGCCCAGAAGCGGACCGGGTCCACGCCGTAGACGCCGACGAGGTCGAGTGGGTCGATCACGTTCCCGAGCGTCTTCGAGATCTTGCGGTCGTCGAGGAGCAGGTAGCCGTGGACGAAGACCTGCCGCGGGACCGAGTACCCGGCGCCGAGCAACAGCGCGGGCCAGAGCACGCAGTGCAGGCGCAGGATGTCCTTGCCGATCAGGTGGCGTACGTCCGGCCAGTAGACGTCGCGAAGGTCGGTCCCGGGGCGCGCGTAGGTGAGCGCGCTCAGGTAGTTGATCAATGCGTCGACCCAGACCCACGTCACCTGGTCCGTGTCCCAGGGGATCGGAACGCCCCAGGGCTGTCCCTGGCGGCTGAGGCTGAAGTCCTCGAGACCTCCTTCGATCAGGCTCCTCGCCTCGTTGTAGCGAAAGCCCGGCAGAACGAAATCGGGGCGCTCGTCGTAGAGGCGGAGCAACTCGTCCTGGAAGCTCGACAGCCGGAAGAACCAGTTCCGCTCCTCGATCCACTCGGGCACCGTGCCGTGGTCCGGGCACTTGCCGTCGACGAGCTCGCTCTCGGAGATGAAGGTCTCGTGGCCGACGCAGTACAGGCCGGCGTAGGTGCCTTCGTAGATGTGGCCGTTCGCCCGCAGCCGCTCGACGAAGTCCTGGACGAACGACTTGTGCTCGTCATCCGTCGTCCGGATGAAGAAGTCGGGCTCGGCGCCGACGCGCGGCGGGAGCAGCCGCCAGTTCTCGTCGACGATCTGGTCGACGAAGGCCTTCGCCTCGAGGCCGCGCTCCTCCGCGACGCGAAAGACCTTCGACGCGTGCTCGTCGGTCCCGGTGAGGAAGAACGCGTCGTCGCCGCGCTGCCGGTGATGGCGCACGAGGATGTCGGCCGCGATCGTGGTGTACGCGTGGCCGATGTGCGGGGTCGAGTTGACGTAGAAGATCGGAGTCGTCAGGTAGAAGCTGCTCACCGCGAGCAATGATAGGTCGCGCTTTCCGCGCGACCGCGGCGCCCGCGAGGGCGACGAGCGCGAGGAGCAGCGCGCCGACGAGCAGCACTCGTCGGTCGCCGGAGTCGACGGAGACGTCGCCCGCGGACGGCTCCGCGAGCTCGCGCCGAGTCGTCCGCCGCGCAAGGGTCGCGGGGTTCGCCGGCGTTCGGCGTTCCACTCGGACCGGGTCGGCCGCGCTCGCGGTCGGCGGCGCGGCACGCCGGGTCGGGCGCACGAAGCCGTGCTCCGCGCCGCGTCGCTCGACGCGACCCTGCCGTGCCAGCGTGTCGCCGACGCCTCGGTCCTCCGGCGGGGAGGCGACGCGCGCCCGCGGACGCGCGTCGGCCGGCTCGGGCGGCCCCACCACGCGGAGCTCGGCGGGCTCGGCGAGCGGTGACGCCGGCTCGGCCGGCCGCACCTGGGCCGGTGGCTGCGGATCCGCAGGCTGCGGTTGCGACACCGGCGTCGGGGCAGGCGCCGCCGCGGGCGCGGCTTGCACCGATGGGGCGGCGGCGACAGGAGCGGGCGCAGGGGCCGGAGCCGCCACGGGCGCAGGCGCGGGAGCGGGCGCCGGCGCCGGCTCCGCGCGGGGCGGCGCAGGCGCAGGCGGCGCGCTGCGAGCAGGCAGGAACGCGAGCGGGTCGAGGTATCCCTCTTCGTCGTCGCTACGGCGCACGCCCAGGTGCACGTGCGGCTCGCGCGTCACGGCGTCCGCGCTCTCGCCGACCGAGCCGACCGCAGCGCCCTCCGCCACGGCGTCGCCCCGCGCGACGGTGACGGCCCCGAGCTGCAGGAGCGTCACGGAGTAGCCGTCGGTCGTGCGGATCGTGAGCGCCCGCCCGCCGCCGGGAACCGAGCCGGCGAACGTCACCGTCCCCTCTCGGGGAGCGCGAACCCGCTCGCCGACGCCGGCCGCCACGTCGATGCCGCGGTGCTGACCGCCGGCGTACGGATCGGAGCCGAACGCGAACGGGCGCAGCACCCGGCCGTCGACCGGCCACGTCCACGCCGCCGCCGGCGCCGGCAGCGCAAGGGTCACGACTGCGCACCAGAACACGAGTCGACGCACGACTGCGACCTCCTCCGTTGTCATCGTTGAGAACGAGCGGCGAAGGTAGCAGCGGCGTCGGTCGTTGTCAGCCCTGAAGACGCAACTGTGGAGAAGTCGTGACGCGCTTGTTACAAAGAGCGCTCGTAGAGCACGTTCCGGGGCTGTCCCGTCAGCCGCGAGACGAGCTCGGCGGCGCGCCGGCGCGGTAGCCCGGCGGCGACGAGCTCCCCGACCGCCGCCGCGGCATCCTCGGCGCCGATACCGGACCCGGCCTCCACCTCGACAGGCCCGAGGACGAGGACGAGCTCGCCCTTGGGCGGGTCGGCGAACCGCTCCGCCAGCTCGGCGGCGGTGCCCCGCGCCACCTCTTCGTAGAGCTTCGTCAGCTCGCGACAGACCGCCGCCGGCCGCTCGGGCTGAACGGCGGCGAGCGAGGCGAGCGTGCGCGGGAGGCGCTGCGGCGACTCGAACGCCACCACGGCGTGCGGCCAGCGGGCGAGCTCCTCCCAGAGCGAGCGCAGCGCACGCTCGCCGCGGGGCAGGAACCCGACGAACTGGTAGCGCTCGGCGCCGAGCCCCGCCGCGACGAGCGCGGTCTCGACGGCCGACGGCCCCGGCAGCACCGTCACCGGCACGCCGGCGTCGAGCGCAGCCGCGACTAGCCGTGCGCCGGGGTCGCTCACGCCAGGGAGCCCCGCGTCCGACACGAGCGCGATCCGCTCCCCGCTCGTGAGCCGCGGGAGCAACTCCGCGACCCGCTTCGCCTCGTTGTGCTCGTGGTAGCTGAGCAGCCGCGCCTCGATCCCGTGCCGCTCGAGCAGGACACGCGTCACGCGGGTGTCCTCGCAGAGCACGAGCTCGGACTCGCGCAGCTCGGCGAGGAGCCTCAGCGTGACGTCGTCGAGGTTCCCGATCGGCGTGGCGCAGACGGCGAGTGGCATCAGGAGGAGTCGACGGCGTCGAGCGCCTCGAAGCCGACGAACCCCGCGCCGACCAGGCCCGCGTCGGGCCCGAGCTCAGCCGGGAGCAGGCGCACGCGATCGCGCGCGGGGACGAGCGCCTCGCGCAGCATCACCTCCCGGGCCGGACCGAGCAGGAACTCGTCCGCAGCCTCGCCCCAACCCCCGCCGATCACGATCGCCTCGGGGTCGAAGATGTTCACGAGCGACCCGAGCGCCGAGCCGAGCCGCCGCCCGATCCCGTCGAGCAGCTCGAGCGCGCGTTCGTCGCCTTCGCGCGCACGCTCCAGCACGAGCTTCGTGTCCGCGCCCGCGCCGAACACCTCGTCGGCCTCCTTCGTCGCCGCCACGCCCGTCGCGTACGCCTCGAGATGACCGCGGCCGGTGCAGGAGCCCTGGCACGGACGGCCGTCGTGCTCGATCACGAGGTGCCCGAGCTCCGCCGCCGCGCCGACGGAGCCTCGGTACGGCTTGCCGTCCAGGATCAGCCCGCCGCCGACCCCGGTGCCGAGGGTGAGCATGATCATGTGCCGCGTGCCGCGGCCGGCGCCGACCTTCCACTCGGCGATCGCGGCCGCGTTGGCGTCGTTGTCGATCCCGCACGGGACGCCGAATCGGTCGCCGATGCGCTGCCGGAGCGGAACGTCCGCGAACGGGATGTTCACGGACGAGACGGCGACCCCGTGCGCCTGGTCGACGGTCGACGGCACGCCGAGGCCGATCGCCGCCACGCCGTCCTCGAACAGCTCCTCGACGGCGCGCTCGAGCGCCGCGACGACGTCCTCCTCGGAGGTGGTCGGCGTGGGGAACTCCGTGCGCGCGCCGATCCCCCCGTGACGGTCGACGATCCCCGCTGCGATCTTCGTCCCGCCGAGGTCGACGCCGATGACGCGGTTTGCGCTCACGGGACCGTGGCTACGATAACCGCCCCGATGGCCCGTGGAGACAAGCCGTACCGCGTGTATCGCGGCGGCCGAGTCAAGGGCAGGGTCCCGCAGCCGAGCCGCGTCGACGACACGCCTCGCCGCAACGGACGCCGCCGCCCGAAACCGGTCCTGCCCGCACCGGCCGCCCCGCGCAGGCGGCGCGGTTGGGGTCGCCGGATCGGGATCGTGGTCCTCGTCTTCCTGCTCGTGGTCGTCGTGTGGGCCGTCGCGAGCTACGTCGCGCTCGGGCGTGCGGTCGACGGCGCCAACGCCCGGCTCGGCCCGGTCCCGCTCGACCAGCAGAGCGGGCTGATCCTGAACGAGCCGACGACGACGCTCCTGCTCGGCACCGACCACGGACCGGGCGCGGGCCGCGAGAGCGCGCGCCGCACGGACTCGATGCTGCTGATGCGGACCGACCCCGAGCGCGGCCGAACGTCGTTCCTCTCGCTGCCGCGCGACCTCCGCGTCGAGGTGCCGGGGCGGGGGTTCTCGAAGATCAACGCGGCGTACCAGTCGGGAGGACCCGACCTGACCGTCCGCACCGTTCGCAACCTGCTCGGGAACGGCGTCGCCATCCACCACGTCGTGGTCGTCGACTTCGACGACTTCGAGCGGCTGATCGACGCGCTCGGCGGGGTCACGATCGACGTGCCCGAGCCGATCGTCTCGAACCGGTTCGACTGCCCGTACTCCCCCGAGCGCTGCGCGAATTGGAGCGGCTGGCGCTTCGCCGCGGGCGAGCAGGAGATGACCGGGAGGCGAGCGCTGGTCTACTCGCGGATCCGCGAGAACAGGCTCAACCCGGCCGAGAACGACCTCACGCGCGGCGAGCGTCAGCAGGCGATGCTGCGCGCGATCGGCGGCGAGCTGACGAGCTTCGGGACGCTCGTGAGAATGCCGTTCCTCGCCGACGACATCGTCGCGCCGCTCGCGACCGACCTGTCGGCGGCGAAGCTGACGCAGCTCGCGTGGGTGAACTACCGCGCCGGGCAGACACTGCGCTGCCGGCTCGGCGGGACGCCGACGTCGATCGGCGGCGAGTCGGCACTCGTACCGGTCGAGGAGAACCGCAACGTCGTGCTGATGTTCCTCGGCGTCTCCGCCCCGCAGCCGCCGCCGCCGCAGTACGGGCTCTTCGGCCCGGGCTGCGTCGTGCGTTAGGCGGAGATCGCCGCGGCTGCGGCCGCGAAGCGGCCGCCTTCAGGGATCTCCGCGCGCCGCGGATCCGCGCGAGCGGATTCGCGGCTTGCGCAACAACATCAGTCCGCTAGGACTCGGCCGCCTTCTCCTTCTTCGGCTCGGCCGGCTTCTCCGAGCTCGAGCCCGTGCCCTCGCCGCTCTCCTTTGTCTTGCGCGAGCGGCCGTAGTCGGTCGAGTAGAAGCCCGAGCCTTTGAAGTGCACCGCGACGGGATAGAAGACGCGCTCGACCGGACCTTCGCCGCAGGTCTCGCACACGCCGGGCGGTGGGTCGCCCATGCGTTGAAGGACTTCGAACACGTGCCCGTTCGGACAACGGTACTCGTAGATGGGCACGCGTCGAGACTAGCACCGGGTTCCGCGGGTACCGTCTCGTCGTGACGCAGGTTGCCACGACGAGCGACGCACCGACTCCCGCCCGCGTCGAGGTGGCCGCGCCATGGTTCGCCTGGGGGGTCGCCGGCTGCGTCGTCGCCGTCGCGTCGTTTTTGTTTTCCCGGCTGACGGCGTGGCCGCCGCACGAGGACGAGACACTTGCGCTCTTCGTCGGCGGCCGCCCGCTCGGACAACTGTTGGACATCGTGCTCGAGGAGCGTGGCGGCGCGCCGCTGCACTACCTCCTCGCTGGGGTCGCCGCGCACTCCGGCGGTGGGCTGACCGCATTGCGGCTCGGCTCCGCCGCGTTTGCGCTCGCCAGCCTCCCGCTGGTCGCACTGCTCGTCTCCCGGCTGGCCGGGCGCGCCGCCGGGCTCGTCGCGACGATCCTCGTCTCGGCGAGCTGGGTGCTGCTCTTCCACGGCATCTACGGGCGCATGTACAGCCTCTTCCTCTGCACGAGCCTGCTTTCGTACCTCGCGCTGCTGTGGGCGCTCGACCGCGGAGGCGCGCCGCGGTTCGCACTCTGGGGGCTCGCCGCGATCGCGTGCGTCGCGAGCCATCCGTACGGCGCGCTGGTGCTCGCCTCCCAGGGCGTCTACGTGCTGCTCGTGCGGCGGCGCCTGCGCTCGGCGCTCGTTGCGTTCGCGGTCGTCGGGGTCGTGGGGACGCCCTTCTGGCTCGCCGACCTCCGGCTCGCGAACCGCTTCGACGTCGGCGTCGCGGGCGCGGACAGCGGCAAGCTCGGCGCGCCTCTGCCCGTGCTGCGCTACTTCAAGGAGGTCGCGGGCGACTTCAGCTCGGGCTGGACGATCCTGCTCGTCCCGATCCTCGTCCTCGCCGCGTTCGGCGCGCGCGAGCTGTGGCGGCGCGACCGCCACGCGGCCTATCTCGCCGCCTGCGTGGTCGCGGTGCCGTGCGCCGCGATGCTCGCGGCCCGCCTCGGCAGCGGCGCCTCACCCGAGACGCGCCACCTGATCTTCGTGCTGCCGTTCTTCGCACTCGCCCTGGCGCTCGGAGTCCTCGCGCTCGCGCGGAGGTTCGGGCGCGCGGTCGCGTTCTTCGCGGTCGCCTCGCTGGTCGTCGCGCAGCTCGGCTGGGCCTACGAGAAGACGCCGCAGCTCTTCACCGGCGACCCCCCGGCGCGGGTCGCAGCGCGCGACGCGGCGGCGCGCTGGCTCGCGGCGACCGCGCGGGCCGACGACGTCTTCTTCGGGTACGAGCCGGTGTACCTCGAGGCCTGGGAGCGAAATTCGGGCGTCGCTCGGATCGTGATCCCGCGCGCCGACGCAAAGCTCGCCGCCGCGCGACTCGACGCCCTGCGCGAGCCGCTCGGCCGCGGCGTGTGGGTCTTCGACGCGTACGACACGAACAACTGCGCGTGCTCGCGAACGCTCACGATCGAGGAGCGGTCGCCGCGTCCGCCCGGCGACTACGAGGCGCGCGTGTTCGGGCCGTACCTCGTGATCCGCACGCGCGAGCCGACCCAGACGCCCGCGGAGTACCTCGAGCGCGCCGCACAGGTGATGGTCGTCGGCAAGTCGCTCTTCATCGGCGACGCCGACATCAACTTCGTCACCGTGCGCCGAGCCGCCGAGCGGCTCGGGACTCTCGACTACTAGTTCTCTCTCTCCTCGAGCTCGACGATCTCGCGGTAGCAGGGCGCGTCCTCGAAGGCGGCCAGGCCGGCGGGCGAGGCGCGGCGGCGCTGCTTCTTCGGACGCAGGCGACGGGCCGCCGCCAACGTGGCTGAGGCGCCGACGACGCCGCCGATCACGAACGAGCGCACACGCCCGCGACGCTCCTCCTCGTCCATGGGACGATTGTAGCGCTGTGGTCGTCTGCGCCCTGGGGGACTTGCTGCTCGACGTCGTCGTGCGCCTCGACGGCTCGCTCAACCTCGGCGCCGACGCGACCGCACGCACGCGCACGGGCGCCGGCGGACAGGCCGCGAACGTCGCGGCGTGGGCGACCGAGCTCGGCGGTCAGGGGCGACTGGTTGCGAAGCGCGCGAACGACGCGGCGGGCGAGCTCGTCGCGCAGGAGCTCGGCGCGCACGGGGTCGAGGTCTTCGGTCCCGAGGTCGACGGCCACAACGGCGTCGTCGTCTCGATCGTGGCGCCGACCGGCGAGCGGTCGATGGCCTCGGACCGCGGCGTTGCGCCGCTGCTGCGCGCCGATGAGCTCGAAATGCGCTGGTTCGGCGGCTGCGCGTGGCTGCACGTGACCGGCTACTCGCTCTTTCGCTCGCCGATCGACGAGGCGGCGGCCAAGGCCGCGGGCGCGGTGCGCGGCCAGGGCGGGCGGATCAGCGTCGACCTCTCGTCCTGGAGCATGATCCGCGACTTCGGCGCCGACCGGCTGCGGCGGCGGCTCGAGCTGCTCGCGCCCGACGTCGTCTTCGGGAACGCGGAGGAGCTCGAGGAGATCGGCGGCTCCTTCCCCGCCGAGGAGTGGGTGCTGAAGCTCGGCGCTGAGGGCGTCGAGCTCGCGGACGGCAGGCGCTTGCCGGCACCTGCCGCCGACGTCGTCGACACGACCGGCGCCGGCGACGCGCTCGCCGCCGGCTACCTGATCGGCGGGCCGGACCTCGGCCTCGAGGCGGCCGCGCGCTGCATCGCGAAGCTCGGGACGATGCCGTGGTGAGGACGATCGTTCCATTGCGGCCCGGCCACGCCGAGCAGCTGGACTCGTGGTGCTACGACCCGCCCTACGACTTCTACGACGGTCGGGACGAACCCGTCGTGAACCCAGAGCGGTTCTTCGCTGTCCTCGAAGACGACGAGCTCGTCGGCCACTACTACCTCGAGGAGAAGGGCGACGCGGTCGAGATCGGGCTCGGGCTGCGCCCCGACCTGACCGGCCGCGGGCTCGGGCTCGCATTCTTCCGCGAGGGAGTCGAGTTCGCCCACCAGCTGTTCGGCGACCGTCGCGTGATCCTCAACGTCGCTGCGTTCAACGAGCGCGCGATCGCCGTCTACGAGCGCGCCGGCTTCGTCCGTACCGGGACGCACATGCGTACGTTCGAGCGCTGGGGCGAGGTCGAATTCGTCGAGATGGAGGAACCGACGTGATCGTCCTGTCCAAGGAGGTGCAGGTTGCGCTCGCGGACGGTCGGGCGGTCGTCGCGCTCGAGACGACGCTCGTCGCGCACGGGTTCCCGCCCGGCGAGGGCGTCGCGGTCGGGCTCGAGAGCGAGCGCCGGGTGCGCGAGGCGGGCGCGGTGCCCGCGACGATCGGCGTGCTGGACGGGCGAGGTGCGCGTCGGCCTGACCGAGGACGAGCTCGAGCGCTTCGACGCGGACGCGCGCAAGCTCGGCCCGCGCGACCTCGCCGCGGCGGTCGTGCAGCGCGCGGTCGGCGCGACGACCGTCGGCGGAACGCTTGCCGTCATGCGCGCCGCCGGGATCCGCTTCCTGGGCACCGGCGGCATCGGCGGCGTGCACCGAGACCCACGCGATGTGTCACCGGATCTGCTTCAGCTGGCACGAACGCAGGCGCTCGTGGTCTCGTCGGGCGCGAAGTCGATCCTCGACGTGCCCGCGACAGCTGAGGCGCTCGAGACGCTCGGCATCCCCTCGGTCGGCTACCGGACGGACACGCTTCCGCTCTTCTACGCGGCGGCCGGCGGGCCGCCGGTCTCCGCGCGCGTCGAGTCGGCCGAGGAAGCCGCGGCGCTCGCGCGCGCTCACTGGGAGCTCGGCGGCCACGGCGTCCTCGTCGGGAACCCGCCCGCGGAGAGCCTCGACGACGTCGAGGAGCTGATCGAGGCCGCGCTCGAGCAGGCCGCGCGCGAGGGCGTGAGCGGACAGCAGCTGACGCCGTTCGTGCTCACGTGGCTCCACCGCGAGAGCGGCGGCCGCACGCTCGAGGCGAACCGCGCCCTCGTCGCGGACAACGCGGCCCTCGCCGCCGAGATCGCCGTAACGGCGGCCGAATCCGCGCGACAATAGAAAGGTGTTCCGCGCGCTGCTCGCCCTCCCACTCGCCGCGGCAGTCGCCGGCGCCGCGCCGGTGCCCGGGCATCCCGGGCTACGCGCAGGGCTACACGCGCTGGACGAAGCTGAACGCGAAGCCGATCCCGCCGCGCGCGAACGACCCGCACCGCTCGACGAAGAACGTCTACGCCTCGAAGCTGCCGAGGCGCGGCGCCACGCGCTACCCGGTCGGCACGGTGATCGTCAAGGCAGGCCGGAACCGCGGCTTCGTCAGCCTGATCGCGGTCATGCGCAAGGTGCGCGCGACCGGCCCGAACAACGGCTGGGTGATGATCGAGTGGTCACGCGCGTCGGCCGGCGAGCGCTTCACCGAGCTCGCGCGCGGGCAGGTCTGCTACTCGTGCCACGTCGGCGCGAAGCGGACCGACTACGTCTTCACGAAGCGCCAGTAAGCGCTACTCGAGCGCGGCGAGCAGCTCGTCGATCGTCAACGCCGGCAGCGTCACGATCTTCGTCGAGCCGCGCGCGCCGAGCGAGACGCTGACCCTCGCGATCGTCTGCGCGTCCGGGGCCTCGACGATGTTGACGAAGTCCCACTCGCCGAGCGTCGCCCACTGGTGGAGCACCTTGGCGCCCAGCTCCTCGACGTCCTTGTTCACCTCGCGGAGCCGGTCGGGGTTCGACTTGAGCGTCTGCACGCCCTGCGTGCTGAGCCTGGAAAGAAGGATGAATGTCGGCATGGCCCGGAGCCTAACGCTCGACCACTTCTCGTGACTCGTCGTACGCGGGGTCGTTCGCCGGCAGCGCGTCGTGGGCCCACTCGCGCGTCTTCCAGCCGGGCACGGGGGTCTCGCAGTCCGCCTTCGGGACGAAGCGCGAGCGCTGCACGAGCCGGTACTCGTGGATGTAGCGCGGGCAGTTCGGGAAGACCTCCGTCACGCGCACCCGCACGACGAACTGCGCCTCCAGGTAGTCGGGCAGGAGCGGATCGGCGAGGTCGACCGACGCGAGCCCGTTCAGCCGCAGGCGCTTGCGTCCCTCGAAGTCGACGAAGAGCAGGCCGACGTGCGGGTTGACGAGCGTGTTCCCCATCGAGAGGTACATCCCGTTCCCGTCGTAGTTCGGGAACGCGATCGTGCGCTCGTCGAGCACGCGCACGAAGCCGGGCTCGCCGCCCTTGTACGAGCACTGCGGCCGGCCCTCGGCGTCCGCGGTCGCGAGGAAGAACATGTCGCGCGCCTCGATGAACGCACGGTCGCCCGCGTCGATGTGGTCGCGGACGGTCTTCTCGACGAGGCGGTCGGCGATCCGCCGCGTGTCGAAGCGGTCCTGGAGCTCTCTACTGCGTTCGTGGTACGTGCTTGAGATCTTCGCGGGCCGCCTGGTCGAAGTAAAGGAGCGCCGCGCCGAGGAAGAGCAGCGGCGAGACCACGAGCCCGGCGAGGAACGCCGCGATCGCCAGCGTCTGGTCGCTGGTTCCGCGAAGCACGAAGAAGAGCATGCTCTGAGTCAGGAACACGAGGATCGCGAGTGTCGCCAGGGAGCCGAGCGCGTGGACGAAGTCGGCCCGCGCGAGGGCGAAGGCGCGCAGGAACGCAGTCCCGAAGCCGATCCGCTCGAGCGCGAGCACGGGAACGACGAGCCCGACGGCCGCGAACCAGATCAGGCCGGGCAGGATGAAGAACGCGGCCAGCAGCGGGAACGGTAGGAAGACGAGCACACCGGCGACGAGCGGCTGCACGATGCGCACGGAACGTTCGGAGGCGAGCGCGACGGCGCCGAGGTACGAGCCGGACACGAGCAGCCCGCCCACGATCGGCACGACCACGAGCAGCACGACGTCGTCGAGCGTCCTCGCGAGCAGGTTCAGCACGGCGACCGGGATCCCGAGCGCGAGCGAGGGCCAGAAGCGCCTGCCGTAGAGGCGAAGCGACTCGGCCACCAGCTGTCCGACAGTGCGCTCCTCCGGCGGCAGCGGCGGCGGAAGCTCGGGCACGGCGCGGGACGCTACCTGGGAAGATGCAGCCCGTGGGACACACGAGCTTCAAGGCCGACGAGCTCGACTGGGAGGACCGCGACGACGGCTCCGGCCGCCGGGTCGCGCGGCTCTCCGACGCGATGACGCAGATGCGCGCGAACGTGTGGAGTTACCCGCCGGGCGCGCAGGGCAAGCGGCACGTCGACCACGTACAGGAGGAGACGTTCGTGATCGTCGCGGGAACGCCCTCGATGTTCCTCGGCGACCCGCCCGAGCGCGTCGACCTCTCGCCTGGGTCGGTCGTCGTCGTCCAGCCGGGCACGGCGCTGCAGATCCGAAACGACGGCGCCGAGGAGGCGACGCTCTTCATCGTCGGCGCCCCACCCGAGCGCGGCGAGGTCGACTTCCTGCCCGACGCGAACTAGGCGACTCGACGCGCAGGTGGGGGCGGCTCCGGTTCCCGCCCCCACGCGCGCGTCAAGGGTTCACTTCTGGCGGGTCGTGACGTAGATGTCAGACGCGCCCTCCGGGCCGGGCGCGCGCCCGAAGAGGAGCTGCCGCCCGTCTCGCGAGAGAGACGGCCGCGTCTCGCCGGCCGCGGTGTTCACGGCCGCGCCGAGATTGACGATCTCGGACCACGGCTGGTTCCCGTTCCGACGCGTCGCCGCCCAGATGTCCTGGCCGCCGAGCGTGCCCGCCCGGTTGGACGTGAAGACGACCTCGCGGCCGTCCTTGCGCACGTTCGGCTGGATGTCGTTGGCCACGGGGTCGTTCAGCTCCGCCACAGGCGTGGCCGGTCCGAAGCTCCCGCCGGCGAGGCCGCTGCTCATGTAGATGTCGCCGGGAACGGTCGCCGAGCTCCGCGAGAAGTAGAGCGACCCTTCGTTCTTCGACTTGGCGACGTACGAGGGCCCCTGCTCGTCGAGCGGGCTGTTCGGGCCCTCGGGCGCACATGCCAGACGCTGCGGCTCGCTCCAGCCGCTCTGGCGGTTGTAGCGGGTGAAGTAGACGTCGCCCAGCCCACAGCTCCCCGGCAATGCCTCCCTGCTCACGAAGAAGAGGCCGCCGTTCCGGATCGGCGTCGGACAGAAGTCGTCCGCGGCCGAGTTGACCGGCTCGCCGAGGTTCTCGGGCGCTCCCCACGGAGCGTTCCGGTTCGTCCGCCGGGCGACCCAGATGTCGAGCAGGCCCTTCCCGCCGGCGCGGTTCGAAGCCATGTAGAGGCTGAGCCCGTCCGGAGACTGGATCGGACACCCCTCCAGCGCCGGCGTGTTCACCTCCGAACTGTTGCCTGCGATCTCGTCGATCTTCTGGGCCGGCTCCCAGGCCGAGAAGACCTGCCCCTGGGCCGCGAGGGCGAACCACGTCGCCGCGGCGGCGGAGGCCAGCACCACTGTCGTCTTCAAACGCATTTTCTCCACTCCCTTCGACTGCATGTCCCGTCGAAGGTGACGCGGCGCGCTGAGGTGGCTCTGAGGCCGGGCTGAGGCGCTATACGACCGCGAGCCAGAGCGCGTCGGCGCTCGCCGCGATCGACCAGACCTCCAGGCCGGCCTTCGCGGGCTCGCGCCCTTGCATGACGCGGACGAGGCCGGAGAGGTCGCGTGTCTTCGGGTCGAACCGCATCAGCGTCCCGCTCGCGATGTCGAGCCGCCAGACCGACCCGAGGCCGGCCGCATACGCGCCGCCACTCTCCTCCGGCAGCCCCTTGCCCGCGACTCTCCGCGCGGAGCGTGCGAGGATCGACGCGCAACATCTTCGCGTCGTCGCCTTCCGGATCGGCGCAGGCCCAGACGGACCCCATGCCGTAGACGGGCCGCACCACGAAGCCCCCGAGGTCGACTGAGCGAACGCCGCCCGACGCGGGGTCGATGCGGTACAGCAGCCCCTTGTCCGGATCGGCGAGCCAGAGGAAGCCGCCTCCGAACACGAGCCCTTGGACGTTCCCGCTCAGTCCCGAGGGCGAGACCCTCCGTAGCACCCTCCCGTTTCGAAGGTCGACGCGGATGAGTTGATCCCGCCCTTGGCGGCGACCGAGCACCCACAGTGCACCGTCGGCGTCGACGACCTCGACGACGTTCGCGCGGAGCCGGTACTGGCGCACCCCCTCGCCGCCACGAGGGATCCACGTCAGCACCGACCCGCCGGTCTTCGGAACGAATCCCGCTACCCAGGCGCCGCTCGCGTCCGCTGCGAGGACGGAGCGCCACCCTGCATCGCCGTACGACCTCGTTGCGATCTTCGTCGTCGACCGGACGTCGTTCGATCGAGAGTCGATCTCGGAGACCGTCCCGTCGGCGCTGTTGTAGGTCCAAACGCTGTCGCCGCCGGCCGCCGCCGCGCTGGGGAACTTCCCCACCTGGACGACGGCGGCGATCCGGTTGGTCCTCGGATCGATCCGGACGAGGGTGTTGTGGTCGACCTCGCGCGCCGCGGCCTCACCGCCGGCGCGCGTGGCGAGCACGCCGACGAGCGCCGCGACGACCGCGAGCACGGCCGCGGCGAGGAGCGCGGCGCGGCGCCCTCTGCGCCTGCGTCGCCCGAGCCCGAGCGCCGTCTGCGCTGCGGCGACGAGGTCGGCGCACGTCGCGTACCGGTCGTCCGGGTTCTTCGCCATCGCCTTCCGGATCACGGCGTCGACGGCCGCCGGGAGCTCGGAACGACGCTCGCTCGCGTCCGGCGGCTCTTCCTCCAGGTGCGCCCAGGCGACGGCGAGCCGCGACGACGCCTCGAAGGGCGGCGCTCCCGTCAGGCACTCGTAGAGCAGACAGCCCAGGGCGTACACGTCGGTGCGCCCGTCGATCTCGCCGCCCTCGATCTGCTCAGGCGCGAGGTAGGTGGGCGTTCCGAGCGAACGGCCGTCCGTCGCGCCACCCGCGCCGTCGCCGAACGGGCGCGTCAGACCGAAGTCCGCGAGGTAGGCGTGCTCGTCGGCGTCGAGCAGCACGTTCGAGGGCTTGACGTCGCGATGCACGAGGCCCTTCGCGTGCGCCGCGTCGAGCGCGTGTGCGACCTGTGCGACGATCGCGAGCGCGCGAGGAGGATCGAGCGCGCCCTCCGCGCGCAGCAGCTCGCGAAGGTCGGAGCCCTCCACGAAGCGCATGACGAGGTAGAGGCGGCCGTCGAGCTCGCCCGCGTCGTGAATCGGCACGACGTTCGGGTGCTCGAGCGACATCGCGAGCTCCGCCTCGCGCGCGAAGCGCTCGCGGAAGCGTTCGTCCGCGGCGAGCTCGGGGGCCATCAGCTTCAGCGCCACGACACGCTTGAGGCGAAGGTCGCGCGCGCGGTAAACGACGCCCATCCCGCCCTGCCCGACGAGCTCCTCCGGGCGATAGCCGAGGAAGTCGTTGCGGATTTGGGCCGTGTTCGCCGGGTTCACTGCGGACCGTCTTGTGGGTTCGAGGATAGGGCTCGTGGAAGCGGAATACGAGTGTCCGCATCGCCGCTGAGGGCTCGCTGAGCCGGCACTGAGGCCGTGTTAGCGTCGTCGGCACCGGTGGAGTTCCGGATCCTGGGGCCTCTCGAGGTCGTCGCTGACGGGCAACCACTCGCGCTCGGCGGCCAACGCCAGCGCGCCCTGCTCGCGCTCCTGCTCCTGCGGGCAAACGATGTCGTTCCGTGCGACGTGCTGATCGACGGGATGTGGGGCGACGAGCCGCCGCGGGACGCGACGAACGCGCTGCAGTACCACGTCTCGCAGCTACGGAAGGCGATCGGACGGAGAGAAGCCGTCGTCACGCAGGGAGCCCGGCTACCTGATCCGCGTCGCGCCGAACGAGCTCGACCTGTTCACCTTCGAGCGGCTCGTGGACGAGGCGCAGACGGCGGCGCCCGAAGACGCCGCGCGCCTCCTCCGCGACGCGCTGGAGCTCTGGCGCGGCACGCCGTTCTCCGACGTTGCGTACGCCGACTGGGCGCAGGTGGAGATCGTCCGCCTGGAGGAGCTCCGCGTGCGCGCCCTCGAGCTACGAGTCGACGCCGACCTCGCTCTCGGGAAGCACGCGCAGCTCGTGGGGGAGCTCGAGGCCCTCGTTCGCGAGCATCCGCTTCGCGAACGCCCGCGCGCCGCACTGATGCGGGCGCTCTACGCGTCCGGTCGGCAAGCCGAGGCGCTCGAGGCATACCGCGATGCCCGAACGATGCTCGTCGACGAGCTCGGGATCGAGCCGAGCCCCGAGCTCCAGGAGCTCGAGCGCGCGATCCTTCGCCACGACTCGGCGCTGGCCGTCTCCTCGGACATGCCGGTGCGCCATCGCGCGATCGTCGTCGTCGTGCGGGCGGAGTCGAGCCTCGACGCGCTCCTCGGCGTCGCAGAGCCGCTCGCTCGGCGGCCCGAGCGCGAGCTCATCCTCGCGCGACTGCTGGCGAGGGGCGAGGACCTCGCACGCGCGACGGCGCTGCTGGCGGAGCGGCGCACGGCGCTCGTCGGGCGCGGACTCGCCTGCCGTGTGGCGGCATACACGTCGCTCGAGCCTGGCGGCGATGCGGCTCGACTCGCGACCGAGCACGACGCCGACCTCGTTCTCGTCGACGCCGCACCCGACGCCGAGACCGGAGCCCTCGACGACGAGCTGACGGTCGTTCTCGCCGGCGCGTCGTGCGACGTCGGCGTCCTCGTCGGCGGTCCCATGCCCGAGTCGGGAGCGGTCGTGACTCCGTTCGGCGGCGTCGAGCACGACTGGTCGGCGATCGAGCTCGCAGCATGGCTCGCGGGCTCGCTCGGCACGACGCTCCGGCTCCTCGGGCGCGAGGCAGACGCTGCCGGCGAAGCGCGCGACGCGAGTCGGCTCCTCGCCCGCGCTTCCCTCGTCGTGCAGCAAGTCGTCGGGATCGTCACCGAACCCGTGCTCATACGCCCCGGCGAGGCGGGCGTGCTCGACGCCGCCCGCGACGCGCGCTTGCTCGTCGTCGGCCTCTCCGACCGCTGGCGAAGCGAGGGGATTGGTCGCGTGCGTCTCGCCGTCGCCGCCGGGGCCGGCGTGCCGACGCTCTTCGTCAGGCGGGGCGTCCGCTCGAGCGACGTCGCCGGGCGCCAGTCGCTGACGCGCTTCACGTGGACGTTGGTCGCGGCGGGCGACGGCTAGTGCGCATCTACGAGACCGTCCTCTACGGCGAGCCTGCGGCGCTCGGCAGGTTCTACGCCGACGTGCTCGGGCTCCGGGCCGTCGGCGGGCCGGACGAGCTCGCGGCCACGTTCCGACTCGACGACGGCGGCATGCTGCTGATCTTCGACGCCACACGCTCGTCGCTCCCGGGCCGCCCCGTGCCCTCGCACGGAACGACGGGTGCGGGTCATGTCGCGTTCGCGGTCGAGGCCGGTGAGCTCGACGAGTGGCGCGAGCGGCTGACCCGTGCCGGCGTCGCGATCGAGCAGGAGGTCGACTGGGACGGCCGCGGCCGCTCGCTCTACCTCCGCGATCCGGCCGGGAACGTTGTCGAGCTCGTCGAGGGCGACATCTGGCCGCCGTAAGGGTCAGCGGCCGAGGAGGCCGAACGTGAGCCTGCGGAGGCGCGCGCGGCGCCTTTGCTCGCGCTCGCGCTCGATTCGCTGGTGCGCCTCATGCCGCGCGGCGAGTTCGAGAAAGACGTCGCGAGGATCGCGCTCCATCTGGCGCCTTGCGCGCTCCCAATCCTCAGTTGTCGGCTGAATCTCTTCCATCGTCGTCACCCAGTAACTCGACGATCTCTTCGAGTCTAGCGTCGATGCGCTGGAGCATCTGGCCAATTCCGTGGAGGTACTCAACGACGTCTTCGAGTCGTGTTCGCCGCTTTCGCCTCCAACGCACGCGAGTACGGTCGCGGCTCGCGAGGCGCGCCGCAAGACGGCCCGTTCCGCCTAGGCCGCAGCGGCCGGTTCGGCCACGTCCGCCTTCGTGAACACGAGCTCGCCGTTCTGCGCGTCGACGCGCACCGTGTCGCCCTCGCCGAAGTCGCCCTCGAGCAGGCGCAAGGCGAGCGGGTTCTCGACCAGCCGCTGCAACGCACGCTTGAGCGGTCGCGCGCCGTAGGTCGGGTCCCACCCCGCCTCGGTGACGGCCTCCTTCGCCGCGTCCGAGAGCTCGAGCGTCAGCCCGCGCTCGGCGAGGCGTGAGCGCAGCCGCGCGAGCTGGAGCTCGACGATGTCGGCGAGCTGGTCGCGCGTGAGCCGCTCGAAGACGACGATCTCGTCGATCCGGTTCAGGAACTCCGGCCGGAAGTGCTCGCGCATCTGCTCGGCCGAGCGGATGTTCGAGGTCATGATGATCACGGTGTTGCGGAAGTCGACCGTGCGGCCCTGACCGTCGGTCAGGCGACCGTCGTCGAGGATCTGGAGCAGCACGTCGAAGACCTCGTTGTGCGCCTTCTCGATCTCGTCGAGGAGGAGCACCGAGTACGGACGCCGGCGGACGGCCTCGGTCAGCTGCCCGCCCTCCTCGTAGCCGACGTAGCCCGGCGGCGCGCCGAGCAGTCGCGCGACCGTGTGTCGCTCCTGGTACTCCGACATGTCGAGCCGCACCATCGCGCGCTCGTCGTCGAACATGAACTCCGCGAGCGCGCGCGCGAGCTCGGTCTTCCCGACGCCGGTCGGGCCGAGGAAGACGAACGAGCCGATCGGCCGGTTCGGGTCCTGGAGCCCGGTGCGCGCGCGACGGAGCGCATTCGCGACCGCCTCGACGGCCGCGTGCTGGCCGACGACGCGCTGGTGCAGGCGCTCCTCCATGTGGATCAGCTTCTCGGTCTCGCCCTCGAGCAGGCGGTCGACGGGGATGCCCGTCCAGCGCGCGACGACGGCGGCGACGTCGTCCTCGTCGACCTCCTCCTTGACCATCGGCGTCTCGATCTCAACGCGCTCCGAGAGCTCGCGCTCGAGCGCCGGCAGCTCGCCGTAGCGGATCTCAGCGACGCGCTGGAGGTCGCCGTTCCGCTCGGCGCGTTCCGCCTCCATGCGCAGCTCGTCGATTCGCTGCGTGATCTCCTTGACCCGGTCGAGCTGCTCCTTCTCGCGAGCCCAGCGCGCCGCGAGCTCGGCCTCGAGTTCGCGAGCCTCGGCGAGCGCTCGTTCGACCGGCTCGCGAACTTCGGCGAGCTTCCTTGCCCATCGCCGCCAACTCGATCTCGAGCTGGCGGCGCCTGCGCTCCGCCTCGTCGAGCTCGATCGGCGACGAGTCGATCTCCATGCGCAAGCGCGAGGCAGACTCGTCGACCAGGTCGATCGCCTTGTCGGGCAGCTGTCGGTCGGTGATGTAGCGGTCGCTCAGCACCGCCGCCGCGACGAGTGCCGCGTCGCGGATGCGCACGCCGTGGTGCGCCTCGTAGCGCTCCTTCAGGCCGCGCAGGATCGCGATCGTGTCGGCGACGCTCGGCTCGCCGACGAAGACGGGCTGGAAGCGCCGCTCGAGCGCGGCGTCCTTCTCGACGTGCTTGCGGTACTCGTCGAGCGTCGTCGCACCGACCGCGCGCAGCTCGCCGCGCGCGAGCATCGGCTTGAGCATGTTCGCCGCGTCGACCGCGCCCTCGGCGGCGCCCGCGCCGACGATCGTGTGCAGCTCGTCGATGAAGAGGACGATCTGGCCCTCGGAGCCCTGGATCTCCTGGAGCACGGCCTTGAGGCGCTCCTCGAACTCGCCGCGGTACTTCGAGCCGGCCAGCAGCGCGCCGATGTCGAGCGCCCAGACGCGCTTGCCCTTCAGCCCTTCGGGCACGTCGCCGGCGACGATCCGCTGCGCGAGCCCCTCGACGATCGCGGTCTTGCCGACGCCGGGGTCGCCGATCAGCACCGGGTTGTTCTTCGTCCGGCGCGAGAGCACCTGGATCACGCGGCGGATCTCCTCGTCGCGGCCGATGACGGGATCGAGCTTGCCTTCCTCCGCCGCCTCGGTCAGGTCGCGGCCGAACTTCTCGAGCGCCTCGTACGTCTCCTCGGGGTCCTGCGAAGTCACTCGCCGCCCGCCGCGCACGTCCTCGATCTGCGCGAGCAGCTCGTCGCGCGGGACGACGTCGAGCGCGAGCAGCAGATGCTCGGTCGACACGTAGTCGTCGTCCATGCGCTTTGCCTCGTCGAACGCCTGGTCGAGCACCTTCGAGAACGCGGCGCCGACCTGCGGCTGCTGCGACGCGCCCTGGATCGACGGCTTGCCGCGCAGCGTCGTCTCGGCCTGCGCGCGCAGACCCGCCGGGTCCGGGACGAGCCTCTGCGGCAGCTCCTGGTCGAGCAAGGCGAGCAGCAGGTGCTCGGGGTAGAGCTCGGGGTTGCCCATCCGGCGCGCGAGCTCCTGCGCGGCGCCGACCGCCTGCTGGCTCTTGAGCGTCAGCTTGTTGAAGTCCACGACCCCTTACCTCCGGCTGGCACGCCGGCCTCGCGGTAGACCACGAGGTCGCGCCGGTACTGCTTGTGAACGTTCTGCACGTCCTCGCGCAGCTGCCGCTGCAGCCGCTCGATCCGCGCGTGCGCCTTCTGCAGCTCGTCCTCGAGCCGCAGCACCAGCTCGACGCCGGCGAGGTTCAGCCCGAGGTCCGTGGTCAGTCGCTGGATCAGCTGCACGCGCTCGACGTCGGCGTCCGAGTAGAGCCGCGTGTTCCCGGCGGTCCGCTTGGGGCGCACCAGCCCCTTCTGCTCGTAGATGCGAAGCGTCTGGGGATGGATGCCGACGAGGTCGGCGGCGACGCTGATCATGTAGCGAGGCCGGTCGTCCACTACGTCACCTTCCTGAGCTCTTCGAGCAGCTCGCGCTCCTTCTTGTTCAGCCGCTTCGGCACCTGGACCTTGAGGCGGGCGAGCACGTCGCCCTTGCCGCCGCCGGAGAGCTTCGGCGCGCCGCGGCCGCGGATGCGCAGCAGCTTCCCGTCCTCGGAGCCGGCCGGCACCTTCAGCGAGACGGCGCCGTCGGGCGTCGGCACCTCGACGGTCGCGCCGAGCGCGGCGTCGGCGTACGAGATCGGGACGTTCACGAGCAGGTCGTTGCCGCGCCGCTCGTAGAGCGGCGACTCGGCCACGCGCGTGACCACGAAGAGGTCGCCCGCGGGCGCCCCGCCCCAGCCGGCCTCGCCCTTGCCCTTGAGCCGGATCCGCGTGCCGTCCTTGACGCCGGCCGGGATCTTGACCGTGTAGCGCTTCGTGCGCCGCTCGCGGCCGGAGCCCTGGCACTTCGGGCACGGATCCTCGATCACGGTGCCGTTCCCGCGGCAGCGCGGGCACGGCTGCGAGAGCGCGAACAGCCCCTGCGCCTCGGAGACGACGCCGCGCCCGTTGCACTCGGGGCAGATGCGCGGCGACGTGCCGGGCCGCGCGCCGGAGCCATGGCACTCGGAGCACGCGGTCTCGAGCTCGACCGGCACCTGTACCTGGAGGCCGCGCAGCGAATCCTCGAAGGAGAGGTTGACGACCGCCTCGACGTCGTCGCCGCGGCGGCCGCGCTCACGCTGCTGCGCGCGCCCACGCCCACCGCCGCCGAAGAGGCCGCCGAAGAGGTCGGAGAGATCGCCGAGGTCGCCGAAGTCGAAGTTGAAGCCGCCCTGGCCCGCTCGGCCGTTCGCGCCGAAGGCGTCGTACTGCTTGCGCTTCTCCGGGTCCTTGAGGATGTCGTACGCGGCCTGGATCTCCTTGAAGCGCGTCTCGGCCGCCTCGTCGCCGGGGTTGCGGTCGGGGTGGTTGTCGCGCGCGAGCTTGCGGTACGCCTTCTTCAGCTCGTCCGCGGAGGCGTTCTTCGAGACGCCGAGGACGTCGTAGAGGGACCTAGTCGCCGCCACCGCTGACCACCACTCGCGCGGGCCGCAGCACGAGGTCTCCGAGCCGGTAGCCCTTCTGCACGACCTCGATCACGGTTCCCTCGGGTGCGTCGCTCGGCTGGGAGAGCAGGGCCTCGTGCACGTGCGGGTCGAACTGTCCGTCCGTCTCGATCTCCGCCAGCCCCTGCTTCGCGAGCGTGTCGGCGAGCTGGCGGTGGACGAGGCGAACGCCCTCCTCGAGCTTCGCCTCCTCGTGCGCCTCGGCCGCTTCGAGCGCGCGACCCAGGTCGTCGAGGACGGGCAGCAGGTCCTTGACCAGCCGCTCGTTTGCACGCACGGCGAACGTCTCCTGCTCGCGCGCCGTCCGCTTCTTGAAGTTCGCGAACTCCGCCTGGAGGCGCTGGAGCGTGTCGACGAGCTCGTCGCGTTCCCGCGCGAGCTCGTCGACTCCCTGCTCCTCGGTCTTTTCGACGTCTTCGTGCACTACGAGGTCTTCGCTTCCTCTTCTTCGTCGATGACCTCGTACTCACCCTCCTCGACGACCTCGTCGTCGGTGGGCGCGCCGTTGCCCGTCGAGGACTGCGCCTGCTGCGCGGTCGCCTGCGCGTACATCGCCTCGGCGAGCTTGCGCGACTCCTCCTCGAGCGCGGTCGTCTTCTGGCGGATCTCGTTCACGTCGCTCGACTCGAGCACGCCGCGGAGCTCCATGATGCGACCCTCGATCGTCGAGGCGATCGCCTCGTCGACCTTGTCGCGGTGCTCCTTGAGCGTGCGCTCGGTCTGGTACGCGAGCTGCTCGGCCAGGTTGCGCGTGTCGGCGAGCTCGCGCAGGCGGTGCGCCTCGTCGGAGTGCGCCTCCGCCTCCTTGATCATCCGCTGGACCTCGTCCTCCTTCAGGCCCGAGCCGCCCTCGATCCGGATCTGCTGCTCGTTGCCGGTGCCGAGGTCCTTCGCGTTCACGTGGATGATCCCGTTCGCGTCGATGTCGAAGCCGACCTCGATCTGCGGCATGCCGCGCGGCGCCGGCGGGATCCCGACGAGCTGGAACTTGCCGAGCGTCTTGTTGAACGTCGCCATCTCCGACTCGCCCTGGAGCACGTGCACCTCGACCGACGGCTGGTTGTCCTCCGCGGTCGTGAACGTCTCGGACTTCTTCGTCGGGATGGTCGTGTTGCGCTCGATCAGCCTCGTGAACACACCGCCCTTGGTCTCGATCCCGAGCGAGAGCGGCGTGACGTCGAGGAGCAGGATGTCCTTGACCTCTCCCTTGAGCACCCCGGCCTGGATCGCGGCGCCGACCGCGACGACCTCGTCGGGGTTCACGCCCTTGTGCGGATCCTTGCCGGTCAGCTCTTTGACCTTCGCCTGCACGGCCGGCATGCGCGTCATGCCGCCGACGAGGACGACGTGGTCGAAGTCGTTCGAGGAGAGTCCCGCGTCGGCGAGCGCCTGCTTGGTCGGACCGACGGTCCGCTCGAGCAGGTCGGCGACGAGCTCCTCGAGCTTCGCGCGCGTGAGCTGGAGGTCGAGATGCTTCGGGCCTTCCTGCGTCGCGGTGACGAAGGGCAGGTTGATCTGCGTCGTCATCGTCGACGACAGCTCGATCTTCGCCTTCTCCGCGGCCTCGTAGAGACGCTGGAGCGCCATCCGGTCCTGCGAGAGGTCGATGCCCTGGTCCTTCTTGAACTCCGAGACCATCCAGTCGACGACGGCCTTGTCGAAGTTGTCGCCGCCGAGGTGGTTGTCGCCGTTCGTCGCCTTGACCTCGAAGACGCCCTCGCCGAGCTCGAGCACCGACACGTCGAACGTGCCGCCGCCGAGGTCGAAGACGAGGATCGTCTGGTCGGCGCCTTCCTTGTCGAGCCCGTACGCAAGCGCAGCCGCGGTCGGCTCGTTGATGATGCGGAGGACGTTGAGGCCGGCGATCTTGCCGGCGTCCTTGGTCGCCTCACGCTGCGCGTTGTTGAAGTAGGCCGGGACCGTGACCACGGCGTCGGTGACCGGCTCGCCGAGGTACGCCTCGGCGTCGGCCCTCAGCTTCTGCAGGATCATCGCGCTGATCTCCGGCGGCGCGTAGTCCTTGTCGCCCGCCTTGACCCGGACGTCGCCGTTCGGGCCCTGGACGACCTCGTAGGGGACGATCTTCATCTCCTCCGAGACCTCGTCGTGCTTGCGGCCCATGAAGCGCTTGATCGAGAAGATCGTGTTCTGCGGGTTGGTCACCTGCTGCCGCTTCGCGGGCGCGCCGACGAGCCGCTGACCGTCGTTCGCGAACGCGACCACGGACGGGGTCGTGCGCCCGCCCTCGGCGTTCGGGATCACGGTCGGCTCGCCGCCCTCGAGTACGGCCATCGCGGAGTTGGTCGTGCCGAGGTCGATTCCGATTGTCTTCGCCATCTGCGTTTGTTCCTCCCTTGAGAAAATCTGAGTGCCTTTATAGCAGATTTAGAGCGAGTACGATAGCGGTGTGACAGAGCCGCTCGTCCCGCGTGACGAGGCCCGCGCGTCCCTGGAGGCGCACCGGGAGCTCGGCCCGGCCTACGAGGAGGAGCTCGCCGAGCGCTTCGCCCAGCGGATCGAGGCGCGGCTGAGGGAGCGGGAGCGGGCGCCGGCGCGCCGCAGCGCCGACAACACGAACGCGGTCACGGTCGTCTCGATCATCGCCGCGATCCCGCTGATCGCGATCGCGGGTGGGACCTCCGGGCCTGCCGGGATCGCCATGGTCTGCGTGGCGCTCGTCCTGATCAACTACTTCGCACGCCGATAAGCGCGGCGCCCGCGACGACGAGCACCGCGCCGAGCACGAGGTGCCGTCCCACGCGCTCGCTCCGTCCGATCAGCAGCGCCGACAGCCCGACGCCCCAGAGCGTCTCGGTCGCGACGAGCGGCGAGACCACCGTCACGCGGCCGCGGTAGTACGCCTCGAAGAGGAACACGTAGGAGAGCCCGAAGCAGATCCCGGCGGGGACGAACGGCAGCCCGCGGCGCCAGCGCGAGCGCGCCGCCGTCAGCGCGAGCACGAGCGCGCCGCCGGCGAGCGTCGCCGCCGCGGCGGACGTCGACGCGACTGCGGTCTCGCCCGAGAACCAGCGGACGAACGTGTCGCGGCTCGCGAAGAGGAACGTGCAGCCGACCGCCCACGCGAGGCCGGTCGCCCTGAAGTCGTGCGGGCGGAGCGGCTCCCACGCGAGCGCCGCCCCGCCGGCGACGATCAGCGCGGCGCCCGCGAGCAGCGCGAGCTGGAACGGCTCGTCGAGGACGACGAGGCCGAGCGCGACCGTCAGCAGCGGCGCGGCGCCGACGACGACCGACGCGCGCGCGGCGCCAGCGTCGCGGACCGCGAGCGTGAAGAGCAGCTGCGAGACGCCGGGCGCGAGCGCGCCGGCCAGTGCGAAGAGCGCCAGGTCGCGCGGATCGGACTCGCCGGAGCCGAACGGCGATGCCGCGAGCGCGACGGCGAGCGCGGTCAGCGCGGTTGCGGCGGCGCCGAGCCGCGCGTCCGGGCTGCGCAGGAGCCCGAGCCGGACCGCGACGGTCATCGCGCCGAAGAGCGCCGCGGAGAGCAGTGCGAGCAGGACCGCGCTCACCGGCGCAGCAGGCGGCGGAGCGTCTCCGCGGCCAGCGGTTCGGCGACGACGATGCCGGCCATGATCAGCGCCGCTCCGAGCCAGCCGACCGCGCCGAGCCGGTCGCCCGCGAGCCAGAAGCCGAAGATCGCGGCCCAGACCGGCTCGAGCGTGAACGCGAGCGCCGTGCGCGCGGCCGACAGACTCCGCTGCGCCCAGACCTGCACGAGGTAGCCGAGCGCGCTCGCGAAGATGCCTGTGACGAGCAGCGCGCCCCAGACGACTCGGCCGCTCGGCAGCTCGAGTTGGCCGCGCGCGACGGCGATCGCCGTGAAGGCGGCGAACGCGGTGACCATCTCGACGAACGTGAACGCGACCGCGTCGTACATCCGCGCGTAGCGCTCCATCAGCGCGATCTGGAGCGAGTAGGCGGCGGCTCCGCCGAGCACGAGCAGGTCGCCGACCGGATCCCCGACGCCTACGCCCGTGAGCAGACCGAGGCCGACGAGCGAGAGCGCGACGCCCGCCCACAGCTCCCTGCCGGCGCGGAAGCGGAAGAGCACGTACGCGAACAGCGGCGTGAAGACGACGTAGAGGCCGGTGATGAAGCCGGTGCTCGAGACGGTCGTGCGCTGGAGGCCGGCGGTCTGGAGCGCGTAGCCGAGCGCGAGCAGCAGGCCGAGCGCGCCGGCCGGTCGCCAGATCGCGCGGCTCACGCGCGCCGCGGCAACCGGAGCGAGCACGAACGACGCGATCGCGAAGCGGACGGCGAGGAACGCGAAGAGCGGGTAGAGCGCGACCGCATCCTTGACCTGCACGAACGTGATGCCCCAGACCGCGGTGACGGCGACCAAGGCCAGGAGCGCGGGCACGCGCGGACGTTAGCGGGGGACTGTCCCGGGACTGTCCCCCGTCCGCACGAGCACGTCGAGAGCGCGACCAGCTTTCGCCCTGCTCGCACCGCAGCTTCGTCGATTAGCGGGGACTGTCCCGTGACTGTCCCCTACGATCCGCGCGTGGACGCCGACGGCTACGGCTCGGAGCTCGCCCGCGAGCTCGCGCCCGACGCGTGCGACCGCTTGATCCGCTACGCGCGGATCGACACGACCTCCGACCCGGACTCCGACTCCGCGCCGAGCACGGCGAAGCAGCTCGACCTCTCGCGCATGCTCGTGGAAGAGCTCCGCGTGCTCGGGCTCGAGTCGGAGCTGACCGAGCACGGAGTCCTGTACGCGACGCTGCCGGGCAACGTCGAGGCGCCGACGATCGGCCTGGTCGCGCACGTCGACACCTCGAACGACGTCAGCGGGACGGGCGTGCAGCCGCAGGTGTTCCGCTACGAGGGGGGCGACCATCCGCTCCCCGGCGACTCGACGCAGGTGCTCAGCCCCGAGATGTGGCCCGAACTCGCGAACCATGCCGGCCACGAGCTCGTCTCCAGCGACGGCACGACGCTGCTCGGCGCCGACGACAAGGCCGGCGTCGCCGAGATCATGGCCGCGCTCGCGTACCTCGTCCGGAACCCGGACGTTCCGCACGGGCCGGTCCGGATCGCGTTCACGCCCGACGAGGAGATCGGCCGCGGCGTCGACAACCTCGACCTCGAACACTTCGGCGCGCAGGTCGCCTACACGCTCGACGGCTCGACCGCGGGCGAGATCCAGGACGAGACGTTCTCCGCACTCGAGGCGCGCGTGCGCTTCCGCGGACGCGCGGTCCACCCCGGCTGGGCCAAGGACATCATGGTCAACGCGATCCGGCTTGCGGCCGACTTCGTCTCACGCCTCCCGCGTGACCGCGCTCCCGAGACGACCGAGGAGCGCGAAGGGTTCATCCACCCGACGAGGATCAGCGGCGACGCCGAGACGGTCGAGGTGAGGATGATCCTCCGGGACTTCGACGAGGCGAAGCTCGAGGAGCATGCCGAGCTCGTCCGCCGCACGGCGGAGGAGGTCGGCCACGCCGAGGTCGAGCTCCGCCGGCAGTACCGGAACATGAAGGAGTACCTCGACGCCGTCCCGAAGGCGGTCTCGCTCGCCGACGAGGCGGTCCGGCGCGCAGGCCTCGAGCCGTCGCGCACGCTCGTCCGCGGAGGCACCGACGGCTCGCGCCTCTCCGAGCGCGGCCTGCCGACGGCGAACGTGTTCACGGGCGGACAGCAGGCCCACTCGCAGCGCGAGTGGATCTGCGTCGCCGACATGGGCGCCGCGGCCGAGACGATCGTGCACCTCGTCCAGCTCTGGGCCGAACAGGCCGAGGGCGCCTAGCGGCGCCCTCGGAGTACGTCTCTGCGGTCGCGCTACTAGGTGCCGGACTCCTCGCCGCCTTCGCCGCCGCCGTCTCCCATGCCGCCGCCTTCGCCGCCGCCGGACTCGCCGCCGCCCATCCCGCCGCCGGACTCACCGCCGCCCATGCCGCCTTCCTCTGTTTCCCATCTCATTGCGTTCCCTCCTGTGGGTGGATGTCAGGAGGGGTTTTTCCGTCTCGGCAACGCGAAAACCTCGCGCTAGTCTCTCCACCGTGCAGCCGCTCGTGGACAGCTGGGGACGCGAGATCAAGAGCGTGCGCGTCTCGGTCACCGACAAGTGCAACTTCCGCTGCACCTACTGCATGCCGGCGGAGGGGCTCGAGTGGCTGCCGCGCGACGAGGTGCTCACCTTCGAAGAGATTGCGCGGCTCGTCGGCGTGCTCGCGCGCATGGGCGTCGACGAGGTGCGGCTGACGGGAGGCGAGCCGCTCGTCCGGCGCGACCTGCCCGTGCTCGTCGATCTGCTCGCCTCGATCCCGGGCGTCCGCGACCTCTCGCTGACGACGAACGGCGTCCTGCTCGACCGCCTCGCCGGACCGCTGGTCGCCGCGGGCCTGCGCCGGATCAACGTGTCGCTCGACTCGCTCGACCACGTGCGCTTCGCCGAGATCACGCGGCGCGACGCCCTCGACAAAGTGCTGCGCGGGCTCGATGAAGCGGAGCGCTACCCCGAGCTGCGGCCGATCAAGATCAACTGCGTCGCGGTCAAGGGCTTCACCGAGGAGGAGGTGCCGCGCCTCGCCGCGCTCGCCCGCCGCAAGCCGTACGTCGTCCGCTTCATCGAGTTCATGCCGCTCGACGCCGACGAGGGCTGGCGTGAGGACCAGGTGCTGACCGGCGGCGAGATCCGCGACCTGATCGAGGCGGAGCACGGCCCGCTGGTCGAGCTGCCGTCGAAGGCCTCGTCGACCGCGCGCCGCTTCGGATTCGCCGACGGGACCGGCGAGATCGGGTTTGTCAACCCCGTTTCGGAGCCCTTCTGCTCCACCTGCGACCGGATCCGGCTGACCGCAGACGGGCAGCTCCGCACCTGCCTCTTCTCCCGTCGCGAATGGGACCTGAAGACCCCGCTCCGAAGCGGTGCGAGCGACGACGAGCTGGCTGCCCAGCTCCGCTGGGCAGTCGCGCACAAGGAGCTCAAGCACCGCATCAACGAGCCCGGTTTCGTGCGTGCGTCCCGCTCGATGAGCCAAATCGGGGGCTAACGCCGCCCGCTGGGTCTAGAATCGGCATCGTCGTGAGCGAGCTGGCCGCAACCGCTCCCGGACCCGAGCAGCGCCGCTTTCTCCCCCGTGGCTGGGGGGACTTCGCCAAGCAGATCCTGCTCTGGTTCGGATTCCTCGCCGCCTACCAGGTGGCGCGCGGAATCGCGGACCGGAACGCGGCCGACGCGTTCGAGAACGGGCTGAAGGTGATCGACCTGGAGAGCCGGGCGAACGCGCTCTTCGAGCTCAGCCTCCAGGGTCTCGTCCAGTCCTCGAACCTGCTCGCGATCGCGACCTCGTGGACGTACTGGCTCTCGCAGTTCACCGTGCTCGGGCTGGCGCTGCTCTGGGTCTACCTGCGCCGGAACGAGTCGTTTGCGCGCTTCCGGAACATGGTGATGCTCGCGAACGTCATCGGCCTCGCCGGCTACGTCCTGCTGCCGACGGCTCCGCCGCGCATGTTCCCGGACTTCGGCTTCGTCGACACGCTCGCCCACTTCGCGAGCCTCAACCACGGCAGCGGCCTGATCGAGCTCGCATCGAACCCCTACGCCGCGATGCCGAGCCTGCACTCGGCGGACGCGCTGATCGTCGGTGTGACGATGGCGCTGCTCGTCCAGCGGCGCTGGGCGAAGGTGCTGTGGCTGCTGTGGGCGCCGTGGGTGTGGTTCGCCGTGATGGCGACCGGCAACCACTTCTGGCTCGACATCGTCGCGGGCGTGCTCGTGGCGCTGATCGCAGCGCTCGCGCTCGAGCGGCGCCTGCTCTTCAGGCGCGCCTGACGCGCCGCCGGTATCGCACGTATGCTATATAGCAAGCGTGCGATCTGACACCTTGACCCTCAAGGACACCTACACGACCGGGGCGAGACGCCTCGCGTCGCGCTCGATCGTCGGGCTGACCCGCACGCGGATCACGCCGAACGTCCTCACGACCGGCGGCGTCACGCTCTGCGCCCTCGCTTCGGTCGCCGTCTACTTCGAGTACCGCAACGACCTCCTCTTCTTCTGGCTCGGCGCCGTGCTGTTCGTGATCGGCTCGATCCTCGACATCCTCGACGGAGCGCTCGCGCGCGCCGGCGGCAAGGCGACGCCTTTCGGCGCGTTCGTCGACTCGACCACCGACCGCCTCAGCGAGGCGTTCATGCTCGGCGCGATCGCGGTCGTTCTCACCCGGGACGGCAGCGAGCTCGGCGTCGCGCTCGCCGCGGCAGCCATGACGGGCTCGTTCCTCGTCAGCTACACGCGCGCCCGGGCAGAGGCGCTCGGCGTGCGAGGCGACGTCGGCATCGGCTCACGGGCCGAGCGCGTCGTCGTGATCACGGCCGGGCTCGTGCTCGCGCCGTGGCTGCCGCTCGAGCTCGCGCTCGCCGTCCTGACCGCCACAGCGTGGCTCACGGTCGTCCAGCGCGTCCTCCACGTCCGCACCCAACTTCGATCCAAGGAGATCACCTGAATGTCCGATAACGGCAAGGTCCGCGTCGCGCTCGTCGGCGTCGGCAACTGCGCGAACGCGCTGCTCCAGGGCGTGGAGTACTACCGCGACGCCGACTCCGACCAGTTCGTCCCCGGCCTGATGCACGTCGACCTCGGCGGCTACCACGTCGGCGACATCGAGTTCACGGCCGCGTTCGACGTCACGACGACGAAGGTCGGCAAGGACCTCGCCGACGCGATCTGGGCGCACCCGAACGACACGATCAAGTTCGCCGACGTGCCCGCAGACCGGCATCAAGGTCTCGCGCGGGATGACGCACGACGGGATCGGCAAGTACCTGAGCGAGGTCGTCGACAAGTCGCCGGGCGAGACGGACGACGTCGTCCGCATCCTCAGGGAGACGCAGACGGACGTCGTCGTCAACTACCTGCCCGTCGGCTCGGAATCGGCGACGAAGTGGTACACGGAGCAGATCCTCGAGGCCGGCTGCGCGATGGTGAACTGCATGCCCGTCTTCATCGCGCGCGAGCCGTACTGGCAGCGCCGCTTCGAGCAGGCCGGCGTGCCGATCATCGGCGACGACATCAAGTCGCAGGTCGGCGCGACGATCACGCACCGCGTGCTCACGTCGCTCTTCCGCGAGCGCGGTGTCAAGGTCGACCGGACGATGCAGCTGAACGTCGGCGGCAACTCCGACTTCCTGAACATGCTCGAACGCGACCGGCTCGAGTCGAAGAAGATCTCGAAGACGAACGCGGTCACGTCGATGCTCGACTACGACCTCGGCGAGAAGAACGTCCACGTCGGTCCTTCGGACTACGTGCCGTGGCTGACCGACCGCAAGTGGGCCTACATCCGCATGGAGGGCTCGAGCTTCGGCGACGTGCCGCTGAACATGGAGCTCAAGCTCGAGGTCTGGGACTCGCCGAACTCGGCCGGGATCGTGATCGACGCCGTGCGGCTGGCGAAGCTCGCCATGAACAACGGCGTCGCCGGCGCGCTCGAGGGGCCGAGCGCCTACCTGATGAAGTCGCCGCCGCGTCAGATCGCGGACGACGACGCGCACGACGCGGTCGAGCGCTTCATCGACGAGCACGCACGGACGCGCGAGACCGTCTGATCAGTCGCGCTCGAGCCCGCCGCAGAACAGCTCGACGACCGTGCGCTCCGCGCGCGCGACGTCGTCCTGCCCGCCGGGAAGCACGCCCATCACCCAACCCGTGAGGATCTCCTCGAGCGCGCCGTAGAGGCTCCAGCCCGCGAGCTTCGGGTCGAGGTCGGCCCGGAACGAGCCGTCCTCCTGGCCGCGGCGGACGATCCGCTCGAGCGAGTCGAACGCGTGCTGGATCTCGGTCACCTCGCTCTGGAGATGCGGCGTCCGGGTCACCTCGCGGACGAGCACGCGCACGAGGTCCGGGTCGCGGCTCCACGTGCGCAGGACGATCGCGACGACCTTGCGCACGTGCTCGCGCGACGGCTCGTCCGTGTCCTCGACCGCGCGGATCGCGGCGAGTAGCTCCGCCCACGTTTCGCGGAAGATCGTCTCCAGCAGCTCCTCTTTGGAGTGGAAGTAGTGGTAGACGAGCCCGTACGCGACGCCCGCCTCGGTGGCGACGTCGCCCACGCGCGCCGCTTCGTAGCCACGCCGAGCGAAGGCACGCACCGCGGCCTGCACGATCTGCTTCCGCCGATCCTCGGAGCTGACGCGCGTGGCCACCGGCGCGCCGAGTCTAGACGGCTAGAGTCGGGGCGGATGGCACTGCGCCTTTGCCTGGTCACGCCGTTCAGCTGGTCGCAGCCGCACTCAGTCAACGAGCACGTCGCCGGGATCGCCGCAGAGCTGCGTGAGCGCGGGCACCACGTGACCGTGCTCGCGCCGTCGAACCGCGCGCGCGAGCTCGCAGCCGGCAGGCGCGCGCTGCAGAGCGGCGCCGACGCGGACGTGATCGCGCTCGGCCCCGCCGTGCCGATTTCGCGTCGCTCGCAGATGGGCGTGCCGGTCGGCGTCCGCGACAACCTCACGCTCGCGCTGCGCGAGGGCCGGTACGACATCGTGCACGCGTTCGAGTCCGGCCTACCGAGCCTTTCGTACCTCGCGCTGCGCGAGGCGCAGACACTCGCGGTCGCGACGTTCCTCTCCCCCGAGCGCCTCGCGTACCCGCCGGGCAAGACGCAGCGCGAGCGCCTGCTCACGCGCGTGGACGCGCTGCTCGTGACGAGCGAGCACGTGCGAGCTGCCGCAGCCGCGCGATTCCCCGGCGACTACGAGCTCGTCTCCGAGGGCGTCGACACGAAGCGCTTCCGTCCGTCGGCGAAGCGTCCGCTGATCGTCCTGGAGTGGCGGCCGTCGGCCCGCCCCGTTGCCCGCGCAGTGCTTCGGGCGCTGCGCGACCTGCCGGGCTGGGAGGCTGCCTTCATTCGCACGCGGACGATGTTCGGTCGTCCGTTCGTGCCGCGGGGCGTCGTCGACCGCGTTTCGATCCGGACGCTCCGCAGCGGCGAGTCGCGCGCCGAGCTGCTGAACGAGGCCGCGATCTTCGTTCCGGCGCCGGGAGGGCTCGAGCGCCTGCGGCTGGAGGCGGCCGCGGCGGGCGCCGCGATCGCCGACCCTCCGGGCGTCGACGAGCAGCCGGAGCTCGCGGCCGCGGCGGTCGCGCGCCTAGCCGAAGACGCAGAGCATCGCGAGCGCGAGCAGCGCGCAGCGAGGGCGGCGGCCGAGCCCCAGAGCTTCGGCGCGGTCGCAGGCGAGCTCGACGAGCTGTACGCGCGGCTGGTGCGCCGGCGCCGGCCGAGCCGCGACGACGACCCGCTCGCCGACAGGCCGTGGCTCCTCGCCGACCTGCACCTGCACACGAGCTGGTCGCACGACTGTCAGATCGACGTGGAGGAGCTGCTCGACTACGCCGAGGAGCAGGGTCTCGGAGCGATCGCCGTCACCGACCACAACGTCTTCGGCGGGGCGCTCGAAGCCGTCGAGCTCGCGCGCGGCCGCGACCTGATCGTGATTCCCGGCGAGGAGGTGAAGACCGACACGCAGGGCGAGGTGATCGGGCTCTTCCTCCACGAGGAGATCCCGCGCGGAATGTCCTTCGCCGAGACGATCGCCGCGATCCGCGCGCAGAACGGCGTCGTCTACCTCCCGCACCCGTTCGACCGCATCCACACGTGCCCGGACCCGGCGACGGTGCACCGGCACATCGACGAACTCGACGTGCTCGAGGTCCACAACGCACGCCTGCTCTTCGAGGCCTACAACGACGAGGCGCTCCGGTTCGCCCGCAAGTACGGGATCACGATGGGCGCGGGCTCCGACGCGCACGTCCTCCAGGGCGTCGGCACCGGCGTCATGCGCATGCGCGCCTTCGAGGGTCGGGACGAGTTCCTGCTCAGCCTCCGGACCGCGCAGGTGGAGCGCCGTCCACGGTCGCTGCTCTACCTCCAGTCGCTCAAGTGGGCGGCCCAAGCCAAGGAAAGGGTTCGCTGACCCCGAACTCGTAGGACCCCGCCGTGTCCGCCGTGCCGTCCGACGAAATCTCCGAGAAGTACCTGCAAAAAGCGATCTCCGAGACGAACGAGCTCGGGGACGAGATCGCGCGCGCCGCCCCCGAGGGCGCGGTCCCCGTGCTCGGCTCGGGCCACCCGCTCGCGGACGTGTTCCTGATCAAGTACGGGCCGCAGCCACCGGAGGTGCAGGAGGGCGTCGCGTTCTTCGGCCGGGCCGGCCAGGCCCTCCTGAAGTCGCTCCAGCGGCTGCGCGTCGACCCGATGGCCGTCTACGGCACGAACTGCCTCAAGTTCGTCGGCCAGGACGAGGACGAGGCTCGCTCGCACGTGATCCGCGAGCTCCACATCGTGCAGCCGAAGCTCCTCGTCGTGATGGGCGACGACGCGCGCGAGTTCGTCAACTCGCTCGCGTTCCCGCTTTCGAACCCGCTCGACGACCGCCTCGGCGAGCTGCAGCGGTTCACGCCGACGATCGAGGGGCTCGTCGTGCCGGACATCGACGCCTCGCTCGACGAGCAGCCCGCGAAGACGCGCTTCTGGCAGGCGTTCAAGACGGTCGGGGCGTGGTGGGCCGAGCTGCCTCCGTATTAGCCGCGAACCGACGCCTCCTCGCAGCCGTCGCGCTGTTCGCAGTACTGCTCGCGTACTACGCGTTCTTCCGTTACGGGCCGAACCTGCCGACGAACGCGGACGTCCTCTTCGTCGGCTTCGTGCTGATCCCGGCGATCTTCGGGCTCGTCTGGTTCGCGCTGCCCCTGCGCGAGTGGCGCGGACTGCTGGGCGCCGGGATCGCGCTCGCCGTGCTCGCGATCGCCGCCGACCGCGGCGGCTTCGAGGTCGTCGCGAACTTCGCGAAGCTCGCGGCGGCGACGGCGGTCGCGTTCTGGTTCCTCCGCTACTTCGAGAGCGTCCTCTGGGTCGCCCTCGTCGCGCTGCTGATTCCGGTCGTCGACTCGTACTCGGTCTGGCGCGGCCCGACCGCGCACATCATCAGCGAGCGCCCGGAGGTCTTCTCGGCGCTCTCGTTCTCGTTTCCGCTCAGCGGCGAGCGGCAGGTGTTCATCGTCTGGCGCGAGCCCCTCGACGGGCCGACGACGTACGACGTCGAGCGCGAGCCGGGCGGGCAGCGCAACGACGCGCCGCTCCGCGATCGCGACGGCGACCGCGACGTCGGCTTCGGCGAGGGCGGGCTCGACGCGGGCCGCGACTACCTCTACCGGATCCTCGCCCTGGGCGGTGGCGAGGCGGTGGCGCGGGCCGACGCGGATGACGTCAACGACGGCGTGCAGCAGCAACAGTCCGGCGTGGCGAGCCGCGACATGCCGCTCGACGTCAGGGTCGAGAGCGTCGACTCGACTGCGAAGCTCGGGCTCCCCGACCTGCTCTTCTTCGCGCTCTTCCTCGCCGCAGCGGACCGCTTCGGGCTCAGGCGCGGCGTCACCTGGCTGGCGATGGCGCTCTCGATCGGCGTGACGCTCGCCGCCACCTACTGGTTCGGCGTGGACGGCCTCCCGGCCCTGCCGCTGCTTGCCTTCGGCTTCCTGATCCCGAACGCGGACCTGCTCTGGCGCGCTTTCAGAACCCGGGGAGGCGAGCCTGCAGGGGCGAACTCGCCTCCCCCGTGATCCCTACGCCTCCCGAACCGCGCCGGATTGCTCGAGCAGCGCGACGCACTCGACGTGCGGCGTGTGCGGGAACATGTCGACCGGCTGCGCCCGTCTGAGCTCGTAGCCCCAGTCGGCGCGCAGCGTCTTCAGGTCGGACGCGAGCGTGGTCGGGTTGCACGACACGTAGACGATGCGGCGGGCGCCGATCCGGCCGAGCCGACGGAGCGCCTTGCCCGCGAGGCCCGCGCGCGGGGGATCGACGACGACGACGTCGGGAGAGCCCGAGCGTTCGCGCAGCTCCTCGACCGCCTGGCCGACGTTCCCCGCGAAGAACGCCGCGTTCGTGATCCCGTTCAGGTCGGCGTTCTCGAGCGCGCGCGCGACCGACTCCTCGGAGACCTCGAGCCCCCAGACGGTGAGCGAGTCCCGCGCCAGCGTGAGGCCGATCGTGCCGATGCCGCAGTAGAGGTCCCAGACCGTCTCCGCGCCTGTCAGGGCCGCGTATTCCCGCGCGAGCCCGTAGATGCGCTCGGCCATCTCGGTGTTCGTCTGCAGGAAGGCGTTCGGGCTGACTCGGAAGCGGAGACCGCCGAGCTCCTCCTCGATCGCGTCCTCGCCCCAGAGCAGGCGCGTCGGCAGGTTCGTGACCTCGGCCGGCGTGTCGTTGATCGCCCAGTGCACGGAGCGCACCTCGGGGAAGCGCCGCAGCACCTCGACGAAGTAGCCGGTCTCGAAGCGCTCGCCGGGCGCCGTCACGAGCTGGACGAGCGCCTGACCGGTGTTGCGCCCCTCGCGCACGACGAGGTGGCGCAGGTAGCCGCGCTGCGTCGCCTGGTCGTACGCCTGGAGCCCTTCCTCGCGCGCCCACGCGCGCACGGCGTTCCGGATCGCGTTGCCGAGGTCGGTCGTGAGCCAGCACCGCTCGACCTCGAGCACCTCGTCCCAGCGACCGGCCTTGTGGAAGCCGAGGGTCGCCCCGTCCTCGTACTGCGTGAACGAGTACTCGAGCTTGTTGCGGTAGCCGAAGACCGACGCGGCCGGGACGATCGGCTCGAGAGGCGCGTCGGCGAAGCCGCCCAGTCGCCGCAGCGCATCGGCGACCTGGTCGGCCTTCGAGCGCAGCTGCGCCTCGTACGCGAGGTCCTGGAACCTGCAGCCGCCGCACGCGGGGTAGTGCGCGCACGGCGCGTCGACGCGGTTCGGCCCCGGCACGAGCACTTCGGTCGCGAGCGCCTCCGCGTGGTTGCGCTTCACCTTCGTGACCCGCGCGCGAACGGTGTCTCCCGGCAACCCGCGGCGAACGAAGACGACGAACCCGTTCAGGCGGGCGACGCCGTTGCCGCCGTACGCCAGGGAGTCGACGTGCAGCTCGAGCTCCTGGTCAATGGCGACCGGCGGCGCCATCACGTGATGTCGCGTCGGCGCGTGCGCACCGTTCCGGCCGCGCCGAGCAACGCGATCCAGCCGAGCGCGACGGCGATCCCGCCTTCGTACGAGAGCAGGTCCTCCCCGCCCGTGCCGTCGGCCGCGTCGAGCGCGCGGAAGGGCAGGTACGGCGTCGCCCAGTCGACGTCGATCAGCCCGAAGAGGCCGGGCAGCAGCGTCTCGCCGAGGAAGATCCAGACGAGCGTCCCGACGAGCGCCGCGACCTGGCTGTGCACGACCGACCCGATCGCGACGCCGAGCAGCGCCCAGAGCGCCGCGGACAGGAACTGCTGGGCCGTGCGTTCCCAGAGCTCCGCGTCGCCGACGTGCGTCTCCACGTCGATGATCGCGAACCACGTCAGAGCCATGGCCGCGACGATCACGAGCGACAGGAGCGCGAAGCCGAGTGCGATCACCGTCCCGGTGATCGCCTTCGCCGCGAGGACACGCTCGCGGTGCGGCTCGGTCAGGAACGTCGGAGTCACCGTGCCGTGCCGGAACTCTGCGGTCACGATCGTGATCCCGAGGAGGATCGCGAGCAGGACCGCGATCCCGACCGATTCGACCAGGCCGAGCTGGTGGTCGAGCGTCGCGCGGGTCGCATCGTCCTCGGCCGATCCGATCGTGCCGGCGACGGCGACCCCCGTCAGGAGCACGATCACGACCAGATACGCCCACCAGGAGCGCACCGTCCGCACCTTCAACCACTCCGAACGGAGCTGCGCGGTCACTCGGTCGTCTCTCCCCCGGTCAGCTCCATGAAGACCTCCTCGAGCGTCGCGCGCTCGACGCTCAGCTCGTGCAGGACGATCCCGTTCGCAGCGGCGAGCTCGCCGACGCGCTCGGGCTCCAGCTCGACGGCGAACGTGTTGCCGTCGAGCGTCGTTGCCTCGGCACCCTGCGCGGCGAGGAGCTCCGTCAGGCGGCCCGCGTCGGGGCTCCGAACCCGCGTCGCTCCTCGCGCGCCCGCGAGCACCTCCGCGATCGGCGCCTGCTGCACCAGCTTGCCGCGGTGGATGATCACGACGCGATCGACGGTCTGAGCGACCTCGGAGAGCACGTGGCTGGAGAGCAGGATCGTCCGCCCCTCGCCGGCGAGCGAGCGCAGGAGGTCGCGCAGCCAGCGAATCCCGGCCGGGTCGAGGCCGTTCGCCGGCTCGTCGAGGACGAGCACCTCGGGGTCGCCGAGGAGCGCGCAGGCGAGCCCGAGCCGCTGCCGCATCCCGAGCGAGTAGCCCTTCACCCGCCGCTTCGCTGCCGCGGTCAGCTCGACGAGGGTGAGCACCTCGTCGACGCGCGAGGGCGGAACGCGCGCGGCCGCGGCCAGCACGCGCAAGTGGTTCCGGCCCGAGCGCCCGGGGTGCACCTCGCTGGCTTCGAGCACCGCGCCGACGCGGTGGAGCGGGCGGTCGAGGTCGCGGTACGGAACGCCGAGCACCGTCGCGCTGCCCGCGTCGGGATGCACGAGCCCGAGCACCGAGCGCAACGTCGTCGACTTCCCCGCTCCGTTCGGCCCGAGAAAGCCCGTGATCGTCCCCGGCTCGACGCTGAAGCTGAGGCCGGCGACGGCCTGCGTCTTCCCGTAGCGCTTGCTGAGACCTTCGACCTGGATCAACGCAGCGCCGTCACATAGACCGTGCGGTCCCGGGGACCGTCGAACTCGCAGAAGAAGATCCCCTGCCAGGTGCCGAGGGCGAGCCGGCCGCCGTCGACGGGAACGACGACCTGCTGCCCGGCCAGCGCCGCGCGCACGTGCGAGGGCGCGTTCGGCCCGTCCGGATCCTCCACGTGCTCCCAGGACCACTCGTCGCCGACGATCCGAGCGAGCGCCGCCTCGAGGTCGCGCGCGACGGCGGGATCAGCGTGCTCGTTGATCGTCAGGCCCGCGGTCGTGTGTGGCACGAACACGAGCGCCGCCGACGCGTCCGCGCCGTCGAGCGCCTCCTCGACCTGGCGCGTGATCTCGACGAGCTGGGTGCGGCCCTCGGTCCGGAGGCGAATCTCGCGCATCTGACTATCCTACGAACCCGATGACGAGCGCCGCCCCTGCGTCCGCCCGCGACCTCGACGCGTACCGGGCGCGCGCCGATCGCTTCATCGCGCGGCTCGACGAGGAGTACTACCTTCACTTCGCGGGGCACAAGGAGAAGCTCGAGCTCGAGCCGATCTACGACGAGTTCGCCGACCTGACGACGATCGAGCAGGCGCGCTCGATCGGCGCGGCGGTGAACGGCAGCGCCTCGATCCGCGAGCTCTGGCGCTTCGCGTGCGAGGGCTACCTCGGCCAGCTGACGAAGAAGCTCGAGGAGCAGCTGGCGGCGGCCGAGGCCGGGTTGACGGCGACGATCGACGGCGAGGAGATCCCGTACCGGATGCTGAAGCCGACGATCATGAACGAGCCCGACCGCGGCAAGCGCGAGCGGGTCGAGCGCGTGCGGAACGAGCTCGTCGAGGAGCACCTGAACCCGCTCTACCTGGAGGCGCACGCGCGCACGCGTGCTGCGGTCGGCGAGCTCGGCGCGACCAACTACTTCGAGCTGTACAAGGGCTTCGGGTTCGACCTCGAGTCGCTCGCCGAGCAGTGCCGCAGCTTCCTCGCCTCGACCGAGCGCGTGCACGAGCAGATCGTCGACAAGCTCTTCCGCGCGCGCGTCGGCATGCCGCTCGCCCAGGCCGAGCGCTGGGACAAGGACCGGATGATGCGCGCGACGACGTGGGACGACGGGTTCCCGGCGGACAGGATGGTGCCCGCGCTCCGGGAGACGCTGCGCGACCTCGGCGTCGACCTCGACGGCCAGGAGAACGTCCACCTCGACGTGGAGAACCGGCCGCTCAAGGACCCGCGCGCGTTCTGCGTCCCGATCGAGGTGCCGGAGAAGGTCATGCTCGTGATCAAGCCGACCGGAGGGCCGGACGACTGGCACGCGCTCTTCCACGAGGCCGGTCACGCGGAGCACTTCGCGCACACGTCCGCCTCCCTCCCGGTCGAGAACCGCCGGCTCGGCGACAACGCGGTCACCGAGGGCTGGGCGATGCTGCTCGAGCACCTGACGTCCGAGCCCGGCTGGCTCTCGAAGATGCTCGACTTCCCGCGCCCGCACGACTACGCGGCCGAGGACGCCGCCGTGCTCGTCTACTTCGTCCGCCGCTACTGCGCGAAGCTGCTCTACGAGCTCGAGTTCCACCAGTCCGACGACCCGACCGCGTTCAGGTCGCGCTACGTCGAGCTCCAGGCCGACGCGCTCAAGATCACACCGGCGTCGGAGGACTACCTCTGGGACATGGACGGCGGCTTCTACGTCCACGCGTACCTGCGTGCGTGGGCGCTCGAGGCGCAGCTGCGCTCGTTCCTGCGCGAGAAGTTCGGCACCGACTGGTTCAAGCAGCAGTCGGCGGGCTCGCTGATCCGCGAGCTCTGGTCGGAAGGCCAGCGGATGAACGCCGACGAGCTCCTCCGCGAGGTCACCGGCGGCAAGCTCGAGCTCGAGTCGGTCGCCGAACGCATCCGCGAGACCGCGGCGTAAGCGGTCCCGAGTCGTGCTGCTCGGCCTCGTCTGTGTGGTTCGGGGTGGGCACCGTTGGCAGACGACGAGGGACAACGCCGGCTCGATCACGTCGTGCGCTCGGTGCGGGTCCTTACGTCATCTTCGCTCCGCGTCGGCCGACGACGCCTCCTTCTTGATGCACACCGACGTGGCCGCGGAGTTCGGCCGTCGGCCCACCCGCGGGTCGGAACACGTCGATCTCGACGGCGCTCCCGACTGAGCGGCTTCGCTACGACCGATAGACCTCCCCGCGCGGCCAGGGTCTCCGTCTGCGTGGCTGAATAGGCTGTATGCATGAATCGAACCCGGGTCGTGATCGCCGGGGCCGCGGGGCGGGACTTCCACAACTTCAACGTCGTCTACCGCGGCCGGGACGACATCGAGGTCGTCGCGTTCACCGCGACGCAGATCCCGAACATCGACGGACGCGTCTACCCGCGTGAGCTCGCGGGCGAGGCGTACCCGGATGGGATCCCGATCTTGCCGGAGTCCGAGCTCGTCACGATCGTGCGCGAGCACGAGATCGACCAGGTCGTCTTCTCGTACTCGGACGTCACCCACCAGCACGTGATGCACGTCGGCTCTCGCGTGCTCGCCGCGGGCGCCGACTATCTGCTCCTCTCGCCGCGCGACACGATGTTGACCTCGGAGAAGCCGTGTGTCGCGATCTGCGCGGTCCGTACCGGCTCGGGCAAGAGCCAGACGACTCGCCGCGTCGCCGAGCTGCTGCGCGACTCGGGCAAGCGCGTTGCCGTCCTCCGCCACCCGATGCCGTACGGCGACCTCGCCGAGCAGGCCGTGCAGCGGTTCGAGCGCTACGAGGACCTCGAGGCCGCGGACGCGACGATCGAAGAGCGGGAGGAGTACGAGCCGCACCTGGCCGACGGGAACCTCGTCTTCGCCGGCATCGACTACGCGTCGATCCTCGAGCGCGCCGAGCAGGAGGCGGACGTGATCCTCTGGGACGGCGGCAACAACGACACGCCGTTCGTGCGCCCGGACGTCCACATCGTCGTCCTCGACCCGCACCGCCCCGGACACGAGCTGCTCTACCACCCGGGCGAGACGAACCTGCGCATGGCCGACGTCTGCGTCGTGAACAAGATCGACAGCGCCTCGCAGGAAGGCATCGACCTCGTGCTCAACTCGATCCACGAGCACACGACGAACGCGGAGGTCGTGCTCGCGGCCTCGCCGTTCCACGTCGAGGGCGACGCGAACGAGATCCGCGGGAAGCGCGTGCTCGCGATCGAGGACGGGCCGACCCTGACGCACGGCGAGATGAGCTACGGCGCCGCCGTGCTCGCCGCGAAACAGCACGGCGCGGCCGAGCTCGTCGATCCCCGCCCCTTTGCCGTCGGCTCGATCGCGAAGACGTTCGAGGAGTACCCGCACGTCGGCCCGCTGCTCCCTGCGATGGGCTACGGCAACGGGCAGGTTGACGACCTGCGCGAGACGATCATTCGCTCGAACCCCGACCTTGTCCTGATCGGGACGCCGATCGACCTTCGCCGGCTCGTCGACTTCGAGCGTCCCGCAATGCGTGTGACGTACCGCCTTCAGGAAGTGGGCGAACGCACGCTCGCGAACGTGCTCGCCGAGAAGGGGCTGCTCGAGCAGACAGCGCTCGTGTGACCACGGTCGTCGCGCTCGGCGGCAACGCGCTCGTCCGCGAAGGCGAACGCGGCACGACTGCGGAGCAGCGCGCGAACCTGCGCACGCACGTCGGGGCCATGCGCCCGCTGCTCGAGGAGCCGCTCGTCCTCACCCACGGCAACGGGCCGCAGGTCGGGTCGGGTCTGCTGCGCTCGGAACGCGCGGCCGGCGAGGCCCCGCCCCTCCCACTCTGGGTCGCCGTCGCGCAGACGCAGGCGGAGATCGGCGCCCTCGTCTGCCTCGAGCTCGGCTCGGTGACCGCGAGGGCGGTCGCGTGCGTCGTCACCCACGTGCGCGTCGACGCGGACGACACGGCCTTCGCCGAGCCGACCAAGCCGATCGGGCCGTTCTATCCCCGTGAGCAGGCCGAGCGGCTCGAGTCGGAGCGCGGCTGGCGGCTCGCCGAGGATGCGGGTCGCGGCTGGCGGCGAGTCGTCCCGTCGCCGGCGCCGACCGGGATCGTCGAGCTCGAGGCGATTCGCCACCTGCTCGACGCGGGCACGATCGCGGTCGCCTGCGGCGGCGGCGGGATCCCGGTCGTCGCTCGCGGCGAGCGGCTGGACGGCGTCGACGCCGTGGTCGACAAGGATCTCAGCTCGGCACTGCTGGCCCGCGAGCTCGGTGCCGGCCGCCTGGTCGTGCTCACCGACGTCCCCGCCCTCTACCGCGGCTTCCGCACACGAAGCCAGACAGAGCTGCGCTCGCTGACCCCCGACGAGGCCGACGCGCTCGCGCCCGAGCTGCCGGAGGGCTCGATGAGGCCGAAGGTCGAGGCCTGCGCGGCGTTCGTGCGCGCGACGGGAGGCGAGGCGCTGATCACCTCGGCCGGCGAGCTCGAGCGCGCCCTGAACGGGGAATCCGGTACTCGTATAGCCCGCGAATGAGAGGAATGCGCCTGCTGATCGCGCTCGCCGCCGTGGCCGTTCTCGCCGTCGCCTTCGTGCTCGTGCGTCCGGACGACGACGACGGTGAGGCCGCCGCGACCACGACCACGCCAACGGTGACGGCGCCGCCGACGGCCGAGCCCGGGCCGACGACGACCGCCGAGACGCCCACCGAGACGCAGCCCGCGGTCACGCGCATCGTCGTGCGGGTGCGCGGCGGCCGCCCCCTCGACGGGATCGCTCGCGCCACCGCAAACGAAGGCGAGCGCGTGGTCGTCACCGTCGGCTCCGACGTCTCCGACCACGTCCACGTGCACGGCTACGACCTGTTTGCGGACGTCGGCCCGGGACAGCCGGCGCGAATCTCGTTCAGAGCCAACCTCACGGGCCGGTTCGAGATCGAGCTCGAGGATCGCGGGCGCCAGATCGCGCAGCTGACGGTCGTGCCGTGAGCTTGCTCCCGCTCGCCCACGGCGTCGGCGGCGTCACCGACCCGCCGATCCCGCTCTGGCTCGCCTACTACGGCGGCGCCGCCGTGCTCGTGCTCTCGTTCGCGGCGCTCGGCATCCTCTGGAAGACGCCTCGACTGGAGGGCGACCGGCGACGCGGGCTCTTCCGCCTGCCGTCCGGGCTGCTGCGGGTCCTGGTCGGCGCGCTCGGGTTCGGTCTCTTCGTCGTCGTCTTCATCGCGGCGCTCGTCGGCGAGCGGTCGGCGGGGACGAACATCGCGCCCACGTTCGTCTGGATCGTGTTCTGGGTCGGCCTGGTGCCGCTGTGCGTCCTGTTCGGCAACGTCTGGGCCTGGCTGAACCCGTGGCGCGCCGCGGCGGACTTCGTCGCGTGGACGTGGTCGCGCGCCCGACTCGACTGGGACGCGCCGTTCGCCTACCCGAAGGCACTCGGTCGCTGGCCCGCGGCGTTTCTCCTGCTCGCCTTCGCTGCGCTCGAGCTTGCCTACTCGGATCCTCAGGACCCGCGCATCCTCGCGCTCGCGATCGCGCTCTACAGCTGGATCACGTGGGTCGGGATCGCGGCGTTCGGCCGCGACGCCTGGCTCAACGGGGGCGAGATGTTCACGGTCTACTTCGGCTTCCTCGCCAGGCTGGCGCCGTTCCGGCTGCGCGAGGGCCGGCTGACGCTGCGCAACCCGCTGCAACGCGTCGCACGTGAGGACGAGCCGACGGGAACCGTCGCCTTCGTCGCGGTCATGCTCGGTTCCGTCGCCTTCGACGGGTTCGGCCGGACGAGCTACTGGCAGGACCTCCTCTTCGAGATCGAGAGCGAGGCGGGAGCGTTCGCGTTCAACGTCCTCGGGCTCGTTCTCGCCGTCGTCGTCGTCGCCGCGGCCTTTGTGCTCGCGATCGAGCTGGCGCGCCGCATCGGCGGCCGCCACGGGCGCCTCGAGCGGGACTTCGCCGGGACGCTGATCCCGATCGCGCTCGCGTACGTGGTCGCTCACTACGCGACGCTCCTGATCGTCGGCGGCCAGCTCGCGATCCCGCTCGCGTCCGACCCGCTCGGCTTCGGCTGGGACCTGTTCGGGACGCTCGACTACCGGATCAACGTCCAGCCGCTGAGCGCCGACCAGATCTGGTACGTGCAGACGGGCGCGCTGATCGCGGGGCACGTGATCGGGCTCGTGCTCGCCCACGACAAGGCGCTGGCGGTCTTCGGCACGACGCGCGACGCGCTGCGCACGCAGTATCCGCTGCTGGGGCTGATGATCCTCTACACGACCGGCGGGTTGTGGCTGCTCTCCAGGGCCTGACGCTCGCGCACGGCGGCACGGCCGGGCTGATCGTCGAGCTCTCGGCGCTCGTCGCGCTCGGCGCGCTCTTGGTCTGGGCCGCGATCCGCAGCCGGCGGGACCACGAAGAAGGCGACCACTAGGGTCGCCTTCTCCACTCCGCCGAGGAGCGCGCCTACTTCTCCTCGGACGTCCCTTCGATGGTCGCCTGCGTACCGCTACCCACCTGGATGCGGCGAGGCTTCGGCTGCTCCGGCTTGCGCACGTGGACCTCGAGCACGCCGTTCCGGTACTCGGCGTTGATCGAATCCTCGGACACGCCCTGCGGCAGGCCGATCGATCGGCTGAAGCTGCCGAAGCGGCGCTCGAAGCGGTAGAAGCGGTCGTTCTCGACCTTCTGCTCCCGCTTCCGCTCGGCGCTCACGGTCAGGCCGCCGTCCTCGAACTCGACCTCGATCTCGTTCTCGGCGATCCCCGGCAGGTCGAACGCGTAGACGAGCTCGTGCTCCGTCTCCCAGACGTCGACGGCGGGGACCCAGCTCTGCGTCGAGCGACCGTTGCCCTCGAGCAGGCCGTTCATCAGCCGGCTCACCTCGCTCTGCATCGTCGCGAGCTCACGCAGGGGTTCCCAACGAACGACTGTGGCCATCTCCAACTCCTTCGAGACGATTGTGCTTACGTCGCCAGAATAAAACCTTAGTGTCTCGTTGTCAAGTGACTGCTGGGGCTAGGATCCTCGGCACGTGGTGGCCGTCTCCGACGACCTGAAGGGCCGGGACTTCACCAAGGTCGCCGACTGGAGCCGCGACGAGCTGCTCCGGCTGCTCGAGCTGGCCGACGAGCTCAAGCGGGCCCAGGCCGCCGGCGAGGAGCACCGACTACTCCCGGGACGAACGCTCGGGATGATCTTCCAGAAGCCGTCGACCCGGACCCGCGTCTCCTTCGAGGTCGGGATCTGGCAGCTCGGCGGGCTCGGGCTCTACCTCTCGGCCTCGGACCTCCAGCTCGGCCGGGGCGAGACGGTCAAGGACACGGCGCTCGTGCTGTCGCGCTACCTCGACGCGATCATGATCCGGACGTACGAGCAGGCCGACGTCGAGGAGCTCGCCCGGAACGCCTCGATCCCGGTCCTCAACGGCCTGACCGACAGCACGCACCCGTGCCAGGCGCTCGCGGATGTGATGACGATCCGCGAGCGGCTCGGGCGGCTCGAGGGTGTTCGGCTCACCTATCTGGGGGACGGCAACAACGTGTGCGCGTCGCTGATGGTCGCCGCCGCAAAGCTCGGGATGCACTTCACCGCCGCCGTGCCGCCCGGCTACGAGCCAGACGAGTTCGCCCTCGACTCCGCGAGGACTGCGGCCGAGGAGACGGGTGCGGCGGTGCAGGTCACGCACGACCCCCGCGAGGCGAGCGAAGGCGCCGAGGTCCTCTACACCGACGTCTGGACGAGCATGGGCCAGGAGGAGGAACGCGACCGCCGCATCCGGGACCTCACCGGATTCGGGATCCGCGACGAACTGCTCGCCCTGGCCGAGGACGACGCGATCGTGCTCCACTGCCTCCCGGCCCACTACGGCGAGGAGATCACCGAGGAGATCGCGTACGGGCCGAAGTCGGCGCTCTGGGACGAGGCCGAGAATCGCCTGCACACCCAGAAGGCGCTGATGGCCCTCGTCATTAAGTGAGCCCGTCCCGGCACGAGCCGCAGAGTCCCCGGGCCGCGCTGGGCGGCGCGATGCGGCGTCCTCAGTCGCGCCCGTATCACTACGGATACGAGCGCTCCCTGCGTCCTTGCCTCGCACCACCCAGCGCACCCCGTGGACGAGCACTCGCACCGGAACGGGCTCGTTGAACTTCCAGGACCACGTCCGCCACGCGCTTGACGCGCTCCCGCCCGAGATCGCGCGCAAGCTCGAGAACGTCGCCGTCGTGGTCGAGGACGAGCACCCGGAGGAGCCCGACATCTACGGCTTCTTCGAGGGCGGCGGCGACTACCTGCCCGACCGGATCGCGATCTACCGGCTGCCGCTCGAGGCGGACTTCCCCGACCCTGACGAGCTCGAGCACGAGATCCGGGTGACCGTGCTCCACGAGCTCGGCCACTACTTCGGCCTGGACGAGGACCGGCTCGGCGAGCTGGGGTACGAGTGAGCGACACCGCCCTCACGGTGGTCGCGGTGGTCGCCGGCCTGGTCGGCGCCGCCGTCGTCGCCTGGTACCTCTTCGGCCCTCGCGGGTAAGGAATGCGGTGGCCGCGACACTCGTTTTTCCAGGTATGACGCAGCAGGAGATCCACACCGAGATCGAGCGCGCCAGCGAGCGTCGCTCCGAGCTCTACCGCCTGCTCTCGCAGGGGCACGACCCCGCGACCGCGGCCGAGCTCAAGCAGCTCAATACGCGTCTCGAACAGCTCTGGAACGAGCACCGCGCCTTCCGCGCCCGCCTTCGCTTCGGCGACCCCGCCTCGATCGTCAAGCGGGCCCGCCTCGAAGAGCGGCTGGAGCGCGCGGCCTAACCCACGATCTGAACCGCCCCGGGCGGGGGCTACACTGACTCCGCTCGGGGCGTTAGCTCAGCTGGGAGAGCGCCGCCTTTGCAAGGCGGAGGTCGCCGGTTCGATCCCGGCACGCTCCACTCGCCGGCGAAGTCCGGGCCGCTTCGCGGGCCATGATGACTTCACCGGCGTCTTGCGTCTCTCGGAAGCTGGGTGAACCGGCACCGGCAAAGCCGGCACCGGCGGCGCTGCCCCTACGCCTCCCAGCGCGAATTTCCACGTCCCCGAGTGGTTCCCGGACTAGCCGTTCGGCCATGTACGCGTTCTCAAAGCGCTGATAAACAGGGGCCGAGAGGGGTCCTACGAACTGCGGGAGGTATCAGTTGTTCCGGAAACGGTCCGGTCGCCTTGCGGCGGCCTTCTCTGCGGCGGTCGCGGTCTTCGCGCTCGCAGCGAGCCCGGCGCTCGCACACTTCTGTTCGAAGTCAGGCTGGAGCGAGTCCGCCCTGACCCACGCGGCGGGCTCTCAGGCCTGGCTGACCAAGGCTGAGTGGATGGGCTTCCTGGCGGACATGGAGGCGGCCGGCGAGATCTGCCCGGCCGGCGCCGACAACCTGGCCGCCCAGCTCGACTCGCGCCCGGCGGACACGCTCTTCAAGGGCCCTGGCCTGCTGGCCGGCGGAACGTTGAAGAACGGGAAGGGCAACACGCCCGAGCACTTCAAGTACCTCGACTTCGAGGCTGCGTTCTCCCTTTGCGGGGCGCCCTAAGCCCGTCGTAAGCACGAGCAAGGCCGGCGGAGATCGCGATGGCGATCTCCGCCGGCTCTCTACCGGACCTGCAACGCGAGTGATCAGCTGCAGTTAACGGCCGACGGGCAGCGCTTCGCGGGGCCACGGAGCTGGGCGCGCGCGGCTCTTGGGAGCGTGACGGTCTGGGCCTCCAGGAAGAAACTCCGCGGCGCGCGGACCATCGCGCGCGCGACCGCAGTGGAGACGATCGTGCAGCCGCTGAACCCCGTGCCCCCGCTCCAGGGCATTTGCTCCCAGCCGGCCACGGGCGGGCGCAGGTCGAAGGTGCGAACGACCCGGGCTCGCCGTCCGGGAACGACACGGCGAAGCTGGACGGAGCGCGTCCGGTCGCGTGTGAAGACGCTGAACTTCCAGCAGGCGCTGGCCGCGTTCGTGGCGAAGTGCACGGTCCAGTAGACGTCTCCCCGCGCGGTCGGGTCCTGCACCGGCTTGAAGCGGGACAGCGGGAACTGGTACCCCTCGAAGCTCGGCTCCGCGGCCGCCCCTGCGCCGGCGAGCGCAAGCGCCAGCGCACCGACGAACGTCGCGGTCGCCGCGCGCACTGAAGGCTTAGCGCTTGCGCGCGGTCGCCTTGCCGCCCTTACGCCCGGCGGCCTTCTTCTGTGCCGTCGTTCCGCCCTGGCTGGACGAGGAGCGGGACGAGCTCGAGTGGGACTTCTTGCCACCTCGGCTCGACGCTCCTGGCGAGTTGGCGATCCGCGCCGCGCGCTCCTTCGACATGCCCTTGTCCTTCAGGGCTTCGTACTGCTTCTCGTTCTTGACGCTCGGTCGCTTGTCGGGCATCGACCCCTCCTTCGCTGGACACGACGGTCGTTCCCGCCGCGCCGAGCGGGAAACGACAATGGTCGCGTGACGGAGTTCACTCCCGGGCGCGAGCTGGGACTGGCGTTCTACGACGAAGTCGTTCGCGGGCTCGTCGGCGACTTGCGGCACTCGGCCGCACTGCTCGGCTGGGGGTCGGACGTGCTCGGCTTCGACACGGCCCGCTCGACCGACCACGGTTGGGGACCGCGCCTCCAGGTGTTCGTCGCGGCCGAGGACGTCGAGCGGATCGTGAAGGCGGTCGAGGCGGGGCTCCCCGACTCGTTCCGCGGCTGGCCGGCCCGGTTCGGCTGGGACGACGTGCCGGCGACCCATCACGTGACCGTCACGGCGCTCGGCGACTGGCTCGAGGGTCAGCTCGGCTTCGACCCCCGCGGCGGGCTGACCACGATCGACTGGCTCGCACTCCCCCAGCAACTGCTGCTCGAGCTCACAGCGGGCGCCGTCTACCACGACGGCACGGGCGAGCTCGAACCGCTGCGGGCGGCGCTCGCGTGGTACCCCGAGGACATCTGGCGCTGGCTCGTCGGCTGCCAGTGGTGGCGGATCGACCAGGAGGAGCCGTTCGTCGGCCGCACGGCGGAAGTGGGCGACGACCTCGGCTCACGGATCGTCGCCGCGCGGCTCGCACGGGACGCGATGCGGCTCTGCTTTCTCTTCGAGCGCCGCTATGCGCCGTACAGCAAGTGGCTCGGCTCGGCGTTCGCACGACTCGACGCGGCGGAGGACGTCGGCCCGCCGCTCGAGCGGCTCGTCGCGGCAGACGACTACGACGAGCGCAGCGCGGCCTGGGTCGAGGCGGTCGAGTCCCTCGCCTCACGGCACAACGCGCTCGGCCTGACGGAGGCGCTCGACCCGACGACGCGTCCCTTCCACGACAGGCCGTTTCGCGTCCTCGACGCCGGGCGCTTCGCGCACGCGTGCTTCGAGACCGTCGATGAGCCGGCGCTGCGCGAGCTGCCTCGTACCGGCGCGATCGATCAGCTGGTCGACTCGACGGACGCGTTGAGCCACGGCCACGTCGCACGCCGACTGCGGGCGTTCTACGGCGCGACGACGTAGACGCTCGCGTCGAGCGGGCCGAAGCCGTCGCGGACCCCGCCGAAGGTAGCCTCCGTCCCGTGAGGCGTGCGTTGATTCTCGCCGCCGTCCTCGTGCTCGCCGGCTGCGGCGGGGACGAGCCCGCCGAGCTTCCGCCGCAACCCGCCGCACGTGAGGCGCCCGGCGTCGAGGGCATCACGCTCGACGGCGACCGCGCCTCGCTCGCCGCGCTGCGGGGCAAGCCCGTCGTCGTCAACGTCTGGTCGTCCTGGTGACTGACCTGCCGCGGCGAGGCGGGTGCCTACGCGAAGTTCGTCGAGGCTCACCCGGAGCTGCAGTTCCTCGGGCTCGACGTCGCTGACACGCCCGACCGCGCCCGCGCGTTCGTCCGTGAGTTCGGCTGGACCTGGCCGTCGATCGTCGATCCGGCGAGGCAGCGCGCGAAGCGCCTCGGCGCCGACTACCAGCCGTACGTCGCCGTGATCGGCGCCGAGGGCCGTGTCGTCGCGTCGTTCGCGGGCGGCGGCGACGAGGCGACGTGGGAGGCGCTCGTCGCGAAGCTCGAGTGACGCGGCGCTACGGGCCGCACCCCGCACAGGTCGTCGACGTCTACGAGGCGTCGGGCACGCGCCGCGCCGTCGTCGCGGTCATCCACGGCGGCTTCTGGCGCGCCCGCTACGAGCGCGACCTGATGGCGCCGCTGTGCCGCGACCTCGCCGCGCGCGGCTACGAAGCGTGGAACCTCGAGTACCGCCGCCTCGGCGCGGGCGGCGGCTGGCCGTGGACCTTCGACGACGTGCGCTCTGCAACCGCGGGTGCGGGGGTGACGCTCGGCCACTCCGCGGGCGGTCACCTGGCGCTCTGGGCGGCTGCCGAGCACGGCGCCGCGCTCGCCGTCGCGCAGGCGGGGGTCGTCGACCTCCACGAAGCGTGGCGGCTCGGTCTCAGCTCGGGCGTTGCGGCCGAGTTGCTCGGTGGGACGCCCGACGATGTGCCCGAGCAGTACGCGGCAGCGTCGCCCGCAGCGCGACTCCCGCTCGGCGTCGCGCAGCTCCTCGTCCACGGACGCCACGACGATACGGTCCCCGTCGAGATGAGCCGCGCCTACGCGCAGCGTGCCCGCGAGGCCGGCGACGAGGTCGAGCTGGTCGAGACGGACGAAGGCCACTTCGAGTGCCTCGACCCGTCGTCCGCGAGCTGGGCGGCGATCCTCGAGCGGCTCCCGTGACGCCCCGCGCCGCAGCGGAGGAGCTCGACCGCACCGATCCACTCGCGCGCTTTCGCGAGAGCTTCGTCGTCGACGACCCGGAGTGGATCTACGCGGACGGAAACTCACTCGGACGCCTGCCCCGGGAGACCGTCGAGCGTCTCCGCGCCCGCATCGACGAATGGGGATCCCGCCTCGTCACGGCGTGGCCCGACTGGATCGACCTCCCGCTCGAGCTCGGCGACCTGCTAGCGACGGACGTGCTCGGCGCGCGCGCGGGAGAGGTCGTCGTCTCGGACTCGACCACCGTCAACCTGTACAAGCTCGCGGCCGCGGCGCTCGCGCGACGACCCGGCGCGCTCGTCACCGACGCGTCGAACTTCCCGACCGACCGCTATGTGCTCGAGGGCCTCGGGGAGCTCGTCACCTTCGAGTGCGACGAGCTCGCCGGCCCGACTCCCGACGACGTCGTGCGCGCGTGCGCGGGGCGAGACGTCTCACTCGTCTGCCTCTCGCACGTCGGCTACCGGTCCGGTGCACTCGCGGACCTCCCCGAGGTGACCGCGGCCGCGCACGACGCCGGCGCCTTGATGCTCTGGGACCTGAGCCACTCCGCCGGCGCCGTTCCGATCGAGCTCGAGGACGCAGGCGTCGACCTCGCCGTCGGATGTACGTACAAGTACCTCAACGGCGGACCGGGCGCGCCCGCGTTCCTCTACGTGCGCGCGTCGCTGCACGAGACGCTGCGCTCGCCGATCTGGGGCTGGTTCGGCCAGCGAGACCAGTTCGCGATGGGTGCCGCCTACGACCCTGTCCCCGGGATCGGCCGCTTCCTTGCGGGCACGCCTCCGATCCTCGACGTCACCGCGGTCGAGGTCGGCGCGCGGCTGGTCGCGGAGGCCGGGATCGAGGCGTTGCGAGCGAAGAGCGTCGAGCTGACCGAGCTGCTCGTTCGACTCCACGACGAGCGCCTCGCGCCGCTCGGGTTCGCGCTCGGCTCTCCGCGCGACCCCGCGCAGCGCGGCGCGCACGTCTCGGTGCGGCACGCTGACGCGTGGCGCATCTGCCGCGCGTTGATCGAGCGTGCCGAGGTCGTCCCCGACTTCCGTGGCCCCGACTCGATCCGGCTCGGGCTGCCGCCGCTCTACAGCCGCTTCGTCGACGCGTGGGAGCTCGTCGACCGCCTCGCGCGACTCGTCGAGAGCGGCGAATACCTCGAGGTCGAGGCGGGAACGCTGCGTGTGACGTGACCGCCGCCGCGTACCTGCCCGACTCGCGCGACCTCTCCAGCCTCCGCGAAGCCGCGAGCGTCTGCCACGGCTGTGAGCTCTGGCGCGCAGCCACCCAGACCGTGTTCGGCGAAGGCAAGCGACAGGCGGAGGTGATGTTCGTCGGCGAGCAGCCGGGTGACCAGGAGGACCAGCAGGGCAAGCCGTTCGTCGGCCCGGCCGGACGGATGCTCGACAAGGCGCTCGAGGACGTCGGCATCGACCGCGGGCGCGTGTACGTCACGAACGCGGTCAAGCATTTCAAGTGGCAGCCACGCGGTAAGCGGCGGATCCACCAGAAGCCGAACTGGACTGAGATGACCGCGTGCCGCCCCTGGCTCGACGCAGAGATCGAGAGCGTCAAGCCGCGCGTGATCGTCTGCCTCGGCGCGACGGCCGCGCAGGGCCTGCTCGGGCGTCAGTTTCGCGTCACGAAGCAGCGGGGCGAGCCGGTCGACTCGCCCCTCGCCGAAACGGTGCTCGCGACGATCCACCCGTCGGCGATCCTCCGCGCGGAGGACCGCGACGCCGAATACGCGGGCTTCGTCGACGACCTCCGCAAGGTCGCCGCGCTGCTGTAGCTACGAGGCCGTGTTGAGCAGGTTCTCCACGCGCTCGACGCCCTGGACCTTGCGGACCCGGTCCTCGAGCTCGCCGACGAGCTCCTGGCGCTCGACCTGACCCCGCAGGAAGACGACGCCGTTCTCGACGTTGACGTCGACGTCGCCCTTCGGCGAGTCGGCCGGCCGGAAGACCTCCGACTCGACCTTGGCCTTCAGCGTCTGGTCGTCGAACGTCTTGGGCTCCTCGCGCAGGTGCGTGGCCTTCTGCTTGAGCGCGTGCGCCTCGGAATTGAAGCTCCGCGCCCGCTGACGGACGAACGCGATCACACGCTCGCGCCGCTGCGCGCCCTGCTGCGGATCGAAGAAGTACTTGAGCACGGCAGCGATCGCCGCGAGTCTCAAAAAGCGCATGTCTGACTCAACCCCTCTCTGACGTGGCTAGAACGAGGGGTTGCTACCCCGCTTTCACCCGCGCGAAAACGCGGAGGTTTTCGCGCGCCCTAGTCGCCCCAGTCGAAGTCCCGCGAGCGGCTCCAGAGACCTGTGTCGGTCTCCTCGCCGTGCGTGGTGTCCTCGCCTGGCCAACCGAGAGGGCTTGCGACCGCGACGACCTCGGGGGCCTCGAGCCCCTCCTGCGTCTCTTCGAACCGCGCCTGCTCCTCGGTCTTGAACAGCGGATGGTTGTGGAACGGGTCTTCGGCGTGGTACTGCCGCAACGGCATCTGCTGCTCGAGCTCCGAATTGCGAGTGCGAAGCTCCAGATGCTCCTGAATCACTTGTGCGAACAACGAGGGACTTTCTACCGGCATCTTTCCTCCGAGCTCGGGGCCAGGGGCTGGGCGAGTGGCCGGGATTGTAAGGCCACGGTGAACTCTGACGAAACCTGGGGCGGGAGGTTAGCGGAGATTACGGACGGCTGACGGCGGCTTGCGTCGCATGACGAACGCGATTCTTCCCAGTTCGTTTCGCTTCGTACAAAGCCTCGTCGGCGGCCGCGACGAGCGTCTCGACGTCCCAACCCGGCTCGTGCTCGGCAACGCCGAAGCTGGCGGTGATGCGCACGGGGACGCCCTCGGGCGTCAAGAGCGTGCGGTCCTCGAGGTACTGGCGCACGCGCTCTGACAGGCGGACCGCCCCTGCGCGATCGGTGCCGGGCAGCACGATCAGGAACTCCTCGCCGCCCCAGCGACCGGCGACGTCGACGTCGCGCACCGAGTTCTCGAGCAACCGCGAGAACTCCCGCAGCACGGTGTCGCCGACCGGGTGTCCGTGCTCGTCGTTGACCGCCTTGAAGTCGTCGAGGTCGCCGAGCACGATCGCGAGCGGGCCGCCGAAGCGGTACGCACGTGCGACCTCGGCGTCCAGCGTGTCCTCGCAGTGGCGCCGGTTCGCGAGGCCCGTCAGCCCGTCGGCGAGCGCCTGCCGCTCGACGATGCGATGCAGCTTGGCGTTGTCGAGCGCAACGACCGATTGGGCGACGAGCGACGCCGCGGTCAACCTCGCCTCGCCGTCGAAATTGCGGCCGAAAAGGAAGAGCGTGCCGAACGACGCGTCGCGTCCTGCACGCAGCGGCAGCTCGAGCTGATCGGCGCCGGTGCCGGGAGCGCCGACCTCGACGATCTGCCCGTCCGCGCCGATCAGCATCCCGCCCGTCGCGCCCGTCCCCTCGACGGCGGTCTCGACGATCGCGCGCAGAAGCTGGTCGGTGTCGTGCGTCGCGGCGAGCGCGTCGCCAAAGCGCGAAATTGCCTCGCGCAGGCGGTGGCGCTCCGACTCCAGCTCGACGAGCCTGACCTGCAGCTGGTCCGCCATCTGGTTGAACGCGTTGCCGAGCTTCGCGAACTCGTCTCGCCCGCGGACGGGCACGCGCTCGTCGAGCTTGCCGCGCGCGATCGCGTTCGCGGTCCGCGCGACGTTCGAGAGCGTGCGGACGATCGAGCGCCCTTCGACGTACGCGACGATCGCAACCAGGAGCAACGCGGCGAGCAGCCCGACGAGCAAGCGCTTCTGGATCATGGCGGTGGCGGCGTCGATCTCGGCCTGCGGCGCGATCACGCCGAGCGTGGGTCCGGGCCGATCCCCGATCGCCGAGGCGACGAGCGCTCGGAACCGCGCGTCGCCGACCGAGACCGTCACTGGACGCTCGGCCGGCACGTCCAGCGCGGTCTGTGCCCAACCCGCTCCGGCGACGAGACGCCCGTCGTCGACCACCACGAAGCGATCGGTGTCCTGGACCCCCGACCGCTCCTGCACCTTGCGCAAGAGCTCGGTGTCGAGCGGCAGGGCGGCGATCACGTAGCCGAGCGGCCCCTTCGGCCCGACGACGACCACGCGCCGCTCGGCGGCCAGCGTCGGCACAGCGCCCACGACGAAGTCAGGCGCCTCGACGCGGATGTGGGGCGTCGCGCGCACGAGTCGGCGGGCTACCGCCGCATCGCCGCGCGCGAGGGCCGACTGAAGCGTCGGGTTGCTCGCGAGCGTCGTCGCCCGGCGGAACGCCTCGTCGAGGTCCTCGCCGTATGCGACCACTGCGGAGCGCAGCCCCGACTGGAGGCGCGCGTCGACGCGACGAACCTCGCTCTGCTCGGCGACCGAGCTGAAGCCCCAGAACGCCGCGGCCGCAGGCAGCAGCGAGAGCAGCAGGAAGTAGCCGACGAGTTTGAACTTGAAGCTCCTGGTCAGGAGTGCTCCCGGGCCGCGATACCTCATCCGAGTGATTTCGGCGGATCGGGCCTAGAACATGAGGGCCAAGGTAGGCTCCGGCCGTGCCCCGTCTCCGCACACCCGGCCCGGTCGGGCTCGCGCTGACCGCGTTCGAGGTCTGGCGCCGGCTCCCTGCGGCTCAGCGGAAGCAGATCCTCGAGGCGACGCGCCGGCAGGCGCCCAGGGCCGCCGCCGCGGCGTTCGCCTACTGGCGGGCCCGCCAGGCGCGGCGCCCGCGCTAGGCGCCAGAGCTAGGCCAGGACGTCTCTGACGATCCGGTCCTGCTCGCGCAGGTGGGCGGTCGGGTAGCCCTCGCTCGGGCTCGCCCGCCACGGCCGGCCGACGAAGCGCACCGGCACCCCGGCCACGGCGGCCGCCTCCTCGAGCCGGTGCCGCAGCGCACGCCAGGCGCCCATGTTCTGCGGTTCCTCCTGGGCCCAGACGATCTCCTCGAGGCCCTCGTAGCCCCGCACGAGCTCGGCGGCGGCGTCGGCCGGGAATGGGTAGAGCTGCTCGATTCTCGCGACGGCCACGTGCTCGGCCTCAGACCGCGCCTCGTGGCCGACGATGTCGTAGTAGAGCTTGCCGGTGCAGAAGACGAGCCGGCGCGCCCCCGCGTGGTCGGTCTCGCCGTCGTCGATCACCGGCTGGAAGGCGCCCTCGCTCAGTTCCTCGAGCGTGCCGAGTGTGTGCCGCAGGCGCAGCAGGCCCTTCGGCGTCATCACGACGAGCGGGCGTGCCGACGGGTCGAGCGCCTGCCTCCGCAGCAGGTGGAAGTACTGGGCCGCGGTGGTGAGGTTGGCGATCCGGATGTTCTCCTGCGCGGCGAGCTGAAGGAACCGCTCGAGCCGCGCGCTCGAGTGCTCGGGCCCGTTCCCCTCGTATCCGTGCGGGAGCAGCAGCGTCAGCCGCGACGTCTGCCCCCACTTCGAGAGCCCCGCGACGATGAACTGGTCGATCGCGATCTGCGCGCCGTTGACGAAGTCGCCGAACTGCGCCTCCCAGAGCACGAGCGACTCGGGCGCGGCGACCGAGTAGCCGTACTCGAACCCGAGCGCGGCGTATTCCGAGAGCGGCGAGTTGAAGACCTCGAACGAGGCCGCCGCGTCGCTGAGTCGCTGGATCGGCACGTGCACGGCGCCGTTCTCGGCGTCGTGGAGGACGATGTGGCGGTGTGCGAACGTGCCGCGCTCGGTGTCCTGACCCGTCAACCGGACCGGGATCCCTTCGACGAGCAGCGACGCGAGCGCGAGCGCTTCGGCGTGCCCCCAGTCGATTCCTCCCGACTCGAGCACCTCCCCGCGCTTGAGCAGCTGCTTGACCAGCTTGGGGTGCACCGTGAAGTCGTCGGGAACGGTGAGCAGCTCGTTGTTGAGCGTGCGGAGGCGGTCGCCGGCAACCGCCGTGACGACGGTCGCGCCGCTGCCACGGGGGATCTTGCCGTCGGGCTCCCGCGCCGGCTTCGCGATCGCCTCGCGCAGCCGCTCGTGAGCTTCGCGCAGCTTGGCCTCCGCGCGCGAGACGATCGCCTCGACGTCCGCTTCGGTGACCACGCCCTCCTCGAGCAGCCGGCGCGCGTACTGCTCGCGCGCGGACGGATGCTGGTCGATCTGCTGCGCCATCAGCGGCTGCGTGTATGCCGCCTCGTCCTGTTCCTGGTGCCCGTGCCGCCGGTAGCCGACGAGGTCGATCACGACGTCGTGGCAGAAGCGGCGCCTGAACGCCATCGCAATCCGGACCGCCGCGAGCGCCGCTTCCGGATCGTCCGCGTTGACGTGGATGATCGGGACGTCGAAGCCCTTCGCGAGGTCGCTCGAGTGGCGCGTCGACCGCGCGTCGGTCGGGTCGGTCGTGAATCCGATCTGGTTGTTCGAGATCACGTGGAGGGTGCCGCCGGTGGCGTACCCACGTAGCGCGGAGAGGTTGAGGGTTTCCGCGACGACTCCCTGCGCGGGGAAGGCGGCGTCGCCGTGGATCAGCACCGGCATCGCGACGCTCGGGTCGGTCAGGCCGTGGCGGGTCGAGCGATCGGTCTGTTCGGCGCGGCTCATGCCCTCCACGACGGGGTCGACCGCTTCCAGATGGCTCGGGTTGGAAGCGAGGGTGACCTGGATCTCCCCAGCTCTCGTCGACCTTGTCGCATCCGCGCCGAGGTGGTACTTGACGTCGCCGGTGCCGCCCTCCGGGTCGAAGACGACGGCGTCGATCGTGCGCTCACCCTCGAACTCGCGCAGCACGTACTCGTACGGCTTGCCGAGCGTGTGCACGATCACGCTCAACCGGCCGCGGTGCGCCATGCCGAGCACGACGCGGTGCGAGCCGTTCTCGGCCGCGAGCTCGACCGCTTCGTCGAGCAGCGGGACGAGCGAGTCGAGACCTTCGACGGAGAACTGCTTCTGGCCGAGGAAGGCGCGCTGGAGGTAGCGCTCGAAGACGTCGACCTCGGTCATCCGCTCGAGCAGCGCTCGCTTCTCCTCTGCGGGCAGCGGCTGGCGGTAGGTGCCCGACTCGATCACGTGGCGGAGCCAGACGCGCTCCTCGTGGTCGGAGATGTGCTCGATCTCGTACGCCATCGTCCCGCAGTACGTCTCGCGCAGCGCCGGCAGCGCCTCGGCGAGCGTCTCGCCGGGGACGTGGACCCGGAGCAGCGACGCGGGGATCTGCGCCTGGAGCTCGGGCGTCAGCGGAGGCTCGAGACGCTCCGGCTCGAGCGCCGGATCGCCGACGGGCTCCGAACCGAGCGGATCGAGCCGCGCGGCGAGGTGGCCGTGTGTCCGGTGCGCTTTGACCAGCGCCATCGCGGCCGCGACACCGCCGATGAGCAGCGAGTCCGCCGTGAGCTCCGGCTTCGCCTCGGCCGACTCCGCCGCGACCGGCGACGCCGCAGCGCCGTTGCCGTCCTCGCGCAGCGTCTCGAGCAGCCGCAGGAGACCGGGGTGCGTGGCGACGAGCTCGCTGTCGCCGCTCTCGAACAGCCGCCGCCACTCCGACGGGACGGCTTCCGGATTCTCCAGGTACTCGTCGAGGAGCGCGCGCGCGTAGCCGGCGTTGAGCCCGTCGACGTCGAAGGCGCTCACACTGGTTGTTGTAGCAGGCTCAGTACAGAGGACGGCTCGTGAGCACCGCGATCGTCATCCCGAGGACGAACGCGATCGTGGCGACGGCGACGGCGAGCGCGTGCAGGCGCCCCCAGCGACCGCCGAGCCCGGTCGCGACGAGGCTAAGCAGCAGCGCGGCGACGGTGAGCGGAAGCGGGCGGACCGCGAGCCCCATCACCGCGACGAAGATGGCCGCGGCCGACATGTAGCCGGCCACCACCTCCGCGGGCCGGGCGCGCTCGTAGGGCGTGGCGCTCACCGGCGGAGCGCGGCGACGGAGCGGCGCGACCGTCGCTGCGGCGAGAGCGGACGGCGGGTCGCGCGCCACGGACAGGGCCCGGCGCTGGTCGACCTCGGGGCTCCGGACGAGGGCGGCGGGCTCGTACGGGTCCGGTGCCGCGCGGACCGCCCACCAGACGACGCCGATCAGGTATGCGATCGGGAGCTTGAGGATGACCATCATGAACAGCAGCTCCCAGGCGGCGTCGCTCACGACGCGGGCAGTTTACGCGACGTCTTGCGCCCTCGGACTCGCTATGGCCAGAAGACCGCAACGATCTGGATGGCGATGATCGCGAGAGAGACAGCGATGACCGCGAGGATGATGCGCTTCCACCCCCAACGCTCGCTTGTCACCGTGCTACCGCCGAGTGCCCGTTGTTGTTGAAGCGGATCCCCATCCCGAGCTGTCGGCTGAAGGGGTAGTAGTTATTAGGCGGGACGAAGATCGTGCAGATGAACTCCGCGCGGGCCCTGATCACGAGGAAGGTGTCCCCGGCGCCGCCGGCCTCCCGCGCCTGAGTAGGGCCACCACTGGTGTGACACCCGGGGTCGATCTCAGTCCACACGTCGAAGGACCAGCTCGTGAACCTGCTGGACTTGATGCACCAGGTTCCCCTGAGGTGAAGCGATCGCCGGAAGGGAGGAAGGCCGCCGGACTTCCGCCAGTGCGCCCAGTAGCACACGAGGCTGCTCAATCCATACGGCGCGATCCGGCCTGAGTCCAGCAATTCCTCCGGTCCTTCGTAGGTCAGCTCCGGCGGCGCAGGCGGAGGCGACGGAGGCCCGGGCGGCGGCGGCGGCGGTGGAGGCGGCGGCGGCGCTGCTGCGTTCGTCTCGTCCGTATCGCTCGGACTCGTGCAGCCGAAGTCGGCCGGGTAGTCGATCTTCCCGTCCCCGTCGTTGTCGATCCCGTCCGAGCATGCCGGAGGCGGCGGTGGTGGAGGCGGCGGAGGTGGAGGAGGCGGAGGCGGTGACGGCTGCGGACTCGCCACAACGTCCACATACGCCGTGCCCGTCCCGCCATACGGCGTCGCCGGACAGTGGATCGTGAACTCGTACCGCTTGACCGTGCTCAGCGGGCCGACGTTCTCGGCGCCGCTGGCGTTCCCACCCGCGTTGAGACCGAAGCTGCCGCCCCAGTCGGCGTACTTGTGGCACTGGCCGCCGGGCGGAGCGCCGCTGACCGACCAGCTGATCGTCGAGTACCCGCCAGCCGTCACGTTCGCTGGGCTCGCCGATACCGACACCTGCGGGTAGTAACAGGCCTCCTCAGGCCCGAGCCGTGGGGGCAGAGATCGGACAGATGGTCGGCTCATCCATGGCGGCCGCACCTCCCGCGGTGCCCCCGAGGGTGGCGGCTGCGAGCGCTGCGACGAGGGCGGCGAAGACGGTTCTGGCGCGGTCTGGCACGGCGTTTCTCCTCTGGTCGGCGACGCTTTCGACCGTAGCCACCGACTTCGAACAGGTGTGAAACGCCTCCGTGCCGAATCCGAAACACTTCGTCCACCGTTGTACGGGACGAGGGCGGCCTCGTCTATTGGCCTATTCGGACATGTGCGGTTAGCCCGGCGGACCAGGAGGGAACAGGCGACCCATGAGCACGGACCAGATCGAAGCGCTGATCGCGCGCGGCGAGGAGCAGGGGTGCCTGAACATCTCCGCGGTTTCGGAGTTCGCGCAGGAGCACGAGCTCTCCGAGGAGGACGTCGAGGCGCTCGAGGCCGAGCTCGACGAGCGCGGGATCGAGCTTCTGGACGACTGCGCGCGCGCCGAGGCCGAAGACGCCGTCTACGTCAACGGCGACCTCGCCGGCGCGACGACCGACGCGCTCCAGCTCTTCCTCAACGAGGCGGGCCGTTACCCGCTCCTCACCGCGGAGCAGGAGGTCGAGCTCGCGAAGCGCATCGAGCGCGGCGACAAGGAGGCGAAGGACCTGATGGTCAACTCGAACCTGCGCCTCGTCGTCTCGATCGCGAAGAAGTACCAGGGCCATGGCCTCTCGCTGCTCGACCTGATCCAGGAGGGGATCATCGGCCTGATCCGCGCCGTCGAGAAGTTCGACTGGCGCCGCGGCTTCAAGTTCTCCACCTACGCGACCTGGTGGATCCGCCAGGCCGTGCAGCGCGGGGTCGCGAACAAGTCCCGCACGATCCGCATCCCGGTGCACATCGTCGAGCGCGAGACGAAGATGTCGCGCGCCGAGCGGGAGCTGACCGCGAAGCTCGGCCGGCCGCCGACCGAGGCGGAGGTCGCGAAGCAGGCGAAGCTGCCGCTGAAGCAGGTGCGCGAGGTGCGGCAGGCGGCCCGGGCGGTGACGAGCCTCGACAAGCCGGTCGGGAACGAAGGCGACGCGGCCCTCGGCGACTTGTTCGGGGACGAGCGCGCGGAGTTCGAGGAGGAGGTGCACGTCAGCCTCGCCGAGCAGGCGCTCCACACCGCGATCGCCGGCTCTGCCCGAGCGCGACCAGGAGGTGCTCACGCTCCGCTACGGCCTCGGGGGCGACGAGCCGAAGTCGCTCGAGACGATCGGGCAGCACCTCGGGCTGACGCGCGAGCGAGTGCGGCAGATCGAGGCGCAGGCGCTCGAACGGCTCGCGGTCAACCGCGAGCTCGAGGCGCTGCGGGAGGCGGCCTAGAACAAGGCCGCTTCCGGGGAAGCGGCCGCTGAGGTGGAGCCGACGGGGCTCGAACCCGTGACCTTCTGGCTGCCAGCCAGACGCTCTCCCAGCTGAGCTACGGCCCCAAGCCGCCTCAGTGTAGCGCCGAAATCGAAGTCCTCTGCCCAGCGCACGCGCCTTGCCTGGTTGTTTCTCGTCGGCCCGAGCCGCAACGGGAGACTCGCGCAGGGAGGCACGTCATCGAACGGGATCAGGTAGCACCGCCGCGCGTCAGGCGAGTAGACGGCGAACGCATCGACATCGTCTCGGCCGTAGAACTGGCGCAGAAACCCGTCGGCGTTCCGCCGGTCTCGATAGCACTTGACGTGGATGACGTCCCCCACCTTGCGGACGCCCACTTGCACTGAACGCGAACGAGCCCAGGACGGAGATCGAAGACGAGGTCGTAGCGCTCGTCGCCAAGCGGACGCAGCACGCCGACGCCGACTTCGAGTGCCGCGGCTGCGACCATCGCCTCCGCGATCGGCGCCTTTCTGATCCGTAGTCAGCACGAACCCACGGTAGCCGCCGCACCGGACGGATCGTTGTCAGCTCAGGCGACTACAGCAGACACGTCCACAGACGGCACGTCCCCCCACAGCTCCTCGAGCTTGTAGTAGGCGCGAGCGTCCGGTGTGAAGACGTGCAGCACGACGTCGATGTAGTCCGCGACGATCCAGTTGCCCTCGCGCGTGCCGTCGGCCGAGTGCGGGATGACGCCGTCCTCCTTCTTCAGGCGCTCGCGGACCTCGTCGTAGATCGCGGCCGTCTGCCGCGGGTTCTGACCGCCGGCAGATGACGAAGAAGTCGGTGTACGTGCACACCGGCCGCATGTCGAGGATGACGACGTCCCGGGCCAGCTTGTCCTGCGCGATGCTGGCGATGCGGCGAGCTTGCTCGAGCGGGGTCAGTCGGTCAGGTCTCCACGTCGGTCGGCGTCAGTGTACCGCGGCACTCCGATAGAGCCTTCGCCGGGCGATCTCCTCGGCGACCGCCGCCGGAACGAGGCCGTCGAGCGGCTCGCCGCGACGCGCCCGCTCGCGCAGGTCGCTCGACGCGATCGGGGGCGAGTCGATCTCGAAGAACACCACGCGCCCCGCGTGCCCGGGGCGAAGCGGCGGACGCTCGACGCCCGCCCGGGTCGCGACACCGAGCCGAACGCGCTCCAGGATCGCCTCGGGCTCCTTCCACGTGTGGAAGTCGCGGTACTGGTCCGCACCGATGAGGAAGATCGCTTCGCCGTCGGGAGGCTCGGCGCGCAGGCGGTCGATCGTGTACCGGTACGGGTCGGCCTGCACCTCGGCGCGGTCGAGCTCGGCGAAGGCGAGCCGCGCGAGCGCGACCCGGACTTCGACAGGGCACTCGACGCGCTTGTGTGCGGGATCCCCGCTGACGAGCACGTCGAGCCGCTCGAGCCCGAACTCCTCCAGCGCCGCGCCGCGCGAGCTCGAGGTGGCCCAGGTGCGGTGGGTTGAACGCACCGCCGAACAGGCCGATCACTCGAACACCAGCGTCTCGTCGCCGACCTCGACCTCGCTCCCCCGGCGCGCGCCGGCGGCGCGCAGCGCGGCCTCGAGCTCCGCGCCGGCGGGCGGCGTTCCGGTGACGCGAAAGCCGCGGTCGGTGCGGAAGATGCGGTACGTCCGCGCCGAGGGTCTCGGCCGGTAGACGAGGAACTCGGCCAGCTCCTCCGCTCCCTCCTCGACCGGAGCCGGCGGGGCTTCGGGCGGACACAGCTCGAACAGCGCGCGCTTGAGCTCGTCGATGCCCTCGCCGGTCGCGCACGAGACCCGGAAGACGCGGCGCACACGCGCGTCGTCGAGGTCGAAGGAGGGTGGCTCGAGCAGCAGGTCGATCTTGTTCAAGACGACCGCCTGCGGCCGCTCGGCGAGACCGGCGCCGTACTGCTCGAGCTCGTGGTCGATCGTCCGGAACGCGGCCTCGGGATCGTCCGACGCGTCGATCACGTGCAGCAGCAGCCGCGCGCGCTCGAGGTGCGCGAGGAACTCGTGGCCGAGCCCGACGCCTTCGCTCGCTCCCTCGATCAGGCCCGGCACGTCGGCGACGGTCAGCTGCCGCCCGTCCGGCGAGTCGACGGTGCCGAGCACCGGCGCGACCGTCGTGAACGGGTAGTCGGCCACCTTCGGCGTCGCGTTCGAGATCCGGCGCAGCAGCGACGACTTGCCCGCGTTCGGCAGACCGACGAGCGCGGCGTCTGCGAGCAGCTTCAGGCGCAGCTCGATCGTGGCCTCCTCGCCCGGGAGCCCTGTCTCTGCGAAGCGCGGCGTCTGGCGCGTCGGCGAGGCGAAGCGGCGGTTGCCGCGACCGCCCGTGCCGCCCCGCGCCGCCAGGACGCGTGCGTGCGGCCGGGCGAGGTCGGCGATCAGCTGCCCGTCCTCGTCGAAGACCTGCGTGCCGACGGGAACGTCGAGCTCGATGTCCTCGCCGCGGGCGCCGTGGCGGTTCGAGCCGCCGCCGTTGCCGCCACGCGCGGCGCGGACGCGCTGGTTCGGCCGGAACCTGGAGAGATCGCGCAGGTCGGGGTCGGCAAGCAGCACGACGTCGCCGCCGTCTCCGCCGTCGCCGCCGTCCGGGCCGCCCTTCGGCACGAACTTCTCGCGCCGGAACGAGAGCGCGCCGTCGCCGCCGCGGCCGGCCTGGACGTGGATGCGTGCGCGGTCGTGGAACATCGCGAGCAGCGTAGTAGCCTCGGCACGTGGCGGACCCGATCGTCGAGCGGATCGTGCGCGAGTCCGGCGTGCCCGACCTCGTCGAGGTCCTTTCGGAGCGCGTCGCGCCGACCGACCTCCAGTCGCTCCTGCTCGAGGTCTACCGTCGCCGCGCCGCGCGACTCGGACCCCCCGACGTGCTCGCGCAGTACGAGCGCAGCCGGCTGTTCCGCCCGGCTTCCTTCGATCCCGAGATCGATCCGCTCGCTCACTCGCTCCTGCCGGACGGTTACGAGGTTCTCGAGCTGTCGCCGATCGCTCCGCTCGGCACGGTCTCCGCGCTCGCCGGCCTCAGCCAGGACTCTGCGCTCGCGACCGTCCGCGGGAGCGAGGTCGTCAGCGACGCGACGAACGTGCTCGCGTTGGAGACCGCGCTCCGACGCCGCGCCGATCGAACTTCCACTGTTCGGCTCGCGACCTCGCAGCGCATGCTCCGCACGCACGCGCCTGACGTTCCCGACACGTGGCCGCACTTCCGCGTGCTCGCGCTCGTCGCCGGCGGGCGCGAACGCGAGTCGGCGCTCCTGGGCGAGCAGCTCGACTTCTACACGCGCCTGCTCGACGCTCTCGATGTCCACGACGTCGACGTCCGCGTCACCGAGCTCGATGACAACGGCTATTACAAAACGACGCGGTTCGAGATCCGCGCAGGCGACCTCGCGGTTGTCGACGGCGGTTTCGTCGACTGGACGCAGCGCCTGCTGTCGGACCGCAAGGAGCGGCTGCTGATCAGCGGTGCCGGGCTGGAACGCTTGGCTAGTCTGCGCCGTTGACGCTGACGAAGCGCCGCTCGCCGCTGCGGCGGAACGCCACGACGCCGTCGCGCGTCGCGAAGATCGTGTCGTCGCGGCCGAGGCCGACGCCGTCGCCGGCGCGGAAGCGCGTGCCTCGCTGGCGGACGAGGATCATCCCGGCCTTCACGGTCTGGCCGTCGAAGATCTTCACGCCCAGCATCTTCGGGTTCGAATCGCGGCCGTTCCGCGAGGACCCGAGACCCTTCTTGTGAGCCATTAGTGCTCCTCCTTCGCAGCGAGCGCGGACTCGAGTGCCGCGATCGCTCCTTTCCGACCGGCGTGCTCGCGCTCGTAGGCGAGCGCCGCCTCGAGCTGCGGACGGCGCCAGTGCGATGCCCCCTCGGTCACCTGGGCGACCGTCATCTCCTCGTAGCCCTTCGGCATGCCCGGGACCCGCTCCTCGTCCTTCTTCTTGGGCGCTTCGGACTTCGCGGCGCCGCGCGCGCCGATCTTCTCGATCTCGAGCTCGCTCAGCGCGGCGCGGAAGCCGGTGTGGCGCCGGTAGCCGGTGCGGCGGCGGTACTTGCCGATCCGGATCTTCTCGCCCCGGACGTGCCCGACCACGCGCGCGGTCACGGTCACGCCCTTCGGCGAGAGCTCGGTCTTGGCGCCGTCGCCGAAGAAGAGGACGTCCGGCGTGAGCGTCTCCCCCTCGTCGGTCTTGACGCGGTCCACGAACAACCGCTCGCCCTCCTGGACGCGGTACTGCTTTCCGCCGAGTGAGATGATCGCGTAGGCCATAGCGTGGAAAACGCGGGCAGGGCCCGCGGCCGGGAAAGTCTAGCCAACGAGCTCCGAACCTCGCAAAGAGCGTCCCTCGGGCGAGCTCCTCTACGTCTGGGGGCTGCTCGCGCTGGTCGTCCTCGCCGTGCTGGTGACGTACTCGCGGCTCCCGCCAGAGGAGACGTACCGCGTCAGCCGCGACGGGCTCGCCGGCGGCCTGAGCCGGGCGCTCGTGGTCCTGAACTTCCCGATCGCGCTCGCGGCGATCGGGGTGGTGGGTGTGCTGCTCGAGCGCGGCGCGCCTCGGTGGCTCGGCGTTCTGGCGATCGTGCTCTGTGCCGTCACCGCCTGGCCCGGGCTCGTCGACCAGGACGATCTCGACGCGCGGGTCGGCAACGTCGTCCCTGCGCTCGGAGTCGCACTTGCCGCGGGGCTGACGGCGTGGGAATGGCCGCGCGCCTCGCTCGCGCCGCAGCAGCGGTTCGACCGGGCGCGGGTCGTGATTGCAGCCGTTTCCCTGGTCGGCTCGGTGCCGTGGCTCATCGCCGAGGCCGGCTTCTACGCACCCGGTCCGGTGCTCGCCGACGAAGTTCCGCCGGGCGAGGTGATCGCGGCCGTGCACCTCGGCCACCACCACGGAACGGACGGCGTGCTGCTGATGCTCGTCGCCCTGCTCCTCTCGCGGGTCGCCCGCTCGGCGCTCCTCCGGGCGTACCTCGCGCTGATGCTCGTCTACGGGCTGGCGAACGCGCTCCAGGACTTCTGGCTCGAGCAGGTCGTCAAGCGGGGCACGACGGACGTCGAGGTCCCGTCCGTGCTCGTCCCGAGCGTGTCGGCGGGCTGGGCGCTCCTGCTCGTCGCCGCGGCCGCGCTCTTCGTGCTCGCTAGACCGAGGTCTCCGTAGCCTCGGCCGGCTCCGGCGCCGTCGCGGTCGACGTCTTGCGCCGCCGCCGTCCGCCGCGCGAGCCCCGGCGCGTCTTGCGCTTCTTGGGCTCAGCGGGAGACGACCCGTCGTCGCCCGACTCCTCCGCGACTGCCTCCGGCTCCTCGGGAGGCGCGGCCTCGCCGAGCTCGCGTCCGGGGACGTGGATCTTCGGCCCCTCCTCCGGCGCGCCGTTCGTCGCCGCGGTCGCCGTCGTCGTCTTGCGGCGGCGGCGGCCGCCGCGCGAGCCGCGCCGCGTCTTCTTCTTCGGCGCCGGCGTCTCGCCCTCGGCCTCGGTCTTGGCTTCGGCTTCGGCTTCGGCCTCGGCCTCGCCGGCCACGGCTTCGGCCGGCTTCGCCTTCGCCTTCGGCTTCGGCTCGGCCTTCGCCTGCTCCGGCTTGGCGTCAACGGCGACGGCCTTCGGCCGCGCGGTCCGCGTCGGCTTCTCGGCCTCCCGCTCGGCCGTGATCGGGCCTTCGATGTCGAGTTCCTCGACGAGGCTCGCGTAGGCGGTCCCGTCGAGCACGCGGTTCACGCGCGCCTTGACCTTCTTGCCGACGAGCTTGCCCGCGTGCGCGACGCTGACGGCGAGCCCGTCGACCTTCGCCACGGCGGACGAGGGATCGTGCAGGCCGACCTCGACGAGCTTCAGCTCGAGCTCCGAGCCCTCCTCGATCGGCGACTCGGGCGTGAGCTTCTCGATCGTGCCCTCGTCGAGCACGACGAAGTGGTCGTTGTGGATCCCGTCGGTGAGCGCGAAGAAGAAGCGCCGCTTCGTGTTCGCCTCCAGCTCGATCAGCCGCGCGCCGTCGGCGCCGATCAGCAGGCTGCCGGGCTTTGCGGCGACCTCGACCTTGAACGCCTTCGTGCGCGGCTTCGAGGCGGCCAGCGCGCGCAACCTGCGCTCGAGCTCGACGGCAGCCGTCGTCTCCGAGACGACGATCCCGTCGCCGTGGCAGGTGGGGCACTTCTTGGTCAGGATCTCGCGGGGCCCGTCGGTGACGTTCTGGCGCGTCATCTCGACCAGGCCGAGCGGTGAGATCTCGACCACGTACGTCTTCGTTCGGTCGCGCTCGAGCTCGGAGCGAAGCGCTTCCTCGACGGTCTGGCGGTTGCTCGGGTTCGCCATGTCGATGAAGTCGATGACGATGATCCCGCCGATGTCGCGCAGCCGGAGCTGGCGCACGACCTCCTTGACCGCTTCGAGGTTGTTCTTCGTGATCGTGTCCTCGAGCCGCGCGCCCGAGCTCTTCGAGCGCGAGCCGACGAAGCGGCCGGTGTTGACGTCGATGACGGTGAACGCCTCGGCGTAGTCGAAGATCAGGTAGCCGCCCGACGGCAGGTCGACGCGGCGGTTCAGCGTCGAGCGGATCTCTTCGTCGACGCCGAACGACTCGAACAGCGGCTCCTTCTCCTTGTGGCGGAGCACACGCTCGACCATGTGCGGCGACGTCTTCTTCAGGTAACCGACGACTCGCTTGAACGCACGCTCGTCGTCAATCAGCGCACGCTCGAAGTCCCCCGTGAAGAGGTCGCGCGTGACCCTGAGCGGAAGCTCCGACTCCTGGTAGACGAGCGTCGGCGGCTTCGCGTTCTTGGCGCGGTCCTGGATCGACTTCCAGAGCTTCTGGAGGAAGACGAGGTCTCGCTCGACGTCCTCGGCGGAAGCGCCCTCGGCCGCCGTGCGCACGATCACGCCGCCCTCCTTCAGCTTCAGCCCCTTGACGATCTCCTTCAGGCGCGCGCGCTCGTCGTCGTCGAGCCGGCGGGAGACGCCGAGGCCTTCGCCGAAGGGCACGTAGACGACGAAGCGGCCGGGCAGCGAGATCTCGGTCGTCAGCCGCGCGCCCTTCGACTTCATCGGGTCCTTGACCGCCTGGACGAGCACTTCCTCGCCGCGCTTGATCAGGTCCTGGATCTTGCGGCCGTGGGCCTTGCCCTCGAGCTCGGGGACGACGATCTCGTCGACGTAGAGGAAGCCGTTCTTCTCCAGGCCGATCTCGACGAACGCGGCCTCCATCCCGGGCAGGACGTTGTCGACCGATCCGAGGTAGATGTTCCCGGCGATCGAGCGGCGCTCCGGCCGCTCGAGGTAGACCTCGGCGACTCGGTCGTCCTCGAGGATCGCGACGCGCTGCTCGCCCACGTCGACGCTGACGAGGAGCTCGCGCTTCGCCGCCGGGAGCGGCGGGCGCTTCGCCGGCACGCGCCGGCGCGGTTGCTGGGCGCGCCGCTCGCGGCGCTGCGAGCGGACTTCCGGCTTCGGCTTGGGCTTCGGCTTCGGCTCGGACGCGGCCTCTGCTGCTGCGGCAGGCGCGGCCGACGCCGTCGTCTTCTTCCGGCCCTTGCCCCCGCGCGTGCCGCGGCGGCGCTTGGGACGGGGCTGCTCTGCGGTTGCGCCGTCGCTCTGGACGGCGGTCGTCGTTACGTCGGGTCGCTGCTCCGGAGCGGCTGCCTCGGGTGCGGGCGCCTGCTCCGGCGTCGTGCGTTTACGTCGGAACCAGGAAAGTGGCAAACGGTGTCTCCTTGATCGGCGCGCGGCCGGTCGTCGGCGGCGTAGGGCCGCCGGGGCGCGCACTCGGTGATGTCGAGCAAAAGCTGCTGCATGTTCTGAGTTCAGGGTACCAGCGGCCCCGGAGACCTCCGTTTCCGTCCGGTCCAGGACCTAGGCTTCCGCCCGTGAGCAACCAGGAGGAGGCCGCGATGAGCGCCGAGGAGGAAGCGTTCGAGCTGCTCCTGATCGAGGAGGCCGACGCCTGGTTCGAATACCTCGAGGCGACGAGGGGGCAGACCGAGACCCGCTACAAGGAGCTCGAGCCCTGGGCATGGGCTCGACTCAGCCAGCGGCTACGCGCGATCCGCGCTCGCCGCGCCCGTCTCCGTCCCGCTGCCGCCTGATCGTGCCTCGAAGTAGCGGATCGCAGCCTCGCCGAGCGCGCGAGTCCCGGTGTACGCCACGCCGCCCTGGATCGCCCAGCCGGCGAAGGGGATCACGCCGAGTGCCTGCCGCGCGACCTCGCGGAAGCCGAGCGCGGCGCCGACGACGCCCAGGATCTCCGGCAGGCGCTGCGCGTCGAGCTCCTGGCCGTACGCGGCGGCGAGGCGCAGCACCAGGCGCAGCTGGTTCAGCGTCAGGATCGGGAAGTCGATCCCCGGGACGAAGACCGCCGCGGCGATGACGCCGTTCTGGCGGGCCACCTTGGCCACGAGCGCCTCGGCGACGGGCCGGCGGAGCACCGGGAGCGCCGCAGCCAGGGCCGCCGCCTCCTCGTCCAGCTTCCCGGCGAGCAGGCGGCCGAGCTCGTCGAGCGGGAACCCCTCCCCCGCCGGTAGCGGGAGCACGTCGGTGGCGAGGACGAAGGGGATCGGCGTGCGCGGGTCCGGCCCGAGCACGACGATCGGGACGCCCTCGCGGTCAGCTGCGCGGAGCGCGTGCTCGTCCTCGTCGGTCGGCGGCCCGCCCAGGACGTAGACGAAGGCGGCCGCGCCTGCGGGGGAGCCCTCGCGGACCGCCCACGCCTGGCCGTCGCGGACGAGGTCGCGCCGCAGCACGTCGACGAGCGAGCGCGCGCCGGCGAGCACGATCGGCTTGCGGTGCGCGGTCGCCGTGCGCAGCTCGCGGACGAGTTTGACCACGGTGAACGGCGCGAGCGGGAGCTTCGCCAGGCTACCGACGTCGCCCACGAGCGTGGATCGCCTGGAGCACGCCGACAGCGAGCAGGCTCGTGACGAGCGACGAGCCGCCGACGCTCACGAACGGGAGCGGGATGCCCGTCACCGGCGCCATCCCCATCGTCATCCCCACGTTGACGAACACCTGGAAGAGCAGCGCGACCACGATCGCACCGGCGACGATCGCGGAATAAGCGTCGGTCGCGTACGTGACCACGCGCAGGCCGCGCCAGACGATCAGCAGGTAGAGCAGGAGCAGGATCGCCGCGCCGACGAAGCCACGCTGCTCGGCGAGCGACGCGAAGGCGAAATCCGTCTCGTGCTCGGGGAGATAGTCGAGGTTCGTCTGCGTCGCGTTCTCGATCCCGCGGCCGCGCAGCCCGCCCGCGCCGATCGCGAGGATCGACTGCTGGACGTTGTAGCTCGCGCCCTGCGGATCCGAGCTGCGGTCGACGAAGGCCGTCAGCCGGTCGCGCTGGTAGGGCTCGAGCACGTCGACCCCCACCGAAGGCAGCAGCCAGACCACCGAGCCGGCTCCGACGACGACGATCGCGAGGAGCGCAGCGACGTGCAGCCAGCGCGCGCCCGCGATGAACAGCATCGCGAGCAGGGCGGCTCCGTAGACGAGCGACGTGCCGATGTCCGGCTGCCAGAAGACGAGCAGGGCCGGGGCGACGGCCAGGGCGATCGTGAGCAGCACCGTGCGCAGGTCGCCGACGCGGCGGACACGGTCGGCGAGGAAGCCGCCGACTGCGAGGACGACGAGCAGCTTCCCGAGCTCGGACGGCTGGAACGTGACCGGGCCGAAGTCGATCCAGCGCTGCGACCCCCGCGCCTCGGTCCCGAGCGGGATCACGATCAGGAGGAGCACGACGACGGCTGCGTAGAGCTGGCGCCAGTAGCGCCGGTACAGGTCGGGCGACACGAGCGAGAGCGCGATCATCCCGGCGAAGCCGGCGGCCGCGTAGAGCCCCTGGCGGAGCACGTAGTAGTTCGGCTCGCCGGGGATGTCGTGCTGCGTGATCCCGCCGACCAGGTGCAGCCCGTAGCCGACGAGAGCGACGACGGCACCGAGCAGGATCCAGTCGAAGCGCCGCGCGAATGCGCCGGCTCCCTCGATCCTGCGGGCGCGGGAGCGCGCGTGCCTGGCCGCGTAGTCGACAGCCACTTAGTCGGTCTCCGAGGTCGAGACCACGTTCACCTGGTCGACCTCGACGTCGAAGTAGCGCGCGAAGACCTCGAGCGCCGCGGGGGCTGCGGAGGTGCCGCCGTGGCCGCCGTTCTCGATCAGGGCGCAGACGACGATCCGCGGGTCGTTGACCGGCCCGTAGCCGCACCACCACGCCTGGTCGAAGTAGCGCTTGTACCGGTTCGACCACTTCTCGGCCGTCCCGGTCTTCCCGGCGATCTGCACGGGGAACGCACCGAAGACGCCGGTCGAGGTCCCGTCCGGATCGTGCGTCGCCCGCAGCAGCCCCTCGCGCACGACCTGGAGCGCGCCGGGCGAGACGTCGATCCGCTGCGGGGCCGGCTGCGTCGGGTGCGGCACGATCGAGAGCTGGCCGGGGCCCTGGACGTCGCGGAAGAGGTGCGGCGTCACGAGCCTGCCGCCGTTCGCGATCAGTGCGTAGAAACGTGCGAGCTGGAGCGGCGTCACGGTCATGTCGCCCTGGCCGATCGTGAGCAGGATCGAGTCGCCCGGCTTCCAGAGCTTGGCGATCGGGTCGTCGAAATGCTGCTTGCGCCAGCGCGGCGTCGGGATCAGGCCGCGCGCCTCGGGCCCGATCTCGATGCCGGTGGGCTTGCCGAACCCAAACCGCCACGACCACTGCTGGAGCGGCGAAGTCTCCAGCTTGTAGAACTCGACCCCGAGGCGGTAGAAGTACGTGTCGCACGACCACGCGATCGCAGTCGGAAGCGTGATCGCCGTGTTGACGAACGGATTCCAGTTTTTGTAGGGGTACAGCTGCCCGTCCACGCCCTTGTACGTGAAGACCGGGTCGCACTGGAGAACGTCGTAGGGCGAGACGAGATGCTCCTCGAGCGCCGCCGTCGCGGTCACCGGCTTGAACGTCGAGCCGGCGGGATAGGCGCCCGAGGTCACGCGGTTGAGGCCCGGGAAGTTGCGCCGCTCGGCCGCGCCCTGGTGCACGAGCGGCCGCAGGCGCCAAGGGTTCGGCCGGCCGACGAAGATGCGCGGGTCGAAGGTCGGGTTCGACGCCATCGCGAGCACCTCGCCGTTCCGCGCGTCGAGCGCGACAACCGCACCACCGTTCGCGTTCCAGCAGCCGTAGCACTCGGCGTCGTGTGCGATCTGGATGCCGTGCTCGAGCGCGCGTTCGGCGGCGAACTGGAGGTCGCGGTCGATCGTCAGCTCGACGTCGTTGCCGGGGATCGGGGACTTCATCACCGTGCGCCCGCTCTGCGGCTGTCCGAGTGAGTCGACCCGCAGCCGCTCCAGGCCGGACGTGCCGCGGAGGTACTCGTCGAACGCCGCCTCGACTCCGGCCTGCCCGATCTTGTCGCCGGCCTGGAGGCCTGCCTTCGCGCGCGCCTCGAGCTGCTCGGGAGAGACCTCGCCGACGTGTCCGAGCACGTGCGCGGCGAGCGTGCGGTACGGGTAGGCCCGCACGAAGCTCCTGGCCAGCTGCATGCCCGGGAACTCGTCGCGGCGCTCCTTCAGGTAGCTGAGCTCGGCGCGGCTGATGTTCTCCTTGACCACGACCGGGTTGAGCGGGTCCCTTCGACGCGCGTCGACCGCGCGCGCGATTGGGCCGACGGGGACCTGGAGCACCTTCGCGAGCCGCTTCAGCATCTGGTAGCGGCCCTCCTCGGGCAGGTCGGCCGGCCAGAGCTCGACCGCCGTCCCGGCCACGTTCCCGACGAGCACGCGACCCTTGCGGTCGCGGATGACGCCGCGGGCGGCTTCGACCCTGATCGTCCGCAGCTGGTTGTTCTGCGCGGCGCGGAGGTACTGCTCGCCCGAGAGGACCTGGAGGGCCCAGAGGCGGAGGAAGAGGACGGCGAAGACGGCGAGCGCGAGCGCGCCGAGGATCGCCAGGCGCAGCGCGAGCTTCGGCGTCAGCCGGTAGGGCTCGACGACGCGCGGGTCTGGCGGCAGGAAGCGCGTCGAGCGGCCGTTGCCCTGGTTAGCCAAGGAGCCGCACCTCCCGGTGCGTCCACTCCGGCCGGCCCAGAATCCGCGTCACCAACGCGTAGACGGGCACCGTCAGGAGCAGGTTCATGACCACGCCGGGCACGAGCGCCCCGACGAGGACCGTTCCCGCGTCAACCGGGTCGCCGAGCACGACGTGGAGCGCCAGCGCGACCGCGGCATAGAGCACGGTCACGACCGCGACCGAGAGCAGGGGCGCATGCGAGCGGTCGCGGCCGGTCGTCTCGCCGTAGCGGCCGATCCAGTAGCCGGCGATCGTGAGCAGCAGCGCCGTTTCGCCGAGGCGCGCGAGGTTGGCCGTGTCGAGCAGCAGGCCCGCCGTGAAGCCCGCGACTGCACCCCAGACGGCGCCGCGGAGCAGCGCGACGGCGACGAGCGTCACGAGCACGAGGTCGGGCGTCGCGCCGGCGATCTCGATCGTCCCGACGATCGACGACTGGAGCACGACCGCGACGAACAGCAGCACAGCGACCTTGATGACGTCGACGGTCACCGAACCAGCACCGTGACCACGTCGAGGTTGGCGAGGTCGGCGTTCGAGACGAGCTGAATCTGCTTGTCCGGCTCGGTGTCGGTCTGCCCGACGGACGTGACGAAGCCGATCGGGATCCCGCGCGGGAAGATCGACGGCAGCCGCTCGACGCGGGAGCCTGCCGTGGCGATCACGTCGAGGCGCTGCACGTCCTTCTCCTTCGGGACGTTGTTGAGGACGAGCGAGCCGCCCTCTCCCGACTCGACGAGACCGACGGCACCCGTGCGGATCCCGTAGGCGGCTACTGCGCTCGACTCGTCGGTGAGCAGCGTCACGAGCGACGTGTCGCTCGTGACGAGCGTGACCTCGCCGACGAGGGTGCCGGCGGCGAGCACGGGCGCGTTCTTCGTGATCCCCGAGTTCTTCCCGGCGGCGATCACGACGCGCTTGCCGAACTGCGGCGGCTGCTGTGCCACGACGCGGGTGTTCACTCGCCGGTAGTCACGGAGCCCGGGGAGATCCTTGAAGGCCAGCGCCTCGCGCAGGTCGAGCACCTCCTGCGCGGCCGCCTGGTTCTCGATCGCGCGCTGCTGCGCGTCCTCGAGGCGCCTGCGCAGCTCCTCGTTCTCGTCCTTCGCCGTCAGCAGGCCGTCGAACCAGCCGTAGAGGTCGCGGAAGGGCCGCGCGACCCTTTCGGCGCCGACCTGGAAGGGGCGGATGGCGGTCGCGCCTGCGTCCTGGACGCCGTGGAGCGCACCGTCGTCGGACTCCCTGAAATAGACAGAGAGCAAGGCGAGCGAGACGAGCGCGAGCACGCCCACCACGACGCGGCGCTTCGTCGCGCTGCGTGCTCGGGGGACGAACGGCGTGGCGGTAGGCCGAACGGGACGGTTCAGCACCGCCGGACGGGCGGTTCGGTTGCGAAGCACGAGACTGGGGTCAGAGGGTAGCGGGCTGGGTCGCTGGGCCCTAGCGGCGGTGGTTGTTGCGCCGGGCGCGGGCCGAGCGGTGGATGACCTCGAACTCCTCGAGGCTCCGTCCCGAGCCCACCGCGACGCAGGTGAGCGGGCTCTCGGCGAGGTGGACGGGCATCAGCGTCTCGTGCCGCAGCCGTTCGTCGAGCCCGGCGAGGAGGGCGCCGCCGCCGGCGAGCACGATCCCGCGGTCCATGATGTCCGCCGCCAGCTCGGGCGGCGTCTTGTCGAGCGTCGACTTGATCGCGTCGATGATCTCGCTGACCGGGTCCTCGAGCGCCTGCCGGATCTCCTCCGAGGTCAGGATCACGGTCTTGGGCAGGCCGGTCATCAGGTCGCGGCCGCGGACCTCGGCCTGCACCTCTTCCTTGAGGCGGTACGCGGAGCCGATCTCGAGCTTGATCTCCTCGGCCGTCTGCTGGCCGATCAGGAGCTTGTACTCCTTCTTGATGTGGTTGACGATCGACTCGTCCATCTCGTCGCCGCCGGTGCGCATGCTCTGCGAGACGACGATGCCGCCGAGCGAGATCACGGCGACCTCGGTCGTGCCGCCGCCGATGTCGACGATCATGTTCCCCGTCGGTTCGGCGACCGGGAGGCCCGCGCCGATCGCCGCGGCCATCGGCTCTTCGATCAGGTAGGCCTGGCGCGCGCCCGCGGAGAGCGTTGCCTCCTCGACGGCGCGCTTCTCCACGCCCGTCACGCCCGACGGCACGCAGACGACGACGCGCGGGTGCGCGAAGCGGTGCTGGTGCACCTTCTGGATGAAGTGGCGAAGCATCTGCTCGGTGACGTCGAAGTCGGCGATCACGCCGTCCTTGAGCGGGCGGATCGCGCTGATCGTTCCGGGCGTGCGGCCGAGCATGCGCTTCGCCTCGACGCCGACCGCATGCACCTCGCCGCTGCGCTCATCGATCGCGACGACGCTCGGCTCGGAGAGGACGATGCCGCGGCCGCGCACGTAGACGAGCGTGTTCGCGGTGCCGAGGTCCACGGCCATGTCGCGTCCGCCGAAGCCGGTCAGGGTGTTGAAGACGCCCATGGGGGCTCCGAGTCTAGCCTCGGGGACAGTCCCGGGACAGTCCCCGATCCGCGTCGCGGCGATGTCCGGGGACAGTCCCGGGACTGTCCCTGTGTCAATTCTCGAACGATTTGGCCCTGCAGGCGCGCACGAGCATTCGACGCGGTTACCGTCGAGTCGATGCCGAGAAGACCACGCCGCGAGCTCGTCGACGGGCTTTGCCACGTCACCGCGAGGGGTAACGGCCGACAGCGCATCTTTCGCGGAGACGACGACGTCATGGACCTCCTCCTGCCGCTCGACGAAGCTGTTCGACGTTACGGCGTCGTCTGCCACGCGTTCTGTGTGATGCCGAACCATTTCCATCTCGTCCTCGACGCGCCCCAGCCACGGCTTTCCGCCGGACTCCGCTACGCGTGCGGCGTCTTCGCGCAGCGGTTCCACCGCCGCTATGGATCGAATGGTCACGTTTTCCAGGGCCGTTTCCACTCCGAGCCGATCGTCCGAGAGCCGCACTTCATCGAGGTCATTCGTTATGTGCTCCGAAACCCCGTGCGCGCCCGACTCTGCGACTCGCCGGCGGATTGGGAGTGGAGCAGCTTCCACGGTTACTTCGACGAGGGCGCCCGCCCGCCGTTCCTCACGGCCGACGTCGTGCTCGAGCTCTTCTCGACGCGACCGCGAATCGCGCGTCGCGAGCTCGCGGCGTACGTGCAGCGAGGGGACAGTCCCGGGACTGTCCCCTATCCGAAGCCGTACGTCCCTGGGAAGCGCTCTGCGAGCAGACGAACCAGCAGCGCCGCCGGGAGGCCGACGACGTTCAGATAGTCGCCCGAGATCTCGGCGACGAGCGCGGCGCCGAGACCCTGGATCGCATACGCGCCCGCGCGCCCCTCCCACTCGCCGCTCGCGACGTACGTGGCGACGTCGCGCGGTGTCAGCGAGCGAAACGTCACGCGCGTCGCAGCGTGGTCGACGATCTCCCAGCCGGGCGTGAGCAGACAGAGCCCGGAGACGACGACGTGCGTCTTGCCGCCGAGCGCGATCAGCATGTCCGCCGCCTCCTCGGCGTTCGCGCACTTGCCGTAGATCCGCCCCGCGAGCACGACAGCCGTGTCGACGCCGAGCACCGGTTGCTCGCCCGCCCCGTCCGCGACCGAGCGCGCCTTGCCCTGCGCGTGCGCCTTCACGAGCTCGACGGCATCGGCATCGGGCCGGTCGTTCTCCTCGTACCGCGGCGCGACGACGTCGAACGGGATGCCGAGCTGCTCGAGGATCGCGCGCCGCTGTGGCGACGTCGACGCGAGCAGCAGCGGCGCCGCGGGTGGCGCGCTCATCGCTTCCGCGTGACCCAGATCTCCTCGGCCGGCCACTGCCGAGCCCATTCCGCGGTGACGTGGCCGTAGTAGTCATGCGTCTCCGCCTGCTGGGGGGCGTAGAGCTCGACGAGCCGCTCGATCTCGAACCCGTTCCCGCGGAGAATGTCGATCAGCTCGCCGGCCGGGAGGTGGAACTCGACCTCCTTCGTGTCCGGCCACTCGATGCGCCCCAGGCTGCGTTGCGGGCGTTGCAGTTGCTCTGTGATGCCGTCGAGGGCCATGCAGAGCATCGAGATCGTCGCGTTGCGCAGGAAGACGAGCCGGCCGCGCGGCCGGAGCAGGCGCGCGGCCTCGGGAATCCAGCGGTAGGGATCGGCCCAGATCGACGCGCCGTACTCCGACACCGCGAGGTCGAACGACGCGTCGGGCAGGGGGACGCTCTCGGCAACGGCCTCCACCAGCGGGAACTCGAGCCCGAACTCCTGCTGCATCTCGCGCGCGGTCGCCAGCTGCGCCGGCGTCGGGTCGACGCCGACCGGCCGCGCCCCGAGCTTCGCGAGCCGCGCGGAGATGTACGCGGTGCCGCAGCCGAGCTCGACGACGTCGAGGCCGGCGACGTCGCCGAGCGCATCCACCTCGCGCTCGGGGATGCCGAAGATCCCCCAATCGATCTCGTCCTTCGCCCAGGCATCGCGCGCGCGCGGGCCCGTGTGCTCCTCGTTCGCCTTCGTCCAGACGGCGACGTTCTGCGCGACGTAGTCGGGATACTCAGACGAGCTCATCGTCCGAGAACCAGAGCTCGATCTCGCGCGCGGCAGACTCAGCCGAGTCGGATCCGTGCACGAGGTTGTTCGGCATCGACGTGGCGAAGTCGCCGCGGATCGTCCCCGGTTCCGCGTTGGCAGGGTCGGTCGCGCCGATCGTCTTCCGCATCGTCGCGATGGCGCCCTCGCCCTCGACGACGAGCGCCCACGTCGGCGCGGACGTGATGAACTCGACGAGCTCGCCGAAGAACGGCTTCTCGCTGTGCTCGGCGTAGTGCCGTTCGCCGAGGTCGCGCGAGACGCGCAGCAGCTTGCCGGCGACGACGCGGAACCCGCGCCGCTCGATCCGCGCGAGCAGCTCGCCCGCGAGCGAGCGCTCGACGGCATCCGGCTTGATCAGGATCAGCGTGCGCTCCGCGGCCACGGAGCAGGATGCTATTCGGCGCGGCGACGCCTCGGCGACTCCCACGTGTCGCCGAAGTCGATCGTCGCGGGCGTCTCGACGCGGGTCTCGCAGTAGGGGCAGATCTGCCAGAGCGCCTCGAGCGGCTGCTTGCAGTTCGCGCACGCCTGCTTGAGCTTGGTCGTGCAGACCGGGCAGACGAGGAACGAGGCGTCGACCTCGGCCCGGCAGACCGGGCAGTGGAGATCGCGCAGCGCGAGCCGCTTCTCCATCGCCTTGATCTCGAGCTCGCGCTCCCGGACGTCTTCGAGGTACTCGGGCGGCCGGAAGAACATGTAGATGATCGGCCCGATGAACGGCGGGATCGCGCCGAGGATCGTCGCCATCGCGACCATCCAGGGATCCTCGATCCGGCGGCGCGCGTCCTTGTAGACCCAGTAGGCGGTCGCGATCCAGAACACGGCCACGAAGAAGATCGCCAGGTTCCGGGCGATGATCAGGAAGTCGTCGTCGAGACTCACAGCAACAGTTTCCCCACCAGATAGCCGAGGCCGTACGCGGCGGCCACGATCGCGAGGACGACGAACGCGGCGAACGCGACGACGGTCAGCTGCTCAACCAGCTTCGTCACTTTACGCGGTGCTCCTCTCGGGCTGCCAGATCCGCGAGCAGGTAGAGCGACCCGGTGACGAGCACGGGCGGCGCCTCGCGGGCGACGGCGAGGGCCTGCTCGGGGTCCTCGACCGCCTCGACCCGTGCGAACCAGCGCCGGGCGCGAGCGGCGAGCTCCGCGGCCGGCAGGGCACGGGCATTCGAGGACGTGGTGGCGACGAACCGGTCGCCGGCGCGGGCCAGCCGCTCGAGCATCCCGTCCACGTCCTTGTCCTGGAGGATCGAGGCGACGATCGTGTACCGGCCGGGCGGCAGCCGAGGCAGGGCCCAGTCGAGGCCGTCGGCGTTGTGCGCCCCGTCCCAGACCTCGTCGTCGCTCCGCCGCTCGAGCCGCCCGGGCAGCGAGACGTCGACCTGGGCGTCGGTCCGCCTGCCGAGGAACACCTCGGCAGCCTCGCGCGCCCCACCGACGATGACGCGCGCGTGCGGGACAAGCCGGGCGAACTCCTCGTCGGGCAGCACGACGATCGCGCCGTCCGTGACGACGGCGAGCTTCTCGGCGGCGATCGCCTCCCGCGTGTCGCCGAGCACGTCGGTGTGGTCGAGACCCACGTTCGTCAGCAGTACGCACCGCGCGCCGAGCACGTTGGTCGCGTCGTGGCGGCCGCCCAGGCCCGCCTCCACCACGGCGACCTGAACCTCGGCGGCGGCGAACTCGGCGAAGGCAGCAGCCGTCAGCACCTCGAACTGCGTCGCCCCGACGGCGACTGCGAGGTCGCGGACGCGCTCGATCGCCCGCTCGAAGTCGGCCTCGCGGCCGTCGACCCGGATGCGTTCGCTCCACGAACGGACGTGCGGCGAGAGGTACGCGCCCACGCGGAAGCCCGCGTCGAGCAGGAGCTCCTCGACCGTTCGCGTCGCCGTCGACTTTCCGTTCGTCCCCACGACGTGGATCGCGGGGAAGCGCTCCTGGGGGTCGGCGAGCGCGGCGAGCAGCGCATGCATCCGCTCGAGGCCGAACTCGTCGGGCCAGGGAGTGAGGGACGCGACCCAGTCAGCGGCCGACTGCATAGCCCTGCATCGCGCGCGGGTTCGCGGCGGCGCGCAGGTGGCCCCGGTCCGAGGCAGCGGCGCTCAGCCGGCCCAGCGACCAGTCGGGCGTGACCTCGAGCTCGTGCCCGCGCTCCCGCAGGTTCGCGACGAGCTCCGCGTCGAAGCGCGACTCGATCTCGACGTGCCGCGGCTTCGCCTCGCGCGGGTAGAACGAGCTCGGGAAGTGGTTGCTGTGGAACATCGGCCGGTCGATCGCGGCCTGGAGGTTCCCGTCGCCGCTGAGCCAGTAGAGGAAAAAGACGAGCGACCACTGGTCCTGCTGGTCGCCGCCGGGCGTCCCGAACGCGACGACCTCGCCGTCCCGGCGCGCGAGGCTCGGCGAAAGCGTCGTCCGGGGGCGTTTGCCGGGCGCGAGCGAGTTGGGGAGCCCCGGCTCGAGCGCGAACATCTGCGCCCGCGTCCCGAGCGGAAACCCGAGCCCGGGGACGACCGGCGAGCTCGAGAGCCAGCCACCCGACGGCGTCGCGGAGACGACGTTCCCGAAGCGGTCGGCGACGTCGACGTGGCACGTGTCCCCGCGAGTGGGCTCGCCGAGCCCCGCGCCAAGTAACACAGTGTTACTTGCGAACTTCGGCAGGCGGGCGCCCTCGAGCCCGGGGCGCAGCTCGGCCGACGCCTCCGCGCCGACGAGCGCGCGGCGCGCCGCCGCGTACTCGGCGCTCAGCAACCGCTCGAGCGGGACGTCGACGAAGGCCGGATCGCCGTACCAGGCCTCGCGATCGGCGAAGGCGAGCTTCGCGCACTCGACCACGGTGTGGACGAACTCGGGGCCGCTCGCGTCGCCCAGGTCGTAGCCGTCGAGCAACGCGAGCTGCTGGAGCAAGACCGGCCCCTGGCCCCACGGGCCCGTCTTCGAGACCAGCCAGCCGCCGTACTCGTGGTCGATGGGCGCCTCGAACGTCGGCTGCCAGGCAGCGAGATCGTCGGCGCCGAGCAGACCGGCATGGCGGCGCCCCGAGCTGTCCGTCACCTCGGTGGCCGCGAACTCGCCGATCGCCTCGGCGACGAAGCCCCGATACCAGGCGTCGAGCGCGGCGTCGATCTGCGCCTCTCGCCCCTGCGCGCGCTCGGCCTCGGCGAGCACCCGCGTGTACGTCTCGGCGAGCACGGGGTTCCGAAAGCGCTTCCACGGTTCGTCGGCGTCCAACCAGACCGCGGCCGACGTCGGCCACTCACGCCGGAAGAACGGCTCGAGCTGCGCGATCGACTGCACGACGCGTGGCAGCACGGGATGCCCGTCGCGCGCATACGCGATCGCCGGCTCGAGCACGTCGCGCAGGCCGGCCGTGCCGAGCTCGCGCAGCATCAACAGCCACGCGCCGAACGCGCCGGGGACGCACGCCGCGAGGAAGCCCGTGCCGGGCACGAGCTCGAGCCCGAGCTCGCGGTAACGCTCGATCGTCGCCGCCGCCGGCGCAGGGCCCTGGCCGCAGACGACGACGACCTCGTCGCGCGCCGCCGAGTAGAGCACGATCGGCAGGTCGCCGCCGGGCCCGTTCAGGTGCGGCTCGACGACCTGGAGCACGAACCCCGCCGCGGCTGCGGCGTCGAACGCGTTGCCGCCCGCCTCGAGCAGGCGCATCCCCGCCGCGGACGCGAGCCAGTGCGTCGAGGCGACCATCCCGAACGTGCCGTGCAGCTCCGGGCGCGTGGTGAACACGCCAGAGACTCTAAGCGGCGCTAGGCGGACTCTTCGGCGAGGAGCGGCACGTCGGCCTCCTCCTCGGCGCCGGCGCTCGTGACGAGCGTCGGGCGGATCCCGTTCGAGATCGTCTCCTTCGTGATCACGCACTTGGAGACGTCCTTGCGCGACGGCAGCTCGAACATCACGTCGAGCAAGGCGGTCTCGATGATCGAGCGCAAGCCGCGAGCGCCGGTCTCGCGGGCGAGCGCCTTGTCCGCGATCTCCCAGAGCGAGTCCTCGGTGAACACGAGCTCGATCGAGTCGTAGCCGAAGAAGCGCTGGTACTGCTTCGTGAGCGCGTTCTTCGGCTCCATCAGGATCTTGACGAGGTCCTCCCGCTGGAGCTGGTGCACCGCGGAGATGACCGGGAGCCGGCCGATGAACTCGGGGATCAGCCCGAACGAGAGCAGGTCTTCCGGCATGACGTCCGAGAGGAGCTCGCTCCGCTCGATGTCGTGCTTGGAGCGGATGTCCGCGCCGAAGCCGACGGCGTTCTTGCCGATCCGCTTCGCGATGATCTTGTCGAGCCCGGCGAACGCGCCGCCGCAGATGAAGAGGACGTTCGTCGTGTCGATCGAGAGGAACTCCTGGTGCGGGTGCTTGCGCCCGCCCTGCGGCGGCACGGACGCAACCGTGCCCTCGAGGATCTTCAGGAGCGCCTGCTGCACGCCCTCGCCCGAGACGTCGCGCGTGATCGACGGGTTGTCGGCCTTGCGCGCGATCTTGTCGACCTCGTCGATGTAGATGATCCCGGTCTCGGCCTTCTTGATGTCGAAGTCCGCGGCCTGGATCAGCTTGAGCAGGATGTTCTCGACGTCCTCGCCGACGTAGCCGGCCTCGGTGAGCGCGGTCGCGTCGGCGATCGCGAACGGGACGTTCAGGATCCGCGCGAGCGTCTGCGCGAGGAGCGTCTTGCCGCACCCGGTCGGGCCGAGCAGCAGGATGTTCGATTTCTGCAGCTCGACGTCGCCGTCCTCCGTGCCCATCTGGACGCGCTTGTAGTGGTTGTAGACCGCGACGGCGAGCGTCCGCTTCGCCTCTTCCTGCGAGACGACGTAGTCGTTCAGGACGGCGTAGATGTCCCTCGGCCGCGGGAGGTTGTCGAGGTCGAGCTGCGCGGGAGCCGTGAGCTCCTCGTCGATGATCTCGTTGCAGAGATCGATGCACTCGTCGCAGATGTAGACGCCGGGCCCGGCGATCAGCTTCTTGACCTGCCGCTGCGACTTCCCGCAGAAGCTGCAGAGGAGCTGCTCGTTGCCCTCGCTCGCGCGCGCCATCAGCCGATCACTCCTCCCCTGGCCACCGCTGTCTCTCCTTGTAGCGTGAAAACCATCGTTTGCCTAGCCTAGGCCGCCTCGGCCCGGACCGGCTCGCGGCTGGAGACGACGGTGTCGATCACGCCGTACTCCTTGGCCTCTTGCGAGGTCATGTAGTAGTCGCGATCCATGTCCTTCGCGATCTTCTCGAGCTCCTGGCCGGTGTGCCTGGCCATTATCTCCTCCATCAGCCGCTTCAGGCTGATCACCTCGCGCGCCTGGATCTCGATGTCCGTCGGCTGCCCGTGGAAGCCGGCCGAGCCCTGGTGGATCAGGATCTTCGAGTGCGGCAGCGCCAGGCGCTTGCCCGGCGTCCCCCCGGCCAGGATCACCGCGCCCATCGACATCGCCATGCCGACGCAGATCGTCTGCACGTCGGGGCGGATGAACTGCATCGTGTCGTAGATCGCGAGACCGGCGTAGACGACGCCGCCCGGCGAGTTGATGTAGATCGAGATGTCCTTGTCCGGGTCCTCGGACTCGAGGTGCAGCAGCTGGGCGACGATCAGGTTCGCGATCTGGTCGTCGACGGGTGTGCCGAGGAAGATGATCCGCTCGTTGAGCAGACGCGAGTAGATGTCGAACGCGCGCTCGCCGCGCGACGTCTGCTCGATGACCATGGGGACGAGAGGGCTCATGCAGTCTCCTTGCTACCAGGGGTCCACAACTTTGTCGGTGTCTCGGACTTTTCCTTCTCGGGCGTCCAGATCGCGTCGCGCGCCTCGGCGAGCTCGACGGGAATTCGCTTCACCTCGGAGGCCACCCGGTCGAGCGCCGCGCGCAGCCGGATGTCGTCGCGCAGCTCCTCGAACGTGCCGGCGTCGCGCAGACGCTGGCCGAGCTCCTCTGGATCCTCGCCGGCCGCCTCGGCCTCCTCCCGGACGAGCGCCTCGACCTCGGAGTCCGGGACCTCGAGATCGAGCTTGTCGGCGACCGCCTCGAGCACGAGCTCGCGCGCGACCGACTGCGCGGCCTCGCTCCGAATCTGCTCGGACAGCTGCTCCGGAGATGTGCCCGAGATCGAGACGTACGTGTCGAGGCTGATGCCGCGTGCAGCGAGCGAGCGCGAGAGGTTGTTCAGGAGCGTGCGCGCGCGCGCGTCGACCAGCGGGCCGGAGGCCTCGACGCCGCTCGCCGCGACGAGCGCGTCGACCGCGCCGCTCCGGACGACGGCCTCGATCTCCTCGTCGATCTGCGCGCGCAGGCGCTCGACGATCTCGTTGCGCAGCTCCTCGAGCGTGTCGAACTCGCTCGCGGTGCGCGCGAGCTCGTCGTCGAGCGGCGGCAGCACCTTCTCCTTGATCTCCTTCACCGTCACGTCGACGCGCCCGTCGGCCTCGTCGCCGCGGTCGAACGCGAGCTCGCGCGTCTCCCCGGCCGCCATCCCGACGACGGTCTGCTCGAGCTCCGGGACGAGCCGAGCGCTCCCCAGCTCGACCACGTAGTCGCGCTGGGGCTCGCGGCCCTCGACCGCGAGGTCGAGCACGACGGTGTCCCCGACCTCGGCGGGCCGCCCGTCGACAGGCGCGAGCTCGGCGACGGAGCTCCGGAGCACGTTGAGCTCGTGCTCGACGAGGTCGTCGGGGACGTCGGCGTCGGGCGCCGGGACCTCGAGCTGCGTCCAGTCGGCCGGCTCGGGCTTCGGCTGCACCGAGACCGTCGCCGTGAAGCGCCAGTCGGAGTCGGCGCCCTGCGGCAGCTCGTACTCGTACTGCGGTTGCTCGACCGGGCGGATGCGCGAGCGCGCGGCGGCGCTCATGAACCAGCCGCCGATGTGGCTCTCGACGGCCTCGCTGTGCAGCCGCTCCTTCCCGACGCGCGCGAGCAGGACCGGCATCGGCACCTTGCCCTGGCGGAAGCCCGGGATCTTCGCGCTCTCGGCGAGGTCGGACGCGGCGTGCTCGACGGCGTGCTGGACGTGGGCGCGCGGAACGTCGACGGTGAGGCGGACGCGATTGTCCGCGAGCTCCTCGACCTGCGCCTCCACCCGCCCATTGTGCCGAACACTCCTCGGGTCAGGGTCGGGAGCGTGGCCGGCAAACGTCGTAAGCTTTGCCACGAGGAGGCGGGCGATTGCGCGGCACAGTCGAGCTCTTCCAGTACCTCAACCTGGGCCTGTACACCCTGGTCGCGGTCGTCGCGGTTCTGTACTGGCGACGACACCGGGACCAGGCCGGGCTGTGGGCTGCGCTCAGCTTCGGCGCGCTCGCCGCCGTCGTCGACGTCGGCCGGCTGCTCCCCGAGACGCGCGACGAGCTCTGGGAGGAGGTCGCCGTGCGAGTTCTCATCGCGGCGCTCGTCCTCTTCCCCTACCTGCTCTACCGCTTCGCCGTCAGCTTCAGGCCGCCGAGCAGACGGCTCTCGCTCCTCGTCGGCTCGATCACGGTTCTCGTCGTCGCCTGGACGCTCGCGTTGCCGGACATTCCGGAGGACGGCGAGTCGTGGCCGTGGTGGTTCGCGCTCTACGTCGCGGCCTTCACGGTCCACTGGACGCTGCTCACGGTCGTCGTCACGTGGCGGCTCTGGACCGCCGGTCGCGGCGAGGCGAGCGTGCCCCGCAAGCGGATGCGGCTGCTCGCCTGCGCCTCCGCGGCGATCACGCTGGCGCTGCTCGTCGGCGTCGCGTCGCCTAGCGAGGGGTCGGCGGCCGACCTGGTCGGGACGCTGCTCACGACGCTGGCCGCGTTGGCGTTCCTGCTCGGGCTGGCGCCGCCGACCGTGCTCCGGGTGGCCTGGCGCCGGCCGGAGCAGGCGAGGCTCCAGGCGGCGGTCGCCGACCTGCTGCGGGCGGAGACCGCCGAGGAGGTCGTCGAGGACGTCCTCCCGCCGATGGCGGAGATCGTCGGCGCGCACGCGGTCGAGCTGCGCGACGACGACGGCAACGTGCTCGGGCGCTACGGCGAGCACAACGGACGCGACCGGCGAATTGCAACCGTGCCGTTCCCGTCCGGCGAGATCAGCGTCTGGACGAGCCCGTATGCGCCGTTCTTCGGCGCGGACGAGCTCGCCGTCCTGCGAACGCTCGCCGCGCTGACCGCACTCGCGCTCGACCGAGCTCGCCTGTTGTCGCACGAGCGCGAGGCGCGTGCCGCGCTCGAGCGGGCCGACGAGATCAAGACGAACTTCATCTCGCTCGCGGCGCACGAGCTGCGGACGCCGGCCGCGACCATCCACGGCCTCGTCGAGACGATCCAGATGCGCCGCGGTGAGCTCTCGCACGAGCAGCTCGCCGAGCTCGAGATCGTCCTGCGCGAGCAGACGACGCGGCTCAAGACGCTCGTCGAGCAGCTGCTCGACCTCTCCCGGCTCGAGGCCGAGGCGGTCGACATCCATCCGACGCCGCTGGCGATTCGCCCGCGGGTCGAGGAGATCGTCGCAGGAGCCGCCGGCGAGCGGCTCGCCGAGGTCACGATCGACGTCGACCCGCGGCTCGTCGCGGAGGTCGATCCCGACGCGCTCGACCGCATCCTCTCGAACCTCGTCGTCAACGCCCTCCGCTACGGCGCCGCACCCGTGCTGGTGACGGCGTCCCAGAACGACCGCCACTTCCGCCTCACCGTCCAGGACTCCGGCGGCGGCGTCGCGCCGGAGTTCGTGCCGGAGCTGTTCGAGCGCTTCACCCGGAGCGCGGACACCCGGCGTTGGCCGGGGACCGGCCTCGGCCTCGCGATCGCGCGCTCGTACGCGCACGCGCACCGCGGCGACCTGCTCTACGAGTCCGCGGCCCCGAGAGGCGCACGGTTCCAACTCGTGCTGCCGCGTCGTTAGACCGAGCGATGCGGGCGAGAGGACTCGAACCTCCAAGGGCTTTCGCCCAGCGGGTCCTAAACCCGCCGCGTCTACCAGTTCCGCCACACCCGCGCGGCTGACCGACAGGCTAGCCTCCGCGTCCGTAGGCCGATGAACGTGAACCTTCTTCGCCTGCTCGCCATGGCTTGCGCAGCCGCGCTCGTCGCAGCCGCCCCGGCACACGCCAGCGAGCGACTCGCGGACGACGCCCGCCGCGCGACGCTGAAGGTCGACGGGCAGAGACGAGCCCTCGTCGAGTTCACGACGCCGAGGGGAGTCCGGCGACACGTGCTGGCGTGGGGCGCGGTCAACGCGAGGCCGCCGAGTCAGGCGGTCAGGCAGGTGCGCTTCAGGCTGGACTTCAGCGGCGGCTGGAAGTCGACCGGGCGGGCCCTCTGGCGTAGATGGAAGAACACGTGCCGCCGCTACGACGGCCCGCAGCTGGCCTACCTCGTCGCGGCGTGCAAGGCGCCCGACGGCTCGTACTGGGCGTTGCAGTCGTGGCAGCGCCGGCTGCCGCTGCTCGGGTTCGACCCGTGGCTCGACGTGCATGACAACTGGGAGCTGCACCTGTCCCACTGGAGCGGCGAGCTACCGGTGCTGGAGGTCCACACGAACTGGACGTACGGGCACCGCTCGCAAGGCGTGTTCGGTCGCCTGAGCTACCGGGGTGTCCCCGTCCACGGCTTCCGCAACGCCGGCGACGGCAACCCGCGCGACCGGTACGGCCGCAACGTCTACCTGGACACGTTCAACTCGGCGTACGGGCCGGGTTGGAAGCGCGAGTCGGGCATCCTCACGCACCGGGGCACGGGGACGTTCTGCCACAGCTTCGTGCCGCAGACCCCGTTTGCCGGATACCCCAGCCGACAGCTCCGCCCGGCGGCGCCGGGCGAGCGGTACCGCGCAACCGTGATGGGGCCCGGCGTCATGCCGGTGCTCGTCTGGGAGGGCCCGGGGCTACCTTCGTACGACCCAAGGAACCCGGACCACGTCCGCCGCGAGACCGAGGCGAACGCGACGTTCGACCGCGTCATGGCCGGCGACGCGGTCTGCCGGCGCGAGCGCTGAGACCGCTTGGTCTCGACCTTTACGCGTAGCCCATCAAGTTCACCGGAGCGCAACGTGCGTCTGACACGAGCGGGTCAGGCGATCGGGTTTGTTCCCCAGGAACTCTCGGTGCATGGCTGTGGCTGCGGCGCCGAGCAATCCTACAACCGACCCCTCATGGCGGACCGAGTCCGACGTCCCCAGGTCCTCGGGGCTCGGCGCTGACCCAGCCGCGCCCAGACCGCCCCGCGGGCTCGTCGTCGCGCTGATCCCCGCCCACAACGAGGAGGGCCAGATCGAGGCTGCGATCGAGTCGCTGCACACGCAGCACTCGCCGCCGGACCTCGTCGTGGTGTGCGCTGACAACTGCTCCGACCGCACGGCCGAGAAGGCCGAGGCGATGGGCGCCGTCGTCTTCGAGACCGTCGGCAACACGCACAAGAAGGCCGGGGCGCTGAACCAGGTCCTCGAGATCGTCCTGCCCGAGCTGAGCGACGAGGACGCCGTCCTCGTCATGGACGCGGACTCCGTGCTCGCCCCCACCTTCCTCGCCGAGGCCAGGCGGCGCCTCGGCGACAAGATCGGCGGCGTCGGCGGGACCTTCACGGGCCGAGCGGGCGGCGGCTACGTCGGGATGCTGCAGCGGAACGAGTACGCGCGGTACGCGCGCGACGTCGCGCGGCTGAAGGGAAAGGTGCTCGTGCTGACGGGCACCGCGACGCTGTTCTCGGCCAGCACGCTCCGGCACGTCGTCTGGGCGCGGGCCGAGGGGCTCCTGCCCGGCGACAAGGCGCAGGTCTACGACACCAACGTCCTCACCGAGGACAACGAGCTCACGCTTGCGCTCCTACACCTCGGGTACGAGGTCGTCTCGCCGAAAGCTTGTCGGCTCACCACCGAGGTGATGGAGTCGTGGGGCGACCTGTATCGCCAGCGCCTGCGCTGGAAGCGCGGCGCGATCGAGAACCTCCGCGACTACGGACTGACGCGCGTGACGGCCAGGTACTGGGCGCGGCAGCTGTGGACGTTCATCGGCCTGCTCGTCACCGCGGCCTACCTCGTCTCGCTCGGCTTGTCGCTCGCCGTGCAAGGCACGATCGACCTCCAGCCCGTGTGGCTCGCGGTCACGGCGATCTTCGTGCTGGAGCGCGTGGTGACCGTGCGTTCTCGCGGCCCGCTTCAGATGGCGCTCGCCGCGACGCTGCTGGTCGAGATGACCTTCGACTTCTTCCTCCAAGCAGTCCACGGGAAAGCGATCGTGGACGCCCTCCTCAACAACGAAAGGATGTGGTGATGTACAACAACGGACTCTTCGCCGGCGGAGCCGGAACGGTCGCAATGCTGCCGTTCACCGGTCTCAACCTGACGTGGGCCGTGGTCGCCGGCTTCGCCCTGCTGATGGCAGCAGGCGCACTCTGGCGGATCGCGCCTCGCCGGCAGGCGTAAGTGCGCCGCCTCGCGGCGCTCCTCGCTCTCTGCGGAACGGCCGGGCTCGCCTGGGTCGGCATCACGCTGGCCTGGGGCGAGCCCGTCACCGCGGTCACCGCTGCGCGCGCCCAAGCCGGGCTTCGGCACGAGCTCGCGCGTCACGAAGACGACCGCTCGACGAACGCAGCAGCGTTCCGACGCCGCGTGCGCCGAGGCCAGGCGCTCGGCCGGATCGTCGTGCCGCGGCTCGGCCTGCGCCGGGTGTTCGTCGAAGGAACCAGGGCCGGCGACCTCGCCCGGGGACCGGGCCACTACCGGATCACGGCGCTGCCCGGCTTCGGCGGCACGGTCGCGATCGCGGGCCATCGGACGACGTACTCGCAGCCTTTCCGGCACCTCGACCGGCTCCGAAGTGGGGACAGCATCGTCCTCGAGCTTCCGTACGGGACGTTCCGCTACGAGGTCTACGCGCGGCGGATCGTCGACGACCGCGACTGGTCGATCCTGCGGAAGCGGCCCTTCGAGAAGCTCGTGCTCACCGCCTGCCACCCGCTCTACTCGGCGGCGCAGCGCATCGTCGTCTTCGCACGACTAGACGATCGACCGAAACGCGCGTAGCGACTCGCGCGACGAGTTCATGCGCCAGTCGGTTTCCTTGTTCGCGTGGAACCACACGACGGCTTCGACCTTCGGGAAGCGCGAAGCGAGGTCTGCGCCCATGTTCCGGATCCACGCGGCCTTGTCGCCGCCGCGCTCGGCCGACGCCACCTCGCAGATCAGCAACGGCTTTCGCTGCGCGTAGTCCGCGTAGAGCGGCGCGAAGATCTCGCTGAAGGACTGCCACCGGCTCCAGGAGCGCGTCGTCCCCCAGTTGTAGCCGTCCATCCCCACCCAGTCGACGAAACGGTCGCCGGGGTAGTAGCCCTCCCACTGTTCGGCCGGTCGACGCCTGCCCTGCACGGCGAACGGGCACCACACCCAACGAACGTTCGTCGCGCCGGCCGAGCGGAACGTGCCGACGAGATGCCGCCAGGCCGCGACGAACGAGCTCGTCTGCCCGTAGCTCGGGTTCCACTCGCCGTTGAACTCGGGTGACCAGCGCAGGTAGATCCGCGAACCGTGCTCGCGGCACGCGCGTGCCCGTTCGAGCAGCAACGCATCCCAGCGGCCGGAGCTGATCGCACTCGGATCGGGCAAGCCCTCCCAGGCGATCAGCGGCGTTCGCCCAGCGTTGCGGTCGAGGGCGTGTCCCTCGTTCGGGAACGGCTCCTCCCAGGCGACGAATGTGCTCGAGATCGCGAAGCGGCGGCCGAGCGCTGACTCGAGCCTTGCCGTCGCGCCCAGCGCCTCGGCGAACGTCAGCCGCTTGTTGGCCGGGTTCACGAAGGCGCCGAGCGACCACCGGGGTGCCGTGCTCACGCCGAAGGCCTCATCCTCGGCCAGCCGGGCGAAGATCGTCGTGCCGGCCGCGAGCGCCATCCCGCGCCCGACGAGCTCCCGTCGGGTCAGCATCGCCGCCATTTCCGGGTCTTTTCGGCACGACGGTCGCGACGCCTTAGCGGGAGCGCCGCGGTTGACCGGCCGGTCGGCCACAGGCACACTCAAGCGGATGTCGGGCCTACGTGCACTAGGCGGCGACGTAGAGGGTGCGCTCGAGAATGTCAGCGTCCCGAGCTACATGATCGACCGCACCGGCGTGATCCGCTGGATGAACCCGGCCGCGCAGCGGCTCCTCGGCGACTGCCGCGGCCGTCAGTTCACGTCGGTGGTCGTGCCCGAGGACACGCGGCGCGCACGTGAGGTCTTCGCGCAGAAGATCGCCGGTACGGCCGATGTCACGGATGCCGAGGTCGTGCTCTACGACAAGTCCGGCGGGCGCCTGTCGGTCGACGTCAGCTCGGTGCCGCTGCACCGCGGCCACCGGCTGATCGGCGTCTTTGGACAATTCGCGCAGCACGACGAGGCCCCTCAGCCACCGGCAGCGCACGCAGCGCTCACCCCGCGCCAGACCGAGGTCCTCCGCCAGCTCGAGCGCGGCCGCTCGACGCGCCAGATCGCGGAAGAGCTTCACCTCAGCCCGGAGACGGTGAGGAACCACGTGCGCCACATCCTCAAAGCGCTCGGCGTGAACTCGCGGCTCGAGGCCGTCGCGGCCGCGCGTGGCGAGCATCTCGTCGCGAACTGACCCGTTTGGCTCACGCGCCCGCCGGCCGGCGCCAAGCAGACTGGTGGAGAACGAGGCTTCCGCACCTGCGGCCCTCTGCGGAAGCCTCGCTCGCCCCCACGAGCCACCATGAATCAACGCCTCAGCGACGCCCTGCTCTTCGAGACCCCCGACCGGGACTCGGCGCTAAGCCTTTCCCGCCGGCTGAAGCCACGCTGGGTCGAGGCGATGGGCGAGCGCGACGGCATGTGGCGCCTGGCCGTTTTGCTCCGCCCGATCCGCGGCGACCTGGCGACGCTCCTGCGGGAGGTCGAGGCATGGGCGGCCGAGCGCGAGCTCGAGGAGCTCTGGTTCCAGCTCGACGGGCGCTCGTACCTGATGCGGGTCGCCGAGCCCGTCGCGAGCGTCGCCTGACGATGGCGGGCTGGAGCGAACCACCTCGGATTCGGAGGCGGCCCCGGTCGGTGTGGCCCCTAGGGCGTGAGCAGCAGAATCGCGGCGACGGCCCCAAACGACAGGAAGGGGCCGAACGGGATGGTTCGCCTGCGTGCGTCACGACCCTCACGGACCAGCAGGACCACCCCGGCGAGGGCAGCGGCGAGCGTGCCGACCATCAGCGCCGGCAGCACGGCTGAACCCAGCGCGAAGCCGAGCAGGAGCACGAGCTTCACGTCGCCCATCCCCATGCCGCCCGGGTAGACGAGCGTGAGCAGGAAGAAGCACGCGAAGGCGCCCAGGCCCGCGCCGAGCCACGTCGCCCAGTCCTCCGGCGCGGTCAGGAGCCGCGCGCCGAGCACGAATGCTGCGGTCGGCAGGACGATGTTGTTCGGCAGCCGACGCGTTTCGACGTCGATCAGCGAGAGCACGACGAGCACGGCGCACGTGAGCGCCGCGATCAGGCCTTCGATTCCGGCCCCGTAGCGAGCGATCACGGCCGCCGCGAGGGCGGCGGCGAAGACAGAGCCGAGCGGACGGCCGCGCGCCCAGGCGACGGCCGCGGTCACGCGTGCGCCCCGAGCGCTCCCCAGGCGAGCCGGTCGCCGACCTCGATCGAGAGGCGTTCGGTTTCGCCCGCGGCGAGCTCGAGAGCCGAGTGCGCGCCGCGCCGAAAGGCAGCGCGCCACGGCTTCAGCCGGCGCTTGACGCCGAGAACGGTCAAGTCCTTGTCGAGGAAGAGCACGTCGATCGCGAAGCGCATGAACGCCGTGTGCACCGACCACGTCGGCTTGATCAGCATGCCGTGACCTCGCTCCAGGCCTTCGCGCCCGAGCAATCCGCGCCCGCGGTTGAAGAACCCGTCGGCCATCTCACAGCGTTCGCAGACGACCTGCCCGTCCTGGGCGACAAGAACGATCGAATTCACGGCAGCCAGTATCGCGTCGCGTCGCGCGAGTGGCTTCTACCGAACGGGTGGTTCGAACCACCCGCCGGACAGCCCGCACGGGCGAGGCGGGCTACCCATCGCCGCCAGTACCAATGCTTCCTGCAAAGCGAGGGCGGTGGTCGTCCTTGCGCTTACCAGGAGGTAACACCTCAATGTTCGATCGTTTCAGCACCTGGGCGACCGCCCTGCTCACCAGCTCGAAGGACGAGAGCGGCCAGACCTTCGTCGAGTACGCACTCGTGCTCTCGGTGATCGTCGTCGGCGTCCTGCTCGCCGCCACGTGGACCGGCCTCACCGCCGCCATCACGGGCGCGATCAACACGGTCATCACGGCCCTCTAAGGGACGGGAGACCAGACGCTCCACGGGTCAAGGGCCTCCCTTGCGGAGGCCCTGACCGCACTTCCATGCAGATGACACACACCCGCATACACAAGATTTGGTCGAAGCTGCTGCGCGCGGACGGCCAGGCGTTCGTCGAGTTCGCGATCGTCCTGCCGGTCCTCGTGCTCCTGGTCTTCGGGATCGCGCAGTTCGGCATCGCCTTCCGCAACTACCTCGCGATCACGGACACGGCGCGAGTCGCTGCGCGCGCAGCTGCCGTCAAGCGGACCAGCAGCCCTTGTGCAGCCGCGACGACCTCGATCCAGAACAACGTTTCGGCGAGCCAGTGGGCTCAGATCTCGAGCCGGATCACCTGCACGGCCGGCCCGAACGTCGGCGACCAGGTCAAGATCACGATCAAGTACCCGTACACGATCGGCCTTCCGGGCGTCGAGCGCGTCCGGTGATCTGACCGCGAGCGCGACGGAGCGAATGGAATGACGACGCTCCTTACCCGTCTCCGTGACGAGTCCGGCCAGGCCTTCGTCTTCATTGCAGCCATCCTCACCGCGCTGGTCGGAATGAGCGCGCTCGTGATCGATGTCGGCTCCTGGTATCAGGCCGACAGGCGCCTCCAGACCGCTGCCGACGCTGCGGCGCTCGCCGGGGCCCAGGAGCTCCCGCTCGACCAGGGCGCTGCGAGGAGTGAGGCGCTGCAGTACGCGCAGCACAACTACGCCGGGATCGCGGACCCGACCGTCTCGTTCCCCGATGCGCGGCACGATCGACGTCGTCGCCGAGGCAGACACCCCGGGAATCTTCGCTCCCGTGCTCGAGCTCGGCCTTCGACGTCGTGACCGTGCACGCGGAGGCGCAGGCGAAGGTCGTCGCGCCGCTCGAACTGAAGAACGTCGCTGCCGATCGGGGTCCACAAGTGAGCATGCGCCTGCATCGTCACGGACCCGGGCTGCTTCGGCGAGCCGAAGACGCTCGACGTTCGACGAGGACGACCGAATTCGATCCGACGAAGAGCAAGTTCGGCCTGCTCGACCTGGACCGCGACGGCAACGCCGGCGCCGGCGACATGAAGGACTGGATCGAGAACGGGTACCCGGACGCGCTTCCCATCGACACCGACTATCCCGCCCGCGAACGGCGAGAAGAACGGCATCAAGAAGGAGCTCGAAGACGCGGCCGACGAGGAGCGCATGCTGCTGTTCCCGGTCTACGACACCGCGCACGCGACGGCCGGCTATCACATCATCGGCTGGGCCGCCTTCGTCATCGACGACGTCGTGAAGTGGAACGGCAACGACCACGGCAACTCACCGGCCACTTCGTGACCTTCATCGCGACCAGCCTCGCCGGCGGCGACACGAACCCCGACCCCAACAGCAATTTCGGCGTGCACGTAGTCACGCTCACCAAATAGAGAAGCGAAAGGAAGCTCCCGTGACGAAACTCCGACTCAGAAACCTGATGCTGCCCGTGGCGCTCGCCGTGATTGCGGCCGTGCTCGTCGGCATCTACATCGTCAGCTACCGCGACAGCGTCACGGAGGGTGCCGGCCTCGTCGAGGTCCAGGTCGCTTCCCGTGACATCCCGGCGAACACGCAGGGAACGGAGGTCGCGAGCGGCGGCTATCTCAAGACCGAGATGGTCCCGCGACGCGCAGTCGTTTCCGGCTCGGTCGTCTCCGGAGCGGCGCTGACCTCGAAAGTGGTGACCGACCCGATCTACAAGGGCGAGCAGATCACGCTTCGCCACTTCGCGCCGGCCCAGCAGGGCGGGATCTTTGCGGAGTTCTCCGGCAAGGAGCGGGCGATCGCCGTCCTCGGCGAGCCGCAGCAGCTGCTCGCGGGCACGCTCTCCAGGGGCGACCGCGTCGACGTCGTCGCCACCGCTCACTACACCGGCAACAAGACGCCACGCCGTGCGACGACCAAGGTCGTGCTGCGGGACCTGCTCGTGCTCGAGGCACCCGAAGAGGCCACCACGGAGCAGATCGCCAACAAAGAGCAGATGAGCGCGATGCTCGTCATGACCGACAGCCAGGCCCAGACGATGGGCTGGGCGATGAGGATGAGCAACTGGTTCCTCGCTCTGCGGCCGACGCAGAACCCGAGCGAAGAGCGCAACGAGCGTCGAAACACTGCGCTCGTTCCTCGCCCGCGGTCTGCCGCGGAGCAAGGCGGACAACGTGATCGGCGGGGACTTCCCGTGGGGCGTCGATGAACCGTAAAGACGACACCCTTCGCGTCCTGTTGAGCGGACCGGCGGCGGACGACGTCGCCGGGACGCTCGAGGACCAGCCTGCGATCTCCGTGATCCGCGCTGCGGCTGCGGGTCACGGAGCATCGCGGGGTTCCGCGGATGTGATGCTGCACGTGCTCGACTCGTCGTCCCATGGCGTCGCTGAGAGCATCCGGCTCGTCCGCGAGTCGGCCGATGCGCCGCTGATCCTGGCGGCCTACGGCGAGCCCAATGGGATCGTCGAGACCGGACTTGCAGTGGGCGCGGCTGACGTGCTCGTGCTGCCGCAGCCCGCGGAGACGCTGCTGTTCGCGATTCGCAAGGCGGCGATGGCTGTTCCCAGCACCGGTCACGGCAAGGTCGTGACCGTCTTCTCCCCGAAGGGCGGCAGCGGCAAGTCCGTCGTGGCGACGAACCTCGCGGTTGCGGTCGCCCGGTCGGGCGTGCGCACGCTGCTGATCGACCTCGACCTCCAGTTCGGCGACTCGGCGCTCACGTTGGCCGTCGCTCCGCGCGCGACGATCGCGAACCTCGCGACCTCCGCGGGCGATCTGGACGCCGCGAAGCTGAGGGCCTTCGTCAGCACGGACACGCGCAACGGGCTGGACCTCCTGCCGGCGCCGCAGAGGCCCGAAGAGGCTGACGCCGTCGGTCAGGCGGAGTTGGCAGCCGTGCTCGTCGCCGCTCGCAGCATGTATGACGCGGTCGTCGTCGACACCGGTCCGCTCTTCGACGGAGCGATGCTGGCGGCACTCGACCACACCGACGAGCTGCTCCTTGTCTGCAACCCCGAGGTGACGTCTCTCAAGAACGTCCGCATCGGGCTCGAGACGATCGACCGGCTCGGCTTCGAGCGTGAGCGTGTCTCCCTGGTCGCCAACCGCCTCGGTGCCCCCGGCGCCCTGGATCGGAAGGCGATCGAGAGCGCGCTGGACGCCGAGGTCGCGTACGAGTTGCCGGACGATCCGGCGGTTCCCGCCGCGATCAACCGGGCAGTTCCCGTGGTCGTCTCGAACGAGAAGTCCCCGTTCTCACGCGCACTCGCGCAGTTGACGGCTTCCGTATTCACCCCGGCGTCTGAGGACGAGAGTCCTCGCCAGCGCCGCTCACTCCTGCGAGGTCGGCGATGAGCACGATTGAACGGAATAGCCTCATGCGCAGCACCGATGCGTCGGTGCTCGCCGAGCGTCTCTACGTCGACGAGGGGGCCCGGCGCGCCCGCGTCCGGGACCCGCATGCGGAGCTGAAGACGAAGATCCACCGCACGTGCATCGCCCGTCTCGGCAACGCGTTCCTCAATCTCGAGGGCAGCGACGAGCTCGCAAGGCAAGTGCGCGAGATCGTCGTCGAGGAGCTGAACGCCGAAGAAGCCCCGCTGAGCCCCAACGACCGGGCCGAGCTCGAGCAACAGATCGCCTCGGACATCCTCGGTTACGGTCCGCTCGAGCCGTTCCTCCAGGACATGAGCATCACCGAGGTGATGGTCAACGGCTCCGACCAGGTCTTCGTCGAGCGCGGCGGCAAGATCGAGGAGACCAAGGCGTCGTTCCTCGACGACGCTCATCTGCTCCGCATCATCGACCGGATCGTCTCGCAGGTGGGCCGGCGGATCGACGAGGCGTCACCGATGGTCGACGCGCGACTTCCCGACGGAAGCCGCGTCAACGCGATCATCCCGCCGCTCTCGCTCCGCGGACCGTCGCTGACGATCCGGAAGTTCGCACGCGACGCGCTCACGCTCGAGAACCTGATCGGGCTTGGCTCGATCAGCGAGCAGACGGCCGAGTTCCTCGCGCACTGCGTGCACGGCAAGCTCAACATCCTGATCTCAGGCGGAACGGGCACCGGTAAGACCACGCTGCTGAACGCCGTCTCCGCCAACGTTCCGGGCGACGAGCGCATCGTCACGGTCGAGGACGCGGCGGAGCTCAGGCTCCTCCAGCGCCACGTCGTTTCGCTCGAGTCCCGTCCGCCGAACGTCGAGGGCGGCGGCGAGGTGCGCATCCGCGACCTGGTTCGCAACGCCCTCCGCATGCGGCCTGACCGCATCATCGTCGGCGAGGTCCGCGGCGGCGAAGCGCTCGACATGCTGCAGGCGATGAACACCGGACACGACGGATCTCTGACGACGGTTCATGCGAACTCGGCCCGGGACGCACTGCATCGACTCGAGATGCTCGTGCTGATGGCGGGAATCGAACTGCCGGTCAAGGCGATCCGCGAGCAGATCGCGGGCGGGTTCGACCTGCTCGTGCACATCTCGCGACTCGTCGACGGCTCGCGCCGCGTGACTCAGATCACCGAGATCGCAGGCATGGAAGGCGACGTGATCACGCTCCAGGACCTGTTCGTCGCCCGTGTACCCGAGCACCGCATGGGCGATGCGCCGATGCTGCTCGGGCCGCTTCAGTCGACCGGCATCAGGCCCGGGTTCCTTTCGAAGCTCGCCGCGAACGGCGTCGAGCTGTCGCCGAGCACCTGGTTGGGACACGCATGAGACGAGCAGCCCTCGCAGCTCTCGTCTTGATGGCGGTCGCTCTCCCCGCGTCCGCCGCTGCTTCGGATTCGGCGGAGGTCAGGCGCGTCGACTTCGGCAGCTTCCCGCTCGTGCGGGTAACTGCGGTCGCGCCCGCCGGCAGCCGGCCGGTCCTGCTCGAGGACAACCGCCGCGCCGACTTCGTGAAGGCCTGGGAAGTCGGCTCGGCGAACGCACTCGTGCTCGCGGTGGACAACTCCAACTCGATGGACGGAGCACCGCTTCGTGAGGCCAAGCAGGCGGCGGCGCAGTTCCTGGCCGGACGCCGCGGGGCGGGAACGACCGGCCTGGTCGCGTTCGGGCACGAAGCTCTCGCGCTGACCCGTCCAAAGGACTCGAAGTCCGAAGTTGCTGGCGTGCTCAAAACCCTTTCCACGGACGCCGAGATCGGAACGGCGCTCTACGACGCCGTCGAGCTGTCGGTCGCACGCTTGCAGCGCATGTCGAACAGCACCCGAATCCTGGTGCTGCTGACCGACGGTCGTGACCGCGGGTCGCGGAGCACGCTCGCAAAGGCGACCGCCTCCGCACAGCGCGCGAACGTGATCGTCTACGCCATCGCGGCGGGTGCCGGTGCCGACCGCGCACCGCTGGCCCAGCTCGCCTCGGCCACGGGCGGCAAGCTGTTCAACGCCTCCAACGTGACCGGCCTCGGCAACGCGTACCGCACGCTCAGCCAAGAGCTCGACCGCACGTGGCGGCTCTCGTACATGTCTCGCGCACGCCCGGGAGACACGATCAGCCTCTCGCTCCAAGGCGGGAACTCCGCGCTGAGGCTTCAGGTTCCGGAGCAAGGCGGGCAGTCCGGTCTCATCCCGGCTTCGATCGTGCAGAGCGCCTACGCGCCCGTCGGCGTCGTCGTTCTGGTCGCGCTCCTCTTCGCCGGCGCGGGCGTTGCTGCGCGCCGCCGGAGCCGAGGGTCTGAGATCGCGCTCCTGCTCGAGCCTCACGTCAAGCCGCACGAGCAGGCGGACGTCGAGGATAGGCCGTCGCGGTTCGAGTCGCTGTTCGCCTGGACCGAGCGTTCACTCGACGACCTCCCCGGATCGAAGCGCCTCTCCAGCGACCTCGAGCGGTCAGGGTTGAACGTGCGTCGCGGTCACCTGCCGTACCTCGCATTGATCGTGGGCTTCGTGTTCGGGATGGTGAGCATGATCGTCGGTGCACCACCTTGGCTCGCGCTCCTGCTCATGCTCGTCGGCCTCGCGGCCCCGTTCGCGTACCTGCGCGTCGCCGGGCGGCGGCGGACGAAGGCATTCGACGAGCAGCTGCCCGACGTCCTGGCCACGATCGCTTCGACTCTTCGAGCCGGTCACGGGCTGCGCACGGCGCTGAGGGCGATCGTCGACGACGGCGCGCCGCCGGCATCGCAGGAGTTCGCTCGCGTGCTCGGGGAGGAGCGCCTCGGTCGGCCGCTCGATCAGGCGATCGACGCCATGTGCAGTCGGCTCGGGTCGCCGGACCTCGAATACGTCGCGACCGCAATCAACGTCCAGAGCCGGGCCGGTGGCTCGCTCGCAGGTCTCTTCGACACGCTGTCGGAGACCGTTCGCGAGCGCCAGCGGCACGCGCGCAAGGTGCACGCACTGACCGCGCTCGGCCGCATCTCGGCGATCGCTCTCGTGGGAATGCCGATCGCGCTCGGCGCGCTGATGACGCTCATCAGCCCCAGCTACATGACGCCGCTGTTCACGTCGTCCAGCGGCCACGTCCTGATGGGGATCTGCCTGACCTCGATGGCCATCGGATCCCTGTTCCTGAAGCGAATCGTCTCGGTGAGGTTCTAATCATGATCATGCTGCTCATTGCAGGTATCGGGTGCCTTGCACTCTGTGGGTTCGCTATGACGAGGCCACGTCGCGTCGTCCAGCGTGACCAACAGGCCGCGCTCGACACCGTTCGCTCCCTGACCGCCGGTCCGGTCGACACGACCGCCGCACGCCGGAACTCTGTGCTGCTGTCACGTGCGACCGCATCACTGGCTCGAGTTCACACGAAGCTCTGGCGCAAGGACTCTCCTGACGCGATCACCGCGGAGCTGCGCCGCGCCGGTGTCTCGCGCGGGCTCACGGCCGAGCGCTTCATGGCCATTCGCGTCGCTGCTCCGCTCCTGGGGCTGCTCGCCGGCTTCACGCTTGCCGACGGCGGCCGCAGGATTGTTCTGGGGATCGTGCTTCGCCTTTGCCGGCGTCTTCATCCCGCGCTTCCTGCTCAGCAAGGCGGCGGCGAAGCGGGCCGCCACGATCGATGGGCAGATGCCGCACTTCGTCGATCAGCTCGCGATCGCGATCGAGGCCGGAATGAGCTTCGACGCGGCGCTCAGCTATCTGCAGGAGGCGAGCGACGGCCCGCTCGCGGACGAACTCGGACGCATCATGACCGAGCTCCGCGTCGGCCAATCGAGGAAGTCAGCCTTGCGCGGCTTCGCCGATCGCGTCGGGAGCCACAACGTAACTGCATTCACGAATGCCGTGCTCGCGTCAGACCAGCTCGGCTCCCCGCTCGCCGACATCCTTCGGAATCAGGCTGCCGACTTCAGGCATCGCCGGCAGATGAACGCCGAGGAGCGGGCGCAGAAGGCTCCGGTGAAGATGCTCTTCCCGATCGCGATCTTCATCCTGCCGGTGATGTTCGTAGTGATCCTCGCGCCCGCGTTCCTGGGCGGCGGGATCTTCTAGCGCAGCAGACCCATCGCCAGCCGGGCAGTCCAGCCTCCGCCGAGGAAGGCGTAGACCAGCAGCGGCAGGGCTACACCGAACACCTGAAAGTAGATGGCTGCCGGTAGGCCGCTCGCGCTGATCGCGTCGAACGCCGCCGGCAGCACGAGCTGAAGCAGGACGCAGGCGATGACCACGTGACTCACGGCCCACGCGATGGTGCGCGGGCCGAAGCTCGTGAACCGCAGCAGGATCCATGCTGCGAGCACGGCGGCGCCGACTGCGAGGATGATCCCGAAGGCGGTTGGGCTCACGAGTCGCAGCATAGTCGCAAAATCGGGCCGAACAACCCCAAACTCACCGAAGGAGCGGGTGCGCGAGACCGCTCGCGCGCGTACGCGCGAAAGTCTCGCTCGAACTCGGGCCACCAGGGCGGCGGCTCGAGGTCGTCGCTCGACGGTGACTGATCGCCTCGGTCGTCCGCACGGAGGACCAGCAGCGCGCCCACGGCGAACGCGACGACACCGCCGAAGAACGCCGCTTGTCCGAGTGCAACGGGAAGCGGCAGCAGCAGGTGCAGCGCGACGGCCAGCGGGAGCGGCACGGCGACGAGCGCCCACCCGACGACCTTGCTCGCGGTCGACGTCGATGCAGGCGGGCGTTTCGCCGCCACGGCGATCACGCCGAGCAGGCCGAGGCCGACCAACACGTCGAGCAGGAGCAGAGGGTGCGCCAAGGGACGGAACGATAGACGTCCCGCCGCGGCGCCTCTAGGGCGATTAGAACTGAGGAAGCTAGGTCGCGCTCGCGAGCTCGTGAGCGAGCCCGAGCCTGTGCGCGATTCCGGTGGCTTCGGTGCGATTCGCGACACCGAGCTTCCGGTAGATCTTGTTCAGGTGGAACTTGACCGTCTGGTCCGAGAGGAAGAGCTCCTTCCCCACGGCCCGGTTGGAGAGCCCCTTGGAGACGGCCTCGAGAACGTCGAGCTCTCGCGGCGACAACCCTGTCTCCTCGCGGAGCTTGTCGCGCCCGCTCGCGCGCGTCGTCTGCGCGACCGCGTCGCGGTTGACGCGAGGATTCGTGTAGTAGACGGTGCCGAGCAGCGTCTGCCGGAGGACGGCGGCGAGGTCGAGCGGATCGATCGACTTCGCGATGTAGGCGGCGGCGCCCATCGCCATTCCGCGCTCGATGGTGTCCGGGTCGTCGGTGCCCGTGAAGAGGACGACGGTGACGTCTGGATGGCGCTCGCGGAGCACCGCGAGACAGCTCAGGCCGTCGAGGCCGGGCATGTGGACGTCGAGCAGGACGAGATCCGGCTCCGTCCTGGCGACGAGCGGCCCCACCTGGAGCCCCGACGTCGCGGTTCCGACGACCTCGAAGCCCCGCGCATCCTCGAGGACATGGCTGATCGCCTTGAGGAAGATCGGATGGTCGTCGGCGAGGACGACGCGCGTGTGCAGCTCGACGACGGTTTCCACCCGACGTAGCGTAGGGCCGCCGCCGCGGCCGTTTGGCCGCGAGAGCCGGCGCCCCGCCCGCAAGGCCGCTTCCCTCCACGAGCGGGCACGCCGGGGATTGACGCGATGCTGTCATTGACGCTCGCGCCGCCGGGTCGCTTTAGCGGCCGACCGCCGAATCCATTAGCGCCTGTTAAGCCCTGCGCAAGACCCTTCACGAGCACTGTCATCGGCCTCGTCCCCTTCGAGGAACGAGGCCCTGAGGGGAGGGTGAGAACAATGATCCGACGCGTACTGGCACTTGCGGCAACGGTTGTCGCGGTTGGTGCGATGGCTACGGGAGCGTCCGCCGACGGCAACTTCAGCGACCGGCTGCTCTACGACTGTGGACCGCTGAGCACGCCGCTCTGCATCGGCGACCGCGACATGGTCGGCTTCGATGCCGGCTGGGTGACCTCGAAACAGCGGCAGAGCGGTGCTCTGGAGGTGAACGTCGCCGTGCGTGGCGGCGACCCGAACACGGAGTACTCCATCACCCTGTGGTGCGGCCCGACGCACGACCTCGCCGGGTCGTCTGTTGCCGGCTCGGGCGTGACGACCGGCCCGACCGGTCGAGCGAACGTCAGCTTCGTCGCCTCGGCCGCGCAACTCCTGGCCGCATGCGGTCCGGGAAGCCACACGAGCCACGTCGATCTCGATAGCGAGATTCCCTCGACGCTTGCCGCGTCAGGGCTCACGTGGAGCTTGCCGTAGCGGCTCGATTCGGTGACGGTCCCCGCGCGGGTCGCGGGGACCGTCGCCGCTTAGCCGCCGAGCAGGTGTCAGGGTTCGAAGCGGATCGAGTCGATCAGCCGCTGGATCTTGCGCTCGACGCGCGGGTCGTCTCCCTCCCGCAGCGTCGCATCGGCGATGAAAAGGCCCTGCCCGTCCTTGACCATCGTGAACTCCTCGATGCCCGGGAGAAGGATGAACGTCCCCTTTGGGACAGGGAAGAGCGGCACGCACGGCGCTCCCTGACAGAGTTCCGGGAACGGCGGCTTCGGGACCGTGGCGAAGCGCACCCTCAGCCCCCGCCGGCCGCCGACGGTCGCAGGAGCCGCGCTGCGGACCTCGATCGACGGGTTCCGCCGAAGCTCACGGAGGAACGCGTCGGGCGTCGGCGTTGGGACGAGACGACCGTTCGCGCTGAAGAGGCGCCCCGCTCGCGCGAAGCTCACGCCGGTGTAGTCGAGGCCGGGCCTTCGCTCACGGAACAGCTCGAGCTGGGCCGAGTCGGAACCCGGGACGACGCCCTCGGCGAACCAGTCGTCCTCGTCGACGCGGATCGAGAACTGCGGCTCGAGCGCAGAGACCCGAACGCGGGCCCCGACCGGAACGGGGCCGTTGTGGAGCACCCCCTCCTCGGCCACGCGTGCGGTGCCTTCCGGAGGCGGACTCGTCGGGGTCAGTCGTAGCAACGAGTTGGTGTTCGGGTCGTCGACCCAGAGCGACCCGGCGGCGAACCGGAGATTTCGAGCGCCCTCGGGCGCGACGAATGGCCTCCCGAGCAGCGCTCCGGTCTCGGGATCGATGCGGAAGATCCGGCTCGGCGGTTGGGTGAGCGCCCAGATCGACCCTCCGCCGGCGACGACGCGCCAGGGCTCCCCATCGAGGTTGAGCGTGCGTTCGATCTCCATCGTCTCGGGATCGACGACGACGATGGTCCTGTCGGCGCGGGTCGGGATCCAGAGCCGTCCCTCGTGCTCGGCCGGAAAACCGGCTTGCAAGCCCAGTCCGATCGTCGACGCCTCCGCGTCGACGTGCCTCAGCGTCGCCTCTCCGCCGAGCGCCCACACCTCACCATCGCGCGCAGCCACCGGTACCGCCTGAGCCCCGGCGGGGCCGACGGCTGTCTCGCGCTGGAGCCCCTGCTCGAAACGCACCATCTCCGCGACCGGGCTCCGCGGGTCGCTGAAGGTCGCCCACAGGCGCCCGTTGTCGGGGAGGAGGCCCGAGAGAGCGCGCTGACCGAGCCGCTTTTGCTGGAGGACACGACCGGTTTCCGCGTCGAGCTCGAGCAGAACACCCGGCCCGCCCGCCCAGACGGACGCTCCATCCACGACCAGGTCCACCCAGGCGTCGGGAGGGAGCAGCTTCAACGGAGCACCGACGACGCTCTCGGTCCTGACGTCGACATGGACGAGCTCGCCCTTCGGCGTGATCGCCCAGATGTGCTCGTCATTCGCAGCGAGTGCGCTCACGGGGGACCCGAGCGGGATGCGCGCCGCCTCAGCGGCTACGGGCGCGTCACGGCTCCCGGACTCCGGGTCGCGCAGGAGCAGGACTGCGAGGAGCGCCGCGGCGGCGGCGGCAACCAGCACGCAGGCTCCGACGACCAAGCCTCGCCGGCTGCGGCGACGGGCGTATCGCGAGTCGAGCTGTTCGGCGAGCTTGTCGGGCGTATCGGGAGGGCTCTCGAGGAGCGGTCGGCCGACGCGTCCGTCGAGCAGCTGCACGAGCGATTGAGTCGCCGACGTCGGATCGCCCCCGGTCGGCTGGGCGAGATCCGGGAGCAGCCACGCGTGCTCCTGCTCCCCGGATCCCTCGACGACGACGCTCTCCGCCGCAAGGCGGTCGGGAACGGCGCCGGCCGCTGCAAGCGCCGCGAGCTGACGCGCGAGCTGCGAGCCGATCCTGGCCGCGCGCCCCTCGTCGAGGCGTGCGAGCTGCGTCAGCGGCTGCCCCGTCAGCTGACGCGTGGTGAGCCAAAGGATGCCGCCGTCCTCACCTCGACCGTAGATCGGAAGCAGTCGCGCATCTGAGATCGCAGAGATCCGGCGCGCTCGGTCACGCGTTGTCTCGGCGTCGGCCTCGTCCGCTGGGAGCGGGGAGACGAGAACCGAGACGGGGCGCTCGAGTGCCGCTTCCGACGCGCTGAACCACTCGCCCGAGCCGGACGGGGCAAGTCGTTCCCCGATCACGTACGGGCCTAGCTGCCTGCCTGTTTCCACGCTCACAGTTAGCCCTCCTCGATCCGAGTCAGCGTTTGGTCGGACGAGCTACCGACCCAGAGGTCGCCGTCGAACGCCAGGGCGAGCGGCGCGTTCGCTGGCGTCAAGGGCGAGCCGATGACTGCCCCGGTGCCGGCGTCGAGCCGGGTGACGGTTCCGTCGGCGGACGCGACCCAGATGCTGTCCCGCGAGGCGACGAGGTCCTGGATCTCCTTGCCGAGCGAAATGGGTGCACCCTCGACGCGGCTCGTGCCGGGATCGATTCGCATCAGCGTGCGGGCGGACATGTTGGCGACCCACACCGCTTCATCCGTGACGGCAAGCGCGGCGGGGCCGTCTCCGACGGACGTCTTCGTCTGCACCGCCCTCGTGCGTGCGTCCACGCGCCACACCGAGTCATCGCCCCGGTTCGCCACCCAGACGACGTCGTCTCCGATGGCTACGTCGGACGGGTCGCGCCCGACTTCCATCGAAGCCAGGATCCTGTCGGTCGCCGGATCGACGTGGACGAGGCGGCCAGACCCTCCGGCTTCCGAGGGTGCGACGGCCCAGACGCCCGTCGGGTCTGCCGCGACGGCGGCGGCCAGTGCCAGCGGGATGTGCTGAACGGCCTCGCCGGTCGTGGCGTCGACGTGGTCGACGCCCCCGAGATCTGGGATCGCCCTCGCGATCCAGACCGCGCTCTGCGTCGCGGCCAGGTCGGCGTAGTCACCACCGCCGAGGTCGATGCCTGAGGGAAGCTCGTCGACGCTGCCGGAGTCGGCGGCGACGCGAACGAGCGAGCCTCCGCCTTCGGCAATCGCCCACACGCGACCATCGGCGGCAGCAAGGTGATCCGGGTCCGTAGGGAGCGCGATCGTCTCGCCGACGACGCGCCCCGCTGCATTGGTGACGCCGTCGCTTCGTGACGCGATCGCCCACGCAGACAGCCCCACCGCGAGGGCCGCCAGCGCAGCGACGATCGCTGCGGCGACGGCGAGTGTCCGTTGCGACCTCCTCTTTCTCCGACCCACGTCGATCGGGGCAGCAGCTCCGGTCGCCACGCTTCGTTCGTCGAGACGCGGACGACGACCGTCGACCACGCCGCCGGCGGCTCTTGCCAGGTCGCCCGCGGAACGGAATCGCCGCCGCGGATCCTTGTTCATCGCGCGCTCGACCACCGAGTCGAACGATTTCGGGACTCCTTCTGCGCTCGGGCGCGGCGGAGGCTGGTCGAGGTGCGCGGCCAGGGCCTCTAGCTCGGACCTCACTTCGAACGGCGGATGACCCGTGAGACACTCGTACAGCACCGCGCCGAGTGCGTAGATGTCTGCGCGAGCGTCGACCGGCTCGCCGCGGATCTGCTCGGGCGCGACGTACGCCAGCGTGCCGACCCACTGCCCCGTCTTCGTCAGGCCGTCGCCTGCGGCCTCGTTGCGCGTCAGCCCGAAGTCGGTCAGGTACGCCTGCTCGGCTCGGCCGACCTTCGTGATGAGCACGTTGGCCGGCTTCACGTCCCGGTGTACGAGACCGCGCACGTGTGCGGCGTCGAGCGCGGCGGCGACCTGCGACACGATCCCGGCGGCCCGATCGGGCGGGAGGCGCCCGTCGCGCAGGACCGACTGGAGGTCGGCACCTTCGACGAAACGCATGGCGATGAACAGCCGGCCGTTCTCCTCACCCGCCCCGTAGACGGGTACGACGTTCGGATGCTCGAGCCCTGCCGCGATGCGGGTCTCACGTGCGAACCGCTCGCGAAAGCGCGGGTCTCCAGCGAGGGTGGGGGCAATGACCTTGAGCGCAACTTCGCGGCCGAGCGCCAGGTCCTCCGCGCGATAGACGACACCCATGCCCCCCCGCCCGGCGACCGCGCGTACCAGGTAGCCACCGATCACGTCACCGGGGACGAGGTCAGTCCGTGCCGAGCCGGTCTCGGACTTCGCGAGACTTGCCTCGAGGCGCTCGCGCGCCGGTGAGCCGTCGTCGACAAGGGCGGCGGCGCGCGTCAGCAGCGCCCGCGCGGCCTCTCCGTCTTCGCGTGCGAGTGCCCGCTCCCCCGCGCGCTCGAGATGCTCTGCAGCGCGCGCGGCGATGTCATCCTCGTCTTGGGGGCGAAGCTCCGCGCGTAGGCGCGCGGCTCGCTCGAAGTGGAAGGCGATCAGCTCGTCGGCGGCGCTCGCACGCTCGAGGATTTCGCCGAGACGCTGGTGGAGGTCCGCGCGGCGTAACTTCGGTGTCGCTTCGTACACCGCATCGCGAAGCAGCGCGTGCGTGAAGCTGTACGGGCGCGAAGCCGCCGCGAACACGCGAGACAGCGTCGGCGACACGACGTCTGGCGCCCCGTCGCCACGACCTTCGACAACGAACGACCGGCGCATCAGCAAGCCGAGCGCGGTCTCGGGCGCAGGCGCATCGGGCCCGAGCGCGGCCAGCGCGGAGTCCCAGAACTCCCGTCCCATCACCGCACCTCGTTCTGCGACCGACCGCTCCGCCGGAGAGAGCCGCTCGACCCGTGCCTGCAGGACCGCCTCCAGGCCCGGAGGCAGCTGTTCCGGATCCCCACCTTCTCCGAGATGCAGAGCGAGCTGTAGGAGCAGCAGCGGGTTCCCTTCCGCGTCGAGCACGACGCGTTCCGTGCTGGAGCGGTCGTAGCCCGCCAGCTCGAGCAGCTTTACCGCGTCCTCGCTGGCTATCGGGCGGAGCGCGAAGCGCGCGTCGGTGCTCCCGGCGGCGAAGCTCGCATGTGTTTCGAAGACGTCAGGCCGGGCGGTCGCGACCACGGCGACGCCGGGGACCGCGGCAACTGCCTCGATGAGATCGAGTAGGGGACGCTCCGCCCAGTGGACGTCCTCCGCAACCAGGAGGAGCTCATGGCGGCGGCTCAGTGCAGAGAAGAGCCGCTCCGTTGCGTAGCGAATCTCGCGGGTCGTCGCTGAAGGCCCTGCGCTGCGCCCCGTGGCGAACAGGAGCTGCTCGTACAGCTCTCTTCCGACAGCTCTCTCGACATCGTCGTCCCCGACGGCGTCGAGCCAGTCTGCGAGGACTCGGTACGTGATCTCTTCACCGTATGGAGGGCAGCGGCCCCAGAAGACTTGCCGTGTTGCGCGGCCGGCGACCTCGAGAAGTAGTCGCGACTTTCCGATCCCGGGCGGCCCGAGCAGCAGACACGCACCGGCTGCCTCGGCCTGCTGCGCGAGCCAGGCTTCGATCTGCGTGAGCTCGACATCTCGTCCGACCAGCGGGTAGGCACGGGCGCGCGCCGCGCCGAGAGCAACTTCGACGTCCATGTCGACGAGGCGCCACGCCGGCACGAGCGCCCCTTTGCCCTTGAGCTCGAGCGGCGGAACCGGAGCGCAGACGGCCTCGTCGCCGATCAACTCTCGCGTCGTGGCGCCGATGAGGATCTCGCCCGCACCGGCGGCCTGCTCCAAGCGCGCCGCGGTATTGACCGCGTCGCCGGTGACAGCCTGTTGGCCCTGGCTGAGCTCGCCCGCGACGACCGTGCCCGTGTTCACGCCGATCCGAACGGCGAGCCGGACGCCCCACTCCGCATCGAGCTCGACGTTGAGCGCTTCTACGCCGGCAACGAGGTCGAGCGCGGCTCGGCAGGCCCGCTGCGCGTCGTCCTCGTGTGCAATGGGAATCCCGAAGACGCAAAGGACCGCGTCCCCGATGAACTTCTCGATGGTGCCTCGGTGGCGATGGAGGGCGGCCTCGCAGGTCGCGTAGTAACGAAGCTGGACGCGGCGGAACGCCTCTGGATCCAGCTTTTCCCCGAGCGCGGTCGATCCGACGAGGTCGCAGAAGAGCAGCGTGACGAGCTTGCGGACCTCGGTCGACGGCGCCGCAGGCAGACGTGCACCGCACTCGGGGCAGAACTTCGCGTTGCGCGGAAGAGGCGTCTCGCAGTCCGGGCAGGCGACAAGAGCCGGGGCTTCAGGAACGCCCTCGGAAGGCTGAAGATCGATCGCCGCAGTGTCGTCCACTTCCGCCTGCTCTGCCGAGCGACAACCATCCTGTCACCGGAGCGCCGCGCTGAACAGGTGTAGCTCCCAAGAATCTGCACGGCGAGGAGCTGGCCCCCCGGGAGGGACGAAGCGTTCGGTCGATCAGCCGATCGGCTCGCACCTTCCCCCGACTCGCGGCAACGACGTGTCTGCGCACGCCGGAAGCTTCCCGCCCGACCGGACGGCGGCGATCGCCGACCGCACGGCCTCGATCACGAGCTGCGGGACCTCCGCCGCCAAGAAGTGGCCGCGTCCGGGAGCGCTGACCCAGAGCTTGTTCGAGGAGCGCTGAAGGATGTCGGGCGCCTCGTGGCCGTAGGTCGAGGTCAGCACGACGAGCGGACGGTCGTCGAATCGAAGCCGGTTCAACGCATCGCGATCACCGCTTTCGTCCACCTCGCCAAACAGCCTCGAGGCGGGGCCGATCGCATCCGAGAAGACCAGGCCGACGACGTCGCCGGGGTGGTGCAAGGTGTAGAGGGAGATGAGCAGTCCGGCATACGACGCGCCGTAGAGCACGTACGGGCCGACGACGCCCGCGTTCGCCATCAGCGTGTGGAGCTCCTTGGCATATGTGGCTCCGGTCCCGGGAACCGTGGTCGGGCGACGGTCGCTCGCGCCGAGGCCGGCGCGGTCGTAGACGCACACGCGCGTCTCGGAAGCGAGCGTCGTTCGCACTGCTCTCCACCCCTGGGCCAACCCGGGAATCGAGGTGACCCGGTCGACCGTCGCGCTCGGCGCGCTGAGCCCCGCCTCGAGGATGACCGTCGGCGTCCCACTCCCCTCGCATTCGAGATAGAGGCCGTAGCCACCGACATCGACCTTTCGTCCGGTCAGCGGAGCCGCCGGCGGTGCGGGCGGAGACGGCTTCGGCACCCCCGTCACGGTCTCGCAGTTCTTCGCAACCGTGTCCGTCTCATCCGCGTTCGCCCGGTCGCGGCCCGGCCCGCACACCAAGCGATCCGCCCCGCGCCCTCCGGTCAGGACGTCGTTCCCGGGTCCGCCGTCGAGGAGGTCGTTACCGGCGAGCCCGAGGAGCGTGTCGTTGCCGCCGCGGCCGTACAGCTTGTCGGCGCGGGCCGTCCCGCGCAGCCTGTCGTTCCCAGCTCCGCCGGGAATCGTCGCCGCCCAGACCGTCGCGGCGAAGACCATCGAGAGAGCAAGGAGCACCGCAACGAGGCCACGCCACTTCACAAGCGGCCGACGATCTCACGAATTCCTCCGCTCCGCAATCCGCGGCTCCTGTTCGCCGGGAGGCCCACCCCGTTTGTGTCATGACGCCCGAACGCCCGCTCCCTATGCTCGTCAGGTGAGGTTCGGCGCGACCGTCGTTGCTGCTGTCCTCACGCTCGCTTTACTGGCAATTCCGGCTGCGTGCGGTGGTGACGATGACGCCGCGTCGGACGCGGCGGCCGAAGTGACGACGGCCGCGACGACGCAGTCGACCGCGACGATTCCCAGCGCGGCTCTTGCCGGCACATGGGCGGAAACGAACGGGCCGTTCATTGTGCAGGCTCACACGCGACGGGACGTTCTCGATGGACGCAGACGGTTCACTCGAGAACGGCGAGTTCGTCAAGGGCACCTACAACGTCGAAGGGTCGAAGATCAGGTTCGTCGCGGACGAGCTGGGCCCGCGCGGGTGCGGCGGCCAGGAGTGGGAGTTCGAGATCGCGCTCAGCGAGAGCGGCACGCTCGCCGCCGAACTCCTTCAAGAGGTCTGCCAAACAACGGCTGGAACGCGCTGGTCGCTCGTGAAGCGGCCAAATTCTTAGAACCGCGCCGGGTTATGGAAGGCGATAGCGGAGGTGGACGACGCCGCTGCTGAACCGGTGCTCGTCGATCAGCTTCAGATCGACGCGCACGTCGGTTGGCAGTGCGGGGGTGCGCCCACCGAGGACGACTGGCCAGACGAACAAGGCCAATTCGTCGACGAGCCCAGCGACGAGAGCCTGGCCTGCCAGGTTCGGGCCACCGACCAACAGATCCCTACTGGCGGCGGCCTTCAGGTCGCGTACCGCGCTGGGGTCGAAGTGGCGTTCGAGCCGAGTGTTCGCGGTGCGTGGTGCGGCCAGGGTCGAGGAGTAGACGACCTTGTCCGCCGCCTGCCATGCGCTCGCGTAGTCGGCCATGAGGTCCGACTGGTTGGCCAGGGTGGCGTCGGTCTCCCACACAGCCAGCGTCTCGTACATGCGCCGCCCATAGAGGTACGTGCGTGCGGACCGCATGAGCTCGGTGATGAACACGAACACGTCGTCGTCGGGCGGAGCCCAGTCGAAGGCGCCGTGCTCATCCTCGGTGCAGCCGTCGAGGGACATGTTCGACGCGTAGATCAACTTCGCCATGACACGCTCTTCTGCATAGCGCTAGATGGCCCCGGGAGGAGTCGAACCTCCGCGCGCAGATTCGAAGTCTGCCGCTCTATCCACTGAGCTACGGGGCCCGGCCGACACGGTAGCCGAGCCCGGAACCGGATTCGGGAGCGGTCGGCCGTCGAGCGCGGCGCGGATGTTGGCGACCAGCTCGGCCGTCGCCGCCTCGCGCGTCGCACGGGTCGCGCTGCCGACGTGCGGAAGCAGCACGACGTTCGGGAGGCCGAGCAGAGCCTCGGGGACGTTTGGCTCGTCCTCGAAGACGTCGAGCCCTGCGCGCAGCCGCCCCGACACGAGCTCGCGGACGAGTGCGTCCTCGTCGACGATCGCGCCGCGGGCGGTGTTGATCAGCGCGGCGCCGTCGCGCAGGAGCGCGAGGCGGCGTTCGTCGATCAGCCCGCGCGTCTCGTCGGTGAGCGGGACGTGCAGGCTGACGACGTCGGACTCGCGGAGCAGCTCCTCGAGCTCGACGCTTCCAGGGTCGGGCGAGCGACGCGAGTAGAGCACGCGCATGCCGAACGCCTCGGCGCGGGCTGCGACCGCTGTGCCGATCCGGCCGAGGCCGACCAGACCGAGCGTCGCGCCGCCGACCTCGTCTCCCATCAGCGTGCCCGAGACCCATTCCGTGCCCCACCGGCCCTCGCGCACGAAGCGGTCGGACTCGACCACTCGCCGACGCACCGCGAGCACGAGCGCCATCGTCAGGTCGGCGGTCGCGACGCCGAGCGCGTCGGGCGTGTTCGTGACCGCGACGCCGCGCCGGGCGCAGGCGGCGACGTCGACGCCGTCGTAGCCGACCCCGTAGTTCGCGACCAGCCGGAGCCCGGGCAGCAGCTCGAGCACGGCGTCGTCGACCACCGCCCCGACGATCACGAGCACCTCCGCGTCGGGGCGCTCGCCCGCGAGCGGCCACTCGACCTCCTCGACGTCCTCGAGCTCCTCCCACGCCGGCCCCGGAAACCGCCGCGTCGACAGGACCCGCACGAGACCGAGGCTATCCTGTGCCTCGAGCGTGGTGGCGGTAGCTCAGTTGGTAGAGCCCCGGGTTGTGGTCCCGGTGGTCGCGGGTTCGAGTCCCGTCCGCCACCCCTCTTGAACAGCGGCTTGGTCGTCTCGCGCTCACAACGCGGGTGACGAAGAGCTCGGCCCGGCCGGTCGTCCTTCGGAACGGCGTCGAGGTCGAGGATCCCCTGCCTGTCGTGCTGGGGTTCCTGGAGGCCTACCCGCACTTCGACGTCGGCGACCCTTCGGGACCCGTCTCGTTCGGCGAGCCCGACCTTCGGCACGCGAATCGGGGCGGCGCCCGGATCTCGGCCGTCGAGATCGGGGTGATCCTCGAGCGGCGCCCCGCGATCGAGCGCGCTCTCCGGGCGATCGCCCCAGAGGCATCGCTGGCCGAAGCGACGAACGCAGTGCCGTGGTCGCCGCTGAGGCAGCTGTTCGACACGTTCGCGGAAATCCGGGGAGTCGGCCTCTCGAAGATGACGAAGGCACTACACCGAAAGCGCCCCGCGTTGATCCCGATGCTCGACAGCGTCGTTCAGGCGTACCTCGTGAACGACGACCCGGGACTCGACGCACCGTTCGGCGAGCGCGCGCTCGGGCTCGTTCGCGGCTACAAGCGCGACGTCGACCGTAACCGCTCCACGCTCCGCGCGATTCGCCGCGAGCTCGCACGGCGCGACCGCGAGCTCACCGAGGTGCGGATCCTCGACCTTTTGATCTTCTCTGTCGCGGCGCCGTAGGCCTACGCCACCTGAGTCGCGGTTCGAGTCCCGTCCGCCACTCCTCTTGAACAGCGAGAATGGACGCCGTGGCGCTTCCCGCCGGCACAGTCACGTTCGTCTTCAGTGACGTCGAGGGCTCGACGGAGCTGCTCAAGCGGCTCGGCGATCACTACGCGGAGCTCATCTCCGCTCACAGAAGCATCGTCCGTGAGACGTTCGGCGCCCACGGAGGCGTCGAAATCGACGCCCAGGGCGACGCGTTCTTCTTCGCCTTCGCCCGCGCGCGCGACGCGGCCACTGCGGCCGTGGACGCGCAGCGCGCCCATGCGGAGCACTCGTGGCCGGACGGGGAGCACGTCCGTGTGCGCATGGGGCTGCATACGGGCGAGCCGGTCGTCGGTGAGGAGGGGTATCTCGGGCTCGACGTCGTACGCGCCGCCCGGATCTGCACAGCCGGCAAGGGAGGCCAAGTCCTCGTCTCGGAATCGACGAAGGCGCTCCTCGGACCCTCCCTCCCAGAGGGCGTCTCGGTGCATCCGATGGGCGAGCGCCGGTTGAAGGACTTGGACGAGCCTGAGCGCGTCTACGAGCTCGTCATCGACGGCATGGAACAACCCGAGCCGGAGACCGCGCCGCCGGAGGTGGCAGCGGACGTGGATGACGACGTCGACGCCCGCGCCGCCGATCTCGCCAGGCGGTTCTCCAAAGACATCAAGGCGAGCGTCCTCCGGTCCCTCGAGCGCAGCCTGGGCGAGCGCGAGCACCGGGGCCCCCGCTAGCTGTTCTGCTGATGGGCGAGTCCGGGTTCGTCGACGTCGATGGCGGGAGGATCTACTACGAGGCCGAGGGGGACGGCCCACCCGTGCTCCTGATCCACGGCGGCCTCGGCACGCTGCGCATGTGGGACGAGCAGGTTCCCCGGTTCGCCGAGCGCCACCGAGTGATCCGCTACGACACGCGTGGGTTGGGCCGCACGGAGACGGACGACGTCGAGTTCGCGAACCGCGACGACGCGATCGCAGTCCTCGACCACCTCGGGGTCGCGTCGGCGGCGGTCGTCGGACAGTCACGGGGCGCGATGATCGCGCTCGACCTCGCGCTCGATCGCGCCGACCGCGTCGACGCGCTCGTCAGCGTCGCGGGCGGGATCGGCGGCTACGAGCCGGCGCTCGCGGACGGGACGCCCCAGCCGCCGTGGGACGAGCTCGAGCGCCTCTGGGAGCAGAAGGAGTGGCCGGCGCTCGCAGAGCTCGAGACCCAGGTCTGGGTCGACGGGTGGGGACAGCCGCGGGACCGCGTCGACCCGGAGGTGCGCCGGCGTGTCCACGACTGGATCCTGGCGGGCTACGAGGCCGACAACGCCGAAGGACGCCCGGTGCCGATGGCACCGCCGGCGATCGAGCGCCTCGACGAGCTCCGCGTGCCGACACTCGTGCTCGTCGGTGCAGTGGACGAGCCGGGCGCCGTCGCGGCAGGCCGCAAGCTCGGGTCAGCGCCGAACGCGCAGCTCGTCGAGTTCGAGAACGTCGCGCACATGGTCCACCTCGAGCAGCCGGATCGGTTCGCGGAGGTCGTGCTCGAGTTCCTCGCCGGCGCCCGGCCCCGCGGAGGCTGACCGCTGCCATGGCAACCCCGCAGACCCCTCTAGACCCCGACGCCTTCAACGCGTTCGAAGCGTCGGCTTGGGAGCAGCGGGCAGCTGGGTATCACCGGTTCTTCGCGGCGATCACGACGCGGATGATCGAGCCGCTCCTCGACGTTGCCGAGGTTGGCCGAGGCACTCGGGTTCTCGACGTCGCGACCGGACCGGGCTACGTTGCGGCCGCTTGTGCGGCGCGGGGCGCCGACGTCGTGGGGGTCGACGTCGCGCCTGAGATGGTGTCGCTCGCCCAGAGGCTTCGTCCCGAGATCGAGTTCCGCCAGGCGGACGCAGAGCAGTTGCCGTTCGCCGACGGCTCGTTTGACGCGGTCCTCGGGAACTTCCTCATCCCGCACGTCGGCAGGCCGGAGCAGATCGCCCTAGAGCTCGCACGCGTCGTCAGGCCGGGTGGGAGGTTGGCTCTGTCCACTTGGGACGTCCCCGAGCAGGCGCGGCTGCTCGGCGTGCTCGTCGATGCCGCGGCGGAAGTCGGAGCGCAGCTCCCCGCCGACGTCCCATCCGGACCCCCGTTCTTTCGCTTCTCCGAGGAGACCGAGTTCGGCCGGCTCCTCCGGGCCGCCGGTCTGAGCGATGTCGCCGTGCAGACCGTGGCGTTCACCCACCGTGTCGCGAGCGTCGACGAGCTGTGGTCCGGGCTGACGGACGGGACCGTGCGGATGCGCGCGCTCGTGCTCGCCCAGTCGCAAGACGTGCAGGCGCAGATCCGAGCTGCCTTCGATCGTTTCGCTCGCCGCTACACCACGAACGGCGGTCTGGACCTGCCCGTCTCGATGAAGCTCGCCTCCGGCCGCAAGCCGTAGGCGGGCAAAGCCCGCCTACGCGGCATCAAGAGACGAGGACCTCGGGCCGATAAGGCCCTATGGGCCTCTTTGCGGCAGAGGCGCTCGAGCGCGAGCAGACGGTGGGCGGCGTGCTGAAGGCGACGTGCGTCCAGCTGACGAGCGTGCTCGACGCCGACGCGGCCAACCTCTCGCGCGTGATCGGGGAGCTGCTCGTCGACCTCGTCGAGCACTCGGTCGACGGGCGGCGCGTGCAGCTCGGCCGCAGCTACCTCCTCCCCGACTACCCGGTGACGGAGGAAGTGATCGAGGCAGGCGAGCCTCGGACCGTGTGGCTGCTCGATCCGGGCGTCGACCCGAGCGAGGCCGCGCTCCTCCGCGAGCTCGACTTCGACGCGCTCCTGATGCTCCCGCTCGAGCTCGACGGCCGCTGCTGGGGTCTGGTCGAGGTGTACCGGACGGGCACGCAGCGGTTCTCCGACGACGAGGTCGCGCTCGGCGTGGAAGTGATCCAGACAGCGGCGCGGGCCATCCAGAAGCTTCAGCGTCGAGCGGCGGCAGCGTAGGTCTTACCGCACGAGCAGAAGTCAGGAGGCGGGCTTTGCCCGACTCCGGTCACTCCGCGGGAGCCAGACCGGCGTCGCCACACCCACGCCGACAAAGTCGAGGCGCGAAGCGCCGACGTTCCGCCGCCGCGCTTGGCTCCCCGCCGTGCAAGCCTCCGGGGTTGAGCGGCCCGCCCGCCTCTACGACCTCCGCTCCACCTTTGCCTCCAACGCTCTCGCCGCGGGCGTATCGGTGTTCGAGCTCGCACGCGTGATGGGGACGAGCGTGGCGATGATCGAGCGGCACTACGGGACGCTCCTCGATGGCGCCCACGCGGGGATCGCCGGCCGGCTCGACGCGCTCGAAGCTCGGTTAGCTGCTACCGAAGTCGCTCCCGATGCTCTCGACCCTTCGCAGTGAGACCCCAGACCGCGATCTCGTAGGGGATCGCCTGCTCGGTGCTCAAGAGGTCTCCGAGACGATCGCCGGGAACGAAATCGCCATTTGCATCCGCACCGCGCGGAGCTGCACCACCTCTGCCTCTTGCAGCAGCGCGCGCGCCGCCTCCGGCGACTTCAGCTTCCGCTGCGCGTCCTTGATCAGCGTGTCCGCGCGTGCCTCGAGCGTCCTGATCGTCTCGGTCAGATCCTCCGTCATGGCTGCACCACCTTTCCGTCTTGGCCGCGCGAGCGGCGTTCCTCCAGCACGTTCTCTTGATTATCTCGTCGTCGTATCGGGATCCGAGAGACACGTTTAGGGCACAAGTGGGGCACGGCGGGGAACCCACGGTTCCCCCGAGTGAGCCGCAACCCCGCCTGGCTCCTCGACGCGCCCGGGAGGATTCGAACCTCCGACCCGCGGCTTAGAAGGCCGCCGCTCTTCCACTGAGCTACGGGCGCTCGCTGGACAGGGTAACGCCGAACGGCGTCAGCGTCTGCGGCCGAAGTGCGCGTCGGTCGAGCGGCTAGAGCGGCGTCTCGGCGACCGGCTCGCGCTCGGCAGCCGCCTCGCGGCGACCGCGCATCCATTCGAGCAGCAGCACCTGGATCGAGCCCGCGATCGGGATCGCGGCCAGGGCGCCGAGGATCCCCGCGATCGAGGCGCCGATCAGGACGGCGATCAGGATCGCGAGCGGCGAGAGCGCGACCGTGCGCGAGTACACGACCGGGTAGAGGAAGTGGTTCTCGAACTGCTGGTAGGCGATGAACCAGCCGAGCACGATGAGGCCGATCGTCAACCCCGAGTCGAGGAACGCGACGGTCGAGACGACGATTGCCGCGATCGTCGCGCCGGCCATGGGGATCAGATCGAGGAGCGCGACGAGCAGGGCCAGCGCGAACGCGTAGCTGACGCCGAGCACGCTGAGCAAGATGGCCGACGTCACGCCCGCGACGAACGCGATCAACAGCGCCCCGGCCACGAACCCGCCGATCGTCGCGTACACCTCGGCGCCGACGCGACGCCACCGCGGCCGCCTGTCCTCGGGGACGAGCGAGAGGAACCGTTCGATCCAGCGTGGCCCCTCGAGGAGCATGAAGAAGGTCAGGACGAGGATCGTGATCGTGGCAACGACGGCCGTGACCACGCCCTTCGTCACGGCCACCGCAGTGCCGGAGACGCCCAGCACGCGGCCGAGGTCCAGGTCTCGGACGATGTCCTCCACCCGGTCGACGATCTGGTAGTCGGTCTGCAGGAAGCCGAGCCGGCCGCGGCCCTCGGTGAGGTCTTCGACGAAGCCGGGTACGGCGTCGACGAAGTCGTTCACCTCGTCGACGAGCGCGGGCACGAACGTGGCCCCGAGGCCGGCGATGCCGATGAACAGGAGCAGGTACGTCGCCCCAATCGCGAGTCCGCGCCGCGCGATCCCTCGCCGCATCAGGAACTCGACGAGCGGGTCGAGCGCGAGCGCGAGAAAGAGCGAGATCAGGATCCACGTGAGGACCTGCCTCGACATCGAAAGTAGCTTGAGGACGGCCGCGACCGCGATCACGATCCCGACGATGGAGAGGATCGTGCGCGCGCGGAACCGGACGATCCGCTCGAGCATCGACGTGAGCTTGACGGCGGGACCGGACGTTCACGAAAAGCGGATAGCATCGTCCGCCGTGACCGAGGCGACGCTGCAGACGAACCACGGGGCGATCGAGCTCGAGCTCTTCGACGAGGACGCGCCGAAGACCGTTGAGAACTTCGTCAAGCTCGCGCGGGATGGGTTCTACGACGGCGTCGTGTTCCACCGCGTGATCCCGGACTTCATGATCCAGGGAGGCGACCCGACCGGGACGGGCCGAGGCGGCCCGGGCTACACGTTCGAGGACGAGTTCAACGACAACAAGGTCGTCCGCGGGGCGCTCGCGATGGCGAACGCCGGGCCGAACACGAACGGCTCGCAGTTCTTCATCGTCACGGCCGAGGCGACGCCCTGGCTCGACGGCAAGCACACGGTCTTCGGTCGAGTCGCGAGCGGGATGGAGGTCGTCGACGCGATCTCCGCCGTCGCCACGGACCCGAACGACAAGCCGCGCGAAGACGTCACGATCGAACGGGTGGAACTTCAGACCTGAGGGCATCGAGCCACTCGGGCCGTTCGAACCCTCCGTACTCCTGGATCGCGCCGAAGATGTGCTGAACGATCGCGGTCTGACAGACCGAGACACGGCACGTTCCGTATGGAAGACGATTCGAACGCTTCTTTTGGCTGTACTTCGAGTACGTATTTACGATCGACTTGCAGAGGCTGCTCCGCGGGAGCTCGAGTTGTGCGAGCCAGAACCGCTCGATCTCGAACTGCCGGTCGACGTGATCGGCAAAGAGGTTGCACGTGACGCGGAAGCGCTCGTCTGGGACGTCGAAATACCTTCGGAGGAATCGAACGAAGAAGCGCAGCAGTTCCGGGTCAGAGTTCGTGATCTTCGCCGCGTTCCGGTCCTTGCTACCTTCGGCCCAGTAGAGCATGCAGCCGGCAGCGTGAAACGGATCACCGGATCGCGCGAGCCGACAGCCCTCCCATTGAGCCTGGCGTCGACGCTCCCGATGCCGCTCGCTAAGAGCTGCGTTGGCCAGCACCTGGCGGAAGTGAAGGCCGTTCGAAGCTTGAAGCCGTTGATGCTGGTCCGGCGTCAGCGCGATGTCCCGGACCCAGATGCTCACAGACGATTGCGAGACGCCGACGCGACGAGCGATGTCCTTGATCGATCTCCCCTCGCGTCGAAGGATGCGCGCCTGTTCTCGCTCGGCCGTTTTCACATCTGACGACAGTAGCGGTCGCGGAGGACGGGCCGTGTCCGAAGCGGGCGGGCGGAATTGAACCGCCATCATCGCGTTGGAAGCGCGAGGCTCTGCCGTTGAGCTACGCCCGCGAGGTCCGAGTAGCGTAGCCCGCGTGGAGTGGAGCGGCGCCCGCCTGGCTTCCTTCGTCGGCGGCGTCGCGCTCCTCCTCGCCTCGCTGCTCGGGCCGCTGCACGAGCTCCAGTTCGACTCGCTGATTGCGCACCTGCTCCAGAACATCGCGCTCGCCGAGTGGGCGCCGGCGCTGCTCGTCTTCGGGTTGCCGCCGGACCTCGGGCGCCGGCTGGCGCGCTTCGTCCCGCCCTGGCTCGGGCTGCCGCTCTGGCTGCTCGCGTACTACACCTGGCACGCGCCCCCGCTGTACGACGCGGCGCTCCGCAGCCCCCACGCGCTCCTCCACCTCGAGCACCTGACGTATCTGCTCGCCGGCATGGCCCTGTGGCTCCCGGTGGCGCATGGACGCATGGGCGACGGCGGCAAGGCGCTGTACCTCTTCGCGGCGTTCCTGCTGATCAGCCCGCTCGGGCTCTTGCTCGCGCTGATCCCCGAGCCCGTCTACGACTTCTACGACGGCCACTGGGGCCTGACGGCGCTCGAAGATCAGCAGATCGGCGGCGTGACGATGTCCTCGGAGGCGGCGGTGGTCTTCTTCGTCGTGCTCACGTTCTACTTCTCGCGCTTCATGCGCGAGGAGAGCTGAATCGGGGCGGCGAGACTCGAACTCGCGAACCTCCGCGTCCCAAACGCGGCGCTCTACCAGGCTGAGCTACGCCCCGGTGGTTCGACGAGTCTAGCTTCGCCGTCGCGCACTCCACGACCTGCTGAGGCGCGGTACCCGAAGGGGGGTTGCAGGTGTCCGGCACCTCCAGTACGCTGCGCCCGCATGCGGCTTGTAAGACAGGTTTCTATAGTTTTCAGTATGGTTTTGTGCGTGGCGGCTAGCGCCGCGCCGGCGCCGGGGGCCCCGACGGCGCCCGAGGCCGATCTGCTCCGCGCGGTCAACGCGGTTCGCGCCCACCACGGTCTCGCCCCGCTGCGCGCCGACTCGCGGCTCGAGCGCGCCGCGCGGGCACACTCGCAGGCCGTGCTGCGCTCCGGCCGGCTCGCCCACGGCGACGTGCGCCGGCGGCTGACCTCCTACGGCGTCCGCAGCAAGGCCGTCGGCGAGAACCTCGCGTGGGGCGTCGGCTCGCGCGCGACCGCCGCCGCGATCGTGCAGATGTGGCTCTCGAGCCCGCCGCACCGAGCGAACCTCCTGCGCCCGAGCTTCCGCCGGGTCGGGATCGGGCACTCGGTCGGAACGTTCGCCGGCTACGGCGGCGCCGCGGTGGTCGCGGCGAACTTCGCCGGGCAGTAGTTACTGCGCAAGTCGCGAATCCGCTCGCGCGGATCCGCGACGCGCTAAGACCCCTAAAGGCGTCCGCTTCGCGGCCGCTGTCGCAGCGACTGACCGCGATTGGTCTAGCTGCTCCTCACTCCTCCATCAGCGCCCGCAGGTCGGCGAGCTTCTCCCGGCGCAACTGGTCGCGCTCGCCGCGGTCGATCCGGTCGAGCAGGTCACGCACCAGCGGCGCGAGCTCGAGCGGGTTGAACGGCTTGGTGATGTAGTCGACGCCGCCGATGTCGAGCCCCTTCGCGCGGTCGCGGAACTCGGCGCGGGCGGTCAGGAAGACGATCGGGATGCCGCGCGTCGACTGGTCGTCGATCAGCTGCTCCGCCACGCGCCAGCCGTCGAGGCCGGGCATCATCACGTCGAGGAGGACCACGTCGGGCCGCTCCGACTTCGCCTTCTCGAGGCCGGTCGGGCCGTCGGCCGCCTCGGTGACCTGCATTCCCTCCGCCTCGAGGTTGACCCGGCAGAGGAGCCGGATCGGGGCCTCATCGTCGATCACGAGAACTCTGGTCATCGGGGGCCCGATTCGACCGCCTTTACCCGCGCAGCAGGTAGCTCGAACCCGAACCGGGAGCCCTCACCTTCGGCGGACTCGACCCAGATCCTGCCGCCCATCGCGTTCACGAGCCGCTGCGCGATGAAGAGGCCGAGACCGGTCCCGCCGCGCGCCTGATCCGCTCGATAGAACTTGCGGAAGATCCGCTCGCGCTCCGCTGCCGGGATGCCGGCCCCTTCGTCTCGCACGTGCACCTCGACGGTGTCGCGCGTGCGCAGGGCCGACACGGTGACGCAGCCGCCGTTCGGCGAGAACTTGATCGCGTTCTCGAGCAGCTGCGCGAGCACCTGGCGGACCTTGTCGGCGTCGGCCCGCGCCGCGAGTGGCTCAGCCGGTAGCTCCAGGACGAAGCGGTTCCCGTTCAAGCCGCCGTTATCCCGCGCGGTCGACACGACCTCGGTCACGAGGGAGCGTAGGTCGGTCTCGGAGACGGTGACGTCCAGGTCCCCCGCCTCGAGGCGGGCGACGTTCAGCAGCGCGTCGACGATCCTGGTCAACCGCTCGGACTCGGTCGCGATGTAGCCGAGGAACACGCGCCGCTCCTCCTCGCCGAACGGCACGTCCTGGCGCAGCAACGTTTCCGCGAAGCCGTAGATCGACGTGAGCGGTCCTCGGAGCTCGTGCGAGACCGTCGAGACGAACTGCGACTTCAGCGCTTCCACGGAGCGGTCCTCGGAGATGTCCCTGAACGCGAAGATCCTGCCCGCGACCTGGCCGGCCGGGTCGCGCATGACCGCCTCGGTGACGGACAGCCAGATCTCGTCGCCGCCGCGGCGGATCGGCAGCTCGGCCGCACCGGCGAGCGAGCGTCCGAGGATCTGCTCGATCGTTCGTCCGAGCGCTTCGGCCGCCGGCACGCCCGTCGCCTGCTCGGCGGCCTTGTTCCAGAGCACGACCTCACCCTCCCGGTCGAGCGCGACGATCCCGTCCGCGATGTTCTCGAGGATGGCCGCGCTCCGCTCCTTCTCCAGCGCGACCCGCTGGTAGAGCTCGGCGTTCGAGAGCGCCGCCGAGGTGTTCGCCGCGAGCGCGAGCAGCGCTTCGACCTCCTCGGGCCGCCAGGCGCGGGCGCGGCGGCCGTAGACGGAGAGGACGCCGTGCAGCGCTCCTTCCGGCCCGACGAGCGGCACGCCGAGGTAGGCGGCGTAGCCCGCGGCGACGAGCGGGTCGGCCGCACCGAGGCCTTCGTCCAGCGACGCGTCCTCGACCGCGACCGGCTCGCGCGTCCGTGCCACCTCGCCGGCCAGCCAGCCCGAGGCCGGTGCCCGCTCGCCGATCGTCAGCTCGGTCCCCTCGCCTGCGACCGCCGCGACCATCAGCTCCTCTCCCTCGACGAGGCGAACCGCGCACGCGTCCGCCGCGAGCAGGACCGGCGCGAGCTCGACGACCTCGTCGAGCACGGCAGCCGGGTCGAGCTCGGTGGCGAGCACGCTTCCGGTTCGAGCGAGCTGTTGCGCGAGCGCGCGGGACGTGCGCTCGGCCTCGTAGAGCTCGCTGCGCTCGAGCGCGACGCGCCCGGCGTGGGCGAGATGGTCGGCAAGCTCGAGGTCCTCGTCGCGTAGGACGCGGTCGTCCGTGAAGAAGACGAGGACGAGACCCGCGGCGTCGGTTCGCGACTCGAGTGGGACGACGAGCACCGACCGGAAGCCACACTCGCCCGCGAGCGCCGGCCAGCGGCCCGAGAAGCGATCGTCGTCGGCGACGCGGCGCGAGGCGAGAACCTGCTGCTCCGCGACCGCCAGCGTCAACCCGTTCCCGTCCTCCGTGCCTTCTTCGAGTGCCTCGCGAAGGGACGCAGGCAGATCGTGCGCGCCGGCCAGCCGGAGCGTGCCGCCCTGCATCGTCAGCACCGCGGCGGAGGCCGCCGCGAGGGCCTCTTGCGCCGCCCGGGCGAGCGTGTCCAGCGTTGCGCTCAGGGAGACGGGCTCGACCAGGAGCGACGCGATCCGGTAGAGGGCGCGTTCACGCGCGAGCTGCTTCGCGTTCTCGGCGAGGAGCTCCGCCATGTGCAGCGCGACTCCGAGCTCGCGGGCGGCGGCTTCGACGAACGCGATCTCCCCGTCCTTCCAGCTGCCCGGCCTGTTCCGATGGGCAGCGAGGACTCCGATCACTTGCTCGTACGCAACGAGCGGCACCGCGAGAACGGCGCGCGAGCCGAGCTCCAGCAGCGCCTGCCGGCCGGTGAGCGAGGAATCGTCGAGCTCCGGCGCTGTTGCGATGTCGGCGATCGCGATCGTTCGCCCTTCCCGGACGGCGAGGTTCGAGACGGCTAGGCGCGCCGACCGGCCGCCGATCGCCTCTTCCTCGGGCCGGCGCCACTCGCCGGCGAGGACGAGCTCCCCCTCGGAACTCCCGAGTCGGACGAAACAGCGGTCGGCCTCGAGCAGCTGCCCGACGGCCTCCACTCCCTCCCGCACGACCTCGTCGACGTCGCGGTCCGCTCGCACGCGGGCCGCGAGCCGCGCAACCGTCGCGCGGTGGCCGGCGGGAGGCGTCGACCTCAGCCCCTCGACCAGCGGTGCGGCCTCGGCGGCGAGCGCCAGCAGCCGGGCGACTTCGTCGCCTGAGAACGCCCGCCGGCGACCGAGGGAGGCGAGGACGAGCACCGCCTGCACACGCTGCTCGGCGATCAGCGGCACGAACGCGAGGCTGCGGGCGCCGACACGCTCGACGAGGCGCTGGCTCACCAGCGGCGACGCGGGCGCGTCGTAGACCGTGAGCGGGGCGGCGTCGTGGTACGCGCTCGTCACGCCCGACGGCTCGTGCTCGAGGTCGAGCCTGACGCTCGGAAACCACTCGAGCTCGCGCCCACGCTCCGTCGCGAGAATCCCGCGAGCGACTGTCCCCTCCTCCTCGACGACCGCGAGCGCCCCGAGCTCGACGTGAATGAGCGCGGTGGCCTGGTCGATCAGTGCCCGGGCGGCGTCCTCGAGCGTGCGGGCCTCGTGCAGCCGGCGGCCGTCGTCCTCCGTGCGCGCCCGGTCCGACTGCGCATGCTGGCGGTACCTGGCGAAGAAGGCGAGCGCCGGCAAGGCGGCGACGAGGACAGCGGCCAAGCCGAGCCAGCCGTTACCTCCCAGCGGCTCGCGGTCCCGGAGGATCAGCAGCGCGAAGACCACCGCGGCAGCCCCGCCGCAGGCGAAGCTGAGAGCGAGCGTCCGCTCGGGCTCGCGGCGGTCGCGTCGGAGGTCCGGCACGAGCGAAACCGCCGCAGCCAGGTAGATCACCCCCAGCGCGAGCAGGGGAATGACGTTCAGGTACAGGGCCTGCTGCTCGGACGTCACTGGCCGGGGTCAGATCATAGGGACGATTTGCAGCGAATTCCCCCGGCGGCGCGCGTTTTCCTCGCTTGAAAAGATAGGCCGAACGGCCCATTGTCCCGGCCCCGGCCGGGAAGTAGCTTGGTCGGCACTGGGCGATGCGAACCGCGGCCACCTGGCCTTGAGTCCGCGGTGAGCAATCTGAAGAGGCCGGCTGCACCGACCCCCCGAAGCAGCCGGCCTTTTCTTTGGTCCAAAACAGGCCGTCGCTACGATCGTGTCGTGGTCAAGCGAGTGCTCCTGGCCTCGCCGCGCGGCTACTGCGCGGGCGTTGAACGGGCCGTCGACACGGTGGAGCTGGCGCTCGCCCACTACGGCGCGCCGGTGTACGTCCGCAAGCAGATCGTCCACAACGCGCACGTCGTCCGCGAGCTCGAGGAACGCGGTGCGGTGTTCGTCGAGAGCGAGGAGGAGGCGCCGGCCGGAGCGACGATCGTCTTTTCCGCCCACGGCGTGGCTCCGGCGGTGCACGCGAACGCGGCCGCGCGCGGGCTGAACACGATCGATGCGACCTGCCCGCTCGTGACCAAGGTGCACGTTCAGGCCCGGCGCTACGCGGCCGAGGGCTACACGGTGATCCTGATCGGGCACGCCGGCCACGAAGAGGTCGAGGGGACGATGGGCGAGGCGCCGGAGTCGACCGTCCTGATCGAGTCGGTCGACGACGCGGAGGCGCTCGACTTTCCAGCCGACGCGAAGCTCGCCTACATCACGCAGACGACGCTTTCGGTCGACGAGACCGGCGAGATCATCAAGGTGCTGCGCCGGCGCTTCCCGCAGATCCACGCGCCGCGGCGCGAGGACATCTGCTACGCGACCTCGAACCGACAGTGGGCCGTGAAGGAGATGCTGGAGGAGATCGAGCTGTTGCTCGTGATCGGGTCGCGCAACTCCTCGAACTCCAACCGCCTCGTCGAGGTCGCGCGGGCCAACGGCGTCGCCGCCTACCTGATCGACGACGAGACCGACATCCGCGAGGAGTGGCTCGACGGCGTCGAGACCGCCGGGGTGACCTCCGGAGCTTCGGCGCCCGAGAAGCTCGTCGCGCGTGTCTGCGACTGGTTCCGCGCGCGCGGGGTAGAGGACGTCTCGCCGTACCGGCTGGTCGAAGAGGACGTCGAGTTCCGCCTCCCCGTTGAGCTTCGCCGCGAGCTCGCGCTCGCAGAGTCTCAGTCCTGATCCGCGTCGCCGCGATCCTGGGCGCGATCGCGCTCGCGTTCGTCGCTGCCGCCGGCGGCTATCTCCTGCGCGACTCGCAGGACCTGACGCAAGAGTGGTCGCACTGCGTCGACGCCCGCGCCGGGTACGACGTGCAGTATCCGGGCGACTGGTACACGGCGCGCGGCGAGGTCGCCTGCCGCTTCTTCGACCCAGAGCCGTTCACCGTCCCCGCGAACTCGGACTTCGGCGGCACGGCGATGCAGGCCGACGTCGTGCAGCAGTCGTTCGACGACGCGCTCGCAGGGCTGATCGACCGGCGCTTCTACGAGACCGAGGCCCGCGAGCAGGTGACGATCGGCGGCAAGCGTGCGTTCCGGCTCGAGCTCGTCGCGACCGGCCAGGGGCTGGAGGAGCGCGGGACGCGCACGTACGGGTACCTGATCCGGCGCGCGGGCGGGCCGCCGATCTACCTGCAGACGACCGCGCGTCGGGGCGAGGACCTCGTCCATGCCGACGTCGTGGACCACGCCGCGCAGACGCTGGCGACGTTCGTCGCGATCGACGACCCGGCCGAGGTGAGCGAGCCCGGCCTGCCCGACGCCGTGCGCGCCAAGCGGGACGAGATCCTGCGCGCGGCAGAGTCGGGCGACGCCGACGCCGTTGCCGCGCTGGCGGATCCGGCCGGCTTCGAGTACACGTTCGGCGGGCCTGTGCCCGGCGGGCCGGCGGCGTACTGGCGTCAGATCGAGGAGGAAGAGCAGCCGCTCGAGGCGCTCACGCAGATCCTGCGCATGCCGTACACGCTCTCTCGCGGCATGTACGTCTGGCCGTTCGCGTACGACAAGACCGAGGACGAGCTGACCGACTACGAGCGCGAGCTCCTGGCGCCGCTCGGCGAGGGCGGGGCGTTCGCGGACGGCTACCTCGGCTGGCGCGCGGGGATCACGCCCGACGGCCGCTGGCAGTTCTTCGTCGCGGGGGACTAGGAGGGTTCGGCGTAGCGGAAGCAGTCGACCGTGTGGTCGTTGACGAGGCCGGCTGACTGCATCAACGCGTAGCAGACGGTCGGGCCGACGAAACGGAAGCCGCGCCGCTTCAGCTCCTTACTCATCGCCTTGGACTCGGACGTCTCCGCCGGAACGTCGGCGAGCTTCCGCCAGCGGTTCACCTTCGGCTCGCCGTCGACGAACGACCAGAGGAGCTCCGACAGCGACGTGTCGAGCTCGCGGATCCGCTGCGCGTTGTTCACGGTCGACTCGACCTTGAGCCGATTGCGCACGATCCCCGGGTCCGCGAGCAGACGCTCGACCCGCTTCGGCGTGTAGCGCGCGACCTTCGCGGCGTCGAACCCGTCGAACGCGCGCCGGTAGCCCTCGCGCTTGCGGAGGATCGTGAGCCACGAGAGACCCGCCTGCGCGCCCTCGAGCGTGAGCAGCTCGAAGAGCTCCCGGTCGTCGCGGGTCGGCACGCCCCACTCCTCGTCGTGGTACGCGACGTACTCGGGGACGTTCGCCGGAACCCAGCCGCAGCGCTTCATCCGGTCTCGTACGCGACGTACGCGTCGGTCGCGAGTTGCGCGCCGTCGCGGCTCCAGACGTAGCTCCTGCCGTCCCAGCCGATCGCGGCAACGGCGCGCCCCTCGCCCGCGAACCAGAGGCCCCGCGAGAACGAGCCGGCCGGCACTGCGAACGAGCGCACGAGCCTGTCGCCGTCCCAGAGCTCGACCGCGGCTCGAGCGCGCTCGAATCCGGGGACGTACGAGACGGCAACCGCGACGAGACCGTCGGGAGCGGCGGCCACCTTGGAAACCGCCAGCGACGACGGCTCGGTGCCGGGGAACGCCTTCCTGAGCTCGACGGGCTCGATCGACGTGCCGCCGCGGGAGCTCGCGAGGTCGATCAGTAGCCGGTCATCTGTCGCGGGCGGTTGCGACGGTCCGTCGCTCCGGACGGCGTCGAAGCCGGCGACGACGGCGAGCCCGGCGAGCGCCACGACCACGAGGCGGTTCCGGATCACGCTCGCTCGAGCGCCGGCTCGTCGACGTCGCCGACGTCCAGCGCGACCGCGAGCACCTCGCGCGCGATCCAGTCGCGATGCCGCTCGACGAGCTCGGCGTAGTCGCGAGGCAGCGTCACGCGAATGCGGTCGGTGAGTGCGAAGCCGGCGTCCTTGCGCAGCGTGTTCAGCCGGTGGATCAGGTCGAACGCGCGGCCCTCGAGCTCGAGCTCGGGATCGAGCCCGGTCTCGAGCGCGACGGTGACGCCGTCGTCGGCGGCAATGGCCCAGCCCTCCAGCCCGCGCCGCTCGACCAGCACCTCGTCGGGATCGAGCTCGTGCCCGGCGGCGCGGAAGCGTCCGCCCTCGAGCTCCTCGAACTCGCCTGCCGCGAGCGCCGCCCGCACCGCGGCGAGCTCCTTGCCGAGCTTCGGGCCGAGCACCGGCAGGTTCGGCTTCACGAGCACCTCGGTCGCCTCGACTTCGCCGAACTCGACGGACTTGACGCGCAGCTCGTCCGCGACCTCGCCGACGTGCGCGTCGGGAAGCCTCGCGCCCTGGACGACGAGGCGCCGCAGCGGCTGGCGATGCTTCAGCCCCGACGTCGAGCGTGCCTGCCGCCCGAGCTCGACCACGCGGCGCACGGCGGCGACCTCCTCGAGCAGCGTGCGGTCGACCTCCGCACCCTCCGGCCACGACGCCAGGAAGACAGAGCGCGGCGCGTCCTCGCACGGGTCTGCGACGAGGTTCCGCCAGAGGTGGTCGGCGAGGAACGGCATCACCGGAGCGATCACCCGCACGGCCTGCACGAGCGCGAACCAGAGCGTGCTGAAGGCGGCCTCGTCGTACTCGTAGAAGCGGCGCCGCGAGCGGCGGATGTACCAGTTCGAGAGATCGTCGACGAAGGCGTCGAAGACGTGCGTGATCGCGGGTGTCCGGAAGTCCTCGTACGCGGCGGTCGCCTCGGTGACGAGTTGCCGGGTGCGCGCGACGAGCCAGCGGTCGAGCGTCCGCATCCCCTCGGCGCTCGGCCCCGAGGCGAGGTCGGCGAAGTCGGGCCGGTGGCCCTCGATGTTCGCGTACGTGACGAGGAACGAGACCGAGTTCCAGAGCGTCAGCAGCCGGCGCTTGATCTCACCGGCAGGCCCGTAGCCGAAGCGAAGGTTCTGGCTCGGGACCTGCTCGGAGAACAGCCAGCGCATCACGTCCGCGCCCATGTTCTCGAGCGCCTCCGCGGCGTCGATCGAGTTCCCCCAGGACCGGTGCATCTCGCGGCCGGTCTCGTCGAGGAGCTTCTCGTAGGTCAGCACCGCCTTGTACGGGGAGCGCCCCGTCAGCGTGACCGACATGAAGGAGATCGAGTAGAACCACAGCCGGATCTGCTCGCGCATCTCCGAGACCCAGTCGGCCGGGAACCACTGCTCCCAGTACGCGTGGTCGGGCAGGTCGGCGCCGGAGAGGCCTTCCGACGCACCGGTCGCGTAGCCGCCCTCGCGCCACTCGTCGTTCTGCCAGCCGAGTGTCGAGAACGGGACGATGCCCGCGTCGAGCCACGCGTCGCCGACCTCGGTGATCCGCCGCACGTCGCGCCCGCACGCCTCGCACGCGATCGTCACCTCGTCGATCCAGGGCCGGTGGAGCTCCTCGAGCTGGTCGAGCCCGGCGGTCGCGCGCTCGCGCAGCTCGGCGAGCGACCCCACGACGTTCAGGTGCCCGCACTCGCACGGGTAGAACGGCAGCGGGAGGCCGAAGTAGCGGCGGCGCGAGATGTTCCAGTCGCCCATGTTGCGCAGCCAGTCGTCCATCCGCTTCGAGTAGAAGTCCGGCGTCCACGCGACTTCGGCGTTGGCCTGGAGCATCGGCTCGCGGATCTCGTCGCACGAGATCAGCCAGTCGTCGGCGATGCGGAAGACGAGCGGCGTCGCGCAGCGCCAGCAGACCGGGTACCGGTGCGTGATCGAACCGTGCTCGACGAGCCGCCCGCGCCGCTCGAGCTCGACGACGACCGGCTTCTCGACCTCCTCCGTGCTGCGCCCCTCGAACTCGCCGTAGTCGCGGTGGAAGCGGCCCGCCTCGTCGATCGGCGCGAGCACGGGGAGGTCGTGCACCTTCGAGAGCTCGAAGTCCTCCGCGCCCGCGCCGGGTGCGATGTGCACGATGCCCGTGCCCTCGTCGAGCGTGACGTCGTCCCACGGGATCACGCGATGGGCGATCCCCGCCTGGGCCGGCAGGTCGTCGAACGGGCCGTCGTACGTCAGCCCGACGAGCTCCTCGCCGCGCACGCGCCGCACGTACTCGTCGTCGGGGTACCGCTCGACCGCGACCCAGTCTCCGCTCGGCCGCAGCCCATACTCGGCGTCGGGCTTGACCGCCGCGGCGACGTTCGCCGGCAGCGTCCACGGCGTCGTCGTCCAGACGACGAGCGACTCGCCGTCGCGCCCGTGGAGCGGGAAGCGAACGAAGAGCGACGGGTGCGTGATCTCCTCGTAGGAGTTGATCAGCTCGTGCTGCGAGAGCGACGTGCCGCAGCGCGGGCACCACTCGACCGAGCGGTGGCCGATGTACAGCCAGCCCTTGTCGTTGACGGCCTTCAGGAACCGCCAGATGTACTCGATGTTCGTGTCGGAGAACGTGTAGTAGTCGTTGTCCCAGTCCATCCACATCCCGAGCCGCCGGCACTGCTCGGTGATCACCTCGCCGTACTCGGCGACCCGCTCCTTGCAGCGCCGCGCGAACTCGGCGAGCCCGTACTCCTCGATCTCCTTCTTCGAGTTCAGCCCGAGCGACCGCTCGACCCCGACCTCGACCCAGAGGCCCTGGCAGTCGAACCCGTTCTGGTAGCGCTGGTCGAAGCCGCGCATCGCCTTGTAGCGCTGGAAGACGTCCTTGAGCGTCCGGCCCCAGCAGTGGTGCGCGCCCATCGGGTTGTTGGCCGTGATCGGGCCGTCGATGAAGCTCCAGGTCGCGCCACCGCGGTTCCGCTCGCGGAGCTGCCCGAACGTGTCCTCGGCGTCCCAGCGCTCGAGGATCTCGCGCTCGAGGCCCAGGTGGTCCGGCACGGAGGGCAGCGCGCGGAAGGCAGCTTCCATGGTTCGATTGTAGGAGGGCTCGTCGGGACGTCGCTCGTCGCCGGGGTGCGATGGTCGCGCCGAGGCAAGGACGCAGGGAGCGCTCGTATCCGCAGTGATACGAGCGTGACTGAGGACGCCGCCCTCGGTGCGAGCAGCGCGGCCCGGCGGCACAGGCTACGTTTCGACGAGCCCTCCGATCGAGGGCGACTGTGGGAAGAACTGACGCTCGGGCGTCGTTGACATCTCACGTACGACCAAGGGAGAAAGGAACCAGTTGACCAACGTGACCACGGACACCTTCGAGCAGGAGGTCCTGAAGAGCGATCAGCCCGTGATCGTCGATTTCTGGGCGGAGTGGTGCGGCCCGTGCCATGCCGTCGCCCCGGTTCTCGACAAGATCGCGGACGAGCGCAAGGACGAGCTCAAGGTCGTGAAGCTGAACATCGACGAGGAGCAGGAGATCGCCCAGCGGTACGGGATCGTCTCGATCCCGACGATCGTGCTGTTCAAGGGCGGCGAACCGGCCGCCGCGGCGATCGGCGCGCAGCCGAAGAGCGCGCTCGAGCGCTCGCTGGGACTCGTCGAGGCGTAGTCGAGGCCGAGGGGGCTAACCCCCCTCGGCCTCTTTCTTTTCAGGCGTCGGGACGGGCGCCGCGGCCTTGCGCGTCGGCTCGCCCACGAGGTTGAGGACGCGCATGCCGTGGACGAAGACGACGCTGCCGCCGATCCAGCCGCCGAACACCAGCAAGAGGTACGCGACGACGGTGAGCACGAACGGCCCGGGCTCGATGTTGCCGGCGTCGAACGACTCCTTGCCCGCGATCGCCGTCGCGAGGAAGACTGCGCTCGCGAGCAGCTGAGCGACCATGTGCACGGTGGCCGTTCGCCACAGTGGCGTCCTGGTCTCGATCCGGAGCCAGTCGGCGAAGCCGGTCACGGCCGTCGGGATCGTCGCGAGCAGCCCGAAGACGATCGCGAGCCACCAGCCGTGCGTGGCCGCATTCGTGCTGATCTCGAGCACGTCGGCCAGCGCGGCGACGAGCGCGAACGTGTAGGCGCCGATCGTGACGCCGGTCAGCGGCGGGTGCAGAGGGTGCCCTGGCAGCCCGTGCCAGAGGTAGTCGAGCTCGAAGCCGGCGTGGTCCCGGCGTTCGGTCACGTGCGGGCTTGCGCGAACCGCTCGACGCCGTCGAGCAGCGTCCAGTTGCCGCGCAACGCCGCCTCCGCGGCGGCGACGATCCGGTCGGCGTCGTCGGCCGGGGCCAGCTCGAGCACGCGGCGCGAGCGCTCGGCGTGCTCGTGGTCGCGCTCGGAGTGCACCTCGAAGTAGCGCGTCCCCTTCGTCCCCGGCTCGAAGCCGTACCAGCGCACGAGCCCGTCGAGCTTCGTCCGCGAGATCTCCGGCTGCGCGGATTCCACCGCGAACAGCGCTGCGGCTCCCTCGACGCCGGACCCGCTCCACGCCTTCGCGCACTCCGTCGTCTCCGCGCTAGGCCCGCGCCCGAGGTCCGCGTCGAGCGCGGCGGCGAAGTCGTCCCAGAGCGAGACGTGGGCGGCTTCCTCCGCGGCGTGCTCCGCGTCGGAGGCGGTGCCGGCGAGGCGAGCGAGCGCGTCGACGGCGTGGCGGTACTCGCCGGCGTAGTAGGCGAGCTCGTCGCGGCTGAGCTCACCGCACTCCCACCGGCGGTAGAAGGGATGGCGCAAGACGTTCCAGCGGTCGGCGACCGCCTCCAGACGCTCGAACAGGTTCACCGCGGCTCCTTTCACGATCCGGTTCGAGAGATCGTAAGGACCGCGCCGGTTACGCGCTTATCTAGCTGCGCAAGTCGCGAATCCGCTCTCGCGGATCCGCGACGCGCAAGATCCCTGAAGGCGGCCGCCTCGCGGCCGCGATCGCAGGGACATCCGCGGGCGCCGCCGGCTAGACGTCTTGGGTCTCGAGAAACGCGAGGAAGGCTGCGTGCTTCGCCAGGTAGGCCTCGATCTCGGCCACCCCGGCGCCCGCCCAGTCCTCGAGCCACGTCTCCGAGAGATCGTCTGAAATCGAGTGAAGGCCGCGTTCGCTCATGGACAGAATGATCGTCTCGGCGCCGCGTCGTCGCATGGGCCAAACGGCTCATCTTGCGGGCCCCGAGGCCTACCCCCTCTGTACGCTTCCCGGCCGTTTGGGCGGCTTCCTGATCGTCAACCCGCGCTCTGGGAGCGCCCAACCTTCGCCGGACGAGCTGGCGGAGCGGGCACGCGCCCAGGGGATCTCCGTGCACCTGGTCGAGCCCGGGGAGGACATCGCCGCGCTCGCCCGCGACGCCGACGCGCCTGCGCTCGGGATCGCCGGCGGGGACGGGTCGCTCGCCGCGGTCGCGGAAGTGGCGCTCGAGCGCGGGCTTCCGTTCGTCTGCGTGCCCTTCGGGACGCGCAACCACTTCGCGCGCGACCTCGGGCTCGACCGGGACGACCCGGTCGCGGCGCTCGCCGCCTTCGACGGGATCGAGCGGGCGATCGACGTCGGCCGCGTCAACGACAGGCTCTTTCTCAACAACGTCTCGCTCGGGATGTACGCGCGGCTCGTGCACGTGCGTGAGCGGCACCGGCGCCGGCGACTCGTTGCAGCGCGCCTGCGTGCGATCCTGATCGCGCTTCGGCACCGCTCCCCAACCGGGCTGGTCGTCGACGGCGAGCCGGTGTCCGCGCGCGTGCTGCTCGTCTCGAACAACGCGTACGAGCTCGACCTGCTCTCGGTCGGCGAGCGCGAGCGCCTCGACGAGGGGCTCCTCCATCTCTACGCGGGCAGCGGGATCGTGCGCTCGCGCTGGACCGAGTGGAGCGGCGAGCGCTTCGAGGTCGACGCCGCCTCCGGGCGACTGGCCGCGGCGGTGGACGGCGAGCCCGAGGAGCTGGAGACGCCGCTCGAGTTCAGGGTCGAGCCGCGGGCGCTACGGGTGCTCGTCCCGCCAGCGTGAGAGCACCTCGGCGTTGTTGCGGAAGGCGAGCTCCTCGGTCGGCGGGAGCCCGTCGGCGGCGAACCACCTGAGCTCGGCGACGTCGTCGGCGGGCTCCGGCTCGCCCGCGACCACGCGGCACGTCCAGTAGAGGTTGAGCGTGTGCTGCGCCTCGTCGCCGTCGCCGTAGCGGTCGACGACGACGTCGAAGAACGCGACCGGCTCGACCTCGAGCCCCGTCTCCTCGTCGAGCTCGCGCTTGAGGGCGTCGCGGGGATCCTCGCCCTCGTCGAGGAAGCCGCCCGGCAGGTCCCACTTCCCCTCGTCGGGCTCGCCTGCGCGGCGCGCGAGCAGGATCCGGCCCTCGGCGTCGAGCACGAGTCCAGACGCCGTCGGCTTCGAGCTCGCGTAGTGGCGCAGGCCGCACGACGGGCACTCGACGCTCTTTCCGTCGTCCCCGACGAGGCCGGAGCCGCAGCGGGGACAGTGCTTCCAGCCGTCGAGCTCGCCCACGTCGGGCAGGATACGGCGCATGCACGAGCAGCCCGAGCCCACAGAGCGCGAGCAGGAGGAGACCACCGAGCGGCTGCCCGACGAGGACGCGATGCGCTATCCGGGCCACGACGACCCGCCCGAGACACCGGACGCCGACTCGTGAGCCCCGTTGCCGCGCACGAGTTCTCCCGCATCGCGCTGCTGTCCTCGCTGCCGGGGGAGCGGCTGAACGAGCTCGCCGGGCGGATGGCGCGCGAGTCGGTCCAGCCGGGCAAGACGGTCGTGAGCGAGGGCGAGCCCGGCGAGCGCTTCTACGTCGTCCTCGAGGGAATGCTCGAGGTCACGCAGGCCGGGCGCGGGCAGCGAACGCTCCTCCGCCCCGGCGACTACTTCGGCGAGGTCGCGCTGGCGATGGACATCCCCCGCACGGCGTCGGTGCGCGCTGTCACTCCCGCGCTCGTGGCCAGCTGCGACCGCGCGACGTTCGACGAGTTCGTGCGGCCCTTGTTCGCCGAGGACGGGCCGCTCTAGCCGGCCGACGCGGCCGCGCCAACCGACTCGGCCTCGCGGAGCCAGCGGGTCGCGCCGGCCGCGTGGAAGAACTCGACCGCTCGGGCGAGGTGCTCGTCCGCCTTGGCCCGGCGTCCTGTCGCGACCAACTGCTCGGCGGCGCGGAGGCGCGCGTACGCCTCGTGCATCCCGGTTCCCATCTCGGCGAACAGAGCGGCGGCTTCCTCGTACTCACCGCTGACGACTGCCCGCGTCGCGGTTGTCCACTTCGTCTGGCGCTTCTGGCGCGCGAGCAGGCGATCGAGCTCCTCGCGACGTCCGACTTCGTTCGCCGCCCAGGCGAAGTTGATCGTCGTCCAGACCGGCGGCGGGCGGCGACGGTCGAGCGCGCGGAAGTCGAACTCGGACGCCTTCTGCCGCGCCCGCTCGTCCTCACCGGCCTCGGCAAACGCGCGAACCGCGAACGCCAGCGACTGGAACATCCGGTCCGGTTGCGCCACCTCATGCGCAAGGTCGAGAGCGCGCTCCGCGTCGGCGACGGCTCCCGCGAGATCGTCGCGACCCAGCCTGATCGTCCCGCGGTAGCTATGAACACCGGCCTGCTGGGTGTGCGGCGCACCTGCCTCGCATTCGGCGATGAACGCGTCCGTCATCCGCAGGCACTCGTCCCAGCGTCCGTCGTCGAGCGGGCGCAGCATCTGCATCGCTCGCATGAATCGCGTCATGTCGGCGTGGCCCGCGCGATCCGCAAGACGCCTCGCCTCGTCCAGGAACTCGTATGCCCGAGAGAGCTCGCCGGCGCCGAACAGCTGGACCCCGATGTTGTTGCACGCGCGCGATGCCTCGAATAACGAACCGGTTCGTAGCGCTACCTGCCGGCCCTCCTCCCCCTCGGCGAACCCGTCGTCGTCGCCCGACTCGACGCGCGCCATTCCGACGGTGATGAGAACCCCGGCGCGGACCTCGTCGAGGCCGAGGCGATCGGCAACGGCGAGCGCGTCCCGTCCAACGCGTATCGCCTCCTCGTGGTCGCCCTCGAGCATCCGCAAGCCCGCGACCGACGCGAGCACACGCGCCGTTGCTGCGGTTGGACGGTGATCCTCGACGAGTGCGAGGGCACGGTCGAACGCGCCCCGAGCACCGTCCCACGTGCCGCGGTACCACAGGGCTCTTCCGACGAGTGCCTCCGCCTCGGCCGCGCGGTCGCGGTCGCCCGCGGCGAGCAGCGCGTCGCGGGCCGCCTCGAGTGCTTCGACCTGCCGCTCGTCCGACGCGAGATGCAGCGCCCGACCCCGCCGGAACAGCAGGTCCACACCCTGCGGCCCGTCGCGGTCCGAGAGCTCGAGCGCCTGCTCGTACAGGTGGCTTGCGTGGGCGAACGCGTTCAGCGCGAACGCACGGTCGCCGGCGTCACTTAGGGCGTCGCGAGCGTTCTCCGCGATGCCGGCGGTCGATTGTCCGGAAGCGCGGAGCAGCTCGAGCGCGCTCAGGTAGTGGTGAGCGACCATCTCGGCCTGGTCCTCGGGTCTGCCGAGCGAGCCGATCCACGCGGCGGCCTGCTGATGCTTCTCGGCCCGCTGCGTCCGCGGGATCTGGCCGTACGCGACGTCGCGGACGAGGAGATGCCGGAACGCGTACTCGGTCTCCCCGGCGACCGACGAGCGACGCTCCCGGCGGACGAACTCTTTGCGCTCGAGCGCGTGCAGCCGTTCCTCCGCGACCCAGCGCTCGACTTCCCCGAGCGCCGCGGTGGCGCCGAGCCAGAAGATCTTCCCGATCACCGCCGCGTCCTGAAGGAGCACCTTCTCCTCTCGGGCGAGCCCGTCGATGCGCGCCGCGAGCAGCCCTTGCACCGTCTCCGGCACTCGGAGCTCCTCCCCCCGGTCGTGCGTCTCGAGCAGTCGCGCGAACTCCTCGGCGTACAGCGGGTTCCCGCCGGCGCGCTCGAGCAGCGTCTCGTGCGCGTCGGGATCGAGCGAAGACCGCACCAGGAACGCGCGCACGAGCTGCGCCGTCTCGTCGTCGCTGAGCGGCGACAACGACAGCGTCAGCGCGTGAGGCTTACCCCCACCCCAGCCCTGCCGGCGCGCGAGCAGCTCGGGCCGAGCAGTCCCGACCACGAGCAGCGGCACGCCACTGGCCCAGTCGACGAGATGGTCGACGAAGTCGAGCAGACCCTCGTCGGCGAAGTGCAGGTCTTCGAAGACGAGCACCAGCGGGTGCTCCTCTGCGAGCGCCTCGAAGAAGCGCCGCCACGCGGCGAACGCCTCGCCACGGCGGTCGGCCGCCGCCTCGCCGCCCGCCTCGAGCCCGACCAGCGGCCGAAGGTGGCGCTCGAGCCACTGGACGTCCTCGTCTGCTGAGACCACCGTGGCGACGGCCGCGCGCAGCTTCTCCTCGGTCCGGGCGGCGTCGTCGGTCTCGAGGACCCCCGCCTGCGCCTTGACCATCTCGCCGAGCGCCCAGTAGCTGACGCCCTCGCCGTAGGGGAGCGAGCGGCCCTGTCGCCAGCGGGTCAGCTCGGACCCGCGCTCGACTCGCTGGAACAGCTCCCAGACGAGGCGGCTCTTCCCGATTCCCGGGACACCGACCAGAGTGACGAGCTGCGGCTCGCGCTCCCGCCGCGCGCGCTCGAGCGCGCCTACGAGCGCCGCGAGCTCCAGCTCCCGACCGACGAGCGGGGTGCGCCCGATCTGGCGGACGTCGACGCCGAACCGCGCCCGCGCCTCGACGGCTTCCCAAACGGCGACCGGCTCGGTCTTCCCCTTCGCCTCGATGGGTCGCTGCTCGCGGTACGAGATCACCCGCTCGGTCGCGCGGTACGTCGTCTCGTCGACCAGGACGCCGTTCACCGGGGCCGCCGACTGGAGGCGCGCCGCCGTGTTCACGACGTCGCCGGAGGCCATCCCTTCGCCCGCGCCCGTTCCGAGCGCGACGAGCGCCTCGCCGGTCGTGATCCCGATCCTGACCTGGAGGTCGGCTTCCTCGAGCGCCCACTCGCGGATCGCCAGCGCCGCACGCACCGCGCGCTCGGGGTCGTCCTCGTGAGCGACGGGAGCACCGAAGAGCGCCATGACCGCGTCGCCGATGAACTTCTCGACCGTGCCGCCGAAGCGCTCGAGATCCCCACGCACCCGCTCGAGGAACGACGAGAGCAGCGCACGGACGTCCTCCGGGTCTAGCCGCTCGGCGCGCGCCGTCGAGCCGACGAGGTCGCAGAAGAGCACGGTGACGACCTTGCGCTCCTCGCGGGGCGCCTCGCCGGTCAGCGCTGCGCCGCAGGCGCCGCAGAAGCGGAAGCCGGCGGGGTTCTCCTGTCCACAGCTGGGACAGATCACGGCTCCACCCTACGACGGGCGGCTCTCACCGAGCACGGCGTCGGACAAGCTCGGCCAGAGCTTCTTCGCCTCCGCGCTCCACTCGTCGAAGGGCAGGTCGCCGAGGAACCCGAGCGCGAGGCCGGCCTCGGGGTCGACCCAGAGGAACGTGCCGCTCCCGCCGAAGTGGCCGAATGTCCGCGGCGAGTTGTTCGCGCCGGTCCAGTGCGGTGACTTGCCGTCCCGCAGCTCGAAGCCGAGGCCCCAGTCGTTCGGGTCCATCCGCCCGAAGTCGGGCAGCACGCCGACGAGCCCCGGGAAGTTGACCATCGTCGCCTCGGCGAGCGTCTCGGGCGCCACGAGCGTCGGCGCGAGCAGCTCCTTCGCAAGGTCGAGCAGGTCGAGCAGCGTCCCGTAGAGGCCGGTGGCGGGCGAGCCGCGCAGCTCGCCTGTGAACTCGAGCGGCGCGAGCACGGCTCGGTCAGGTACTCGACGAACGGCATCTCCGCGCGCGACTCGACGTGCTGCGCGAGCACCTCGAAGCCGCCGTTCGAGTAGATGCGGCGCTCCCCCGGCGGCGCGATCGGCGTCGTCCCGTCGAACGGCAGACCCGACGCGTGCGCGAGCAGGTGGCGCACCGTCGAGCCGGGCGGCCCGGCCGGCTCGTCGAGGTCGACGACGCCCTCCTCGGCGGCGACGAGCGTCGCCAGCGCGGTCACGAGCTTCGTGATCGAGGCCCAGGCGAACTCGCGCCCCTCGTTCCCGTGCATCGCGCGGACGCCATCGCCGTCCGCGACTCCGACCGCAGTGTGCTCGGGAGGCCACGCGTCCACTCGACTCAGCGCCTCCACGCGGCGCGATACTACGTCGGGTGGAGCGTCGGCTCATCTCGTCGGGCTCGCCCTACGAGTCGATCGTCGGGTTCTCGCGCGCAGTCGTCGCCGGTTCGCACGTGCACGTGAGCGGAACCGCGCCCGTGATGCCCGACGGCGAGCCGCTGCCGGACGACGCGTACGCGCAGGCCCGGCGCTGCCTCGCGATCATCCTCGACGCGCTGGCCGAGGCCGGCGCGCGCCCCGCCGACGTCGTGCGCACGCGCATCTACCTGACGAGCCCCGACGTCTTCGACGACGTCGCGAGGGCGCACGCGGAGGTCTTCGGCGACGTTCGCCCGGCGTCCACGGCGGTGGTGGCGCAGCTGCTCGACCCCCGTTGGAAGGTCGAGATCGAGGCGGAGGCGCGTGCTGCCGTGAAGCAGATCTACCCTGCGACGATCACCGGCAAGAGCTTCGCGCCCGGCGGCAGCGTGCTGGATCACAAGTTCGGCCAGAGCGACCCGTACACGCTCGGCGTCGAGGAGGAATACATGCTGCTCGACGGCGAGACGTACGACCTCGTGCAGCACATCGACACGGTCCTCGCGGCGACGTCTGGTGACGAGCTCGCCGACCGCCTCGCGCCCGAGCTGATGCAATCCGTGCTCGAGATCGCGACGCCGGTCTGCCGGAACACGGCCGACGTCGACCGCGAGCTGCGGAAGCTGCGCGGCTACGTGATCGACGTCGCCCGCGAGAAGGGACTGCGCGTCGGCTCGGCCGGGACGCATCCGTTCTCGCTCTTCGAACGCCAGCGGATCACCGCGCGCGACCGCTACCGCAACCTCGTCGACCAGCTCCAGTACGTCGCGCGCCGCGAGCTGATCTTCGGCATGCACGTCCACGTCGCCGTCGACGACTGCGAGAAGGCGATCCAGGTCGTGAACGGGATGCTCGTCGAGCTGCCGACGCTGCTGGCGCTGTCCGCAAGCTCGCCGTTCTGGCGCGGCGAGCCGACCGGCCTCTCGTCCTCGCGGCAGATGGTGTTCGCGGCGTTCCCCCGCTCGGGCCCGCCGCCGCGCTTCAAGGACTACGACGACTACGCGGAGGTCGTCGGCCAGCTCGAGAAGACGGGCTGCATCGCGGACTACACGCACATCTGGTGGGACATCCGCCTGCACCCGAAGTGGGGCACGGTCGAGGTGCGGATCTGCGACGCCGTCACCCGTGTCGAGGACGCGGTCGCGATCACGGCGTACTGCCAGGCGCTCGTCAAGCTGTACTCCGAGCTCTACGACCGGCGCGAGCCGATCCCGTCGTTCCACCGGATCCTGACGACGGAGAACAAGTGGCTCTCGGCCCGCTACGGCCTCGAGGCGCCGATCATGGACCTGGTCACGGGCCGCAGGAACCGCGTTCCGATCGCGCAGCTGATCCGCCGGCGGCTCCGCGACCTCGAGCCGCACGCGCGCGAGCTCGGGTCGGAGCGGGAGCTCGAGGGGATCCGCGGGATCCTCTCGCGCGGCAGCAGCGCCGACCGGCAGCTGCGCGTGTTCAACGCCAACCGCGACATCGTCGAGGTCGTGCGCGAGATCGCCGACGCGACCGAGGTCGCCGCCGTCGCGGCCTAGCGTGCTCGGCCAGATCGCCGCGTTCACGCTCGCTGCGACGGTCGTCACGATCACGCCCGGGCCTGACATGGCGCTCGTCGCGCGGCGCGCGGTCACCGACGGCTGGCGGCGTGCCTCGGTCACGAGCGCCGGCATCGTGACGGGGCTGCTCGTCCACGCGGCGGCGTCGGCGCTCGGGATCTCGGTCCTCCTCGTGCGCTCGGCGACCGCGTTCACGGTGCTCAAGATCGCCGGCGCCTGCTACCTCGTCGTGCTCGGGATCCTCAGCTTTCGGGCGGCCCGACGGACGACGCGCGAGCCGATCGACCGCATCCCGCCGCGCGCACCGCGATCGGGTCGGACGAGCTTCGGGCAGGGCTTCCTCAACAACGTCCTCAACCCGAAGCCCGCGCTCTTCTACCTCGCGTTCCTGCCTCAGTTCGTGGGGCCCGGCGACCCAGTCGTGTTGATGACGGGGATCTTCGTCGCGATCCACATCGTGATCAGCATCGTCTGGCTCGTCGTCTGGGCCTGGCTCGTCGGGCGCGCCGGCGCGCTGATGCAGCCTCGCTGGCGAGCGGTGCTCGAGCGCGTGACAGGCGCAGTACTCGTCGCGCTCGGACTGCGGCTCGCGACGACGAGCCGCTAGCGCAGGAGCTTCGGCGCCGCGCCGCGGCGGACGACGACGAGCCGCCGTCCGTCCGGCGTGAAGCCGAGCCCGGCGACGCGCCCGACGCGGACCGGCTCGTCGACGGCGTCGGTGGCCAGCCGGTAGCGCCACACCTTTCCGTCCACAGCGAACGCGACGGCGTCCTCTCTCGGCGAGACCGCAGCAGCGCCGGCGAGGTCGCGCGTGCCGCGCGTCCGCTCACCGTTTCGGAACCTGACGATCCGCGCGATCCGCGGCCCGGCGAGGTCGACGACGAGCAGCCGGCCGGCGAACGGGCCGGCGACGTAGAGCCTCCGCTCGTCGGGCGAAAGCGCGAGCGAGGACGTGCGGATCGTGCTCGGGTCGACGAAGCCGGCGGGTAGGTCGAGGCAGTGTCCGAAGCCCCGGTCGAGGTCGAGCGAGTGGATGAAGCCGCCGCCGTCCGGCTTGACGTAGAGGGTCAGCAGCCAGCGGCCGTCGCTCGTGGCGACGGACGTCCACGCGGCGCCGATCATCTTCTGCTGGGCCGACGACGCCCTCGACCAGCGGCGTCACGGAGAGCCGGCTCGTGCGCAGGTCGTAGAGCCGGAGGTTGTAGCCGCCGTCGTCGTACTTGATCAGGAAGAGGCGGCGCCCGTCGAGCGAGACCGCCTCGACGCCGTAGGTCCCGCGCAGCGTCGATGCGGCGGAACACCGTCCAGCGCGAGGTGCCGACGACCGTGAGCCGGGTCGAGCCGGGCCCGAACGACGTGAGCACCGCGCGGTCTCCGCGCGCCGAGACGCGCCGCGAGCCGCTGACGCGTGCCCGGAGGGAGCCGCGCGCGACGACGCGCCCGCTGGGCAGCGCGTACCGGGTCAAGCTCGTCCGCGTGCCCGCTCGCGCGGGCGACGACGAACGTGCGGCCGTCGGCCGACTGGAGGCCCGCCGAGAGCCGCAGGTCGGCGCGGAGCGAGTCGAGGTCGTAGAGGACGAGCGGGCCGAACTGCCCGTTCGGGCGGACGGTGAGCAGGCTCGGGCCGGACGACGCCTGCGCCGGGACCGCGAGCCCGGCGAGCACGGCGACGAGCGCGAGACGCTTCATGCGTCTGTTACACCCGGGACCTCGAAAAAGGTCCCGGCCGTATTCCGGGCGTGGACCTCTCGGCCCTTCCCTCTCGTACAGTCGCTGCGGGATGCCGGGCTCTGGCCGCCACGAGCGCGCCTGGGTGCGGGGCGCCCAGGGCGGGTCGGCCTCCGACATCGAGGCGCTGTTTCGCGCGCACTGGCCGAGAGCGTTCCGCGCCGCCTACCTCGTCACCCACGACGCCGCCGCGGCCGAGGACATCGCGCAGGAGGCGTTCGTCGCCGCCATCCGCTCGCTCGACCGGTTCGACCGGCGGCGCCCGTTCGGCCCGTGGCTGCATCGGATCGTCGTCAACCGGGCGATCGACTGGGCACGCACCCGCCGGCTCCGCGGTGAGACCGAGCTCGTCGACGTCGCCGCAGCAGAGCGCGAGCATGCGGCAACCCGCACGACCTGGCGGCAGCGATCGCGCGGCTGCCGCCGGAGCAGCGCGCGGTGATCGTCCTGCGCCATCTGCTCGAGTACACGCCCGGCGAGATCGCCGACCTGCTCGGCCTGCCTCGCGGCACGGTCAACTCTCGACTGCGTCGAGGTCTCGACGCGCTGAAGGAGTCGTTGTGAAGCGGGAGTTCGAGCGGATCGAGATCCCCGGAGAGCACGACGCGCGCGAGCGCGCCTGGTCGGTCGTGCGAGCCGCGTTCGCCGAGCGCGAGCCGCGCGCACGCGAGGTTCCGTGGCGCCCGCTGGCGCTCGCGGCCGCGGCGACCGCGCTCGTCGCGGCGACGTTCTCGCCTCCGGGGCGGGCGATCGTCGACACCGTCCGCGAGACGATCGGGATCGCCGGCGCCGACGAGGCGCTCGTCGCGCTCCCCGACGGCGGCCGGCTGCTCGTCGTCTCGGCCGACGGCGTCTGGACGGTCGCGCGCGACGGCGTGCGACGCCGCCTGGGCGACTACGACGACGCGACGTGGTCTCCGTTCGGCAACTTCGTCGCCGCGACGACGTCGGACGAGCTCACCGCGCTCGAGCCGGACGGCGACGTTCGCTGGAAGCTCGCGAGGCCCGGCGTCCGCTTCCCCCGGTGGGGCGGGACGCGCTTCGACACGCGGATCGCGTACTTCAGCCGAGGTTCGCTTCGCGTCGTCGGAGGAGACGGCAGAGGGAGATCGGCTGCTCGTCCGCCGGGCGGCCGCCGTCGCACCCGCCTGGCGGCCGGGGGCTCGGCACGTGCTCGCCTACGCGGACGGCTCCGGCCGCATCGTCGCGATCGAGGCGGACTCGGGCCGCCGGCTCTGGCGCACCCGCCCGGGCGGGCGCGTCGCGCAGCTCGAGTGGTCGACGGACGGCCGGCCGCCTGCTCGTCCGCCGCGCGCGCTTCGTCGACGTGCTCACCCCGGAGGGACAGCCGTTCACGGGCGTGCGCATCCCGAACGGCGTCGTCACCGCGGCGGCCTTCCGTCCACGCGGTCACACCGTCGCCGTCGCGTACAAGGTCGGGAACCGCACGCGCGTGCTCGCTCGACGGCTGCTCTTCGCGGGGCCCGGGCACGTCGACCAGCTCGCCTGGTCGCCGGACGCCCGCTGGCTCCTCGTCGCGTGGCCGACGGCGTCGGAGTGGCTCTTCGTCGGCGCGGACGGCCGGTCGCGCGTCGATGCGGTGCAGTTCGATCCGGAAGACTTCCCGCGCATCGCCGGCTGGTGCTGCCCGTGAACAGGCGCGAGTTCGTCGTCGGCGCGGCCGCGCTCGCGCTCGCGCCCGATGCGTTCGCGCGACGTGCTCGGCGGCACGCCGACGGCGCTCGTGACCGCCGACCTCGAGTCGCACGTGGTCGCGTTCGACGTCTGGGGCGGCAAGGTGCTTCGCCGCATCCGCACACCGCCGGGACCGCGCGCGATCGAGACGGTCAGGAACGATGCCGTCGTCGCGCACACGGAGCACGGCCTGCTGTCGATCATCGACGGAGCCCGACTGCGGGTGCGGGAAGTGCTCGACGGCTTCGAGGAGCCGCGCTACGCCGTTGCGTACGGCGAGCACGCCTTCGTCACGGACTCACGCGCAGCGCAGCTCGTCGCCGTCCACGTGCCGAGCGCGCGCGTGGTCGGCCGCGTGGAGCTCGGCGGCGCTCCGCGGCACCTGTCGCTCGAGCCCTCGGGACGTGTCATCTGGGCCGTGCTCGGCAACAAGGCCGACCGGATCGCCGCGGTCGATGTCACCGACGTGCGCCGACCCCGTCTGATGCGCCGGATCGCGTCGCCGTTCCTCGCGCACGACGTCGGGTTCGGCCCGGGCCTCGCGTGGGTGACCGGTGGTGCGTCACGGGAGCTCGTCCTCTTCGACGCGAGTGGGCGTAGGCGAAGGCTTCCGGCCGACGCTCCGCCCCAGCACGTCACCTTCATGGGCCCTTTCGCATTCGTCGCGAGTGGCGACAGCGGGACGCTTCGGGTCTACATGAAGCGGACCGCCCAGCTGATCCGCACGAGCCTGATCCCCACCGGCTCGTACAACGTCCAGCACACGCAAGCCGGTCTGGTGCTCAGCCCGTCGCTCACGCGCGGGACGCTCTACGTCGGCGACCGGATCGGTCGGCGCGTCCGGCGGCTTCAGGTCGCACGCTCGTCGCACGACGCGTGCCTGGTCGTGAGCGCGTAGCGTTCCGCGGGTGCTGACGCCGGGCGACCGCCTCCCCGACGCCAACGTGTTCGCCGCGCCGGGCGAGGCGCTCTCGCTCCGCGACGCGGCCGCGGGCTCGACGACGCTCTTCCTCTTCTATCTCTTCGACTTCTCCGCGACCTGAACGGACGAGATGGAGCTCCTGCGTGACAGGAGACAGGAGTTCGACGACGCGGGCGTGCGCGTCTTTGCGATCTCGCGCGACTCGCCGTGGACGCACATCGCGTGGGCGCAGGTGCTCGACCTGAACTTCCCGCTGCTGTCGGACTGGAACGCCGAGGCGACGCATGCGTTCGGGATCGCGATCACGCACCGCGAGCTCCATGACGTGTCGGCCCGCTCGGCGTTCCTCGTCGACGAGGGCGGTACGGTCCGCCGCGCATGGCGCTACGAGACTGGCGACGTCCCGGACTTCGACGAGCTGCTCGCAGCCGCTCGGGCCTTGTAGCGCTCGGCGCCGCCCTCTACCTCGCCGCCGGGGTGCTCGCGCTCTCGCCGGCGCTGCGGCACGCGTCGTCCGACCTGCTCGCGTACGGGACGCCGCGCCCGGGCGGCGTCGTCACGCCGGGTGACCACCTCCAGACGACGTACAACCTCTGGCTCCCCGGCCACCAGCTCGCGAACGGCCGCGCGCCGTGGCTCGACCCCTACAGCTTCCAGCCCGAGGCCGAGCCGCGCGTCAACTACCCCGCCTGGCCGTTCGCGGTCGTCTTCTGGCCCCTGCACGCGCTCTTCGGGACGATCGGCGGCTGGAACGCGTTCGCGCTGCTGACGTACGTCGCCGCCGGCGGGGCGGCAGCCGCGTGGCTGCGCTCGCTGCAGCTGCCGCTCGGCGCGGCGCTCGTCGGCGGGCTCGCGTTCGCGCTCGCGCCCTACCGGTCGCTCCAGACCTCGGGCGGCCATCTGCTCGGGCCGATCGCTGCGCTCCTTCCCCTCTCGCTCTGGGCGCTGGAGCGGCGGCACGCGTGGCTCGCGGTGGCCGCGATCGCGTCGATTCCGCTCTCCGGCCAGGTGCACCTCGCCCTTGGCGCGCTCGCGTTCTTCTTCGCGTACGCGGCCGTCCGCCGCCGCACCGCTCGTCGGTGCGCTCGGCGCGGCGGCCGGCATCACCGCGGGACTGCTCGTCTACGTGACCGAGATCCGCGGCACGGCGGCCGCGTCCGGACGCTCGTTCGACGAGGTCGAGCGCTACTCGGCGGAGCTGCTCGACTTCGTCACGCGCCACTCGCGGCACGGGTTCGAGACGTTCGTCTTCCTCGGCTGGCTCCTCCCGGCCCTCGCCGTGGCCGGAGCCGTGCTGCTCTGGCGCCGCGACCGTGGGCTCGCGGCGACGCTGGCGCTCGGCGTGCTCGTCCCGATCGTGCTCGCGCTCGGCGCGAACACGCCGCTCTACGAGCCGCTCTGGAACGCGGTGCCCGGTCTCGAGGGGACGCGCGTGCCGGCGCGCCTGCTGCCGATCGCGTGCCTCTGCCTCGCCGCTCTCGCCGCCCATGCGGTCTCGCGCGTCCCGTGGCGCTGGGCGGCGCTCGCGGCGGTCCCGCTCCTCGCACTCGACCTCCGCGTCGACGCCTACGACCCGATGGGCGGCGACGACGACAACGCCGTCTACGCGCAGCTGCGCGACGCCGGCTCCCGGGCGCCTGCTGGAACGTCCGGTGCACCTCCCCGAGCTCCAGGAAGGGAGCGTGTACCTCTACTACGCGATCCAAGCGCCGCGCGAGCGGCCGCTCGGCTACTCGACGACGGCCCCGCCCGTCGCCGAGCGCACCGCCCGCGGGCTGCGCAGCGGCCGGCTCGATCCCTCGACGCTCGGCGTCCGCTGGGTCGTGCGGTTCCGGGACGGCCGCCCCGTCGAGCTTCTCCCTCCGCAGGGCTAGCGCGCGACCACCAGGACGACGTTGCCGACCTTCTGCTGCGTGTCCACGTAGCGGTGTGCCTCGATCACATCCTCGAGCGGATAGGCCCGGTCGATGACGGCCCGGTACTCGCCGGCCTCGATCAGCCCTTTCAGGAAGAGGACGTCCTGCTTGCGCATGCGAGGCGGCTCGAACACCACCTTCTTGTCGCCGACTCGTTTGTGCAAGAGCCACAGGGCAAGGTTCCGGAATCCGTCCGTGGGCAGGTAGAGGCCGCCCGGCTTCAGCGAGCTCTTGCAGCGGCGGAACGAGTGCTTGCCGACGGCGTCGAAGATGACGTCGTAGGTCTCGCCGTTCTCGGTGAAGTCCTCCTGCAGGTAGTCGATCACGTCGTCGGCGCCGAGCGAGCGAACGAGCTCGACGTTCGGCGTGTTGCACACGGCGGTGACATGGGCGCCGAAGTGCTTCGCCAGCTGAACGCCTGCCGTCCCCATCGAGCCGGACGCGCCGTAGACGAGGAGCCGCTTGCCTTCGAGTGGAGTCGCGGGCCGCAGGCAGTTCAACGTCAGGAGCGCCCCGTCGCAGACCGCGCCGGCTTCCTCGAAGCTCATCCCGGCGGGCATGTGCGCGATCGGGAACCTCTCCGGGATGCACATGTGCTCCGCGTGCGCGCCCGTCCTGAGACCCAGGTACGGCAGGGCGCCGAACACCCGGTCGCCGACCTCGAACTCGGTCACCGCCGCGCCGACCGCCTCGACCTCGCCCGCGAGCTCGTGCCCGAGGATTCTCCGTTTAGGTCGCCGGAACCCCGACATGAACCGGCCGACGAACGGCTCCCCGGACCGAAGATGGGCGTCGGAGCGGGTCACGCCCGACGCGCGGATCCTCACGAGGACCTCGTCGGGCGCCGGGACCGGATCGGGGACGTCCTCGATCCGCAGCACGTCCGGTGGTCCGTAGCGGTCGTAGACGACGGCCCTCATCGGACCCCGACGATCACCGCGAGATCCTTGAACGTCCAGGTCGGTTCGGCCTCGAGCCCGGCTTCGCGCATCCACTCGAGCTGATCGTCGACGCGGTCGGGGAGGTCCAGCTCCCAGTCGATCGGAATCTGCATGTCCTCTTCGCGCTCCGGCACGACCACGTCGCCGAGCACGAACCTGCCTCCGGGTGCCATGACCTCGGCGACGCGGCGAAAGAGATCCCGCTTGCCGGCACCGTCGAGATGGTGGACGGCGAGGGCGGAGAAGACGAGCTCGAACGGTCCGGTCGGCAGCGGATCCTCGAGCCGGCTCAGCCGGAGGTCCGCGTCGGGGAACGTCTCCTTGGCGCGCGCGAGCATCGCCTCGCTCGAATCGATGCCGGTCAACCGCAGCGACGGGTGGTGGTCGAGAATGCGACGAGTCGTCTCGCCCGTCCCGACGCCGAGCTCGAGCGCAGTCGTCGCCCGGACGTCAGCGGTGGCGGCAGCGACCTGGTCCTGGAACTCGGCATAGGCCGGGATCTCCTCGAGCATGCCGGGGAGATATGTGTCGGGGTCCCAGGTCACCAGCTCGGCGCGGGAGTAGAGGACTTCGCAAGCCGCGTCGTCTCCTCCGCTCGCCAGCCGAGGCCCATCCGCTCGAAGCACGCGACGGCCTCACGGACCAGAGTCGCGTCCCTGCGCGACACGCCGAGGGCCCGCAGCGCGAAGGCGCGCGTGTAGCCGTCAGCCTCGACGTAGAGCGCGGCTTCCTCCTCCAGCCGTTCGATGTCTCCGAGCGCGAGCAACGCATCCAGCCTGGCTGCAGGCCCGTCGATGCCGAACTTGTCGTCACCGGAGGGCAGCAGGTCGAGGATCCGGCCCATCTCGTCGCGATCTGCGCGCAGGAGCGCGAGCCTGAGCAGCGCCGGCTCGCGCTCGGCCGGAGGCATGACGACCGCGGTCGACCTCCCGATCGCCTCCAGGCGCCGCGCACCGCGCTCGTCCCCGAGCTGAGCGAGCCCAAGGGCGGAGACGAGCAGGTTGCGCCAGTTGAACTGGCACGGAAAATCGTCGTTCGCGGCGGTCACCTCCTCCGCCCGGGAGGCAAGGTCGCGGACGGCGTCCCAGCTGCCGAGAACGCTCTCGACGGCCAATCGACTGGCCAAGCCGTGGACGCGGTCATGGGGCCCGAGCGAAGCGGTGATCTCCTCGGTGAGCTCGGCCTGCCGGCGGGCACCGCCGAGGTCGCCCGCTCGCCCGTAGACGAAGACGGCGATGAAGTGCCCGTTGCCGGCGTTGTGGGCGCGACTCAGCCGCTCCGCCACGCGCAGAAGGCGTTCCGACCAGGCTCGCGCCTCTTCGTAGCGGCGGGCGTGCGTCGCAGCGTCGGCACGCGCTTCCACCGACATCGCGACGAGGGCGTGGTCGCCGACGGTCTCCCCGATCGCCCGCGCCTCGTCGGCAGCGTCCTCGTTTCCCAACGGCCGCGTCAGCGCCTGCGTCACTTTCGCATAGCCGTAGGCCCGGGAGCCGGGTTCGGACAGCTCGAGAGCCTTGGTCAGCCACGACTCCGCCGTCTCCAGCGAAGGTGGCTGCCTCCACAGGAACCGGCGAGCGAGGCCGTAGGCGGCGAGGCGCGCGTAGAGCCACGCCGTTGTCGGGACGTCCGGACCGAGCTCGAGAGCATTCTCGAGCGACTCGCGGACTCGCTCGGTGTCGAACCGGACGTTCTGGATGTGCGCGCGCTCGACATGGAGGTCGATCAGGAGGGGCGCGGCCTCCGCGAGCTCGAGAGCGAGGCTGTTGAGGGCGAGCGCATCGTCGATCTCGAAGCGGTCGGTCGCCAGCTCCGCCGCCCGCCGCAACCAGCGGATGGCCGACGCCCGCAACGCCTCGTAGCGCTCGGGCTCGTCGCTCCAGGCAAGGTCGGCGTCTTCCGGCCGCGCTGCGTCCGCGTAGTGGTGTGCCAGCGTTGCCGCGTCCTCGTCTCGCCCACCGCCGCGACCCTCGAGCCAGTCCGCGAATCCGGCGTGCAGGCGGACGCGCTCGCGTCTCGAGAGCGAGCCCAGCGCCACCTCCCGGGTGAGCGCGTGCTTGATCACCAGCTCGCGGTCCCCTTCGAGGGACGAGCCCGGCCTGCGATGGACGAAGTCACGCTGCTCGAGGACGGCGAAGTCCGGCTCGTCGCCCACCAGCTCACGGACCGCGCTCGGCCAGAACGTCCTGCCGATGACGGCGGCGGCCTGCAGCGCCGACCGCTCGGTCGCCGGAAGGGCGTCGATCCTCGCCGCGAGCACGGCCTGAACGGTGTCGGGAAGGTCAACCGCTCGCGGCAGACGCGCGACGTCCCAGCCGTCGTCCCCCAGCACGCCGTTCGCGATCAGCGTGGCGACGAGCTCCTCGAGAAAGAGGGGATTCCCCTCCGCCTGCGCGAGCGCCTCTCGTACGGTTGTGGGCGCCTCGCCCGCACCGATGTCGACGAGCCAGCGGTCGACCTCGTCGTCGCTCAGCGGCTCGAGCCAGATCCACTCGGCGGGCACGCGGCCGCGGCCCCAGGTCGGCGTGCGATCGAGGAGCTCCTGCCTGCCGGTCGCAAGCAGCAGGACGGGCCCAGCGACCTCGCCCAGCGTTCGCTCGAGCAGGTCGAGGAGGGGCGGCTCCGCCCAGTGGAGATCCTCGACGAGGAGCACCAGCGGCTGCTCGGCGGCGAGCTCCGCCACGAGCTCGACCCAGGTGTCGTGAAGGAAGGCCCGCGCGTCCATCGGGTGCAGGTCGCCGGCGACGTCGATACCGAGCGTCAGGGCGAGGATCTCCCGACTGCCCAGAAGTGCCAGTGCGCGCTCCGGGGAGTCGCCGTCGAGGATGCCGAACTGCTCCTTCAGGATCTCGGCGACGGGTGCGTAGGTGCGTGCATGGCCGTATGGCAAGCAGCGGCCTGTGCGGCGCAGGGCTGTGGGCTGCCTCCGCGCCAAGCGAGGCCCACAACTCGCGAACGATGCGCGTCTTCCCCACGCCGGGCGCCCCGACGATCGTCACGAGCTCGGGCCGGCGGGAAGTGCGAACTCGCTCGAACGCAGCGTGCAGGCGTCCGAGCTCCTCCTCGCGACCGACGAACGCCGGCGGACGGCCGGGAACGCCCCGGGGGCGCATGAGCGTGAGAGCGCGGACGAGCCTGCGGCAAGCCACGCCGCCGGCGATGCCCTTCGCCTCGACTTGCTGGAGCGGGCCGAACTCGAAGGCCCCGGCCGCCAGAGCCACCGTTCGCTCACCCACGAGGATGGCGCCGGAATCTGCCGCTTGCTCGAGTCTCGCGGCAACATTGACCGCGATCCCCGTCGCGATCGAGCTCCCTTCGCGGGCGGAGCCGACGACGATCTCGCCGGTGTTGATCCCGATGCGTAGGTCGAGCCCGAGGCCGAGCACCTCCCCTGTGCGGCGCTGCATCGCAAGTGCCGCGTGCAGCGCTCGCTCGACGTGGTCCTCCAGCGCCTCGGGCACGCCGAAGACGGCCATGACCGCGTCGCCTGCGAACTTCTCGACGGTGCCCCCAGCAAGGGAGATCTCGGTCGCCATCGCGTCGTAGAAGCGCGTGAGGAAGGCGCGCATCCGCTCGGGATCCTGCTCGGCGACGCGCTCCGTCGAGCCCGTGAGGTCGGCGAACACGACGGTGGCGAGCTTCCGCTCGCTGCGCTCGGACTCGCCGTGGTGCCTAGGCGACGTGCCGCTCACCTGCCCAAGGATGGACCTGTGTGGTCGATCGGGCAAGACGCCCGCCCTACGGGAGCCTCTACATCCCCGTCGCGTGGGAGCCCTTCCGCCCGAGGTACCACGCGAGGTAGCGGACGGACGCATCGAGCCGACCGATCAGCCGGACATCCGATCGTTCGGCGCCGGTAAGACCTCCGCCCGGGCGAGCGAGTCGATCTGCTCGCGGAGACGGACGACGTAGGGCAGGCAGCGCTTTCGCTCCCAGACGGCGAGGGAGCGCTCGAGCGCCTCGCGAGCCTCCGCGATCCGGCCTGCGCGCTCGAGCACGGTGGCGAGGTCCTCGTAGGCCCAGCCCTGAAGCCACGGGTTGTCCGTCTCGGTCACCGCGGCAGCGACGCCTGCACGGGCGAGAGTCTCGGCCCGTTCGAGCTCGCCGCGCGCGGCGAGGAGGAGCGCCTCGACGGCCGGGCTCAGCGCTCGCGCGACCGGACCGGCCGCGACGGCCTGAGCCTGCCGAAGCTCGGACTCCGCCTCGCCGAAGCGACCGAGGTGGCAGAGGTCGCGGGCGAGCGGCAGCCGCCACGTTGCGGCCATACCGTCGCTGCCGGGCGGGAGCGCGTCGAGCAGATCCATGTGGTGCCGGCAGGCGCGCTGCCGGTCACCTTCGATCATCGCGATCGCCGCGAGGTACCCGTCGGCCATCACGCCGCCCGTCACCTCGCGCAGGTGATCCGACCGTGCCTCGGCGAGCGGCCACGCCTCGTCGAAACGACCGAGCATCGCGAGCAGCACCGCCCGTGCGAGGTCCCCGTCTCCGGGAGGCCGGCCGGGCTCGAGTTCGTCGAGTATCCGCAACCCCTCGTCCGCCGCGCGCGGGCTGAGGATCGTCGACCAGTCGAGCTCCTGCGTGACGGACGACGCGGAGTCGCCCACGAGGCGAAAGTAGCGGAGCGCTCGCTCGAAGGCGGCAACGCTCGCATCGTTCTGCATCCGCCAATGCGCGGCATAGGCGATGAGGGACCAAAGGAGCGCGAGCCGCCTGGGATCAGCCCGCTCCTCCTCGAAGGGAAGCGCTGCGCGGCAGAGCGCCTCCTGCTCGTCGCTCGAGCCGAGCTCGCCGCTGATCACGCGCAGGGTGAGGGCCATCGCACGCGCCAGCATCGCGCCGGAGCGGTCGCCCGCGGCCTCGGCACGTTCGGCGACGGTGTGCGCTGCCTGCACGGCCGCGCCACCGTCGACCTCGACGGTGGCCATGGCGGCCTCGAGCTCGAGCACGAGCTCGAGCCGATGCGGGCGCAGGAGCTCGACCGCCCGGGTCAGCAGTGCGAGCGCGGCCCGGCCGTCGAGGCGGTCTTTCGCGCGCCGGCCGGCGGCGGCGAGCCGCATGGCGGCGCGCTCGGCGAGAGCCGGATCGGGACGGCCGAGGTCGGCGAGGCAGCGGGCGGCTTGCTCGAGGTGATAACCGACGATCTCGTCGAGCTCGACGAGCGCCTGTCCGTGCTCGCCGAGCCAGTCGGCGAAGCGTTCGTGCAGGTCGGCGCGGATCGCCTTCGGGAGGGCGTCGTAGGCGGCGTCGCGGATCAGCAGGTGGCGGAAGCGGTAGCCGTCGTCGCCGGGGAGCTGCGCGCGGTCGGGGCGAATCAGCTCGTGGCGCACGAGCCCGGCGAGCCGGGTCATGACCTGCGTCTCCCCGGGGGCTAGCGCCTGCACGGCGCCGCGGTGGAAGAGCTCGCCCTCCACCGCGCCGCGCTCGAGCACCATGCGCTCTGGCTCGTCGAGCTGGTCCAGTCGCGCCGTCAGCAGTGCGTTCAGCGTGGGAGGCACTTCGACCTCCTCGTCCCCGGCTGCCATCGCGAGCATCTCCGAGATGAAGAGCGGGTTGCCGCCCGCTGCGCGGGCGATCCGCTCGCGCAGGGCCCCCGAGACGGCGTCGCCAATCAGCGCGCCAGCCTGCTCTGGGGGCAGCGGCTCCAGTCGCAGGGTTCCTCGCCAGCCGGGACGTCGCTCCAGCAGGTCCGGCCGGGCCATGCACAGGAGTAGAAGTGGCGCGCCGGACGAGAGCAGGGCGGTCGATTCGACCAGATCGAGAAACGTCTGCTCGCCCCACTGGATGTCGTCGAAGACGACCACGAGCGGCGCCTGCTCCTCGAGCAGCTTCCGGCATGCCCACGCGATCTCGTCGCCGGTCGTCGCGACGTCCGACTCGCCGAGGAGCGAGCGCATCGCCGCGGCCGCGGCCGGATCCGACGGCAACGCCGCCAGCCGCTTCACCACTTCGACCACCGGCCAGTAGGTGATCCCCTCCCCGTAGGGCAGGCAGCGGCCCCGCACGACGCGAGCCTCGACCGCAGCGAGCGCCTCCGCCACCAGCCGCGACTTGCCCACGCCGGCGTCGCCCACCACCGTCACCAGCTCGCAGCGCGCGTGCGCCTGCGCGCGCTCCCATGCCTCCGAGATCTGCGCGAGCTCCGGCTCGCGCCCGACGAACCGCGTGACGTGGCTGCGCTCCGGGGCGTCCAGCACCGAGAGGAGCCGGTAGGCCGGCACCGGCTCCGACTTCCCCTTCAGCGCCAGCGGCTCCACCGGCTCTACCACCACCGCGTCTTGCACGAGCGCGTGCGTCGCTTCGCCGATCAGCACCTCGCCCGGCGCCGCCGACTGCTCGAACCGCGCGGCCACGTTCACCGCATCTCCCGTCGCCAGCCGCTCCTCCGTCCCGGTCACCACTTCGCCGGTGTTCACGCCGATGCGGCCGCGAATGCCGAGACCCGGTAACGCGTCGCGCATCTCCACCGCCGCCCGGCAGGCTCGCAGCGCGTCGTCCTCGTGTGCGGCGGGGACTCCGAAGACCGCCATCACGGCGTCGCCGATGAACTTCTCCACCGTGCCGCCGTGCGACTCGATGATCACCTTCATGCGCTCGAAGTAGCGCGCGAACAGCGCCCGCAGCGCCTCCGGATCCGTCTGCTCGCCGAGCTCCGTCGACCCGGTCAGGTCGCAGAACAGCACCGTCACCGTCTTGCGAACCTCGCGCGGAGCCGCGGTCGTCGTGAGCGCCGCGCCGCAGTCGTTGCAGAAGCGCGCGCCTACCCGGTTGTCCCGTCCGCAACTCGCGCAGATGTTCACAAGTTCAGGCTAAGACATCGCGACGCGATCCCAAAGCACGGGGCAAGTCGGGCCAGCAGGAAGAAGACGGCGAGCGGCATTGGCGGGCCACCAGCCTTGCGGGACGGGCCTAGACCTTCGCACGCTCGGGTTAGATCATCGGGGCATGCTCAACCCTCCCCGCGGAACCGTGACGTTCCTCTTTAGCTGGTTCTCTTGAGAACCCATTTCGCAGCCGGGGGCAGCTAGCGAAGCGACAAAGCTGCGCGAGAGCCGACGGTAACTGGCATGTTCCAAACCCGACCACCCCGGTCGGATCTCGGACCGACCGCGAGCGTCAGTGCGAGCGACCTGCGGATCGAGGAGCGGGAGCTGAAGGCGGGTCGGCTGAACTAGCGGCGAGTTCGCGCACCGACGCTCGTGCTTCCGCACGCAGGGCAAAGCTCATTCGGTATGGCGGGAAGCTTGGCCGAAACGTCAGGACGTCATGGTGTTCGGCTCGCCGCCCGGCCCCCAGACCGGGCGATCACAACCCGCGCCGATATGTCTCGAATGCGTCGTAGAAGGCGTCGACGCTGCGCCCGAACGTCGCGGCGAAAGCGTCCCGCCAGGGCGTACCGCGGCCGAGTGTCTCGAAGTACGTCAGAAGGTCGCCGCGGTTGCGACCGGTCACGAGGAAATCGACCGCCAACGCGTACATGTCGTACACGCCAGGCGGTCGGCCCCTAAGCACCTCGAGCGCGCGGAGCGGCGTCGCCGACAGATTCTTTGTCGTTCCTCGCCACCGCGCTCGCACATCCTCGATCCGCATCAGTCCGTTCTCGGCAATCGCCTGGTAGGCCGTCAATTCCGCAACGCCCTCGCTCAGCCAGCGCGGACCCGCGCGCGGAACGTCGTCGGGCCCACTGTTGAGCGCGCCTTGCCCAGCCAGCTCGTACTGGAGTACGTGGACCACCTCGTGAACCGCGACTTTCGTCGCATCCGTCGGAGAATGAACCGCACCTTGAAACCACGGCGGGCCTATCCATATCCTGCGGTACTCCCCCTCGCCGGTCTGGCCACTCCCCCACAGGCGACGCGCGTTCTCTGGCGAGTTTGGCTTCGTCTGAACGTATGTCGCGATCATCGCCTCGAGGTCCGTGTGGGCATACACGGTGAACTGGGGCAGTTCCCGTCCGAGCGCCGAACGGATGTAACGGGCCCCGAGATCGAGGCTATCGCGGAGCGCCGCTTGTTGCGCCGGATTGACCTCTGAGCCGAAGACGTAGGTTGCTGGAGCACCGGGCGCGGGTGGAGGAGGCGGTGGCGGCGTTGGGGGGGACGGAGGCGGTGGAAGCGGCACCGGCTTCGGACCGCGAACAACCTCGCAGTCCCTGGCGACCGTGTCTCGCACGTCTCTGGTCGCCGTGTCGCGACCCGGCCCGCACCGAAGCGTGTCCGCACCGATCCCGCCTACGAGACGGTCGTTGCCCGGTCCACCGACGAGCAGGTCGTTGCCGCCAGCGCCGAAGAGCTTGTCGTTGCCACCCTTGCCGTCGATCTTGTCCGCGCGAGCGCCTCCCCGCAGGGTCTCGTTGCGCGCCGTCCCGTTTATCGTCGCCGCCCAGACGGAGCCGCCTGCTAGCGCGAGAACGGCGAGTGCAAGTGCCGCAGTCCGGAAGGTGCGTCTCAACACAATCCTCCGCGACCCTATGCCCCAAAGTCACGGGTCTCAAGTGTGGGCGATGAGTCTCGTGCATGGGAAATACGTTCTTGACTGCGGAAGCCACTGCTCACGTCCGTTTCCACCGAGCTATCGAGCGCCGAGCGCTGTGGATGGCCGAGGACGCTGCGCGAGCTCCCAAATCTGGCCCTCGAGGATGAGCCACCGCATCGCCGCTTTCTCGTACTTCGGCGATCCGCGTTCCGCGTGGAGATGGACGAGCTGCAATGCAAGAGCGATACCTCGTGGAGGGCACGCCTCGGTTGCGAGAGCCCGAGCGAAACGGCCTCGACGTCTCCGTCGAGCTTGCGGTGGCGTGGGGGAAGATCCACGACGCGGCACGTCTCGCTGGGGCGACTTCGCGACTGGAGGAGGAGCTCGGCTCGGCCCCGGGACTCTTACGAGGGAGACTGGTTCGAGCGATCGGTCGAATCCACTCGCGAGTCGCTCGGCACCGACGCGGACGCGGAGATCCAGCGTGGGCGGGAGCTGTCGCTCGACGAGGCGGCGGCCATCACGCTCGCTGCAACAGCCGACGCTGACTGACCGGCGGGGCCTACATCCCCATTGCGTGGTAGCCGGAGTCGACGTACAGCGTCGTCCCGGTCACGTTGCGCGCGTCGTCCGAGAGCAGGTACGCCGCCGCCGAGCCGACGTCGTCGGCGCTGATGTGGCGGCGCAGCGGGGCGCGCTCTTCCACGATCGCCTCCATCGTCGGGAAGCCGGCGATCGAACGCGCCGCGAGTGTCCGCACGGGTCCGGCGGAGATCGCGTTCACGCGCACGCCCTTCTGCCCGAGGTCCCACGCGAGGTAGCGGACAGACGCGTCGAGTGTTGCCTTCGCGACGCCCATGACGTTGTAGTGCGGGACCGCCCGCTCGCCTCCGAGGTACGTCATCGTCACGATCGATCCGCCCTCCGGCATCAACGGCTCGGCGAGCTTCGCGCACGCCACGAGCGAGTACGCGCTGATGTCCAGCGCGAGCCAGAAGCGGTCGCGCGGCGTGTCGATGAAGCGCCCCTCCAGATCCTCGGCGGCCGCGAAGGCTACCGAGTGGACGAGCAGGTCGAGGCTGCCCTCGAACGTCTCCGCGGACTCCCGGAAGACGCGCTCGAGATCCTCGTCTGCGCGGACGTCGCACGCGGTCACGAGCGGGCTCGAGACGCTCTCGGCAAGCTCGCGGACGCCCTTCTCGATCCGCTCGCCCTGGTAGGTGAATGCGAGCCGGGCGCCCTCGTCCGCGAGCCGCTTCGCGATCGCCCAAGCGATGGAGCGCCGGTTGGCTACCCCGAGCACGAGGCCGGTCTTGCCTTCGAACCTTTGGGCGGACGCCACGGGCCGCGATCCTAGGCTAGTTTGTTGATCTTGCGCCGCCCGGTCGTCTTCTTCGCCTCGCTCGCGGCGCTCGTCTTCGTGCTTCCAGCGGCGGCGGCGCTCGAGCCGATCCGCCGACCGGTGACCGAGCTCGGCCAGGTCCCCGTCGTCCGCGCGGGCACGCTGGAGGTGCCGCGCGGCCAGGCTCAGGGACTCGTTCGGGTAGTCGTGCAGCTCGCGCAGCCGCCGCTCGCCGCCTACGGCGGCCGGTCGCTCCAGAGCGCGACCCGCTCCAAGCTGAACACGCGAACCGCGTCGTCGCGCGCGTACCTCGCGCAACTCGCGGCCGCGCAGCGGACGGCGGCCGTCCGGCTCGAGCGCGCGATCCCGACCGCGAAGGTGCTCCAGCGCTACCAGGTCGTCCTCAACGGCTTCGCAGTCGAGCTGCCCGCCCGCAAGCTCCCGCAGCTGCTTCGGCTCGGGCTCGGCCGGCGCGTCTACCCGAACGTGCGCTACACACTCGCGACGAACCGCAGCCCGGACGTGATCCGCGCGGCCGCGTTCTCGTCGCTCCGTGGGTTCCGCGGCGACGGAATCAAGATCGGCGTCGTCGACGACGGCGTCGACCCGCGCAGCCCCTTCCTCCAGGGCGCCGGCTTCTCCTACCCCGCCGGTTTTCCGAAGGGCGGTCGGCCGTGGGTGAACGGCAAGATCATCGTCGCGCGCGCATTCCCCGGCCCGGCTTCCGGGCGCCAGGGCCGCGAGGCGTTCGTGCCGCGCATCTCGTTCCACGGCACGCACGTCGCCGGGATCGCGGCCGGCAACGCGGGGACGTTCGCGCCGGCCGGCCCCGACCATCCCGCGACGCCCGGTCTCTCCGGCGTCGCGCCACGCGCCTGGATCGGCAACTACCGCGTCTTCAACGCGCCGACGCCGATCGGCTACGTCGCGAACGCCGCCGAGATCATCGAGGCGTTCGAGTCCGCGGTCGAGGACGGCATGGACGTGCTCAACTTCTCGGGCGGCGGCGCGATGGGCGAGCCGTCGACCGACCCGATCCTCGAGGCGGTCGCGAACGTGGCCCGCGCCGGCGTCGTGCCCGTGATGTCCGCCGGGAACGACCGCGAGGACTTCGGGTTCGGGACGGTCGGGTCGCCGAGCGTCGCCGAAGAGGCGATCTCGGTCGCGGCCACCTCGAACGAGCACGTCTACGCCCCGCCGCTGCACATCCTTGCGCCGGACGCGCCGGCGTCGCTCCAGACGATCCCGCTCGCCGCTGCGTTCGACGTCCCGGCCGTCAACGCGCAGCGAACGCTCGTCGACGTGACGACGATCATGGGTGCGAACGGCCGGCCGGTCGACGCACGGCTCTGCGGGCTCGGCGCCGACCCGAACGACGCGAGCTCGAACCCGCTGCCGGCCGGGTCGCTGGCGGGGCTCGTCGCGCTCGCCTCGCGCGGTGTCTGCACGTTCGCCTCGAAGGCGGTGCGGGCCCGGGCGGCCGGCGCGGTCGGGCTGATCCTGGTCGACAACCGCTTCGGCGAGGCGAACGCGATCCCGCTCCAGCTCGCGGTTCCGGCCGGGATGATCGCGGACGTCGACGGCGAGCGGCTGCGCGCGTACATGGCTCAGCACGGCGGCCGGACGATCGTGCGCGCGGACCGCGCGCCCGCCGAGGTCGTCACCGGACGCAGCGGCGTGGTCACGAGCTTCTCGTCGGCTGCGCCGACGAACTTCGGGCACGCGCTCAAGCCCGACGTCGCGGCCCCGGGCGGTCAGATCCTCTCCTCGACGCCGCCCGAGTCAGCCGGCAACGGCTCGCCGTTCGCGGTCTTCGACGGCACGAGCATGTCTGCGCCGCACGTCACCGGCGCGGCCGCGCTGCTGCTCCAGTCGCACCCGTGGTGGACGCCGCGGATGATGCGCTCGGCCTTTGTCTCGACGGCGCTGGCCGCGTGGGGCGACACGGCGCGCACTCAGGAGGCGCCCGTCGTGCTCGGCGGCGGCGGGCTGGTCGACGTCATGCGGGCGGACGAGCCGTTCGTCTTCACCGACCCGGTCTCGCTCTCGTTCGGCGACCTGAACGTGAACCGCGGCGGGCTGACCCGCGCGCTCGCCGTCCAGGTCAGCGATTCGGGCGGCGGTGCCGGCACGTGGAGCGTCGAGCTGAGGCCGCAGGCGGCCTCGACCGGAGCGTCGATCGAGCCCGACCCGCAGGTGACGATCCCACCGGGCGGCAGCGATCGCCTCGCCGTCACGGCGCGCGCCGAGCCCGGCGCCGCGGTCGGCGACAACTACGGCTTCCTCGTCCTGCGACGCGGCGACACGACCCGCAAGATCCCGTACTACTTCGCGGTCACGCAGCCGGGCCTCGAGCTGAGGCGCCCGCAGCCGCTGCGCGAGTTCAACGAGGGCGACACGCGCGACGGCGCCTCGAGCGCGAGCGTCTACCGCTTCCCGACGTGGCCCTTCGGCCCCCCGCCCGACTATCGCACGGGGCCGGCGATGGTCCAGGACGGCGCGGAGGACCTCTACTCGGTGCTGCTCGACGAGCCGGTCGTGAACTTCGGCGTCGCCGTCTGGGCGGCGAGCGCGGGCGCGATCATCGACCCGTGGATCCTCGGCTCGCCGGACGAGAACGACGTCCAGGGCCAGAGCGCCACGCCCGTCAACGTCAACAACTTCACGTTCGGCTATCAGGTCGACATCGGCGCGGCGGGGATCCCATTCGCGCGGCCGAAGCGCTACTGGGTCTCGGTCGACTCGGGCCGCAACGTCTTCACCGGCCAAGCGCAGCATGGCGCCTACCTGCTCAAGTCGTGGCGCAACGACGTCTATCCGCCCGTGGCGCAGATCGTCTCGGCGCGCGTCACCGCCGGGCGTCCGCTCGTGATCGTGCGCATCATCGACCTACCGGTCCGTGGCGCGGACTCGGGCGTCGACCCGACCTCGCTCTTGCTCGGTTACGGGCGCGCGCTCGTCGCAGCGGCGGCGTACGACCCCGTGTCCGGCTACGCGATCTTCGGACTGCCGCCGGAGGCGCCGAGGATCCCCGTCGGGCGGCTGCGCGCACAGGTGCTGGCCGCCGACTACCAGGAGGCCAAGAACGTCTCGACGCCGGGCGGAGCGATTCTGCCCAACACGACGATCGCGAACATCTCGCTGCGCGCGGTGAGCGGCCCGACCGTCACCTGGCTCGACCCGGAGCGCCGGCAGTGCGTCGACCGCCGCCGCCAGCGGCTGGTCGTCGCCGCGCACTCCGACAGGCGCCTTCGCTCGCTCACGTTCTTCGACGGCAAGCGCCGGATCTCGCGCGTCCGCGGCACGCAGGCGCAGCTGTACGCCTCCGCTTGGCCGACCGGACGCGCAACGCGCGGCAGGCACACGCTTACCGTGGTCGCGCGCGATGCACGAGGACGCGAGGCGCGGGCGTCGCGTAGCGTCCGCGTGTGCCGCTAGCCGTTGTAACCGGAGCGTCGAGCGGGATCGGCGCGGCGCTCGCGCGCCGGCTCGCGCAGGACGGCTGGCACTGCGTCCTCCTCGCGCGCCGGGAGGAGCGCCTGCGCGAGCTCGCCGAGGAGCTCGACGGCGAGTACGAGGTCTGCGACGTCACTTCCCGCGAGGACGTCGACCGGGTCGCGGCCCGCGTGCTCGAGCGTCATCCGCGGGTCAACCTGCTCGCGAACAACGCCGGCATCCCGGGCCGCCGGGACTTCCTCAGCGCCGAGCCGGAGCTGATCGAGCGGGTGGTGGCGACGAACTACCTCGGCGGCCTCTGGTGCCTGCGCGCGTTCCTGCCCGGGCTGGAGGCGGCTGCGCCCGAGGCGCACGTCGTCAACGTCGTCTCCGTCGCGGGCACGGTCGCGTTCCCGCCGTCGGGCCCGTACTCCGCGTCGAAGCACGCCCAGCTCGCGTTCTCGCGGGCGACGGCGGGGCAGCTGCGCCGGCGCGGGATCCACGTGCTGACCGTGCTTCCGGGCTTCATCGAGACGGAGGGCTTCCCGCAGCGGACCGCGCTCCAGAGCAAGTTCTTCCGCGGACAGGTGAAAACGTCTGAGGAACTCGCAGACCGCGTCGTCAAGGCGCTGGAGCGTCGACGCAGCCAGCTCACCTATCCGGCCTTCTACCGGTTCTTCGGGGTGGCGCAGGCGGTCGCGCCGTCGCTGCTCAGCCGGGTCTCGGCTCGCTCGCGCGGCTACAAGAAGCCCGCCTAGGAGGGTTTGGCGGAATAGCGCTCGTCGCCAGGGTGCGATGCTCGTTCCCAGGCAAGGACGCAGGGAGCGTTCGTATCCGCAGTGATACGGGCGCGACTGAGGACGCGGCATGGGGGCGAGCAGCGCGGCCTGGCGGCACAGCCGGTATTTCGCCAAACCCTCCTATGGCCGCCGCAGCAGGTACCAGCCCGTCTCGACCTCGTAGGGATCGCCGGGCGCGAGTGCGCGCACCTGCTCGCGCGCTTCGCCCTCGCAGCCCGAGAGATCGAGGTACGGGTCGAGCTCCCGTTCGTGCCGCTCGACGCGCGAGCGAACGAGCATCAGCCCGTTCGCCTCGAACGAAGCCCGCAGGTCTCCGTCCGAAAGCAGCCGAGTGTGAGACGGGTCGCGGGCGCGCTCGAAGCGGTCGAGCTCGATCGCGGCGAGCGGGTCGAACGGCGCGAGCTGGTCGATCACGAGCAGCCGCCCGCCGAGGCGCGTGACGCGCGTCATCTCGGCGACGACGAGCTCGGGCCGCGGGACGTGGTGCAGCACCGCCCGTTCGCAGACAAGGTCGAACTCGCCCCGCTCGAACGGGAGCTTGGTCACGTCGCCCTCGACGAGCTCGACGTTCGGGAAGCGCTCGCCCGCGAACGCCCGGCCGTACTCGAGCAGCTCGCCGACGAGGTCGACGCCGACGACCTCACGCACGTGCGGTGCGAGCGCGAACGCGAGCGGGCCCGTCCCGGTGCCAACGTCGAGCGCGCGGTCGTCGCCTGACGGCTCGAGGAAGTCGACGAGCCTCGCCTCGAGGCCGGGGAGCCTGCGCAGCGAGGCCTCCGCGACGCGCTCGGCGTTCGCGGCGAAGCGCGCACGCACGGCGTCTTCGTGTTCGGTCACGAGTCCACCACAGTTCGCCGAGTGCGAGCCGCGCTCGTCCCGATCCCGGTCGCGAGCTCGTACGTGATCGTGCCAGCCGTGCGCGCGTGGCGCTCGAGCGGGACGCCAGGCCCGACGAGGACGACGTCAGTGCCGACCGGGAGCTCGCGGTCGAGCTCGACCGCGAACGAGTCCATCGAGATCGTCCCCACGACGCGCCGCGGCTCGCCGGCGACCAGGACGTCGGTCCCCGTGAGGTCGCGGCGAAAGCCGTCCGCGTACCCGACCGGGACCAGCCCGATCCACGTCGGCCGCTCGGCAACGAAGCGGCGGCCGTAGCCCGTGCTCTCTCCCGGTTGCAGCTGCTTCACCTGTACGAGGTGACTTTGCCAGCCCAGCGCCGGTTCGAGGCCGTCCGTCGCAGCATCCTCGCCGAACGGCGACAACCCGTAGATCGCGATCCCGCAGCGCGCGGCGTCGAAGCGGGACTCGGGAAGCCGCAGCGCGGCCGCGCTGTTGGCGACGTGCCGGGTCAGGTGCGCGTGCGCGTCCGTCGCCGCGCGGAAGCGCTCGATCTGCTCGCGAGCGAACGCCTCGTCGGACTCGGCGGTCGCGAGGTGCGTCATCAGCCCGACGACTTCCACGGGCGGCTCGGGCAGCTCCGAGAGCCCGAAGCGGCCCATCCCGGTCTCGAGCTTCAGGTGGACGCGGACGTTCTCGGGGATCTCCTCGGACGAGACCGTGAGCTCGAGCCGGGCCTCCCGCGCCTGCGCGACCTCGCGCCCCTCGGACGGCCCGAGCACGACGATCTTCTTGTTCGGGAACTCCGTGCGCAGCTCGAGCCCCTCCGCGACGGTCGCGACGCAGAGCGCTCTCGCGCCGGCGCCGAGCGCGGCCGCGCCGACGTCGACGGCGCCGTGGCCGTAGCCGTCGGCCTTGACGACCGCCCAGAGCTCTGCGCTTTCCAGTGCGCCGCGGAGCGTGCGGACGTTGCGCCGCACCGCGCCGAGGTCGATCGTGACCTCAGACCTGTGCATCGAGTGCCGCGGGAAGGGCCGCGATCACGTCGCTCGCGACCAGGCCGGCCCGGTGGTCGACGAGCGAGGCGGCGCACTGCTGCGCGGCCGCGCCCGCCGCCGCCGCGAGCGGGCCCTCGAGCCCCTTGGCGAGGAATGCGGCGATCACGCCGGTGAGCACGTCGCCCGTGCCCGCGGTCGCAAGCGAGGGCGGGCCGAGCGAGACGACGAGGACGCCGCTGTTCGGAGCCCCCACAAGCGTGTCGGCGCCCTTCAGGAGCACGACGCAGCCGAACCGCTCGACCGCTGCTCCGAGCGCCTCGAGCCGGTTCGCCCGGACCCAGGCCGACTCCCGGCCGAGGAGGCGCGCCAGCTCACCCTCGTGCGGGGTCAGCACGGTCGGGGCGGCCCGCTCGACCGGCTCGAGCTCGCGCAGCGCGTCGGCGTCGACGACGGCCGGCAAGTCGGTCTCGGCGAGGAGTCGCGCGACGAGCTCGGCGTGCCCCTCGCCGAGCCCCGGCCCGAGCGCGAGCGCGCCGGCGCGCTCGGCGGCCTCGAAGACCTCGTCGAGCGGGCGCTTGACGGCCTCGAGCAGACGCTGCTCGAGCACCGGCAGCGCCTCGGCCGGCGCGGCGACGGCGACGTAGCCGGCATCCGCGCGAAAGGCCGCCTCTGCGGTGAGGCAGGCCGCGCCCGTCAGCCCGGGCGAGCCGCCGACGACGAGCACGGAGCCCGCCGTGTACTTGTTGTCACCGGGCGCGCGCCGGGGAACGAGCCGAAGAATCTCCGGCCTGACGAGCCGGTGCGCCGTCTCCGACGCGGCGAGACCGATGTCCGCCACCGTGACGGTTCCCGCCCGGTCGCGGCCGGGAGCGACGTCGAGCCCGACCTTATGGCCGTGGAACGTCACCGTCGCGTCGGCGCGGACCGCCTCGCCGGCGATCACGCCGGACGACGCGTCCACTCCCGAGGGAACGTCGACCGCGAGGACCCTCGCCCCGGAGGCGTTGACGCGCTCGATCAGCGCGGCCGCCTCGGGTCGCGGCTCGCCGTGAAAGCCGGTGCCAAAGAGCGCGTCGAGCACGATGTCCGCGCCCCCGGGATCGTCCGTCTCCTCGGCCTCGCGCCCGTGCTCGGCCAGGATGCGCAACGCGATCCGGCCGTCGCCGCCGTTCGCGCCCTTCCCACAGACCCCGGCGATGCGCCGCGCGTCCGGAAATCGCCGCAGCACCTCGTCCGCGACGGCGCGGCCCGCGCGCTCCATCAGCTCCTCGACGTCGTGGCCCTGCTCGGCCGCACGCATCTCGTCCGCGGTGTAGAGCGGCTCGAGGTACTCAGGCGACGACACAGATCGCCGCCGCGAGCTCGCGCGAGTGCGTCATCGAGAGGTCGATCTCGCCGCGGCCGAGCCGCTCCCACGCGGCGTGCGTGCGTCCGCTCAGCTGCACGGACGGCTTCGGCCGGCCGACGATCTCGATCTCCTTCCAGCTGAAGCGCACGCCGATCCCGAGCGCCTTGCCGACAGCCTCCTTGCCCGCGAAGCGACCTGCGTAGCTCTCCGCCGGGTTGGCGCGCGAGTCGCAGTACGCCTGCTCCGCCGTGGTGAAGCAGCGGTCGCGGAAGCCGGGGTAGCGGGCGAGCGTGCGGCGGACCCGCTCGATCTCGATCAGGTCGACCCCGACCTTCATTGCACGCGCTCGAGCCACTCCGGAAAGTCGGCGATCGACGAGAGGATCGCGTCGGGCATGATCCGCGACCGCTCGACCGCGTCCGGACGGAACTTCCCGGTGCGCACGAGCGCGGTGTGCATCCCGTGCTTCTGCGCACCGCCGATGTCCGACTCGACGTCGTCGCCGACCATCCACGTCAGCTCCGGGTCGGCGTCGACCGCCTCGAGCGCGGCGAGGAAGTACGCGGGGCTCGGCTTGCCGAGCACGGTGGCCTCGAGGCCGGTCGCGTACTCGAGCCCGGCCACGAACGCGCCCGAGTCGAGCAGCGGCCCGCGCGAGGTCTGCCACCACGCGTTCTTGTGCAAGCAGTAGAGCTCCGCGCCCGCGTCGAGCTCGGCGAACGCGCGCGCGAGGTTCATGTACGAGAAGACGTTGTTCGACTCGGTCGTCTCGTCGGCGCCGCCGATCAGCACGACCTCGGCGTTCTCGCCGCAGAGCACGACGCCTTCGAGGTCCTCGATCACGGCGTGCATCGTCAGCGCGAGCACGCGCCGGCCGGCGAGCTCGCGCGAGGCTGCGGAGGCCGTCGTCTGGAGCTCGTCCTCGCCGACCTCGATCCCCATCGCGGCCAGCTCGCGGGCGAGCGCCGCGCGGGACTGCGTCGTGTTGTTGGTGACGAAGCGGAGCCGGTGGCCGGCCTCGCGCAGCCTCTTGACGGCGCTCGACGCGCCGGGGATCGGCTCGCCGGAGACGTGGAGCACGCCGTCGACGTCCAGCAGGATCGCGGCCATGGAGTGAGGTCAGTTCCTCTCTGGTCGTCGAACGGGCATCGAGCGTTGCCAGCGTAATCGCTTGGTGCGCGGGCGGGTCATACTTCGGCGCCCAGCCAACGAGAGGGAGGACGATGCCGCTCTATCTGTCGCGATTCAGCTATACGCCGGAGACTTGGGCCCGGCTGATCAGCAACCCGGAAGACCGTCGTCAAGCCGCTCAGTCCTACATCGAGTCGGTGGGCGGGAAGCTCCACGGGTTCTGGTACGCCTTCGGCACACACGACGGCTACAACCTCTTCGAGGCCCCGGACAACGTGTCCATGGCCGCGGTTGCGCTCGCGATCAGTGGCGGCGGTGCACTCAGCTCACTCGAGACGACCGTCCTCATGAGCGTCGAAGAGACGATGGACGCACTGCGCAAGGCCGAGCAGGTCCAGTACCGACCGCCGGGCGCGTAGCCGCGGGCCGCAATCCGTGGAGCGCGAGTCGATCCGGGTGACCCGCAGCGTCGTCCTGCCGCTCTCGGAGGTCCAGCTGCGCGTATCGCGGTCGAGCGGGCCGGGCGGTCAGCACGCGAACACCTCGGAGACGCGGGTGGAGGCCGTCTTCGACGTCGACGGGTCGAGCGCGCTCAGCGACGTGCAGAAACGTCGTGTGATCGCCAAGGCCGGGCCGACGTTGCGCGCGGTCGCCCAGGACGAGCGAAGTCAGTTGCGAAACCGCGAGCTCGCGATCGAGCGCCTCGTCGAGCGGCTGCGCGAGGCGCTGCGGGTGGAGCGCCGGCGCCGGCCGACGAAGCCGACCGCCGCCTCGCGCGAAAAGCGACTGGAGGAGAAGCGCCGGCGCTCGCAGGTCAAGCGCCTGCGCAAGGCGCCCTAGGCGAAGGCGTCCTCGAGCGCAGCACCCTCGTCGCCGAGCTTGGCGAGGTCGCGGACCTTCGGCTGCGAGGCGAGGAGCTTCTTCAGCTCGTTCTCCGTCTCCTCCTCCTGCCCGACGAGCAGCGCCGCGACGAACCGGCCGCCGTTGAGGTAGAAGCCGATCGCCTTGCCGTCCTCGAGCGCGCCGCGGAAGACGATCTCGTCGAACTCGTCGACGTCGCCGAAGACCTTGAACGTCACGCCGAAGACCTCCGAGAAGAACGTCGAGACGATGTCGTAGCCGCCGTCGGCGCCGGCGATCAGGCGGCCGACCTCCGCGCCCTGATAGTTGGCGTTCGACCAGTGCTCGATCCGCCGCGTCTTGTCGAAGACGGGGTCGCGGAAGCGAGCGACGTCGCCGACCGCCCAGACGCCCTCGGCTCCTGTCTCGAAGCGCTCGTTGACGACGACGCCGTTGTCGAGCTGCAGCCCGCTGCCCTCGAGCCAGTCGACGGTCGGCGTTACGCCGATGCCGACGACGCAGAGCTCTGCCTGGAAGACGCGGCCGCGCTTCGTCTCCACCGAGTCGAGCTTGGAACGGCCGCCGAACGTGGCCACCTCGTCCGCCAGCACGAGCTCCACGCCCTTCTGCCCGTACAGGTCGAGCAGGTACTGCTCCACCTGGCGGGCGCGCAGGATCTCGAACAGCCCCTGGCCGCGGTGCACGAGCGTGACCTCGAGCCCGAGTTGCTTGAGCGAGGCCGCCACCTCCATGCCGATGAACCCCGCTCCGACCACGACCGCCTGGCGCGCCTCGGCCGCGGCCTCGCGAATGCTCGCGGAGTTCTGGAGCGTGCGCAGCGTGAAGACGCCCGTCGAGCTCCGCGCCGTCGACGTCGAGCGTCCGGGGAAACGCGCCGCTCGCGATCAGCAGCTGGTCGAAGCCTTGCGTGCTTCCGTCCTCGAGCGCGAGCGAGCGCGTGGCCAGGTCGAGCGACGTCACGCCTGTCTCGAGCCGGACGTCGACGTCGTTGTCCGCGTAGAAGTCCTCGGGCTCGACGAGCGTGTCCTTCGCCTCGACCTCTCCGCGCAGGAAGCGCTTCGAAAGCGGCGGCCGGTGGTACGGGACCGCCGAGTCGCGCGAGAAGAGCGTGATCGGAGCGTCGCCGCCGGCTTCGCGGTAGGCCTTGATCGCCCTGGCGGTCGAGAGACCGCCGCCGACGATCACGAGTCCGCGGCCGTTCGACGCCACGGCGTCTATTCGACGGTGACGGTCTTCGCGAGGTTGCGCGGCTGGTCGACGTTCAGGCCGCGCAGTCGCGCGATCCGGTACGCGAGCAGCTGGAGCGGCAGGACGGCGAGCACCGCCTGCAGGAAGGCCGGGGTCTTCGGAACGTAGATCACGTCGTCGGCGTGGTGCTGGATGTCCTCGTTCCCGTCCGTCGCGATCGCAATCACGTGCGCGCCGCGGGCGCGGACCTCCTGGATGTTCGAGACGATCTTGTCGTAGACGTGGATCTTCGTCGCGATCACGACGACCGGCGTGTCCTCGTCGAGCAGCGCGATCGGTCCGTGCTTCATCTCGCCCGCCGAGTACGCCTCGGTCGGGATGTACGAGATCTCCTTGAGCTTGAGCGCGCCCTCGAGCGCGACGGGCAGCCCGATGTGCCGGCCGAGGTAGAGGAAGAACGGCTTCTCGTAGTAGCGCTTCGCAATGTCCTCGATCGGATGGTCCCCGTCGAGGAAGGCGGCGATCTTCTCCGGCAGCTTGTAGACCGCGTCGAGGATGAAACCGTGGTCCTCCTCGGAGAGCGTGCGCCGGACCTGCGCGAGCTTGAGCGCGACGAGGATCAGCACTGTGACCTGGGCGGTGAACGTCTTCGAGGCGGCGACGCCGACCTCGAGCCCGCACCGCGTGTACAGCACCGAGTCGACCTCGCGCGTGATCTGCGAGCCCATCTGGTTCGTGATCGCGACGGTGCGGGCGCCGGCTTCTCGCGCCAGGCGCATCGCCGCGACGGTGTCGCGCGTCTCGCCCGACTGCGAGATCCCGATCACGAGCGTGTCGCGCGAGAGCACCGGGTTGCGGTAGATCCACTCCGACGCGATGTCGGGCTCGACGGGGAGCCGAGCCCACTCCTCGATGATGTAGCGGCCGACGACGCCGGCGTGGTACGCGGTGCCGCAGGCGAGCACGACGATGCGGCGGAGGTTGCGGATCTGCTTGTCGGAGAGACCGAGCCCTTCGAGCTCGAGCCGCGCCCCGGGGCGGATCCTTTCTCCGATCGTCTCGCGCACGGCGTCGGGCTGCTCGTAGATCTCCTTGAGCATGAAGGTCTCGTAGCCGCCCTTCTCGGCCTCCTCGTCGTTCCACTCGACCGGCTCGATCTCCTTGTGCTCGACCGGGCCGTTCGCGTTGTAGAACTGCGCGCCCGCCGGCGTGATCGCGACGACCTCGCCGTCGTCGACGAGCTGGATCCGGCGCGTCTCGGGCAGGAACGCGGCAGTCGACGACGCGAGGAACATCTCCCCGTCGCCGACGCCGACGACGAGCGGACACTGGTGGCGTCCGGCCACGAGCAGGTCGTCGTGCTCCTCGTGGATGACGACGAACGCGAAGTGCCCTTCGAGCTCGGCGTAGGCCGCGCGCACGGCCTCGACGAGGTCGCCCTCGTAGTGGCGCTCGACCAGGTGCACGACGACCTCCGCGTCGGTCTCGGAGTGGAACGTGTGACCCTGCTGCGCGAGCGACTCTTTCAGCTCGCGGTAGTTCTCGACGATCCCGTTGAGGACGATCGCGACCTTGCCGTCCTCGCATCCGACGAGCGGATGCGCGTTCTGCTCATTGACCGCACCGTGCGTCGCCCAACGCGTGTGGCCGAGGCCGTGGCTCGAGACGGAGCTGTTCGGCCCCACCGCGTCGACGAGGTTCTGGAGGTTGCCGACCGCGCGCACGTAGTCGAGTCCGCCGTTCTCGCGCAGGGCGAGCCCCGCCGAGTCGTAGCCGCGGTACTCCAACCGCTTCAGCCCCTGGAGCAGGAGCGGCTTGGCCTCGCGACCTCCGACGTATCCGATGATCCCGCACATGGCGTTGTCCCCCCGAAACGCAAAAGCCCGGCTGCGTGGGCCGATTTCCTTCGTCGGAAACCGGTTTCAGCCGAGCTCTCGTGCCACGAGAGCCGCGATCGTACCACAGAGATTCTGGGCTTTAGCAAGGGTTTCTGCCTCCGCCAGCACCCTCACGACCGGCTCCGTGCCGGACGGCCGCACCAGCACGCGAGCGCCCTCTCCTAGGCGATCGATCTCCTGGCGGAGCTCGATCGGGATCTCTCTCGTACGCACGCGGACGTTCTGCTTCACCTGTGGAAAACGAGGCATCACGGAGACCGCCTCTGCGAGCGTTCGTCCTTCGAGGGCGGCGCAAAGCAGCAGTGCCGCGACGAGCCCGTCGCCGGTGACGTGACCCTCGAGCCAGACGATGTGACCCGACTGCTCGCCGCCGAGGACGGCGCCTTCGCGGCGGAGCGCCTCGAGCACGTAGCGATCGCCGACGTCGGTCGTCACGACGCGGATGCCGTGCTCGTCCATCAACCGGTGGAGACCGAGGTTCGTCATCACGGTCACGGCGACCGATGTCGACGCGACGGTGCAGCGCGAGCACGGCGAGGATCTGGTCGCCGTCGACCGGCATGCCCTCCGCGTCGACCGCGAGCATCCGGTCGCCGTCGCCGTCGAACGCGACTCCGAGGTCGGCGCCGGTTTCGACCACCTTGCGGCTGAGAGCTGCCACGTCCGTCGCCCCGCAGCCGACGTTGATGTTCGTCCCGTCGGGCTCGTTCCCGATCGCGTGCACGGTCGCGCCGAGTAGCTCGAACGCTTTCGGCGCCAGGCCGGCGTAGGCGCCGTTCGCGCAGTCGACGACGAGCGTCAGTCCGGAGAGGTCGGCGGCGAACCGGTCGAGCACGTGCTGGAGATAGCTGTCGGTCGCGATCCCGACGTGCGAGATCGTGCCGCCGTCCGTCGCCGGCGAGTCGAGCAGTGCCTCGATCTCCTCCTCGCGCGCGTCGGTGAGCTTCCGACCGTCGCGGTCGAAGAACTTGACGCCGTTGTACTCGGGCGGGTTGTGCGAGGCAGAGATGACGACGCCGAGGTCGAGCCGGAGCAGCGCGACCGCGGGCGTCGGCAGCACGCCGCCGAGCACGGCATGTCCGCCTGCGGCGACGACGCCGCGCGCGAACGCCTGCTCGAGCGCAGGGCCCGACGCGCGCGTGTCGCGCCCGACGAACACGCGCGTGCCGTCGCCCGACCAGAGCGCCGACGCCTTGCCGAGCCGCTCGACGAGCTCCTCGGTCAGGAACTCGCCGACGACACCGCGCACGCCGTCCGTGCCGAAGTAGCGCCTCGCCATCGGCGCGCGAGCCTACAGGCGTTCGAGACGGACGCCCAGCGGGTAGCCGAGCCACGTGCGCGCTGTCGGTTTGCTCCTGATTTGTCGCGGGAGCCGCGCTCGGCGCACTCGGAATGTTGTGGGCAACCCTGGCGCTCGTGGGCCGTGAATGGGACTACTGCTCCGGCGGCGAGTGCTATCCCGGCGAACTCGCGGGGCTCGCGCTCGCTGCGGTTGCTGCGAGCCTCGTCCTCTTCGGCGTCCGCATCTCCAGAGCCAGTTGACGCGGAGGCGCGGCTTTGCCGCGCCGTGAGCTACTGCGCGTCTAGGGCGAGAGCGCTCGACAAGCGCTAAATGCGAAGCATTTAGCGCTTGCTGAAAACTGGGGTGCCTTGCGGGCTTTATGGAGCCCGGCCTTCTTGCGCTCGACGATGCGGGCGTCGCGCGTCAGGAAGCCCTCGCGCTTGAGCGACACGCGCAGGCTCGGGTCCGCCTCGACGAGCGCGCGTGCGATGCCGTGCCGGATCGCTCCCGCCTGGCCGGAGGGGCCGCCGCCGTGCACGCGCACGCGCAGGTCGAACGTGCCCTCGACGCCGGCGACCTTCAGCGGCGCCAGCACGGTCTTGCGGTGTAAGTCGCGCGGGAAGTAGTCCTCGAGCGTCCGGCCGTTGAACCACGTCGCGCCGTCGCCCGGGCGCAGGATCACGCGCGCGACCGACGTCTTCCGCTTGCCCGTGCCCTGGTACTGCGCCGGCGCTGCCATCACTCGACCTCCAGCGGCTGCGGCGCCTGCGCCTCGTGCGGGTGCTCGGGGCCGGCGTAGACCTTCAGCTTCGTCAGCTGGCGCGCGGCGAGCTTGTTCTTCGGGAGCATCCCCTTGACAGCCATCCGGATCACCTCGGTCGGCCTGCGCTCGAGCTGCTCGCGCAGCGTGCGCTGCTTGAGGCCGCCGGGGTAACCGGAGTGCCGGTAGTAGATCTTGTCGTCGAGCTTCTTCCCCGTCACCGCGATCTTCTCGGCGTTGACGACGACGACGAAGTCGCCGGTGTCGACATGCGGGGTGTACTGCGGCTTCCCCTTACCCCGGAGCGCGTCGGCGATGCGTGTGGCCAGGCGCCCGAGGGTCTGCCCGTCCGCGTCGACGACGAGCCAGCGGCGTTCGATCTCGCCCGGCTTTGCGTTGTAGGTCTTCATGCTCATGAAAAGAGGGCGGACTAGGTCCGCCGGGCGGCGATTGTAGCAGGGGGAGGCTCGCGCCGAAGGAGCCGGATGAGTGGCAGCAGGACGAGCACGGTCGACCCGACCGCGAGGGCCGCGACCCCGAGCACGTCGAGGGCGATGCCCCCGAGGAGCGCGAGGCCGGAGGCGGTCAGCGCCGCGACGAGGTCGTTGAAGCCGAGCAGCTTTCCGCGCTCCGCCGGAGCCGCGCAGTCGGCGAGCTGGGCGGTCGCGGCCACGAACGAGACGCTCCAGCCGAGGCCGAGGCCGAAGAGCAGGACGCCGGTACCGACGACGCTCTCGAGCCAGACGAGGCCGATGCAGGACGCGGCCATCAGCGTCAGACCCGTCCAGAGCGCGGTCGAGCGGCCGATCCGGTCGATCAGCGGCCCGATCACGAGGACGAGCCCGAACATCCCGATCACGTGCGCCCCGATGATCGGGAACACGTCCTCCTGGGCGTGGTGGTTGTGCTCGACCACGACGTAGCCGGTCAGGTTCATCACCGAAGCCATCACCGCGAGGCTCGCGACCGCGGCGAGCATCGCCGGGAGGACGCCGGGGCGGCGGAGGATCTCGGAGAGCGGGGCCGCGGCGGTCGGCGGCGGCTCGTTCCGGTGTGCGCCGATCAGCTCGGCGATCCGCTTCGGGTCGGGGCGGACGAAGAGCGAGATCGCGAGCGCGACGAGCCCCAGCGCGCCGGCCGCCAGCCAGGGCACGGTCAGTGCGTCGGCGTCGACCTCCTTGCCCGCGAACAGCGGAGCGAAGACGGCGGGGCCGAGGATCGCGCCGAACACCGAGCCGAAGAGGACGTAAGAGATCCCGCGCGCGCGCCGCTCGGGCGGGTACATGTCCCCGGCCGCCGTCCGGATCAGGAGCGCGACGCCGCCCGCCGCGCCGGTGAGCGCCATCCCGACGATCACGGCGACCGCCGAGTCGATCTGCGTCGCGAGCGCGATCAGCGCACACCCGGTCGCCGCGACGACGAACCCGACTGCGATCACCGGGACCCGACCGTAACGGTCCATCGCCCGCCCGGCCGGGAACGCGGCCAGTCCCGAGGACGCGAGGAAGATCGCCGGGCCGAGGCCGAGCAGCCCGCTCACACCTACCACCTCGACGAACGTGAGCGAGTTGACGGCCGCCGCGAGCTGGAACAGGCACGAGTTCACCGCCACCGTCGCGGCGAGCAGGATCGTGTTGCGCCGGATCGGGAGGTTCAGCGCCGGCGTCGCCAATCCCAGACTCCCAGCGAGACGATCGCAAGGCCGGCGCAGGCGAGGCCGATGTCGTGCAGCCAGCCGGCGTGAGCCATCACTAGAGCCACGCGGCAAGGGTCGCACGAAAGGCGGAGGCTCCGCCGTGCGAGGGATGGCGGACGTACGGCGCGCCGAGCTCCCGCTCGGCGAGGCGGCCGACGGCGAGAACGCGCCGGCCTCGCGCGAGCCGATCGAGGAACGGCCGGCACGCGTCGATCTCGCCGCGCGTCGGCGCTCGGTTCGACGCAGGCTCGCCCGGGCGGTGCGGGTGCGTGGGGACGAGGTTCCAGAGGAGTACGGCGTCGACGATCCCGAGCTCGGCGAGCGTTCGCTGCACGACCGTCGCCGAGAGCTCGGCCGGCCCGCTGCCCGTCAGCTGCCGCTCCGAGTGGAAGGGAAGCCCGGAGACGCGGGCGCCGCGGTACCCAGCGGCCTCGCCGACGAGCAGCAGCGGCGCGTGCCGGCGCGAGCGCAGGTAGTCGACGAGCCGCTCGCCGAGGCGCGGGTCGGCCGCGTACTGGTTGAAGGTCGAGCCGATCCGCGCCTTCGCGAGCCGTTCGATCATCATGCGCTCCATGTTCGAGGTCCGCACGTTGACGGACGGCGGCCAGACCGTCGAGGAGGTCATGGGCTGGATCTGCGAGTTCGTCGGCTCGGCGAAGCGGTCGCTGGACTTCGCGCACTATGACCTGCACGTCGGGGAGGACTCCGCGGCGGCTCTGCGCGAGGCGATCAAGGCGGCCGTCGGGCGCGGTGTTGCCGTCCGGTTTCTCTACAACCTCGACCACCGGAATCCGATCCCGGTCCCGCCGCCGCCCGAGCCCGACGGCGACCTGATCGCGTCGTTTCAGGCGCCGGTCCGCGCGATCGCCGGCATCCCCGACCTGATGCACCACAAGTACGTCGTGCGCGATGGCGACGCGGTCTGGACCGGCTCGATGAACTGGACCGACGACTCGTTCTCGCGCCAGGAGAACGTCCTCGCGATCGTGCAGGGAGCGGAGCTGGCAGCGCGCTTCACGGAGGACTTCGACGAGCTCTGGAACACCGGCGCCGTCGAGCAGAGCGGCTGGGTCGCGCCGAGCCCCGTGCGCGTCGGCGAGCGGGAGGTACGCGCCTGGTTCACGCCCGGCTACGGCGAGACGCTCTCGAACCGGATCGCGCAGGCGATCGCGAAGGCGCGGCGACGCGTGCGCATCTGCTCGCCGGTGATCACCGCCGCGCCGATCCTCTCCATCCTCGCGCAGCTCGTGTCTGAGCGGAGCATCGACGTCGCCGGCTGCGTCGACCAGCCGCAGGTGCACGGCGTCATCTACCAGTGGAACGAGAACGGCAACGTCGCCTGGAAGCTGCCGCTGCTCGAGCGCGTGATGCAGGGCGAGTTCTCGGGCAAGCGCTCGCAGCCGTGGCATCCGGGCGGCGGCCTGCACGACTTCATGCACGCGAAGGTCACCGTCGCGGACGACACGATCTTCCTCGGCAGCTTCAACCTCTCGCGCTCCGGCGAACGGAACGCGGAGAACGTGCTCGAGGTGACCGACGCGGAGCTCGCGGAGCGGCTCGCCGGCTACATCGACGGGGTGCGCGGCCGCTACCCGCCGTTCGAGTTCCAGTAGCGGTGGTACGCCGACGCGTGATCGTGCACGGTCGCGTGCAGGGCGTCTTCTTTCGGGACTCGGTGCGCCGGCTCGCCGAGCAGCACGGAGTCCACGGCTTCGTGCGGAACACGCACGACGGGACCGTCGAGGCCGTCGTCGAGGGCGACGCGGATGCCGTCGAGCGGGTCGTCGCGTTCTGCCGCCGCGGCCCGCGCGGCGCGGAGGTCGAGCGTGTCGACGTTCAGGAGGAAGCGCCCGAGGGGCTGACCGGCTTCCGCGTCACCGGCTGACGCGCCGGCTCACTCCCACTCGATCGTCGCGGGCGGCTTCGAGGAGAGGTCGAGCGCGACGCGGTTGACGCCGGGGATCTCGTTGATGATCCGCGACGAGATCGTCTCGAGCAGGTCGTACGGGAGGCGCGCCCAGTCGGCTGTCATCGCGTCCTCCGAGGTGACGGCGCGGATCACGATCGGGTATTCGTATGTCCGCTCGTCGCCCTGGACGCCGACCGAGCGAATCGCGGGCAGCACGACGAAGCACTGCCAGAGCTCGCGGTAGAGCCCCGCGCGGCGGACCTCCTCGAGCAGGATCGAGTCGGCTTCGCGCAGGATCTCGAGGCGCTCGTTCGTGACCTCGCCGATGATCCGGATCGCGAGCCCGGGTCCCGGGAACGGGTGCCGCCAGACCATCCGCTCGGGCAGGCCGAGCTCCTCGCCCACGCGCCGCACCTCGTCCTTGAACAGCAGCCGCAAGGGCTCGACGAGGTCCATCTCCATGTGCTCGGGCAGACCGCCGACGTTGTGGTGGGACTTGATCTTCGCGGCGACGCCGTCGCTCCCACCCGACTCGATCACGTCGGAGTAGAGCGTCCCCTGGACGAGATAGCGGACGTCGCCGAGGCGCCGCGCCTCGTCCTCGAAGACGCGGATGAACTCCTCGCCGATCCGCCGCCGCTTCTCCTCCGGGTCGGCCACGCCGTCGAGCCGCTCGAGGAAGCGACGCTGGGCCTCCACGTGCACGAGCGGCACGTGGAAGTGCTTGCCGAACGTCTCCACGACCTGGAGCGCCTCGTCCTTGCGAAGCAGCCCGTGGTCGACGAACACGCACGTGAGCTGGTCGCCGACGGCCTTGTGCACGAGCAGCGCGGCAACCGCCGAGTCGACGCCCCCCGAGAGCGCGCAGAGCACGCGCCCGCTTCCCACCTGCGCGCGCACGCGCTCGACCTGCTCCTCGATCACGGCGGCGGGCGTCCACGCGGGCGGAGCCTGGGCGACCTCGTAGAGGAAGTTCTTCAGAAGGTCCTGGCCGTGCGGCGTGTGTACGACCTCGGGGTGGAACTGCACGCCGTAGAGCTTCCGCTCCGGGTCCTCGAACGCGGCCACGGGTGTCGAGGGCGAGCCTGCGACGACGCGCGCGCCCTCCGGCGGCGCGGTCACGGAGTCGCGGTGCGACATCCAGACCGTCTGCTCTGCCGGGAGCTGGCGGAAGAGCTCGCTCTCCTCGGCGTTCAGCTCCGTCTTGCCGAACTCCGACGCGCCCGTCCGCTCCACGCGGCCGCCGAGGTCGAGCGCCATCAGCTGCGCGCCGTAACAGATCCCGAGCGTGGGCACGCCGAGCTCGAAGACGCCCGCGTCGAGCTGCGGCGCGTTCTCCGCGTACACCGACGCCGGCCCGCCGGAGAGGATCAGCGCGAACGGGTTGCGCCGGCGCACCTCCTCGGGCGTGATCCGGTGCGAGACGAGCTCCGAGTACACGCGCGCCTCGCGCACGCGGCGCGCGATCAGCTGCGCGTACTGGCCGCCGAAGTCGAGAACGAGGACTGGGCGCTCTTCCGGAGCCGGTTCCGGCACCGGGAGCCTGACGACCTCAGCGCCGATAGTTCGGCGCCTCCTTCGTGATCGTCACGTCGTGCGGGTGCGACTCGCGCAGGCCCGCGCCAGTGATCCGCACGAACGTCGCCTGCTTGAGCTCCTCGACGGTCGCCGCGCCGCAGTAACCCATCGCCTGCCGCAGCCCGCCGACGAGCTGGTAGAGCACGTTGCGCATCGGGCCCTTGTACGGGACTCGGCCTTCGATCCCCTCGGGGACCATCTTCTCGACGTCCTCGACGTCGCCCTGGAAGTAGCGGTCCTTGGAAAAGCCGCGCGCCTTCATCGCGCCGATCGAGCCCATGCCGCGGTACTCCTTGTAGCGCTCGCCCTGGCTCATGACCACGTCGCCGGGGCTCTCCTCGGTGCCGGCGAGCAGCGAGCCGAACATCGCACTGTCGGCACCCGCGGCGAGCGCCTTGGCAAGGTCTCCCGAGGTGGTCATGCCGCCGTCCGCGATCAGCGGCACGTCGTGCTCCGCGCAGACGCGCGCGCAGTCGTAGACCGCGGTGACCTGCGGTACGCCCACGCCGGCCACCACGCGAGTCGTGCAGATGCTCCCGGGGCCCACGCCCGCCTTGATCGCGTCGACGCCGGCATCGGCCAGCGCCTCGGCCGCGTCGGCGGTCGCGACGTTCCCCGCGACGAGCTCGACCTCGAACGACTCCTTCAACCGCCGCGCCATCTCGACCACCGCGCGCGAGTGCCCGTGCGCGGTGTCGAGCACGAGCGCGTCGACGTCGGCGTCGACGAGCGCGGCCGAGCGCTCGAGCGCGTCCGGCCCGACCCCGACGGCCGCAGCGACACGCAAGCGGCCCTGCCGGTCCTTCGTCGCGGACGGGTAGTCGGCGCGCTTCTGGATGTCCTTGACCGTGATCAGCCCCGTGAGCCGGCCGTCCTCGTCGACGATCGGCAGCTTCTCGATCTTGTGCCGGTGGAGGATCTCCTCCGCCTCGCGCAGCGTCGTTCCCGTCGGCGCGGTCACGAGCTCGCGCGCGGTCATCAGCGCCGTGACCGGCTGCGACTCGTCGCTCTCGAAGCGAAGGTCGCGGTTGGTCAGGATCCCCACCAGCCGCCCGTCGCCGTCGGTGATCGGCACGCCGGAGATCCGGTAGCGCGCCATCAGCTCGAGCGCGTCGCGGACGAGCGCGTCCGGCGGGAGCGTGACCGGTTCGATGATCATCCCCGACTCGGAGCGCTTGACCCGGTCGACCTCGGCGACCTGCTCGGCGATCGAGAGGTTGCGGTGGACGACGCCGATGCCTCCCTCGCGAGCCAGCGCGATCGCCATCGGCGCCTCCGTCACGGTGTCCATCGCCGCCGAGACCACCGGCACCTGGAGCTCGATCCCGCGGGTGAAGCGGGTCGCGGTCGAGACGTCGTTCGGGAGCACGGCCGACTCGGCCGGCATCAGCAGCACGTCGTCGAAGGTCAGACCCTCTTTCGCGAACTTCGCCTCGAGCGCGAGTAGCCGCTCGAGGTCGATACGTCCGAGGTCCAGCCCTTCCAAGGAAGAAAGCCTAACAACGCCCTCCGACGACAACCCGAGCACAATGTTGCGTGAACAAGTTTCGAACAGATGCCCTGCACCATGGAGAGCGTGCGTTGGAACCCTCCCCCCTCCCTCGCACGCTGACGCGCGGCGCGCGGGGCGCAAACCCCGCGCGCCGGTTCATCCTCTAGCGGTAGACGACGTCGTCGTGGACTTCACGACGGTGGTAGCCGCCCCAGCTCGACCAGAAGATGAGCGAGAGGACGGCGCCGATCGCGCCGACGATGAGAAGGATCCAGCCGATCGTCGTCAGCTCAAGCCCGCTGACCGACACCTCGACGGCCCAGATCAGGATCGCGCCGACTGCGATCAGGAGAAGGCTTACGCCGATACCCATTTGGTGGAGCTCCTTTCGGTCGTTGACCCTGAAACGGAGTTCCTGGGCGGCGAGATACGTCCTTTGCAGGGAATTCACAAAGTCGCGGGCTCGAGCTCGGCGACCGTGACCTGCGTTGCGAGGCGCGCCGCCTCGCGCGGCTCGAACCGCCCGGCGCCGACCTCGAGCACCGAGGCCGAGCCGGTCGCCACCGCGAGCCGCAGCGCCTCCTCGATCGGCCGGTGCTCCAGCCGCGCCGCGAGAAAGGCCGCGAGCAGGACGTCGCCGGCGCCGACGACCGAGACCGGTTCGAGCCGGTGCGTCTCGGCATACAGGCGCACCGCGCGCCGGTCCTCGCGCGCGAGGCAGTAGCAGCCCGTCTCGACCGAGATCAGGACGTTGCGTGCGCCCTGCTCCGCGATCGACTCGAGCGCCATCAGGAAGTCCGCCTCGTCGTTCAGCTCCTGCCCGACGAGCGCCTCCGCCTCGTGCTGGTTCGGCCCGACGAACGTCGGCTCGGCCTCGAGCCCGAGCCGCATCGGCTCGCCGTCCGCGTCGAGGACGGTCTGAACGCCGGCGCGGTTCAGCTCGCGCACCACGTCCGCGTAGAACGACTCGTCGACGCCGCGCGGGAGCGAGCCGGCGAACACGACCGCCTCGGCGCCGCGCGAGAGGTAGCGGAGCTTCTCGCGCAGCATGCTCAGTTCGTCCGGCCCGACCTCCGGCCCCCACTCGTTGATCTCGGTGAACGAGCTGACCATCGGGTCGACGACCGCCGTCGACGTCCGCGACTCCTCCCCGATCCGCACGAAGTCGTTCAGGATCGCCTCCGACGTCAGCTCCTCGACGATCCGCGTGCCCGTGCGCCCGCCCGCGAGCCCGGTCGCGACAACCGGCACGTTGAGGCGCTTCAGCGCGCGCGCGACGTTGATCCCCTTGCCGCCGGCGAGCGTCAGGCCCTGGCTCGCGCGGTGCCGATGTCCCTGCTGGAAGTTCGGCACGGTCAGCGTGCGGTCGAGCGCGGCGTTGAGCGTGACGGTGACGATCACGGCCAGATCTTCTCCGCGGCGCGCGTCACGTACCAGCGGGCGCGGTCGCCGAACCCTGGCCGTTCGACCGCGAGGGCTGCAACCAGCGGGGAGCGCGCGAGCAGACGCTCGCCGTCGAAGACGCTGACGCTGCCGAGCGTCTGACCTTTGCGGACCGGCAGCTCGACGGCGGTCGCGACGACGACGCGCTCCCGCAGCGTTCGGTCGACTCGCACCGAGCGGACGAGCGAGCGGGGCGCCACGACGGCGACGGGCTCGAGCCCGTACCCGACCTCGGCGCGGCCGTAGACGCGCTCGGCGTCGACGGCGCGCGCGAGCGTGTAGCGCGAGAGCCCCCAGCGGATCAGCTCGGCGAGGTCGGCGTTTCGCATCGCCCGTGCCGGGCTCCCGAGCAGCGTCGCGTAGAGCACGAACCCGTTCCCGCGGGCGGCGGCGACCTGCGACCAGCCCGCGGCGGTCGTGTGGCCCGTCTTGACGCCGATCACCGCGGGCAGGGTGCCGAGCAGGTCGTTCCAGGTATGCAGCCGCCGACCGCCGGCGATCGTGGCGCTGCGGTCGTCGACGACCGAGCGGATCGCCGGGTTGCGCATGGCGACGCGCGCGAGCAGCGTCACGTCCCTCGCCGTCGAGAGGTGGCCAGAGACGTCGAGGCCGTCCGGACGGACGAAGTGCGTCCCCGTCAGGCCGAGCGCGCGTGCCTTCGCGTTCATCATCCGCACGAACGCATTGACGTCACCCTCGCCGACGTGCATCGCGAGAGCCCACGCGGCGTCGTTGGCGCTCTGCACGAGCGCGGCTTCGACGAGGTCGCGAACGGTGATGCGCTCGCCCGCGCGCAGGTTGATGGTCGACTCGCCGACCGCCGAAGCGGACGGGGGCGCGACGACGACGTCGTCGAGCTCTGCGTGCTCGAGCGCGACGAGCACCGTCATCAGCTTGGTGATGCTGGCGATCGGGACGCGGCGGTTGGGCGAGCGCTGCGCCAGCACCTCGCCGGTCGCACCGTTCTCGACCACGTAGGCCCTGGCGGTGACCTCCGGTGGGGCCGCAGCCGCCGGTGAGACGGCGACGAACGCGGCGGCGACGGCAGCGAGCGCGCCTCTCATCGAGCCTGAGGCTAGCGAACGCGAATTCGCTGGCCGACCTGGAGGGCGGTCGGATCGAGCCCCGGGTTCAGCGTCAGCAGCCGTTCGACGCTCGTGTCGTTGTCGAGCGCGATCTGGTCGAGCGTGTCGCCGGCCGCGACGCGCACGTACACCGCCGGACGCGGCTGCGTGCGCGTCGCGGCCGCGGTCGTCGTCCGGGGGGCCGTCGTGGCCACGCTCGTCTGGGCCGCCGTCGTCGTCGCCTCGTCGTCGAGGCCTGCGCGCACGAGCAGGATTGCGACCGTGACCCCCGCGAGAAACGCGGCGGGCGCGGCGAGGCGCGTGGCCCAGCGCCTGTTCACCAGCCGGCGACGCCCCAGACGTCCGCCCGCAGGCGGGCCGCCTCGGCGCCGGCCGACGCGCGCCAGTCCCCCCCGCCGGCGCGGTACGCGTAGATGACCGAGCGCGACGCGGAGACGAGCGCACTCGCGGGCCCGCTCGTGAACGCACGGGCCACGTCGGCCGGCGTACCGCCCTGCTCGCCGATCCCGGGGAGCAGCAGCACCGAACGCGGCATCAGGCGGCGCGCTTCCCCGACCTCGCGTGGAAAGGTCGCCCCGACGACGGCGCCCACGCTCGAGAGCCCGTTCTCGCCGACGAGGTCCTCGCCCCACACGTCGACGAGCTCGGCCACCTGCATCCACACGGGCCGGCCGTCGGAGAGCGCGAGGTCCTGCACGTCGGCGCTCCCTGCGTTCGAGGTCTTGACGAGGCAGAACACACCTGCCCCTTGCCTGCGGCACGCAGCGAGAAACGGGTCGAGCGAGTCGCGGCCGAGGTACGGGTTCACCGTCAACGCGTCCCCGAGCGGCACGTCGCCCTCGAGATAGGCCGCGGCGTACGCGCGCGCGGTCGAGCCGATGTCCGCGCGCTTGCCGTCCACGATCACGAGCAGCTCCGCAGCGCGCGCGTAGGCGCAGACCTCCTCGAACGCGCGCATGCCGTCGGCGCCGAGCGCTTCGAAGAACGCCAGCTGAGGCTTCACGGCGACTGCGTAACGCGCGACCGCGTCCACGATCCCACGGCAGAAGCGCGCCGTCGCGTCGGCGGGAGGGTCGCCGCGCAGCTCGACCGGCAGGAGCTCGACGACGGGATCGAGCCCGACGCACAGCTGGCTTCGCTTGCGTTCGACGGCGGCCGCGAGCCGGTCGGAGAACGCCGCCGCGGCCGTGCGCGTCTGGGCGTGGAGGTCCTGCGCCATCCCCGACGCAAGCGTATGCTCAGCGCCCGACGGCCGCCGCTCCCGCACCTCAAGTCGTCTCGCCGTCCGAGTGGGGCGCCGCCCCGCCGCGCCACGCGCTCGCACCGCGCGGACCGCTCGACCATCTCGTCCTCCATCACACCGCCTTCCCGTCGTCGCAGATCGGCGGCTCGAGCTTCGCCGCGGAGTCAGCGCACATGCGCGCGATCCAGCGCTGGCACCTCGCCCGCGGCTGGGCGACGATCGGCTACCACTTCGTCGTCTCGCCGAGCGGGCGGATCTTCCGCGGCCGCCCGGTCGACCGGCTCGGCGCGCACGTGCTCGGTCACAACGCCGGCACGGTCGGCATCTGCCTGATGGGCAACTTCGAGACCGAGCGACCAACGCCGGCCGCGCTCACGTCACTCGAGCACACCTGCCGGCGGCTCGTCCCGGGCGGCGCGAGCGTCCCTCTGCTCGGCCACCGGGACCACCGCGGCCACCGGAGCTCGGCGTGCCCGGGCCGCCACCTCGTCTCCTACCTCGAGAAACGAGAAGAGCCGCCTCGCGGCGGCTCCCCTCGAGCTCCCTGAGCGGCCGGCTAGCGTCCTCGCACCGCCGACTTGAGCTGGCTTCCGGCCGAGAACTTCGGCACGGTCGACGCCGGGATCGTCACCTTCTCGGTGGGGTTCCGCGGGTTGACGCCCTGGCGCTCGGCGCGGTCCTGCGTCGTGAACTTGCCGAAGCCGGTGAAGCTGATCTCGCCGCGATCCTTCAGCGTCTCGGTGACGGTGTCGAGGAACGCTTCAACCGCGTTGGCCGCGTCCCGCCGCCCGAGATTGGCCTTCTGGGCGATCTTGTCGACAAACTCCTGCTTGGTCACGAACAGCCCTCCTGTCGTCGTTCCCCGGGGTACGGGGGGTCAGCGTAGCGAACCGATCGGACGAAAACGGGTCAACCATGCGGTTTTGCGGCGGTTTCGGCCGGTTCGAGCACCTCTGAGACCAGAAAAATCGGCCTCAGGCGGACCCCGTGGCGGGCCAGAGCGTCGACGCCACCCTCCTCGCGGTCGACCACGCAGACCGCCGTGCTGCAGGCGAGCCCGGCCTCGCGGAGCGCTTTCACCGCCTCGCAGGCGGCACCGCCGGAGGTGACGACGTCCTCGACCAGGCAGACGCGCTGCCCCGGCTCGAACACGCCCTCGAGCCGGTTCCCGGTGCCGTACTCCTTGGCCTCCTTCCGCACGATCAGGAACGGGAGGCCCGACTCGAGCGAGGCGGCGGCGGCGAGAGCGACGGCTCCGAGCTCGGGGCCGCCGAGCAGGTCGGCCTCGGGGTCGTGCGCGGCGACCGCGGCCGCGATCCGCGCGCCGAGCGGGCGCAGCAGCTCCGGCCTGGTCTCGAAGCGGTACTTGTCGAGGTAGTAGCGCGACCTGCGTCCAGAGCGGAGGACGAAGTCGCCCTCGAGGTACGCGTGCTCCCGAAGCGCCGCGCGGAGCTCGGCGTCGTTCACGCGCCGCGCGCGGCGGAGAGCGCCGCGCGGGCGAGCGGCAGCAGCCGCCCCGCCTCGGGCGCTCCCTCCGTGACCGACTGCATCGAGCCGTCTTCGAAGTAGAGGTCGACGCGGTCGCGCTTCGAACCGCTGCGGCGGAGCAGCGCGATCCCGATGGCCCAGGCGGCGAGCAGGGCGGCGAGGGCGAGCAGCTTACGCATCGCCGTTCTGGGTCTCCTCGGGCTTCTTGCGCGTGCGCTTCGGCTTGGGCTCCTCGGCCGCCGCCGCCGCGGCCCCGCGGAGGGCGGTCTTGAGGTCGTAGAAGACGAGGGCGACCGTCGGCTCCGGCGCGGTCGTCGCCGCGATGTACGACTCGCCGTCGCGGACGACGAAGACGCTGCCGTTCGACGTCGCGGCCTCGAGCTGGCTCAGCGAGCCCTGCCGCGCCTCGCCGGCGGCCGCGATCAGGTCCTGCACGGCGCGCACGAACGGCTGCGGGTCGGCGAGCGTCGACGCCGCCACCGAGCCCTTCGCGTCGAAGAGCGCGGCCGCCTCGACCTGCGAGGAGATCTCGGTCAGCTCGGCGAGGGCTTGCTCGGGCGTCACGGCGCTGAACCATACTCCGCGCCGTGCGCAGGCGAAAACGGAGGCTCGTCCGGAAGTTCTTCGCCGACCGCGGTACGCACCTCGCCGCGATGATCGCCTACTTCGCGCTGCTCTCGTTCGTGCCCCTGACGTTCCTCGCGCTGGCGCTGCTCGGGCTCGGCGGCCGCGCGGACGAGTCGAGCTTCCTCGTCAAGGAGATCAAGCAGGCGCTGCCGGAGACGCCGATCGAGGACATCGTCCGGCTGGTCCGGACCGTGCAGCGCAACGCCGCGTCGCTCGGGATCGTCGGCGGCGCCTTCCTGCTCTGGACCTCGCTCTCGCTCTTCAGCGTGCTCGAGTCCGCGTTCAACATCGTCTACGGGCGGCCGAACCGCTCCTTCCTGCACGGGAAGGGGATCGCCGTCGCGCTGCTGATGGGCGGGCTGCTGACGTTGTTCGTCGCGCTGCTCGTCGGGTCGTTCGGCGTCGAGCTGCTGAAGGAGTGGGCGCCGTGGTTCCTCGACAACGAAGGGGTCGCGTACGTGCTCAGCGTCGCGGTCTCGACGCTCGGCGTGCTCGCGTTCCTCGTCTCCTCCTACTACCTGCTCACGAACGAGCCGCTGCAGGTGCGCGACGTGCTGCCCGGCGCGCTGTTCGCGACCGTACTGCTCCAGGCGAGCTTCCAGGTGCTGCCCATCTTTGTCCGCTATGCCGAGCTCAACCCCGTGCTGAAGACGTTCGGGAGCCCGGTGATCCTGCTCGTCTGGCTCTACGTGATGTCGAACGTGATCGTGTTCGGCGCGGAGCTGAACTGGTGGCGCCGCCACGGGCGCGAGCCCGTCGAGGAGGAGCCGACCGGACTCGCCTAGCGTCGGCGGCTTCGCCCCGCGCGGGCAAGAATCGTGCGCAGGTACTCCGGCGCGCAGGGGTCGAACGGACGCGGCCGCAGGCGGACCGAGCGCAGCTGACGCCTCGCATGGTGGCCGAACAGCAGCCGCCCCGCCGGCGCGGGCAGGTCGACGACCTCGGGACGGAACACGTGCCCGCTGTCGTCGACGATCGCCTCGATCGAGCCGTCCTGGACGAGCTCCGGCTCGATCCGCGCGTTCGCGTCGGAGATCGACTCGTACACGCGCACACCCCCGCCGCGGTCGACCACGTAGATGGGGCCGTGCAGCGGGTCGAAGGTCATCGGCTCACGTATCGGCAGCCACGAGCCGGGACCTGAGGGGACAGTCCCGGGACAGTCCCCAGCTCGCGACTTCGAATCGAAGGCGAAACACGTAAGCCCCGCGCCGGCGCGCATTCGGCGGTCTCGGGGACAGTCCCGGGACAGTCCCCGGCAATTCAACGCGAGTGCGTGTCGATCGCTTCGACCAGCGCATGTGCCGCGCGAGCGCGGTGCGAGTTCGCGACCTTCCACGCGTTGCCGAGCTCCGCCACCGTGCGCGTCTCGCCGAGCGGGACGAAGATCGGGTCGTAGCCGAAGCCTTCGCTGCCGCGCCTTTCGGTCGCGACGGTACCGTCGACCGTGCCGCGGCCGCGGACCTCTTCGCGGTCGCCGTCGAGGCCGACGAGCTCGCAGACGTAGCGCACGCGTCGGTTCTCCTCTCCTTCGAGCGCGCGCAGCAACGCCGCGACGCCGTCCTCCGCCCAGCGCGCGGACTCGACGCCCGGGCGACCGCCGAGCGCGTCCGCCTCGATCCCCGAGTCCTCGCCGAGCACCCAGACGTCGGTCGGCGCGACCGTGCGCCCGTGGCGCGCCTTCGCGCGCGCGTTCTCGTAGTACGTCGAGCCCGTCTCGGGCGGGTAGTCCTCGGCGTCGAGCAGCTCGAGCTCCCAGTCCGGTAGCGCGGCCCGCAGCTCGCGCAGCTTGTTCTCGTTCTGCGAGGCGAGCAGGGCCCTCAATCGGCCCAGCGCACGCCGCGGACGTGCTCGAGCTCGGCGAGCCTGCCGGCCACCGACGACGCCTCGATGCGCTCCGGGAACTCGACCGTGAGCACGAGCTCGCGCCCGTCGCGGCTCTCCGAGAGCTGGAACTGCGACACGCGGCCGCCCAGCCCCTCGAGCGACGCGAGCACCGGCGCCGCGCCCTGCTGCCCGGCGAGGTCGACCACGAGGCGCTGCTCGTCCTCGGGCCGGATCCGCTGGAGCACGCGGTGCGCAACGAGCCGGAGCGGCCACAGCGTGACGAGCGCGCCGACGGTGGCGATCACGGCCGCCTCCCAGTAGCCGGCGCCCGACGCCATCCCGATCGCTGCCACGAGCCAGAGCGTCGCGGCCGTCGTCAGGCCGCGCACGGTCAGCCCCTGGCGGATGATCGCCCCGGCGCCGAGGAAGCCGATGCCGGTGACGATCTGCGCCGCGATGCGCGTCGGGTCGAACACGATCCCCCGGGGCGTCGAGAAGCTCCAGTCGGCCCAGGCATACGCGGAGACGAGCGTGAAGAGCGCCGCGCCGACGGACACCAGCAGGTGCGTGCGCAGACCTGCCTCGCGCTCGCGGATCTCTCGTTCCATGCCGACCGCGCCGCCGAGCACGGCTGCGACGGTTAGCCGAAGCAGAACGTCGAGCGTCGAGAGCTCAGGCATCGAACGCGCGCTCCTGTGCCTCGGCGATGCGTTCGATCCCGACGCGGGAAAGCTCGAGCAGGTCGTCGAGCAGCTCGCGCGTGAACGGCGCGCCCTCGGCCGTCGCCTGCACCTCGACGAGCCGGCCGTCGCCGGTCATGACGACGTTCATGTCCACTTCGGCCGTCGAGTCCTCGGTGTACTCGAGATCGAGCCGCGGCTCGCCGTCGACGATCCCGACCGAGACCGCGGCCACCGAGTCGGCGAGCGCGCGCGAGAGCCCGAAGCGGTCGAGCGCGCGACGAGCCGCGACGAACGCCCCCGAGATCGCGGCGCAGCGTGTGCCGCCGTCGGCCTGGAGCACGTCGCAGTCGAGCCAGACCGTGCGCTCGCCGAGCGCCTCGAAGTCGACCACGGACCGCAGCGCGCGGCCGATCAGCCGCTGGATCTCGACGGTGCGCCCGCCCGCCCGGCCGCGCGAGACCTCGCGCTGCACGCGTTCGCCGGTCGAGGCGGGGAGCAGCGAGTACTCGGCGGTCATCCAGCCGCGGCCGGAGTTCTTCAGCCAGCGCGGGATCTCGTCCTCGATCATCGCCGTGCAGAGCACCTTCGTCTTGCCCTGCGAGAAGAGCACGGCGCCGTGCGGCTGCTCGAGGTAGTCGAGCTCGATCGCGAGCGGCCGCAGCTCGTCCGGCCGGCGACCTTCCCTCATGCCACCGCCTCGAGCTCGGCCAGCTCGACGTGCTCGACCTCGGCGATCGGCAGCTGCAGGAAGCGCGCGCCGGTCTCGCGGAACGTCTCGGTCGAGCCCGTCGTCAGGAAGCGGTACTCGCCCTCGCGCTCCGCGTCGTTCTCGATCCCCTTGCGCGCGAGCGTGTCGGCGACCTCGCGCGCCGTCTCGTCGGCTGAGAACACGAGCGTCACGCTCGCGCCCGAAAACGCGCTGGAAGATGTTCCTGACCAGCGGGTAGTGCGTGCAGCCGAGGATGACGGTGTCGACGTCCTCGTCCTTCAGCGGCGCCGCGTACTCGCGTACGGCGTCGACGGTCGCGGCGCCGAACGGGTCGTCGCTCTCGATCAGCGGCACGAGCCGGGGGCACGCCAGCGGCACGAAGCGCACGCTCGCGTCGAGCGTGTGCACGAGCCGCTCGTAGCGGCCCGCCTCGACGGTGCCCTCGGTCGCGAGCAGGCCGATCCGGCGGTTGCGCGTCGCCTGCACGGCCGCGTGCGCCTCGGGCGTGATCACGCCGACGACGGGCACGCCGAGCGCCTCCTGCAGGTCGGGCAGCGCCGCGGACGTCGCCGTGTTGCAGGCGGCGAGGACCATCTTCACGCCCTGCGTCTCGAGGAACACGCCGATCTCGAGTGCGAAGCGCCGGACTTCGTCGAGCGGCCGCGGCCCGTACGGCAGCCGCGCGCCGTCGCCGAGGTAGACGAAGTCCTCGTGCGGCATCGTCACCAGGCACTCGTGGAGGACCGTGAGGCCGCCCATGCCGGAGTCGAACACGCCGATCGGCCGGCCGTCCATTGCGGCGATTGTAGAAGGGGGACTACCCTGCGCCCGATGAAGCGGCTGCTCGTCGTCGTACTAGCCGTGGCCGCGCTCGCGGCCGCGCCGTCGGCGTACGCCGCGCACACGACGAGCGAGCACGTCGCGACGATGGACGACGGCGTCGGGATCGCGGTCACGCTCTATCGCCCGGACGGGCTCACGGGCGCGGCGCCGGCCGTGATGGTCTTCCACGGCCTGGGCGGGAACCGACAGTCGATGGCTTCCGTCGCTCAGGTGCTCGCGGAGCGGGGCTACCTCGTCCTCACCTCCGACTTTCGCGGCCACGGCCAGTCCGGCGGACTCTTCACCGGGCTCGGCGCGCGGGAGATGCGCGACATCGAGCTCCTGCGCGAGTCCTGGCTCCCTGCGAACGCGCCGCTCGACGGCGACAAGGTCGGCGCCTGGGGGATCTCGCTCGGCGGCGGCGCGGCGCTGCGCGCGGCCGGCGAGGGGACGCCGTTCAGGGCGATCGAGGTCTTCGAGACCTGGACCGACCTCTACCAGGCGCTCGTGCCGCAGAACCTGCCCAAGTCGGGCGCGATCTTCCAGTTCCTCGGCGCCGTGCCGGCCGAGCGGCAGGCCGCGGAGCTGCTCGCGATTCGCGAGCTCGTCGCCCGTCGCGACGTCGACGGGCTCACCACGTTCACGCAGGCCCGCTCGTCGCGCCACCTGCTCGGGCGCGGCTACCCGCCGACGATGTTCTTCCAGGGGCGCCGCGACTTCGCGTTCGGGCTCGAGCAGGGAATCGGCGGCTGGCGCAGCCACAGCGGCCCGAAGGCGCTCTACATCGGTCCGTTCGGGCACGCGCCGTCGCGGTTTCCCGGCCCGGACTTCACGCCGATGATGCAGCGGAGCGTGTCGTGGTTCGACCAGCACGTCCGCGGGACCGCGCCCGCCATGGCGCAGCCGCCGGTGGAGCTCGCGGCGGAGGACGGCGCGACCGTCCGCGCATCCACGGCGCTCCCGCCGACGAGGAACCTGACGTGGTCGTTCTCGAGGCGCGCGACGATCGGCTCGTCCGGCAAGGTCGTCCGCCGAGCGCGCCAGCCGCGGCTCGTCGAGACCTTCGGCTCGCCCACGGTGCGCGCCCGCGTCACGTCGTCCACGGGCTGGTCGCACCTCGTCGCGGTGCTCGTCGCGCGCACACCGGGCGGCGAGGAGATCGTCGTCAGCGAGGGCGGCGTGCCGACGAACCTCGGGGCTCGTCCGACGACCGTCACGATCCGCCTGATCTCGCAGGCGACGCGGATCCCGGCCGGATCGACACTCGAGCTCACGCTCGCGGGCACGTCGACCGCGCAGAACCCGGGCAACCTGCTCTATCTCGTCCCGGTGCCGCAGCGTGCGAGGATCTCGATCCGCGACGTGCGACTCCAGGTTCCCGTGCTGAGAACACCGGTCTCGCGATGAGGCGCGTCGGTCTCGCAGCGGTGCTCGCCCTGGTCGTCGCGATCCCGGCCGCGCACGCGCGGCCCTCGGCCGACCCGGGAGTGACGAGCTCGACGATCCTGCTCGGCGGCACGGGCCCGCTGAGCGGACCCGAAGTCGCCTATGCGGGCGTCCTCGTCGGCGCGAAGGCGTACTTCGACCACGTGAACGCGAACGGCGGCGTGCACGGACGCAGGATCGAGTACCGCTACCTCGACGACGCCTACGACCCCTCGCGGACCGTGCAGGCGGTGCGGCGGCTGGTCCAGCAGGACAACGTGTTCGCGATGTTCAACATGGTCGGCACCGAGCAGAACCTCGCCGTCCGCTCGTTCCTGAACGCGCTCAAGGTGCCGCAGCTCTACGGCGGCACGGGCGTGCGAACGCTCGGCCGGGAGTACAAGCGCTACCCCTGGTCGATGGGGTACCTCCCCAGCTTCTTCGCGGAGGGGCGCCTGTACGGGCGACACCTCGTCGCCACGCGGAGGCGCGCGAAGGTCGCGGTCCTCTACGAGGCGAGCGACTACGGGCGGGAGCTGCTCGCGGGGCTGAGGGCGGGCATCGGCCGCAAGGCGAGCATCGTCGGGACGCGGACGTACGAGGTGATCGACACGGATCTCTCGTCCCAGATCACCCAGCTCCGCCGCTCGGGCGCGAACGTGCTGATGATGTTCACGCTCCCGAAGCAGACGATCGGCGGCTTCGTGGCCGCGAATCGCCTCGGCTGGCGACCGCTCACCTACGTCACCTCGGTCTCGGTCGACCCGTCCGTGATGAAGATCGTCCAGGCGACGACGGGCAACAAGGCGGGCGAGAACGCGATCACCGTCCAGTGGATGAAGGACTCCTCGAACCCCGCAAACGCGAACGACCCGGCTGTCCGCCTCTACAAGCAGATCATGCGCCGCCACGCGCCCGGCCGGAACGTCGACGAGGTCGTGCACCTGTACGGGATGGCGGTCGCGTACTCGATGGTCAAGGTGCTCGAGGCCGCGGGCCGCAACCCGACGCGCGCGAGCGTTCTGCGGGCGGCGACGCACATGGACCACCAGGTGCCGTTCATGGTGAAGGGCGTCAGGGTCAAGACCTCGCCACGGGACTACTTCCCGATCTCGAACGTGCGCTTCCTGCGCTACCGGAACGGCTACTGGCGCCAGTTCGGCAAGGTCGTGAGCGCGGCGGACTAAAGCTCTTTACGAAGACCTGATGTGATTGGGCGCAACTCCAGGGGTACGTCAGTCGTCTAACACAGCGTTCAGGGGTCTTTGCCGAATCCGAAGGGAGTTCTGATGAGAGGAAGAGTTCGCGTGCTGCTGCTCGCCTGCGCGGGAGTCGCAGCACTTGCCTTCGCCGGGGGCGCGCTCGCAGCGTTCACACCGACGATGAGCGTCTCGCACAAGCCGGCCGGGGCCGGGGCTTCGGGCCTCGCCAGCATCCGCGTCACGGTGCCCCGCGACGACGACGCGCTCGCCGCGATCCAGATCTTCGCCCCGCTCGGCTACACGGCCACACTCGGTCAGGCGGTCGGGACGACGCTCGGTTCCGTGACGGCGCAGGTGCAGGTCCGCGAGCCCATCGCCGGTGCGGTCCTGCCGGTCACCGGCACGATCCAGGTGGCAGATCCGGCAGCGGTCGCTGCGAACGTGACTCAGTGCACCGGCACCCCGACGCACGCGGCCGTCTGGGTGCTCGTGCTTCAGGCGGCCGGCTCGGAGCTCCGCGTGCCGGTGGCGGTCGACCTCGCGCCGGCAACGTTCTCGACGTTCGCGTCGCACCTCCTCGCGATCTGCCTGCCGAACCCGAACGTTCCCGTCGCTGCCGGCGGCGCCACGTTCGGCGCGAAGCTGATCAATGCGCAGCTGAACCTGCGCAACATCCTCACGACACCGACCACCTCGGGAGACCACATCTGGCGCGCGCTCGCCACGCCGTGGCCGGCCGGAGCCGGGCTTCCGGTTCGCGCTCTCACCCGCGAGGCGCGTGCGCACATCGCGCTCCCGGCCGCCGCGACCGTGACCACGCGTGCTGCAGCCCGCGTTGTCAGGCGCTCGCGCACAGTGACCGTGTCGGGCTTCGTCCGCGAACAGGGTCGCGGCATCGCCGGCGCCTCGGTGCGCGTCGCGGTCGGCAGCGTCGCACGGACGGTGCGCACGGGCGCGAACGGCGCGTACCGCGCGACCTTCCGGCTGCGGACCGGCCGGCGCTACGTCGCCTCGGTCCGCGCGACCGTCGCCGAGCGGACGGCTCCCTCCGCATGCTCGACGCCGGGCCCGTTCCAGGCCACGACGCTGGCCGTGCCCTGCGGGACCGAGACGCTGCCCTACTTCGAGCCCGCACCGACGGGCGCACCGGCCGCCGACAACACGACGATCGTGGCGTCGCGGGCCTTCCGCGTCCGATAAGCACCGCTCGACGGGAGGGGTCGGCACACGGCCCCTCCCGCTCTCTACGATCCAGGGCGTGAGCGCTCCCGTCCGAGTCGGCACCTGTAGCTGGGCCGACGAATCGCTCTCGAAACACTGGTACCCGCCGGGCACGAAGCCCGGCGAGCGCCTCGCCTACTACGCCGAGCACTTCGACACGGTCGAGGTCGACTCGACGTTCTACAGCCTGCCCGTCGAGGAGATGGTCGCGCGCTGGGCCGAGCGCACGCCGGAGGGCTTCGTCATGCACGTGAAGGCGTTCGGCGTGATGACGCGACATCCCGTCAAGGTCGAACGGCTCCCGCCCGACCTGCGCGCGGAGGCGCCCGTCGACGACCGCGGCCGCGTCGATCGCCCGCCGCGCGAGTTCCGCGCCGAGGTCTTCAAGCGCTTCCGCGAAGCGCTCGAGCCGCTCCGTTCGGCCGGGAAGCTCGGCGGCATCCTGCTCCAGTTCCCGCCGTACGTCGTCTTCAAGGACCGCTCGCTCGAATACCTCGAGTGGGCGATCGAACAGCTCGGCGGCGACGAGCCGCTGGTCGAGTTCCGCCACGCGAGCTGGCTCGACGACGAGAACCGTGCGGAGACGCTGAAGTTCCTCGAGCGTCTCGGGGCGGCGAACGTGATCGTCGACGCGCCCCGGATCGAGGGCGCGCGCAACGTGATCCCGACCGTGCTCGCGCTGACGTCGCCCACGCTCTACGTCCGCTTCCACGGGCGCAACGCGGGCACGTGGAACAAGCGCGGCGGTGGCGCCCAGGAGCGCTTCGACCACCTCTACAGCGCGGACGAGCTGCGCGAGTGGGCACAGCCGCTGCGCGAGCTCGCCGGCGAGGCCGACCAGGCGTTCGCGCTGATGAACACGAACAAGTGGAACGAGGGCCCCGAGGGGAAGATGATCCCGCAGGGCGCCGCGAACGCGCAGGCTCTGCGCGCGGTGCTCGAGGAGGAAGGCGTGCCGGTCACCTGGCCCGCCAAGATCACGGCGTGAACGTCCTCTCGGTCGTGCACGGCACCGACGCGAGGGCGGAGCTCTTCGCGGACGCCGTCGCGGACGCCGGTCACAGGCTCGACGAGTGGTCGCTCGCGTGGGGTACGCCGCCGCCGCGGCCGATCGACGAGTACGGCGCGGTGCTCGTCTTCGGCGGGGCGATGCACGCGGACCAGGACGACCAACACCCGTGGCTCCGGGACGAGAACCTCTTCCTCCAGCGCCTGTTCGACCTGCACGTGCCGACGCTCGGCGTCTGCCTCGGCGCGCAGCTCCTCGCCAAGGCCGCGCACGCGCGCGTGCGTCAGCTGCGGGAGCCCGAGATCGGCTGGTACGACGTCGAGCTGACCGACGCCGCGCGAGACGACCCCGTGCTCGGACCACTCCCGGAGCGCTTCGCGGCCTTCGAGTGGCACTACTACACCTTCGACGTGCCCGCGGGCGCGGTCGAGCTCGCCCGGTCGGAGCGCTGCACGCAGGCGTTCCGGCTCGGGGACAGCGTCTGGGGCGTGCAGTTCCATCCAGAGGTGACCGAGGCGCAGATCGGGTCGTGGGTCGACGCCGACGGCGGCGGGCATGCGGAGCTCGCCGAGGCGACCGCGGACCGGATCGGCGCGTGGAACGAGCTCGGCCGCGAGCTTTGCGGCGCGTTCCTGCTCGCGGCCGCGCGGGTGCCCGCGCCCGCCTAGCGCTCGATCAGGATGGCGCCGTCGAGGCGCCCGGCCTCGGCGTAGCCGTGATCGGCGCCCTCGACCCGCATCGCGCTCGCGAGCGCGGCGACGGTCTCGACGGGCGGCGGCAGCGCCTCGGGCGACGTGCCGTGAACGGCGGCGGCGCGGATCGTCCGGCGGTCCGCCCCGGTCAGCCGCTCGACGAGCGTCGGGTTCGCGCCGAGCGCCATCACCTCGCCCGAGGGCAGCGGGCCGTAGTACTCCTGGATCGAGAGGTACTCGTCGAGCAGCCGCCCGCGCTCGAGCAGGAGGTAGCGCACGACGGCTCCCTCCTCGACGCCGAACGCGACGACGACCGAGCCGAGCGTGTCCGAGAGCTCGCGCGCGAGCCTGCGCAGCGCTGAGGGATCGCGGTCGCACAACTCGTCGTAGACCGAGATCCAGCCGCTGCGGGGCGGCACGACGACCGACCCCTCCGAGCCGCCGGCGAGCTGCGGGATGAAGCGCCGCACGGCGCGCTCGACCATCGGCAGGTCGTCGGTCTGCGCGTGCACGGACCCGAACGATGCCCCGCGCGGGCTGCGCTCGAGGTCGCGTACGAGGACGTCCAGGTCGACCGCGAGCGTTCGCGAGACCGCCACGAAGCCGAGTCGCGCGGCGCTTGCGATCGCCTGTTCGTCCTCCTCGGGGATCCGGAGCACGACCCGGGTCGCACCGCTTTCACGCAGCTCGTTCACGGTCTCCGGCGTTAGCTGCTCGATCCGCTCGAATTCGACATCCATCACGCGACCGTATACAGGCTCGCGAGCAGGTAGTGCGCAGCAAGGTTCTCGAACGGGGCGAAGCGAGCCCCGAACGCGCGTACTTCGGCGACCGAGGGCCGCGAGCCGTCGAAGTAGAACGTCCCGACCGCCTTGACGAGCCCGAGGTCGCCGGCCGGCCAGGCGCGCGGGCGGGCGAGGTGGCGGGCCAGGAACCAGTCGGCGCTCCACTCGCCGAGCCCACGCAGGCGCACGAGGGTCGCCTTCACCTCGTCGTCCGGCAGCGTCCGCAGCTCGTCCCAGTCGACGTCGGCGCGCGCGATCCCGAGCACGTACTCCGCCTTGCGCCGCGAGAAGCCGAGGTCGGTCAGCTCCTCCTCGCGCGCGGAGGCGAGGCGCTCCTGCGTGGGGAAGGCCCACGCGTGCTCCGCGGGCTCGCCGAAGCGCTCGATCAGGCGGTTGCGGACGGCGAACGCCGAGCGGAGCGAGACCTGCTGCGCGGTGATGGACGTGACGAGCGTCTCGTACGGCTCGGGATTGAGCGGAGGCCGCAGGCCGCGCAGCGGCCGGACGACGCCGGCGAGGATTGGATCGTCCTCGGCGAACGCGTAGAACGGCTCGAGCTCGAAGGGAAGCCCGAGCAGCGTGCTGACGACCGGCTCGGTTGCGTCGTCGAGCGGCTTGACGTCCACCCCACCGGGCGCGGCCTCGATTCGGACCTCGCGCCCGCCGACCACACGGTGGACCCCGCCCTCGTGCCAGAGGTTCGCGAGGTCGGGCCCGAACGCGCGGTAGCGCGCGGTCGAGAGCGCGAAGTCGTACGGCTCGGGGAGCGCGAGGCGCGTCAGCGGCGCGGGACGAACGGTCGCACTGCCGAGACCGCGATGCGACCGTCGAGGCTGCGCGCGATCGCGACCACGTGCACGAGCTCGCGGCGGCGGAAGTCGGCGGGGTCGAGGAAGGCGCGGTACGGCGGGGAGTCGTCGACCGCGATCCGCGACCAGCGCCCCGCGCGGCGGACGGCGAAGGCCACGCTCACAGGCCGCGCGCCGGCGGTCGCGGCGACGCGCACGAGGTCGCTGAGCGAGTCGCGGCCGACGGTCAGCCTCGGGCGCGCGGGACGGCCGCCGGGGAGCTGGCGCTCGGCTCGCAGGAGCAGGCTCGAGAACGGTGCGAGCGTGAGCGTGAAGGCGCCGCGCGCGTTCGTGGAGACCGCGGGCGCCGTGCCGAGCAGCCGCGTCCACTCCGCGCTCGCTGTCGCCGTCGTGACCGCGACGCGCGCGGTGCCCGCGCCCGCGTTGACCGCGGCGACGTACTCGCGCCGGCCGGCCGCGTCGATCCGGCTGAAGACGAGGACGTTCCGCTCCGCCCGCCGGACGACGGTCGAGCCCGTGGAGAGGACCGGATGGGCCGCACGGAGCGCGCCGAGCGTGCGCAGCCGCTCCGAGACGGGATGCCCGACCACGTCGAAGGACGAGCCGGTGCCGATCGGCGGGCTCCCGATCCGCTCCTCGCTCCGCCAGTGGGCAACCTGCGTCGGGAAGAGGTCGTGCCGCGCTTCGCGGTCGCCGCCCCGCCCGACGATCCCGAACTCGTCTCCGTAGTAGACGACGGGCGCACCGCGCAGGAGATAAAGGAGGTCGTGCCCGACGAGCGTGCGCTCGAGCAGCGGCCCGCCGGCGCCGGCGCCGCCCTCGCGCACCTTGAGCGCGGCCCGGCCGATGTCATGGTTGCCGAGGAACGTCGGCGGCACGTGCGCGATGCCGTTCGGGAGCGCGAAGTAGTCGTCGTCGTTCAGACGCGTCGCGATCCCGCGCGAGCCCGCGCCTCCGCCCGCGAAGCGCATCAGCGCGTCCTGGAGCGGGAAGTCGATCACGTTCGGCAGCCCGCGGTCGCGCACGTAGGTCGAGAGCTCGATCGCGTTCGTGATGAACGCCTCGCCGAAGAGCTGGAAGTCGGGCACGCCCGCCGCGCGCGCCGCGGCCTGGATCTTCGGCACCCAATCGGCGAAGAAGCCGGGCTCGACGTGGCGCGCGGTGTCGATCCTGAAGCCGTCGATCCTGTATCTGCGGATCCAGTCGGCGAAGACCTCGACGAGCCCCTGCCGCACGTCGGCCTGCTCGGTCGCGAGGTCGTCGAGCCCGAAGAAGTCGCCGAGCTCGAGGCACGCGGGCGGGCACGAGCTGAAGTCGATGTTGCCGCGGTTGTGGTAGTTCGACGTGTCGTTCAGCCACGCCGGCCGCTTCACGTCGCGCTCGGCGGGCGGCACGAACGGCGTCTTCGGCGGCCCGTACTCGTAGCTCGAGAGCTGGATCACGTCGGCGGTGTGGTTGACGACGACGTCGAGGATCACCTTCAGCCCGAGCCTGTGCGCGCAGTCGGCGAAGGCGGCGAACTCGGCGTCCGTGCCGAGGTGCGGGTCGACGGAGGTGAAGTCGACGGCCCAGTAGCCGTGGTACCCGGCGGTGTCGGCCTGGACGTACTTCTGCCTGTACGGAGGCGTGATCCAGATCGAGTTGAAGCCGAGGTCGCGGATCCGCGCGAGCCCGCGCGGGCCGGTGCAGTCGCCGGTCAGGCCCGCGAGGTCGCCGCCGTGGTAGTAGCCCGTGTCGGCTGGGTCGAGGCCGGTGACGCCTTTCGGCCCGCCGAGGCCCGCAGTGTCGTTCGCCGGGTTCCCGTTCGCGTACCGGTCCGGCATCACGAAGTAGATCCGCTGCGTCGCGAGCGGCGGCCGCGTGGGCGGCTGCGCGAGCTCGCGCAGCTGCGCACCGGACGGGGGCCGCGGAAGGGCGTCCGGAGTCGCCGCCGCGACTCCGCCCCCTAGCGCAATCGCGACGGCGATTGCGCTAGCTGAGCGGCGCACCCGACTCGGCGTCGAAGAGGTGGATGTGCCGCGTGTCGACCGCGACCGGCATCCGCTCGCCGGTCCGCAGGCCGACGGCATCTTCGGCGGCCATCGCCGAGACGAGGTTCGGCCGCGCCGCGGTCACGCCCTCGCCGTCGACCTCCTGCTCCTCGAGCAGGTCTTCGTCGACCCCGATCACCATCGCGTCGACGCGGAAGTAGGCGATCGACTGCGCGCCGAGCGCCTCGACGAGCTCGAGGCCCGCGGTGATCGTGGGCAGGTCCGGGCGGCGGTCGGCGCGGTAAAGGTTGTCGGCGCGCACGCCCAAGACGACCTCCCGGCCGACCGCTCCGCGCACGGCCGGGAAGCGTTGCAGCGCCTCGTCCGTCAGCGGGAGCTGCTGACCACCGACTGCGACCGCGAGCGAACCGTTCTGCGCGACGACGCTCGCGGCGAGCAGGTTCATCGGCGGAGTCCCGATGAAGCCGGCGACGAACAGGTTCGCGGGGTGGTCGTAGAGGCGCTGAGGCGTGTCGACCTGCTGGAGCACGCCGTGGTTCATGACGGCGACGCGGTCGCCCATCGTCATCGCCTCGACCTGGTCGTGCGTGACGTAGATCGTCGTCGTGCCGAGGTCTCGCTGGAGCTTGGAGATGTCCGAGCGCATCTGGACTCGCAGCTTGGCGTCGAGGTTCGAGAGCGGCTCGTCCATCAGGAACGCGCGAGGGTGGCGAACGATCGCGCGCCCCATCGCCACCCGCTGCCGCTGGCCGCCGGAGAGCTCCTTCGGGCGCCGTGCGAGATAGGGCGTCAGGTCGAGCAGCTTCGCGGCCCAGGCGACTCGCTCCGCGATCGTCTGCTTCGATTCGCGGCGCAGGCGCAGGCCGAACGCGATGTTGTCGGCAACGGTGAGGTGCGGGTAGAGCGCGTAGTTCTGGAAGACCATCGCCACGTCGCGCTCCTTCGGCGTCAGCTCGTTGACGACCTGGCCGCCGATCGAGACCGTGCCGTCCGAGATCTCCTCGAGCCCGGCGACCATCCGCAGCGCGGTCGTCTTCCCGCAGCCCGAGGGGCCGACGAGGACGAGGAACTCGCCGTCGTAGATCTCGAGCGAGAGGTTGTTGACGGCCTGGACGCCGTTGTCGAACACCTTGTCGACCTCGTGGAAAACGACCTCAGCCATTGACGAGCCTCCAGACGTGAAACGACGGACCTTTGGACGGGAGCGAGACCAGACCTTGTGGCTCTGAGCCACAAGCGTCGCCTACCAGCGGCTCGAGCTCGCGGCAGCCGAGCTCGTCGAGCGAGAGGCGGATCGGATCGGTGTCGGCGCGGAGCGCGAGACAGAGCAGCCGCTCGCCCGGCGACTCGCGGAGGTAGGCGATCGCGTCGTCGGCGACGTGCGCGTAGCGGATGCCCCCGCGCGCGAGCGCTTCGCTCGAGCGGCGCAGTGCGATCAGGCGGCGGTAACCGTCGAGCAGCTCGGTGTCCCACGTCTCCGGCCGCTCCCACGGCATCGTCCGCCGCGCGTCCTCGCCCCACTCGCCCTCGAGCCCGAGCTCGTCGCCTGCGAAGACCATCGGGACGCCCGGCGAGGTCATCTGCAGCCCGACGCCGACGAGCATGCGTTCGCGCGACCCGACGACCGTGCGGAAGCGGGCGGTGTCGTGGCTGTCGAGCAGCGTCCACGAATGGAGCGCCGACTGCCACGGGATGCCGGCGCGGAAGGCACGCATCGCCGCGACGGCCGCCCCGCCGGTCGTGCGGGGGATGCCGACCGGTGCCCCCCAGAAGCCCTTGACCAGCTCGTCGGGCAGCGCGTCGGCGCGCAACCAGCTCCACACGGGACGGAGAAAGCCCGCGTAGTTCATCGCGCCGTGCCAGCCGCTGCCGTCGAGGTCGCGGCGGAAGTCGTAGCCGTGCTCGGCGACGAGCAGGTTCTCCTCGGCGAGGACACCGCGCAGCGCCTGCGCGACGTCGCGCGTCAGGTCGACGTCGCGATACCGCCCGGTCATGTTCGCGACGTCGATGCGCCAGCCGTCGAGCCCGACGTCGAGCCACCTGCGCGTCACCTCGAGCATCCTCCGACGAAGCTCCGGCGACCGCCAGTCGAGCTTCGGCAGGCTCGGCACGCCCCACCACGACGCGTAGCCGTTCGGAAGCGCCGGATCGAAGTAGTAGAGGTCGCGCTCGCCCGCGTCCGGATCGACGAGAGCGGCACGGAACCACTCGTGGCCGTCACCGGTGTGATTCGTCGTCAGGTCGCCGAGAACGCGCACGCCCCGTGCGTGCGCGGCCGCGAGGAGCTCCCGGAGCGCTTCGTCTCCGCCGAGCACCGGATCGACCCGGTCGAACGTCGTCGAGTCATAACGATGAGTGCTGGTCGCCGGAAAGATCGGCGTCAGGTACAGGGCGTTCGCGCCGAGTCGCTCGATGTGCTCGAGGCGCTCCGCGATCCCCCGGAGATCACCGCCGAACAACTCGCGCGCGGTCTTCGGACCTCTCCCCGTCGGCAGCTCGTCCCAGCGACGCGGAATCGCCCACTCAGGCGGCTCGACGTCGAGCCCGGAGGAGGCGAACCGGTCAGGGAAGATCTCGTAGACGACCGACGAGAGGTGCCAGTCCGGGCCGGCACCGAGCGCGAGCACGAAGTCGTCGGAGTCGGGGCACTCGTGCGTGCGGATCCCGGCACCGGTCAGCCAGCTCCAGCCGCCGTCGCCGCCGACGAGCAGCCAGCGGTACGGGACGCTCGGGTTCGCGACCGGGAACGACGCTCGCCACCAGGTCTCGTTCTCGGTCTCGCGGTCGACCTGCGCGCGCGACCAGCCGGGCTCGCCGTCGCGCAGGTAGCGCAGGACGACGTCCTCCACCGACCCGCGGGGCGTCCGCACGAGCACGACCGCCTCGCCGCCCAGCTCGGCCGGACGCTCGAGCACGAACGTCTCCGAGCCGTCGTGATGGGGCCGCGCGAGGAGCGAAGTCGCCTCGAGCTGCGTCGTCGTCATCCCTTGACCGCCCCGCCCGTGAGGCCCGAGACGATGAAGCGCTGGAGGAAGAGGAAGAGCAGGACGATCGGCGGCGCCGCGAGCAGCACGCCGGCCGAGAACGTGCCCCAGTTCTCGGAGTACTTCTGGTCGATGAACCCCCAGAGCCCGCGCGTGAGCGTGAACTTGTCCTGTTCCTGGAGCAGCACGCTCGCGATCACGAACTCGTTGACCACGCCGATGAACGAGAAGAGGCCGATCACCGCGAGCACGGGCACCGCGAGCGGCAGGATCACGCCCCAGAACACCTGCGCGGGCGTGGCGCCGTCCACGCGCGCAGACTCGTCCAGCTCCGAGGGGATCGTGTCGAAGAAGCCCTTCATCAGCCAGACGTTCACGCCCATCACGCCGCCGAGATAGACGAGCACGAGCCCGGTCAGCGTGTTCAGGCCGATGAACCCGAAGACGTCGCCGGTCTGCAGGACGATCAGGTAGATCGCGACCACGAGCAGAAGCTGCGGGAACATCTGGATCAGAAGCAGCGAGAGCAGCCCGATCCGCCGGCCCTTGAAGCGGAAGCGGCTGAACGCGTACGCGGCCAGCGCGCCGAGGAGCACGGTGATGACCGCGGTGCAGGCCGCGACCACCATCGTGTTCAGGTACCAGGTCGTGTACGGGATCTCGGTCGGCGGGTCGCCCGGCCTCCCCTGCACCTCGCCCGAGAGCAGCTGGCGGAAGTTGTCGAGCGTGAAGTCCGACGGGATCAAGCTGGCCGCGCCGAGCGTCTGGTTTGCGTTGAAGGCCGCCGAGAAGACGTAGGCGATCGGGAACAGCGCCCAGAGGATCACGACGAGCGCGAGGATGTGCCGCCACCAGTTTCCGCCGAAGACGCGGCGCGGGCGCCCGGCTCGCCGCGCTCGCGTCTGGACGCCGACCGCCGCCGCCGACTCGAGCTGCTCGACGGTGCTCACCTGATGTTCTCCAGTGCGTTCGTACGCCAGAAGGCGAGCGACGAGATCGTCGCGACGATGAAGAAGATGATCATCGCGACGGCGCTCGCGAGCCCGTAGTCCTGGCCCTTGCCCGACGCGAACGCGAGCTTGTACGTGTAGCTGATCAGGATGTCCGTGTCGCCCGCAGTCGTCTGGTCGCTCGCGGCCGGGCCGCCGCCCGTCAGGAAGTAGATGTTCCCGAAGTTGTTGAAGTTGAAGGCGAACGACGCGATCATCAGCGGCCCGACGACGATCAGCAGCAGCGGCAGCGTCACGCGCCGGAACACCTGCCACGCCCCGCCGCCGTCGACTCGAGCCGCCTCCGTCAGCTCCGCCGGGATCGACTGGAGCGCGCCGAGCGAGATCAGGAAGAAGTACGGGAACGTGAGCCAGATGCTCACGACGACCACCGAGACTTTGGCCCAGTTCGAGTCGAAGAGCCACGGCACGTCGAGGTGGAACACGCGGTTGACGACGCCGAAGTCGTCGTTCAGGAGGCCCTGCCAGACGAGCAGCGAGAGGAAGCCGGGGATCGCGTACGGGAGGATCAGGAGCGAGCGGTACGGGCGCTGGAAGCGCATCGGCTTGTCGAGCGCGAGCGCGAGCGCGAGGCCGAGCACGAACGAGAGCAGGACGCAGAGGAACGCGAACGCGAACGTCCAGACGAAGACCCGGAGGAAGGGGTCGCGGACGAGCGGGTTGTTGACGATCTTCGAGAAGTTCGTGAAGCCGACGTGCGACTTCCAGCCCGGCTCGAGCTCCTCGCCGCTCGCAGCTCGGAACGAGCCCTTGGCGTCGTCCGCGAACACGACGCCGTCCGAGATGCGGACGAAGCGGTCGGTCGCCGCGTCGTAGCGGAGCGTCGGCGCGAGCTCGCTGGCAGCGCCGAGCCCCTCGGGGCGGATCGCGGCCGAGCCTTCGGTCGGCACGGTGTACGCGGTCAGCTCGCGGTCGAGCGTGACGAGCTCCGGGCCGGTCACGATCGTGTACCCCTCGGCCCCGGAGATCCCGAGCGCGTCGGTCTGGATCGAGTCGCGCTCGACCGGAGTGAGCTCTTCTCGCGTGCCCACGAACGCCTCGCCGGTCTCCTCGTCGACCAGCAGCAGGACGAGGTTCCCGTCGGCGTCCCGCGCCGGCGCCATCAGGTACGACTTGCCGTTCTCGGGCGGCGCGAGCGAGTTGAGCTGGATCCCCTCGATCGCTTCCTCTTTCAGGAGGATGTGGCCGGTCGAGTAGTTCGTGAACGCGACGTTGACCGTGTAGACGATCGGGATCACCTGGAACGCCAGCATCAGCAGCGTCCCGGGGATCAAGAACTTCAGCGGCAGCGACCACCGGCGCCGCGAGACGTAGACGACGTCGAGCGCGATCGTGGTCAGCGCAAGTACGCCTGCCGCCGGCCAACGCTTCTCGTCGACGAGGATGATCGCGGCCCAGACCGCGATCGCGTTCATCAGTCCGAGCAGGAGGATCTTGAGCGCCAGGCCGACCGGGCCCGAGAACCATGCGACCGCGCGTGAGGGGAGCGACAGCGCCGACTGCGCGAGCGAGGCGCGCGGTGGCTCTGCTCCGGCTGCGGTCGTGGTCACCCTTAGTCCCTCCTAGAGAGGTGACAGGGCGGGCACGCGGCCGAGCCGCGCGCCCGCCCTGCGCTGTCCAGCGGGATTAGCCGATCTTGTTCCTGATGTTGCGCGCAGCGGTCGTGAACGTCGGGCGAGCATTCGTCGCCGTGCCGTTCGTCGACTTGAGCCACGCCCCACCGAGCTCTTCCCAGACGCTCGACATCTGCGGGATGTTCGGCATCGGTACGCCACCGGTTCCGGCCGCCCCGAACTGGGACAGCACGGCGTCGCGGACCTGCCGCCCGGCCACGGTGTTCGCCGGGTAGCGGCCGTTCGCAGCCGCGAGTGCGCGCTGCGACGCCGGCAGCATGATGTAGCTGGCGACGAGATCCTTCGCCAGCGTGCCGACGCCGTGCGTGTTCGCGTAGCGCGTGACCATGAAGCCCTGCACGCCGAGGAACGGCACCGAGCGGAACTTCAGCCGCGGCACCTGCACGACCCGGAAGCGCAGACCGCTCTGCCTGAGCGTGTCGGCCTCCCACGGGCCCGTTACCCAGAAGGCTGCCTGCCCCTTGAGGAAGGCGTTCTTCGCGGTGTCGTAGTTGACCTTCGAGTTGATCAGCCCGAGGCGATCCCAACGGTCGATCATGGGCGCGTTCCGCAGAAACACCGGGTTCGCGACGCCGACCTGGCTCGGGTTGAGGTTGCCGGCCTTGTTCTTGCCGAAGACGTAGCCACCGAGCCCGGAGAAGAACGGGTACATGTGGTACGCGTCACCCGCCGGCGCCTGCGGCACCGCGATCGCGAGGTTGTCCGGGCTGCGCCTCTTGAACGCGAGCGCCGACCGCTCGAGGGCCGCCCACGTCCTGGGCACCGCCGCCAGGCGCGTGTTCACGACGAGTCCGACGTTCTCGAGCGCGACCGGGGCGCCGTAGAGGCGCTTGACCGCTCGGCCGTACGAGAACGCGTCGAGCGCGTACTTCGGGAACTGATTGACGGTGGCACGCCTGGGTGAGATCGGCAGCACGAGGCCGTCGGCCGCGAGCTGTCCCGTCCAGTCGTGCGCGCCAATGATGACGTCCGGCGCGGTCGCCGGCTGCACGGTCTTGAGCTGATCGCGGATGTCGCCGAAGTTCTTCTCGACGACCTCGATCGTGACGCCACGGCGGGCGCCCCAGGCCTTGGCGATCTGCTCGATGTCGGCGCGGCGGTCCTTGTCCGTCCAGATGCGAATCGTGCCTGCCGCCGCCGATGTTCCATCGACCGCCCCCGACGCGGGAACGGCCGTGGCGACCATGGCGAGCATCACGACGACGACCAGCGCGCCGAACGCGGTTCTCCTACTCATGTATTGCCTCCTCCAGATGTCGAATCCGACTGCTGCGTGTGGAACACTGTTTCACTCCGCTGAGACAGCGGGACGACACTACGCGATCGAGAGGCCTCAAGTCAAGAGGTCCGGCCGCCTCAAATGGGCTATTTGCAAGGAGGACCGAACCGTCATACAATCGACGCCCCGATGAAACACGTTCCAGGAGAGCCGCGTGTCCTCGCTGCGTGACGTCGCCCAGCGCGCAGGCGTCAGCCTCGCCACGGCCTCACGGGTCGCGAGCGGCGCCGACGCCGTCCGTCCGGAGACCCGCGAGCGGGTCGAGGAGGCGATGCGCGACCTGCTCTACGTGCCGCCCGGCCGGAAGCCGGCCACCGGCGCGATCGGGCTGCTCGTCCCCGAGCTGACGAACCCGATCTTCCCTTCGCTCGCCCAGGCGATGGAGGCGAGGGCAACCGAGGCGGGGCTCGCGACGATCCTCTGCAACACCACGGCCGCTGCCTTCCGGGAGGCGGACTACGTGCACATGCTCCTCGACCGGCGCGTCGACGGAATGATCTTCATCTCCTGCGAGATGACGCACCTCGCCGGCGAGCACGATCACTACGCGCGACTCGTCGCGGACGGCGCGCGGCTCGTGTTCGTCAACGGCGCGCTCGAGGCGCTCGACGTTCCCTCCGTCTCCGTCGACGAGCGGCACGCCGGCTACCTCGCCACCCGGCACCTGATCGCACTCGGGCACCGCCGGATCGGCTTCGTGGCGGGCCCCGCCGACTACCTCCCGACACGCGAGAAGGCCGCGGGGCGCGAGGAGGCGCTGCGCCAGGACGGGATCTCGCCCGACGGGCTCGTCTCGCACGGCGACTTCACGCACGACGGCGGCCGCTGCGCGGCTCGCGAGTTGCTCCAGCGCGCGGACCGGCCGACCGGCGTGATCTGCTCGAGCGACGTGATCGCGATCGGCGTGATCAGGGAGGCGCGCGAGCTCGGGCTGCGCGTGCCAGACGACCTCTCGGTCGTGGGCTTCGACGGGATCGAGGCCGCGGCCTGGGTCGATCCGCCGCTGACGACGATCGAGCAGCCGATCGACGAGATCGCGTCGACCGCCGTGGAGCAGCTCCAGACGGTGATCGCCGAGCCCGGGCGCTCGCTGCCGCGCGTGCTGTACCAGCCGCGGCTGCGGCCGGGCGGCTCGACGGCTCCCCGCCGTCCGCGTAGCACTCGCTTATACCTTCCGGTATCATACGCGCCGGTATGCCCAGGTCGCGCAGCGGCGCTCCCAACCCGTTCCGCTACGGCGCTCTCGCTTTCGACGAGGCGTTCACCGACCGCGAAGCCGAGCTGCGAGAGCTCAAGTCGGACATCCTCAACGGCCAGGACGTCGTCGTTTTCGCGCCGCGCCGGTACGGCAAGTCGTCGCTCGTGCTCCGCGCAGTGCAGGAGCTCGCCCGCCGCGGCGTACTCACCGCTCAGGTCGACCTGATGACGGCACCGACGAAGGAGAAGCTCGCGGAGAAGCTCGCGTCGGAGATCCATCGCGGCATCGCCTCGCGGCTCTATCGAGCCCGGGAGCGGGCGATCGGCGTCTTCCGCGGGCTGCGGATCACGCCGACGGTGACGATCGACCCCGACGACACGTCCGTCTCGTTCGGGTTCGAGCCGGGGCGCGCGCCCGCCGACGTCGACGCGACGCTCGAGCGCCTGCTGGCGCTCCCCGGCGAGCTCGGCCGCGAGCGCGAGCGGCGCGTCGCGCTCGTGCTCGACGAGTTCCAGGAGATCGTCGACCTCGACCCCGAGCTGCCGAAGCTGATGCGCGCCGTGTTCCAGGCGCAACCCGAGGTCGCTCACGTCTACCTGGGGAGCAAGCGCCACCTGCTGCGCGCGATCTTCAACGACGAGAACGAGCCGTTCTGGCGCAGCGCGAAGCAGCTCGAGCTCGGCGTGATCCGGCCCGACCTGTTCGCGCCGTTCATTGCCGAGCGCTTCCGCGCCACCGGCAAGCGCATCGACGACGACGCCGTCGCCGCCGTCCTGGACGAGACGGCCGGGCACCCCTATGCGACGCAGGAGCTCTGCTACTTCGCCTGGGAGGCCACCGACCGCGGCGAGACCGCGACGCCGCTGCACGTGCGCGTCGGGCTCGCCGGCGTCTTGCGGTCCGAGAACGCGCACTTCTCCCTGCTCTGGGACGGCGCGTCGGCGGGGCAGCGGCTCGTGCTCGCGGCGCTCGCGACCGAGCCCGGCCGGCCGTACAGCGAGGAGTACCGCAGGCGGCACCGCCTCCCGCCCGCGACGAACGTCCAGAAGGCGCTGGCCGCGCTCGTTCGGCGCGAGCTCGTCGGCAAGGACGCCGACGGGACCTACCGGATCGTCGAGCCGTTCCTCGCGGAGTGGGTCGTCCGGAACCGCGAGCCGGCGCACGAGCCGAGCGGCTGAGCCTGTGCAGGAATCGTCACAAACTCGTCACGACTAGTGCCAGACACAGTGCCAGACACAGTGCCAGGCACTACGGCCCGGCACGGCCGTCGAGGGCGGCGCCAAGCTGGACGAAGTCCTCGAAGGGCTCGTACTCGACGCCGCGCTCGTCGAGGTACTCCGCGAGCCCGTCACGCGCGAAGACGCGGTCGGCGGCGAGCGCCGCGCAGCGGTCGGAGTAGCCGTCGCCGACGAAGACCACGGGCCGCTCGCCCGGGAGCCCGCCACGCTTGCAGGCCTCGCTGCAGTGCTCGCAGATCGTCTCGTCGCGCCAGCGCACGCGCCACCCGTCGGGCCGGGCGTCGACGCCGTTCGCGAGCACGCGCAGGCGCACGCCCTCCCGCTCGAGCACGGGCTCGATCGTCTCGACGAAGCTGCTGGAAAGGACGAGCGGATCGTGCGAGCGCGCGAACTCGCGGAACCCGGCACGCACGCGGACGTGCTCGAGCAACCACGCGAGCACCTCGTCGAAGGGCGCACGCACGCTCGAGAACTCGAGCTCGATCACCTCCCGCAGCGTCATCGATGCGCCAAGCGCGCCCTCGGCCCGCGCGAAGATCTCCCGGTCCCCGAACTCCTCGAGCACCATCCAGAGCGAGTCCCGCTCGGTGACGGTGCCGTCCCAGTCCAGGACGACGGTGCGCTTAGAGATGCGAGGTGACGCCGGCCGGGTTCTCGTCGGCGAGGGCGGGCTGCTCGGGCGACTCGTACCACGAGTACGCGTACTTGCCGTCGTCGAGGTCCTTCGCCGTCTTCGTCAGCTTCAACGGGTGGAACGTGTCGCACATGACGGCGAGCTCGTGCGTCTCCGCCATCCCGATCGACTTCTCCGCGAGCCCCGGCTGGGGCCCGTGCGGCAGACCGGAGGGATGCAGGGTGATCGAGCCGATCTCGATCCCCTTCCGCGACGAGAAGTTCCCGTCGACGTAATAGATCATCTCCTCGCTCTGCAGGTTCGAGTGGTGGTACGGGATCGGGATCGCCATCGGGTCGAAGTCGAGCTTGCGCGGGCAGAACGAGCAGATCACGAAGTTCGGGCCCTGGAACGTCTGGTGCGAGGGCGGCGGCATGTGGATGCGCCCGGTGATCGGCTCGAAGTCGCGGATGTTGAACGTCCACGGGTAGAGGTACCCGTCCCAGCCGACGACGTCGAACGGGTGGTAGTCGACGACGTAGTCCTGGTAGCCGTCGCGCACGCGCACCTTGACGAGGAACTCGCCCTGCTCGCGGATCGTGCGCAGCTCGGTCGGCGGATGGATGTCCCGGTGGTAGTACGGCGCGTGCTCCATCAGCTGGCCGTAGTTGTTGCGGTAACGCTTCGGGATCTCGATCAGCCCCGGCGTCTCGAACAGGACGTGGCGCTCGGGGAGCGACTCCGGCACGAACCGGTAGGTCGTGCCGCGCGGGATCACGACGTAGTCGCCCTGCTTGTACGGGAGATCGCCGAAGGTCGTCTCGAGCGTGCCCGACCCCTCGTGCACGAAGTAGACCTCGTCCCCCTCGCCGTTGCGGAAGAAGTAGTCCATCCGCTCCTCCGGCCGGACGAGCGAGATCTCGACGTCGTTGTTCCACATCAGCAGCTTGCGGCCGCTGACCGGGTCGCCCTCGGGCGCGACGTCCCAGGTCGTGAAGTGCCGGTGCGCGTGCGCGTCGGGCACCCACTCCGAGCGCTCGATCGGCTTGAAGTCGCCGAGCTTCTGGACGCGGCAAGGCGACGTCAGGTGGTAGAGGATCGACTCGTTCCCCGAGAAGCCCTCGAGGCCCATCACCTCTTCGGTCAGCAGCGAGCCGTTGTCGCGGAACTGCACGTGGCGCTTGCGCGGCACGTCGCCGAGGCGCTGATAGAACGGCACGGCGACAGGATATCCGCGACCCGATCAGGCGACGCGGTTGCGCAGCACGCCGATCCCCTCGACCTCGAGCTCGACGACGTCGCCCCGCTGGAGCCAGCGGCCGTCGCCGTGCTCGAGGATGCACCCCGTCCCGACCGTGCCGGAGCCGATCACGTCGCCGGCGCCGAGCGTCGTGTTCCGGCACGCCTGCTCGAGGAGGCGTTCCCACGACCAGTGCATGTCCGCGAGGTTGCCCCGCGAGCGCTCCTCGCCGTTGACGCGCGCGACCATCACCGCCTCCGTCCCGTCGAGCTCGTCGGGTGTGACGACGATCGGGCCGAGGCTCGTCGCGAAGTCCTTCCCCTTCGCCGGGCCGAGGCCGACCTTCATCTCCAGACGTTGGAGGTCACGCGCCGACCAGTCGTTCATGATCGTGAAGCCGCCGATCCGGCCGTGCACGCCGATGATCGCGGCGACCTCGAGCTCGTAGTCGAGCTCACGCGTCCCCTCCGGGTACGGAATCTCCTCCTCAGGCCCGTAGATCACGGCGGGGTTCGAGAAGTAGAAGACCGGCAGCTCGTACCACTCGGCCGGGACCTCGAGCCCGCGCTGCGCGCGCGCGTTCCGCACGTGCGCCTCGAACGCGTAGAAGTCGCGCACGGACGGTGGGTGAAGCACGGGCGGTCGAAACTCGACCTCGTCGAGCGGGAACTCGGCGTGCTCGCGCGCGCTTCCGCCACCGGTGAAGAACGCCTGGAGCGTCTGGGCCGCGAGCTGGACGACGCGGTCGCCGTCGATCCGGCCCGGCCACCCGCGCACGAGATGCTTCCCCTTGGGACTGAACATGCAAAGCCTCATGGCTCGGTGTGGACGATCACCTCTCCGATTTCCGGCTGCTCCTGACGGATCCGCTCCTCGATCCGGCTCGCGTGGGCGTGTGCGTCCGCCAGCGGCGTCGCGCCGTCGAGGCGCAGGGTCAGGTACGCAACCGTGCCGTCGGCAGTGTTCAGGAACCGGAGCTCTAGCGGCGCCGTGCCGGTCTCCTCGCGCACGACGCGCGTGATCGCCGCCCGGTCGCGTTCCACCTCCGCGCCCTCGACCGTCTCGGTCAGCGGCTCGATGTGGGTCTGCACCGCCCCCGCCTCGGGCACCGCTTCGCGGATCGAGCGCTCGACCTGCTCCGCGAGCTCGTGCGCGTCGTCGAGCGGCAGCTCGCCGGGGAGCTTCAGGTGGAGCGAGATCCGGAGCTCCGGGCCTACGTTCAGCACGTTGACGTTGTGTACCTCGCGCACACCGGCGACCGCGAGCGCGGCGGCGTGCGCGCGGTCGCGCACCTCGGCCGCGTCGCCGGGCTCGACGTGGACGACCACGTCGCTGAGCGGGAGCGCTTCCCGCACCGCCGTCTCGACGGCGTCGGCCGCGGCGTGCCCCTGCCCGACCGCCGCGCCCGCGGGCACGCCGATGACGACGTCCGCGAACTGGCGGCCGGATGCCTCGCGCATCCGGAGCCGGCGCAGCTCGATCGCCGGCTCGAGCCGCTCGATCGCCTCGCGTGCGACCGCCTCGGCCGCGTCGGGCACGCGGTCCATCAGCACATCGATGTTGCCCCGGATCAGCCGCGTCGCGGCAAGCAATACGAGCGCCGAGACGAAGAGCGCGGCGAGCGCGTCGGCCCCGGGGTAGCCGGCGCGCGCGAGCAGCAGCCCGGCGAGAACAGCCATGGAGCCTGCGAGGTCACTCCCGAAGTGGAGCGCGCTCGCCTCCAGTGCCGGGCTGCCGTGGCGCCGAGCGACCCGCAGCGAGAGCACCATCCGGCTCGCGTCGACGGCGATCACGACACCGACGACGAGCAGCGCCCACCAGGTCACGTCGATGTCCGGCTCCGAGCCGAGGCGGCGGATCGCAGCGATCGCGACGATGCCGCTGAGCAGCGCGAGGATCGACGCCTCCGCAAGGGCGGCGAGGTGCTCGGCCTTCCCATGCCCGTACTCGTGGTGCCGGTCGGCGGGACGTACCGCGACGCCGACCGCGAAGAACGTGAGCAGCGCGGCGACGAGGTCGGTCCCCGAGTGGAGCGCCTCCGACACGAGCCCGAGGCTGCCGGTCGCGAGCCCGGTGACGAGCTTCAGGACGACGAGTGCCGCGGCGGCGAACACAGAGACGAGTGCGGTGCGGCGCTGCGGACTCACGCGGTGAAGGCTAGGAGGGTTTGGCGGAGTAGGCCACGGTCTCGGGGTGCGCTGGGGGTCGCGAGGCAAGGACGCAGGGAGCGGCCGTATCCGCAGTGATACGGCCGCGACTGAGGACGCCGCATCGCGGCGTCCAGCGCGGCCCGAGGCCATCGCGCCTGCTTCGTCAAACCCTCCTAATAAGCCGCTCGAGCGGCCAGATGACGACGTCCTGCCGCTCCGAGTAGTGGAGCAGCGGCTCGCCTTCGAGCGCCACCGGCGCCAGCGTGTTCTCGCGCACCTCGGCCTCCGCCTCCTGGAGCGGCCAGGGGGCGTGGTGGATCTGCGCGCCGTGGAGCTCGCCGGCGTGCTCGGTGTAGAGGCAGTAGCGCTCGGTCAGGAAGTGCTCGAGCGTGCCCTCCCCGGCCTCCGCGACCGGACCGACGGGTCGGTAGGAGACGTCGAGCCCGGCGCCCACGCGCGAGCTGCGGTAGTCGATCCACTCACCGCGCCGGGCCGCGCTCATGCGCGCGTGGTGATACGGCAGGCGGTAGACCAGCCTGGCAGCCTCGACCGCGAACCGGCTCTCGGCGTCGAGCGAGAAGAACCAGATGCCCGGCTTGCCCTCGTACGTGACGTACGTCCGCGCGTTCACCTCGAGGAACGTCGAGAGGCCGGGCACCGGCGGCAGCCCGCGAAGACGTAAGCCGGTGATGCAGAACGGCGTCACGCCGATCCACGCGTTGCCCTGGTGCGTGTCGAGCGGCAGCCGGTCGGGCAGCAGCTCGCGCACCTCGTCCGCGTCGACGCGCCAGTGCATGAACAGCAGCCGGTCCCACGTCTGTCCCTGGAGCCACGAGCCCTCGGGCAGCGGCCACGGGCGGTGGTCGAGCCGGTCGAGCGCCGCGCCCTGGCGGGCCGGCGCCTGGAGCAGGTCGATCAGCTCAGAGATTGCCGCGGAGGGCCTGCTCGCGCTCGATCGCCTCGAAGAGCGCCTTGAAGTTGCCCTCCCCGAAGCCGCGCGCGCCGTGCCGCTCGATCACCTCGAAGAAGAGCGTCGGGCGGTCCTGCGCGGTCTTCGTGAAGACCTGCAGGAGGTAGCCGTCGTCGTCGCGATCGGCCAGGATGCGCAGCCGCCGCAGGTCCTCCCACGACTCCTCGATCTCGCCGACGCGGTCGCCGACGTCCTCGTAGTACGCCTCGGGCGTCGCGAGGAAGAGGACGCCGCGGCTCTTCAGCATGTCGACGGTCTCGACGATGTTGCTCGAGGTCAGCGCGACGTGCTGCGAGCCCGGGCCGTGGTTGAACTCGAGGTACTCCTCGATCTGGCTCTTCCGCTTGCCCTCGGCCGGCTCGTTGATCGGGAACTTGATCTTTCCCTCGCCGTCGGTGAGCACCTTCGACATCAGCGCCGAATACTCCGTCGAGATCGACTCGTCGCTGAAGTGGATCATCTCGGTCATCCCGAAGACGCGCTCGTAGAACTCGACCCAGTGGTTCATGCGGCCCAGCTCGACGTTGCCGACGACATGGTCGATCTGGAGCAGCCCGACGCCGGGGTCGCTCCCGTTCGTCGACTCCTGCGCGACGTAACCGGGCAGGTACGCGCCCTCGTAGCCGGCGCGGTTCACGAACGTGTGCACGACGTCGCCGTAGGTCGCGATCGTGGCGAGCTCGACGGTGCCGAACTCGTCCTCCTCGACGTGCGGCTCGGTGATGCCGCGCGCACCGCGCTGGACGGCCTCGCGGTACGCCGCCTTCGCGTCGGGGACGCGGAGCGCGATGTCCTTGAGACCGTCGCCGTGGAGGTACGCGAACTCGCAGACGGGCGAGTCGCGCCGCAGGCCGCTCGTGACGACGAGGCGGACCTCGCCCTGCTCGAGCACGTAGGACGCGCGGTCGCGGACGCCGGTCTCGGGACCCGCGTACGCGCTCCGGTGGAAGCCGAACGCGTGCTCGTAGAAGTACGCGGCCTGCTTCGCGTTCCCCACCCAGAGCTCGACGTGATCCCAGCCCTCGAGGGGCATGAAATCGGTGTCGCTCATCGCGCTGATCTTACTCGGCTGCGGGGAACTCGCTGCGCGGCCGCGCCAGGGCGATCCCGGCCGCGATTCCGAGGCCGCCGGCGACCTGGACGAGCGTCATCCGCTCCGAGAGGATCAGGAGCGCGAAGAGAGCGCCGAAGAACGGCTGGAGGTTCGCGAACAGCGACGACCGCGACGGGCCGACGCGGCGGAGTGCGGTGAACCAGAGGATGTTCGTGATCACGAGCGGCCCGACGACGGCCACGCCGAAGATCACCCAGACGAGCGGCGGGAGGTCCCAGTCCTGCGTCGCGAGCTGGCGGCTTGCCGTGGGGAGCAGCAGCCCGGCGCCCATCAGCAGCGCGAGCGCGCTGACGCGGAAGGGCGAGTAGCGGCGCATCAGCGGCGAGATCGCGACGGAGTAGACCGCCCACGTCGCCGCGCCGAGGAGCGCGAGCGCGATCCCGGTCGGGCTTCCGGCGACCGAGCCCTCGGCTCCCACAGCGACGAGCACGACGCCCGCGAAGCTGACCGCCGCCGCCGCGACGAAGCGCTTCGAGAGCCGCTCGACGCCGCTCAGGGTCGCGGCGAGGATCGTGAAGATCGGCAGCGTCCCGAACACGAGCGCGGCAGTGCTCGCCGTCGTGTACGTGAGCGAGTAGACGAACGCGATCTGGTTGAGCCAGATCCCGACCACGACGGCGCCGAAGAGAAGGGCGAGGTCGCGGCGCCGCATCCGCAGCGAGCGCTCGAGCGCAAATGCGACCCCCGCGAACAGGAGGGCGGCCGTCGTGAAGCGCAGGCTCGAGTACGCGAGCGGCTGGAAGCCGTGGTCGAGGACGTACTTCGTCAGCGTGAAGTTGAGGCTCCAGATCAGGACCGTGACGAGCAGCCCGACCTCGGCCGGAGAGAGGCGGCGCACGGCGGCGGACGCTAGCGGCGGTGCGTTACGGTTTGCGCCATGGCCGAGCCGACCCGCGACGACGTCGACGCGCTCGTCGGGCCCGCGACGCCGCACTTCGCGTACCAGCTGCGCGCGCGCGTCAGGGAGCTGATCGCGGAGCTGCCCGAGGACCACGACGTGCGGCGCTACGGCGAGCAGCAGATCGAGCGGCTCGACCGGCTCGGGCACGCGTCGTCGAAGGCCGAGGACGGCCCGCGCGAGCCGCGGACGCGGATCGGCTGGGAGACGATCCCGAGCTCGGCGCCCGAGTACGACCCCCAGAAGTAATCGAGACCGCGCTCGTCACCGGCGGGACGCGCGGGATCGGCAAGGCGATCGCGCTGCGGTTCGCACGCGACGGCGCGAAGCGCGTGGCGGTCGGCTACCTGCGGAACGACCGCGCCGCCGAGGAGACCGCGGACGAGCTGCGAGCCGTGGGCGCCGAACCGGTCCTCGTGCGCGGCAACATCAGCTCGCAACGCGTGCTCGACGAGGTCGAGGCGCTCGGCCCGCTCGACGCGCTCGTGCACAACGCGGCCACAGGCGTGATCCGGCCCGCGCTCGAAACCGAGGCGAGGCACTGGGAGTGGACGCTGACTGCGAACGCACGCGCCCTGCTCGACCTCACGCGAGTCGCAGCTCCGAACATGCCGAGTGGCTCCTCGATCGTCGGCGTCTCGTCGCTCGGGTCGACCCGGGTGATGGAGAACTACGTCCTCGTCGGCACCTCGAAGGCTGCGCTCGAGTCGCTCGTTCGCTACCTGGCGGTCGAGCTCGCCCCGCGGGGGATTCGCGTCAACGCCGTGTCGGCGGGCGTCGTCGAGACCGGCGCGCTCGAGCACTTCCCGAACCGCGAGCAGATGGTCGAGCAGAGCCTCGCGCGCACGCCGAAGGGACGGCTGGTCGAGCCCGAGGACCTCGCAGACGCGGTCGCGTTCCTCTGCTCGCCGCAGGCCGAGATGGTCTGCGGGCACACGCTGATCGTGGACGGCGGCTTCTCCCTGCTGGCCTGACCAAGCAACACAGTGTTACTTGTGCCCGCTTGGCGCTATCGTCGGCGCGTGGAGCCCACCGACGAGAACCTGCGCGCGTGGGACAAGGCGCACCCGCCGGCCGAGAGCGGCGAGGCGGCTCTCCCCGAGCAGGTTCGCGGGTCGCTCTCCGACCTGAGCGGCAAGCGAGTCCTGCACATCGGCTGCGGCTCGGGCGCCGCGACCGTCGAGTTCGTCGAGCGCGGCGCGAGCGTCACCGGCATCGACCAATCCGAGGGCGCGCTCGAGCTCGCCCGCGAGCGCGGGCCGTCCGTGCTCTGGATCCACTCCGAGTTGGACACGGTTCCCGCCGAGCTGCAGCGCGCGCGCTTCGACCTCGCCTACGTCGGTCCCGGCGTCGCCCAGGACGTTCGCGACCTCGATCTGTTCGCGGGCTCGATCGCCGCGTCGCTCAAGCCGGGCGCCGACCTACTGCTTTTCGACGACCATCCCGCCGCGCTCTGCCTGGACGGGCTGATGCACTGGCGCGAGGACTACTTCGCGTCGGGCTTCCACCGACTCGGCCAGCTCGTCGGCGCGCTGGGGCGCCACGAGCTCATCGTGCGTGCGCTCGAGGAGTACCCCGCCGGCCCCGGCTCGTTCCACGACTCGCGCGTCCCGGGAAACGTCCTCGTGCACGCACGGAGGACGCGTTAGGAGGAGCCGTTCCGCCCGAGCAGGCGTCCGACCGTGTCCGCCGCGACGTAGCCCGCGATCCGCGGGTTCTCCTGGAGCCGCCGCAGCGAGTACTCGTACCACTGCCGCCCGAACGGAACGTAGATGCGTAGCCGCTCGCCGTCGCGCACGAGCTCGTCGCCGAGTTGCTCGCGGACGCCGAGCAGCATCTGGAACTCGTAGCGCTCGCGCGCGCGCAGCTTCGCCTCCTCGATCAGGTACTCGTCGTGCGTGGCGATGCCGACGTGCGAGGCCGTCTCGAGCAGCGCCTCGAGGCAGCGCACGAAGTTCTCGCGGACCTCGTCGAAGTCCGTGTACGCGATCGCCCACGGCTCGAGGTAGATGCCCTTGCAGATGCGGACACTCGGCTCGAGCTCGGCGAGGTCGGCGATGTCGTCGAGCGTCCGCCGCAGCCGGGCCTGGAGCACGACGCCGACGTTGTCGAGCCCCGCCTCGCGCAGGTACCGGTAGAGCCGCAGCGTGTCGTCGGTCGTGGACGAGTCCTCCATGTCGATCCGCACGAAGTTGCCGCTCTCGGCGGCGTGCCGGACGACGGTCTCGAGGTTCCGCCGGCAGAGCTTGTAGCCGAGCTTGAGCCCGAGCCCCGTCAGCTTCACCGAGACGTTCGAGTCGAGCTCGTGCTCGCGAATCGCCTCGAAGACGTCGTGGTACGCGTGCACGATCTCACCCGCCTCGTAGGGCTTCGCGACCTCCTCGCCGAGGACGTCGATCGTCGCGGTCTTGCCGTCCGAGTTCAGCTCCTGGACGGTCGAGACCGCGTCCTCGAGCAGTTCGCCCGCGATGTAGCGGCCCGCGATCCTGCGCACGGCAGTCCTCGGAACCGTGGGCAGGAGGCGAACGATCGCGCTGTCGAGCAGCAAGGGCGGCGCGATTGTAAAGGTGGAGACCCCTCGGACGAGGGAGCCGCGCGACCCAGGACGAGCCGACTTTCGAAGAGTGCTGAAGAAGTTCTCCGGCGTGCTGATCGTGTTCGTCATCGCCGCGGCCGGCATGACCGCCTCGACAGCGCTGGCGCTGCGGATGGTGCGGCCCGCGGACGAGCCAAACCTCTACCGCCCCGCACCGTCCCCGACTGCGAAGCAGCGCAAGGCACATCCCTGGGACGAGCCGTGCGCGACCGCGAACACGGAAGTGACGGCGCTGGAGACCTATGCTCGGCTACGGGGCACCGTCCTACCAGCAGCTCGGCCGAGAGCTCATCTCGATCAACGTCCGTCTCCTCGTCACGCTTCGGCAGAAGAACGTCGAGGGCGCTGCCGCTCGGCGTTTCCTGGCCCGCTTCGAGCGCGGGATCGCCGACGACCGCGTCGGCCTCGCGCACGCGCTGAACCCCGTTGCACTCGAGCGCTGGATCACGCAGAGCCAGGAAGGCAACGCCACGCTCGCGAACCTCGCGAAGCGCATCGGCGCCCCGCACTGCGCCGAGTACTTCGGGAACTAGGCCTAGCTAGGGCTTACGCGGGGGGAGGAAGACGAAGCCGCCCGCGAGCGTGTCGGCCTCGCGCTTCCGCAAGGCGACGCAGTCGACGCGCCGTTGCCGCACTTCGCGGGTCACGCCGCGGAACGCTGCGTAGGCCGGCTTCTTCGACCCGTCCGCCCAGAGCAACCCGGACTGCCACCCGACGAGACGCCGCTCGTCGGTGAGCAGGAAGTTGAAGAACGAGGCGACGTGCGGCTGGCAGTACGCGAAGCGCACGGCGTCGACGAGCTGCTCGGCGTGCAGCGCGTCGGGCCCGACGGTTCGCGCGCGCTCGACGCCGCTGTAGAGCGAGCGCTTCGCGGAGGTGACCGTCGTCTCGAAGCCGTCCTCGAGGTACCAGATGCGCGCGCCGCGGCCGATCGTCGGCTGGTCCGTGCCCGCGAACGCGTCTTCGTAGGCTGCGACGAGCTTGTCGTGGTCGCCCTGCCCGATCGACCCGGTGTTGGGGTGCCGCGCGAACGGGCTCTCGAGCGAGAAGTCGCCGTACGGATGGTGGCCGACGTTGTCGAACAGCGGCCGCGTCCTCCCCAGGCCGCGGTACGCCTCGCCGAGCTTGCGGACGAAGAGGCCGGGCGAGTGGCTCGCGTTCGTCGTCGCGTAGGGGTTGTCGTTGCCGCGCGGCGAGGTGTCCGTCATCAGGTTCAGGCGCGAGCGGAGCGGCTTGAGCGTGTCGTAGCAATGCGCGAGCAGGAGCGCGTAGTCGCGCGGGGCGCTGCTCACGCCCGCCTCGAACTGCGGCTGCCAGAAGTCGTTCGAGTTGACCTCGTTCCAGATCGTCACGTCGTTGACCATGGGGTAGCGCGCCAGCGCGTCACGCACGAACGCGCAGAACTGCGAGCGCTCGGCGGCGCTCCGCGGTGCCTCGCGCGCCGGCCCCGAGACCGTCAGCACGATCCGCATCGGGAACGTGCCGCCGACGACGCGGTTCATCGTCACGACGTCCGTGCGCGTCAGCTTGGAGCTTCCGCGCCGCCAGGTCAGCGGCACGCGGAGCGCGCCGATCCCGAGGTCGCGGAGCGCGGTCGTCGCCGCGGTCGGGTGTCCCGTCCACTTCAGCTGGTCGTCGACGATCCCGACGACGAGGTCGGAGTCCGCCCGGGCGGCGGGCGTCAGAACGAGCGCGAGTAGGATCGTGCCGAGGAGGCGCCGCACGCCCCCGGTATCGGCAAATCAGCGTTCGCGCATGAACCCTTGGCGCGCCGCGCTGACGAGCGCGACGGCCTCGGGGAAGAGCACCCGCATCGCGTCGCGGAGGGCCATCGCCTGCTCCTCGATCGGGCCCGAGACGTCCATCTGGGAGAGGGCCGAGCCGGTCAGCTCGACCGCGGTGTTGAGCGTGAGCGTGGCGAACTGCTCCCGCTGCGCTTCCTGGACGGTCTCGGCCTGCTGCTCCGCGAACTCGCGCAGGCCGCGCAAGAGGTCCTCGGGGTCGCCGCCGAACGGAAAGCCGAAGCTGCTTCCTTCCACGGGCCCCGTTCTAGCAATTCGGGGAGGTGTGAGCGGCGTGTGACCGTCCTAGCGTTCGATTCGGCCATGACGATCAGAGCCACACTGGCCGCGCTCGTGCTCTTCCTGGGCCTCGCCGGCCTCGGGGCCGCACGCCCGTCCGCGCCGATCGAGATCCCCGACCCGGTCGGAGATGCCGGTTGCTGCGTGCCCGACATCTCTCAGGTCCAGATCTCGAACGACGCCCGCGGGATCCTCACCGTCGCAGTCAAGATCGCGAACCGTCCGCAGTTGCTGGCGGGCGACTACGTCGGCGTCTACGTCGACCCCGCGCCGAACGAGCCCGGCGACGGCTACACCTACGGGCTCGAGTTCGACGGGCGCGAAGTGTCGTTCTGGGTCGCGGGCGACGACGACTGGTACGAGGCGCCGGCCCTGATCGACAGCGACGCGACGTACGACGGCTCGACCGTGACCTTCCGCATCAACCCCGACGACGTCGAGATCGACGGCGACTTCAGACTGATCGCCAGCGCATCGAACGAGGGGACCGAGGCGTACGACGACGCGCCGGTCGAGCCCGGCCTCCGGCACCGGCTCGACGCGCCGCCACTGTCGGTTCTGGCGACGCCGCGTCCGTCCGCTCCTCGCGTCGGCAAGCCCTGGCTCGTGTCGATGCGCGTGCGGGGAGCGACGTCGTCCGGCCGGGTTACCTGCACCGCGTCGATCGGGACCCGCAGGCTCGCGGCCAGGGCCAGCTTCTTCACGATCAACCTCGTTCTCACCGACGCTGGGGTCACGCTCGTCAGGGTCAAGCCGCAGTGCCTGGTCACGATTCCCAAGGGCGCGCGCGGCAAGGTCGTGAAGGCGACGATCGCCGTGACGCAGCACGGGCTGACCGTCCGGCGAGTGACGCAGATGACGATCCGTTAGCTAGGCGAGAGGCTGGCCCCGCAGCGGGACTCCGTTTGCCTAAAGCTCCTCGCCTTGCGCGCATAGCGCGTCGGTGGTTTGCGGGCTTGAGGCCAGACTCTGGTTGCGAGGCCAGTCGGGGATTACTGTACCTAGTGGCAGAAGTGACCGCTGAAGAGGACATCGCCTCCGTCGCTGGCCAACTTGCCGATCTCACTCGGACAGTGGAGGAGATGGCAGGTCAGGTCAAGGCGCTTCGCGACAACGCTGCCAGGCAGCAAGCGCGGGCTGACAACCAACAAGATCGCAGCGACACCCAGCAAGAGCGCATTGAGTTGGCAGCGCGAGAACTAGCCGACGTCAGTGAACGTCTGCAAGCTGCGGCGAACGCGCTCCGAGAGTCAATCTGATCATCCCTAGCTAGACGAGCTCCCGCTTGTAGCCCGCCTCCACCTCGCGGGCGAGCTCGTCGACCGTCCCGCGTCCCTGCTGCATCGCGGCCGCGAACGGCGAGGAGGACGAGTCGCCGAGAGCCCGCTCGAGTCGGAGCGTGGCGGCACCGACCGCGTCGAGGTGCGCCGGCGTGGCGAGGCGTGGAGGCGCTCCGACGACGCGTTCGAGGGCGAGCGCGGCCTCCTCGGCCTCGTCGATCCCCGGCGGGTTGTCCGTCAGCCGCAACGCGACCAGCTGCGAGCGCAGCTCGGAGAGGTCGCCCCCGCCCGCGCTCTCGTCCGCGAGCTCGCAGAGTGCGGCGATCGAGACCGCTTCGCGGACCCGCGCGCGGCTGAGGACAGGCTCGCCGCCGCCGTCGAGCGCGAGCCAGGAACGCTGCTCGCCATGCTCGAACGCGCAGAGGTAGATGCGGGCGCCCGCCTCGGGCTCGGCCGGAAGCACGCCGGACAGCCGCTCGCCGTCCGCGGCGTGACCTGCCGCGATCGCGGCGATCCGGTCCAGCTCCGCGCCGAGGTCCACGGACGCAAGAATGCCTGGGTGCTCGCCACCGCTTTCTCGATCGCCTTCGCGGTCGCCGTCCTGGTCGTCGCCGCGGCGTTCGGCTCCGCCGCGACCGGCCGGCTCTCGCCTCGCGTCGCCCGCCTGACGGCGATCGTGCTCGGGGTCGCCGCCGTCGCGGGCTGGATCGCGCTCGCGTTCGAGCCCGAGCTCGCGATTGCGGTCGCGGCCGCGGGGCTCTCGCTGTCGGCGCTCGCGGTGATCGCGGCCGACGCGCTGGCGAAGCTGACGCGCCGCACGCGTCGCCTCGACGCCGAGTTCGCACGCGCGGAAGAGCGGCTGCGCACGCTGGCCGAGCAGGAAGCGGCGGACCGGGCAACGGAGCTCGAGCGGACGCTCGCGCGCGCGCGCGCCGACTCCGTGTCCCTCCTCGCCGACGAGGAGCGGCGACTCGGAGAGGAGCGCAGGCGGGCGCTCGTCGACCGGGAGGCGGCTGCCCGGGACGAGCTCGCGGCCGCGCTCACCTCCGCACACCAGCAGGTCGAGCGGCGCCTTGCGGATTGGGCGCAGGACCTCGAGCGCATCCAGGAAGGCTTCGCCGGCCAGATCTCGCGCGTGGGCGAGCATCAGGTCGAGTTGATCGCGCAGGTCGAGGCGCGCGTGGCCGCGGACGCCGAGCGCATCCTCGGCGAGAACGAGGAACAGCGCGCCTCCGTCGCGCGGCTGCGCGAGGAGCTCGCCCGCTCGCTCGAGGAGGTCGCGCAGGCAGCGGACGCCGAGCTCGAGGCGCAGGCGGCCGACCGTCGGCGCGCGCTGCACGAGGTCAGCGACCGACTGCGCCGGCGCGAGGAGGCGCTGCGCCAGCAGATCGAGCGCGAGGAGACCGAGGCGGCGGGTCGGATCACGGCCGGCTTCGCGGAGATCGAACGGCGCCAGCTCGAGCAGCTCCAGCGCGTGATCGACCGCGCGTCGTCGGGCTACTCGGAGCTCGCCGCGCAGCAGTTCGACGAGGCGATCAGGAACGCGCGCGAGGAGTCGGCGAAGCGCCTCCAGCGCGAGCTCGAGCGCGCAGTCGCGTCGTTCGAGCGCGACGCGAGCGGCGTCCTCTCGGACCAGCTCGCCCAGATCGCGGACTCCGGCACGCAGCGGCTCGAGAAGCGGCTCGGCCAGATCGCGGCCGGCCTCGAACGGCAGCGCGACGACGCCGTCTCCCGCCTCGAGCGGCGCTTCACGGACGTGGAGACCGAGATCCTCCGCCGTGCGCAGGCGCTCCTCGCCGACGTCGAGGCGGAACGGTCGGTGATCGAGGCCCGCCTGCAGGAGCTCAGCCGGCGCATCGAGGAGACGTACGCCAGGACGTCGTAGCGCCAACAACTTTCGGCAGGGATCGTCTCAGTGACAACGAACACGGGCGGTCCATGAGCGACACCGAGACAATCGAGAGGCAGAGCGAGCGCGCGAAGGTGGAAAGCTGGCGTCTGCACATCCTCATGGAAGCCGGGTACCCGCTTCCACTCGCGGAGCGCCTGGCGGCGAGCGAGGCCGACCTCCATCGCGCCGTCGAGCTGATCCGCTCCGGCTGCGAAGCGCAGACCGCCGCCGAGATCCTGCTTTAAGGAGCGCCTAAGCGCGATGGGCGCGGGCCGAAGCCCGCGCCCATCCGTGCCGACTACTTGCGCCGGAAGATCTCGTACACGGCGCCCTGATCGAGCGAGACGACGTAGAGGTTCCCGTTCGGGCCCGTCTCCACGTCGCTCCCCACGCCGAAGTCCCGGCCGAAGAGCAGGCTCTCGCTCTCCGTGATCTCGAACTTGGCGAGGTTGTCGGCGACGCGGTCGTTCAGCCGCGGGTCGTCGACGCCGATCATCCGCCTGTTCCCGGTCAGGTTGAAGTGCCAGAGCTGACCGCCTTCGAGCGTCGGCCGGGCAGCTCCGATGAAGAGGTCGTTCTGGTACTGCGGGCCGAGCTCGCGTCCCCGGAGGAACCCGACGCCGGCCGGTGCGACCTCGAACTTCCAGCTGAACTCAGGGTCGCTGTACTCGGCACCCTGGAACATGTGCAGACGCGCGAGCGCCTCGCTGGGCGAGTCGGCGATGTTCGTCGGCGGCCAGCGCAGCTGCTGGAGGCCGAAGAACTGCGCACTCGTCTCGATCTCCTTGTACTGGGAGAGCCGCGAGAGCGGGCCCATGATCTGCGTCCAGCCGAGGTTCTGGCCGGGCAGGACCCGGTTGACCTCCGTGAACGAGTCGTCGCCGTTCTGCTCGTCCCAGAGCGCGCCCGAGACCGGGTCGAAGTCGAACCCGAACGCGTTCCGGATCCCGTAGGCGAACACTCGTCGCACGTTCGCCCCGACCTCGCCGCCGATCGCGTTCCCGGCCTGGACGAACGGGTTGTCGGCCGGCGTCGAGCCGTCGTCGTTCAGCCGCAGGAACACACCGCTCAGGTGCGCGTTGTCCGGCTGCGGCCCGCCGAACTGGTCGTCGGGCGTGAGCTGAAGGTTCTGCAGCTGCCCGCGGCGCCCGAGGTCGCCGAGTTGGACGTACAGCTTCCCGTCGGGCCCGAAGTCGATCACGCCGCCGTCGTGGTTTGCGCGCGGCGGCTGGCCCTCGTCGCCCTGCCCGGCCGGAACGGGTCCGCCGTCGTTCTGGAACGAACGCAGCTGGATCAGGTTGCTGTCGTACGCGAGCGTGACCCCGTTCCAGCGGAACCGGTCGACGCGGTTGCCGAGGAGCGGCACCTGCAGGATGTCGCCGGTGTCGGCGCCGAACATCGCCGCCGGGTCGTCGGAGCAGCGCTCCTCCTCATGACGGAACGGATCGCCGTCCTGAGGCAACGTGCTCTTGCACGACCAGTAGAGGTACACCCACGGAACCGCGGGAAACGCCGGATGCAGCGCGATCCCGAGCAAGCCTCGTTCCGAGGCGTTGTTGACCGCGAGATCGAGCACCGTCGCCGGCGCGCCGCCGTTCGTGACCCGCTGGACGCGGCCGGTCATCTTCTCGAGCACGAGCATGTCGTTCGGCCCGAGGAACGCGAGGCTCGTCGGCGTGACGAGCCCTTGCGCGGCGGTCCGAACAGCCAGGTTCGGATCGACAACGGTCGGCGCGGCCTGGGCTTGCCCGGCCAACGCCGACGCGAAAACCAGTCCCGCCGCGAGCGAGACAAGTCGCTTCACTGTGGACCCCCCTTCGTTTCGAAGGGGTACGAGGAAGCCCAGCCGGTGGATTTGCGGCTGGCCGTAGCATCAGAGCCGTGAAGGTGGAGCCGCTCCGCTACGGCGATCGCAAGGTCTACACCGTCGGCGCGTTCAACCGCGGCGTCGCGGACTGGGTCGCGCGCCTGCCGACGGTCTGGATCGAAGGCGAGCTCACGGAGCTCCGCCGGCACCCCGGCTGGGCGAACGTCTTCTTCACGCTCAAGGATCCGGCGGACGGCGCCTGCCTCCCGGTCTCGATCCCGCGCGGCCAGTTCGACGCGCTCCGGCTCGACCTGGTCGAGGGCGAGCGCGTGCACGTCTACGGCCGGCCCGAGGTCTACGAGGCGAAGGGCGAGCTCAAGCTGCGCGCGCTCACGATCGAGCGCTTCGGCGTCGGCGACCACCTCGCGACGCTCGAGCGGCTCAAGCGCAAGCTCGCCGGCGAGGGACTCTTCGCCGACGCACGCAAGCGTGCGCTTCCGTACCTGCCGGGCAAGATCGGGCTCGTCACCGGCAACGACGCGGCGGCCAAGCGGGACGTCCTGACCGCTGTGACGACGCGGTTTCCCGCGGCGCACGTCGTCGTCGCGGAGACCTACGTGCAGGGACCGCGCGCAGCGGCGGCGATGGTCGCTGCGCTCCAGGAGCTCTGCGCCGAGCAGGTCGACGTCGTCGTGCTCGCGCGCGGCGGCGGCAGCTTCGACGACCTGCTGCCCTTCAGCGACGAGCGGCTCGTGCGCGCGGTCGCCGCGTGTCCGGTTCCCGTCGTCAGCGCGGTCGGCCACGAGCAGGACACGCCGCTCTGCGATCTCGCCGCAGACGTTCGCGCCTCCACGCCGACGGCCGCCGGGAGGCTCGTCGTGCCCGACCTGGGCGAGCTGATCGCGCGGCTCGACGCGTCGCGTGCCGCGCTCGAGCGAGGCACCAGGCGCGCGCTCGAACGCGAGCGGCGGCGCGTCGACACCGTGCACGAGCGTCTCCGCCGGGCGCCGAGACTGCTGGTCGAGCGCAAGCGTGCCGCGCTCGAGAACGCGACCGCGCGCCTGCGCGTGCTCTCGCCGACCTCGACGCTCGCCCGCGGCTACGCGATCGTGCGCGACGGCGACGGCGTCGTTCGCTCCGCGACGAAGCTCGAGCCCGGCGCGCACGTCGACGTGCAGCTCGCGGAAGGCGGGTTCGGCGCCCGCGTCGAGGACACGCGGTGAGCGAGCTCACGTTCGAGCAGGCGCAGAAGGAGCTCGAGCAGATCGTCGAGCGGCTCGAGCACGGGCAGGCTCCGCTCGACGAGGCGCTCGCGCTCTGGGAGCGCGGCGAGCGGCTCTACGCACTCTGCCGCGAACGGCTGGACCACGCCGAGGGTCGAATCGAGGAGCTGGCGAAGCGTGTCGAGGACGCGCGCCCCGGCGCATAGTAGGATCGCGCCGGATGGCAACCCAGGCGGTTGAGCTTCTCCAGCGCGTTCCGCTCTTCGCCGGGCTCGACCCGCGCGAGCTCGAGACGATCGGGCGCACCGTGCACGAGCGCACGTTCGCGCCGGGCGACACGATCGCGGAGGAAGGGCACGGCGGCGTGGGCTTCTTCGTCATCCGCGACGGCAGCGCCAAGGTCGAGGTCGGCGGCAAGGAAGTGCGGACGCTCGGCCCCGGCGACCACTTCGGCGAGATCGCGCTGATCACCGAAGGCCCGCGCACCGCGACCGTCAAGGCCGACTCGGAGCTCACCTGCTACGGCCTGACGCCGTGGGAGTTCCGGCCGCTCGTGCAGACGAACGCGAACATCGCCTGGAAGCTCCTGCTGGCGCTCGCGCGCCAAGTGGACCAGCGCCACTAGCGCTTCCCTGGAACGGGTGATTGCGTGCCGTCGGGCACGGCCGTACCGTCAGGCTTGAAAGGAGACGGCATGGCGCACCGCCCTGCAAGCCATGCGGCCGAACAGTCCAGGTACGCGGTTCACGAGGGCCTCAAGAGCCACCCCGGCCTGGACCTGGGTCTCCGCCACACGTCGGAGTCGTTCCTCGACGCTGCCGAGTACGCGTTCGAGTTCCTGGACGAGCACGACCCTGAGCGCGAAGGTCGCGTGAGCGCGCTCGAGATCGTGCGCGTCTGGCCCGAGCCGCGCGAGACCGTCTGGCGCTACGAGCACGACGGCTCGCCCAGCGGTCACCAGGATCCGCGGGAGCTCTACGGCTTCGACGTCACGACGTGGCGAGGTCCCGACCGAGCCGCGTTCCGAGCGTGACCAGGTCGGCATAGGCCCGCTCCGGGTCGCCCGACAGCGCCACCGCGTCGCCCGCGAGCACGCGCCCGCCGAAGAGGACGCAGCGGACGCCCGCCTCCGCGCAGGCGCGCTGCACGACCGCGGGCGCCTTCCCCTCCCACGTCGTCTCGTCGACCGTGCCCTCGCCGGTGACGACGAGCTCGTACGCGCGCGGGTCGAAGCGCACGAGCTCGAGCACGAGCTCGGCGCCGGGGACGAGCTCCGCGCCGAGCGAGGCGAGCGCGGCGCCGAGGCCGCCCGCCGCACCCGAGCCCGGCAGGTCGCCGAACGGATGGCCGCTGAAGCGCTCCTCGAGCTCGCGCACGAGCTCCGGCGTCGCGCCCTTCTGCGGGCCGAACAGCCGCGGGGCGTCGGCGAGCTTCGTCCGCACGTCGCAGGCGACCCTCGTCGGCACGGGCAGCTCGTTCAGGACCTCGAGCAGTCCCGCGCCGGCGTCCATGTTCGCCGTGCCCCCGAGCGCGACGACCAGGGCTTGTGGCTCTGTGTTACAAGCCGCCAGGAGCAGCTCGCCCAGCCCCCGGCTCGACGCCGCGCGAGCGTCGAGACGTTCGGGATCGAGCGGGATCGCCTGCGCGGCCTCGACGACGGCGGTGCCGTCCGCGAGCGTCAGCCACTCGGCGGCACGCGGGCGTCCGAACGCGTCGTGCACGTCCGCCGTTCGCCGCTCGCCCTCGAGCAGGTCGATCGTCCCCTCGCCGCCGTCGGCGACCGGCCGCTCGTCGCAGGCGACGCCGGCCGCGCGGAAGCCTTCGGCCAGCGCAGCCGCCGCCTCGCGCGCGCCGAGGACGCCCTTGAGGCTAGACGGCGCTGCGAGTGCGCGCAGGCTCCTCCTCCGGCACGACGTGCAGCCGCCGCTCCTGCTCCTCCTCGGGCATCCGCTTCAGCGTCGCGAACGAGAGGCCCTCGCGGGCCAGGAAGATCAGCCCGACGCCGACGCCCACCGACATCTCGATCATCTGGAGGCCGATCCCGAACGCGAACCCGGTCGTGTACGGGACGCCGTACGAGACGAGCGGCAGCGCGACCGCGGCCTGGAGCAGGCCGAAGTTCCCCGGCCAGAACGGGAAGATCGTCGCGACGTTCATCAGCACGAGCACGAGCCCCGCGGCCGGCAGCGGCGCGTCGATCCCGAACGCCCGCATCGCCACCCAGACCGCGAGCAGCTGGAGGAACCAGCCGACGCACTGGAAGAAGATCGCGAGCGCGGCGGCCGCCGGCGAGCGCAGCACGTCGAGCCCGGCGCGCGCCATCACGAGGTACCGGCGCAGGCGCGTCAGCTCCTCGACGGCGGGCTTGCGGAGCCGCGACGTGATCAGCGCGACGACGAGCAGGATCCCGCCGATCGCGGCCGCGATCGCGATGCTCGTCAGCGCCCAGTCGGGGATCTTCGCCGTCAGGAGCACGTAGACGACGAGCAGCATCGCCGGCACGACGTCGAAGAGCCGGTGCGTGAAGACGGTGCCGAACAGCGTCGCGGTGTAGCCGCGGCCGCGCTCGAGCCTCCGGCGCAGGACGGCGACCCGCGCGAGCTCGCCCGTGCGTGCCGGGAGCACCGCGTTGCCGAGCAGCCCGACCGCGAACGCCGAGAAGATGTGCATGAACGGCAGCGGCGGGACCGCCTGGCGCAGGACCGCGCGCCACGCGAGCGCGCGCGCGAGCACCGACAGGAGGTTGAGCGCGAGCGCCGCGAGGACCCAGCGCCAGGTCACCGCCTCGAACGCGTCCAGCACGAGCCCCCAGTCGGGCCCGCGCCACCAGAGCATCACGCCGACCAGGGCGCAGAACGCGACGGCGATCAGCCCCTGCGTCCAGGGATTGCGCGGCAGGTACCTCACACGCGCACTCGCCACGCGCCCGGTGACCAGCTCGTAGATCCCGAGCAGCCGCCGCGCGATCTTGTCCCACGAGTACTCCTCTTCGGCCAGCTCGCGCGCGGCGGCTCCCAGCGCCTGCCGGCGCGGCTCGTCCTCGAGCAGCGCGGCGAGCGCCTGCACGAGCGCGGCGGGGTCGCCGGGCGGGACCGTGAAGCTCGTCTCGGGCGTCGTCACGTCGCGGTAGCCGGGGATGTCGGACGCGACGACGGGGAGCGCGCACGCGAACGCGCGCGTCAGGACCATCCCGAAGCTCTCGCCCCCGAGCGACGGCGCCACGAGCGCCTTGGCCGCCAGCAGCTCGGCGGTCAGCTCGTCCTGGTCGAGGAAGCCGAGCACGTCGACGCCCTCGAACGAGACCCTCAGTCGGCGCTGCAGCAGACCGACCGCGAGCGGGTCGGCGCCGACGACCCGCAGGCGCGCGCCCGTCGCGCGATGCACCTCGGGCCACGCGCGCAGGAGCACTTGGAGCCCCTTGCGCGGCTCGTGCCGCCCGACGAAGACGATCCGGTGCTCGCGGCCGCCGGGATCGGCTTCCGGCGGGATCAGCACCCCGTTGGGGACGATCTCGTACGCGCCGGGCAGCCAGCGCGCGGCCGAGTCGCGCGCCTGCTCGGAGACCGCAATGCGGTGGTCGATCCGGTCCATCAGGTAGCCCCAGACCGGGACGGCGGGCCGCAGCCAGCCCAGGTTGCCGGACGCATGGAAGGTCGCGACGATCGGACACCGCGCCATCGCCAGGGTCGCCGTGCAGATCGCCGGTGTCATCGGCTCGTGCAGGTGCACCACGTCGAAGCGCTCTCGCTCGAGCGCGCGCTTGACCCGCGGCACCGTCCTCGGGCTGAGGACGATGTTGGGGAGCGAGCCGTTCGCCGGCACGATCACCGAACGGCCGACGGGGATCACGTCGTCCGGCGGCAGTCCGTGGCGGCCGAGCCGGGGGTGGAGCACGCGCGTGAAGCTGCCCGGCGGGTCGTTGCCCATGATCGTGCGGACGTCGACGCCGAGCGAGCGGAGCGCGTCCGCCTGGAGCTCCGCGTGCTCGACCACCGCGCCCCAGAACGACCAGGAGTACGGGACGACGATCCCGACCTTCACGCGGCCAGCATAGGGGGAGGCAAGGCGGAGCCGGCGGTGCCGCAAGGTAAGTCCCCAGTCCCCCGCCGGCTCCACCGACTATTCGCCGGACGACGCGGATCGGTTTGCCGCGACGATCTACACAGAAGTGGGAGCCGGGCGACGCCTGAGCGTCAGTCCCGGGACGCCGCCCGCTACCCGCCCGGAGTGTGCCACGCCTCTGCGCTGTTTGCGGCCGATTTGCTCGGGTTTTACACGGCTGCGTAGACTCGGACCGTGTTCGACGAGGGCCTCGCCGAGCTCCACACGCACCTGGGCGGCTCGGTCGCGTCGGACATCCTCTGGAGCCTCGCGCACGAGCAGGGGATCGCACTCCCCGTCAAGGACTACTGGGAGTTCGACCGGCTCGTCACGGTCAGCGACCCGCGCGGCGTCGCGAACCTCGACGCGCTCGACGGGATCTACCACTGGACGGAGCTGATCCAGTCGTCGCCGTTGGCGGTCGAGCGCTCCGTGCACGCGGCGATCGGCGGCGCCTACCGCTCGCAGGGGATCACGACGCTCGAGCTCCGCTTCAACCCGATGAAGCGAAACCGCGGCGGCGAGCGCGACCTCGACCACATCATCCTCGCCGCGATCCGCGGCCTCGACCGCGCCTCGATCGAGTACCCGCAGGTGCGCGCCGGGCTGATCCTGATGATGGACCGGACGTTCAGCGCCGAGCTGAACGCGATCGTCGTCGAGAAGGCGATCGGCTGGGCGCCGCGCGGGGTCGTCGGGGTCGACATCGCCGGCCCGCGCCCGGGCGGTGCGCGCTACGACTACACGCAGGTCGCGCCGATGGTCGAGACCGCGCGCGAGGCGGGCCTCGGCGTCACGATCCACGTCGGCGAGGAGGGCGGCGACGTCGGGCGCGAGGAGATCGCCGAGGTCGTCGAGGTGCTGCGGCCCGACCGGATCGGCCACGGCATCCTCGCCGCCGGCGACCCCGAGCTGATGGCCGCGCTGCGCGAGCGGGAGATCGTGCTCGAGATCTGCCCCACCTCGAACCTGCTGACGAAGGCGCTGGCCGACGAGGCGGCGGTCCGCGAGACGTTCCGGGCGTTCGTCGACGCCGGCGTTGCGTTCACGATCGCGACCGACGGGCCGGAGATGATGCGGACGCATCTCCGCGACGAGTTCGAGCTCCTGCTCCGGATCGGCGCGCTCGATGAGGACGAGGCTCGAGAGGCGAACGCGAGAGGACATGAGGCCGCGTTCGTTCACGCAGGGCGCGTCGGTTCCCGCGCTTAACCGAAACGCAAGACTTCACACCGCGGGAGATCCCTGGTTCGCGCTTGATGAGGACGAGGTGCGCGAGGCGAATGCACGCGGCCATGAGGTGGCGTTCGCCAGCCCCCGGCGGGTGCGCGAGCGGGCGTAACGACGAGAAATACGCCCTTCGGATAATGGTTTCCACGCTATGCCGCTGGCAAGCTCGGCGTCATGCCGCAGGTCCTCAACGATCAACCCGTTGACCTGACGGAACGTCAGCGCCAGGTCGATGCTGATGATTGCGGCCGGTTGCTCCAACGAGGAGGTCGGAGCGCGACTCGGGATCTCGCCACGCACCGCGAAGGCGCACTGCGATGTGCTTAGGCAGAAGCTCGGCGTCCCGCGCCGGCGTCAAATCCCCGCCGCGTACCGAGCCCTACGGGCGATGACCCCCTCGCGCAAGGTCTCGGCGCGCGAGTTCCGCGCGCCGGGGGCTGACGGCAAGCCGCGGTCCGGACAGGTGCGGGCCTCGGTGGGGCCCCGGGATAGCACCTCCGTGACGCGACCGTAGAGACGACGGAGGGCTCCCCGGAACTCTATGGAGCGGGTCGTCTTGAGCGGACTGATGCCGGATCGGCCTCACCTATTGAGCGGCCGGCAACGGGTCTTCGAGTCAATCCGCTCGGATGATCCTGGTTCGCGCCTAGGCTTGGCAAGACGACTGCATCGTCAGTGGCTCTACAGCGACCCGGAGTGGGCACTCGCACTGCGAATCCGCGAGGACTGGAATATCACGGACGCTTGGGTCGGCATTACCACGTGGCGTCCGGCAGCAGATCGGCTGGAGAACTTCGTGTAACGCCTATGTCGAGCCGGGCAGACAAGCAGGGGCCGTTCCACACGCACCACGCCAACGAGGAGTGGGTGATCGTCCCTCCGCGGCGAGCCCACGCTTCGCACGCACGAGGGCGAGCAGGTGCTGCGCGAGGGTGACGTGGTCGCCTTCCCCCGCGGCAAGGAGGGCGCACACCAGATCCGCAACGACACGGACGCGCCGATCCGTGTCCTCGGGTAAAGCCGTACCGCTCAGCAAGCTAGTTAGCCAAGCAAGGGGATGCTCGGCGACGCTGATCGCGCCGGACATCGTCGAGCTACCGTCGACACCGGCAAGATCGGCGCGCGCAGCGTCGCCGGCGATCGGATCATGTTCGCCCGCCCGGGCCAGAGCTCGACTACTGGGAGGGAGAGGACTGAGTAGCGCGCCGCCCGATGCTCTGGCTCCGCCCGGCGTCGGCTCACCGCGGCTCTCGCGTCCGTTCAACCTCTCGACCGACCAAGCGAAACGAGCAGCGACGCCAGTCTCGACGTGCGAGACCTTCGAGCGCGTGTTCCCGGGCGAGGCGCTCTCGGTCGCGCTCCGCGCGGTGAGGTCGACTCCGACGAGTACGCGAAGTGGCGCGCCACGCGCAACCTGCTCTCGCACCGTGCGGCGCCCGGCCGCAGGTTCGCGATCAACCTGCCCGAGGACAAGGCGGTGCGCTCCGCAGCGTGGCTCGGGCTCAACATCACCGAGCGGCACAACCGCCGAACGGCTCGCCTGGCTAAACGCGGCGACGAGCTCGCTGGTCGAGGCTGCCGACGCCTTCGCGAATGTGTCAGGCCACACCAGGGCAACACCGTGTTCTTCACAGAGCTCGACCCACGTCGGATCGTCGGGTTCCGCCTCACACACGAGAACCGGCACGACGTCGTCGCGCGAAGGCCAAGCCGAGTCACGCCGTAGGACGCGCCCAAGCCAGAAGCGGTCCAAGCGCTCACGGGCGCAGGGTCGCGAACTATCCGGGCTACTTTAGGAGACGTGCTGAAGATGAAGAGGCTCGCGCTTGCGCTATTTCTGGCTCTGAGCCTTGCCGGATCAGCTCTAGCTGCGAACCGTCCCGACCCTCGCCTTGATGCGGTTTCCGCCGAGGTCGCGGGCAAGCCGGTGCGCATGCACTGCGAAGATGACTCGGCTGCGTGGATGGTTCTGGAGGCACGCTATGGGGGTCCGGGGCCTGTGCTCGGAATTGCTGACACTAGAAATGCGACCGCTTACCTTAGCCCGAGCGTCTGCACGTCTCTGCATGCTGCCCTAATACAAGCCCGCTGTCTCTTGGAATCGACCATGGAAGGGCGCTACTCACCTTGATCCATGAAGCAGTGCATCTGCGCGGAGGGGAATACTCGGACTGCAATTGGCGCGCCGGCGATTGGTCCTGCGAGGCGCGCACCAGTGTGAAGGCCTACAGACTAGTGCCCCGTACATCGAGAGGCTCGTTTGGCATTCCGCAGTACAAGCCACAGGTGACAACGCGAGTCGGAAGCGGGCAGGTGAACGGCAATCTCGTACGGCGCAGGTGGCAATCAGAACGCGCTACCAAGTGATTCATCCGGTCTTGACAGAGTCTGGTGGGGAGGTACGTCGCTCCCAAGCGTCTGTGCATACGGCGCCTCCTGCGCTTAGGCTCGGGCGGACGGGGCCGAGCCTTACGTCTCGAGCGGCGTGTACTTCGGAAGCGAGCACCCGGGTCGAGTGGCTCGTGCGGGCAGACGTAGGACCTCTCGCGGCCTGAGCATGCAAACCGGCGATTTCGTCGCGGGCGGCTGACCGGAGGCAGCACGCAGACCCTTCACAGGGGCGAGCGAAGGTGCACGTTAGGCCCGTCCGTGGGAACTCGGCGACTGTGAACCGAGGCTGTCGCGCTTGCGAGAGCGCGGGCTAGACAGCCGCTGCTACTGGCGTAGAAGCGGCCGGCGTCAGCTGGCGAGCCCATTGTGCCGTCGCGACTCAAGTGCGAAGTCGGCCGCCGTACCGGCGCGATACGCCTCGTCTTCGCCAACAAGGAGTGCTTCGAATGCGGCCACAACACCGGTGTCGAACTGACTCTCGACTGCCTGGGCAAGCCTGAGCCGTGCAACCCGGCTCGGCATCGCGTCGCGATATGGGCGATCTGACGTCATCGCGTTGTAGGCATCCGCGACCGCGATGATCCGCGAGATAAGTGGGATGTCATCATCCGCGAGTCCGTCTGGATACCCGCGTCCGTCGACACGCTCGTGGTGGTGACGCACAATCAATGCGATCTCGTTGTAGTCGTCAACGTTCCGCAGAATTCGCTCGCCGATCGCGCTGTGCTTCTCCATCTGACGCCGTTCTTCGAGCGTAAGAGGTCCAGGCTTCTCGAGTAGGCCGGGTGGAAGCCCGATCTTTCCAATGTCGTGGACGAGGCCGCAGAGGTGAGCTAGTTGCTGCTGCTCCTCTGACATACCCATCCGTGCCGCAATGTCGCGAGAGTAGATCGCAACTGCCGCCGAGTGGCCGGCCGTGTACTGATCACGAGCGTCAAGTGTGGCGACAAGCGCCGAGGCGAACGAGAGGTTCGCTCTTTCAAGTTGGCTGTTCGCAGCAGCGAGGCGACCCAGCGCGTCACGCTGCTCCTGGTACATGACGAAGAGCTGCTGCGCAGCGAAGGCGGGAACAAAGAACATCACCGCGCTCCACGTAGTGACCTCGATGAAGGCGTATGCGAGAAGGCCTACGACGGCTGTGTACAGCGGAACCGCAGCGACGGCCACAGGCGCCGTGGCGCGAATCACGTCCCTCGCTGATCCCGACCCGCGCACGACAAGGATGAGCGACGCGAGGATCACGTCCAAGGTGAAATCTGCGAACGCGGCGGCGGCGGTCGCGACGAGAATTCGCGCCGGCGTGCTGGCGTCGACCATCAGGGCATAGTGCGCTGCCAACCCGGCAATTCCGCTGATCAGGCTGCGATTAGCCGTCCATAGCACCCAGCGGCTGTACGGAGCGCCGAAGTCTCCGACCATCGTAAGTGCTCCGACGACGGCGGCCGCGAGCGGGCCGAAGGCAACCGCCACGAAAAGCAGTGGGAGGAATGCGACCGAGACCTGAAGCCCCTGGGCTGGGTCATCGCTGGCGTGCGTGAGCCGAATGCTTTTCTTCTCCGCGAGGGCAGCGATCAGTGCGAACACAACGAGTAGCCATGGAGAACCATTCGCACTCACCGCGAAGCCACTCGCCCAGAGGACAAGGATGAATAGAGCCGCGGCACATGCAACGGTTGTCACGTAGGCGGTCACCAGGAGGTCGCGCGTGAACCACTGTCGCGCCGACGAGCCGCCAAGTGCCTCTTGAAATCTGGTCAAGTCTTCGTCAAGATCGTGTCGCCGTCAGTCCCCGTCTCAAGGAGACATCCATGCGCTTTGCGCGTGTTCGTTTCGTTTCCGCCCTTGCGACGCTCGCTTCTGTTGCGTCCGTCGCTGGGAACCTCAAGGGCTGGTAGAGCCGACGTAGCCTCTGTTATCCACACTGGCCGGTCATCCCTCTGTTGAGGGATTTCCACAAGCTGGGGATAACGGAGTGCAAGAACGCCAACGGCCGCGCCGAGCCCCCGCGCGGTTGCTGGTGACCTAAGCGATGATGCCGCGGCGGAAGCCGACGGCGACGGCGTGTGCACGCGAGCGCGCCTGGAGCTTCGCGAGCAGGTGGCGCACGTGGCTCTTGACCGTCTCCTCGGAGAGGAAGAGCCGCTGGCCGATCTCGCGGTTGACGAGGCCGTCCGAGATCAGTTGGAGCACCTCGACCTCGCGCATCGTCGGCTCCTGCTCGAGCTCGCGGAGCGGCGCGGCGAACGGGATCACCTCGGCCGTGGGGCCGCTCTTCCGCCGCGAGGCCAGCTCGTCGAAGCGGCGGGTGTGGTCCGCGTAGCGGTTCAGGATCTCCCTGCGCTCGGCAGCGTCCATCGCCCACCACGTATCGGCCCGCCCTCCGACCCCCTTTAGAGGGAGCTACCCCGAACGAGGGGTCTCGGCCGAGACCGGGTGGGACTCCTTGCCGGCGGGCTCGGTCGGGGTCGCGTCGTCGGGCGCGGACTCGGGCGTCTCGGGCGCGACGCCGGCGCGCAGCGCCTCTTCCTGCGAGACGTTGAGCGGGTGGTGGCAGGCGGAGAGGTGGCCGTCGAAGTCGGTCAGCGGCGGCTCGATCTCCGTGCAGACGTCGGTCATGTAGCGGCAGCGCGGGTGGAAGCGGCAGCCGCTCGGCGGGTCGATCGGCGAGGGCACGTCGCCGGTGAGCACGATCCGCTCGCGCTGCTCCGAGAGGTCGGGGTCGGGCACGGGCACCGCCGAGAGCAGCGCCTCGGTGTAGGGCATGATCGGCTTGTCGTAGAGCTCCTCGCCCGGCGAGACCTCGACGAGCTTGCCCAGGTACATGACCGCGATCCGGTCGGAGACGTGCCGGACGACGCCGAGGTCGTGCGCGATGAAGATGTAGGTGAGGTCGAACTGCGTCTGGAGGTCCTCGAGCAGGTTGAGGATCTGCGACTGGATCGAGACGTCGAGGGCGGAGACGGGCTCGTCGGCGACGATCAGCTTCGGCCGCAGCGCGAGCGCGCGGGCGACGCCGATCCGCTGGCGCTGGCCGCCCGAGAACTCGTGCGGGAAGCGGTTGTAGTGCTCGGGCGAGAGGCCGACGGTCTCGAGCAGCTCCTGGACGCGGCGCTTGCGGTCGGCCTTCGTCCCGATCCCGTGGATCTTGAGCGGGTCGCCGATGATCGAGCCGACGCGCTTGCGCGGGTTCAGCGACGCGTAGGGGTCCTGGAAGATCATCTGCATCTCGCGCCGGAGCGGCCTGAGCTTGCGCGCCTTCAGGTGCGTGATGTCGTCGCCCTCGAAGAGGATCTGGCCGTCGGTCGGCTCGAGCAGGCGCACGATCGTGCGGCCGAGCGTCGACTTGCCGCAGCCGGACTCGCCGACGAGGCCGAGGGTCTCGCCCTTGTTGACCGAGAACGAGACGTCGTCGACGGCGTGCACGCGCGCGACCTCGCGCTGCATCACGCCCTCTCTGATCGGGAAGTACTTCTTCAGGTGCCGGACTTCGACGAGCGGAGTCTCGGTGGCGCTCACGCCGCCTGCGTCTCCCCGCTGATCGTCTCCTCGCGGACGTCACGCTTGACCTCGACCGGAAGCCAGCAGCGGTCGAAGTGGCCGGGATCCTCGACGCGGTTCTCGAGCTGCGGCTCCTCCCAGCACTGCTCGAACGCGTGCGGGCAGCGCGGGCGGAACTTGCAGCCCTGCGGGAGGTTGATCAGCGAGGGCGGCTGGCCCTTGATCGAGTGCAGGCGCTCCGCCTTCGGCCGGTCGAGGCGCGGGATCGAGCCGAGCAGCCCCCACGTGTACGGGTGCTGCGGGTCGTAGAAGACCTGCCGCTTCGTTCCGCGCTCGACGACGCGGCCGGCGTACATGACGAGGATCTCGTCGGCGATGTCGGCGACGACGCCGAGGTCGTGCGTGATCAGGATCACCGCCGAGTTGAACTCGTCCTTGAGCCGGTCGATCAGCTCGATGATCTGCGCCTGGATCGTCACGTCGAGCGCGGTGGTCGGCTCGTCGGCGATCAGGACGTCCGGGTTGTTCGCGAGCGCCATCGCGATCATCGCGCGCTGGCGCATCCCGCCCGAGAACTGGTGCGGGTGATCGTCGACGCGGGATTCCGGATTGGGGATCCCGACGGCGCGCAGCAGCTCGACCGCGCGCGCCCGCGCCTGGCCCTTGTTCATGTTCTCGTTGTGCGCCAGGAGGCCCTCGCAGATCTGTGCGCCGACCCGGTAGACCGGGTTCAGCGAGGTCATCGGGTCCTGGAAGATCATCGCGATCTCGTTCCCGCGGACCGACTGGAACTCGTCCTCGCCGAGCTGGATCAGGTCGCGCCCCTTGTAGAGCACCTCGCCCTCGAAGCGCGCGTTCACGCCGCGCGTCAGGCCGAGCATCGTCATCGAGGTGACGCTCTTGCCAGAGCCGGACTCGCCGACGATCCCGAGCACCTCGCCGCGGTCGAGCGTGAAGTCGACGCCGTCGACGGCCTGCACGACCCCGTCCTCGGTCGCGAACTGGACCTTGAGGCCCTTGACCTCGAGCAGGCGCTCAGCCATCAGCTCGGCCGGATGCGCGGGTCGAGGTAGGCGTAGAAGAAGTCGACGATCGCGTTGAAGAGGACGATGAAGAACGCGCCGAGCAGCGTCACGGCCATGATCGGCGGCAGGTCGAGCGCGCGCACCGAGCGCGCGGCGTACTGGCCGATCCCCTGGAGGTCGAAGACGGTCTCGGTCAGGATCGCGCCGCCGCCGAGCACGCGCGGCGAAGTCGAGCGCGAACAGCGTCAGGATCGGGATCATCGAGTTCCGGAGCACGTGCTTCATCAGCACGCGCCTCGGGGCCAGGCCCTTGGCCTTGGCCGTCCGGACGAAGTCCTCGTTGATCCCGTCGAGGATGTTCGAGCGCAGCACGCGGCCGTAGAAGCCGATGAAGAGCACGGCGAGCACGATCCAGGGCAGGATCATGTGGTACAGCCAGTCGGCGGGGTTCTCCGTGAGCGGGACGTAGCGGCCGTCGGGGAAGATGCCGGCGTTCTCGGGGCCGAGGTAGTAGCGGGCGATGATCCCGAGCCAGAAGACCGGCATCGAGATGCCGATCAGCGCGAAGATCGTGATCGCTCGGTCCGACCACCTCCCGGCCGTTACCGCCGAGATCACCCCGACCAGGATCCCGAAGAAGAGCCAGATGATCGCCGCGCCGAACGCCAGCGAGACCGTCGCGGGGGCGCCGCGCTTGATCTCGTCGAGCACGTTCTGCTGCGTCGTGTACGAGATCAGGTCGCCGCTGAAGGTCTGCTGGAGCATCTTCACGTACTGCACGTAGAAGGGCTGGTCGAAGCCCCACGTCTCGCGGATGTTCGCGATGTTCTCGTCGGTCGCGTTCTTGCCCGCCATCCGCGTGGCGGGATCGCCGCCGGGGATGACGACGAAGATCGCGAAGGTGATGAAGCTGACGGCGAGGAGCACGAGGACCGCGCCGATCGTCCGCCTGACGATGAATGCCGCCATCTGTCCTCCCTAGTGCTCCATGCGGACCTTGGCCCGCGGGTCGAGCGCGTCGCGGAGACCGTCGCCGAAGATGTTCAGCGCGACGACCGTCAGCACGATCGCCGTGCCGGGCACGATCGTCAGCCACGGCGCGGTGCGGATGCGCTCCTGGCCTTCCGCGATCAGCGTCCCCCAGGAAGGCTCCGGCGGCTGCACCCCGGCGCCGAGGAACGAGAGCGCGGCCTCGACGAGGATGTTGTTGGCGATGATCAGGGTGAAGAAGACCAGGACAGTCGAGGCGATGTTCGGGAGCAGCTCGGCCAACATCACACGCATCGGTCCGGCGCCCTGCGCGATCGACGCCTCGACGAACTCCTTCTCGCGCAGCGACAGGATCTGCCCGCGCAGCGGCCGGCCGATGTACGCGACGAGGATGACCGAGATCACGAGCACCGGGATCCAGAGGCTCCCTGCATCGATGTTGATCGGCCCGTGGTGGAAGCCGCTGATCGCGAGCGCGGCGCCGAGGGCGATCCCGAGCAGGATCACCGGCAGCGCGGCGATCAGGTCGAAGACACGCGTGATCACCCAGTCGATCCAGCCGCCGAAGTAACCGGCCAGAAGCGCCAGCAGCGTCGCGACGAACGTGCAGATCAACGCGGAGGCGATCCCGATCTTGAGCGAGTTGAGACCGCCGTAGAGGACACGAACCGCGATGTCGCGGCCGCTCGGGTCGGCGCCGAGCACGTACTTGCCGCCCGCGTTCCACAGCTGCGGGCCCAGCACCTCGACCGGCTTGATCACCGTCTCGCCGGTCTCGGGGTCGGTCTCGGTCCCGCCCGGCGAGATCACGTCGACCATCTGCCCGTCGACCTCGACCTTGTCGGTCAGGTGGGTGGTGTTCGGCCCGGTCTCGGCGATGTTCTCCGCGTACCACGGCGCCATGAAGCAGAGGACGACGATCGCGAGGAAGATCACGAGCGAGCCGAGCGCGACGTAGTTGCGGCGCAGTCGCCGCCAGGCGAGGTACCAGGGGCTCCGCCCCTCGATCGCACCGGACTCGCGCTCTGCGAGGTCAGCCGCCGCGTCGATCGAGAAGTCGGTTGCCTGGTGGGTCATGGAGGAGGTCGGAGGACGCCGGGACGGCGCCCTCCGATCTCTTACCTCCTTCTACGTTTCGCCTAACTCGTCTTGCAGGATTGGGTGAAGTCGAACTGGTACAGCACGTGGTTCACGTAGCAGTCCTCGAGATCCATCTGAGGAGTGAAGAAGTCCGTGAACTGGCGGTTCACGAACGGCGCCCAGAGAGCGTTCTCCAGCACCGCCTTGTCGACCTCCGCCCACTCTGAGTTGATCTGGTCGTCGAGCTCGGGCTCGAGCTTGAGCTTCTCGATCGCGTCGTTGACCTCGGCTACATCGGCGTTGGAGTAGTTGTTGTTGTGCTCCTCCGTGATGCGGTTGCCGTTGAGCAGCGTGTCGAACCAGTTCAGCGGGTGCGGGTAGTCCTGGAACCAGTTCGCGAGGCCGGCCTGCGCCTTCGTCCGCTGGTTGCCGATCGTCGTCCAGTAGATCGCCGGATCGATCACCCTCAGCGTCGCCTTGAAGCCCATCTGGTTGAGGATGTCGGTCAGGTACTCGGCGGCCTTCTGGTGCGTGTCGCGCGAGCTCGACCAGACGCGGACCGCCGTTCCGGTCTCGCCGGCCTGCTGCACCATCTGCTTCGCCTTCGCCAGGTCGTGCGTGTACATGTCGATCTTCTGGTACTGCGGGTAGGTCGGCGGCAGCACGTTCTGCGTCGGCTCCGCGAGTCCGCCGTAGAGCCGGACGATCGCGTCGCGGTCGATCGCGTAGTTGACCGCCTGGCGCACCTCGAGCTTGTCGAACGGCTTCACCCGCGCGTTCATGAAGTAGTAGTACGTGTTCGCGGGCGTGTAGAGCTTCAGCTGGTCCGCGTACTGGTTCTGGACCTCACCGAGCCGGTCGACCGGGATCGGGTGCGACGTGTAGTCCTGGTTCCCGTCGATGACCGACTGGAGCGACGCGGAGTCGTCCTCCATGATCGTGAAGGTCATCTTCTCGGGGTTGCCGTCCGGGACGTCCTCGATGCCCTTCCACTCCGGGTTCTTGACGACGACCGCGGTGCGGTTCGGCACGAAGCTCTCGATCATGTACGGCCCGGCGCCGGGTGCCGGCGTCGTGGACTGATCCTTCCCCGGCGTGTTCGGCGGCACGAAGCCGGCGAACACCATCGCGAGGATGTGCAGGAAGTCGCCCTGCGGCTTCGTCAGCTTGATCTCGATCGTCCGCGCGGCGTCGTCGGTGACGATGCCGGGGATGTCGCCCTTCTTCGTCTCGGCGAACTGCTCGGCGCCTTCGATCCCGGTGAAGAAGCCGACGCCGGGAGAGTCGACGAGATACAGCCGCTTGATCGTCGACATGAAGTCGGACGCCTTGACGGGCGTGCCGTTCGAGTAGTTGATCCCCTCGCGCAGCGTGAACTTGTACTCCAGCCCGTCCCTGGAGATCTCGGGCAGGTCCTCGGCGAGCGCCGGGATCAGCTCGGCACCTTCAGGGCCGTCGACGTGCTTGTACGTGAGCAGCCCGAGGTAGACGTTCCACATGATTCCCCAGCCCTGTACCGAGTACGAGAGCCCCGGGTCCATGTAGTCGATCGGCTCGTACGCGATCTTGAACTCCGGGAACGACCGCTCGGCCGCTCCCGTCGCCTCGGTCGTCGTACCCTCGGCCTCCTCGTCATCGCCACCGCCGCAGGCGGCGAGGGCGAAAGTGAGTGCGGCGAACAGAGCAACGAGCCCTGCCAGTCGCTTCCACCTCTCAAACGTCATTCGTACCCCCAATGGGTCGATAGCGCGCGCCGCCCTGCGGGCGCATGGCGGCGTGATCTTATAGACGGTGCCGCGGTCGGTCGGTTGTTGAGGGTGCGTTAAACCGGTCTACGAGAAGGTCACGAGCGGCGCTCCGATGCGCGCTGCGCCGCTGCGACAGGCGGCTCGGGCGGCACTGCTCGGGGCCTCGCCGCAGCGGCGCGCGAAGGCCCCGTCGGTCACCAGCGTCAGCGTCCGGCCGAGCCACGAGTAACACGCCGCGGCGCCCGTCTGGAAGCGGGCGCAGCGCGCGAGCAGGCGCTGCTGTCGGTCGGTGTCGCCGATCACGGCCGGCACGACGACGCCGCGGAGGCACGGGAGCACGTCCCGACGGGCGAGGGTCGCACAGACGTTCGTCTGCGCGAACGGGTCGGTCGAGAGCGCGAGCGACGCGCCGCCGACGCAGCCCGCCCGCTGGAGCGGTCGCAGGCCTCGGCACGTGCGCTTGATGTCGGCGGCCGTCTCGAGGCGCTCGCCCTGCTGCTGCTCGATGAAGTAGCGATACCAGCACGGGCGCACGTAGAAGTAGCGACCGTCGCAGATCAGGCGCGGCGACGCGATCGCGTTGCGCGGCTTCGTCGTGTCGTCGGCGCCGCGGAGTGAGATCCAGTAGTCGTGGAACGCGCCCTGCGCGCAGTCGACTCCGTGGCGACCGAGGGAGCGGCAGGCGCGGACCGCGGGCGCGAGCCGGCCGTGCCAGCCGCGCATGAGCGCGTGCCCGAGGCCGTGGATGCACGTGTACGCGCGGAACCGCGTCGGCAGGCCCTGGCAGTCCGCGAGCGCGCCGCGTCCTCCGCTGCGCACGAGCTCGGGGCCGAGGTACATGACGAGCCCCATCCCGAAGCCGGCCGAGCAGCGCGGGTTGCTCGAGCGCGGGATGTAGCGCCGCAGCGTCGCGAGCGTGACGCCCTGCGCGCGTCCGTAGCGCCGCCCCACCTCGTGCATGACTCCGTGGCACGCACCCACGAGCTCGCCGCCCGTCTCCTCGACGTCGCGGTCGATCTTCGGCAGCTCGCGCGCGGGGTCGTGCGAGCGCTCGACCCGTTCGAGCAGGAGCCGCGTGTAGCAGCGGAAGCGGGCCTCCTCGCGCGTGATCGCGATGCACTGCCAGAGGTAGTCCTCGTTGCTGTCGCCGCGCGCGACGGTCGACGGCGCGCCGACGAGCAGCACGAGCGCGAGGAGCAGGGTGGCGCGCATGCGCCCACGATAGATAGAGGTGTCAGACCGGCGGCGGCTCCGGGACGGGCTCGGCCGGCCCGGGTTCGAAGACCGCCTCGCGCTCGCGTGGAGCGAACCGTCCCGCTTCGATCTCCTCGGCCCAGTGGCAGGCGACCGTGTGACCCGCGGCCAGCGTGCGCAGGGGAGGCACTTCGTCGCGGCAGCGCGTCGGCTGGACGTACGGACAGCGCGTGTGGAAGCGGCAGGCCGGCGGCGGGTTCGCCGGCGAGGGAAGATCGCCCGGCAGCAGGATCGCCTCACGTTGCCGCTCGACCGCGGGGTCCGGGATCGGCACCGCGGACAGCAGCGCGATCGTGTACGGGTGCAGCGGCCGCCGGTAGAGCTCGTCGGCGGGCGAGACCTCGACGATCGTGCCGAGGTACATCACCGCGATCCGGTCCGAGATGTGGCGGACGACGGCGAGGTCGTGCGCGATGAAGAGATAGGTGAGCTCGAACTCGGACTGGAGGGACTCGAGCAGGTTCAGGATCTGCGCCTGGATCGAGACGTCGAGCGCGGACACGGGCTCGTCGGCGACGACCAGGTCGGGGTTGAGCGCGAGCGCGCGGGCGACGCCAATCCGCTGGCGCTGGCCGCCGGAGAACTCGTGCGGGTAGCGCGTCGCCGCGTCGGTGGGGAGGCCGACGATCTGGAGCAGCTCGCGCACCCGCGTGCCGAGCTCGCGCCGGCGTACGAGCGAGTGCGTGCGCATCGGCTCGCCGACGATGCGGCCGATGGAGTGCCGCGGGTTGAGCGACGCGTACGGGTCCTGGAAGACCATCTGCATCCGGCGGCGCAGCGGACGCAGCTCGCGCTCGGACAGGTGCGTGATCTCCTGGCCGTCGAAGACGATCCGGCCGTCCGCCGGCTCGTACAGACGGAGAATCGTGCGTCCGATCGTCGACTTCCCGCAGCCGGACTCGCCGACGAGCCCGAGCGTCTCGCCGCGGCGGATCTCGAACGAGACGTCGTCGACGGCGCGGATGTCGCCGACGTGGCGGTCGAGGAGGAGCCCGCTCTTGATCGCGAAGTAGACCTTGAGGTGCTCGATCTCGACGAGCGGCGCGCCGTTGCCGCCGGTCACGCCGAAACCGCGCGCTCTCGGGCCCACTCGTCGGCGGGGACGGGGTTGAAGCAGGCGACGAAGTGCCCCGGCTCGACCTCGACGAGCTGCGGCACCTCGGCGCGCGACTGCTCGACCTCGTAGCGGCAGCGCGGCTGGAACGGGCACGCCGAGGGCGGGCTGAGCATGTTGCGTGGCGCGCCGGCGATCGGCTTCAGCTGCGCGCGCCGCGGCGCGTCGAGGCGCGGGATCGACTGGAGCAGCCCGAGCGTGTACGGGTGGCGCGGCGACCCGAACAGCTGGTCGGCTGAGCCCGTCTCGACGAAGAGCCCCGCGTACATGACGTTGACGCGCTCGCACATGCCCGCGACCACGCCGAGGTCGTGGGTGATCATCACGAGCGAGGTCCCCTCCTCGCGCACGAGCTCGCGCAGCAGGCCGAGGATCTGCGCCTGGATCGTCACGTCGAGCGCCGTCGTCGGCTCGTCGGCGATCAACACCTTCGGCTTGCAGGCGAGCGCCATCGCGATCATCGCGCGCTGCCGCATCCCGCCGGAGAACTGGTGCGGGTAGTCGCCCGCTCGCGCCTTCGCGCTCGGGATCCCGACTCGGTCGAGCAGCTCGACGACGCGCGCGTCCGCGTCGCGGCGCGAGAGCTCGAAGTGGGTCTCGAGGATCTCCCGAATCTGGCGCCCGATCGTCAGCACCGGGTTCAGCGACGTCATCGGGTCCTGGAAGATGATCGCGATCTCGCGCCCGCGCACCGAGCGGTACTCGCGCTCGTCGAGCCGCAACAGGTCGCGGCCGCCGAAGGTCGCCGTCCCCGAGACGATCCGGCCCGCGCGCGGGAGGATCCCGAGCAGCGAGAGCGCGGTCACGCTCTTCCCGCAGCCCGACTCACCGACGATGCCGAGCGTCTCGCCGCGCTCGATCGCGAACGAGATTCCGTTGACGGCGTGGACGGTGCCGCGCTCGGTCCAGAACTCGACGCGCAGGTCTTCGACGGCGAGCAGTGGTTCAGACACGCCCGCGGAGCTTCGGGTCGAGAGCCTCGCGCAGACCGTCGCCGATCAGGTTGAACCCGAGCACGACGAGGACGATCGCGGCGCCGGGGAACAGCGCGAGGTACGGCGCCGACTGGAGGTAACGGTCGGCGCCGACGAGCATCGTCCCCCACTCCGGCGTGGCGGGGTCCTGCGGTCCGAGCCCGAGGAAGCCGAGCCCGGCGACGTCGATGATCGCCGTCGCGAGCGCGAGCGTGCCCGCGACGATCAGCGGCGACATCGAGTTCGGAAGGATGTGCGACGCCAAGATCGTGCGCCGACGGACGCCCACCGAGCGCGCCGCGACCACGAACTCGCTCTCGCGCTGCGCCAGCACGGAGCCGCGCAGCAGCCGGGCGAAGATCGGGATGTTCACGACTCCGACGGCGACCATGATCTGCCAGATGCCCTGCCCGAGCGCGGCGACGATCCCGATCGCGAGCAGGAATCCGGGAACGGACAGCATCACGTCCATCACGCGCATGATCACCGAGTCGGTCGCGCCGCCGAAGTAGCCGGCGATCGCGCCTAACAGAAGCCCGATCGAGAGTCCCACGGCAACTGAGACGACCCCGATCATCAGCGAGTACCGCGCGCCGTACACGATGCGTGAGAACTCGTCGCGTCCGAGCTCGTCGAGCCCGAACCAGTGCTCGCGCGAGGGGGGCTGCGTGTCGAGGACGCCCGCCTGCGCCTGCTCGAGCGGACCGTACGGCGCGATCAGCGGCGCAAAGAGGGCGGCGATCACGAACGCCAGGACGAAGACGAACCCGACGATCGCACCCGGGTTGTGACGCAGCCGCCCCCACGCGTCCCGCCAGAGCCCGGACGGGGCGTTGAGCTCGAGCTCGTGAGCCTCGATCTCGGCGACGCTCACCCGTCACCTCTCGTCCGGCTCGTGTTCCCGGCCGGTGAAAAGCAAGCGATGCAAGGACGCAGGGAGCGCTCGTAGCCGGAGGCTACGGGCGCGACTGAGGACGCGGCAGCGCGCAGCTTTGCAGCCGCGCCGGGGGCGCGAGACGGGCGGGAGGGGGCGGGCGTCATGAGTACCGGATCCTCGGGTTGATGATCGCGTACGAGATGTCGACGATCAGGTTCACGAGCACGAACACGATCGAGAGGAAGAGGATCCCGGCCTGGAGCACCGGGTAGTCGCGGGCGAAGATCGCGTCCGTCAACCAGCGCCCCATCCCCGGAATCGCGAACACCGTCTCGGTCAGCACCGCGCCCGAGAGCAGCAGGCCCGTCTGGAGGCCGATGATCGTCACGACCGGCAGCAGCGCGTTCCGCATCACGTGCCGGCGGTCGACGGTCGGCGACGAGACGCCCTTCGCGCGGGCCGTGCGCACGTAGTCCTCGTTCTGGACGTCGAGCACGGACGCGCGCGTGATCCTCGCGACGATCGCGAGCGGGATCGAGCCGAGCGCGATCGCAGGCAGGACGAGGTGCTTGAGCACGTCGAGGAGCGCGGTCCAGTTGCGCGCGAGGATCGAGTCGAGGATGTAGAAGTTCGTGATCGGCTCGAACTCGGTCAGCACGCCGATGCGGCCGACGCTCGGAAACCAGCCGAGCCGGACCGCGAAGACGTACTTGAGGATCAGCGCGAGGAAGAAGATCGGGATCGAGATCCCGATCAGCGACCCCACGAGCGTCGCGTGGTCGGTGACGGTCCCGTAGCGTTTCGCCGCGACGAAGCCGAGCGGTATCCCGAGCCCGACGGCGAACAGCATCGCCGCGAAGGCAAGCTCGAGCGTCGCCGGGAAGCGCTCGCTCAACTCGTCGGCGACGTCGCGGCGCGTGACGATGCTGACGCCGAAGTCGCGCTCGACGAACGTCGTCTTCACGTACCGCCAGTACTGGACGTAGATCGGGTCGTCCAGGCCGTACTGCTCGCGCACCTCGGCGATCGACTCGGCGGTCGCCCGCTCGCCGAGCAGCGCCTCCGCGGGGCTCCCCGGGAGCGCGCGGACGAAGACGAAGACGAGGAACGAGAGCCCGATCAGGATCGGGACGAGGAGCAGCAGCCGACGAACGACGAACCGCAGCATCGTCGTTCGTCGGCCGCCTAGTTCGGGTTACGCGCCGCCTGCGAAGAAGACGAGGCGGAACGGCTCGAGCGACACCGGGCTCGGGATGTACCCCCGCACGGCGGACTGGAAGCCGAGCGCGGGACGCGTGTGTGCGTACGGGACGCCCGGCAGGAGCGCCATGATCAGCCGGTTCGCCCGCTGGTACATCTGCCGCCGCTTCGCCGCGTTCGTCTCCGCCTCGGCCTGCGTGAGGAGACGGTGGATCGCCGGGTTGTTGAACCCCCACTGCGGCTTCGGGGCCTGGAAGAACTCGCCGAGGAAGTTGTCCGCGTCGGCGTAGTCACCCGTCCAGCCGAGCAGATGCAGGTGCCCGGCCTGCCCGGTCTGCGCCGCGCCCAGGTAGTCCGGGCTCCACGGAGCGCTCCTCGCGATCACGTTGAACCCCGAGCGCTCGAGGCTCGCCGCGAACGCCTGGAAGATCCGTGGCGGATCGGGCATGTACGGCCTTTGCACGCCGCTCGGGTACCAGAACTCGATGTCGACGGGCGGCGTCAGGCCTGCCTGCCGCAGCAACGCGATCGACCGCTGCGGGTTGAACGGGTAGCGGGTCACGTTCGCCGCGTAGCCGGGGAGGCTCGGAGGCATGAACGCGTGCGCCACCTGGCCACGGCCGGCGTAGATCGACGAGTTCACGACCGCCGCACGGTCGAGCCCGTGCGCGACCGCCTGCCGGACCGCGAGCCGGTTCATCGGCGCCTTCGCCTGGTTGAACGCGACGTAGGCGACGTTGAACTGCGGCCGGTTGAGCAAGCGTAGGCTCGAGTTGCGGCTGATCGTCGGCATGTCCTGTGGGTCGACGAGGTCGTAGCCCTGCACCTCGCCGGTCTGGAGCGCCTGCAAGCGGCCGGCGTTCGTCGGGATCGGGCGGAAGATGATCCGCGACAGGTGGGCCTTCGTGCCCCAGTAACGCGCCCAGCGCACGATCGTCAACTGCTCGCCCCGCCGCCAAGCACTGAAGCGGAACGGGCCGGTCCCGGTCGGGTGCGCGAACCCGTACGAGCCCGTGAAGACGGGGACGCCGCCACGGAGCTCGGCCTGGTTGGCGTCGTACTGGCGCAGCGCCCGCGGGCTCGAGAACGAGAACGACGGGAGCGACAGCGCGCCGAGGAACGCCGAGGACGGCCGGGTCAGGTTGATCCGGACGACGTAGCGACTGACCGCCTGGCAGCTGCGGAACAGGCTCGTCCGCTGGGCGGCAGGCGCGTCAGCCTTGCCGACCGTCGACGCGAACCCGCCGAAGATCGCCTGCCAGTACGCCGTCGCGGCGGCGTTCTGGAAGGCGCCGTCGAAGTTGTACCAACGGTTGAAGTTGGCGCAGACGGCCGCCGCGTTGAACGCCGTGCCGTCGTGGAACAGGACTCCGCGCCGGAGCGTGAAGGTCCAAGTGCGGCCCCGGTTCGACGATCTGTAGCTGCGCGCGAGGTGTGGCGCGACCCGCGCGGTTCCGGGGACGACCGTCATCAGGCCCTCGTACATCTGGCGGATCGGGCGAAGCGACTCGCCGTCCGAGACGAGGACCGGGTCGAGGATGCGCGGATCCGCGGACGCGCCGAACACGAGCGTCCTGTTCTGGTGGCCCGCTCCGCCCATGCTCGCGGTCGTCAGAGCAACGACGATCACGGCAGCGGCGACGAGCGGCTTGACGAGCCTTCTTGCCATTCGCTGTCCTCCTCCTCTGGAAAAAGCGTCGGCTTGCGGCCGAGTCAGTATCCCAGGAGGTCCGACGAGCCGCTAGGCGTGGAGTTAGGTCAAGCCGCCGAGGCGACCGAGATCAGGTCGCGCAACGCGCCCAGGCGGGCCAGCGCCTGGCCCTCGAGCTGACGTACCCGCTCGCGGGTCAGGTCGAGCTCGTGGCCGATCGCCTCGAGCGTCCAGGGCTCGCCCTCGAAGCCGAAGCGCAGCTCGAGGATCCGCCGCTCGCGCTCGGGCAGCGCGTCGAGCGCCTTGCGCACTCCCTGCCGGCGCAGCGACTCCTCGGCCTCGTCGAACGGGTCCGGCGCCTCGCGGTCGGCGAAGAGATCGCCGAGCTCGCCCTCGTCGTCGGCGCCCACGGTCTGGTTGAGCGAGACCGACGCGGAGGCGGCGCTGAGCGCCTCGTCGACGTGCTGGATCGGGAGGCCGGTCGCCTCGGCGAGCTCAGCCTTCGTCGCCTCGCGGCCGAGCTCGACCTCGAGCCGGCGCGCGGCGCGCGAGAGCTTCTGCTGGCGCTCGACCACGTGCACGGGCACGCGAATCGTGCGCGCGTGGTTCGCGACGGCGCGCTGCACGGACTGGCGGATCCACCAGGTCGCGTAGGTCGAGAACTTGAATCCGCGCCGCCAGTCGAACTTCTCGACCGCGCGGTTGAGGCCGAGCGTGCCCTCCTGGATCAGGTCGAGGAACGGCACGCCGAGACCGCGGTAGCCCTTGGCGATCGACACGACCAGCCGCAGGTTCGACTCGATCATGCGGCGCTTGGCGACCGGGTCGCCGCGCTCGATCCGCTTCGCGAGCGCGACCTCGTCGGCCGCTGTGAGCAGCTTGTGCTTGCCGACGTCGGCGAGGAAGAGCTGCAGGCTGTCGGCGGAGCCCGAAAGCGGCTGGTGCTCGAGGTTGAGCCGGGCCTTCTCCTTCTCGGCCTCCTTCTCTTCCTGGGCGACCTGCCGGATCTCGAAGCCGATCGACTCGAGCTCGTGGCGGAGCTGCTCGAAGTCCTCCTCGTTCAGCTCCTGCTCCGTCGCGAAGGTCTCGAGCGCGGTCGACTCGATGAAGCCCTGCTCCTCGGAGGCGTCGACGAGCGCGCGGACGGGCTCGGATTCCAGCAACTCTTGCAGCTGATTCTGCGTCAAGTTAGCTATTTCTTCCTTTCCCTCTCGCCCCGGTGCAGGCGCGTTCGCCCGCCCCTCCTTCGCACTCTAGGAGGATTCTCCTAGCCGTGCTAGTGGTGTGCCCGAATCGCAACCGAATTCCAACAATGCTTTTCTCAAAGCGGAAAACGAGGAGCGCCACCGGTTCATTCCAGGCCCGGCAAAGCTCCTCTCACTTATAAGACGCCGAACGGCAGGTGAAAGTTTCGCTATGCCCGAGTTCGGCGCCGGCGGGGCTTGGCAGGCCCGCGGGCGCGGCGGTCGGCGAGCAGCTCGACGGCACGCTCGAACGTGAGTGACTCGACCTCGTCGCCCGCGCGCAGGCTCGCGTTCGTCTCGCCGTCGGTGACGTACGGACCGAAGCGGCCGTCCTTGACGACGATCGGCTTCTCGGTCACCGGGTCGGCGCCGAGCTCTCGGAGCGGAGCCGCGGCCGCGCCTCGCCGGCGGCGCTCCCGCGGCTTGGCGAGCAGCTCGAGCGCCTGCTCGAGCGTGACCGTGAACAGCTGCTCCTCGGACTCGAGGGAGCGCGTCTCTTCGCCCTTCTTCACGTACGGCCCGTAGCGGCCGCTGAGCGCGACGACCTCGGCGCCGTCGGCCGGATCGACCCCGAGCGTCCTCGGCAGCGACAGCAGCCTGACCGCGTCGTCGAGCGTGATCGTCTCGAGTGACATCGACTTGAACAGCGAGCCCGTCCGCGGCTTGCCCTTCTCGTCCTCGGGGAGGACCTCGGTCACGTACGGGCCGTAGCGTCCGCTCTTCGCCACGATCGTCCGGCCGGTCTCGGGGTGGACGCCCAGCTCGCGCTCGCCGGACGGCTGCGCGAGCAGCTCCTTCGCCTTCTCGATCGTGAGCTCGTCGGGCGCGAGGTCGGGCGGCACGCTCGCACGCTCCTCGCCGCGCTCGACGTACGGCCCGTACCGGCCGACGCGGAGCGCGATGTCCTCGCCGAGCGGGAACGTGTTCACCGCCCGCGCGTCGATCTCCCCGAGCTGGTGCGTGACGAGGTCCTTCAAGCCGGGGTCGCCGTCGCCGAAGTAGAAGCGCCGCAGCCAGTCGACGCGGCCCTGCTCGCCGGCGGCGATGCGGTCGAGGTCGTCCTCGAGCCGCGCGGTGAAGTCGTAGTCGACGAGCCGGCCGAAGTGCTGCTCGAGCAGCTCGACCACCGAGAACGCGAGGAACGAGGGAACCAGCGCGGTGCCGCGCTTGAAGACGTAGCCGCGGTCGAGGATCGTCCCCATGATCGCGGCGTACGTCGAGGGCCGGCCGATGCCGCGTTCCTCGAGCGCGCGCACGAGCGTCGCCTCCGTGTACCGGGCCGGCGCCGACGTCGAGTGGCCCTCCGCGGTCAGCTCGCTCGCACGCACCTCGTCGCCCTCGGCGAGATCGGGGAGCGGCCGCTGGTCCTCGGCGACGGTCTCGTCGTCCCTGCCGACCTCGTAGGCGGCGAGGAACCCGGGGAACGTGATCACGGTCCCGGAGGCGCCGAACACGACGTCTTCCCCGGAGGTCGAGGTCGCGCCGAGCCGCAGCGAGACGGTCTGGCCGCGCGCGTCCGGCATCTGCGACGCGATCGTCCGCTTCCAGATCAGCTCGTAGAGGCCGAGCTCGTCGCGCTTGAGCTCGCCGCGCACCTCGTTCGGCGTGCGGAAGCGGTCGCCCGCGGGACGGATCGCCTCGTGCGCCTCCTGAGCGTTCTTGACCTGGCGTTCGTACCGGCGCGGCGCGGGCGGAACGTAGTCCGGGCCGTACAGCTCGCGCACCTGCGCGCGCGCCGCCGCGACGGCCGCCTCTGAGAGCGCCGTCGAGTCGGTCCGCATGTAGGTGATGTAGCCGTTCTCGTACAGACGCTGGGCGACGCGCATCGTCGTCTGGGACGAGAAGCGGAGCTTCCGGCTCGCCTCCTGCTGGAGCGTCGCCGTCCGGAACGGCGCGGTCGGCTTGCGCGTGTACGGCTTCTCTTCCTTGCTCCGGACCGCGAAGGCCGCGCCCTCGAGCCGCTCGAGCAGCCCGCGCGCGGCCGCCTCGTCGAGCTGGACCGCGTCCGTCGTCGGCTTGCCGTCCGGACCGAAGTCGCGGCCCTGTGCGACCCTGCTGCCGTCGACGGAGACGAGCCGCGCCCGGAACGAGCCGGGGTCGAACACGCCTTCGAGGTCCCAGTACGAGACCTCGACGAACGCGATCCGCGCGCGCTCGCGCTCGACGACCAACCGCGTCGCGACCGACTGCACACGGCCGGCGGACAGACCCTGCATCACCTTCTTCCAGAGCACGGGCGAGACCTCGTAGCCGTAGAGCCGGTCGAGGATGCGCCGCGTCTCCTGCGCGTCGACGAGGCGATCGTCGATCTCGCGCGGGTGCTCGAGCGAGCGCTCGATCGCGTCGCGCGTGATCTCGTGGAAGACCATCCGGCGCACCGGCACCTTCGGCTTGAGGACGTCGAAGAGGTGCCAGGCGATCGCCTCGCCCTCGCGGTCCTCGTCCGTCGCGAGCAACACCTCGTCGGCGTCCTTGAGCCGCTTCTTCAGCTCGTCGAGGACGTTCTTCTTGTCCTTGTCGACGACGTAGAACGGCTCGAAGTCGTGCTCGACGGCTACGCCGAGCGTGCCGTAGCGCTCACGCTTGTCCTTGGGGATGTCGCTCGCGCGGTTCGGCAGGTCGCGGATGTGGCCGACGCTCGAGGCGACGGTGAAGCCCTTCCCCAGGTAGCCGGAGATCGTCCGCGCTTTCGCGGGGGACTCCACGATCACCAGGCGATTTCCCTGCTGGGCCACGGCGCTCCACCTTAGCCTCCGTTGTCAAGACGGATGGAACCCGTGCCGGTGCGTGGCCTCGTCGTCGGGGCGCGCGGGGTGGTGCGAGGCAAGGACGCAGGGAGCGCTCGTATCCGTAGTGATACGGGCGCGACTGAGGACGCGGCATCGCGCCGCCCAGCGCGACCCGACGACTCTGGCTTCGCGCCGGTACGGGTTCCGAAAGTATTCGCCGCCATGGCACCGCGCCCTTCGACCTTCTACTGGGCGGTCGCTTCCGTCTCCCGGCCGCTGGTGACGCTGCTGCTGCGCCCGAAGACGACCGGCGTCGAGCACGTCCCGCGCGAAGGCGGCTTCGTTCTGGCCGCGAACCACCTCTCGAACTTCGACCCCTGGGCGATCGGGCTGCCGCTCTTTCCGTGGCGGTTCCTGCGCTTCATGGGCAAGTCCGAGCTCTTCTGGTGGCCGCTCGGGCCGATCATCGAGTCGGGCGGGGCGTTCAAGGTCCGCCGCGGCCAGGCGGACACCGAGGCGATGGAGACCGCGGTCGACCTCGCCCGCGCGGGCCACGTCGTCGTCATGTTCCCGGAGGGCACGCGCCGCAAGAAGGGCCTCGTCAAGAAGTGGCAGCCGCGCGCGCACACGGGCGCGGCGCGGATCGCGCTCGCCGCCGGCGTCCCGCTGATCCCGGTCGCGATCAAGGGCACCGACTCGCTGCGCCGGCTCGGGCCGCTGCGCGTGGCCTATGGTCCGCCACTCGCGCTCGACGACCTCCGCGCGAGCGATCCCCGTGAAGCCGCCCAGGAAGCGACCGACCGGTTGATGGCCGAGATCTCGCGACTCGAGGCGACGCTGTGAAAGCGCCGCTGCTCGCCGTCGACGGCGACTCGATCGCGCACCGCGCGTACCACGCGCTGCCGAAGTCGATCCGCCGCGCGGAGAAGCGCCCCGCGAACATGATCGTCGGCTTCGCGAACATGCTCCTCGGGCTCTGGGACCAGGTGCAGCCGCGCGCCGTGCTGGTCGGCTTCGACTCGCTCGACACACCGACGTACCGGCACGAGGCGTTCCCCGCCTACCAGTCGGGGCGCGAGTTCCCCGACGACCTGCTCGAGCAGCTCGACCTGCTGCCCGAGCTCGTCGGCGCGCTCGGCTTCGCGAGCGCGAAGGCGCCGGGCTACGAGGCCGACGACTTCCTCGGGGCCGTCGTCGCCGCGGAGGAGAAGAAGAAGCGCCCGGTCGTCGTCGCGACCTCGGACCGCGACCTCTTCCAGCTCGCGAGCGAGCTCACGACGATCCTCCAGCCCGTCCGCGGAGTGAGCGAGCTGACGCGCGTCGGGCCCGCCGAGGTGCGCGAGCGCTACGGCGTCGAGCCGAAGCAGGTGCCCGACTTCATCGCGCTGCGCGGCGACCCCTCCGACCGCCTGCCGGGCGCGAAGGGCGTCGGTCCGAAGACGGCCGCGTCGCTGCTCGCGCAGTACGGGACGCTCGAGGCGGCGCTCGAGGCCGGCCGCTTCGCGGCGCAGGCAGAGGAGTTGCGGCTCTTCCGGAGAATCGCGACGGTGGACGCCTCTGCCCCTCTCCCTCAGCTACCAGACCAGACGCCTACCTGGGCAGAGGCGTCCGCTCTCGTCGAGCGCTGGGGCCTCGGGAACCTGGGCGGGCGCTTGCTCGCGCGCGCTGGGTGAAGGTCTTCTCGCACCCCGAGCTCGCCCGTCTCCATCCGACGCTCCATCACCCCGAGGCGCCCGGGCGGCTGCGGGTGCTGCTCGAGCACTTCGAGGCCGAAGAGGGCCGGCCCGCCGCGCAGGCGGACGTGCTGCGCTGTCACACGCGCGCGTACGTCGAGCAGCTGGAGCTGATCGAGCTGGAGACGTGGTTGGACGGCGACACGCCTGCGACCGAGACCTCCTACGCCGCCGCCCTGCTGGCGGCCGGGACGACCCTCGCCGCCGTCGAGCACTCGGGCTTCGCGCTCGTTCGCCCGCCGGGACACCACGCCCTGCCCGACCGCGCGATGGGCTTCTGCCTCTTCAACAACGTCGCCGTCGCCGCGCGCTGGGCGCAGGCCGAGCTCGGCGTCGAGCGCGTCGGGATCCTCGACTGGGACGTCCACCACGGCAACGGGACGCAGGCGATCTTCTGGGACGACCCGTCCGTCCTCTTCGTCTCGCTGCACCAGTGGCCGTTCTATCCCGGCACCGGCGGCCCGGACGAGCAGGACGAGACGACGCTGAACATCCCGCTCGGCGGCGGCTGCGGCGACGAGGAGTACCTGCGCGCGTTCGACGAGCTGGTCGAGCCGGCGTTCGCCCGCTTCGAGCCGGAGCTCGTGCTCGTGTCCGCCGGCTTCGACGCACACGAGGAGGATCCGCTGGCGTGGATGCGCGTGACCGAGGACGGTTTCCGCGAGCTCGCGCGCCGCTCGGCGCAGCTCGGCCCGCGCACCGCCGCCGTGCTCGAGGGCGGCTACAACCTCTCGACGCTGCCGCGGCTGGTCGCCGCCGCGCTCGAGGGATTCAGCGCCTAGCGATTGCGAGCGCCTCGAGCGCCTCGCGGCGCGACGAGACGTTCAGCTTGTGCAGCAGGCTCTTCACGTGCGAGCGCACGGTGTGCTCGGAGATGAACAGCCGCCTCGCGATGTCGTCCGTGCCGAGGTGTTCGTCGAGCAGGAGCAGAACCTCGACCTCGCGTGCGCTGAGGACGCCGGCGATCTCGTCCGGCACGCCGCCGTTCCGATGGCTGCCGTCGCGCACCTGCTCGAGCAGGCGGCGCGCGACTTCGCCGGAGAGCGCCGCCTCGCCACGCACCACCCCGCGCAGGAACCCGACGATCCGGTCGGGCGGCTCGCTCTTGAGCAGGTAGCCGGCCGCGCCGCCGCGGATCGCCGCGAGGAGGTTGTCCTCGGTGCCCGAGGCGGTCAGCACGACGACCTCGGCCCCGGGCGCAGCTTCACGGAGCCGCGGGAGCGCCGAGAGGCCGTCGACGTCCGGCATCGAGAGGTCGAGCAGCACGAGCTCCGGCTGAAGGTCGCGTGCGAGCCCGCAGGCCTCGGCACCGTCGGATGCCTGCCCGACGACGTCGAAGTCGTTGCCCACGAGCAGGGTCGCCAGGGCGTCCCGGGTCAGCGGGTGGTCGTCGACGATCAGGACGCGCGGACTCATGCCCAGAAGGCTCATCGGCAGGACGACGCTTGCCGATTAGGGGGATGTGACCCGCAGAGACCGCGCCACCTACGAGGGTTGGCTGTCCGGCGAACTGCTGCTCTTCGGCCTGCTCGGGGCCGCGCTGGCCCTGTTCGTGGACTATCCGAGGCTCCGCCACGCCTGGGACGTGCCGGCGCTCGGGCTCGTCCTCGACACCGCGATCACCCTCGCGGGGGCGATCGTCGCCGTGCTCGCCGGGATCCGCTTCTCGGTCGAGGGCCGGCGCTTCGACCTCCTGCTCGCCTCCGGGTTCTTCGTTCTCGCCGCGTCGACGCTGCTGTTCGAGATCGTCCCGGTTCTGGACGGAACCGCGCCGACGCGGGTCGAGGTGTGGGCCGCGATCTTCGGTGCGCTCGCGGCGGCGGCCCTGATCGCCGCCTCCCCGTTCGTGCGCGGAAGCTGGTCGTCCCGCCAGCGCGTGCTCGGCAACTCGATCGGCCTGCTGTTCGCCTTCCTCGTCTGCCTCTGGATCGGGCTCGGCTGGCTCGGCGAGGCGCTGCCCGCGCTGCTGGCGAGCGCGACCAACCCGGACCCGCCTGTGCTCCTGAGCGTCGTGCTCTCGGTGCAGGCGCTGCTGAGCCTGCTCGCGCTGATCGGCTTCGGTCTCCGTTTCCGCAACCAGGGCGACGACCTCGACCGCTGGCTCGCCTCGGCGGCGACGCTGAGCCTCTTCTCCGCGCTCTACCGCGTGTTCACGCCGCTGCTCCCGAGCACGTCCGTCTCGATCGGCGACTTCCTGCGCGTGATCGCGTTCGGCGTCCTGCTCGTCGGCGTCTGGCGCGCGATCAGCTCGGCCGAGTTCGGTCGCGCCGTCGCAGAGGAACGCGCGCGCGTGGCGCGGGACATCCACGACGGGCTCGCGCAGTACCTCTTCGCGCTCTCGACGCACGCGAGCATGCTCGATCCCGATCGCGTCACGCCCGAGGCGGTTGCGCAGATCAAGGAGCTCGCCGTCTCAGCGCAGCAGGAGGCGCGCTTCGCGGTGCTCGCCCTGTCTTCGGCCGGTGGCTCTGCACCGTTCGACTCGGCCCTGCGTCGCTACGTCGACTTCCTCACGGCGGACGGCGCGCTCGAGGTCGACCTCGAGCTCGACCCGCGCGTGCGGCTCGCGCCCGACGAGCAAATCGAGGTCTTCCGGATCGTCCAGGAAGGGCTCGGGAACGCGCGCAAGCACGCGAACGCACAGCGCGCATCGGTGCGGATCTGGCTCCGCGAAGGCCAGCGCGTCGTCACGGTCCGCGACGACGGGAGCGGGTTCGAGGAGGAGGCGCAGACGCCCGGGCAGGGTCTGCTCAACATCCGCGAGCGCGCGGCGAGCATCGCCGGCGCGGCGTCGGTGCAGTCCCGCCCGGGGCGTGGCACGACGGTCGAGGTCGCGCTGCGCGCCTAGAGGTCCGGCTTCTCGACGACGAAGAACACGTCCTCGCGCCGGACGACCCGTTCGTGCTCGGGGAGCTCGTGACCCGGCACGACGAAGAAGTGCCGACGATCGGCGCGCACGCGCTTGTAGTCGACCAGCGTGAGCCGGATCCGCTCCAGGCACTCGGTCTGGGCGCACTCGCAGTAGAAGTCCGCGTCGGAGTCGGTGTTTGCGGCTTCGAGCACGCGCTCGGTCACGTCTGCGATCCGCTCGTTGACCTCGCGGAAGAGCTTCTCGTTCTGCTCGACACGCTCCTGGGTGGGCACGGCTAGACGGTAACGCCGCGGGGCGACTTCGCAAAATCGGACTGAGTCCGCCCCCGGCCGGGTACGGGTAGCCGATCGTGGTCGGCCGACCGCCAGACGAATTCATGGAAGCCTGCGCCCAGTGCTGGGAGGCGTGCGAGCGGGCCGCCCGCTTCTGCCAGTCCCGAGGCGCCGGCTACGCCGACCGCGGCCGGGTGGGGGCGCTGATCGAGTGCTCTGCGTTCGCGCGGACGCTCGCCGACTTCCTCCGGACCGGGAACGAGCAGGCCGTCCCGACGCTCGAGATCTTCGTGTCGCTCTGCCGCCGCTGTGCGGCCCTCTGCTCCGAGTTCGACGACGAGGCGCTCGTCAAGTGTGCGCGCGAGTGTCTGCGCTGTGCCGAGTCGGCGGAGCGGGAGCGTGCCGCGATCGCGTCCGGCTAGGAGACGACGCCGGGGAGCCACTCCCGTACCGCCGCGGCCACTGCGTCGAGGTCCTTGCGCAGGCTGTGGTCGCCCGACACCTCGACCACCGTCCGCCGCTTGGACGGGGGCGGCATCCCGAACGGGTCACTCGCACCTTGCACGACGAGCGTCGGGATCGAGAGCGCGTCGAGCTCGGGCAGTCGGCTCTCGGCGGGCGGGGCCGCCTTGCGGCGAGGCGGCACCAGCGGGAACGCGAGGCACAGCACCGCGACAGCGCCGACCGCCTCGGCGGTGCGACAGGCGACCCTCGCGCCGAGCGACCGGCCGCCGACCACGAGTGGCAAGCCGGCGAGCTCGCCGTCGCGGAGCCGCTCGACCACGGCAGTCCACGCGGTGTCGAGCTGGCGCGCGGGAGCGGGTGAACGGCGTCCTGCGACGCGGTACGGCTGCTCGACGAGCGCGACGCTGACCCGCTCCGCGAGCGCGACCTCGGACACGGCTTGCAGGTCTCGCGACTCGACGCCGCCGCCGGCACCGTGACCGAGCACGAGTGCCGCCCGCGCCCGGTCGGCGTGACGCAGGTGGACGGCCGCGCGACCGTGAGGGGTGTCAACCTCGAGCATGACCGTCGCGATTGTCCCGAATGGAAGAGCCCCGCTTGCGCGGGGCTCTCGGTAGCAGGCCTGTAAGCCGGATTCTGTCGAGGGTGATCATCCCTCTTGGCCGACGATCGCTCGCCGGCTCGAGCGGCGTACCCGGTCCCTCGGCGGGCCACCTCGGCGGGACCTGTTTCGCCTTGCACCGGACGGGGTTTGGCTAGCCGCCGTGTCACCACGACGCTGGTGGGCTCTTACCCCACCGTTTCACCCTTACCGCCGGCGTCTCCGGAGAGTCATGCGCCGGAGGCGGTCTCCTTTCTGTGCCACTTTCCGTCGGCTTTCGCCGCCTGGGGTTTCCCCAGCGTCCTGCCCTTCGGTGTCCGGACTTTCCTCGGAGTTTCCTCCGCGATCACCCGGCCTGCAGTCGTCAAGTGTAGCCGGGCTCGACGCTAGCGCGGGCCCGCGGTCGGCAGCGTGAACGACACGCGCGCGCCGCCGTCGCGCCGGTTCTCCTGCCAGAGCCGACCGTCCTGGAGCTGGACGAGCCCGCGCGCGATCGCGAGCCCGAGCCCCGACTTCGGCGTGGCGGCGGGGTCGAAGCCGGTGCCGGTGTCCTCGACCGTCACCTGCACCTCGCGCTCGAGCGACTCGACGCGGACCGCGACCGAGCCGTCCGTCGGCGTGTGCCGCAGCGCGTTCGTGAGCAGGTTGTAGAGGACGCGCTCGACCTTCTCGGGCGCGCAGCGGACGGACGGCGAAGGCTCGAGGTGCGCCTCGAGGCGCACGTGCCGCGCGCTCGCCTCGGGCTCGACGACCCGGATCGACGACTCGACCAGCGGGTCGAGCCGCACGTCGCTCAGCTCGAGCGTCAGGTTCCCCGCGTCGATGCGCGCGAGCTCGAAGAGGTCGTCGACGAGCATCGAGAGCGCGCGCACCTGCTCGCGCAGCTGCGGGAGGTAGCGCTCGGGCTCGACGAGGCCGTCCTCGCTCGCCTCGAGCATCGCCTGGAGCGAGGCGAGCGGCGTGCGCAGGTCGTGGCTCGCCCACGCGACGAGCTGGCGCCGCGCGTCGAAGAGCCGCTCGAGGCTCGCCGCCATCTCGTTGAACGACACCGCCAGGTCGGCGAGCTCGTTCGGCCGGAGCGGCGGGGCGCGTCCGGCGAGGTCACCCGAGGCGAAGCGCCGCGAGGCGTCGCGCAGGCGCTCGATGTCCGCGGTCGTCCGGCGGGCGACGAGCAGCGCGCCGCCGACCGCTGCGAAGGACGCCGCCGCCGCGACGACGAGCAGCGTCAGGTCGTGGCCCGAGTCGAACATGACGACGCCGGAGATCGAGACGGCGACGAGCGGCAGCGCGACCGAGATCAGCGCGAGCCCGGCGAGCTGGAGCCGGAGCGTCGGCAGCAGCCGGAGCGCGGCCGCGGCCGCGACGCCCGCGACGAGCGTCAACGCCGCGACGACGAGCGCGAACTCGATCACGGCGTGAAGCGGTAGCCCACGCCCCACACCGTCTCGAGGTGGACGGGGCTTCGAGGGATCGCGCTCGAGCTTCTCGCGCAGCCGGCGCACGTGGACGGTCACGGTGCCCGTGTCGAAGGCCGGCTCGTAGCTCCAGACCGCCGCCATCAGCTGGTCGCGGGAGAAGACCTGGCGCGCGTGCGAGGCGAGGAACCAGAGCAGGTCGAACTCCTTCGCGGTCAGGCGGAGCGGCCGTCCGTCTGCGACGACTTCGCGACGGTCGGCGTCGATCACGAGCTCGCCGAACACGAGCCGCCGGTCCTTCGGCGCGGCCGGCGACGCGCGGCGAAGCACTGTTCGCACGCGCGCGGCGAGCTCTCGCGGCGAGAACGGCTTCGTCACGTAGTCGTCGGCGCCGAGCTCGAGGCCGACGATCCGGTCGGCCTCCTCGCCGCGCGCGGTCAGCATGATGATCGGCAGGTCCGAGCGCTCGCGGATCCAGCGGCAGAGCTCGAGCCCGTCGAGCTCGGGGAGCATGATGTCGAGGACGACGAGGTTCGCCTGCTCGCGCTCGAGCAGCTCGCGGGCGCGAACGCCGTCCGCGGCCTCGAGCGTCTTGAACCCGTCGCGGCGCAGGTAGCGGACGACCACCTCGCGGATCGTGGGCTCGTCGTCGACGACCAGAACCGTGCTCATCCGCGGATTGTGCGCCGAGAGTCCTTACACGCGCGTGAATTCCGTTTCTCCTAAGACCCGCGTAAGCGACGCACAAGAACTCGTCCCTAGCCTCGGCGGCGGAACTCGCGAAAGGGGCAGCTCATGCGCAGGCTCATGTTCGTCGTCGCTCGCCGTCGCTCTCTCGGTGCCCGTGCTGGCGCCCGCGGCGCCGGCGCCGCCCGTCCAGCACTTCCAGCAGAACGCGACGCTCGGCTTCTACCGGGGGAAGACGATCGAGTACCTCGACTTCGGGCCGATCCGGCTCGCGCGCGGCAACAGGGTCGCGCCGATCTGGGTCGTCACGAACGGGCCCGACGGCCAGTACAACGTCATCGACACCGTCCCGGGGCAGCGCAGCTACACGCCGCTCTGGGCGGTGCGGATGGTGACGTGGAAGGACGGCGTCACGCCACGCGTGCTCACCTCCGCCGCGGCCGTGCGGGCGGCGGTCGCCCGCGGCGACGCGACGCTGAGGGAGTCCGCCACCGTCGTCAACTGTCCCGTCCTGTGAAGCTCGCCGCGCTCGTCGTCGTCGCCGTCGCCGCGTTCGCCGCGCCCTCGGGCGGGACGGCGACGACGCCGCCGGTGCGCAAGATCGTCGTCAAGCCGTTCGGACCGGTGCTCGCGACGCAGTCACGGCGCGCGCTCTACTTCTGGAACGTCGAGAAGCGCGACTTCAAGGTGCACTGCACCGGCGCGTGTGCGCGGGCGTGGCCGCCGCTGATCGTGCGCAACGCGCGCTCGGTGCCGCGGCGGATCGCCGGCCTGAAGGGCGTCTTCGGGACGATCCGGCGGCCGGACGGCCGTCGCCAGGTGACGTGGAACCGGCTGCCGGTCTACACGTACGCGCACGAGCGGCCGAGCCAGGTGCTCTGCGACGACGTCGACGGCTGGTTCGTCGTGCGCGTTTGAGGGAGCCCCTCAGCCGGCCGGCACACCCACCTGCCGGTCGGCCTCTCCCTCGGCGGCGACACCGCGTAGGTGCGAGCCGCACTCGGGGCACGAGATCGTCCTGCCGCTCCGCAGCACGAACTCGCCGCAGATGAGGCACTCGAGGCTGATCCCGCGCGCGAGCGCGTGCAGCTCCTGCTCGAGCGTCTTGTAGAGCGAGGTGACCATCAGAGCGCCCTGAAGACCCCCACGACCTTGCCGAGGATCTGCACGTACGGCGAGTAGATCGGCTCGAGCGCGTCGTTCTCGGGCTGGAGCCGCACGCGAGAGCCCTCGCGGAAGAAGCGCTTGACGGTCGCCTCGTTCGCCGACTCGTCGTCGCCGACGAGCGCGGCCACGATCTCGCCGTTCCGCGCGTCCTGCGCGCGGCGCACGACGACGATGTCCCCGTCGAGGATCCCGGCGTTGACCATCGAGTCGCCGCGGATGCGGAGCAGGAACTCCTCGCCGCCGCGGGAGAGCGGTTCGGGAACCGCGAGGTAGTCGTCGACGTTCTCCTCCGCGAGCAGCGGCGCGCCCGCCGCGATCGTGCCGAGCAGCGGCAGCTTGTGCACTTCGGCCGCGACGCCGCCGGCGACCGGCCGGTCGCGGAGCAGCTCCAGCGCCCGGGGCTTGGTCGGGTCGCGCTTCAGGTACCCGGCCCGCTCGAGGTTCGCGAGGTGCGCGTGCACCGTCGAGGGCGAGGCCAGCCCGACGGACTCGCCGATCTCACGCACCGTGGGCGGATAGCCGTGCTGCCCGACGTACTCGGTCAGGAACTGCCAGATCTCCTGCTGCCGTCCGGTGAGCATCCCAGCCTCCTGGGTCGGTGAGCGAACGCGCGTTTCCGCGAACGTATGTTCGCCACCAGGGTAGACACTCCTTCGGACAGATGTCAAGCCGAACGAAGCCGCTTCTCGCACTGGCACTGGCCGGCATCGCGGCCTGCGGGGGCGACAACCCGGTGAGTTGGACCGTCGAGCAGGCGGAATCGATCGCCGTGGTCCGCGGGACCCCGGTGAACGACCCGCGCTGCGAAGGCGTCGGCTCAGAGGTGGACGAACGCTTCGAGCGCTTCCGCTGTACCGCCGGCGCCCGCCGACCGACCGAGTCCGTCGACACCGTGGCGGTGCTCTACGAATTCGTGCCCGAGGAGGACTACGACGGTCCAGCCTCGCGACACCGGCTGGAGAAGGTCAGCTTCCTCGGCGGCCCGGGGATCCCGTGACTGCCTCGCGACCCGCCTCGGTCAGTACAACACTCCCGCCGACGACCCGAATCAACCGCTCCGCAAGTGCGTCTTCCCAGGCGGAGTGACGAGGGCACCAGCTCCCCCAGATCTCCATCGCCTCAGAATAGGACCGCGGGCGACCCGAGATCCAATCGAGTAACTCGAGCGTCGAGGGAGCAATTGCAGCCATACCCAAATCGTAGGCGCCGCGAGTGCCGGCTCTGCCGGCGCTCGCTCAGAGACGCGCTCGGCAGGCCGGACGACGCCCGAAAAATTGAGCCCGGCGAAGCCGGGCGATTTTTCGGGCGAGTGCGCTGGAGAGGACTTGAACCTCCACGGCCGTTTAAGGCCACTAGGCCCTCAACCTAGCGCGTCTACCAATTCCGCCACCAGCGCCTGAGGGATCGACAGTGTAGCCGCGCTCGTTAGGGTTCGGCCCGTGCGGGACGTCTGCGGCGCGGCGATGGACGCAGCTGTCGGTGCGGGGGCTACCTATGCCGACGCGCGGGCCGTCGTCGGGCGCACGCAGGGCATCTCGACCAAGAACGGCCGCGTCGAGAACGTCAGCGACCTCGAGACCGAGGGAATCGGCGTGCGCGTCCTCGTCGGCGGCGCCTGGGGCTTCGCCTGCGACCGGCGCCTCGACGCCGACGGCGCGCGTGACGCGGCGCTGCGCGCGTGCGCCTTCGCCCGGGCCGCCGGCCGCCGCGACGGGAAGGCGCTGGCGCCCCTCGCAGCGACGAGCGGCACGTACCGCACGCCCGTGGAGCAGGACCCGTTCGCGGTCTCGCTCTCGGACAAGGTCGCGCTCTGCCTGCGAGCGGAGGAGGCGCTGCACCACCCGGACGTGAAGGTGACGGAGGCGTTCGTGCGCGCCCGGCGCGAGCACAAGCTCCTCGTCACCTCCGACGGCGCCGAGATCGAGCAGGAGCTCTTCGAGACGGGCGCCGGCATCGACGCGTTCGCCGTCGGTGACGGGGTCTTTCAGATTCGCTCGTATCCGTCCGCGCACAGCGGCTCGTCCGCGCAGGCCGGCTGGGAGTACGTCGAAGGTCTCGGGCTCGAGCGCGAGGCACCGCGCATCGCCGAGCAGGCGGCTGCGCTGCTCCGCGCCGACGTCTGCCCGTCGAAGGTGACGACGCTTGTCGTCGACGCGGAGCAGATGGAGCTCCAGGTCCACGAGTCGGTCGGGCACCCGATCGAGCTCGACCGCGTGTACGGCAGCGAAGCCGCGTATGCGGGCACGAGCTTTCTCAAGCCGAGCGACCTCGGCTCGCTCCGCTACGGCTCGGAGCGGATGAACGTGACCGCCGACGCGACGACGCCCGGTGGGCTCGGGACGTTCGGGTTCGACGACGAAGGCGTGCCGGCGCGGCGCGAGTCGATCGTCGTCGAGGGCGTGCTCCGCGGCTTCCTCACGTCGCGCGAGACCGCGGAGCGGATCGGCTCGGGCGCAGGCGGGTCGATGCGCGCAGACAGCTGGAACCGGATGCCGCTGATCCGGATGACGAACCTCCACCTGGAGCCGGGCGAGGGCTCGTTCGAGGACCTGCTTGCGGACGTGGACGATGGCGTCTACCTCGAGACGAACAAGAGCTGGTCGATCGACGACAAGCGGCTGAACTTCCAGTTCGGCACGCAGATCGCGTGGGAGATCAAGAACGGCAAGCTCGGCCGGATGTTCCGCGACGCGACCTACACAGGGATCACGCCCGAGTTCTGGGGCTCGCTCGACGCCGTCGCGGGGCCGGAGGCCTGGCGCATGCAGGGTCTGACGAACTGCGGGAAGGGTCAGCCGGGGCAGGTCGCACACGTGTCGCACGGCGCGTCCCCATGCCGCTTTCGCAACGTCCAGGTGGGCGTCAAGGCATGAAGGCGCCGGCGATGGACGTGCAGGAGGTCGCGGCCGACGCGTTGCGCGCGGCGGACGGCGACGAGGCCGAGGCGCTCGTGCTCAGAGAGCGGTCGGGCCTCGCGCGCTTCGCCTCCTCGGAGGTCCACCAGCCGACGCTGATCGAGAACTGCGTCGTCACGCTCCGGATCGTCCGCGACGGGAAGGTCGGGACGGCGATGACGAACCGCGTCGACGGCCAGGGCCTGGCCGACGTCGCGGTGCGCGCCGGCGAGGCGGCGGACAGCGCCGTCGCGGAGCCCGACTTCCCAGGCCTCGCGCCACCGGAGAGCTCGCCCGACGTCGAGGGCTACGACGACGCCGTCGCGGCGATCGGGGCGGAGGAGCAGGCGCACCACGCGATGGCCGCGATCGACGCATCGCGCTCTCTCGGCCTGTTCGGCTTCTTCACGAGCGCCGTGACAGAGCTCGCGATCTCCTCGACGACGGGCGTCGACGCGTACCAGCAGATGACCGACGCGACCACGCTCGTGGTGGCGGCGTCCGAGGACGCGTCCGGTTACGCATCGCAGACGAGCTGGTCGGCCGACGGCATCGACGCGGCCGCCGTCGGGCGCGAAGCCGTCGAGAAGGCCGAGCGGACCAGGAATGCGCAGACGGTCGAGCCGGCGCCTTACCGCGCGGTGCTCGAGCCGTACGCGTTCGCGGACCTGGTCGGCTACTTCTCGTACGACGCGTTCGGCGCGAACGGGCTGCTCGAGGAGCGCTCGTACCTCGCCGGCCGACTGGGCGAGCGGATCGTGGACGAGAAGGTGACGATCGTCGACGACGCGCTCGACCGGCGCGGGCTGCCGAAGCGGTTCGACTTCGAAGGAGCGCCGAAGCAGCGCGTGGCGCTGATCGAGAACGGCATCGCGAAGGGCGTCGTCTGGGATCGCACGACGGCCGCGCGGGCGCAGGACGAGCGCGCGTCGACGGGGCACGCGCCGCCGCCGGTCTACCGCCAGTACGGCCCGCTGACGTTCGCGCTCGCCGTCGAAGGCGGCGAGGTCGAGTCGCGCGATCGGCTCTGCGAGCTCGTCGGCGACGGCATCTACATCACGCGCCTCCACTACCTCGGGATCGTCGATCCCCGCGAGGGCGTGATCACCGGGATGACGCGCGACGGCACGTTCCGAATCCGCGACGGGAAGGTCGCCGAGCCGCTCGTGAACCTCCGCTTCACCGTGTCGGTGCCGCAGATGCTCGAGGACGTGCCCGGCCTGAGCCGCGAGGTGACGCTCGTCAACTCGAGCGACTTCTACGGCGAGCGCTACCCGATCGGCACTCTGGTGCCGGCGATCGCGACGGCCCGGTTCAACATCACCGGGGTCGGCTCGGCGCCCGGGTTGTAAGAGCGCGGCTCACGGAGAACCCGCGATCGCGGGCGCGAAGCGGCCGCCTTCAGGGGTTTTCGCGCGGCGCGGATCCGCGCAAGCGGATTCGCGACTTGCGCAGCTAACTCAGAGCAGGTGCCAGAGCACGATCGTGTTGGTCGCGAAGAGCAGCGACACGAACACGGTCAGACGAGTGAGGTTCCGCTCGACGATGTGCGTCCCGCCCTGGGACTGCGGCGTGAAGCCCATCCCGCCCATGCCGGCGTCGCGCCCCGAGTGCAGGAGCACGAGCGTGATCAGCCCGAAGGAGAGCAGGACGTGGAACGCCGCGAAGAAGCCGGTCATGGCGCGGCCATGGTAGCTACCGGTCGGCGACTTCGATGATCGCCTCGATCAGCTCGGCGGCGATCCGGTCCTTGGTCACGTAGCCGGCGACGCCGGCCTGCCGGGCGCGGTCCACGTCCGCGCGTGAGTTCGAGCCGGTCAGCATCACGATGCACGCGTGCGGGTCGCGCTTGCGGATCTCCCGCGACGCGGCCAGCCCGTCGAGAACCGGCATTGCGATGTCCATCAGCGTCACGTCGGGCCGATGCTCTGCCCAGAGGTCCACCGCCTCGCGGCCGTCGCGTGCGTGACCGACGACGGTGATGCGCTCGTCCACGCCGAGGATCACCTCGAGCGCCTCGGCGAAGAGCCGGTGGTCGTCGGCGATCAGGACTCGGACGTCGGCGGCCACGATTCCGCCTCCACCCTGCACTGTTACGGCCCGAATGTGAAGTCGGAGGAGGCCGCCCGCTCCAGGATCGCCTCCACCCGGCGCGCCTGCTCGTTCACGTCATGGGCCTCGGCCGCCGCTCGCGCGGCCGGGTTCGGCACCGGGAGCGCCGCGGCGCGCCGCAGTCCGTCGGCGATCGAGATCTCGTCGAGCGGGTCGACGAGCGCGCCGGCCTCCGGCGGCACGAACTCCGGGGGGCCGCCGACGCGCGTCGCGACCACCGAGCGCCCGCAGGCCATCCCTTCCAGCAGCGACTGCCCGAACGGCTCGAGCAGGCTGGGCTGGCAGAGCACGGTCGCCTCCGCGAGGTGGCGCGGGACGTCCGCGTGCGGGACGCGTCCGACGAGCCTGACGCGCGGGAGGCCCTCGAGCTGCGCGCGGAGCGGGCCGTCGCCGACGAACGTCAGCGTGCCGTCCTCCAGCCGCCCGAACGCACGGGCGAGCCGCACGACGTTCTTGCGCTCCGTCAGCGAGCCCACGCAGAGAAACGACGGCGCATGCGCGGGTGGCGGGAACACCGTGAAGCGCTCGAGGTCGACGCCGGAGTCCACGACCTCGGTCTTGCCGCGCGCCTCAGGCACCTTGGCCTCGAGCTCGCGGCGGAGGTAGTCCGAGACGGCGATCACTGCGGACGCGCGACGCACGGCGAAACGCGTCGCCGCGCGCACGCCCGGGATCGCGCCGACGTTGCGCACGTCGCGCCCGTGCGCCGTGAGCACGAGCGGCGCACGCTGGGCGAGCGCGGCGATCAGCCCGGCCGGGACGAGGAAGTGCGCGTAGACGACGTCCGGGCGCGCCGCGCGCCGGGCCGCGCGAGCGAGCTCGAGGTAGCGGCGCTTGCCGCCCGCGCGGCGGTCGATCACCGCTCGGTCGACCTCGTGGCCGCGCCGTTCGAGCGCCGACGCGAGCTGGGCCACGAACACGCCCAGGTCGGGATCGTCGGGCCCGGGGTACATCTGCGAGACGAGCAGGACGCGCACCGGCGCGGAAGCTAGCGTCTCCGCTCGTGGCCGTCGTCCACGTCGACGCGCTGACGAAGACCTTCAAGGTGCCCGAGCGCGAGGCAGGGCTGCGCGCGTCCATGCGTGCGCTCGTCCACCGGCGACACCGCGAGGTGCGCGCAGTCGACTCGATCTCGTTCGGGATCGACATCGGCGAGGTGGTCGGCTTCCTCGGACCGAACGGCGCGGGCAAGACGACGACGCTGAAGATGCTCTCGGGGCTTCTGTTCCCGTCCTCCGGCGAGGCACGTGTGCTCGGCCACGTTCCGTCGAAGCGCGAGCGCGAGTTCCTCAGCCAGATCACGCTCGTGATGGGCAACCGCAACCAGCTGCAGTGGGACCTCCCCGCGCTCGACTCGTTCGAGCTCAACCGCGCGATCTATCGCGTCCCCCGGCCGGACTTCACTCCGCTCCGCGACGAGCTGATCGAGCTGCTCGACGTGGGCGACCTCGTCCGCAAGCCCGTGCGCAACCTCTCCCTCGGCGAGCGGATGAAGGTCGAGGTCGTCGGCTCGCTCCTCCACAAGCCGCGCGTGCTCTTCCTCGACGAGCCGACGATCGGGCTCGACGTGACGATGCAGAAGCGGATCCGGGAGTTCGTCGCCGCGTACAACCGGCGCTACGAGGCGACGGTGCTGCTGACGAGCCACTACATGGCCGACGTCGAGGCGCTCTGCAAGCGCGTGATCGTGATCCACCACGGGCAGATCCTCTTCGACGGGGAGCTCGCCCGGCTCGGCGACCGCTTCGCTGCGTGGAAGACGATCGCGGTCGACCTCTCGGACGGCGGGGCCGACCTGTCGCGCTACGGCGAGGTGATGGAGGCGGACGAAGGGCGCGTGATCCTGCGCGTGCCGAGGGCCGAGACGGCGCGGGTCACCGCGCGGCTGCTCGCCGAGCAGGACGTCGCCGACCTCACGGTCGAGGACCCGCCGATCGAGGACGTGATCGAAATCGTGTTCGCACAGGAGCGGGTGTGACGCGCGAAGCCGGACGCGTTCGCTCGCTCGTCGACTACTACCTCACGCGCGGCCGCACGCAGATCCAGACGAACTTCCAGTACCGCGTCGCGACCTACTTCTTCATGATCGGGATGGTCGCCGAGCCGATCGTCTACCTCGTCGTCTGGACGACGATCGCGGAGGAGCAGGGCGGCGCGGTGCAAGGCATCACGACCGGCGAGTTCGCCGCCTACTACATCGTCTGGACGCTCGTCCGGAACATGAACATCGTCTTCACGCCGTACGGCTGGGAGTGGCGGATCCGCGAAGGCGAGTTCTCCGCCATGCTGCTCCGGCCGCTGCACCCGCTGCACGACGACATCGCCGGCTTCGCGGGATGGAAGTTCGTCGTGATCCTGCTGTGGCTGCCGATCGCGGCCGCGCTCTGGCTCCTGTTCGACCCGGTGCTCGATCCGACGCTCGAGGAGGTCGGTGTCTTCTTCGTCGCGATCTGGGGCGCATACCTGATCCGGACGATGTTCATGTCCATGCTCGGGATGATCACGTTCTGGACGACACGTGTGAGCGCGATCTTCGAGCTCGTGGTCGCGCTCGAGCTGCTGCTCTCGGGCCGCCTCGTGCCGCTGCCGCTGATGCCCGACTGGGCCGAGCGCCTCGCGGCTCTGCTGCCGTTCATGTGGACGTTCTACTTCCCGATCCAGGCGCTCGTCGGCGACTTCTCGACGGCCGAGCTCCTGGGCGGGCTCGCGGCGCAGCTCTTCTGGATCGTCCTGCTGACCGGAGCGACGCTCGTCGTCTGGCGCTACGCCGTGCGGCAGTACGCGGCGGTGGGAAATTGAGGGCGCTGCGGCTCGCGTGGCTGTACTTCCGCGTCGGGGCGATGAACGAGCTCCACTACCGCGCGAACTTCTTCATCCAGCTGCTGCAGTCGGCCGTCGCCGTCGTGACTGCCGTCGTCGTGCTCAAGCTCGTCTATTCGCACACCGACGCACTCAACGGCTGGAGCGAGTCGGAGCTTCTCGTCGTGACGGGCATCCAGATCCTGCTCGGCGGCGTGATCAGGACGTCGATCCAGCCGAACATGACGCGCCTGATGGAGGAGGTCAAAGACGGCAAGCTCGACTTCGCGCTGACGAAGCCGGAGGACTCGCAGGTGCTGGTGAGCGTTCGCGACGTGCGCATCTGGCACTCCGTCGACGTCTTCTCGGGCGCGATCGTCCTCGCCTACGGCATCGGCGGGCTCGACAGCGAGGTGGGCGCGGCCGACTCGCTGCTCTTCCTCGCGATGCTCGCCGTCGGCGCCGTGACGATCTACTGCTTCTGGCTGGTGATCTCGACGCTCGCGTTCTGGGTCGTGGACGTCTGGAACGTGATCGAGCTCTTCGACGGCGTGTACCAGACCGGGCGTTTCCCCGTTTCGATCTACCCCGGCTGGCTGCGGATCGGCGTGACCTTCATCGTCCCGATCGCGTTCGCGATCACGGTTCCTGCGGAGGCCGTCACGTCGCGGCTGGAGTGGACGACCGTCGGGCTCGCGCTCGGCTTCTGTGCCGTCCTGTTCGCGTTCACCCGCTGGTGGTGGCGGTTCGGGCTGCGGAGCTACTCGGGCGCGTCGGCCTAGCGCTATGCCCGCTGGGCGTCGTACGTCCCGAACTCGTCGCGCAGGACCGTGCAGATCTCGCCGACCGTGCAGCGCGCGCGCAGGGCCTCCCGCATCGGCGGCAGGAGGTTCTCGGTGCCCGCGGCGGCGCGGCGAACGGCGTCGAGCGCAGCGTCCGCATCGTCGCCGTTCCGTTCGGCCCGCACCCGCGCCGTGCGCTCGAGCTGCCGGCGCTCGGCAGCCGGATCGAGCCGGTGCAGCTCGATCGGCTCGAGGTCGTCCTCGACGTAGCGGTTGACGCCGACGAGGGTCCGCTCGCCGCCCTCGACCTCCTGCTGGTAGCGGAACGCGGCCTGCTCGATCTCGTCCTGGACGAAGCCCTGCTCGATCGCCGCGACCGCGCCGCCAAGCTCGTCGACGCGCTCGATCAGCTCCCACGCGAGCCGCTCGAGCTCCTCGGTCAGCGCCTCGATGAAGTACGCGCCGCCGAGCGGGTCGGCCGTATCGGTCGTGCCGGCCTCGTGAGCGAGGAGCTGCTGCGTCCGCAGCGCGATCTTGGCCGCCCGCTCGCTCGGCAGCGCCAACGCCTCGTCGAAGCTGTTCGTGTGCACCGACTGCGCGCCGCCGCAGACCGCCGAGAGCGCCTGGATCGCGACGCGCACGACGTTGTTCTCGGGCTGCTGGGCGGTCAGCGTCGAGCCGCCCGTCTGTGCGTGGAAGCGCAGCGCCTGCGCCCTCGCGTTCGTGACGCCGAAGCGGTCGCGCATGATCCGCGCCCAGAGCCGCCGCGCCGCGCGGAATTTCGCCACCTCCTGGAAGAAGTGGTTGTGCGCGTTGAAGAAGAAGGAGAGGCGCCCGCCGAACTCGTCCGGCGAGAGGCCCGCGTCGACGGCGGCCGAGCAGTATGCGATCCCGTTGGCGAGCGTGAACGCGAGCTCTTGCGCGGCGGTCGAGCCCGCCTCGCGGATGTGGTATCCGGAGATCGAGATCGTGTTCCAGCGCGGCAGCCGCTCGGCGCAGTACGCGAACAGGTCGGTCGTGATCCGCATCGACGGCCGCGGCGGGAAGATGTAGTTCCCGCGCGCGATGTACTCCTTGAGGATGTCGTTCTGCGTCGTCCCGCGCAGGCGGTCGGCCGCCACCCCCTGCTCCTCCGCGACGAGCTCGTAGAGCAGCAGGAGGAGCGCCGCGGGCGCGTTGATCGTCATCGACGTCGAGACCTCGTCGAGCGGGATCCCGTCGAACAGCAGCTCCACGTCCGCGATCGAGTCGATCGCGACGCCCGTGCGGCCGACCTCGCCCTCGGCGCGGGGGTCGTCCGAGTCGAGACCGAGCTGCGTCGGCAGGTCGAACGCGACGCTCAGCCCCGTCTGCCCGCGCTCGAGCAGGTAGCGGAAGCGAGCGTTCGTCTCCTCGGCCGAGCCGAAGCCGGCGTACTGGCGGATCGTCCACGGCTTCCCGCGGTACATGTCGCGGTACGGGCCACGCGTGAAGGGGAACTCGCCGGGCGGCTCGAGCGCGTCGCGGCCGGCGTCGTCGGCGTTGTAGACCGGCTTGACCTCGATCCCCGAGTCGGTCTCACGCCGATCCTCGGTCGTGGCCACGACCTCATCGTACGCTCGACTCGTTGCGAGGAGGCGCCGGGGACCCCATTCCTCGCTAACCCCCTGGTGCCGGCGAAATCCGGCCGGCTGCGAAGAGCCGACGCCTCCTCGTCGCGTTTCTGTACCCGGGCTTTCCCCGTCCAAACGCGTAAAGCTTCCGTGAGTACGCTAGGCGCCGTGCGGGTCGTGGTGAAGCTGTTCGCCGGCCTCCGGGAGCGCGCGGGAACGGCCGAGCGGGAACTCGACCTCGACGACGGCGCGACGGTCGCGGACGTCTGGCCCCGGCTCGACCTCGGCGACGAGCCACCGGGCCTTCTCTACGCCGTCCGGCGCGAGTACGCCGAAGCAGAGACCGCGCTCGAGGACGGGGACGAGGTCGCGTTGATCCCGCCCGTGTCCGGCGGCGCCTACCGGATCACGGAGGAGCCGCTGTCGCTGGAGACGTGTGTCGGGGAGGTCTCGAGCGAGCGGGCGGGCGCGGTGGCGACCTTCACGGGCACGGTGCGGAGCGAGTCGCGCGGCCGTCGCGTGATCCATCTCGAGTACGAGGCGTACACCGAGATGGCCGAGAACGTGATGGCCGGGCTCGCCGCCGTGCTGCGCGAGCGCTACGACCTGCACGGTGTCGCCATCCACCACCGCGTCGGCCGGGTCGAGATCGGCGAGGCCTCGATCGTGATCGCCGTCTCCGCGTCGCACCGCCGAGACGCGCTCGCCGCGTGCCAGGACGCGATCGACGCGCTCAAGGAGACGGTTCCGCTCTGGAAGAAAGAGGTGTACGAGGGCGGCGAGGAGTGGATCGGCCGCGGCTCGTGAGGACTTTTTCGGCTACAACGAGAGCATGAGCCAGTTTCAGCCGGAGCGTCCCGACAGGCTCGAGCTGGTCCGTTCGTGCGGACGAAGCGGACGCGGACGAGCGCAGCCAGGACGAGCACGACCTCGCCTACCTCCGCGACTACAAGCCGATCCACCCGGAACCGACCTGGAAGCTCGTCGTCCGCCGGCTGTGGGTGCCGATCGCGTTCTTCGGCGCGTTGCTCTGGAAGTTCAAGGCCGCCGCGCTCGCGGTCTTCAAGTTCAAGTTCGTCGGGACGGCGCTCTCCGGGCTCGTCTCAGTTGCGGCCTATGCCTTGCTCTGGAGCTGGTGGTTCGCGGTCGGCCTCGTCCTGCTCCTCTTCGTCCACGAGCTCGGGCACGTGCTCGAGGCTCGCCGCCAGGGACTGAAGACGAGCGCGCCGATGTTCATCCCGTTCCTCGGCGCCCTGATCACGCTGAAGCAGGTCCCGCACGACGTCTGGCGCGAGGCGCGCCTCGCGCTCGCCGGCCCGCTACATCGGCACGCTCGGTGCGCTCGCGTTCTGGGTCGTCGGGGTCGCGACCGAGCGCGACTTCTTCACCGCGATGGCGTACGTCGGGTTCTTCCTCAACCTCTTCAACCTGCTGCCGATCGTCCCGCTCGACGGCGGTCGCGCGGTTGCGGCGCTCCACCCCGCGTTCTGGCTCGTGGGGCTGATCGCGCTCGCGGCGCTGATGGTCGTGGCGCCGAACCCGATCCTGATCCTGATCCTCGTGATCGGCGGCTTCGAGCTCTGGAACCGCTGGCGCGACCGGGGGTCGACCGAGGCGAAGGAGTACTACTCGATCTCGCCGGGCAAGCGAGCGGCCGTCGCGGTCGCGTACCTCGGGCTCGCCGCGGTGCTCGTCGTCTTCATGGGCGCGACGCACATCGAGCGCGACCTCTAGTCGACCATGGACGACCGCCGCATCCTCGAGAACGTCGAAGGCGACCCGCACAAGAGCGTGCTCCGGATCGCACGGGAGTTCGAGCGCGGCTTCGAGGCGGTCGAGCAGATCCCGAAGCCGGCGGTCACGCTCTTCGGCTCCGCGCGCGTCGGCGAGGACCACCCCGTCTACGCCGCCGCGCGCGCGACGGGCCGCCTCTTCGCCGAGTCGGGCTGGTCCGTGATCACCGGCGGCGGACCGGGCGCAATGGAGGCCGGGAACCGCGGCGCGAAGGAGGGCGGCGGCTTCTCGGTCGGCTTCAACATCGCGCTCCCGCACGAACAGCACGCGAACCCGTACCTCGACGTCGACGTCACCTTCGACCACTTCTACGCGCGCAAGGTCTGCTTCGTGAAGCCGGCCGAGGGGTTCGTGATCTTTCCTGGCGGCTTCGGCACGCTCGACGAGCTCTTCGAGGCGCTGACGCTGATCCAGACCGACAAGGTGCTCGACTTCCCCGTCGTGCTCTACGACAGCGACTACTGGGACGAGCTCCTGCACTTCGTCCGCGGAGAGCTGCTCGCCGACGGGATGATCTCGCCCGAGGACCTCGAGCTCCTGCACGTGACGGACGATCCGGCCGAGGCGGTCCGGATCGTGCTCGAGTGCTACGACCTCCGCTGCGCCAACCTCACCGCCGAGCCGGCCAAAGCCGACGCGCAGTAGCTACTCGGGCGGCGGCAGCGTGAAGTCGATCTGCGGCGGGTTCGAGCCCGGCCCGTAGACGAGCGTCGGCCCGACCGGGATGTAGCGGCTCGTGAAGGCGTCGCGGCGCAGGACGTTGCCGCGCTCGTAGACGGTCCGCTTGACGGTCACGTCGAAGCCCGACTGGTTCGAGCCGGTCGACGTGCGCACCGAGCCGGCCGGCGCGTACGGGTCGTACGCGTAGCTCGTCTTCGGCTGCGTCCAGTTCGTCTGTGGGCCGGTCTCCGCGACGACGCGGCGTCCCTGCGGCGTGCCGTAGAACGTGAACGTCAGCGTCGAGCTCGTGTACGACGACTTGATCAGGAGCGCGCGGTCGAGGTCGTTCCTGAACACGAGGTCGGGACCGCCCCACGACACGGTCGCGTCGCGCCCGAGCGGGTAGTGGCTGATGTAGAAGCTGTGGTTGTAGCGCCGCTGCACGGGCAGCCCCAGCTCGAAGGCGTTGTTGAAGAGCGTGGTCGCGGTCTGGCAGACGCCGCCGCCGATCGACGGAAGCAGCAGCGAGCCGACGATCATCTGGCCCTCGCGGAAGCCCCGCTCGACGGTGCGCTCGCCGACGACGCGGTTGAAGGAGAAGACCTCGCCCGGCCGGATGATCGTGCCGTCGATGTAGCGGGCCATCAGCTGCACGTTCCAGATCCGGTTCGTCGACGAGACGCCCATGTCGGTGGTGAAGGCCGAGAGCCTGCGCGTGATCCCGAGCGCGTTCAGCTCCGCCGCCGTCACGTCGGCGGGCACGCTGCCGACGCGGACTTCGGCCACACGGCGTTCCGGCGAGTAGGCGGCTGCCGTGACCGCGGCGACGGCGGCCTCGCCGTCGAGGCCGACACCCGGGCGGTCGGGGAGCACGCGGACGACGTCGCCGGCGAACTCGAAGCGGGCGTTGACCGCGCGCTGCTTGTGGCCGCCGAGCGCGGGGTCGAGCACACGTGCGAGCCGGGCTCGGTCGAACGGTGACGAGGAACACGGTGCCGCGCTCGTCGAAGCGGAGCAGGCGTGCGAGCTCGGCCGGCTGCAGCGTTCGCAGCGGGCGCCGGTCGAGGAGCACGTAGACGGGGTCGGCGACGAGCCCGCGCGCGATCTCCGCGGCACGCTCGGCGTCGGCGGTGTTCAGGCGCGGCTCGGCGGGTGAGAACCGCGCCGTCACGGGGCCGCCCGCGAAGGCGGCCCGGCGCAGGTCGGCGAGCAGTGCTTCGATGTCGAGCCGGCGCCCGGCGCGACTCTCGTGGACGACGGGAGCGAGCCCGTCCATCTCGATTCCCGCCGGGCGAGCCTTGAGGCCGCCGGCCGCGCGGACGCGGGCGATCAGCGCACGTACCGCCTCGGGGCGCTCGACGAGCACGGGTTGGACGTCGACCTCGCGGAGCCCGACGAGCGCGGCGATCCGCTCGGGCTCGCTCTGGCGCGACGACGCGAGGGCGGCATCGGCGGTGGCCGCCGCGTTCAGCACGAAGACCTCACGCGGACGGACCGTCAGCCGGCGCTCGCCCGCGCCGACGACGACAGGGCGACCGAGCTGCGAGGCCGCGTCGGCGTTGATCGCGGCGATCGCCTGCGCGCGCTCGAGGCCCGTCAGCTCGATGCCCGCGACGCGCGTCCCGGGCAGCGCCTCGCCGCGAAAGTCGAGCGCGCGAACGTACGGAGCGGCGGCGACAACCGCCAGCAGCGCGACAGCGACGATCCAGAGCCGCGGCCTTGTCCTGGGCACTCGTCTCGCGGCGAGCTCGGCCACCCGACGAAAGTAGCAGCGCCGCCTACACTCTCGACGTGCGGCTTCGCGACCTGCCGTCGGTGGACGAGCTGGCGCGGGACGTCGAGGATCCCCTCGCCGTCGACGCCGCCCGCGCGGTGCTGGAGCGCGCACGGGAGGAGATCAGGGCCGGTGCCGACCCCGGTGACCTCGGGGAGCGCCTGCGGGCGGAGCTGGAGGAGCTTCGGCACCCGCGGTTGCGCCGGATCCTGAACGCGACCGGCGTGATCGTGCACACGAACCTCGGGCGGGCGCCGCTCGCCGAGGCGGCGCTCGACCGCGTCGTCGAGAGCGCCCGCGGCTACTCGAACCTCGAGCTCGAGCTCGGCAGCGGCACGCGCGGCTCGCGGCAGGATCACGTCGCGCCGATCCTGCGCCGGCTGACGGGCGCGGAGGCCGCGCTGGTCGTCAACAACAACGCCGGCGCCGTGCTCCTCGCGCTCGCGGCGCTCGCGGAAGGGCGCGAGGTGGTCGTCTCGCGCGGCGAGCTGATCGAGATCGGCGACGGCTTCCGCATCCCCGACGTGCTCGTCCGGTCGGGTGCGCGGCTCGTCGAGGTCGGGACGACGAACCGCACGCGCGCCCGCGACTACGAGGACGCGATCCGGCCCGAGACGGCGGTGCTACTCCGCGTCCACCAGTCGAACTTCCGCATCGTCGGCTTCACCGAGCAACCGCGGCTCGACGAGCTCGCGGCGGTGGCTCGCCGGCACGGGCTGCCGCTCGTCGACGACCTCGGCTCGGGGTCGCTTGGGGCACGTAACACTGTGTTACTTGCCGACGAACCCTCGGCGCGCGACGCCCTCGCAGCCGGCGCGGACCTCGTCTGCTTCTCGGGCGACAAGCTGCTCGGCGGGCCGCAGGCCGGGATCGTCGTCGGGCGCGCGGACCTCGTCGAGCGGCTCCGGCGCCACCCACTCCAGCGCGCGCTGCGCGCGGACAAGCTCACGCTCGCGGCGCTCGAAGGGACGCTTCAGCTTCATCTCGACGCTCGCGACGAGATCCCGGTGCTGCGGATGCTCGAGGAGCCGGCCGAGGTCGTCCGCGCCCGCGCCGAGCGGCTCGCGCAGCTCATCGGCGGGACCGTCGAGGAAACCGTGGCGCGCGTCGGCGGCGGTGCGCTGCCGCTCGCGGAGCTGAGGAGCTACGCATGCGCGGTCGAGGAGGAGCTCGCCGCTCCGCTGCGGACAGGCGATCCTAGTGTCGTCGGGATCGTCCGCGACGGCCGGCTCCTGCTCGACTGCCGCACGCTCGCCGACGACGAGCTGCCCGAGGCCGCCGCCGCGATCAGCGCCGCGCGGGGATGAGCGAGCGTCCACCGGAGACGGTGGTCTGGGACCTGCTGCGCGGGGCGCTGGCGACGCGGGCGCTCGCGATCGTCGCCGACCTGCGCATCGCGGACGCACTCGAGGCGGGGCCGCGGCCGGTCCAGGAGCTCGCAGCCGAGGTCGGTGCGGACGCGGACACGCTTCACCGTCTGCTGCGCGCGCTTTCGAGCAGCGGGGTCTTCGCCGAGACCGAGCACGGCGTCTTTCGGAACACGGAGTCGTCCGAGCTGCTTCGCGAGGGCTGGAGCGACTTCGCGCACCTCTTCGGCGGCGTCTGGCACCGTGCCGCGGGTGAGCTCGAGGCTGCGCCGAACGAAGCGCCGTTCGTGCGGACGTTCGGCACCGACTTCTGGTCGTGGCTCGCGGCGCATCCGGACGACCGCGCCGCGTTCGACCGCGCGATGAGCCAGGGCCGCACGGAGAGGGTCGCCGTGCTCGAACGCCTCGACTGGCACGACGGCGAGACGGTCGTCGACATCGGCGGCGGCAACGGTTCGCTCCTGAGCGCGCTCCTCGCTCGGCAGCCGCGTCTCCGCGGCATCGTGTTCGACCTGCCCGAGACGGTCCGCGACGAGGCGAGCTTCGACGAACGCCTGACCTTCGCCGAGGGCAACTTCTTCGAGCGCGTTCCCCGCGGCGATGCCTACATCCTCGCGACGATCCTCCACGACTGGGACGACGAGCGCGCGACGGCGATCCTCGACACGATCCGTGCGGCCTCTCCCGACGGAGCGCGCCTGATCGTGCTCGACGCGGTCGTTCAGCCCGGCAACGAGCCGAACGGCGCGAAGTGGCTCGACCTGCTCATGCTGGCGCTGTTCCACGGACGAGAGCGAGACGAAGACCAGTGGCGCGCCCTGCTCACCCGCGGTGGGTTCGAGCCGGTTCAGATCGAGGACGGCTTGATCCAGGCCCGATGCCGCTGACCGTCGGGACCGCGGGCCACATCGACCACGGCAAGACGTGGCTCGTCCGCGCGCTCACCGGGAAGGACACCGACCGTCTGCCCGAGGAGCAGCGCCGCGGGATCTCGATCGAGCTCGGCTACGCGCCGCTCGAGCTGCCAGACGGACGCCGGCTCTCGCTCGTCGACGTGCCGGGGCACGAGCGGTTCGTGCGGACGATGGTGGCGGGCGCGACCGGGATCGACCTCTTCCTGCTCGTCGTGGACGCCGCCGAGGGCGCGCGGCCGCAGACGCACGAGCACCTGGCGATCCTGCGGCTGCTCGGGGTCGAGCGTGGCGTCGTCGCGGTGACGAAGGCGGACGTGGTCGACGCGGAGACGCTCGAGCTCGCGCTCGAGGAGGCGCGCGAGCTCGTGCCGGGCGCGCCGGTGCTCGCGGTGAGCGCGAAGACCGGCGCGGGGCTCGACGAGCTGCGGGCGGCGCTCGCGGACGTGTCCGAGCTCGTGGCTCAGAGCCACAAGCTCGACGCGCCGACGCGGCTGCACGTCGACCGCGTGTTCACGCTGCGCGGCGTCGGCACGGTCGTCACCGGCACGCTCTGGTCGGGCTCGCTCGGCGCGGGCGACCGGCTGCGTGTCGAGCCCGCGGGCCTCGATGTCCGCGTGCGCAGTGTGCAGGTGCACGACGAGAGCGTCGAGCGCGCGGACCCCGGCCAGCGCGTCGCCGCGAACCTCCCGGGCGTCGAGCGCGACGAGCTGCGGCGCGGCGACGCGCTCGTCACGCCGGGCGCGTACCCGCGCAGCTACCGGCTCGACGTCGCCCTCGAGCCGGTCGCGCCGATCCCCGGCGCGGTGACCGTGCACCACGGCACGGCGCAGATCCCCGCGCGCGTCGTCCGCGCCGACGAGCGACACGCGCAGCTTCGGCTCGCGGCGCCGGTCGTCGCTGCGCGCGGCGACCGCTTCGTCCTGCGAACGGACACGACCGTCGGCGGCGGCCGCGTACTCGACCCCGCCCCGCCGCGGCGCGTCGACGCCGGGCGGCTCGAGGTGGCCGAGCGCGGTGACGCGCGCTCGCTGGTGCACGAGCCCGTCGCCGCTCGCGAGCTCGAGTTGCGCGGTTTCCAGACCGACGGCCTCGAGCGCGCCGACGGCTGGCTCTTCGCGCGCGAATGGCTCGACGACCTCCGCGAGGAGCTGGTGCAGCGCGCGCGCGAGGCGGACCCGCTCGATCCGGGCGTGTCGCCTCCCTCCGAGCCGTGGGCCGACGCGGTCGTGCCGCTGCTCGGGCTCGAGCGGCGAGGCGCGAAGCTCTACGTCCCCGGTGCGGTGCCGGCGGTCGACGAGGACCAGGCCGCTGAGCTCGAACTGCGAGCTGGCGTCGTCCGGCTTCGACCCCGTGAAGGTCGCGGACGCGCGACTCGCGGAGCTGCTCGAACGCCAAGGCCGCCTCGTCCGCGTCGGCGACGGTTACGCGATCGGCAGCGACGCCTATGCGCGCGCCCGCGACGCGCTCGTCGAGGAGTGCAGCCGAGCGGGGTCGATCACGCTCGCGCGCCTGCGCGACCTGCTCGGCACGTCGCGCCGACCGACGCAGCTGCTGCTCGAGCGCTTCGACGCGGACGGGCTCACGCGCCGCGTCGGCGACGAGCGTGTGCTCAGACGCCGAGCTCGAACCTGAGCACGTCGGGCCGGTGGTAGTGCCCCGCGGGGTCGAAGCGCTGGCGTTCCTCGAAGAGCCGGTCGGGCTCGAGGTCGGCGTAGAGGATGCCCTCCTCGTCGTACAGCGGCCCCGCGAGGTACGAGCCGTCGGGCGCGAGGACCGCGCTGCCGCCGCGGCCGAGGATCTCGACGCCGTCGAGCAGCTCGCGCAGCGGAAAGTCGTCCGGGTACGAGGCGACGCGCTGGAAGTGCGCCGGCGCGACGACGAACGCGCGCGACTCGCGGGCGATGTGCACGAGCGTCGCCTGCCATCCCTCGCTGTCGTCGGCGGTCGACGCGATGTAGATCTCGACGCCCGACTCGTACAGCGAGAAGCGCGCGAGCGGCATGTAGTTCTCCCAGCAGATCAATCCGCCGAGACGGCCGAGCGGCGTCTCGAACGCCCGCAGGCCGCGGCCGTCGCCCTGGCCCCAGACGAGGCGCTCGTGGTTCGTCGGCACGAGCTTGCGGTGATGCTCGGCGAGCGACCCGTCCGGCGCGTGGTAGAGGAGTGAGTTGTAGATCGTCCCGGGCCGCTCGGGATCGACCTCGTTCACGCCGGTGACGAGCCAGACGCCGTGCTCCTTCGCGATCTCGCCGAGCCGGCGCTCACCGTCGCTCGGGACCTCGAGCGACTCGCGCCGCAGCCGCGCGAACGCCTCCTTCGCGCGCGGGTCGGCCCAGCCCGCAAGCGCCTTCGCCCAGCGCGACGACGGGTACACGGGCACGAACGTCTCCGGCAGGACGACGAGCTGCGCGCCGGCGGCCGCTGCCTCGGCCGTCTGCGCGGCGACCTTCTCGATCGTGGCGTCGCGGTCGAGGATGACCGGCTCGGCCTGAACGCACGCGACGCGGACCGGTTCGCGCACCTAGATCGGCTCGACGGCGTCACCGACGGCGATCTCCCCGTCGGTGAGGATGTCGGCGTTCAGGCCGGCGCGGTTGACGTACGCCTTGATCACGCCCGGGCGCGTCAGCCCTTCGAGCGTCGTGCACGGGTGGCACAGCTCGACGCCGAGGCACTCGACGTCGCCGACGCGAAAGCGCTCGCCGACGAGCGCGTTCAGGTCGATCCCGCTCGTGAGGACGTTGCGGCGGCTCTCATCGGCGTCGAGCTCGATCCCGGAGGTGGCCGCGCCTTCCGCGAGAGCCTCCGCGGCGATCAGGGTCAGCGCGCGGCCGGGCGGAGCGTCGCCGTCGTAGAAGTACCGGTTCCCCTCGAGTCCGCGGCCCGCGAAGGCGCGAACGCGTTCGACGGGCTGGGGCAGCTCGTACTTCGGCCCGATGAAGATTCCCTCGACGCGACCTGCCACGCGCACACACTAACCACCGTGTCCGCCGCCGCCCGGCGTCTCGATCGTGACGACGTCGCCGGCTGCGAGGTCGAGCGTCACCTTCCCCGGTACCTCCGCGCCGTTGACGAGGTTGCGGCCGGGCGAGCCGTCCTCGCCGCCGCGCGCTCCCCGCGGGGCGTTGTCGACGGCGCTCGGTGAGGAGCGACAGGCGTGTCGGCTCGAGCGCGCGCAGCTCGCGGACCACGCCGTCGCCGCCACGGTGCGTGCCGTCGCCGCCCGAGCCGAGCCGCAGCGCGTAGCGCTCGACTCGGAGCGGGTACTGGAGCTCGAGCGCCTCGACCGGTGTCGAGAGCGTGTTCGACATGGCGACGTGCACGCCCGACGGGCCATCGCCGTCCGCGCACGCGCCCTGGCCGCCGCCGATCGTCTCGTAGTACGTGAAGCGCTCGTTCCCGAGCGTCACGTTGTTCACCGTGCCCTGTCCCTGCGCCGGAACGTCCACCGCCTGGTCGAAGGCCGCGAAGAGCACGTCGACGATCCGGCTCGAGGTCTCGACGTTGCCCGCGGCGACGGCCGCGGGAGGACGCGCGTTGACGAGGCAGCCCTCCGGCGCGGTAACGGTCACCGGAGCGAACGCGCCGCCGGATGCGGGCAGGTCGGGGTCGGTGAGGCAGCGCACGACGAAGTACGACGCGGAGCGCGCGACGGCGAGCGGGCAGTTGAGGTTGCCGTCGTGCTGCGGTGCCGTGCCGGCGAAGTCGATCCCGATCGTGTCGCCGGCGATCGTGACCGCCGCATGCACGCGCAGCTCCTCGTCGACCGCCTCGAGCACGTCGTCCGCCTCGTAGCGACCGTCGGGGAGCTCGGCGATCGCCGCCCGCACCACGCGCTCGGAGTACGCGTACAGCTCGTCCATCGCCGCGGCCACCTCGGCGCGAGCGCGGCGCGTGCAGAGCTCGTCCAGCCGCTGCTCGGCCAGGCGGTGCGCCGAGAGCTGCGCGCGGAAGTCGCCGCGCCGCTCCTCCGGGTTCCGCATCCGCGCGATCAGCGCCTCGAGCGCGTCGCCCTCGAGCGGCGTCGGCGGGATCACGACGCCCTCCTCGGCGAGCGTGCGCGACTCGGCGGGCATCGAGCCCGGCTCGACCGCGCCGACGTCGGCGTGATGGGCGCGCGAGACCGCGTAGCCGAGCGGCGTGCGCGAGACCATCGTCACGTCGGGGAGATGCGTGCCGCCGGCGAACGGGTCGTTCAGGATCCAGACCGCGCCGGGCTCCGGGTCGTGCGCCTTCACGGCCGCGACGGCGTCCGGCATCGCGCCCAGGTGGACCGGGATGTGCTCGGCCTGCGCGATCATGCGCCCGCGCTCGTCGAAGAGCGCGGTCGAGCAGTCGCGGCGCTCCTTGATGTTGGCGGAGAACGCCGAGCGGATCAGCACGGCGCCCATCTCCTCGGCCACGGCGCGAAGGGCCTGGCCGAGAACTTGGAGCTGAATGTTCACGGTCGCGTCACGCTCTCGTCACGACCAGCGTGCTAGAACCGTCCCGAACCCCCACCCACCCGGGGGGAATCCAGACGGTCGAGCCGGACTGCTCCAGAACGGCCGGGCCTGTCACGCGCAGCGCCTCCGCGGCCGGCAGCTCGAACGCCGGGCCGGGCACGACGTCGGCCGTGCGCACGGCGACGAGCTCGAGCTCGCGCTCCGGGTCGGCATAGCCGTACCGGTCCTCGTGGGCGCGGTGGAACGCGCCGGCGAGGTCGGGCTGGAGCGGCACCGTCAGCTCGAAGGACTGGCCTGCGTAGCGGAGATCGGCCTCGCCCTCCGCGCGGCAGCTCGCCGGCCTGGGCGAGCGGGACGAGCCGGCTCTCGACCCGGTCGCGGCGCTCGTCGCTCGCTACGAGGCCGACGGCCGAGAGCACGCCCGCGGTCTCGGGCACGAGCACGGTCGCGATCCCGAGCTCCTCGGCGAGCGCGCACGCGTGCAGCGGGCCGGCGCCGCCGAACGCGACGAGGGCGAAGTCGCGCGGGTCGTGCCCGCGCTCGACCGAGACGACGCGCAGCGCCCGCAGCATCTCCGCGTTCACGACCGCGACGACCGCGCTCGGGTCGATCGAGCCGAGCGCGCGCTCGGCGGCGGCGCGGTCGAGCTCGACGCCGCCGGCCAGCCGCTCCGGCACGCGCCCGAGCACGAGGTTGGCGTCGGTGACCGTCGGCTGCGTTCCCCCCCGCCCGTAGCACGCCGGGCCCGGCTCGGCGCCGGCGCTCTCGGGACCGACGCGCAGCGCGCCGCCTGCGTCCACGCGGGCGATCGAGCCGCCGCCGGCGCCGACGGTGTGCAGGTCGACGGTCGGGAGCCGGATCGGCAGCCCGGCGACGACGCGCTCGTTCGTGCGCTCCGCTCGTCCGTCCGTGATCAGGCAGACGTCGGTCGAAGTCCCGCCCATGTCGAAGGCGATCGCATCGGGGAACCCTGCGGCAGCCGCGATCCGCGCTGCGCCGACCGCTCCGCCCGCCGGACCGGAGACGAGCACGAGCGCGGGATGCGCTGCGGCCTCGTCGACCGAGGCGACACCTCCCGAGGAGCGCATCACGAGCGGCTCGGGCAGCCCGGCGCCGACCGCGGCGGCTGCGAGCGCGCGCAGGTAGCGCGAGGTGACGGGACCGAGGTACGCGTCGGCCGCGGTCGTCGACGCGCGCTCGTACTCGCGGAACTCCGGAGCGACCTCGTGCGAAGCGACGACGTGAGTGTCCGGCAACCGCCGTCGCAGCTCGTCGGCGACGGCGCGCTCGTGGTCGGGGTGACGGTACGAGTGCAGCAGGCAGACGGCGACGGCCTCTGCGTCGAGCTCGGGCAGCGAGTCGAGCTCGAGCGGGACGAGCACGCCGTCCGGACCGGTGCGCTCGCGGACGCCGACGCAGCGCTCGAGCGGGACGAGCGGCTCGGGGTGCGCCGCGCAGAGCCGGTAGAGGTGCGCGCGCGTCTGCCGGCGCAGGTGCAGAAGGTGCTCGAACCCGGCGGTTGCGACGAACGCGGTCCGCGCGCCCTTGCGTTCGAGCAGCGCGTTCGTCGCGACCGTCGTGCCGTGCGTGAACCGGTCGACCGTGTCGGCGCCGACCGCGCGCGCAGCCGCGAGCACCGACTCCTCCTGCCGCCGCGCGGTCGGCACCTTCGCCGTACGCACGTCGCCGTCCGCTAGGAGCACGGCGTCCGTGAAGGTTCCGCCGACGTCGACGCCGAGGACGCGCACTACGCCAGTCGGCCCGCGAGCGCGGAGGCGTTCATGTGCGCGACGGCTGCGATCGTGATCATCGGGTTGACGCCCGACGCGGTCGGGAACGTCGAGCCGTCGCAGACGACGAGGTTCGCGACCTCCCAGGTCTCGCCGTTCGGGTCGCACGCCGAGCTCGACGGCGAGCCGCCCATGCGCGCGGTGCCCATGATGTGCGCCGAGGCGCAGAGGACGCGGTTCGGCCCCCAGCCGCGTGCGTCGGCTTCGGCGAGGAAGCGGCCGAGGCCGTCGCGGCGCGGCTCCCAGACGACCGGGTTCGAGTGCGTCGAGACGATCCGCTCTGCGCCCGCCGCTTCGAGGATTCGCGCAGCGCCGACGAAGCCGGCGCGAAGGTGCCGAAGGTCGTGGCTCGAGATTCGGTAGTGGAACGACGGCTCGCCGTCGCGGTCGACGCGAACCTCGCCGCCGTCACGGTCTCGCACGAGCGGGAAGATCGGTGCGAGGCGCGGGTACCTTCGCGCGAGGTCGAGGCTCTCGCGCGCGCCGTTCCACTGGAGCCCGGCGCCGAGGAAGCCCGGATGGATCGGCGCGGTCTCGTAGCGGACGCCGTAGCTCCCGTCGAGCCTGGCGTGCTCCTCGCAGTAGCGCGCCTGGAGCGTCCCCGTCCAGGGCCGCACGTCCTCGTCGAGCTCACCCGCGAGCAGTGTGACCGGGTGAAGGCGAAGGTTCCGCCCGATGCTCGCGTTGGCCAGGCCCGAACGCCGCAGGAGCGCCGGCGTGTGGAAGGCACCGCACGCGACGACGACCGCACGCGCATGCACCTGCACCGGCCCGGCGTCGACGCCCGTCGCACTCCCCCGCTCGACGAGCACGCGGCGGGCGCTCACCCCGACGAGCACGCGCGCGCCCGCGGAGACCGCATCGGCGAGCCACGTCTCGACGGTGCCGCGCTTGGCCCCGAGCGGGCAGCCGAAGCCGCAGTAGCCGCAGACCTCGCCCTGGTCGCAGCCGCGGACGTTGCGCGGCTGCGCGCCGACGTGCCAGCCGAGCGCCTGCGCGCCCCGCTCGAGCACGCGGTCGCGCCCCGACGCCTCGCCGTGCTCGCCGTTGACGTCCATGCGCGCTTCGACCGCGTCGAGGCTGCGCTCGAACTCGTCCGCCGCGAACGCGGGAACGCCGTGTCCGGCCCACTCCTCGCGCACGTCGTCGGGCAGTCGGAAGGACGTCGTCCAGTTCACGGTCGTGCCGCCGCCGAGGCACCAGCCGGCGAGGACGTCGACGCCTTGATCCTCCGTCGCAGCGGCGGCGCCCTCGAGGTAGAGCGCGCGCAGAGACTCGATCTCTTCGCCGCTGAACTCGGGCGCGTCGCCGGCCTCGAGCACGACGACGTCGAGCCCGGCCGCGGCGAGCACGCCGGCCGCGGTTCCGCCGCCCGCGCCGGAGCCGACGACGCAGACGTCGCACTCGAGCGTCTCCGCACCGGTCGGACTGAGCGGAGCGAACGGCGCAGGCGCGGCGTCGCGCGCGAGGCGACCCGGGTACCCGAGCGCGTCCCGCGGCGCTCCGGGCAGTCCGAAGTAGTGGTGGAGGATGCCCTTGCGCAGCACCTTGAAGGCCGAGCGCTTCTGCTCCGACGAGCTGTCGCGCCACGCGCGCAGGGCGCGTTCGCGCTCAGCGAGCGGCAGGCGCGAGAAGCGCCGAGGCGGCCGCGCGACGAGCTCCCACGCAGAGAGGAGCCGCAGGATCCGCGCGCGCTCGGCCGGGCGCGGGTGGCGTGCGAGCACCTCGACGAACGCCTCGGGCACGCCCAGCGCGGTCGCGGGCGGCAGACCGTCGAGCCCCGGCGCGAACGTGTCGCAGATCGCGTCGAGCGCGGCGCGCTGGCGGCGCGAGAGCTCCATCGGCGCCTACGCTAACCGGCGATGGCGAGAGTCGAGCTCGAGTTGGTCGGTGCCGGCGGCGAGCCGGTCGACTTCTGGCGAACGGTCAACTCCCACGGGCTCAACGACCTGCCCCCGAACCGGATCGACTCGGTCGAGCGGACACTCGAGCTGACGCTCAGGCCCGGACCCCAGACCGTGCTCGTCCGCTCGGTGCGACCGGGCGTGGCCGAGATCCAGGGGCGCGCGCCACGACAGGTCGCCGACGCGGTCCGTCACGTGCTCCGGCTCGACGAAGACCTCTCCGCGCTCTACGGGCGACTCGCCGAGGATCCGGCACTCGATTGGGCGGCCAACGGCGCCGGCCGTTGGATGCGCAGCCAGACCGTGTTCGAGGACGTCGTCAAGACGATCTGCACGACCAACTGCGCCTGGTCGGGGACCGTGCGCATGGTGACCGCGCTCGTCGACCGGCTCGGCGAGGAGTCCGATCGCGGACGCCGAGCGTTCCCGACGCCCGAGAAGATGGCGAAGACGCCGGAGCGCTTCTACCGCGACGTCGCGCGCGCCGGCTACCGCAGCGCGTACCTGCGCACGCTCGCGAAGTCGGTCGCGTCGGGGCAGGTCGACCTCGAGTCTCTCGCCACGGACCAGGAGCTCTCGGACGACGAGGTGGCGGCGCGCCTGCTCGAGCTGCCGGGCGTGGGGCCGTACGCCGCGGCGCACGTGATGATGCTGATCGGGCGCTACTCGCGGCTGGTGCTCGACTCGTGGACGCGGCCGACCTACGCGCGACTGAACGGGCGGAAGGCGTCGGACGCGACGATCGAGCGGCGCTTCCGGCGCTACCGCGAGTACGCAGGCCTCGCCTTCTGGCTCTACCTGACGAGGGACTGGGTCTCGGACTAACCTGGTTCGCGGAGCGGCATGGGCCCGGTGGCCCAGGCGGTCTTCAAAACCGCTGCGGTCGTGCAGCCCACGGCTCGGTCGGTTCGACTCCGGCGCCGCTCCGTTTCCGACGGTGCTGAGTCTTTGCGACAGGAGGCCGCGCGGCACACGCCGCGCGGCCTGAGTGAAGCCGGCTCGTCCCCGCTACGGAATGTTCGGGCAGCTCGTCGGCTGGGGCTGATCCGTCCGAATGGCCGTATTGGGAGTCCCGGCCGGAAGGTAGTAGACGGCGTACACGACGAGGTTCGTCGTGCCCTCGTTCCTGAAGTTGTGGATCTCGGTTGACGGCTGGTAGAAACTGGCACCGGTGCCGTGCTTGTGCGACGGACAGCCGGACATGCCGTGGTAGAGCGTTCCCTCGCCTTGAGCGACCGACACCACCGTCGGGCCGGGGTGGTTGTGCCAGCCCGTGTGCCCACCGGGCGCGATCGTGAGCTGCTGGAAGGCGACGTCGCAGGGGGATGCGGCGCCGCACGACATCAGGCGCTGGACGCTTTGCACGTCGAAGGTCACGCGCTTCCGCACGACCTTCTTGCCGACGCGAACCTGAACGATCCTGGTGACCTTCGTCGTCTGTGGAACGCCGACGACGAGATCCTGCGCAAGCGGTCCGCGAGCGACGATCGGGCCGCCGACGATCCCTGCACCCGGCGTGGCCGACGCCTGCACCACGCCGAACGCGACCGCCGCGGTAGCCACGGCACCGACGAGCACTGCGAGGACTGCAAGGCGCCGCCGGCGACCTCCTGACGCCGTTCGTTCGATCGAACTCTTCATCGTTGCCTCCAAGTGATCATCGATTACTCCTCTCTGGACGAGACAGCCTCGACAACACGCAGAGGCTCGAGGCCCGCACGCTGCGCGACCAGCGCGGCGGCCCGGCTCGATGGAGCCTCGAAGGTGAAGAAGCAGAGCTCGTCCTCAGGGATGTGCGTGGAACCCTCGAAGCGAACGCGCATCCCGTCTCGCGTCAGCTCCTCTGCGCTCGAGCGCGCCCGCCGCTCGCGTGCGGCCCTCTCGCCTGCGCTGCCGCGAGCGAGGTATGTCTCGACGAGGAAGCTCGGCACGCAGCCGACGTTACGCCGCCCTCAGAGCGTTGAAATCGTGAGAACCCCGTAACTTTGGCCGCTCAGGAGGCAGGCTCGTACACGCGTGCGAGCTCGACACGTGAACGGACGCCGAGCTTCGCATAGATGCGCGTGAGGTGCGTCTCGACCGTTCGCTCGCCCAGGAACAACGCACCGGCGACCTCCCGGTTCGTGCGCCCCTCCGCGACGAGTGCCGCGACGCGTTGCTCGGCGGCTGTAAGACCCTTCTCGCGTGTTCGCCCACTGATTCGCCCCAGCTCACCTCGCGCGCGTTGCGCCCAGCCACGTGCCCCGCACTCGTCAAAGGCTGCGACAGCCTCCTCGATCGCCTTGCGCGCGTCGCCGCGTTGGCGTGCACGCCGTCTGCACGACACCGAGCGCGAGGAGCGCGCGTGCGCGGCCGTACGGATCGCCCAGCGCCTCGTGCCGGGCAACGGCCTGCTCAAGCAAAGCCAGCGCCTGCTCGATCTCGCCGCGGGCGGCGGCGACGAGGCCTCGGCATCGGGTCACCTGCGCCAGCACCCAGTCGCGGCCGACCCTCCTCGCGTCGGTCTCCCAGTCGTCAAGCACTTCGACGGCATGGTCCACGCGGCCCAGTTCGAGCAGCGCCTCGGCGTAGTCGGCGCGCCAGCCGTACATGTTCGGCTCACCGACTCCTTGCTTCTTTGCCACCCGCTCGGCAGCTGCGTAGCGCGCGACTGCGGCGGTCGCCGACCCGGACTGCGACTCGATCATCCCCGCCAGCCCCGCGAGCCCTGGGAAGAGCAACTGTTGGCCATCAGAGAGCCGGGCTGCCCGCTCGGTGAGCTCGCGGGCACGGTCCAGCTCCCCACGGAGGGCCGCAATAAGTGCGACGGGAAAGAGACTTCGCGCCGCCTCCGTCTCTCCGTGTCCGTACTGAAGGCTCAGCTCCCGTGCCTGCTCGGCGTATTCGGCCGCCAACGCGAGCCGGCCGGCGTAGCGCTCCACGAAAGCGAGGTACCAGAGGCACCTCGCGCTCATCCGCTCGTCACGGTCGCGGGAGTCGTGGTGGAGAACCTCGAGCAGAGAGCGCGCGCGGCCGAGCTGCGCGGACCAGACGAGAACGTGCGCAAGTGCCATGCCGACTTCGATCCGCTGTCGATCGTCGTTTGCGGCGAGCTCGTACGCGCGCTCGGCAATGTCGGGGGCGTCCGCGTGTCCAGCGCTGAACCGGATCGTCGCGAGCGCCGCAGTCGCGGCCGCAGTCAGAGCCAGATCGCCGGTTCGCTCAGCCAGCTCGACCGATGCGCGCGCATGATCTTCCGCTGCCGCTAGGCCTTCTACGGCTCGAACGTTCAGGCTTAGCCGGTAGTGGATCAACGCCTGAAGCTCGGGAGGCGTTGCCGCTTCACGCAGCGCCTCACGCAGCGCCGAGATCGCGGGCAAATCCTGCTCCGACTCGAGCTCAGCAAGGAGGACGAGAGCATCCGCCCGCATCGGCCCGGCTGGTGCACGGGCGACGAGATCGTGCGCGAGCGAACGCGCACGGTCGGCCTCGCCCGAGGTGAAGTGCGCCCGCGCGGCTGCAAGCACGCGGCGGTGGACGTCTTCACGGTCGGCTGCCGGCGTCAGGCGCACAGCGTGCTCGGCGAGCTCGGCCGCGGCAGCGATCGCGCCCCGCCTCGTCGCCGTTGCCACGGCCTGATCAAGGACGGCGGCGATGCCGGCAGCCGGTCCATCCGTCGCGAGCGCAAGATGGCGGGCGCGGGCGACCGGATCGTCGAGAACTCCGGCGAGCAGCTTGTGCACACGCCGCGCCTGCTTTGCGGACTGCTTTTTTTCCAGGACCGAGGCGAGCAGCGGGTGAGTGAAGCGGATACTCCCGTCCGCGAGCTCGATGACGCGTGCGGCGAGCGCCGGCTCGAGTGTGTCCTCCGAGACACCAGCCGCGCCCAGGAGCGCCGGTGACGCGCGCCCGAGCGCGGACACGAGCGATAGTGCTTCGAGCGTGGCCGGGGGAAGATCATCGACCCGGCCGCCCACGGCCAGCTCCAGCGTCTCGGGAACTGAAAGAGGCTGTGTGAGGTCGCGGCTCGCACTTTCGGCCATGCTGGCCCGTGCGAGCTCGAGTGCGTAGAAGGGATTGCCGCCCGAGGTCTCGTGGATCCGAAGCAGCGTCGGTCGCGGCATGATGCGTTCGAGCCGCTCCCGGAGCAGCGTCTGGATGGCGCCGACGCTCAGTGGGCCGACGGCGAGGTGTGCGATGCACTGGGCGGGAAGCGTGAGCTCGAGTTCCGAACGGCTCTGGCGGTCGCCCTGTCGGCGGGCGAGCAAGACGTGCAGCGGCAAGGTCACTCTCCGCAAGGCAAAGGCGAGCGCGTTCGCAGAGGAGCCGTCGAGCCACTGCACGTCGTCCACGGCCAGGAGGAGCGGCTGCTCCGCGGCAAGCAGCTCGAGCGCGGTTCGCACGGCAACGCCCAGGGCGCGAGGATCTATGGGCTCCTTCGCCTCTGCCATGAGGAGTGCACCCTCGAGCGCATGCCGTCGGGGGAGTGGCAGCGCGGGTAGGACGTCGTCCACGACGGCCTCGATGAGATCGCCGAGGCCGGCGAAGGCGAGGTCCTGCTCTTGCTCCGCCGGCCGACTGGACAGGACACGAAAACCTCGCTCGAGGGCGAGGTCTACGCCTCTGAGCCAGAGCGTCGATTTTCCGATTCCGGGCTCGCCTTCGAGAACGAGCGCCCGCGGCTCATCACTGAGGCTCGGGTCGAGGAATGCGCCAAGGCGCTCGACCTCGTCGTCACGGCCGATGACCTCGGTCGGCATGTCTCGTAACCATGGCGCCACGCCATGGCTAAGGCAAGGCTGTTGCGCTAGTCCTCGTCGTCGCGAGCTGCGTAGACCGGTGCGAGATCGACGAAGACGCGGTAGTCGTCGATCAGCTCGTCGCCTCGGCGATAGATCGTGACGGCCGGAAGCGTGACCGTGCCATCGTCCATCCGCGTGTAGGTGGCCTCGAGCTGAACGATGGTCGTGTCGCCGACGTCCCACTGCCCGACGATGTGATGGCTGATCCCTTTGATCGTGTCGAAGAAGCCGGCGATCGCCGCTTCGATGGCTTCGCGGCCCACGACCTCGTCGTTGTTGGCGTAGCGAAGCAGGCCGTCCTCGGCCAGATGCGATGCAAAAGCCTTCGCGTCCATTCGATCGACGTCCGCAAGCACCTCGACGGCCGTGCTCATCGGTCTCCTCCCACGTCGCGCGAGACCATCCCACGCCGGCGGCGACCCGCGCTCCGGCTCGGCGTAGGGTCTCGTCGTGCGGCCGCTTCCCGCGAGCTTCACGCCCTTCCCCTGGGCGATGTCGACGGCAGAGGCCGCGCGCATCGCCAACATCGAGCCGCACGAGGTGCTTCGGTTCGACGGGAACACGCCGCCGGTTCCTCCCGACTACGCGCGCGCCGAGATGCTCGCGCCCGCGCTGGCCGAGATTCAGCGCTACCCGCACGGCGGCTTCCCCGCGCTCCTCGACGCGATCGCGGACTACGCCGGCGTCGGAGCCGAGCAGGTCGTCCTCGGTGCGGGCGCCGACGACCTGATCCTGTTGACCGCGCGCGCCTTCGCAGGGCCGGGCGACGTCGTGCACGTCGTCGACGAGCCGACGTACCCGCTGCTGCGCACGGCCGCGCTGCTCGCGGGCGCGGAGGTCGGGGACGACGACCCTGTGCTCACGTTCTGCTGCCGCCCGCACAACCCGACCGGCGCGCTCGGTGCGCTCCCCGACGCGCGCCCGCTCGCAGTCGACGAGGCGTACGGTGAGTTCGCCGGCGAGACCGCGGTCGGGCTGGAGGGAGTGGTCGTGATCCGGACCTTCTCCAAGGCCTTCGGGCTCGCCGCGGCTCGCGTGGGCTACCTCGTCGCCGACGTCGAGACTGCGCGGGAGCTGCGCATCCGGCAGGACCCGCTCCCGATCACGACCATGTCCGCCGCGCTCGCGCTCGCGGCGCTGCGCGCAGGCCCGCCCGACGTCGCGCCGACGATCGCGGAGCGCGAGTGGCTCGCGGACCGGCTGCGCGACATCAGGCTCGAGCCGCTCCCCTCGCACACGAACTTCCTCTACGTGCCGATGCCGGCCGCACGCGAGACGTACGAACGCCTGCTGCGCCGAGGGTTCGTCGTGCGGCCGTCCGACGACGCGATCCGCATCACCGTGCACACGCGCGAGGCGAACGAGCGGCTGCTAGCGGCGCTCGAGCAGACGGACGGGTAGGTCGGGCAGCAAGTCGGTCCACGAACCGGGCAGCTCCAGCTCAGGCGGGTCCTGCCCGCGCAGGGGCACGACGACCGCGACGTCGTCGCCGCGCAGGAACGCGCACACGTCGGGTCCGAGCTCGAGCGGGCGGTACTCGCCGAGCCCGCGCCGTGCGCGCAGGGCGAGCGCTTCGCGCACGACGCGCGTCTTCGCGTCGGGTGCCGCGCTCCAGTCGACCGGGCGGCGGTTGTCCGGGTCGACGAGGTTGAGCGACTCGCGCTCGTCGCCCTGGTAGAGGTCGGGCACGCCCGGCACGGTCAGCTTGAGCAGCGTCATCGCGAGCGAGTTCGTCCGTCCGACCGACGCGACGCGGGCGGCGAAGTCTTCGAACCCGTCCGGCGGCTCGAGCACGGCGCGCCGCGCTGCCTCCTTCGCTCGCCGCTCGTGTTCTTCGTTCGGCTCGACCCAGCTCGTGTTCACCTTCGCCTCGCGCAGCGCCTTCTCGACGTACGCCTCGATCCGCTCCGGCTCGATCGGCCACGCGCCGACGAGCGTCTGCCAGAGCAGCTCGTCCTCGTGCGGATCGTCGAGCGCGCGCCAACGCGAGCGCACGGCGGCCCACTCGTCCGCGAGCGCGGCGAGCACGACGATGCGCGCCCGCACGTCGCCGGAGCGCTTCGTGTCGTGCGTCTGCGTCGCGAGCAGGTGGTTCGGGAAGCGCTCGACCCGCTCGAGGTTCGCGCGGTGGAAGTCGTCGACCGCGAGCGAGAAGCGGCCGGGATCGCCGCCGACCTCGTTCAGCGCGGTCAGCCGCACGTAGCGGTAGAAGGCGGTGTCCTCGACGCCTTTCGCCGTGACCGGCCCCGTCGTCTGCTGGAAGCGGGTGACGAATTCGTCGTGCCCTGTTCGCTCGAGCAGGAGGACCTGCTCGAGCGAGCTCTCAAGACGGGCTGACTCGACAGCAAGGCGATCTGCGGCCTCGACGCGTCCACTCCACGGCTCGACGTATGTTCGGTACACGCTCGAACGACGCCGCCGCCTCCTCGAGGTCCGGCCGGTCCAGCAGCGAACGCAACCGCTCGAACTCACGTGCCAGGTCCGTGCGCGCGAGCTCGAGCTTCGCCTCGGCCGCGACGTCGGCGAACGTGCGCGCGTCGCCGGTGAGCGACTCGTACCAGCGCGTCAGCGGCTCCTCGCCGCGCGGGTCGACCAGCAGCGCGGTGACGTCGTTCGCGAACTCGTAACCGGTCGTTCCCTCGACCGGCCAGTCGCGCAGGCGCTCGCCGGACTCGAGGATCTTCTCGACCCACACGTGCTCGACACCCTCGGCGCGCAGCCGCTCGAGGTAGCCGCGCGGGTCGGCGAGCCCGTCGGGATGGTCGACGCGCAGCCCTTGCACGAGGCCCTCCGCGACGAGCTCGAGCGCCTTGTGCTGCGTGAGCTGGAAGACCTCGGGGTCATCGACGCGCACGCCGGCGAGCTCGTCGATCGTGAAGAAGCGCCGATACCACCCGCTCTCGGGGTCCCAGTCGAACACGCGGACGCGCAGCGCCTCGTCGGCCCACCAGCGGTTCTCCTCGCTGACGGCCATGTGGTTCGGAACGACGTCGAGCACGACGCCGAGCCCTGCGCCGGCGAGCTCCCGGAAGGCGCCCTCGCCGCCGAGCTGCTCGGAGACGCGCGTCGGGTCGACGACGTCGTAGCCGTGCGTCGAGCCCTCTCGGGCCTCGAAGACCGGCGAGAGATAGAGGTGCGAGACGCCGAGCTCGCGCAGGTACGGGACGAGCGCCGCGCGCCTCGCGGAAGCCGAAGCCCGGGCGCAGCTGCAGCCGGTATATGGCGCGGAACGCCGTCACCAGCCGCGGCGCAGCACGACGACCGTCCGCGACTCGACCGGGACGACCGCGCGCGCGATGTACGACCGCGAGCCAGAGGCGACGTCGGGCTCGAGCGTCGAGAGCTCGAACTGCCAGCGTGTGCCGAAGCGCTTCGTCGGCAGCTTGAACTCGATCGGCGCGTCGTTGCCGTTGAAGAGGAGCAGGAAGCTGTCGTCCGCAATCGCTTCGCCCTGAGGGGTCGCAAGCGGGAGGTCCTCGCCGTTCAGGAACACGCCGATCGCCCGCACGTCCCCGCGGCGCCAGTCACGCTGCGTCATCCGGCGCCCGTCGGGCCGCATCCACCAGACGTCGGGGAGGTCGCTGCCGGACGACCCGCGACCCTCCAGGAACATCGGCCGCCGGAAGACGGGGTGCTCGCGGCGCAACCGGATCAGCCGCTGCGTGAACGCGAGGAGCGCGCGCTGGTCGTCGTCCCAGTCCCAGTCGAACCACGAGAGCTCGTTGTCCTGGCACCAGGCGTTGTTGTTGCCGTGCTGCGTGCGCGAGAACTCGTCGCCGCCGAGCAGCATCGGCACGCCCTGCGAGAGCAGCAGCGTCGCGAGGACGTTGCGTTGCTGGCGCCGGCGCAGCGCTGCGATCGTGCTCGTCGTCGGTCGGGCCCTCGACGCCGTGGTTCCACGAGCGGTTGTCGTCGGTCCCGTCGCGGTTGTCCTCGCCGTTCGCCTCGTTGTGCTTCTCGTTGTAGGAGACGAGGTCGTTGAGCGTGAAGCCGTCGTGCGCGGTGACGAAGTTGATCGACGCGGACGGGCTGCGTCCGTCGGACTGGTAGAGGTCGGCGGAGCCCGTGAAACGCGTGACGAAGTCGGCGACGTTCTCCTCGCCGCGCCAGAAGTCGCGCATCGTGTCGCGGTAGAGCCCGTTCCACTCGGTCCAGAGCACCGGGAAGTTGCCGACCTGGTAGCCGCCGGGGCCGACGTCCCACGGCTCCGCGATCAGCTTGACCTGGCTGACGACGGGGTCCTGGTGGATGATGTCGAAGAACGCGGAGAGCCGGTCTACCTCGTAGAACTCGCGCGCGAGCGCAGACGCGAGGTCGAAGCGGAAGCCGTCGACGTGGCAGTCGATCACGAAGTAGCGCAGCGAGTCCATGATCAACCGCAGGACCGAGGGATGCATCGGGTTGAGCGAGTTGCCCGTGCCGGTGAAGTCCATGTAGTGGCGCGGGTCGTCGGGCATCAGCCGGTAGTAGCTCGCGTTGTCGACGCCCTTGAACGAGAGCATCGGCCCGAGGTGGTTGCCCTCCGCGGTGTGGTTGTAGACGACGTCGAGGATCACCTCGATCCCGGCAGCGTGCAGCGCCTTGATCATCCCCTTGAACTCGCGCACCTGCTCGCCTGCCCTGCCGGTCGCGGCGTAGAGCGCGTGCGGCGCGAGGTAGCCGATCGAGCTGTAGCCCCAGTAGTTCGTCAGTCCACGGTCGTGGAGGAAGCTCTCGTCCGCGATGTGATGAGTGGGCAGGAGCTCGACGGCGGTCACGCCGAGCGAGGTGAGGTACTCGATCGCGCTCTCGCTCGCGAGGCCGGCATACGTGCCGCGCAAGTCCTCGCGGACGTGCGGGTGCAGCTTCGTGAACCCCTTCACGTGCGTCTCGTAGATGACCGTCTCGTGCCACGGCGTCCGCGGCCAGACGTCGCCCTCCCAGTCGAAGCTCGGGTCGACCACGACCGACTTCGGGATCGCGGCCGCGTCGTCCGCGTCGTCGCGGCGCAGGTCGGCGTCCTCGCCGTCCGGGACGTACGGGAGCACGTTCGCGCGCCCGTACTCGACCGGGCCTTCGATCGCCTTCGCGTAGGGGTCGATCAGCAGCTTCGCCGGGTTGAAGCGGTGGCCCTGCTCGGGGGCGTACGGGCCGTGGACGCGATAGCCGTAGCGCGTGCCCGGGCCGACGCCGGGCAGGTAGCCGTGCCAGGTGAACGCCGTTCGCTCGTGGAGCTCGACCCGCGTCTCCTCGTCGCCGTCGAAGAGGCAGAGCTCGACGCGCTCCGCGTGCTCGGAGAAGAGCGAGAAGTTCGTGCCCTCGCCGTCCCAGATCGCGCCGAGGGGGAACGGCTCGCCCGGCCAGACCCTCACCGCCTCAGCTCCACGCGGCGGGCTTCGAAGTCCGCGACGAGCTCGACCGAGCCTCGACGCGCGCGCAGGCGTGAGCCATCGACGCGCACGTCGATCTCGCTTCGGCAGCTCGCGGCGCAGCGCGAGCAGCTCGCGGTAGAACGCCCGCAGCTCCTCGTCTGCGCGGGAGCGGTCGAGCTTCGAGACGACGAACGTCTCCTCGGCCTGCGGGTCCGGGACTTCGCCGGCAAACGCGAACTCGCGCTTCCGGCCTGTCGCGCGTCGCCTCGGCGATCGCGGGGTCGACGTGGTCGGTGAAGTACCGGAACGGCTGCTGCTCGCCGTACTCCTCGCCCTGGAAGAGCAACGGCGTCTGCGGCGCGAAGAGGAGGACTGCCGCACGGAGCTCGAGCTCGTCGGGCGCGGGCCGGTCGCCGAGCGCACGGTTGCCGACCTGGTCGTGGTTCTGCGAGCAGACGATCAGGCGCTCGGCCGGTGTGCGGCGCAGCTCCGCCGCGAGGCCTTCGAGCGAGCCGTACGCGCCGTAGTAGCCCTCGCGCTCGCCGGTCAGCAGCACGTGCAGATGGTGGTGGAGCTCGTCGGCCCACTGCGCGTCGTGGCCCCACGCCTCGAGCGGCCGCAGGTCGCCCGTCTCCATCTCGGCTGTCACGAGCGTGCGCGGAGCGATCGCCTTCACGCGCTCGGCGAGCTCGGCCAGGACGTGGTGCGGTCCGTCGTCGAAGACCGCGTGCACCGCGTCCAGCCGCAGGCCGTCGACGCCGTAGTCGCGCACCCAGAGCTCGGCGTTCTGGATCGCCCACTCGCGCACGCCGCGCTGCGAGTAGTCGAGCGCGTCGCCCCAGAACGTCTCGTAGCGGTCGGTGAAGTACGGACCGAACGCGCGGAACACCTCGCTCCCAGGGCCGACGTGGTTGTAGACGACGTCGAGCACGACGCCGAGGCCGACGTCATGCGCCGCCCGGACAAAGCGCGCGAAGCCTTCGGGGCCGCCGTAGGCCTCGTGCGGTGCGAACGTGTAGACGCCGTCGTACCCCCAGCCGCGGCGGCCGGGAAACGTCGCGATCGGCATCACCTCGACCGCGGTGACGCCGAGCTCCACGAGCGGCTTCAAGTGCGGGATCGCGCCGTCGAACGTCCCCTCGTCGCTGAACGTCCCGATGTGCAGCTCGTAGAGCACGAGCTCGGCAAGCTCTAGACCGAGCTGCTCGATGCGCGGGGAGTCGAAGACGCTCGATTTCTCGGGCCGCTCCTCGGGTTGATGGAACGAGCACGGGTCGGGCCACTCGCGACGGTCGGCGACGTACGAGTAGTAGTCGCCGACTGCGGCAGCCGCGCTCCCGCGCCAGAAGCCTTCGGCGTCGCGGTCGAGCGGATGGTCGTCGCCGTGGATCCGCACGGCAAGCTCGGACACCGCTGGCGCCCACACTTCGAAATCCACGACCTCGCCACGCGGGACGGCGCCTAGCACGCGGGGACGTTAGCGGCTGCCTGCTCCTGTTTCGCGCGGCTGCGGGCGGGCAGGAATGGACCGATCCGACAAAGGAGGGGTCGTGGACAAAGACCAGGTCGAGGGCAACCTCAAGGAAGCCGAAGGCAAGCTGACCGACGACGAGGTCCGCGAGAAGCAGGGCCAGGCCCAGGAGAAGTGGGGCGAGGCCAAGGACAAGGCGAGCGACGTCGCGGACGAGGTCAAGGACCGGACGTAGCACCGCACGGTCGGGAGGCGCCGCACCGGCGCCTCCCGACTAGCTCTCAGGCACGAACCAGCAGACGGCGAGCGGCGGCAATGTCGCCTCGGCCGAGAAGGGCTGGTCGTGCCAGCCTCCCGCCTCGGCGACGACACCGCCGAGGTTGCCGACGTCCGAGCCGCCGTAGTACGTCGAGTCGGTGTTGAGCACTTCGACCCAGCGGCCGCCGGCCGGAAAGCCGACGCGGTAGCCCTCGCGCACCTCGGGCGAGAGGTTGCAGACGCAGACCACCGGCTGCGCGCTCCCCCGGCCGTAGCGCGCGAACGCGAGCACGTTGCTCGCCGCGTCGTTCGCCTCGAGCCAGCGGAAGCCGTCCGGGTCGTGGTCGAGCTCCCAGAGCGCGGGCTGGTCGCGGTAGACGCGGTTGAGCTCGCGCACGAGCTGCTGCACGCCCGAGTGCTCGGGCTGCTCGAGCAGGTGCCAGTCGAGCGAGCGGTCGTGCGACCACTCGGCGCTCTGCGCGAGCTCTCCGCCCATGAACAGCAGCTTCTTGCCGGGGTGCGCCCACATGTACGCGTAGAGCGAGCGCAGGTTCGCGAGCTGCTGCCAGCGGTCGCCGGCCATCTTCGCGAGCAGCGAGCCCTTCCCGTGCACGACCTCGTCATGCGAGAGCGGGAGCACGAAGTTCTCGCTGAACGCGTACATCAGCGAGAACGTCAGCTGGTGGTGGTGGAAACGCCGGTAGACCGGATCGCGGCGGAAGTAGTCGAGGGTGTCGTGCATCCAGCCCATGTTCCACTTGAAGCCGAAGCCGAGCCCGCCGAGATACGTGGGCCGTGAGACCCCTGGCCACGCGGTCGACTCCTCCGCTGCGGAGACGACACCGGGCTCGCGCGCGTGCACGACCTCGTTCAGCTCCTTCAGGAACGAGACCGCGTCCAGGTCCTCGCGCCCGCCGAAGACGTTTGGGACCCACTCGCCCTCGCGCCGCGAGTAGTCGAGGTACAGCATCGAGGCGACCGCATCGACGCGGAGGCCGTCGACGTGGAACTCGCGCAGCCAGAAGAGCGCCGACGCGAGCAGGAAGTTGCGCACCTCGTGCCGGCCGAAGTTGAACACGAGCGTGCCCCAGTCCGGGTGGGCTCCACGGCGCGGGTCCTCGTGCTCGTAGAGCGCGGTCCCGTCGAAGCGCGCCAGCGCCCAGTCGTCGCGCGGGAAGTGCGCGGGCACCCAGTCGAGGATCACGCCGAGCCCGCGCTGATGGAGATGGTCGACGAACCAGCGGAAGTCGTCCGGGGAGCCGAAGCGGGACGTCGGCGCGAAGAAGCCGGTCACCTGGTAGCCCCAGGAGCCGGTGAACGGATGCTCCAGCAGGGGCAGCAGCTCGACGTGCGTGAAGCCGAGGTCGAGCGCGTAGTCCGCCAGCTCCTGCGCGAGCTCGCGGTACGTCAGGGAGCGGTCGTCCTCGAGCGGGTTGCGCCGCCACGAGCCGAGGTGCACCTCGTAGATCGAGACCGGCACGTCGTGCGGCTCCGTGTCCCGCCGCCGCTCGAGCCACTCGGCGTCGCCCCAGCGGTGCTCGGAGGCGTGGACGATCGACGCGGTTTGCGGCGGGACCTCCGTCGCGAACGCGAACGGGTCCGCCCTCAGCTTGACGCTCCCGTCCGCCCCGGTGATCTGGAGCTTGTAGCGCTGCCCCGGCGCGGCGTCGTCGACGAGCACTTCCCAGATCCCGGAGTCGCCGAGGCTGCGCATCGGCGTCGGCTCCCAGTCGTTGAAGTCGCCGACGACGGCGACGGCGCGCGCGTTCGGCGCCCAGACCGCGAAAGAGATGCCGTCGTCGCGCACGTGGGCGCCGAGCACGTCGTAGAGCCGCTCGTGCCGTCCCTCGCCCGCGAGGTACAGGTCGATCTCGCCGAACACGCTCACACCGGTGAGCGCTCGAGCATGCGCGCGATCCCCGCGACCGGGATCGGCACCCAGGTCGGCCGGTTGTCGAGCTCGTAGCGCAGCTCGTAGACGGCCTTCTCCAGCTCGAAGACCGCGAGCAGCCGCTCGAGCGACGAGCCCGACGGGATCAGCGCGCTGTCGACCTGGTCGAGGTAGCCGAGCAGGAACGCGTCCCGCGCACGGGACTCCCACCCGTCGGGAGGCTGCACCCCGTGCTCGATCTCGGCCGCCGACGCGGCGTACGCGAACGAGCGCAGCATCCCCGCGACGTCGCGGAGCGGCGAGCGCTTGCGCCTGCGGTCGACGATCGGCCGCGCGGGCTCGCCCTCGAAGTCGAGGATCACCCAGCGGTCGCCGCGACCAGAGCGCCTGGCCTAGGTGGTAGTCGCCGTGCGTGCGGATCGCCTTGCCGACGTCGCCGGCGCGCGAGAGGCCGCGCAGCTGCTCGCGCACCTCTTCGCCGCGGCCGAGGATCGGCTCGAGCTCGGGCAGGTCGGGCAGCGAGACGAAGAGCTCCTCGATCTCCTCGTCGACGCTCGCGGTCAGGAGGCCGAGCGTCTCGGCGCTGGGCGTCTCCGCGAGAAGCTCGGGTCGGCGGGCTCCGAGCCGAGCACCGTGTGCAGCGATCCCGTCGTCTCGCCGAGCAGCCGCAGGCGCTCGACGAACTCGTCGCCCCGCCCGGAGCGGAGCGCATCGAGCGCCAGCTCCCAACCGTCGCCCTCGCCCGGGACGTAGTCCTGCGCGATTGCGAGCGTCGCCTCGAGCGGCGTGCCGAGGTACGCGGCCCAGCCTTCGAGCGAGGCGATCGCGGGGAAGTCGCGGTCGGTCAGGAAGCGGAGCAGCTCGAGCTCGGGGTTCACGCCGGCCTCGACGCGGCGGAAGACCTTGAGCACGAGGTCGTCGTCGAACACGAGCGACGAGTTCGACTGCTCCGCGCCCATCGGCCGCACGCGCTCGAGCCCGCCTTCCTGCTGCGTCGTGGAGCGAAACTCGACCATCGCCTCGCCGCCGGCGACGTCGTCCTGGCGGCGCATCCGCACGACGAGCTCGCGCGCGAGCTCGGGGTCGGCGAGCGCGTCGTACACCTGCCACCCCTCGACCTCGGCGATCGCGTCGTGCCACTCGCGGCGAAAGCCGAGCGGCACGTGGTAGAGCTCGTGCGTGCCGGCGTGGAAGCGGATCTCGACGAGCGCGAGCACGAGCAGCGGCTCGTCCTGCCGCACGACGGGCGCGGCGATGACGGTGAAGTGCGCGAGCTCGCGCGACTTCGCGCCGAACCACCGCGCGCCCATGACGAAGTCCCGCAGCTTGTCCTCGGGGATCGAGAGCGCGAGGTGGTGAGGCGCGGTCACTCCGGCTCTCTCAGCTGGAACCAGAAGAACCCGCGCGGCGCCATCGTCAGCAGGTACGGCAGCTCGCCGACGGGCGGGAACGCGGTTCGCCCGAACATCTCCTCCGGCACGAGGCCCTTGAAGGGCGACAGGTCGAGCTCGACCGCCTGCGCGGAGCGCGCGACGTTGTGCACGCACAGCACGACGTCGTCCTCGTACTGCCGCACGTGCGCGAAGATGCGCGGGTTCGACGTCTGCAGCGGTTCGTACGTGCCGAGACCGAACACCGGGTGTTGCTTGCGCAGCGCGATGAAGCGCCGGAGCCAGCGCAGGAACGAGGTCGGCGTGCGCAGCTGCGCCTCGACGTTGACGGCCTGGTAGCCGTACACCGGGTCCATCAGCAGCGGTAGGTAGAGCTGTGCGAAGTCGGCGCGCGAGAAACCGCCGTTGCGGTCGCCGGTCCACTGCATCGGCGTGCGCACGCCGTCGCGGTCGCCGAGGAAGATGTTGTCCCCCATCCCGATCTCGTCCCCGTAGTAGAGGACGGGTGAACCCGGGAGCGAGAACATGATCGCGTGGAGGAGCTGGATCTCGTCCCGGCCGTTGTCCAGCAACGGCGCCAAGCGTCTGCGAATGCCCAGATTGAGCTTCATCCGCGGGTCCTTCGCGTACTCGTTGTACATGTAGTCGCGCTCGTCGTCGGTGACCATCTCGAGCGTCAGCTCGTCGTGGTTGCGCAGGAAGAGACCCCACTGGCAGTTCTCCGGGATCGGCGGCGTGCGCTCGAGGATCTCGTAGATGGGCGTCGCGTCCTCGCGCCGGAGCGACATGAACATGCGCGGCATGACGGGGAAGTGGAAGCACATGTGGCACTCGTCGCCGTCGCCGAAATACTCGACGACGTCCGCCGGCCACTGGTTCGCCTCGGCGAGCAGCACCTTGTCCGGGTAGCCCGCGTCGATCTCGGCGCGCACCCGCTTCAGGTAGTCGTGCGTCTCGGGCAGGTTCTCCCCGTTCGTCCCGTCGCGCTCGTACAGGTACGGGATCGCGTCCATGCGGAACCCGTCGATCCCGAGGTCGAGCCAGAAGCGCAACACGTCGAGCATCGCGCGCTGCACCTCCGGGTTGTCGAAGTTGAGGTCGGGCTGGTGCGAGAAGAAGCGGTGCCAGAAGTACTGGCCGCGCACTGGATCGAACGTCCAGTTCGACGGCTCCGTGTCGAGGAAGATGATGCGCGCCTCCTGCCAGGGCTCGTCGCTGTCCGACCAGACGTACCAGTCGCCGTACGGCCCGTCGCGGTCGCTGCGTGACGCCTGGAACCACGGGTGGTCCGCCGAGGTGTGGTTCACGACGAGGTCGGCGATCACGCGGATCCCGCGCTGGTGCGCGCCCTCGACGAGTTGGCGGAAGTCCTCGACCGTGCCGTAGTCCGGGTGCACGTTGTTGAAGTCGGCGATGTCGTAGCCCCCGTCGCGGAGCGGGCTCGGGTAGAGCGGGAGCAGCCAGATGCAGTCGATCCCGAGCCACTGGAGGTAATCGAGCTTCTCGGCGACCCCGCGCAGGTCGCCGGAGCCGTCGTCGTTGCCGTCGAAGAACGCGCGCGTGTGGATCTCGTAGAAGACGGCGTGCTTGAACCAGAGCGGGTCGCGACTCGAACCAGTGCCCGGGCTCTGACACGACTCAGAAGCTCCGCTTCTTCGTCGTCGGGTCGCCCAAGACGCGCAGTTGGCCGACGCCGGCAAAGCCGGCATCGGCGGCGAAACCGATCGGGCGCAAGACGGTGTGGCTCATGGGCTTACACGGACGATGTGCGACTTGCCAGGGCCGAGCTTCACGTAGTTGCGGCCGGTGTGCCAGGTGAACGCCGCGCCCGAGAGCAGCTCGTCCGCTTTGAAGGCCGGCGGGAAGCCGAGCGCAGCCGGCACGATCGCGAGCCCCTCGCGCTCCTCGTGCGGGTCGAGGTTGACGACGACGACGACCGCGTTCGAGCCGCGCCGCTTCGCGAACGCGAACAGCTCGTCGCTCTCCGTCTCGAGCAGGACGACGTTGTCGAAGCGTTGGAACGCCGAGTTCGCGCGGCGGATCTCGTTCAGCTGCGCGACGAGCGGCAGGAGCTCCCCGTCGAGCTTGCGCTGCTTGACCTCGTACTTCTCCGAGTCGAGGTACTCCTCGCTGCCGGCGCGCAGAGGCACGTTCTCGCAGCTCTCGAAGCCCGAGTAGATCCCGTAGGTGGGGCTCAGCGTCGCTGCCAGAACGAGCCGCGCCTCGGAACGCCGGCCGGCCGCCCTCCTGCAGATAGGCGTGGAGGATGTCCTGCGTGTTCGCGAACAGGTTCGGCCGGTAGAAGGCGCTCCACGAGAGGAGCTGTTGCACGAACTCGGTCAGCTCCCAGCGCGTGTTCTTCCAGGTGAAGTACGTGTACGACTGGGCGAAGCCGACCTTCGCGAGCGTGGTCATCATCGTCGGCGCGGTGAACGCCTCGGACAGGAAGACGACGTCCGGCTCCTCGCGCCGCACCTCGTCGATCAGCCAATCCCAGAAGGGGATCGGCTTCGTGTGCGGGTTGTCGACCCGGAAGATGCGAACACCGCGCTGCACCCAGACGAGCACGACGTCGAGCAGCGCCTGCCAGAGGCCGCGCCAGTCATCCGAGCCGAAGTTGACGTTGTAGATGTCCTGGTACTTCTTCGGTGGGTTCTCCGCGTACTTCAACGTGCCGTCGGGGCGACGGTAGAACCATTCCGGATGCTCGCGCAGCCACGGGTGGTCGGGCGAAGTCTGGATCGCGAGGTCGATGCAGATCTCGCACCCGACTTCGCGGCCGCGCGCGACCATCGCCTCGAAGTCGTCGACCGTGCCGAGGTCGGGATGGACGGCGTCGTGCCCGCCCTCCGGGCCTCCGATCGCCCAGGGACTGCCGACGTCGCCTCGCGCGGAGGTCAGCGCGTTGTTGCGGCCCTTGCGGTTCGTGACACCGATCGGGTGGATCGGCGGCAGGTAGACGACGTCGAACCCGAGCTCCGCGAGCTGCGGCAGCACCCGCTCGACGCCGCGGAAGCCGCCCCACGAGCGCGGGAAGAGCTCGTACCAGGAGCCGAACGCCGCGCGCTCGCGGTCGACGTCGACGGCGAAGGTCGGCGACGCGGTCTTCTCGCTCCGGTCGCCGGCGGGCGCGGCCAGCGCGTCCTCGACGGTGAGCGACTCACGGCCGAGCAGCGCGGCGCCCTCGGCGAGCTCAGAGCTCAGGTCGTCCTCCCCCGCCTCGCGCTTCCGGCGCACCTCCCATTGATAGGACGCGACGCGGTCGACCCACGCCTCGAGCCGGTACGACCAGCGCCCGGGCGCGTCGACCTCGAAGGAGCCCTCGAAGCGGTCGTTCCCGACCCGCTCGAGCGGCGTCTCCAGCCAGCGAGCGGCGCCGGGCCGCTTGACCCGCACGCCCGCGCCGAGCACCTCGTGCCCGTCCCGCGCAATCGTGGCCGAGACCGGCACGGCGTCGCCGACCACCGCCTTGGCCGGGTAGCGACCGCAGTCCACCTGCGGACGCACGTCGTGGATCAGGATTCGCGGTGGTGGCTCGGCAGACTTCGGTAGCGGCACAGCCGTGAAGCTTTCCCGCTCGTGCGGAATCCTGCTCCACCCAACGTCGCTTCCCGGCGGGCGGTTGGGCGAAGAGGCCTTCGCGTTCGTCGACTGGCTCGCCGCGGCCGGCCAGTCGTGGTGGCAGCTGCTCCCGCTCGGCCCGCCGGACGAGGTCGGCTCGCCGTACAAGTCCCCGTCGGCGTTCGCGGGCTGGCCGGGGCTCCTCGCCGAGCCCGATGCGCCCGTCTCGGCCGAGGAGCGCGAGGACTTCGCGGCGCGCGAGACGTACTGGATCGACGACTGGGCCGCGTTCGCGGGCGGCGACGCGCTCGACGACCAGGTCCGGTTCGAGCGCGAGTGGCGCGCGCTCCGCGAGCACGCCGCGCGGCGCGACGTCGGTCTGATCGGCGACCTCCCGATCTACGTCGCGCCCGGGAGCGCCGACCACCTCTCTCATCCGGAGCTGTTCCAGCGACGAGCACGTGGCCGGCGTCCCACCCGACGAGTTCACCGACGAAGGCCAGCTGTGGGGGAACCCGCTCTACGACTGGGACGCCTTGCGCGCGCAGGATTACCGCTGGTGGGTCGAGCGCTTCCGCCGCACCTTCGAGCTCGTCGACCTGACCCGCGTCGACCACTTTCGCGGCTTCGTCGCGTACTGGGCCGTCGCCGTCGGCGCGACGAGCGCGAAGGAAGGCGAGTGGCGGCGCGGCCCCGGCCGCGAGCTCTTCGAGCGCGTGCGCGACGAGCTCGGCGACCTGCCTGTGATCGCGGAGGATCTCGGCGTGATCACGCCCGCGGTCGAACGGCTTCGCGACGAGCTCGGGCTGCCCGGCATGCACGTGATGCAGTGGGCGTTCCACGCGCTCGAGGACAGCCCGCACCGGCTCGAGAACCATCGCGAGAACGGCGTCGTCTACACGGGGACGCACGACAACGACACAGCCGCCGGCTGGTGGGCGTCGCTCGGTGAGCGCGAGCGACGGGAAACGGGGCTCGACGCGGCCGACCCGGCGTGGTCGCTGCTCGAGCGCGCGTACTCCTCTCGTGCGGCGCTCGCGATCGTCCCAGCGCAGGACGTGCTCGGCCTGGGCAGCGAAGCGCGCATGAACCTGCCGGGGACCGAGTCCGGCAACTGGCGCTGGCGCCTCGAGCGCGGGCAGCTCACCGACGAGCTCGCGACGCGGCTCCGGGTCGCGGCGCGCGAGGCGGGCCGGGCGTGATCGCCGAGGCGTTCGCGGCGGCGGCGCTGATCTGCCTCGACCCCGGCCACGGGACCGACCCGCGCGTCGGCGCACAGCGGGAGCCGATCGGCCCGGGCTCGCGGACGCTGAAGATCAAGGACCCGGGCGGCGCGCCGGGCGAGGCTGGGATCGCGCTCGCGATCGCGCGGCGCACCCGGGCGCTCCTCGAGGCGCGCGGGCTCAGGGTGGCGATGACGAGGGAGCGCGACGGCTATCGCGGCGGCAACGTCGCCCGGGCCCGCTTCTGCAACGCGCGCGGCGCGGCGCTGATGATCCGGATCCACGCTGACGGCTCGGCCGACCGCGATGTCCACGGCGCCCGCACGCTCTACCCCGCCCGGCGCCGGGGCTGGACCGACGACGTGTACGGCCGCAGCTTCGCCGCCGCCCGCGCCGTCCAGGCCGAGCTCGTGCGCGCGACGGGGGCTCGCGACCTCGGGCTCCAGCGCCGCTCCGACCTGACCGGCTTCAACTGGGCCGACGTCCCGGTGATCCTGGTCGAGACCGGCTACCTCTCGAATCCGCGCGAGCGGGCGCTGCTCGCCTCGCCGCGCTACCAGGCGCGCGTCGCGGCGGGTCTCGCCGAAGCCACCCTTAAGGTGGTAGCAAGTTGACGAAATCGACGCTAGCCTGAGTAAGTCCTAGGAACTCGATCACTGGAGAGCGTCGTGGAACGCCACCACGGGGTTCTGCGGCCGAGGAGGTAACGAGGTGGAGACGGCAGCGGCACGCGCTGCAGTCAACGAGGCTGCGCTCGCACGGGATCCCGTGGCGCTCCTGGCTGCCGCGGTGGCGATGCCCGCGACCGAGGCCTTCGCCTACGAGCGGCACCGCGCCCGCTCCTACGCCCACGCGCTCACGGGCGCCGAGGAGGCCGCGCTGGCCGAGCTCGCGCTCGCGACGACTGCCGCCGCCTCGGCGGGCGTGTGGACGCTCGCGTCGGACTCGGCCCACCTGCACCTGCTGATCGACGAGAACCTGCCGCCCGTCGTCGCGGCGGCGCCGCTCGGCGCGCGCGCCCTCGTCGCCGGCGCCGCGCTCGCGGCCTCGGTCGTCGCGTTCCTCGCGCTCCCGGGCGCGCTCTTCGACGAGGGCCCGAGCCGGCAGGCGTCCGGCGTGACCGGGCCCCGCGCGGTGACCGAGCCGAGCGTCGTCGTCGCCGAGCTCCCGGATGCACGCCCGACGAACCCGGCCGCCCCTCGAGCACGCGGTGTACAGCCCGCAGCCGTCTTCGTCTCGACGACGTCGCCGGGCGCAACGCTGCTGATCAGCTCGTCCGCGGAAACGTCCCCGGCCTCGCCGACTGCGCCTGCGGGACGTCCGCGAGCGCAACGTCCGCGACAGCCCGCCCCGCCGCGCCCCCCCGCGACGCCGCCCGCACCGGCGCCCGTGCCCCAGCCCCAGCCCCAGCCCGAGCCTGCGCCCGCGCCGGCGCCGGCGCCTGCACCTGCGCCCGCTCCCACCGCCGGGTCCGTCGTCACCTCGGTCGCACCGCACGTCGAGCCACCGTCCGCCGCCGCCGCCGCCGCCACCGCCTCCACCGCCCCCGCCTCCACCGCCGCCGTACGCCGACCCCGCCAGTACGCCCAAGCTCCCGCCGCCGCCGCCGCCTCCGAACAACAAGCGCGACGCGATCGACCGCGACGGCTAGCGCAGGGTTAGCGGCTTTCCGGCCCGGGTACGCCGTCCGCGTCCCAGTCCCTCGAAGGAGGCTGAGATGTACATCGGACTCGGAACCGTGCTGGCGATCGTCCTGATCGTCCTGCTGATCTACCTACTGACCTAGCTATCTGCGCAAGTCGCGGATCCGCTCGCGCGGATCCGCGACGCGCGAAAATCCCTGAAGGCGGCCGCTTCGCGGCCGCGCTCGCAGCGTAGCCCGGCGGCGACGGTGGTCCTATCCTCCGCCGTCGCCGCGCATCCGATCGACGGCCGCGCGGCCGCGCTGGTGGATCTCGCGGCGGCGCGCCTCCGGATCCGCCGCCTGGTCGACGGGCGTCTCCGCCGCCTCGAACTCCTCGCGCTCGGTCAGGAGCTCGCGCGACTCGGCGATCCGCTCCCGGAGCTCGTCCGCGCGCGGGTCGCCGGCCGGCTCGACCTCAACGCGCGGCGCGGACCGGGCTCGCAGGCGGGCCGCGATCGCAGCGGCGAGCCCGAAGCCGGCGAGCAGCCAGGCCACCCGGCTTCGCATCGGGCCGATGCTACACTGGCCGCCGCTTCTCGCTCCGTCACGCGCCGTCCTTCCCGAGCTGCGCAGGCAGGCGGAGCCGCCTAAGACCGAGAGAAGAGGAGGATCGGGGAATGAGAACCGAGTACGAGATCCTGCTGATGCTGGATCCGGACGTCCCGGAGGAGCGCCAGAACGAGATCATCGAGCGCACGCGTGAGCTCGTCGAGCGCGGCGGCGGCACCTGGGACCGGCACGAGCCGTGGGGGCGGCGGAAGCTCGCCTACGAGATCGCCCACAAGGACGAAGGCGTGTACCACCTGCTCGAGCTGACCGCTGAGCCTGCGGCCCTCGACGAGGTCTCGCGAGTGCTGAAGATCACCGACGGCGTGATGCGGCACATGGCGGTCCGGCGCATCGAGCGCAGTCCCGGCCGGCCGGTAGCGCGGACGCCGCGCGATGGGCAGGATGCCCCCGAGCCCGTCACCGCTTCGGAGTAGGAGGAGAGAGCATGGCGAACATCAACCGGGTCGTCCTCGTCGGGAACCTCACGCGCGACCCCGAGCTGCGGCACACGCCCAGCGGCACGTCCGTCTGCAAGCTGCGCCTGGCGGTCAACACCCGCCAGAAGGACTCGTCGACCGGCGAGTGGGGCGAGAAGCCGAACTACTTCGACGTCACCGTCTGGGGCAACCAGGGCGAGAACTGCGCGCGCTTCCTCTCCAAGGGACGGCCGGTGGCGATCGACGGACGGCTGGACTGGCGCGAGTGGGAAGCCCAGGACGGCACGAAGCGCCAGGCGGTCGAGATCATCGCCGACACGGTCCAGTTCCTCGGCAGCCGCGAAGGCGGCGGCGGCGAGGGCGAGCGCCAGTTCGTGCCCGCCGGGGCAGCAGGGCAGGCCGACGACTTCCCGCCCGCGGGCGCAGACGACGACATCCCCTTCTAGCGAGGTAGACGTGGCGAAGCAGCAGGAACAGCGTGGGCGCAAGCGCCCGCCGATGGGAGGGCCGCAGCGGAAGCGGAACTGCTTCTTCTGCAAGGACAAGGTCGACCAGGTCGACTACAAGAACCTGAACCAGCTGCGGCGGTACATCTCCGAGAAGGGGAAGATCCGCTCGCGGCGGATCACCGGCGCGTGCCGCCGGCACCAGAACCAGGTCTCGGTCGCGGTCAAGCGCGCCCGCGAGATGGCGCTGCTTCCGTACGTCGGCGACAGGTAAGGCCCACGTGGAAGTCATCCTGCTCAGGGACGTCGACAAGGTCGGGCTGCGCGGCGAGGTCGTGAACGTCGCCCGCGGTTACGCGCGCAACTTCCTGCTGCCGCGCTCGCTCGCGGAGGAGGCGACACCGGCCAAGGTCGCGGAGCTGCGCAAGCGCGAGGGCCAGCGGGCGCGCCACGAGGCGCAGAGCCACGATCAGGCACGCGAGATGGCAGAGGTGCTGAACCAGACGGAGCTCCGCTTCGACGTCAAGGCCGGCCCCACGGGCTCGCTCTTCGGCTCGGTCACGCCGACGGACGTCGTCGACGAGATCTGGCGCGTGCGCAAGATCCGCGTCGACCGGCGCAAGGTCGGGATCGACACGATCAAGCGGATCGGGCGCTACACGGTGCCGATCGAGCTGTTCACCGACGTCGGCGTCGAGGTGAAGACGCTCGTCGTCCCCGAGGGCGGCGAGCTTCCGCCCGAGGAGGAACTCGAGGCGATGGAGGCCGCCGCGCGCGCCGAGGAGGAGGCGGCGGCGGAGGCCGCAGCCGCGGAGCACGCCGAGGCCGAAGAGCTCGTGCACGAGGTCGAGGCGGCCGACGACGAGGCGCCCGCCGAGGACGAGGCGCCCGCCGAGACCGCGGACGCAGCCGAGGCTCCCGAGGCGCGCGCCAAGACCGCGGACGCCGCCGAGGCTCCCGAGGCCTCCGCGACGACGGAACCCGAGCCGACTTCGTAACGACTCGTCCACAGGCGCACTGCGTCCTGTGGAACTTGCGACGAACTTTTCGCAGCGAGCGGGCTTTCCGTCCACAGATCTGTCCGGTCACGCTGGCAACATGGCCGTCCTTTTCCCTGCTCAGCACGGGGTTCGCCATGTCGAAAACTCCACTGTCTACAACTACTCAGGCGCCGTCGGGAGTGCTTGACTCGCCTTCGTTGGCTCAGGTCGCCCAGATCTCGTCCGCCGCCCCGGTCCCTCCCCAGAACCTCGACGCCGAGGAGTCGGTGCTCGGGGCGATGATGCTCTCCCCCGGTGCGATCGGGGCGGTGAGCGAGATCCTGGACGCCGCCGACTTCTACCGGGAGAGCCACGGGAAGATCTACCGCGCCGGTCTGGGGCTGTACGCGCGCGGAGAGCCCGTCGACGCGATCACGCTCGTCGACGAGCTGGAGGAGCGCGGCGAGCTCGGCGATGCGGGTGGCCGCGTCCGCATCCACGAGCTCGCCGCCCTCGTCCCGGCGGCGGCGAACGCAGGCCACTACGCGCGGATCGTCCGCGAGATGGCGACGCTCCGCGGGCTGATTCGCACGGGCCAGGAGATCGCACGGCTCGGCTGGGAGCGCCCGGGCGAGACCGACGCGCTGGTCGACCGGGCGGAGCAGGTGCTGTTCGAGCTCTCGCAGGACCGCGTGACGACCGAGTTCGCGCACATCGACCAGCTGCTCAAGGAGAGCTTCGAGCGGATCACGCAGCTGTACGAGGCCGGCGCCGACGTGACCGGCACGCCGTCGGGCTTCCGCGACCTCGACCGGCTGACCTCCGGGTTCCAGCCCGGCAATCTGATCATCGTCGCCGCACGGCCGTCGATGGGAAAGTCCGCACTGGGCCTGTGCATGGCCACGAACCTCGCCGTACGCGAGGCGATGCCCGTCGGGATCTTCACGCTCGAGATGTCGAAGTCCGAGGTCACGCAGCGGCTGATGTGCAGCGAGGCCAAGGTCGAGTCCCAGCGACTGCGCACGGGCAAGCTCGCGGTCGACGACTGGCCCCGGCTGACCGCGGCGTGCGACAAGCTCGCGAAGGCGCCGATCTACGTCGACGACACCGGCTCGATCAACCTGATGGAGATCCGCTCGAAGGCGAGGCGCCTGAAGTCGCAGGAGCCGAACCTCGGGCTGATCGTGGTCGACTACCTCCAGCTGATGACCTCCGGGACGACGGCCGAGAACCGCGTCCAGGAGGTGTCGCAGATCTCGCGCTCGCTGAAGGTGCTCGCGCGCGACCTCGACGTGCCGATCCTCGCGATGTCGCAGCTCTCGCGCGCGGTCGAGCAGCGCCACGACAAGCGGCCGATCCTGTCCGACCTGCGCGAGTCGGGCTCGATCGAGCAGGACGCCGACCTCGTCATGTTCATCTACCGCGACGACTACTACAACGAGGAGTCCGACCAGCAGGGGATCGCCGAGGTCAACGTGGCGAAGCACCGCAACGGCCCGACCGACTCGATCAAGCTCTCGTTCCTCAAGCGGTACGCGAAGTTCTCCGACCTGGCGGCGGCGTGATGGGCGTACTCATGGAGCAGACGCTCTGCATCCCGCCCAGGGCGACGACGTTCCGCGCGGTCTGCGAGGCATGTGCTTCGTCGCAGCTGCCGAGCCGAGGCTACGTCGGTGCCGTCGTCGAGGGCAGGCTGCCGCTCGAGAGGGACCACGGGCACGTCACGTGCCCGCGCGGGCACGACATCCGCGTGCAGCGCGCGCTGCCCGCCAGCCTGGTTCATTAGGCGACCGTCCGATCGGGCACACTCCGTGCGTGCCCGCGACCGTGATCGTCGGCGCGCAGTGGGGCGACGAAGGCAAGGGCAAGATCGTCGATCTGCTCGCGCAGCACGCAGACGTCGTCTGCCGCTACCAGGGCGGGCCGAACGCCGGCCACACGATCATCGTCGACGGCGAGACGTTCAAGTTCCGGCAGATGCCGTCGGGGATCCTCTCGGGGAAGGAGTGCGTGATCGGCGCGGGGTGCGTCGTCGACCCGGCGGTCCTGATCGAAGAGCTCGACGACCTCGCCGCGCGAGGCGTCGAGACCGAGGACCTCGTCCACCTCTCGGGGAACGCGCACCTGATCATGCCGTGGCACGTCGCGATCGACCAGGCGAGCGAGCGCCGGCTGGGGAAGCTGCAGATCGGGACGACGCGCCGAGGGATCGGACCGACGTACGCGGACAAGGCGGCGCGGATCGGCATTCGCGTGCAGGACCTGCTCGACGCCAAGATCCTGCGGCAGAAGATCGAGGTCGCGCTCGCCGAGAAGAACGTGTGGCTCGAGCGCGTCTACGGTGTGCCGCCGCTCGACCTCGAGGAGATCGCCGAACGGCTCGAAGGCTTCGCGCAGCGGCTGCGCCCGTACGTCGCCGACACGTCGCTCCTCGTCGACGCCGCGCTGCGCGACGGCCGCTTCGTCCTCTTCGAAGGCGCCCAGGCGACCCTGCTCGACCTCGACCACGGCACGTATCCGTTCGTCACCTCGTCCAACCCGGTGGCCGGCTACGCGTCCGTCGGCATCGGCATCGGGCCGAACCGGATCGACGCGGTCATCGGCGTCGCGAAGGCATACGTGACGCGCGTCGGCGAAGGACCGTTCCCGACGGAGATCGCCGGGCCCGACCAGGAGCGGGTTCGGGAGCTCGGCGGCGAGTTCGGCACCGTCACCGGGCGCGAACGACGCTGCGGGTGGCTCGACCTCGTCGCGCTGCGGTACGCCGTGCGGGTGAACGGGATCACGTCGCTCGCGCTGACGAAGATCGACGTGCTCTCGGCGTTCGACGAGCTGCCGGTCTGCGTCAGCTACCGCCTCCGCGACGGCAGCGAGTCGCGCGACTTTCCCGCACACCAGAGCGACTTCCACCACGCCGAGCCCGTGTGGGAGACGCTCCCCGGCTGGTCGAAGCCGCTGGACGGCGTCTCGTCGCTCGCCGAGCTGCCCGGTGCGGCGCGGGCCTACGTCGCGTTCGTCGAGCGCGAGCTCGACGTCGAGGTCTCGCTGATCGGGACGGGCGCCGAGCGCGAGCGCGTCCTTTCGCCGCGCGGGCTCGAAGGGGTCGCGCGGCCCTAGCGGAGCTCGGCCACCAGCCCCGCCGTCGCGGCCTCTAGCATCCGGCGCGTGAAGGTTCTCGTCGTGGGTTCGGGCGGGCGCGAGCACGCGCTCGCCTGGAAGCTCGCGCAGAGCCCGCGCCTGACCGAGCTGCACGCCGCGCCCGGCAACCCGGGGATCGCGGGGCTCGGCCTGTGCCACCCCGTGCGCGCGGACGACGCCGAGGGCCTGCTCGCGCTCGCCCACTCGCTCGAGCTCGACCTCGTCGTGGTCGGGCCCGAGGCGCCGCTCGTCGGCGGCGTCGCCGACGTGCTGCGCCGCGGCGGCGTGCTCGTCTTCGGCCCGAGCGCGGCGGCGGCGCGCATCGAGGGCTCGAAGCGCTTCGCCAAGGAAGTGATGGAGGCCGCAGGCGTTCCGACCGCGGCGGACCTCGCGGTCGCGAGGCCGCCCTGCGTCGTCAAGGCCGACGGGCTCGCAGCGGGCAAGGGCGTGTTCGTGTGCCGGACGCAGGGCGAGCTCGACGCCGCGCTGCGCGCGGTCTCGGCGCTCGGCGCGAACTTCGTCGTCGAGGAGCTGCTCGAGGGGGAGGAGCTCTCGGTGTTCGCCGTCTGCGACGGCGCGCGTGCCCTCGGTCTCGCTCCAGCGCGGGACTTCAAGCGCGCATACGACGGCGACGAGGGGCCGAACACGGGCGGGATGGGCGCGTACTCGCCCGTTCCGCTGCCGGACCTCGAGCTGGAAGAGCTCGTCGAGTCGGTGCACACGCCGGTCCTGCGCGAGCTCGCGCGCCGCGACGCGCCGTTCACCGGCCTGCTCTACGCGGGGTTGATGCTGACCGAGGACGGCCTGCGCGTGCTCGAGTTCAACTGCCGCTTCGGCGACCCGGAGACGCAGGCGATCCTGCCGCGCCTCGACGGCGACCTGCTCGGCACGCTCGCGGCGGCGGCCGAGGGCGACCTCGGTTCGGCGGCGCTGGAAGCGAGCGACGAGGCAGCGGTCGTGGTCGTGATCGCCGCTCGCGACTACCCCGCCGGCGGCGACTCCGGCTCGCCGATCGAGGGCGTCGAGGACGCCGAGACGGACGGAGCCGTGGTCTTCCACGCCGCGACCGCGCTCCGCGGAGACCAGCTCGTCACGAACGGCGGACGCATCCTCAACGTCGCCGCCACGGGTGCGACGGTCGCCGAAGCGCGCGCAAAGGCGTACGCGGCCGCGGAGCGGATCCGCTTCGAGGGCGCGCGCTTCCGCCGCGACGTCGCGCTCGAGGCCGCCGAGAACGGAGCCCCGGTTGGCTGAGCCGCTCGTCGGCATCCTCGTCGGCTCGGAGTCGGACCGCGAACGCATGCAAGGCGCGTTCGACGAGCTCGACAAGCAGGGAGTCGCGTACGAGTTCGACGTGCGCTCCGCGCACCGCACGCCGGACGCCGTCGCCGAGTACGCGCGGACGGCACGGTCGCGCGGCCTGCGCGTGCTGATCTGCGGCGCGGGGCTCTCGGCTGCGCTGCCGGGCGCGGTCGCGGCGCACACGGATCTGCCCGTGATCGGCGTCCCGCTCCGGTCGAGCCTGAGCGTGCTCGACGGCCTGGACGCGCTGCTCGCGATCGCGCAGATGCCGCCCGGCGTGCCCGTTGCCGCGGTCGGAGTGGACAACGCGCGCAACGCCGCCGCGCTCGCGGTCCGCATTCTCGGCGTGACGTGATCGTCCGGCCCGTGGAGCCGGGCGACGCGCGGCGGCTGGGCGAGATCCACGTCGAGACGTGGCGGGCGACGTATGTCGGCGTCGTGCCGCAGGAACTGCTCGACTCCCTGAGCGTCGACGCGCGGGAACGCCAGTGGGACGAGTGGATTCCCGACCCGCGCACGGCCGCCTTCGTCGCAGAGTTGGACGACCGCGTCGTCGGCTTCGTGAACGTCGGCCCCTCGTTCTCCGAGCCCGGCGTCGGCGAGCTGTACGCGATCTACGTCGTCCCCGACGCGCACGGCACCGGCGCCGGCCCGGCCCTGATCGAGGCCGGTGTCGACTGGCTGGCGGAGCGCTGGAGCGAGGCGATCCTCTGGGTCGCGACGGAGAACCCACGCGCTCGCCGCTTCTACGAACGACACGGCTGGGTCGTCGACGGCGAGCGAGTGGACGACGTGCTCCCGAACGCCCCCGTGCCCGAGACGCGCTACCGGCTGTCCGGCCTGAACCGGCGCTAGGCTGGCCGCGTGATCGAGCGCTACTCCCGCGCGCCGATGGCCCGGGTCTGGTCGGAGCAGCGGAAGCTCGAGCGCTGGCTCGAGGTCGAGCTCGCCGCGCTCGACGCGTGGGCCGAGCTGGGGCGCGTGCCCGAGGACGCGGCCCGCGAGATCCGCGCCCGTGCGCGCACTCCGACGGCGGAGCGCGTGCAGGAGCTCGAGGCGCGAACCCACCACGACGTGGCCGCGTTCGTCGACGCGGTCGCGGAGGAGCTCGGCGAGCACGGGCGCTGGTTCCACTACGGGCTGACGTCGTCCGACGTGCTGGACACGGCGCTCGCCCTCCAGGTCCAGGAGGCCGGCCGCCTGATCCTCGAAGGCGTCGAGCGCGGCTTCGCCGCGGTCGTTCGCCGCGCCGACGAGCACCGGCAGACGCTCACGATCGGCCGCACGCACGGTGTCCACGCCGAGCCGACCACGTTCGGCCTGAAGCTCGCCGGCTGGGCGTTCGAGCTCGAGCGCGACCGCGTCCGGCTGGAGCGTGCGTTCGAGGGGCTCCGCGTCGGGAAGCTGTCCGGCGCGGTGGGCACGTACTCGGCGACCGACCCCGACGTCGAACGAGTCGCGTGCGAGCGGCTCGGCCTGGAGCCGGCGCCCTCGTCGACGCAGATCCTCCAGCGCGACCGGCACGCGGAGCTGCTCGCGGCGCTCGCGGTCACCGCGGCCTCGCTCGAGAAGTTCGCGCTCGAAGTCCGACACCTCGCCCGCACGGAGGTGCGCGAGGTCGAGGAGCCGTTCGGCCGCGGCCAGAAGGGGTCGTCCGCGATGCCGCACAAGCGCAACCCGATCGTCGCCGAGCGGATCTGCGGGCTCGCGCGGGTCGTTCGCGCGGGCGCGATCGTCGGCTTCGAGGACGTTGCGCTCTGGCACGAGCGCGACATCTCGCATTCGTCGGCCGAGCGGGTTGTGCTGCCAGACGCGTTCCTCGCGCTCGACTACATGCTCGACCGCTTCGCCTGGCTCGTCGAGGGCCTCGTCGTCTTCGAGGAGCGGATGCGGCGCAACCTCGAGTCGAGCCACTTCCTCTTCTTCAGCCAGCGCGTGCTGCTCGCCCTGGTCGAAGGCGGACTCTCGCGGGCCGAGGCCTACAGGCTCGTGCAGCGCAACGCGATGCGCGCCTGGGAGGAGGAGCAGGACTTTCGCGAGCTCGTACGCTCCGACTCGGAGCTCGCAGGCCGGCTCGAGCTGGACGAGCTGTTCTCGCTCGCGCCGTACACACGCCACGTCGACACGATCTTCGATCGCCTGCACGCGCTCGTGCGGGCACGGGAGGAGGAGCCGACCTATGCCTGAGGCCGCCGCACACGTCGGAAGCGGAAAGGTGCGCGAGCTCTATGCGCTCGACGACGACCGCTTGCTGCTCGTCGCGACCGATCGGATCTCGACGTTCGACGTCGTGCTGCCGACCGAGATCCCCGACAAAGGCCGGGTGCTGACCGGGCTGTCGGGATTCTGGTTCGCGCGGACTCGTGACATCGTCCCGAACCACCTGCTGGCCCTGCGCGACGACGGCCGGTCGACCGAATGCCGGCGCCTCCAGATGCTGCCGATCGAGTGCGTCGTCCGCGGCTACCTCTCGGGCTCCGGATGGAAGGACTACCTCGCGACCGGCGCGACGTCGGGCCACGTCCTCCCCGACGGCCTGCGCGAGTCGGAGCGCCTGCCCGAGCCGATCTTCACGCCCGCGACGAAGGCGCAGGAGGGCCACGACGAGAACATCGACGCGGCGCATGCTTCCGAACTGGTCGGCGAGGAGCGGTTCCGCGAGGTCGAGCGCATCTCGCTCGAGCTCTACCGGTTCGCCTCGGAGCACGCTGCCGCCCGCGGGATCGTGATCGCAGACACGAAGTTCGAGTTCGGTCTCGACGATGCCGGCGCGCTCGTGCTCGGCGACGAGGCGCTGACGCCCGACTCGTCCCGGTTCTGGCCGGCCGACGAGTACCGGCCCGGCGCGTCACAGCCGTCGTTCGACAAGCAGTTCGTGCGCGACTTCTGCGAGTCGCTCGGCTGGGACAAGTCCCCACCGGCCCCGGAGCTCACCGACGAGGTCGTCGCGGGCACGCGCGCGCGTTACGTCGAGGCGTTCGAGCGCCTGACTGGTAGCTCGTTCGAGGACTACCTGGCCGATCCCGAGGTCGTGCTGCGGTGAGGGCGACCGTGCTCGTCCGGCCGAAGCAGGGCATCCTCGACCCGCAGGGGCAGGCGGTGGAGAGCTCCCTGCGGCAGCTCGGCTTCGCGGTCGCCGAGGCGCGCGTCGGCCGCGTCGTCGACCTCGAGGTCGAGGCACTCGATCCGGTGCTGGCCCGCGCGGAGGTCGAGCGGATGTGCGAGCAGCTCCTCGCGAACCCGCTGATCGAGAGCTTCGAGATCGAGCTCGAGGGCGCATGAGCGAACGCCGTCCGCGGGTCGCCGTCCTCGTCTTTCCGGGGTCGAACGACGACCGCGACGCAGCGTGGGCCCTGCACGCGCTCGGCGCCGACCCCGTGCTCGTCTGGCACGCGGACCGCGACCTCCCCGACGTCGGCGGCGTCGTCCTGCCGGGCGGGTTTTCGTACGGCGACTACCTCCGCTGCGGGGCGATCGCCCGTTTCGCGCCGGCGCTTGCCGCCGTCCGCCGCTTCGCGGACGAGGGCGGGCCCGTGCTCGGGATCTGCAACGGCTTCCAGATCCTCTGCGAGGCGGGTGTCCTTCCCGGCGTGCTGCGCGCGAACCGGTCGCTCGAGTTCGTTTGTCGTGACGTGCGCGTGCGCGTCGAGCGGGCAGACCTGCCCCTCACCTCGAGGTGCGTGGAGGGCCAGACCCTGGCGATCCCCGTGAAGCACGGCGAGGGATGCTGGTACGCGGACGACGAGCTCTACGCGGAGCTGCTCGACCTCGACCAGATCGCCCTGCGTTACGAAGACAACCCGAACGGATCGGTCCACGACGTCGCGGGCGTCTGCAACCGCGAGGGCAACGTGCTCGGGCTGATGCCCCACCCCGAGCATGCCGTCGACCCGCTGCTAGGCCCGGCGGACGGCGCCTTGATCCTGGCGTCGCTCGTCGACGCGGCGCGCGAGCGCGAGTCGGCGGTCGTCTAGGCCTCACCTCCCAGCCCGAGCGCCGCGGCGAGCTCGGGGTGCTTCTCGAGCGCGCCGTGCAGCTTCGCCAGGTCGCGCGACCTGAGCGTCACCGGCCCCCGGCGGGCCGTGCCGTCGGTCTTGTACGCGAAGCGGACGAGTTGCTCCCCACCGCCGGCCTCGAGCAGTTGCACGACGGAGGCGAACCGCTTCTCGCCCGCGCGCTGCTGGAGGACGATCTCGTCGACGACGGTCGCGTCGCCCCAAGGTGTTGCCGCTCGACTGGGCATGCGTCGACCGTACCGAGCAAACAGTCACGCGTGTGTGACGTGTCTGCGCCGAATGTGAGACTTCTCGTCCACAGTGATCGTCGCCCACGTCGACCTGGACGCCTTCTTCGCCGCCGTCGAGGAGCTCGACGACCCGAGCCTGCGCGCGAAGCCGCTCGTCGTCGGCGGCAACCCCCACGGACGCGGCGTGGTCGCGACGGCGAACTACGCGGCGCGGCGGTTCGGGATCCACTCGGCGATGAGCTGCGCGGAAGCGCTCCGGCGCTGCCCGCACGCGGTCTTCCTGCGCCCACGGCACTCGCACTACGGCGACGTCTCGCGGCGCGTGTGGGGCGCGATCCGCGAGGTCGCGCCGGTCGTCGAGCGCACCGGGATCGACGAGGGCTACCTCGACCTCACCGACCAGGCGCGCGACTACCTCGCCGCACGAGCGCTCGCGGAGGCGATCCAGACCGCCGTCCGCGGAACGACCCGCCTGACGTGCTCGCTCGGCGTCGCGAGCTGCAAGGTGGTCGCGAAGATCGCGAGCGACCGCCGCAAGCCCGGCGGAATCACCGTCGTCCCCGCAGGTCGCGAGGCTGCGTTCCTCGCTCCGCTCGACGTACGCAAGCTGCCCGGCGTCGGCCCGCGCGCGGAGGCGAGGCTGCGACCGGCCGGCGTCGAGACGATCGGCGCGCTCGCCGGGCTCGACGACGCCGACCTCCGCGCACTGCTGCCGGGAAAGCTCGGTCGCGAGCTGCGCGCGCGGGCGCGCGGGATCGACCGCCGCCGGGTCCACCCGGTGAGCGAGCCCCCGGTGACGATCAGCCACGAGGAGACGTTCGACCGCGACGTGGCCGAGCGCGCACGGCTGCACGAGGAGCTGCGGCCGATGGCGGAGAGCATCGCCCGGCGGCTGCGCGACCGCGAGCTGATCGCGCGGACGATCACGACGAAGCTCCGCTACGGCGACTTCACGACGCGCACGCGCTCGACGACCCTCGGCGTGCCGACCGACGACGCCGGGCGGATCCACACGCTCGCCTGCGAGCTGCTCGACCGAGCTCTCGACGAGCGTCCGGGCGCGCTCAGGCTGGTCGGGGTCGGCGTCTCGGGGCTGCAGACCGAGGCGCAGCTCGCGCTGGTCTAGGAGGGCCAGGCCCCCTAGTCCCCGTAGATTCCCGCGCTCGTCTCGGGATCGAAGAAGTGCAGCCGCTTCGTGTTCACCGCGACGGTGATCGGTTCGCCCTCGCGAGCGGCGGACTCGCGGTCGACCCGCGCGACGAAGAGGCTGCCCTTCTCCTGCGCCTGCACGGCAGTCGCCTCGATCGCCTCGGCGCCGACGGCCGCGGCGACGTCGGCACCGCGCACCGGCGGAGCGCCCACGCCGAAGTGCACGAGCACCTCGGAGCCGAGGTCCTCGCGGATGTCGACGACTGCGTCGAGCGTCCGGCCGTCCGGGTCGCCGCCCTCGACGGCGGCGTCCTCGAGGTCCTCAGGCCGAATGCCGAGGATGATCCGCTTGCCCTCGAACCGCGGGAGCGCGCTCCGCGCCTCGAGCGTCGAGTCGTCGAGCCGGAGCCGGTGCTCGCCGAACGTGACGGCGTAGCCGCCGTTCTCGCGCACGAGGTCGACGCCGACGAGGTTCATCGAGGGCGAGCCGATGAACTCGGCCACGAACAGGTTGGCCGGCAGGTCGTAGAGCCGTGGCGGCGTGTCCACCTGCTGGAGGAAGCCGTCGCGCAGGACGACGACGCGGTCGCCGAGGGTCATCGCCTCGACCTGGTCGTGCGTGACGAAGATCGTCGTCACCTCGAGGTCGCGCTGCAGCCGCGCGATCTCGGCGCGCATCTCCACGCGCAGCTTGGCGTCGAGGTTCGAGAGCGGCTCGTCCATCAGGAACGCCCGCGGCTCGCGGACGATCGCCCGTCCCATCGCGACGCGCTGCCGCTGCCCGCCCGAGAGCGTTCGCGGGCGCTTGCGGAGCACCTCGGGCAGCCCGAGCATCGACGCCGTGCGCGTCACCCGCGCGTTGCGCTGGTCCTTCGGCACCTTCCGCAGCTTCAGCCCGAACGCCATGTTGTCGTACGCGCTCATGTGCGGATAGAGCGCGTAGTTCTGGAAGATCATCGCGATGTCGCGGTCCTTCGGCGGCAGCCGGTTCACGACCTCGTCCCCGATCGTGACCGTGCCGGCGGTGATGTCCTCGAGCCCGGCGATCATCCGGAGCGCGGTCGTCTTGCCGCAGCCCGAGGGACCGACGAAGACAACGAGCTCTCCGTCCTCGATCTCGAGATCGAGCGCCGTCAGCGCCTTCGTGCCGTCGGGGTAGACCTTCGTCAGCCTGTCGAGCTGAATCTCGGCCACGGCTGGCGAACCATACTCCGCGGCCATAGGATCCCGCGACCGTGGTCGCGGTTGCCGCTCGGACGCCTCGCCGCCGCTGGCTGAACCTGTTCGAGCAGCAGCGTTTCCTCGCTGCGGTGCTGATCGCCCCGGCGGTGCTCTTCATCACGGCGCTGATCGGCGGGCCGCTGCTGCTCGCCGTCTACCTCAGCCTCACGGACGCGGTGGCGGGGCTGACCGGCGAGTACGTCGGGCTCGACAACTTCCGCCACGCATGGGAGGACCCCAACTTCCGGCGCGCGATCCGGAACACCGTCCTCTTCACGCTCGTCTCCCAGGCGATCGTGCTGCTCTGCGCCGGCCTGATCGCGCACGCGCTGACGAAGCCGATCCGCGGCAAGTGGATCCTCCGCTTCATGATCCTGCTGCCGTGGGCGGCGCCGGTCCCGCTCTCGACGATCGGCTGGCTCTGGATCTACGACTCGCTCTTGAGCGTCGTCAACTGGACGCTCACGCACGACCTGCTGGCGGGGTCGGGGGAGTTCTACATCTACAAGGTCGTGAATGCAGTGACGCCGTGGACAATCGAGCCGTTCAATCCGCCGCAGTGGCTCGGCGACCCGACGCTCGCGCTCGGCGCGGTGATCTCGGTGCACGCGTGGCGGCTCATCCCCTTCGCGGTCGTGATCTTCCTCGCGGGTCTGGCGTCGATCCCCGCCGAGGTCGAGGACGCGGCCAAGGTCGACGGCGCGACCGGTTTGCGCAAGTTCTGGTACGTGACCTTTCCGCTGCAGCTCCCGATCGCGACCGTGGCGCTGCTGTTCGGGATCGTCTTCACGGCGACCGACATGACGGTCGTCTACATCCTCACGCAGGGCGGACCGTTCAACTCGACGCACATGCTGACGACGCAGGCGTACTTCATCGGCATCCGCAGCGGTGCGATCGGCCAAGGGGCGGCGATCTCGCTGTTCCTCCTCCCCGTCCTCGTGCTCGTGGCCGTGCTGATGCTCCGCTTCGCGCGCAAGGTGGAGGTGACGTGAGCCAGTGATCACGCGCCGCGAGAAGCTGACGAGCTACCTGATCCTGGGCCCGTTCGCGATCGTGCTGGCGTTCCCGTTCTACTGGATGCTCTGGACGAGCTTCAAGACCGAGCTCGACCTCTACAACGTCGAGAACGCGCCCTTCGGCTTCTCGAAGGGCTCGCCGACGACGAGGAACTACACCTTCCTGTTCGAGGAGACGCAGTACCTGACGTGGGTCAAGAACACGGTGTTCGTGGGGCTGGTCGTGGTCGTGATCACGCTGATCCTGGCCGTGCCCGCCGGCTACGCCCTCGCACGCCTGGCGGGGCGCTGGGGTCAGGGCCTTGGCGTGGGGATCTTCCTGACCTACCTCGTGCCGCCGACGCTGCTCTTCCTGCCGCTCTCGTGGGTGATTGCCAACGTCGGCCTCCAGGACCGGCTGCTCTCGCTGATCCTCGTCTTCCCGTCGTTCACCGTGCCGTTCTCGACCTGGCTGCTGATGGGCTTCTTCAAGACGATCCCCCGCGAGCTGGAGGAGGCGGCCCGCGTCGACGGCGCCTCGCGCGTCTCGACGCTCTACCGGATCATCTTCCCGATCTCGCTCCCCGGGATCCTGACCGTCGTGATCTTCTCGTTCTCCCTCGTCGTCAACGACTTCGTCTACGCGCTCGCCTTCATCACGACCTCGAACGCGAAGACGATCTCGACCGGCGTCTTCACCGAGCTGATCCGCGGCGACATCTTCTTCTGGCAGGCCCTGATGGCGGCGACGCTGATCCCCACGATCCCGCTGGCTCTGCTCTACAACATCTTCCTCGACCGCTTCATCGCCGGGTTCACGGGGGGCGCATTCCGGTAACAGGGAAAGGTGGCATGATCGAGCCCCGAAGAAAGGAGGCACGCAGTGGCTGACAAGGAGCGCGTCGACGTCAGCAACCTCGACGAGCTCACCAGGCGGGACCTGGTCAAGCGGGTCGGTGCCGGGGTGATCCTCGTCTACGGCGGCCTCGGCACGAAGAGCGTGGCGTACGGAGCTCCGAAGTTCCGGCACAAGGAGCTCGCCGGAACGCTGCGCATCCTCCAGTGGAGCCACTTCGTGCCGGCGTTCGACCGCTGGTTCGACAACGTCTACACGAAGGCCTGGGGCCGGGCGAACGACACCGAGGTGATCGTCGACCACATCAACCAGGCCGACCTGCCCGGTCGCGTCGCTGCGGAAGCAGCCGCCGGCCGCGGGCACGACATGGTCGCGACGCTCGCGCCGCTGCCGCAGTACGAGGACCGGGTGATCAACCACCGGGCGATCGTCCAGGAGGTGACGAAGAAGCGCGGCAAGATGGCGGACGTCGCGTACCGCTCCTGTTACAACCCGAAGACGAGGAAGTACTTCGGGTTCCCGGACAACTACGCGCCGGACCCGGTGAACTGGCGCCGCGACTACTGGAGCGAGGCCGGCTTCCCGCGCGGCCCGCAGACCTGGGAGACCGTGCGGCGCGCGGCACCGCGCCTACGGGCCCAGAACCACCCGATCGGCATCGGCATGTCGAATGAGATCGACTCGAACATGGCGCTGATGGCGATGATGATGTGCTTCGGCTCGTTCATCCAGAACCGCGAGCACCGCGTCACGCTGAACACGAGAAAGACGGTCGAGGTGCTCACGTTCGCACGCGACCTCTACCGCAACGGCATGTCGAACCAGATCTTCGCGTGGACGGCCGCGTCGAACAACCAGGCCTTCCTCGCGGGGAGTCTGTCGATGGCGATGAACGCGATCTCGATCACGCGCTCGGCGGAGCTGTCGAACCGGGAACTGGCCGAACGGACGATGATCGCTCCGATTCCGGCGGGCCCCGAAGGCCGGATCGGGCTCGAGCACGTGATGCACACGTACATGATCTGGAACTTCGCCGAGAACAAGGCGATGGCGCAGAAGTTCCTGATCGACATGGAGGTCAAGTACATCGGCGCGTTCGAGAACTCGCGCTTCTACAACTTCCCGTCGTTCGCGAAGTCGGTCCCGAACGTGCCGCGGCGGCTGGCACGGGACACGAACACGCCGCGCGGGAAGTACCGCGTCCTCGACACGATCTCGAAGCGCTACACGAAGAACGTCGGCTATCCCGGCTTCGCGAACGCGGCGATCGGCCAGGTGTTCGACGAGTTCCTGATCCCGGAGATGTTCGCCCGCACCGCGCGCGGCGACATCACGCCGCAGAACGCGGCCCGGGAGTACCACAACCGGATCGGCAGGATCTTCGCCGAGTGGCGAAGGCGAGGAAAAATCTAGAGGCGGCATGCGGGCGATAGGCGTCCGCGAGTTCGGCGGGCGGGACCGGCTGGAGGAGCTCGAGCTCCCGAAGCCGAAGGTCCCGCCCGACGCCGTTCTGATCCGCGTCCGCGCGGCCGGTGTCAACCCGGTCGACTGGAAGCTGCGCGAGGGCCGGCTCGAGCCGCGGTTCCCGCATGTCTTCCCGGTCGTCCCCGGCTGGGACGCGGCCGGCGTCGTCGAGGAGGTCGGCCCCGCCGTCGTCGAGTTCGCACCGGGGGACGAGGTGTTCGCGTACTGCCGCAAGCCGTTCGTCGGCGAGGGCACGTACGCGGAGTACGTCTCGGTTCCGGTGACGTCGGTCGCGGCGAAGCCGCAGAAGCTCTCGTTCGAGGAGGCGGGGGCATTGCCGCTGACCGCGCTGACGGCGTACCAGGCGCTCTTCTTCGCGGCGGGGCTGACGGCCGGCGAGCGGGTGCTCGTGCAGGCGGCGGCCGGCGGCGTCGGCTCGTTCGCCGTGCAGCTCGCACTCGACGCGGGCGCCGACGTGATCGGGGTCGCGAGCGAGCGCAACCGGGACTACGTCGTCGGGCTCGGCGCCTACGAGGTCGTCGGCCGTGAGGGCGACGTGGCCGCGGCCGTACGGGAGCTCGTTCCCGACGGCGTCGACGTGGCGCTCGACGTCTACGGCGACGAGACGCTCGGCGACGCGGTCCGCGACGACGGACGTCTGGTGTCGATCGCCGCGCCGCCCTCGTACCGGGAGCGCGGTGTGGAGCCGCTGTACGTCTTCGTCCGGCCGGACGGCGAGGAGCTGAGGGAGATCGGCGCGATCGCCGAGGACGGCCGGCTCGTCGTCGAGCTGCAGGAGGTGCTGCCGCTCGGCGAGGCCGCGCGCGCGCACGAGCTCTCCGAGGACGGCCACGTCCGCGGCAAGCTCGTGCTCCGAGTGGAGTAGCTACTTCAGGTCGGCCAGGATCTCGGCGGCGGCGCGCTCGCCTGTCTCGACCGCGCCATTCAGGTAGCCCTGGAAGTCGATCGACGTGTGCTCGCCCGCGAAGTGACACGTTCCCTGCCGACGGCGCTCCATCCCCGCGAACTTCGTGTACTGGCCGACCTCGTAGAACGAGTAGGACCCGCGCGTCCACTCGTAGGCGGGCCAGAAGTCGACGAACGCCCTGCCGTTGTAGGCATTCGTCACGCCGGGCAGGACCGGCTCGACCTGCGCGAGGAACTGCGTCGCCCGCGCGCTCGGCGTCCCGCTGCCGAAGCTCGCGCCGACGTTGCCGCCGGTGTAGTCGACGAGGATCCCGGGCGTGCCACCCTGGGCGCGCGTCACCTCCCACGTGCTCTGATAGCCGCGGTCGGAGTAGGTGTCCCCGTTGAAGCCGAGCCCGCGCCAGGGGCGGCTCGTGAACTGGACGTGGAGCTTCGAGTTCGTGCCCATGCCCAGCTCGCGGATGGCCGTCTCCTTCAAGCGTTCGAAACCCGCGCGTGAGAAGTCGACCGAGGCGCGCATGATCGAGAACGGCAGCGCCAGCACGACGCGGTCGGCGGTGACGACCTTCGTCGACGAGCCCTGCCTGAACGTCAGCTCCCACCGGCCGGCCGCGGTCAGCCGGATCGCGACGAGCTGCGAGCCGGTGGTGATCTGGCCGGCAAGGCGCGCCGCGAGCCCAGCCGGAATCTGGTCGTTCCCTCCGCGCACGCGGTACTTCTCGTTCGACTTGCCGAACACACGAAGCTGGCCCTGGCCCGCGTAGGCGAGCAGGTAGACGAGGTTGAGCGAGCTCTGCTCGGACGATTCGGCCCCGTACTCGATGTTGTAGGCGACATCCAGCAGCTGTCCGACCCTCGAGTCGATCCCGCCGTCGAAGGTCTCGTCGATCCAGTCCACGATCGACATCCGGTCGAGCTGCCTCCCGCGTTCGGTGAAGCTGTCGAAGAGCGTCGGGAAGCCCGCCGCCGTGGCGTCCGAGTGGATCTTTTGCCAGCCGGCCTTGATGTCGTCGGTCGCTTCCGCGTACGAGTACCTGCCGCTGTCGAACCAATACGTGGGCTCGGTGTCGTTCGCCTCGGCTTGGAGCAGGTTGTCGAGGCTCAACCCGAGCTCCTGGGCAAGGTGGCGGATCTGGCCGTGGCCCTGGTCGATCAGCTCACCGCCGCGCTCCGCGATCTGACCGCCGGTGAAGAAGTCGCGCAGTGTCCAGCAGCGGCCGCCGATCCGCGTCGACGCCTCGTGCAGCTCCGCGACCACTCCGGCCTGCTTCAGCCGATACGCCGCGGTCAGGCCGGCCAGGCCCGCTCCGACGACCACGACCCTGCCCGGCGGCGTCGCCGCCCGGGCTCGACCGGCGAGCGTGCCGGCGGCCGTTGCAGCAGCCCCGGCCACGGCGACCTCGCGGAGGAACGTCCGTCGCGTCGTGCGCGTCTCGCCTGCGGCGACCTCTGCGACCGACTCTTCAAATGCGTTCAGCAACGGCGTGCGTGCCATCCGTGTTCCCCCTAGGTCTCGGTGGACAAGCGGGCGCCGAGCGCCTGCTGCGCCTTCACGGCCAACCAAAGCTCCATTCGTTGCTCCGGGTCGTCGGGGTGGCGCCCGGTCTGCTCGCGCAGCCGGTCCATCCGGTACCGGAGCGTGTGCCGGTGCACCCCGAGGCGTTCGGCTGCATCGCTCCAGCGGCAGCCGCAGTCGAGCAGCACCGAGAGCGAGTCGACCAGGCGGGCGTTCTCGGCCGTCGGCCCGAGGACGCGGGCGACGAAGGCCTCCAACGCCCCCTGGGGCAGCGACAGCAGCAACTCCAGCGAGCCGAGGTCGCGGTAGGACGCGACCGGCGTCGTGGCGGCGTCGATCGCCGCGCGCGCCTCGACGAGCGAGCGGCCGAGGCCGCTGCCGCGGCCCGGACGGCCGACCCCCACACGCGCGGTCGGCTCGGCTTCGACCAGCTTCTCGGCGAGCCCGAGCGCCTCGTCCTCGCTCTCGACCTCGACCAGGAACCCGGCGCGGTCCGGCCGCGCCGCCGAGAGGTAGCGGACGGAGCGCCGGTCGAGGATCCCGGCAAGCTCGCTGCGGACGCGCTCGGCGGTGGCGCCGTTGCCGGTGGGGATCGCGAAGAGCGCCGCGTGCAGCTTGGCCGGGTCGAGACCGAACGCGGCCATTCGACGCTCCGCCTCGCGCTCGTCGAGCCGGTCGCCTTCGAGATCCTCCAGCAGGTCGCCGGCGAGGCGCAGCTCGGCCGCGCTCACGGCGCTGCGGCGTGAAAGCTCGAAACCGAGCGCCGTCTGCCCGTGGTGGAGGACGAGCCGGTCGTACTCGCCGAACGGTTCACCGTCGCGCGCGGCCTTGAGCACGGCGTTGCCGAGCGGAAGCTCGAGCGCGTGCGCGAACGAGGCACGGCGGCCGCTGTGGCGTTGCGCGAGCGTCCGCCCGCGCTCGTCGACGAGCGCGAGCGAGCAGCCGAGGTGGCCGCTGACGATCGCGAGCAGCGTCTCGAGTCCGCGCCCGGCGAGGACGGCGTCGGCGAGGCGCTCGTTCACCTCCAGGGCGCGCGTGAGACGCTCGAGCTGCTCGTTCGCAAGACGCGTCCCGGCCGCCTTCGTGATCGCAACGAACGGGACCTCGTAAGGGACGCAGACGACCGGGAAGCCGAGCTCGTCCGCCTCCTCGACGATCGCAGCCGGGGCTTCCGAGAACCCGAAACCGAGCCCGAAGCCGAGCCCCGCGAGCCCGTGGTTCGAGAGGCGGCGCAGGTACGCCCGCTGCGACGAGGCGAGCTGGCCGACACCGAGGCCGGTCGTGAGCAGGAACTCGCCGCCCTCGAGGAACGGCGTCGGGTCCTCGAGCTCCGACACGTGGAGCCACGTGACCTCGTTCGCGAGGCCATCTGCGCCCGCGGCGACCGTGAGGCCGAGCCCGTCGAGCTCGACGATCTCGATCGCGGTCAGCACTCGGACATCTCGGCCAACGGTACGCGCTTCCGCCGGGTGCTTCAAGGCCCTCGCTTGGCCGCCACGTCCAGACCGCCGGCGGCGGTTCGGACGCGAGGTCTCTTGCCCCGGCGACCCGGCTGTGAGATCCGTACGCCGTGGCCTTGCAGGAGGTGGGCGCCGGCGACCGCGTGCTCGCGGCGCGGGACCGCTACGTCGCACGCGGCGTCGCGACGCCCACGCTCGTCGTCGATCGCGCCGAGGGGGCGCGGGTCTGGGACGTCGACGGGCGCGAGTACGTCGACTTCGCCGGAGGCCTCGGCTGCCAGAACACCGGTCACGGGTTGCCGGCGGCCGTCGCCGCGATCCACGAGCAGGTCGACCGTTACCTGCACCAGTGCTTCATGGTCGGGATGTACGAGCCGTACGTCGAGGTGTGCCGCAGGCTCGCGGAGCTCTCGCCGTGCGCCGGCGAGGAGCAGCGTTCGCTGCTCGTGAACTCGGGCGCGGAGGCGATCGAGAACGCGGTCAAGATCGCCCGCGCCGCGACCGGGCGACCGGCCGTGGTCGTTTTCGACCACGCGTTCCACGGGCGCACGCTGCTGACGATGACGATGACGTCGAAGGTCGCCTACAAGCGTGGCTTCGGGCCGTTCGCGCCGGAGGTCTATCGGGCGCCGGCGCCGTACCCATACCGCGGGCTCGGAACAGCCGACGCGCTGGCGGGGATCGAGCGGCTGTTCGCGAGTGAGGTCGATCCCGCGAGCGTGGCGTGCGTCGTGCTCGAGCCGGTTCAGGGCGAAGGCGGCTTCATCGTCATGCCGGAGGACTTCCCGCGCGCACTGAAGGCGCTCTGCGAGCGCCACGGGATCCTCTACGTCGACGACGAGGTGCAATCGGGTGTCGGACGAACCGGGCCGGTCTGGGCGATCGAGCACTACGGCGTCGAGCCGGACCTGCTCGTCTCGGGGAAGTCGCTCGGCGGTGGCCTCCCGCTCGCGGGCGTCACGGGCCGTGCCGACGTCATGGACGCGCCGGAGCGCGGTGGGCTCGGTGGGACGTTCGGCGGCAACCCCGCGGCGTGCGCGGCTGCTTGCGCGGTCCTGGACGAGGTCGCGACGCCGGCGTTCCGAGCCCACTCGGACGAGCTCGCCGCGCGTTTGCGTGCACGCCTCGACGCTCTCGCCGAGCGCGTGCCGCAGATCGGCGACGTCCGCGGGCTCGGCGCGATGCTCGCGCTCGAGCTCGTGGAGGATCGCGGGTCGAAGGTCCCGGCCGGGCCGTTGGCGAAGGCGACGGTCGAGCGCGCACTGGCAGGCGGGCTGATCCTGCTGACGTGCGGCCTGCACGCAAACGTTGTGCGGATCCTCGTCCCGCTCGTAGCATCGGACGGAGAGATCGATCGTGGCCTCGAGATCCTGGAGGAAGCGCTTGTCGGCGCTGCCGGCTGAGCGCGCGGCCGAGCCGGCCGCGGCCGGCGAGGCGGCGGACGCCGACGTTCGCCTGGAGGGGCTGCGGAAGCACTACGGCGACGTGGCGGCCGTCGACGGGGTCGACCTCGACGTCGGCCGGGGCGAGTTCTTCACGATGCTCGGGCCGTCGGGGTCCGGGAAGACGACGACGCTGCGGCTGATCGCCGGCTTCGAGCGGCCCGACGCGGGCGCGGTGCTTCTCCGCGGCCGCGACGTGACCGACGACCCGCCCTACGCCCGCAACGTGAACACCGTCTTCCAGGACTACGCGCTCTTCCCGCACATGAGCGTGGAGGAGAACGTCGCCTACGGGCTCAAGATCAAGCGCGTCCCCGCCGCGGAGCGCCATGCCCGGGTCGAGGAAGCGCTCGCGACCGTCCAGCTCTCGGGCTTCGGCGGGCGGCGACCGGGCCAGCTCTCGGGCGGCCAGCGCCAGCGGGTCGCGCTCGCCCGTGCGCTCGTCAACAGACCGCAGGTGCTCCTGCTCGACGAGCCGCTGGGCGCCCTCGACCTGAAGCTCCGCCAGGGGATGCAGATCGAGCTGAAGCGGATCCAGCGCGAGGTCGGGATCACGTTCATCTACGTGACCCACGACCAGGACGAGGCGCTGACGATGAGCGACCGGCTCGCGGTCTTCAACCGCGGCCGCATCGAGCAGGTCGGGCCGCCCGCCGAGGTCTACGAGCACCCGCGCACCGAGTTCGTCGCGGGCTTCGTCGGCGTGTCGAACCTGCTCGAGCGGGATGGGCACGCGATCAGCGTGCGACCGGAGAAGATCCGCCTCCTTGGCGAGGGCGAGGACGCGCCGCCCGGCGCGCACATCGAGAGCGGGACGATCCACGAGGTGGTCTACGCCGGAATGGCTACGCGTTACATCGTGGAGTTGGAGCGCGGCGGCGAGCTGACCGTCGTCGTGCAGAACCTGGAGACGACGTCGGCGCAGGCCCTCGAGGCACGCGGGCGGGCGGTCCGACTGGCTTGGCAACCGGAGCACATGCTCGAACTCGACATGCGGGGGGAGAAGGAGCACGAATGACACGAACACGCAGGTACGTCTTCTGGGCGTGCGTCGTCGCGGCCGTCGGAACGCTGGCGGTGCTAGCGGGCTGCGGCGGCGACGACGACGACGAGGCCGCGGGCACGACGACGGCGGCCGGCTCCCAGATGCTGCAATCGATCGGAGAAGGTGAGGGCCAGGTCGACCTGATCGCGTGGGGCGGCTACGTCGAGGACGGCTCGACCGACCCGAACGTGGACTGGGTGACGGGCTTCGAGAAGGAGACGGGCTGTCAGGTGAACGTGAAGGTCGGAGGCACGTCGGACGAGATGGTCACGCTGATGCGGACCGGTCAGTACGACGGCGTGTCGGCTTCCGGTGACGCGACACTGCGACTGATCGCTGCCGGCGACGTCGCACCGGTGAACACCGACCTGATCGAGAACTACCCCGACGTCTATGACGCGCTCAAGGACCAGAAGCACAACTCGGTCGACGGGCAGATGTACGGCGTTCCGCACGGACGCGGCGCCAATCTGCTGATGTGGCGGACCGACGAGGTCGAGCCCGCACCGGACTCGTGGAGCGTCGTCTGGGACACGAACTCGCCGTACAAGGGCAAGGTGACCGCGTACGACGCGCCGATCTACATCGCCGACGCAGCCGTGTACCTGATGGCGACGCAGCCCGATCTGGAGATCGAGAACCCCTACGCCCTCGACGACGAGCAGTTCCAGGCCGCGATCGACCTGCTCAAGGAGCAGCGCGAGATCATCGGCGAGTACTGGTCCGACTACACGAAGGAGCTCGCAGCCTTCAAGTCCGGCGACTCAGTCGTCGGGACGACCTGGCAGGTGATCGCGAACCTCGCCACGGCCGACAAGGTGCCGGTCGAGACGACACTGCCGAAGGAGGGCTCGACCGGGTGGTCCGACACCTGGATGATCCACTCGAAGGCGAAGCACCCGAACTGCATGTACATGTGGATGAACCACATCATCTCGCCGAAGGCGAACGCGGGTGTCGCCGAATGGTTCGGCGAGGCGCCGTCGAACGCGAAGGCCTGCGCCGAGACGGCGGCGGAGGACCACTGCGAGACGTTCCACGCCGACGACGAGGAGTACTTCAAGCAGGTGTGGTACTGGACGACCCCGACGAAGGAGTGCCTCGACGGGCGTGGTCCGATCTGCAAGGACTACTCGGAGTGGGTGCAGGGCTGGACCGAAGTGAAGGGGTAGGTGGCGGCGCCTACCGTTGCTGAGACGACGCCCCGGCGAGGTCCGGGGCGTCGTCTTTCCACCTTTCTCTCGCGGCACCCGAGGCTCCGGGTGTCGGCGCTGCTCGCGGCCCCGCTCGGCTGGCTGCTCGTCGCGTACCTCGGCTCGCTCGTCGTGCTCTTCGTGGCCGCGTTCTGGCGACTCGACCCCTTCACCGCCGAGGTGATCCGCGACTACTCGTTCACGAACTTCGAGACGCTCTGGCGCAGCGACGTCTACCGCGACATCACGCTGCGAACGATCGGCGTGGCAGCCGCGGTGACGGTGATCGACGCGTTACTCGCGTTCCCGATCGCGTTCTACATGGCGAAGGTGGCGTCGCCGGGCGTCAGGGGGCTGCTCGTCGTCGCGATCCTGATGCCGCTCTGGGCGAGCTACCTGGTCAAGGTCTACGCCTGGCGGATCATCCTCCAGGGGAACGGGCCGCTGAACTGGGCGCTCGAGCCCTTCGGGCTCTCCGGCCCGGGATTCGGCACGACCGCCGGCGTGATCGTGTTCTCGTACCTCTGGCTGCCGTACATGGTCCTGCCGCTCTACGCGGGTCTCGAGCGGATCCCGGACTCGCTGCTCGAGGCATCCTCCGACCTGGGAGGCAAGGCCGGGCGCACGTTCCGCCGCGTGATCCTGCCGCTCGCGTTTCCCGCGCTCGTCGCGGGCTCGATCTTCACCTTCTCGCTGACGATCGGCGACTACATCACGCCGCAGATCGTGATGGCCGGGAACCAGTTCATCGGCAACGTCGTCTACACGAACGTCGGCGTCGCGAACAACCTGCCGCTGGCCGCGGCGTTCGCGACCGTGCCAGTCGTAGTCATGGTCGTCTACCTACTGCTCGCGCGACGCATGGGCGCGTTCGAGTCGCTATGACGTTCGGCCCTGCGGCGACCTGGCTGCTGCGAATCGGGACCGGGCTCACGCTCGCGTTCGTCTACGCCCCACTGGTGATCATCGGGCTCTACGCCTTCAACTCGAGCCGGATCCAGGCGTGGCCGATCGACGGGTTGACGCTCGAGTGGTTCGAGCGCGCGCTCGACAACACGGGCGTGCGCGATGCCCTCTGGCTTTCGCTCAAGGCCGCGCTCGCTGCGACGCTGGTCGCGGTCGTCCTCGGGACGCTCGCCTCGCTCGCAGTCGCTCGGCACCGGTTCTTCGGACGGGAAACGATCTCGTTCCTCGTCATCCTGCCGATCGCGTTGCCGGGCATCGTCACCGGGATGGCGCTGAACGCGACCTTCAACACGGCAGGCGTCTCGCTCGGCCTGTTCACGATCGTCGCGGGCCACGCGACGTTCTGCATCGTCCTGATCTACAACAACGCGGTCGCGCGGCTCAGGCGGGTCTCCGAGCACCTCGAGGAGGCTTCCGCGGACCTCGGAGCGGACGCGTGGCAGACGTTCCGCTACGTCACGTTCCCCCAGCTGCGTTCGGCGCTGCTTGCCGGCGCGTTGCTCGCGTTCGCGCTCTCCTTCGACGAGGTGATCGTGACGACGTTCACCGCCGGGCCCGACTTCACCCTGCCGATCTGGATCCTGAACAACCTCTCGCGGCCGAACCAGCTGCCCGTCGTGAACGTCGTGGCACTCTTCCTGATCCTCCTCTCCACCATCCCGGTCTACCTGGCGACCCGGCTCACGCGGGACACCGGCGCGGTTGCGCCGACGGCCGGAGGCGCCCAGGCCGCGGGGGCGCGGTAGGCTCGACAACTGGCGTTGAAAGGAGCTTGAGCCCATGAGCGTGACCGTCCAGCAGCGCAAGAACTTCATCGGCGGCGAGTGGGTCGACTCGGACGGCGGGACGATGGAGGTCGTCAACCCGGCGACCGGTGAGGTCATCGCCGAGGTGCAGCGCAGCACCGAGGCCGACGTCGACCGCGCCGTCGAGGCGGCGAAGGAGGCGCTTCCCGACTGGCTCGAGAAGACGCCGAAGGACCGGATGGAGCTGCTGCTCAAGCTCGCCGACGTGATCGACGACAACGCCGAGGAGCTGACGAAGCTCGAGTCGACGAACGTCGGCAAGCCGATGTCGATCGCGGTCGACGAGATGCCGTTCAGCGCCGACAACCTCCGCTTCTTCGCCGGCGCCGCGCGCACGCTCGAGGGCAAGGCCGCCGCGGAGTACGTCGAGGGCTACACGTCGATCACGCGCCGGGAGCCGCTCGGGATCGTGGCGGGGATCACGCCCTGGAACTACCCGCTGATGATGATGGTCTGGAAGCTCGGGCCCGCGCTCGCTGCCGGCAACGTGCAGATCCTGAAGCCGGCCGAGCAGACCCCGCTGACGACGCTCCGGTTCGTCGAGCTCGCGCAGGAGTTCCTCCCGCCGGGCGTGCTCCAGGTCGTGACGGGCGACGGCGTCCCCGTCGGCGACCGGCTCGTCCGCCATCCGGACGTCCGGCTCGTCTCGCTCACCGGCGACGTCGCGACCGGAAAGCTGATCGCGCGCAACGCGAGCGACACGCTCAAGCGCGTGCACCTCGAGCTCGGCGGCAAGGCGCCGATGGTCGTGCTCGACGACGCCGACCCGGCGCAGGTGGCCGAGGCGATCAAGATCGGCGGCTACTGGAACTCGGGCCAGGACTGCACGGCCTCGTCGCGCGTGCTCGTCAGCTCGTCGATCTACGACGACGTGCTCGCGCAGACGAAGAGCGTGATCGAGGCGATGAAGGTCGGCGACCCGGCCGACGGCGACGACGTCGAGATGGGCCCGGTGATCTCGAAGGAGCAGCAGGACCGTGTGCTCGGCTTTCTCGAGCGGCTCGACGGGAAGGCAACCGTGGTCACGGGCGGCGGGACGGTCGGCGACCGCGGCTTCTTCGTCAAGCCCACGATCGTCGCGGACGTGACGCAGGACTCCGAGATCGTCCAGGACGAGGTCTTCGGGCCGGTCGTCTCGGTGCAGCCGTTCTCGAGCGACGAAGAGGCGATCGCCCTGGCCAACGGCGTGCGCTACGGCCTCGCGGCCTCGGTGTTCTCGCGCGACGTCGGCCGCGCGCTCAGCGCGGCGCGCAAGCTCGAGTTCGGCACGGTCTGGGTCAACGAGCACCTCTTCCCCCTCGCCTCGGAGATGCCGCACGGCGGCTTCAAGGAGTCGGGCTACGGGAAGGACATGTCGCTCTACTCGATGGAGGAGTACACCCGCATCAAGCACGTGGCCGTCAAGCTCACGTGACGGACACCGAGCCGGAAGTCGACGTCCGCTTCAGCGACGTCACGAAGAGCTTCGACGACGTGCTCGCAGTGGACGCCCTCACTCTCGATGTCCCGCGGGGCTCCTTCTTCGCGCTGCTCGGCCCGTCGGGCTGCGGCAAGACGACCACGCTGAGGATGATCGGCGGCTTCGAGGAGCCCGACGCGGGCTCGATCGAGGTCGGCGGAAAGTCCGTGACGGGCGTGCCCCCGTACAAACGGGACGTCAACACCGTCTTCCAGAGCTACGCCCTCTTCCCGCACCTGAACGTCTTCGAGAACGTCGCGTTCGGACTGCGGCGCAAGAAGGTGGACAAGTCGCAACTCGGCGGCCGCGTCCGCGAGATCCTCCGGATCGTCGGGCTCGAGGGGATGGAGCAGCGGAAGACGCGCCAGCTCTCCGGCGGCCAGCAGCAGCGTGTCGCCCTCGCGCGCGCGCTCGTCAACAGCCCGCGCGTGCTCCTGCTCGACGAGCCGCTCGGCGCGCTCGACCTCAAGCTGCGCAAGCAGATGCAGCTCGAGCTGAAGCGGATCCAGCACGAGCTCGGCCTCACGTTCGTCCACGTCACGCACGATCAGGAGGAGGCGATGACGATGGCCGACTCGATCGCGGTCATGAACAGCGGCAAGATCGAGCAGCTCGGCAGCCCGAGCGAGCTCTACCAGCGTCCGCGCACTCCGTTCGTCGCCGGCTTCCTGGGCGTCTCCAACCTGCTCACAGGCACGGTCACGACCGCCGGATCGGTTCGCGTAGACGGCGCCGGGGAGGTTCGGGTCGCGACGAGCCTGCCCGAGGCCGGTAGCCGCGTGCAGGTCGGCGTCCGGCCCGAGCAGCTGAAGCTCGACGGCTCCGGCGCGAACGTCGTCTCCGGCACGGTCTTCGAGCGCGCGTACACCGGCGTCGCAACGCAGTACGTCGTCGAGACGTCCGCCGGCAAGCTCACCGTCTTCGTCCAGTCCGCAGGCACGGTCGCGGAAGGCGACCCCGTCACGCTCAGCTGGGAGCCCACCAGCACCTTCGTTCTCGAGGAGGTCTCATGAGTGAGTCGTTCACCCGGATCGAGCTCCTGCGTCGCGGCGCCGCGACGGGCCTCGTCCTCACCCTGCCGACGTCGTTGCTCGCCGCGTGCGGCGGCGACGACGAGGCCGCGGGGACGACGGCAGGCGGCGCGAAGCAGCTCGCGAAGACACTTCGCTTCTCGAACTGGCAGCTCTACATCGACTTCGACGAGAAGACGAAGAAGCGCCCGACGCTCGAGCAGTTCAAGCAGCAGACGGGCACGAACGTCGAGTACATCGAGGACATCAACGACAACGCGACGTACTTCGGGAAGATCCAGCGCCCGCTCTCGCAGGGGCAGTCGATCGACCGCGACATCATCGTCCTGACCGACAACTCGCGCTTCCCCGGCCTGCTGATCGACAAGCAGTGGGCCGAGAAGCTCGACAAGAGCGCGATCCCGAACTTCGACAACCTCCAGGACGCGCTGCGCAGCCCGAGCTTCGACCCGAACCGCGAGTACTCGCTGCCATGGCAGTCAGGCATGACCGGGATCGCGACCAACAAGGACCTCACGGGCGGACGGGCGATCACGTCGGTCGAGGAGCTGCTCGAGGACCCGAAGCTCAAGGGCAAGGTGACGCTGCTGACGGAGATGGCCGACACCGCCGCGCTGGTGATGCTCGCGAACGGCGACGATCCGACGAAGGTCGACGACGCGGCGTTCCAGCAGGCGATCGGCCGGATCCAGGACGCGGTGGACAGCGGCCAGATCCGGCAGTTCACCGGGAACGACTACACCGGGCCGCTCGCCCGAGGGGACCTCGCCGCCTCGGTGTCGTGGTCCGGCGACGTCGTCCAACTGATCCCCGACAACCCGAACCTCGAGTGGGCGCTGCCCGACACGGGCGGCGCGATCTGGACCGACAACATGCTGATCCCCAAGGGCGGCGACATCTTCACCGCCTCGACGTACATGAACTTCGTCTACGACCCGAAGATCGCGGCGCAGATCGCGGCGTACATCAACTACGTGACGCCCGTGAAGGGCGCGAAGGAAGAAGCGGCGAAGCTCGATCCGGAGCTGGCGGACAACCCGCTGATCTTCCCGGACGACGAAACGCTCTCGAAGGTCACGATCTTCGACAGCGCGGCCCTGAACAACCAGGACTACCTCGAGAAGTGGCAGACGCTCATCGGGTCCTAGGGTGAGCTGGCTCCACCGGCACAAGGGAGTCGTTCCCTACCTGCTGCTCGCGCCCGGGCTCGCCTTCCTCGCGATCTTCTTCGTCGCGCCGCTCGGGTTCCTCGGCTACCAGTCGCTCCAGTCGGGCTCGTTCGACTTCGGCTACGAGTTCACCTGGGCCTGGGAGAACTACGCGGACGCGCTGCGAACGTACGACGAGCACCTGATCCGGTCGCTGGTCTATGCCGGGCTGGCGACGGTGATCGCGCTGCTCGTCAGCTACCCGCTCGCGTACTGGATCGCGTTCCGCGGCGGCCGCTGGAAGAACCTTCTGCTCCTCGCGATCATCGCGCCGTTCTTCGTCACGTACCTGATCCGCACGCTCGCGTGGCAGACGATCCTGGCCGATGAGGGCTTCGTCGTCGACGTCCTCCAGGCGCTGCACCTGCTCGACGAGGACGGCCGGCTGCTCGCGACGTCGACCGCCGTCGTCGCCGGGATCACCTACAACTTCCTCCCCTTCATGGCGCTGCCGCTGTACGTCGCGCTCGAGCAGATCGACCCGCGCCTGATCGAGGCGTCCAAGGACCTCTACGCGAGCAGCCTGCAGGCGTTCCTGCGTGTGACGCTGCCGCTCTCCCTGCCGGGGGTGTTCGCAGGAACGCTGCTCACGTTCATCCCCGCCGCCGGCGACTTCATCAACGCGCAGCTGCTCGGGACGCCGCAGCAGCACATGATCGGCAACGTGATCCAGTCGAAGTTCCTCGAGCTGATCGACTACCCAGCCGCCGCGGCGCTCTCGTTCGTGCTGATGGCGGCGATCCTGATCGGCGTCTTCGCCTACACGCGCGCCCTGGGGACGGAGCGGCTGACCGGATGACGGTGTACGCGCTCAACGTCCGGAAACACGTCCTCACGGTCTACGCCGGGCTCGCCTTCCTCTACCTCCTGCTGCCGATCGCGATCGTGATCGCGTTCTCGTTCAACGACCCCGCAGGGCGCTTCAACTACACCTGGCAGGGCTTCACGCTCGACCACTGGCGGAACTGGGACGCGGTCCCGGGGCTCGTCGACGCGATGGTCCTCTCGATCCAGATCGCCGCGATCGCGAGCATCGCCGCGACGATCCTCGGCACGCTGATCGCGCTCGCGCTCGTGCGCTACGGCTTCCGAGGGCGCAGCTCGACGAACCTGCTCATCTTCCTGCCGATGTCGACGCCCGAGATCGTGCTCGGCGCGTCGCTGCTGACGCTGTTCCTGACCATGCAGTTCGCGACGGGGTTCACGACGATCGCGATCGCGCACATCATGTTCGGCATCTCGTACGTCGTCGTCACGGTCAAGGCCCGGCTCGTCGGGTTCGATCGTCATCTCGAGGAAGCGGCGGCGGACCTCGGCGCGAACGAATGGGCGACCTTCAGCAAGGTGACACTGCCGCTGATCGCACCCGCGATCCTCGCTGGGCTCCTCCTCACGTTCGCGCTCTCGGTCGACGACTTCGTGATCACGTACTTCAACTCGGGCGCGGAGGTGACGTTCCCGCTCTTCGTCTGGGGCGCAGCCCGCGTCGGCGCGCCGCCGCAGGTGAACGTGATCGGGACGCTGATCTTCGTCGTCGCGCTCGGACTGATGCTCGCCAACATCCTCCTCCAACGTCGAAAGGGCTCAGCATGAGCACGCCGCTCACCGGTCTCTCCCACGAGGAGCTCCAGCAGGCCGCCAAGGACCACCTCTGGCTCCACTTCACGCGCATGTCTGTGTATCGGGACGTCGAGATCCCGGTCATCGTGCGTGGAGAGGGCTGCTACCTCGAGGACTCGAAGGGCCGCCGCTACCTCGACGCGCTCGCCGGGCTCTTCGCGGTCAACATCGGCTACTCGTACGGCGACGAGATCGGTCAGGCCGCGCACGAGCAGATGCGTGAGCTGCCCTTCTACACGAACTGGTCGTACGCGCACCCGCGCGCGATCGAGCTCGCCGACGTCGTCGCCGGGCTCGCGCCGGGGGACCTCAACCGGGTCTTCTTCGTCTCCGGCGGATCGGAAGCGGTCGAGTCGGCGTGGAAGCTCGCGCGGCAGTACCACGCGCTGCGCGGCGAGCAGCGCCCGAAGGTGATCGCGCGCAACGTCGCGTACCACGGAACGACCATGGGCGCGCTCTCGATCAACGGCGTGGCCGCGCTCCGCGAGCCGTTCGAGCCGCTCGTCCCGGGCGTCTTCCACGTGCGGAACACCAACCGGTACCACCGTCCGCCTGAGGAGACCGAGGAGCAGTTCACGCGGTTCCTGCTCGAGGACCTCGAGGAAACGATCTCCGCGGAAGGTCCGAACACGATCGGCCTGGTGATCATGGAGCCCGTCCAGAACGCCGGCGGCGCGTTCACGCCGCCGGAGGGGTACTTCCGCGGCGTCCGCGAGCTCTGCGACGAGTACGGGATCCTGCTCTGCGCCGACGAGGTGATCACCGGCTTCGGCCGCTGCGGGGCGTGGTTCGCGTCGGAGCGCTACGACATCCGCCCCGACCTGATCACGTCGGCAAAGGGCCTCTCGTCGGCCTACGCGTCGATCGGGGCCGTGATCGCGACCGACCGCGTGCTCGAGCCCTTCCTCGAAGACACGCGAAGTTTCACGCACGGGATCACGTTCGGCGGCCACCCGGTGCAGTGCGCGATCGCGCTCAAGAACATCGAGATCATGCAGCGCGAGCGGATCCCCGAGTACGTGCTCGAGAATCAGGACGCCTTTCGCTCGACTCTCGAGCAGCTGCTCGGGCTCCCGATCGCGGGTGACCTGCGCGGGACGGGGTTCTTCTACGCGCTCGAGCTGGTCAAGGACAAGGAGACGCGCGAGACCTTCACGGAGGAGGAGTCGGAATCGCTGCTCCGGGGCTTCCTCTCGGCGCGACTGTTCGAGAAGGGGCTGATCTGCCGCGCGGACGACCGCGGCGACCCGGTCGTGCAGATCTCGCCACCGCTCGTCGCCGGACAGCAGGAGTTCGACGAGATCGTGGGCATCCTCGGCGACGTCCTGGCCGAGGCCTGGGAGCGCTTGGTCGCTTAGGCCACAATGTGAGAGCGATGGCACAGGTCCTCGACTCTCTCGAAGCCGCCCGCGAAGCCGCCTCGCGCCACGCCTGGCGCTCCGCCTACGACTCGTACGCCGGCGTGGAGCGCGGCGAGCTCGAGGCCAACGACCTCGAGCAGTTCGCCGACGCCGCCTGGTGGACGGGGCGGCTGGACGAGGCGGTCCGCCTGCGCGAGCGTGCGTACACGGCGTTCTCGTCGAGCGGCGACAAGCTCGGTGCGGCGCGGCTCGCGATCACGCTGTCCTGGGACCACGGCGGGCGCGGCGCGTTCGCGGTCGCGAACGGCTGGTTCGCAACGGCCGAGCGGCTGCTCGCCGACACGCCCGAGGCGACCGAGCACTCGTTCCTGACGCTGACGCGGGCGGTCAACGAGCTCTTCTCGGGCGAGCTCGATTCGGCGCTCGAGAACTTCGACCGCGCCTTCGAGCTCGGCCGCCGGTTCGGCGCCCGTGACATCGAGGTGCTCGCGCTGAGCGGCAAGGGCCGCGGGCTGATCAAGCGCGGTGAGATCGACGAAGGTCTTGCCCTGCTCGACGAGGCGACCGCGGCAGCGGTGTGCGGCGAGCTCAGCCCCCACTCGACCGGGTTCGTCTACTGCATCACGATCAGCTCGTGCCACGACCTCGGCGACTTTCGCCGGGCCGCGGAGTGGACGGAAGCGGCGAACAGCTGGTGCGACAGCCTCGACGTGAGCGGCTTCCCGGGCGCGTGCCGCCTGCACCGGGCCGAGATCATGCGGCTCCGCGGCGACCTCGCCGGGGCGGAGAAGCAGGCGATCGCGGCGTGCGACGAGCTGCACGACTACGACCGCAGCATCACGGCCGGCGGCTACTACGAGCTCGGCGAGATCCGCCGCCGCCGGGGCGACTTCGCCGCCGCCGAGGAGGCCTACGCAACCGCGAACGAGCTCGGCCGCACCACGCAGCCCGGGCTCGCGCTGCTCCGGCTCGCGCAGGGCAAGGTGGACGCCGCGATCGGCGGGATCACCCGCGCACTCGAGGACGCGAACGAGCCGCTCCACCGACTCAGGCATCTCCCCGCGCGCGTCTCCATCGCAGTCACCGCGGGAGACCTGAAGGCGGCGCGGGCGGCGGCGGGCGAGCTCGAGCGCATCGTCGACGCGTTCAAGATCGGCGACCGGCGTGCCCTCGCCTTCGACGCGGCTGTGCACTTCGCGGACGGCCAGATCACGCTCGCCGAGGGCGACCCCGGCGAGGCGTCGAGGTCCCTCAAGCGCGCCCGCGACGAGTGGCAGGAGGTCGGCGCGCCCTACGAGACCGCGCAGGCCCGCATGCTGCTCGGGCTCGCCTTCCGGCGGCAGGGCGACGAAGATGCGGCCACCGCCGAGCTGGACGCTGCGCTCGCGGCGTTCGAGCGCCTCGGGGCGATGCTCGACGCCGAGCGGGCGAAGGAGCTGCTCGGCCGGCTCGAGACGCGCCGCACGTTCGTCTTCACCGACATCGTCGACTCGACGAAGCTGCTCGAGACGCTCGGCCCGGAGAAATGGAAGCGGCTCCTTGCCCGCCACGACGAGCTCCTGCGCGAGCGGATCGTGGAGAGCGGCGGCCAGGTGATCAAGCAGACCGGCGACGGCTTCTTCGCGGCGTTCGACAACCCGAAGGCGGCGATCGAAGCGGCGGTGTCGATCCAGCGTGCGCTCGCGGACGAGCTCGTCGCGCCCGACGTCCGGATCGGCGCGCACACCGGCGGGGCGTTCCACATCGGCGAGGACGCGGGCGACTACGGCGGACAGGGCGTGCACGTCGCGGCGCGGATCGGCGCGGCGGCCGGCGCAGCCGAGATCCTCGTCAGCCGCGAGACGCTCGACGGCGTCGGCACGGCGTTCCGCGTCTCCGAACCGCGTCAGACCGAGCTCTCAGGCTTCGAGCAGCCTGTCGAGGTCGTCGCCGTCGACTGGCGGTAGCGGCGGCTGCTTTCCTGCTGCGATCAGCTCGCAGCGTCAAGAGCGCGGAGTAGCCACCCGAAGCCGGTTGCCGTCCGGGTCTTCCAGGTCGCATTCCCGGCCGGCAAGACCTTCGTCGTCCACCGCCATGCCGAACTCCCGTGCCACCGCGTCGATGTCCCTCACGTTCAGGTGAATCAGCGTGTTCGGTCTGGCGTCGCCCTTGTGCTCAGAGAGGTAGATGCGAGCTCGCCCACGGGCGACGGAAACGAACCACGGGAACCCCGGCTCGAACTGGTGCGCCCACTCCTTTTGGAATCCGAGCCGGCCATACCAATCCACCGCTCGACCCGCATCCTCGACATACAGCACCGGGATGACCTCTTCCTCCAAGCGCGCGAAGGCTATGTTCCGCTGCGGTCGATCAGCTCGACTCGGTAGTCATCTGGATCGCGCACGAAGCAGATGCGTGAGCCGCCCTCGCGCACGCGGTACGGCTCGCGCTCCGGCTCGATGCCCTGTCCCTTGCTGCCGGTCGATCAGCTCGATTCGGTACTCGTCCGGGTCGCGCACGAAGCAGATCCGCGAGCCGCCCTCGCGCACGCGGTACGGCTCGCGCTCCGGCTCGATCCCCTGCCCTTGAGCTGCTCGAGCGTGTCGTCGAGGTCGTCGACGGCGAGCGCGATGTGGCCGTAGCCGGTGCCCGAGCTCGTACGTCCGGCCGTCGTGGTTGAACGTCAGCTCGAGCTCCTCGTCCTGGCCGGGCACGCCGAAGAAGTAGTTCGTCGCCTCCTTCTCGCCGTCGCGGACGATGTCCATGTCGCGGCGGAATTCGAGGCCGAGCGCCTCGTAGAAGGCGCGGCTCTTCTCGGGGTCGGTGATGCGGTACATCGTGTGCAGGTATCGGGTCATGACGGCATCGTAAGGGGACGGCGTCGATGCGATCGGAGGTTGTCGCGTGGCCCGAGATGAGTCACACTGACCCTCACAAGCGGAGTGGGGGTTGTTTCGATGAAGGTCGGCATCTCCGCTGCGGCGTTCCATGCCCGAGGGGGAGCGCGTCTTCGCGTGGTCGCGTGCGCGGTCGCCCTGCTCGTCGCCTTGGGAATCGCCGCTGGGGGGTCTGCGAGAAGCACCGGCGCCGCGCCTCCCCTGGTCCAGGTCACGGCGAAGGAGCTGCGCCTGAGGCAGCCGCTGGCCGCCCTCGCCGCCGAAGGAAAACGCGTGGCCTTCGCCTTCTGCAACCAATTGCTCGGGGTCTGGCGCCCCGGAGCGAGCGGCGTGACGCGGCTCGGTCCCTCGGCCCAGTGGACCTGCCCGCCGCCGCGAGGGCTCGAGAGGACCTACAGCCTCGCCTTCGCCGGGGATCGCGTCGCGTGGGTCGCCCACGCGGGTGGGATCACCGTCACGAATCTGTTGTTCCTCGTCGTGCTCGGCCAGCCGCAGGCGATCACGATCGCGGCTGACGTCGCGTACTGCTGCCGCAGCCTCGATCCCGACCTCAACCGGATGGGCGACGTGTACGGGGACGGCCGCTTCATCGCTTTCAGCTCACGTGTGAAGTGCGGTGACCCCGGCGCGCCCGGCTGCACGACCCCCACACGAACGTTGCTCAGCCAGACCGTGTGGCGACTGCAGCGGCCGCCTTTCCAGGCGCAGTGTGTGAACAAGCCGGGACCGTGTGTCCAGCTCGCCACCCGCAACGACACTCTCCAGCCGCTGTCGGTCGACTCGGACCGTGTCGTGATGCGCCTTGCGAGCGGTGCACTCGAGATTCGAACACCCAACGGCGCATCGATTCGTCAACTGCCGGGCCTGGCAGGACTGACGCGTGGCGCCGAGCTGATGGGCCGCCGCCTCGTCGTCCTCGTTCCCGGACAGCTTCGCGTGTACCACGCCGTGACCGGTGCCCTGATCCGAACGCGCCCGCTGCCGAACGTCCCCAGCGGCGGCGTCTGCGGCATGCCGCCGTGCCCGACGATCACGCTGCAGCTGGTCGACGCGGCCCGAGGACTCGTGGCCTACATCCAGTCGGGAAAGCTCCATCTGCTCCGGCTGAGGGACGGACGCAACCGTGTCGTGGGGAATGCCACCGACGCACGCTTCGGTGACGCGGGTCTCTTCTACGCGTACAGCGCCGCCGGCTCCGTGGGTGTCGCGCATCCGGTTCGTGCGGTGGGCGGCGCTTCCGGTTCGACCTTAGGCCGCGGCGGCCCGCCCGAACGTTTCTCCTGGGCGACGGCGTGGAAGTACCGAAGGTGACGAATGTCGATCCGGGGACGCCTCTTCCTCGTGTGCGCCGCCCTCCTCGCAGCCGCGCTGCTGGGCGCATGTGGCGGCGACGACGGCCCCGACGTGCCGGAAGGCGCCCCCGCTGAGGCGGCGGACTTCGCCGAGGAGTGGCCGACTCCGAACGGCGACCTGAAGAACCGCCGCGTCGCAGACAGCAGCGAGATCAACTCGGAGAACGTCGACCAGCTCGGGATCGCCTGGACGGTGCCGATCGAGGGCGGCGGGACGTTCGGCAACTACGCGTCCACCCCGATCATCGCCGACGGCGTCGTCTACACCCAGGACCTGACGTCCAACGTCAAGGCGATCGACCTCGAGACCGGCGAGGTCCGCTGGAGCCGCGACTACGACTCCCCGACCGTCGGCCCGAACGGCGTCACGATCGGCTACGACAAGGTCTACGGGGCCACCGTCGAGTTCGCGTTCGCGCTCGACCGCGAGACCGGCGAGGAGGTCTGGCGCTCCGAGAAGCTGACGAGGAACGAGAACGAAGGCATCGACATGGCGCCTGCCGTGTTCGACGACACGCTCTACGTCTCGACGGTGCCCGGGAACACGAAGTCGTTCTACAAGGGCAACGGCGCAGGCGTCCTCTTCGCCCTCGACGCGGAGACGGGTCAGGAGAAGTGGAAGTTCTGGACGGTTCCCGAGAACCTCTGGAGCAACCAGCACACCGACATCAACAGCGGCGGCGGCCTCTGGCACCCGCCCGCGTTCGACGACGACGGCGACGTCTACGTCGCGGTGGCCAACCCCGCGCCGTGGCCGGGGACGGAGGAGCTTCCGTGGGGGTCGAGCCGTCCGGGGCCGAACCTCTACACGAACAGCATCGTCAAGCTGAACCCGGAGAACGGCGAGGTGATCTGGCATCGCCAGGTCCTCCCCCACGACGTCTACGACTGGGACCTCCAGCTGCCGCCGATCCTCGTCGACGACGGCGACCGCGAGCTCGTCCTCGCCGCCGGCAAGCTGGGCTACGTCTACGGAATCGACGCGGAGAACGGCGAGGTCGTCTGGGAGCGCGCCGTCGGCAAGCACAACGGCCACGACAAGGACAACGAGGGGCCGCTCGAGGGCGACTACGACGAGATGCCGGAGTTCCCGATCACGATCCTGCCCGGGATCCTCGGCGGCGTCGAGACCCAGATGGCCAGCGCCGACGGCATCGTCTACGCCCCGATCGTGAACCTCCCCACGGTGTTCAAGTCGGCGACCGAGTTCGACCTCCAGATCCCGAAGGGAACGGGCGGGATGACGGCGCTCGAGGTGAGCGACGGCTCGGTCGAGTGGAACCGCGAGCTGCCGCAGCCCGCCTACGGCGCGGCCACGATCTCGAACGACCTCGTGTTCACGACGACGTTCGATGGCAAGCTGCTCGCGATCAACCGCGAGGGCGGGAACATCGTCTGGGAAGAGCAGATGCCGGCCGGGACGAACGCCACGCTCGCGATCGTCGGTGACACACTCGTGACGGCCGCGAGCTTCCCGCAGTCCAAGGACCAGCGGCCGGTGATCATCGCGTACCGGCTCGGCGCGACCGGCCAGGTCGGAGGCACCACCGGCACGACGACCGGAGGCGCGGCCGAGTCCGGCGAGGCGATCTTCGTCCAGAACTGCGGAAGCTGCCACACGCTCGGCGCAGCCGGCACGTCGGGCGAGATCGGGCCGAACCTCGACGACTTGCGACCCGACGCCACGACGGTCGAGACGAAGGTCCGCAACGGCGGCGGCGGAATGCCGGCGTTCGAGGGGCGGCTGAGCGACACGGAGATCACCGCCGTGTCGCAGTACGTCGCCGAGAATGCGGGCAGCGCCGACTCGGGCGATCAGGGCGGCGGCGGGCCGTAGCCCGCACCCAGGTCCTCGGCGATCAGCCCGTAGATGACGCCGTCGACCCACTCGCCGTGGCGCCAGTACGCCTTCCGCCGGACGCCCTCGCGCACGAAGCCGGACCGCTCGGCGTGGCGGATCGCCCGCTCGTTGAACGCGTAGATCTCGAGCTGGAGGCGGTGGAAGCCGAGGTCGGCGAGCAGGTGGCGCTGCAGTAGGCGCGCGGCCTCGTCGGCGAGGTGGCGTCCGCGGAAGCTCGGGTGGATCGCGAGCCCGCCGAGCTGGGCGATCCGGCTGCGCTTGTTCTCGACGCGGAAGCCCATCACGCCGGCCGGCTCGCCGTCGACCTCGACGACGAAGCGGCCGAAGTCCTCCGGCTCGCGCTCCGAGCGCGCGATCTCCTCGAGCAGCTCCTCGCGCGTGGTCGCACGGCGGGCGGACAGGTACGGGTCGACGTCCTCGTGCGTCGTCAGCTCGACGAGGAAGTCGACGTCGTCCGGGCGCGCCCGGCGGATGGCGACGCTCACGGTCGCGCGGGCTCGACGGCTTCGGGCTCGGCCTCAGGCTTCACGAGACCCGACCCGAGCGCGACCCCGCTCAGGATCAGCGCCAGCCCGAGCAGCATCAGGCCGGTGACCACCTCGTCGAGCAGGAACGCGCCGTACAGGAGCGCCGTGACCGGCATCAGGTAGGTGACGAACCCCGCGCGCAGCGCCCCGTAGTCGCCGATCAGCCTCATGAACATCAGGATCCCGAGCCCAGTGCCGGCGACGCCGAGCGCGAGCACGGAGGCGGCCGCTTCCCAGCCCGGCAGCTCGCTCGGCGCCTGCGCCAGGCCGAAGGGCAGGAGCGCGATCGTGGCGCCGGTGATGGTCGCCGTCGAGAGCGTGATCCCGTCGAGCCTGACGGTCTCGCGCTGGAGCATGATGCTGGCCAGCGCGTAGAGGAACGAGGCCGCCACGACCGCGAGCGTGCCTGCGATCGCCCACGCGCCGACGTCGGGCTGCGCGCCGGTGAGCACGCCGACCCCGAGCAGACCCAGGGCGATCCCGACGACGCGCAGGCCGGTGGCCCGCTCGCTGTGGGCGAGCCAGATCGCGAGGATCGCGACGAAGAGCGGCACGGTCGCGTTCGCGATCGCCGCAACCCCCGAGTCGATGTGCTTTTGGCCCCAAGCGATCAGGGTGAAGGGCGCCGCGCTGTTGATCACGCCGAGGGCGAACACGCGCCAGCCGGCGCGGCGGAGCCGGCCCAGGATCCCGCGCACGGCCATCAGCGTGCCCAGGAAGATCGTGGCGATCACGAGCCGCCCGGCCATCAGCGTCGTCGGCTCGAGGTCGCGGAGGGCGATCTCGATGAAGAGGTAGGACGCGCCCCAGATCGCCGCGAGAGTGACGAGCAGGACGACGTACGCGCGCACCTTCCGAGGCTACCGAGGGCGACCGGGGACGCCGCCGACGTTCGGCCGGTGGCCGAGCGGCGATGCGGGGGCGGTCATGACCAAGCCGGGGGCCGCACTCACGCGAAGGCCAGGCTGATGAGCCTGGCCGAGCGGGAGGGTGGACCCCGGCGCAGCGTCAGGGCCGTCACCGCGCGCCGGGCGGCCGCCGGTCGAGCGTCTAGAGTGGACTTCTGGCCGCGGTCGCCGAACAGCCGCTCCATCGAGCGCTCGGTCTCACCGATCGGGAGTTCGACCGAATCCAGGAGCTGCTGGAGCGCGAGCCGAACCACTTCGAGCTCGCCGTCTTCTCCCTGCTCTGGTCGGAGCACTGCGGCTACAAGCACTCGGCCTTGCTCCTGAAGCGGCTGCCATCGACTGGCGAGCGCGTGCTCCAGGGCCCCGGCGAGAACGCGGGCGTGATCGACCTCGGCGAAGGCGAGGCGCTCGCATTCAAGGTCGAGAGCCACAACCACCCGAGCGCGGTCGAGCCCTTCCAGGGCGCCGCCACGGGCGTGGGCGGCATTCTGCGCGACGTCGTCGCCATGGGCGCCCGGCCGATCGCGCTCCTCGACGGGCTCTACTTCGGCGACCCGGGTCACATGTTCCGCCGGGCCGTGGCCGGAATCGGCGCGTACGGGAACTCCGTCGGTGTCCCCACCGTCGGCGGGGAGACGCGCTTCGACGACGCGTACCGGGACAACGTGCTCGTGAACGCGATGTGCGTCGGGCTGCTCCCGACCGAGCGGGTCCTGCGCGCGCAGGCGCGGACGGAGGGCCAGCTCGTGCTCCTCTACGGCGCGACGACGGGACGAGACGGGATCGGCGGCGCGTCCGTGCTCGCGAGCCAGGAGCTCGCCGAGGAGTCGGCCGACAAGCGGCCGTCGGTGCAGATCGGCGATCCGTTCACCGGCAAGAAGCTGATCGAGGCATCGCTCGAGCTCGTCGAGCGGGGCCTGGTCGAGTCGCTGCAGGACTGCGGTGCGGCCGGCCTGGCCTCGTCGCTGTCCGAGATGGCGAGCGAGCTCGGGATCGACGTCCACCTCGACCGCGTGCCCCTCCGCGAGTCCGACCTCGAGCCGTGGGAGGTGATGATCTCGGAGAGCCAGGAGCGAATGGTCGCCGTGCTGCGGGCCGACTTCTTCGGCCAGGTCGAGGAGGTGCTCGACCGCTGGGAGCTCCACCACGCCGTCGTCGGCGAGGTGACCGCGACGCGCGAGCTGCGCGCGTTCTGGCACGGCGAGCTGGTCGGCGAGATCCCCGCGCGTCTGCTCACCGACGAGTGTCCGCGCTACGAGGTCGAGCGCGAGGAGCGGCCGACCACAACTTCGCTGCGCGCGAGGCCGCCGCGGTCGGACCCGAACGTGGCGGGCAAGGAGTGGATCTTCCGCCAGTACGACCAGCTCGTCGGCTCGCGGACCGTGCGCCGGCCCGGGCTCGACGCCGCCGTGCTGCGGCTGCGGCCGTCGCTGCGCGGCGTCGCCGTCTCGCTCCAGGGCCCCCGGCTCGGCGAGCTCGACCCGTGGCGCGCGGGCACGCAGGCGGTCCTCGGCGCGGCGCTGAACGTCGCGTGCGCCGGGGGCGAGCCGCTCGCGCTGACCGACTGCCTCAACTTCGGCAACCCGGAGAAGGCCGAGATCGGCTGGGAGCTCGAGCGGGCGATCATGGGGATCTCGCACGCGGCGGAGGAGCTCGGCGTGCCGGTCGTCTCGGGCAACGTCTCGCTCTACAACGAGACCGACGGGCGGGCGATCCCGCCGACGCCCGTCGTCGGCTGCGTCGGGCTCGTGCCCGACGTCCGCCGCGTGCCGCGAGGCTGGCGGGAAGGCGACGTGATCCTCGCCGCGACCGCGAGCGATCTCGGCGCACGCGCCGCGTTGATCCGCTTCATCGCGCGCGTCGCGCCCCAGCTCTCGCTCGCGCACGACGTCGGCACCGGCGGCGTCGAGGCGGCGCTCGTCGAGGCCGCGCGCTGGAGCGGCGTCGGAGCCGAGGTCGACGTCCCCAACGAAGCGAGCGTCGTGCTCGCGTGCGCGCCCGAGCGCGTCGGCAGGCTCGGCGCGGAGTTCGTCGAGCTCGGCGTCGCGGGCGGAAGCACGATCCTCGGAGAGGGCCTCTGATGTGCGGCGTCTTCGGCATCCGCTCGCCCGCGCGCGACGTCGCGCGGATCGCCTACTTCGGGCTCTTCGCGCTCCAGCACCGGGGGCAGGAGTCGGCCGGGATCGCGGTCTCGGACCAGGGCCGGCTGACGGCGCTCCGGGAGATGGGGCTCGTCACGCAGGCGTTCTCGGAGGAGAAGCTGCGGGGACTGCGCGGCGAGCTCGCGATCGGGCACACGCGCTACTCGACGACCGGCTCGACGCACTGGGCGAACGCGCAGCCGATCGTCCACCACGGCAGTGCGCGAACAATCGCCCTCGGCCACAACGGCAACCTGACCAACGCCGAGGCGCTCCGCGAGGAGCTCCGCGCACGCGGACTTCGCGTCAACACGACGTCTGACAGCGAGCTGATCGCGGCGCTGATCGCGAACGAGGAAGGTCCGCTCGAAGAGGCGGTCGCGCAGACGATGCGACGTCTCGACGGCGCGTTCTCCGTCGTCGCGCTCGCGGAGGACCGGCTGCTCGCCTTCCGCGATCCGCGTGGGATGCGTCCGCTCTGCCTCGGCCAGATCGGTGACGACTGGGTCGTCGCGTCGGAAACGTGCGCGCTCGACCTGGTCGGCGCGCGCTGGGTGCGGGAAGTGGATCGCGGCGAGGTCGCCTCGATCGGCGACGACGGCGTGCGCTCGATCCGGGCCGTCGAGCCGCAGAACGGCGGCGCCCTCTGCATCTTCGAGTTCTTCTACCTCGCCCGGCCCGACTCGCGGCTCGCAGGGATCGAGGTGCACTCGGCGCGTGTGCGCATGGGCGAGCGGCTCGCCGAGGAAGCGCCGGTCGAGGCCGACCTCGTCCTCCCCATCCCCGACTCGGGCACGCCCGCTGCGATCGGGTTCGCACGCGCGACGGGGATCCCGTTCAGCGAGGGGCTGATCAAGAACCGCTACGTCGGCCGGACGTTCATCGAGCCGGAGCAGGGCCTGCGCGAGCAGGGCATCCGGCTCAAGTTCAACCCGCTCGCGGAGGTGGCCGGCCGGCGCGTCGTCGTTGTCGACGACTCGATCGTGCGCGGCAACACCACGCGCCAGATCGTGCGCATGCTCTTCGACGCCGGCGCGAGCGAGGTGCACGTGCGCATCTCGTCGCCGCCGATCATCGGCCCGTGCTTCTACGGGATCGACTTCGCCGACGAGGACGAGCTGATCGCTTCACGCCGGAGCGTCGAGAACGTGCGCTCGTTCATCGGCGCGACGTCGCTCGCCTACCTCTCGCTCGACGGCCTCCAGGAGTCGACGCGGCGCCCCGCGTCCGAGCTCTGCCGCGCCTGCCTGACCGGCGAGTACCCGACGGCCGTTCCGACAGACGCGGCGAAGCTTCGTTTCGAGCCGGTTACTGCTCCAGGACGCGGCTCGCCTTCGCGATCCCGCGACTGAGCAGGTAGGCGGCGGTCGTCCACTTGAAGAAGTCGAGCCAGAACGCGGAGCCGAGCGGGTCGGCGATCCACGTGACGAGCATCGCGAGCACGAGCGCGAGCACGTAGACGACGAGCTCGGCGTTGCCCGGGACGGGCAGGCGCGCCATGTCGGGCATGTTCCCCCACGCCGGGCCGGCGGACGTCGTCGGGCCGGTCGTCGGGGTGGTGTCTTCGGGCGGTGTCGTTGACATGCCGCTCCTGTTCGCCCCGGAGAGGCGCGATCCTACGAGAGGTCTTCGGCCCGCCCGTAGCGCACCGCGCGCTCGACGGTGCGCGGGTCGCCGCCGCGTTCGAGCAGCTCCTGCCGTCGCTCGCCCTCGGCGAAGAGCCGCAGGAAGAGCCAGGCGAACGCTGCGAAGGTGACGAGCGAGCCCCAGACGAGCATCACCGTGCCCGCAGCGGCCTGGTCCGAGAGGCCGACGTCGGCGTACGGGTCGTAGAAGAGCGTGTCCGACCAGAGAAAGACGTTGGCGAGCAGCGTCGAAGCGAGCCGCACGGCGACGATGAACGCGAGCTTCGCGCCCGAGCCGAACCACGCCGGGCCGGGCAGCGTCTCCAGGATCGCCGCCCACATCAGGATCCCCGCGGTGAAGAACGAGAGGTGCTGGAGCGCATGGACGAGGTCGTTGTCGATCGCTCCCTCGTACGCGAACGGGAGATGCCAGAGGTAGAGGTTCGCGACCCAGATCGGCAGCGCGACGAGCGGGTGAATGAGCACGCGCAGCGCTCGCGCCGGCGGGAGCGCGAGCAGCGGCCGGAGGAGCGGGCCGGTCAGCCCCGCCAGGAGCAGGAGCGGCGCCAGGTCTCCGAGCAGCAGGTGCTGGACCATGTGGAACGCGAAGCGCTCATCGCCGAGCGCGGCGATCGGCGAGACGAGCGCGACGAGCAGTGTCAGCAGGCCGAGCGCGAAGAGAGCGACCCGCCACCAGGGCACGGGCGTCCCGCGGCGGGCGAGCGTTCGCGCGCGCAGCGCGTACGCGCCGCCGACGGTGGCGACGCCGGCGAGCTGGAACGGGTCGAAGGTCCAGTCGCCCACTGACGCGAGTGTAGGAGGCTTGCCTTCTATAGCAAATCTGCTATATAGAGCTCGGGATGCGAGACGAGCAGTGGGTCACTCGCGAAGCGGCGGAGTGGGTCCGTGAGGGCCTCGTCTCCGAAGACCAGGCCGAGGCGATTCGGAGCCGGTACCGCGAGCGGGGGGCGATCGGCCGGGGCAACCGCGTCGTGCAGACGCTCGCGACGATCGGCGCGGTCGTCGCCGGGCTCGGCGTCGTGCTCTTCTTCGCCGCGAACTGGGACGGGATCCCACGTCCCGTGCGGGTCGCGATGCTGCTGGTGCTCGTGGTCGGCTCGTACGGCGGCGGCTTCACGCTCCGCGAGCGCGGCCGCCACCAGTACGTCGGCGCCGCCCTGCTCTTGCTCGGTGGGCTTGCGTTCGGGGCGAGCCTCTTCCTCGTCGGTCAGATGTACCACGTTCAGGCGCACGACCCGCTCGCGTTCCTCGTCATGGCGCTCGGGACGGGCGCGACGGCGTGGATTGCGCGGTCGGAGGCGCTCGCGACGCTGGGGCTCGTCTCGGCCGGCGCGTGGGCCGTCTTCGAAGCGGCGGTCGGCGGCCCCGGAGAGGACGTCGACCAGATCGTCTACTTCCCCGTCGTCAGCGCGCTGTACGGGGCGCTCCTCTACGGCATCGGGACCGGCTTCGGCGGAGCCGTCGCGCCCTTCACGCGCCCTGCGCGCTGGCTCGGCGCCGTGCTGACGCTCGTCGGCACATTCGTCTTCACGTTCCGCATCGGCTTCGACGAGCAGGAGGAGCTCGGGACGCTGCTCACCGTCGGGCTGATCGTGCTCACCCTCGCCGCCGTCGCCGGCGCGGCCGCGATCCTACGCTCCGGGCGTTCGACCGCCGCATACGAGACAGGGGTGCTCGCGGCGAGCTCGGTCCTCGTCGCGCTCTGGGTATTCGCTCCGGAGTCGCAGGTCGACGGCGACCCGATCGTCTATCCGATCCTCTTCAACATCCTCGTCGCCGCACTCGTCCTGGGCGCCGTCGTCGTCGGCTACCTGAACGACGAGCAGTGGCTCGTCACGCTCGGGCTGGTCGGAGTCGGGGTCGACCTGCTCGCGCGCTACCTCGACCTCTTCTGGGAGCTGCTGCCGCGCTCGCTCGTCTTCGTCGGCGTGGGCGGCGCGATCCTCCTGCTCGCGTTCGTCCTCGAGCGCCAGCGCCGCGGTCTCGTGCAGCGCATGGAGGCTCGATGACGCGGCGGACGGCCGCCTTCGCCACGGTGGTCGCGGCAATGGCCGTCCTCCCGCTGCTGCTGATCGCCTGGAACGAGGTGCAGCTCGCCCGCGGACGGGACGTCGTGCTGCGGACGGAGCCGATCGACCCGATCGACCTCGTCCGCGGCCGGTACGTCCGGCTCCGCTACGAGATCTCTGGGATCTCGGCGCCCATGGGGGAAACCGTCTACGTCCCGCTGCACGAGGAGGGCGACCGCTGGACGGGCACATTCGCGACAACGGACCGGCCCGACGACGGCGTCTTCATCCGCGGTCGCGCGAGGCGTGGCGGGATCGTGTACGGGATCGAGACCTACTACGCGGACGAAGACGAGGCACGCCGCCTCGAAAGCGAGGCGGGCAACCTGCACGTCCGCGTCTCCCTCGACGACGACGGTAAGGCGCGGATCGAGAGTCTCGAGGTTCGGTAGCTTCGGCTCCGTGCACCTCTTCCACTACCACCTCGTCACGAAAAAGGTCCGGCAGGTCGAGGCGCGCTACGTCGGCAAGCTTGGCTTCGACCTCGTCGCCCGTTACGGCCGGCTCGGCGACGACCTCGCGGCGTTCGAGTCGGGCGTCTCGTGGGAGGAGCTCGACGAGCGTGGCTTCAAGCTCCGCCTCGCGGAGCTCGAGCGGGGCGGCGTGAACGTCGTGGTGCAGCCCGGCCAGTGGGAGCTCCCCCGGGTCGACCACCTCGGGGTCGCGCTCGACGATGAGGACTTCGAGGCGACGATCGCCCGCGCCAACCAGCTCGAGCTGCGGATCCAGGACCACGGCGGGCGGCGCACATTCGTCTCGACGCACGGCGGCTTCCGGCTCGAGATCCATCCGCCGCGGGACTGGCTCGACCAGGTGCTCGCCGCCCAGGTCGACTTTCGGCTCGCCGAGCTGCACCTGCTCGCGGACGACCCGCTCCAGAAGGCGGCGTCGCTCGGCGAGGTGCTGGGGATCGAGCCCGAGGGTGAGAGCGTCGAGGTCGGCGAGGCGCGGGTGCGCTTCCTGCCCGGCGGGCCGCAGGGCCGGCCGCAGCTCGATGCCGAACTCTTCGTCTAGCCGTCGTAGACTCGACGCTCAGGTGGAGGGGCAGACCTACGAGGCCGCCGGCGTCTCGCTCGCCACTGCCGGCGCCGTGGTCGACCGGCTGCGGGCGGCCGTCGAGTCGACGGGCGCGCACGGGTTCGGCGCGTTCGCCGGCGTCCACCCGCTCGACGAGCGTCGCCTGCTCGTTGCGTCGACGGACAGTGTCGGCACGAAGCTGATCGTCGCGCGCGAGCGGGGGCAGCTGCGCGCCTGCGGCGCCGACCTCGCGGCGCACTGCATCAACGACGTGATCACGACCGGCGCCGACCCGCTCTTCCTGCTCGACTACGTCGCCGCGAACCGGATCGAGCTCGACCAGGTCGCCGAGCTCGTCGAGGGGATGGCCGAGGTCTGCCGTGCAGCCGGGTGCGCGCTCGTCGGCGGCGAGACGGCCGAGCTCCCGGGGATCTACCGCGATCAGGAGCTCGACTTCGCCGGGACGTGCGTGGGGGTCGTCGAGCGCGAGGCGCTCGTCGACGGCTCGCAGGTGCGAGCGGGAGATTCGATCGTAGGTTTCGCCTCGAACGGCGTGCACGCGAACGGCTTCACGCTCGTCCGGCAGCTGCTCGAGCAGGACGACTACGACGGCGACGACCTCCTCGCTCCGACGCGCCTCTACCTCGACGACGTTCGCGCGCTGCGCGACGCGCACGCGTTCGCGCACGTGACGGGGGGCGGCATCCTCGGCAACGTCGCCCGTGTGCTCCCGGCCGGACTGCGCGCCGAGCTCGACTGGGGCTCGTGGGAGCGTCCGCCCGTGTTCGGCTGGCTCGCACGCCACGTCGACGAGAAGGAGCTGCGGCGCGTCTTCAACCTCGGGATCGGGTTCTGCGCGATCGTCGGCGACCCGGGCGAGCGGCACGCGATCGGAAGGGTCGTCGCGGCGTGATCGGCGTCCTCGTCTCGGGCGAGGGAACGAACCTGCAGGCGCTGATCGACGACGGCCTCTCGATCGCGGCGGTGGCGTCGAACCGCGACGAGGCGCGAGCGCTCGAGCGGGCGCGCGCGGCCGGGATTCCGACCGCGGTCTTCCCGGCCGAGCGCTACGACGATCGCGACGCGCGCGACCGCGCGCTGGCCGGGTGGCTGCTCGAGCGAGGAGTCGAGTGGGTCGTGCTCGCCGGCTACATGCAGCTGCTGCGGCCCGCGTTCCTCGACCGCTTTCCGGGGCGCGTGATCAACGTTCACCCGGCACTGCTCCCGCAGTTCCCCGGCACGCACGCGATCGAGGACGCGCTCGCCGCCGGCGTGCGCGAGACGGGCGCGACGGTGCACTACGTCGACGAAGGCGTCGACACCGGGCCCGTGATCGTCCAGGAACGCGTCGAGGTCGAGGCCGGGGACACGGTCGAGACCCTGCGCGCTCGGATCCAGGCCGTCGAGCGTCGCCTGCTCCCACGGGTGGTGAGAGACCTCTGCGCGCGCTGATCTCCGTCCACGACAAGACAGGCGTCGACGAGTTCGCACGCGGGCTCGTCGAGCTCGGCTTCGACCTGGTCGCGAGCGGCGGCACTGCCGCGGCGCTCCGCGAGCTCGGCCTGGAGGTGCAGGAGGTCGAGGAGGTCACTGAGGCACCGGAGATGCTCGGCGGGCGCGTGAAGACGCTGCACCCGCGGATCCACGCCGGGATCCTGGCGCGGCGCGACGACGACGAAGACGTCGCGACTCTCGCCGAGCACGAGATCCGGCCATTCGACCTCGTCTGCGTCAACCTCTACCCGTTCACCCAGGTCGTCGCCCGGCGCGGCGTGAGCGAAGAGGACGCCGTCGAGATGATCGACATCGGCGGTCCGTCGATGCTGCGCGCGGCGGCGAAGAACTTTGCCCACGTCGCGCCCGTCTGCCGCCCCGACCAGTACGCGATCGTGCTCAAGGAGCTGCGCGAGCACGGGACGCTCGCGCTGGAGACGCGCCGCTGGCTCGCGACGGAGGCGTTCGCGACCACGGCGGCGTACGAGGCGGCGATCGCCCGCTGGTTCACGGACGTCGAGGCGTTCCCGGAGCGCCTCATCCCCGCTTTCACGAAGGTGCTAGACCTCACCTACGGCGAGAACCCGCACCAGCGCGCGGCGTACTACGCGGAGACGGCCGCCCGTGTGCACCTGCTCTCGCGCGTCCAGCAGCTGCACGGGAAAGAGCTCTCGTACAACAACCTCAACGACCTCTCGGCCGGCCGACTGCTCGAGCGCGAGTTCGAGCTCCCGGCCTGCGTGATCGTCAAGCACGCGAACCCGTGCGGGGTCGCCGTCGCGGCGACGATCCAGGAGGCGTACGCGAACGCGCTCTCGTCCGACCCGACGTCGGCGTACGGTGGGATCGTCGTTCTCAACCGACCCGTGAGCGCGGAGCTCGGCGCGCGACTCGACGAGCAGTTCGTCGAGGTGCTCTTCGCGCCAGGGTACGACGAGGGCGCGCTCGAGGCTCTGAGCCACAAGCGGACCCGGATCTTGCTCGACACGGAGCGCCGCCGGCCGGACCGCGGCGAGCAGGACTACAAGCGCGTGCTCGGCGGCCTGCTCGTCCAGGACCGCGACCTCGACGTCGAGGACCGCGAGACCATGCAGGTCGTCTGCGGGAAGCCGGACGAGGAGCAGTGGGGCGATCTGCTGTTCGCGTGGCGCGTGTGCAAGCACGTCACCTCGAACGCGACCGTGCTGGCGAAGGGGCTGCGGACGGTCGGGATCGGCGCCGGTCAGCAGTCGCGCGTCGACGCCGTGCGGCTCGCGCTCGAGAAAGCGCGCGGGCTCGAGCACGATCTGAACGGCGCCGCCCTGGCGTCGGACGCGTTCTTCCCGTTCGCAGACGGCCCGCAGCTCGCGCTCGAGGCCGGTATCACCGCGATCATCCAGCCGGGAGGCTCGAAGCGGGACGCCGAGGTCGTCGCGGCGGCCGAGGCGGCGGGGGCGGTGATGGTCTTCACCGGCCGCCGTCACTTCCGCCACTAGGCACGTCCGTCGTCGAACTGCCGGCGGTCTGGGCTCGCCGCCGCCCGGCGGTTACGCTTCTCCCGCGTGGCGCGGGAGTACCCCACGATCATCGACCTCGTCGGCAACACGCCGATCGTGCGGCTCGACCGGATCTCGCGGGACGTCCCGGGCGAGATCCTCGCCAAGCTCGAGTACCTGAACCCGGGCGGCTCGGTCAAGGACCGGATCGGGCTCGCGATGATCGAGGCGGCCGAGCGCGAGGGCAAGCTCAAGCCCGGCGGCACGATCGTCGAGCCGACCTCGGGCAACACCGGCGTCGGCCTCGCGATCGCGGCGGCCCTGAAGGGCTACCGCTGCATCTTCGTCATGCCCGACAAGATGAGCCAGGAGAAGATCTCGATGCTGCGCGCGTACGGCGCCGAGGTCGTGATCACGCCGACGGCCGTCGAGCACGACTCGCCGGAGTCCTACTACTCGGTCTCTTCGCGCCTCGCGGAGGAGATCCCCGGCGGGTTCAAGCCCGACCAGTACTCGAACATGTCCAACCCCGAGGCGCACTACCGTATGACCGCGCCCGAGATCTGGGAGCAGACCGACGGCGGCCAGATCGACGCGCTCGTGATCTCGGTCGGGACCGGCGGCACGATCTCCGGCGTCGGCAAGTACTTCAAGGAGCGCCGCCCCGAGGTGCTGATCGTCGGCGCCGACCCCGAAGGGTCGGTCTACACCGCCAAGGACGAGAACGACCTGCACCCGTACCTCGTCGAGGGCATCGGCAAGGACACGTGGCCGCAGACGATGGACCCCGACGCCGTCGACGAGTGGGTGCGTATCTCGGACCGCGACTCGTTCCTGGTCGCGAGGCGCCTCGCCCGAGAGGAAGGCTTGCTGGTCGGAGGCTCCGGCGGCTCGACGGTCTGGGCCGCGATCGAGGTCGCGAAGCGGCTCGGGCCGGAGGCGCGCGTGCTGACGATGATCCCCGACTCGGGGCGCTCCTACATGTCGAAGTTCTACGACGACAACTGGATGCTCGAGCACGGCTTCGTCGAGCGGCAGGCACCGCTCCCGACGGTCGACGCACTGCTCCGCTCGAAGCGCGTCGAGGAGGCCGACGTGCCGGAGCTCGTCACGATTTCCGCGCACCAGAAGGTGGGCGAGGCGATCGACACGATGCAGCAGTACTCGATCTCACAGCTCGCGGTCGTGCGCGACGGGCAGGTCGACTCGCTCGCGGACGTGATCGGCTCGCTCCAGGACCGCGACCTGCTCGACCGCGTCTTCAAGAACCCCGACGCGCTGCACGAGGACGTCGCCAACGCGATGCAGCCGCCGCTTCCGGCCGTCGACGTCGAAGACTCGCTGAGCGAGGTCTTTGCGACCCTGACCGGACGAACGAACGCGGTCGTCGTCGCGCGCGGAGGCAAACCGGTGGGCGTGCTCACCCGGTCGGACCTGCTCGAGTACCTCGCGCACAACCGCAACGGCTAGCAAGTCCGGGGCCAGTCACCCTCTCTGGGTGAAGAGGAACCGCGCCGGCCCAGGGAGAATGGATCGGCGTGTTGGGGGTCACGAAACGCATGCTTGCGGTCGGGCTGGCCGCTGGAGCACTGGTCTCGTCCGCCGGGCTGGCGGCGGCGGCGCTGACTCAGGATCCCGACGTCCCGCTGGTGCGAGGAAAGACGCCGGTGACCATCTGCCACGCGACCTCGAGTGCGACGAACCCGTACAACCAGATCACGGTGGACGACGACTCGATCGTGAAGGAGAACGGCCACGACGGGGACTCGGACGACATCATCCCGCCCTTCGCCTACGTCGAGGACGGCGTCACGAAGCAGTACCCCGGGAAGAACTGGGACGAGGCCGGCCAGGCGATCTTCGCCAGGCGGCTGCGAACTCCCGCCGACGCCGCCGCCGCCGCCGCAGCCGATCCAGCTCTTCGTCAAGTGCATCGACGTCAACGGCGAGACCTTCAAGGCTGTCTTCGGATACACGAACCCGAACGCGGACGGAGGTCAGCGTCGACGTGGTCCGCGAACGCGTTCTCCCCTGCCCCCGAAGACCGCGGCCAGCCGACGACGTTCCCGCCCGGGCACGGTCGAGTCGGCGGTCAACGTGACCGAGAAGGCCGGAACGACCGTCACCTGGACCGTCAGCTACGCCGGGAAAACGAGCAGCGCCACGCGACGAACTGCTCGCCGACCGCCGCCGGACAAGCCGCCGATCGATACTCCGCCGGTGCCGATCTCCCTCACGGTCAAGTGCATCTTGGATCGGGGCTCGACGTTCGAAGCCACGTTCGGCTACGTGAACAACAACAGCGCGCCCGTGGACCATCAGCGGGGACGACAACCGCGTCACGGCCCGCGTCCCCAGGTCGGGTCAGCCGACGACGTTCGCCGTCGGGACCGTGACAGACGCCTTCACCGTGTCGGACGTACCGGCCGGCGCCGACGTCGAGTGGAGCGTCACCTACGCGGGCGTGACGAGCGTCGCCACCGCCAACGAGGCATGGCCGATCCACTGCTCGGGGGATCCGCCGGATCCGCCGGGCCGCGTCGAATCGGCGTCTTCGTCTCCTGCGTGACGAACCAGGGGTCGACGTACTCCGCGACGTTCGGGTACTCCAACGAGGACACCGAGACGAACACGGTCCCGATCGGCGACGCGAACCGCTTCTTCCCGGGGACCCGAGGGCCGTGGCCAGCCGACGAGCTTCGAGCCGGGCAACGTCCAGAGCGCGTTCACGGTCACGGGGATCCCCGCGGATAGCCCGCTCGTGTGGAGCGCTGACCTCCGATCAGACTCCGCACCGCCGAAGCCAGGGCCGGTTTCGAGACGAAGTGCGCGCCGCCACCTGAGCCGCCGCCCCGCGGAGCTGGTCCCGATCGGCGTCTTCGTCACCTGCGTCACCAACCACGCGAACACCTTCGACGCGATCTTCGGCTACGAGAACGACAACCGCGCGCAGCAGATCGTCCCGGTCGGCCTCGCGAACGCCTTCGCCCCCTCTCCGGGCAACCGTGGGCAGCCGACGACCTTCGAGCCGGGCACGGTCCGGAACGCCGTCGCCGTCACCGGGATCCCGAACGGCTCGGTGGTCGTCTGGAGGGTGGATCACGCCGGCGTCCGCGCCGCCGTGGCGGACGAGTTCCTCGCGAGGAAGTGCGACGAGCCGCCGGTGCCGCTTCCGCCGCTTCCGACGCCGCCGCCCCCGGAGCCGCGGCCGCCCGAGTCCGGGCTCTCCGGGACCTGCGTCCTCCGCCAGGGCCTGACGCGGACGTACGACGCTGTCTTCGGCTATGTCAACGCGAGCCAGAAGAAGGTGATCATCCCGGTGGGGCGGCGAAACGTCGTCACGCCGCGTCCGATCGACCGGGGACAGCCGAGTGTGTTCAGGCCCGGCATCGTCCTCAATGCATTCGCGGTCAGGAACGTGCCGAGGGAACGCAACCTGACCTGGTCGGTGAGGCTTCCGAACGGGGAGGTCAGGACGACCACGGTGAGCGCGAGGTTCCTCCGGAACTGCATCACGGCTCCCGCCCAACAGACGGCCGACCTGAGGCTGCAGAAGACGGTCCCGCGCGGCGTCGTCGTCGCCGGCCAACGGGTCACGTACACCATCGACGTGACCAACAGGGGTCCGAACATCGCCCGGAGGGTGAGGATCGTCGACGCCGTCGACTCGCGGCTCGAGCTGCTCTCCGCATCGTCGACACGTGGTCGGTGCACGACCTCCGGTCAACGAGTCTCCTGCACGATCGCCGAGCTACCGCCCGGCGCGACCACGCGCGTCGTCGTCGCCGTGCGGCCGAGGTCGGCCGGCACCATCGCCAACGCCGCCGCCGTCACGCACTCGCGGCGTGACCCGACACCTCGCGACAACATCGACCGGGCGGTGATCCAGGTCAACGGACGCGCGGGCGGTGTCCTCCCCGACTTCACGGGGTGACAACCACGCGCGCCGGAGGTGTCGTCGCAACGCTCGCAGCCGGACTCGCCCTGAGCGGCACCTGGGCACTCGCGACGGCGCGGGCGGAGGAACCGGCAGCGCCCGTGGTCGTGCAGTTGAGCGGCGTCGACAACGTCTACCGCTGGGCGTATGTCCTTCGACGCGTCGTCGCACGCAGCGAGCCGAGGCCGTCTGGGCGACCCGTCGGGCTCGTCAGTGCAGTGACTCCCGAGGACGAGACGAACCTGGTCATCGTCCACTCCGCGGTTCGCGACCAGGAGCGGCTTTGGGTGCGGGTGCCGCTCGCGTCACTTCCGAACGGTCGGACGGGATGGGTGCCGCGTGACGCGCTCGGCGACCTCCACATCGTTCGGACGCGACTCGTCGTCGACCGCTCGCGGTTCAGCTTGGTGCTGCTTCGCGACGGACGCGTCGTGTTCAAGACGGCAGTCGGCATCGGACAGGCACGTTGGCCCACGCCGCGCGGCGAGTTCTACATCAGGGTGCGCCTCGACGACTTCGACAGCCCGATGTACGGGCCGGTGGCTTTCGGAACCAACGCCCGCTCGCCCTGGCTCACCGATTGGCCGAAGGGCGGGGTCGTCGGCATCCACGGCACCGACGCCCCACAGCTCCTACCGGGGCGCATCTCGCACGGCTGCATCCGCCTCCGCAACGAGGCGATCCGCCGCCTGGCCCGGCTGATGCCCCTTGGGACCCCGGTGACGATCCGCTGACGCGGGCACTCCGACGAAGCGGAACCCGAGCGCGCGAATCGCACCAGTCGAGATGAGTGACTCCTCGAGCTCGACCGCGACGCCGTCGAGATAGCGCCACAGGTACGGCACGTCCTCGTACAGCCGCTCCTCGAAGCGCGAGCGGACCGCTTCCAAAAGCTGCCCCGAGGGCGTCACGTGCTCGTGATGCGCCTCCCATTCGGCGAGCGAGGGGCGCTGGGGACGCCTTCTCGGCTCGTACCAGCCCGCGGTCGCCGCGTCCAGCCGGTCCGGCCCGAACTCGTCGAGCAGGAACGGCCCGCCGCCGTGGAGTGCGCGCGCGACCCGGTCGAGGTTCTGCTCCAGGTTCGCGCCCATGTGGTGGAACGTGCCGACGGCGACAACGGCGTCGAACGCACGCGTCCTCCTCGAGCTCCTCGAGCTTGATCCGCCGGAAGATCGGCCCCTCCGGGGCGGCCGGATCGATCGCGGTCACCGCGTAGCCGGCGGCGTCGAGCTCGCGGGCGAGGCGGCCGTGGCCGCAGCCGACCTCGAGCACCCGTGCGGGCGGCGGCGGAAGATTCGCTAGAACGAACTCGTTGACGGAGACCACGGGCGTCGAGGTTAGTCGGGACGAGGCGCGGCGGATCGCCGTGCGCGCACAGCTGCTCGACGGCTCCGCTTCGAACGTGCCTCGACACCGTTCGGCGGCTCGGCTTCCTCCAGATCGACCCGATCTCGACCGTCGCGCCGCCGCAGCACCTCGTCCTCTGGAGCAGGCTCGACGCTGCCTATGAGCGCGCCGAGCTCGACCGTCTGCTCGCCGAGCGGAAGTTGTTCGAGTGGAACGCGTTCATCTGGCCCGCCGAGGACCTTCACCTCGTCCGCGCGCAGATGCGTCGGCGCCGGACCGGCGAGTACGCCTGGGAGCGCCGGGGGAACGAGTTCCTGAAGGAAAACGCGGCGTTTCGGCGCTACGTCCTGCGAGAGCTCGAACGGCGCGGTCCGCTGCTCTCCCGCGAGATCGAGGACCACGCGAGCATGCGGCGCGATCACCACGACTGGTGGGGGAGCCGGAAGATGGGCCTGATGCTCGACCTGCTCGCGAGCCGGGGCCAGGTGGCCGTCGTCGGGCGGCGGAACGGTCAGCGGCTCTGGGACCTCGCAGAGCGTTGGTACCCGGAGACGGAGAGGCTCACCTGGCCGCAGGCGAAGCGGGTGCTGGCCGAGCGGCGGCTACGCGCGCAGGGCGTCCGCCAGGAAGGAGGCCGGTGGCTCGCGCATCCCGACGCCGCCGACGGATCGGTGCCGACGCGCACCACGTTCCTCTCCCCGTTCGACCGCCTGATCCACGATCGCGACCGCGCCGAAGCGCTCTGGGACTTCCACTACCGGCTCGAGATGTACGTGCCGAAGGCCAAGCGGGAGTACGGCTACTACGTGCTCCCGATCCTGCGCGGCGACCGGCTCGTCGGCCGGATCGAGCCCGTCTACGACCGGCGCGAGCGGGTGCTGAGCGTGCTCGGCGTCTGGCCAGAGCGTGGCGCGCGACTGGGCAGCTTGAAGAGGCCCTTGGGGGAGCTGGCCCGCTTCCTCGGTGCAGAGCGGATCGTTTCCGTGTCCGGCTGAGGGGTAGGACCCCTTCGTCCCAGAAACGAAAGAGAGGAGGCCGTCGATGGCGACCACCGACGTGTGGACGTACAACGACAGCGCCTGGACCGGAACCGCACTGATCGGAATGTCCGTCGAAGCGACCGACGGAGAAATCGGCAAGGTCGACGAAGCGACCGACGACGCGGGCGGGAACGCCCTCGTTGTCGATACAGGCCCCTGGATCCTCGGCAAGAAGGTGTTCCTGCCGGCGGGCATGGTCGACCGGGTCGACTTCGACAGCGAGACCGTCTTCGTCAGCCGGACGAAGGACGAGATCAAGGACGCGCCCAAGTACGACGACTCGAAGCGGGACGATGCTGCGTACCGCAGAGAGCTCGGCTCGTACTACGCGAGGATGTGACGCGTGGACACTTGGGTCTGGATCTTGCTGGCGGCGATCGCCGTCCTCGTCGTGATCGCGGTCTTCGTGCTGCCCCGCGCGCGTTCGCGCCAGCTCGAGACGAAGCGTGAGGAAGCGGGCGTGATGCGCGAGCGTGCCCAGGTGCGCGAGGAGCAGGCGCAACGGAGCGAGGAACTCGCGCAGCAGCATGCGGCGGAAGCGGAGCGCGAGCGCGAGGCCGCCCGAGCGGCCGCCGAGCGCGCCGACGAGGTCGAGTCTCTCGCCCAGGAGCACTCGAGCGTGGCGGAGCGCGAGCGCGAGGGCGCTCGCGCGGCCGCGGAGCGCGCCGACAAGGTCGACCCGGATAAGGACTAGGCGTTGGAGGGTAGATGCGGCCGCGGTCGCGAAGCGACCGCGCTTTAGGGGTGTTCGCAGTCGCGGATCCGCGCAAGCGGATCCGCGACTTGCGGCCAAATCCAGCCGGACGCCGCGACTAAGATCGAGCGCGTGGACTTCGAGACTCGGGCGATCCACGAGGGGCAGCAGCCGGATCCCGCCACCGGCGCGGCGATCGTGCCGATCTACCAGACGTCGACCTTCGTGCAGGACGCGGTCGGCGAGAACAAGGGCTACGACTACTCGCGCGCAGGGAACCCGACGCGCACGGCCATGCAGGTCTGCCTCGCCTCGCTGGAAGGCGCGGAGCACGGGGTCGCGTTCTCGTCGGGCCTCGGCGCGACCACGACGCTGATGCACCTGCTCAGCCCCGGCGACCGCGTCGTGCTGATCGCGGACGTCTACGGCGGCGTGTACCGGATGACGTCGCAGGTGTACGAGCCGAAGGGCTACGTCTTCGACTACCTCCCCGCGGCCGAGTTCCCGAACCTGCGCGAGCGATTGGACGAGCGGACGCGGATGGTCTGGATCGAGACGCCGTCGAACCCGATGCTGAACGTCGTCGACATCGCGGCCGCGGCGGAGGCCGCGCACGAGGTCGGCGCGATCCTTGTCGTCGACAACACGTTTGCCTCGCCGTTTTTGCAGCAGCCGCTCGCCCTCGGCGCCGACGTCGTCGTCCACTCGACGACCAAGTATCTGAGCGGGCACTCGGACGTGATCGGCGGATTCGTGGCGACGAACGACCCGACGATCGCCGAGCGGCTCTTCTTCCTCCAGAAGTCACTCGGCGCCGTCCCCGGCCCGTTCGACTGCTGGCTCGTCTTGCGCGGGGTCAAGACGCTCGCGCTGCGCATGCGCAAGCACTGCGAGAACGCCCGTGCGATCGCCGGCTGGCTCGACCAGCACGCCGGCGTCGAGCGCGTGCTCTACCCGGGCCTGCCGGCGCACCCGGGCCACGAGATCGCCGCCCGGCAGATGCGCGACTTCGGCGGGATGATCTCGTTCCAGGTCGGCTCGGAGGAGGAGGCGGTCGAGCTCGTCGGCCGCACGAAGTTGTTCCTGCTGGCGGAGTCGCTCGGCGGCGTCGAAAGCCTGATCGAACACCCCGCGCGGATGACGCACGCGTCGACGGCCGACGCGCCCTTCGCCGCGCCGAAGACCCTGATCCGGCTCTCGGTCGGGATCGAGTCGGCGGACGACCTGATCGCCGACCTGGAAACCGCGCTCGTCCGCTCGACGGCGACCGCAGGCGCGTAGGCTGAGCGAGCCGCTCGACCTCCTGCACCAGGGCGTCGAGCGCTCGATCGGCGTCTACCTGCTCGAGACGAGCGACGGCCCGGCGCTGTTCGACTGCGGGCCGTCGACGACGCTTCCCGCGCTCAAGGACGCGCTCCGCGCGCGCGGGCTCGGGCTCACCGACGTCCGGCACCTCCTGCTCTCGCACATCCATCTCGACCACGCCGGGGCGGCAGGCGTGATCGTCCGCGAGCACCCGACCCTGCGCGTGCACGTCTCCGAGGTCGGCGCGCCGCACCTCGTCGAGCCGTCGCGCCTCGAGGCCAGCTCGCGCCGGCTCTACGGCGAGGCGTTCGACGGCCTCTGGGGCGAGCTCGCGCCGGTCCCGGAGGCGAACGTGGAGGTCGTCGGCGACGACGTGCTCGGCCTGACGTGCTTCCCGACTGCCGGGCACGCGTACCACCACGTCTGCTACCTCGACGACGAGGGGACGCTGTACACGGGCGACGTCTGCGGCGTCCGGATCCTGCCCGAGCGGCTCGTGATCCCGCCCGTGCCGCCGCCGGAGATCGACGTCGAGGCGTGGGACGCGTCGCTCGACGAGATCGAGCGCCGCGCGCCGGCACGGCTCGCGCTGATCCACTTCGGCGTCGTCGAGGACGACGTCTCGCGCCACCTGCAGTGAGCTGCGAGCACGCCTCCACGCCTGGGAGGAATGGGTCGAGCGGGGCGCGTCGGAGGAGCAGTTCGAGGAGGCGATGCGCGGCGACATCGAGACGGAGCTCGGCCGCTCGGCGGACGCGTACCTTTCCGCGGCCCCTCCGGGCGCCTACGTGGGCCTGAAGCGCTGGGTGGACAAGGTCAAGCCCAGCCGGTCACAAGCCACCGCCGCCGGCTGAAGCGCGCGCCCAGCGCCACGAGCCGGACGACGATCAGCACGAGCAGCGCGGCCCACACGCCGACGATCCCCCAGTCGTAGGTGAGCGCAGCTAGCGCGACGGCGACCGCGGCCGCCATCGCCGCCAGCATCGACCACATCAGAAAGCGCGCGTCGCCCGCGCCGATCAGGATCCCGTCGAGCGCGAAGACCGCGCCGTTCAGCGGCTGCATCAGCGCGAAGATCGGCCACAGGTCGTGCGCCTGCTCGAGCACCTCGGGGTCGCTCGTGAAGATCCGCGGCAGTACGTCCTCGAACGCGAGCATCAGCGCGGCGAAGCCGAGCCCGAGATACACGGTCAGCGCGATCATGCGCGCGCCCGCTGCGTAGGCGCCGTCGGAGTCGCCCGCGCCGAGCATCCGCCCGACGATCACCTGCCCCGCGATCGCGATCGAGTCGAGCAGCAGCGCGAGGAAGAACCAGAGCTGAATCGCGATCTGATGCGCGCCGATCGCCGCGTCGCCGAAGCGGGCCGCGACGGCGCCGGCGACGAGGAACGAGAGATAGAGCGAAGCCGTCCGCACGAACAGATGGCGGCCGATGCGCAGGAGCCGGCGCAGCAGCTCGGGGCGGAAGCCGAAGCGCCTGCGCGTCGCGCGCAGCATCCGCACGAGGAACGCGAGCCCCATGCCGGCCTGCGCGATCGCGGTCCCCGCCGCCGAGCCCTGGATCCCCCAGTCGAACCCGTACACGAAGAGCACGACGAGGACGACGTTGACCGCGTTCGCGACGACCTCGATCACGAGCGGCGTGCGCAGGTCGGAGATGCCGCGGAAGTAGCCCTGGCCGCCGAGCACGAGGAACGAGAACGGCAGGCCGACGACGGCGATCTGCAGGTACTGCACGGCGTACTCGGCGGTCTGACCTTCGCCGCCCATCAACTCGACGATCGGCTCCGCGGCCAGTCCCACGGCGAGCGCGACAGCCGTCCCGATCGCGAACGAGAGCCAGAACGCCTGCGCGCCGAGCCGGTCCGCCGTCTCGCGCTCCCCCGCTCCCGCCGCGCGGGTCACCTGCGACGTCGTCCCGTAGGCGAGGAAGTTGAAGATCGCGAAGGCACCGCCGAGGACGAGCCCGGCGATCCCGAGCGCCGCGAGCTGCGACGTCCCGAGGTGGCCGACGATCGCCGTGTCCACCAGGACGAACGTCGGCTGCGCCGCCAGCGCCCCGAGGGCGAGCACCGCCAGCCGGAGGATCTCGCGGTCGTGCGGCGAGCGGCGAAGCGCCGCGTCGAACGTCACGCCGGGACGGGCTGACCTATGACCGAGCGGTACGCGTCGAGGTAGTCGCCGACCATCCGCTCCGGCGCGAAGCGGGACTCCACGTAGCGCCGGCACTCGATCGGGTCGAGCGCGTCCGCCTGCTCGAGCGCGGCGGACATCGCCTTGTAGTCGTCGACGATGATCCCGCTCACACCCGTCCTCGATCACCTCGGGGACCGCGCCCCAGCGCGTGGCGATCACGGGCGTGCCGCACGCCATCGACTCGATCATGACCAGGCCGAACGGCTCCTCCCACTTGATCGGGAAGAGCGTCGCGCGCGCGTCCTGGAGCAGCTCGACCTTCTGGCCGTGGTTGACCTCGCCGAGGAACTCGATCCCGTGCGCCGGGCCGAGGTGCGGCTCGACGAACTCGCCGAAGTACTCCTTCTCCTTCGGCTCGCGGCACTTGCCGGCGATCTTGAGCGGTACGCCCGCCTCCATCGCCACCGCGACCGCGCGATGGGCGCCCTTGTCGTGGCTCATCCGGCCGAGGAAGAGCAGGTACTCGCCGCGGTGCGGCTGGCACGGGTAGAGCGAGAAGTCGAGGGCGTTCGGGCAGTTCGCGACCCAGTTCAGCTCCGGCTTCGGCTTGCGCTGGTTCATCGAGATCGAGATCAGGCCGACGTTGGGCGCCACCCGGCCGAGCGCGGTGTAGAGCTCGCCCGGCTCGCCCGTCAGCGGGCCGTGAACCGTGTGCACGACCGGCGTCGGCACGGCCCCGCCGATCGCGGCGGCGGGCGGGCCCGAGTGGTCGTTGATCACGTCGAACTCGTCGTACCGCTCGTAGCAGGAGAGCACGTGCTGAAGCTCCCAGAACGTGCGGCCGATGTGCTCGCTCGGAGCCGTGTCGAAGAAGGCGTGGAGCTTCGCGCGCGTCCGCGAGTCGCCCGAGGCGAAGAGCGTCACGTCGTGGCCGGCGTCGACGAGGCCGTCCGCGAGCAGCGCGACGACCCATTCGATCCCGCCGTAGCCGGTCGGCGGCACCGCGAACCACGGCGGCGCGAGGATCGCGATCCGCAGCTTGTCGCTCACGACTCCTCCACGCGCACGTGGCCGTCCACGAGCCGCACGTCCCACTGGCGCTCGAACGCGCGCACCCCGGTGAGCCGTGCGTCCTGGACCCACGACGGCAGCTCCGGCGGCGCGACCGTCTCGAGCCTCTGGCGGGGGACGTTCGGCTGGAGACCGAGGAGGATCTGGAGCAGCAGCACCGGCGCGCCGGCAGCCCAGGCCTGCGGCTGCGCGGCCGTCGGGTAGGCGATCGGGAACGTCGTCTCGGCGCGGCGCAGACCGGCGAACACCTCGGGCAGGTGGTAGTCGAAGTGCGCGGCCGCGTTCAGCAGGCGCTGCGCGATCCGCTGCGCCTCCGGCCAGCGTCCGTAGCGCGCGAGGCCCCACGCGATCAGGGAGTTGTCGTGCGGCCAGACCGTGCCGTTGTGGTACGAGAGCGGGTTGTAGGCGGCGTCCTGCTCGGACATCGTGCGCACGCCCCAGCCGGACCAGAGCGCGTCTCCCATCAACGCGTCGACGATCGCGTCGACCCGGTTGGGCGGCACGATCCCGCTCCAGAGCAGGTGGCCCATGTTCGAGCAGCGGGAGTCGACCGCGTTCTTCTCCCGGTCGAGTGCGAGCGCGTAGTAGCCGCCGCCCTCCTCGACCCAGTACGCCTCGTCGAAGCGCTCGCGGAGCTCGGCGGCCTCGCGCTCGAGCCGCTCGCAGAGCTCACGGTCGCGCCAGACGTCGCGCGCGAGCTCGCTCATGCGGGACTTCGCGTCGTAGACGTACCCCTGCACCTCGCAGGGCGCGATCGGGGTCTTCGCGAACCGCCCGTCGGAGAAGCGCTGCGAGTCGTACGAGTCCTTCCAGGACTGATTCTCGAGCCCCCTTGGCGTCCGGCGCTCGTACTCGACGAACCCGTCGCCGTCGCGGTCGCCGTGCTGGTCGATCCACTCGAGCGCCCGAAGCGCCGGCTCCTTGAGGCTGCGGACGAGCGCCATGTCGCCCGTCCAGCGCCAGACCTCCGAGAGCAGGACGAGGTAGAGCGGCGTCGCGTCGATCGTGCCGTAGTAGGTGGCGAACCACTTCTCCGCGGCCTTGCCGGTGCGCACCTCGTGCACGATCTTGCCGGGCTCGGCGTCGATCGTCGCGTCGTCCTCGCGCGCCTGGAGCTGGGCGAGCACCTCGAGCGCGCCCTGGGCGAGCTCGGGCCCGAAGAGCAGGGTCTGCAGGCACGTGATGATCGTGTCGCGCCCGAAGACGGTCATGAACCACGGGCAGCCGGCGGCCGGCAGGCGGCCGAGCCCCACGCCCGAGTTGCTGCGGATGCGAAGAGACGCGAGGTCGGAGACGGACTGCGCGAAGGCGTGCTGGAGGTCGTCCCACTCGGCGCGCAGCTGCGGGATGCGGAGCTGCCACGCCGCGAGCGAGTCCCGCACGTGCACGAGCTCGTCGCCGAAGCGCCGCTCGATCAGCCGCGGCGAGATCTCCTGCCCGTCGACGAGCGGGACGATGTCGAGCTGGAGCTCCCAGGTCTCGCGCGGGCTCAGCTCGATGGCATAGCTGACCGCTCCCTCCGTGGACTCGCCGCGCTGCGAGAGGATCACCTGGGTCCGCGAGCCGTTCTCCGGATCGGTGAGCACGAACTGGTTGTGCTCGTCGTCGTACCGCGGCGCGACCGGGGGCGGCAGCGGGTCCGGGTTCGGGTTGCCGAACTCGGAGTCGTGCGCCTTCACGGTCATGATGTCCGCGAAGTCGTTGCCGAGCTCGAGCCCGAGCTCGAAAGACACGGGCTCGCTGCTCTCGTTGCGCACGATCACGCGGTCCTGCATGCCCTCGCCGATGAAGCGGCGGCGGGCAAGCGAGAGCGTGTCGGGCCGCAGGCCTCCGGCGAGCGGGTTCCGGAGATAGAACGCGGCGGAGAAGTACTCCACCTTCGCCGACGTGAGCAGGCGCGGGCGCTCGCCGTTGATCGTCAGCTTCAGCTTCGAGAGGAACCGTGTGTCCTGCGCGAAGAAACCGCTGGTTTCGCCGCCGACGTCGCCGCTGTCGTCGCAGATGCAGAACGTGGAGCCTTCGAGGATGCGCAGCATCAGCCCGACCGCAGGATCCGGCCGCCCGACGACTGGGCAAGCGCTTTGACGACGAGCTCGTCGATGTTCACGTGCGGCGGCCGGGTCAGCGCAAAGATGATGCAGTCGGCGATCTCCTCCGCCGTCATCGCCTCGACGCCTTCGTAGACAGCGCGCGCCCGTGCCTCGTCGCCGCGGAAGCGTACGCGCGCGAAGCTGGTCTCTACGAGCCCGGGGTCGACGGTCGTGATCCGGATCGGGCGACCGAGCAGGTCCTCCCGCAACGCATACGTGAAGCCGCGGACCGCGAACTTGGACGTGACGTAGAGTGCGGCGTTCTCGTACGCCTGTCTCCCCGCGATCGAGCCGATGTTGACGATGTGGCCGCCGTCGCGAACGTGCGGGAGGCAGAGGCGCGTCATCCGGATCAGGCCGTCGACGTTCGTCTTCAGCACGATCGCCTCGTCTTCCTCGGTGCTCTCCCAGAACGGCTCACGCCCGAGCGCGAGGCCGGCCGCGTTGACGAGGACGTCGACGCCGCCGAGTTCCCGCACGGCCTCGTCGACGAAGCGCGCGCAGGAGTCCGGGTCGGTGACGTCCAGCTCGAGGGCGACGTCGGCGTCGATCTCGTCGAGGCGCCGCGCCCCGCCGGCCACGCGCGCTCCCTCGCGCCGGATCGCGGCCGCCGTCGCCGCGCCGATCCCGCTCGACGCGCCGGTCACGACCGCGGTCTTCCCCTCGAGGCTCGGCACGCGTTGGATCGTAAGGAATGCGCCTACCGGAGCGGCGTCTCGCGGCGGAGGGCGGTCCCGAGCTCGACCGGCCGGGGCCCGCCCTCGGCGTGGTCGACCTGGAGCGTGGTGTGGGTGAGGCCGAAGCGCTCGGCCAGCACGCGCTCCAGCTCCCGCCGCTTCGAGTGGCAGTCCGCCTCCGGCGCGACGAGCACGTGGGCGGAGAGCGTCGGGAAGCCCGACGTGATCGTCCAGACGTGGAGGTCGTGCACCTCGCGCACGTCGTCGACCTCGACCAGCGCCCGCCCGATCGCGTCGGCGTCCATGCCCCGCGGTGTCGACTCGAGCAGGATCTCGACCGAGTCGCGGAGCAGCGTCCAGGAGCCGGCGACGATCAACGCCGCGATCGCGAGCGCGATCAGCGGGTCGGCGTAGCTCCAGCCGGTCAGCAGCACGACCGCGCCGGCGACGATTACACCGACGGAGCCGAGCGCGTCCGCGAGCACGTGGCGGAGCGCGCCCTGCACGTTCAGGCTCTCGGAGCCGCGCCGGTGCAGGAGCGCTGCGGCACCGAGGTTGAGGGCGAGCCCTACGGCGCCGACGGCGAGCACCCAGCCGCCGCGAGGCTCGAGTGGGTCGCGAAAACGCTGGAGCGCCTCGACGACGATCCAGATCGCGATCGCGATGAGCACGACGCCGTTTGCGAGCGCGGCGAGGATCTCGGCGCGCCGGTAGCCGAAGCTCCGCTCGGGCGTCGCGGGCCGCGCGCCGAGCCAGGCGGCGCCGAGCGCCAAAGTGAGCGCGCCGACGTCGGCGAGCATGTGGCCCGCGTCCGCGAGCAGCGCGAGCGAGTCTGCGACGTAGCCGACGACGACCTCGACCACGGTGAACGCCGCGATCAGCGCGAGCGCGCCTGTCAGCGCGCGCCGGTCGCCGGCGAGGCGGTGCTCGTGGTGGTCGTGCGAGGTCAGCTCTCGTCGAGCCATGCGCCCGGAACGTGGTCCGGGAAGCCCTGCTCGTCCATGTACGAGATCGCCCGTGAGAGGAGCCAGACGACGACGTCGTTGTCGGCCTCGGTCAGGACGAGGCGGACGGCGTCGTCACCGGCCTTGCCCGACCCGGACGCGCCCGCGCGGGCGCGGCGAAGCAGGCAGAGCCGCGCCGTCGCGACGTCGACGTCCGATCCGAGCTCGTCGTACCACGAGACGTTGTACGCGCCCTCCAACAGCGGGCCGAGGCTCGCCTCCAAGCGGTCCGCGTCGTGCTCGGACAGATCCGCGGACTTCGATTCCGGCCGACGGAACAGCTCGCTCATGCCGCCTCCTCTGGTCGCCGTGTCTCCAGCCTAGTCCGCCGGAGCGCGTCGAGGCGCTCCGGGACGGTCGGATGCGTGTGCTTGAGGTAGTAGACGACGCGCGGCGGGTCCAGGTCGGCGACGTTCGCCTGGACGAGGTCGGTGAACGCCGACTCGAGCGCGGGCAGGTCGCGCGTCACCTCGAGCGCGAAGCGGTCTGCGCGGTACTCGTACCGGCGTGCGACGGCCGCGAGCAGCGCGAAGATCGGAATCTGCACGACGACGATCACGAGCACGATCAGCGGGAAGCTCACGGGGTCGCCTGCCTCGTCGCCGAGGATCGACCAGAGCAGGAAGACGAGGCCGACGGCCGCAGCGACGAAGAAAGGCCGTGAACGAGAGCACGTCGCCGTAGCGTCGGTGCGCGAGCTCGTGCGCCAGCACGGCGCGCAGCTCGGCCGGCCGCGCCCGCTCGAGCATCGTGTCGTAGACGACGACGCGCCGCGTCGCTCCGAAGCCGGAGACGTACGCGTTCGCCTTCGTCGTCCGGCGGCTCGCGTCCGCCTTGAGCACGTCGCGGATCGGGACACCGGCGCGCTCCGAGAGCGCCCGCAGGTCGGCGACGAGCTCTGCGTCCTCGACCGGCTCGAACTTGTTGAAGATCGGCTCGAGCACGACGGGCGCCACGAACGCGAACAGGACGACGACTGCACCGGCGAGCGGTGCCGCGATCAGCGGCCACGCGTCGGTCGACCGCGCGAGCGCGACGAAGCCGAAGAAGAGGATCGTCGCGATCACCGCCGAGACGAGGAAGCCCTTGACCACGTCGGCGGCCCAGCCGCCCGACGACTGGGTCGAAAGTCCCCAGCGCCGCTCGCGCAGGTAGTCGCGCCAGAGCTCGATCGGGAGCCGGACGAGCAGCAGCAGCCCGAGGACGATCGTCGGATAGACGAGCGCCTGCGCCCACCAGCTCCAGTCCGGCAGGAGCGCGTCGCCGAGCCCCGTGAACACGAGCAGGCAGAGGACCGCGACCGTCAGGAGAAGCTCGGCGAGCTCGGCCAGGTAGCGCGGGCGGTGGTAGCGGCGACCGCGCTCGACCTCGTCCGCCGAGAAGCTCATCGCCTAGTTGTAGAAGAAAAAGGGGCGCGCGGGCGCGCGCCCCTTGTCTGCAAGCGTCAGCCGGCCGTCCGCACCTGCGAGAGGCGCGTCGCGGTCACGCCGTAGAGCAGCCGCTCTCCCGCCTTGCGGGCCTGCGAGTAGAACTGCACGTTCAGCCCGCGACGAAGCGGGAAGACGAGCCCCGGCCGCGGAGCCTTCGGACGGACACGAAGGGTCGCCCACCCGTCGAGCGCGGTCGGCGTCTCGGGCGGCGTCGTCGTCACGAGCGGCAACGAGCGGACGAACACGAGCGCGCCGCGCACGACGAAGCCGCGCGTGTCGATCACGTGCACGCGCACAGTGATGTTCGCGGAGCGGGAGCGAACCGGGTTCGGCGAGAACGTGACCTCGTCGATGACGAGGCGAGCCGGCAGCGAGACGCTCTCGATCGGGACCGAGATCTTCCCGCTCGGCAGGCGGATCTGGCCGCCCGGCCCACCCGCGGCGACGGGCGACGTCGGCGCGGACGTCGCGCCGCGCGTGCCGCCGTCGTTTCGGGCCGCGACGGCGACGCGGAGCGAGCGACCGATGTCCGCCGAGGTCGCGGCGTACGTCCGTGCCGTCGCACCGGCCGTGTTGGCGCAGTTGCCGCCGTTCCCGTCGCAGCGCTGCCACTGATACGCGAACGTCATCGGCTGCGTGCCCTCCCAGCTGCCAGGGCTCGCGGTGAGCACGTCCCCCTCACGCGGCGTGCCGGAGATCGAGGGCGGCGCCGTGTTGCGCGGCGCGACCGCGGCCCGCTGGATCGTCCCGGTGTTCGCGGAGGCGTTCGTCGCCCCGTCACGGTTGCGCGCGGTCACGACCACGACGAGCCGGCGGCCGAGATCCGCGTTGCCGAGCGGGTAGGTCCGCGACGTGCGTAGCGGCCTCGAGCAGTTGGCGAGCTGCGCGTTGCAGCGCACCCATACGTACGAGAACGTGATCGGCTGCGTGCCGCTCCACGCTCCCGGGTTGATCGTGAGTGTCGACCCGACCCTGCGGGTGCCGGAGATCGTGGGCGCCTGCTCGTTACGCGGCACGACCTGGGCGCGGTTGGGCTCGGCGAAGCCGCCGCCGGCCACCGTCAGCGTGGTCAGGATCGACGCGGTGAGCGCTGTTGATCAGGTCGCGCACCCGCACGGAAGTGGGCTTCATGAGTTCCCCCTCGGGTTGGCGCCTATATGAACGTGCTCGGGCCGAAAGAAGTTGTTCAGGGCTGTGTAAAAACTCTGCTGGCCCTGCTCAGTCGATCCCGAGGGGATACCGGCGCCCGTCCGAAATCAGCGCGAATCCGCTCACGCGCCGGTCGGCGAAGCACTCCATCGCCGCCTCGATCACGTGGCCGAGCACGCCGTCACGATCACCGTCGGCGCCGATCGAGACCTCCCAGAAGCCGTCGTTCTTGGCCACGAGGGCCGCGTACTCGCGCAGCGCGGTCGCGAGGCAGGTTGCCTCCTGCTCGGACACTGCCTGGATGACGATCGGGTCGGCGGCCATGCGTGTCCCCCCGATACCGCGGCGAGGACTAGGCCGCAGAGCGATCCTACGACATCCGTGGCGTGCAGAACAGCCCGAGCACAGCGCAAGATCCGGCTCGCGCGAGCGTCGTTAGCTGCAACCCCGGGGAGGTGCGGCCACCACCCGGGGTTTTTTCACGCGTCAGGAGGCCCCGGGGCGGGGGACAAGCCGTCAGTCCCGCCCCCCGCCCGAGGCTTCCCGTCCTGCCAATGTCTAACGCGGACACACCGCGGTTCGTTGCGCTGTGGGCGGCGAATGGGCCGTGCAGGATTCGAACCTGCGACCTTGGGATTAAAAGTCCCCTGCTCTACCAGCTGAGCTAACGGCCCCGGGCGCGAGTGTAGCCCTGGGTCCGGGCTATCCTGGTTCGGCCTGGCCCCCATCGACTAGCGGCCCAGGTCGCGGCCCTTTCAAGGCCGTAGCGCGGGTTCGAATCCCGCTGGGGGCATCTCGGGGCGGTTAGCTCAGCTGGGAGAGCGCCTGCCTTACAAGCAGGAGGTCGGCGGTTCGATCCCGCCACCGCCCACTCACCCGTCGGAGAGAGACTCCACGGGCTCACCTCGGCGGAGCTTCTGCGATAGACGGAACCGGCCGGCGATGGGTGACACCAGCGCCCGCGCAAGCTCGACGTCCGCCCGGTGGGGCACGAGCAGCGCGCGCCAGGAGAACGCTGCGGCCCTTCGGTAGAGGACGAGCGCGAGCGCGCCGCCGAACAGATAGCCGGTGGTGGCCGCGGCCGCCGCGCCCGAGGCTCCGTAGCGTCCGATCAAGATCAGGTCGAGCGCGACCGTGACGACGAGCGATCCGAGCATGCCGAGCGACGATCGCCCGGGTGCATCCGACGCGACGAGCGCGTTCGAGAAGACGAGCAACGCGGCGTACCCGAACGCGCCCGGAAGGAGCAGCAGAAACGGGACGACCGAGGCATCGAACTCGGAGCCGAAGACGAACGGGACGAGTGTCGGCCCGACAAGCGCGCCGAGCGCCACGCTCGCGACCGTGACGAGCACCACCGAGCGGAACGCCCCGAGAACGTGCTGCGACCCGTCCGCTCCGCTCCGCGCGACCAGCGGAAGGACGGCCGTCGCCGCCGCCGCCGGGAGGTAGAGCAGGATCTCCGCCCCGTTGACCGCGACCGCATAGACGCCGAGCACTGCCTGCGACGCGATCAGGCCGACGAGGATCTGGTCGAGCCGGTCGTTCAGCGTGTCGGAGAGGCTGCCGAGCCAGGCGCGGACGCCGAAGCGGAAGGAGTCGAGCAAGAGCGCACGCTGCGGGCGGCCCACGCCGGCGTCCAGTGCGGCTCGGCCGAGCAGGACGACTCCCTTGAGCGCCTGCACCGCGATCCACGCGAGCGCTGCGCGCGCGACGGTGAGTCCCGCGGCGGCCCAGACGAGGCCGACGATGGCCGCATAGAGCCACGACGTCACGACCGTGGTCAGCGCGTGGAGGCGGAAGCGGCTGCAGCCGAGCGCGAACGCGTAGCCGGTGTCGGCGAACGCGGAGGCGATCGTCGCGAGCGCGAGCAGCAGAAGCTCCGTGTTGTCGAGCCCGGCCGGCAGCGCGTCCGGCGTCAACGCGATCACGCCACACGCGAGCACGGCCACGAGCGCAGAGCTGGCGCCGGTGGCAAGCGCCGCGTTCGTGAGCAGCGTCGGGCGTAGCTCGGGGCTGCGCGCAGCGAACACGGTCGTCGCCTCGGTCACGCCGAGGCGCGCGAGCCTGGCGAGGAGGATCGCACCGACCGTCAGCAGTGCAAACGTTCCGCGTCCCGTGGCGCCGAGTGCGCGCGTGACGACGACCAGCGCGACGAAGAGCCCGGCGTTTCCGCCGACCTGCGCCCAGAAGAGCGCGCTCGAGCCGCGGTTGAGCTCGCCTCGGCTCACGAGCGTCCCTCCAGCCCAGGCGGCGACGGCACGCTCGACGAGCTGGGCGAGCACGTCGCCGGAGCTCGCGTGCCGCTCGCGCAGGAGAGCCGCGTTCTCGGCGAACTCCTGCCGGAAGCGGTCGTACGAGGCGTCGAGCTCGAGGATCGCGTCCGCGAGCTTCGACGCGTCGGCGGGTGGCACGCAGAGGGACCGAAGCGACGGCCGCTCGTAGTAGCTGGGCGCGTCGCCGATCCGCGTCGAGACGCACGGGATGCCGCGGGCGAGCGGCTCGAGGAGCGCGACTTGCACGTTGTCGGCGACCGACGTCGAGAGGCACACGTGCGCCAGGCCCTGCGCCTCTTGCACGTCCTCCCAGGGGACCGCGCCGTGAAGGACGAGCCAGGGACGGTCTCGCGCCAGCTGCTCGAGCCGGCTCCCGAGTGGCCCGGCGCCGTAGACGTGCAGCTCGGCCTCCCGGCTTCGCCTCAGCAGCTCGACGGCCGCGACCGCGCGCAGAGGATCCTTCTCCGGCGAGAGACGGCCGACCCAGGCGATCCGGAGCGCGGCGCCGCGCCCGGGAGCACGAGGCGGCGCGGGCGGAAGCTCCCTGAGCGGGAACGGCAGATAGAGGGCGCGGCTGCCGTAGTGCCGTCGAACGCCTTCGACGCCCGCCTGCGAGACGGAGACCGGCTGGGACGCACGCACGGCGAGCTTGCCGAGGGTTGCCTGGAACGCGGCTCGGACCCGGCCGAAGCCGCGTCCGCCGGCGTACTCACCTGCGGAGCCGTGGATGACGAGCAACGCGGGCCGGCGCCGTGCTCGAGCCGTGAGGACCGCGATCACGGGCAGGAGGTGACGCGCGTTGTTGGCGAGCACGAGGTCCGCCTGCGAGAGCTCGCGCCAGAGCGTCGCCAGGCCGCCGGTCGGAAGCGGCCAGCCGGAGCGGCCGACGAAGCGAGTCCGGGACGGTCGCGTCGGCAGTTCCGTCGAGGCCCGGCAGGCGGCAGGCGAGAACGCGGACGCCGACGCCGCGCTCGCCGAGCAGCTGCCGGACCGAGCCGACGAACTCCTCGACCCCGCCGGCGTGAGGCAGGACGAAGCTCGAGACGACGAGCACGCGCGGCCGGCGCCCAGACCGGGTGGAGACCGGCCCCGAGGGCGCCGCTGTTAGTCGTTCTGCCCGAACGGGCATAGCTTTCCTCGGCGATGGCTGAACGTCTGCGGCAGGATTGGAGCGCACCGCCGTACGGACCCGATGAGGAGCCCGTCGACGTTCCGCGCTATCTCTCGGCGCTCCGGCGTTCGTGGCCGCTGATCGCGATCGTCGTCGCCTCGATGACGGCGATCGTGCTCGCCCTCTCGCTCGCGCTCCCGAAGACGTACAAGGCAGAAGCGCGAATCGTCATGGACGACAGCGGCGGCGTCTTCGAACCGGCGGACGTGGAGACGGTCAAGCGTCGTCTGGCGACCGTGCAGCAGCTGCTCACGACACGTGCCGTCCTCGGCCCGGCCGCTCGCCGGCTGGACGGCGAGTCGGTCGAGACCCTCGAGGACAAGGTCGAGTCGTCCGTCGATCCTCAGGCGAACTTCGTGGACATCGTCGCGCGGGACGGCGATCCGGAGGGCGCCGCAGCGATGGCGGACTCGGTCGCACAGTCGTTTCTCGCGAGCCAGCGGGCCGCCGAGCGGCAACGGCTCAACCGAGCCCGCGCCGATCTGAGAACCGCGCTCCGGCGCCTGCGTGGGACGCCGGGGTCGGAGGCGGAGGTGCGCGGGATCGAAGAGCGGCTGAGCGAGCTGAGCGTCAGCGAGGCGAGCGTCGGCAGCGAGCTGCAGCTCGCGCAGCGGGCGCAGCCGCCGCGCGAGGCCGATTCGCCCCGGCCCTTGCGCAACATGCTCTTCGCACTCTTCGCGTCGGCCTTCCTGGCGGTACTCGTCGCGCTGGGGCTCGACCAGATCGCACCGCGCTTGAGCGGACCGCGCGAGCTCGGCCGGCTCGCCGGCGCGCCCGTGGTCGCGACGGTGCCGGACCGTCGCCGGTCGAGCCGAAGAACGGGCGACGTCCATCGCGCGCTCGAGGCGCTCGCGCTCCAGCTGCCGCCCGAACGCAAGCTCGTCCTCGTCGCGGACGCGCTGCCGGGCAGCGGCGGCGCCGAGGTTGCCGCTGTGCTTGCGGGCGCGCGTGCGCAGACGGGTGCGCGGACGCTCGCGGTCTCCGCCGAGCTCGACAACCCCCGCCTGCACGAGCTCCTCGGCGTTCCGCGGACGCCCGGGCTGAGCGACCTCGTGGCGGCACTCGAGACCGAGCCGTCGCGCACGGAGGAGCTCGTGACCGACTTCGTCTCCAGCGTCCAGTTCGATGGGCGGGCCGCCGCCCTCGACGTTCTCCCGTCCGGACGCAAGGTGGGCAATCCGCTGTCCGTGCTCGCCGAGCCCGCGCTCGCCTCGCTCTTCGACGAGCTGCGCACGGAGTATGGGTTCGTCGTCGTGGCGGGACCGCCGCTGCTCGGCAGCGGAGACGGTCAGCTGCTCGCCCCACTTGCCGACGTGCTGCTGGTCGTCTCGCGCGTCGATCGGACGACGCCGGCGACCGCCGCCGAGCTCGGAGACGTGCTGCGGCAGCTTCACGTGCCCCTGCTCGGCCTGGTCGCCACCGGCGCGGCGACCGCGACGTACTCGCCGGGCGCGCTCGCAAGCGCGGCGGAAGCCGAGCTGCTTCTTCGCGCCTGACGCGAGCGCCGACGGGCCCAACCCGCCCAGATGAAGGCGGCGACGATCCAGAGGTGCCGCCAGTGCAGCGTGTCGATGACGATGCTGTTGACGAGCAGGCCGCACCAGGCTCCGAGGAGCGCCGCCGATCCGATGCCGTAGGTGTCGCGGCCCGCGATCGCGTTCGCGGTCGCCGCGGCGAGCGTGAACAGCGCCAGCGCCAGGAACGTGAGGAGGCCGGGAAGGCCCTGCTCGGCGAACACGCGCACGTAGGTGCTGTGCGCGGAGATCGGCGCGACGTACTCGAACTGCCCCGGCCCGACGCCGAACGGGTAGCGCTGCCCGGGCGCGAGCCCGGCGGCCTGGGCGCCGAACCGATCCGAGTCGTAGCTCTGGAGCTGCGCCCGCTGGGTCAGGAAGTCTCCCGAGCCCGAGACCGAGACCGTCGCGGCGACCGACGCCGCCGCGAGAACGAGCAGCGCGAGCGCCAGAACGGCTTTCCGCCCACCGCGTCTGCGGAGCGCGAGCACGGTGACGACGACGACGGTTCCGGCCGCCAGGTTCACCCACGCGCCGCGCGAGTACGAGAAGAGCACGCCGAGCCCGAGCAGGACGACGAGCAGCCCCGAGAGCCAGCGGCGCCGGAAGAGCCGCGGCGTCAGCGTCTCCTCGATCAGGATGAGGGCCGCCGGGACCAGGAACGGCCCGAAGACGTTGGCGTCCTTGAACAGGCCCTGAGCGCGATCGTCGAACACGAGGCGCTCCGACCCCGGGATGGAGAAGAAGAGCGCGAGCAGCGCGGCTAGGGCCGAGGTCGCCGCGGCAAAGACGTACGCGCCGGCGGCGAGCCGCGCGCGTCGTCGGTCGGTCACCCAGGTCGCGAGCCAGAGGCCCAGGACCGCGACGTACAACGTCGTCGTCGCGAAGACCGCGGCATGGGCGGCGTCGACGGCCTCGACCGCCGAGACGAGATTGAGGATCAAGAGCAGGCCGATGAGGCCGATCGCGACGCCGGGCGCACGACCGAGGTGGAGGCGTCCCGTGGCGAGGGCGACGGCCCCCGCGACGAAGAAGACGAGGTCTGCGGGTGCAGGCTCCACGAGCACGACGCCAAGGAGCGCGAACCCGAGCGCGACGGCGAGCTCGTGGCGAAGGACCGCCAGCGCCACGACGACCAGGAGAGCGACTCCGGCCGCGACGATCAGCGCGGGCGGGAGCACAGCATGGGCAAGGACGAGCCCGAGCACCCCCGCGACGAGCGCCGTCCCGGTGGCAAGCGTGAGCGCAGCCGTGCTGCGACGGACGTCGATCCGGCGGAAGGCGTACGTGCTCACCGCTCGCCCTCTGCCGCCGTGCACCGGCCGGCGATCCCGAGGACGGGGCGGCAGTCGACGGAGCGGCGCCCGAGCGGCGAGCGAACCGCGCGCTCCTCGAGGCGTGCGATGAGCATCGCCCAGCCTCGACCGGTCGCGAGCGTTCGCTCGGCGAGCGCCACCGTGCGACCCAGCGGGTTGAGCGCGTGCGCGCGGGCGACGTGCGCCGCGGCAGAGGTCCGGTCACCCCGCGCGCCGTCGAGAGCCGCCAGCTGGAGGTGCACCTGCCAGTCGTCGGGGTGCCGGTCGAGCGCGCGAACGAGCGCCGTCCGAGCTCGCGTGGGCTCGCCTGCGCGAAGCGCGAGCGACGCGGCGATCACGTCGGGACGTTCGCTGAGTGGGTTGAGCGCACGCGCGCGGTCGAGCTGCTCGAGCGCGCGGTCCGGATCTCGCGGGAAGGTCTCGACCGCGCGTTCGACCTCGAAGGCGGCGAGGCCGGGCAGCGCGAAGGACAGGCCGACGGCGGCGACTGCCCCCGCTGCAGCGACGCCCGCGGCGCGTGGGAGGCGTCGGGACGGTCGAGCCGCGAGACCCGCGGCGAGGCCGAGCAGCACGAAGACGAGCGCCGTCGAGGCGGGGATCTCCCACAGCCAGTCGAGCGAGCCGTGCACGAGCCAGTAGGCCGCGGCCGCAAGCGTTCCTGCGACGACGGCTCCCGCGAGCGGGTCTTGCCCGCGTGCGCGCAGAGCTGCCGCTGCGGTCGCCGCGAGCAGCGCGAGGAACAGCACACCGCCGACGATCCCGGTCTGCGAGAACGGCCGCAGTATGACGCTGTGCGGGTAGAGCGGCTCCTCCCCGTCCTTGCGCAGCCTGACGAAGTCGACCGCGAAGTTGTCCGCCCCTGCACCGAGCAGCGGCTGCGCCTCGACCTCTGCGAGTGCGACGCGCCAGAGGTCGTAGCGACCGGTCTCGAGGCCCGACGCGAGCCGCGTCGAGCCGAGCGCGCCGTCTCCTCCGAACTGGACGACTGCGAGAATCGCGATCCCCACCACCGCCGCGGGCACGACGAACGCCCGACGCGGGAGGTGCTCGAGACGGCCGGCGAACACGCCGACCAGACTCAGCACCAGCGCCGAGGTCATGAGCGCCGCGGCGGCGGCGTCCCTGGCATTGCCGGCGTTCGCCGGCGAGGCCGCGAAGACGTCGAGCAGCCACGGCAGCGCGGCGACGGCGACGCCGGCGACGGGCAGCAGGAAGGCGAGCGCTCGACCTCGCTCCCGCGATGCGACCAGGTAGACGACGATCGCCGCCGCCCCGGCGAGCAGCGTCGCGCGGCTCTGCGCGAGCACGCCGAGCTCGAGACTGACTCCCGCCGCGGCGAGCAGGATCGCCCGCGCCGCCCAATGGGCGCTGCGGACGGTCGCGAGCGCGAGCGCCGGCCAGAACACCGTCAGATACAGCGCGCCGGTTGCGTTCGCGTAGCCGATCGGCGCCACGAGCCGACCGTCGACGTACGCCGAGCCGCCCGCGATCGCGGCGACCAAACCGATCGCCGCGGTTCCGACCGCGAGCACGCCCACCACGACGGCCGCTTCGGGCGATCGCCAGCGAGGGAGGGCGAAGAGCGCGTACACGGCGAGGTAGAGGAGCGTGCGGTTGGCCCCGTCCCAGGCATCTCCAGGGACGCCGGCCCACGTGATCGAGAGCAGGCACCAGCCGGCGAACAGTGCAAAGAGAAGGAGTGCGATCGCCGCCGCGCGCGTCGGCTGCGGGCGGCAGAGGACGACGCCGGCGAGACCCGCGAGGACGACGAGCCCACCGGGGTACCAAACGCTCGGCGCGTAGCCTCCCTCAGCGCCGACCCAGACCAGGAAGACGACGACGATCGCCGCGGCGACGAACGAGGGGAGGGAACGCGAGCTGAGATGACTGGGAAGCCCGAACGACCGCGCCTGCTCCTCGTCGTCACGCTCGCCGAGGTCGGCGGCGCGCAGACCTACGTCGCCACGCTCCTCCCCGCCGTCTCCGAACTGTTCGACACGACGGTCGCGGCGTACGGGCCGGGACCTGTCGCCGACGCCGCCCGGGCCGCCGGCGTGCCGTTCGTCGCGCTCCGACACGTGCGGCGGCCGCTCAGCCCGTGGCGGGATCCGCTCGGTCTGCTCGAGCTCGTGACGCTGATGCGACGCGTCAGGCCGCACGTCGTCCACGCGAACAGCGCGAAGGCCGGCGTGCTCGCCCGGCTCGCGGCTGCGCTCGCCCGCGTCCCGATTCGGATCTACACGGTCCACGGCTGGGCCTTCCTCGCCCACGAAGGAGTCGCCGCGAGCGTCTACCGGCTGGCCGAGCGCGCGGTTCGCCCCCTCACGACCGTCGCCGTCTGCGTCGCCGAGAGCGAGAAGCAGGAAGGGATCGCGGCGGGTGTCTGCGACCCGCGCACGACCGTCGTGATCCGGAACGGCGTCGACACCAGGACGCCCGGGCCCGTCGAGTCTCGGAGCGCGACACCTCGGATCGTCTGGGTCGGCCGGCTCAAGCTCCCCAAGGATCCGCTGACGCTGGTCCGTGCGCTCGGCTCGCTGGAGGGAACGTTCGACGCCGACCTCGTCGGCGACGGGCCGCTTCGCCGAACCGTCGAGGAGGAGCTCCGGCGGCTCGGTCTCGGCGCGACCGTGCGCCTGCTCGGCGAGCGGGAGGACGTGGCGACGCTGCTCGCGCAGTCGGACGTGTTCGTCCTGGCCAGTCGCTCCGAGGGCCTGCCGCTCTCGATCCTCGAGGCGATGGCCGCCGGCCTGCCGGTCGTCGCGTCGCGTGTCGGCGGGGTTCCCGAGCTCGTGGTCGACGGCGAGACCGGTCTGCTCGTTCGGCCCGGCGACCCCGAGCAGCTCGCCGCCGCCCTCGGCCGTCTGCTGGCCGACGAGCTGCTGCGGCGCCGCCTCGGCGAGGCCGGTCGGGCGCGGGCTCGCGAGCACTTCGACCTCGATTCGGTCCGCAGGGCGCACGTCGACCTCTATCGCCGCGAGCTCGCGAAGCGCGGACTGCCGACGCCCTCTCCGTAGCGCAGCCGCCGGTACGTGCGTCGGAACGGGAGCGGCGTGTCGTGCCCGCCCGTGACCTTGGCCCGAAAGTCGAGCAGGCGATCGCGAGCGTCGATCTGCCGCCGCCGCAGCGCATGGCGGTCGGTCTGCGGGAGGTTCACGCCCGGTTCGCAGCCGACCGCGACGCGGTAGCCGGCGGCCGCGACGAGCCGTCGCTCGCGCTCGCCGAAGAGGCCGGCCGGATACGAGAACGCCGTGACCTCGCGGCCGAGCCGTGCCTCGAGCTCCCGCTTCGACTCGAAGATCTCGCGCTCCGCGTCGTCGTCGTCGAGCGCGAGCAGGTTCGGATGAGAGACCGTGTGCGCCTCGAAGCGGAGCGTCCCACGTGCGTCGAGATCGAGGATCTGCTCCCACGAGAGCAGCGGCGGCTGCGGGCCCTCGTACCAGGCGAAGGACGAGCGGCCGTCCGTGACGCCGGTCGCGACGAACACGGTCGCCCGGAAACCGAGCTCCTCGAGCACGGGCAGGCCTTGCTCGGCGACGTCGAGGAAGGCGTCGTCGAAGTTGAGCCCGATGGTCTTCGGCGGCAGCTCGCCGGCGTCGAGGAGGTCGGCGAGCTCGAGCACGTCGACCACGCGATACCCGTTCCGGGCCAGGTACTCCAGCTGCGCTCGGAACCGGTCCGGGTGAACCGCCAACTCGTCGCCGTCCGCGGCAACCCGGTGGTAGAAGAGAATGCGCAGGCCATGTCCCGGACGCTCTCCTCCCCCTCGCTGTCGCGCCAGCCAGGCCGCGGAACGAATCCGTGTGACCGCCGCCTTCACGGGATAGGGGAGCGACGGGCCCACGCCGGGCATCGCGGCGTTTCCGTCCCTCACGCGCTCACCGACGTCTCGCTGCGTGGCTGAGCGGGTCGACGTCGCGGTCATCGGCGCGGGGCCCTACGGCCTTTCGGTCGCCGCGCATCTCGGCCGAGCCCGCGCGCGCACGTTCGGCCAGCCGATGGAGACCTGGCGGACGCGCATGCCGCCGGACATGTTCTTGCGCTCGGACTGGACCGAGACCTCCCTCTCCGCACCGGACAACGCCGGAACGATCGACCGGTTCGTGGCGGAAGCGGGCGAGCAGCGAGAGGAGCCGATCCCGCTCCAGAAGTTCCTGCGCTACTCCGAGTGGTTCCGGCAGAAGTTCGTCGGCGAGAGCGACCCGGCCGACGTCCGTTCGCTCGAGCGCGCCGACGGTCGCTTCCGGCTCGTCACCGAGGCGGGCGACGAGGTCGACGCGGGCAAGGTCGTGATCGCGGTGGGCGCAGTGCCGTTCGCGTTCGCGCCGCCGTCGCTCGCGCCGCTCCTCGGCGACGGCGTGAGCTACGCAACCGACCCGCACGACTTCGAGACGTTCCGAGGCCGGCGCGTCGTCGTCGTCGGCGGTGGGCAGGGCGGCCTCGAGAGCGCCGCGTTCGCAGCGCGCTCGGGTGCGGACGTCGAGCTGCTCGTCCGCTCCGGGGTTCGCTGGTTCGCCGACCGCGAGCCGCACAAGCCGCGGAGCCCGATGGGGCAGCGGCTCTACCGCGTTGCGTACCCGATCGTCGGGTACGGGCCGCCGCCCCTGAACCGGCTCGTGCTCCACCCCGACCTGTTCGCCTCGCTGCCGAAGCGCGCCCGTCGCGCGCTCGCGCGCCGCGTCCTGCGCTCCGGCGGTTCGCCCTGGCTGCGCGGCGAGATCGAGCGCGGCGTGCGCGTCACCGAGGGCGTCTCGGTCGAGTCCGCCGAGGGCGGAGACCCGGTCCGCCTGCAGCTCAGCGACGGCTCGACGCGTGAGGCCGACGCGGTGATCGCGGCGGCGGGCTTCCGCTTCTCGCTCGAGCGCCTCGGTTTCCTCGCGGAGAACCTCCTCAAGGGCATCGCGCTCGAGGAGGGCCGTCCCGTGCTCGACCGCTTCTTCCGCTCGAGCGACGAAGGCCTGCTCTTCGTCGGCTTCGCCGCGGAGCACCGCTTCGGCCCGCTGGCCCGCTTCATTCCGGGGGCGCGCTTCACCGCGAACCGGGTGCGACAGGCGCTGCTCGACCGCTGAGCTCATGCGCGCATGCCGTCGCGTGAGCGCGACACGAGCCGGCGAACGGGTGCGAGGCCGTCGAGGTAGAGCCGATGCAGCCGCTCGGAACGCTTCAAACGCTGACGCAGCCGAATCGCGCCGAGCTCGCCGTTGACGAACGCGCGCGCGCGTAGCCCCGAGGCCAGCCCGAGCGCGTGCCCGAGCGGCTCGAAGCGGTCGGCGAGCTCGACCTTGTAGCGCTCGCCCCCACCGAGGAACTCGACCCGCTTCAGGCCCTCGTCGCTCGCCGCCTCGATCGTGTCGAGCGTGTTGACGAGCCCGGGCGAGTTGCGCGAATAGGCGGGGTCGAACGCGAGCCGATGGACGTACATCGTCCCCTCGAACGCGAGGTAGTAGTGAAAGGCGATTGCCCGACCGTCGAGCCGCAGCAGGACGATTCGCGGCACGTCGAGCTTCGCGAGCGCGCGCACGGCCTCGCGGTGGAACGGGATGCCCTGCGCCGTGACGAAGCCCGAGCCGTCCGGCCGCCCGTTCCAGCGGAGCTCGTGCAGGCGGAAGGCGTCCTCGAGCGCGTCGCCGAGCTCGTCGGGCGAGCGGGCGACGACGACCTCGAGACGTCCGAGCTCGGCGAGCTGGCGCCGGCGGCGCTTGTGCAGGTTCCGCTTCTTCGAGCCTGTCTTCGATCGGTAGACGGTCTCCCAGTCCGGGTCGAGGTCGAGCACGGGAGCCTCGACACGCGGCAGGACCTCGAGCGACGAGCCACCCACCTGTGCGAGGCGGCTCTCGGTGGGCAGTCCGTAGAGATCGACCAGGTCTGCCGAGGACGAGATCCTGTCCGCGATCGCGCCGGCCGTCGAGAAGGGCTCGTCGGGCGCGAGCAGCAGGTCGGCCAGAGCGGACTGCCGGCCGCCGACGAAGCGGGCGATCCGAAGACCGAAGCGGCGGCGGACGATCAGCGGGAGCGCTGCGACCAAGCGGCCGTTGCGCCGCGCAACGTGGATCGCGAGCTCGGCGCCGTCGCCGTAGTGCCGCAGCCACGGCACGAGCCACGCGTGCAGAAGGAACGGAGTCGGCCGCGGCATCGCGCGGACGAGCGCGTCCCACTCGTCCTCCAGGCCTTCGAGCTCCTCCGCTCGAGTGAGCGTGGCGAGCTCGAGACGCGTCCCGGCGGCGACTTCGGCTTCGGTGATGGTCATCGTTACCCTCCTGCTGTCCGGATGTGGGCGTGCGTGATCGGCACCGCTCCCGGCGCGATTCCCCTGTAGTCGTTGTCGTGGACCCGGTTGCCGACGCCCTGGTGGTCGCCGACGGCGGCCCAGCGCTGTCGCGCGAAGCTCGACCGCCGTACCGTCGTGCGTGTCGTGCCCGCGTCGAGGTACACGCCGGCGAGCCAGCTCTCGAAGCGGCTGTCCTGGATCACGTTGTCGATGCTCGCCGGCACGCCGCCGGCGGCGGGGCTCGCCCACTCGGCGAGCAGACCGACCCGCACCGATGGGCCGATCCGCAGCCGTTGGAAGGTGCTCCGCCGCGTGAAGTGCTCCACGTACACGCCGGTGGGCGTGTTGTCGACGTCGACGAGGTCGAGGCGAAGCCCGGTCGCGGCCGTGCCCGTCCACACGCCCATCAAGGCGCAGCGGCGGACGCGCACGACGCGCACGACGCCCGGGTTCCCGACCCAGACACACGCCTCAGCCGTCCCGTTCGACGACCGCGGCACCGCGCGCGCGACGCCTGCGACGTCGATGTCGGAGAGGACGAACGGACGCCTCAGCGTCTGCCGCGTCGGCTCGTTCGCGTCGACGAGGACGCCGTAGTCGGTGAACCCCCGCGCCTGAATCCGCATGCCCCGGAAGCCTTCGGGCTGTCGAACGACCACGCCGCTGCGGATGGCTCCGTTGCCGCGGAGGGTGACGTCGAATACGGCGGCGTTCGCAGCGGCACCCCAGACGGCGATCACGGCACCGTCGAACGTCTTGGCGGGATCGCGGACGTCAAAGGTCAGGCCGCGGACGAGCCCGCCCGGCGGTCCGGTGTTGCTGCCGATGCTCAAACCCGCAGTCAGCACCGTTCTCGCCACGCGGCGCGCGAAGAGCCGATGCCCGTTCCGGTTGCTGAAGGGCCCCGCGGCGTCGTACCTCCCGGGCGCGAGGACGATGTTCGTCGGCGACTGGCGGCGCAGGGCCGCGGTCAGCTCGGTGGACGTCGATACCTGGACGGCGCTGCGGGGCAGGGAATAACTCCGCGGGGCCCGTGGCTTGGGCACGACCAGCTTCGGCACGGCGACGCTCCCGGCGAGCGGGGCGTCGTTGCGTTCCCCGCCCGCGCCGACTCCTGCCGCTGCCAAGACGAGGATCGCGGCCGCGACGCAGCGCCGTCTTAACGGCGAGCCTCCCGCGGCGCGTAGGCCCGAGCCGGGCAGCGCCGACCGAAGCACGAGCGACGCCGTTCTCACGCAGATCGCAACGTCGACCGCCAGATTCCGGTGGCGCAGGTACCAGAGGTCGTACGAGAGCTTCTCGGCCGTCTTCGCGTCGTCGTCCGCGTAGCCCGATCGCACCTGAGCCCAGCCGGTGATGCCCGGCTGCACGAGCAGCCGCCGGCTCCAATACGGGACTTGCTGCTCGAGCCGCGCCACGAACTCGGGGCGTTCGGGCCTGGGGCCGACGATGGACATCTCACCCTTCACCACGTTCCAGAGCTGGGGAAGCTCGTCCAGGTGGAGCCGCCGGAGCACGCGGCCGACGGACGTCGCCCGCGAATCGACCGCGCCCGACCACTGCGGGCGCCCGTCCGCCTCTGCGTCGAGCCTCATCGTGCGGAACTTGAGGATCGTGAACGGTTGGCCGCGCTCCCCGAGCCGGGTCTGACGGTAGAGCACCGGCCCGCTCGCGCGGACCAGGAGCGCGATCACGGGAACGAGCGGCAGCACGAGCACGCCGACGATCGCGGCTGCGACGAGGTCGAACGCGCGCTTCCACACAGCGCGCGTAGACGGGGAGCCGGAGATGGACCAGCCCCATGAACCAGGCCGGCGAGACGTGTTCGAGCGGTACCCGTCCAAAGACGTGTTCGTAGAACCCCGCGATGCCCACGACTCGGCACTCCGTCCCGGCGGCGTCGAGGAGCCGCTCGATCGCCACGGTGCAGGCCTGCTCGTCGGCGAGCACGACCAGGTCCGGTCGCTGAGCGGCGACGAGCTCGCCGAGCGCCTCCAGGGTCGTCAGGCAGCGGTCCGGATCCGGTTCGGACGGCTCCTCGAGCTCGATCGACGCGACGAGCAGGAAGGCCCTGGCACACCGCGACTCGAGCTCCTTCGTCACGCTGTCGATGAGCGGACCACGGCCGATCACGAGCACGCGCTGGCGACCCGCGGAGGTCTTGCGGACGAACCACTCCCAGACCACGGCCGAGACGAACACACCCACGGCAAGAGCGAGCAGCAGCTCCGTGTCGAGGCCCTGGCCGGGAAGCTGCGGGTTGAGGGCGGCGACGGTGACCAGGCCGGTCGCCAGTGCCGAGGGCCGCGGGAAGCGCCACGCCGAGCGAAGCCGGCACGGCGGCGAACGCGTGCGAGAGCGTCACGAGCCAGACCGCGGTCGCGATCGTGGCCGCGACGAACTCCTCGATCCCGACGGGCCGCCCGGCCGCGTAGGGGAAGAAGACGGCGAGCCAGATCGCCGCGGCTGCGCCGACTTTGGCGAGCGGTCTCGCGGGCTCGACCGGCGACAGCCGTGCTCGAGCAGCTAGTCGCATCGCTCCGTTCCTCCCGCGTGGCGGGCGCGCAAGACGACCTTCGCGGTCTGGGCGTTCCGGAAGCGGACGACGAGCACGTCGCGGCCGCCCAGGTACGTCCCGTAGGTCCCGCGCAGGGTGCCGGCGCGCCGGCAGTCGAGGAAGACCTGGTCGCCGTACCGTGCGAGCCGGGTCACCCGGCATCCGATCGGCGCGCCGGCGACGCGCACCTCGTCGCCCTGCTCGAGGACGATCGCCTCGTCGACGGCTGCGCTGACCGAGCTCGAGACCCCCGCGAGCGACGGCCAGACGAGCAGGAGCGTCGCCGCCAGGAGGCCGATGATCGACAGGAGTCTCATCTGCTGCCCTTCCCGGCCGGGAGCTCCACGGTGTCCCGGCCTGCTGCTCGGGTACGGTCTCTGCGATGGCGCGGAAAGCCACCTGCCCGGCGGTCCGCTCGCCCTTCGCGCGTCGTCTACCGCGACGCCGAGGGCCGGGAGACCGACGATCCAAGGGACGCCGTCCAGGGCGAGGTCCTCGATTACGGACATGCCCGCCCCGTACGACGAATCAAGTTCTTCCTGGACCGGAAGGAACTCCCCTGGCTCCCGGTCAGCGAGCCGGCGTTCCTGCTCTGGGTGTTGGTCGGTTTCCTGCTCATCTGGTCCACCGTCGCGGTCGTCCTCACGCTCACCTGATCAGACTTGCGTCCGCGGCCAGCGAAGCCGGGTCGCCCAGAACCACACCGTCAGGAAGGCCATGTAGACCGTGCCGAGGACGATTCCGAGCTGCATGAGCAGTCGGTTGTCCGAGGCTTCGTCGAAGTCGTCTTCGGCGAGTCGGCCCGCACCGCGCATGAACCCGTCTCGGAGCTCGCTGACGAACCCGTCGACGAACCGGCGGTCGTGTTGCTCCTGGCTCGATGAGGTGCTCGTCGCACCAGTGCCGCCGATCGCGCCCACGCGGGACGCTACGGTCGCCACGCTGCGCGACATGTTGCTGCCCACGTAGCACGGGATCAGGCGGGCGTTCGTGAACATGATCTGAGCACCCGAGAGACACTGGCCGGAGGAGGCAGCGCGACCGGCGAGCGTCATGCCCGCGAGAGTCACGGCCACCGCGGTGATGAGCGAGCCGGCTTCCGTCCCGGGAGCGATGCCCGCCAGGATGTCGCCGAGCGGATCGCCGTCCGTTGTGCCGACGATCGTGCCGTCCACTGCCGGCTCGAACGCGGTCTCGATCGCGGCCGGTACGGCGGTGATCGGAGTACTCGCGACTGCCTGGTCGACTGCACCCGCAAGCGGCTCTGCGAAGGCCGGGGCAACCGCGGCCGTCGTCGCGCTCACCGTCTCTGCGAGCGGCTGTGTGACTTCCGGCAGAACCTGCGCGACCGGGGTTGCGGTCGTGGGGACCGTTTCGTTCACCGTCTGGACGACAGGCGCGATGCTCTCCACGACCGGTGCCACGGTGTTGCCGACCGGCTCGACCTCGCCCGCGACCTCGCTCACCGGCTGTGCGATCGGCGCAACGCTCTCGACGAGCGGCGCGGTGACGGTCTCGACGGGCGCCACGACCTCGGCAACGACTTCCTCGACCGGCTGAGTCAGAGGCGCAACGCTCTCGACGAGCGGCGTCACCGTATTCTCGATCGGCGCGGTCACCGCACTCAGCGGCTCCGCGACAGGCGTCGTGACGATGTTGACGGTCGCCGCGACGGTCTCGGTCAAGGGCTCGGCCACTGTCGTGACTGCCTCCACGGTTGTGGTCGCGGCCTCGGCGACAGGCTCAGTCACGCTCGCCGCAGCCTCGACCAGCGGCTCGACAGGACTCGCGACCGTCTCCACGGTCGACGCGACGGACTCGGTCAAAGGCTCGGCCACTGTCGTGACCGCCTCCACGGTTGTCGTCGTCGCCTCGGCGACAGGCTCAGTCACGCTCGCCGCAGCCTCGACCAGCGGCTCCACAGGACTCGCGACCGTCTCCACAGTCGCCGCGACGGACTCGGTCAAGGGCTCGGACTGCGAGACGACCTCGGCCACAGGCTCAGCCGTCCCGCAACGGTCTCGGCGGCAGCAGCAGCGGCTCAGCGCGCGCACCGCCAGGGCTCGGCCACTGTCGTGACCGCCTCCACGGTCGTCGTCGTCGCCTCGGCCACCGGCTCGGTCACGCTCGCCGCAGCCTCGACCAGCGGCTCAACAGGACTCGCGACCGTCTCCACAGTCGCCGCGATCGTCTCGGCAACCGGCTCGGCCGCCGCGGCCACCGTCTCGGTCAAAGGCTCGGCAGGCGTCGTCAACACTTCTGCCGTCGTTGCCGCGACCTCGGCCACGGGCTCGGCAGCAGCGGTCAGCGGCTCAGCCGTCGACGTCACCGCCTCCGCGACGGGCTCGGCAGCCGTCGTGACCGCTTCCACAGTTGTCGTCGCGACCTCGGCCACAGGCTCCGTCACGCTCGCGGCAGCCTCGACCAGCGGCTCGGCAGAGCTCGCGACCGTCTCCACGGTCGACGCGACCGTCTCGGCAACCGGCTCGGCTGCCGCGGCCGCCGTTTCCGCGACCGGCGAAGCCGTCGCCACCGCTTCGGCCGTCGTCGCCGCGACCTCGGCCACAGGCTCCGTTACGCTCGCCGCAGCCTCGACCAGCGGCTCGACAGGGGTCGCGACCGTCTCCACGGTCGACGCGATCGTCTCGGCAACCGGCTCGGCCGCCGCGACCGTCTCGGTCAAGGGCTCCGCCGCCGCCGTGACCGCCTCTACGGTTGTCGTCGCGGCCTCGGCAACAGGCTCGGTCGCGGTCGCCGCAGCCTCGACCAGCGGCTCCACAGGACTCGCGACCATCTCCACGGTCGCCGCGACCGTCTCGGCAACCGGCTCGGCCGCCGCGGCCACCGTCTCCGCGACCGGCGAAGCCGTCACCACCGCTTCTGCCGTCGTCGCCGCGGCCTCGGCCACAGGCTCGACAGCAGCGGTCAGCGGCTCAGCCGTCGACGTCACCGCCTCCGCGACGGGCTCGGCAGCCGTCGTGACCGCCTCCACGGTTGTCGTCGTCGCCTCGGCCACAGGCTCCGTCACGCTCGCCGCAGCCTCGACCAGCGGCTCCACAGGACTCGCGACCATCTCGACGGTCGCCGCGACTGTCTCGGCAACCGGCTCGGCCGCCGCGGCCACCGTCTCCGCGACCGGCGAAGCCGTCGTCACCGCTTCTGCCGTCGTCGCCGCGACCTCGGCCACAGGCTCGGCAGCAGCGCTCAGCGGCTCGGCCGTCGACGTAACCGCCTCCGCGACGGGCTCCGCAGCCGCCGAGACCGTCGCGGCAGTTTCGACCGGTTCCGCTGCAGCAGCGAGAGTCTCTGTTGCGCTCGACATCGCGTCGGGCGCCGGAACGTCCGGAACAACCTCCACGGTCGGCAGTGCCTCTGTCGGCGCACCCGGCAAGGAAGTCGCAACCGCCTCCGTCAGGGCGCCCGGCGCGGAGTCGGCCGCTTCGCTCGCGGTCGTCAACGCAGAGATCGGCTCGCTCGCGGTCGGCACCGGTGCTTCGGGGACCGCGGCGGAAATCGGCTCGGTGGTCGGCGTCTCCTCCGCGACGGGCGTCGCGGGTGACGCGGAAGTCGTCTCGGCGCTGGGGGCTGCCGGTACCTCGGCGGTCGGCTGCGCCGCGGGCTGACTTGCGGGAGCCGACGCTTCGGGCTCAGTCGCAGGCGCAGGAGGCGGAGCAGCCGGCGCAGTCGGGGCAGCCGTCGCGACCGTCTCTGGCACCTGAGTCACGGTCTCGATCGCCGGCGCTGCGGGCCGCTACCGCCTCGACGGGCGCAACCGCTTCTGCGACGGGCGGGGCCGGATGTCTCCGGTAACGGCGGCGCAGTTGTTGTCTGTTGGCCGAGGCTCGGTGCGGTGACTGTCAGTTCGCTCACGGTCGGATCCTCCGTCGCTCGGGTCGCTCTGTAGTGCTCTAACTCCGCACCGCCGCGCCCGAGGCCGGGGTGTTTGCCCAAACTTCATCGGGGGAATTGCTCGAAAGGCGTCCGACCACCTACTGCGGAGGAAGGTCGATGGGAGAGCGAAGCGGCACAGCCGCGCGGGCATGGAACCGCCGCCGGTGAGCTTGACACCGCCGCCCGTGCTCGTTGCCGATGCGGACGAATCTGCGCGCACGGAGCTCGCGAGCTTGCTGCACGCGGCGGGTTATCCGGTCGTCGAGGCGTCGACGGGCGAAGAGGCCCTCGCTGCGGTTCGCGAAACGAACCCGTGCGCTGCGCTGCTCGAGATCCCGCTCGGCGGCCTGTCCGGCTACGAGGTCTGCCGAACGTTGCAGGAGGAGCTCGGGTGAGAGCGTTCCCGTCATGTTCGTCTCGGGAGTGCGAACCGAATCGTACGATCGCGTGGCCGGTCTGCTGGTCGGAGCGAGCGATTACCTCGTCAAGCCGTATGCCCCGGACGAGTTACTCACCCGCGTGCGCAACTTGTTACGCCGGTCGCGACCGTTGCCCGCGGCGATCTTCCGGAAGCTGACGCGCCGGGAGCGGGAAGTGCTCCAGCTGCTGGCAGACGGCTACCGGCAGGAGGAGATCGCCCAGCGTCTGTTCATCACGAGGAAGACCGTCGGGGCCCACGTCGTGAACGTTCTTCGCAAGCTCGGCGTGAGAAGCCAGGCGCAGGCTGTTGCGATGGCCTATCGCGGCGAGCTGGTGGGAGCCGACGCGGACGGGCTCGGCTCCGCCGGCGGCACGGGAGCCCGCCTCCCGGAGAGTGCCGCCCTGACCGCAGGCACCCAGACGTCGGTGTAGGGGCTCGACTGCGGACGCCGTGTGGCTGGGTGCGGAGCCGCTCGACACCGACGGCGACTCCGCGCGTCAGTCCTCGCCGACTCTTTCAAAGCCGTAGCGCGGGTTCGAATCCGCTTGGGGCACGTTCGCCGGGGTTTGGCGCAGCGCGCGCGCGGTAGACCGCGCGCATGCGGCTGTTTCGGCTCTGGGATTACCTGCGCACGCGGCTCTGGTTCGTCCCCAGTCTCTGCGTGCTCGGGGGTGTGCTGCTCTCCCTGGGCACGATCGCCCTCGAGCAGAAGGTCGGCCCGCTGCTCCCAGGGTCCCTCTCGCCGGACCCGGACGCCGCCCTTGCGATCGCGATGAGCGTGGCGACGTCGATGGTGACGCTCACCGGTCTCGTCCTGACGATCACGATGGTCGTGGTTCAGCTCGCGATGGGCCAGTTCTCGCCGCGCGTGCTCCGCGCGATCCTCCGCGACCGTCCGAGCCAGGTCGCGATCGGCGTGTTCGTTGCGACGTTCGCCCACGCCGTGCTCGTGATGCGGGAAGTGCGGACGCCCTCCGGCGACGACGAGGGCTACGTCCCGAGCCTGGCCGTCCTCGTGGCGTTCGTCCTCGTGCTCGTCAGCGTCGTCGTTCTCGTCGCGTACGTGAACCACATCGGACAGTCGCTTCGCGTCGCGTCGCTGATCGAGTCGGTGGGTGACGAGACGCGCGAGCTGATCGACAAGGTCTATCCGCGTTCGGCCGAACCGGAGGAGGACAAGCGTGAGCCACCTCCCGAGCGAGAGCCCGACCGCGAGATCCCCGCCCCCCGCCGCGGGGTCCTGTACCGCGTTCAGCCGGACGAGCTCGTCGAGCTCGCGACGGAGGCGGATGCCGTGCTGGAGCTCGTGCCTCGGATCGGCGACTTCGTTCCCGAAGGCGCACCGCTCGTGCGCGTGCACTGCGACGGAGAGCTGGAGGACGAACGCGTGACGCGCTCGCTCGCGCTGGGCAAGGAGCGAACGATGCACGAGGACGTTGCCTACGGCTTCCGGATGCTCGTCGACGTCGCGCAGCGGTCGATCTCGCCTGCGATGGGTGACCCGACGACGGCGACCCAGGCGATCGATCGCCTGCACGATTGCCTGCGCCAACTCGCAGTCCGGCCCTTCCCGACCGGCCACTACTACGACGACGGCGGCCGGCTCCGACTCGTCATGCCGGCACTCTCGTGGCGCGGATACGTCGACCTGGCACTCGAGGAGCTGCGTCAGGACGCGAACACCTCGGTGCAGGTGCTCCGCCGGGTCCAGGCGATGCTCCAGGACCTGCTCGTGGTCGCGCCCCCGGACCGACGCCCGGCGCTCGAGCGCCAGCTCGAGCTCTTCGAGCGGCGCATCCAGGAGACGTTCGACGACGACGAGGACCGCCGCGTGGCACTCCAGCCGGACATGCAGGGGCTCGGCTCCGGCAGCGAAGCGTTTCTTCAGTCGACGAAGGGCTGACGGCCCGGGCCTCCGTGCGCTTCGTGGTCCGGCTCGCCTCTAGCGCTCAGCGAAAGAGCCTGTAGCCCTCGCGCGCGACGCGAAATCCGATTCGTCGCCCGTCGCGCCGGCGGCAGGTCACACCGTTCACGGCAGAGACGCATCTGATCCTCCCGACGACGACCGACCGGCCATACGCGAGCGTCGTGCAACGGAGCCCGCCGCTCGGCAGACAGAGAGGTCCAACGTCTCCGCGGCACGCGCCGACGACGATTCGCGACGCCCGCTCAGCGAGACTTCCGACGGGATCCAGTCGACGTCGCAGGACGCCGGGCGCGCGGGCGTGTTGCGCCACGTGTGCCGCCTGACCAGGCAGGTCGGCGAACGTCGCGTCGAGGAAGCAGTTGATGTTCCCCGACGGGCTCTGGAAGTGGACGCGCCGTGGCGGCGCCGCGTGGGCGGCCCATGCGCCGACGAGTGCGACGACCGCGATCGCGAGACCGACTCGACGGATCACGGCCGCAGAAGTACCCGGAATCGACGCGAGTGTCCAGCCCGAACCGCTCGAGGCGACCGACCGCCGCGCGCACCGAAGAATCGCCGCCCGCGGCGGTCCTTCGGCACACTGTCCGCCGATGAAACGGGCGATCCTGATCGCGGTGCTCGTGCTCGCCGGCTGCGGCGGCGACGAGGAGACGTGGGGCGGCGCGACCGAGCAGCAGGCGCGGGAGGTCCTGCTGGACCCGAACGTGCGCGCGCAGATCGAGGGGCTGCGTGGGAGCTACCCGACCGTGCAGCAGATCGAGGACGCCGACCTGCGCCAGGTCACGCTCCAGGGCCAGGAGGCCTGGGAGTTCGAGCATCCGACGCGCCTCAACTACTGCCTCTTCGTCTACGAGGAACCCGCCACCGACTCGTTCACGGCGCAGCTGAGCGGCTGCGTCGCGGACTGAGTGCTTCTCGGCGCCGCAACCGCCGCGTACCAGATCGAAGGCGCGTGGGACGAGGACGGCAAGGGGCCGTCGATCTGGGACGACTACGTGCGCAGGCCGGGCGCGATCGAGAACGGCGACACCGGCGACGTCGCCTGCGACCACTACCACCGCTGGCTCGAAGACGTGGAGCTGATGGCCGAGCTCGGGCTGCAGGCGTATCGCTTCTCGATCTCGTGGCCGCGCGTGCTGCCCGGCGGCACCGGCCGCGTCAACGACGCCGGCCTCGCGTTCTACGACCGCCTGGTGGACGCGCTGCTCGAGCGCGGGATCGAGCCGTGGGTGACGCTCTACCACTGGGACCTGCCACTCGCGCTCTACGACCGCGGCGGTTGGGAGTCGCCCGAGAGCGCGAGCTGGTTCGCCGAGTACGCCTCGGTCGTCGCCGCGCGGCTCGGCGACCGCGTCAAGCACTGGCTGACGCTGAACGAGCCCCAGGTCATCGCGTTCAACGGGTACGCGACGGGAGCTCACGCACCCGGGGCGGCGTGAGCCCGGCACCGCCGTGCGCGTCGCCCACGGGCTCATGCGCGCGCATGCCGCCGGCGTGGACGCGCTACGCGCGGCGGCTCCGGACGCGCGCGTCGGGATCGCGCTGAACGTCTCGCCCGTCGAGCCGGCGAGCGACGCCGAGGAGGACGTCGCGGCGGCGCGACGCGTCGACGGCCACTTGATCCGCTGGTTCTTCGACTCCGCGTTCGGTCGCGGCTACCCCGACGACATGCGCGAGTGGTACGGCTTCACGGACGAGGCGCCGCCCGGGCTCCCGCTCGACTTCGTGGGCGTCAACTACTACTTCAGGCAGATCGTGCGCCACGACCCGGGACATTGGCTCGGCGCGGTACAGGTGCCGGTCGAGGGAGCGCGCACCACCGCGATGGGCTGGGAGATCCATCCCGACGGGTTGCGCGACATCCTCGAGCGCGTCCGCCTCGACTACGCGCCCGCCAGCCTCGCCGTCACCGAGAACGGCATGGCCGGCGATGGGATCGACGATCCGGACCGAGTCGACTACCTGCGCGAGCACGTGGAGCGGGCGCGCGGGCTGGCGGATGCGTACTTCGTCTGGTCGCTGCTCGACAACTTCGAGTGGGCGTGGGGCTACGCGATGCGGTTCGGCCTCGTGCACGTCGACTACGACACGCAGCGGCGCACGATCAAGACGAGCGGGCGCTGGTACGCCGACCTGATCCGCAGCATGTGATCGAGGTCTCCGCGCCGGGCCGCGTCAACCTGATCGGCGAGCACACGGACTACGCCGGCGGCCTCGTGCTCCCGGTCGCGATCGACCGCTTCGCCACCGTCACCGGCCACCGGGCCGAGACGTTCGAGGTGGAGTCGAAGCTCGCCGCCGCCGTCGCCGCCGAGCTCGGCCTCGACGTCGGCTTCGAGGGCAGGATCGAATCGACGATCCCGGCGGGCGCGGGGCTCGCGTCGTCGGCCGCGGTCGAGGTGGCCGTGGCGGGCGCACTCTGCGAGGCCGCCGGCGTGCGGCTCGAGCCGCTCGAGCTCGCGGAGCGCTGCCGCCGCGCCGAGGAGCGCGCGACCGGCGTCCCGTGCGGGCTGATGGACCAGGCCGCCGCCGTTCTCGGCCGTGCGGGCCACGCGCTGCTGCTCGACTGCGGCGATCTCGCCTACGAGCACGTCGAGCTGCCCGAGCTCGAGCTCGTCGTGCTCGACTCGGGAATCCGGCGCCGGCTCGAGGACGGCCGCTACGCGCAGCGCCGCGCGGAGGTCGAGGCCGGCGAGCCCGCGCGGGTTCGGCACGTCGAGACCGAGAACGAGCGCGTGCGCGCCGCGGTCGACGCGCTCCGCAGCGGCGACCTCCCCGAGCTGGGACGGATCCTGGTCGCGGGGCACGACAGTCTCCGCGACGACTTCGAGGTCTCGCTGCCGGAGCTCGACGCGCTCGTCGAGGCGGCCGTCGCCGCGGGCGCCTACGGCGCCCGGCTCACCGGCGCCGGCTTCGGCGGCTGCGTGCTCGCGCTCGCGGCGCCAGAGTGCGCGCAGGCGGTGGCAGCCGTCGCCCCGAGCTGGATCGTCCGCTCCGCAGACGGGATCGCCGCAGGCAGTCTGTGAGCGTGGCACGGCTCGTCGGGATCAACCACGTGGCGCTCGAGGTCGGCGACGTCGACGAGGCGATCGAGTGGTACGGGCGCTTCTTCGAGCTCTCGTTCCGCGGACGCTCTCGACGCGCGGCGTTCGTCGACATCGGCGACCAGTTCATCGCGCTCGAGCGCGGCGGCTCGCAGCCCGCCCGCGGTCACTTCGGGCTCGTCGTCGACGACAAGGACGCGGTCCGCCGCGCGCTCGAAGAAGCGGGCGTTCCGGTGTCGCGCCCGCCCTCGCTCGACTTCCGCGACCCGTGGGGGAATTACGTCCAGGTCGTCGACTACGGCGACGCCCAGTTCACGAAGGCGCCCGCCGTCCTGCGTGGCATGGGGCTCGAGCTCGAGAAGCGAGAACGAGCGGTCGCAGAGCTGCGCGAGAAAGGCCTCTATACTTAGGCGCATAGTCGCTGCCTGACCTCACCGGACCGATGGAACCCCTCTACAAGCCGGAGGGCGTCGAGGCGCGCTGGCAACAGACGTGGGAGGCCGAGGGCCTCTACAAGGCCGACGTCGACCGCTCACGCACGCCGTACACGATCGCGTTCCCGCCGCCGAACGTGACGGGCGAGCTGCACATGGGCCACGCGCTGAACGCGTCGATCCAGGACGCGCTGACACGGTGGCACCGGATGCGCGGCTTCAACACGCTCTGGCAGCCCGGCTACGACCACGCCGGCATCGCGACGCAGAACGTGCTCGAGCGAGAGCTCGCCAAGGAGGGGAAGACGCGGCACGACCTCGGTCGCGAGGCGTTCGTCGAGCTCGTCTGGGCGTGGCTCGAGAAGTACGGCGGCATCATCATCGGCCAGCTGCGGTCGCTTGGCGCGTCCCTCGACTACCGGCGCGAGCGGATGACGATGGACGAGGGCTACGTGCGCGCGGTCATGCGCTTCTTCGTCCACCTACACGACAAGAAGCTGATCTTCCGCGCGAACCGGATCGTGAACTGGTGTCCGCGCTGCGCCTCCGCGATCTCCGACCTCGAGGTCAACCACCTCGACGTGACCGATACCCTCACGCGAGTCCGGTATCCGCTGGCCGACGGCTCGGGGCACGTGACGATCGCGACGGTGCGCCTACCGACGATGCTCGCGGACACGGGCGTCGCGGTGAACCCGAGCGACGCGCGCTATCGGGACCTCGTCGGCAAGGAGGCGATCGTGCCGATTGCCGAGCGGCGCGTGCCGATCGTCGCCGACGAGCGCGTCGAGATGGACTTCGGCACGGGCGCGCTCAAGATCACGCCTGGACACGACCCGACCGATTTCGAGATCGGCCGCGATCACGGCCTCGAGGAGCTGACCGCGATCGGGCTCGACGGCCGCATGACCGAGCTCGTGGCCGGCTTCGGGGGATTGACGCAGGAGGACGCGGACGCCCGGATCGTGCAGCTCCTGCGCGAGCAGGAGCTGCTGGAGGATCAAGAGGAATACCGCCACTCCGTCGGCCACTGCGACAGGTGCGGGACACGAATCGAACCGCTGATCACACTCCAGTGGTGGGTCGAGATGGAGCCGCTCGCCCGAGTTGCCGCCGATGCGATCCGCGCGCAACAGGTCAACTTCACGCCCGAGCAGCAGAACGCCGTCGCGCTGAACTGGCTGGACAACATCCGTCCGTGGTGCATCTCGCGCCAGATCTGGTGGGGCCACCGGATTCCGGCGTGGTATTGCCTCGACGGACACACGACCGTGGTCGAGAGTGAGCCGCAGGCGTGCGCGGAGTGCGGCTCGACCGAGCTGACCCAGGACGAGGACGTGCTCGACACGTGGTTCTCGTCCGCGCTCTGGCCGTTCGCGACGCTCGGCTGGCCCGACCCGACGCCCGACCTCGACTACTTCTACCCGAACGACGTCAACGCGACCGACCGCGGGATCATCTTCCTCTGGGAGGCGCGGATGATCATGTCCGGCCTCGAGCTGCTGGGCGAGGTGCCGTTCGCCGACGTCCTGATCCACTCGACGATCCAGGCGCCGGACGGACGCCGCATGTCGAAGAGCCTCGGGACCGGCATCGACCCGCTCGAGGTGATCGGCTCGCACGGCGCGGACGCGACGCGTTACGGCCTGCTGAAGATGTCGTCGACGCAGGACGTGCGTTTCAACGTCGGGATGATCGAAGAAGGGCGCAAGCTCACGAACAAGCTCTGGAACGTGGGTCGCCTGATCCTGCAAGCAGGATCAGGCGAGGAAGTCGAGGTTCGACCCAGTTCCCTCGAGGAGCGGTGGATCCTCGCGCGGCTCGATCGGGCGCGCAGCGAGATCGAGACTGGCGTTCGCCGCGTTCCGGTTCGCACACGTCGCGCAGACGATCTACCGACTCACGTTCGAGGAGTTCTGCGACTGGTACGCGGAGGCGATCAAGCCGCGCCTGTACGAAGGCGACGAGGCCGCTCGCGCGACGGCGCTGGCCGCGCTCGAGCGGCTGCTGAAGCTCCTCCACCCCGTGCTTCCCCACGTGACCGAGGAGATCTGGTTGAACCTGCCGGAGCGCAGCTCGCGGCTGATCGTGGCCGAGTGGCCCGCGCCGGACGCGCGCTTCGAGCGAGGCGCTGCGTGCACTCGAGCACGTGCAGGATGCCGCGGCGATCTTCCGCCGCAGCCAGGTGCTGGTCGATCTCGACGACGAGGAGCGCCGGATCTTCGACGCGGTCGTGAAGCCGGAGCGCGTGAAGGCGAACGGCAACGCGCAGGCCGAGATCGAGCGCCTGCGCAAGGAGGTCGAGCGGTCGGAGAAGATGCTCGCGAACGACCGCTTCGTCGCTAATGCCGCACCGGACGTCGTCGAAGCCGAGCGCGAGAAGCTCGCCCGTTACGAGCGAGAACTGCGCGCGCTCGAAGGTTGACGTCCGCGTGCGGCGGGAACAACGGCAGCCATGAGGTGGAAGCGACTTCCACAGGGGACACGGCTCGAGGACCGGCGCGGCGCCGGCGGGATGGGCGGCATGCCGATCGGCGTCGGCGGCGGCGGCATCGGGCTGATCATCCTGCTGGCCATCGTCCTGCTGACGGGGAACATGCCGGGCACGGGCGGCGGCGGCGGGACCGGCAGCCCGTTCGACCCCCTGCCGCAGGCGCAGCCCGGGGCGACGACGGTCGATCCCGCTGACCCGGAGGCCACGCTCGTCGACCGGACGAACCGGATCCACTCGGACGTCGAGAACACGTGGGTCGACCTCTTCCGCCGCGCGAACCGGGAGTACCAGGCCTCGAAGCTCGTGCTCTTCACCCAGGCGACGCAGTCCGCGTGCGGCGGCGCGAGCGCCCAGGTCGGGCCGCACTACTGCCCGCCCGACCAGCGCGTCTTCATCGACCTCTCCTTCTTCCGCGACCTGCAGGACCGCTTCGGCGCTCCCGGCGACTTCGCCCAGGCCTACGTCGTCGCGCACGAGGTCGGGCACCACGTGCAGAACGTGCTCAACATCATGGACCGCGTCCAGAACCGCGAGGACTCGATCCGGCTCGAGCTCCAGGCCGACTGCCTCGCCGGCGTCTGGGCGTACACGGCGGAGCAGCGCGGACTGCTCGAGCCCGGCGACGTCCAGGAGGGTCTCGACGCCGCGGCGGCGGTCGGCGACGACCGGATCCAGCAGAAGTCGAGCGGCCGGGTCGACCCCGAGTCGTGGACGCACGGCTCCTCCGAGCAGCGGATGAAGTGGTTCACGCGCGGGATGCGAGACGGCGACCCCGCGGCCTGCGACACCTTCAGCGGCGAGCTGTAGCGACCTAGACTCGCTTCCGTGACGGAAACGGAGCGGGAGTTCCGCAAGGTCGTGACCGTGCTCTTCTGCGACCTCGTCGGCTCCACGCAGATCGGCGAGTCGACCGACCCCGAGGCGCTGCGGACGCGCATGCGCCGCTACTTCGCGGACATCCGCGCGACGATCGAACGTCACGGCGGCACAGTCGAGAAGTTCATCGGCGACGCCGTGATGGCGGTGTTCGGCGTCCCGGTCGCGCGCGAGGACGACGCGTTCCGGGCGGTGCGCGCCGCCGCGGAGGTCCGAGCTGCGGTCGCCGAGCACGGCTTCGAGGCGCGGATCGGCGTCAACACCGGCGAGGTCGTCGCCGGCGGCGAAGACGAGACCCTGGCCGTCGGCGACGCCGTCAACGTCGCCGCCCGGCTCGAGCAGGCGGCGGCCCCGGGCGAGATCCTGATCGGCGCGGAGACGCAGCTCCTCGTTCGCGACGCCGTGCGCGTCGAGGAAGTCGAGCCGCTCGAGCTGAAGGGAAAGTCTGCTCCGGTCGCGGCGTTCCGCCTGCTCGAGGTGACCGGCGACGCGCCGCTCGCGCGCAGGCTCGACGCGCCGCTCGTCGGTCGCGAGCGCGAGCGCGAACGCCTCCGGCGCGACTTCGAGGACGCAGTCGCAGACAACTCGTGCCGGCTCTTCACGCTGCTCGGCGCCGCCGGCGTCGGCAAGTCGAGGCTGGTCGCCGACTTCCTCGAACGCGTCGGCGGTGCGGCGGATGTCCTGCGCGGGCGCTGCCTGCCCTACGGCGAGGGGATCACGTACTGGCCGCTCGTCGAGCTGCTCGGCTCGGCCGGCGTAGCGCCCGAGTCGGTCGTCGCGGCTTCGCCCGAGGAGACGCGAGTCCAGTTCCGGCGACTGCTCGAAGCTCGCGCAGGCGAGCGCCCGCAGGTCGTCGTGATCGACGACCTCCAGTGGGCCGAACCGACGTTCCTCGACCTCGTGGAGTACGTCGCCGACCTCTCTCGCGGCGCCCCCATCTTCCTGCTCTGCATCGCGAGGCCGGAGCTGCTCGACCTTCGTGCCGACTGGAGCGGGGGGAAGCTGAACGCGACCTCGCTCCTGCTCGAGCCGCTCGGCGCGCCGGAATGCGACCGGCTGATCGCGCGACTGCTCGGCGACGACGCAGAAGCAACGACGCGCGAGCGAATCGCGTCCGCGTCCGGCGGCAACCCGCTGTTCGTCGAGGAGATGGCAGCCGTCGTGCGCGAGCGCGGGGACGTCGCGGTGCCGGCCACGATTCACGCGCTGCTTCAGGCGCGGCTCGACTCGCTCCCCGACGCCGAGCGGCTCGTGGTCGGTCGCGCGGCGATCGAAGGGCAGGTTTTTCACGCCGACGCCGTCGCAGCGCTCCTCCCCGAAGCGATCCGCGAGGACGTCGAGCCGTTGCTCTCGAGCCTCGTTCGCAAGGACCTCGTCCGGCCGGAGGCCGGGGATTCGTACCGCTTTCGCCATCTGCTGATCCGCGACGCCGCTTACGCAGCGCTGCCGAAGGAGCTCCGCGCGGAACTCCACGCGACGTTCGCGGACTGGCTCGAACGCGCGGCGGAGGAGACGCTCGAACTGGACGAGATCCTGGGCTACCACCTCGAACAGGCCTTCCGGCTGCGAGCCGAGCTGGGCGACGACCAGCGCGAGCTCGCCGACGCCGCCGCGCAAAGGCTCCTCGACGCCGGGCACGCCGCGTACGGCCGCGCCGATGCCCCGGCGGCGATCACCCTCCTTCGCCGCGGCGTCGACCTCCTTGCAGCCGACGATCCGCGTCAAGCCGCGGCGCTGCGGGCGCTCGGACAGGCGCTGATGCGGCGCGGCGAGTATCGGGACGCGGACGACGTCTTGAGAGCGGCGCTGTCCGCCGCCGAGACGGCCGGCGACCGATCCACCGCGATCCGTGCACAGCTGCTGCTCGGGGACCTCTCGTCGCGAACGGATCCCACCGCGACGACGGAACGCGGACTCGAGCTCGCGCTCGAGCTGGCCGCGGAGCTCGAGCCCACCGGCGACCTCGCGACGCTCGCCTTCGCCTACGAAGCGATCGGGATGTGCCGCTTCGTCCTCGGTCACGCGGCGGAGGGCGAGGCCGACCTCGAGCGGTCGGTCGCGCTCGCCCGGGGCGCCGACGATCTCGTGGAGGAGCGCCGCGCGCTCGGCGCGCTCCTCCGGCCGAAGCTCTGGGGACCCGCACCCGCAACGGAGGTCCTCACGCTGTGCGACAGCATCCTCGAGCGCGAAGACGTCAACGTCGCGCTTCGAGTCCACGCCTCCCAGGTGCGGGCCGTCGCCGCGGCGCTGCTCGGCAACGAGGCGGAAGCCCGTGATGCCGGACGTCGCGCCGCCGCCTTGATCGAGGAGTACGACTTCCGGCTCCAGCGCGGGATCTATGCAGTCGACTACGGCTTCGCCCTCGAGCTCCTGGGCGACCTCGAGGGCGCTGAGACCGAGCTTCGCCGTGGAAACGAGCTACTCGCAGCACTCGGCGACACGGGAGTCCGCTCGACGCTGCTGGGCGAGTTGGCAACGGTGCTGGCGCGGCTCGACCGCGCAAGCGAGGCGGAGGAAGCCGCGGAGGAAGGTCGATCGCTCGCCGGGCCTGACGACTTCGACGCGCTGACGCGCTGGCGCGTCGGCCTAGCCCGTGTGCGGCTCCGTCGCGGCGACCTCGCGGAGGCCGAACGGCTCGCCGGAGAAGCTGTCGGCATCCTCTCGCGCACCGACTTCATCCCGCTCGAGGCGGAGGCGCAGTACGTGCTCGGCGAGGTCCTCGCCGCCAGCGGACGACCGGGAGAGGCCACGGCTGCGCTCGGGCGTGCGCTGCACCTGTTCGAACGCAAGGAGAACCTCGTGCGCGCCCGCGAGGCCAGAGGGCTCCTCGAAGCCGCGTCGGCACCGTCCTAGACTCCCCGCATGGCCGAGCCCCGTCGGGAGCGCAAGGTCGTGACGGTGCTCTTCGCCGACCTGGTCGGCTTTACGGCGCGCGCCGAGTCGCTCGACCCCGAGGACGTCGACGCATTCCTGCGCCCGTACCACGAGCGGTTGCGCACCGAGCTCGAGCGCTGGGGCGGCACCGTGGAGAAGTTCATCGGCGACGCGGTGGTCGCGGCGTTCGGCGCGCCGATCGCGCGCGAGGACGATCCGGAGCGTGCGGTGCGAGCGGCGCTCGCGATCCGCGACTGGGCCGCCGAGCAGGAGGACGTCGAGGTGCGAGTCGCCGTGAACACGGGCGAAGCGCTCGTCTCCCTCGACGTTCGACCGGAGAGCGGTGAAGGGTTCCTCTCCGGCGACGTCGTCAACACCGCGTCGCGGCTCCAAGGCGCCGCACCCGTGAACGGGATCCTCGTCGGCGAGCAGACGCACCGCGCGACGCGCGAGGTGATCGACTACCGCGACGCCCAGCCCGTCGTCGCGAAGGGCAAGAGCGAGCCGGTCCCCGTGTGGGAAGCGGTGGAGGCACGGTCACGCTTCGGCGTCGACGTGCGCCAGCACGGCGGGGCGTCGCTCGTCGGCCGCGCACGCGAGCTCTCCACCCTCGTCGAGGCCCTCGAGCGCGTCAAGGCCGAGCGCACACCGCAGCTCGTGACGCTCGTCGGCGTGCCGGGGATCGGCAAGAGCCGGCTCGTCTGGGAGCTCTTCGGAACGATCGAGCGCGGCGACGAGCTCGTCTACTGGCGCCAGGGCCGCTCGCTGCCGTACGGCGAGGGCGTGAGCTTCTGGGCGCTTGCGGAGATGGTCAAGGCGCAGGCCGGCGTCCTCGACAGCGACTCGCCCGAGGCGGCGGGCGAGAAGCTCCACCGCACGGTCGTCGATCTGGTCGGCGAGGCGGACGCCGAGTGGGTCGCGTCGCATCTGCGTCCGCTGATCGGCATCGGCGCGTCCTCGGACCTGGCCGGCGGCCGCGACGAGGCGTTCGCCGCGTGGCGTCGGCTGTTCGAAGCGCTCGCCGAGCGCCGACCGCTCGTGCTCGTCTTCGAGGACCTCCACTTCGCCGACGACGGGCTGCTCGATTTCGTCGACGAGCTGATCGAGTGGACGACCGACGTCCCGCTGCTCGTCCTCTGCACTGCACGGCCCGAGTTGCTCGACCGCCGTCCCGCCTGGGGCGGGGGAAAGCTCGAACTCGACGACGCTCGCACTGTCGCCGCTCGCGGACGACGACGCCGCGCGCCTCGTGGGCGAGCTCCTCGAACGACCTGTGCTCCCCGCCGACGTCCAGTCCGCGCTGCTCGAGCGAGCCGCCGGTAACCCGCTCTACGCCGAGCAGTTCGCGCGCCTCTACGTCGAACGCGGTTCGGTCGACGAGATCGCGGTGCCGGAGACGCTGCACGGTCTGATCGCCGCGCGCCTGGACGCGCTCGCACCCGAGGAGAAGGAGCTGCTCCAGGACGCGTCGGTGATGGGCAAGGTCTTCTGGACCGGCGCGCTCCGCCGCCCGGCAGTCGAGCTGCGCGCAACGCTCCACACGCTCGAGCGGAAGGAGTTCGTCCGCCGCGAGCGCCGTCCGTCGATCGAGGGCGAGAGCGAGTACGCGTTCCGGCACCTGCTCGTGCGCGACGTCGCCTACGGGCAGGTCCCGCGCGCGGCGCGCGGAGACAAGCACCGGACGACGGCGGAGTGGATCGATCAGCTCGGACGTCCCGAAGACCACGCCGAGCTCGTCGCCCATCATTACCTCGCCGCGATCGAGCTCACGCGTGCCGCTGGCGGCGCCGTCGACCCACTGACCGCGCCGGCGCGTGCTGCGGTCTCCGCCGCGGGCGACCGAGCATTCGCGCTCAACGCCTGGCCCGCAGCGCTCGCGTTCTACGACCAGGCGCTCGAGCTCTGCTCGAACGACGCTCCCGAGCTTCCTCGCCTCCTCCTCGCCCGAGGTCGCGCGGCGCACGCCGTCGGCCGTGACGACGCCCCTGTGTTGCTCGACGCAGCCGTGCAGGCCCTACGCGGCGCGGGCGACAGCGCCGGTGCCGCGGACGCGGAGATCGTCCTCTACGAGAGCGATTGGTCGCGCGGTGAGCGCGACCGTGCGTCCGTCCACCTCGAGCGCGCGCTCGGGCTGGTCACGGATTCGGAGCCGTCGCGGACGAAGGCGGCCGTCCTCTCACAGGCTGCGCGGTTCTCGATGCTGGCCGGCCGACACGACGCCGCGATCGAGCTCGGCAGCGAGGCGCTCGCGATGGCGGAGACCTTGGGCCTCGAGGAGATCCAGGCCGACGCCCTGATGTCGGTAGGCCCGGCCCGCTGGCGAGGCGGCGACGTTCGCGGGATCAAGGAGATCGAGCGCGGGGTCGAGATCGCGCGCCGCATCGGTTCCCCTCTGCTCGCGCGTGGCCTGATCAACCTCGCCGTGTCCCAGGTGGGGTACGACGCACGACGTGCGCTCGAGCTGCACGAGGACGCCGGGCGGGCGGCCGAGCGCATGGGCCAGGCCTTTCACCGCAACTACGTCCGAGGCAGCCGGGGCGCATATCTCTGGTTCGTCGGCCGCTGGGACGAGGCGCTCGCGATCGCAGAGTCGTTCATCGCCGAGGCAGCCGAGACGCCCCACTATCTCTTGCCGTCGAGCCTTCGGGTGCGAGCGGCGATCAGGCTTGCTCGCGACGACGATCTGGCCGGGGCGCTCGCCGACATCGAGCTGGCAGTCGATCAGGCCCGCTCGAACCGCGACCCGCAGGCCGTCTATCCGAATCTCACGTTCTACGCGGGCCTGCTCTACGTGAGCGGGCGTCTCGACGAGGCACACGCGGTCGTTCGTGAGATCTTCGAACACAGAGAGGCAGGCGAGCCGCTCGTCGGCGCTCCGCTGTTCGACCACATCGTCGCGTTCCGCGAGCTCGTCGGCCCGACACGTTTGCGCCAGCTCGTGGAGCCCGAGTGGGAGTCGCCACGAGCCGAAGCGTCGCTCGCTGCGGTGGAGGGCGAGTTCCTTCGGGCCGCTGACGGATACGCGCGCCAGGCGAGCGTCTACGAAGAGGCACGCGCACGTCTGCTTGCAGCGGAGCAGCTGGTCGCGAAGGGTCGGCGTACGGAGGCGGACGCACAGCTCGAGCGGGCGCTCGAGACGTTCCGCTCGCTGCGCGCGAAACGCGACATCCGCGAAGCCGAGGCGCTGCTGGCGGCGATCGCGTGACCGCTCCGCGCGAGGAACGCAAGGTCGTTTCGGTCCTCTTCGCCGACCTCGTCGGCTTCACAGCCCGCGCGGAGTCGCTCGACCCCGAAGACGTCGCTGCGGTCCTGCGTCCCTATCACGAGCGGCTCCGCACTGAGCTCGAGCGCTGGGGCGGCACCGTGGAGAAGTTCATCGGCGACGCCGTCGTCGCGGTCTTCGGCGCGCCGGTCGCGCGCGAGGACGATCCGGAGCGCGCGGTGCGCGCGGCGCTCGCGATCCAAGACTGGGCGAACGAGGACGGCGAGGTCGAGGTGCGGATCGCCGTCAATACCGGCGAGGCGCTCGTCGCGCTCGACGTGCGCCCCGAGAGCGGCCAAGGCTTCGTCACCGGCGACGTCGTCAACACAGCGTCGCGGCTGCAGGCCGCCGCCCCGGTGAACGGGATCCTCGTCGGCGAACAGACTCAGCGGGCGACGCGCGAGGTGATCGAGTACCGCGAGGCGGACGCCGTCGTCGCGAAGGGCAAGAGCGAGCCCGTGCCGGTCTGGGAGGTCGTGCAGGCACGGTCGCGCTTCGGCGTGGACGTCCGCCAGCACGGCGGAGCTCGGCTCGTCGGTCGCGAGCGCGAGCTCGACGCGTTGACGTCGACGCTCGAGCGCGTGAAGCAGGAGCGCGAGCCGCAGCTCGTCACGCTCGTCGGCGTCCCCGGCATCGGCAAGAGCCGGCTCGTCTGGGAGCTCTTCGGCGCGATCGAGCGCGGCGACGACCTCGTTTACTGGCGCCAGGGCAGGTCGCTCGCGTACGAGGAGCGGGTCAGCTTCTGGGCCGTCGCGGAGATGGTGAAGGCACAGGCGGGGATCCTCGAGGACGACTCCGAGGACGTCGCCGCCGGGAAGCTCGAGGCCGCGGTGCGCGAAGCGGTCGAAGCGCAGCCCGACTGGGTGCTCGAGCGACTGCGGCCGCTCGTCGGCGGCGAGCCGGACCGCGACGTGAGCCGCGACGAGTCGTTCACGGCCTGGCGCACGTTCTTCGAGGGATTGGCCGAGCGCCGGCCGCTCGTGCTCGTGTTCGAGGACTTGCACTGGGCGGACGACGGTCTGCTCGACTTCGTCGATCACATTGCGGATTGGTCGAGCGGCGTCCCGCTGCTCGTGCTCTGCACCGCGCGGCCCGAGCTGCTCGAGCGCAGGCCCGGCTGGGGCGGCGGCAAGCGCAACGCGCTGACTTTGAACCTCTCGCCGCTGTCGGCCGACGACTCGGCGCGCTTGCTCGCGCTCGTCCTCCAGCGTGCTGTGCTGCCCGCCGAGATCCAGCAGCAGCTGCTCGAGCGCGTCAGCGGCAACCCGCTCTACGCGGAGCAGTTCGCGCGGCTCTGGGTCGAGCGAGGATCACTCGACGACGTCGCGCTGCCCGAGAACGTGCATGGGCTCATAGCCGCGCGGCTCGACGCGCTTCCCGCTGAGGAAAAGGCGCTGCTCCAGGACGCTGCGGTGATGGGGAAGGTCTTCTGGTCGGGCTCGTTCGACGGCCGCGGCGACACGCGCGACACCCTGCACGCGCTCGAGCGCAAGGAGTTCGTGCGACGGGAGCGGCGCTCGTCGGTCGCGGGCGAGGAGGAGTTCGCCTTCCGTCACGTGCTCGTCCGCGACGTCGCGTACGGCCAGATCCCACGCGCCGAGCGGGCGGCCAAGCACCTTCGCGCCGCCGCCTGGGTGGACGCGCTCGGTCGCCCGCAGGACCACGCCGAGCTGCTGGCGGGCCACTACCTCGCCGTGCTCGGGCTCGACCGGGACGGTTCGCTCGTCACGGACGACGTCCGCGAGCGGGCTGCGCGTTGTCTCGGCGACGCCACGGAACGCGCAGCCGCTCTGAGCAACTACGCCGGAGCAGCGGCCTACGCACGGACCGCGCTCGAACTGCTCGACGAGAACTCGCCTCTGCGCCCGCGGCTGCTCTTCCAGCTCGGTAAGGCGGAGTCCGCGCTGCGCGGGGAAGGCAGGGACGAGCTGCTCCAAGCGGCCACGGCGTTCGAGGCCGCCGGTGATCTCGAGCTCGCGGCCGAGAGCCGCGTGCTCGTCGCGCTCGGCGGCTTCCTCGTCGGCCGTGAGGACGAGCTGAACGAGCAGCTCGAGCTGGCGACCGAGCTCGTCTCCGACAGGCCCGCCTCGCACGCAAAGGCGACGGTCTGGGCCTCCCGGGCTCGGACGTCCTACCTCGCCGGCCGCTACGACGAGGCGCTCGAGCTCGGCCGGGAAGCACTGACGATGGCCGAGAACGTCGGCGCCGACGAGATCAGGGCCGAGGCCCTTCTGTACGCGGGTGGGGCGAAGTTCGAGCTCGGAGATCGCACCGGGCTCGACGACATGCGCGAGAGTCTCGAGCTCGCGAAGTCGATCAACTCCGCCGCGCACATCGCCCGGATCTGCAACAACCTCTCGATCATGGTCCGGCTCGACGGCAACGTCGAGGAGTCGGCGGCGGTCGCCGACGAGGGGCTTGCGGTGGCCCGTCGCTTCGGGATGGAGGCCAACGTCCAGTTCGCTCTGGCGGCGCGACCGTTCTCGCTCTGGGAGCGCGGCCATTGGGACGAGGCGCTGGCGGCCGCCGACGCGTTCGCGTCCGGCCCGGTCGGCCGCTCGACCCACCTGGTCAGCATGCACCTGATGCGTGGGCTGAGTGCGCTGGCCCGCGACGACCCCAAGCTCGCGCTCGAGAGCACGGCCGTCGCAATGGAGACCGTACGAGCCTCGATGGCGGCACTCGTGAAGTTCCCGGCGTTCGCGATGCGCTCGTTCGTGCTCGCGGCGCTCGGCGAGCTCGACGAGGCGCGAGAGACGTTGACGGCGCTGATCCGAATCCGCCGGGAAGCCGGGATCCAGTTCGCGTTCGGCGGGGACGCACATGCGGTCTGGGCATGGCAGCAGGTGGGTCTCCTCGACGAGCTCGTTACCGAGTTCAGGAACAGCCTGCGGACGCCCTGGGGCAAGGCTGCCGAGGCCGTTCTCGCGGGAGACTGGGCACAGGCCGCGGAGATCTACGAGCGCTGCGGCTCCGTCGTCGCCACCGCGTTCGCCAGGCTGCAGAGTGGTCGCGACGCCGACGTGCGCGCGGCGCTCGAGTTCTACCGCTCGGTCCGCGCGCCGTTCTACGAGCGCCAGGCCGAGGCGAAGCTGGCCAAGACCGCTTGATAGGAGGCTTGGCGAAGCGTGGTCAATGCCGCCGGGCCGCGCTGCTCGCCCCGAGGCCGCGTTTTCAGTCGCGCCCGTATCACTGCGGATACGAATGCTCCCTGCGTCCTTGCCTCGGAACGACCATCGCACCCCGGCGACGAGCAACGCTCCGCCAAGCCCTCCTAGACCGGCGCGAGCCTCAAGCCGACGACCGCGTCGGCCGCGCGGAGTGCCTCCGCATGCCCCGTCACCGCGTCCACGAAGTCCGTGCCGGCGAGCTCGAGCAGCTCGGCGTCCGTCTTGGCGACGACGGTTGCCGTCCGCGGCACGCTGCGCAGCAGCGCGATCTCGCCGAAGAAGTCGCCCGCCGCCAGCTCGCGCGGGGCGGCGCCGTCGCTCGAGACCTCGACGACGCCGTCGGCGACCACGTAGAAGGCATCGCCGCGCTCTCCTTGGCGCACGATCGTTGCCCCGGCCGCGACGCGGCGGCGCTCGGTGCGGCCCGCCAGGTACTCGACGGTGGCCGGTGGCAGCGGCGCGAACAACGGCAGCGAGCGAAGGAGCACAGCCTCAGGGGGCGCGCGCTCGTCCATCAACGCGAGCGCGGGCCACGACAGCGCAGCGGCGAGCGGAAGCAGCGCCCCGACGACGAGCAGCGTGACTCGATCTCCGATCAGGTCGATCAGTACAGGCGCCGCGATCGATCCGAGCGCGATCGCGATGAGCGACACGCTCTCCATCGCCGCGAACGCGCGCGCGAGCACCTGGTCGGGCACTGCGCGCTGCAGCAGCGTGTCGCCGGAAACGTCGACGACGGTGTTCGCGACACCGATCACCGCGAACGCGAGATACGCGACCGCCGCCTCCGGCCAGATCCCGATCGCGGCGAGCGGGAGCCCCCAGAAGACGATGCCGAACGCGAAGTCGGTACCGAGGCGCGCGCGCGACACGAGCAGCGCGGCGAGCACGCCCCCCACGATCCCGCCGATACCGAGCACGGAGTTCAGGAAGCCGACACCGGACGCGCCCAGGTCGAGCGTCTCCAGTGCGAGCACCACCACGAGCACGTTGAGTGCGCCGTCGACGAAGGTCTGCGCCGCGAACAGCCCGGTGAGCAGGGTGAGGCGGCGGTTCGAGACGATCGCGCTGAACCCGGCCGCGCTCTCGCGCAGGAGACTCTGCGGCTCTTCGGGCACCTCGGCCGGCTCGCGCTCCGGCTCGCGGACGAGCGCGACGAGCACCGCCGACCAGACGAGGAGACCGGCGTCGACGACGAGCGTCGTCGCGACGCCCGTCGTCGCGACGAGGACACCGCCGACCGCCGGGCCGACGAAGATGCCGACGCTCTCGATCGTGCTCGAGGTGACGTTCGCGGCGGTGAGCTCCGCAGGCGTCCGGGCGAGCTGCGGGACGAGCGCGGCCTGTGCCGGCCGAAACGCCGTCCCGATTACCGTCGTGACGACCGAGAGCACGTACACGAGGATCGACGGCGCACCGGCGCCGATGAGGACGGCCATCGCACCGAGCAGAGCGGCACGACCGACGTCGGCCCCGACCATCACCCGGACGCGTGAGTGGCGGTCGGCAAGGACGCCCAGCAGCGGAGAGGCGATGCCCGCGGCGACCCAGCGGGCGAGCCCGATCAGCCCGACTGCGTACGCGCCGTCCTCACGGTAGGCGTACACGGCGATCGCGACGAAATAGGCCCACGCACCGACGTTCGACCCGACCCAGGCGAGCTGAATCCGGCGCAGCGAGCCGTTCGCGAACACGCGCCGGAAGGCGCCCAGGGACTCCCGCACGCGGCGAGCATTACAATCCGCAGCTCGCTTTGGAAGATTCCGGGGCCGATCCGCGTCTAGTGAATCGACAGCCGGTCCCTGACCGAAAGGAGCAACCCCCGTGGAAGATCGCGACGAGCGCAGCAAGCCGGACGCCGACGTCGAGGGTCACAAGAAGCAGAAGCCGCAGGCGACTGCCGAGCCGACTGCCGAGGGCGAGTCGAAGGACGACTTCGAGGCGCACAAGAAGCAGAAGCCGCAGGCGACTGCCGAGCCGACTGCCGAGGGCGAGTCAGACGACGACTTCGAGGCGCACAAGAAGCGGAACGCGAGCGACGAGGCCGGCGCAGAAGGCGAGAGCGACGACTTCGAGGCCCACCGCAAGGTGAAGCCCCAGTAACAGGTACGACCGGCAAGCACGGCCGGGGCGAAGGCCCCGGCCGTTGCGTTTCTACGCCTCGGGCTTGAGCACTTCTTCGAGCGCCTCCAGCAGCCGCAGCCTCGCCTCCCGGCGCTCGGCCGGCAGCGCCTCCAGGTGCGCCGCGATCCGCGCGACCACAGCCAGCTCGTCCTTACCCTCGTCGATCGCTCGTCGCGCGCGGCGGGAGCGAAGCATCAGGTCGAGTGCGATCGCGGCCTGGTTCGCGAAGCGGCTCAGCAGGTCCATCTCGGCGAGCGAGAACTGCTTCTCCTTGGGCCGGTCGAGCACCGAGAGGACACCGAGCCCGCGATCCTCGTGCAGGAGCGGGACGGCCATCAGTCCACGCGGCACGTAGCCCGTCGACTCGGCGGCGTCGCGCGCGAAGCGCGGGTCGCCCTCGAGATCCTCAATCGCAAGCGGTTGCCGCGTCGCGAGCACCCAGCCGGCGATCCCGGTCCCGGCCGGCAGGCGCCGACCGATGAGTGCGTCGGAGCCCTCGCCCGCGACTGCCTCGAAGACGAGCTCGTCGGTCTCCTCGTCGACGAGAAAGACGGACGCGGCCTTCGCGGCGAAGATCGCGCGCGCGGTCTCGACGATCGATTGGAGCAGCGTGCGGTGCAGTTCGTCCCCCGCGACGAGCCCCCCGGCGACCGCCGCCTTGAACTGATCCTCGCTCATCCGGCAGCCTCCACATTGTTCGCGGTCAGCGCAAGCATGCTCTTGACCTGGAAGGGCGCGAGCCCGGGATGCTTCGAGAGCACGAGCGCGCACAGGCCGCTGATGTGCGGCGTCGCGAAGCTGTTCCCGGTCACGCGCAGCGTCCCGCCGCCGATCCACGCGGCGTCGACCTCGAGCCCGCGCGCGAAGAACTCGACGGGGGGCTCGGGGTTGAAGTAGAAGAGGAACGGGTCCTCGGCCTCGTGGCTGCCGACCGAGATCACGGACGAGAAGCGCCACGGGTAACTCTCGACGGGCATGTTGTGCGCCGACGCGACGAGCACTGTGCGCTTGAAGTACGCCGTGTCGGCGAGCTCGTGCAGGACGCCGGCGAAGTCGCGCTTCGTCGTCGAGAGGCTCATGTTGACGACGTCATACCCCTGCTCGATCGCCCAGCGCAACCCGGCCAGCAGCACGCGGCCACTGCCCTTGTAGTCGTTCCCGAGCACGCGCACGGAGACGAGCTCGCACTCCGGCGCGAGCGCGCGGACGATCCCGGCGCAGGCAGTGCCGTGCCCGACGAGGTCGCCCGCGTCGTCGGGCTCGATCGCTGCCTCTTCTCCCTCACCCAGCGAGACGACGTACGACTCACGGACGGCACCGACGAGCGGGTGGTCGAGCTCGACCCCGCTGTCGAGGATGCAGACCGTCACGCCGGCGCCGGTCGCGCCTCCGAACGCGGACTCGCGGTCGAGCTCGGCTGGCCAATGCAGGCCGACGCGGATCCGCTCGACCGCGTCGGCCGGCAGGCTCCAAGCGGGAAGCTCCTCCGGCTCGTCGGCGTGTTCGGAATGCGCGAGGACTTGCGTCACTGCGCGACGGCCAGGGTCCGTGCCGACGCCGCCGCCGCGTCCGCCGCGAGGCGCGTCGCGTGGAGCAGCCGCTCGTCCTGCTGGAGCACACCGAGGTTGATCTCGACCAGGTGCGCGGCCGCGCGCGTCGCGCCGAGCGCGAGCATCGCGGCCGCAGTCGCGTCGGGCCGAAAGCGAGGGTCACCGTCCTCTGCGACCACTGCGGCGAGCTCGGCGACGCTCGACGCCGACTCGGCGATGGCGAGCGGGAACGCGGCCGCCCGCTCGAGCGAGGCCCCGATCAGCTCACGGCGCGAGCCGGTGTCGACCTCAGCGGGGAGCCCGAAGGCGGCGAGCGCCTCCTCGTAGACCTCGTCGTTCCGTGGAGCGAGGTCGGTCAGCCGTCCGCGGAGCACCTTCGCCTGGGCGACGACCGCGCCGCGCATGTCCCAGTCGACCGAGTTCCCGGCCGCCATCTCGACCAGGCCGGCGGCGCAGGCACCGGTCAGCGCGGCCATCGCTCCGCCACCCGGCGTGGGCGTCTCGGCGGCGATCTCGTCGAGGAGGCCCCGGACGCTGAGGTCGAGCAAGCGCGACACGCCTGCGATTCTCCCAGCGTCCGGGCCGTACGACTAGGGGAGAAAGAGTCGCCTCCGTACTTCCGCCACCGTCGCGGGGGCGGGGTCGACGCCTTCCTGCGCCAGCGCGGCTTCCAGATCGGCGATCAGAAGCTCGCGAAAACGGGCGTCCGCCTCGGCCCGAGCGACGATGTGGTCGAGGCCGGGCCGGACCAGAGGGAGCTCCTGCGCCGCTTCGACCCAGCCTCGCGGGGCAGGCGGAAGCAGCCGGAGCAGTTCGGCCAGGCGCTCTTCCGGATGAGGTTTCATCACTCCTCTTGACGGCTTTCGCGTGGGTTTTCTTCCCTGAGGCGATCCTTAAGACGGGCGAGGCAGCGCGAGATCCGGCTCGCGATCGTCCCCGGGGGCAGCTCGAGGGCGTCGGCGATCGTGCGGTAGCTCTCGTCACGGGCGAAGAAGCGGTCGAGGATCTCGCGGCAGTTCTCCGAGAGCTCGGCGAGCGCGGCCCGCACCGCGAACGCCTCGGTCAGCTCGTCGAGCGAGTCGTCGGTGGCCTCGATGCCTGGGTCCTCGGTGACCTGCTCGCGCGAGCCGGCGCGGAGGCGGTCGATGCAGAGCCGGCGGGTGAGCGAGGCGAGCCAGGGCCGAAGCGCGTCGTCGTCCCTGAGGGTGCCCAGGCGCTCGTACGCCCGGGCGAAGGTCTCCTGGAAGACGTCCTCGGCGTCCGCGTCGGGAAGCCGGAAGGCCTGGGTGATCGCGAAGACGTAACGGGAGTAACGCTCGACGACGAGGCGCCAGGCCTCGTGGTCGCCGGCGCGGCAGCGCGCGACGAGCTCGGCGTCGGTGAGCTCCACAAGAGCATCAAACAGGACCGCCGTGGGCAGAGCTAGGCGATGGGCACCGCGACCGGCGTACTCAAGCGGTTCGGAGACAGCGAATCGGTCGAGCGACTCGGCCGGGTCGGCCTGGTCGCAAAGGGTATTTCCTACGGGATCGTCGGCATCCTGGCCGTCCTCGTCGCGCTCGAGGTCGGCGGCGCGGCGACCGATCGCCCTGGCGCGCTGCGACTGCTCTCCGAGGAGTGGTACGGCGTCGTCTTGCTCGTTGCCCTCGGGCTCGGCTTCGGCGCCTACGCGGTCTGGCGGCTCGCGCAGGCGCTGCTCAACCGCGACGACGAGGGCAACGACTTCGAGGGCTGGGCGAAGCGCGGCGGCGCCCTCGCGAAGGGGCTCCTCTACTCGGGGCTCAGCCTGCTCGCGTTCTCCTTCGTCACCGGCCCACGCGGCGAGAGCCGCGACGAGCCCGAGCAGACGGCGCGGGTCTTCGAGCTCCCGCTCGGGCGGTGGCTCGTGCTCGTGTTCGGTCTGGCCCTGATCGGCTACGGGCTCTGGAACGGTTACCGCTCGATCACGGGCAAGTTCCGCAAGAACATGAAGACGGGGCAGATGGAGCGCGAGGAGGTCACCCCGCTCGTCAACGCGGTCGGCTTCGCAGGGCATGCGGCGCGAATGGTGCTGTTCTCGCTCGTCGGAGTCTTCCTCGTGCGAGCGGCCTGGCAGCAAGACGCGAGCGAGGCGATCGGCCTCGACGAGGCGCTCGCCAAGCTGGCGCACCAGGAGCACGGCACGGTCTGGCTCGGCGCGGCGGCGGTCGGTCTGTTCGCCTACGGGGTCTTCAGCGTCATGCAGGCGCGCTACCGCCAGATTTGACCTGCCGCTGGTAGAAGAACCCCGCGAGCAGGAGCAGCGTGCCGACCGCCAGGAACGAGAACGCCCGCGTGACAGACGTCAGGAACGTGAGGTCGTAGAGGAACAGCTTCGCGATGCTGACCGCGAACAACGCGAGTCCCGCGACGCGAAGGCGCGTGACCCGGTAGCGCAGGCCGATCGAGAGCAGCGCGAGCCCGACGATCGCCCACGACGCGCTCACGGCGACGTGCCCGCGCTCGAAGTCGGTGTCGACGCTCGCGGGCGAGAGCCACTCCGCGAGCTGTAGCAACGAGAGCGAGAGCGCGTAGACGCCGAGGGCGCCGGCGATCCAGAGGCCGGCCTCCGCGAGCGCGGGCAGCGCGGAGCGGACGGCGACGGGGAGCGGGCGCTCGTCGGAGGCACCGGAGCGCTCCTCACGGCGGGCGAGCAGCGCGGCGACGAGCGCCGCCGCCGCCGCCAGCACGACTGCCGCGACGCCGCTGCCTGGATCGCTCGCGGCGACGAAGAGGTCAGCGGGCGGTGCGGCGACTCCAAGCGTGTACACGACCGCGAGCCCGGCGTACGCGTGCGCCGCGATCAGGAACCTGCTCTCCCCGCTCAGAACCGTCACGCCCGAGAGCGCGACTGCGAGCGCGGCCCACGCGAAGACGAGCCAGTTGCCCTCGAGCAGGAGGATGGTGCCGGCCCCGAGCGCTATGACCGCGAGGCCGAACTGCAGGCTCGCGTAGTCGCGGAACCGCCTCAGCTCGAGCGCTCCGACGAGCGCGAACGGGAGCGCAAGGCCGACGATCCCGAGGCCTTCGAGGTCGACGCTCCCCCACGCACCCTCGAGCAGCCGCACGACGGCGACAGCGCCGAGGCCGGCGGCGACGACCGCCCAGGCGACGGAGACGACGTCCAGCTCCTCGACCACTGGCCGGAGCCGATGCGAGAGCACGCTGACGAGGAAGAGGACGGCACCGAGCGCGAGCGCTGACCAACCTGCGCGCTCCGGCTCGAGCACGGTCAGGTCGAACAACGCCACCTTGACGAGCAGGACGCCGAGCGCCACCGAGACGGCCGCACGCACGACCGCGCCGCCGACCCGGCCGGCGATCAGGAAGGCCGCCAGCGCCGCGAGCGCGGCCGTCGTCGTTACGGCGACATGGCCCCACTCGAAAGCGGCGTCGATCTCGGCCGCTTGGTCCCCGGCCGTGAGCTGCGCGAGCCCGAGGATGCCGAGCGCGCCGGCGTAGACCGCGAGCACGAGCGCGATGACGCCGGCCACCGGGCGGACGGTGGGCTGCGCGTCACGGACGGCGCGGTCCAGTTCCGCCAGGCGCCGAGGTCCGCGCGAGCCCTCCCAGACGGCGAACCAGGCCGCCACGGCGCACGCCGCGGCGAGCGCGACGACGCTCGGCGTGCCGGCCGCGGGGTGCAGCTCCGGCGTGAACAGATCCGTGACGGGCGCATCGACGAGGAGCACGTGGCCGAGGGCGAGCCCGGAGTACGCGAGTGCACCGAACTGGTAGCGCGGCTCGTCGATCGCGCGGGCGAGCCACGCGAGGAGGGCTGCCTGCGCAGCGAAGGCGATCGCGAGCGACTGGCCCGAGAGCAGCTCGGCCGCGGCGACCGCGCCGAAGCTCAGCGCGACCGCGCCGGCGAGGCTGCTCAGGTCGGTCAGCCGCCCGCGGACGAACAGCGCTGCCGCGAGGACGGCGAAGGCGGCGCCGACCACGGCCAGCGCGACGCCGAGGTCGTCGCCGTCGAAGAGCATCCGCGCCGCGAACGCCGCGAAGGCGGCGCCCGCGAGCACGAGGCTCGCGGAGAACGAGAACTTGCGCCCGACCTCCGACGCGACGCCCGTGGCGACGAGGATCGACGTGAAGACGGCGGCAACGGCCACGGTTCCCCAGTCGGACGTGTCGGACGCGAGGACGAGCCAGACCGCCTGGGCCATGCTCGCCAGCGCCGCGACGGCGAAGAGATCCGGCCAGCGCTCGCGCAGGGCGACGACAGCCGAGGCCGCGAACACGATCGCGACGAACGCGGACCCGGCGGCCGTGATGCCCTCGTCGAGGGCGAGCAGCGCCGGCGCGGCAATCGCGCCCAGGAGGCCGAACACGGCGACGAGCTCCGACGACCACGCGAGCGCGACGGCGACTCCCACCGCGGCGAGCCCTGCTGCGATCGGGAGCGCGAGCGCGGCGGGCACGAGCCCGTAGAGCACCGTCGCCGCCGCCAGCGTCACGTAACCGCCGGCGAGGCCGGCGCCGACGGCCGCGAGCGAGGAGTACGAATCGGGCTCGCGTCGACGGAGCCAGAAACCTCCGGCGAACACGACGGCCGACGCCGCCGCGCCGAGCAGCACGCGGAGCTCCGGGCCGATCCAGCCGCGGTTCGCGGCGAGCACGAAGAAGAAGACGACGCCGAGGAGCGTCACGATCCCGCCCGCGATCGCGAACGCCTTCGGCCCGACGAGGTCGGAGAAGGAGACGTCGAGGTCCCAGAAGGGCGGCTTGCGCGGAGGCTCTGGGGGTTTCGGTCGAGCCGGCGCGAAGACGATCTCCGGCTGGGGTCGCCGCACGGCCACCGGCGGTGCTGGCGCCGGCGTCGCGGCGGGCTCCACAGCAACCGCGGGCGGCGCCGCTAGCTGACGCAGCTCCCCGAGCTCGCGCTGAAGCGCGGCCACCGCGTCCTCGGCAGCGGTCAGGCGACGCCTGAGCTCGTCGTTCCTGGCCGTCTCAACCACAGAACCGCTCGCGGTATCGCATCTCTGCTATGGCAGCATAGCGTTTTTGCTATGCGTGTCAAGCCTACGCCAGGAGGTCGCGTCGGCGCTCGAGCGCTCGCAGCGCCGCCTCCACGTCACCCTCGTCGTTGTAGAAGTGGAACGAGAGGCGAACGCTGCGGTCGCGCCACGAGGCGACGACGCCCGCCCCCGCGAGCTCGTCGACGAGCCTCGGCGGGTCGCTCGACTCGACGCAGAGCAGCGCTCCCCGCCGGGCAGGCGTGACGACCGTGCCGCCGAGCTCGCGCACGCCCGCCTCCAGCGCCGCCGCCAGGCCGGCGACGTGCTCGGCGGTGCGCTCGACGCCCGCCTCGAGCACGAGCCGCAGGCCGGCGAGCCCCGCGTAGATGTTCGGCACCGGCGGCGTGCCCGACTGGAAGCGCGCGGCGGTCGGCGCCGGCGAGTAGTCGCGGTCGTCCATCGCGAAGACGTCCTCGTCGGCGAACCAGCCGGTCGCGGTCGGGCGGAGCTCGCCGATCAGCCCGCGCCGCACGAACAGGAACGCGAGCCCGGCCGACCCGAGCAGGTACTTGACCGTCCCGACGGCCACGGCGTCGGCGCCGAGCGTGTTCACGTCGAGCGGCACGGTGCCCGCCGACTGGTACGCGTCGAGCAGGACGAGCGCGCCGCGCTCGTGCGCGATCCGCACGATCTCCTCGACGGGAAGGCGCTCGCCGGTGCGGTAGCTGACGTGCGTGACCGAGACAATCAGCGTCTCCGCGTCGATCTCCCGCTCGAAGTCGCGCGTGTGCACGACGCGAGCGCCGCGCGCCTCCTGTGCGTGCCAGATTTGCCCGACCGTGGGGAACTCGACCTCGGAGAGGACGACCTTCCGGCGGTCCCCGTCGAACCTGAGCCCGCTGGCGAGCGCGCTGACGGCCGCCGAGAGCGAGGTCGTGACGGCGATCTCGTCAGGCGTCGCGCCGACCAGCTCGGCGAACGCGGCGCGGGCCTCGTCCGTCTTCTCGACCCAGAGCTCCCAGGGTGAACCGAGCTCCTCCCAGTCGCGCAGGTACTGCGAGTACGCCTCGCGTACGTCGAGCGAGAGCGCGCCCTGCGAGCAGCTGTTCAGGTAGGTGAGCCGGGAGAGGATCGGAAAGCGACGACGCACAACCGCGATTTTGTAGTGTCGCCCGCATGTGGGTCGACCCACTCGAGCTCGCAACGGTGCGCGGGCTGGTCGATCTCGCCGGGAAGCGCGTGCTCGAGGTCGGCTGCGGCGACGGGCGCTTCACCTATCTCTACGCGCACGACACGCAGTACGTGCTCGGCGTCGACCCCAAGCGAGACGAGATCCAGAGGGCTCGCCGGGACCGGCCGGCGGAGCTGGCGAAGCGCGTGCAGTTTCGCGTCGCGAAGACGATCTCGGCGCCACGTCGTCGATTCGACGTCGCGCTCTTTTCCTGGTCACTCTGATGACTCGAGCCGCAGGACGTCGTGAACGTCCTCCGCGATACGCATCGAGCGCTGATTCCCGGCGCTGAGCTGCTCGACTTCCACCCGATCATCCCTCCCGTTCCGCGGATCGAGGCGGGTCCGACGATCGTCGGACTGCTCGACGAGCCCGACTTCCCCGACCAGCTTCGGGCCACCGAGGCAGGAATGGACGAGGCTGTGCGGCTGGGGCTCTTCACGCTCGTCACGGAGCAGACGCGGGAGCTCAGCGAGCACTACGACGACGCCGACGAGCTGATCGACGCGTGGGAGCTCGAGGGAGACCTCGAGCGGGCAGTGCTGGCGGCGACAGGGCCACTCCGGGTCGCTGAGAAGGTCGTCTTCCGTCTCTACCGAACGCTCGGAAGCTGGCACGACGGCATCGCCGACGCGAACGCGACCCGGCGTGACGACCTCGCCGTAGACGCCGAAGTCGAGCGCCTTCTGCCCGCGCACCCCGCGGTACTGCTTGATCACGCGCAGCGTGTCGAGGTCACGCTCGCCGGTGTCGGGGTTCTTCGTCGTGATCGCGCAGCGGGCGACCTGCTCGACGACGCGCACGACGGCGTCGCCGAGCGCGACCTCGCGCCCCACCCACTCGTCCTCCTCGTGCGGCTTGACGCCGGCGACGCCGATCAGCATCCGGAAGCGGCGCGCGTCCGCCGAGTCGACGCCCGCCTGCCGCGCGAGCTCGTCGACGGATTCGTCGGCGACGACCGAGACCGCGCCGTTCGACCTGTCGACCGCGCGGCCGGGGTCGTCCGTGCGGACGAGCCGAAGCTGCCGCCCGGTGTACTCCGAGAGCGCGAGCGCCCACGGCCCTTCGACCAGCCGGCCGGGCTCCGCGCGGTTGTAGAACCAGGTCGAGTGCTCGTCCCCGAGCAGCACCGGCCCCTCGACGACCTCGCCGTCCGGGAACGTCAGCCGCAGCGTGTCCGTGCCGGGATCCCACTCCGGCACGACCGCGAACAGCGACCGCTGCAGCCGCGTCAGACCGTTGACGAAGCGCCCCCGTTCGTCGACCAGGTGGAAGCGGCGGTTCTCGAGCGCGCCGAACGGCTCGAGCGTCAGCTCGTCGCGGCGCGTCAGCGCGAGCCCTTTCACCACTGCGACGGAGAGCCACGAGACGCGCACTCCGTGAGCCTACGTTCCGGCGATGCCCTCCACCTCGACCTCCGTGTGGCCGCGCGTGACGACCTCGAGGTCGAAGACGTAGAAGTCGCGGCCGGTCACGTGCACGGCGACGTTGTAGACCGGCACGTCCCCGATCCGCCCCTGGAAGCTGCCTGCGTGCGCGTGCCCGTGCAGCACGACGTCGGGCCGGTACTCCTGGATCGGGTTCGCGAGCCGCGAGCTGCCGAGGAACGCCTGGATGCCGAGCGGCTCGCCCTCGAGCGTGTCGAGGATCGGCGCGTAGTGGAGCAGCACGATCCGCAGCGAGCAGTGCGACACGCGTCGCAGGCCGCGCCCGAGCGCCCGCGCTTCCTCGGTCGTCTCGGCGTAGACCTGGCGGAGCAGCGGCTCGCCGAAGTCGGGTAGCGCGGAGCCGGGGAAGCCTCCGACGAACCCCTTCGTCCCCACGACGCCGACCTCGATCCCGCGGATCTCGCAGACGGCCGAGTCCCGGACGAGCACGCGCATGCCGGCGCGTCGCAGGATCTCGGCGATCTCGTCGTGCTGCCCGAGGTGGTGGTCGTGGTTGCCGAGGACGGCGAAGACCGGGACGTCGAGCGGCCGACACGCGGCCGCGAGCACCTCCGCCTCTGCGGGCTCACCGTCCGCCGTGAGGTCGCCGGCTAGCAGGATCACGTCCGCCTCGACCGCGGCCTGCTCGAACGCCTCGCGCAGCTTGTCGGCGTGGCCTTCGGTCGAGTGGATGTCCGCGGCGGCAGCGATCTTCAGCGACTGCATCCGGGTTGTTCTACCCAGGTTTCCGGCAAACGGACCATCGGGTACCGCTGGACCAATGCCCCGTCGTCAGGTAGAGGTCGACAAGCTGGTCGAAGCGATGAAGCGCGCCGCCGCTGCGCTGCGCGACGCCGACATCCGCTTCGCGCTCACCGGCGGGCTCGCCTGCTGGGCGCGCGGCGGCCCTGCGACCGACCACGACGTCGACCTGCTCGTCAAGCCCGAGGACGCCGAGGCCGCGCTCGAGGCTTGCGTCAACGCCGGCATGCGCGCCGAGCGGCCGCCCGAGGACTGGCTGCTGAAGGCGTACCACGAGGACACGCAGGTCGACCTGATCTTCTGTCCTTCCGGCGGGCCGGTGACGGACGAGCTGCTCGACCGCGCCGACGAGCGTGAGGTGATGGCGATGCGGCTTCCCGTCACGTCGCTCGAGGACGTGCTCGCGACCAAGCTGCTCTCCCTGACCGAGCAGGAGCCCGACTACGGCGACGTGCTCGAGATCGCGCGCACGCTGCGCGAGCAGATCAGGTGGGACGAGGTCCGCGAACGGACGAACGGCTCACCGTTCGCGAAGGCGTTCTTCACGCTGATCGACGAGCTCGGAATCCTCCCCGAACACGCTCGTCGGGCCGCTTAGAAATAGAACTGGCGCCACGCGGTCCACCAGTCGTCGGCGCGCGAGACGATCGTGCGCGGGTCGACGATCTCGACTCCCTGGCGGTAGCGCAGCTTCTGCACGTCGCGGGGCTGCGCGTACTGGACTCGGATCTCGCTCGGGCGGCCCGGGTCCCACGGCGCAACGGCTTCGAGGTTCGCGAGCGCGCGCTTGGCGCCGTCCTCGATCAGCTCGCGCGCGCGGACCGGCGGGATGTTCCGCGCGCTGAAGCGGCCGAGCCCGCGCTTGACCGCGACCGTGACGAGCCCGTCGCCGAGCAGCTCGCGCCCCTCGTCGCAGACCGCGTCGTCGCCGGTGACCATCAGCACGGGGCAGCCGAAGTGGCCGCACAGCGCCGCGTTGATCCCCGTCTCGCCGACGAGCGTGTCGTTGAACCAGAGGTTCTGCCAGTTCGTGCCCGAGACGGTGTGGCTGAGGACGCCGAGCTCGGTTCCGGCTCGCGCGTGCATGCCGACGAACAGTGCGGCGTCGCAGCCCGCTTCGAGGAACTCGGTGTACTCCGTCCACTCGTCCTGCACGACCCACTCGCAATCCGGGTCGAGCTGGTCGGGGATGAGCGAGTTGAACGTCCACCCCTTCCCCGCGCCGTGGCAGTCCATGACGACGATCTCCGTCGCGCCCGCGGCCTTGGCGCCGCGCACCGCCGCGTTGATCTCCTCGGTATAGAGCTTCCGGCCCTCCTCGTAGAGCGGCTCGCCGCCGGTCGTCTGCTCCCACTTGACGATGCCGGAGACGCCTTCCATGTCGCTGATGATGTGGACGCGCACGGGGCGCTAGCGTAGTCGCCGTGGACGCGGGCCTCGCCGGGAAGCGCGTGCTCGTGCTGGGCGGCTCGGGCGGGATCGGCGCGGCGTGCGCTCGCGCGTTCATGGCCGAGGGAGCGCGCGTCGCGGTGCACTACCACCGCGGGCGCGAACGCGCGGCGGACGTCGGCGGCGAGGTCGCGCTCGAGGCCGACCTGACCGACGAAGCGCAGGTCGAGCGGCTGTTCTTGCAGACGCGCGAAGCGCTCGGGGGAATCGACGTCTGCGCGTTCGTTGCCGGGTTCTGGCCGAGGGAGCCCGAGCCCGTGTGGGAGCTCGGGCTCGAGCGCTGGGAAGCGACGCTGCGCGTCAACCTGACCGCGCCCTTCCTCGCGGCCCGGGCGTTCGCGCGCGACGTCGAGCGAAACGGCGGCGGCTCCCTCGTGCTGATCTCGTCGACCGCGGGCCTCTTCGGCGAGGCCGACCACGCCGACTACGCCGCAGCGAAGGCAGGCCTCCACGGGCTGCTGCTCTCGCTCAAGAACGAGCTCGTCCGCCTGGCGCCGAACGCGCGCGTCAACGTCGTCGCGCCCGGCTGGACGGAGTCGCCGCTCACGCGCGGGCTCGTCGAGCCCGAGCAGGTTCGCCGCGTCTCGCGCACGATGGCGCTCCGCAAGGTCGCGCAGCCCGAGGATGTCGCCGCCCAGGTCGTCGTCCTCGCCTCCGACGTGCTCTCGGGCCACGTGACGGGCCAGATCGTCACGGTCGCCGGCGGCATGGAAGGCCGCACAGTCCACGCCGATTAGCGCAGTGCGACTCACGCCGGAGATCATCACCGGGATGCAACAGCTTGCCCTCGAGCAGCGGCGGCTGCTCGGTCCACGCGCGCAGTGGCACGTCGGCGACGTCGCGTGGGGGCTGCGCCAGCACGAGGGGCGCGAGCCGGAGTGGACGTTCCGGCTCTGGCGCGACAGCGGCGATCGCGTCGTCGCCTGGTCGTGGCTGAAGGGCGACCGCGGCCTCCTCGAGTACGACCTCCATCCCGAGCACCGGCACTTGTTCGACGAGGTCCTCGACGAGCCGGACGCGAAGGAAGCAGTCGCGTTCGAGGACGACGAGGAGGCGCGCGCCGTCCTCGCCCGCCACGGGTTCACGAAGCCCGGCCGCGCGATCCACTTCAACCACCGCGAGGTACCGGACGCACCGACCCCGCCGCCGTTGCCGGACGGCTTCCGGTACCGCACGGTCGAGCCGGAGGACCTCGCCGAGCGCGTCGCGATCCACCGCGACGTCTGGGAGCCGTCACGCGTCACCGAGTCGAGCTACCGCAACGTCATGGCCGAGTGGCCGTACCGCGGCTCGCTCGACTGCGTCGTCGAGGCGCCTGACGGACGCTTCGCCTCGTATGTGCTGGTCTGGCCCGACGACGAGAACGGCGTCGGGCTGTTCGAGCCGGTCGGGACGCGCGCGGAGTTCCGGCGCCGCGGCCTCGGTGCCGCCGTCTGCACGTTCGGCCTGCAGCGTCTGCACGAGGAGGGCATGCGGCGCGCCGTCGTCGGCTGCGACACCGATCCCGCCTGCGCGCTCTACGAGTCGATCGGCTTTCGCCGCAGCTGGACGATCACCTCGTACGCACGATGAGCCGGCTGAGCCCCTGAACGAAAGCGGCGCGTCGCCGCGCCGCTTCGATGCTCAATCCGGCCGCAGGATGATTGCCGTCAGTCCCCGACCAAGGAAGAGCAGACCACGTATCGACAAGCACGGCATCACCCTTTAGGGCTAGCTCCACCGGGTGGCCGCGGCGTGCCGTTCCCCCCAATGCAGAAGGCGAGCCGCCGCCCGGCCCGCCTCTGCACTCCCGAAGGAGAGGGTTCCCGGAGGCTCTCGCCGCTGAGAGCCGCCGGAGCTTGTGGGAGGGCCCCCGCCGCATCGGGGCCCATCACCGTTACTGGCGGAGTATCACCCGGCGGTCGGCGCTTGATCCATCACCCGATCGGGGTTGACCGTCGCGCTTCACCGGCGGCTACGCTCGCCCTCATGGCTCCGACCAACCGCTTCGTGGAGCGACTTCGGACCGGGCCGCCCATCGTCGGCGACGGCGGGATGGGCGTCCTTGTCTCGAGCGCCGTGCCGCGCCTGCGCGTCCCCGAGGAGGCGAACCTGCGCGCGCCCGAGGCGGTCGTCTCGCTGCACGTCGGCTTCATCCGCGCGGGCGCCGAGCTGATCGAGACGAACACGTTCGGCGCCAACCGGAGCAAGCTGGCCGCGCACTACCTCGAGGACGAGTTCGAGCGGATCAACTCCGCCGGCGTGCGCCTGGCTCGGGAGGCACGCGAGGTGACCGGCCGCGACGTCTTCATCGCCGGCTCGATCGGCCCACTCGCCCACGTCGGCGACGCCCGGCCCGAGGAGCAGGCCGAGCTCTTCTCCGAGCAGGCGTCGATCCTCGAGGGCCGAGGCGCCGACCTCTTCATGGTCGAGACGTTCTTCGACCTCGACGAGCTCGTCGTCGCGGTCGAGGCGGTGCGGCGCGTCTCGAGCCTGCCGATCGTCGCGCTGATGACCTTCGAGAGCGAGGCCGAGACACTCGCCGGCGTGACGGCGCGCGACGCGGCCGAGAGGCTGCGCCGGCTCGACGTCTGCGCGATCGGCGCGAACCACGGGGCGGGTCTCCAGGCCGCGCTGCGCGCGCTCGAGCAGATGAACGGCGACCGGATCGCGCTCGCCGCTTTGCCGAACATCGGCCTCGCGAGCATGGCGGGGCGTCGCGTCATCTTCCCGCACGCCGCACCCGAGTACTTTGCGGAGTTCGCCGCGCACGCACGCCTTCTCGGCGCGAAGCTGATCGGCGGCTGCTGTGGGACGACGCCGGTCGAGATCGCGGCGATCCGCGGCGCGATCGACGAGGCACGGGAGCCGCACGCTCCGCTCGTCTTCCGCGAGCGCGCCGAGCCCGTTCTCGTCGCGGAGACGCCCGACGAGACGACGCTCGCCCGCATGCTGCGTGAGCGCGAGTGGGTCGTCTCGGTGCAGATCGACCCGCCGCTCGGCGGCTCGAACGACGGGATGCTCGAGATCGCGAAGGCGCTCCGCGACACGGGCGCCGCGCACTTCGTCGACATCAACGACAACCCGCGCGCGCGTGCCCGGATGAGCGGGATCATGACCGCCGTCGCGATCGAGCGGCTCGTCGGGCTCGAGACGATCCCGCACCAGACGCCGCGCGACTCGACCATCGCCGGCCTCGAGTCGCTCCTGCTCGGCGCGCACGCCGAAGGCGTCCGGAACATCCTCGCGGTGACGGGCGACCCTCCCGAGGAAGGCGACTATCCGGGCGCGGGCGGCGTCTACCACGTCGACGCGATCGGCCTCGTGCAGATCCTCGAGCGGCTCAACGCCGGCGAGGACTTCCACGGGCGCGCGATCGACGCGCCGACGCACTTCTTCACCGGCGTCGCCGTCAACCCGACGGCGGACGACCTCGACCTCGAGCTGCGCCGCTACGAGCAGAAGCTCGAGGCGGGAGCGAAGTTCGCGATGACGCAGATCCTCTTCGACATCGGCTTCCTCGACGCGTTCTTCGAGCGCTTCGGCGGGCCGTCGCCGATCCCGCTGCTGGTCGGCGTCTGGCCGCTGCGGAGCCACCAGCTCGCGCTCCGGCTGCACAACGAGGTGCCGGGGATCGTCGTCCCGGACCACGTCCAGCAGGCCCTGCTCGACGCGGGCGCGAACGCGCCGGAGGTCGGCGCCGAGCTCGCGCACGAGCTCGTGAGGCAGGCCGGCGAGCGAGCGGCGGGGATCTACGTCGTCGCGCCGTTCCGCCAGCCACTCGGCGTGCTCGACTTCCTCAAGGAGTTGTCGATCCCGGCGCCCGCGGTTCGTCTACCGGCCGAGCGACGAACGGAGGCGACGTGAGATATCTGCTGCTGCTCTACGGCGACGTCGAGGGCGAGGAAGCGCTGACCGCGGAGGAACGGCGCGCGATCGTCGATGCGCATCGAGCGCTCGGCGCGAGGCTGAGCGAGCGAGGCGTGTTGGTCGAGGCGGAAGCGCTGCAGGCTCCCGCGGCGGTCGTGCGCACGAACGGCGGCAAGCGGACGGTTACCGACGGCCCGTTCGCCGAGACGAAGGAGCAGGTCGGCAGCTTCTACCTGCTCGAGTGCGCCGACCTCGACGAGGCGCTCGGCTACGCGCGGAGATCCCGCTCAGCCCTGGGCTCGCGGTCGAGGTCGTACCGGTCGCCTAGCCGGCGCAGGAGCCGGTCGAGACCGGCCCCGTCGCGCCCGCGAGCGCGCGCCGGACGAGCGAGGCCGGCACGCCGTAGCCGACGTCGCCGCCCGGGCGGGCCGCGAAGACGGTCGCGAGCACGCGCCCGCCCGCGTCGACCGCGGGACCGCCCGAGTTGCCGTGCCGGACGCGGCCCCGGATGCTCGTGATCGTGCGCGCGACCGGCCCTCGGCCATAGCTGTCGCGCGCGAGCACGACTGCGGTTCGTCCGATCCGTCCGGGCGTCGCGCTGAACGGGCCGCTCTCCGGGAAGCCGAGGATCGCGACCGGCGCGCTCGAGCGCGGCTCTGCGAGCGCAAGCGGCGACACGTCGAGCCCGGGCACTCGCAGCACGGCGACGTCGTTCCGCCGGTCGAACGCGACCACCGTCGCATGGAGCCGTGGAACGCCGCCCGCCGGCTCGACGGTCGTGTCCTCCTGCCCGGCGACGACGTGCGCGGCCGTGACCACGAGCTCGCGGCCGGCGACCCAACCGCTGCCGGAGACGCCGAGGCCGCACGCGGTCCCGAGCACGCGCAGCACCGACGGCGACGCCTGCCGCACAGTCGGGTCGCGCAGGATTCGCGTGTCCGGGGGCGCAACGCGGGCGGACGGGCCGACGATCGTCGGGAAGGGATCGACGCGCGCGAGCGCCCGCATCAGCCTCGCCGGCGGCACGACGGTGTTCAGCCGGTGGAGGATCGTCGAGCGCTGGACGCTCTCGCGCAGGCCGGGCTGCCCCGGGAACTGGAGTGCGACCGAGCCGAGCACCCAGACGACCGCCACTCCGGCGGCGGCGCCGAGGACGAGCCCGCCGGCGGAATCGGCGGCGCGCGCGGAGCCGACGCCGACGCGGTTGCGCAGGAAACCGCCGGTGACGGTCCCGAGCGTCTCGAGCAGGACGGCGCCGACCGCTGCGCCGGCCAGGCCGACGAGCGGCGTGTACGGCGACTCGGAGCCGTCGGCGAGCAGGTGGGGCGCGAGGCGCGCGCCGACGATCGCGCCGACGACGATCCCGGCGACCGAGAGCGCGCTCGCGATCAGCCCCTTCCGGTAGCCCAGAAACGCCGCCGCGACCACGAGGGCGAGCGCGAGCCAGTCGACGCGCGTCACGCGCCGCAGCGTAGCGAGCGCGGCGGCGAACCCCCGCTACACTGTTCTCCGCTCCTGGGGGCGTAGTTCAGTTGGTTAGAACGCCGGCCTGTCACGCCGGAGGTCGCGGGTTCGAGTCCCGTCGCTCCCGCTCCGAAACCGCCTGCTTCCGGCGGTTTCTGCGTTCGAGCGGTCAGCTGGGGCTCACGCCCGACGCCTGAACGCGCGGCGCGCGCCTCAAGCCGAGCCCGGATCGCGTCCTCGCTGTCGCTGGCGAGGTGCCCGTAGTAACCCGGCGCCGCGCCGCGGAACGCCGTTCGCAAGTCGGCCCGACTACGTCGCTGGTGCAGTTGCTGCCGGGCCTCCGACGGGTGACCGACGCCAGATGAGAATGGCGAAGGCGAGCAGCCAAATCGACCAGAGGATGTACCCGACGAAGTTGGCGAAGTCGGTACCGGGTACGTCGAGCGGAACAAGGACTCCGAGTGCGATCAGTGCGGCCGCTATCAGCCCGACGTACGTGAACCACCGGCCTGCAAGGTGCTGTCCAAGCGCGTAAATGATCAGGACTGTCCAAGTGGCGGTCAGCAGGTAGCCGAACGTCTCACCGACTACCTGGCCCAGCACCGTGTGGATCGTTTCGAAGGCGTCGGTGTCTTCGCGATCGGCAAGGAACGGAACGATCAGCGGCCAGCGAAGGAGGCCGATCACCTGGACGACTGCGGCGGCGATCCCGACGAGAATCGACCAGCGTCCGAGTTCGTTGGCGGCAAGTCGGCCGAGCAGGATCGCGATCGGCGCGAGCAGAGCTGCGGAGATGGCGAGCAGGACAAAGAGCGTGATGATCGTTGCTTCGTTGTCACGAAACTCCGCGAGGATCTCGCGCGCGGGCTCCTGGAGGATGTCTGGGTAGTTGAACACTGAGCCCAGGCCAAGGAACGCGACGTTTGCCAGCACGACCGCAATCACCATTAGGACAGCGGCGATGCGACGGGTCGTGGAGGCCATCGGACGACACTAAGCCGCCGAGCAACGCGGAAGCAAGCGAGTCGTGACTCAGGTATTCGGGCGATCGCGGGTCTCGCCTGCCCGACGCCTAAACAACGCCTAACGACCGAACCTCGGGCGAACCGGCAACCGCGTGTTCAGGCCGAGGGAGGCGCCAGAACCCGCGTGGCTAAGCCGTTTCCGGCGCCTACCGTCGCTGCTCGTTCTCCGCCGTTCTCCCGCTCTCGCGGCCTGTCACGCCGGAGGTCGCGGGTTTCGAGTCCCGTCGCTCCCGTAAGTACCTGCAAATAGGCTACTTCTGTTGGCTGCGTCGGGCGAGAACGACCGCTGGCTTCCGCACCGAGCGGGAGCTCGGCGCGTCCTATTGACGATCGTAGAATCGACTTTTTCGCGGACGGACGACCTGCAGGTTGGGGTTTCCCAGACGCCCGTGACATCCTTGCGAGAGAGGCTGGAGTCGCGCACGAACGTCACGGAGGAACGATGCTCAGATCTCGCGTCGTCGCAACGGGTCTTGTCGCCCTCGTTGCTGCTGGAGCGGCCCCCGCGAAACCGCCGCAGAGGGTCATCGTGGTCGACACGGCGCAGGAGCTCGAGGATGCGCTCGTGCCCGCGAACGCCGGCGCATTGATTCACGTTGTCGCCGGCACCTACCTGGTCGACTCCGCCTTGACTGCCCCCGAAGACTCGACGCTCGAAGGCGAGGGCGTCATGGTCGGCTCGGATCTCCCCACGGGGTTCGCCGCCGGCACGGACACGCGGATCGTGCCGCGCGCGAGCCTAACCGGCGACATTCTGACCCTCAAGGACGGGGTCGCTGTCCGACGGCTCGCGATCGAGGACGTCGACGGCCGCGAGGGCAACGCCGTCGCCGTCCTCTCCGGCGAACCGGGCGATACCGTGGCGGCGTCGATCGACGAGAGCGAGATCGTGACGCCGAAGTCGGTGGACATCAGGCCTTCAGGCCCGATCGGCAGCGGCATCGTCGCGATCACCCGGAATCCGAACCTGGGCGCCGATCCGCCCCCGCACGTGGACGCGACCATCGAGCTCGAGCTTCACCGCTCGATCGTGCACGCCGCCGACCACGCGTTCTTCCTCGCGAACTTCGCGGAGGGCGGCAGACTGACGGCGACGCTGACCGCGAACCGCATCACGGGACAGCTCGAGGCGGTCGCCGGGATCTCGCGGCCGGACGCCGTCGAGCACGCGACCGTCGACGTCGAATCGCGGTCAAACATCTACGCCACTCCGCCGGGCGGCGGAGCGGGCTGGCAGCTCGGCGGCGGCTTCACGACGCCGATCCAGTTGGGGGGCTTTCCATGGCTCGGTGCGTCGCACAACACGCTTCGGATGGATTCGCGCGACGACCGGATCGAGGGCGCCAGAACGGGCATCGTCGCTACGGCAGCGCGCAGAACAGCAGCACGGCCGGGACGAGCTCGAGCAACGAAATTCACCTGACCGTGGACGGACTGACGCTCCAGACGATGGGTCCCGGCGCGGCCGATCTCGATTTCGCAGCGACACGCTCGCTCGCCGGTCAAGCATCGGCGACTTCAAAGCCGGAGACGACAATGTCCTGAACGTCAAGATGCGTGGGACGACGGGAAGCGGCCTGCGGGCCAACCGCTACGCCCACGAGCTCGGTCCGTCGGCCGCCAACTCGGGAACAGGCAACCGGCTCCGGTTCGTCGGGAGCCCGGTGTCGTTCGGCAGGTTGAACGACGACATCGACCCCGCGCCGCCCGCAGCCTTCTTCGGGGGCGGCGCGTAGGTCGAGGTCAATCGGACCAGACCGAGGTCACGCCCTCGCTGCCAGCCCGCGTCGCGCCGCCCACACTGCGGCCTGCTCCGTCGCCCACGACAAGGCGTAATCGGCGACCTCCTCCCATCCCTCCTGCGAGGGCATGAGGTGCGCGCGGCCCTCGTACTCGACGACCTCGGTGATCGTGCCTTCCGCCTTGTAGTGCTTCGCGTTCGAGCGCTGGATCGACGGGGGCATGAGGTGATCCTCGCCGCCAGAGATGAAGAGCAGCGGCGCCCGGTTGGGGTTCTTGTAGTCCACGTGCGTGTCGTCGGGCCCCGGATGGATGTTCGCGAGCGCACTGCCCCAGAAGACGCGGCCCGACGCGGGGATGTGGTAGCGCTCGTACAGCCTTCGCGCCTCCTCCTCGCTGAACGTGTTCGTGAACACATAGCGCCACTGCTCGAAGGTGAACCCGACGGCCTTGTGCCGGTTGGCGGGGTTCTTGAGGACGGGGAAGCTCGACTTGATCTGCGACAGCGGCACGCGCTTGACGCCTTCGGTCGGCGCCGAGTTGATCGCGACGCCGGCGGCGCCGTAGCCGCGATCCATCAGCATCTGCGTGAAGACGCCACCGGCCGAATGACCCATCAGGATCGGCGCCGGCTCGATCTGCGAGACGACAGACTCCAGATGCTCGATGACCGCCGGCACCGTGAGGTCCGCGATGGGCGTCGGGTCCGCATTCAGCGCCTCGACCTCCACCTCGAAGCCGGGGTATGCAGGAGTCAGGACGCGGTAGCCGCTGCTCTCGTAGCGAGCCTTCCAGTCCTCCCAGCTTCGCGGCGTCACCCAGAAGCCGTGGATCAGCACAATCGTGTCGGGGGTGGTCGCGTCAGTGCTCATGCGTCGTCCTTTCGGTCGAGAAGCCAACGTGCCCGCCCGTCGACTGGCTCAGCCAGTCCTCGAAGCGGGTGGGGGCGATGCGTACGTTGTTTTCTGGGGTCAGGGAGTAGTGGTCGAGCTCTGCTCCGAAGTAGCGGGCGTTCATGTCGGCCCGCACATGGCGCGGGTCGTTCTTCGCGCTGAGAACGCGCTCGGCGAGTTCGTCGAGCCGGAACTGCTCGGGGCCGCCGAGCTCGACGATGCCGTTCACCGGCTGGTTCACTGCGATCTCGGCCAGTGCGGCGGCGACGTCGTCGGCCGACTCCGGCTGGACGAACACGGGCGCTAGGCGGACCGTGTCGCCGTCGGTGTTCGAGTCGGCGATGCGGCTGAGGAACTCGAAGAACTGCGTCGCGCGGAGGATCGTGTAGGGGACGGACGCGGCCTTGACCGCCTCCTCCTGGGCCAGCTTCGCACGGAAGTACCCGCTGTCCTGTAGCCGGTCCGTGCCGACGACGGACAGCGCGACGTGGTGGCCGACCCCGGCGGTTGTCTCCGCGGCGAGAATGTTGCGCGACGAGGTTTGGAAGAAGTTCATCACCGCCGCGTCGTCCCAGGCGGGCGCGTTCGACACGTCGACGACGACCTGGGCGCCCTCGAGGGCCTCTTGCAGTCCCTCCCCGGTGAGCGTGTCGACCCCCGAGTCGGGCGACGCCGGAAGCGGGTCGTTGCCCGCCTCGCGCAGCTTCTCGACGAGCTTCGAGCCGATGAGGCCGCTCCCGCCGACAACGACGATCTTCAATCTCACTCCTTTCACTTTGGGATCCGGCTCGCGCCCGCTTGGCGTCGGCCGGTGGATATGCGGTGAGGATCGCGCGGCCGGGGCTTCCTCGAATCCGCCGACACGCCAGCCTGGGTCGCCAGTCGCGTGCCGCGCGGGTGTACCGTCGCTTCGGTCCGCCATGGCGATCGCCGCTCAGAACACCCTGACGGGGCGCGACACAGAGTGCGCCACCCTCGACCGCCTACTCGACGCGGTGCGCGGGGGCGAGAGCCGGGCTCTCGTAGTCCGTGGCGAGCCGGGAATGGGCAAGACGGCGCTCTTGGACTACGCGATCGGCGCGGCTCCCGATCTTCGCGTCCTGCGGGCGGTCGGCGTCGAGTCGGAGACGGAGCTCGCGTTCGCGTCCCTTCAGTATTTGTGCGCGCCGATGCTCGATCGGCTCGAGCGCCTGCCAGGCCCACAGCAAGATGCGCTGCGCGTGGCGTTCGGGCTGAGTGGCGGGCAGGCTCCGGATCGCTTCCTGGTCGGGCTTGCGGCGCTCAGCCTGCTGTCGGAAGTGGCCGAGGAGCGCCCATTGCTCTGTGCGCTCGACGACGCCCAGTGGTTGGACGGGGCGTCAGCCCTGGCGCTCGCGTTCGTCGCGCGCCGGCTGCTTGCGGAGCCACTGGCGATCGTGTTCGTGACGCGCGAGCCCGTCGATGCGCTCAGCGGGCTGCCTGAGCTGGTCCTCGAGGGGGTCGGGGACGACGATGCAGGGGTGTTGCTGGACTCTGCGATCCCGGGACCCCTGGATGAGCGAGTCCGCGAAACGATCATCGCCGAGACACGCGGGAACCCCCTCGCGCTTCTGGAACTTCCCCGCGCCTTGACGCCGGCGGAGCTTGCGGGAGGGTTCGCGCTCCCAGGCGCACCGCTGGCGGACCGCATCGAGCAGAGCTTCCTCCGGCGGGCTCAGTCGCTCCCGCCTGATTCACAGCGGCTCCTGCTCACGGCGGCGGCGGAGCCGCTCGGCGACGTCACCCTGCTCTGGCGCGCTTCCGAGCGACTCGGGGTCGGACCCGACGCCGTCTGGCCGGCCGAGGCGGCCGGGTTGATCGAGGTCGGCGCCCGTGTGCGGTTCCGTCATCCCTTGGTGCGCTCGGCGATCTATCGGGCGGGAGCGCCACCCGATCGGTGGGAGGCACATCGCGCTCTGGCCGACGCGACCGACCCCGAAACGGATCCCGATCGGCGAGCATGGCATCGCGCCCAGGCGGCGGCCGGCCTCGACGAGGCGGTCGCCGGCGAGTTGGAGCGCTCGGCCGACCGGGCGCAGCGGCGCGGCGGCGTCGCGGCCATGGCCGCATTCCTGGAGCGGGCGACCGAGCTGACCCCCGATCCCGGGCGCCGGGGTGCGCGAGCGCTCGCCGCAGCCCAAGCCAAGCTGGACGCGGGCGCGCCGGAGGCGGCGCAGGCGCTGCTCGCGACCGCGGAACTCACCCCGCTCGGTGAGCTCCAGCGTGCGCGGATGCAGCGGCTGCAAGCTCAGATCGCGTTCGCCCTCAGGCGGGGCAGCGACGCCCCCGCGTTGCTGCTCGATGCCGCCAAGCGCCTCGTCCCCCTCGACCCGGGCTTAGCGCGTGAGACATGCCTTGAAGCGCTTGCCGCGGCGATCTTCGCCGGCCGCCTCGGCAGCGGTCGGGATGTGCTGCGCGTTGTCCGCGCCACACCCCCGGCGCAGCCTCCAGCGGCGGCGGACCTGCTCCTGAACGGCCTAGCGACGCTGGTCACGCAGGGTTACGCGGCGGCCGTGGGTCCGCTGCGGGGAGCGCTCGAGGCCTTCCGACAAGACGACGGGAACAGTCCGGTCAACAACCGCTGGCTCTGGCTGGCGTGCCGTGTCGCCGCGGATCTCTGGGAGCACGAGATCTGGGACGAACTGGCCACCAGCGGCGTACGCCGTGCGCGCGAGGCAGGCGCGCTCAGCATCTTTCCCATCTCGGCCAGCTACCGCGCGGGCGTGCACTTTCACGCCGGCGAGTACGCCGAGGCGTTGGCGCTGCTGGAGGAGGCCTACGCGGTCAGCCAGGCGACCCACACCGCGCTGCTGGTACAGGCCAGGCAGATGGTCGCCGCGTGGCGCGGCAACGAGGCTCAAGCGCTGGAGCTGATCGAAGCGGGCCGCCAGGACGCGACCGCCAGAGGCCAGGGCATGGCACTAAGCATGATCGAGTGCGCAAACGCGGCCCTCTTCAACGGCCTCGGCCGCTACGACGAGGCGCTTGCCCCGGCGCAGCGAGCATGCGCGCAGGACGACCTATCCCTCTACGCCCTGGCGCTGGTCGAGCTCATCGAGGCAGCGGTGCGTGGCAACCGACCAGAGCTCGCCACCGCAGCCCTCGAGCGCCTCAGCGAAAGAACAAGGGCGAGCGGCACCGAATGGGCCCTCGGCCTCGAGGCGCGCTCGCGTGCGTTGCTGACCGACGGCGCTTCCGCCGAACCGCTCCACAAAGAGGCGGTCGAGCGGCTGGCCCACGGCCGCCTCGCCCCTCACCTCGCCCGAGCCCAGCTCGTGTACGGCGAATGGCTGCGTCGCGAGAACCGACGTCTGGACGCGCGCGAGCACCTTCGAGCCGCCCATGACACGTTCAGCCGCATCGGAGCCGAGGGTTTCGCGGAGCGAGCCCGTCGCGAGCTCTCGGCCACCGGCGAAACCGCGCGCAGACGCAACGACGGCACGCGGAGCGTGCTCACAGCCCAAGAGGCTCAGATCGCACGTCTCGCACGGGACGGCCTCTCCAACCCCGAGATCGGCGCTCAGCTGTTCATCAGCCCCCGCACCGTTCAGTTCCACCTGCGCAAGGTCTTCCAGAAGCTCGACATCACCTCGCGCAACCAGCTCGGGCCCCTTCCGGCAAGTCGCCTGACCCATGCGTAACCGTCTCCGTCCCCGCTGCGAGAACGACTGATCGCCGGTGGTTAGCGCGAGCCGGCGCGCCCGACTAGCGACCCGCGCTGGCGCCTCGGCGGATGCGAGTCCAGCCCCCGCTGCTGGACTCTCACCGGTGAGAAGCGCAGCGACGCCGGACCCGGCCTGCTCATACGGACGGCACGGCAGAGCAACAGGGCTACGATCGCACGCTAAGAGAAGAGGAGGGACGATGGCGAAGAGTGTTCGCGACGCGATGACCGAGAATCCCCGCTCGATCGGCCGATCGGCGTCGGTGATCGAGGCCGCGCGACTGATGCGAGAGCAGCACATCGGCTCGCTCCCGATAACCGACGACGAGCAGCTTGTCGGGATGATCACCGACCGAGACATCACGACGAGAGTGGTCGCCGAGGCCGCAGACCCCAAGATGACGTCGGTCGGGGACGTCTACTCGCGCGACCTCATCAGCGTTGAGCCCGACAAAGACCTCGAAGAGGCGCTCCAGCTCATGGCCCGCCACCAAGTTCGGCGGCTGCCCGTTGTCGAGAACGGCAGGCTCGTCGGCATCGTCGCTCAGGCCGACATCGCCCTCAGCGAGAACGAGAAGAAGACCGGTGAGCTCGTGGTCGCGATCTCTGAGCCCTCAGCGGAAGAGCGCAGGTAGCGTCGCCCGGTCGGCACGCTGAGAAAATCGATCTCGCGACGTGCTCAGAATGCGTTCGCGGCCGACTTCCACTCGCGGAGGCGCTGTGCGATGAGATCGGCCCGCTCCTCCTCGCTCCCGCCGTCCAGCACCTGGAGGTCTGAGGGGTCTGCTCGCAGGTAGACGCCCGCGGTTCGCGCATTCATTGTGGGGTCGCGATCCGACCGTGTCGTCCAGTACCCGGTGGCGCGGTCGGCGGTTTCCACCGTGATCTCGCCGGCGCCCTCGAGCTGCGGGGCATTCGGGTGCCGGGGGCGCTCGCCCTTCCAGAAGTAGAGGATCCCGGCCGGATCCCTGCGCTCCTTCGCAGCTTCGCTCCAGTAACGGGCCGACAGGGTGCCGTCCTCCTGCCAGGCCCGGCCATTCACGTTCAGGCCACCGTCGCGGTCCCGCGAGATGCGCAGGAGGCTCACCGCCGACGGTTCTTCCTCGCTCCGCACAGTAAGCGAGAGCTGCCACCACAGCCCCTCGACCGGGCCGCGGCGACCCTCGGCCTCGATCGCCTGGCGCAGCTTCTGGTTGATCGCGCGAACCTCCTCCGGGCCGGCGGCCGGGTCGTAGCGGACGGAGGTCAGCCCGAGCAGGTCGCTCGGCAGCTTCGAACCGTGCGCGTGGAGGATGAACGTGCGCCGGATGCCGAGCGCGCCGCCGAACAGCCCGGCCTCGAACACCACGTTGTCCCGCGGCGACGCCTGGCCGGACTGGGATGCATCCGTCGTGGTCCAGTCGTCCTGGGCGAACACGAACGCGGCGAAATCGACTTCCTGGGAGAGCTCCACGAGCCGGTCGAGGGTCGACCGCCCCGGGTTGAACGTGGTCGTCCAGGGCTCGACGTCGGCGACGTCCTCGAGCCCGCGCGTGATCGCTTGGAGCAGTTCGGCCTGCTGGGCCGACGACCCGAGGAAGATGCGCGGCTTGTTCATGCCCGATGCATGATGGCGGACATAGCGCACACCCACGCGGAGGTCGCGGGTTCGAGTCCCGTCGCTCCGGCCGCGGCAGGCGCGCGAGCGCGTCAGTCGCTACGGCTTGGGCGCGAACCGAACGTCATCAGGCCTTCTCGATCGGAGCCGCAGATCTCGGCGATTCGACGTAGCTCCTTGAGCTGGGCGTCGAGCGTTGCCTGGATGCGTTCGAGGTCAGCAGCGTGACGACGGCGCTCCTTGCGCGATGGAACCGCTGCCAGCGCGATGAGCGCGCTCGCGGACAACCAGGCGAGGACGACGATCGGCTTGTCGTCGGTATCCACGCGAAAGAAAAGGAGTGCGCTCAATCCCAGGATCGACAAGAACACGATGATCCGGACGGGGCGAAAGCGGTCGCGGTCAGTCATACGGCTGAGTGTCAGAGCGTATTACGAGCGCGCCGGTGACGGACCGCCGGTCGTCCTCCTCCATCGTGCGCGCGTCCCGGATACCCCAGAATGAGGGCCGTGAGCACCGACACTCGTTCGGCCCGACGGGCGCTCGAGCGCGGCCGCGCCTCATACGCGAAACACGCGTGGCGCGATGCCTACGAGTCGCTCTCGCGCGCCGACGACACGAGCCGGCTGGAGCCGGAGGATCTCGTGCTGCTCGCGACGTCTGCCTACATGCAAGGCCTGGACGACGAGTACGTTCGTGCCCTCGAGCGCGCTCATTACGCCTACCTCGACTCGGGCGAGGTGCCGCGGGCCGCGGGCTGCACCTGGTGGATCGGCCTCAGTTTCCTGCTCCGCGAGGAAGTGGCCCCGGCGACAGGCTGGTTCGCGCGCGGAGAGCGGCTGCTCGAGGGCGAGGAACGCGACTGCGCCGAGCGTGGCTACCTCCTCCTCGGGTCGATGCTCGAGAGCTTTGCGGAGGGTGACTTCGAAGCAGCAAGGGCGAAGGCAGCCGAGGCCGTCGCGATCGGCGAGCGCTTCGGCGATCGCGACCTGATCTCGATAGGCGTGATGGACCTCGGTCACGCGCTCCTGAAGCTCGGACGAACCAGAGACGGGCTGCGGCTCGTGGACGAGAGCATGGTGGCGGTGACGAGCGGCGGGCTCTCGCCGATCGTGGCCGGCATCCTCTACTGCAACACGATCTCGGTCTGTCAGAGCGTGTACGAGCTGCGCCGCGCCCGGGAGTGGACCACCGCCCTCACGCTCTGGTGCGAGCGTCAGCCCGACATGGTGGCCCACACCGGCGTCTGCCTGGTCCATCGCGCCGAGATCATGCAGCTGCAAGGAGGCTGGCAGGCGGCCCTCGAGGAAGCAGAGCATGTCGCGGCGCAGGGAGTGTTGAACCAACGGGCCTTCGGCCGGGCGCTGTACGTCCAAGGAGACCTGCATCGCCTGCGTGGCGACTTTGGAGCAGCCGAGCGGGCGTATCGCGCCGCAGCCCGGCAGGGCGAGCAGCCGCAGCCGGGGCTGGCACTGCTCCGGCTGGCGCAGGACAGCGTCGACGCCGCCGTTGCCGCGATCCGCCGGGTCGTCGGTGAGTCCAGCCAGCCACTGAAGCGAGCGGCGTTGCTCCCCGCCTACGTGGAGATCGCGCTCGCGGCCGGCGAGGTCGAGGAGGCCGAGCGCGCCAGTGACGAGCTCGCGGCGATCTCGCAGGTCCACCAGGGCGACGCGCTGGGAGCGATGTCTGCGTACGCCAGCGGAGCCGTGGCGCTCGCGCGGGGCGAGCCGGCGGACGCCTTGACCGAGCTGCGTCGCGCGTTGCAGGTGTGGCAGGAGCTGGGCGCGCCGTACGAGGCCGCCAGAGCGCGAGTTCTCGTCGGGCTCGCGTGCGCAGGGCTCGGCGACGAGGACGGCGCCGCGCTCGAGCTGGAGGCGGCCCGCACCGTTTTCGAGGAGCTCGGCGCGCGGCCGGACGTGTCCCGCGCGGACTCGCTGCGGACCTCGTCCTCGGTGCCGGACACACACGGGCTGAGCCCCCGAGAGCTGCAGGTGCTCCGTCTGGTGGCGTCCGGCGAGACCAACAAGGCGATCGCGGCTGCGCTGGTCCTCAGCGAGAGGACGGTCGACCGTCACGTCAGCAACATCTACGCCAAGCTGCGGGTGTCGTCCCGCGCGGCGGCCACCGCCTACGCGTACGAGCACGGGCTCCTCTAAGCCGAGGTACCCATTCCGCGACTGGGCGGAGGTTGGGTAGTTCAACCGAAGAGCCTGTGCCTCATGACTCCTACGTTCGGGGAGCGAACCGTGCATCCGAACGAGGAGGAGTCTCATGAACCGCGCATACGACGCGATTGTGGTGGGAGCGCGTTGCGCCGGGTCGCCGACAGCGATGCTGCTCGCGCGCAAGGGCTACCGCGTGCTGCTGGTCGACCGGGCGACGTTCCCGAGCGACACCGTTTCCACCCACATGATCCATCCGCCGGGCGTGGCGGCGCTCGCACGATGGGGACTCCTCGACCGGGTCGTCGCAACGGGCTGCCCGCCCGTCGACACCTACGAGTTCGACTTCGGCCCCTTCACGATCAGCGGCCGGCCCGCGACTCCTGAGGCGCCGATCGCGTACGCCCCGCGGAGAACGGTGTTGGACGCGCTGCTCGTCGACGCCGCGGCCGAGGCGGGAGTCGAGGTGCGCGAGCAGTTCACGATCGAGAGCCTCGTGTTCGAGCATGGCCGTGTCGTCGGCGTCCGCGGTCACGAGCAAGGCGGCCCAGCAGTCACCGAGCGCGCCGGCGTGGTCGTCGGAGCGGACGGCCGGTACTCGTTCGTCGCAGACGCCGTGGACGCGGAGGAGTACGACCAGAAGCCGAAGCTGCTGGCCTCTTACTACAGCTACTGGAGCGGGCTGCCGCTCGACGGCCGCTTCGGGAACTGGATCCGTCCCCATCGCGGGTTCGCCGCCTGGCCGACGAACGACGATCTGACGCTCGTCATCGCAGGCTGGCCGTACCGCGAGTTCGAGGCAAACCGGAACGACGTCGAAGGCAACTTCCAGGCAACCATCGACCTCGCGCCCGCCTTCGCAGAGCGTCTACGCGCCGCAACCCGGGAGGAGCGCTACGTCGGCGCGGCAGTCCGCGGGTATTTCCGCAAGCCGTACGGCCCCGGCTGGGCGCTCGTCGGCGATGCGGGCTACAACACGGACTTCATCACCGCGCAGGGCATCAGCGACGCCTTCCGCGACGCCGAGCTCTGCGCGGCCGCGCTGGATCAGGCGTTCTCCGAGACACGCAGTTTCGAGGACGCGCTGGCCGAGTACCAGTCGACGCGCGACGCGCACGTGCTCGCGATGTACGAGCTCACGGCGGAGTTCGCCTCACTCGAGCCCGCGTCGGCCGAGCTGCAGCAAGTCCTGGCAGCCGTGCACGGGAACCAGACGGCGATGGACGACTTCGCACGGGTGATCGCCGGGATGACGTCGCCCGCGGAGTTCTTCTCGGAGGAGAACGTGGGGCACATCCTGGCCACGGCGGCTTGAAACCACCCGATTGTGTGAGGCAGGTACCGCGGCGCGTTGGCACCCTGGCAGCGCATGCGAATCCTTCTCGCCATCGCGGTGCTCGCAACTCTGGTGTTCGTCCCCGTGGCCGCGCATAAGAAGGGCTGCCACTACAACGTTCACCTCAACCCGCGTCTGGTCTGCGCTGACTGAACGGTGAGCAGCGAGCCCCGCAGAACTCCGCGCGAACTTGCCGCGATCGCCGTTTTCAGCGCGGCCTACTTCATCCTTGGGTTTGCGATGGTTCCGTCGCCGCGCTCGACGACCTCGTGCATGAAGCGGTTGAAGAACACCGCGTGGCGCGCCTCGTCGACCTGCTGGGTGGCGAGGAAGTACTTCTGCTCCTCGCGCGGCGCGGCGTCGATCAGCGGCGTGAGGTCGTCGGTGACCGCGTCCTCGCCGTGGAAGAACATCGAGTAGTTCCACAGCGCGGCGCGGCGCTCGAGGTCGCTGAAGCGCTCGCGCCAGTGGTCGCGGTCGACCGAGAAGTCGATCTCGGTGGCGCGCCAGTTGCTGCGCTCCCAGCGCCGGTACAGGTCCTCGTAGGTGACCTGGTCCGCGGCGACCGGTGGCGGGCTGCAGCCCACCTGCGACGACGCTACTGAACGCTCGCGTTCAGCGTGTGACGTCTGTCACACGAGCGACCAGCTCGCTGACCGGGACGCGCTCCTGCGCGAGCGTGTCGCGGTCGCGCAGCGTGACGGTGTCGTCCTCGAGCGTCTGGTGGTCGACGGTCACCGCCAGCGGCGTGCCGATCTCGTCCTGGCGCCGGTAGCGCTTGCCGATGTGGCCGCCCTCGTCGTACTCGGAGGACACATGGCGGCGCAGCTCCTGGTGGATCTCGCGCGCCTTCTCCGGGTGGCCGTCCTTGCGCAGGAGCGGGAGCACGGCCACCTTCACCGGCGCGACCGACGGGTGCAGGCGCAGCACGGTCCGCTTCTCGCCGCCGATCTCGTCCTCGTCGTAGGCGTCGCACAGGAGCGCGAGCACGGTGCGGCCGACGCCGGCGGCCGGCTCGATCACGTGCGGCACGTAGCGCTCGCCCGTGCCCTGGTCGAAGTACTCGAGCTTCTCGCCCGAGTGCTTGGCGTGCTGGGTGAGGTCGAAGTCGCCGCGGTTGGCGATGCCCTCGAGCTCGGACCAGCCGATCGGGTACAGGTACTCGATGTCGGAGGTCGCCGACGAGTAGTGCGAGAGCTCGTCGGCGTCGTGCGCACGCAGCCGCAGCCGCTCGCGGTCGATGCCGAGCGAGACGTACCAGTCCATTCGCGCCTGCATCCAGTGCTCGTACCACTGCTCGGCCTCGGCCGGCGGGACGAAGAACTCCATCTCCATCTGCTCGAACTCGAGCGTGCGGAAGATGAAGTTGCCGGGCGTGATCTCGTTGCGGAACGACTTGCCGACCTGGGCGATGCCGAACGGCGGCTTGCGGCGCGCGTACTGGAGCGTGGTCTTGAAGTCGAGGAAGATGCCCTGCGCGGTCTCGGGACGCAGGTAGACGGTCGAGCCGGACTCGGACACCGGCCCGATCCGGGTCTCGAACATGAGGTTGAACTCGCGCGCCTCGGTGAGGTCGCACTCCTCCGCCTCGCCGGGGTGCTTGGACGGCTTGCGGCCGCAGGCGAGCTCGTCGAGGTGGTCGGCCCGGAAGCGCTGGCCGCACGTCTTGCAGTCGACCAGCGGGTCGGTGAAGCCGGCCAGGTGGCCCGACGCCTCCCACGTGCGCGGGTGCTGGATGATCGCCGAGTCGAGCGCGACCACGTCGTCGCGCTCCTGGATCATCGCCCGCCACCACGCGTCGATCACGTTCTTCTTCAGCAGGACGCCGTAGTGGCCGTAGTCGTACGTGTTCGCGATGCCGCCGTAGATCTCCGAGGCCGGGAAGATCAGGCCGCGGCGCTTGGCGAGCGCGACGACGACGTCCATGGTGGGCGCAGACATGAGCGGCGCAGTCTAGGCACCTATACTCGCCCGCTCGGATGCCGATCTACGAGTACCGCTGCGAGAACGGCCACCTGCTCGAGGTGATGCAGAAGATCACGGACGATCCGGTGACCGAGTGCGAGGTCTGCGGCGCTTCCGTCCAGCGCGTGTTCCACCCGATCGCCGTGCACTTCAAGGGGTCGGGCTTCTACAACACCGACTACGGCACCGCCAAGCGCAAGCGCGAGAACGAGAAGGCCGCGTCGTCGGGCGCCGACAAGCACGACGCGAAGACGGCCGAGAAGAAGGAGTCCAAGCCGGATTCCAAGCCGGCGGCCTCGTCGTCGTCCGACTGACGGTATAAGCCGTACTTATGTGGTCCCGGCGGAATCGTCATTTCCGCTTGGGATGCTGCGCTGCGACACTGGGAGGCATGTCGCCCCGTCATGTCGCGCTGCTCGGATCGCTCGCGGCCATCTGGGGCGGCTCCTACCTGCTGATCAAGTACGCGCTCGAGGACCTCAGCGCGCCGATGATCGTGTGGGCGCGGACGGCGATCGCGGCCGTGGTGCTGTTCGTCGCGCTGGGCGGCGCCACGCGCGGCGTGCTCGCCGACATGCGGCGGCGGCCCGGCTGGGCGGCGCTGCTCGGCACCATCTCCGTGACCGCGCCGTTCCTGCTGATCACGTTCGGCGAGCTCGAGGTGCCGTCGGGCCTGACCGCGGTGCTGATCTCGCCCGGCGGCGCTGTTCGTCGCGCTGTTCGCGCCGTTCATCGACCCCTCGGAGCGGATCGACCGCCGGCAGGCGGTCGGGCTGTTCGCCGGGCTCGGCGGCGTCGCGATCGTCGTCGGCGTCGAGTCGATCTCGACGCTGTGGCAGTTCCTCGGCGCGCTGGCGATGGTCGGCGCGGCGGCCTTCTACGCGCTCGGCAGCTTCGTCGTCAAGGGCCGCTACGGGCGGCTGACCTCGATGCAGACGTCGTTCGTGTCGCTCTCCGTCGCGTCGCTGACGACGCTGCCGATCGCCGTCGCCACGGCGCCGAGCGAGATGCCCGGGATGCGGGCGATCGTCGCGGTGCTCGCGCTCGGCGCGATCGGCACCGCGCTGGCGTTCGTGATCTTCTACAAGCTGATCGCCGAGGTCGGCGCGGGGCGGGCCTCGCTCGTCTCCTACCTCGCGCCGGGCGTGGCGCTGTTCTACGGCGCGGTGTTCCTCGACGAGGCGATCACGCTGGCGGCGATCGGCGGGCTCGTGCTCATCCTCGGCGGCGTCGCGCTCGCCTCCAGGCGGCGTACCCAGCCTGTCGAGCCGGTAGCGTGCCCGGACCATGGACCTGAGCCTGTCGCCGCCGGAGCGCGAGTTCCGTGACGCGGTCCGCGACTGGATAGCGGACAACCACCCGGGTCCCGAGCCCGCCAACGATCCCGAGCAGTTCGAGTTCCGCCGCGCGTGGCAGCGGGCGGTCAACGAGCGCGGCTGGGCGGGGCTGACGTGGCCGACCGAGTACGGCGGCGCCGGCGGGACGCTGGTCGAGCAGGCGATCCTGTTCGAGGAGGTCGCGCGCGCCGGGGCGCCGCAGATGGCCAACATCCTCGGCCTGGCGATGGGCGGGCCGACCGTGATCGCCCACGGCAGCGAGGAGCAGCGCCGTCGCTTCCTGCCGCCGATCCTCTCCGCCGACGAGATCTGGTGCCAGGGCTTCTCCGAGCCCGAGTCGGGCTCCGACCTGGCGTCGCTGAAGACGCGCGCGGTGCGCGAGGGCGACGAGTGGGTGGTCACCGGCCAGAAGGTCTGGACGACGTACGCGCACGAGGCCAAGTGGTGCATGCTCGTCGCCCGCACCGACGCCGACGCGCCGCGCCACCGCGGGCTCACCTACTTCCTGATGGACATGGACCAGGACGGCGTCGAGGTGCGGCCGCTCGTGCAGATCACCGGCGAGGCGGAGTTCAACGAGCTGTTCATCGAGGGCGCGCGGATCCCGCACGAGAACATCGTCGGCGGCGAGGGCAACGGCTGGCCGGTGGCGATCACGACGTTGATGCACGAGCGCGCGGGGCTGGCGTTCGCGCTCCAGGTGCAGGTCCAGATCGCGCTGCGCGAGCTGCAGGCGGACATCCGGGCGGCGGGCCGTGGCGACGACCCGCTCGTGCGCCAGCGCTTCGGGCAGCTGTACGCCGAGGCCCAGGTGCTGCGCCTGAACGCCTACCGCGGCCTGACGGCGATCATGAAGCGCGGCGCGCCCGGGCCGGAGGGGTCGCTCGGCAAGTGGCACTGGGCGGAGGTCAACCAGTCGCTGACCGAGCTGGCGATGGACGTCGCCGGCTCCCAGCTCGCCGACGGGCGCTGGCCGCACCGCTTCCTGCGCTCGCGCGCGAACTCGATCGAGGGCGGGACGACCGAGATCCTCAAGAACATCGTCGCCGAGCGCGTGCTCGGGTTGCCGCGGGCATGAACTTCGATCTGAGCGACGACCAGCGGACGATCAAGTCGACGGCGCGCGAGCTGCTCGCGGCGCGCTACCCGCTCGCCGAGGTGCGGCGGCTGGCGCTCGAGGACGAGCGCGGGTTCACCGACGCGCAGTGGGACGAGATGGTCTCGCTCGGCTGGCCCGAGATCGCCGAGCTGGGCACCGTCGAGATGATCGTCGTGGCCGAGGAGCTCGGCTACGCGCTCGCGCCCACGCCGCTGCAGTCGACGTGGGTGGCCGGGCTGCTCGGCGCCGGCCTCTCGGGGGCGGAGCGGGGCGCGGTCGTGATCGACGGGCTGGCCGCCGACGCGGGCACGGCCGACGTGCTCGTCGACTGGGACGGCGCCGTCGTGGAGGGCGCCGAGGTCGAGCCCGTGCGGGCCGCTCGACCCGACCCGCAGGATGTTCCGCGTCACCGGCGGCTCACGCTCGCCGGCGGGCGGCGACGTGGAGCGCGCGCGACTGCAGGCGACCGTCATGAACGCGGCCGAGTCGGTCGGCGTCGCCGAGCGGGCGATGACGATGGCGGTCGAGTACGCCAAGGAGCGCAAGCAGTTCGGGCGCGCGATCGGGACCTACCAGGCCGTCTCCCACATGTGCGCGCAGATGCTGCTCGAGGTCGAGGGCGCGCGCTCGGCCGTCTACTGGGCGGCCTGGGCGCTCGACTACGAGCCGGAGACCGCGGCGCTGGCCACCGCCTGCGCGAAGGCCTACGCGGGTGACGCCGGGCGGCGCGTGCCGCGGGCCGCGGTGCAGGTCCACGGCGGGATCGGCTTCACGTGGGAGCACGACCTGCACTTCTTCCTCAAGCGCGGCGAGGCCAACGCGCACGCGTACGGCTCTGGCGCCTCCCATCGCGAGACGATCGCGGCGCTCGCCGGGCTCTGAACCTCGCGCGCGCGCCGCGCGTAGACCCCGACGACCACTCTTCGAGAGGAGGTACACGGGTGAGGAGAAGGATTCAGCTGGCAGGGGCCGTCGCGCTCCTGGCGGTGCTCGGCGTGGTCGGGGCGGCGATCGCGGGTGGCGGTGGGCACAAGATCAGCGAGAAGCTGACCGGCTACGAGGAGGTCCCGGCGCTCTCCACCGACGGGAACGGCAAGTTCCAGGCGCGGATCGCGCGGTTCGGCGACACGATCCGCTACCGGTTGTCGTACCGCGACCTCGAGGGCGGCGGTGACGCAGGCGCACATCCACTTCGCGCAGGAAGGCGTGAACGGCGACATCGTCGCGTTCCTGTGCAGCAACCTCGGCGAACGGCCCGCCGCGGCACGCAGGCGTGCCCGCCGTCGCCGGCGACGATCTCCGGTGAGATCGGGCCCGAGGACGTGCTCGGTCCCGCGATGGCGGATGCGACCTTCCAGGGCATCGAGCCCGGGGCGTTCGACGAGTTCGTGGACGCCATCGATGCCGGCGTGACCTACGCCAACGTCCACACCACCAAGTGGCCGGGTGGCGAGATCCGGGCGCAGCTCGACGACGACGACAAGGACCGCGACCACGGAGGGCGCGACTAGCCGCGCAGGAAGCGCTCCACAGCACGCTGCCTGGCGGCATCGTCGACCGTGAGGCCGGCGCCGCCGTCGGGCAGCGTCGTGCTTCCGCTGGGGCGCAGCACGTAGCGCTTGGCGTCGCCGCCGCCAAGCTCTGCGCCCACGAGGCCGAGCAGCGTCGGCCCTGACATGTCGCTGCGCACGGCCTGCGGCGCAGCCCACGAGACCCAGGGCAGGCGGATGAAGGTCTCGAAGCTCGTGACCTTGTCCTTGATCGCGCTGAGGATCTGCTGCTGGCGGCGCACGCGCGTCTGATCGTCCTCGGACGGGCGGCACTCGTTCTTGCGCGTGCGCGCGAGGGCGAGCGCCTCGTCGCCGCTCAGCTCGTGCTCGCCGCGGCGCAGGCGGAGCGTGGTGCCGCCGTTGCGCTTGCCGCCGTTGATCTTGGAGATCACGCAGCCCGTCTTGACGTTCACGCCGCCGAGCGAGTCGATCAGCGACGGGAAGTTCTCGAAGTTGACCTCGACGAGGTGGTTGATCTCGACGTCGAGGTACGACTCGACGGTCTCGATCGCCAGCGACGGGCCGCCGAGCGCGTAGGCGGCGTTGATCTTGTTCTGTCCGAAGCCCGGGATGTCGACGACCGTGTCGCGCAGGATCGACAGCTGGGCGTTGGCGCCGCCGCCGACCCTGAGCAGCAGGATCGAGTCGGCGCGTGACGGCGCGCCGATCGTCTGCGCTCCCGGCTCCGCGCGGTCCTTCGTGCGCGCGTCGGAGCCCAACACGAGGATCGTGTTGGGGGAAGTGAGCGGGTAGCCGCCGCCGCTCAGCTTCGCGTCGGCCGCGTCGGAGATCTTCGAAGACTGGACCTGCGCGCTGACAAGGAAGATGAGCAGCGAGATCAGCAGCCAGCCGGCGACCGCGAGCGCGAGGTACGCGACGATGCGCCCGGGGGTGATCCGGCGCCGGCGGCGGCCGGGCTCCTTCTCCCGCCTGCGGAACGGCCAGCGGCGCTTGTCGCGGCCAGGCTCGTCGCCGCCGAGGCCGCCGACGCCGTCATCCTCCCGCTGCCACGGAAGGCGCGGGCGGGACTTGTAGACCGTGTACTGGGGCTTGTCGTCGTCGGCCATGGGAGCGGTATCGTGCGCCGCGTGGTCGAGCGAGGCGTCATAGGCGTCGACCTCGGCGGCACCAAACTCCTGGCCGGCGCGGTCGACGCCGACCTCGGGGTCCATCACCGTACCAACCGCCTGATCTATGGCTTGGACCAGGACGGTCTCGTGCAGATGGTCGCCGACGCGGTCGAGGAGGTGAGGACCGCCGTGGGCGAAGGCATCGAGGCGGTCGGGTTCGGCATCCCGTGCACGTTCGACTCGCGCACCGGGATGGCGGTCCAGGCGGCGAACGCACCGCTCTACGACATCGCGTTCCACGAGGTCATGTCCGAGCGGCTCGGGCTGCCCGTGGTGGTCGACAACGACGCCAACTGCGCGGTGCTCTGTGAGACCCGCATGGGTGCGGCCGCGGGCTGCTCCGAAGTGGTGCTGCTCACTTTGGGCACCGGCATCGGCGGCGGGCTGGTGCTCGGCGGAGAGGTCTACCGCGGGTGGGTCGGTGGCGGGGCCGAGATGGGACACATGGTCGTCGAGATGGACGGCCCGCCGTGCCAGTCCAACTGCCCGAACTACGGGTGCCTGGAGACGGTCGTCTCCGGCACCGCGCTGGTGCGGCTGGTGTCGGTGGCGGTGGCCCGGCGGCCGGACACGGCGCTCGGCCGTGCGCTCGAGGAGGGCCGCGAGCTGACCGGGCCCATGATCACCGAGCTTGCGCGCGAGGGCGATCCGGTCGCCTGCGACGCGATCGCCCTGATCGGCCGGCGGCTGGGGATCGGGCTCGTCTCGCTCGTCAACATCTTCAATCCCGAGGTGGTGGTCATCGGCGGCGGGGTCAGCGACGCGGGCGAGCTCCTGCTCGAGCCGGCCCGCGAGATCGTCCGCGAACGAGCCCTCGCCCCGGGGAACGACGTCGTCCGGATCGTCCAGGCGGCCTACGGCGCGGAGGCGGGGATGATCGGAGCCGCGCTGGCGGCCCGCGAGGGCGGAGGCGTGGCCCGCGCGGGCTACCCGGAGGCGGTCGCATGAGCCACGTGCTTCTCGTCAGCGCCGGTCGGCCGGTCCCGTTCGAGGTCGTCGCATGAGCGGGCGGCTCGTCGTCTGCCCGACGCCGATCGGCAACCTCGAGGACGTGACGCTGCGCGTGTTGTCGGCGCTGCGCGACGCGGACGTCGTGGCCTGCGAGGACACGCGGCGCACGCGCGTGCTGCTCGAGCGCTACGGGGTCCAGGCGACGCTGGTGAGCTACCACGAGCACAACGAGCGCGAGCGGGCGGCGGAGCTCGTCGAGCGGATGTCCGGCGGTGCGGTCGTCGCGCTCGTCTCCGACGCGGGGATGCCGCTCGTCAGCGACCCGGGGTACGTGCTCGTCCAGTCCTGCGTGGGGGCGGGCCTCGAGGTCGAGGTCCTGCCAGGCCCGTCGGCCGCGCTGGCCGCGCTGGTCGCCTCGGCGCTGCCGGCCGACGCGTGGCGCTTCGCGGGGTTCCTCCCGCGCAAGCGGGCGGCGCTGGTGGAGGTGCTCGGCTCACCGGAGACGCTCGTGGCGTTCGAGTCCCCGCGCCGGGTCGGAGCCACGCTCGCCGTCCTGGCGGAGCTCGACCCGGAGCGCCCGGTCGCGGTGTGCCGCGAGCTCACGAAGGTGCACGAGGAGGTCCTGCGAGGCACGGCCTCCGAGCTCGCGGCGCGCTACGCGGACGCACCGCCGCGGGGAGAGATCGTGCTCGTGGTGGGGGCGCCCCGGAGCGCAGGGGGCTCGACGCGGCGGCGGTCGACGCCGTCCGCCGGCTCGTCGACGCCGGCGCCCGCGCCCGCCCGGCCGCCTCCGTCGTCGCCGACCTCACGGGCGCGTCCGCCAACGAGCTCTACCGCGCGGTGGTCCCGGGCGCGGCCGGAACGTCAACCGCTGCCGGATAGGGCGTCTCCGCGTGTCAACGTCAACGTCAACTGCGCTGGGTGTCTCCGCGCGTCAACGTCAACGTCAACTGCGCTGGGTAGGGAGAGTGGTCGGCTGTGAGGCGTACACCAAGGGGACAAACGCGACGTCCCGGCGCGAGCTTGGCCGGTTTTACACCGCCAGGAGCCTGAAAAGGGACACGCGCTCGCAAAGCGGTCGACGTTGTCCACTTTCTGCACGCGAACATCCCTCGCTGCGGCCGGCTCCTCACCTTCCTTACCCAGCCGCAGTTGACGTTGACTTGCCGCGCATCGTCACGAATCCGTGCCGATTGTGTGCCAATCCAAGCGCATCCGCGGTCGACCACCCGTGCCGCCCTTACCGTGCGCAGCATGGTCACCGCCGCCGCTCTCGCGCTCGTGCTCGCCAACCCGGTCGGCGGCGGGGTCGCGGCTGACTTCGACGTCGGTGGCAACCCGTTCGCGGGCGGCCAGCATCGTGGTGTGGACCTCGCGGCTTCGCCCGGCGCGACGGTGAAGGCGGCGTGCGGAGGCCGGGTGGTCGTGGCCGGCCAGGTCGGATCGAGCGGCCGCCTCGTCACCGTGCGCTGCGACGGCTGGCGCGTGACGCACATGCCGATGGCGACGATCGCCGTGCGCGCCGGCGCGGAGATCCGAAGCGGCGCCGTCCTCGGCACCGTCGGCCGCTCGGCCGATCATGCCGGCCTCCATCTCGGTGTCCGCCGCGAGGGACGCCGCTTCGGCTACGTCGACCCGTTGCGCTTCCTCGCGAACCGGCGAGCCCTCCCACCGCCGGCGGTCGCGCCGAGACGGGCCGCCCGCCCCCGCCCGCGGTGGCCGATCATCGATCGCCGCCGACCCCAGCCGCGAAGCGAGCGGCCGCCACGGGTCCCCCAGGTTCAGACGCTCGCGCCGTGGCCGGCGTGGGCGGGGCTGGCGCTCGTGCTCGCCGGTGCCGGTCTCCGGTGGCGGCACCCCGCCGCCGCTAGCCTTCGACGCCCCCGATGGCGTTCTACGTCACCACCCCGATCTACTACGTGAACGCCGCCCCTCACCTGGGCCACGCGTACACGACCATCGGGGCGGACATCCTGGCCCGGCACATGCGCCAGCGCGGCGAGGACGTGTTCTTCCTGACGGGCACCGACGAGCACGGCGAGCCGGTCGCGCAGGCGGCCGAGCGCGAGGGCGTGTCGCCGAAGGAGCTGGCCGACCGCAACGCCCTCCGCTTCCAGGAGCTGATGCCGCGCATCAACGCCTCCAACGACTTCTTCATCCGCACCTCCGACCCGCGTCACGGCAAGCGCGTACAGGAGGTGATGCAGCGCATCCACGACAACGGGCACGTGTACAAGGGCCTGTACGAGGGCTGGTACTGCCCGCGCTGCGCGGACTTCAAGACCGAGGCCGAGATCGGGCCCGACCAGACGTGCCCGATCCACAAGATCCCGCTCGATCGTGAGCGCGAGGAGAACTGGTTCTTCCGCCTTTCCACCTTCCAGGAGCCGCTCGAGCGCCTGTACGCCGAGCAGCCGGAGTTCGTGCGGCCGCGCCACCGCTACAACGAGGCGCGCTCGTTCATCACCGGCGGGCTGCAGGACATCTCGCTCAGCCGCTCCAAGGCGAACCTGACCTGGGGCGTCCAGGTCCCGTGGGACGACGACCACGTCTTCTACGTCTGGTTCGACGCGCTCCTGAACTACTACACCGCGCTCGCCTTCGCCCGCGACGGCGACGACCTCACGCCGCGGTTCTGGCCCACGAGCTACCACATGCTCGCGAAGGACATCCTGAAGTTCCACGCCGTCATCTGGCCGGCGATGCTGCTCGCCGCCGGCATCGAGCTGCCCCAGCACCTGTTCATCCACGGGTACCTGCTGATGAAGGACGCGAGCGGGGCCGAGCACAAGATGTCCAAGTCGCTCGGCAACGTGCTCGACCCGTTCGAGGTGATGGACACGTTCGGGACCGACGCGCTCCGCTACTACTGCTTCCGCGAGGTCTCGTTCGGGCAGGACGGAAGCGTGTCGACGATCACGTTCGGCGAGCGCTACGAGACCGAGCTGGCGAACGAGTTCGGCAACCTCGCAAGCCGCACGCTGGCGATGATCGATCGCTACCGCGACGGCACGGTTCCCGACGTCGAGCCCGACCCGGCCCTGGCCGCCGAGTTCGCCGGCCTGCGCGAGGAGGTCACCGAGCTGCTCGACCGGGCGGAGATCACCCAGGCGCTCGAACGGATCTGGCAGCGGGTGCGGCGGCTCAACCGCTACGTCGAGGAGCGCGCGCCGTGGCAGCTCGCCAAACAGGAGGAAAACGCCGCCGAGCTCGACCAGACGCTCCGGTCGCTTGCCGAGGGGCTGCGCGTGGTCACGGTCATGCTCGCGCCCTACATCCCCGAGACCGCCGAGCGGCTGCTGAGCGCCTTGGGCGCTCCCGAGCTCGACCTCGAGGGCGCCGCCTACGGCACGCGTCCGGGCGGCGCACGGGTGCAGAAGCTGCCGCAGCTCTTCCCCAAGTCGTGATCGACAGCCACACCCACCTCGACCGGGGGCCTGCGCCCGAGGCCGAGCTGGTGGCGGCCGCGCGCGAGGCGGGAGTGAACCGCATCCTCACGATCGGGATCGACGAGCGCTCGCGCCGCGCCGCGCTGGCCGCCGCCGAGGCCCACGACGAGGTCTACGCGGCGATCGGCCACCACCCGAACAACGCGACCGGCTACGACGACGCGATCACCGCCGAGCTGCGCGAGCAGGCGCGGCATGCGCGCTGCCTCGCGATCGGCGAGACCGGGCTCGACGACTACCGCGACTACGCGCCGCGCGCCGACCAGGAGCGCGCCTTCGCCGCCCAGATCGAGCTCGCGCAGGAGCTCGGCAAGCCGCTCGTGATCCACACCCGCGCCGCCGAGGACGACACGATCGCCACGCTCGCCACCCGCGCACAGGGGCTCGAGGTGATCCTGCACTGCTTCTCGATGCCCGACCGCCTCGAGGAGTGCCTCGACCACGGCTGGTGGATCTCGTTCGCCGGCAACGTCACGTACCCGAAGGCGGCCGACCTCGCGGACGCCGCGGAGCGCGTGCCGCTCGACCGCCTGCTGGTGGAGACGGACGCCCCCTACCTCACCCCACAGGCCGAGCGCAAGCACCGCAACCAGCCGGCCTACGTGGTGCACACCGCGCGCTTCGTCGCGGAGCGGCGCGGGATCGCGTACGAGGAGCTCGAGGCCGCCGTGGAGGCCAACGCGGCCCGGCTGCTGGGCTGGTGAGCGACCTCCCCGTCCAGCCGAGCCTGCGCCGCCTGCGTCAGTTCGGCATCCGCCCCAACCGCGAGCTCGGGCAGAACTTCCTGATCGACTCGAACCTGCTCGACGTGATCGGCCGCGCCGCCGCGCTCGAGCCCGCCGACGTCGTGCTCGAGGTCGGCGGCGGCCTCGGGGTGCTGTCCGAATATCTCGCCGACCACGCGGGCCATGTCCACGTCGTCGAGCTCGACCGCCGGCTGGAGCTGCCGCTGCGCGACGCGCTTGACCCCCATCCCAACGCCACCCTGCACCTGGCCGACGCGGTGAAGCTCGACCTCGCGGCGCTCGACCCCTCGCCGAACAAGGTCGTCGCCAACCTGCCGTACGGCGTCGCCGCGGGGGTCATCCTGCGCACGATCGAGCAGCTGCCTGGAGCAACGACCTGGGTGGCGATGGTGCAGCGTGAGGTCGGCGAACGCTTCGCGGCGAGGGCCGGCTCGTCCGCGTACGGTGTCCCGTCGGTGCTCGCCCAGCTCGCCTGCGACGTGCGCGTGCTGCGGCCGGTGTCGCGTACGGTCTTCCACCCGGTCCCGAACGTCGACTCAGTGCTCGTCGGCCTCACCCGCCGCGGCCCGGCGCCCGAGCCCGGCCTGCGCGAGCTCGTCCACCAGGGGTTCGCCCACCGTCGCAAGGCGCTCGCCCGCTCGGTCTCGCTCGCGCCAGGAGCCGACCCTGACGCCCGCGACCGCGTCCGGGCGGCGCTCGAGGCGATGGGCCGGCCACCCGACGCCCGCGCCGAATCCCTCGATCCCGACGAGTGGCGCGAGCTGCATGCCCGCCTGGGAGGCGCGAGCGACGAACCCGCGCGCGGCGCGGGCGGCGGCGCGCCGTCGCGCGGCGCCCAGCGGCGCGGAGGTCGCTGATGCTGACCGCGAGGGCGCCGGGGAAGGTCAACCTGTCGCTGTTCGTCGGCGCGCCGCGCGAGGACGGCCTGCACCCGCTCGTGTCGGTCGTCCAGCCCGTCACGCTGGCCGACGAGCTCACGCTCGGGCCGGCCGACGGAGCCGAGGCGGACGAGGTCCATTGCCCCGGGATCGACGGGCCCAACCTCGCCGGCCGCGCGCTGGAGATCTTCCGCGAGGCCACCGGCTGGGAGGCGCCGCCGCAGCGCCTCACGATCGTCAAGCGCATCCCGGTCGCCGCGGGCATGGGCGGCGGGTCGGCGGATGCGGCGGCCACGTTGCGGCTCGCCGCTCACGCCGCCACCGCGCCACGGAGCGCCGAACGCACCGCGCCGCACCGCACCGCTGCTCTCCGCGTGCCTGCGGAGCTGCTGCACGAGCTCGCGGTGGAGCTCGGGGCCGACGTCCCGGCGCTGCTCGCGGGCGGCCGCGTGCTGATGACCGGCGCCGGCGAGCACGTCGAGCGCCTCCTCGAGCCCGCGCCGTTCGGCCTCGTGATCGTCCCCAGCGACGTGGGCCTCTCGACGCCCGAGGTCTACCGCTCCTTCGACCGCCTCGGCGGCGCGCGCCCCCCGCGGGAGCTCGAGGACCGCGCTGCCGCGGCGCGCGCCGGCGAGCCGCCGCCGGTCAACGACCTCGAGCCCGCCGCGCGCGAGCTGCGCCCGGCCGTCGAGGCTCCGCTGGCCGACCTGCGTGCGGCGGGCGCCACCGCCGCGATGGTCTCCGGCTCCGGCCCCACCGTCTTCGGGCTCTTCCCGAGCCTCGCCGCCGCCGGGCGCGTGGCGAGCGGGCTCCCGCACGCCGTTGCGGTCGAGCCTGCGGGCCGCGCATTCGGGGAAGTCCGGTCGGCATGAAGTGGGGCTGGCTACTGGGCGCGCTGGCCGTCGCCGCGTTCCTGCTCGCCCGGCGCCAACGGCTGGGCCGCTGGACGCAGGCCGGCGGCTGGCTGGTTGTCGCCGGCGCCGCGGCGGTGGGCGTCGGCCTCGTCGAGCTGCCCAACCTCGAGGAGCTGTTCCTCGACGTCGGGCGGGCGCTCGGGCCCTGGACCTACCTGGTGGTCGGCATCCTCGCGTTCCTCGAGACCGGCGCGTTCGTCGGGCTCGTTGCCCCGGGCGAGACGACCGTGATCGTCGGCGGCGTGGTGGCCGGTCAGGGCGAGATCTCGCTGCTGGTGCTGATCGGCATCGTCTGGGCCTGCGCGGTGGCGGGCGACCTTGCCTCGTACACGGCGGGCCGCAAGCTCGGCCGGGCGTGGTTACTGCGCCACGGCGACCGGCTGAAGATCACCGAGGACCGGCTGCGCAAGGTCGAGGAGTTCTTCGAGAAGCGCGGCGGCTTGACGATCCTCGTTGGCCGCTTCATCGGCTTCGTGCGCGCGCTGGCGCCGTTCATAGCCGGCACCTCGAACATGCCGCTGCGAAGGTTCCTGCCGTACGACGTGCTCGGCGCGGGTGCGTGGGCGGCCACGTTCTGCACGCTCGGCTACGTCTTCTGGCAGTCGTTCGACCGGCTGACGAGCTACGTCTCGCGCGGCCTGTTCGCGTTCGGCACCGTCGTCGCAGTCGTCGTGGCGATCGTGTTCCTCATCCAGCTGAACCGCGATCCCGAGCGGCGCGAGCAGGTGCGTCGCTGGCTCGAGGAGCGCCAAGACCAGCCCGGCTGGCGGCCGGTCGTGAGGCTCGCCGGCCCGGCGTGGAGAGTCGCCGGCCGTCCGGCGGCGATGGTGGCCGACCTCACCGCCCGCTTCGGCAAGAACCGGCTCACACCCGGCAACCTCGGCCTCGAGCTGACGACGCTCCTCGCCCTGCTGGCGGTGGGAGGCTTCACGTTCTTCGTCTGCGGCGACATCGCCGCCGACGCTGGGGTGCCCCGAATCGACCGCGCCGCGGCCGACGTTGCGGAGGAGCTGCGCGCGGACTGGCTCGGCGACCTGGCGCGGATGGTGACGCGGCTCGGCGCGCTCCCGGTCGTCGGCGGCGCGGTCCTCCTGACGGCGCTCTGGTCTGCCGCCCGCCGGCGGTGGCGGCACGCCGTGGCGCTCGTGGCCGGCCTCGTGCTCACGTACGTGCTCGTCCACGTCACGAAGGCGGCTTACGGCCGCGCCCGGCCGTTCGACCCGCTCACCGAAGCCGACCTGGCGGCGTACCCGTCCGGCCACACGGCGTACGCCGTGGCGTGGGTCGCGTGCGCGGTGTTGCTCGTTCGCGCGGGAACCGGCTGGGCAGTCCGTTTCGCGGCCGTGACGGTGGCGATCGTGATCGTGGTCGTGGTCGCCGTGACCCGCATCTACCTGCGCGTGCACTTCCTCACGGACACCATCGGCGGCGCCGCGCTGGCGGGGGCGATCTGGTCGTTTGTCGGCATTCTTGCCCTCGTCGGCGGCCACGTACGCCACAATGCACGCGGAGCCGCATGATCGACGACCGGGTCTCGCTCATCGTCATCGGGGTGACGGCGCTCATCTCGCTCACCCTCTGGATCGCCCTGATCGCCGTTCCGGCGTGGCGGTCGTACTGGCGCCTGCGCGAGCGCGTGCTGGCCCTCGTCATGAGCCTCTACGTGCTCGCCGCCTTCGTTCTCGCCGGGGCGCTGGCCGGTGGCGTCGTGCTCTGGTACTACGACCGGCTGTGATGGGCGAGCCGATCCCCATCCGGCCCGAGCCGGCCGCCGCCGGGCTCGACGCGCTCGCCGAGATCACCGACGCGGTCGAGTCGGGCGTCGGGCTCCCGGAGGTGGTCCGGGCCGCGTCGCGGGCGCTCGGCGCCTCGCTCGTGCTGATCGATCGCACGAGCGCCGTGCTGGCCGTGGCCGCGCGCTCGACCGCCGACGAACGCGCGCTCACGGCGGACGCCCAGGGCGTCGTCACGCACGAGCTGCGGGTGGGCGACGCGGTGGTCGGCAGCCTGCGGCTGCGCAGCCGCACCGGCGAACCGCCGCCGGCGCTCGTGCGGGTGGTGACGACGCTGATCGCCTCCGAGGTGGAGCGCGTGCGGGCGCCCGAGCGCGCGTCCGAGGCGGCACAGGCCGAGTACCTCGGCGCGGTGCTGCGGCGCGAGATGACCGACCGCGACGGCATCGTGGCCGGCGCCGGCGACCTCGGGGTGGACATCTCGGCCGGAGCGGCGGTCGTCGTCGTGCGCGCGCGCCACTACGCACCCGCCGAGGACGACTGGCGGAGCCGCGTGCTGGCCGCCGCCGAGCGGGCCGCGCGTGCCAGCGCCCCGGGCTCGCTGGCCGCGGTCATCGACACGCCCGCCGACAGCGCCGGTCACGTCGTCGTGATGCTGGGCGCGACCGAGGACGGCGAGGTGCGGCGCGTGGCCGCCGCCGTGGCGCGTGAGCTGCGCTCGAGCCTGCACGGGTTCCTGTTCGCCGTCGGCCACTCCCGGCTCGCCACCGATCCCGCCGACCTCTATCGCGCCGGCAACGAGGCACTGCTCGCCGCCAACGTCGCCGAGGGCGGGCCGGAGGAGGGGGTGCTGGCCTTCGAGGAGACCGGCGCCTACCGGCTCCTGCTGCCGGCGATGAGCGAGGACCCCGCCGAGCTGCAGCGCTTCTTCGCCGAGACCGTGCAGCCGCTCGTGACCTACGACGAGCAGTACGAGACCGACCTCGTGCAGACGCTCGAGACGTTCCTCGACGCCGACGCCAACGTGGCCGGCACGGCGCAGCGTCTCTACACCCACCGCCACACGATCCGCTACCGGCTCGAGCGTGTCCGCGACCTCACGGGCCTCGACGTCTCCTCCACCGACGGCCGCGAGAAGCTCGGCCTCGGGCTCAAGGCGATGCGCGTGCTCGGGATCGCCGCGCCGCGCGGCCCGGCGACCGAGGCCGGCGCCGGCGGCGGCCGGGTCCCGAGGGATCCGAAGGACCGCTAGATGACGTTGGAGGACCTCGTCCGGCTGCGCCGGGCCCGTGACCTGATGGACCGCGACTACGTGAAGCCGCTCGACGTTCCGGCGCTGGCGCGCGTCGCCCTCATGTCGCCGGGCCACTTCTCCCGCAGCTTCCGCTCTGCCTTCGGGGAGACGCCGTACAGCTACCTGATGACGCGCCGGATCGAGCGGGCCAAGACGCTGCTGCGGCGGGGTGACCTGACGGTGACGGAGGTCTGCTTCGAGGTCGGCTGCACGTCGCTGGGGTCGTTCAGCTCGCGGTTCAGCGAGCTGGTCGGCGAGAGCCCGAGCGCATATCGGGCCCGCCGCCACGACGAGGGCGCCGCCATCCCGCCCTGCGTCGCCAAGATCCACACGCGACCGGTCAGGAATGGAGAAGCGAGACCCGCCTCCCGCCGGTAGCGTCAAACGCATGGATATCAAGCTTGCACAATGCTTCATCGCGGTCGACGACCACGACAAGGCGCTCGCCTTCTACCGGGACGCTCTCGGCATGGAGGTGCGTAACGACGTCGCGTTCGAGGGGATGCGTTGGGTGACCGTCGGCGTGCCTTCGCAGCCCGACGTGGAGATCGTGCTCGAACCGCCCGTCGCAGACCCGGGCGCCTCGCCCACCGACAGAGAGGCCGCGGCGGAACTGTTGGCGAAGGGCCTGCTGCGCGGCGTCAACTTCAGGACCGACGACTGCGACGCCACTTTCGAGCGCATCCGCGCGGCGGGTGGCGAGGTGCTGCAGGAGCCGATGGACATGCCGTACGGCGTTCGCGACTGCGCCTTCCGCGATCCCTCCGGCAACATGCTGCGCTTCGGCCAGCCGTCCGGGTAGTGAGCTCTGGTCGCGCGAACCGGGCGACCTAGAAGATCTCCGGGCACCACGGCGCCCGGTCACCGGCGAACGAGCGGCTGACGGGGGCGAGCGCGCCTGCGCGCAGCTCGTCCACCCGGCCGGCTCGGGCGAGTAGCTCCAGCGTGGTACCGCCGAGATACGCCGCGCCGAGCTCGACGACCGACAGCTCGAGCGCCGCGGGCACCGAAGTGCGCCCGCAGGTCGCCGTCGCGCCGTCCCACCGGAGCGCCCAGCGGCCGGCGTTCCACGGGCAGACGTCGTCCGAGACCTCCATCACCACGTCGAACGGCTCGCCGTAGGTGCGGTCGGCCAGCGCTCGCGGCAGGTCGACGATCCGCAGCCACAGCCCGTCGCCGGCCTCGGTCCGGACCGCCCGCGACTCGCCGATCATGTGCGGGAGCGGCTCGTCGACCGGCGCCCCGTCCCACACGATCCGGCGGGTGAGGTCGAGCCCGAGCAGGAAGTCCCAGATCGCGGCGTGGCCGACGGGCGAGGTTGCGAGCACCTCGCGCACGCGGACTTCGCCGCTCGGCCGGCCGTGCTCGAAGCCCCGCTTGATCGCGAACAGCGCGTAGGCGATGCCCTCGACCACCGCGGCGCGCAGCGGCTCGGCGCCTTCGCGGTCGTGCTCGGGATCGCGTACCCGCGTCGCCCACCAGCGGCCGTGGCGGTCGAGCATGCCCGGCACGGCGTGGCGGACCGCCTCGTGGACGGGGCGCATGGCGTCCACGGACTCGGCGGGGTCGCCGAGCGCGACCGGGAGCTTGGGCGCGGTGCGCAGCACGGCGTCGTCCTTCGCGATGTCGAGCTCGGCGACCAGGCTCGCCACGCCGTAGCCGAAGCGTCCGTAGATCGCGGCTTCGGACGCCCACAGCGCGGCGATCGCCTCGCGGCCGTCCTCGTGTACGTCGGCGAGCTGGCGGCGCATGAGCGCCGTCAGCATCCCTCGCCGGCGGTGGGTGGGCAGAACGCCGACCATCGTCACGGCCGCCACCGGCACGATCGCGCCCGGCACGGTCAGCTCGCGGGTGAAGATGCCGGTGCCGGCGACGATCCGTCCGCCGTCGCAGAGCACGAGCGTCCGCTCGGGCTCGACGTTCTTGCCCCGCTCCTCGAGCTCGTCCGGCGGGGCGGCGTAGTGGAAGGCGTCGAACACCGCCCGAACGAAGTCCGGGACCTGCTCGGCGCTGACCGGAGTGGGGTCCACCGCCGGAGCTTATGCATACTCCCGCGCCATGCCGATCGCGATCATCACCGGCTCTGGGACCTACTCCCTGCCCGGGTTCGAGTCCGCCCACCCGGAGCTGGTGAACACCGCCTGGGGAGACGCGCTCGTCACGCAAGGGGTGTTCGCGGGCACCGACGTCCTCCACATCTCCCGCCACGGCGAGGGCCATCGCCGGCTCTCCAACCTCGTGACGCACCGGGCCAACATCGACGCCCTGGCGCAGCTGGGAGCGCGCGCGGTGATCGCCGTCACCGTCTGCGGCGCGGTCGACCCGGACGTCGAGCTCGGCTCCGTCGCCTGCTTCGACGACCTGCACTTCCTCGCCAACCGGCTCGGCGACGGCGAGCTGTGCACGTTCTACCCCGAGCCCGGCGACCAGCGGCGCGGGCACTGGATCTTCGAGGGCCCGTTCTCCGAGCCGCTGCGCGCCTCGCTGCTCGACGGGGCACGCGAGGCGGGCGTCGAGGTGCGCGACGGCGGCGTGTACGGGCACGTCGACGGCCCGCGCTTCAACACGCGGGCCGAGATCCGCGGCCTGGCCGCCTGCGGGGTCACGCACGTCTCCCAGACCGGCGGCCCCGAGGCGGTGCTGTGCGGCGAGGCCGAGCTGCCGTACGCGCTGCTCGGGTTCGCGACCGACTACGCGAACGGCGTCAAGGACGAGGCCACGCCCGTGCAGACGCTGCTCGACATGATGGCCGCGAGCACCGACACGTTCGCCACGCTGCTTGCCGCCGCCGTCCCGCGTGCGGCGGCCGCCGAGCTCGAGCCGACGGGCACGGTCTACCGCTTCGAGCGCTAGCGGACGACGCGCACCGTCGTGCGCGCGGTGCCCGTGATCACCTGAGTGCGGTCGAGGAACCCGCGCCGCGCCTGGCGGCCGACGCGGAGCTCCACGCCGTCCCAGCGGCTGAGCCCCTCGATCTCGTCGATCAGGTCGTTCAGGCGCGCGGGCCCGTCCTCCGGCCCGTCCTCCTCCTCGGCGCCGAGCAGGATCTCGAGCAGGTCGGTCTCGTCGCTCCGCTCGTCGAAGCCGCTGAGCCTGAGCGTGCGCCGGCCGGGCTTGACGCGCGGGATGCGCACGCTGAAGCGCTTGGTGAACGTGGCCCCGCGGATGCGCTGGAGCTTGACCTTCAGCGTGACGCGCTGGCCGGGGCGGACGCGTCGCGGAGCGTCGACGCCGCGCAGGAACGCGAGCCGCTCGCCGCGCCACAGGTCGACGCGAGCGCGCAGCGAGGTGACGTGCGGCGTCTTGCCCTGGTAGGCCTCGATCAGCGCGATCGCGTCGCTGGCGTCGAAGGCGGCCGGGAACGCGATCGGGTTGCTGAGCGGGCCGGCCATCGGGTCGAAGATCGTCGACGACAGGTAGCGGTTGCAGAGGCGGGCGGGGTTGCGGGGGCGCTCGCGGAAGCGGATCGTCAGGCACATGCGCCCGCTCAGGCGTCCAGGCGCGCTCTGCATGACCGTGCCGGTCGCCTGCGCGATCGCGAGCGGGGCGACGGCGCCGAGCCCGGTGAAGCCCGTCGGGTTGTCGAGGTCGGTCTCGTCGGCCACGCCCGACTGCACGAACCGGGTCGCGCCGGTGTCGGCGTCGCGGGCGAAGACCCGGACCGCGGTGGTGGTCGGCAGCGCGCCGACGCGGCCGACGATCGCGGCCGAGGCGTCGTTGGTCAGCGTCCCGAGGTCGTGGCCACCGAAGCCGAGCTTGAACGAGCCGCCGGTGAGCGACGCGTTCGGGTCGTTGACGATCGTGAAGATGTAGGCGTCCTGCAGGAGCAGCGAGCGCGCGCCGGCGTTCTCGAACGGATGGCCGAAGGCCCATACGCGGTCGGCGTCCGTGTACGCGACGGTGCCGATCGCGGAGACGCGCAGATCCCCGTTCGAATAGCCCGCCGCCACGGCCGACCCGGGCCGCAGCGTCTGCGGCGGGAAGCTGCCCAGCGGGCCGGCGGGGACCGCCGTGACCGGCCGGCCGATGCGCTTGCCGGTCCGCTCGAGCGCCCGCCCGAGCGCCGGATTCACACCGCTGATGGTGAGCGGGGCCACGAGCGGCTTCGTGCCCTCCCGCCGCATGCGCCGGATCGCGGCGGCGGCGCGCGGCGAACGATCGGAGGTGGCGCGCGGCCTCGGCGCGTCGACCGGGTTGGCGAGTATTGACTCGATCGGCGTCGCGAGCACCACCTTCCCGCCGTAGTCCCCGATCGACTGGGAGATCGCGCCGATCGTGCGGCCGCCGCAGTAGACCGGCGAGCCGGAGAAGCCCGGGCCGATGCCCGTGCGATCCACCGCCGGCCCCGACGCCTCGACGAGAATCATCGCCGTCCCCGTCCCCGGCTCGCTGTCCACGACGTCGATCACCTCGACGTCGAACGACGAGATGTCCGTGCCCCGGATCACCGTGTAGCCGGTGCACTGCATCCCGCTGCGCACCTCCGAGAGCGGCATGATCGGGTCCCCGGCGGCTGCCGGCGCGGCGGGAAGCAGGCAGGCCACGAGGGTGGCGGCCGCGAGAAGGGGAGCGCGCATCGAGGGGCAATGTAGACCGGCGGGGAGGCGCCCGGCACGCTCGATCCCGCAACTGGCCGGAAATCCGACATCACCCCGCGCAGGCCCGGCCCGCAGCCCGCGGTTCGATCGGCCGGAAATCCGACATCACCCGTGCGCGCCCGGCACGCAGCCCGCGGCTCTATCGTTGCGTCGTGGCCGAGCCGGTCCTTCACGTGACGAACGGCGACACCGTCGTGCCCGAGCTCGCCGCAGCCGCCGGCGTCCAGCCGGCCGAGGTGCTGGTCTGGCGCGAAGTCCTGCACGAGGGTCCCGTCCCCACCGGGCTCGGCGCGGACGCGCTCGCCGAGGTCCGTGCCCAGCACCTCGCCGCCCGCGGCTGGGCGGATGAGGGGAACGCCCTCGCATCCTTCCGCGAGCGCGATGCGGGGCTCGCCGCCCACTCGCGCACCGCCGAGGTCGTGCTCTGGTTCGAGGAGGATCTCTTCGACGCGCTCCTGCTCGCGCAGGTCGAAGACCGCCTCGCCGGGCGCCCCGGACCCGTCACTCGCGTCCACCTCCCGCACCCGCCGCGCGGCGATCTGAACGCCGCGCTCGCCGCCCGAGAGCCGATCGAGCCCGACCCGGCCGCCTTCGCCGCCCTGCGGTCCGACGACCCGCGATCGTGGCTCGAGATCCCGGCCTTCGCCCGCCTGCTCGAGGAGCTGCCGGACAGCCGCACCGGCCTCAGCCGCCTCGAGCGCCAGATCATCGAGGCGCTCGAACCCGGCCCGCTCACGCCGATGGACCTCTTCACGGCCGCCACCGCCTCGGAGCAGCCGCCCTGGGTCGGCGACGCCTCCGTCTTCGCGCTCGCCGACGACCTCGCCCCGCTCGTCACGCGCGCCAACGGCCGCTACGAACTCACGTCCGAAGGCACCGCCGTCCTCACCGGCCAGGCCACGCACCCCCGCACCGACCGCTGGCTGGGAGGCGTCCACCTCGGCCCCGGCCACCCGGACTGGACGTTCAACAACGACTCACGCCGCCCGATCCGCCTCGACTGACGCCTGCTCACGTTCATACGCTCGCACCCACTTCCGGACCGCGTTGTCACTCACCCCATACTTTCGGCCGACGGCACTCCAGCTCGTCGCCGCGATCTCGGCGAGCAGCTGCTCGTATGGCGGACGCTCGACCCGTCGCGCGCCCGGCAGCGGGCGGCCACGCCGATCCCAGCGCTGTCCCGCACTCACGCGAGCAGTAGGACTGACGCTCGGCTTCGGCGTGAACGGAATGTCGCACCGCTTGCAGCGCCGGCTCATCAGCCGCGCGCGGATCTGTACGGCCGCAGTGGGTGTCGAACGTGGCAGCGCAGTTCGGGCAGACGATCCGCAGGTTCTCGAGGCGATTGTCATCGCGCGACACCATTGACGTGGTCGAGGATCAGCGCCAACGGCCTTCCGCGCCACATGTCGCCCTGGCCGCAGAGCTCGCACCGCGACTGCTTGAGACCCCGAGTCGCACAGTCGCGCTTGAGCCTGGCCGCGGTGAGTACGTGGAGTGCAGGCAACGAGCAGTTCGGCGAGCGGGGACGGAGGCCGGTACCGATCTGCCGTCGACGAATCGCAGCCGGGTCGAAGTGGTCGGTGCTGATCCCCCAGATGTTCGCGTACTTGCTTGATCGTCCGTGAGGTTGCCGCCGCGCAGGACGAAGCCCGAGCTTCCGCAGCACCTCGCTGCACGAACGCGATGTCGCGACCGCCTCTGCGTAGCCTGCGCTCCGGACGACCGACCTCGGCATACGAACGTATGTTCGTGCTATCACGGGCGGACAGAACGAGGCTGGGGGGCCCGGACTTGAACCGGGACCTCAAGGCTCCAAAGGCCTGCGGGCAGCCATTACCCCACCCCCCACGTGGGGGCCGGCGCGCGCCCGATACTACGATGCCCGCGTGCCTGAACTCACGGTCGTGATCCTTGCTGCGGGCGAGGGGACCCGGATGCGCTCGGCGATCCCCAAGGTGCTGCATCCGCTCTGCGGGCAGCCGTTGATCGCGTGGCCGGTGGCGGCTGCGCGGGAGGCCGGAGCGGGGCGGGTGGTCGTGGTCGACAACCCGGAGCGGCGGCTCGGCCCGCACCTGCCCGAGGGAGTCGAGGTGGCGATCCAGGAGGAGCCGCTCGGGACCGGGGACGCGGTGGCGGCGGCCGCGCCGTTGATCGACCCCGATGCCACGGTGGTCGTCGTCAACGGCGACGTGCCATTGCTCACCGCCGAGGCGATCGCGGCTCTCGTCGACGCGCACGCACGGGCCGGCGCGGCGGCCACCATGGCCACCATGGAGCTCGACGAGCCCGGCGCATACGGGCGGGTCGTGCGGGATCGTGACGGCTCGGTGCTGAAGGTCGTCGAGGCCAAGGGCGGCGAGGGCGACGCCACGTCCGAGGAGCTGGCGATCCGCGAGGTCAACACCGGCGTCTTCGCGTTCCACGGGGGCACGCTCGTCGACGTCCTGCAGCAGCTGAGCCGCGACAACGCGCAGGGCGAGGCGTACCTGCCCGACGTGCTCCCGGTGCTGATCGCCGCCGGCAGCGCGGTCGCCGCGCACGTCGTCAGCGACCCGGCGCTGACGCTCGGCGTCAACGACCGGGCGGAGCTGGCCGAGGTCCGCCGGCTCGCCCAGCAGCGCATCAACGTCGCTCATATGCGGGCCGGCGTCACGATCGTCGATCCGGCCTCGACCACGATCGACGTCACGGTCACGCTCGCCCGCGACGTCACGATCGAGCCGTACGTCCAGCTCAAGGGGACCACGAGCGTCGGCACCGGGAGCACGATCGGCGCCATGAGCACGCTGATCGACTCGCGGATCGGCGACCAGGTGACGATCCTGCACTCCCATCTCACGCAGGCGCGCGTGGACGACGGCGCCACCGTCGGCCCGTTCGCCTACCTGCGGCCGGACGCCCACCTGCACCCCAAGTCCAAGGCCGGGACGTTCGTGGAGATCAAGAACTCCGAGATCGGGGTCGGCACGAAGGTGCCGCACCTGTCCTACATCGGCGACGCCGACATCGGGGAGGGCACGAACATCGGCGCGGGCAACATCACGGCCAACTACGACGGCCGTCGCAAGCACCGCACGACGATCGGCTCGAACGTCCGCACGAGCGTCGACACCGCGTTCGTCGCCCCGGTCACGGTCGGCGACGGCGCCTACACGGGAGCGGGCAGCGTGATCACGGAGGACGTGCCCGAGAAGGCGCTCGGCATCGCCCGCTCGCGTCAGCGCAACGTGGAGGGCTACGCGGACCGCAAAGAGCGGTGAGGGCCACGACGCCGTCGACCCCGGGTCGTAAACTCCGAAGCCCGTGAGCGCGCTGGATCCCAGCACCGGCATCGCCCACCTCGGCTCGTCCCTCGCCGTCGAGTACGACAAGCAGTTGATGGTCGTCTCCGGGCGGGCCAACCCCGCGCTCGCCGGCCGGATCGCCCAGAAGCTCGGCGTCTCGCTGGGCGGCGTCACGCTCAAGACGTTCTCCAACGGCGAGGTCTACTGCCGCTTCGAGGAGTCGATCCGCGGGTCGGACCTGTTCATCGTCCAGCCCACGTGCGGGAACCCGGAGACCGGGATCACCGCCAACGACGCGCTGATGGAGCTGCTCCTGATGGTCGACGCCGCGGTCGGCGCCTCGGCCCACCGCGTGATCGCGGTCACGCCCTGGTACGGCTATTCGCGGCAGGACAAGAAGTCACTCGGGCGCGAGCCGATCTCGGCCCGCCTCGTGGCTCGGGCGCTCGAGACCGCGGGCGCCGACCGCGTGCTGGCGATGGACCTCCACGCCGGCCAGATCCAGGGCTTCTTCTCCAAGCCCGTGGACCACATGACCGCGATGTTCATGCTCACGCAGTACTTCCGCGACATGGCGCTCGACGACCTCGTCGTCGTGTCGCCGGACGCCGGGCGCGTGAAGCTGGCCAAGAAGTTCGCGGAGAAGGTCGGCGCCGAGCTGGCCATCCTCAACAAGGAGCGCCCAGCCCAGCAGGTCGCGGAGATCGCCTACGTGATCGGCGACGTCAAGGGCAAGACTGCGGTGATCCTCGACGACATCATCGACACCGCGGGCACGCTGCGCGCGGCGGCCGAGACGGTCAAGGACGAGGGCGCCGAGCGCGTCTTCGCCGCCGCCACCCACGCGGTCATGTCCGGCAACGCGTTCGAGAACCTCGCCGCGGCCGGCTTCGAGCAGGTCGTGGTCACCGACACGATCCCCGTCCGCCCCGGCGCGCCGGACAACATCACGGTCCTCTCGGTGGCCGACATCCTCACGGACACGATCCGCCGCATCTTCACCGACGACTCGGTGTCCGAGGTGTTCGGCGGCGAGAACCAGCTGTTCTGAGCCGCGCCGCCCGCCTTCAGGAGCTGCTGGGCCTGAGCGACGACGAGCTGCTCGCGGCCCTCGACGCCGACCCGCTCGAGCTCATCTCAGGCGAGCTCGACCACAAGCCGGAGCTGCCGATCCTTCTCGACCTGCTCGCCGATCACGAGGAGAGCGGGCTGCGCCGGTGGCTGCGCACCGCCGGACCCGCGGGTCGGCCGTCGACCTCCTGCTGAGCCGCGACTTCGCCGGCTTCGAGAACGCACTCGCCACGCTCTCCGAGCGCGGCTTCGTGGTCACTCGTCGGGATCCGGGCGCTTCTCCCCCGGCCACGTCCCCGTGAGGTAGCGCCAGCCGATCGCGCCGTAGCGGTCGACGGTCACGCGCACGGTCTTGAAGATGACGCCCTGGACGGCCGCGGCGGCGAGCAGCCGTCGCCACGACGTCTGCTCGGTCGTCGCCTCGGGCGGCTCCTGGTCGTCGATCTTGGTCCAGGCGAAGTTGAACACCCGCTTGCCGAGCAGCGCGGCGACGATCCCGAGCGCGATGCCGAACGGCTTGTAGATCAGCCCCATGGTCGGCTGACTCTACCCGCGGTCGAATCCACCCAGTCCGTTTGTCGGTGTTGCCCGACTCCCCCGACCGGTAACAATTCGGGATGGAGCACGGTATGGACGACCCCGAGCGCGCCGACGAGATCCTCCGGCGGGCCCTCCTGGACTCGGAGGCCACCGCGGCGGTCGCCCTGCGGGTGTCGGGGCTCCCGCTCTGCGAGGAGCTGACCGTCGTCTTCCACGGCCGCCGCGACCTCGGCACGATCCAGACCTACGTCACCAACGGCGGCCGCGGCACCGGCTCGGCCGTCTCGCGCGACGAGCTGATGCGCGTGCCGTGCGAGCTCGACCTCGCCGCCGCCGAGGACCGCGAGGAGGCGGAGCACCTGTACGCCGAGCAGGCCACCGCGCTGCGCGACGCGCTGGTGGGGGCCGACACGGTGCTCGACATCTGGCGCGAGCCGCTTGAGGAGCTGTCCCGCAGCCCCGTCGAGGTCGATCGCCGGATCGACATCGAGCTCGACCTGCCGGCCCCGCGGCTCCTGCCCGCCGCGCTCGTGGCGCCCGACCGCCGGATCGTGGTCGCCGCCGTCTGCGGCGCCCGCCCGCTAGCCGAGGGGCGCCCGCCGATGGGCATCGTGTGCGCGCAGCAGGACGTCGCGCGCGTCTATCCGCTTCCCGAGGACCCCGAGCAGTGCCTCGAGGACTTCCTCGCGTTCGCCGCCGACCACGCCCACCGGATGGCCGCGCAGCTCGGCCGCCAGGAGGCCAGCGTGCAGCGGTTCCTCGAGCTGTCGACCGACGACTTCCACGAGGCGGGCTAGCCTGACGCGCCGTGCGGCGCGCCAAGGTTGCCATCGTCGTCGGCTTCATCGTCTTCGTCGTCCTCGGCCTCGCGGTGCTGCTGGGCCGAGGGCTGACGGGCTCGATCACCGAGCGGTCCGAGGTGCTCGACCTCGTCGAGGCGCAGGCCGGCGGGGATCCCGACGCGGCGCTCGCGCAGCTCCCGGCGTGCCGGGCGGAGCCGGCCTGCGCGCAGCTCGTGCGCGAGCGTGTGGAGCAGCTCCGCCGGCCAGGGGAGGTCGAGATCCTCACCTACGACCCGTCCGTGCAGGTCGCGCTCACCAACCGCACCGGGACCGGTCGCGTGGCGTGGCGCGTCGGCCGTTCGCTGCCGATCGTCCAGTGCGTGCGCGTGCGCCGCGACGGCCCGTTGACCGGCGCGGACGTCGAGCTCCTCTCGATATCCGCGCCGATCGGGCGCGAGGCCGGCTGCTAGCCGATCAGCGCGTGATGGTGCCGATCACGGTCATGCGGTCGCGGTCGCCGGCGTCCTCGGAGAAGCTCGCCACGCCGCTGCCGCGCGCGCCGGCGTAGGTGCCGGTGCCGTACTTGACCGTGAACCGCGACAGGGTCGGTGAACGACGAGGCGGGGAGCGGGCCCAGCGCCGTCCTGGCACGAGTCGCCGGAGACGGCGAGCACGAGGCGGTTCGGCGTGCCGGCGCCGAGCGTGATGCGGCCCGTCGATCGGCGCACAGACGCCGTCCTCGCCGTTCGAGAACGCCTCGGCGACCTTGAGCTTGAGCGCGCCGTCGTAGGCGCCGGTCCCGACCGGCGTGCCGCGGAACTTGCCGTCGACGAACGCGAGGTCGCAGACGCCGCCCGGGCACGACGGATTGTCGACGATGGTCGCGTCGCCGCGGACGACGAGCCGCTCCTTCTTGCCGTGCTTGCCCGTCTGCGCCTTGTCGGCGGCACCGGCGGCGCTCGTGGCGGCGCCGAGCGCCAGCCCGGCGAGCACGAGCGCGAGCAGCGCGAGGAGCGCCCGGGGGAGCGGGCGCGCGGGGATGTGATGCATGACTACTCCTTGGGGAGGGGGCTTGGACCTGAGAGAAGGTCGTGCGGATCGAAGCGCTCGGCCTTGAGCACGGGACGCCCGTCGGCGTCGAACCAGTCGGAGCGCGGGCGGTCGTAGTAGAGCTCGATGCCGTTGCCGTCGGGGTCGCTGAGGTAGACCGAGACGGTGCCGCCGTGGTCGGTGCCGTGGTCGATCGGGTGGCCGTGCTCGATCAGCCGGCGCACCGCGGCGCCGAGCTCGCGCCGATCGGGATAGACGAAGGCCACGTGGTAGAGGCCGGTGTGACCCGCGGGCGGCGGGCGTGGCGCCGGGCTGTCCCACGTGTTGAGGCCGACGTGGTGGTGGTAGTCGCCGGCGGCGAGCAGGACCATGTCGAGCCCGGCGGCGCGCGCGTCGGCCGTGACGGCGAAGCCCAGCGCGTCGCGGTAGAACGCGATGCGCGCGGTCCAGGTCGGCGACGCGCAGGTGCACGTGACCGACGCGCACGGCGGGATGGATGGGTTCGCTGTCCATGCCGCGCAGTCTCCCGCTCACGTGCGCTCCCGCCATCGGTGGATCCACCTATCCGGAGCGCGGCACCCCGCCGGATGCGCGAGGATCGCCGTCGTGGATGCGACGACTCGGGCTCCGCTGGTCGGCCGGGCGGCGGAGCGCGAGGCGCTCGCCGCCGCGCTGCGGTCGCTGCAGGCACGAGCGCAGCGCGCGTCGTCACGGTCGAGGGCGAGCCGGGGATCGGCAAGTCGCGGCTGCTCGCCGATCTGGCACAGCGGGCGGCGGACGGCTGCCACCGTGCTTCGAGGCGCGCGCGTCGGAGTTCGAGTCCGACGTGCCGTACGCGCTCTTCACCGAGGCGCTTGGACTGGCAGCTCGCCGAGCCCGCGGATCGCCACCGGACGCATCGGGCGCTGCGCGAGCTGCTCGAGCGCCTCGCGGGCGGGCGGCCGCTGCTGCTCGCCCTCGACGACGTGCACTGGGCCGATCCGGCGTCGGTGGACGCGCTCGCGGCGCTCGTCCGCCGCCCGCCCGACGCGCCCGGTGCATGCTGGCGATGGCGGCGCGCGAGGGCCAGATGCCGCCCGCGCCTGGAGGCCGCGCTCGCGGGCGACGGACCGCGTCGTCCGCCTGACGCTCGGGCCCCTCACCGAGGCCGAGGCCGTCGAGCTCGTCGGCGACGGCAGCGCCGCGATCTACCGGCTCGCGGGCGGCAACCCGTTCTACCTCGAGCAGCTCGCGCGGGTGCGCGACGCGCCTGCCGGCGCCGGCAGGTCGCGACGGACGGGACGCTCCCGCCGCGGTCACCGCCGCGCTGGCCGCCGAGCTCGCGGCGCTGACGCCCGAGGCACGCGTGATGCTCGACGCCGCGGCGGTCGCCGGCGACCCGTTCGAGCCCGAGCCTGGCCGCGGCGGCCGCCGAGCTCTCCGAGGCCGCGGCGCTGCACGCACTCGACGAGCTGCTGGCGCGTGCGCTCGTGCGGCCGGCCGGCGCGCCGCGCCACTTCGTCGTTCCGCCACCCGGTGGTCCGGCACGCCGCCTACGTCGCCACGCCCGGCGGCTGGCGGCTCGGCGCCCACGCTCGCGCCGCGGACGAGCTCGAGCGCCGCGGCGCCGGGCCTCCTGCAGCGCGCCCACCACGTCGAGCACGCCGCCGCGTCCCGGCGACGCCGACGCGATCGCGCTGCTCAGCGCCGCCGCCGCGGAGCTGCAGTCGCCCGCGCCGGCCACCGCGGCGCGCTTCTACGCCGCGGCGCTGCGCCTGCTGCCCGACGCGCCGGAGCAGCGCACGCGGCGGGCGCAGCATGCAGGCGCGGCTCGCCGACGCGCAGGCGGCGGCCGGCGACGCGGGCGCCGCGCGCGACGACGCTGCTGGGCGCGCTGCGCGACGCCGGGCCGGGCGAGCGCCTCGAGCTCACGGTGGCGCTCGCCAACCAGGAGTGGTGGCTCGGCGGCCACGAGCAGGCGCGACGCCGGCTGCACGTCGCCCTCGGCGAGCTCCCGGCGCAGCCGTCGCCGGATCGCATCCGGCTGCGGCTCGCGCTCGCGCTGACCGCGCTGATGGCCTGCGACCTGCGGCGAGGCGCGAGGCCCACGCCAGCGACGCGCGCGCCGACGCCGTCGCCATCGGCGATCGCGGTCTTCGAGCTCGCGGCGCTGGCCGGCGGCTGCGCTCGCGAGCGTCTCGCGGGCGGGCGGCGGGGGCGCGGACCGGCTGCGACGAGTCGAGCGCCGCGCTCGAGCGCCTGACCGCGCGGGCAGGTCGCCACGCGCCTGCCCGCGCTTCTGGATGCACGGTCGCGCACGGCGCGTGCTCGGCCGACTTCGACGCCGCGCTCGCGGACCTCGAGCGCGGAGCCGCGATCGCGGCGGAGACCGGCCGCGAGCGCATCCTGCTCATGCTCACCGTGGAGTCGGTGCCGACGCTGATCGAGCTCGGCCGCCTCGCCGAGGCGACGACCGCCGGCGCAGGAGGGCGTCGAGCTCGCGCGCCTCGTCCGGCAACCCGCGCATGCTCCTGTGGGCGCACAGCGCGCACGCCGCCGCGCGCCTGGCGGCCGGCGACGTCGCCGCCGCCTGCGCGCAGGCGGACGAGGCCGCCGAGCTCGACGCGCAGGCGGACTTCCACGCGGCCGGACAGCCCGGCTGGGCCCTCGGGCGCGGCGCTCACCGCGGCCGGCAACCCCGAGCGCGCCGTCGCGGCCATGCTCGAGGCCTTCGGCGGGCCCGGAGCTGCCCGGCGTCCTGCCGGCCGACCGCCCGGTCGCGGCCGCCGACCTCGTCGAGGCGCAGCTCGCACGCGGCGACGTCGCGGCGGCGGAGGACGCGCTCGCGCAGGGCGGGACCGCGCCGGCACCGCCGTGGGCCGAGCGCGGTCACCGGCATCGCCCGCAGCGCCGTCCTGCTCGCCCGCGACCGCCCGCGCGAGGCCGCCGCCGCGGCGGCCGAGGCGCGCGAGGCCGCGGCCGCCGCACCGCTCGCCGCCGCCCGCGCGCGGCTCGCCGAAGGCCAGGCGCTCGCCGCCGCGGGCGACCGCCACGCGGCGGTGGAGGCGCTGCGTGGCCGCCGAGTCGGCGCTCGACGGCTTCGGCGCGCTGCGCCGCCGCGACGCGGCGGTGCGCGAGCTGCGGCGGCTCGGCCGCCGCGTCGTGCGTCCGGCCCGGCGAGCCGGCCGCCGGCCCGCTGACCGCTCGCGAGCGCGAGATCGCCGAGCTCGTCGCCGCCGGCCGGACCAACCGCGAGGTCGCCGAGCAGCTCGTCCTCAGCACGCGCACGATCGAGGCGCACCTGCGCAACATCTACGGCAAGCTCGGCGTGCGCTCGCGCGTCGAGCTGACGCGCCGCTACCCGTGAACGCGCCGGCGCGACGGCCCAGCAGGCTCGACCACGCGGCGGCGGCCGGGGCGGCCGCGGAGATCGCGCAGGCGCTCGGTGCCGCGCAGGCGGACGGGGGCGGGGGAGGCATCCGGCAGCGGGATCCCGCCCGGAGGCGAGCTCTTGGGCCGACCGGAGATCCGGTCGTTGCCGCCGCCGCCACCGGAGTCGTCGTCGTCATGCGGGCCGCGGCGCGAGCCGCGATCCGCGCGCACGAACATGACGAACAGGACCACGCCGAGCACGAGCGCCACGAGATGGAGCATCCCGAAGATCAGCATCAGCTCCTCGTCCGGCGTCACACGTAATGGATACCCACGGATGGAGGGGCGTAGACGCCACGTTCGCTACCATCGCTGGCCGCCTCATGGCCGATTCGACGACCCTCAATCTCAGCCCGCGCACCCCCGAGGGCTCGCGCTCGACGCGGCGCCTGCGCCGCGAAGGCCTCGTCCCCGGCGTGATCTACGGCGGCGGCGACGCGCCCGAGCACTTCGCGGTCGACGCGCGGATCCTGCGCAACACGCTCGCGCGCGCCGGGCAGATCATCGAGGTCGCGCTCGAAGGCGGGTCGAGCAGCAACGTGCTGATCAAGGACGTCCAGCGCCATCCGGTGCGCGGCGAGGCCATGCACGTCGACCTCCTGCGCGTGCGCATGGACGAGAAGATCCATGCCACGGTGCCGCTCGAGTTCACGGGCGCCGAGGAGGCTCCCGGCGTGGTCGAGGGCGGGATCTTCAACCAGGAGCTGCGTGAGCTCGCGATCGAGGCGCTGCCGGGCGACATCCCGGACTCGATCAGCTTCGACGTCTCCGCGCTCGAGATGAACGCGACGCTCACGCTCGAGGTGCTGACCGCGCCGAGCGGCGTGGAGCTGCTCGACGACGTCGAGGCGGTCATCGCCACCATCACGCCGCCCACGCTCGAGCCCGTCGAAGAGGAGATCGAGACGGAGACCGAGGTCGTCGGCGAAGAGGGCGAAGCGGCTCCGGCCGCCGAGGGCGAATCCGCCGAGGAGGCCTCCGAGAAGGCCGACTCGGACGAGAGCTAGAGCCTGAAGCTCTTCGGCTCCACACCGGTCGACTGGCTGATCGCCGGCCTCGGCAATCCCGGCCCGGGCTACGCGGCCAGCCCGCACAACGTCGGCTTCCGCGTGGCGGACACGCTCGCCGAGCGGTGGGACCTGCCGAAGCCGAAGCGGAAGTTCGGCGGCGAGCTGACCGAGGGCCGGACTGCCCCCGGGGGTCCGCGCGTGGCCCTGCTGCGGCCGCAGACCTACATGAACGAATCGGGTCGCTCGGTGGGTCCCGCCCGCGGCTCGTTCAAGCTCGACCTCGATCGGGTGGTTGTCATCCACGACGAGATCGATCTCCCGTTTGGCGAGGTGCGCGTGCGCCTCGGCGGCGGGCTCGCGGGCCACAACGGCCTCAAGTCGCTGCGCCGTGAGCTCGGCGCGCCCGACTTCTACCGCGTCCGCGTGGGCGTCGGCCGGCCGGATTCGACCGACCCGGAGATCGTCTCCGCCCACGTGCTCGGCAAGTGGCGCGAGCCGGAGGACGACGTGGCCTCGCTCGTCGAGCGCGCAGCCGACGAGGTCGAGCGGCTGATCGGTCACAACGCGCTGCCGTAGCGCTAAGTAGGGGAGATGGACGATCCCCGGACCGACGAGGAGGTGCTCGCCGCCGTGAACGGCGAGCCCGAGGCGTTCGGGGTCTTCTACCGGCGCCACGTGAGGCCGCTGCTCGGGTATCTCATGCGCCGGACGGGTGACGCCGAGCTGGCCGCCGACCCGTGTGCCGAGACGTTCGCGGCGGCGCTCGACGGCCACCATCGGTTCGATCCCGCGCGCGGCCCGGCGGTTGCCTGGCTCTACGGGATCGCCCGGCGGCAGCTTTCGCACGCCGCCCACAGCGGCGTCGTCGCGGACCGGGCGCGACGCCGCCTGGGCATGGCTCCGCTCGAGCTGACCGACGCGGCGCTCGAGCGGATCGAGGCGGAGGCGAGCGAGGTGGCGATCGCCGCGCTCGACGCGCTACCCGCTGACCAGCGCGACGCGGTCCGGGCCCGGATCCTCGACGAGCGCGATTACGCCGACATCGCGCGCAGCACGCGCACCTCCGAGGCGGTCGTGCGCAAGCGCGTTTCGCGCGGGCTCGCCGGCCTGCGCGCACAAGTGAAGGAGGACGGGGCATGAGCGACTTCATCGCCGACCTCGAGCGTGAGCTCGTGGTCGCCGCCCATCGGCGGACGACGCGCCGCCGCCGCGTTGTGCGCCTGCCGCGCCCGCGCCCCGCGACCGTCCTCGCCTTCGTCGCCCTTGCCGCGTTGGTGGTCGCCTTGGTCGCCGTCGCCAGAAACCTCGACGACGGCTCACGGCCCGGGGACGAACGGCCCAGCCCGCCGCCCGGCGGCGCCACTCTCGTGCTGCCGGCCGCCGCCGCTGCGCGCCCGTGCCCCGGTGTCGAGCAGCGAAGCCTGCCCGGGGAGGGGCCGAGCTACCAGCTGGGAATCTTCGCGCGGCCGCAGACCGGGCCGGATGCCGTGCCGCCGCTCGACGGCGCCGACTCCTCCTCCTGGATCCCGGCCGACACGATCATCCCCGACGCCTCGAGGCGGCCCGCCCCTGAGCACTTCGACGCGGAGCTGCACCTCGTGCCGGCCTCCGAGCCGCGGCGGGACGGCGCGTGCGATGGTGAGCTGGACACCGCCATCGTCGTCTGCCTCGTGGTCGGAACCGGGGAGGCGGTCGTCGAAGTGCTTCCGACGACGACGTCTACGCCGGCCGCGCCCTCGCGCTCACGAGCCCCGGCGTTGTGCACGGCATCGCGCCCGACGGCGCGGCGCGCGTGACGCTGCACGGAGGTGGCGAGACCGTCTCGGCCGACGTGCACGACAACGTGTACGAGATCCGGGCGCCGGTGGTGTCCGGCGAGGAGATTCGCCTGGAGCTCGAGCGGCTCGAGGAGTGCCGCCCGTCGCGCGAGCTGCTCGAGGCGGTGCCGGCGCTGCGGGACGGCGCCTGGCAGCCGCTGCCTCCTCCGGCCGGCGATCCGATGCCATACGCCGGCGTGCGCCAGTGGGCGCAGCGCATCCAGACCGGCGACGAGCTCGAGCTGTGGGCGATCGCGCGCTGCGACTCGGTGGAGCACGCATGCGTCATCGGCATTCACGGCGGCAACTGGGTCGCGCAACCGTGCGAGTCGCCGCGCGACCTTCGGAACGGGACTTGGGAGATGTTCGCGGTGCCCGGCCGCGTCGGCGTCGCGGGCATGGCGCCCCCCGGCACCCGCGGCGTGCAGTTCGTGAAAGACGGCCGAGTCCACGACGTGGCGTTCACCGGCGGCGCCTTCGGCGGCCTTCTTCCGCCGGTCTTTGGGCGCTCCGCGGACGACGATTGGCAGAACCTGCGCGTGCGCTACCTGTTCTAGCGGTACGCGATAACGTACATTCGTATGCCGCGCGACTGGAACGCGCCCTCGTACGAGCGGATGTCGGCGCCGCTTGAGGCGATGGGACGCGACGTGCTCGACCGGCTGGAGCTGCGGGGCGACGAGCGCGTGCTCGACGCCGGCTGCGGGACCGGCCGGGTCACCGGCGGCGCTGGTGGAGCGCCTCCCGCGGGGCGAGGTGATCGCCGTCGACGGCTCGCCGGCGATGGTCGAGCAGGCGCGCGAGCGGCTCGGCGACGGCGTCGAGGTCCGCGTGGCCGACCTCCTCGAGCTCGAGCTCGACCGGCCCGTCGACGCGATCCTCTCCACCGCGACCTTCCACTGGATCGCCGACCACGACCGGCTCTTCGGGCGGCTGCACGAGGCGCTCGTCCCCGGCGGCCGGCTCGTCGCCCAGTGCGGCGGCGAGGGGAACGTCGCGGCGGTCGCCGCAGCGGCCGCCCGGGTGGGCGAACGCGAGCCGTTCGCGCCCGCGCTCGCGGGCTGGCCCGGCCCGTGGAACTTCGCGTCGCCGGCCGAGACCGAGGCGCGCCTGCGCCGGCTCGGCTGGGTCGACGTCTGGACCTGGTCGTTCGGGATCCGCGTCGAGCCAGAGGACCCCCGCGAGTACACCGCCACGGTCGTCCTCGGATCGCACCTCGACCGGCTTCCCCCGGCTCTCCGCGAGGGGTTCCTCGACGCGGTCCTCGCCGAGCTCGACGAGCCGGTCGTCGAATACGTGCGCCTCAACATCCTCGCCCGGCGCGCCGCTTAGGGGCGCACACCGTTCTCGTAGACTGGAGTGCAGCACCCGCCGCCCCTCGTGGGCGGTCTTTCGGCGTGCTCTGACCATGGCTCTCCGCACATTTCTCAACCACCTGGACCATGACCCCGCGGCCGCGAAGCTGGCCGACGAGGGTGGCTCGGCGTTCGTGTCGCAGTCGCTGCGGGCGTATGTCATCGCTGCGCTCGCCGACCGCGACACGAGGCGTCCCACGGTGGTCGTCGCCGGCGACGACCGGTCCGCGCGTGACCTCGCGCAGGACCTGCGGGCGTGGCTGCGGCCGCGGGCCGTGCGGTACTACCCGAGCCGCGGTGTCGCCTATGAGTCCCATCTCACGCCGCCTCCCCACCTGGTCGGGCTCCGTGTCGCGGCCCTCGACGCGCTGACCGACACCGCGCCCGGCGCAGAGCAGCCTGTGGTCATCGTGTCCGCGGTCGCGCTGTCCGAGAAGGTCCCCGACCCCGAGCTGCGGCCGCACGGCTTCACGCTCCGCAAGGGCGATCTGCTCGACCTCGCCGAGGTCGCGAACGACCTCGTCGCGGCCGGCTATCAGCGCGTGGACCAGGTCGACGAGCGTGGCCAGTTCGCGATCCGCGGCGGGCTGCTCGACGTCTACCCGGCCACCGAGGAGCGCGCCGTGCGCGTCGATCTCTTCGACGTCGAGATCGACTCGATCAGGTGGTTCTCCACCTTCACGCAGCGCAGCCTCGGCGACGCCGACGAGGTCGAGATCGCGCCTGCCGCTGAGCTCGCGCCCGAGCACCGCGAGCTGGCCGAGATCGCGGCGACGGAGGAGGACCGACCCGACATCGCCGAGCTGCTCCCCGTCGACCGCTTCCGCGAGCTGCTCGACCTCGTGCCCGAGCAGGCGCAGGTCGTCGTCGCCGCCGACGAGGACGTCGAGCCGAGCCTGCGCGACCACTGGGCCGACGTCTGCGTGGCGTTCCACGACGAGGACGCCCACCACCTGTACGTCAAGCCCGACCGGATCCTCGAAACGCTGGAGCAGCGGGCCGCCGTCCGCCTGTCCTCGATCTCGGGCGACCAGCCGACCCAGATCCGCGCCCAGGCCGCCGACTTCGCCGCCCGCTCGCTGAAGGAGGCCGAGGCGGAGCTCGAGAAGCTCACCCGCTCGGGCTACACGACGGTCGTCGCGTGGCCCCAGCGCGGCGCCGCCGAGCGCGCCGCCTACAACCTCGCTCGCCTCAGAGCGGACCTCGACGGAGCCGCCACGGGACTGGTCTTCACCGAGGCCAACCTGCGCGACGGCTTCGTCGCCCCCGGCCTCAAGCTCGCCGCGTTCCCCGAGCACCGGCTGATCCACCGCCGCAAGCCGTCCACGCGTCCGACCCGCAAGGGCCGAGGCCTGCTGCGCTCGTTCGCCGACCTGCGCACCGGCGACATCGTCGTCCACGAGGACCATGGCATCGCGCGCTTCGCCGGCTTCGACACCAAGACCGTCGCCGGCGTCACGCGCGACTACCTGAACCTCGAGTACCAGGGCACCGACAAGGTCTTCCTGCCCGTCGACCAGCTCGCCAAGATCTCGCGCTACGTCGGCGCCGACGGCTCGCACCCGCCGCTCTCCAAGCTCGGGGGCACGCGCTGGGAGACGATGAAGGCGCGCGCCCGCCGCGCCGCGCAGGAGCTGGCCGGCGAGCTGCTCAACCTCTACGCCGAGCGCAAGCGCCGTCGCGGCCACGCGTTCGACGGGGACTCTGAGGAGCTGCGCGAGCTCGAGGCCGCCTTCCCGTACCGCGAGACGCCCGACCAGCGCGACGCGATCGAGTCGGTGATCGGCGACATGGAGGCCGAGCGCCCGATGGACCGCCTGATCTGCGGCGACGTCGGCTACGGCAAGACCGAGGTCGCGCTGCGCGCGGCGGTCAAGGCCGCCAGCGACGGCAAGCAGGTCCTGATGCTGGTGCCTACCACGATCCTCGCCCAGCAGCACTACGGAACGTTCGCCGAGCGCCTCCGCGACCAGCCGTTCACGCTCGAGCACGTGAGCCGCTTCCGGCCGCCCGCCGAGCAGCGCGAGGCGATCAAGCGCTTCGCGCAGGGGAGCACCGACATCCTGATCGGCACCCACCGCGTGCTCAGCCGCGACGTGCGCGCCAAGGACCTCGGGTTGCTGATCGTCGACGAGGAGCAGCGCTTCGGCGTCAAGCAGAAGGAGCTGCTGCGCCAGCTCAAGCTGAAGGTCGACGTGATCTCCATGAGCGCGACGCCGATCCCCCGCACGCTGCAGATGAGCCTGGCCGGCCTGCGCGACATCTCGGTGATCGAGACGCCGCCCGAGGGCCGTCGCCCGGTCAAGACGTACGTCGGCGAGTACGACGAGCAGCTCGTCAAGCAGGCGCTCGAGCGCGAGCACGCCCGCGGCGGCCAGGCCTTCTTCCTGCACAACCGCGTCGAGGACATCGAGGAGACGACCGAGCGCCTGCGCGCCCTGTGCCCGCAGCTGCGCTTCGCGGTCGCGCACGGTCAGATGGACGAGAAGCTGCTGGAGGAGCGGATGCTCGGCTTCCTGCGCGGCGACGCCGACGTGCTCGTCTCGACCTCGATCATCGAGTCGGGCATCGACATCCCGCAGGCCAACACGCTGGTCGTCGACCGCGCCGACCTGTTCGGCCTCAGCCAGCTCTACCAGATCCGCGGGCGCGTCGGCCGCAGCCGCGAGCGCGCCTACGCGTATCTGCTCTATCCCAGTGCCGCGGCGCTCACCGAGGAGGCGGCCGATCGCCTCTCGGCGCTAAGCGACTACACGGAGCTCGGGGCCGGCTTCAAGGTCGCGATGCGCGACCTCGAGCTGCGCGGCGCCGGGAACCTGCTGGGCGACGAGCAGTCCGGGCACGTCGCCGCGCTCGGCTTCGAGCTCTACATGCAGATGCTCGACGAGGCGGTCCGCGCCGCCGACCCGGACGAGGAAGGCGACCTTCCCGATCCGGTCCGGCTGGACGTAAACGTCGACGCCTACATCCCGCCCGACTACATCCCGTACGAGCAGGCCAAGGTCGAGGTGCATCGCCGCATCGCCGGCGCGCGCGAGGTCGCCGACCTGCAGGAGCTGCGTGCGGAGCTTTCCGATCGGTTCGGTGACATCCCCGAGCCGGTGTGCAACCTGCTCACGCTGCAGCAGGCACGGATCAAGCTCGGCGAAGCCGGCGCACGCGCGGTCAGCTTCCGCGGCGGACGGCTCGCCGTGACGCCGATCGAGCTCGACTCCGTGCGCGCCCGCGCGCTGCGCGAACGGCTGCCGGGCGCGATCTACGAGTCCGGCCGCTCCCAGCTCTCGGTGCGCGTGCCCGACGACCCGCAGCAGCGCTTCCCGGCGGTCGTCAACGCCGCGGACGTCCTTCTCTCCGTCCAGCGCGAGGCCGCCTAAAAACCTGGTCAAGCATGGGGGAAGGCCGGAGGAAGGCCGCTACCATCGACCGCCGTCATGCCGAATCCTGTGCGTCTCCTTCTGCTTCTGTGCGCCCTCGTGGCGACGACTGCCGTCGCCGTCGGGTGCGGTGGCGTCCCAGGCAACGCCGTCGCCGAGGTCGACGGCAACGCCATCGACAAGGAGGAGTTCGACCACTGGACGAAGGTCGTCGCGCTCTCGAGCGGCCAGCCCAACGCGTCGGTGCCCGATGCGCCGGGCTTCGTGAAGTGCGTGGCACAGAAGCGCAAGACGACGCCGGCTCCCGCCAAGGGCCAGCCGAAGACGACCGACGCGCAGCTCAAGGACCAGTGCAAGCAGGAGTACGAGGCCGTCCGCGACCAGGCGCTGCAGATCCTCGTGTCGTTCCAGTGGGTCGAGGGCGAGGCCGAGGAGCGCGGCATCAAGGTCTCCGACGCCGAGGTCAAGAAGTCGTTCGACGAGCAGGTCAAGCAGAACTTCCCGAAGGCCGCCGGCTTCAAGAAGTTCCTCAAGGACTCGGGCCAGACCGAGGCCGACATCATCCGCCGCGTCGAGCTCGACCTGCTCTCGCAGAAGATCCGCGACGAGGTCGTCAAGGGCAAGGACAAGGTCACCGACGCCCAGGTCAAGGACTTCTACGACAAGAACAAGGAGCGCTTTGCCCAGCCCGAGCGGCGCGACCTGCGAATCGTCCTGACCAAGACCGAGGCGAAGGCCGACCAGGCGCGCGCCGCGCTCGAGAGCGGCGAGTCGTGGAAGACCGTGGCCAAGCAGTACTCGATCGACGACGCGTCGAAGGCGCAGGGCGGCAAGCTCGCGGCCCAGGCCAAGGGCACGCTCGAGAAGGCGCTCGACAGCGCGGCCTTCAAGGCGAAGAAGGGCGAGCTCACCGGGCCCGTCAAGACGCAGTTCGGCTACTACGTGTTCGAGGTGACCAAGATCACCAAGGCCTCGCAGCAGACGCTCGTGCAGGCGAAGGAGACGATCAGCGAGACGCTGAAGTCCCAGAACCAGCAGAAGGCGCTCGACACGTTCGTGAATGACTTCCGCAAGAAGTGGAAGGAACGCACGGACTGCCGCGAGGACTACGTGATGCAGGACTGCAAGAACGCGCCGAAGGCGACGGCGACGCCGACGCAGGCCGGCGAGACGCAGACCGTCCCCGAGTAGGGGGCGGGACTTGCCCGGCGAGGATGTCGAGGCGCTGCGGCGCCTGGACGAGCTGACCCGCCGGCTGCGTCGCGAGTGCCCGTGGGATCGCGAGCAGGACGAGCGCACGATCGTCCCCCATACGGTCGAGGAGGCCTACGAGCTGGCGGCCGCCGCGCACGCTCGTGACGACGCCAAGCTGCTCGACGAGCTCGGCGACGTGCTCTTCCAGGTCCACTTCCTCTCCCTCCTGCTCGAGGAGCGCGGGGCCGGCTCGCTCGCCGACGTGGCCGAGCATGTGCGCCAGAAGCTCATCCGCCGCCATCCGCACGTGTTCGGGGAGGTCGAGGCAAACACGGCGGGGCAGGTGCTTCGCAATTGGGACGCGATCAAGGCCACCGAGCCCGGTCGCGAGCCGGGCATCTTCGGCGAGGTGCCGGAGAACCTGCCCGGGCCGCTGTACGCGCGCAAGGTGCAGCGCCGAGCGGCCAGCAGCGGCTTCGACTTCGAGCGCGTCCCGTACGACGCGGTCGAGGGCGAGCTGGAGGAGCTGCGAGAAGCGGCCGGCGACCGTGAGGCCGCGTTCCACGAGGTGGGCGACGTGCTGTTCGCGGCCGTCAACGTGGCGCGCAAGCTGAAGGTCGACCCCGAGCTCGCCCTGCGCGCGGCCTCCGACCGGTTCCGCGCGCGCGGTCCAGGGTGCGGCCGACCTCGCCGCAGGCGACGGCGCGGATTGGCAGGATCTCGGGCCCGACGACCAGCTCGCGTACTACGCGCGGGCACGGCTCGCCGAAACCGACTGAGGAGCCTCCGTGTCGCAGATCGAGACCGTCCACGCCCGCCAGATCCTCGACTCGCGGGGGAACCCGACGGTGGAGGTCGAGCTGCGCCTGCAGTCGGGCGCACACGGGCGGGCCGCAGTGCCCTCCGGCGCCTCCACGGGCGAGTTCGAGGCCACTGAGCTGCGCGACGGCGGCGACGCGTGGGGCGGCAAGGGCGTGACCCGCGCGGTAGGCAACGTCAACGGAGAGATCGCGGTCGCCGTCACGGGCGCGGACGGACTCGACCAGGCGGGGCTCGACCGCCGGCTGATCGAGCTCGACGGCACGCCCAACAAGGCGCGCCTGGGAGCGAACGCGATCCTCGGCGTCTCGCTCGCCGCCGCGCGGGCGGCCGCGGCCGAGAGCGGCGCGCCGCTGTGGCGCCACCTGGGCGGCGACGCCGCGCGGGTGCTGCCGGTGCCGATGATGAACGTCGTCAACGGTGGCGCCCACGCCGACAACTCGGTCGACTTCCAGGAGTTCATGGTCGTCCCGGTGGGCGCAAGCTCGTTCGCCGAGGGCCTGCAGATGGGGACCGAGGTCTTCCACGCGCTCAAGAAGACGCTCAAGGCGCGCGGGCTGAACACCGCCGTGGGCGACGAGGGCGGCTTCGCGCCCGACCTCGAGTCCAACGAGGCGGCGCTGCAGGCGCTGATCGAGGGCATCGAGGCGGCCGGCCACACGCCGGGCGACGACGTCGCGATCGCGCTCGACCCCGCGACCAGCGAGGTGTTCTCCGGCGGCGCGTACGAGCTCACGCACGAGGGCCGCACGCTCTCCTCCGAGGAGATGGCCGGCTACTGGGCCGACCTCGCGGGCCGCTACCCGATCGTCTCGATCGAGGACGGCATGGACGAGGAGGACTGGGACGGCTGGAAGGCGCTCACCGACAGGATCGGCGACCGCGTCCAGCTCGTCGGCGACGACCTGTTCGTGACCAACACCGAGCGGTTGAAGCGTGGGATCGACAGCGGCGTCGCCAACTCGATCCTCGTCAAGGTCAACCAGATCGGCACGCTGACCGAGACGCTGGCCGCGATCGACATGGCGCGCGAGGCCGGCTACACGGCGGTCATGTCGCACCGCTCGGGCGAGACGGAGGACACCACGATCGCCGACCTGGCCGTGGCGACCGGCTGCGGGCAGATCAAGACCGGTGCCCCGTCGCGCTCAGACCGCGTGGCGAAGTACAACCAGCTGCTGCGGATCGAGGAGGCCCTCGGCGACGCCGCCGAGTATCCGGGCCGTTCCGTCTTTCGCAGCTGATCAAGGCGCTCGCGCGAGCTTGCGAGTGCGAGTAAGCCGCACTGAATTTCTTCATTCAGAGGAAGGGGCGACCGCGCGGCGAACGAACGCGTGACGGATGCCCCGCCAGACCCAGATCCGCTGGGACCGCGTGGGCCGCTGGGCCCTGATCTCGGTCCTCGGCTTCGTGCTCTACCTCTACATCGGCCCGCTCGCCAGCTGGGTCGCCACGTACAAGGAGGCCGGGCACAAGCGCTCCGAGGTCGCCGCGCTCAAGGCCGAGAACCGCCGCCTGCAGGAGCGCCGGGCCGAACTGCGCGACCCGACGGCGCTCGAGCGCGAAGCCCGTCGCCTGGGGATGGTCAAGGCGGGCGAGAAGTCGTACGTCGTCGAAGGGCTTGAGTAACCTCGAACGCGTGCCCTTCGAGAACGCTCTCGCCCAGTGGCAGGACGGGTTGCGGCGCCTCGCCGAGGCGCCGCCTGACGAGCGCAGGGCGCTCGAGCGCGTGACGCGCGCGATCGAAGATGAGCTGCGGCGCCGGCTCGGCGGGGCGTTCACCTCCGAGGAGCTGGTGGAGCTTTACGACGAGGGCACGGGGTGGACGACCGACCTGGCCGTGTCCGTCGCGCCCGACGAGCCGTACGCGTGGGATGTGCGCACGGTCGCGGACGCCGCGTTCGGGCGCTATCTGCGCGCGGCGACCGACTTCGCGGGCGGGCGGCGCCGCGTGCCGCTCGATTAGTCCTCGTCGTCCTCGTCGCCACCGACGATCGCGGCGGATCACGATCTGGTCCTCCTCGACCGTGACCTCGACCGGCCGGTGGCCGGCCCAGTGCTCGGCGTACGTCGGGTCGTCCTGCACGGCGGGGTCGAGCCACAGGCCGTAGCCCTCGTCGCCGTGGTCGAACGTGCCCTCGAGCGGGCGCGAGCCGGTGCGGCGCCGGCTGCGGCCACCGCGCGAGCGGCGGGCGGGGCGCTTGGGCTTCGCGTCGTCCTCCTCGTCGCCCTCGGCCTCGGCGGCACGGCGGGCGGCCTCCTCGGCCTCGCGTGCCTCCTCCTCGGCCTTGCGGGCGGCCTCGGCCGCCTCCTCTTCCTCGCGGCGCTTGGCCTCCTCCTCGAGCTCCGCGGCGATCGCCGCGTCATCCTCGGCCCGGAGGTCGACCTCCTCGCTCGCTGGGTCACCGCCATCCGCGTCGAGGTCCTGCTCGCGCTTGAACGCCTGGATCTGCTGCACGGTCACCTCGAGCTGGTGGGCGATCCACGCGTCGGTGCGACCCTGTCGCACCCACCCTCGGATCTGGTTAAGCTGAGGACGCAGGGACCGGCGGCTCATGAGTGGGCCGGTAGGCTAGCGCAAGAGGGGTCAGGGGCTTCGGGTGCAGGCCCCATGGGACATACGCCGAATGAGCACTAATCTCGCCCGAGCCTCAGCAACCGCCAGGGAGGCGGCACCATGCTGGTACTGACACGCAAGTCCAATCAGTCGATAATGATCGGCGACGACATCGAAGTGTCCGTGCTCTCGATCATGGGAGAGAAGGTGCGGATCGGAATTCAGGCCCCTCGGGACATTCCGGTGTTCCGCAAGGAGGTCTATCTGGAGATCCAGCAGGAGAACGTCGCTGCAGGGGCGTCGGCTCGTGCTGAGGTCGACAGCGCGTTGAAGCGGCTCTCCAGCCGTCCTCTAGCCCATCACGTAGTACAGGGTCTGGAACATCGCGATCGTGACGATGATCGCGGTGGCGATGAGGGTGATGAGGACCAGGGCGAAGCGCAGCGAGCCCTGACGATGGGTGCGCTCCACCCGCCGGCGCGCCTCGCGCCGGCGCGCGTGGCGTACCAGGCGCTCACGGCGCTCCCGGTCCTCCTCGATCTCCTCGAAGAACGCCTCTTCGATCTCGGCGATGCTCTGCCGCATCCGCATGGCTCACCGCGACGATAGCGCGCCCGCCTCGGCGTCATCGTAGACCTGGATGAAGCGCAGGTAGTTGTCGGCGATCTGCTCGGCGGCCTTCTCACGCGGCAGGTCGCCGCCGAGGAAGCCCTTCAGCGCGTCCCACCAGATCGAGCGTCCGATCGCGAAGCCGACCATGCCCTCGACGGGCGCGGCCTGGCGGAGCCAGTGGTCGACCTTCTCGTCGCTCGCGCCGCGGCCGAGCAGCACCGAGACCACGCCCTCGCGGCCTTCGCCGGAGCGGGTCTGCGCCACCAGCATCTCCGCGTCCTCCTGGCGATCGACGCCCTCGATCTTCCACACGTCGACCTCGACGCCGGAGTCCTGGATCTGCTCGATCGCGCGCCGCATCAGCTCGGGCCGCAGCTCGGCGTCGTAGCGGTCGGTGTCGCCACCCACGGACTCGAGCTGGGCCGGCTCGGCCGGCACGAGCAGCTCGAAGAGGAACAACCGGTCGTGCTCGTGGAGCCAGTCGGCCAGCTGCTTGAGGCGCCCGAGCTGGCGCTCGTTCATCTCCGCGTCGCCGTCCGGGTTCAGCCGCACGAGCACCTTCGAGAACTTCGGGTCGAACTGGAGGATGTGGTCGCCGAACTGCTCGCCGTAGTGGAAGTCGAACTCGTCCTGGCCGGACTTCTCGACCGGCATGGAGAGCGTGAGCCCGTGCTCGTGCGCGAGCCGCGGGATGTCGCCTCCGAACTGCTCGTCGACGAGCACGCCGGCCGCGGCCGCGTCGACGCCGCGCTCGACCGCCAGCTCCATGCCCTCGTACACGAGCCGCTTCGCGTCGGTGATCGTCTCCGTCTGCTCCGGGGTGGGATCGCCCTCGATCCCGAACATCTTCTTCTGGAACGAGCCCCGGTGATCGAAGGCCAGGATGTAGAGCTTGGAGTCGTAGCCGAGCGCCATGGTTTCTGCCTGCCTCTGGTTCGAAAGTCGTTTCGCCTGCTCGGCCCCTACTCTACGCGGCCGATGGAGCCGAAGTTCACCGGCCCCAGCTTCACGATCGGCATCGAGGAGGAGCTGATGATCCTCGACGCCGAGACACTGGGGCTGGCGAACGCGATCGACGAGGTGCTCGAAGAGCACGGCGAGGACGAGGGGCACGTCAAGCCCGAGCTGCTCGAGCCCGTGCTCGAGATCGCCACCGACCCGCACCCCGACACGCGTGCGGCGGGCGAGCAGCTGCGTGCGCTGCGCCGCTCCGTGGCCGAGGCGGCCGGCCGGCGCGACCTGCTGATCGGCTCCGCCGGCACCCACCCGTTCGCGATGTGGGAGGACCAGCGGGTGTCCTCGCAGCCGCGCTACCGCGAGCTCATCTCCGCCCTGCGCTTCGTCGCGCGCCAGGAGATCATCTTCGGGCTGCACGTCCACGTCGGCCTCGACGACCCCGACAAGGCGATCCACGTCGCCAACGGGATGCGTGTGCACGTGCCGATCCTGTTCGCCCTGGCTGCGAACTCGCCGTTCTGGCGCGCCGACGACACCGGCTTCGCATCCACCCGGATGCCGATCTTCCGCGCGTTCCCGCGCGTCGGCATCCCGCCGTACTACGACGGCTGGGAGGACTACGAGCGCCGGATCGGCTTCATGATCGAGTCGGGCGTGATCGAGGACTACACGTACCTCTGGTACGACGTGCGCCCCCACCCCAACTTCGGCACCGTCGAGATCCGGGCCATGGACGCCCAGACCCGGGTCGAGCACACGCTCGCCCTCGCCGCGCTCACCCAGGCGATGGTAAAGGAGCTCGCCGAGCACTACGACGCGGGCAACGAGCTCGGCCGCTACCCGTACGAGATGCTCGACGAGAACAAGTGGCTGGCCGCGCGCCACGGCATGGAGGGCGAGCTCGTCGACCTTCCCGAGCGCCGGCTCGTGCCCGCCAAGGAGCTCGCACGCCGGCTCTACGACCGGCTGATGGAGCACGCTCAGGACCTCGGCTCGGCGCGTGAGCTCGAGGCGCTCGAGGACATCCTCCAGCACGGCAACGGGGCGCACCGGCAGCGGGTCGTCTACGAGGCCAACCACGACTACGCCGAAGTCGTCCGCGAAATCGTCCAGGCCACTGCACCCAGCCCCTAGAATCGAGGGTCCATGGCCAGCGGCCCGGACCTCTTCGTCGTGTGCAAGAAGTGCGGCTCGGAGGTGTCTCCCTACATCACCGAGTGTCCGTACTGCGGTACACGGCTGCGCAAACGCGCGCCGAAGCTCGAGCGCGGCGGGGTCGCCAAGGAGCCGAAGGCGCCTCGCCGGCGGCGACCGACGCTCGGGCGTCTCAAGCCGGGCGAGATCCCCGGCATCAAGGCCGACCGGCGGCCGTACGCCACGATCACGCTCGTCCTCGCGTCGTTGATCCTCACCCTCGGGTGGCGCGCAGGCCTGTGGTCGAGCGCCGACATCGTGCTCGGCGTCAACCTCACGGACGACCTGTGGCGCCCGTTCACCACGCTGTTCATCTACTTCCAGACCGGCTACGAGGTCGTGGCCCTCGGCGCGGTGTTCCTGTTCGGATGGCTGCTCGAGCGCCGGCACGGCGCCTGGGCGCCGCTGATCGTCTTCATCGCGGGCGGCGCGGGCGGCATGTTCCTCGCCATCGCCGGCGACGACGTCGGCATCGCGGCCACGGGTGGCAACGGCGCCGCCCTGGCGCTCGTCGCCGCGTGGGCGATGCGCGACATCCTCGGCCGCCGCCGCGGCCACGAGGACGACTCCGACCTGCTCGGCGTGCTCGCCATCGCCGCCGTGCTCATCCTGCTGCCGCTGGCGACCGAGAACGCCAGCGCCCTGGCGGGCCTCGGCGGCGGCGTCATCGGCGTACTGCTCGGCCTCCTGCTCGCGCGGATCCCGGAACGCTGACCGGGCGACGCCGGCTCACTCACACAACCGCGATCGTCCCGGCCACGCCCGCCACGAGCCGGCCGACGACCGCGCCGTCGACCTCGCCCGCTCGGTCGGCCGGCACCGCGGCGAGCAGGCCGCCCGAGGTCATGGCGTCGCACAGCAGCCGCCGCCGCACCTCGGCCACGTCCGAAGCCCACGTCGTGAAGCCCTCCGCGTCGGCGCGGTTGCGGCGCGAGCCGCCGGCGATCGCAGCGTTCGCCTCGAGCAGCTCGAGCACGCCGTCGATCGCGGGGACGGCGGCGGCGTCGATCTCCGCCGCCACCCCGCTCGCCGCGGCCAGCTCGTGCACGTGGCCGAGCAGCCCGAAGCCGGTGACGTCGGTGAGCGCGTGGGCTCCGGCGGCGCGGGTCTGATCCGCGGCGCGGTCGTTGAGGGTCGTCATGACCTCCACGGCGCGCGCCACGAGCTCGGCGGGCGCCAGGCCGCGCTTGATCGCGGTCGCGACCGCTCCCGCGCCCAGCGGCTTGGTCAGCACGAGCGCGTCTCCCGCACGGCCGCCGGCGTTGGTGAGCACCGCGTCCGGCGCCACCACGCCGGTCACGGCCATGCCGTATTTGGGCTCCGGGTCGTCGATCGAGTGCCCGCCGACGACGGCGACGCCCGCGGCGGCGGCGGCGTCGGCCCCGCCGCGCAGGATCTCGCGCAGCATCTGCGGGCCGAGCGTCTCGAGCGGGTACGCGACGAGATTGAGCGCCGACACCGGTCGGGCGCCCATGGCGTACACGTCTGAGAGCGCGTTGGTGGCGGCGATCCGCCCGAACGCGTACGGGTCGTCGACGATCGGCGTGAAGAAGTCGACGGTCTGGACGATCGCGAGCTCGTCCGTCAGCTGCACGACGCCGGCGTCGTCGGCGGTGTCGGCCGCGACGAGGACGCGCGGGTCGGCCGGCCGCGGGAGCGAGTCGACGATCGGGCGCAGGTCGGCGGCGGACAGCTTGCAGCCGCAGCCGGCGCCGTGCGAGAGGGAGGTCAGGGGCACGGACATCGGCTCCTATGATGGCCGTCCGTGCCCCAGCGCCATACCGACGCCGAGATCGACGCCGCGATCGAAGCGCTGAGCGACCCGGCGCGCCTCGAAGAGGCGCAGCGGCTCGTCTCGGCCAAGGCTCCCCAGCTACAGCTCATCCTCGACCAGGCCCTCGAGGCGGCCGACTGGTACGGCTCCGCCCATCAGGCCGAGGTGCTCAGGGCCGCCGGGCGGCCCGATCCCGACGAGCGCGTGGCCGCCGTGCGCACGCTGATCGCGGAGGAGACCCGGGTGAGCATGCTGATCGGCGTCGCCGTCGGGTACGAGCTGGCGCAGATGCTGACGACAGAAGGAGAGACGTGATGGCGGTCGACCTGCGCTTCCTCGGCCAATCGTGCTTCGAGCTCGAGGCCGGCGGCACGACGGTCCTCGTCGACCCGTTCCTGACCGGGAACCCGAAGGCGGCGGCGACGCCGGACGAGCTGGAGCCCGACGTGATCCTGCTCACCCACGGACACGCGGACCACCTCGGCGACACGGTCGACATCGCCAAGCGCACGAACGCGCCGGTGCTGGCGATCGTCGAACTCGCGAACGAGATCGCCGGCGAGGGCGTCGAGGTCTTCGATCCGAACCTCGGCGGCACGGTCACGTTCGACTGGGGCTGGGTCAAGCTCGTGCCGGCCTGGCACACCGCGGTGTCGCCGAGCGGTACGCCGCACGTGGCCGCCGGGCTGCTGATCCACATCGGCGATCGGCTGATCTACCACCTCGGCGACACGTGCCTGTTCAGCGACATGCAGCTGATCGCGCGGCGCGGCGACAAGGTCGACCTCGCGCTGGTGCCGATCGGGGGCCACTACACGATGGACCGCTTCGACGCGGTGACCGCCGTCGGCTTCATCGAGCCGCAGCAGGTCATCCCCTGCCACTACGACACGTTCCCGCCGATCGAGACCGACGCGCAGGCCTTCAAGTCCGACGTGCAGAACGCCGGCTTCTCGCAGGTCTACGTGCTCGAGCCGGGCGGCACCCACAAGGTCAAGTGACCCACGCGATCGTCCTCATCGAGGCCGAGCGCTCGGCAATCGAGCGGCTCGGCGGCGAGCTAGCGGACGTCGAGGGCGTCGCCGAGGCGTACTCGGTAACCGGCGAGTGGGACTTCGTGGCGATGCTGCGCGTGCGCAACCCGGAGGAAGTGGCGAAGGTGGTGACGCACCGGTTCGCGGCGCTCGAGGGGATCAAGCGCACCCACACGATGGTGGCGTTCGAGGTCTTCTCCCGGCACGACCTCGAGGCGCTCTTCTCCATTGGCACGTAGGGTCGCCCTCGCGGTCGTTCTCGTGGCCCTGGTGGGCTGCGGCTCCGACGGCGACGACGCCGCCGCTCCCGAGCCGACGCCGGACCCGGTCGTCACCGAGACGCCGACGGCGACCCCAACCGCCACCGCGACCCCGACGGCCACGGCCTCGCCGACCGAGACGCCCGGGCCGGAGGACCAGCCGGGCGGCGCTGGCGACGAGGAGGAGGCGCGGGTGCGCGCCCGCTTCCGCGTGACGCCGAAGGGGATCACCCCGGCGCAGGTCTCGGTGCCCGCGTTCCTCGCCATCGAGCTGATCGTCGACAGCTACCTCGCCGAGCCGTTCGTGGTGCGCCTCGAGGGCGGCCCGCCGCTGTCGGTCGGCGCTGGCCGGACCGCGCGGATGGACGTCGAAGGCCGGCGGCCGGGCCGCTACCGGATCGACTTCGGCGAGGCGGGTCAGGCGCTGCTGATCACCGGCGCCGAGCCCGGCCCGTAGGGGTTAGGCTCGCCCTCGATGAGCGGGCGCACCGAGCGGACCGACTTCCAGGCCACGAGCGACCCCGCGCTGCTCGCCTCCGCCGATCGCGGCGAGTCCCAGCTGCTCTCCTACCGCCAGCTCTACGAGCTGTGGGAGCGCCAGCAGTGGGCGACGCAGGATCTCGACTTCACGCAGGACCGGATCGACTGGCACGAGCGCATCCCCGAGGAGGAGCGCTTCCAGCGAATGTACGGGCTGTCGTCGTTCTTCGTCGGCGAGCAGCGGGTCGCGGCCGAGCTCGGTCCGATCATGCGTGCCGCGCCGGAGGAGGAGATGCGGCTCTTCCTGTGCACCCAGATCGCCGACGAGGCGCGCCACGTCGCGTTCTTCGACCGCTTCTACGCCGAGGTCGGCGTGCTCGAGTCGAGCTCGCTCGCGGGGCGGCTCGAGGAGACCTCCGCGCACCTCAACCGCGAGTTCGGCGTGCTGTTCGACGAGATGCTCGGGGCGCGGGTCGAGCGGCTCGCCGCCGAGCCCGAGGACCTCGAGGCGCTCGTCGAGGCGATCACGATCTACCACATGGTGCTCGAGGGCATGCTCGCCCTCACCGGCCAGCACTTCATCATCGACTACAACGAGCGGATGGGCACGCTGCCGGCGTTCGTCGCCGGATTCACGCTGGTCGCGCGCGACGAGCACCGCCACGTCGCCTTCGGCGCGCGCTTCCTACGGGACATGGCGCAGCGCGACCCGCGACACGTCACGGCGATCCAGCGCACGCTCGCCGAGGTCGCACCCGCCGCCGACGCCGTGCTCCGCCCGCCGTGGGTGGAGGGCGGCGACGACGAGATCACGCTCTTCGGCGTCTCGGTGGCGGATACACGGGCGTTCGCCCTCAAGGCGCTCGAGCGCCGCATGAAGGTCATCGGGCTCCTGCAGACGGCCTAGGGGCTAGTGGATGTGGGCGCCGAGCGGGACGTCGACGTCGGGCGCCAGCAGGATGATCCGGCCCTCCTCGTCGTAGGCGCCGAGGCAGAGGACCTCCGAGCGCACCGGGCCGATCTGGCGCGGCGGGAAGTTCACCACGGCGACGACGAGGCGCCCCTCGAGCTCCTCGCGCGTGTAGTTGGTGATCTGCGCGGACGACCGCTTGGTCCCGATCTCCTCGCCGAAGTCGATCGTCAGTTTCCAGGCCGGCTTTCGCGCCTCCGGGAACTCCTCGACGCCCAGCACCCGCCCGACGCGCATGTCGACCTTCAGGAAGTCGTCGAACTCGATCATCGGGCGCCAGCCTAATCAGGCGGCGCGAGGGCTGCGCGGCGGGGGCGACGCGAGGACGACGGAGCCGCGGGCTAGCGTTGCGGCGCGGGGGAGGGCTCCGGGGTCGGCTCGGGCGCCGGCGTGGGCTCGGGCGTCGGCGTGGGCTCGGGCGTCGGCTCCGGAACGGGCGTCGGCTCCGGGATGGGAGTCGGCGCCGGCGTGGGGGAGGGCTGCGGCGTGGCAGCGGGCGGCGGCGTGTACGGGCCGGTGGGGGTGCCCGGGACGATCGCGCCCTCGGGCGGAGCGGCCACGCCCGTCGTGCCGTCGGGAAGGGTCGTGGTCGCGCTCTCGTGCTCCTCGGTCAGCACGGGCTCCTCGGCCACCGTCTCCGGGGTGGCCACGGGCTTGGCGGCCGCGGAGCTCGTCACCTTCGCCTCGACCTTCACGCGCGGCTTCTCGCGGGTCGTCGGGCGAGCCTCGCGGACCTGCTCGACCTGGGGCTCAGCGGGCGCAACCGGTGCCGCGACAGCCGGGGCCGCGGGGGCGGCCGCAGCGGCGACGGTGGTCTCGGCCTTGGGGCGTGGCTCGCGTGCGGCGTGCCGGACCTCGACGGCCCCGGCCGTGACGATCGCGGCGGCGGCGAGGCCGGCGACCGTCTTGGTCGCCAGCGTGCCGATGCCGGCCTGCGCGGCGGCGCCCGCCGCGGCGGCCGCGCCGCCCGAGGCGGCAGCCGACGTCGCGCCGCCGGCCGCGGCGCTCGTCCCGAGCTGGGCGAGCAGCGTCTTCTTGAGCAGCAGCAGCGGACCGACGGGGAAGAGCGCGGCGAGCGCGCGGTTGTTCGCCCGCAGGTGCTTGCGGAAGGCCGAGCACTGCTCGCACGTGCGCAGGTGGCGGCGCAGCGGAGCCGTCGTGCCCGCGATGCCCTCGGCGATCCGGCCGAGTTCCTCGCGCACCTCCTCGCACGTGAGCAGCCGGGCCTCGGCCGCCTCGGCGAGCGATACCCGCGCGCGCACGAGCAGCGACTTCACCGACGGGACGGTGGTCTCCATCGCCTCGGCGATCTGCTCGTATGACAGCGCGTCGATCTCGCGCAGCAGCAGCGCAGTCTTCTGGGTCTCCGGCAGGTCCTGCACGTCCGCAACCAAGAGCCGGAACTCCTCGCGCCGGTGCACCTTGTCGGCGGTCGTCAGCCCGTGCTCGGAGAAGTGCACGTCCATCGAGTCCACGCCGACAGCCTGCGTGCGCCGCAGGTGGTTGAGCGACCGGTTGCGCGCGATCCGGTACAGCCACGGCCGCACGTTGATCTCGCGCTCGTCGCCGAGGATCGCGTTGAACGCGGCGGCGAAGACCTCCTGCAGCACGTCCTCCGCGTCCTCCTTCGAGCTCAGCATGTGCCGGCAGAACGCGAGCAGGCGCGACTGGTAGCGCGCCACGAGCGCCTCGAAGGCTTGCGGATTCCCGCGCCGGACGAGCGCGATCAGGCGCTCGTCGGACTGCAGGCGCAGGAGCGGCGAACGGCCGTGCAGCCCGGTGGCGGCGGCGGTGTGTTGGAGAGCGGAGGCTTCCACGACGAAGGGTCCCGCCCGCGCAAACTCCAGCGCGTCGGGAAAGTTGCGAGGAAGCGCAGGGTAGCGCCGGCCCATGAACGTCAGCGCTTCGGCCCGACAAACGCGTCCAGCTTTGCGACCTCGCTCCTGCGGTCGACCGCGATCTGGCAGTCGTTCGGCCGCGTCCAACCGATACCGAGGAGGTCGAGGTGCGCGCAGAACATCGCGCGGATGTCGTCAGATCGATTCGAGAACGAGTATCTCGAGTAGCGGTAGGTGCGCTCTCCGACACGCTGATGGGCGATGAACCGGCAACCGTCCGAGTGAATGAGTCCGCGCACGAACTCCCTTGGTCGGGAACCGACGATCCGTGCCTGCCATCGAGCAATTGAGAGCGCACGCGTGTGTTTGGGGCCTGGACCATGCTGTGGAATCACGCTGGGCCAGTGCTTCCAGCAGTTCGCGACGACGATGCATCCAGGGCGCCGATGGCGGTGCACGGCGGTCTCGGGATGAACCGCGGCTATCGCCTCGGCGGCCGCTTCGATAATCATCGGATACCGCTGGTCGAGCGAGATGCGAAGCACGAATGAGCCGTTGCGCGTGGCCACGATCCAGCCGTCACCGAAGTAGAGCGTGCACGAACACATGTTCCCGCCTCGTTCGGCGGAAGCATTGTCCGGCCCTAGGATGTCGTCGCCCGCCCGGGTAGACAAACTGGCAAAGTCCGCGCTCTTAAAAAGCGCTGCTCGCGAGAGCACTGTGGGTTCGAGTCCCACCCCGGGCACTGAGAGTGTGATCGCGCTCACACGTACCCGCAAGTTTCCTGACGCGGCGTCGTTGGGGCGGATGTGCGGGCCACAGCCTCATTCGCGCGCGTCGTGGTCCTCGTCGCCGTCGTAATCGCCGCTGCCTTCGCGGTCGTGGTGCTGCTCAAGGGCGCGTCGGGCGGCTACACCGTGCAGGCGCGGTTTCAGAACGCCTCGCAGCTCGTCAGGGGCAATCTCGTGCAGGTCTCGGGCATCCGCGCGGGCACGGTCGAGGAGATCCGGCTGACGCCCGACGGGCAGGCCGAGCTCACGCTCAGCATCGACGAGAAGTACGCGCCGCTGCGGCGCGGCACGCAGGCGACGGTTCGCCAGGCGTCGCTGTCGGGCGTCGCCAATCGCTACGTCGACCTGCGGCTCGCCGGCGCCAAGGCGCCCGCGATCCCCGACGGCGGCGTCATCGACCAGAACTCGACGACGACCGCGGTCGACCTCGACCAGATCTTCAACACGCTCGACGAGCCCACCCGCAAGGACCTCCAGAAGGTCATCAAGGGCTCGGCCGCGCTGCACGAGGGTCGCGGCGAGCAGATGAACGAGGGCCTGCTCTACCTCAACCCGTCGCTCTCGGCCTCCTCCCGGCTGTTCCGCGAGCTGAACGCCGACTCGAAGCTGCTCGAGCGCTTCGTCGTGTCCTCCTCCCAGCTCGTCACCGACCTCGCCGACCGCCGCGACGACCTGGCCGGGCTCGTCGACAACCTCGCCACGACCACGGACGCGATCGGCTCCGAGCAGGCGGCGCTCGCCGAGTCCGTCGGCCGCCTGCCCGACTTCATGCGCCGCGCCAACACGACGTTCCTCAACCTGCGCGCCGCGCTCGACGACCTCGAGCCGCTCGTCGACGACTCGAAGCCCGTGGCCAAGAAGCTGCGCCCGTTCCTCGCCGAGCTGCGCCCGCTCGCCCAGGACGCCCGGCCCACGTTTGCCGACCTCAGCCGCCTGATCAAGGCACCCGGCAAGGGCAACGACCTGATCGAGCTCACCAACGCCCAGCCGGCGCTGCGCGACGTGGCCGTGCGCGACGTGAAGGAGAACGGCGACGAGCGCCCTGGCGCGTTCCCGGCCTCGACCAAGGCGCTCGAGCAGGCGGCGCCCAAGCTCGCCTTCTTCCGGCCCTACATGCCCGACCTGCTCGGCTGGTTCGACGACTTCAGCCACTCCGGGACGTACGACGCGCTGGGCGCAGCCTCGCGCGTCGGCCTCCACGCGAACGCGTTCTCGGTCGTCGACGGCCAGATCCAGGAGCTACCGCTCGAGCTGCGCGACGAGGCGTTCCAGGCCACCGCCGAGACCGACCAGCGCAATCGCTGCCCGGGCGGTGGCGACCACAAGTCCAAGGACGGCTCGCGGCCCTACAAGCCCTCACCCGGCTTCAACTGCGACCCGTCCCAGACCCTGCCGGACGGCTGAGATGCGCCGCCTGCTCGTGGTCGCCGTCCTGCTCGTCGCCGGGGTCGCCGCGGTCGCCACCGCGTCCGCCGGCTCGGACGACCCGAAGACGCCGAGCTACACCGTCGAGCTCGACAACGCGTTCGGGGTCGTCCAGGGCGCCGACGTCAAGGTCGCCGGCGTGCGCGCGGGGAGCGTCACCGGCATGCGCGTCGACCCCGGCTCGAAGCGCGCGCTCGTCGACTTCACGATCGACAAGGCGGGCTTCGGCTCGCTCCGCACCGACGCGTTCTGCGAGACCCGCCCGCAGTCACTGATCGGCGAGTACTTCGTGGACTGCCGGCCTGGGACCGCGTCCGAGCGCCTGCGCACCGGCAGCACGATCCCGGTCGAGCAGACCGCGTCGACGATCCCCGTCGACCTGATCAACAACATCATGCGCCGCCCGTACCGCGAGCGGCTCGGGATCATCCTCGACGAACTCGGGGCAGGCGTCGGCGGCCACGCCACCGACATCCAGACCACGCTCCGCCGCGCCGTCCCCGCGCTGCGGGAGACCGACCGCGTGCTCGCGATCCTGGCCGAGCAGAATCAAGTCCTCGCCAGCCTTACGGAGAACGCCGACACGGTGATCGGCGACCTCTCGGCCAACCGCAAGGACGTCGGTCGCTGGGTGACCGAGACCAAGCAGACCGCCGAGGCGTCGGCCGAGCGGCGCGCGGAGATCGCGGCCAGCCTGCGCCGCCTGCCCGGCTTCCTGCGCGAGCTCGAGCCCACGATGGCCAAGCTCGGCCAGGCCGCCGACGCGCAGTCGCCGGCCCTCGAGGACCTCAACGCCTCGGCGGGCCAGCTCGCCAAGCTGCTGGAGAACCTCCCGGACTTCAGCGATGCCACGCGCACGAGCCTCACCTCGCTCGCGGAGCTCGGCCGCAAGGGCCGCCCGGCGCTGAAGGCCGCCAGGCCGACGATCGCCGAGCTCAACCGCTTCTCGACGAAGACGCCGGAGCTGGCCAACAACCTCGACTTCGTGCTGCGCGACCTCGACGACCGCAAGCGCGCGGTCGAGCCGGACCCGCGCTCGCCTGGGGGCAAGGGCTACACCGGCATGGAGGCGCTCCTCCAGTACATGTTCGACCAGCCGATGGCGATCAACGCCTTCGACTCGAACGGCTACATGCTGAAGGTGAACCTCTTCGTCTCCGAGTGCTCGGAGTACCAGAACCGGCACTCGCTGAAGGAGAAGCTGAAGGAGGACCCGGGCTTCTACGCGCGCTGCGCCGCGATCCTCGGCCCGAACCAGCCCGGCATCACCCAGGCCGACCCGTCGTACACCGGCGCGCAGGATCACGGCGGCGGCCATCACGTGCCCGCGGCCGCCAAGAAGAAGGAGGACACGCCGAAGCCTCCTGCCGCACCCGACGTGCCGCGCCCCAAGGGCGAGAACCCCAAGCTCGACGACGCCAGGCGCGAGGCCGAGAAGATCGCCAAGCAGCTCGAGGAGACGCTCGGCATCGACCTCCCGGACCTCCCGGCCACACCCGCGCTGCCCGGCCTGCCGTCCGCTCCCGCCGTCCCGCCCGCGCCAGGCAGC
>CAWKDZ010000002.1:0-1068467 GCA_963848525.1 uncultured Actinomycetes bacterium
CGAGGTCGGCCCGACTCTGGGCTGGCGGGTCGAGCACATCCGCACGCCCGGCGTGGTGGCGAAGGTGACCCTCGTCCTGGACGGCCTGCCGGCGATCGGCGGCGGCGGTGATGGCGAGCGCCTGCACGGGCGGATCGTCTTCGCACCGAGCCTCGACGAGCTCGAGCGGGCATTCGACGACTCGAAGTACGGCCGGATCTCCGAGCACCCGTATCTCGAGGCGACGATCCCCACCCTCTCCGACCCCTCGTTGGCCCCTGCTGGGACCCACGTCGTCACCGCGCTGTTCCAGTACGCGCCACGGCGCCTCCGCGACGCGGACTGGGACGAGGCAGCGCGCGATCGTGTAGCGGACGGGGCCGTGCGGACGCTCGACGTCTATGCACCGGGGATCGCGGACAGGATCGTCGCTCGCCACGTCGTCACGCCCGCGGACCTCGAGCGCGAGTACGGGCTCAGCGGCGGGCACCCGATGCACGGCGAGCACGCCCTCGACCAGGTCTTCGCCTGGCGGCCCCTCCTCGGCCATGCTCGCTACCGGGTTGCTTGCATCCGCGGCCTCTACATGTGTGGGGCGGGCGCACACCCCGGGGGTGGAATCACCGGCGGCCCCGGGAGGAACGCTGCCCGCGCGATCCTGGCCGATGCCAGGCGGCCTCGACGCCGTAGACGGTGATCGGCGTGCTCGACCACCCTCGCGGCGCCCTCTTTGGAGTGGCCGGCCCCGTGGTCTTCCTTGTCGGTGTCGTCCTCGTCAGCTGGAGCGAACGCGGCTTCATGGCCGAGCTTGGCTGGGAGAACTGGCCGAGCGGAACGGCGCTCGGACCCAACGGCTGGGCGACGGTGCTCGTTTTCCTTCTCACCGGTCTCTGCCAGATGCTGTTCGCGCTGGCGCTCATGGCGCAGGCGGGAGCGAGCGCGGTCCGAAAGCTGGGTGCCGTCCTGCTGCTCGTGTCCGGGTTCGGCATGGCCATGCTGGCCTTCAAGACCAATCACCCCGAGAGCGACGTCACGTGGCACGCCGCGGTCCACGTCGCCGCGTATTTCACCTTCCTCGTTGCTCTGCTCCTCGCCTACGTCGCGCTGACGTGGGGGTCGTGGAACCGGCTCGACCGCACCTCGTGGAGGTACGCGCCCCTTGCTCTGCTTCCCTGGCTCGGCGTCTTCGCGCTACCGGAGGGCCTGAAGCCGAGCAACTACATGTTCTTCGCGGTCCTGTTCACCCCGCTGCTGATCCTCGCGATTCGCGTGCTCGCGACCGGCGGCTGGCCCGCTTCGCATCCGACCGGCTGAACGCCACGCTCTATGCGGTCGCGATCCGAGGCCGGCATGCAGAGCTAGAGTCGCCGCTCGTGTTCACCGTCGAGCAGCGTGATGCTCTGCGCGAGCGTCTCCTGCGGCTCGCGGAGCAGGACGAGCGCGTCGTCGCCGGAGCCGCCGTGGGCTCGCTGGCGCTGGGCGAGGGCGACCGCTTCTCCGACCTGGACCTCACGTTCGGCGTCGCCGACCACGTGCCGGTCGCCGACGTGCTCGACGACTGGACACGCACGCTCACCGGCGAGCTGGACGCGGTTCAGCTTGCCGACCTCGTGCGCGGTCCGACCACCTACCGCGTGTTCCTGCTGCCGGACGCGCTTCAGTTCGACCTCTCGATGACGCCGGCGGCTCGGTTTCGTCCCGCCGGGCCACGATTCCGGCTGCTGTTCGGCGAGACGGCTGCGGGCGACTCCGAGGTCCCCGCGCCGCCGGTCGCCCACGACCTCTTCGGGTGGGGCGTCATCTACGCGCTCCACGCGCGCGCGTGCATCGAGCGCGGGCGTGTCTGGCAGGCCGAGCACTACGTCGGCGCCGTGCGCGACCACGCACTCTCGCTTGCCTGCCTGCGCGAGGGGCGGGTCGCGGTGCAGGCGCGCGGCTACGACGACCTCTCCGCCGAGACCCTTGCTCGACTCGAGAATGGCCACGTCGGCGCGCTCGAGCCTGGGCCGCTCCGCGCTGCCCTTGCCGCATCCGTTCTTGCGCTCATGCGCGAAGGCGCGGAGGCGCGTCTACCGCACGCGGATGCCGTCGCGCAGCGCCTCGCCGAGCTTCGCTGACGAGCCGCGGCCACAAGGAACGGAAGAGGAGGCGTCGTAGTGATCGACGTCGTCGACGAAAGGAGGTCGCAGATGGGACGTTGGCAGCAGTGGTCGCCCGTGAGCGGGATTCTTTTCGTCGTCGCTGTTCGTGCTCGCTGTCGTCGTGCTCGGCAGCACAGGGGACACGCCGGAGGAAATACGCGATTACTACACGGACAACGAAGGCCGCGTCTTCGGCGGCTTTTTCATCCTCGTCGCCTCGGCGCTCGCGCTCCTCTGGTTCGCGACGACGGTCCGGAGCGTCCTGGCCGGCGCGGAAGGCGAACCCCGGTCGCTCACCGCGCTCGCGTTCGGGGCCGGTGTCGCGACGAGCGCGCTCATCGTCGCCGGAGCCGCGGCCTTCGTCGCGCCGGTGGACGTCGCGCAGGACGGTGGAAGACTCGACCCCGGCGCCGCCGACGCTCTCAATACGGCGGCCTACTTCCTCATGACCGGTGGCATCATGATCGCGTCGCTGCTCGTGCTCGCGACCTCGCTGGTCGCGCAACGGACGGCTGTCATCGCGCGTTGGCTGGGCTGGCTAGGCCTCGTCGTCGCGCCAATCACATTCTTTGCCCCCCTGTTCTTCCCGGTTCTTGTGTTCCTGCTCTGGGTCGTGATCGTCAGCGTCGTGCTGCTGATGCGCCCGCGCCCGCACGCCTCGCCTGTCTAGCGCACGGCGGGACTGCAGCGATCGGCAGGACGCGCTAGCGGTCGATCATTCGTTGCGCGCTCTCCGGGTAGCGGGCGCCTTCCGGCGTGATCTGCGCTAACGCGGTTCCGATCTCCTCCAGGTCGTCGTCGGTGAGTTCGACGTCGACCGCGGCGACGTTCTCCTCGAGGCGTTGCAGCTTCTTGGTGCCGGGAATCGGGACGATCCACGGCTTGCGGCCGAGGAGCCAGGCGAGAGCGATCTGCGCGGGCGTCGCGTCCTTCCGCTCGGCGACCCGCTCGAGCAGCTCGACGAAGGCGCGGTTGGCGTTGCGCGCCTCTGGCTCGAAGCGGGGAATCGTGTTGCGGAAGTCCGTGCTCTCGAAGGTCGTGGCCTCGTCGATCTTGCCCGCGAGGAAGCCTTTGCCGAGCGGGCTGAAGGGCACGAAGCCGATCCCCAGCTCCTCGAGCGTCGGCAGGATCTCCGCCTCGGGCTCCCGCCACCAGAGCGAGTACTCGCTCTGGAGCGCGGCGACGGGCTGGACTGCGTGCGCGCGGCGGATGTTCTGCACGCCTGCCTCCGAAAGGCCGAAGTGCCTGACCTTGCCCGCGTCGATCAGCTCCTTCACGGTGCCCGCGACGTCCTCGATCGGGACGTTCGGGTCGACGCGGTGCTGATACAGGAGGTCGATCGTGTCGGTCCTGAGCCGCTTCAGCGAGCCCTCGACGCTGCGCCTGATCGTCTCCGGGCGACTGTCGATCCCGTGGCGCCCGCTCTCCAGGTCGAAGCCGAACTTCGTCGCGATCACGACCCGGTCGCGGACGGGCTCTAGCGCCTCGCCCACGAGCTCCTCGTTCGTGAACGGCCCGTACACCTGCGCTGTGTCGAAGAAGGTGACGCCGCGTTCGAACGCTGCGCGGATCAGGGCGACCATCTCCTGCCGGTCAGGAAACGGCGGGTAGCTCTGGCTCATGCCCATGCAGCCGAGCCCGACGGCTGACACCTCCAGCCGACCGTCACCGAGTGTGCGCGCCTGCATCGTGCCGCCACTCAAGCATGCTTCCGGGTAGCTTCGGAGAATGGCGACGTTCGCGCTTGTCCACGGCGGCGGTGGGAGCGCTTGGGACTGGCACCTGGTCGCGCCTCAGCTGCGGGAGCGCGGGCACGACGCAATCGCCGTCGACCTCCCGAGCGAGGACGAGTCGGCCGGCTGGTGGGACTACGCCGACACGGTCGTCCGCGCGGTCGGCGACCGCAGCGACGTCGTCGTCGTGGCGCACTCGCTCGGCGGCTTCACGGCGCCGCTCGTCTGCGCCCGCATCGCTGCCGACCTGCTCGTCCTCGTTGCGGCGATGATCCCCGCGCCCGGAGAGCTCCTCGCAGACTGGTGGGCGAACACCGGCTACGAGGAGAGCGGCTACGACGACGTCTTCTACCACGACGTGCCGGGAGAGCTCGCAGCCGAGGCTAAGCGGCGAGAGCGAGACGAGGCCGGGAAGGCGATGCGGGAGCCGTGGCCTCTCGAGGCCTGGCCCGACACGCCGACGAGGTATCTCCTGTGCCGCGACGACCGCGTGTTCGGAGCGTCGTGGGCGCGCCGCCACGCCCGCGAGCGCCTCGGCATCGACGCCGACGCGATGGACGGCGGCCACTACATCACACTCAGCCGGCCGCAGGAGTTGGCCGATCGGCTCGTGGCGTACGCGACCGGTACTCGCTGACTCGGTAACCGTCCGGCGCCCGTTACTGTCCGAGCATGCTGGCGAATCGTTCCGCGCCGCCGGTGACTGTGACTCCAGTGCTCGTCTACCCGGACGTCCGAGCGGCGGTGGCGTGGCTCGAGTCCGCGTTCGGGTTCGAGGAACGGGTCCGCATCGGCGATTCGCACCGCGCGCAGTTGCGAGTCGGATCGGACGGCGCCGTGGTCCTGGCCGACGTTCGTGGCGATCAGGTTGCGCCGAGCGGCGGCGTCGTCACACAGATCGTGAAGGTGCGCGTGTCGGAGGTCGATGCGGCGTTCGCTCGCGCACGTAACGTCGGTGCCCGCGTAGTCGAGGAGCTGAGGACGTATGAGTACGGCGAGCGCTCGGGCGTCCTCGAGGACATCGGCGGCCACCGCTGGGAGCTCACCGAGACAGTGCGCGACGTCGCTCCCGAGGAGTGGGGCGGAGCGACAATCGCACCCTGGTGAGGGCCGACGCGCTCCGCCTCAGCGCAGCGCGTCGAGCGACGCGGTCTCGACGATCCCTTTGACGCTCCGCGCCAGCTTCGCGTCCAGGGTGATGAGCGCGTCCGCCTGAAGCAGAGTGAGCGCGACGTACTCGGCGTCGTAGGTCGAAGCCCACCCCAGCTGATCCGCCACCTCCCAGGCTCGGCGCCGGAGCACGGCGTCGCCGAGCAGCCTGATCGGCATCTTCCCGATGTGGGCGAGCCGGTCGCGCGCGACGTCGGCCGTGAGGTCGCCTCGCTGGACGGCCTCGTGCAGAACCGAAAGCGCTTGCGAGCGTAGGAGCGTGGGCGCGAGCAGCTCGTGCTCGGCCGGGACCTCGAACCCCTCGCTCGCCAGTTGGAGGACGGCGCCGGCATCGACCACGAACCTAGTCATCGGGCGCAGCCATATTCGGGCACGTGCCAGACGGACGTCAACCGGGGCACCTGCGACTAACCCACCTGGCCTATCGACACCTGGCCGTTTCGTCGGCATCCTGTCCACGCTGTGAAGAAAGCGGCTCTTCTCCTCTTCGCCGGCCTGCTCGGCTACGTCGTCGCGGCCGGTGTCCCGAGCACCAGCTCGGCCGACCCGGCCACGCCCGCCGCGAGCTCCTGGTTCAGCATGCGCGGCCAGGTCACCCGCGTCGTCGACGGCGACACGCTCGTCGTCCGGATCGGGAGGACGACCGAGCGCGTGCGCCTGATCGGGATCGACGCGCCGGAGGTCGGCGGCTGCTTCGCGGCGAACGCGTCCTTGGCGCTGCGTCGCCTGGCACTGAACAAGACCGTTCGTCTGAGCGGCGACTTCACGCAGACCCGTCGCGACGTCTACAAGCGCCTGCTCGCCTACGTCAACCTGACGAACGGCGTCGATGCGGGGCGGCACCTCCTCAAGGGCGGGTTCGCGACCGTGTACGAGACCAGGCGGCCGTTCGCGCGCCGGCAGGCGTACGTCGCCGCGGCCGCAGACGCCGACCGGACGAACGCGGGCCTGCACACGGTCTGTCCGACCGTGGCGCAGCCGCCGCCGGCGTCGCCGCTGCCGATCGCGCCGCCGATCTCGACCACGACGAACTGCGCTGCGTCCTACCCGGACGTCTGCATCCCGCCGCCACCGCCCGACCTCGACTGCGGCCAGATCACGCACCGCCGCTTCCGCGTCGTCCACACGGTCGCGAGCCCGGACCCGCACCGCTTCGACGGCGACCGGGACGGGGTCGGCTGCGAGTCCTAGCCCGCGCGTGAGCGGGGATTCGAACGCCGTCTTCCTCCGGGACGCGGGCCGGGAGGATCTCGAGCACATCCGCTGGGCGCTCTACACGGCACTCGACTGGAGCCCGCAACGCGAGCTTCCGCCGCTCGAGCTCACGCTGGAGCATCCCGAGGCCGTCCGCTACCACCGCGATTGGGGTCGCCCCGGCGATCTCGGTGTAATCGCCGAGGCCGGGGATGAGGTCGTCGGCGTCGCGTACTGCCGGCTCTTCACCGACGCGGATCACGGCCACGGCTACGTCGACGAGCACACGCCCGAGGTCGCCGTCGCGGTGGCGGAGTCGCGTCGCGGCGCGGGAATCGGGACGCTGCTGCTGGATGGTCTCGCCGCCGCGGGTCGCGCGGCAGGCTTCTCGCAGCTCAGCCTCAGCGTCGATGTCGACAACCCTGCGCGTCGGCTCTACGAGCGTCTCGGCTACCGCGAGCTGACCGTGGACGACGGCGGCGTGCGCATGCTTCTCCGCCTTCGGCAGGTTTAGGGTGGCCGGGTGGCGGTCGACCCGACGCAGCCGATCCCGATCTACTTCCAGCTGAAGACACTGCTGCTCGAGGAGATCCTCGAGGGGCGGTACGGCGCGGACGGCCGGCTTCCGACCGAGCACGAGCTCTGCGCACGGTTCGCGATCAGCCGCACGCCCGTCAACCGCGCCCTCTCGGAGCTCGCCGAGGACGGCATCATCCTGCGACACCGTCGCCGCGGCACGTTCGTCAATCCGCACGGGCTGCGACGCCGGAACGAGAGGCCGGAGGTGCGCGTCGTCGTGTCCGACGAGTTCTACGGCGACCTGATCGCAGAAGCGGCGCCGAAGGGAGTCGACGTGAGCGTCGTCACCGTCACGTTGCCGACGCTGCACCACGCGCTGACGCACGCGGTCGCCGAGGGTCGTGCGCCGGACCTGGCGCTGCTCGACTCGATCTGGATCGCCGAGTTCGCGGCCTCGGGTTTCCTCTATGCGCTCGAGGACCTCGACGAGGCGTGGCTGCGACGCGAGCACGATGACGACTTCCTCGAGCCGCTCGTCGCGCCGAACAGGGTCGGCGATCGGACGTACGGCGTGTCGGCGTTCGGCTCGGTCGCCGGGATCTGGTACCGGCGTCGCGCGCTCGAGGAGTGCGGCCTCGAACCGCCGCGGACCTGGGCCGAGCTGCACGCGGTCGGGCGCGCCCTCGACGAGAACGGCTGTCCCCATCCGCTCGCATTGCCCGGCGGCTCGAGAGCCGGCGAGACGACGACGTACTGTCTGGTCGCGTTTCTTGCCTCGAACGGCGCCGGCGTCCTGAACGACGAGGGCGTCGTCCTCGACTCGCCGCGGACGGCCGAGGTGCTGGCGTTCCTGCGCGAGCTCGTCGAGGACGAAGTCGTCGCGGCAGACGTCGTCCGGTACGAGTGGACGCAGCCGATCCGGCTGCTCGCGGAAGGCAAGGCCGCCCTCAGCGTGGGCGGCAGCTACGAGGCGCAGACACTCGCCTCCGCGCTCGGGACTCCGATCTACGAGGTCTGGGACCACTTCGGGTTCATCCCCGTCCCGGCCGGGCCTCACGGCCGCCCGGCGAGCGTCGCCGGCTCGATGAGCTACGCGATCTTCCGGCAGGCCGCTCAGCCCCACCTGGCGCTTCGCGTGCTCGAGCGCGCCGTCGAGCCGGCGACGCTGGCCCGCCTGGCCTGGGCGACCGGCCGGTTGCCCGGGCGACGCTCGGCCGTGGAGATCGCGGCGCCGGCACTCCCGTTCTTGTCCGAATCGGCCGAGATCCTCGAAACCGCGGTCACGAGGCCCACGATCCCGCTCTACCCGCGGGTCTCGCTCCAGCTCCAGACGATGCTCGAGGCCGCGCTCACGGGCCGCCTGTCCCCGGCGGCGGCGGCGGCGCATGCAGCCGAGCTGATCGAGGCGATCACCGGCCTGCCGATCGTGCGCCACCATTGACACGGCCGACGGGGTCAGCGAGATTTGACACCGAGGGATGACAAATAGCTCGGCAGACGGCTCGGACGCGGCTCTCGTCCGCGGCGCGCTCGACGTCCTGCGCCGAAATTCGATCGGTGGAGCGACCTCGCCCTCGCGACAGCTCTACCCGCACCAGTGGAGCTGGGACTCGGCGTGCATCGCGATCGGCTACGCGCGCTCCGACCAGGAGCGCGCCGAGACCGAGCTCCGGTCGCTGTTCGCGGGTCAGTGGCGCAACGGCCTGCTTCCGCACATCGTGTTCACCGAAGGGGCCCGCTACTTTCCCGGGCCCGAGTTCTGGCAGACCGAGCGGTCGACCGACGCGCCGGCGCGGCCGCGCACGTCGGGGATCGTGCAGCCGGCCGTCCACGGCACCGCCCTCTGGGAGGTCTTCCGCCACACAGCCGACCGCGACCGCGCGGACGCCTTCGCCCGCGAGCTCCTGCCGAAGCTCGTCGCCTGGCACGAGTACCTGTACCGTGAGCGAACGCGCGACGGCGGTGCGCTGGTCGAGGTCTGGCATCCGTGGGAGACCGGGATGGACAACTCTCCGCTCTGGGACGACGCACTAGCGCGGATCGAGTTCGCGCCGGGCGACGTGCCTGAGTACACGCGGGTCGACGTCCAGATCGCAGTGGCGGAGGAGCGGCCGACCGACGGCGAGTACGACCGGTATGCGTACCTCGTCGGGCTGTTCCGCGACCTCGAGTACGACCCCGGACGGATCCGCGAGCAGACGCCGTTCGCGATCCGGCCCGTGCTCTTCAACGCGCTCCTCGTCCAGTCGAACCGCGACCTGGCCGAGCTCGCGCGGACGCTCGGCGCCGACGCCGGTCCGCTCGACGACTGGGCCGAGCAGACCGCCGCCGAGCTCGAGGAGCTCTGGGACGACGCCACCGGCGTCTACCGCGACTTCGACGTCCGCGCGGGCGAGCCGCTGGCGTCCTGGTGCGCTGCGGGGCTCGCCCCGCTCTACGCGCAGATCCCGACGCCCGAGCGTGCTGCACGGATGCTCGAGACAGTCGCCGACGCGGGCGTCGCCGTCGGCTCGGACGGCTGGGCGGCGACGAGCCTGCCGCCGGCGGACCCTCGCTTCGAGCCCACGCTGTACTGGCGGGGCCCGGTCTGGCCGATCCTGAACTGGGTCCTCCAGCGCGGGCTTGCGCGCTACGGCTTCGACCCACTCGCCGAGCAGGTCCGCACCACCCTCGTCTCGCTCGCGCGCGACGGCGGCTTCTGGGAGCACTACGACCCGACCACCCGCAACGGCCATGGAGGCGAGCAGTTCGCGTGGACCGCGGCGCTCGTGCTCGACCTCGTCGGCTCATCGTCCAACAACGGCCCCCCTGCCGCACGGAACTGAAAGGAGATCCCGTGCCCCTTAGACGCACCTATCTCATCGCCGCCGGGCTCGTCGCGATCGTCGTCGCGGCCGGACCCGCAGCGGCGAAGCCGGACGCCGGCAAGACCCACGAAATGGTCTTCTTCTCGACCCAGCTCACGCCCGTTGCCGAGGCCGAGCAGGTCCGGAACGTCATGCTGCGGAACTTCCGCGCGCACCGCGTGCAATTCGTCCCCGCAGCGAGCGACCGGATCTTCGAAGACCGCATCTTCGCGGAGCAGCAGGCAGGCCGCGGCACGATCGACTCCCTCGGCGCACTCCACGGCAGCTTCGTCACGCTGCGCGCGCGGAACTCGCTCGCGCCCCTCAACGACGTGGCCCGGCAGCTCACGAGGGCCGGGATCCCGAGGAGCTTCATGAACCTCGGCAAGCTCGGGACGCGGACGCAGTACTACATCCCGTGGATGCAGGCGACCTACGTTCTGGTCGCGAACACGCGGGCGCTTTCGGCGCTTCCGCGCGGTGTGGACCGCAACCGGCTCACGTACGGCCAGTTCCTCCAGTGGGCGCGGAACATCCGCCAGCGCTTCGGTGTCGGCCGCGTCGGGTTCCCGGCCAGCGACCAGGGGCTCTTCCACCGCTGGCTCCAGGGCTACTTCGTGCCCTCCTTCACCGGGCGCAACGTCACGAGGTGGAACAGCGCCTCGGCGGTCGCGGGCTGGCGGTACCTGAAGCAGCTGTGGCCGCTCGTCCACCCGCAGTCGCTGACGTACGGCTTCATGCAGGACCCGCTGCTGAACGGCGAGGTCATGCTCGCGTGGGAGCACGTCGCTCGCACGCGCAACGCACTGCTCCAGCGGCCGCAGGACTTCGTCGTGATGCCGGCACCGGCGGGGCCGAGGGGCCGCGCGTACATGCCGGTGCTCGCGGGCATGGCGGTCCCGCGGACCGCGCCGAACCCGGCGGCCGGCAAGGCGCTGATCCGACACATGCTCTCGGTCAGCACGCAGGCCCAGACGCTCGGCTCGGTCGGCTTCTATCCGGTCATCACCGCGAGGCTGTCGCAGCGGCTCGGGCCGGGGCTGCTCAAGCAGGCGACGGCCGTGAAGCGGACGCAGAACGCGCGGGACGCGCTGCCGTCGCTGCTTCCGATCGGCCTGGGAGCCGAAGGCGGGAACTTCAACACCGCCTACCGCAACGCGTTCCGGCGGATCGTGATCAACAACGAGAACATCCAGACGGTTCTGCGTGAGGAGGGCCAGAGGCTCCAGGGGATCTTCGACCGCACGTCCGCGCCCTGCTGGGCTCCGGATCCGCCGAGCCGTGGAGCGTGCCGCGTCGGGTAGGCAACTGAGGTAGCGCGGAGCCTATGGCCGTCACGGTCGCCGAACGGCCGACGCTCGCGCAGCGCATGCGGCGTTGGGAGGGCCTGCCGTACTGGCTGGTCCTCCCGACGCTCGGGTTCCTCGCGCTGTTCTTCGCGTGGCCGATGGTGCAGTCGTTCGAGCTCGCCTTCCGCGACGAGGGACGCTGGACGCTCGACCACATCCGGACGATGAGGAACGACCTCCGCTTCGCGGAGGCGTTCTGGTTCACGTTGCTCCTGATCGCCGTGATCATCCCCGTGCAGTTCCTGCTCGCGCTGGGCATGGCGCTGATCGTGAACGCGAAGCTCCGGCTACGCGGGCTCTTCCTCTACATCTTCCTGCTGCCTCTCGCGATCTCCGACCTCGCTGCCGGGATCGTCTGGTCGGCGATCTTCACCGAGACGGGCTACCTGAACACGGTGCTGACGCGTCTCGGCGTGATCGATATCCCGTACATCTGGCTCAACCCGCTCCACAAGAACCAGCTCTTGCTCGCGATCGTGGTCGCGGAGATCTGGCGTTCGACGGCGTTCATCATGATCATCCTCGTCGCCGGCCTTCAGGGCATCCCGCGCGACTACGGCGAGGCGGCGGAGGTCTTCGGCGCGAGCTTCTTCCAGCGCGTTCGGCACGTGACCCTGCCGATGCTCAAGCCCTCCCTCCAGGTCGCGCTGCTGCTCCGGATCATCCTCGCGTTCGAGGTCTTCGCGACGGTGATCGCGATCACCGGCGCGAGTACGACCGTGCTCGCCGCCGAGGCGTGGCGGTGGCAGGAGACGAACCAGAACGCCAACGTCGCGGCCGCGTACGCGTCGCTGATCCTCGTGCTGTCGCTGGTGTCCGCCGCGATCGTGATCCGTCTGCTCAGGACGCCGAAGGAGCAGCAGTTGCGATGATGAGCAAAGCGACTTCGGTCGGGCTCCACGCGGCGGCGATCCTGATCTCGCTGTGGGTGCTCGTCCCCATCTACTTCATCACGGTCGCCGCGTTCTCGACGCAGGACGCCGTCTACGAGTACCCGAAGCAACTCCTGCCGCGCGACGTCTCGGTCGAGACGATGCGCTTCTTCCTCGAGTCGGAAGGTGTGCTCGGATCGTTCGGGCGGAGCGTCATGGTCGCCGCGCTGACGCTCGTGTTCTCGCTCGGGATCGGGACGCCTGCCGGGTACGCCCTGGCCCGTTTTGCGTTCCGCGGCGGCGACACGTTCCGCCTCGGGATCGTGAGCACGCGCGCGTTCCCGATCGTGATCCTCTCGATCCCGCTCGCGGTGATGTTCCTGCGCTGGGGAATCGACGACTCTGTGCTGGGACTCGCGCTCGCGCACACGGCGCTGGCGCTTCCCTTCGCCGTCCTCGTGACGTCGAGTGTCTTCGCCGGCATCTCCGTGGAGATGGAAGAGGCGGCGATGACGCTCGGTTGCAGCAGGCTGTCCGCGTTCCGCCGGATCGCGCTGCCGCTGGCGCTGCCCGGGCTCGCGGCGGCGGCGATCTTCGTCTTCCTGATCTCCTGGAACGAGGTCTTCGCGGCGTCGATCCTGACGCTCCGGAATCCGACCCTGCCCGCGCAGGTGCTCGCCGTGCTCGAGCAGTCGCCGCTCCCGTTCCGGTTCGCGGGCGGCTTCTTCATGCTCGCGCCCTCGCTGATCGTGATCTTCGTGATCCGTCGCTACCTGTTCAACATGTGGGGGAGGGTGATCCGTTAGCCAATGAGCGACGTCAGCTTCAAGAACGTCCGCAAGACCTTCGGGAAGGTCGCCGCGGTCGACGACGTCGACCTCGACGTGACCGACGGCGAGTTCGTCGTCCTGCTCGGCCCCTCGGGGTGCGGGAAGACGACGCTGCTCCGCTGCCTCGCAGGGCTCGAGAAGGTCGACAGCGGCCGGGTGCTGATCGGTGGGCGCGACGCCACCGACCTGCCGCCGCGCCGGCGCCGGATCTCGATGGTCTTCCAGAGCTACGCGGTGTTCCCGCACATGCGGGTCTTCGACAACATCGCTTTCGGCCTGCGCATGCAGAAGGAGCGCAAGGCGGCGATCGCCGAGCGCGTGCAGTCGTCGGCCGAGCTGCTGCACATCGAGGAGCTCCTCGAGCGCTATCCGGCCCAGCTGTCCGGCGGCCAGCGCCAGCGCGTCGCGGTCGCACGTGCGATCGCGACGAAGTCGGATGTCCTCTTGATGGACGAGCCGCTCTCGAACCTCGACGCGCTGCTTCGGCTCGAGATGCGCGCAGAGCTGAAGGCGCTCCTGCGCCAGCTCGAGGCGACGACGATCTACGTCACGCACGACCAGGTGGAGGCGCTGAGCATGGGCGACCGGATCGCCGTGATGAAGGCGGGTCGCATCGTGCAGGTCGACTCGCCGCTCGCGGTCTACGACGACCCGGCCGACACGTACGTCGGCGGCTTCATCGGCACGCCGCCGATGAACTTCCTCGAGGCGAGCGTGGAGGGCGGCCGCGTGAGCCTGAGCGGCGGGACGTTCCCGCTCCCGGACGGGTCGCGTGAGCTCGAGCAGCGCCCGCTGCTGCTCGGGATCCGCGCAGAGGCGATCACGGTCGAGGACGAGCCGCGCGAAGACTCGATCCGCGCGACCGTGATCGTGCTCGAGCCGCTGGGCTCGCACAACCTGCTCACGGTCAAGAGCGGCGAGGACATGCTGAAGATCGCGACGCCGCCGCACGTGTTCCGGCCGGTCGACTCCGAGGTCTGGCTGCGCATCGAGCCGGAACGCATTCGCTGGATGGATCGCGAGACCGGCGACGCGATCGCGCCCGCCGGGAAGCAGGTCGCGGCCGCCCCGGCATGACCGGGCTCGCCGAGCGCGCGCTCGCCGTCCTGCGCGCCAACGACTCCGGCGACTTCTTCCGGCCGGGCGCGCTCTACCCGTTCCAGTGGAACTGGGACTCGGCGTTGATCGCGCTCGGGCTCGCGCGCGTCGATCCCGGGCGCGCGCGCAAGGAGGTGCGATCGCTCCTGCGTGGGCAGTGGGCCGACGGGATGGTGCCGCACGTCGTCTACCACGCCCCGGCGCCGGACTACTCGCCCGGCCCGGAGCTCTGGGGCTGCGCGAGTGCCGCGGGCGTCCCGACGAGCGGGATCACGCAGCCGCCGGTGCTCGCGACGGCGGTGCGCGCGCTGCACGAGGCCGCGCCCGACCCCGAGTTCCTCGCGGAGGTCGTGCCGGCGCTCGAACGCTGGCATCGTTGGCTCCACGCCGAGCGTCGGGTGGACGGGCTCGTCGCGATCGTGCACCCGTGGGAGGCGGCCGACGACTCGCCGCGCTTCGACGAGGCGCTGCAGCGGCTCGCCGTCGACGGCTCCGCGCCGGTGCGGACCGACAAGCGCGAGCTCGCGGGCGACGAGCGGCCGACGGACGCGGACTACCGGCGCTACCTCGCGCTCGTCGAGTGGCTGCGCGCGCGCGAGTACCGGCCGTCGCTCGACGAGGCGCCGTTCGTCTACCTCGACCTCACGTTCAACGCGATCTTCGCGGTCGCCGAGGAGGATCTCGCCGCGCTCTGGGACGAGCTCGGCGGCGACGGCGCGCGCGCAGGCGCCGCCGCGACCGAGCTCCGAGCCGCGCTGGCCGGGCGCTCCGACGGGTACGAGACGATCGACTCGCTGCTCCCGCTGTACGCGGGCGCGGCGGACGCTCGGCGGCTCTACGACGAGGCGCTCTGGTCCCCGGAGCGCTTCGGTCCGTCTGCGGACGCGCCGTGGGCCGTGACGTCGACGTCGAAGTCGAGCGCCGCGTTCGACCCGCGCCGGTACTGGCGGGGCCCCGTCTGGGTCAACGTCAACTGGTTCCTCGTGCGCGGCCTCGAGCGCTCCGGGCTCGTCGCGGAGGCGGACGAACTGCGGCGGATGACGCTCGAGCTCGTCGAGCGCTCGGGCTTCGCCGAGTACTACGACCCGCGGACCGGCGAGCCGCTCGGCAGCCGCTCGTTCTCGTGGAGCGCCGCGCTGACGCTCGACCTGCTCCCGTGAGCTACGACCCGCTCCCGACCTATCCGGTCGTCGGCGGCGAGGTACGAGGAGGGCTGGCCCGACCCCCCGCGCGAGCTCGTCGTCGCGATCGACGGCCCGCCGGCCGTGCCCTGGGACGAGCTTCCGTTCGAGGGGCTCGACCTGCGCGGCTCGTACGCGCCCTGGGACGAGGTGGTTCGGCGCACGGCCGCGTTCGAGATCGCCGGCGATCCCGTCTTCGGCCGCCTGTTCGAGGGGGAGCTGCGCGAGTTCTTCGACGCGTTGCCGGCGGGCGGCTCGCGGATCGTCTACGGCCCCGGCGCCGCGCTCGTGCCGCACGACGTCCTCTGGTACGCCGACGTCCCGAAGCGGCAGGCGCTCGCGTCGCGTTCGCCGAACCTCGGTCAGCGCGACGGGCCCGGCAGCGAGCAGCGCCTGCTCTTCGTCGACTGGCCGGTGCTCGACCGGCACAAGCGGCGGCTCCTGCCGTCGATCGACCGCTACCTCGACCTCGGCGACGCCGCGCGTCCACGCTCGCTCTCGGGCGACTGCGCTGCGCAGCTCGCTGCAAGCGCTCGCGCGCCGGCCGTTCCGCGTGCGGCCGACGTTCCTGCCGGGCCCGTGGGGCGGTCGCTGGCTGCTCGACGAGCTCGGCGTCGGCGAGAACGCGCCGAACCTCGCCTGGTCGTACGAGCTGATCACGCCCGAGAGCTCCGTGCTGCTCGACGGCCTCGAGGTCGGTTTCGAGCTGCTGCTCGCGGCCGGCGGCCGCGACCTGCTCGGGCCCGCTGCTCACGACCGCTTCGGCAGCTCGTTCCCGATCCGCTTCGACTACCTCGACACGCTCGGCGGCGGGCACCTTTCGATCCAGTGCCATCCCACCGACGCGTACGCGCGCGAGGTCTTCGGACTGCCGTACACACAGCACGAGAGCTACTACGTGATGAAGACCGTGCCGGGCGCGACGGTCTTCCACGGGCTCCGCCCGGGCGCGGACGTCGCTGCGTTCCGCGCCGACGCCGAGGCCGCGGCGGAGCGCGGGGAGCGCTTCGACCCCGAGCGCTACCTGGAGGCGCACGCGTCCGAGCCGCACCAGCTCTACCTGATCCCGGGCGGAACGCCGCACGCGAGCGGCGCCGGCAACGTCGTCCTCGAGATCAGCGCGACTCCGTACCTCTACACGCTGCGCTTCTACGACTGGCTCCGGCGCGATCTCGGCGGCGAGCTGCGTCCGGTGCACCTCGACCACGCCTTCGCGAACCTCGACGGGCGGCGCCCGTCCGGCCCTGAGCCCGAGCCGTCGGTGGTGCGCACCGGCGACGGGTGGGAGGAGCTCGCGCTCGGCAGCGACCCGGCGATCTTCTTCGCCGTCCACCGGCTCGAGTTCGAGCGCGAGCTCGAGGACGACACGCGCGGCCGGTTTCACGTGCTCAACCTCGTCGAGGGGGAGAAGATCGACGTCGACGGGCACCCACTCGCGTACGGTGAGACGCTCGTCGTTCCCGCGGCAGTCGGGCGCCACGTGCTCCGCGGCGGTCCGGCCAAGGTCGTGAAGGCGTTCGTCCCGTGACGGTCGCGGCGGTCGAGCTCGGCGGCTCGCACGTCGCCGCGGGCCGCGTCGACCTCGACACCGGCACCGTCGCGCAACAGCGGCGCGCGCTCGACTCGAGTGCGTCCCGGGACGAGCTGGTCGAGCGAATCCGCGAAGTCGCCGTCGCTGCCGCCGGGGGCGTGGAGCGGCTCGGTGTCGCAGCGCCGGGACCGTTCGACTACGAGTCCGGCGTGGCCCGGATGACCCACAAGCTGCCGGCGCTGTTCGGCGTCGACCTCCGCCGAGAGCTCGCCGACGTGCTCCGCCTCGAGCCCGGCGCGATCCGGTTTCTCAACGACGCCGACGCGTTCCTGCTCGGCGAGTGGTTGACCGGTGCGGCGCGCGGCGCCGAGCGCGTGCTCGGAATCACGCTCGGGACCGGGTTGGGCTCTGCCTTCCTCGTGCGCGGCCGGCTGGAGCCGGCGCCGGACCTCTACCGCCTCGCGTTTCGTGGCCGTCCCGTCGAGGAGGCGATCTCGGCGCGGGGCGATCTCCGCTGCGTACGACGGGAACGTTCGAGTCGCCGAGATCGCCGCGCGAGCGCGGGGCGGCGACGGCCGCGCACTCGCTGCGTTCCAGCGCCTCGGCGACGACCTCGGCGAGTTCCTCGTTCCGCACCTCGATCGGCTCGCCGCCGACCGCCTCGTCGTCGGCGGGGCGATCGCAGGAGCGTGGGACCTCTTCGAGGCAGCGCTGCACACGCGCGTCGCCGCCGCCGTGCCCGCCGGCAACGCCGAGGACGCCGCGCTCGTCGGCGCCGCACACTACGCCGCATGACGCTGCACCCGCTCCTCCAAGCGTTGCGGGACGAACGGGCCGCCGCCGGTCGGCGACCACCGCACGAGCTCGGTATCGCCGCGGCGCGGGCTCCGGACCCGCTGGCGCTCGCCGATCCGCCCGAGCCGGTGGCGCGGCGCGAGGAGGTCGACGCCGGCGGCGTTCCGCTGCGGATCGTCTGGGGGACCGAGCAGCCGGACGCGCCGGTGCTCGTCTACTGCTTCGGCGGCGGCTGGGTCACCGGCGGTCTCGACGCCGTCGAGCCGAGCTGCCGCCGCCTCGCGAACGCGGCGCAGTGTGCGGTGGCCATGGTGAGCTATCGGCTCGCGCCGGAGCACCCGTTTCCGGCAGCGCTCGACGACTGCTTCGCGGCGACGCGCTGGGTGACCGAGCACGCCGCGCGGCTCGAGCTCGACGGGCGCCGCGTCGCGATCGGCGGCGCAAGCGCCGGCGGCAGCCTCGCGGCGCTCGTCTGCATGCGCGCGCGCGAGCTCGGGGCGCCGTCGCTGACGGCGCAGGTGCTCGTGTACCCGGTGACGGACTACCGCGCGAGCACGCCGTCGATGCGCGAGTGCAGCGACCGCTACTTCCTCGATGCGGAATCGATGGCGTGGTACTGGTCGCTGTACCTCCGCGACCGAGGCGACGAGCAGGCGGCGGCGCCGCTCCGTGCGGACGACCTTCGCAACCTCCCGCCCGCGCTCGTGCTCACGGCGGAACACGACGTGCTCCGCGACGAAGGTGAGCTCTACGGCGAACGGCTGCGCGGCGCGGGCGTCGAGGTCGAGGTCGAGCGCTACCGCGGGATGGTGCACGGCTTCTTCTCGATGAGCCGGCTGCCCGAGTCGCGCGCGGCGGTCGAGCGGGCGGCGGCGTGGCTGCGGAGGACGTGGGCGTGAGCGAGCGCGCCGTCTCGTTCCGCGGGCCTCGCGACGTCGCCGTCGTTTCGTACGAGGAGCGGGCGCCGGAGGCCGGCGAGGTGCGGCTGCGGACGCTCTACTCGGGCATCTCCGCCGGCACCGAGCTGACCGCGTACCGCGGGACGAACCCGTACCTGACCCGGCGGTGGGACGCTGCGCGCAGGGTCTTCGTCGAGGGCGCGACCTTCGAGTATCCGCTGGAGGACTGGGGCTACGAGCAGGTGGGGGAGGTGGTCGAGCTCGGCGCGGACGCCGGGCGGCTCCGCACGGGCGACCGCGTCTGGGGGATCTGGGGGCACCGGAGCTCGGCGGTCGTCGCCGAGGACGCCGTCGCCGACCGTGTCCTCGACGCGGTCCCGCCGCTCTGGGGCGTCTTCGCGCGGATCGGCGCGGTCGCCCTGAACGCGGTGCTCGACGCCGACGTCCACGTCGGCGAGACCGTCGCGGTGCACGGGCAGGGCGTGCCCGGGCTGATCGCGACGCAGCTCGCGCGGCTCAGCGGCGCCGACGTCGTCGCGGTCGATCGTGTCCCGCGCCGGCTCGAGCTCGCGACCTCGTTCGGCGCGCACGCCGTCGACGCCTCGACGACCCTCGCGGGGGACGCGATCAAGGACGCGACGGGCGGCCGCGGCGCGGACGTGACCATCGACCTGACCGGCTCGCCCGCGGCGCTGCACGAGGCCATCCGCGGCGCGGCTTACGCGTCCCGCGTGGTCGTCGCCGGGTTCGTGCAGGGCGGCGCGGACGAGCTTCGCCTCGGAGAGGAGTTCCACCACAACCGGATCGAGCTCGTCTCGTCGCAGATCTCCGCGGTGCACCCGCGGCTCTCGCGCCGCTGGGACGTGCTCAGGCTCGAGCAAACGGTGCTCCGGCTCGCGGCGGACGGCCGGCTCGAGCTCGAGCCGCTCGTGACGCGGATCGAGCCGGTCGAGCAGGCACCCGAGCTCTTTCGCCTGCTCGACGAGCGGCCGGACGACGACATCCAGGTCGTGCTGGAGTTCAGCGGCGGAGGGACGGAAAGCTCGACTGCGCGAACGTGAGGTCTCCGGCCACCTCGGCCGGTGGCCCAGCAGGCGTCTCGAGCACGAGCCAGCCGTCGTAGCCGATCTCGGCGAGCGCCCGTGCGCACGCGGCGAAGTCGACGCGGCCCTCGCCGAGTCGGCAGTCGCCTCGGCGCTCCCGCGTGTCCTTCAGGTGAACCCGCCGGATCAGCGAGCCAAGGGCGCGCGCCTCGCTCGCCGGGTCGAGCCCCGCGACGACGAGGTTCGCCGGGTCGAAGTAGCAGCCGAACGCGCTCGACCCGCTGCGCTCGGCGAGCCGCACGATCTCCGTCGAGGGCAGGCTCCCCTCGAAGCAGAGCGTGACGCCGGCGCGCTCGGCCGAGGGGCAGAGGGCCTCGAACGCGGCGGCGCACCGCTCGAGCGCGTCGTCGTCCTCGAGCTCGGCGGCGAGGAAGAAGGGGACGAGGACGATGTCGGCGCCGAGCTCGCGGGACCAGCTCAGCGCCTCGCGCACTTCGTCGCTTGCCCGCGCAGCGACGGAGCGGTCACGGTCTGCGATGCCGCCCTCGACGTTGTGCGCGCCGAGGATCAGCGAGGGGATCTCGACCTGCCAGCGCTCCTTGGCCGTCGACGAGCTCGGCCAGTCGCTCCGGCCGAGCCAGGTCGCCGGGCGCGAGCACGACCTCGACGCCGGCGAAGACCGAGCTCGGCCGCGCAGCGGAGGGTGTCGTCGCAGCGAAGGACGTCCTCGACGACGCCGAGGCGCACGTCTCAGAAGGGAACGTCGAGCGCGTCGCAGAGGAAGTGCACGAGCGGCGCCGCGGCGCGGCAGGCCTTCGCGTACTCCGCGACGAAGTCCGGCTCGACGACGTCGGCGTCGTTGAAGCGCGCGGAGCCGAAGAAGTCCTTCCGCTTCAGGTCCTCGGCGAACTTGTGCTCGGCGTCGGCCCAGGGCGGGACGCGCTTGAGCGAGTCGCCGCCGAGCTCGAGCCGCTTCGCGAAGGCGCCGGTGCGCGTGGCGCGGCGCCAGCGGTCGGGGTCCTCGACGACCGCCTCGCGGATCTTCGTCGCCGCCTGCGTGTCGGGGTGCCAGATCCCGCCGCCCGCGAAGACCTCGCCGGGGCCGATGTGGAGGTAGAAGCCCGGCGCGTGCGCGTCCTTCGCCCGCTCGTGCCGGAAGTGGATCCCGACGTTCGTCTTGTACGGCGACTTGTCCTTCGAGAAGCGCGTGTCGCGGTGGATTCGGAAGAGCGACCCGCCGCTCGGCCGCGCGTCGGCGCGGAAATGCGGGCTGATCTTCTCCAGGTGGGGCGCGAACGCGGAGATGAACTCGAGCGCCGGCTCGAGCACGTGTTCCTCGTAGCGGTCGCGATTCTTCGCGAACCAGTCGCGGTCGTTGTTCGCCCGCAGGTCCTTCAGGAACGAGAACAGCTCGGGGCCGAAGACGGCCTGCTTCGTGCGGGTCGCCATCACGCTTCACTCTAGAGACGATCGCCGGCGCCGGAAATCGACCAGGCGTGGCGCGGCGTGCGGCTGAGAGAATGGGCTCGCATGGCGCGACTCAGCCCAAAGGCGCGCGAGCAGCTGCCGGACACCGCGTTCGCGTACGTCGACTCGAAGGGCAAGCGGCGCTTGCCGATCCACGACGAGGCACACGTTCGCAACGCGCTCGCGCGCTTCGGCCAGATTGCGTTCGAGGACGACGCGGCCCGCGAGCGTGTCGCGGAAGCGACTGCTGACGGCGGCGAAGAAGTACAAGATCGTGCCGGTCGGGTTCATCACCGGGCAGCTCGCCAGCGAGCGCCAGGAGGGCGAGGCGCGGGCGCGGGATCGGGCACCAGGCGATCTGCCGACGGGCCAGGTGACCTTGTTCCTCGTCGACGTCGAGGACTCGACCGGTCTGCTGCGCCGCGTCGGCGACCGCTATGCCGCCCTGCTCGCCGACGTGCGCCGGCTCCTCCGGCGCAGCATCGACAAGGCCGGTGGCACGGAGATCGACGCCCGCGCCGATGAGCTGTTCGCCGTCTTCGAGCGGCCGCTCGACGCGGTCGAAGCGGCGCTCGCGATCCAGCGAGGCCTGGGCTCACGCCGGGCGAACGGACCGAAGGTGCGCGTCAGGATCGGGCTGCACACCGGCCGGCCGACGCTGACCGAGAGCGGCTACGTCGGTCTGGCGGTCCACACCGTGGCGCGCGTTTGCGACGTCGGCCGCGGCGGGCAGATCGTGCTCTCGTCCGCGACGGCGCGAGCGGTGGAGTCGTCGCTCCCGGAGGGGGTCGGCCTCGGCGAGCTGGGGGCTTTTCGCCTGCAGGGGCTCCCGAAGCGCGTTCGGCTCTACGAGCTGCAGACGGCGCGCTCGCCCTCGTAGGATCGTCTGACGTTGCCGACGAAGCTCTGGCGTGTTCGATACCTCGCGCACAACCGCCGTGCGCGTCCGGCGATCGTGCTCGCACCGGCGGAGTTCGGGCCGTCCAGGCCCTCGCCGCGGCTCCCGCTCGTGATCTCGCTGCACGGCCGCGGCGTGCTCCCGCAGGCGAACGCCCGTCACTGGGGCGACCTCCCGGACCGCGGCGGGTTCGCGGTCATCTGCCCGGGCGGGATGGGCCGCAAGATGAAGCTGCACTCGTGGGGTTACGGCGGCCAGATCAGCGACCTCTCGCGCATGGCCGGGATCGTGCGGCGGACACTGCCGTGGCTGAAGATCGACACCCGTCGCGTGTATGTGCTCGGCGGCAGCATGGGCGGGCAGGAGGCGTTGCTGCTGCTCGGCCAGTTCCCCCGCGGCTTGGCCGGCGCGGTCGCGTTCGACTCGGTCACGAACTTCTTCCGCCGCTACAACGACTTCGCGAGCACGCCGCGCCGCAAGGGCCTGCAGGTGCTCGCCCGCTACGAGGTCGGCGGCTCGCCGCAGACGAACCCCGTCGGCTACGTGCTCCGCAGCCCTTCGCACTGGATCAAGCAGATCGCGCAGTCGGGAGTGCCGCTCCAGCTCTGGTGGAGCCTCGCCGACCAGATCGTGATCGACCAGAAAAACCAGTCGGCGCACTTCCACCAGGAGCTTCTGAAGCTGCGGCCCCGCGGCCGCGTCGAGCCGGTGATCGGGTTCTGGCGGCATTCGGCCGCGCAGCGCCACGACACGCAGCTTCCTGACGCGCTCCGCTTCCTCCGGCTCCTGCCGTGATCGCGGAGCTCGCGGCGTTCTTGCTCGTCGCGACGGTCGTGATCGTCACTCCGGGGCCGGACACAGCGCTGACGATCCGCAACACGCTCGCGGGCGGGCGCCGGAGCGGCGTCTTCACGGCGCTCGGCGTCTCGCTCGGGCAGGCGACGTGGGCCGTCGCCACGGCGCTCGGGATCGCGACGCTGCTCGCCGCTTCCGAGCCGGCGTTCCGCGCCGTCAAGCTGCTCGGCGCCGCGTACCTGATCTTCCTCGGGCTCCAGTCGCTGTACGCCGCGCTGCGGGGAACAGGCGGCGTTGACCGGACCGTGCGCCGTCGCGCGGCTGGAGCCGCGCGTCGCGCTCAGGCAGGGCGTGATCAGCAACCTGACCAACCCGAAGATGGCGGCGTTCTTCCCGGCGCTGCTGCCGCAGTTCGTTCCCGCGGGAGACGCGGCGTTCGCGCTGCTGCTCGGCCTCGGCCTGCTGTTCGCGCTGATGACGCTGGTCTGGCTGACGGCCTACTCGTTCGCGGTCGCGCGAGTCGGCGCGTGGCTCGGGCGGCCCGGGATCCGGCGAGCGCTCGACGCGGCGTTCGGCGTCGTGCTCGTCGCGCTCGGCCTCCGCCTCGCCACCGAACGCCGCTAGAAAAGGAAGAGGCGGCCCGAGGCCGCCCCACCCTTGCGAAGGAGCGGCTCGGGAGCTGCGGCACTCCCGCTCACCACTCAGGGTCTCCATCGGCCGGACTGGGTCCCGCCTTGACCCTTGGACCTAACTCGATCGAGGGACGCTCAGTCGTCGTCTCCCTCGTTCTCTTCCTCCGCGCCGTCGTCGTCGGACTCCGTGCCGACCACCTCGTAGTTCTCGTCCAGGTTGACCTCGACCTGCTTGCCGCTCGCGAGCTCGACCTCGACGCTGTAGGCCGCGCCGTCGTCGCCGACCTCCGTTTCCGTGACCTTGCCGCCCCCGGTATGTGCGAGCGCGGCGTCCGTCGCCTGCTCGAGGGTGGTGCCGGTCAACGGTTCGTCGTCGTCACCTGCGACTCCGGCGGCGACCGCGATTCCGCCGCCCGCCGCCGCGAGCGCGACGACCGCGGCGATCGCGATCAGGAGCCTCCGGCTCATCTGCCACTCCTTTCTCCAGATCCGGCCGAGGCTAAGCGGGGGCGATGAGACCGTGGTGAGAGCGTCCCTCATCTGCCTCTCACCCGCGCGGCGGGAAAATGAGAGCGTGCGCGTGCTGATCGTCGAGGACGAGGAGAAGCTCGCGGAGCTGCTCCGCCGAGGGCTCGTCGAGGAGGCCCACGCCGCGGACGTCGCGCGGAGCGGCGAGGACGCGCTCTGGATGGCGCAGGCGGCCGAGTACGACGCGATCGTGCTCGACGTGATGCTGCCCGGTGTCGACGGCGTCGAGGTCTGCCGGCGACTGCGCGCCGACGGCGTCTGGGCGCCGGTGCTGATGCTGACCGCGCGCGACACGGTCGACGACCGCGTCGGCGGCCTCGACGCGGGCGCCGACGACTACCTGACGAAGCCGTTCGCGTTCGCCGAGCTGCTCGCGCGCCTGCGTGCACTCGTCCGGCGCGGTCTCGCCGAGAGGCCGCCCGTGCTCGAGGTCGACGACCTCCGCCTCGACCCCGCGACGCGGCGGGTCTGGCGCGGTCCGACCGAGGTGCCGCTGTCGGCGAAGGAGTTCGCGCTGCTCGAGACGTTCATGCGCAGGCCCGGCCGGGTGCTCTCGCGCCACGAACTGCTCGAGCACGCGTGGGACATGGGCTACGAGCGCCGCTCGAACGTCGTCGATGTCTACGTCCGCTACCTGCGCCAGAAGATCGACCGTCCCTTCGGCCGCGACTCGCTCGAGACGGTGCGCGGAGCGGGCTACCGGCTTCGCGCGTGAGACTGCGGCTCGCGCTTGCGTTTGCGCTTGCGATGGCGGTTGTGCTTTCGGCGACCGGTTTCTTCCTGCACGCACGCGTGCGCTCGGCGCTCGACGAACAGATCGACGAGTCGTTGCGCACACGGGTCGACGCGCTCGCTGAGGCGCCGAGGTCGCTGGGTGGGGGGAGTGAGGAGAGCTTCGCGCAGGTCGTCGACGCTCGCAGCGGCCTGGTCCTGGCGGCCACCAACGGACTCGAGAGCGAGCGGGTGCTCACTGCTTCTCAGCTCGCCGCCGCACGTGACGGCACGGTCGTGTTCGAACGAGGCCCCGTTCGCGGCCTGGAGGATGCGAAGGTGCGCGTCCGTGCGACCGCGTCCGACGGCCTGGTCGTCGTCGCCGGCGCGTCACTCGAAGACCGCGACGAAGCGCTCGCGAGCCTGCGCAACCAGCTCCTGCTCGTCGGCCCGCTGGCACTGCTCGCCGCGTCGCTCGCGGGGTATGCACTCGCGGCGGCGACGCTTCGTCCCATGGTCGCTCGGCTGGAAGCGGGGCTGACCCGCGAACGGCGCTTCGTCGCGGAGGCGAGCCATGAGCTGCGAACGCCGCTCTCGCTGCTGAAGACCGAGCTCGAGCTCGCGTTGCGCCGTCCGCGGTCGCCGGAAGAGTTGCGCGCAGCTCTCGCCTCGGCGAGCGAGGAGGCCGATCGGCTCGCGCTCCTGGCCGACGACCTGCTTCTGCTCGCGCAGTCCGACGAGGGCGAGCTGCGACTCGAGCCGGAACTGCTCGACGTGCGCCCGCTGCTCGAGGGCGTCGCCCGGCGCTTTGCCGCGCGCGCGGAGGAGGGACGCCGAGCGGTCGAAGTCGACGCACCGCAGGGGCTCTCGGTCACGGCCGACCGGCTTCGGCTCGAGCAGGCGCTCGGGAACCTCGTGGACAACGCGCTGCGCTACGGCTCCGGAGCGGTCGGCCTCACGGCACGTGCCCGCGAGCGCACCGTCGAGCTCGCGGTCAGTGACGAAGGCGCCGGCTTCCCTCGCGACTTCCTGCCGCGCGCGTTCGAGCGCTTCAGCCGGCCCGACGGCTCGCGCGCCCGCAGCTCGACGGGGCTCGGGCTCTCGCTTGTCGCCGCGATCGCTCGCTCGCACGGCGGCTCCGCGAGGGCCGAGAACGGCCCCGCCGGTGGGGCAGAGGTCGTGCTGACGCTCCCGGCCTGAGCCTCATCGCGGTCTCATCGCGGGGCCCTACCGTCGGCCCGTGCACGTCGTTCGCCTCCTCGCCGTCGCCACGCTGCTCGCGCTGTCCGCCTGCGGCTCCGAGGACGGTCCGCCGGCGCTCCCGCAGGGCGACGAAGTCGTCGAGCTCGACCCGGCGGACTTCGTGAGCGAGATCGACAATCCGTGGTGGCCGATGCGGCCCGAGAGCACCTGGGTGTATCGGGAGGGCGAGGCGCTCGACGTCAGAGTCACGGTCACGGATCGGCGGCGCGTGGTGGACGGAATCGACGCGGTCGTCGTCCACGACGTCGTCAGCGAGGACGGCGAGGTGATCGAGGACACCTTCGACTGGTACGCCCAGGACAAGTGGGGCAACGTCTGGTATCTGGGCGAGGACACGAAGGAGCTCGAGCACGGCGAGGTCGTCAGCACCGAAGGCTCGTGGGAGGCGGGTGTGGACGGCGCCCAGGCGGGGATCGCCGTCCCGGCCGACCCGAGCGTCGGACTCGCCTACCGCCAGGAGCACTACGCCGGTCACGCCGAGGACGAGGCGGAGGTCCTGAGCGTCGACGCGTCGGTGCGCGTCCCCTTCGGCGCCTTCGACGGAGCACTGCAGACCAAGGACACGACGCCGCTCGAGCCCGGCCTGGTCGAGCACAAGTACTACGTCCGCGACGTCGGGCCGGTGCTCGCCGTGGCCGTCTCCAGCGGCGGTGAGCGCGAAGAGCTCGTCCGCTTCACGCCCGGCCGCTAGCCACGTGGTCCCGCCAGGTGTGCCTCGGCTCGTACCCGAGAAGCCGCTGCGCCTTCGCGCTGGAGAGCAGTGAGTCGTACGCGCCCGGCGTCGCTCGGAGTGGCACGGAGGGAAAGACCTCCGCCATCAGCTCCGCGCTCGGGCGGTTCATGACGGTGTCCGCAGCGGCGACGATGAAGTGCTCCGCGCCGCGCAGGTCGGACTCGAGTGCGAGGACGCAGCTCTGCGCGACGTCGCGCACGTCCACGTAGCCCCAGAGGTTCCAGCGCCGAAGCCTGGGATCCTCCCAGTACGACGGAAACCGCCCGTACTCGCCCGGCTCCATGATGTTCGAGAAGCGAAGCGCAACGAAGGGCGTTCCCGACCAGCGGCTGAGCTGCCGCGCGAGCTCCTCGCCGAGGAGCTTCGAGAGGGCGTAGCTCGACTCGGGGTACGCGGGATGCTCCTCGTCGATCGGGGCGTACGCCGGTTGCTCGCGCTCGAACGGCAGCCCGAGGATCGTCTCGCTCGACGCCCAGACGACGCGCCGCAGCCCGAGCAGTCGCGCCGCCTCGAACACGTTGTACGTGCTCAGCAGGTTCGTGCGGAACGTCGTCTCCGGCGTCCGGATCCCGCCGGCGGGGATCGCGGCGAGGTGCACGACGGCTTCGGCGCCGGCCAGGCACTCGACCGTCTGCCCGAGCTCGGTCAGGTCGACGATCAACGAGGGCGTCAGTTGCTCGCCCGGCGGCACGAGGTCGACGCCGAGCACGTCGTGGCCGCGGTCGAGCAGACCGCGGACGACGCCGCGGCCGGCCTTCCCGCTCGCGCCCGTGACGACGACCTTCACGCGGCGATGATTTCATCTGCCCGTGCAGACGCGCCGCCTCGGTTCGAACGGGCCCGACCTCAGCGTCGTCGGGTTCGGCTCGTGGGCGCTCGGCGGTTCGTGGCAGTACGGCTGGGGCGCGCAGGACGACGACGAGTCGATCGCCGCGATCCGTTACGCCGTCGAGCGCGGCGTCAACTGGGTCGACACGGCGGCGGTCTACGGCCACGGGCACTCCGAGCAGGTCGTCGGCCGCGCCGTGCAGCCGTTCGCCGTCGGCGAGGAGGTGCTCGTGTTCACGAAGTGCGGCGAGCGCTTCGTCGACGAGGACGGCCAGGAGCTCGGCGGGCTCCGTCCCGCTTCGATCCGGGAGGAGTGCGAGCGGAGCCTCCGGCGCTTGGGCCTGGAGCGCATCGACCTCTACCAGTTCCACTGGCCCGACCCCGACACGCCGGTCGAGGAGTCGTGGGCGACGATGGTCGAGCTCGTCGAGGAGGGCAAGGTGCGCTGGATCGGCTTCTGCAACTCCACGGTCGAGCTGCTCGAGCGCTGCGAGGCGATTCGACACGTCGATTCCTCGCAGCCGCCGCTGAGCTTGCTCAACCGTGAGGCCCGCGACGACGTGATCCCGTGGTGCCGGGACCACGGCACGGGCGTGATCGTGTACTCGCCGATGGCGTCGGGTCTGCTCACGGGCGCCTTCAGCCCGGAGCGCGTCGAGCAGCTCGCCGAGGACGACTGGCGGCGGCGCGACGCGGCCTTTCGGGAGCCGAGGCTTTCCGAGGCGCTCGAGCTCGTCGAGCGGCTGCGTCCGATCGCCGAGCGGCTCGGCTGCTCGCTCGCTGCGCTCGCCGTCGCGTGGACCGTCGCCGTTCCGGGCGTCACGGGCGCGATCGTCGGCGCGCGCCGCCCGGAGCAGGTCGACGACTGGCTCACCGCCGGCGAGCTCGAGCTCGGCGCGGACGTCTTGGACGAGATCGAGCAGCTGCTCGCGGCCTGACGCTTCAGTTCTGCGTCGGCCCCGCGCGGACCTCCGCGCGGAACGTGCGGAAGTGCAGCGTCTCCCACGTGAGCGCGACGACCAGCGTGCCGACGGCGATCGCCATCAGCGCGAGCCCGTCGAGCTCGGGGAACACGACCACGACGAGCACGCACGCCGCAGCAGCGGCGAGGCGCTCGTAGGCGACATGGCGGATGATCCGGAAGCGCGCCGCCGCGAAGCCGAGCAGGAACACCGCGAGGCCCGCGCCGAGCGCGAACCGACCCGCTCCCGAGAGCGGCTCCCCGGGCGCCGCGACCGTCTTCTTCGCGGCGACGGCGAACAGGATGATCCCGAGCACGAGCGGGTAGTGCGCGAGCGTGAAGACGTCGCGCGCGACCGGCCCGCGCACCTCGGGCGGGCGATTGGCGAGTACGCGTGCGAGCACCGCCGCGGTGAAGTCGAAGTAGGCCCACCAGAGCGCGGCGACGCCGACGAATGCGACCCCGAGAGCGGCGGCGAACGCAAGGTCCTCCGGATGGCCGGAGAGGCCCGCACCCACGGCGACGATCGACTCGCCCAGCGCGATGATCACGAAGAGGGCGTACCGCTCGGCGAAGTGCGCGGGTGAGACGCGGAAGCCAGTCTCCGGTCCCATCCGCAACGCGCCGGCGACGTCGATCACGATCGCGGCGACCCAGAGCGCGACGCGCGCGTCGTGCGGGACGAAGGCGCCGACCAGCACGAGCACGGGCGCGAACGCGAACCAGGGCGTGAGGCGGATCACCGCCGCGCGGTGCTCGGGCTCGTCGGCGAGCCCGTGGATGTAGAGCCCGAGATGGAGCATGCGGACGACGAAGAACGGGACCGCGAACCACGCGGCCGCCCCCGCGAACGCGTCCGGCACGCTGATCGCCATCCCGAAGCTCGCGCCCATCGCGAGCAGGTAGCCGAGCCGGTGCAGCGGCTGGCGGAGATCGATCGCGTTTGTCGCCCACGTGAAGGCCGACCACGCCCAGTAGACGAGCCCGAGCACGAGTGCGCCCTTGGCGAAGCCCGCTGCGCTCGGGTCGCCGAGCATCAGCGCCGTCACCTGCGTGATTGCGAAGACGAAGACGAGATCGAAGAAGAGCTCGAGGTACGAGGTGCGGCGCTCGACCTCTTCGACCTGCACGGCCGTGGCCTCCACCGCGACAATCGTATTGTCGGCGGCCGAGGTTGCGCCTCCGGCGAATGGGAACGATGCCGCCGTGACCCCCGAGTCCACGCTGATCGAGCCCCTCGACCGCCTCCGCGGCGAGCTGCGGGCCGTCGAGCTCGGGCTCGACCTCCCGTCGGCCGAGCGTGGGCGGCACCTGCGCGACGAGCTCGTCGGGCAGATCGAGGACTACCTGCTCCCGCGGCTTCGGCAGATGGAGGCGCCGCTGCTGATGGTCGTGGGCGGCTCGACAGGCGCCGGCAAGTCGACGCTCGTCAACACCGTGGTCGGCGCGACCCTGAGCGAGGCGGGCGTCCTGCGGCCGACGACGCGCGGCCCGCTGCTCGTCTGCAACCCGGGCGACGTCCGCTGGTTCGAGGACGAGCGCGTGCTGCCCGGGCTCGCGCGGAAGACCGGCGGCGCAGGCAGCGCGACCGAGCTCGTGCTCGCGACGACCGAGCGTCTGCCCGCGGGCCTGGCTCTGCTCGACGCCCCGGACATCGACTCCGTGGTGGCCGAGAACCGCGCGCTCGGCGCGCAGCTGCTCGCCGCGGCGGACGCCTGGCTCTTCGTCACGACCGCCGCGCGCTACGCGGACGCGGTGCCGTGGGAGCTGCTCGAGGGCGCGCGGGAGCGCGGCACCTCGCTCGCGGTCGTGCTCAACCGCGTGCCGCCAGACGCCGTCGCCGAGGTCTCCGACCACCTCCGCCAGATGCTGGGCGAGCGCGGGCTCGACGATGCGGAGCTGCTCGTCGTCAGGGAGACGGCGCTCGAGGACGGGCTGATCCCGCCGGCCGAGTTTCAGGCGGTGCGGCGCTGGCTCGACGGGCTGGCCGCCGACGCGTCGCGTCGGCAGGCGCTGATCCGCAGGACGCTGACCGGGGCCCTCGACACCGTGCCGGCGCGCGTCGGGGCCGTCGAGGCGGCGCTCGCCGAGCAGCGCGCCGTGGCGGAGGAGCTGCGCGCCGAGTCGCGGCGTTCGTACAGGCGAGCGCTCGAGGAAATCGACGACGTCGTCCGCAGCGGCTCGCTCCTGCGCGGCGAGGTGCTCGCGCGCTGGCACGAGGTGATCGGCACCGGCGACCTGATGCGCGCGCTCGAGGCGCGCGTCGGCTGGGTCCGCGACCGCTTCCGTTCCCTCGTCACGGGCCGGCCCGCGGCGGCCGGCGAGCTCGAGGCTGCGGTCGAGACGAGCGTGGACGCGGTCGTGCTCGCGGCCGCCGACCGGGCGGCGGAACGCGCCGCGCGCAGCTGGCGGGATCGGCCCGTCGGGCGCTCGCTGCTCGCGGATCAGCGGCTCGACGCCGTGTCGCCCGAGCTCGAGCCCGCGACGAGGGAGGAGGTGCGGGCGTGGCAGCGCCAGGTGTTCGAGCTCGTCCGTGCCGAGGGGATGAGCAAGCGCACGACCGCCCGGCTCGCCTCGCTCGGCGTCAACGGCGCGGGGCTGACGGTGATGATCGCCGTGTTCGCGCACACCGGCGGACTGACGGGAACGGAGCTCGTCGTCGCCGGCGGGACGTCCGCGCTCAGCCAGAAGGTGCTCGAGGCGATCTTCGGCGACCAGGCGGTGCGTGCACTCGCCGCGAAGGCGCGGGAGGACCTGCTCGAGCGCGTCGAGCGCCTCCTTGCCGCCGAGGAGCGCCGCTTCGTCGCCGTGCTCGAGCGCGTCGTGCCGGACGACGAGCGCCTGGAGCAGCTGCACGCCGCCCTGCGCGTGTTCAACCGCGCCCGTTGAGCGGGAAGCTCGACCGCCGGCTGAGCGCGCTGGCCGAGGCCGTCGACCTCGCGGACGGGCGGCTCGACGCAGAGCGCGTGGCCGCCGCGCGCCGCGTCGTCGAGCGCGCGGGCGAGCGGATCGGTTTCGGTCTCGAATCGACGATCGTCGCGCTCGCGGGACCCACGGGCGCCGGCAAGTCGTCGCTCTTCAACGCGCTCGCCGGCAGCGACGTCTCGCAGGTCGGCCGTCGGCGCCCGACGACCGCCGCGCCCTCGGCCGCGACGTGGGGCGACGCGGCGCCGGAGCTGCTCGACTGGCTCCAGGTGGCGCGGCGCCACCGGGCGGGCAACGGCGCGCTCGGCGGCCTCGTGCTGCTCGACCTCCCGGACTTCGACTCGGTCGAGCGCTCGCACCGGCTCGAGGTCGACCGGCTGCTCGAGCTCGTCGACCTGCTCGTCTGGGTCGTCGACCCGCAGAAGTACGCCGACGCGCGCTTGCACGACGATTACCTGCGCGTGCTGACCAGCTACGGCGAGTCGATGCTCGTCGTGCTCAACCAGGTCGACGCACTGCCCGGCGACGGCGTCCCCGCGATCCGCGACGACCTCGTCGGCCTGCTGCGCGGCAACGGGCTCGGGTCGGTTCCGGTGCTCACGGTTTCGGCGCTGACCGGTGACGGGTTGGACGGGCTGCGCGAGACCCTGCGTGAGGCGGTCGCGCGCCGCGCGGCGGCCGTCGCCCGACTCGGCGCGGACGTGAGCGTTGCCGCGGCCGCCCTGCTCGAGGAGTGCGCGCCGTCGGCGCGTGCCGAGCTGCCCAAGACGGAACGTGACCGGGTGCGCGTCGCGCTCGCCGACGCGGCAGGCGTTCCGACCGTCGTCCGGGCCGTCTCGAGCGCGCATCGCCGGCGCGGCGCGCTCGCCGCCGGCTGGCCGTTCGCCCGCTGGCTCAAGCGGCTCCGCCCGGACCCGCTGCGGCGGCTGCGGCTGCCCGACCAGCCCGAGCCGGACGCCGGAACGTCGCTTCCCGGCGCCTCGCCGGTCCAGCGCGAGCAGGTCGCGGCGGCCACGCGGGCGCTCGCGGCCGGCGCGTCGAGCGAGCTGCCGGCGCCCTGGCCCAACGTCGTCCGCCGCGCCGCGACCGCGCGCGAGGAGCAGCTGGCCGACCGCCTCGACCGTGCCGTCGCAGGCGCCGACCTGCACGTCGGCCGTCCGCGCTGGTGGTGGCTCGCGGGCGCGCTGCAGAAGCTGCTCGCGGTCGTCACCATCGTCGGGCTGCTCTGGCTGCTGGCGCTGGTGCTGCTCGCCTGGCTCCAGCTCGACGATGTCGTGCCGCTGCCCGAGGTCCGGGGGATCCCGGTGCCGACGCTGTTGCTGCTCGGCGGTGTCGCGGCCGGGCTCGTGCTCGCGTTCGTGGTTCGCCTCGTCAACGGCGCCGCCGCTCGCCGCCGTGCCCGCGCCGCCGAGCGCTCGCTGCGCGCGCGCGTCGACGAGGTCGCGGAGGAGCTCGTGCTCGGGCCGGTCCAGGCCGAGCTGGACGCGCACCGGCGGCTCTGCGAGCTGCTGGGTGCAGCGTTGTAGCTTGTTGGACGTGATCTCCCTACGGCCGATCGACGACTCGAACCGCGCCGCCGTCGAGGCCTTGGACGTGGCGCCCGAGCAGCAGCGGTTCGTCAGCAACGCCGCCGACTCCATCCGCGAGGCAGCCGGCGAGCCAGCCGGACGCGCTTTGTACTGGGCGATCTACGCCGACGAGACCCCGGTCGGGTTCGTGATGATCAGCGATGAGGTCGACGGTCCCGACTACTTCCCGCAGTACCTCTGGAAGCTCTTCATCGACGAGCGCTACCAGGGGCGGGGCTACGGCGCGGCGACGCTCGACCTGATCGCCGAGTACTTCCGGAGGCGTCCCGAAGTCGAGGTGATGAGGACGAGCGCAGGCCAGGGCGCGGGGAGCCCGATCGGCTTCTACGAGCACTACGGCTTCAAGCGGACGGGCGAGATCGTCTTCGACGACGAGGTCCTGCTGCAGCTCGAGCTTCGCTGACGCCCGCCGGGCTCGCCTGTCCGAAACGGACAGTACGGTTCGCCGGTCGTGCGCTTGCTCGTCGCCCGCTGCGAGATCACCTACACCGGCCGGCTCTCCGCGTACCTGCCGGAGTCCACGCGCCTGCTGATCTTCAAGGACGACGGCTCGGTGCTCGTCCACGCGGACGCCGGTGGCTATAAGCCGCTCAACTGGATGACGCCTCCGACCGTCGTCGAGGAGACGGGCGACGTGCTCGTCGTGCGCAAGCGGCAGGGGCGGAGCGAGGACCGGCTCGAGATCCGGCTCGCCGAGGTCCTGAGCGACGTCCGCCACGACATGGGCGAGGCCCTGGCGCTGGAGAAAGACGGCGTCGAGCGCGACCTCCAGCTCGAGCTCGCCGCGCAGCCGCACGCGCTCGAGGAGGACCTGCGGCTCGTCCGCCGCGAGTGGCCGACCGACATCGGCCCGGTCGACCTGATGTGCCGCGACTCGGACGACCAGTGGGTCGCGGTCGAGATCAAGCGAATCGCGACCCTCGAGGCCGTCGAGCAGCTGAGCCGCTACCTCGAGCGGATCCGGCTCGACCCGGCGATGGCGGGCTGCCGCGGCATCCTCGCCGCGCAGAGGATCCGGCCCCAGGTCGCGACGATGGCCGACGCGCGCGGGTTCGTCTGCGTCGAGGTCGACCTCGAGTCGCTGCGCGGTCGGCGGGAGCCGGACCTGACGCTTTTCCTGTAGCCCGCTAGGCGACGAGCCGCGACCAGGTCTCGCCGTAGATCAGGCCGCGCACGTTCTCAGACTCGAGGAACGAGCGCGGAAAGCCGAGCTGCGGGCGGGAGCTCTCGTCCAGTCGGGCGAGGTCGTCAGGCGTGAGCCGGACGTCGAGTGCGCCGAGGTTCTCGGTCAGCTGCTCCGCGCTCCGCGCGCCGACGATCGGCACGATCGTGGGCGGCCCGGCGCGCTCGCGCAGCCAGGCGATCGCGACCTGGGCCGGCCGCGCGCCGTGGCGTGCCGCCACCTCGCGGACCGCGTCGACGATCCCCTGCATGCGCTCGGAGAGCTCGTCCTCCGGCCAGCGCAGCGTCGAGGGCTCGCGGCCCGCGAGGACGCCGTGCTCGAGCACACCCCAGGGCGTCACCGCCAGGCCGAACGCCGCGGCCATCGGCAGGAGCTCGCGCTCGGGGTCGCGGCCGGCGAGCGAGTAGGGGAGCTGGAGGCCGACGAACGGCGTCCAGCCGCGCAGCTCGGCGAGCGTGTTCGCCTGCGCGGCGATCCACGACGGCGAGTCGGAGATCCCGACGTAGAGCGCCTTCCCGAGCCGCACCTGGTCGTCGAGCGCGCGCACCGCCTCCTCGATCGGCGTCGTCGCGTCGCGCATGTGCAGCCAGAGGAGGTCGACGTAGTCGGTGCGCAGCTGGCGCAGGCTCCGCTCGAGCGAGCGGACGAGGCTCTTGCGGTGGTTGCCGCCCGCGTTCGGGTCGGCCGGGTCGATCGTCAGCGAGTACTTCGTCGCGATCACCCAGCGATCGCGGTCCTGCTGGAGCAGCTCGCCCAGGATCCGCTCGCTCGACCCGTCCGTGTAGTTGTTCGACGTGTCGACGAAGTTGCCGCCGGCTTCGGCGAACGTCCGCACGATCCGGCCGCACTCCTCGGCGTCGGCGCCCCAGCCCCAGTCCGTGCCGAAGGTCATCGTGCCGAGGCAGAGCTCGGAGACGCGCAGCCCGCTGCGGCCGAAGAGGAGATAGCGCATCGAGTCCACGCCGCGAACGTAGTCGCGAACTGGTATCCCGTACAGTCCAGTTCGATGTCAAGAACTCGGACCAGTTCGCTGGACCTCGTGCTCGACCTCGACGGACCGGGCCCGCTCACGGCTCGACTCGAGCGCGCGCTTCGCGACGCCGTCCACGACGGGCGGCTCCGGCCCGGGACGACGCTGCCGTCCTCCCGGGCGTTCGCCCGCGAGCTCGGTGTCTCGCGCGGTGTGGTCGGTACTGCCTACACGCAGCTCGGCGCCGAGGGCTACCTGCTCGTGCGGCAGGGCGCGGCCGTGCGGGTCGCAGGCGTCGACCGCCCGCCGCGTGCGCCTGCGGAGCCGGCAGCGGACCGCGCGCCCCGCTACAACCTCCGCCCCGATCTCGCCGACTACGCGTCGTTTCCCCGCCGCGAGTGGCTCGCCTCGCTGCGCTCGGCGCTGCGCGACGCGCCCGACGAGGCGCTCGGCTACGGCGACGCGCGCGGCGCCGCCGAGCTCCGCTCGACGCTGGCGGGCTACCTCGGCCGGACGCGCGGCGTCGTCGCGTCGCCGGCGCGCATGTTCGTCACCGTCGGGTTCGCGCACGCGCTCGCCGGCAGTCTGCCGCGTGCTCCGCGCAGCCGGTGCGCGCCGGATCGCGGTCGAGGACCCGGGCCACCTCTCGGTCCGCCGGATCGTCGCCGCGGCCGGCCTGGAGCTCGTGCCGGTCGGGGTCGACGCGGGCGGCCTGCGCGTCGACGAGCTCGTCGGCGCCGACCCGGACGCGGTGCTGGCCACGCCGGCGCATCAGTTCCCGACGACGGCCGTGCTAGCGCGCGAACGACGCGCCGCGCTGCTCGACTGGGCGGAGGCGAGGCGGGCGGTCGTGCTCGAGGACGATGTCGACGCCGAGTTTCGCTACGACCGTCCGCCGGTCGGCGCGCTCCAGGGCCTGGCGCCCGAGCGCGTCGTCTACCTCGGCTCGACCTCGCGCACGCTCGCGCCGGCGCTCCGCCTCGGCTGGGCGGTCGTGCCCTCGTGGCTGGCGGAGGGTCTGAGCGTGGACGTGCGCGGGACGATCATCGCGCCCCCGTCGCTCGACCAGCTCGCGCTCGCCGACTTCGTCGCGCGGGGCGAGCTCGATCGCCACGTCCGCCGCATGCGGCTTCGTTACCGGCGACGTCGCGACGTGCTCGTCGCCGCCCTCGAGCGCCACCTGCCCGAGCTCGGCGTCGAGGGCGTTCCCGCGGGGCTCCACGTGGTCGCGTCGCTGCCGGACGGCTGGACGGAGCCGCGCGCGCTCGCCGCGGCCCGCGCGCGCGGTCTCGCGCTCAGCGGCCTGAACGAGCACCGGATCCGACGGCGCGGGCGCGGCGCGCTGCTGCTCGGGTTCGCGCGCTCGTCGGAGCCGACGCTCAGGGCCGGCGTGCGCGAGCTGGCTAGCGTCTTCGCAGGACGTTGACGTCGCCCTCGCGGCCGATCCGCCAGCGTTCTTCGGCGAGCTCGAAGAAGCGGGCGGCCGGCGGGCGTCCGGGCTCGCCGAGCAGGACCTCGCCGGTCAGCCGCGGCAGCAGGTCGAGCAGCGCGTCGACGTTCCGCGGCTCGTAGAGGACGTCTGCGCAGAGCACCAGATCGAAAGGCGCGCGCGTGAGCAGCTGCTCGGGATGCGACCAGTCGACGGGCAAGGTCGCGACCGCGACGCCGTTCAGCTCGGCGTTCCGGCGCGTGACCTCGAGCGCCTCCGGCGCCCAGTCCGTCGCGAGCACCTCGGCGCCGCCGCGCGCGGCGGCGACGCTCGGGACACCGAGGCCGCAGCCGAGCTCGAGCACGCGCGCGCCGCGCAGGTCGCGCTCGGCGACGGCGGCGGCCAGCGCGACGCCGCTCGGCCAGAGCTCGGCCCAGTACGGCATGAACTCGTCCTCCTCGAAGCGCGCCTCGTCGATCAGCGCGTCGGCATTTCGCACCTTCAGGATCCGCAGGCGCAGCGGGCCCGCGCTGACCGGCACTTCGACGAGGTCGAGGCTCAGTTCTGCGACGGGTCCAACGGCATCGTCGACAGCAGCGTGAAGTACCGCCCGCCCTGGCGGCGTACGACGTCCGTCCAGAGCTCGCCGTCGCCGAAGACGTCCTCGCGGCGCGGGGTGGCGACGATCCAACCCTTCGCGTCCAGCTCTGCGTCGAGCTGACCCGCGCCCCAGCCCGCGTAGCCCGCGTAGACGCGCGCGCGCCGGGTCGCCGCGGCGGCGAGCGTGATGTCCGCGTCGCCGCGGACGAAGCCGATGTCGTCGAAGACGGTCGCCGCGGAGTCGTCAGGGTCGTCGAACTCGGCGAGGACGAGCAACGACTGCTGGTCGACCGGCCCGCCGACGAAGACGGGCTCGTCGTCGTCGACGAGCGGCGCGAGCCCGGGCACGGCCTCGGCGACCGTCGCCTCCGCGGGCCGGTTGAGCACGAGCCCGAGCGCGCCCTCCTCGCCGTGCTCCGTCACGAGCACGACCGTCCGTCGGAAGTTGGGGTCGAACAGCTCGGCCCCCGCGATCAGCAGCTGACCCTTCATCGAGTCCACTTCTCGGCTGAAGCTTGCCAGCCCTCCTAGACCGCCGTTGCCGCTCCCAGTGCCGACCGGAGTGACGCGACGTACGCCTCGAGCGCGGCCGGGCCTCCGGCGGCGGCCAGGAGGGCGGCCGAGCCGACGACCACTCCGTCGGCGAGCTCGGCCGCGGCCCGGGCGTGCTCGGGGGTCGAGATGCCGAAGCCCGCGTAGAGCGGCACGTCGGTCAGCGCGCGCGCACGGGCGACGAGCTCGGCGAGCTCGGGCGAGAGCTCGTCGCGGGCGCCGGTCGTGCCCGTGAGCGTGACGAGGTAGAGCCACCCGTCCGTGCGCTCGGCCGCGAGCCGGATCCGCTCGTCGGTCGAGGTCGGGGCGACGAGCTGCACGCGCCGAAGCTCCGGGTGCTCGTCGGCGGGCAGGTCGGCGACGATCAGCGAGTCGGCGCCGGCCTCGCGCGCGTCCGCGGCGAAGCGCTCCCAGCCGTACGCCTCGAGCAGCGACGAGTAGGTCATCGGCACGAGCGGGACGTCGACGCGCTCGCGCGTCTTCGCGAGGCACTCGAGGCACGCACCCGTTCGCATCCCCTGCGCGAGCGCCTGCTCGGCCGCGCGGCGGACCACCGGCCCGTCGGCGAGCGGATCGGAGAAAGGGAAGCCGAGTTCGACCAGGTCGGCGCCGCCGGCAACCGCGGCCTCCGCGAGCACGGGCGTGTCAGGCCCGCACATCAGGTAGATCGCGAGCCGCTTCACGTCACCTGCGCGAGATCCTTGTCCCCGCGCCCCGAGAGGCAGACGAGCACGAGCTCGCCGTCGAGGTCGAGCGCGCGGGCGAGCGCGTGCGCGGGCTCGAGCGCGGGCAGGATCCCTTCGGTGCGGGCCAGCCGGCGGAACGCGGCGAGCGCTTCGTCGTCGGTCGCGGCCACGTACTCGGCGCGCCCGCTGTCGCGCAGGTGCGCGTGCTCCGGGCCGACGCCGGGGTAGTCGAGCCCGGCCGAGATCGAGTGCGCGTCGAGCACCTGCCCGTCGCCGTCCGCGAGCACCGACGAGCGAGACCCGTGCAGGACGGCGGCCCGCCCCGTCCCGAGCGACGCCGCACCTGCCGCCTCGACGCCGACCAGGCGCACGTCGTCGTCGAGGAACCCCGCGAAGATCCCGATCGCGTTCGAGCCGCCCCCGACGCAGGCGAGGACGGCCTCGGGGAGCCGGTCCTCGGCGGCGAGGAACTGCTCGCGCGCCTCGCGCCCGATCACGGCCTGGAGCTCCCGCACGAGCTCCGGGTACGGGTGCGGGCCTACGCAGGAGCCGATCAGGTAGTGCGTCGTCTCCACGTTCGTGATCCAGTCGCGGATCGCCTCGCTCGTCGCCTCCTTGAGCGTGCGCGTCCCGAACTCGACCGGCCTCACCTCGGCGCCGAGCAGGTACATCCGCTCGACGTTCGGGCGCTGCCGCTCCATGTCCTCGGCGCCCATGTAGACGACACATTCGAAGCCGAAGCGCGCGCAGACGGTCGCGGTCGCGACCCCGTGCTGGCCCGCGCCCGTCTCGGCGACGATTCGGCGCTTGCCGAGCCGTCGCGCGAGCACGGCCTGCCCGAGCGCGTTGTTGAGCTTGTGCGCGCCCGTGTGCAGGAGGTCCTCGCGCTTGAGGTAGACCCGTTTGCCGGGAGCGAAGCGCTCCGCGAGCGTGAGCGGCGTCGGCCTGCCGCCGTAGCGGGTGAGCAGGTCGTGCAGCTCTGCGTGGAACGCGGCGTCAGCGTTGGCCTCGCGCCAGCCGGCCTCGAGCTCGTCGAGCGCCGGGATCAGCGTCTCGGGGACGAAGCGGCCGCCGTACTCGCCGTAGGTCAGCACCGCGCCGCCTCGACGAACGCGCGCACGCGGTCGTGGTCCTTCACGCCCGGCGCGCTCTCGAGCGACGAGCTGGCGTCGACGGCCCAGGGGCGGACGGTCGCGATCGCGTCGCCGACGTTCTCGGGGGAGAGGCCGCCCGCGAGCATGACTCGGGCCTCGAGGGCCGCGGCGCGCTCCAGGTGCTGCGGGTCGCGCTCCTCCCACGGCAGGTCGACGACCTTCGCGACTTCACGGCCCTCGCGCAGGAGCACGCCGTCGCGCGAACGGTGGCCGTTCTCGCGCGCGTAGAGCTGCACGAGGTCGGCCTGCGTCTCCTCGACGTCCTGCACGAAGACGGCAACCGAGAGCGTCGTCTCCGGGACGTCGAGCACTCGCGGCGCGCGGCGCGGTGTCTCGCGCGCGAGGATGAACCCGACGAGGTCGGCGCCCGCCTCGACGGCGGCGTCGACGTCCTCCTGGCGGGTCAGGCCGCAGACCTTCACGAGTGGTCGGGCGAGCAGCTCGGTCAGCTTTCCGGCCGGGTCGGGCGCCCGCATCAGCGCGGTCCCGACGAGGATCGCGTCCGCTCCGGCGAGCTCGGCGGCGGCCGCCTGCGCGCGCGTGTGCACGCCGCTCTCGGCGACGACCACGCGGTCCCGCGGTGCGCTGCGCGACGAGCTCGAGCTGACGCGTGCGGTCGACCTCGAACGTCTCCAGGTCGCGCGCGTTGACGCCGATCGGATCGGCGCGGAGCGCGATCGCGCGGTCGAGCTCGGCGCCGTCGTGCGCCTCCACGAGCGCATCCAGGCCGAGGTCGCGCGCGCACGCCAGGAGGGAGCGTGCGCGCCCGTCGTCGACCTCGCGAAGCAGGATCAAGACCGCGTCCGCGCCGGCGTCCCGCAGCGCGCGCAGCTCGCGCTCCTCGGTGAAGAACCCCTTGCCGAGCAGCGGCAGCGTCGTCGCTGCACGCGCGGCGCGCAGGTCGTCGATGCTGCCGCCGAAGCGTTCGTCGACGAGCACGGAGAGCGCAGCGGCGCCGGCTCGCTCGAACCCCGTCGCGAGCTCAGCGGGATCGGCGTCGGCGCGCAGGTCGCCGGCCGAAGGGGAGCGCCGCTTGATCTCGGCGATCGCCGTGAGCCCCGTGGAGGCGAGCGCGTCGCGGAACCTCACGCCGCCACCGCCTCCCGCGAGAACGCGACGAGCTGCTCGAGCCGCTCGGCGGCCGCCCCGGACTCGAGCGCCTCCCGCGCGTACCCCAGCCCCTCGCGCAGGTCGGCCGCGTGGCCGCCGGCGGCGATCGCGCCGGCCGCGTTCAGCAGGATCGCGTCCTTCGCGCCCCCGTCCTCCTGGCCGGCGAGGATCGCGCGGATCCGCGCGGCGTTGTCGGCGGGCGAGCCGCCGACGAGCTCGAGCGGCTCGCAGCGCGGCACGCCGAGCTCCACGCGGGTCGATCGTCCGCTCGCGCACGTCGCCGTCGACGACCTCGCCGACGAGGTTCGGGCCCGCCGGCGACAGCTCGTCGATCCCCGCCGCGCCGTGGACGACGAACGCGCGCCTCGCGCCGAGCCGGGCGAGCACCTCCGCCAACGTGCGCACGAGCTCCGGCGCGTACACGCCGACCACCTGCGCGCGGGCGCCGGCCGGGTTGGTCAGCGGTCCGAGCACGTTGAAGACGGTGCGCGTGCCGAGCTCGCGGCGGACGGGCGCAGCGTGCCGCATCGCCGGGTGATGCGTGGGCGCGAACATGAAGCCGAAGCCGAGCTCGTCGATCGACTGCGCGATCCGCTCCGGCTCGAGCTCGAGCGAGAACCCGAGCGCCTCGAGCACGTCGGCCGACCCCGACGCCGACGAGACGGCGCGGTTGCCGTGCTTCGCGACGGCGGCACCCGCGGCGGCGGCGACCAGCGCGGCCGCGGTCGAGATGTTGAGCGTGTGCGCGCCGTCGCCGCCTGTGCCGGCGGTGTCGACGAGGTCGGTGCGCGCGGGCCGCACCGGCACGACGTGCGCGCGCATCGCCTCGGCGAAGCCCGCGAGCTCGTCCGCCGTCTCCCCCTTGAGCCGGAGGGCGACGAGGAAGCCGCCGATCTGCGCCGGCGTCGCCTCGCCGCGCATGACCCCGTCCATCACCTCGCGCGCATCGGCGCGCGTCAGGTCGCGGTGGTCGAGCAGCTGCGTGAGCGCGCGCTGGATCACCGGAGGAAGTTCCTCCCGAGCTCGCGCCCGAGCGGCGTGAGCACCGACTCTGGATGGAACTGCACGCCGTCGACCGGCAGCTCGCGGTGCCGCACCGCCATCACCTCGCCGTCCTCGGTGATCGCGGAGACCTCGAGCGCGTCCGGCACGGTCGTCGCGGCGAGCGAGTGGTACCGGCCCGCCTCGAAGCTCTCGGGCAGGCCGGCGAAGAGCCCGCGCCCGTCGTGGACGACGCAGGCCGACTTGCCGTGCACGAGCTCGCGCGCGAACCCGACCTTGCCGCCGAACGCCTCGACGATCGCCTGGTGGCCGAGGCAGACGCCGAGCGTCGGCGTCGTCGGCGCGAGCCTGCGCAGGATCTCGATCGTCGCGCCGGCGTCGGCAGGGCGGCCGGGACCGGGGGAGACGACGAGGTGCGACGGCGCAAGCCGCTCCGCCTCGTCCGCGTCGAGCTCGTCGTTGCGGCGCACGACGACGTCGCAGCCGAGCTCGCCGAAGAGGTGGGCGAGGTTGTACGTGAACGAGTCGTAGTTGTCGACGAGCAGCATCATCCGCGGGCCTCCGCGAGCCGGATCGCCGTCTCGAGCGCGGCGAGCTTGTTCAGGCACTCGTTCTGCTCGGCCTGCGGCTCGGAGTCCGCGACGATCCCCGCGCCGGCCTGGAGATAGGCGACGCCCCTGTTCAGCACGATCGTCCGGATCGCGATGCAGGTGTCGAACGCCTCGCCCGGGAGTGCGTAGCCGACCGCGCCGGCGTACGGGCCGCGCCGGTACCCCTCGAGCTCCGAGATGATCTGCATCGCGCGCACCTTGGGCGCCCCGCTCACGGTTCCCGCCGGGAAGCAGGCGCGGAGGAGGTCGAAGTGGGAGACGTCGCCGCGCAGCTCACCGGCAACCTCCGAGACGAGGTGCGTGACGTGCGAGAAGCGCTCGGCCTCCATGAAGCGCACGACCTGGACCGACCCCGGCACGGAGACCCGCGAGAGGTCGTTGCGGCCGAGGTCGACGAGCATCACGTGCTCGGCCTTCTCCTTCTCGGAGCCGAGCAGGCGCTCGGCGTCGCCTTCACCGCGCGTCGTCGTGCCCGCGATCGGGTTCAAGCTCGCCCGCCGGCCCTCCGCCTTGACGAGCGTCTCGGGCGAAGAGCCGACGAGCGCGAGGCCGTCGTCGAGCTCCAGGAGGAAGAGGTACGGCGACGGGTTGACGCGCCGGAGCGAGCGGTAGAGCTGGATCGCGCCGGCGGAGGTCGGGCGCTCGGCGCGCTGCGAGAGCACGATCTGGAACGCGTCGCCGGCGCGGATGTGCTCCTTCGCGGCGCGCACCATGCGCTCGTACTCGTGGCGGGACGGGAGACGGCGGAGCGGTCCCGCAGCGGCGGGCGAGCCGTTCGGGATCTCGCCGAGCGGCGCCTCGAGGCGCGCCCCGACGTCGGCGGGGTCGCCGCAGAGCACCTCGGCGAGGCCCGACACGTGGTCGAAGCGCACGAGCACGTCGGCGACGACGAAGCGGCTCTCGGGGAGGTCGGGACCGCCGGCCGGGAGCGGGACGGTGGGCTCGAGCCGCGCGACGTGGTCGTACGAGACGTAGCCGACCACCGGCTCGCCCGAGGCCTCGGCCTCGTCGAGGTCGACGAGCCGCGAGCCTGCGCCGACGAGCGAGTAGCGACCGAGCCGACCGTGCTCCACCGACTCGAGCAGGAAGGACGCCCGTCCGGAGTCGCGCAGGCGGAGGTAGGCCCCGAGCGGGGTGAGGAGGTCGGTTGCGATCACGGTTTGAACGATCATGGGAACGAAAAAAGCCCCTTCCGGGGCCGACGCGAGACGGGGATGTTCTGGCTAGCGCAGGTCTAGCGCAGGCTCCCGCCCCGCTCGGTGCGCCATGCCCACCAAATCTGCGGAGCAGGAGACATCTCTTCGCAGCGTAGGGACCGGCTTCCCCCTCGTCAAGGGTTAGGCTCGTCCGCCGTGTCGTTTCCTCCGCTGCTCCGCTCGCTGCTCACCGCACCCGGACCCTCCGGGTACGAGGCCGCCCCGGCAGCCGTCTGGCGCGAGGCCGCGGCGGCGTTTGCCGAGGTCGGCAGCGACACGCTCGGCTCCTCGGTGGCGCGCGTACCTGGGGCGGGCGACGCGCCGTCGCTCGCGCTCGTCGGCCACATCGACGAGATCGGACTGATCGTCACGCACATCGACGACGAGGGCTTCGTCTACTTCCGCGGCGTCGGCGGCTGGAGCGCGGAGGTGCTGCGCGGCCAGCGGCTCGATCTGCTCACGCGCGACGGGACGATCGCGGGCGTGGTCGAGCGCAAGCGCCGGAAGCCCGAGAAGCGCGGCGAGCAACAGCCGACCGAGCTCGACGAGCTGCACATCGACGTCGGCGCGAAAGACGGCGCCGAGGCCCGCCGGCTCGTGCGGCCCGGCGACGTCGCCGTCATCGCCGGCGAGCCCGTCGAGCTGCCGAACGGACGCGTCGCCTCGCGCTCGCTCGACAACCGTCTCGGCGCCTACATCGCGCTCGAAGCGGCGCGGCTCGCCGCGGAGGGCGACGGCCCGCCCGGGGACGTCACCGCGGTCGCCGCCGTGCAGGAGGAGGTCGGCGACTTCGGCGGGGCACGGACGTCGATCTTCGGGCTCGAGCCCATGATCGCGATCGCGATCGACGTCACGCATGCGACCGACGTGCCGGGCGGCGATCCGAAGGTCGAGGGCGAGCACGGGCTCGGCAGCGGCGCGGCGATCTCGCGTGGCTCGACGATCAACCCGAAGATCTTCGACCTGCTCGTCGAGGCTGCGGAGGCGGAGGGGATCCCCTACACGATCGAGGTCTCAGCCGGCACGACCTCGACCGACATGGACGCGATGTACCTCTCGCGCGCCGGCGTGGCGACCGGGCTCGTCTCGATCCCGCTGCGCTACATGCACACGCCGACGGAGATCGTGGAGCTCGCGGACGTCGACGCGTGCGCGCGGGTCCTCGCCGCCTTCGCGCGCCGCCTCGAGCCCGGCCTCGACTTCGCGCGCTGAGCCGCAGTGCCTGGCACTGTGTCTGGCACTGTGTCTGGCACTCCGGGGACCGCTGCGGCCAGGTCCCTTGTCAAAAGGGTGTGACGATTCGTCCCCGGCGTAGGCTCGTCGGTGCCCGGTACGCTCAGAATCGTGGCTAGAACGGTGATCGTGAGCGCGGTGCGTACGCCATTCGCTCGGCTGGGCGGCGCGCTCAAGGACTACGAGGCGCCGCAGCTCGGCGCGCACGTGATCAAGGCCGGGCTGGAGAAGATCGGCCTCGAGCCGAACGAGGTCGAGTACGTGATCATGGGCGAGGTGCTCCAGGCGGGCGTCGGCCAGGCGCCGGCGCGCCAGGCCGCGATCGCCGCGGGCCTGCCGAAGGAGCTCCCGGCGGACACGATCAACAAGGTGTGCGCGTCCTCGGTGCGCGCGGTGCAGATCGCGGACGCGATGATCCGCGCGGGCGACCACCACGTCATCGTCACGGGCGGGATGGAGTCGATGTCCAACGCGCCCTACCTGCTGAAGAAGGCACGCTTCGGCTACCGCCTCGGCGACGGCACGCTGATCGACCACATGACGCACGACGGGCTGACGTCGTCGTTCGACGGTCGCCACATGGTCGAGCAGGCGTCGTTCGTCTCGCGCGAGCTCGGGATCTCCCGGGAGGATCAGGACGCGTGGGCGCTGCGCTCGCACGAGCGCGCGGTCGCCGCGCAGGACGCCGGGCGCTTCGCGGACGAGATCGTCCCGCTGGACGGCGCCGAGGTCGACGAGGGCCCGCGGCGCGACACGTCGCTCGAGCGGCTCGCGAGCCTCCAGCCGGTGTTCGACCCGAACGGCACGACGACCGCCGGCAACGCGCCGGGCGTCAACGACGGTGCGGGCTGCGTGGTCGTCACGAGCGAGGAGTTCGCGCAGAAGCGCGGCCTCGAGATCCTGGCGACGATCGTCGCACAGGCATACGTCGCGGACGACTTCGCCTACCTCGCGCGCACGCCGGCCAAAGCGGGGGAGATGGCGCTGGCGAAGGCGGGCAAGTCGATCGACGACGTCGAGCGCGTCGAGCTGAACGAGGCGTTCTCGTCCGTCGTCGTCAACTCGACCAAGATGCTCGGCGTCGACCCGGAGAAGGTGAACGTCAACGGCGGCGCGGTCGCGCTCGGCCACCCGATCGGCGCGTCGGGTGCGCGGATCGTCGGCACGATGGTGCACGAGCTCCGCCGGAACGGCGGCGGGCTGGGTCTCGCAGCGATCTGCTCCGGCGGCGGCCAGGGCGACGCGCTCCTGCTCGAGGTGTGACGGTGCGCCGCGGCGGCGGCGTATGACGGTCGTGCGACTCGCCGCTCTCGCTGCCTGCTTGGTGCTCGCCGCGCTCGCGGGGCGCGTCGAGCCGGCGTACGCGTGCTCGTGCGCGCCGCTCGACCCGCGGAGCGCACTGGCCGCGTCCGACGGCGCGTTCGTCGGGACCTACCTCGAGCGCCGCGAGCGGGGAGGCGGCCGGGCCGACTACGTCTTCCGCGTCGAGCGGGCGCTCAAGGGAGCGCTCGGCGGCACTGTCGTCGTCGAGAGCGCGGACAACGGCGCCGCCTGTGGCCTCGAGGTCGAGGTCGGCCGGCGGATCGGCCTCGTCCTCGACCGGGTCGGCGGAACGTGGACGTCCAACCTCTGCTGGCAGATCGAGCCGAACGCGCTGCTCGCTGCGGCGCGACCGCTCCCGCCGCCGAACGGCTCAGGCCCGGCGGCGCTGCTCGTCGGCGGCCGGTTCGGCAGCGTGCGCACGATCACGCTCGACGCGCGCGGACGGACGCTCGGCTACGGGCGCGGCCGCGGCGAGACGCTCATGCTCGCGGCGTGCCCGGGGTCGCAGCGCGTCGTCGAGCTCGCGACCGTGCGCCCCGTCTTCCTGCTCGCCGTGCGCGACCTACGCACGCATCGCCTTCTCCGCGAGCGGCGCTATCGGCCGCGAGGGAACGCGCTCGTGAGCGCGATCGCGTGCCTCGACCGTGCCGCCGCGCGCGTCGCGACATTCGAGATCGACGAGGTCGCGAGGCACGCCGCGCGATTACGTGTCGGCGGGCGCACGGTCTGGACCGGTCGCGCGCTCGCCGCGGCATTCGGCCGCGGCGCCGCATACGTCGCGAACGACTCGACGCTGCTCCGGATCGACCTCGCGAGCGGACGGGTCACGCGCCGCGTTCGCGTGCCGGCGGGCAGCTCGACGCTCGCCGTGTCGCCCGCGGGCGCCGTAGCGGCGCTCGCACCCTCGCGCCTCGCCCTCGTCGACGTGCGTGGCCGCGTGCGCACGGCGCGCCTGCCCACCGCCGCGGCGGGCGAGCTCGCGTGGTCGAGGGGTCGGATCGTGTTTCTCCCGCGCTGGACCTCCGGCAGCGCGCTCGTCTACGACGCGCGGCTTCGCCCCGTCGGCCGCGTCGCCGGCTGGACCGCCGCGGACTCCGCGGTCGTCGGCGGACGGGCGTACGGCGTCAGGCAGGAAACTGTCTTCGCGGCGACGCTGCCGAGCGGCTCGGCGCGGGCCATCAGTGGCCTCCCGGGCCCGCTGACGCACGTTCTGGCCCCCGCGTAGGGACGTTCGGCCTCCGCCCGCTCGGGGAACGGTCCGCTCGTGGCCACGGCTACCGAGCACGGGCGCCTCGTCAAGCTTCGGCTCGTCGTCCACACGGACGAGGCACCGGCGCATGACATCGAAGTCGAGGTCGAGGCAGACGGCGCGACCCCCGCCGCCGCCGTCGCCGAGGCATTTGAGCGGGAGCTCGGCGTCGCAGCGAACGAGCTCGTCGTGGCGCGCTCGGGCCGTCCGCTCGCCGAGGAGACGCCGCTTGCGCGCTTCGGGCTCGCGCACGGCGATGAGCTCGGCGTCGCCGACGGCCGCGCACCACCCCCGGAGTCTCCGGCCGCCGCCGAGATCGTCGTCTCCGGCGGACCGGCCACGTCGGCGCGCCATCGGCTCGCGGCGGGCGAGCACGCGCTCGGGCGCGACGCCTCGTGCGACATCGTCGTCGACGACCCCGCGATGTCTGCGCGCCACCTCGTGCTCCGCGTTGCGGACGGCGGTGACGTCGACGTCGTGGACGCAGGCTCGAGCAACGGGACGCTCGTCGACGGCGTCTCGATCGAGCCGGGCGAGCCCGCTCGCCTCGAGCCCGGCCAGGTCGTCCAAGCCGGGCGCACGCTCCTCGAGCTCGCGCCGCTGCCGCAACCCGCGGCGGCGTCCTCGCCGGCAGGCGACGGGACGATCCCGTTCAACCGGCCGCCGCGCGTCTACCGTCCGCTCGAGCGCCGCCGCCGACCCTTCCCGCCGCCGCCGGCCGACCCGCATCGCTCGCGCCTGCCGATGGCGGCCGCGCTGCTCCCGCTCCTGCTCGGCGTCGCGCTCTATTACGTCACCGGCTACCCGACGATGTTGCTCTTCGGCCTGCTCTCACCGGTGCTCGCCGTCGGGACGTACCTCGAGGACCGCCGCAGCGGACGGCGCGGGTTCAGCGAGGCCACGCGGAGCTACCGCCAGCGGCTCGTGGCGCTTCGCGCCGAGCTCGAGCAGGAACGCGAGCGCGAGCTGCGGCGCCGTCGCGCCTCGACGCCCTCCGCGCCTGAGCTCGTTCGGCGCGCGCTCCGCCGCGAAGCGGCCTTGTGGGAGCGCCGGCCTGACGACGCAGATTTCCTCGCACTCCGGCTCGGCACCACCGACGAGCAGTCGACACTCGCGGTCCAGCTCGACCCCGGCGGGAGCGAGGAGCTCCGCGCCGAGGCGGAAGCGCTCGCCGCGTGGTACGCGACCGTCCCGGCGGCGCCGGTCGTCGCGCCGCTCGCCGACCTCGGCGCACTCGGCCTCTGCGGGCCGCCCGAGCGGGTCGCCGGGCTCGGACGCTGGCTCGTCGCCCAGGCGGCGACGCTGCATTCGCCGCGCGAGCTCGTCGTCGCTGCCGCGGTGTCCGACTCGGCCCTCGACGACTGGCAGTGGCTGAAGTGGCTGCCGCACGCGCAGTACGAAGGCGGTCCGCTCCCGACCCGGCTCGCCGCGGGGCACGCCGCGGCGCGCGAGCTGCTCGAGTCGGTCGCCGAGCTCGCCGCGGAGCGGCGGCGCGATGCGGAGTCGCGCTTCGGCGGGTCGCAGACACACGAGCTCCCCGGCGTGCTGCTCGTCGTCGACGAGCGCGTCGCCCCCGAGCGGTCGCTCGTCGCGCAGGCCGCTCGCGGGCGGGCCGGAGACCGGGATCGCCGCCGTCTGGCTCGGACGTCAGCGACGCGACCTGCCCGGCGAGTGCCGTGGGATCGTCGAGCTCGACCCCGGCGTCTTTCGGCTCACCTACACCGACGCGCGCGACGGCGCCGAGCGAGACGACGTCACCGCGGAGACGCTCCCCGTCGGCGGCGCGCGCCGCGTCGCGCTCGCGCTCGCACCGCTCCGCGACACGAGCTCGGCCGGCGCGGGCGCACCGGTCCCCGACCGGGTCACGCTGCTGGAGCTGCTGGAGCCGCCCGAGCCCGACGCCGAGCGGATCGTCGAGCGCTGGCGGGACCCGCCGCCCGGACGCCTGGCCACGCTCGGCTCGACGGGCGACGAGCCGTTCACGGTCGACCTGCAGGCCGACGGCCCACATGCGCTCGTCGCCGGGACGACGGGCGCGGGGAAGAGCGAGCTCCTGCAGACGCTGATCGCCTCGCTCGCCGCGGCGTACCCGCCGACGCGCCTCACCTTCCTGCTCGTCGACTACAAGGGCGGGGCCGCGTTCAAGGACTGCGTGCGGCTGCCGCACACGGTCGGCTTCGTCACCGATCTCGACGGGCACCTCGCGCACCGCGCGCTCGTGTCGTTGAACGCGGAGCTCCGTCGGCGCGAGCGGATCCTGCGCGAGGTCGGCGCGCGCGACCTCGTCGAGCTCGAAGCGCGCGATCCGGAGCGCGCACCGCCGAGCCTCGTGATCGTGATCGACGAGTTCGCGACGCTCGCGCGCGAGGTTCCGGAGTTCGTCGACGGCGTCGTCGACGTCGCGCAGCGCGGACGCAGCCTGGGCGTGCACCTCGTGCTCGCGACGCAGCGGCCCGCCGGAGCGGTGAGCGACAACATCAGGGCGAACACGAACCTGCGCATCGCGCTGCGCGTCAGCGACGCCGCGGAGAGCACCGACGTGATCGGCGCCCCCGACGCGGCGCGAATCCCACGGTCGGTGCCCGGCCGGGCGTTCGCGAGGACGGGCCACGGCGAGCTGCACGAGCTCCAGACGGCGTACGCCGGGTCGCCGTCCCTGCTCGAAGCCGACGGCGAGCTGCCGGTCGCGGTGCACGAGCTTCGCTTCGGCGCGCCGGCGACCGCACAGTCCGCGCGGGAGGTGACGGCCGCGACCGAGCTCGAGCGCATCGTCGCGGCGACCGCTTCGGCGGCTGCCGCCGCGGGGCTGCCCGAGCCCGTGCGCCCGTGGGTGCCGCCGCTCGAGCCGATCGTCCCGCTCGCCGGGGTCGCGCCGCATGCCGGCGCCGCGGACGACCCGAGCGCGGTCGCGACGGTCGGCGTCGTCGACGAGCCCGCGCTCCAGCGGCGACGCCCGCTCGAGGTCGACCTCGAGGGCGACGGCAGCGTGCTCGTCTACGGCACGAGCGGCAGCGGCAAGACGACGTTCCTCCGCACGCTCGCCCTCACGCTCGCCGAGCGGTCCTCGCCGGCCGAGCTCCACATTTACGGGCTCGACTTCGCGACGCGCGGCCTGCTCGCGCTCGAGCAGCTCCCGCACACCGGCGCCGTCGTCGCGGGCGAGGACGAGGAGCGCGTCGCGCGCCTCTTCACGATGCTTCGTCGAGCGCTGGAGCGGCGGAAGCAGCTCTTCGCGCGCCACGGCGTCTTCACGCTGTCCGAGTACCGGCGGCTCGGCAAGGGCGAACCGATCGCGCGCATCGTCGTGCTGCTCGACGGCTACGCGGCGTTCGCGGCGGCGTTCGAGCGCGTCAACCTCGGCGAGCTCGTTGACGCGCTGCCGCGGCTCGTCGCGGACGGGCGGCCGCTCGGCGTCCACTTCGCGGTCACGGCCGACCGCCGCGGCGCCGTGCCGAACGCCCTTGCCGGGCTGATCGCCGCGAAGCTCGTCCTTCGCACGGCCGACCTGGACGAGGCGGCTGCGTTCGGCATCCCGACCGCGGCGCTTCGCGGCGCCCAGCTTCCGCCCGGCCGCGGCTTCCTCCCGAGCGGGCTCGAGCTCCAGGTCGCCCTGCCCGGGGACGACCCGAGCGGCGAGGGCCAGGCGGCCGCGCTCGCCGAGGCGGTGGAACGGCTGCGCGAGCGATTCGGCGACGGCGAGGTCCCGCGCGTCGACCCGCTGCCGCTCGGCGTGGAGCGCTCGGACCTGCCCGCGCCGGCGTCCGAGCTCCAGGCCGTCCTCGGGATCGGCGACGCCGAGCTCGAGCCCGTGGCGATCGAGCTCGCAGGGCGCCACTTCGTCGTCGCCGGCCCGTACCGCAGCGGGCGGTCGACCGCGCTCGCGACGATCGTCGAGTCGCTGGGCCGCGGCCCCGGGGCACGGCCGCTGCACCTGCTCGCGCCGCGCCGCACGCCGCTCACCGACCACGGGCAGTGGGCGAGCGCCGCGTCCGGCGTCGAGGCCTGCGAGGAGGCCGTGGCGCGGCTCGCGTCGCTCACCGGACCGGCGATCGTAGTGATCGACGACGCCGAGGAGCTCGCCGAGTCGCTCGGCGCGGCCGCGCTCGAGGGACTGGTTCGCCGTGGCCGTGACGACGGTGTCGTCGTCGTCGCCGCCGCCGAGCGCCACGGGCTCCAGCGGGCCTTCGCCGGCTGGCTGCGCGAGCTGCGCAAGGACGAGCACGGTCTGCTGCTCGACCCCGACCCCGACGTCGACGGCGATCTGCTCGGCGCGAGGCTGCCGCGGCGCTCGAACCCGGTGTTCCCGCCCGGGCGCGGCTACCTCGTCGACCGCGGCGTCGTCGAGCTCGTCCAGGTAGGGCGCTAGCTCTCGCAGTCCGCGCGGGTGATCGCGAGCACGGCGCGCCCCTGCGCGTCGCCCGTCTGGTCATGCACGCGGCCGCTCGTTGCCCACTGGAGGAACTCGTGCCGAGCAATCGGCCTCATCTCCTCCCATTCGCGAAGGTCGCCGCTCGGCTCGAAGATGAGGTCGCGCACTTTCGGGTGGGCCGACGCGATCACCTGCTCGCGCGAGCCGAGCTCGCCGCGCTCGTAGGCGTCCGCGACGATCGCGTAGCGCGCCTCGGCCTCCTTCCGCACGACGCAGTACGAGATCTCGCGAGCGTTCGGCTCGGCGTCGTCGCGGCTCGCGGCGATCGCCGCGGCGCCGACGACCGCGGCCGCGACCACGGCGCCTGCGATCAGCAGCGTCGTCCTAGTTGCGCGCATGATCGTCCATCGCCTGCAACGCGTGGACGATCGCGGTCGCCAGCTGCGGATCGCGCGCGCGCACGGCTTCGACCCACTGGTTGAACTCGTTCCGGACCTCGGGCGAAAGCTCGCCGGAGTACGAGATCAGCTGGCCGTCCTCGAGCAGGTACGGCAGCTGCTCGGGAGACGGTCCCTCGGCACCGCCGTACTCGTACGCTGCGGTCGCGATCATCGCCTTGACCAGGTCGCGCGTGTCGAGCTTCTCGCCGAAGCCCTCGTTCTGGACGTCGAGCTCGGACGGCGCCGTGTTGATGTCGACGACAGTCATGAGCGGATCGACGAGCAGCCCGTAGGGCGTCCCCTCGGTCAGCGCGCCGAGGGTCGTGCCGACGACGCTGAGCGCGAGCTTCTGTTGGTCGCTCGCCTCGCCGAAGTCCATTGCCCGCTCGACGTCGTGCGCATTCAGCACGAGCTGGTTGAGCGTGCCGACCTGTCCGCCCCAGACCTCGCCGTCGCCCGGATGCTCGCGCACCATCTCGGCGAGGTACGCGGCCTGACCGTCGGCGAGCCCGCGCAGGAAGATCCGGTCGGCGTCCTCGTTCTCCGAGATCCCCATCACGAGCTCTTCCATCTGCGGCACGTCGAGGACGATCCGGCCCGAGGTGAGGTCGATGATGCCCTTCGGCACGTCGCCGTCCCAGTCGCCCGCGCCGAGGTTCATCTCGAGGAGCGAGCGGACGTGGTGCTGCGCGAGGTCGTGGGCAAGCGCCTGGCTGACGACGCGGAGATCGTCCCGCTCGGCGTTGCTGATGCGCTCGATCAGCTGGAGCGTGATCTCGTTCCCCTGCCGGCTCGTGCCCGGCGTGCCTGCCTCGGACTGCGCCCAGTGCGTCGCCTCGCGGTAGATGTCGGCGAAGAGCTCGCCGTCGTCGTCCCAGTCGGCGGCGTAGAGGACGCCGACCGCGTCGCGCGTCTCGACGGGCGACCACGGCGACGCGATATAGACCTCCTCCGGCAGCGGCGTCGAGAGCGCGAGCGCCGCGCCCTCCGGGTTGCGGAGCAGCGCGCGCAGCACCAGCTCGCGCTCGTCCGTGGAGATCGTCGATCCCTCGTTGTCCCCGGCGCCGATCTGCATGTACGCCGTCATGTCGGGCCCCATCCGCGCCGCGTCTCGCTGGATGTCCGCGACGACGACGGACTGGAACGCCTCCTTGAGGAAGTTCGCGCCGAAGTGGCCCTCATGCAGGAGCTGCGCGACGGCCCAGCGATCCTCGTCCCACGCAATGTCGTGCTCGACGCTGCTCGACACGCGTCCGCTCGCGGTGCCCATCGCGAGCGCCATCGAGAACATCCCGAGCAGCTCGACCGGGTCGACGTCGAGCTCGTAGCCCTCGCCGTTGAGGCGCATGCCGAGCTCGTAGTCGACGTACGGGTCGTCGTAGCCGCCGCCGAGCGCCATCCCGGGCGTCCACTCCATCGCCTGGATCACGCGCGGGATGTCGGCGATCCGGGTCCCGAAGCGCTCGACGAAGCCGGCCATGAAGGCGCCGGACGGGTCGCCCGACAACGAGTTCGCCTCGAGCAGGCGCGCGAGCTCGATCAGCTTCTCCGGATCCTTGTAGTCGTTCGCGTACATCCCGGCGACGTACGCGCCTGCGAGCTCGGCCTGCCACGGCTCGGCGTAGCGGACGAGCGACCCGTCGCGGAGCCCGTCCAGGAACTGCCGGAGCAGCGCGCCCGAGAGCGGCACTCCCGCGATCAGCTCGTCCGCGATCTCCGCCCAGAGCGCCCGCCGCTCGAGCTCCACCGCCGACTCGGCCAGCGGGGCGGGGATCGCCTCGAGCATCGCCGAGACCTGGTCGAGGCCCGCTTGGATCGCCCCGACGAGGTCGGACGGCATCGCCGGCAACGCCGCGCCGTTCAGGCGTCCGCGCGTCGTGCCGAGCTCGACCCCGAGGCCGCGAAGGCGCGCCGCGCCGCGGCGAAGCTCGGGCGGGTCGACGACGATTCTCGTCACGACGCACCCGCTGCCGCCGCGGCCGCCTGTCGTCGGAGCTCCTCGAGCAGTCGCTCCCTCGCCTCGATCCGCCGGGCGACTTCCTCGGCGGCTGCGTCGACCCGACTCGCGACTCCACGCAGTTCGGACGCCGCCGCACCCACGCGCGAGGCGAGCGAGCGCATGCGCTCGCCGAACTCGTCAGCCGCCGGCCCCTCGAAGGTCATGCTGCCGGGCGTCGAGGCCACCTCGGCCTCGAGTCCTTCGAGCCGCGCGGCCGTGCCGCGGAGCTGGCCCGCGAACGCGTGGATCGCGGCCGGGTCGCCGACGACAGGCGGAATGTCGATCACGCCGGGGCTCCTCCCGGAGCGGTTGCGGCTACGTGCCCGCCTGCGTCAGCGCGTCGTGGCGGCGGTGCACCTCCTGCGACGCCTGCTGAAGCGCCGCCTCCAACCTTCGGAGCGTCGGTGCGAACTCGCTCTCCCACGATGCGCGGAAGCGGTCCGCGGCCGGGCCCTTCCACCACGTGCTCTGTACCTGGCCCCCGATCGTCGCGACGAGCTGGGCGACGGTCTGGGACTCCCGCGTGAAGCTCTGCCCGAGCTGCTGCAGCTGCCCCATCTCTGCGCCGATGGTCGACACGGAGCCTCCTTTTCGTCTATTCCAGCGGCAAGATTCCTCGTTCGACTTGTCCCCCGGTCGGGCCTGTATTGAAACCCGTCTCAGCGGGGAATCGTGGAGACGTGGCCGGACTGGAGCGACGGGAGCTGATCGCCCTCGCAGCCGTTGCCGGGATCGGCCTTTTCCTGCTCTCTTTCGCCCTCGGCTGGTCGACGGAGGGAGGCGCCGAGCCGCCGCCGCGGGCGGTTCCGCTCGCAGCGAAGCCGACCGCCGTCGCCGTGACCCGCCTCGCCGAGGCGCCGCCGCTGCCCGCCCTGCGGCCCGCCCCGCGGGCCCAGCCGCAGGCGAGCCCGACAGCTCGGCCGCGGGCGCGCAGGGTCGCCCGTCCGGCGGTGCGGACGACGACGGCCCGCCCGGTTGTGCGGACGACGGCCACCCCGCCGCGGCGCCGGCGCCCCGCCCCTCGGCCCGTGACGATCGTTGGGACGGGTTAGCGCCCTCCTCGTCGCCGCGGTCGCGGCCGCGGTGCTCGCGCCTCCGCCGGCGGTCGCAGCGCCGTGCGCGCTCTGGGCGCACCCGGGAGGCGACGACGGCGCGGGCGGGACGCTGAGCGCGCCGGTGCGGACGATCACGCGGCTGACCAGCCTGCTCAAGCCGGGCCAGGCGGGCTGCCTCGCGCGGGGCCAGACGTTCACCGAGTCCGCGCGGATCGTGAGGAGCGGCGCACCCGGCCGCCCGATCCGGCTGCAGGGGAACGGCGCCATGCTTCGCGGCGGGATCGCGATCCGCGCGAACGACGTCGTCGTCGGCGGGCTGCGCTTCCACGGGCGCGGCGAGGGCCGCCGGGCGATCGTCGTCGTGCAGGGCGCGCGCGTCTCGCTCCTGCGCAACGAGATCGTCGGCAACCAGCTCGTCCGCTGGACGCCGTGCGTGCTCCTCGACGGCGCCGCGGGGACGACCGTCGACGGCAACGTGATCAGCCAGTGCACGAGCGCGACCTCGCAGTCGGTCCACTCGCAGGGGATCTTCGTCGTCGGCTCGAGCGGGACGACGATCGCGAACAACGTCGTCGAGCGCACGCCGGGCGACGGCATCGCCTTCACGCGCTCTCGAGGCTCAGTCGTCGTCCGGAACCACGTGCACGGGAACACGAACGGCGTCTACCTCGGCCCGGACACGACCGACGTGATCGTCGCCGACAACGTCGTCGCGTACTCCGGCCGCTACGGCGTGCTCGGCGCGGGCGGGTTCGGCAACCTCGTCACGGGCAACTGCCTGTGGCGGCCGGGCGTCGGAAACGTCTCGGGCTCCGGGTTCGTGGCGACGGCGAATCGCTTCACGAGCCCGCGCTACGTGAACCGACACCGCTCGCTCGCGATGCGGCGCGGGCCGTGCGCTCGCCTTCGGCCACGCTCGCGGCGCTCGGCGGGCAGCAGCGTCGGGACGCCGTTCCCGGTGCTGCCGCGCTTCGTCGTCCACTACCGCCTGCTCGCGCTGCCGCGAAGCGTGCGGTTCGAGCGGCTCTTCCTCACGCGCGTCCTGCCGGGGACGCCGGTGTCCGTGCGCTGCGTCCGTCGCTGCACCGCGTCCGCCCGGTCCTCCTCCTCGGGCGACGGCAGGGCGCTGATCCCACCGCCGCGACGCTGGCTTCCGCGCGGCGCCGTGGTCGAGATCCGAGCCGCGCGTCCGGGCTGGGGCGGGCACGTCGCGCGCGTTCGCGTCGTCGGCCGGCCGCGCGGCGTCGTCGTCGTCCACTCGTGCACGGTCGTCGGAGCGCGAGCGCGCGTCGCGTGCGCGCGGCTGGAGAGGCACTAGGTCGCGGCGATGCTGGCGACGGGCGCGGAGCTGGCCGGGTACCGCATCGAGGGCGTCCTCGGCCGCGGCGGCATGGGCACCGTGTACGAGGCGACGCAGCTGTCGCTCCAGCGGGTCGTCGCGCTCAAGGTCCTCGCCCCGCACCTGAGCGAGGACGAGACGTTCGAGGAGCGTCTTCGACGCGAGGCGACGCTCCAAGCTGCGCTCGACCACCCGCACGTCGTCACGGTCCACGAGCTGGGGGAGAGCGACGAGGGGCTCTTCATCGCGACGCGGCTCGTCCGCGGCACGGACCTGCGACAGCTGATCGACGGCGGGATCGCGCCGACGCGGGCGCTCGCGATCCTCGAGCAGGCGGCATCGGCCCTCGACGCCGCACACGCCGCCGGCCTCGTGCACCGCGACGTGAAGCCGCAGAACATTCTCGTCGAGGAGAGCGACGTCGCGTACCTCGGCGACTTCGGCCTCGCGGGCGACGCCGGTCGACGCGGGCTCACGCGAACCGGCGAGTACGCGGGCACGCTCGACTACGTCTCGCCGGAGCAGATCCGTGGCGAGCCCGCGACGGCGCGCAGCGACGTGTACGCGCTCGCAGCGGTGCTCTACGAGTGCCTGAGCGGCGAGCTCCCGTTCGAGCGCGACACCGAGGCGGCGCTCCTGTACGCGCACCTCGAGGAGCCGCCGCCGAAGCTCACCGACCGCCGCGCGGAGCTCCCGCAAGCGCTCGACGACGTCGTCTCGCGCGGCCTTGCCAAGGACCCCGCCGACAGGTTCGAGAGCGCGACCGAGCTCGTCGCGGCCGCGCGCCGGGCGCTCGAGCGCGCGGCCGAGGCGCTCGTAACCCCGCCGCGGCCGAGCGACGGCGAGGGACCGCGCCGCGGCGAGACGGTCGTCGAGCGGACGCTTCCGCGGCCCGCGCCCGTCGTGGCGGTGGAGGAGCGCCGGGGTGTTCCGGCCGAGTGGCTGATCGCCGCGTTCGCGGTCGCCGCTGCGCTCTGGCTGCTCGGGTTCTTCGCCGGCCGGCTCGCGCACCGCGAGCCGGGAGAGCCCGCGCGCGGCGTCGCGGTCGGCGGCGCGGTCGCGCTCTCGTTCCCGGCCGACGAGTGGGAGGCGTCGCAGCAGGCGCCTGACCTTCCCGGCCTCGAGCTCGACGACCCGGTCGTGCTGAGCTCGGCCGACGAGGGCGCCGCGACGCTCGCGGCCGGGCTCGGGCGGGAGGCGCGCGGACCGCGGCTGCTCCCGCCGGCGCTGCTCGCGCTCCTCGAGCGGACGCCGCGACGCGAGGCCGTGCGGCTCGGCTCGATCACCGCGCTTCGCTACCGCAACCTCGACCACCGCCAGGTGCCCGGCGAGCTGACGATCTACGCGATCCCGACGACGCGCGGCGTCGCGACGATCGCGTGCAGCGCTGCCGGGCCTGACGCGCGCGAGCGGCTGGCCGAGTGCGAAGCCGTCGCGACGACCGTGTCGCTTCGCGGCGCGCAGGCACTCCCGCTCGGCGCCAACGTCCGCTACGCGACCGCCGTGAACACCGCGCTGAGCGCGCTCGGCGAGCAGCGCCGCAACGGTCGGGCCGACCTCGCGGAGGCGGAGACCCGCGCCGCCCAGGCGCGCGCGGCGGAGTCACTCGCGGGCGCGTTTGCCGCGACCGCCACGGCGCTCGAAGGCGCGGCGCCCGGGCCGGTCGAGCAGGGCGTGCACCGCGCGCTCGTGGCGTCGCTCCGCAGGACGGCCGAGGCGTACACCGGCCTGGCGGCGTCGGCCGAGGAGGGACCGCTGGCGTGGGACCGCGCCGCGGCGGCGGTCGGGCGGGGCGAGGAGGCGATCGACGCGTCGCTCGACGCGCTCGGCCGGCTCGGCTACCGCGTGTCGCGCGGCTAGGAGGCCGGGACGGGAGCTCGCACGGCCGCGCGGAACGCGTCGAGCAGCCGAGCGACGTCGCGCTCGCCCGTCTGCCAGTTCGAGACCGACACGCGGATCGCCGCGCGTCCGTCCCACGTCGTGCCGCTCAGCCACGCCTCGCCGCTCTGCTGGACCGACCGCAGTGCCGCCTGCGTCTGTGCGTCGCTCTCGAGCCGGAAGAGAACCTGGTTCAGAACGACCTCGTTCAGGACCTCCACGCCCGGGAGCGCCGCGAGCCCGTCGGCGACGCGACGCGCGTGCGCGCAACAGCGTTCCACCAGCTCCTCGACGCCCGCGCGCCCGAGCGAGCGCAACGCCGCGTAGACGGGGAAGCCGCGCGCCCGGCGCGAGAACTCGGGCGTCCAGTCGACCTGGTCGCGGTTCTCGCCCTCGTCCTGGACGAGGTACTCGGCCTGCACGCTCATCGCGGCCCGATGGGCGGCCGGGTGCGCGCAGAACGCAAGGCCGGAGTCGTACGGCACGTTCAGCCACTTGTGGCCGTCGGTCGCCCAGGAGTCGGCGCGTTCGACCCCGCGCACGAGGTGGCGAAGCGACGGCGCGGCGGCCGCCCAGAGCCCGAAGGCGCCGTCGACGTGCAGCCAGGCACCGGCGTCGCGTGCGCGGTCCGCGATCGCGTCGACGTCGTCGCAGGCGCCGGTGTTCACCTCGCCCACCTGAGCGCAGACGATCGTCGGCTCGTCGCCGAGCTCGAGCTGCTCGACGCGGAGCCGTCCCTGGTCGTCCGCGGGGACGACGTCGGGCGGGCCGAACCCCAGCAGGAGGAGAGCGCGGTCGACCGTGACGTGACGCTTGGCGCCGACGACGACGCGGATTCGCGGAGCGCCGAACAGTCCTCGCTCCCCGAGGTCCCACCCACGGGTGCGCAGCACGTGCTCGCGCGCGGCCGCCAGCGCTGTCACGTGCGCCATCTGGCAGCCGGTCACGAACGCAAAGGACACGCCCTCGGGCAGCCCGAAGAGCTCGCGCAGCCACTCGCCGGCGACCTCCTCGACGACCGCGGCCGCGGGCGCGGGCCCGAAGAGCGCCGCGTTCTGGTCCCACGTGGAGGTGAGCCAGTCCGCCGCGAGCGCGGCGGGGAGCGAGCCGCCGATCACGAAGCCGTACCAGCGCGCGCTCGGCATGCCGGCGATGCCGGGGGTTGCAGCGTCGACGAGCTCCTGGATCACGGTGCTCGGATCGGTCGGCGCGGAGGGAAGCGGACCGGCGAGCGCCGCGCGCAGCGCGTCGACGTCGACCTCCGGCAGGACTGGCCGGTCGTCCAGCGACTCGAGGAAGTCCGCGGCGAGCTTGGCAGTGCGCTCGAGCAGCTCACGCGTCTCGCTCACGCACGCCAATCTACTAGCCTCGTCTGGATGCGCTTCGAGCACGTCCTCGTCGTCGGGGCGGGGCAGATGGGCGGCGGGATCGCGCAGGTCGTCGCTGCGTCCGGCCGGCGCGTCTCGCTCCACGACGCGCAGCCCGGCGCACCCGACCGCGCCCTCGCGACGATGCGCGCGAGCCTCGCGAAGCTCGCCGAGAAGGGCGGCCCGGACCCCGACGAGGTCGTCGCGCGCGTCGACGTCGTCGAGGACGTCGTGTCCGCCGACCTGATGATCGAGGCCGTGGTCGAGGACGCCGACGTCAAGCACGACATCTTTCGCCGCGCGGACGCCACGCTGCCGGGCGAGGCCGTCCTCGCCTCGAACACGTCCTCGATCCCGATCTCCTCGCTCGCGGCCGCGACGCAGCGTCCGGACCGCGTGATCGGGATGCACTTCTTCAATCCCGTGCCGGTGCTGAAGCTGGTCGAGGTAGTGCGCGGGCGCGACACGTCCGACGAGACGGCGAGCGCGATCGTTCAGCTGGCCGAGGAGCTCGGCAAGGTGCCCGCACAGGCGAACGACTTCCCGGGGTTCGTCTCGAACCGGATCCTGATGCCCTTCATCAACGAGGCCGTCTGGGCGCTGCACGACGGCGTGGCCGAGGCCGACGCGATCGACACGATCGCGAAGCTCGGCTTCGCCCATCCGCTCGGACCGCTGGCCCTCGCCGACCTGATCGGGCTCGACACCTGTGTCGCGATCATGGAGGTGCTCCAGGAGGGCCTGGGTGACGACAAATATGGCCCATGCCCTCTTTTGAGGGAGTACGCTGAGCAAGGCCGGCTGGGCCGCAAGGCCGGTCGCGGCTTCTTCGAGTACTAGCGCTCAAGACCGCGCGGCCCACTGCCGACAGTTGTCCTGAAGGGAGGAAACGCAAGGGTTGCGAGTACTGCTCGTGGACGACGACGCGGGTCTCAGGGCGCTCCTGCGCACGACCTTCGACGTCTTCGAGATCGACGTCGCCGAGGCGGACGGGGCTTCCGAAGCGCGACGCCTGATCGAGGAGGACCCGCCCGACGTCGTCATCCTCGACGTCCTGATGCCGGGGACTGACGGGATCGAGTTTTGCCGCGAGCTGAAGGCGAATCGCGCGACCCGCGACATCGCCGTCGTCCTCCTCTCCGGCACCGAGGGCGGCTCTCGCATCGCCGCCGACGCCGCCGGCGCCGAGGCCTACGTGCCCAAGCCCTTCAGCCCGCTCGAGCTGCTCGCGGTCGTCGAGCGCCTCGCGGGCGGCATCTACGGCGTCCCGTTCCGCGCGTCGCGGAAGGCGAGCGAGGAGGAGCAGCTGCTCCTCTACGCGCGCGATCTCCGGCACCTGCTCCAGGTCGAGCGCGGGCAGCGCTCGCTCGTGCAGCAGGCCTACCGCGAGACGGTCGCCGCGCTCGCGAGCGCGCTCGAGTCGAAGGACACGGGCACCCGTCAGCACTCGCAGCGCGTCCAGCGCTACGCGATCGAGCTCGCGCGGTCGATGGAGGTCGAGCTCGCCGGCGATCCGTCCGCGGAGTACGGCTTCCTCCTCCACGACGTCGGCAAGATCGGGATCCCCGACCGCGTGCTCCAGAAGCCGGGCCCGCTGGACGAGCCCGAGCGCGCCTTGATGCAGACGCACACGCTGCTCGGCGAGCAGATGCTCGGCGGTGTGGCGTTCCTCCAGGGTGAGGGCGTGCGCGTCGTCCGCTCACACCACGAGCGGTGGGACGGCGAGGGCTACCCGGACGGCCTCGTCCGCGACGAGATCCCGCTCGGCGCGCGCATCTTCGCCGTCGCGGACACACTCGACGCGATCACGAGCGACCGCCCGTACCGGGTGGCAGGCCCGTGGTCGGACGCGCACGGGGAGATCGTGGGGCAGAGCGGGAAGCAGTTCGACCCCGGCGTCGTGGACGCGTTTCGCGACTGCGAGCCTGCGCTCCGCGTCGTTCGGCGCGAGTTCGCGGCGGCCTAAACCGACTCTTCTTCCGGCGCGACCGCCGGGTCGAGCTGGTGCCAGAGCACGATCTTCCCGTCGCGGACGCGGAAGAGCGCCTGCGAGCGCTCGCCCGGCCCGTCGCACTCCGTCTGCTGCCGATCACCGAGCACGAAGGTGGCCCGCACGGTCTCCTCGCGCACGGTCAGCCGCACGATCCGCCCCGAGCACGGCAGGCCGGCGTTCCAGGCCTGGGCCTCGGAGAACGTCTCGAGCCTGCGCACATCGTTGCCCTGGACGACGCGCGCACCCTCGGCGAACAGGCGCGCGGCGCCGGCGTTGTCGTCCGTGTTGACCGCCTCCGACCACGCGCGCACCACGCTCTCGGCGGAGGGATCTCCGCCTCCGCACCCCGAGAGGACGAGGGCCGCGAGCAAGAGAGACCGGCGCACGGGCACCACTACGATAGACCCGGCCGATGCAGTTCGAGCTCACCGACGAGCAGCGCGAGATCCAGACGCTCACTCGCGACTTCGCGCGCGCCGAGATCGAGCCGCACGCGGCCACTTGGGATCGGGAGCACCACTTCCCGCGCCGGCTCTACACCCAGCTCGCCGAGCTCGGGCTGATGGGGGTCTGCGTGCCGGAGGAGTACGGCGGTGCGGGCGCGGACTTCCTCTCGTACGTGCTCGTGCTCGAAGAGCTCTCGCGGGCGGACGCGGGCGTCGGCGTCACCGTCGCGGTGCACACGAGCGCCTGCACGCTGCCGATCCTCGCGTTCGGCACGGACGAGCAGCGCGCGCGCTTCGTTCCTCCGCTCGCGCGCGGGGAGGGGATCGGCGCGTTCGCGCTGACCGAGCCCGAGGCGGGCTCGGACGCCGGCTCGCTGCGCACGCGCGCGGAGCCCGACGGCGACGGCTGGCGCATCACCGGCGCGAAGCAGTGGATCACGAACGGCGCGCACGCCTCGACGTTCCTGCTCTTCGCCCGCACCGACCGGGAGACGTCGGGGCCGAAGGGCGTGTCCGCCTTCGTGCTCGACGCCGACCACGTTCGGATCACGCGCGAAGAGGAGAAGCTCGGCCTGAACTCGTCGGTCACGAACGACCTCGCGGTCGACGGCGCCGAGGTGGGCCGGGACCGCCTGCTCCACGAGGAGGGCAAGGGGTTCGCGGTCGCGATGGCGACGCTCGACGGCGGGCGCATCGGGATCGCCGCGCAGGCCGTCGGGATCGCGCAGGCGGCGTTCGACGCCGCGCGCGAGTACGCGAAGGAGCGGCGCACGTTCGGCAAGCCGATCGCCGAGCACCAGGCGATCCAATGGAAGCTCGCGGACATGGCGACCGAGCTCGACGCCGCCCGCCTGCTCACCTATCGCGCCGCCTGGCTCAAGCAGCAGGGGCGCCCGCACACGGAGGAGGGCGCGAAGGCGAAGCTGTTCGCGTCGGAGATGGCACGCCGCCAGACGGGCGAGGCGATCCAGATCCTCGGCGGCTACGGGTACACGAAGGAGTTTCCCGTCGAGCGGTACTACCGCGACGCGAAGATCACCGAGATCTACGAGGGGACGAGCGAGATCCAGCGTCTCGTGATCGCGCGCTCGGTGCTCGGGCTGCGCCGACACGAACGCACGCTCGCGCAGGGATAGAGCGCGTGCCCCGCGAGCGCGACGAGCCCGTCCGCCTGACCAAGATCTACACGCGGGGCGGCGACCGCGGCGAGACCTCGCTCGGCGACGGGTCGCGCGTCTCGAAGCTCGACCCGAGGCTCGCCGCCTACGGCACGGTCGACGAGCTCAACTCGCATGTGGGCTTGCTGCTCGCCGGCGACGTGCCCGACGAGATCCGCACCGTGCTCACGCGCGTGCAGAACGAGCTCTTCGACGTCGGCGCCGATCTCTCCGTTCCGTTCGAGCCCGACGACGGGAAGCTGCGCGTCGCGCAGTCGCAGATCGACGCCCTCGAGGCCGACTGCGACACGTTCAACGCCGAGCTGCCGGAGCTGAAGAGCTTCGTGCTCCCGGGCGGGACGGAGGCGGCCGCACGGATCCACGTCGCGCGGGCGGTCTGCCGCCGCGCCGAGCGGGACGCGCTCGCGGCGTCCGTGAACCCGCGCGCCGTCGTCTACCTGAACCGCCTCTCCGACCTCTTGTTCATCCTCGCGCGGGCCGTCAACGCGGCCGCCGGCCGCGACGAGCCGCTCTGGAGACCTGGCAGCTCGCGCTGACCCGCGTTCGCCGCTCTGGCCGCCCTCGGCTGAGTCCGCAATTCACACGAAGAGGATGATGAAGACTCGCTCGACGAGGGGATCTGATCTAGCGGCGTAGTCGAGGCCGGACTCGCCGGCCGGAACGGAGACGAACGTGACCGAAGCTGTGACTCCGGCCGCCCCGGACGCCCCCAGACGCGCGGGGGTCGTCCTGGTCTCGCTGATCCTGGTGGCGGCAGTCGCCAACCTGAACCTTGCCGTCGCGAACGTCGCGCTGCCGTCGATCGCGCAGGAGTTCGACTCGGGTCAGACGGCGCTCAACCTGATCGCGGTCGGCTACTCCCTGGGCCTCGCCGCGTCGGTCCTCTACTTCGGCGCAGTCGGAGACCGCTACGGGCGCAAGCTGATGCTGATCCTGGGCATGGCGTTGTCGGTGCCTGCGTGCCTGCTAGCCGCCTGGGCCCCGACCGAGGAAGTCCTCTTCGCGGCCCGCGTCCTGGGTGGTCTCTCCGCCGGGATGGCGTTCCCCACGACGCTCGCCCTGATCACGGCCCTCTGGTCGGGTCCCGGGCGCACCAAGTCGATCGCTCTGTGGTCGGGCGTCGGCGGCGCGATCTCGTCCCTCGGGCCGGTGCTCTCCGGCGCGCTGCTGGAGGAGTTCTGGTGGGGGTCGGTCTTCCTGATCACCCTGCCGCTGGCCGCGGTTGCCCTGGTCATGGCGGCGAAGTTCGTGCCGAGTCACGTCAACGAGGCGACCGAGCCCGTCGACAACCTCGGCGGGATCCTCTCCGTCGTGCTGGTGGCCTCGCTCGTGCTCTCGATCAACTTCGCGCCGCTGCCGAACAAGGGAGCACTGGCCTTGGGTCTGGGCGCGATCGCGCTTGCCGCCTTGCTCGCGTTCCTCATCCGGCAGCGTCGCGCCGCCAACCCCCTCTACGACCTCGAGGTCGCCCGGCGCCGCGTCTTCTGGGTCGCCGCCTGCGCCGGGGTGGTCGTGTTCGGGACGCTGATGGGGGCGATGTTCGTCGGCCAGCAGTTCCTGCAGAACGTGCTCGGCTACTCGACGTTCGAGGCTGGGCTCTCGATCCTGCCGGCGGCTGCGTTCATGGTTCTGGTCGCGCCCCGCTCGGCCAAGTTGGTGGAGGCTTACGGCGCACGAGTCACGCTGCTCGCGGGCTACGCCTTCTGCCTGCTCGGCTTCATCACGATGCTGCTGCTGTGGGACGAGGGCAGCTCGTACTGGCCGGTCGGCCTCGGCTACGCCTTCCTCGGGGTCGGCGTCGGGTTCGCCGGCACGCCCGCCTCGCATTCGCTGACCGGCTCCGTGCCGGTGCGCCGCGCGGGCATGGCCTCGGGGACGGCCGACCTCCAGCGCGACCTGGGCGGCGCGATCATGCAGTCGATCCTCGGCGCGCTCCTCACGGCGGGTTACGCAGCGGCAGTCTCCGCCGCCATTGCCGCATCCCCGGACCGGCAGCAGATCACCGACAACGTCGCGAGCCAGCTGACGAAATCGTTCGCGAGCGCCGAGGACATCGCGGCGCAGTACCCGCAGTACGCGAGCCAGATCACGGCGGGAGCGACGCAGTCGTTCCTCGACGGGGCCGACTGGGCCTACACCGCCGGCATCGTCGCGATCCTGCTCGGCGCGACGTTGGTCTTCTTCCTCTTCCCGAAGCGGGCCGAGGAGGAGCGGCTGCTCGCGCAGTACCACGCCGAGGACACGGCTCCCTAGCCGATCGGGACGACCTCGTCGACGAGGTCGAGCCCCTCCGGCCGCCTTCGGTTGGACGCGAGCGTCGAGCTGGGCTTCTCCGGCTCTCCCGACCTGGACCGGGCAGGCGCCGCCGACCACCAGGGGATCGGCGGATCGGGGGCGATGACGAATCGGGCCCGGGCCGCCAGGAGACGCTGATCGGCAACGGGGAATCACCCGGGTGGGGCGATGCGTTCTGCAAGCCCGCGGCGTACCGTCGAACCGTGAAGCGGAATCGGACGTGGGCTGTGCTCGCGCTTGCCTGCGCGATCGTCGCCGGAGGCTGCGGAGGCGACGATGAGTCGTCGACGTCGGAGTGGGCGGACGACACGTGCTCCGCGGCGACGACCTGGACGGACTCGATCTCGGCGGCGGCCCAATCGCTCCAGGGGGGCAACCTCTCGCAGGAGGCGTTTCAGAGCGCTGTCGAGGACGTCAAGGAGGCCACCGAGACCTTCACGGACGACCTCGAGGACCTCGAAGCGCCGGAGACCGAAGCAGGCCAGCAGGCGAAGGAGTCGATCGACCAGCTCGCCGACGAGCTGCAGCCGGAGGTCGACGAGCTCGAGAGCGCCGTGGAGGACGCCGAGGGCGCGGGCGCGAGCGGGATCCTGAGCGCCGTGCCGGTCATCAGCAGCACGTTGATGACGATGGGGAACGAGGTGTCGTCGACCTTCAGCGAGCTGCAGCAGCTCGACGTCGGCGGCGAGCTCGAAGACGCCTTCGAGCAGGCGGACTCCTGCGACGAGTTGAGGAACGGCGGCTAACGCAGGATCCGGCGGCTGCGCCTAGCGCCGCGCGAGCCGGTTGATCAGCTTCGCGAGGTCCTTCGGCGGCGTCGAGCGCGGGACGGCGACGGCGGCGCCGGCTCTGACCGACTGCGCGAGCCGCCGAGGGTCGTTCGTGAGCGCGATGATCCGGAGGGTCGGGAAGACCGTGCGCAGGTCGCGCACGAGCTCCAGCCCGTAGCGGTCGACGTCGACGACGACCACGCGGACGTTGCGCGTCGGGCTCCCGGTGACCTCCCACGTCTCCTCGCCCACGGTCGAGACGACGCCGATCCCGTTCGCGACGCTCGCCGCGATCTCCCTGCGCATGTTCGAGCCGCCGGCGAGCACGACCTCGAGCGGCTTCTTGGTCGGCTTCGTCCGCTTGCCCGGGATCTGGAAGGAGAGCTTCCTTGTGACCGCGTCGCGTCCGGACCGGGCGCTGAGCACGAGGCGGTAGCGCCCGGGCGCCCTCAGCCGCGGGGGCATCGTCAGCCGCTTGACCGCGACGCCTGCCCGGACGGAGAAGCGCCAGCGGTGGAGCTGCGCGCCGCGCGGGCTCACCAGCGTCACGGTCACCTGCGAAGCACGCGTCGAGTTGATCCGGACGGCGACGAACCGCCGCGTCGCCGGCGTGTAGCGCTTCGTCCCGACCACGGTGAACACGAACCGCGACTGGGGGGCGCCGGGGTCGCCGAGCACCAGGTCGACCGGGCCGCCGACGGTCGCCAGCACGGGGCGCACGGGGTCGGCGACCACCGTGCCGGTGCCGCGTACAGCGCCGACGAGGAAGCCGCGGTCGAGCAGGGTCGCCTTCACCTCGTCGAGCGAACGGCCGGCGAGGACGGACGTAGAGCGAAGCTCGTTGCTCAGCGGGCTGCCTGTGCCGTCGGCGTCGACGGCGACGACCGCGAAGCGGCGCCGGTCGGCCGGGTCGAACGGCCCGAGGTTGACGGCGGTCTCGCCAGGCGCGAGCGTCTGCGTCGCGATCCCGTCGACGTAGAGGACGATCGCGAACGGCTCGCCGTCGGCGTCGGTCGAGGGCGTCCAGCGCAGCGTCAGCGAGCCATCCGGCTCGATCACGCCGCGGAAGTTCGTCGGGGCGGGCACGACCGGGAGCACGCCCGAGAAGTCGCCGTCGTCGCCGCCGGCCGACGGGGGAGCCGGAGCCGGAACGCCGACCATGAACGTGATCGAGAACGCGCTCGACTTGCCGGCGGCGTCGCGAACGGTGCCGGCGAGGGTGTGGGTGCCCTCGTCGAGCGGGCCGGTGTTGAAGGTCGCCGAGCTGCCGGAGACCGTCGGCGGCGGCGCGGGCGCGCCGTCGAAGGTCACGCCCGTGAGGGCGGCGATGGCCTCGGACGACGTGATCGAGATCTGCGACGCGGTCGCGACGATCGACCCGCTCGCCGGCACCGACGACACGATGATCGGGACGAAGTTGTCGACGCGGACGCCTGCTACGACGCTCGCCGCGGTGTTGCCGACTGCGTCGGTGACGAGCGCACGGAGGTCGTACAGGCCGTCGCCGAGGGTCGTGGTGTTGAAGTTGGCGGTCCACGGTGCGGAGCCGTCGGTGGCGATCGCCGACCACGCGGCGGCGCCTGCGGAGCTCTGGCTGAACGTGACCGACGTCGCGTCGCCGGTGGTCGTGGCGCTGAGCGCCACCACGCCGGAGAGCGGCGAGCCCGGGTCGTCGAGCATCACGCCCGGTGCGACAGAGTCGACGGTGATCGAGATCGGCGAGCTCGTAAATGTGTTGCCGGCCGCGTCGGAGACCACGATCCGGAGGTCGTACGGGCCGCTCGGCAGGCCGCTGACGTTCCACGTCGTCTCGAAGGGCGCGCTCCCGTCGCTTGCGACGTCCGCGTAGCCACCGCCGCCGGTCTGCGCCTGCCAGGTGACCGAGCCCAGGCCCGAGCCTCCCGGGTTGTCGGAGGCCGTTGCCTCGAGCTGAACGGCGCCGCCGACGGTCGCGCCGCCTCCCGGCCTCGTCAGCAGGCCGCTCGGGTCGGTGTTGTCGACGCGGGTCGAGACGACGTTGCTCGTCCCGGAGTTGGCGCCCGCGTCGACCGCGATCGCACGCAGCTCGTAGTCGCCGTCGGGGACCATCGTCGTGTCGAACGTGGCCGACCACGGCGCGCCGCCGGCGGTGCCGACCGTCGTCCAGCCGCCGCCGCCCACGGGGCGCCGCTGGAAGGTCACCTGCGTCGTGTCGCCGCTCGCGGCGGCCGAGAGCCCGACCGAGCCGCTCACGTTCCCCGGCAGGCCCGAGAGCGACACCGTCGGCGCGAAGTTGTCGACCGTGACGCCGACGGAGCCCGTGCCGGTCGAGTTGCCCGCCACGTCGGTGATCACGGCGGAGATCGAGGCCGGGCCGTCGCCGGTCGACGCGGAGTTCCAGCCGACCTGGAACGGCGCCGAGGTGGACGAGCCGACCGAGCCCCCGCCGACGAAGTACTCGACCGAGGCGATCGGGTTCGCGTCGGAGGCACTGACGCCGAGCGTGACGTTGCCCGAGACCATGGAGCCCGCGAGCGGCGACGAGAGCGAGCCGGTCGGCGCGGTGTTGTCGACGATCTTCGACGAGAGGTCGACCATGTTCTCGTTGCCGGCCTCGTCGCGGACGATGAAGCGCAGATCCCACGAGCCGTCGTCCGCGGGCGTCGTCGCCCAGAACGCGGTGTAGGGCGGGTTGTCCGCGCCGGTGGTGTCGACGCCGAGCGACGTCCACGTCGAGGCGCTCGAGCGCTTGTGCTGGAACTCGACCTCGGTCACCTCGGCGCCGCCGCCTCCGCCGCCGCTGGGGTTCGCGGTCAGCGTGACCGTGCCGCGCAGGTAGTTGCCCGGGTCGCTCGCGCCCGGATCGGGCGGCGTCGTGTCGACCATCACCGTCGCCGTCTGCGGCGACTCGACGTTCCCGGCGACGTCGGTCGAGAAGAACGAGATCGTGTGGATCCCGTCGCCCGAGACGTTGACGCTCGAGCCGCTCTGCGCGCTGCCGCCGTCGATCGAGTACGTCGTGTTCGAGACGCCCGAGCCCGCGTCGCTCGCGCTCAGCGTCACGGTCACCGCGCTCGGCTGCCAGCCGCTCGGCGCGTCGTGCGTCGTCGTCGGCTTCGTGTTGTCGACGCGCCGCGAGCCGACCACGTTCGAGAAGGCCTGGTTGCCCGCGACGTCGGTGACGTTGACGCGCAGGTCGTAGAGACCATCCGGGACCTCGGTCGTCGGCCAGATCTCCGAGATCCCGGTCCAGGTGCCGCCGACCAGCGCCTCGTACGCCACGCTCGAGATGCCCGAGGCGACCGGCGGCCCCGGCGGGTCGTCGGTGACCGAGCTCAGCGTGACCGTGCCGCGCAGGTTGTCGCCCGGGTCGGCGAGGCTCGCCGTCGGCAGCGTGTTGTCGATCCGCCGCGGGCCGACGGACGCGCCTTCCGCGTAGTTGCCGGCGAAGTCGGTGGCGGTCGTGCGGAAGAAGTAGAGACCGTCCGGGAGGCTCGCCGTGTCGAACGGCAGCTCGTACGGCGCCGCGTTCGCGATCCCGATCGTCGACCAGGCCGCGCCGTCGGGGCTGACCTCGAAGACGACCTGCTGCACGCCCGAGCCGGTGTCGCTCGCGCTCGCGCGGAGCGTGACCGTCGCGCGCAGGTTCGCGCCGGGGTCCTCGAGCGCGCTCGCGGGCGGCGAGTTGTCCACGCGGCGGTCCTCGACCGGTGCGGACTCCGTCACGTTCCCGGCGTTGTCGGTCACGACCACGCGCAGGTCGTAGAGGCCGTCGGTGACCGTCGTCGTGTCCCAGAGCGCCGGCGTCGCGACCCAGGTGTTCGCGTCGGCGACCGAGTACTGGTACTCGACGGAGGCGATGCCGGACGGCTCGGCGCCGGGATCGGCCGCCGTCGACGTCAGGGTGATCGCCTGGCGGAGGTTCGGGCCGGGGTCGTCCATCGACGCCGTCGGCGGCGTCGTGTCGAGCAGCCACGTCCACGCCGCCGGGCTCGGGTCGGCGTTGCCGGCGAGGTCGACCGCGCGCACCTCGAAGGTGCGGGTGCCGTCGGCGAGCGGGGCCGTCGTGTGCGGCGACGCGCACGGGGCCCAGACGCCGCCGTCGAGCCGGCACTCGAAGATCGAGCCGCCCTCGTTCGAGGAGAACGTGAACTCGGGGTCGGCGTCGCGCGACGGGTTGCCCGGGTTCGACGCCAGCGTCGTGTCGGGCTCCAGGCGGTCGACGGTGACCTCGACGACGACTTCGGCCGTCCGGCCGGCCTGGTCGCGCGCGACCGCCCGCAGGTGCTTGACGCCGTCGGTCGCCGGGATCGGCCAGCTGCCCTCGTACGGCGCGCTCCCGTCGATTCCCAGCGACGTGCTCGTCGTGCAGCTGAGGCCGCCCGCGTTGCACTCGTAGAACTCGACCTCCTTGACGCCGCTGCCCGTGTCGGCGGCGTCGGCCACGAGCGTGAACGGGTCGGGCGCAGCCGCGTTGACGTAGCCGAAGTCGGTGGGCGCGGTGTAGGAGACGGTCGGATCGGTGTTGTCGACGATCGTCGACTCGGTCGCCGACGTCTCGACGTTGTCGGCGTGGTCGGTCGCGATCGCGCGCAGGTCGTAGGTGCCGTCGGCGAGCGAGCCCGCGGCCCACGACGCCTCGTACGGGGCGCTGGTGTCGATCCCGATCGTCGTCCACGTCGAGCCGTCGAGGTACTGGAGCTCGACCCGCTTCACGCCCGAGTGCCCGTCGTTCGCGTTCGCCGCGATCGTGACCGTCCCCGTGACGGCGATGCCCGGATCGACCACGGCGACGGTCGGCTTCAGGTTGTCGACCCAGCGGCTCGTGATCGGTGCGGAGGTGCCCGCGTTGCCGGCGTTGTCGGTCGCGATCACGCGCAGGTCGTAGAGGCCGTTCGCCGCCGCCGTGGTGTCCCATGTCGCGGGAATGCCGGTCCACGTGCCCGCGCCGGCCGGCGAGCGCTCGAACGTGATCGAGGCGACGCCGGTGCCGCCCGTGTCGGTCGCGTTCGCGCTCAGGACGACCGTGCCGCGCAGGTACTGGCCGGGGTCGTTCATCGTCACGACCGGCGCAACCGTGTCGACGACCCACGCGTGCAGCGCCGGCGTCGGGTCGGGGTTCGCGCCCGGGTCGATCGCGCGTACGTCGAAGGTGTGTGAGCCCTCCGCGAGGCCCGTGTAGCTCTTCGGGCTCGCACACGCGGCCCAGGCGCCGCCGTCGAGGCGGCACTCGAACGTCGAGCCGGCCTGGTCGGCGGAGAACGTGAAATCGGCCGAGGCGCTGTTGACGGGGTTCGCGGGCGCGCTGTCGATCGTCGTCTCGGGCGGGATCGTGTCGACCGTGAAGGAGCGCGACGAGGCCGACTCGACGTTGCCGGCCGCATCGTGCGCCCGCACGCGCAGCACGAAGTCGCCGTCGGCGCCGAAGCTCGCGCCCGCGAACGCGTACGACCATGTCGCCGTCCCGGTCGCCGTCTGCCAGCTCTCGGCCACGGCGTTGAAGCCGCTGCCGTCCCAGTAGAGGCCGCTCGCGGCGCTGCGCAGCGAGAGCTCGACACGGTCGAGGCCCGAGCCGCCGGCGTCCGCAGCCGTGCCGCCCGGGTTGCTCCAGCCCGCGGCGTTGTACCAGCCGCCCGCGCTCGGGAAGGCGACCGACGACGTCGGCGCGGTCGTGTCGATCGTCCACGCGTGGTTCGCCGGCGAGGCGTCGACGTTGCCGGCGGCGTCGGTCGCACGCACGTCGAAGGCATGCGCACCCTGGACGAGCCCGGCGTACGCCTTCGGGCTGGTGCAGGCGCTCCAGCCGCCGCCGTCGAGCCGGCACTCGAACGTCGAGCCCGACTCGTCGGACGAGAACGTGAACGTCGCGCCCGTCGCGTTCGTCGGGCTCGCCGGTGACGAGGCGATCGTCGTCTGCGGCGCCGTCGTGTCGATCGTCCACGTGTCCTGCGCGGGGCTTGCGTCGACGTTGGCGGCCGTATCGGTCGCACGCACGTCGAACGAGTGCGCACTTTCGGCGAGCCCGGTGTAGCTCTTCGGGCTCGTGCACGCGGCCCACGCGCCGCCGTCGAGCCGGCACTCGAACGTCGAGCCGCTCTCGCTCGACGAGAAGGAGAAGGTCGCGTCGGTCGAGTTCGTCGGGTCGGCGGGCGCCAAGTCGATCGTGGTTTCGGGCGCGTTCATGTCGACGGTGAACGACCGGGTCAGCGGAGGGGCCAGGTTGTCGGCCGTGTCGCGTACGCGGACGCGAATCGAGTAGCCGCCGTCGGCCGCGAAGCTCGACGCCGGAAAGGCGAGCGTCCACGAGGTCGTGCCGGAGGCGGAGTGCCAGGTCTCCGTCGCGTCGGCGAACGCCGTGCCGTTCCAGTAGAGACCGTCGGCAACGCGGCGGATCGAGAGCCTCAACGAGTCGACTGCGCCTCCGCCCGTGTCGGACGCGGTGCCGGAGAAGTCGTTCCAGGTCGAGGCGTTGTAGAGCCCCGACGCGGCCGGGAAGGCGATCGTCCCGGTCGGGGCGGTCGTGTCGATCGTCCATGTGAAGCTCGCGGGGGTGGGGTCGGTGTTGTCGGCGGCGTCGCTCGCGCGGACGTCGAAGGTGTGCGAGCCCTGGGTCAGGCCGGTGTAGGCCTTCGGGCTGGTGCAGGTGTCCCAGGAGCCGCCGTCGAGGCGGCACTCGAACGTCGAGCCGCTCTCGCTCGACGAGAAGGAGAAGCTCGGGTCGCCCGAGTTGGTCGGGTTGCTCGGCTGCCCCGTGATCGTCGTGTTCGGCGCGCCGGTGTCGTACGTGACCGAGTAGGCGTTCGGCGACTCGACGTTCGTCGCCGTGTCCGTCGCCCGCACGCGCACGACATAGTCGCCGTCGGCGGGGAAGTCACCGGCCGCGAACGCCTGCGACCACGTCGCCGCGCCGCTCGCCACGAGCCAGCTCTCCGAGCCGGCTGCGAAGCCGGAGCCGTTCCACCAGAGGCCGGTGGCCACGCGCCGGATCGACACCTCGACGCGGTCGAGCGCGCCGCCGCCGGTGTCGGACGCGGTTCCCGCGATGTCGGCCCAGCCGGTGAAGTTGTACGTCCCGCCCGAGAGCGGGAACGAGACGACGGTCGCCGGCGTCGTCAGGTCGATCGTCCAACCGAAGGCTGCGGGCGAGGCGTCGGTGTTCCCGGCCGTGTCCGCTGGCCCGGACCTGGAACGTGTGCGCGCCCTGCGCGAGACCGGTGTAGCCATCCGGGCTCGTGCAGCTCGCCCACGAGCCGCCGTCGAGCCGGCACTCGGCGGTCGTGCCGGGCTCGCTCGCGGAGAAGGTGAAGTCAGGCGCGGTCGAGTTCGACGGATCGGTCGGGCTCGTGTCGATCGTCGTCTCGGGTGCGGTGTTGTCGATCGTGAAGGTTCGGCTGAGCGACGAGCCCTCGACGTTCCCCGCGGTGTCCGTCGCGCGTCTGCGGACGACGTACTGGCCGTCGGCCGGGAAGTTCGACGCCCCGAACGCGAACGACCAGGATGCGGTCCCCGCGGCGGTGCGCCAGTTCTCGCCAGAGTCGGCGAACGAGGAGCCGTCCCAGTACAGGCCCGTCGACGAGCGGCGGATCGAGACCTCGACGCGGTCGAGCGCGGCGCCGCCGGTGTCGGCAGCCGTCCCGCCGAACCCGGGCCAGCCGGCGGCGTTGTAGTCCGTCGCGCCCGGCTGGGCCAGCGTCGAGGTCGGCTCGGTCGTGTCGATCGTCCACGTGAAGGTCGCCGGGCTCGCGTCGGTGTTGCCCACGGCGTCCGTCGCGCGGACGTCGAAGGTGCGCGAGCCCTGGGTCAGGCCGGTGTAGGCCTTCGGGCTGGAGCAGGCGCTCCAGGAGCCGCCGTCGAGGCGGCACTCGAACGTCGAGCCGACTTCGCTCGCGGTGAAGGAGAAGCTCGGGTCGCCCGAGTTGGTCGGGTCGTTCGGCTGCGCCGTGATGTTCGTGTTCGGCGGGGTCGTGTCGATCGTGAACGTGCGGCTCGACGGGCTCTCCATGTTCGCCGCCGCGTCGACGGCGCGGACGCGGACGATGTAGTCGCCGTCGGCCGGGAAGCTCGAGAGTGCGAAGGCGAGCGACCACGAGGCCGTTCCCGTCGCCGTCCGCCAGTTCTCGGAGGCGTCGGCGAAGCTCGAGCCGTTCCAGTAGAGCCCGTCCGTGACGCGGCGGATCGAGAGCTCGACGCGGTCGAGCGTCCCGCCCGGGTCCGACGCGGTGCCGCTGAAGTCGCTCCAGCCCGCGGCGCCGTACGTCGTCGCGCCGGGGAAACCGAGGCCCGAGGAGGGCGCGGTCGAGTCCTCGACGTAGGTGAACGCCGCCGAGCAGGTCGACTCGTTGCCGGCCGCGTCCGTCGCGGTCGCCCGGAAGCTCGTCGACGAGTCGGCCGGGACGCTGACCGAGAAGCCGGCGCCGGCGAACGTCGCCTGCGGGCCGCTCGCGGCAGGCGCACCGGAGCAGTCGCTCGTCGTGAAGAGCCGGACCGTCGACCCGGCCTCGGCCGAGCCGCTCAGCTCGGGGTCGTTGTCGTTCGCCGGGGAGAGCGGGGCCGAGCTCGAGATCGTCGGGGCTGCGGGCGGGTTGGAATCTGCGGTGTACGAGACCGCCGTCGAGCACGGCGACACCGCGCCGTAGGAGTCGGTCGCGGTCGCCGTCAGGCTCGTCGTCGCGTTGTCCGCGACCGTGACGGTGATCCCGGCGCCGCCGAACGCGGCCGCCGTTCCGCTCGCCGCGAGCGGGCCGGAGCAGTCCGCGCTCGTGTAGAGCTTCACGGTCGATCCGATGGGCGCGGTGCCGGTCACCTCGGGCGCCGTGTCGTTTGCCGGCGAGGCGGGCGAGGTGGCGAGGCCGGTCGGCGCGGCCGGCTGCGCCGCGACGGTGATCGACGGCGAGCTCCCGAGCGTGACGAGCGCCCCGCTCGAGAGCGAGCGCTGCTTGGCCGTCCACGTCTGCGCGCCCGCGCTCGCCGGTGCACTTGCTCCGGGGCCGCCGCCCGCGGTCGAGCCGTAGACGACGTCGACGGTCGCTCCCCCGGCGAGCGTGAGCCCGGTGACGGTGATCGTCTGGCCGGCGACGGCGAGCGTGCCCGCGGTCGAGGTGGAGTAGCCGGCGGCGGTGGCGGTCGTCGACGGCGCGCTCCACGCGGCGGGGACGTCGATCGAGATCGCGCCGCTCACCATTCCACCCGCGGCAGCCGTATAGGTGAAGGTGAGCGTGTTCCCGCTCGTCGCGTAGCCGACGGTCGTCGGCGCTCCGGACATCGTGCCGCTGCCGTTCGCGGACGTCTGCGTGATCGACGGCGACGCCGCCAGGTTGACGAGCGTGCCGAGGTCGACCGAGCGCTGCTTGAACTGCCAAGTGACCGCGCCCGTCGTGGCGCTTGCGGTCGCGCCCGGACCGCCGCCTGCGCTCGAGCCGTAGACGATGTCGAAGGTCGCGCCGGCGGTGAGGGTGAGGCCGCTGACGGTGATCGTCTGGCCGGCGACGGCGAGCGTGCCCGCGGTCGAGGTGGCGTAGCCGGCGGCCGTCCCGGTCGTGGAAGGTGCGCTCCAGCCGGCGGGGACGTCCAGCGAGACCGAGCCGTTGGCCATCCCGCCGGTCGCTGCCGTGTAGGTGAAGGTGATGCTGTTGCCGGTCGACGACGCCGCGACCGCCGTCGTCCCGGTCGCCGCGGTCCCCGAGCCGTTCGGCGCGTTCTGCGTGATCGACGGGGACGCCGCGAGGCTCGTGAGCGTGCCGACGTCGACCGAGCGCTGCTTCGCCTGCCAGGTGACGGCGCCGGTCGTTGCGCTCGCGGTCGCGCCGGGGCCGCCGCCCGCGGTCGAGCCGTACACGATGGTGAAGGTGGCGCCTGCGGTGAGGGTGAGGCCGGAGACGGTGATCGTCTGGCCGGCGACGGCGAGCGTTCCCGCGGTCGAGGTGGCGTGGCCGGCGGCGGTGCCGGTGGTCGAGGGCGCGCTCCAGCCGGCGGGGACGTCGAGCGAGACCGAGCCGTTGGCCATCCCGCCGGTCGCGGCCGTGTACGTGAAGGTGATCGTGTTGGCGATCGAGGAGGCGGCGACGTTCGAGCGCGAGGCGGTCAGCGTGCCGGAGCCGTTCGGCGCGTTCTGCGTCACGCTCGGCTGGGCGGCGAGGTTCGTGAGCGTGCCGCCGGCCGTGCCCTTCTGCTGCGCCGTCCACGTGACGGCGCCGGTGGTCGCCGACGCGGTCGCGCCGGGACCGCCGCCCGCGGTCGAGCCGTAGGTGATCGTGGCCGTCGCGCTGCCGGCGAGCGTGAGGTTCGAGACGACGATCGTCTGGCCGGTGAACGAGAGCGTCCCGGCCGAGACAGTCGTGTGACCCGCCGAGGTCCCGGTCGCCGACGGGGCGCTCCACGGCGCCGGGACTGTCAGGCGCACCTCGCCGGCCACGAGGCCGTCGGCCGGCGCGGTGTAGGTCCAGACGAGCGTGTTGCCCGTCGAGGACGCGGCGACGTTGGTGCGGTCGGGGGCGATCGTGCCGAGGCCGTCCGGCGGCTCGCGCCGAAGCGCGACGAGGTGGGCCGCCCAGACGGCGTTCGCGCTCACGCCCGCGGTCTTGTTGCCCGAGCCGCCGGCGGCCGCCTGCAGGCCGTCGGAGGCGGTTACGCGCATGCGGTTGGCGGCCGGGTTGCCGGTGCTGATCGCGGTCGCGAACTGCGTCACGCCCTGTCCGCCGGTCTGTGTCAGCGTGACGTTGCCGGACGCGCTGTAGAGCGGGACGAGCATCGAGTCGGCGAAGTTCGTGGTTACGCCGCTCGCGGTCGCGGTGTTGCTCGTGCCGGAGTTCTGGCTCCACGCGTCGATCGGAGCGGTCGAGTGGACGTCCGAGTACGCGGAGATCACTCCGGCGGCGTGCGCGTTCCCCGTCCAGGTGAAGTTGGTCCCGAGCGCGGCCGAGTTCGTCGCCCAGAAGACGGACTGCCTGTGCGTCCCGCCCGAGTTCCGCGCGTTGATCAGCGTCCAGCCGCCCGGCGCCGTCACCACAGCGTTGTTCCGGACCGCGATCTCCGCGACGAGGATGTCGCCGACGTTGCCCGGGCGCGTAATGGTCAGCGAGGTCGTGTTGCCCGCGGAGCTCGCGGTGTTGAATGCGGTCCGCGCGATGTTCGGGTCGATTACGTAGGGGACAGGGAGGTCGGCGTCGTCGAGCACGAGCGCGAGCGTCCAGGTGCGCCCGGACCGCTCGAGCGTCCAACGCGTGTTCGTCGGCGTGACGTTCCGGCGCCCGGCGTCGAAGATCGCGGCCGGCTGAATGCGAATTCCGGCCGAGCGAGTGCCGCGCACGAAGTCGACGCCGCCGTCGGCCGCGACCGTCGGCGTGAGGCCGGGCGCGTCGAGCGTCCAGCGCCACGTGCGCTTGCCCTGGCGCTCTTCGACCCTCAAGTACTGCTCGAGGCCGTACTCCCCGCGGAAGACCACTCCCTCGCGACCGAACGGCGCGGGCCGCGACGCGCCGCGCAGGTGGCGCTGCCACGCCCCGGACGCGCCGGCGAACGCGACGCCGACGGCCGCACCGTCGCGTTCGAAGCGGACGGAGCGACCGACGTGAAGGCGAACGTTGGGCGCGGGCTTCCTGACGAGGGACGCGGCCGCCTGCGGCGAGCCGAGCGTCGTCGCCAGGAAGTCCCGAGCCTCCGTGGCCTGCGGCTCCCGGTGGCCGGCGAGCTGAGCCAGGAGCAACAGGGCGGCGAGTCCCGCGGCGAGTGCCGCGGTGAGAGCGATCCCGAGCTGCATGCGGCTGCGCCCGGCAGTTGCCGAGCGCTGTTGGAACCGCCGCAGTTCAGAGATGCTCGCCAAGCTCGCCTTTCCTTCGCACGCGCGTGCCCGCGCGTACCGAAGAGATCGGCATCCGGGCGCGTGGCCTGAGGTCCGAGCGGGCGATTCCCCCTTCCGGGGGAGCCGGGCTAACCCTCGAGTCGAGGCTTACGCCTGGCGGGCCATCGCTGGCGGTTGGACCCCCGCCGTAGAATCCGCCCAATGGCGACGACCGAGGATCGCCCTTCCGTCGCGGGACTCGATGCGTGGAAGGAGCTGTACGAGGCGACGCCGGAGCGAGACGGCGAGCTCTTCTCGACGATCTCGGGCGTCGAGAACGAGCCCCTCTACACACACGAGAACGTCGAGGTCGACCCGGAGCGTGACCTGGGCTACCCCGGGGTCTATCCCTTCACGCGCGGGGTCTACCCGTCGATGTACCGCGGCAAGCTCTGGACGATGCGGCAGTTCGCCGGCTTCGGCACCGCCGCGGAGACGAACGCCCGCTTCCGCTACCTGCTCGACCACGGGCAGACGGGGCTCTCGACGGCCTTCGACATGCCGACCCTGATGGGCTACGACTCGGACCACGCGCGCTCGCTCGGCGAGGTCGGACGCGAGGGAGTCGCGATCGACTCGCTCGAGGACATGGAGACGCTCTTCGCCGGGATCCCGCTCGGCGACGTCTCGACGTCGATGACGATCAACTCGCCGGCGGCGATCCTGCTCGCGTTCTACGCGTGCGTCGGTGAGGAGCAGGGCGTGTCCCGCGAGTTGCTCCGCGGGACGATCCAGACGGACATCCTCAAGGAGTACATCGCGCAGAAGGAGTACATCTTCCCGCCAGAGCCGTCGATGCGGCTCGTCACCGACATGATCGAGTTCTGCGCGCGCGAGATGCCGAAGTGGCATCCGATCTCGATCTCGGGCTATCACATCCGCGAGGCGGGGTCGAACGCGGCGCAGGAGCTCGCGTTCACGCTCGCGGACGGGTTCACGTACGTCGAGTGGGCGCGCGAGCGCGGGCTCGACGTCGACGACTTCGCGCCGCGGCTCTCGTTCTTCTTCAACGCGCACCTCGACTTCTTCGAGGAGATCGCGAAGTACCGGGCCGCGCGTCGCATCTGGGCGCGCGAGCTGCGCGAGCGCTACGGGGCGAAGTCGCCGCGGTCGTGGCTGATGCGCTTCCACACGCAGACGGCAGGCGTCTCGCTGACGGCGCAGCAGCCGGAGGTGAACATCGTGCGCACTGCGTTGGAGGCGCTCGCGGCGGTGCTCGGCGGGACGCAGTCCCTCCACACGAACTCGTTCGACGAGGCGCTCGCCCTGCCGACCGAGGACGCCGTGCGGATCGCGCTTCGCACGCAGCAGGTGATCGCGCACGAGACCGGCGTCGTGAGCACGATCGATCCGTTGGGCGGCTCGTACCACGTCGAGCAGCTGACGAACGAGCTCGAGCGGCAGGCGTACGACTACTTCGACCGGATCGAGAAGCTCGGCGGCGTCGTCGAGGCGATCAAGGAGAACTTCTTCCAGCGCGAGATCGCCGACGCCTCGTTCCGGTACCAGTCCGAGGTCGAGGCGGGCCAGCGGATCGTCGTCGGCGTGAACCGCTACACGCTCGCGGACGAGCCGCCGGTCGAGATCCTCAAGATCGACCCCGCGCTCGAGCAGGAGCAGATCGACCGCGTCCAGGCGCTGCGCGCCCGCCGTGATTCCGCGGCCGTCGAGAGCGAGCTCGCGCGCCTGAAGGAGGTCGCCGCGGGCGAGGGGAACCTGATGCCGGTGATCGTCGACGCGTCGCGCGCGTACGTGACGATGGGGGAGATGTGCGACGCCTGGCGAGAGGTGTGGGGCGTCTGGCGCGAGACGCCGGTCTTCTGACGGACCTGACCGGTCTCAGAGACGAATACGTAAGCGTCACGAATCACTGACGGCCGTGTAACGATCACTCCAGCTCGCCGAGTCGTCGAGCGAGCTCGTTCTACCGTGGGACTCGTGCCGTATCCGCCGCGACTACAGGTCGCCGGCGCGGTGTACCACGTCTCGACCAAGGGGACGGGTCCATGCGAGCTCTTTCGCGACCCGGAGGATCGCTTCATGTTCCTCCGCATGTTGCGCCACGTGACCCGGAAGTACCGATGGAAGTGCCACGCCTACTGCTTGATGAGCACGCACTTCCATCTCGTCGTGACGACGCCGGAGCCGAACATCGGCCGCTGCATGCAGAGCCTGAACAGCGTCTACGCACGCGAGTTCAACAAGCGATACGGACGGCTGGGACATCTCGTGTCAGCCCGGTACTCGAGTCGGTCGATCGAGACCGAGGGGCACGCGCTGGAGGTCTGTCGCTACGTCCCACTCAACCCCGTGCGCGCCGGTCTCTGCGCCAGGCCGGAGGACTGGTACTGGAGCAGCTACGCAGGGACGATCGGCGTACGTGAGGAGCTGCCGTTCGTCGACAGCGCGTGGGTGCTGCGCTGGTTCGGCCACGACGTCCTCGGCGCTCGACGCACGCTGCGGGACTTCGTCGACGCGGGAGTCGGTCTCAGAGACCGGTCAGGTCCCGAACCGGCACTAGAGCTCGAGCTCGTAGCCGTCGTGGACCTGTTCGAAGCGCGGGTCGAGCTCCCGCTCCGAGGGGCGGTGCGTGAGCAGGAGGCGCTTCGCGCCCGCGAGCTGGAAGGCGTCGTCGGCCTCGTCCGCCGCTAGGTGGCCGCGCGTGCCGCCCTCAGGGTTCGGCGCCTCGAGCGTCGCCTCGCAGACGAAGAGGTCGGCGTCCCGCGCGAGCTCGGCGAGCGCGTCGCTCGGCCCGCTGTCGCCGGAGTACGCGAGCACGGTTCCGTTCCCGGAGACCCGGAATCCGTACGCGTCGAGGTCGTAGTGCAGCACCTTCAACGCCGTCACCTCCACCTCGTCGACCGAGAACGGCCGCCCGCGCTCGTACTCGCTGACCACGAACGCGGCCTCGAACATGTCGGGCCGCCCCAAGCGACCGCCGAGCTCGGCGAGGATCGCACGCCCGCCTGGCGGCAGCCAGAGCTGCGGCCGCTCGAGGTCGTGCGCGGGACCGAACTGTGCACCCCAGACCCACGGCACGAGGTCTCCCCAGTGATCGAGGTGGAAGTGCGTGATCGCGATCGCGTCGACCTGCGGCCAGCCCTCGCGCTCACGCAGCTTCGCGAGCACCCCAGGGCCGCAGTCGAGCAGCACGCGGGTACCGCCGTCCTCGACCAGGTATCCCGACTGCGCACCGCCGGGGTTCGGCCAAGCCGGCGAGCATCCGACGACGATCAGCTTCACCGTTCATATACTCGCAGCCGTGGCCGGGAAGATCCGCGTGGTCATCGCCAAGCCCGGTCTCGACGGGCACGACCGCGGGGCCAAGATCATCGCGAGAGCGCTCCGCGACGCCGGCATGGAGGTGATCTACACGGGTCTCCACCAGACGCCGGAGCAGATCGTCGAGACCGCGATCCAGGAGGACGCGGACGCCGTCGGTATCTCGATCCTCTCCGGCGCGCACATGACGCTCGTGCCCAAGATCCTGGACGGCCTGCGCGAGCAGGGCGCGGAGGACGTCCTCGTCGTCGTCGGGGGCACGATTCCCACCGACGATGCCAACGAGCTCAAGGAGAAAGGTGTCGCCGAGGTGTTCACGCCCGGCGCGCCGACGAGCGAGATCGTCGATTTCCTCCGCGCGCGCGTCGCCGCGTAACCGACCGCTAGCCGGAGATGACGAGCCGCTCGGTCGTGAGCGTGAGCGGCACGCCGAGCGCAGCGTCGAGCGTCGCCGGCGCCTTCTCGGTCCAGGCGACCGCCGCCTGCCCCTTCTTCAGCGACGCCAGCGTCGCGGACGCGGCGAGCGCGCCGAGCGGATCGGTGATGACCGCGCTCGGCGGCACGGAGAGTTCCACCGGGCGCTTGACGCCGGTGACGCGCAGGCCGCCGGGCCACGACTGGACGCGGTCGACCATCATCGTCAGCGAGCGGGCAGCAGCGTCCGCCTTGACGACTGCCCCGCGCAGCGCGGCGGTGAAGTCGGCGCCGGGCTGGATCGCGAAGAGGAGCTTGCGCGCGGCACGCAGATAGCGGTACGGGCTGACCGCCGCGCCGTCGCCGGGATGCACCTCGAAGTGCAGGTGATAGCCGGCCTGGTCAGCGTCACCGGAGTTGCCGTTGTAGGCGATCGGCTGCCCTGCCTCGACGCGCGCGCCGTCCTTGAGCCCTTTCCAGTAGGCGGTGCCCGCAACGCACTTGCCGCGGTTGTCGTTCTTCGCGGTCAGGTCGTTGTTGAGGTGGATGTAGATGTACGTCGTGCCGCTTGCGCCGTTCAGGTAGAGCATGCAGCCGGCGCGCGCGGACGTCGTGTGGAACTTGATCTTGCCGGCCTCGGCCGCGACGGCGGGCGAGCGCCACGTGGTCATGATGTCGTTCCCCTGATGTGCGCCGTTTCCGCGCGGCGCGCCGAAGTCGTCCGTGTACACGGCCTTGCCGACGATCGGGAAACACGAGCTGCGGCACCTTCGCCGCACTCGTCGCAGCGGTGGCGGACGCACCCGTCAGGGCAAGCAGTGTGAGAACGAGAAGTCCTCGGGCTGTCGTCCGGTGCGGGGTCATAGCTCCGGGTCGCGCTCGAAGGGGCGGAGAGTAACACGGTTTTCGGAGTGCGTCAGAGCTTCTCGATAGCGGGATAGAGTCCTGGCCCGGATGAAGATCGCCGTCTGCGTCAAACAGGTTCCGGAGGGCACGAAGCGGATCGACCCTGCAACCAAGCGGCTTGATCGCTCGGGTGAGGGGGCACTGAACGCCTTCGACGCGCACGCCGTCGAGGAGGCGCTCCGGGTCAAGGACGGGGCCGGAGGCGGGGAGGTCGTGCTCATCTCGATGGGGCCGGCGAAGGCCGCCGACGCACTCCGCAAGGCACTCGCGATGGGCGCCGACCGGGCCGTGCTCGTGAGCGACGACGCGGCTGCCGGCGCCGACCTCGTCGGCACGAGCCGCGTGCTCGCCGCCGCACTCGAGCGTGAGAACGCCGACCTCGTGCTCTTCGGTCAGCAGGCGGCAGACGCCGACGGCGCCGTGCTCTGGTCGGCGGTCGCGGAGCGCTTGCGCCGGCCGGTGATCTCGCAGGTCGCCGAGCTGACGGTCGCCGACGGCAAGGCGCGCGGCAAACGGCAGACCGAGTTCGGCTACGACGTGATCGAGGCGCCGCTCCCGGCGGTGATCGCCGTCTCGGACGCGATCAACGAGCCGCGCTACCCCTCGCTGAAGGGGATCATGGGCGCGAAGTCGAAGCCGCAGGAAACGGTGACTCTTGCGGAGCTCGGCGTCGAAGCCGGCTCAAAGACGGAGGTCGTCGCGCTGGCCGACCCTCCGCCGCGCGGCGAGACGCGCAAACTCGAGGACGACGGGAACGCGGCGGAGCAGATCGTCGAGTTCCTCGTCGAGCGCAGACTGTTGTGAGCACGCTCGTCTTCCTCGAGCATCACGACTCCGAGCTGCAGAAGGGAGCGCTCGGCGTGCTCGCGAAGGCCGCGCAGCTCGGCGACGGCGACGTCGCAGGCGTCGTGATCGGCTCGGGCGTCCGCGCGCTCGCCGAGGAGGCAGGTGCGCACGGCGCGGCCAAGGTCTACGTCGCCGACGACGCCTCGCTCGAAGCCCCGCTGCCACAGCCGCGCGTCGACGTGCTCGCGGCGCTCGTCGGGGAGCACGGCTTCGACACGGTGCTGTTCGCGGCCTCGGTGCTCGCGGCGGACGTCGCGGCTGGGCTCGCGGCGCGCCTGGAGGCGGGCCTGAACTGGGACCTCGTCGATCTCTCGAACCAGGACGGTCAGCTGGTCGGCCGGCGCCCCGCGCTCGGCGACTCCGTCTTCGTCGACGTGACGTGGAGCGAGACGCCGCGTCTCGCGCTCTTTCGCTCCGGCACGTTCGACCCGGCCTCGACGGGCGGTACGGCCGAGGTCGAAGACGTCGCGGTCGCGCTCGAGGAGCACTCACAGGTCGCGACGATGGTCGAGCGCGCGCACGCCGAGAGCGAAGGCCCCGACCTGGCCGAGGCCGACGTGATCGTCGCCGGGGGCCGCGGTCTAGGCGGGCCGGAGAACTTCACCGTGGTCGAGGAGCTGGCGAAGGCACTCGGCGGCGCCGTCGGCGCGACGCGCGCAGTGGTCGACGCCGGCTGGTACCCGTACTCGACCCAGATCGGCCAGACGGGCAAGACTGTCTCGCCCAAGCTCTACGTCGCCTGCGGCGTGTCGGGCGCGATCCAGCACAAGGTCGGCATGCAGAGCTCGGGCACGATCGTCGCGATCAACAAGGACCCGAACGCGCCGATCTTCGAGTTCTGCGATCTCGGCGTCGTCGGCGATCTCCACCAGATCGTGCCGAAGCTGACCGAGCTCGTCCGCCAGCGACGCGCGTGAAGCCGGCCGACTACCCGCCGCCGTTCGCTCCCTCGGAGGCGATCGCTGAGCCGAGCGATCCGCGCGAGGAGCGGATCGAGGTCGGCGTGCTGATCGTCGGCGCAGGACCGGCCGGGCTCGCGTGCGCGATCCGGCTCGGCCAGCTGCTCGAGGAAGACCCGGCGCTGCGCGAGAAGCTCGGCGAGGTCCCGATCGCGGTGCTCGAGAAGGGCAAGCAGCCGGGGTCGCACCTGCTCTCCGGTGCGGTCGTCAACCCTCGGGGGCTGCGCCGCCTGTTCCAGGGCCGGGAGCAGCTCGCCGACCTGCCCTTCCTGGGGCCTGTCGAGGAAGAGGCCGTCTACTACCTGACGCGGCACGGGTGGACACAGATCCCGACGCCGCCGACGATGAAGAACGAGGGCAACCACGTGGCGTCGCTCTCGCAGCTCGGGCGCTGGCTCGCGGAGCAGGCGGAGCAGAGCGGCGCGATGATCCTCCCGGAGACCGCGGCGACGAAGTTGCTGGTGCTGGGTGGGCGAGTCGTCGGCGCGAGGACGGGCGACAAGGGCCGGGGCCGCGACGGCGAAGAGCTCGGCAACTTCGAGCCGGGCTCGGACCTCGTCTCGCGCGTGACGGTGCTCGCCGAGGGCACCCAGGGCCACCTCACCGGCGCGGCGCTCGAGGAGTTCGGGCTGCACGGCGAGCACCCGCAGGTGTGGGCGCTCGGGGTGAAGGAGGTCTGGCGCGTCGAGAAGCCGCTTCACCGCGTGATCCACACCATGGGTTGGCCGCTTCGCGGCGGCGCCCGCTATCGCGAGTTCGGCGGCTCGTTCGTCTATCCGATGGGCGACGACCATGTCACGGTGGGCATGGTCGTGGGGCTCGACTACCGCGACGCCGAGCTCTCCGTGCACGACCTCCTGCAAGAGCTGAAGACGCACTCGTTCCTGCGCCCGATCCTCGAGGGCGGCGAGCGGGTCGAGTGGGGAGCCAAGACGATCCCCGAAGGCGGACTGCTCGCACTCCCGCGACGGTTGCACGCCCCGGGCCTTCTGCTCTGCGGCGACGGCGTCGGGCTCGTCAACGTGCCGGCGTTGAAGGGGATCCACTACGCGATCGAGTCGGGGCGGCTCGCCGCCGAGGCTGCCGTCGCCGCCCTTCAGCGCGGCCGCACGCCCGCGACACCGGGCGTGCTCGAGTCGTACGACCGGTCGATCCGCGACAGCTTCATCTGGCGCGACCTCGAGGAGGTGCGCAACATGCGGCCCGCGTTCGGCCGCGGGTTCTGGGTCGGCGGCGCGCTCGCCGGGCTGATGACCGCGACGAAGGGGAAGCTGCCGCTGAAGCTCGGCACCGAACGCGACGCCGAGCAGGACCTGTTCGCGACGAACCGCGCCAGGCACTATCCGGCACCGGACGGCAAGCTCACCTTCGACAAGCTTTCGTCCGTTTTCCTTTCGGGCAACAAGACGCGCGACGACCAGCCGAACCACATCCGGATCCAGCGCGAGGTGCCCGCCGAGCTCGCGCGGCTGTGGGTGCGCATGTGTCCCGCGCACGTCTACGAGGTCGGAGACTCGAACGGCGACGGGACGGTGGAGGTGCAAGTGAACGCGTCGAACTGCGTGCAGTGCGGTGCGATCACGGCGAAGGGCGGGCGGCTGACTCCGCCCGAGGGCGGCTCGGGGCCCGAGTACCAGCGCACCTGAACGACGGCTGCGCCGACGGCCCCGGCGAACGCGTGGTCCCCACCCGGGGTGGGGAAGAGGGCCACCCTCCTCCCGGAGTCGACGGTAGCGCGGAAACCGTCGCGTGTCCGTGACGACTTCGTCGGGGACCTGTGACGATCGCTCCAGTGATCTCCCTCGACGACGTCCTCCGCGCGCGCGAGACGATCGGCGAGCGCCTCCACCGCACGCCGACCTTCACCTCCGCTTCGCTCTCGCGCGCCAGTGGCGCGACCGTCCACCTGAAGGCCGAGCTCTTCCAGCGCACCGGCTCGTTCAAGCCTCGCGGCGTGCTGAACAAGCTCTCCTCGCTCAGCGGCGAGGAGAAGTCGCGCGGCGTGATCGGCATCTCGGCCGGCAACCACGCGCAGGCGCTCGCGTACTGCGCCGCGCTCGAGGGCATCGACGCGCTGCTCGTGATGTGGCACGGCGCGAGCGAGCAGAAGATCGCAGCGACGCGCGAGTACGGCGCCGAGGTCGACCTCGAGGCGGGCGACCCGACCGAGGCGTTCGCGCGCCTCGACCTCCTGCTCGAGGAGACCGGCCGCACGCTCGTGCACCCCTTCGACGACCCGCTCGTCCAGGCCGGCCAGGGAACGGTCGGGCTCGAGCTGCTCGAAGACGTCGCGGAGCCGGACGTCGTCGTGGTGCCGATCGGCGGCGGCGGCTTGATCTCGGGCATCGCGACCGCGATCAAAGAGACCCACCCCGGTACGCGTGTGGTCGGAGTCGAGCCCGAGCACTCCAGAGCGATGCACGCCGCGGTCGAGGCCGGTGAGCGCGTCGAGGTGACGCCCCGTTCGATCGCCGACGGCCTCAACGCACCTCACGCAGGTCGGAACGCACTCGAGATCGTGACCGCGCGCGTCGACGAGATCGTGCTCGTCGACGAGGGCGAGATCGAAGCCGCGTTCCGCTTCCTCTACACCCGCGCGAAGCTCGCCTGCGAGCCCGCCGGAGCGGCCGCGACGGCGGCGCTGCTCGCCGGAAAGATTGCCCACGAGCAGGGCGAAACCGTCGCGCTGATTGTCTCGGGAGGCAACGTAGCCCCCGAAACCGCCTCTGCTATCCTGGCTCCGCGATGAGGGCCGGTATCCATCCTGACTACGTGCTCGCGAACGTGACCTGCGCCTGCGGGAACACGTTCCAGACGCGGTCGACGAAGTCCGAACTGCACGTCGAGATCTGCTCGAACTGCCACCCGTTCTACACCGGGAAGCAGAAGCTGATGGACACCGGCGGCCGGGTCGAGCGCTTCCAGCGGCGGCTCGAACGGGCCGGCGGCGCCCGCCGGGGCTAGTCCCCGACCCGCATGCAGACGATCGGAGGCCAGGCCGTCCTCGAGGGCGTGATGATGCGCAGCCCCTCGAACTGGGCACTCGCGGTCCGCAAGCCGAACGGCCAGATCGCGGAGCACATCCAGACGATCTCCTCCCCGATGGCGCGGCACCGCTTCTTCCGGCTGCCGGTGATCCGCGGAGTGATCGCACTCGGGGAGTCGCTCGCGATCGGCTTCCGCGCGCTTGCGATCTCCGCGAACTACGCGGCGCAGGACGCGGACGCCGACGAGCAGGAAGAGGTGCAGACGGAGCTGTCGCGCTGGAGCCTGTTCTTCGCGTTCGCGATCGCGATCGGGTTCGCGCTGATGCTGTTCAAGGTCACGCCGGTGCTGATCACCGGCTGGCTGCCGATCGAGACGACGGGCTGGTTCGTGATCGTCGAGGGGCTGATCCGCGTCACGATCTTCATCCTCTACATCGTCCTGATCTCGCTCCTGCCCGACCTGAAGCGCGTCTTCCAGTACCACGGCGCGGAGCACAAGGCGATCAACGCGCTCGAGGACGGCGCCGACCTGACGCCGACGACCGTCCAGCGCTACTCGCTGATCCACCCGCGCTGCGGCACGGCGTTCCTGCTCTGGGTGATGGTGATCGCGATCTTCGTCTTCGCGTTCATCGGCCAGCCGCCCTGGCCGTGGTTGATCGCGAGCCGGATCCTGCTCCTGCCGTTGATCGCCGGGCTCGCGTACGAGCTGATCCGCTTCGCAGGCAAGCACTCGAGCAACGTGATCCTGATGACCCTGCTCGCGCCCGGGCTCTGGCTCCAGCGGCTGACGACGCGCCAGCCGACGGACGACCAGGTCGAGGTCTCGATCCGCGCCCTCCGAGAGGTGCTGCGGCTCGAGAGCGACGCGTCGCCGGAGGCTCGGCGCGTCGAAATCATGGCCTGATGGCGCTCGCGCCGCTGATCGACGACCTCGAGCGGCGGTACGCCCAACTCCAGGAGCGCATGTCCGACCCGAGCGTCTACGGGGACCGTCGCGAGGCCGCGGACGTGGGGCGGAAGCTGAAGGAGCTCGAAGCGCCGTACCGGCTTGCTCAGCGGTGGCGCGACGTGATGCGCGATCTCGAGGACGCGAACGCCGACCCCGAGCTGTCCGACCTGGCAGAAGAGCTCGGACGCGAGGCCGAAGGCCTCGAGTCCGACCTGAAGCTCGCGCTCGTCGAGTCCGACCCGGCAGACCGGAAGGATGTGATCGTCGAGATCCGGCAGGGAGTCGGAGGCGACGAGGCCGCGCTCTGGGCAGGCGACGTCCTGCGGATGCTGACGCGCTACGCGGACCGCCGCGGCTGGAAGACGGAGCAGCTCGGCTCCTCGCCGAACGAGACCGGCGGCTTCAAGGACGTCACGTTCGCGGTCAAGGGCGACGGCGCGTACTCCGTCTTCAAGTGGGAAGGCGGCACGCACCGTGTTCAGCGTGTGCCCGAGACCGAGTCGCAGGGGCGCGTCCACACCTCGACCGCGACCGTGGCCGTCATGCCGGAGGCCGAGGAGGTCGAGGTCGAGATCGACCCGAACGAGCTCAAGATCGACGTCTACCGCTCGACCGGACCGGGCGGCCAGAGCGTGAACACGACCGACTCGGCGGTCCGGATCACGCACCTGCCGACCGGCACGGTGGTTGCGATGCAGGACGAGAAGTCGCAGCTCCAGAACAAGCAGAAGGCGCTGCGCGTGCTCCGCGCACGGCTCTTCGAGCTCGAGCGCGAGCGCCAGCGGGCCGAGCTCGACGCGACCCGGCGCTCGCAGATCGGCTCCGGCGAGCGCGCGGAGAAGATCCGCACGTACAACTTCCCCGAGAACCGCGTGACCGACCACCGCATCCACCTGACGCAGCACCAGCTCGACCGGACGCTCGAGGGCGAGCTGGACGAGTTCACCGAGGCGCTGACTGCCGAGGACCGCCGCCGCGCGCTCGAAGCGTGACCGTCGGCGAGGTCCTGCGCCGCGCCACGGAGTACCTCGCCGGCAAGGGCGTCGACAGCCCGCGCCTCGACGCGGAGCACTTGCTCGGAAAAGCACTCGGCCTCTCGCGCGTCGAGCTGTACATGCACCACGATCGGCCGCTGTCCGACGCCGAGCGCGACGAGTTCCGCGAGCTCGTGCGCCGGCGCGGCGAGCGCGAGCCGCTCGCGTACGTGCTCGGCGAGTGGGACTTCCGCGGGCTGACGCTCAAGGTCGACCGGCGCGCGCTCGTCCCGCGGCCCGAGACCGAGGTCGTCGTCGAGCGCTGCCTCGCGCTCCTCGACGGTCGGCCGGAGCCGCGCGTGCTCGACGTCGGCGTCGGGACGGGTGCGATCGCGCTCGCGATCGCGCAGGAGCACCCGGGCGCGCAGGTGAAGGCGTGCGACGTCTCCGCCGAGGCGCTCGAGCTCGCCCGCGAGAATGCCGAGTCGACCGGGATCCCGATCGTGCTCGAGCAACGGGACCTGCGCGAGGGCCTCGGGACCGGTCAATACGATCTCGTCGTGTCGAACCCGCCGTACGTCCTGCCCGAGGAGATCGAGACGCTGGAGCCGGAGGTGCGCGAGTGGGAGCCGCGCGTCGCGACGGTGGGGAGGGAGTACACGCACCTGGTCGCCGAGCACGCGGCGGAGGTGCTCCCGCCCGGCGGCCAACTCGTGCTCGAGGTCGCCGGCGAGCGCGGCGCAGACGTCGTCGACCTGCTCGAGCGACTCGGCTACGACGACGTCCGCCTGACGCTCGACCTCGCCGGGAGCGACCGCGTCGTCGAGGGCGTGCGGCGGTGATCGAGCGGGCCGTCGCCGCGATCCACGCCGGCAAGGCCGTGATCATCCCGACCGACACCGTCTACGGGCTCTGCGTGTCGCCGTACACCGACGAGCCGGTGCGGCGGCTGTCGAAGCTGAAGGGCCGGAGCGAAGAGCAGCCGATCGCGCTGCTCGCGAGCGACCTCGAGTTCCTCCTCGAGTGCGTGCCCGAGCTGCGGGGGCGCTCCGCGACGATCGCGCGCGCGCTCCTGCCCGGCCCGTACACACTCGTCTTTCCGAATCCCGCGCAGCGGTACCGCTGGCTCACCGGCTCCACGCCGGACTCGATCGGCGTGCGCGTACCGAAGCTGGAGGGCTACGGCCGGCAGGTGCTCGACCGCGTCGGCGCGGTCGCCGCGACGAGCGCCAACCTCCACGGCGAGGCCGACCCGCGGACGGTCGCCGACATCCCGGCCGAGCTGATCGCCGGCGTCGCCGAGGTCGTGGACGGGGGCCCCGTGCCGGGGACGCCCTCGACCGTGATCGACTACACGAACCGCGAGCCCGTGGTGATCAGGAAGGGCGCCGGCGACGTCGAGCGCGCGCTCGCCCTCTTGCCCGCCTGAGCCGTCAGTAGCATCCAGCCCGCATGGCCGTCGCGCAGGAGACGCTCCAGCACCTCCGCTCCGCGGGTCTGTCCGAGGTCGACCCGGAGATCGCCGAGCTGCTGACGCGGGAGCTCGAGCGCCAGCGCGGCCAGATCGAGCTGATCGCCTCCGAGAACTTCACCTGGCCGAGCGTGCTCGAGGCGGTCGGGAGCGTGCCGACGAACAAGTACGCGGAGGGCTATCCCGAGAAGCGGTACTACGGCGGCTGCGAGGTCGTCGACGAGATCGAGGCGATCGCGATCGAGCGAGCGAAGTCGCTCTTCGGCGCCGAGCACGCGAACGTCCAGCCGCACGCGGGAGCGCAGGCGAACATGGGCGTGTACTTCGCGGCGCTCGAGCCGGGCGACACGATCCTGTCGATGCGGCTCGACCACGGGGGCCACCTCTCGCACGGTCTCAAGGTCAACTTCTCCGGGCGGCTGTACACCATCGTCGGTTACGGCGTCGAGCGCGAGACCGCCCTGATCGACTACGACGAGGTGCTCCGGCTCGCGAAGGAGCACCGCCCGCGCCTGATCATCTGCGGCGGCTCCGCGTATCCGCGCGCGATCGACGCCGAGCGCTTCCGCGAGATCGCCGACGAGGTCGACGCGCTGCTGATGTGCGACATGGCGCACTTCGCCGGGCTCGTCGCGGCGGGGCTGCACCCGAACCCGACGCCGCACTGCGACTTCGTCACCTCGACGACGCACAAGACGCTGGCCGGCCCGCGCGCGGGCTTCATCCTCTGCACGGAGGAGTACGCGAGGGACGTCGACCGCGCCGTCTTCCCCGGGATGCAGGGCGGACCGCTCGAGCACGTGATCGCCGCGAAGGCGGCCTGCTTCCGGATCGCGGCGACGGACGCCTTCCGCGACTACCAGACGCAGGTCCGCGCGAACGCCGACGCGCTCGCCGACACGCTGCTCGAGGGCGGGCTCGACCTGCTCACGGGCGGCACGGACACGCACCTGCTCCAGATCGACCTGCGCAAGTCGGACTGGACCGGCAAGGACGCGGAGGAGCGGCTGCACGAGGTCAAGCTGACCGTCAACCGCAACACCGTCCCGTTCGACGAGCGCCCGCCGTCGGTGGGCTCGGGCGTCCGCGTCGGCACGCCGGCCGCGACGATGCGCGGCCTCGACGAGGAGGACTTCCGCGAGCTGGGCCGCGTGATGGTCGGGGCGCTCGGGGAGTCTCCTGACCTCGCCGCGCTCGCGGGCCGGATCGACGACCTTTGCGCGAAGCGGCCCCTCTACCCGGGGTTCCGCGGCTTCACGACGTACTCGGGATGAGCGCCGTCGCCACCGCGCGCCTGACGCACGTCACGCACCCGCTCGTCCAGCACAAGCTCTCGTACCTCCGCGACAAGGACACGCCGACCGTCCACTTCCGCAAGCTCGTCGAGGAGGTCACGCTCCTGCTCACGTACGAGGCGACGAAGGACTTCCCGACCGAGGACGTCGAGATCGAGACGCCGCTCGAGAAGGCGCAGATCCCGCGCCTCGCGGGAAAGAAGGTCGCCGTCTGCCCGGTGCTGCGAGCGGGCGTGGGGATGCTCGACGGCGTGCTCTCGCTGATCTCGAGCGCACGCGTCGGGTTCATCGGCATGTACCGCGACGAGGAGACGCTCGAGCCGGTGCAGTACTTCGTCAAGCTCCCGGCCGACATGGTCGACCGCGACGCGATCGTGCTCGACCCGATGCTCGCGACCGGCAACTCGAGCGTCGCTGCGATCCAGGTCGTGAAGGACGCCGGCGCCCGGTCGGTCACGCTCGTCTGCCTCGTCGCCGCCCCGCCCGGGATCGAGCGCGTGCACGCGAGCCACCCGGACGTCCACATCGTCTGCGCGGCGATCGACCGCGGGCTGAACGAGCGCGGCTTCATCGTCCCCGGCCTCGGCGACGCGGGGGACCGGCTCTACGGGACGAAGTAGGGCCCTGGCATGAGCGAACTCCGCGACACGCCGGAGGTCGTCTGGGGCTTCCTGCTCGCGCTCGGGATCGTGCTCGTGCTGACGCCGGTCGTCGGCGGGATGGCGCGTCGCATCGGCGCGGTCGACACCCCGGAGCCGCGCCGGCTGAACGAGCTGCCGGTGCCACGGCTCGGCGGGCTCGCCCTCTTCTTCGGGATCCTCGTCCCCTCGCTCGCCTTCCTCGAGATCGGGCGCGAGGCCCGCGGACTCCTGCTCGGCGCGGCGATCGCGACCACCGTCGGCGCGGTCGACGACTTCCGCGGCCTGCTTTGGTGGCAGAAGCTCGCCGGCCAGGTCACCGCCGCCGCGGTGCCGACCGCGTTCGGGATCTACATCGACCGCTTCACCTTCCCGTTCGTCGGCATCCACGAGCTGCCGGTGTGGGTCGGCGTCGCCGTGACGATCGTCTGGGTGGTCGCGCTGATGAACATGGTCAACTTCCTCGACGGCATGGACGGCCTCGCGGCGGGGGTCTGCGGGATCGCCGGCTTCACCTTTGCCGTGATCGCGCTCTCGCTGGGAAAGCCCACGGCCGCCGTCTTCTCCGCGATCGTCGCGGGCGCGTGCTTCGGCTTCCTGCGCCACAACTTCTATCCGGCGCGGATCTTCATGGGCGACTCCGGAGCGCTGCTGCTTGGCTTCGCGCTCGCGACGATCTCGATCCAGGGGCTGCTCAAGACCGCGGCGACGGTCGCGCTGTTCTTCCCGCTCTTCATGCTGGCGATCCCGATCGTCGATACGGGCTTCGTGCTCGCGCGCCGGCTCAGGCACGGCGAGAAGCTGTACGCGGCCGACCAGGCCCACCTGCACTTCCGCTTCCTCCGCCGCGGCTTCACGCAACGGCGCGCGACCCTGACGATGTACGGCTGGTGCCTCGCCCTCGCCGCCGCAGCGCTCGCCACGCGGTTCGTCCCGTTCCGCGAGGGCGGCGAGTGGCACCTGTGGCCGTCGCTGCTCGCCGGTGCGATCGGGCTCGTCGCCGTCGCGTTCTCGATCTACGTCGTCTACGCGCTCGAGCTCGTCAAGCTCGCGAACCTGCGCGTGCGCCGCCGCGCCGCCTGACTCAGTCCAGGAAGGAGGGCGTCACCGTCACCCACAAGGCGCCGGCTCCCGTCGCGATCGCGCTGGAGTGGAAATGCTCCTGCTCGGACTCAGGCACGACGCGGATGGAGGAGGCGAGCTTCCCCGTGCCCGGGTCGAAGCGCAGGATCACTCCCTCAAACGCGTCGTTCCACCAGATCGCCCGGCGCGTATAGCGCATCGCCCCGAACCGGCCGGGCACCGACGGGATCGTCCGGGTGATTCGCAGGGTGCGCGGGTCGACGCTGACGATGCGCCCTCCGCGATCGCTCGCGTGGACCCATACCGCGCCGCCGCCGGACGCGGGCACACCGCTGCTCGGCCCCCAGGTGCCTACACCCAAGTCCAACCTGCCGCTGACGCGAGAGGCTCGCGGGTCGATCCGGACGAGATTCGAGTAGGCCGCCTCGAAAGCCCAGACCCACCGGTCGTCGGCCGCCACGCCGGTGATCGTCCCGCACGCCGGCAAGCGAACGCGGCGCACGAGTCGGCCGGTCGAAGGGGAGAGGCGGAGGACCACGTCGTTGTCGGACGGGGACCAGCGCAACGGGGAGGCAGCACAGAAGCCGCCTGGGTTCAGCGAGGCGAGCACCCAGACCGCCGTCTCGCTCGCGGCAACGGCCAAGGCCGCACGCTCGAACACCAACTCTCGGCTTCGACCGTCCAGTCCAATCCGGGTGACGACGCCCTTCCCGTCAGGGCGAACACCGACCAGCCACGCCCCCGCCGAGTTCGCGCCGAGAAGCGGCCCGACGTTGAACTTGGCCGTGTACGGGACGCTCGAAACGGACGTCGTCCGCCGCACCCGATTCGTCGAGGTGTCGATCTGGGAGACCGTGCCGTCGCCGAGGTTGTAGACCCAGGCGGTCCGACCGGAGACGGCGACGCCGACCGGCTTGTCCCCGACGTCGATCACCGCCCTGATGCTGTTCGTCGCCGGGTCGATCCGGACGAGCGAGTTCCCGCGCAGGGCGAGCGGCGACCGGTCGCCGCCGCCGAGAGCGAACGCCGCGGCTACGGCGACGCTCGCTACGAGCGCGCCGGCGGCGACCAAGAGCGGCAGACGTGCGCGCACGACACGCACTTCTGACAACCCGAGCGCTTGCCGCGCCGACTCGACGAGCTCGCCGCAACTTCCGTACCGCTTCTGTGGATCCTTCGCAAGCGCCTTCGAGACGACGGCATCGATGGCTCCCGGGAGGTCGGATCGTCGCTCGCTGACGGGCGGCGGGTCCGTGCGCATGTGCGCCCAGAGCGCGGCGAGGTCCGAGTCCCGTGGAAAAGGCACCTCGCCCGTCAGGCACTCGTACAGCACGCAGCCGAGCGCGTAGACGTCGGCGCGGGCGTCGACGTCGTCGCCGGCGATCTGCTCGGGTGCGATGTAGTCGACTGTGCCGACGATCTGCGCTGTTGCGTTGCCCGTCGGGTGATCGGACGTGTGCAGCGTGAGCCCGAAGTCGGCGAGGTACGAGTGCTCCTTGCCCGCCTGGACGCTGACCAGGATGTTCGAGGGCTTCACGTCGCGGTGGACCAGGCCTCGCTCATGCGCGGCATCGAGTGCGTCCGCGACCTCGCCGAGCAGTTCGAGCGAGCGTTCCGGCGTGAGCGGCGCCTCTCTTCGCAGCAGGTGCTTGAGGTCTCCTTCCTCGACGTAGCGCATCGCGATGTAGAGGCGTTCCTTCGCCTCGCCGGCGCTGTGGACGGGGAGGATGTGCGGGTGCTCGAGCGACGCCGCGATCTCCGACTCGGCGAGGAACCGCCGACGGAACCGCTCGTCGCGGGCGAGGTCCGGCGAGAGCAGCTTCAGCGCCACCTGCCGCTTCAGCCGCAGGTCGGTCGCGCGGTAGACGGCGCTCATCCCGCCTCGCCCGACCAACTCCTCGACGCGATAGCCGAGCAGCTCTGTTCCGATCCCCACCTCTTCAGAGACGGGCACGCAGCGCTCCTTTCGGTGCCGTCTAGACGATAGAACGGAAAGGCCGCGCGAACGCGGCCTTTCCGTGCTCTTCACCCCGTCAGCGCGGTCCTCCGAACCGGACGGCGGGTGGCGAGCGCTGCCATACCGGCCGCGACCAGCAGCACGCCCGCTGCCCCGCCGGCGCCGATTCCGGCGTCGGCCCAGGCGAAGCTCCGATCCTTCGCCTCCGCGATCACGACTACCTGTCGCTCCGCACCGCTGTTCGCGCGGGCGCGGTCGTAGACGCTGTCGACGCGCAGGTGGTTCGGGAAGTCGGAGTGACCGGGCAGGTACCGCTCGGTTCCGGTCGGCGTGGCTCCGACGATTCGCAGCGCGTTCGGGAAGTCGGTGTAGCCCGGAATGAACTTCTCGTCCTGCGCCTGGGCGCCTGGGGCGAGCAGCGCGGCGAGCGCGACTGCGATCAGCATTGCCTTCATGTCGTTCTCCTTTGTCTGGTTGGCTTGCGTGTCGCGTCCCACGATCCGGGCGCACGGTCAAGGCGCACGCAACTGGCCGGGAAATGCCTGGTAAACACCGCGGGATGGACTTCCGCCTACTCGGGCCGCTCGAGGTGGTCTCCGAGGGCCACCCGCTTCCGCTCCCGGGTGGGCGGCAGCGCGCGCTGCTCGCGCTGCTGCTCTTGCGCGCGAACCAGATCGTTCCGACGGACCGCCTGATCGACGACCTCTGGGCCGGCGAGCCGCCGCCCACCGCGCCGAAGATGGTCCAGCTCTACGTCGGCGACCTCCGCAAGGCGCTCGGCGGCGGGGTGCTTCAGACCGTCGCGCCCGGCTACACGCTCCGGCTCGAGGACGAAGAGCTCGATCTCGTCCGCTTCGAGCGGCTCGTCGCGACGGCGCGTGAGAGCGAGCCGGCCGAGGCCGGCCGGCTGCTTCGGGACGCGCTCGCGCTCTGGAGGGGGCCGCCCCTCGGCGAGTTCGCCTACGAGGCGTGGGCGCAGTCCGAGATCGCTCGGCTCGAGGAGCTTCGGCTCTCAGGGTTCGAGGACCGCTTCGAGGTCGACCTCGCGACCGGGCGCGGAGCCGAGATCGTCGCGGAGCTGGAGCGACTTGCGCGGGACCATCCGTTCCGCGACCGCCTCGGCGCGCAGCTGATGCTGGCGCTCTACCACGCCGGGCGACAGGCCGAGGCCCTCCGGCACTACCAACACACCCGGACCGTGCTGCTCGACGAGCTCGGTCTCGAGCCGAGCCCGCTACTCCAGCGGCTCGAGCGCGCGATCCTCACCCAGGACCCCTCCATCGACCTGCCGGCGGCCGAGACCACGCCGGAGGCCCTCCCCCCGCCGGAGACCGCGATCCTCGTCGTCCCGCGCGACGAGGGCCGGCTCGCCGCGCTCGTCGCGCTGGCCGAGCCGCTCGCCGCTGCTCCGCCTGCGCGCGAGCTGATCGTTGCCCGGGTCGTGTCAGCGGGCGGCTCGGACGCGCTGAGTCGCGCAAGCGAGGGGCTCGTGGCACATCGGGACGGCCTCGTCCGCCGTGGGGTGGCTGCGCGCGTCGCCGTATTCACCTCGCCCTCTCCGGGCGCGGACATCGCCCGGCTCGCGTCCGACAACGCGGTCGACCTCGTGCTCACCGACGTCTCGCCCACCAATCCGTTCGCCGACGACGTCGCCGCAGTCGTCGGTGCGGCACCGTGCGACATCGGCCTCCATGTCGGCGAGGCGCCTCGCCTCGGGCCCGACGCCCCGGTGGTCGTCCCATTCGGAGGCGCGGAGCACGACTGGGCCGCCCTGGAGCTCGGCGCTTGGATCGCGCGCACGCACGGCGTCGGGCTCATGCTGCTCGGCAGCGCGTCGCGGCGCGAGCGTCGCGACGCGAGCCGGCTGCTCGCCGACGCCTCGCTCCTCGTCCAGAAGACGGCCGGCGTCGTCGCCGAGCCTCGTCTCGGTCCGGCCGGCGTGGAGGGCGTGATCGAGGCCGCAGCGGACGCGGGCCTGCTCGTCGTCGGTCTTTCGGAACGCTGGCGCGAGGAAGGCGTCGGCTCGGTTCGCCTCGCGCTCGTCGAGCGGTCGTCCGCGCCGATCCTCCTCGTTCGCCGCGGGCCGCGGCCGGGCGGGCTCGCGCCGGCCGGGAGCCGGACGCGCTACACGTGGTCGCTGGCGGAAGGGCTCCCCGCGTCGTGAGCACAAAATCGGCCGAAATCGGCCAACTCATGCGGTTTCCGCTGTCACGAACTCTGGTATGCTCGCGGCGGTGGCAGAGCCCGCCCGCCCTTCCCTCCAGCTCGCCGGCGCAGGGGGCACCCTGCTCGGGATGACGGCGGCCTGTGCGGTGATCGGCGCCGTCGCAGGCTGGGCGCTCGGCTCGTGGCCGGTCGGGCTGATGGTCGGGGTCGTGGTCGGGATCCCGGTCGGGATCTTCGCCGTCTACCGCCGCTACCGGGAGGCGCTGTGAGGCTCGCGACGTTCGAGAAGCCGCGCGCTGCACCCGGTCGGCTCCTGCCCGCCCTCGCCGCCGGCGGCGTGTTCGTGCTCGCCCTGCCCGTCTTCCTCGCCGCCGATCTCCCGCTGGCCGGATGGGTGATCGCAGTCGTGCTCTGGCTCGCGGGCGAGGGCCTCGCGCTCCTGCTCTCGCGACTCGGCGTCGGCGCCGATAAGCTCGCCGCCTCCGGCGTGGTGGGGATCGGAATGACGTTGCGCTCCGTCGCGGTCGGCGTCGTCCTGATCGCGGTCGCGGCGACCGACGCGCGGCTCGGCCTCTCGGCCGCGCTCCTCTACGCGCTCGCGTACACCCTCGAGCTCGCCGTTTCGCTGCTCGCGTACTTCGGGCAGGAGGCAACACGGTGAAGCTCTTGCTGCTGAACGCATTCACCCTCGCCGCGGAGGCACCCGCGGAGGAGGAGTTCGACCCGTCGCACGAGTTCGAGCTGGCGACGTGGGTGCCGATCCACATCGGGCCGCTCGACATGTCGATCAACAAGGCGGTCGCGTACCTGATGCTCGGGTCGGTCGTGACGATCGCCCTCGGGATCGTGACCATGCGCCTCCGCCTGCGCTTCGCGCCGGACCGGCGTCAGACGATCGGCGAGCAGATCTACGAGCTCGCCGAGTCGCAGATCGCGGAGCAGGGCCTGCCGACGAAGGCGATCAGCCGCTGGTTCCCGTACGTCGCCTCGCTCTTCCTCTTCATCTGGGTCGTGAACTTGCTCGGCTTCATCCCGCTGCCGCTCACGGACGAGCGCATGACGATCGCCGGCGTCGAAGTCCCGACGCTCGGGATCTACGCGGCGACATCGTCCCTCTCGGTGACGCTCGCGCTCGCGCTGATGACCTTCGTGTTCACGCACTTCGAGGGCGTGCGGGCCAACGGGACCGCCGGCTACTTCAAGAGCTGGATCCCCGACGTGCCCAAGGGCCTCTACCCGATGATCATCCCGCTCGAGATCCTCGGCCAGTTCATGCGCCTCGTCTCGCTCTCCGTCCGACTGTTCGCGAACATGCTCGCCGGACACATGCTGATCCTGACCTTCATCGGGCTGATCTTCCTGACCTCGTTCTGGGTCTTCCCGATCTCGATCCTCTTCGGCACGGCGTTCTATCTCTTCGAGGTCGGCATCGTCGTCTCGATCCAGGCGTTCATCTTCGCCGCTCTGTCCGCCATCTACATCGGCTCGGCCATCGAGCCCGAGCACTAAAGGAGACCTATGGAACTCGTTCTCTTCGAGACAACGGGCGACGTCGTCGATCAGGGGAAGGCGATCGCGCTCGCGCTCGGCATCGGGCTCGGCTCGGTCGGCGCCGGCATCGGCATCGGCGTGATCTTCGGCTCGATGATCCAGTCGGTCGCCCGGCAGCCCGAGCTGCGCGGCGAGCTGCAGGGGATCATGTGGCTGGGCTTCGCGCTCACCGAGGCCGTCGTCTTCTACGGGCTGATCGGCGGCCTGCTCGCGTTCGTCCTCGTCTAGCGATGCTCGGGACGCTGCTGCCGCTCGCGGCCGAGGCCGCGGAGGAGTCGAGCGACAACCCGCTGATCAAGCTCGTCCCGGGCTTGATGATCTGGACGCTGATCTGCTTCGCGATCACGTTCTTCGTCCTGCGCAAGTACGCGTTCGGGCCGATCCAGCAGCTGATCGACCAGCGCCGCGAGCGCATCAGGCAGTCGCTCCAGGAGGCCGACAACGCACGCGACGAGGCGCGGCGCTTGCTCGAGGAGCACCGAGCCCTGATGGGCGAGGCGCGCGGCCAGGCCGAGGAGATCCTCGCCGAGGCGCGGCGCGTGGGCGAGGCGCAGCGCGAACGCGCGCGGCACGAGGTCGAGGAGGACCGGCAGCGGCGGATGGAGGAGACGCGCCGCCAGATCGAGGCCGAGACGCAGCGCGCGCTCGGCGAGATCAGGCGCGAGGTCGCCGACCTGGCGCTGATCGCGGCCGAGAAGGTCACGGCGGGCGCGCTCGATCCGCAGGCGCAGCGCAAGCTGATCGACGACGCGATCAAGGACCTCGACTTCTCGAAGCTGGAAAAGGAACCCGTTTAGCGTGGCCGTCGCCCACCGCACCTACGCGCGCGCCCTCTTCGCAGCCGCCAAGGAGAAGGGGCGGCTGAGCGAGGCCCACGAGGAGTTCACCGACTTCGTCGAGTCGGCCCGCGAGGTGCCCGAGCTGCGCGCGCTGCTCGAGAACCCGGAGATCGACCAGCGCTCCAAGCAGGCCGCGCTCGGCGAGCTGCTCGCCGGCGGCGAGGAGCTCGTGCGCAACTTCCTGCTCGTGCTCGTGGAGAAGGGGCGGGCGACGCAGATCGAGGAGATCCTGCGCGAGCTCGACGCACTCGTCGCGGCCGAGGAGCGGCGCCTCGAGGTCGTGCTCACGACCGCGTACGAGCTCAAAGACGACGAGGCGAAGGAGATCCTCGCCCAGATCGAGCAACAGACGGGGCGGCAGATCGAGGCGACGCGCCGGGTCGACCCGGCCCTGATCGGCGGCTTCGTCCTCCAGGCCGGCTCGATGCGCGTCGACGCCAGCGTGCGCGGACGGTTCGAACGACTACGTCAAGAGATCAAGCGGAGCTAGGAGACCACGTGAAACTCAGACCCGAAGAGATCACCTCGATTCTCAAACAGAGAATCGAGCAGTACGACGTCCAGACCGATCTCTCCGAGGTCGGGACCGTGCTCCAGGTCGGCGACGGGATCGCGCGCGTCCACGGCCTGGAGAACTGCGTCGCGCTCGAGATGCTCGACTTCGAGCACGGCGTCACCGGCTTCGCGTTCAACCTCGAAGAGGACAACGTCGGCGCGGCGCTCGTCGGCGAGTGGGAGCAGATCAAGGAGGGCGAGCCGGTGCGCCGCACCGGGCAGGTCGCGTCGGTGCCGGTCGGGGAGGCGCTCCTCGGCCGTGTCGTCGACCCGCTCGGCGCCCCGCTCGACGGCGGCGGGCCGATCGAGACCGCCGAGCGCCGCCCGCTCGAGTTCAAGGCGCCGGGTGTCGTCGACCGCCAGCCGGTCAAGGAGCCCGTGCAGACCGGGATCAAGGCGATCGACTCGATGATCCCGATCGGGCGCGGCCAGCGCGAGCTGATCATCGGCGACCGCGGCACCGGCAAGACGGCGCTGATCGTCGACACGATCCTGAATCAGCGCGGCGGCGACCTGATCTGCATCTACGTCGCGATCGGGCAGAAGTCGTCCACGGTCGCGCAGGTCGTCGAGCGGTTGCGCGAGGAAGGTGCGATGGAGTACACGATCGTCGTCGCGGCCGGTGCGAGCGAGGCCGCGCCGATCAAATGGATGGCGCCGTACTCCGGCACGGCGATGGGCGAGTACTTCATGTTCGACGGCAAGCACGCCGTCTGCTTCTACGACGACCTCTCGAAGCACGCGGACGCGTACCGGCAGCTCTCGCTGCTGCTGCGGCGGCCGCCCGGCCGCGAGGCGTTTCCGGGCGACGTCTTCTACCTCCACTCGCGCCTGCTCGAGCGCTCCTGCAAGCTGAACGACGAGCTCGGCGCCGGCTCGCTGACGGGGATCCCGATCATCGAGACGCAGGCGGGCGACGTGTCGGCCTACATCCCGACCAACGTGATCTCGATCACCGACGGGCAGATCTTCCTCGAGTCCGACCTCTTCTATTCCGGCGTCCGCCCGGCGATCAACGTCGGCATCTCGGTGTCACGCGTCGGGGGCAACGCGCAGACGAAGGCGATGAAGGCGGTCGCCGGGCGCCTGCGCCTCGACCTCTCCCAGTACCGCGAGCTCGAGGCGTTCGCGCAGTTCGGCTCCGAGCTCGACGAGGCGACGCGGAGCACGCTGAACAGGGGCGAGAAGATGGTCTCGACGCTCAACCAGCAGCAGTACGCACCGTGGCCGGTCGAGGAGCAGGTCGTCGCGATCTTCGCCGGCACGCGCGGCTACCTCGACGAGATCCCGACCGAGCACGTGCCGCGCTTTCAGGACGAGCTGCGCGAGCATCTGCGGACGGAGGACTCGATCTACAAGGAGCTCCGCGAGGGCAGGGAGCTCCCCGACGAGCTGGGATCGCGCATCGAGGAGGAGCTCGAGAAGTTCAAGCGTGGGTTCAACGTCTGAGGCATGGCTTCAGTCCAGGACCTCAAGCGCCGCGTCAAGTCCGTCCGGAACACGCGCAAGATCACGAAGGCGATGGAGCTCGTCGCCTCCGCCCGGCTGCGCCGCGCGCAGGCGCGGATCGAGGCGATGCGCCCATACGCCGACCGGATGCTCGAGCTGATGGGCGGCGTCGCTCGCGCGTCCGTGTCGACGCAGCGACTCCCGCTGCTCCAGCGGCGCGAGCCGCAGACCACGGGCATCCTCGCGATCACGGGCGACCGCGGCCTGGCCGGCGGCTTCAACGCGCAGATCGTCCGGCGCGCGGTCGCGCTCTCGCGTGAGCTCGAAGCCGAGGGGCAGACGGTCGGCTGGCTCGCGTCGGGCCGCAAGGGCCGCTCGACGCTGCGCTTCCGTGGCTACGAGCTTGCGGCCGACTGGACGGGCTTCAGCGACCGCCCCGACTACAGCGACGCGCAGGCGATCGCGCACAAGCTCGCCGAGCTGTTCGTCGCGGGCGAGGTCGACCGTGTCGTCGTGATCTACAACCACTTCGAGTCGCCGCTCGTCCAGCGCGTGACCGAGCAGGAGGTGCTGCCGATCCCCGAGCACCTGCTCGAGACGGACGACGAAGAGCGGCGTCAGGACGCCGAGCGCGGCGACTTCATCTACGAGCCCGAGCCGGAGGAGATCCTCGCGCGGCTCCTGCCCGTCTACCTCGAGACGGAGATCTACCGCGCGCTGCTCGAGTCGGCGGCCTCCGAGCAGGGCGCGCGGATGACCGCGATGCGGAACGCGTCCAAGAACGCCGGCGAGCTGATCGACACACTCACGCTGCAGATGAACCGCGCCCGTCAGGCCGAGATCACGCAGGAGATCCTCGAGGTCGTGGCAGGCGCAGACGCCTTGACCGCCTAACCGGACGCGCTCGCGGCCGTCACATCCGAGGACCCCCGAGGCAGAATCGAGGCTGCATGGAAACGCGTGCCGCGCCGCTGGACGACCAGACAACGCTGAACCGAGCCTCGTACACGGCCGGGCGCTTCATCGCGAACATCGAGACGGTCATCCACGGCAAGACCGAGGAGATCACGCTCGTCGTCGCCGCGCTCGCGTGCGGCGGGCACGTCCTGCTCGAGGACATGCCGGGCACGGGCAAGACCGTGCTCGCGCGCTCGATCGCCGGGTCGATTCGCGGGGCGACCGCGAAGCGCATCCAGTGCACACCCGACCTCCAGCCGACCGACGTCACCGGTCTCGCGATCTTCGACCAGAAGACGCGCGACTTCGAGTTCCGGCCAGGCCCGATCTTCGCGAACGTCGTCCTCGTCGACGAGGTCAACCGCGCGATGCCGAAGACGCAGTCCGCGCTGCTCGAGGCGATGGCGGAGCAGCAGGTCACGGCGGAAGGCGTCACCCGGCGGCTGCCCGATCCGTTCCTCTTGATCGCGACGGAGAACCCGATCGAGTACGAGGGCACGTTCCCGCTCCCGGAAGCGCAGCTCGACCGCTTCTTCATCAAGACCGGGCTCGGCTACCCGTCCGCTGACGACGAGCTCCTGATCCTCGACGACCAGCGCTACTCCGGCCCGACCGACCGCCTCCAGCCGGCGGTGACGCTGGAGGAGATCCTCGAGCTGCGCGCCGCCGCTCGCGAGGTGTACGTCGACGAGGTTCTCCGCCGCTGGATCGTCGAGCTCGTGCGCGGGACGCGCGAGATCGACTTCGTCGCGATGGGCGCCTCGGTGCGCGGCAGCCTCGCGCTCGAGCGCGCCGCGCGCGCCTGGGCGCTCCTGCACGGGCGCAACTACGTGATCCCGCAGGACGTCGAGCGGCTGTTCATCCCGGTGGTCTTCCACCGGCTCGTCTTCGCGCCCGGCTTCCGCGTCGGCGCGCGCGGGCAAGCCGTCGAGGAGGTGCGGCGCCGGTGCTTCGAGCGCGCGCCCAGCCCCGGCTCGGACGACGACCCGCTCTTCCGCCGCCCCGGGCCGCTCGGTAGCCGCGGGCGGGCATGACCTTCCCGCTGATCCCGCAGGGGCGGCTGATCGGCCTCTCGTTCGGGACGATGCGCAGCTTCCGCCGCGGGCGCGGCTCCGACGTCGTCGGCTCGCGGCCCTACCGAGTCGGCGACGACGTGCACGCGATCGACTGGGCGGCGTCGGCGCGCCGCTCGGCGGTGCTGCAGAGCGACGAGTTCATCGTCCGCGAGCGGTACGCGGAGGAGGCGCCGCGGGTCGTGATCATCTGCGACCGCAGACCCGAGCTCTCGTTCTACCGACCGCCGCTTCCGTGGCTCGACAAGGCGGGCGCCGTGCGCGTGGCCGCCGACCTGATCCTCGGCAGCGCCGTCCTCGCCGGCGGGTTCGTCGGGTACCTCGACCACGCGGAGGGCACGGCCTACTGGGAGCCGCCGCGCGGCGGCCGCAGGCTCCGCGTGCGCATGGTCGAGCGGCTCGAGTCGAGCGCGTTCGACGCTCCGGAGAACGCGATCGAGGAGGCGCTCGCCGAGCTCGCGCAGCATCGCCTCTCGGTCCCCTCCGGCACGTTCGTCTTCGTCCTCTCCGACTTCGTCCCGCCCCCCGAGTCCTCGGCGTGGGAGCCCGCCCTCGAGCGGCACTGGGACGTCGTCCCGGTCGTCGTGCAGGACCCGACCTGGGAGCAGAGCTTCCCGCGCGTGGACGGGATCGCGGTTCCGCTCCGGGAGCCGAGGACCGGCAGGTACTCCGAGGCGTTCCTCACGGAGCGGGAGGCGGTGGCCCGGCGCGCCGACAACGAGGAGCGGCTCGAACGGCTCTTCGACGGCTTCCACGACTTCGGCTTCGACCCGGTGCTCGTCTCGTCGAGCGACCCGGTCGAGGTGCTGCGCTCGTTCCTTGCCTGGTCCGAGGCGCGCCGAATGAGGCGGATCGCGTGAGACCGGACCGCCGGCACCTCGTCGCGGCGCTGGTCGGCCTGGCGCTCTTGGCGGCGGCGCTCGCGGCGTTTCTGCTCCTGCGGGACGACCAGGCGAGTGAGCCGAGCCTCGGCGCGAGCGGGATCCAGACCAGGCTCGTCCTCGACCCCCGCGTCGTGCTCTTCGGCGACACCGTCACCGCACGGATCGAGGTCGTGCTCGACAAGGCGCGGATCGATCCGGCCTCGCTGCGGGTGGCGGCCGACTTCGAGCCCTGGAACCCCGTCGGCCCGCCGACCCGGGTCGTCCGCGACGACGGCGAGACGCACTACGCGGCGACGCAGTACGTGCTGCGCTGCCTGACTGCGCCCTGCGCGCCGGGCCGCCAGTCCGCGCCGCGCGAGTTCGGCCCGGCGCAGGTGACGTACACGACGCGCGCGGGCGAGACGAAGAGCCAGGAGGTGCGGTGGCCGGTCCTGCTCGTCAACTCGCGGATCGTCAGCGACGACTTCACGCGCGGCGACGAGCTCTCGCGACCCTGGCGGGCCGACGTCCTCTCGCTGCCGGAGCCGTCCTACAGCCTGTCGCCGTCGCTCATGCTCGGCGTCCTGCTCGCGGGTGCCGGCCTGCTCGCGCTCGGCGGGCTCGTGCTTGCGTACCTGGCCCTGCCGAGGCGCCGTGTCGAGGAACCGGAGCCGCTGCGTCCGCCCGAGCCGGATCTGACCCCGCTCGAGCGCGCGCTCGCGCTGCTCGAGAACGGCCTGCCGAGCGACCGCGCCGACGAGCGACGCCAGGCGCTCGAGCGGCTCGCCAAGGAGCTCGAAGCCCATGACGCCGGGCTCGCGGACGAGGCGAGCACGCTGGCCTGGGCGCCCACACCTCCGCCGGTCGACGAGGCGCGCATGGTCGCCGCCCGCGTGAGGACGCTGCTCGACGAGAGGAACGACGATGCGGCGCCGTAGGCTCGCCGTCGACACGAACGACTCGGGCGAGCTCCGCCGCATCGGGCGCAGGACGCGCGCGGTCCGGCTCGGCCTCGCGACCGCAGCGGTCGTCGCCCTCGCAGCCGCAGTGCTCGAGGCGCGCAGCCTGGAGAGCGAGAGGCGCACGATCGTCCCGAGCGGGTCGACCGCAGTCGTCGTGATCGACCTCTCGCTCAGCATCGCGGAGTCGAACTACGACGACGTCAGTCGCGCGCTTCGCTCGGTCGTCGCCGCCAACGCGCCGATCGGCCTCGTCGTCTTCTCCGACGTTCCGTACGAGCTCCTGCCTCCCGGCACGCCCGCGAAGGAGCTGGAGCCGATCCTGCAGGTGCTCGTGCCCCCGCGGCAGGGGTCGACCCCGACGCCCTGGACGCAGACGTTCAGGGCCGGCACGCGGATCTCGGAGGCGCTCGAGCTCGCCGGCACGATGCTCGAGCGCGAGCGGGTCGCGAACGGCTCGATCGTCCTGGTCAGCGACCTCCAGACTGCGCCCGACGACATCGCGTCGCTCACGCGCACGGTCGAGGCGCTGCGCGCGGACTCCGTCGACGTCCGCCTCGTGCCGATCGGCGCGCTCAGCGACGGGCGGCTTCTGTTCGGTCGGCTGCTGGGACCGGAGGCGTTCGTCGAGCCGGGCCGTCTCGGCGGCGAGACGATCAAGCCCGCCCGCAACGACTACTTCACGGCGTTGCCGCTGCTGCTGCTCGCGCTCGGCCTCTGCCTCTTCGCTGCGCTCGCGGCGCACGAACGGCTCGGCACGCGGCTCGCGCTCAGAGGGAAGACCGCGTGACGCGGCCGAGGCTCGCCGTCGCGGCCCTCGTGAGCTTCGCGCTCGCCGCCGGGCTGCTGCTGCTCGCCCGCGACGTCGCCCGTTGGCCCGACGCGTTCGAGGCGGGGGACGTGCGCTACCGCGTCACGCCCAACGACCGGGCGCTCTGGGAGCCTGAACAGTCCGTCCCGTTCGCGCCGGCCGAGGCGCTGCTGGGGGTCGACGACGACGTCGACTTCCGCCGCGCGCTCCAGGCGCTGCGCATCGCCGGCATCGACGAGCCGATGGTGTCGGACCCGGAGCTCGTTCTTCGGCGCAACGAGGCGCGGGCGCGGCTCGCCGCCGTGGCTGCGACCGACGCCGACGCGACGCGCGCGTCGCGTGCCCTCAGCCTGGTCGGCGTGCTCAGCTTCGCGTCCGCGCTCGCGAACGTCACGGATCCGACGCCGCTGCTGCGGGAGGCGGTCGCCCGGTATCGCGGCGCCGTGCTCCTCGACCCCGGGAACGACGAGGCGAAGACGAACCTGGAGTTCGCGCTCCGGCGCGACCGCGAGAGCGCGCAAGGCGGCGGCGGCGAGCGGCCCACCCCCGGCGGCGAGGGGGCGGCCGGCGCCGGGACGAAGGACCCCGGCAGCGGCTACTGATGAGCGTCGACCTGCTCACGCCGCTGGCGGCGCTGATCGTGCTCGCGGGCATGCTGCCGCTGCTCGCGACGCGGAGGTCTGCCCGCCGCGCCGCCGACGTGCGGCGCGAGCTCGGGCTCGAGCCGCGGCGGCGGAGTCGGGCCCCGGCGGCCGCCACGGTGGGCGCGACCGCGCTCGTCGGGCTCGCGGCGGCGCAGCCGATCGTCGAGTACACGACGAGGCACGACGTCCGCTCCGACGCGGAGGCGTACGTCGTCCTCGACGTCTCCCGCTCGATGCTCGCCCGCCGCGAGGAGGGCTCGGCCGCGCGGATCGACCGGGCCAAGGCCGCGGCTGTCGCGCTCCGAGAGCAGCTCCCGGACGTCAAGGTCGGCGTCGCGACGCTGACCGACCGTGTGCTGCCGCACCTCTTCCCGAGCCCGAGCGAGGACACGTTCGCGGCGACCCTGCGCGGGGCGATCGGGATCGAGCGGCCGCCGCCGCAGGGCGTGCTCTCGCTCAACGCGACCTCGCTGGAGGCGCTGAAGGTGATCCCTCGGCGCCGGTTCTTCTCGCCCTCGGCGGAGCACCGGCTGATCGTGGTGCTCACCGACGGCGAGACGCGTCCGCTGGACGAGACGGTGGTGGCGACGAGCCTGCGGCGTGCCCCGCCCGTCGAGACGGTCTTCGTGCAGTTCTGGGCTCCCGGCGAGCGGGTCTTCTCGGGCGGCGCGCCCGAGCCGGACTACCGGGCCGACCCGAGCGCCCGGGCGGCGCTCGAGCGCCTCGCCGAGCCGACCGAGGGGGCGGTCTACTCCGAGAGCGAGCTCGGAGCCGCCGTGCAGGCGAGCCGCGAGCGCCTCGGGCAGGGGCCGACCTCCGGGGCCGAGCAGCGGCGCAACCGCTGGGCGCTCGCGCCGTACTTTGCCGCCGCCGCCTTCCTCCCGCTCGGCCTCCTGCTCGTCCGCCGCGAGCGCTGAGTTTTTATCGTCGGCGACTAACAAACGACGTGTGCGAGCGTCGTACTCACCGCCTGCACTCCACCATGGCGCCATGGGGCGTTTTGACCCATGGCCGTGGCGAAGTTCCCGCAGGAAGCATCTACAGGAGGGATACATGCGTAGACGTACGATCTTGCTTGTCGCCGGGGCGGCTCTGGTGACAAGCCTGTTCGTCGGGCCTGCGGCGTTTGCAACGTCGGAGCGTGCGACGGCAGGAACGGTGGTGATCGGCCATGACCAGGAGCCGGCCACCTTGAACAACCTGATTACACCCGGCAACGCCTACACGACGAGTCTCGTCACGAACCTCGTCCTGGCGAGCGGCCAGCGCTACAACGGCCGTGCCGTGTTCGTCCCGCAGCTCTTCGCGGGCAAGCCGAGGATCCTCCGGAACAACCCGCTGACCATCCGCTTCACGATCAAGCCGACCGCTCGCTGGAGCGACGGCCGCCAGGTCACCGGTGCGGACTTCCGCGCGACCTACCAGGCGATCATGGACCGCCGGTGGGACATCACCTCCCGTGAGGGTTGGGAGGACATCCGGACGGTCCAGGTCAGTGGCAAGACCGTGACGGTCATCTTCCGCCGGCCGTGGGCCGCGTGGGAGGCACTCGTCTCGGGCAACCTCTACCCGGCCCACAAGCTCGCTGGTGCCAACGTCAACACGCTGTACCAGAACAGCCTCGACGTCTCCAGCGGCCCGTACCGCTTCGTGAGCTGGCAGAAGGGCACGCAGCTCGTGCTCGCAAAGAACACGGCGTTCCGCGCCGGCCCGCAGGCCCGGCTCGACCGCCTCGTGTTCCGCTACATCCCGAACACGGCGTCGCTGTTCCAGTCGCTGCGCTCGGACGAGATCCAGGTGACGGAGCCGCAGCCGCAGCTCCAGATCGTGGAGATCCGGCGGAACAACCAGTACCGCGTGCAGTCTGGCCCGGGGTACTTCTTCGAGCACATGGACTTCCAGTTCGGCGCACAGGGTCATGCGGCGCTGAAGCGGAAGTACGTGCGCCAGGCGATCATCCAGGGCATCAACCGGTCTGACGTGCGCAACGCGCTGTACGTCAACTCCGGCCTCGTCGCGTCGGCCCGGCAGCTGCCGGTGCTCCAGAGCCTGATCTGGAAGCCGTTCGAGGCGAACTACCGGCCGTTCTTCAGCCGGTGGGCGTTCAACCAGCGTGCGGTGATCTCCAAGCTGCGCGCGAACCGCTGCACCGGTGGTCCGAGTGCTCCGTCGCGCAACAACAGCGCGATCTGGACGTGCCCGGGCGTCGGCCGCCTGTCGTTCCGCTTCAACACGACGGCGGGCAACCAGCTCCGCGCCCTCACCTTCGAGATCGCGCAGAGCCAGCTCAAGGCTGTCGGGATCGAGTTGCTGCCGCGGTTCGCCGCGAACGCGCTCACGCAGGTCCTGCCGGGGCGTGACTGGGACATCTCCATGTTCACGTGGCTCGGCGGTCCGACGAGCTCGATCACCTCGTTCGGCCTCTACGGCTGCGGTGGTGACCAGAACTACATGACGTACTGCAACCGGACCGTCTCCCGCGCGCTCCAGCAGGCGCAGGTGACGCCGAACAACGCAGCGCGTCGTGCTCTGCTCCACAGGGCGGAGCGGGCGATGGCCGAGGACGTGCCGTCGATCCCGATGTACGTCCGCCCCGGGTTCCTGATCAATAACCGCAAGGTCAGCGGTCTACTGCTCAACCCGACCCAGCAGGGCTCGACTTGGAACAGCGAGCTCTGGAGGACGCAGTAACGATGGTTCCAGCGGCGGGTCGATTCGTCCTGCCGCGCCGAATGGAGGCCCCGCCGCGACGGCGGGGCCTCTATTCTCCCTCGCAGATCGAACCGATCCGCACTACGATTCGGAGGTAGCGGCCGTGGTGACTTTCATCATCCGTCGTTTGCTTTACAGCACCGTCGTGCTTCTGGTCGCGAGCTTCCTGATCTTCACGTTCGTGTCGGTCTCGGGCGACCCGCTCGCGTTTCTGAAGATGGCGCCCGGCGCGTCGCAGTCCACGATCCAGAACATCACCGAGCGGAAGCATCTCGACGACCCGATCCCCATCCGCTACGGCTACTGGTTGCGGGACGCGGTCACGGCCAAGTTCGGGACGACGATCGTCGGAGACCGGCAGATCTGGCCCGACCTCCAGCGCGTGATGGGGCACACGCTCCAGCTCGTCTTCGCCGCCGAGATCATCGCGATCTTCCTGGCGATCGGGATCGGGGTCTATTCGGCCTTACGCCAGTACAGCGTCTTCGACTACACGGCGACGACCTTCAGCTTCCTCGGCCTCGCGACGCCTGTGTTCTGGCTGGCGCTGATGCTGCAGGTGCTGTTCGTGAACATCTACCTCTGGTTCGACCTGCGGATCTTCTACACCGCGAACCTGAGCGGGGTCGACCCCGGGAGCGGGATCAACTTCGCCCTCGACCGGGCCCAGCACCTCGCGCTCCCGGTGATCGTGCTCTGCGTCGCCAGCGTCGCCACCTACTCGCGCTACATGCGCGGCGCGATGCTCGAGGTGATCAACTCCGACTACGTGCGGACGGCACGGGCGAAGGGCCTGGTCGAACGCAAGGTGATCATGAAGCACGCGTTCCGCAACGCCTTGATCCCGCTGACGACGGTGATCGCGCTCAACTTCGGCGCGCTGATCGGCGGCGTCGTCGTCACCGAGACGGTCTTCGGGCTCGACGGGATGGGCCTCTACTTCATCACCGCGCTCAACGCCGGCGACCCGTATCCGGTGATGGCGTGGTTGATGGTCGTCTCGGCGGCGATCATCTTCTTCAACCTGCTCGCGGACATCACCTACGGCTTCCTGGATCCGCGCATCCGGCATGACTGACCTGATCCGGACGCAGGAGGGCACGAAGGAGGTCTCGATCGAGGGACCCGGCGGCGACGAGCTGCCGCGCGCCGTCGTCCCGGACGAGGCGCTCGCACACGAGAGCGGCGTCTCCATGAAGGGGCGGGGTCAGTGGTACTACGTCCGCAAGAGGTTCTTCCGGCACCGCCTTGCGGTCGGCAGCCTGATCGTCCTGGTCGTGATCGCGCTGATCTCGATCTTCGCCGACCGCGTCGCGCCCTACCGGTACGACGAGCTCGACCTGCTGAACATCGCGCAGCCGCCGACGAGAGAGGGCCACCACTGGTTCGGCACCGACCTGCTCGGCCGCGACTACCTGAGCCGGGTCATCTACGGGATCCGCACGTCGCTCTGGGTCGCGCTCCTCGTCGCGGGGCTGACGACTGCAATCGGCACGGCGATCGGCGCGACCGCCGGCTACTTCGGCGGTGCGGCCGACAACCTGCTGATGCGGTTCACCGACCTGGTGCTGACGCTGCCGACGCTCGCGGTGCTCCTGACCGCGTCGGTCTACATCGGCCAGGGCGACCCCATGCGGGTCGGCGTCATCCTCGCTTTCCTGTTCTGGACGGGCCTGGCGCGAATCGTGCGCGGCGTCTTCCTCTCCCTGCGTGAGAAGGAGTTCGTCGAGGCGGCCCGGGCAGCCGGGGCCCGGGACTCGCGGATCATCGTGCGGCACCTGCTCCCGAACGCCCTCGGTCCGATCATCGTCGCGATGACGCTGATCATCGCGATTGCGATCCTGGTCGAGGCGGCGCTGTCGTTCCTCGGCTTCGGGATCCAGCCGCCGACGCCGGCGCTCGGCAAGCTGATCGCCGAGGGGCAGACCCAGGGCTTCGAGTCGTGGTGGCTCGTGACGTTCCCCGGGCTCGTGATCGTGATCATCGCGCTGGCGATCAACTTCGTCGGCGACGGGCTGCGCGACGCGCTCGACCCGACGCAGCGGAGAGTGCGTGCCTGAGCCGGTTCTCTCGATCCGCGATCTGACAGTCGAGTTCGACACCGAAGACGGGGTGGTCTACGCCGTCACGGGGGTCAACTACGACGTGTTCCCGGGCGAGGTGCTCGGGGTGATCGGCGAGTCGGGCTCCGGCAAGAGCGTGTCCGTGATGACGATGCTCGGCCTGATCCCGCGGCCGCCTGGGCGGGTCGTCTCGGGTGAGGCGTTCTTCAAGGGCAATGACCTGCTGCGGATGTCGACGAAGGAGATGAACGAGGTCCGCGGCGGCGACATCGCGATGGTCTTCCAGGACCCGATGACGTCGCTGAACCCGGTGCTCCGGATCGGGTTCCAGATCGCCGAGGCCGTGCTGGCGCACAGCAAGGACGGCGACGACGACGCCGCGAACGCGCGCGCGGTCGAGCTGCTCAAGCTCGTCGGCGTCCCGAACGCGGAGCAGCGGGTCCAGCAGTACCCGCACGAGTTCTCGGGCGGCATGCGCCAGCGCGCGATGATCGCGATGGCGATCGCGAACTCGCCCTCGATGCTGATCGCGGACGAGCCGACGACCGCGCTCGACGTGACGATCCAGGCGCAGATCATCGAGGTGCTGAAGACGGCGCAGCAGGAGACGCACGCCGCGACGATCCTGATCACGCACGACCTCGGCCTGATCGCCGAGCTCGCCGATCGCGTCGTGGTCATGTACGCGGGCCGCGTCGTCGAGCTCGGGGACGTCTACACGATCTTCAACTCGCCGCGGCACCCCTATACGGTCGGCCTGATGAACAGCCTGGCGCGGGTCGACGTCGAGCGCGACTTCCTCGAGCCGATCCCCGGCCAGCCGCCGAGCATGCTCGCGCCCCCACCCGGCTGCGCGTTCCACCCGCGCTGCGTGCACTCGCGGGGGCGCACGCCCTGCCGGACCGAGATCCCGCCGCTCCGTCCGTTCGGCGAGGGCGGGGACCACCGCTCCGCGTGCCACTACGCCGAGGAGCTCGCCGAGGCGCACGTCGTCGGGATCGGCGCGGAGGAGCCGACGTGAGCGACACGGCGACGGACGCTCCCGTGGCCGCGCCGGCCACCGAAGAGAACGTGCTGCTGCGCGTCGAGGGGCTCGTCAAGCACTTCCCGATCAGGGCGGGGCTGTTCAGGCGCACCGCCGGCGCGGTCAGGGCGGTGGACGGCGTCGACCTCTTCGTCCGCGCGGGCGAGACGCTCGGGGTCGTCGGCGAGTCGGGGTGCGGCAAGACGACGCTCGGGCGCACGATCATCAAGCTGACCGAGCCGACCGCGGGCTCGATCTACTTCGAGGGTCGCGACATCACGCCGCTGTCCCGCCCGAAGATGCGTCCGGTCCGGCGCGAGATCCAGATCGTCTTCCAGGACCCGTACGCGTCCCTGAACCCGCGGATGACGGTCCAGGACATCGTCTCCGAGCCGCTGCGGATCCACAACCTCTACCGCGGCCGCCAAGGACGACTGCGCGTGTCCGAGCTGCTCCGCACGGTCGGCCTCAGCCCGGAGCACGCGAATCGGTTCCCGCACGAGTTCTCCGGCGGGCAGCGGCAGCGGATCGGCGTCGCGCGCGCGCTCGCGCTGAACCCGAAGATGATGGTGCTCGACGAGCCCGTCTCGGCGCTCGACGTCTCGATCCAGGCGCAGGTCGTCAACCTGCTCGAGGAGCTGCAGCGGGAGTTCAGGCTCACCTACCTCTTCATCGCGCACGACCTCTCCATCGTTCGGCACATCTCCGACCGCGTCGCCGTCATGTACCTGGGCAAGGTCATGGAGGTCGGCACCCGCGAGCAGATCTACGAGCGGCCGACGCACCCGTACACGCAGGCCCTACTCTCGGCCGTCCCGATCGAGTCGCCCAACCAGCGCGGCAAGCGGCAGCGGATCGTCCTCACCGGGGACGTGCCGAGCCCGGCGAACCCGCCCTCGGGCTGCAGGTTCCGGACGCGGTGCTGGAAGGCGCAGCCGATCTGCGCGGAGGAGGAGCCAGCGCTGATCGACCGCGGCGGCGGTCACCCGAGCGCGTGCCACTTCGCCGAGGTGCTGCGGCCGCTCGCAACGACGGACGAGCCCCTTCCGCTGCCTGCCGACCAGGTGAGCGCCCCCTAAAGGGGCTCTAACTCTCCCGCCGTCGTGCCGTCATACCACTTGTGAACCTCGTACCTGCGAGCTGTGAGCGGATGCGCCGGCAGATCGCGCTCGGCGTGGACAAGCAGCCGAGCGCGTTCGAGCGCGCCGGTCGTGCAGCCCACCTGCTGGGCTGCGCGGACTGCCGTCGTTTCGAGTCCGAGGTCGTCGCGTTCACGCAGATGCTGCGCGATGCCCCCCTCGAGCGGCTGGAGCGCCCGGTCGTCGTTCGCCGCGCGCCGCGGCCCGCGTGGAAGTCGCTCAGCCTGGCGTCGCCGGCGGCTGCAGCCGCGCTCGTGTTCGCGTTCGTCGGCCTCTCCGGCGGGAACGCGACCCGCGACGGTCGCTCGGTTGCCCGGTCGGGCGAGGTGATCCCGAGGGTCTATCCGACCGCCGGCGAGATCGAGCAGGAGATCTCGTTCGTCGAGGTCGCCGCGAAGCGCTCGATGGCGTTCACAACGAACATCCGCTGAACCTCCTCTCGATAAACTAAGAGCCGCTGAGCGAGCTCCGCGCTCGCCGGCGCGTCTAGTTCGGTTCCAGCGCTCGAGGAGGCTCATGCCCGAGAAGTCGAACGGCCAGAACGCCCGGACCGGGAAGATCGTCGAGATCAAGGGCGTCGTGATCGACGCCGTCTTCCCCGAGTCGCTGCCCGCAATCAACAACGCCGTCTCGATTCAGCGCGCGGACGGCGGCGGCGAGCTGATCGCGGAGGTACAGCAGCACCTCGGCGACGACCGCGTGCGGGCAGTGGCGATGGACTCGACGGACGGGCTCGCCCGCGGCATCGACGTCGTCGACACGGGCGACTCGATCAGCGTCCCGGTCGGCGAGCAGACGCTCGGCCGGCTCTGGAACGTGATCGGCGACCCGGTCGACCAGGGCGACGAGTTGGCGGATGGCGCCGAGCGCTGGCCGATCCACCGCGACCCGCCGGAGTTCCGCGAGCTCTCGCCGACGATGGAGATCTTCGAGACCGGGATGAAGGTGGTCGACCTCGTCGCGCCGTTCGTGCGCGGCGGCAAGATCGGGCTCTTCGGCGGCGCCGGTCTCGGCAAGACCGTGCTGATCCAGGAGCTGATCCACAACGTCGCGATGCAGCACGGCGGCGTCTCGGTCTTCGCCGGGATCGGCGAGCGCACGCGTGAGGGCAACGACCTCTGGCTCGAGATGACCGAGTCGGGCGTGATCGACAAGGTCGCGCTCGTCTACGGGCAGATGAACGAGCCGCCGGGCGCGCGCCTGCGGGTCGGCCTCTCGGGGCTGACGATGGCGGAGTACTTCCGCGACCAGGGCAACGACGTGCTCTTCTTCATCGACAACATCTTCCGCTTCGTGCAGGCGGGCTCCGAGGTCTCAGCGCTGCTCGGCCGGATGCCGAGCGCGGTCGGCTACCAGCCGACGCTCGCGACCGAGATGGGGCAGCTGCAGGAGCGGATCACGTCGACCCGAACGGGCTCGGTCACGTCCGTGCAGGCGATCTTCGTCCCCGCGGACGACATCACCGACCCTGCGCCGGCAAACACGTTCGCGCACCTGGACGCGTTCATCGTCCTCTCGCGGCCGATCTCGGAGAAGGGGATCTATCCGGCGATCGACCCGCTCGACTCCTCGTCGCGTGCCCTCGACCGAACCGTCGTCGGCGACGAGCACTACGACACCGCGACGCGCGTACAGGAGATCCTCCAGCGCTACAAGGACCTCCAGGACATCATCGCGATCCTGGGGATGGACGAGCTCTCGGACGAGGACAAGCTAGTGGTGCAGAGGGCGAGAAAGGTCGAGCGCTTCCTCTCGCAGCCGATGAACGTCGCCGAGGCGTTCACCGGCCAGCCGGGCGTCTACGTCCGCGTCGAGGAGACGATCAAGGGCTTCCAGGAGATCATCGAGGGCAAGCACGACGACCTCCCGGAGCAGGCCTTCTACATGGTCGGCACGATCGACGAGGCGCTGATGAAGGCGCGCGGGGAGGACCCGGCCGAGGCCCGCAAGCAGGCGCGCGAGCGCGAGACGGCCGGGGCCACCGCCTAAGTGTCGGCTCGTCGCCGCTTCGACGTCTCAGTCGTCACGCCCGAGGGCGCGGCCTTCGAGGGCGACGCCGAGATGCTGATCGTCCCCGGAGCCGCCGGCGAGATCGGCGTGCTCGCCCGGCACGCGCCGCTCGTCGCGACGCTGAAGGCAGGGTCGACGCGGGTGCACCTCCGCTCGGACGAGGTCGTCGAGTTCGCGACCGGCCCGGGCTTCTTCACCGTGCAGTTCGACCGGGCGATCGCGCTCGTCGACCACGCCGTCAAGGCCACGGAGATCGACCGGGACGAGGCGCAGAAGATGGCCGACGAGGCGCAAGCCGAGCTCGAACGCATCGACGCGGGCGAATCGACCTCCGACCGCTGGGTCGTCGAGCAGCGGCTGCTCCACGCGCAGGCACAGCTCGAGGTCGCGAGCGGCGGCGAGCTCCGCGAGGTCCGGGCTAGGCTTTCGGCGGGCGAGCGGCACGCGTAGCACTGCTACGCTTGGATCCCCGGAAAGCTTTGACGGCAGCTTGGCGACCGGGTTAACAAACGCCTAAAGAGCCCGGAGCTCGCGCTCTCGACCCTCTTTAGGCCGGGAGCGTTTTTCATGAGCGAGCGAATCGAACAGCTGAAGGAACTGCTCGGGCAGCGCATCGCGGTGCTCGACGGCTCGTGGGGCGTGCTGATCCAGCGCGAGGTGAAGGGCGAGGAGGCGTACCGCGGCGAGCGCTTCCGCGACCATCCGCGCGACGTCGCCGGCGACCCCGACCTGCTCAACCTGACGAAGCCGGAGCTCGTCCTCGGCATCCACCGCGACTACTTCGCCGCCGGCGCCGACATCGCAACCACGAACACCTTCACGGCGACTTCGATCGGGCAGGCGGACTATGCGCTCGAGGCCCACGCCTACGAGATGAGCGTCGAGGGCGCCCGCCTCGCGCGCCAGGCCGCCGACGAGCTCGACCGCCCGGCCTGGGTCGCCGGCTCGATCGGCCCGCTGAACGTCTCGCTCTCGGTCTCGCCGCGCGTGGACGACCCGACCTACCGCTCGCACACGTTCGACCAGGTCGTCGAGACCTACGCCGAGCAGATCCGCGCCCTCGTCGAGGGCGGCGTCGACCTGCTCTTGATCGAGACGATCTTCGACACCCTGAACGCGAAGGCCGCGATCGCGGCGGCGATCGACGTCGCGCCGGACGTGCCGCGCTGGCTCTCCTTCACGGCGATCGACCGCAGCGGCCGCAACCTCTCGGGCCAGACCGTCGAGGCGTTCTGGACGGCGGTCGAGAGCGCCGAGCCGCTGCTCGTCGGGGTCAACTGCTCGCTCGGCGCGACCGAGATGCGCCCCTTCGTCGAGGGGCTCGCCCGGATCGCCGACACGTACGTGTCGTGCCACCCGAACGCCGGCCTGCCGAACGAGATGGGCCTGCACGACGAGCAGCCGCACGACACGAGCCGGTTCCTCGGCGAGTTCGCCGCCGACGGGCTCGTCAACGCGGTCGGCGGCTGCTGCGGGACGACTCCCGACCACGTGCGGGCGATCGTGGCTGCGGTCAGGGACTGTCCCGCAAGGGAACTGCCCCGTCGCCGACCAGGCGCCCACTTCAGCGGGATGGAGCCGTTCGAGATCGGCCCGGACACCGGTTTCGTCCTTGTCGGCGAGCGCACGAACGTCACCGGCAGCGCGCGCTTCCGCCGCATGGTCGAGGCGGACGACTGGACAGGCGCGCTCGAGGTCGCGCTCGAGCAGGTGCGCGGCGGCGCGAACCTCCTCGACGTGAACATGGACGCCGACCTGCTCGACGGCGTGCAGGCGATGACGACTTTCCTCAACCTGATCGCGACCGAGCCCGAGGTCGCGCGCATCCCGATCATGGTCGACAGCTCCCGCTGGGAGGTGCTGGAGGCCGGGCTCAAGTGCGTCCAGGGGAAGGGCGTCGTCAACTCGATCTCGCTCAAGGAAGGAGAGGAGGCGTTCCTCGAGCAGGCGCGCCGCATCCACCGGTACGGCGCCGCCGTGATCGTGATGGCGTTCGACGAGCAGGGCCAGGCCGACACCGTCGAGCGCAAGGTCGCGATCTGCGGGCGCGCCTTCGACCTGCTGACGGAGAAGGCCGGCTACGCGCCCGACGAGATCATCTTCGACCCGAACGTGCTCGCCGTCGCGACCGGGATCGAGGAGCACGACGAGTACGCGAAGGCCTTCATCAAGGCGCTGCCGCTGATCAAGGAGCGCTGCCCGGGCGCGCGCACGTCGGGTGGAATCTCGAACCTCAGCTTCAGCTTCCGCGGCAACGACGTCGTCCGCGAGGCGATGCACGCCGCGTTCCTCAAGCACGCGATCGCCGCGGGCCTGGACATGGGGATCGTCAACGCGGGCCAGCTCGCGATCTACGAGGACATCGGCCCCGAGCTGCTCGAGCACGTCGAAGACGTGATCTTCAACCGGCGGCCCGACGCGACCGAGCGGCTGGTCGAGCTGGCCGACCGGCACAGGGGCGAGGGAACCCGCCGCGAGCGCGACCTCTCCTGGCGCGAAGCCCCGGTCGAGCAGCGGCTCGAATACGCGCTCGTCCACGGCATCGTCGACTTCATCGAGGAGGACACGGAGGAGGCACGCCGCCGGTTCAGCCGGCCGATCGAGGTGATCGAGGGGCCGCTGATGCAGGGGATGCAGGTCGTCGGCGACCTCTTCGGCTCGGGACGGATGTTCCTCCCGCAGGTCGTGAAGAGCGCACGCGCGATGAAGCGCGCCGTCGCTTACCTCGAGCCGTACATGGAGCTCGAGCAGCAGGGCGGGAACGGCCGCGCGCAGGGACGAGCGGTGCTCGCGACGGTCAAGGGCGACGTCCACGACATCGGCAAGAACATCGTCGGCGTCGTGCTCGGCTGCAACAACTACGACGTGGTCGACCTCGGCGTCATGGTCCCGGCCGACAAGATCCTCGACACCGCGGCCGAGCTCGGCGCCGACGTCGTCGGGCTCTCTGGGCTGATCACGCCCTCGCTCGACGAGATGGTCAACGTCGCGCGCGAGATGCGCCGGCGCGAGCTCGACCTTCCCTTGCTGATCGGCGGCGCGACGACGTCGAAGCAGCACACGGCGGTCCGGATCGCCCCGGAGTACGAACACGAGGTCGTGCACGTGCTCGACGCCTCACGCGTCGTCGGCGTGATGTCGGACCTGCTCGACCCGGAGCGCCGCGGCCGGCTCGACCGCGACAACCGCGAGCTGCAGGAACGGCTGCGCGAGCAGCACGCCGAGAAGGAGCGCAAGCCGCTGCTCCCGCTCGCGGCCGCGCGCGCGAACGCCCAAGCGCTCGCGTTCGACGACCTCTCGACGCCGGCCTTCACCGGCCGCCGCGTCGTGGAGCCCGACCTGGAGACGATCGCGCGCTACGTCGACTGGCAGTTCTTCTTCCACGCGTGGGAGCTCAAGGGCAAGTTCCCCGCGATCCTCGAGCAGCCTGCCGCGCGCGAGCTGTACGACGACGCGCTCGCGCTGCTCGAGACGATCACGAGCAACGGCCTGTTTCAAGCCCGCGGCGTCTACGGCTTCTGGCCCGCGCGCCGCGACGGCGACGACGTCGTGCTCGAGGAGGGGACGCGCTTCCGCTTCCTGCGCCAGCAGACGGCGTACGGCGACAGCCGCCCCAACCGCTCGCTCGCCGACTATGTCGCCGAGAGCGGCGACCACCTCGGTGCGTTCGCCGTGGCGATCCACGGCGCCGACGAGCTCGCCCGCCGCTACGAGGCAGAGCTCGACGACTACCACGCGATCATGGTCAAGGCGCTCGCCGACCGGTTCGCCGAGGCGTTCGCCGAGTACCTCCACGAGGTCGCCCGGCGCGAGTGGTACGAGACCGGCGAGGCGCTCTCGAGCGAGGACCTGGTCCAGGAGCGCTACCGCGGGATCCGGCCCGCGTTCGGCTACCCGGCCTGCCCCGACCACACCGAGAAGCGGACACTCTTCGAGCTCCTGCGGGCCGAGGAGGTCGGCCTCGAGCTGACCGAGAGCTTCGCGATGCTCCCTGCGGCGGCGGTCTCGGGCGTCTACTTCGGCCACCCGCAGGCGCGTTACTTCAGCGTCGGGCGGATCGCGCGCGACCAGGCCGAGGACTACGCCGTGAGAAAAGGCATCCCGCTCGAGGAGGTCGAGCGCTGGCTGGCGCCGAACCTCTCCTACACGCCCGAGCCGGAGCCGGCGCTATCCTGACCTGGAGGACGCCGGCCAGGCGTTCTCGTGCTTTCCGCGCATGAAGACGACCCTGAAGAGAGGAATCGGACGCGCCGCCGAGCTGAACGGCAACGGCCGCGCCGTCTACCCGCCCGAGATCGGCGCGCCGATGCGCCGCTACCGCCAACCCGATCCGGAGCCGCGGCGGCTGGGAGCGCTGATCGCCCGGATCGTCGGCTGGACGCTCGTTGCGCTGCTGATGCTCGCGGGCGGGATCGCGGGCGGCACGTACCTCTACGTCGAGCGCGACATCGCCCAGGCGCTCGAGGCGCGCTCGTACGACGTCAAGGTCGCGCAGCAGGAGCTCGACGCGGTCATCCCCGGCGAGCCGACGACCGCGCTCGTGCTCGGCTACGACAAGCGCGCCGGTGTCGAGGCGGGCGAAACCGGCCACTCCGACACGCTGATGCTCGTCCGCGCCGACCCGGACCTCGAGACCGTGACGATGCTCTCGTTCCCGCGCGACCTGATCGCCGAGATCCACGGCTGCCGGAACGGCACGTTCGTCTCGCGGATCAACAACGCCTACGCCGAGTGCGGCTCGACGGCCGCGATCGAGACCGTCCGGCACCTGACCGGGCTCCCCATCAACTTCCTCGTCACGGTCAACTTCCGCGGCTTCAAGAAGGTCGTCAGCCACCTGGGCGGCGTCTGGATCGACGTCGACCGGCGCTACTACAACCCGCCGGGCACCGGCTACGCGGCGATCGACCTGCAGCCCGGCTACCAGAAGCTGAACGGGCAGAAGGCGCTCGACTACGTCCGCTACCGGCACACCGACTCGGACCTCTACCGGCTCGCGCGCCAGCAGTTGTTCGTCAAGGCCGTGAAGCAGCGTGCCTCCGACTTCGGCGTGCTCGAGCTGCCGCGCCTGGTCAAGTCGGTGACGACGAACGTCGAGGTCGGCAAGGGGGACGGGACTCGCTTCGACGCGGACACGGTCATCGACTACGCGCTCTTCGCGCACCAGCTCCCCGGCGGGCACGTCATCCAGACGAAGATCGACATCGCCTGCTATCAGGGGTTCGCCGAGCTGACGGTCGCGGAGTCGTGCGTCCAGGATGCCGTCAACGACTTCGTCAGGCCCGACGTCGAGGCGCCGTTGAAGGCGACTGACGTGGCGCTCAACCGCAAGCGCCCCAGCGCCGCCCCGCCTCCGTCCAAGACGACCGTCACCGTGCTGAACGGCAACGGGGAGCCGGGGGCCGCCTCGACGGCCGCGTCGCAGCTCGCCCGTCGTGGCTACCGGATGATCTACCCGCCCGACGGCCCGACCGGCGCGAACGCGCCGAGCTTCGAGTACTTCAGCACCGAGGTCTACTACCAGGGCACGCCGCAGGCGAAGGGCGCCGCCGACCGGCTCGGCAAGCTCTTCGTCAACGCGCGCGTCCGGCCGCTGCCGCCCGAGATCGCGCCGCTCGCGAACGACGCGGACGTGACCGTGATCGTCGGGCAGACCTACCACGGCACGATCGCCTCCGGTGCCGCGGACAAGACCCCAGCGCGGGCGCGGCCCAACGTGCGCCGCGACGATTCGGCGATCTCGCATCTGCGCCAAGCGGCTCGGCGTGTCCCGTACCGGGTCCTGACGCCGGCCATCGTCGATCGCAACTCACGGCTCGACGACACGACGCCCGTCCGCGTCTACAAGCTCGGCGACCACAACGCCGTGCGGCTGACGTACACCAACGGGCTCGGCGACTTCTGGGGCGTCCAGATGACGGACTGGGAGGACGCGCCCGTGCTCAACGACCCGAACGACTCGACCGTGATCAAGGGGCGGAAGTACCGGCTCTACTACAACGGCCCCCACCTGCATATGGTCGTGCTCGAGCTCGACGGCGCGACGTACTGGGTTACGAACACGGTCCTCGACAAGCTCTCGAACGAGACGATGCTCGCAATCGCCAGGGGACTGCGCCCGCTGCCTCGGTAGGCTTCGCGCGCCATGAGCAGGATCGCGGTCTTCGGCGCCGGCTACGCCGGACTGGTCAGCGCGGCGGGCTTCGCGGAGCTCGGGCACGAGGTGCGCGTCCGCGACGTGGTCGCGGCGAAGGTCGACGCGCTCGCTCGCGGCGAGGTGCCCTTCCACGAGCCCGAGCTGAACGAGCTGATCGCGCGCAACCGCGAGCGGCTCACGTTCACGACCGACGTCGGCGAGGCCGTCGAGGGGGTGGAGTTCCTCTTCGTCTGCGTCGGCACACCCGCGACGTACTCGGGCGACGCCGACCTCTCGGCGGTCTGGACGGTGCTGGACGAGCTGCCGTCCCTCTCCGGGCGGCCCGTGCTCGTGATGAAGAGCACCGTGCCGGTCGGGACCGGGGACAAGGTTCGCGCGACACTCGACGCGCGCGGCCTCGGGCACTTCGGCTACGCCGCCAACCCGGAGTTCCTCGCCGAGGGAACCGCCGTGCGCGACTTCCTGCACCCCGACCGCGTCGTGGTCGGCTCGTTCGACGCGGCGGACGCGGACGCCGTCGCGCGGCTGCACGACGGCATCGACGCGCCGGTCGTGCGGATGGACGTCGCCTCCGCCGAGATGGTCAAGCTCGCCTCGAACGCGTTCCTGGCCACGCGGATCAGCTTCATCAACGAGATCGCGAACGTCTGCGAGGCGACCGGGGCGGACGTCGAGGAGGTCGCGCGCGGCATGGGCCTCGACCGACGTGTCGGGTCGAGCTACCTCCGCGCGGGACTCGGCTACGGGGGCTCATGCTTCCCGAAGGACGTCTCCTTCCTGAAGCTGCTCGCCGGCAACTCGGGTTACCACTTCCACCTCGTCAACGCAGTGATCGAGGTCAACGAGCTCCAGATGCGGCGGCCGATCCAGAAGCTGCAGCGGCATCTCGGGTCGCTGCGCGGCAAGCGGGTCGCGCTGCTCGGGCTTGCGTTCAAGCCGGGCACCGACGACATGCGCGACGCCCCGAGCAAGGTGATCGCTGCGCGGCTGATCGCCGAGGGAGCCGACGTGCGCGTCTGGGACCCGGTCGCCCGTCCGGACGATCTGCTCCGCGGCGTGGTCGCGTGCGACTCGCTGCTCGAGGCGATCGACGACGCCGACGCTGCCGTGATCGTGACCGAGTGGGACGAGCTCCGCTCGCTGGCCACGCCCGAGGTGCGCGCCGCGATGCGCAACCCGCTGATCGTCGACGGTCGGAACCTGCTCGACCCCGCGGAGGCACGGGCGGCCGGCTTCACGTACGAGGGGATCGGACGGCCGACCTCGCCCGGCGACGTGCTGCCCGAGACGCACGAGCGCGACCCCGCGCGCGAGCAGATCTAGTCCCGCGTGGAGGCGATCCTGCTCGCGGGCGGCAAGGCCGAGCGCCTCGGCGAGGCTGCGCGCGGCCGGCCGAAAGCGCTCGTCGAGGTCGCCGGGAGCCCCCTGGCCGAGTACCAGCTCCGCCGGCTCGCCGACGCGGGCGTGGAGCGCGTGATCGTCAGCTGCCGGGCCGGTCAGGAGCAGGCGTTCGCCGACGCGCTCGGAAGCGCGGGAGTCGAGCTCGCCTTCGCCGGCGAGAAGGAGCCGCTGGGGCGGGGCGGGGGGCTGCGCTTCGCGGCCGGCGAGCGCCGGGAGACCGGACCTTGCTTCGCGCTGAACGGCGACGAGCTCTTCGACGTCGACCTCGAGGCCCTGCTCGCGCACCACCGCGCCCGGAGCCCCGCCGCCACGATCGCGGTTGCCCCGCTGCCCTCCCCGTTCGGCGTCGTCGACGTCGCGGACGACGACCTCGTCCACGGGTTCCGCGAGGCGCCGAGGCTCCCGCACTGGGTCAACATGGGCGTCTACGTGCTCGACGACGAGGCATTCGAGCGGCTGCCCGAGCGCGGCGACCACGAGGACTCGACGTTTCCCGAGCTGGCCTCGGAGGGGAAGCTGCTCGCCTTCCGGCACGAGGGCCTGTGGCTGACGGTGAACACGCCGAAGGACCTGCGGCGTGCCGAGGAGCACCTTAGGATCGCCGCATCGACTCGCCGAACCTGAACAGTCTCGACGAGTGGGCCTTCGATCCACGCCGCGTCGAGAAGCCTTGGGGCTGGGAGCTGATCTGGGCTGAGACCGATCAGTACGTGGGGAAGGTGCTCCACGTCCATGCGGGCCACTCGCTCAGCCTCCAGTACCACGAGCGCAAGGACGAGAGCTGGTACGTCCAGGCCGGGCGCGCGAGGCTCGAGCTCGGTGCGACCGGCTCCGCCGTCCTGAACGAGGAGATCGTCGGGCCGGGCGCGGCCTTCCGCTACCCGCCGGGGACCGTTCACCGCGTCAGCGCGCTCGAGGACACGACGATCGTCGAGGTCTCGACTCCGCACCTGGACGACGTCGTCCGACTGGAGGACGCCTACGGGCGAGAGGGCACGAAGGAACCTTAACACGCTTGTGCTAAGGTTCCGGCCGTGGAGCCACTGAACGTCGGAGAGGCCGCCGCCCGCACGGGCTGGTCGGCGCGGATGCTCCGCTACCTGGAGCGCACCGGCCTCGTCGTCCCCGAGCGGACGCCGGCCGGCTACCGCCTCTACGGGCTCCGCGAGCTCAACCAGCTGCGCTCGCTCCGCGAGCTTCGCCGCCGCTTCGGCGTCGAGCTCGGCGAGCTGGCGTTCGCCGAGCGGCTCCGGCGCGAGCCGGAGCTCCGGGCCGCCGTCGAGACCTGGCTGCACGGGACCGGGCGCGACGCGCTCGACTGGGAGCAGCGCAAGCACGAGCGACTGCTCGTCGCCTGATCACCAACGAGGAAGAGGAAACGACTTGGCTACGACACGCAGACACGATGTGAAAGACCTGACGCTGGCGCCCGAGGGCGTGCGGCGCATCGAGTGGGCCGACCGGCAGATGCCGGTGCTTGCCGCGATCCGGGAGCGCTTCGAGCGCGAGCAGCCGCTGGCCGGCTACCGCGTCGCTGCCTGCCTCCATGTGACGACCGAGACCGCGAACCTGATGCGGACGCTCAAGGCGGGCGGTGCCGACGTCGTGCTCTGCGCGTCCAACCCGCTCTCGACGCAGGACGACGTCGCCGCAGCGCTGGTCGACGAGTTCGACATCGCCGTCTTCGCGATCAAGGGCGAGGACAACGACACCTACTACCAGCACATCGAGGCGGCCGTGGATCACAAGCCGCAGATCACGATGGACGACGGCGCCGATGTGATCGGCGTCCTCCACTCGGCGCGGCGCGAGCAGCTCGGCGACGTGATCGCGGGCACGGAGGAGACGACGACCGGCGTGATCCGGCTGAAGGCGCTCGAGCGGGACGGGGCGCTCGGCTTCCCGGTGATCGCGGTCAACGACGCGAACACGAAGCACATGTTCGACAACCGCTACGGCACCGGTCAGTCGACGATCGACGGGATCATCCGGGCGACGAACGTCCTGCTCGGCGGCAAGCGCTTCGTCGTCGCCGGCTACGGAATGGTCGGCAAGGGCGTCTCGATGCGCGCAAAGGGGATGGGCTCGCACGTGATCGTGACCGAGGTCAGCCCGCTGCACGCGCTCGAGGCAGTGATGGACGGCTTCGAGGTGATGCCGATGGAGAAGGCCGCCGAGGTGGGCGACATCTTCTGCACGGCGACCGGCGACAAGTCGGTGATCCGCCGCGAGCACATGGAGCGGATGAAGGACGGCGCGATCCTGGCCAACACGGGGCACTTCAACGTCGAGATCGACATCCCGGCGCTGCGCTCGCTCTCGCCGGACGTGCGCGAGGCGCGCGCGTTCGTCGAGGAGTTCACGCTCGAGGACGGACGGCGGCTGTACCTGCTCGGCGACGGGCGGCTGATCAACCTCGCCGCCGCCGAGGGCCACCCCGCGATCGTGATGGACATGTCGTTCGCGAACCAGGCGCTTTCGGCCGAGTACGCCGTCGCCAACGCGGCCGAGCTCGAGCGGAAGGTGTACCCGGTTCCCGCCGAGATCGACGCCGAGATCGCCCGGCTCAAGCTGGCGACGATGGGCGTCGAGATCGACAAGCTGACGGAGGAGCAGGAGCGCTACCTGGCCTCCTGGGACGAGGGCACATAGACGCGCTCGTCCTCGCCGCGGGTACGCCACCCGGCTGTACCCGCTGACGCAGACGATCGGCGAAGCCGCTGCTGCCGGTCGGCGGCGGCCGATGATCGACTGGATTGTCGATCGGATCCGCGAGGTGGACGAGGTCGACTCGATCCATGTCGTTACGAACTCGAAGTTCGCCGGCGCCTTCCGCGAGTGGGCGCCGGCGGACGTCGCCGTCCACGACGACGGGACGACGAGCGAGGACGACCGGCTCGGCGCGATCGGCGACATCCAGTTCGTCGTCGAGCGGGCGCAGATCGAAGACGACCTGCTCGTCGTGGCGGGCGACAATCTGTTCGACTACAGCCTCGCCGAGTACGTGCGCTGGTGGCGCGGCAAGGGCGTCGCGAGCGCGGTTGCCCTTTACGAGGTCGAGGATCGCGAGCTGATCAAGCAGTACGCCGTCGTCGAGCTCGACGAGCACGAGCGGATCGTCTCGTTCGTCGAGAAGCCGGCAGAGCCGCGCTCGACGCTGGCCGCGACCGCCTGCTACCTCTACCACCGCGAGCACGCGAAGCTGATCTCGACCTATCTCGGGAGAGGGCAACCCGCCCGACCAGCCCGGGCGCATGGTCGAGTGGCTCCACACGCGCGCCCCCGTGTACGGCTACCGCTTCGCCGGCGAGTGGCTCGACATCGGCAACCGCGAGCAGCTGGTGGAGGCGGACAACCGCCTGCGCGCCCGCGCCGGGCTGCCGGCGCGGGCGGCGTACGCCGTGGAGTAGCTAGCCGCCGCTGACCTCGACGTTCACGCGCGCGCGGAACCGCAGGCGCGTACCCGCGAGCGGGAACTGTGAGACCACGCGGCCACGCGGGATGATCCGCGAGGCCACGGTCAGCATCCGCCCGAGGACGCAATCGGCCTGCTCGAGCGCGACCCGTGCGTCGGCGAGCTTCAGGCCGCGGATGTCCGGGACGCTGCAGCGGCTCTCGCCCGCCGCGGGCGGGGCCCAGCTGAGCGTGAAGCCGCCCGTGCTGGCGCTGTAGCTGTCGACGACGATGACGTAGTCCACGCCGCGCCGGACCGGGAAGACGACCCGGCTCCGGTCGTTGGCGCACCCGTCGTCGCTCCAGTCGACCGTGACCGCCCGCGAGAGCCGCGTCCCACGGTAGACCGCGACGACCGTGTCGAACGTCGCGGACGCGCACGTGTCGAACGCGATCCCACCGGTCACCGGCGCGCGCCAGCGGTACCACACGGAGGCGTGGCCCTCGGCAATGTCCGGCTCGCCACGCTCGGCGAGCGCGCCGTCGTTCCGACCTTCGATCGAGCCGCGCAGGCCGCGGATCCGCAGCGCCTTTGCGAACTCGTCGTTCGGCGGAGGCGGCGCGACGAGCCACGAGAGCCGGATGTCGCCGGCGTTGGCGCTGCCCGTCCCGCTGACGACGATCTGGTACGCGGTGCCCGCGGTGGCCGCGAACCGGACTCGGCTCGCCCGCCCGCAGGAATCGTCGTTGGAGGCGACCGGCCGGAGCTCGGCCAGCGCCGCGCCGAAGTAGGCGGCGAGCAGCGTGTCGAAGGAGCTGCCGCACGTCTCGAACCGCGCTGCGCCGCTGACCGGCGCCGTCCACGTGAACCAGACGGACGTCCCTCGCGACTCGGGGAGCGCGGGCTCCCCGAGCTCGACGCCGGAGCCCAGGTTCGTGGCCGAGATCGTCCCGGACGCGCCGACGAGCGGCTGGCGCGCGTCGAAGGCGTCGTTCAGCGGGCTGCCGCCGGCCTGCCAGCGGAGTGTGAACGCGCCCGTCTCGCCGTCGTAGCCGTCGACGGCGATCGCGTACTCGGCGCCGGCCTGGACGGCGAACGAGACGAGGCTTTGCGTCCCGCAGTCGTCGTCGCTCGAGGCGACCCGGGTCAGCGCGGAGACGGTGGCGCCGGTGTAGACCGCGAGCATGGTGTCGAAGCGCGTGCCGGAGCACGTGTCGAACACTGCGTGGCCGGACGACGGGGCGGTCCAGCGGTACCAAACGGAGTGCCCGCCCGGCTCGCCCGCATGGTTGGGCTCTCCGTGCTCCTTCGTCGCGTCCGCGTTCGTGCTCAGGACCGATCCGGCGTCGCCGGAGAGCACCTGGGCGGTCGCGAAGGCCTCGTTCTCGGGAGGGGCTGCGACTGCGGCGGGAAGGAGGACGGCGAGCCCGACGAGCGTCGCGGCTCCGAGGACGGCGGTGCGGTTCGTGATCTTCATCGTGGGCGGAGGGTGCAGGAGGCCGCTCACACGGCGCTCACAGGGCACAGCGCGTCGATTCCGTGCCGATCGCTCCACAGGGTCGGAACGCGGGTCCGCAGGCCCTACCGTCGGCGCGTGCTTCTCGACCTGCTCCTGCCGCAGCGCTGCGTCGTCTGCTCGAGCCCGGGCGGCCAGCTCTGCGCCCCCTGCCTGACGGCCTTCCCGCGACTCGGCCCGACGCGCTGCGAGCGCTGCGGCGCGCCGACGGCGTGGGCGGTCCGCCGCTGCATCGAGTGCTCGGGCCGGCGGCTCGCGTTCGCCGCGGCGCGGGCGGCGGTCGTCTACGACGACGCCGTGCGCGCCTTCGTCCTGGCCTGGAAGGAGCGCGGCCTCCGGAAGCTCGCGGCCACCGCGGCCTCCCTCGTCGCGGACGCGGTCGAGCGACCGGCCGACCCGCTGACCTTCGTCGGCTCGGAGCCGAGCCGTGCGCGGGCGCGCGGGCACCATCCGGCCGAGGCGCTGGCCCGCGAGCTCGGGCAGTGCTGGGAGCTGCCGGTCCTCGCGCTCGTGACCCGCGCCTCGGGCTCCCGCCAGCGGGCCCTGACCCTCGCAGAGCGCCGGGCCAACGTCCGCGGGGCCTTCTCCGCCCGGCCTGCGCCGCGCCGGATCGTGCTCGTCGACGACGTCTACACGAGCGGCGCGACCGCGCACGCGGCCGCGTCGGCGCTCCGACGCGCGGGGGCCAGGCACGTCGAGGTGGTCACCTTTGCGCGTGCCGTACGCGGGTATACAGTGAGACCGAAGTGATCCCCGCCCGGTAAGGAGGACGCGTTGCGACTTCAGGTCAAGGGCAGGAATCTCGAGGTGAGCGACTCGATTCGCAGCTACGCGGAGCAGAAGCTCGCGAAGCTCGACAAGCAGCTCGGCGACGCCACCATGGTCGAGGTCGAGCTCAGGGTCGAGAAGAACCCGTCGATCTCGGCGAACCAGGTCGCCGAGGCGACCGTCTGGACGAAGGGGCCGACGCTGCGCGCGCGCGAGGCGACGAAGGACATGCGCGCCTCGATCGACCAGCTCGCCGAGAAGCTCGTCCGCCAGGTCCGCCACTACCGCGAGAAGCGCAGCCGCCGAGGCGCGCGCACGAACAACGCCACCCCCGAAGGAGCCCCGGCCATGAGCGACCAGCTCGACCAGCAGATCGTGAAGACGAAGCAGTTCCCGGTGAAGCCGATGAGCGCCGAGGAAGCGGCGCTCCAGCTCGAGCTCGTCGGGCACGACTTCTTCGTCTTCAGAAACGACGAGTCGGGCGAGGTGAACGTCCTCTACCGCCGCAGGGACGGGGGCTACGGGTTGATCGAGCCCAGCGCCTGATGCCGTTCTGGCGGCGCGAGCAGCCGCTGCACGAACAACTCGCCGAGCAGGCCGGGATGAGCTTCGGCACCGAGCCCGACCGCGACGTCGCTCCCTGGAACCAGGCCGGCGTCCACGGCGTGCCGCGACCGCGCGAGTGGGACGCCGTCGTGACCGTCGAGGCGGAGGTCCCCGGCGACGCCGTCAACTTCGTCGCGCTCGAGGACCGCACGCTGATCGTCGACGAGGACGTGCCCGATGAAGCACTTACACCGCTTGCGGACGCCGTCGAGACGCAGCTCAATCCTCCCTACCGCGCGGAGGGGACGCGCCGCGACTCCGTCTGGGTCGTCGGCGCGCGGAAGATCCGCGTCGAGCGCCTCGCCGACCAGATCGGCGGCGACACCGTCGAGCTCGCGGTCCAGGACGGCGAGCGCACGGTGCTCGTCGAGGGCGCGCTGGCAATGGGATCGTTCGCCTCGCTCGAGGCCCTCGCCGCCGGCATGCCTTCCTACGTGATCCGTGCCGACCGACTCGACGGCGACCTCTGGGAGATCGCCGTCCTGCCCCTCTGAGGGCGGTACCCTAGACCGACATGGCTCAGAACCTGGGATCCTTCGAGCGCGTCCTCCGCATCGGCGAAGGCCGGCGGCTCAAGCGGTTGTCGCAGCAGGCGGCCTACGTCGGCACGCTCGAGCCCGAGTTCGAGGCGCTCTCGGACGACGAGCTCGCGGCCAAGACGACCGAGTTCAAGCAGCGCCTCGAGAACGGCGAGTCGCTCGAGGACCTGCTCTTCGAAGCCTTCGCGGCCGTGCGCGAGGCGTTCAGGCGCACGATCGGCGTCCGCCTCTTCGACGTCCAGCTCATGGGCGGGATCGCCCTCCACGAGGGCGACATCGCCGAGATGAAGACGGGCGAGGGGAAGACCTTCGTCGCCGTCCAGGCGCTCTACCTGAACGCGCTCGAGGGGATGGGCGTGCACCTCGTGACGGTGAACGACTACCTCGCCAAGCGCGACGCCGAGTGGACGGCACCGGTCTACGAGAAGCTCGGGATGCGCGCCGCCTTCATCCAGAACCAGATGCCGTTCGCCGAGCGCAAGGAGTCCTACGCCGCGGACGTCACCTACGGGACCAACTCCGAGTTCGGCTTCGACTACCTGCGCGACAACATGGCCGTCTCGCTGCCCGAGCTCGTGCAGCGCAGTCACCGCTACGCGATCGTGGACGAGGTCGACTCGATCCTCGTCGACGAGGCACGCACGCCGCTGATCATCTCGGGCCAGCCCGAGGTCGCGGCCAAGACCTACTACGACTTCGCGCGCGTCGTCAAGACGCTCGACGGCCGCCAGGCGAAGATCCTCGCCAAGGGCGAGGACCAGTTCGCGGAAGGCGGCGACTACGCCTACGACGAGAAGTTCAAGACGGTCTCGCCGAGCGAGGACGCGATCGAGAAGGTCGAGCGCGCGCTCGGCGTCGAGAACCTCTACGACCCGCGCAACGTCCAGCTCGTCAACCACCTCACGCAGGCGCTGAAGGCGCAGTCGCTCTACCACGTCGACGACGACTATGTGATCCAGGACGGCGAGGTCAAGATCGTCGACGAGTACACCGGCCGGATCATGGAAGGCCGCCGCTGGAGCGAGGGCCTGCACCAGGCGATCGAGGCCAAGGAAGGACTGAAGATCCAGGAGGAGCACGTCACGCTCGCGACGATCACGCTCCAGAACTACTTCCGCCTCTACGAGAAGCTCGCCGGCATGACCGGCACCGCGAAGACCGAGGAGAAGGAGTTCGTCGAGATCTACGACCTGCACGTCGTCGAGATCCCGACGAACGTGGCGGTCGCGCGCCTGGACAAGAACGACCTGATCTTCCGCACGAAGGAAGGGAAGTTCGAGGCGGTCATCCGCGACATCAAGGAGCGCCACGAGGCCGGGCAGCCCGTGCTCGTCGGCACGATCGCGGTCGAGACCTCCGAGTACCTCTCGCAGCTGCTCGAGCGCCAGGGGATCAAGCACGACGTCCTGAACGCGAAGCAGCACGAGCGCGAGGCCGAGATCATCAAGGACGCTGGCCTGCCCGGCGCCGTGACGATCGCGACGAACATGGCCGGTCGCGGCGTCGACATCAAGCTCGGTGAAGGCGTTCGTGAGGCCGGCGGCCTCTACGTGCTCGCCACGGAGCGCCACGAGGCCCGCCGCATCGACAACCAGCTCCGCGGCCGCTCAGGCCGCCAGGGCGACCCCGGCGAGTCGCGCTTCTACCTCTCGGGCGAGGACGAGCTCGTGCGCCTCTTCGCCGGCGACCGGATCAAGAACATCATGGCCCGCTTCAAGGTGCCGGACGACGAGCCGATGGAGGCGTCGATCCTCTCGAAGCAGATCGAGAACGCGCAGAAGAAGGTCGAGGAGCAGAACTTCGTCATGCGCAAGAACGTCCTCAAGTACGACGACGTGATGAACACGCAGCGGCAGGTGATCTACGCGCAGCGGCGCTCGGTGCTCGAGGGCGACGACATGTCGGACGAGATCCGCGGCTGGATCGGCGACGTCGTCGCGGCGATCGTCGAGACGTACACCGCAGCCGAATACGCAGAGGAGTGGGACCTCGAGGCGATGCTCCAGGCCGTCAAGGACCTGAGCGGCGCCGAGGTCACCGCCGAAGAGCTCCAGGAGGAGGTCGACCTCAACTCGACCGAGGACCTGATCGAGTACCTCGTAGCGGCCGCGCAGGTCGAGTACGACGAGAAGGAGCAGGAGCTCGGCTCGGAGCTGATGCGCGACCTCGAGCGCTACGTGACGCTTCAGGTCGTCGACACCCGCTGGCGCGAGCACCTCGAGAACATGGACTACCTCCGCGAGGGCGTGCACCTGCGCGCGTTCGCGCAGAAGGACCCGCTCGTCGAGTACCGCGGCGAGGGCCACAAGATGTTCGAGGAGCTCGGCCTCCAGATCCGCGAGGAGGTCGTCGGCACGCTCTTCCACGCGCAGCTCGCGCCTCAGGATGCGGATGCGCTCACCCAGCAGCAGCAGGCGCCCGTCAACGGCGGTCGGCTCTCGTACGAGCACGAGTCCGTCGCGGGCGCGGGCGCGATCGCCGGCGCGGCAGCGGGAGGCGGCGCGGTTGCGACGGCGGGCACGCTGGCGCCGGCGCAGACCGTCTCGACGCAGCAGGTCGTCCGCTCCGACGAGCAGAAAGTCGGCCGCAACGACCCCTGCTGGTGCGGCTCGGGCAAGAAGTACAAGAAGTGCCACGGCTCGTAGTGGCCGAGACCGACGCACCGCTGGAGCAGCAGCTCGAGGAGATCGGGACCCAGCTCGCCTGGGTCCGTGATTACCTTTGACCCCTCGTCGCTGAGGGAACGCGTCGCCGCGCTCGAGGCGCGGATGGGCGAGCCCGGGTTCTGGGACGACCAGGCGTCCGCAGCACGTGTCTCGTCCGAGCACGCGCGCCTGAGCAAGCGCCTCGAGCGCTACGACGAGCTGACGCGGGAGTACGAGGACGCGCGCGAGCTGCTCGCGCTCGACGGCGACATGGCGGACGAGATTGCGCGGGCGCTCCGTCCGCTCCGCGACGAGCTCGACCGGCTTCAGGAGGAGGCGCTGTTCACAGGCGAGTACGACACGGGCGACGCACTGCTCTCGCTGCACGCGGCGACGGGCGGGGTCGATGCCCAGGACTTCACCGAGATGCTGCTCCGCATGTATCTGCGCTGGGCCGCCGACCGCGGGTTCAAGACCGACCTGCTGGAGGCGACGCCCGGGGAAGAGGCGGGCCTGAAGTCGGCGACCCTCAGCGTCGGAGGCGAGAACGCATACGGGATCCTCAAGGCCGAGCGGGGGAAGCACCGGCTCGTGCGCCTCTCGCCGTTCGACCAGGCCCATCGCCGCCACACGTCCTTCGCGCAGGTCGTCGCAGCACCACTGCTTCCCGACGACGCCGAGCTCGAGGTCGACGAGAGCGAGCTCCGCATCGACACGTACCGAGCGAGCGGCGCCGGCGGCCAGCACGTGAACAAGACCGACTCGGCGGTGCGGATCACGCACCTGCCGACCGGCATCGTCGTCCAGTGCCAGAACGAGCGCTCCCAGACGGCGAACAAGAACACCGCGATGCGGATGCTGCGCTCGCGGCTCGCCGAGCTCCAGCTCGAGCAGCGCGAGGCCGAGCTCGCCCGCGAGCGCGGCGAGGCCGTCGACACCGGCTTCGGCGGCGCGAACATCCGCAGCTATGTCCTCCAGCCCTATACCCAGGTGAAGGACCACCGGACGGGACACGAGGTCGGGGACGCGCAGCGGGTCCTGAACGGCGACCTGGACGGGTTCATCCACGCCTATCTGCTCCGCCAGGCCGCCGGGGGAGCCGTTTAGGAGGGCTCGGCGGAACGCAGCTGTGCCGCCGGGCCGCGCTGCTCGCCCCGAGGCTGCGTCCTCAGTCGCGCCCGTATCACTGCGGATACGAACGCTCCCTGCGTCCTTGCCTCGGAACGAGCATCGCGCCCCGGCGACGAGCGGCGCTCCACCAAGCCCTCCGAACCCCTCCGCTAAACTCTAGCCCCGCAGGAAGCTCACACCGGAGCGGCCTTTGGCGTGCTCTGCGGCCCTGCCTCCAGCCGGTGACCGAGATCGAGACCACACCAACCGCAGTCGTCGAAGCCGACCAGAACGGCGACCGGCCCACGCCGAGCGCCGGCGCGGCGATCGTCTTCGACGAGGTCACCAAGGTGTACGAGCCCGGCGTCACGGCCCTCTCCGACGTCTCCTTCGTGATCGAGAAGGGCGAGTTCGTCTTCGTCGTCGGTGCGTCCGGGTCGGGCAAGTCGACGATGATCCGGCTCGTCCTCAAGGAGCTGGAGCCGACCTCGGGGCGCATCATCGTCGGCGGACGCGATCTCTCCCGCCTGCGCCGGGGCAAGGTGCCGCAGCTCCGCCGCAACGTCGGTTGCGTCTTCCAGGACTTCAAGCTCCTGCCGAACCGCACGGCGTCGGAGAACGTCGCCTACGCGCTCAAGGTCCAGGGCGAGAGCCAGAGTGCGATCCGGCGCAAGGTTCCGGAGGTGCTCAGCCTCGTCGGGCTCGCGCACAAGATGAACTCGTACCCCGACGAGCTCTCCGGCGGCGAGCAGCAGCGCGTCTCGATCGCGCGCGCGTTCGTCAACCATCCGCCGCTCCTGATCTGCGACGAGCCGACGGGGAACCTCGACCCCGACACGTCGATCGGGATCATGCAGCTCCTCTACCGGATCAACCGCTCGGGGACGACGATCCTGATGGTCACGCACGACCGCGAGATGGTCGACAAGATGCGCCGGCGCGTGCTGGCGCTCGAGGACGGTCGGCTCTCGCGCGACGAGCGGCGCGGCGGGTACGCGGTCGAGTGAGGTTCCAACTGCTCTTTGCGGAGGCGGTCCGCTCGGCGCGCGCGAGCCTCTCGACGACCTTCGCCGCGACGATGACAGTGCTGATCGGGATGTTCCTGCTCGGCGTCGCGATCGTGATCGGGACGTGGGCGAACTCGTGGATCGACAACCGCAAGCAGGAGCTCGTCGTCGACGTCTTCTTCTGCACCGACACGACTTGCGACCGCGAGCGCACCGAAGAGCAGATCAACGCCGTGCGCGAGCGGCTCGAGCGCGACCCGCGCGTCGAGGAGGTCAACTACATCTCGAAGGAGGAGGCGCTCGAGATCATGAAGAAGCGCGCTCCGGACCTCGTCGAGGACATCGGCTTCAACCCGCTGCCCGACTCCGAAGAGGTGATCCCGAAGGATCCCGACCAGATCGAGGCGATCGCCGCGAGCCTCGACCCGTTGCCGCCCGGCGTGCAGAAGGTCAACTACGGCGAGCGCACGGCGACGAGCATCCTCTGGTGGGGGCGGCTGATCTGGTTCTTCTTCGTAGGCATCGTCCTGCTGCTGCTCGCGGCGTCGACGATGCTGATCGCGAACACGATCCGCCTCTCGATCTTCGCGCGACGCCGCGAGATCGAGGTGATGAAGCTCGTCGGCGCCTCGAACTGGTTCGTGCGTGGGCCGTTCATGCTCGAGGGCGTGTTCACCGGTCTGCTCGGGTCGCTGATCGCGGTCGTGCTGCTCTTGATGGTCAAGGATGTCGCGATTCCGTCGATCTTCGAAGGGACGCGCGACTCCGAGGCGCAGGCGCTCTCGTCCTTGTGGACGGCGGTCATCCTGCTCGCGGTGGGGCTCGCGCTCGGCGCCGCGAGCTCCGGCCTGACGCTACGCCGCTTCCTGCGGGTGTAGGTCGGCGAGCTCGTCGCCCGCGACAACAGCCTGAGAGGCACAGGCCGGGGCAACACCAATCGCGCTCACGCGCTCACGCCGCCGCAGTCCACGCGAACGCTTGCCCATGAGGAGCGCGACCGCACAGCCAGGCCGCCTGTCAGGAGGAGTGCGTCGTAACGAGCTCGCCACCGATCGAACAACGGTCGAGCGAGCAGGAAAGATGCGGGTTGTGAGCCCCTCCCAGCGCAAGGAGCTGTGCCGCCGGGCCGCGCCGGGCGGCGCGATGCGGCGTCCTCAGTCGCGCCAGTATCACTGCGGATACGAGCGCTCCCTGCGTCCTTGCCTCGCACCACCCAGCGCACCCCGGCAACGAGTCCTCGCACTGGAAGGGGCTCGATGAGCGATTTCGTCGTAGTCGAGGTGGGGCGGCGCGGGCGGCTCGTCGTCGGCGAGCCGTACTTCACGCCCGGCGTGCCGATCGTGCTCGACCGCAAGGGGCTCGGCGACGTCGGAGAGGGTGAGCTCGCGGTCGTCCGGACGGGGCGGGGGCGAGCCCGCCTCGAGCGCGCTCTGGGGCCGGCCGACCAGATCGAGTCGGTGCTCGAGGGGCTGCTACAGCACCAGGGGCTGCGGTCGGAGTTCGAGCCGTTCTCGCTCCCGGAGCCGAGCCTGGACGGGCGCGTCGACCTGCGCGATCTGCTCACGTTCACGATCGACCCCGAGACCGCGAAGGACTTCGACGACGCGATCTCGACCCGTCCGGAGGGGGACGGGGTCCGCGTCTGGGTGCACATCGCCGATGTCTCCTGGTTCGTCCCCGCCGGCTCGCCGCTCGACCGCGGGGCGGCGGAGCGTGCGCTCTCGGTCTATGTCCCCGGCCTCGTCGCGCCGATGCTGCCGCACGAGCTCGCCGACGACGCGTGCTCCCTGCGACCGAACGTGGAGCGCCTCTGCGTGACGGTCGAAGTGCCGTTCGACGCCTCGCTCGAGCCGGGCGAGCCGACCTTCTACCGCTCGGTGATCCGCAGCCGCGCGCGGCTCACGTACGGCCAGGCCGAGGCGATGCTCGCGGGCCGCGAGTCCGCCGAGCCGGAGCTCCACGAGGCCCTTCGGCTGGCCGAGCGGGTCGCGCTCGAGCTCAGACGACGGCGCTTCGCGCGTGGTGCGCTGCGCATCTCGAGCGCCGAGATCGCGTTCGCGTTCGACGGGCGCGGCGGTGTCGAGCGCGCGTGGCTCGAGTCGGAGCCGCACGCGCACGCGCTGATCGAGGAGCTGATGATCCTCGCGAACGAGTCGGTCGCGCAGCTCTTGGCCGGCAGGCGCCGCTCGGCGCTCTTTCGGGTGCACGAGCGGCCCGAGCCGCAGTCGGTCACGCGGCTGCTGGCCAAGCTCGTCGATCTGGGCGTGCCGACCCCGCCGGCGCCAGAGGAGGACCGGCTCTCCCCGGCAGAGGCCGCCGCTCTCGCCGCGGCGGCCAGCGAGCGCGTCAGCGGGTACGTCGAGCAAGCGACCCGCGGCCGCGAGGCGTTCCCGTCGCTCGTCCTCCGCGCGCTCAAGCAGGCCCGCTACCACCCGCAGAACCTCGGCCACTCGGGGCTCGCGAGCCAGGCGTACTGCCACTTCACGTCGCCGATCCGGCGCTACCCCGACCTCGTCGTCCACCGCGCCCTGCTGCACGAGCTCGGCGTGGGCGACGACGGGGTGCCCGACGAGCTCGAGCCCGCGGCCGAGCACTGCTCGCTCCAGGAGCGAGCCGCCGCCGAGCTCGAGTACCGCGCCGACGACATCTGCCTCGCCTGGCTGCTCGAGGACGTGCTCTTCGAGCGCGGCTGGGAGGACTCGTTCGAGGGCGAGATCACCGGGCTGATCGGCCCGGGGCTGTTCGTCCGCTTCGGCGACGTCTTCGAGGGGATGCTCCCGTCGCGACGCCTCCCCGGCGACTTCTACGAGGTCAACCCGCTCGAGACCGCGCTCGTCGGGCGCCGCGGCGGGCGGACCTACCGGCTCGGCGACCCGATCCGGGTGCGGGTCGAGCACATCCGCCGGACCGAAGGCAAGGTCGAGCTGAGCCTGGCACAATGAACTTGCGCACGCAATCGTCTGGAGGGACATGAAGCTCGAAGGCATCCACCACATCACGGGAATCACGGGCGACGCCCAGGGGAACGTCGACTTCTACGCAGGCACGCTCGGGCTCCGGCTCGTCAAGAAGTCCGTCAACCAGGACGACCCGACCGTCTACCACCTCTTCTACGCCGACGAGAAGGGCAGCGCCGGCAGCGACATCACCTTCTTCGAGTATCCCGGCGCGAGCCCGGGACGGGCCGGCGACGGCATGGTGCACCGCGTGCTCTGGCGCGTGGGCTCGGCCGACTCGCTCGACTTCTGGGCGGAGCGCCTCGGCGTCGAGCGCCAGGGGGAGACGCTCCGCTTCTCCGACCCGGAGGGCCTCGACCACGAGCTCGTGGTCGACGAGAGCGGCGAGGAGCCGCTGGTCGCGGAGCACCCCGAGATCCCGCGGGAACACGCACTCCGCGGCTTCGCCGGCGTGCACGCCTACGCGTCGAACCCCGATGCGAGCGCGGAGTTCCTCTCCACGCTCGAGCTCGAGCCGGGCTGGGTCGCGCGCGGCGACCAGCGTTCGGGCACGTACGTCTACGACGCGCCGCCCGAGGGCCGCGGCGTCCAGGGCGGCGGGACGATCCACCACGTCGCGTGGGCGTCGTCGCAGGAGGAGCACGAGGCGTGGCGCCAGCGCGCGCTCGAGGCCGGCGCTCGACCCACGCCGGTGATCGACCGCTTCTACTTCAAGTCGATCTACTTCCGCGAGCCGAGCGGGGTGCTGTTCGAGATCGCGACGCTCGGGCCCGGCTTCACCGCGGACGAGCCGCTCGAGACGCTCGGCGAGCGCCTCTCGCTGCCGCCGGAGTTCGAGCCGATCCGCGCGCAGGTCGAGCCCAAGTTGACGCCGCTTCGGAACCCGCGCGAGGCGTGGTCCCGTACCTGACCCGTGAGGCGGCGGGCGAGCCCCAGGGCGCGCTCGTCCTCTTCCACGGGCGCGGGGCGGACGAGCACGATCTCGTCCCGCTGCTCGACGCCCTCGACCCGGATCGCCGGCTGCTCGGGCTGACACCGCGCGGACCGCTGTCGCTGCCACCCGGCGGCGCGCACTGGTACGCGGTCAAGGAGATCGGCTTCCCGGACCCGGCGACGTTCCTGCCGACCTACGACGCCGTCGCGGCGTGGCTCGACGGGTTGGGCCTCGACTGGGAGCGGACGATCCTCGGCGGCTTCTCGCAGGGCGCGGTCATGAGCTACGCGCTCGCGCTCGGCCGAGGCCGTCCTCGGCCCGCGGGCGTGATCGCGCTCAGCGGCTTCGTCCCGGCCGTCCCCGGTCTCGAGCTCGACCTCGACCCGCCGCTGCCCCGCTTCGCGATCGGCCACGGCGTGCTCGACCCGGTGATCGGCGTCGAGTGGGGGAGGCGCGCTCGCTCGCTGCTCGAGCAGGCGGAGGCCGACGTGCTCTACCGGGAGTCGCCGCTGCCCCACGCGATCGACCCGCGCTTCGTCGTCGAGCTCAGGGGCTGGCTCGAGGCGGTTCCTAGAATGGCCGCGTGGCCGAGAAGCTGATCGCCGACAACCGCAAGGCCCGGCACGAGTACCACTTCGTCGAGCGCGTGGAGGCGGGGCTCGCGCTCGTGGGCACCGAGGTCAAGTCGCTCCGCGAGGGTCAGGCGGACATCCAGCGCGCGTACGGCGAGCTGCGCGACGGCGAGGTCTGGCTCGTCGGCGCGCACATCGCGGAGTACGCCCAGGGCAACCTCGCGAACCACAATCCCGACCGCGACCGCAAGCTGCTGCTCAAGCGCCGCGAGATCGACTCGCTGGCCGGCAAGGTCAACGAGAAGGGCCTCACGCTCGTCCCGACGCGGATGTACTGGAAGTCCGGGAAGGCGAAGGTCGAGCTGGCGCTCGCGCGCGGCAAGCAGGCTCGTGACAAGCGGCGCGACATCGCCAAGCGGGACGCGGAGCGCGAGATGGAGCGGGCGCTCAAGGCGCGCGGCTAGGCGCTTTCCCCGGGGCCCCGGTCAGATCATTCGCCGCTCGGCCGCCCAGCGGGTGAGCTCGTGACGGCTCGACAGCTGAAGCTTGCGGAGCACGTTGGAGACGTGCGTCTCCACCGTCTTCACCGAGAGGTGCAGGGACGAGGCGATCTCCTTGTAGCGGTAGCCGCGCGCGATCAGGCGAAGGACCTCGCGCTCGCGCGCGGTCAGCTCGTCGAGCTCGGCGTCGCGCACCGGCTCGCCCGAGCCGAACGCGTCGAGCACGAAACCCGCGAGTCGCGGCGAGAACACTGCGTCGCCTTCCGCGACGCGATGGATCGCGTCGGTCAGCTCGTCCCCGGAGATCGTCTTCGTGACGTAGCCGCGGGCGCCGGCCCGGACGACGGCGATGACGTCCTCTGCCGCGTCCGAGACGGAGAGCGCCAGAAACCGGACGCCCGGCCGTTCGGGCGCGACGCCGGCGATGACCGCCTGGCCACCGCCGTCCGGGAGGTGGACGTCGAGCAGGACGACGTCAGGGTCGGTCTCGACCACGAGCGGGATCGCCTCGCCGACCGTCGACGCCTCGCCGACGACGTCGACCGACTCGCCGAGCTCGCTGCGCAGGCCGGCGCGGAAGATCCCGTGGTCGTCGACGATCACGACGCGGCGCACGGGCTTCACCGCGCGCTCCTCGGCAGCGAGAGCTCGACCTCGGTTCCGCTTCCAGGCGTCGAGACGATCTTCGCCGCGCCGCCGTGGCGGGCCATTCGACCCTCGATCGACTCGGTCAGCCCCCTGCGTCCCTGAGGAACGGACGCGCGGTCGAAGCCCCCGCCGCGGTCGCGCACGAAGACGCTGATCCCGTCGCCGTCGGCCTCTGCGTACACAGAGATCTCCTCGGCGCCGGAAAAGCGCGCGGCGTTCGCCATCGCCTCGCGTGCGGCGAGCACGACCGCACGCGCGTCCTCGTCGAGCGGCGCGTTGCCGGCACTCGCGACCTCGACCCGCACGCCGTGCAGCTCCTCCACCTCGGCGGCGGCGTTCCCGATCGCCGCGACGAGCGTCTCCTCTTTGAACAGCTCGCCTTCGGGGAAGAGCCACGCGCGAAGCTCGCGCTCCTGCCGCCTGGCGAGCTGCTCGACGCGCTTCGGATCGGCCGACTCGCGCTGGACGAGCGCGAGCGTCTGCAGCACCGAGTCGTGCACGCGCGCCGCGACCTCCGCGCGTTCCTCGGACCGGATCCGCCGGGTGCGCTCGGCGTCTCGCTCCTGCGCGGTGCGCCAGAGCCACGGGCCGACGACCAGCAGGAGGCCGCCGGCGATCGCGGCCGGTGCCAGCAGCGGACCGGTGCCGCCGAGGTCGCCGCCGGTCAGGAGGACGACGAGGCCGAGCGCCACGAGCGCGCCTCCGAAGACGCGTTGCTGCCGCCGCCAGAGCAGGAATGCGCCGCCTCCGGCCAGCACTGCGGCGGCCAGAACGAAGGGGGGCAGACCGAGACCGGCGAGCGCTGCGAGAGTGGTGACGAGGAGCAGCGCCAGGCCGAGCGCCGTTCGTCCCCGGCCGGGACTTCCCTTGACCTCGTCGGGCATCAGGAGCGCCGCCGCGACGTACAGCACGATGCCCGCGCCGCCCGCGAGCGCGAGCAGGGCAAAGAGGAGGCGGACGAGCGTGGGGTCGACGCCGAGCGAGCGGCCGATGCCCGCCGCGACGCCCGCGACCACGCCGTTGGCGCGGTCGCGAGCGGGAATCGGGCCCGGCGTGGCCACGAGCTACGGAAGCTCCTGGAGGACGAGGACGTTGCCGACGCCGGCGTGCGCCTCGAGCCGCAGCGTCCGCGACCCGTCGGCCCCGAACGGCCGGTGCGTGCTGGTGATCTCCGCGTCGAGGCCCGACTCGCTGCGGCCGAACACGGTCACCTCACCGGCCGACACCTGTGCGTTGACGTCGACGACGACGTCGTCGGGGACGATCACGGTGAGGTCGCCGATCCCGATGTTCGCATCGATGTCCGTTTCGCTTGCCGTGAGCTCGGTCGTGCTCAGATCGACGGTCAGCTTGCCGATCGCGACGTCGTAGTCGCGATGCACGTCGGTGCTGGCGAACGGGCGGTAATCGCGGTCGCCGATCGGGCCGTCCAGGCGGACGTCGATCGCCGAAACGGCCACTGCCAGCGTCCCGAGTATGAGCCCGAGCACGAGGAGCCCGCCCGTTCTCCGTCGCAGCACGGCGCTGGCGACCACCGCGATGCCGGCCGCGAGGGCGGCGACGGCCAGCGCGACGTCCCAGCGGACGTCGACGCCGACCGCGGTCAGCAGCGCCAGGAACCCGACGCCCGCGAGGAGGACCCCGAGCGCCGGGACGAAGAGCGACGGCTGCCGCGGCCGGGCCGCCGGGGCCTCGGTGTCAGCCGGGATGGAGCCGTCGTTCGTGCGCCGCTGCGCGATCACGATCGCAAGACCTCCCAGCAGCAGCAACGTCCAGGCGAAGCCGCTGTTCGGCCAGAAGTCGGCCTGAGCGATCAGCGAGACGAGTGCGATCGCCACGAGCGCCACGCCTGCGAGCAGCCAGGGCCGATCCCGATGGCGCCGCAGGGCCTCGGAGACGATCGAGTCCGTCCTGCCGTCGTCCGGGATCACGAGCGCGGCGGCGACGTAGAGGAGGATGCCCGCCCCGCCGACGAGCGTCAGGATCGCGAACCCGATCCGGAAGAAGTTCGGGGAGATGTCGAAGTAGCGGCCGAGCCCGCCGGCGACGCCGGCCAGGATCCGGTCGTCCTGGCTGCGATGCAGCTCCTTGATCGGCGTGGTCTCGGTCTCGGTGGTGCCCATGGTGTTCCTTTCAATCGGGGACACACCGAGGATGCGCCGCACCGGGGTGGCTACACCATCGGGAATGCCCCCGATTCGACCCTGATCTTCGCCCTAATCGGCGAGCTCCAACGACTACGCCCTCATCCGTGGCCGATCCTGGACCATTCAGGAGACGGCTGTCATGGCGGGCTACACTGTGACGACATACGGGGGCGACCTGGTTTCGACGTGGTCGGTTCTCCGGCAGAGCTGCAAGCCGAGGTCCCGGAGGCCTCGTAAAACACCGGGAACAAACGCAAGTGCGGATAAAGACAACGCACTCGCTCTCGCTGCTTAACCAGTAGCTGAGCGCGTCGCTCCCGAGCTCGGCCCGTGGCCCGGGAAGCGGCGTCAAGCAACGGGCTCGGCACCGAAGGAATGCGATCGCCGGAGGTGCGACACCACAGGATCGCTGGCCCGGTCGGTCGGTTGCCCACCACCAGCCGGTCGGGCGAGATCAGAAGGTGGGACACGCTTGTAGACGCTCGGTCGGTGCGACGACGGACGCGGGTTCAATTCCCGCCGCCTCCATGGAGCCGCCGAAAGTGCTTCGCACTTTCGGCGGTTTTTCGTTCTCCGAGCAGGTCTGTGAGGCGGCGCCGGCTAAGCCGGCACCGCCGGCGCCCCTTCGGCTCCCGGGCCGGCCGGGCGAGTACGATCGCCGCGTCGTTCGCTTCTTCGACCAGGCGCTCCTGGACCAGGGAGGCAAGAAGTGACCACGAACGCTGCAACCGCCGGACCGGCCGGGCGGCAGCTCTCGACCACGCTTCGCCGAGTGCTGATCCTCGCCCCGCCGCTCGTCATCGCCGTCTACGAGATCTTCCACCCGCAGCCCGACGAGACCGCCGCCGCGCTGATGGACGTGGCCGGCTGGTTCGCCCTCTTCCACGCGATCCAGCTCGTCCTCTTCCCGTTCCTGGTGCTCTCGATCGCACTGCTGGCGCAGAACCTCGGTGTGCTCGGACACTGGGCGACGCGCCTGGGTCTGGTCGTCGTGCTCGTCTTCTTCAGCGCCTACGACGCGATCGCCGGGATCGCCACCGGCCTCGCGATGCGCGCCGCGAGAGACCTCCCAGTCGCCGAGCAGAACGCGGTCTTCGAGATCGTCAAGGACTGGCCCGCCTTCGACCCCGCCGTCTTCGCAATCGGGATCGTCGCCGTGCTCGGGCTGGTGCTCGCTCTCGCCATGCTGACCATCGGCGCGCACCGCCGCCAGGTGGGACGCGGCCCAGTGATCCTGCTCGCGGTCGCGACGATCGCCGCGCTGGGAGGGCACCCCTTTCCGTTCGGGACGGTTGCCTTCGGCTGCCTCTTCCTCGCCGCGCTCTGGCTCGACCGACTCGGCTACGGCGACCGGACGAACGACGCGGGCGCCGGTGCGCACTGAGCGCATGAGCACGAGAACAGCCGCCCGCCTCGTGTTTGGGACCGCGATACCCCGGTTAACGCCGAGCTAGGCAACCGAGGAGAGGTGGATGGACGCCGACCAGAGGGATGCGCGGATCTTCGGAGTGCTCTTCCTGATCACGTTCGTCACGTCGATCGGCGCACTGGCTCTCTTCCAGCCCGTTCTCGACGACCCAGCCGGATACATCGCCGGTGGCGGCAAGGACAACCAGATCTACCTGGGCGCCTTTCTGGAGTTGCTGCTGATCCTCGCGAACGTCGGAACGGCCGTTGTGCTCTACCCGATCGTGAGGCGACAGAACGAGCTCCTCGCCATCGGCTACGTCGCTGCTCGAATCATCGAGTGCGTCTTCATCGCGGGCGGGATCATTCTCGTGCTCGGCGTCGTCAGCCTGCGCCAGGACTCCCCGGACGCGGCCGACCTTGCCGTCTCGCTCGCCGCGCTCAAGGACTGGACGTTCCTGTTCGGCCCTGGGCTCATCGTCCCATTCGGGAACGGGCTGATCCTCGGCTACCTGATGTACAGCTCCGGCCTCGTCCCGCGGCGCATGGCCTGGCTCGGACTGATCGGAGGGCCGCTCCTGCTGATCGGGAACTTCGGCGTGCTCTTCGACTGGTGGGAGCCAACGACCGTGGCGTTCCTGGTCGTTCCCGAGTTCCTCTGGGAGTTGTTCCTCGGGATCTATGCGGCGGTCTGGGGATTCCGGCGGGATGCGCCGATCCTTTCGGAGCGCAGCACGATGGCTCCGCAGACCGAAGCCGCGTAGTCGAGCGGTTACTCGGGGAGCCAGCCGTCGCGGTAGCCGGTCGGCTCGCGGGGCGGGATATCGCCGTACGCGACGTCTCCGTCCATCGTGTCCTCGTCGACGCTCGCACCGTGTCGCTTGGCGACGTCGTCGGCGGGGAAGCCGAGTTCGTCGCGGTCGCGCGCACCCACCGCGATCACGAGGCAAGGACCGCCGCCTGCCCCGACGATCACGTGCTTCGTCTGCGGCGGGCAATGCACGAAGTCCCAGGCGCGCAGCGGCCGCTCCTCGCCCTCGACGATCAGCACCGCTTCACCCGAGACGACCAGGAAAGCCTCCTGGTCGGCCTCCCAGTGGTACATCCCCATCGCCTCGCCCGGCCCGAGCACGAACGGGTTGACGCCCAGCTGCTCGAACCGGCGCCAGCCTTCGAAGTCGTCGCCGACGAGGCAGACCGCGCCGCGCCCTTCGACGTGACGCCACTCGGCGTCGCGCATGTTCAGGACGTACCAGCCCTCGCCCTGCGGGACCAGGCCGTGCTCGGTCTGCTCCAGCTTGGACTCGGGAACCACGAAGGCAAGCCTAAGCTTGTGGCACACGTTCCCGAGAGACGGAGGGGGAGAATGGCTGGCAAGGCCGATTTCACGGAACAGGAGTGGGAGACGCTGCAGAAGGGCGTCACCGGCTCGGCGCTGCTGGTCGCGGTCGCCGACCGGGGCTTCTTCGACACGTTCAAGGAGATGGGCGCTCTGACCAAGCATCTCTCGCAGGCGCGAGAGCAGGGCGAGACGCCCCTGATCAAAGAGCTTGCCCAGGTGCGTGGCACCGGCTTCGGGTTCACCGACTCGCCCCAGGAGGTCGAGAAGGAGACGACCGAGGCCTTGCGTTCCGCGGTCGGCACGCTGCAGGCGAAAGCACCCGACGAGGTGCAGGCCTATCGCGACTTCGTCCTCCAGGTCGCCCAGTCGGTCGCGGCGGCTGCGGACGATGTCGGCGCGAGCGAGACCGATGCGCTGGAGAAGATCAAGGCGGAGCTGCCCTGAGCTGACGGCGAGCGTCAGACGTGCGCGAGCACGAGGTCGAGCGGCCGCGGCATGCGGTCGAGGTCGAGCGCCTCGACGAGCGCGCGCGCGTAGTGGCTCTTCCGGCCGCTGCGCGTGCCGAGGAAGCGGCGCAGCTGCTCTTCCACCGTCTTCCCCCGCTGGGCGGGCTGCTTCTGGAAGGTGCGAAACGAGTGCAGCTCGCCCTGCGCCTCGACGACCTCCTCGACCGAGGCGGCGCCGAGCGCGCGGATCAGCTCGTCCTCCAGGTCGGCGACGCAGACGGAGAACCCCAGCGCTTCCATCTCGGCCCGAGTGAGCTTCGAGCCGAGCCCGGCGCGCTCGAGGCCGCGCCTGTACGCACCCTCCTCGCCGGCGTCGCAGAGGCCCGCCAGCCTGACGTCGAGGCCCTGTGGGCCGAAGAGCTCGAGGAAGCGTCCGATCGCGTGCGCCCCTCCGATCGACACGACGGAGACGCGCTCGGCTTCGAGATCCCGACCCCTGCGCCGAGCAAGTGTCTCGAGCGCGAACCGGTCGCTGACGCCCTCGACGAGCACGACTGTGCGCGAGTACGTGTCCACGTTCGTATCTTCATAGCTCAGCGGCGCTTGCATCGCACGCGCGCTCGCGCAAAGCTTCATGGCGGTGAGCCGGTCGATCGTCTTCCTGTCCGACTTCGGTTATCGAAACGAGTGGGTCGGCGTCTGCCACGCCGTGATCAACAAGATCGCGCCGGAGACCCGGGTCGTCGACCTCTCGCACGGCGTGCCTCCGCTCGACGTACGCGTCGGCGCGCTCGTCCTCGCCGACTCGCTCCCGTTCATCGCGCACGACGCCGTCGTCCTGGCGGTGATCGACCCGAGCGTCGGTCGCGACCGCGACATCGCGGTCGAAACCGGAGACGGGCGGTTCCTCGTCGGGCCGGACAACGGGCTGCTCTCGCCGAGCTTGCGGGCCGGGAGCGGGGTGACGAACGCCGTGTCGATCACGTCCTCGGAAGTCGTGCTCGAGCCCGTGAGCCCGTCGTTCCACGCGCGCGACGTGCTCGCGCCGGCTGCGGCGCACCTCGCCAAGGGGACGCCGCTCGCCGAGCTCGGCGAACAGATCGAGCCCGAGACGCTTGCCCAGCTTCGCATCCCGGACCCGACCGTCGAGCGAGGCAAGATCGCCTGCGAGGTGCTCGACCTGAACCGCTTCGGCAACGTGCAGCTCAGCGCCCGCGCGTCGCACCTCGCGGCTGCGGGCCTCGACCGCCACGACCGGATCGCCGTCGCCTCGCACGCGGGCGAGGCAGTCCTCCAGCGCGTGTCGACCTACGCCGACCTCAGCCCCGGTGAGTGGGGGCTGATGGTCGACCCGCGGGGCTGGCTCGCCGTGATCAGGGGCAACCCAGGGAACGCGGCCGAGGGCCTCGGGATCGGCTCGAGCGACCTCGTCTGGCTGACCGAAGCGGACGGCAGCGGCTAGCTCTCCCGGTCCGAGAACCTCCTCCAAGCGAGCACGCCGCCGGTCACAGCTGCACCGAGCGCGACCGCCCCGAGCGCGCCCCTCGGCGCCCACACGCGCAGCCGCCTCGGCTTCGGCGGCCGCTCTTTCGTCGTGACTGCAAGGAGCACCTCGTTCGCGCCGAGCACCGCGTGCGGCAGCCAGTGCCGCAGGCCGCGCTTCGAGGCGCCCGTCAGGAACGGCGTCGCCGCGAGCGCGACCCCGCCGAGCGCGTCGAGCGCGAGGTGCGCCCGCATCGGCAGCACCCGCTTGAGCCCGAACTCGTAGTCGGTCAGGAGTGCGTACAGCGTCGCCGCCGAGCCCACCACGCGGGGCGGGATCGTCGCGCCGGTGTTGCCGTTCATCTTCAGCAGCGTCGGCGCCGCGATCAGCGCCGGGCCGGTGGCCAGGTCGACGGCGCCGTGCGCCTTCGTCGGGATGACCCGGAGATTCATCAGACCCCCTTCATTCGCTTGCCTGGGCACCCGAAGGCATACCCGCTCGGCCGGGGACCGAACGAGCGAACTTCGTGCGGATCGGCTCTAGGCCGAGCGGTCCTGGGTGTAGTCGTCCATCCGGACGACCCGCTGGCCGTTGGAGTCGGCCTGCACCTCGCCGGGTGGGCCCTCCAGCCGCGCGAGGGTCTTCTCGATCCGGCCGAGGCGGCGATCGACGCTCCGCCAGCCCTCGATCATCAGCTCCGTCGTCAGCGCGACGTCGTCGACACGCTCGCGGCGCTCGGTGGCCAGCCGCGCGACGATCTCCTCGAACAGCAAGCGGAGCTGCGCGACGTGCTCGCCGACGGGCCGGACCTCGCCGCGAACGGCCTCGTAGACGACCTCGCCGACCTCAGCCGGCAAGGCGCGCTCGAGCGCCTCGGCCTGGGAGGGCACGAGCTCCGTCGACGTGGGGGCGAAGCGCGGGTAACTCGGCGGGCCGAGCGCCGCGACCGCCTGGGCAACCCGCTCGCGGGCGTCCGTGCTCGTGGACTCGCCGTTGACGACGCGCAGCACGGTCTCGACCGGCAGGTTGCTGTGCTCCGCGAGTTGAAGGATGGTCGCCATGTCGCCGCCTGTGGAAAACGATTCCGAGTCACAAGTTAGACCTAGATCGCCCGAAACTCCAGTCCTGTCCCTCAACGAATAGGAAACGGCCGATGCCTGGCTGCGCCTATGATCCGGCGAATGCGCGGGATGCGGCCGGACGATGTCTACGCGCTCAAGGGGGTCTCCGACCCGCGGCTCGACCCGACCGGCACGACGGTGGCCTACGTCGCGTGGGAGATCGACCGCGAGGCGAACGAGTACCGGGGGAACGTCTGGTTCGCGCCGGTCGACGGCTCCGCGCCGCCGCGGCGGTTCACGACGGGCGAGAAGCGCGACGGCCAGCCGCGTTGGTCGCCCGACGGCACGCGCCTCGCGTTCACGTCGAGCCGCGCTGAGGAGCAGCCGGGGCAGCTCTTCGTGCTCCCGGTCTCGGGCGGCGGCGAGGCCTTGCGGCTCACGCGCCTGAAGGAGGACGTGTGCGACGTCGCCTGGTCGCCCGACGGGCGCCGGATCGCGTTCTCCTCGCGCGTGCGGGACGACGCGTACGAGCACGAGGAGGACGAGCGCCGACGCGCGCCCAGGCGGATCACGCGGCTGCTCTACAAGCTCGACGACGTCGGCTGGACGGTCGACCGGCGCCGGCAGCTCTTCGTCGTGCCGGCCGACGGCAGCGAGGAGCCGCGCCGCTTGACCGAGGGCGAGTTCGAGAACGCGCAGCCCGCCTGGTCGCCCGACGGCAAGCGGATCGCGTTCACGTCCGCCCGGACCGAGGACTGGGACCTCGACCTCGTCGAGGACGTGTACCTCGTCGACGCCGACGGCGGGGAGCCGGAGCGGCTGACGGACGGGGACGCGTCGTGCCGCTCGCCGGTCTGGTCGCCTGACGGGCGCCGGATCGCGTTCGAGTACTCGCCCGACCCGTACAGCTGGCCGCGCCATACGCAGATCGCGGTGATCGACGTCGAGACGCGCGAGTGGCGCGTCCTGACCGAGAGCCTCGACCTCCAGTGCGCCCCGTATCCCGAGCTGCGCGTTCCGGCGTGGGACGGCGACCGGATCGTCTTCGGGGTCGAGGACGCGGGTCGCGTGCACGTGTACGCCGTGCCCGCAGACGGTTCGGGGCCGCCGCGGCCGCTGGTCGAGGGCGACCGGGGCGTCCGCGGCTACGACGTGCGCGGCGACGTGGTCGTGCACGCGTCGAGCACCGCGTCGACGTTCCCGGAGCTCTACGTCGGCGAGCAGCGTGTCACCCACGTCACGGGCGACTTCGAGCAGAACCTGATCGCGCCCGAGCCCTTCACCGCGCGCTCGGCCGACGGCTCCGAGGTCGACGCCTGGCTCGTCCGACCGGCGGGCTTCGAGGAGGGGAAGCGCTACCCGGTGCTCCTGAACATCCACGGCGGGCCGTTCTCGCAGTACGTGTCGACCTTCTTCGACGAGTTCCAGGTCTACGCCGGCGCGGGCTACGCGGTCGTCTACTCGAACCCGCGCGGCTCGTCGGGGTACAGCGAGGAGTGGGGACGCGCGATCCGCGGCCCGCTCGACGGCGGCGGCCCCGGCTGGGGCACCGTCGACTACGAGGACGTGATGGCGGTGATGGACGAAGCGCTCGACCGGTTCGACTTCCTCGACCCCGAGCGGACCGGCGTGATGGGCGGGTCGTACGGCGGCTTCATGACCTCCTGGATCGTCGGGCACACGAACCGGTTCCAGGCCGCATGCTCGGAGCGGGCGGTGAACAACCTCTACAGCGCGTCCGGGTCGAGCGACGTGTTCTGGGCCTTCAAGGGGTACCTCGGGGCGTTCGCGCACGAGGCCGTGCAGGAGTGGCTCGAGCGCTCCCCCGCGCTCTACGCGGACGCGATCGAGACACCGCTGCTGATCCTGCACTCGGAGAAGGACCTCCGCTGCAACGTCGAGCAGGCAGAGCACCTCTTCATCACGATGCGCCTGCTCGGCAAGGAGGTCGAGCTCGTTCGCTTCCCGGGCGAGGGCCACGAGCTCTCGCGTTCGGGCTCACCGGTCCACCGCGTGCAGCGCTTCGAGGTGTTGCTCGACTGGTTCGACCGGCACCTCCAGCGTCAGCCCGAGAGACTCTCGGCGAGCGCCGCGCAGGCGTAGGCGCGCCAGGCCCGCTCGGGCGCGTCGAGCAGCGCGTTCGCGGTCTCCGCGACGTGTGGCCGCCCGCTCGCCGCCAGGCCGCGCAAGCCGTGGTCGAGCGCAGCCCGCCGCTCCGCCGAATCCAGCTCCTCCGCGAGACGCTCGACCGCCGGCCCGTCGAGGTCGAGCCCCCGGTGCGGGTCGCCTCCGGCCGCGAGCACGAGCTGGGCGCGCCGGGTCGCGGCGCGCAGCTCGTCCGGCTCGACGCGGACGTCGCGCCCCGCGACGAAGGCGAGCGTGACCACCGCGTCGCCGACCTCAGACGCCGCGAGCGACGCCTCCAGCTCGTCGAGCCACGCCTCGGGCACCGGGCGGACGCTACTGGGAAGATTGGGTCGGTGGCCTACGTGTCCCGTTGGCGGCGGCTCGCAGGGTGGGCGATCGAGTTCGTCGTCGTGCTCGTGATCCTCACGGTCTCGCTGATCGTCGGCTCGGCGCTCTACGGGGACGGCCTCTTCCTGGGCTTCTTCCTCGCGCTGACGTCGATCTGGCTCTACTTCGCAGGCCTCGAGAGCTCCGAGACACGCGCGACGGTCTCGGGGCGGCTGCTCGGGACGCGTGTCACCGGCCTCAAGGGCGAGCCCGTCACGTTCGGCCGCGCGACGGCGCGCTACTTCGCGATGTACGCGAGCGCGCTGACGCCGTTCGCGGTCGGCTACCTGATGGCGTTCTGGACGAAGCGCCGCCAGACGCTGCACGACTACCTCGCGAGCACGGTCGTCGTACGGAGATGAGTGGATGGGGACGCGGGCCGGGCCCGCGCCCCCAGGTCGTTCGTCAGGAGCCTGCTGCCGGGGAAGGAGCCGATGCGGGCTGCTCGTACCCGCGCTCGATCGCTTCGAGCTCCTCTTCGGTGCCCTGCCGGACCGGGCCCTTGAACCAGTTCTTGGCCGAGAGCATCCACCAGCCGCCGAACACGATCCCGATCGCGGCGAACCAGAGGATCGTGTAGTTCGTCAGCTCCCAGCTGAAGTCGTCCTCCCACGGCAGGCCGGCCTTGTAGAGCGGGAAGACGAACAGGATCGTGATCAGCGCGACCCAGCCGATCGCGATCGCGTCGATCCACTTGTAGTGCTTGCCGAGCGTCCACGCGCCGGGCTCGAAGCTGTCGCCCATGCGGAAGCGCAGGATCACCGGCAGGATGAACGCGATGTAGAGGCCGATCACCGCAATCGCCGTGCCGGCCGCGTAGCCGACGAGGTAGTTCCAGATCGCCGGCACCATCAGCAGGCCGGAGAGGACGGCGATCGCCCAGACGGCGTTCCGCGGCACGCGGTTGTGCGCGACCTTGCTCCAGAGCTGGTGACCGGGCACTGCGCGGTCGCGCGAGAACGCGAACATCATCCGCGACGCCGAGGTCACCGACGCGGTCACGCAGAAGAACTGCGCGACGACGCAGATGAAGAGCAATGCTTCGGACCAGTTCTGGCTCATCGACTCCGCCCAGATCCACGGCACGACGACGCCGATGTTCTCGAGCGCCCCCTCGGTGCTCGGGATCGCGAACGTCACCGCGAGCAGGAGGATCCAGCCGAAGATCACCGAGGCGACGACGGACATGTACATGCCGACCGCGGCCCCGCGCGAAGCGTTGTTCGTCTCCTCCGCCAGGTGCGCGGAGGCGTCGAAGCCGGTGATCGTGTACTGCGACAACAGCAGCCCGAGCCCGAACACGAACCAGAACGCGATGTTCGAGAAGTTGTCGCCGACGGCGCCGAAGCCCGAGTTGTTCACCGTCTCGGTGAAGACGTAGCCGATCGACTGGTGCCGGTCGGGCACGACGATCAGGATCAGCACGATCAACGCGACACCGGCCATGTGCCAGTAGGCCGAGATCGTGTTCAGGAACGCGGTGAAGCTGACCCGGAACATGTTGATGATCGCGGCCGCCGCGAGGAACACGCAGTAGAGGAAGAAGATCCAGAAGTTCTCGTTCGGGTAGTCGAACCAGAAGTTGAGCAGGATCGTCCCGAACGTCGCGAGGCCGTAGCCGATCGACGCGGTGACGGCGATCTGGCCGATCAGGTTGAACCAGCCGGTCGCCCAGCCCCAGCCGGGGCTGCCGAGCTTGGACGCCCAGTAGTACAGGCCGCCGGCGGTCGGAAACGCGGACGCGATCTCCGCCATCGCCAGGGCGATGATCGTGCTCATCAATCCGACGAGCAGCCATCCCCACGTGATCGCGACCGGGCCGCCGCGCTCGAAGGCGACCCAGTACGACGTCAGGCAGCCCGCGAGGATCGAGATGATCGTGAACGAGATCGCGAAGTTCTGGAACCCGCCCATCGCGCGGAACAGCTGCTGCGCGTACCCGAGGCGGTGGAGAAGCTTCTCGTCGTCCTGGTAGACGCTGCGGTCGCCGCTACCGCTTGGCGCGCTACTCATCCAGCCTCCTTCTCAGATGGGTCGTGACGCGCTATTTCGCCGCCTTTTTCGCGGCCGTGTCAATGGGCCCTGCTGACTAGGCGCGGATGCGCGAACCGGACGGGTCGTACAACGGCTCCGCCGCGACCTCGCCCGCGACCCACTCGCCGAAGATCTCCACGTCGACCGGTCGGCCGGGCTCCGCTGCCTCGGCCGGGACGTACGCGTAGGCGATCGAGCGCTCGACCGTGTAGCCGTAGCCGCCGCTGGTGACGCGGCCGACCAGCCGCCCGTCGACCCGCACAGGCTCTGAGCCGAGCGCGACCGCGCGCGGGTCGGCGAGCACGAGGCAGACGAGCTTGCGCGCCGGCGTCGCGTCGAGCAGCGCCTCGCGGCCCGCGAACTCACCCTTGTCGAGCTTGACCGCGAAGTCGAGCCCGGCCTCGAAGGGGTTCTCGTCCGGCGTGATGTCGGCGCCCCAGACCCGGTAGCCCTTCTCGAGCCGGCACGAGTCGATCGCCTTGTAGCCGCCGGCGACGAGGCCGTGCTCCCGGCCCGCCTCCCACAGGGTGTCCCAGAGGCGCAGGCCGAACTCCATCGGGCAGTAGAGCTCCCAGCCGAGCTCGCCGACGTACGTGACGCGGAGCGCGAGGCACGGCACCGGCCCGACGTCGAGCTCCTGCGCGCGCATGTAGCGGAACGCCTCGTTCGAGAGGTCGGCCGTCGTCAGGGGCTGGAGCACGTCCCGCGCCTGCGGGCCCCAGAGGCCCAGGCAGGCGTAGCGTGAGGTCACGTCCTCGACGACGACGGAGCCGTCGTCGGGCGCGTGCTGGCGGATCCACGAGAGGTCGTGCTGGCCGAAGGCCGTGCCGGTGACGATCCGAAAGCGGTCGTCCGCGAGGCGCGTGACCGTGAAGTCGCACTCGATCCCGCCGCGGGCGTTCAGCATCGAGGTGTAGGTGATCGCGCCGACGTCGCGCGCGACCTTGTTCGCGCAGAGGCGCTCGAGGAACGACGCCGCGCCCTCGCCGCCGACGTCGATCTTGGCGAAGCTCGTCTCGTCGAAGAGCGCCGCCGCCTCGCGGGTGGCGCGGTGCTCGGCGCCGATCGCGGGCGACCAGAGCCGGCCCGCCCAGCCGCGCGGCCGCAGCGACTCGTCGCCGGCGGCGGCGTTCGGCTCGAACCAGTTCGGCCGTTCCCAGCCCGACTTCTCGCCGAAGGCGGCGCCCAGCTCCTGGAGCCGCGCGTACGTCGGCGAGGTGCGCAGCGGACGTCCGGCCTCGCGCTCGTGCCCGGGGTAGCGCACGTCGTAGTACGTCGAGTAGACCTCGACCGTGCGTGCGAGCGTGTACGCGCGGCTGCGGTACGCGGTCCCGAACCGGCGCGAGTCCATCTCCCAGACGTCGAGGCTCGGGACGCCCTCGAGGATCCATTCGGCCACGAGGCGTCCCATGCCGCCGGCGCCCGCGAGCCCGTGTGCGCAGAAGCCGGCCGCCACCCAGAAGCCGCGGACGTCCGTCGGGCCGAGGATGAACTCGTTGTCCGGCGTGAACGCCTCGGGGCCGTTGATCAGGCGGACGACCTCCTGGTCGGCGAGCGAGGGCACGCGCGTGATCGCGTTTTCGAGCAGCGGCTCGAAGCGCGGCCAGTCCTCTGCGAGCAGCCGGCCGTTGAAGTCGGCGGGGATGCCGTCGAGCGACCACGGCGCCGGGTCGCGCTCGTAGCCGCCGACGACGAGGCCGCCGGACTCGGGGCGGAAGTAGACGAGCAGCGAGGGGTCGCGCATCGTCGGCATCTCGAGCGGAAGGCCGGACGGCTTCGTCACGACGTACTCGTGCGCCATCGGGACGATCGGGACGTTGACGCCTGCGAGGGCGCCCAGCTCCTTCGCGAACATGCCGCCCGCGTTGACGACGATCTCGGTCTCGACGTCGCCCTCGTCGGTCTCGACGCCCGCGACGCGACCCCGGTCGACGCGGATTCCGGTCACGCGCGTGCCGGTGTTCAGCTCCGCGCCGCCGCGGCGCGCGCCCTCGGCGAGCGCGAAGGTCAGCTGGCTCGGGTCGACGTAGCCGTCGGTGGGGAGGAGCGCCGCACCGAGCACGCCCTCGGTCGACATCGGCGGGAAGAGGCTGCTGGGCCTCGTCCGCCGAGATCAGCTCGAGTGGGAGGCCGAACGTCTTCGCCCACCCGGCCTGGCGGGCGAGCTCCTCCATCCGCTCCTGCGAGGAGGCGAGGCGCAGCGAGCCGACCTCGCGCCAGCCGGTCTCCAGCTCGACCTCGGCCTCGAGCGAGCGGTAGAGCTCGACCGAGCTCATCATCATCTTCGTCAGGCTCAGCGAGCCGCGCAGCTGACCGACGAGGCCCGCCGAGTGGAACGTCGACCCGCTCGTCAGGTCGGCGCGCTCGAGCAGGACGACGTCGCGCTCGCCGAGCTTCGTCAACCAGTAGGCGACCGAGCAGCCGCCGACGCCGCCGCCGATCACGACAACGCGCGCGCGGTCCTTCACGCGAGCGCCGCCCGGAAGCCGGGGTCCTCGGCCGTGCGCTCGAGCCGCTCGAAGTGCGTCGCCGCGTAGGAGGCGAAGTCGAACTCGAGCTCCGAGAGCCCCTGCTGGACGACACCCCACATCGCCTCGCGGAAGTCGGACATGAAGCGCATCAGCGTCAAGGCGCGCCGGTGTTCGTCGTCGACGTCGCCGAAGTACGCGCGCAGGAGCGCTGCGCTCTCGGCCTCGGAGAGCTCGTGGTTGACGGAGAAGTTCGCGAGGTCGAAGAAACGGTCACCCATGCCCGCGTACTCCCAGTCGACGATCCAGATGCGCTCGCCCGAACGGATGAAGTTCGCGTTCAGCAGGTCGTTGTGGCAGGGGCTGAGCGGCTGGTCGCCGCGCACGCGCTCGATCCGGTCGGCGACCGCCTTCGCCTCCGCGAACTCGGGCGGTGCCTCGATTCCGTGCGCCAGCGCCGTGGCGCGATACGCGTCGACGATGCGGAACGCGTCGAAGCGCCCGGCGATCGGCGCGCCGTCGTGGAAGCGCCGCAGCGAGCGCGCGATCCCGCCGAGCGTGTCCGAGTCGTGGACCTCCTCCTGCTCGACCGGGCTCCCCTCGACGAAGCGCGTGACGAGGTAGCCCTCCGGCTCGAGGAACGCGACGACCTCGGGCGCGAGCCCGCAGGCCGCCGCCGCGCGCGTGGCCTCGTGCTCGATGTGCCGGTCGATCCCGAGCAGCTCGGTGTCCTTGCCGCCGATCCGCACGACGAACGCCTCGCCGTCCGAAGTCGTGACCTTGAAGTTCCGATTCGTGATCCCGCCCACGAGCGGCTCGAGCGAACGCACGCCTTCGGGCCAGATCCGCTCGACGATTTGCTCGGGCTGCATCGGGCCGCGATCCTAGTAGGCTCGCCGCGTGATCACGCTCGACGAACTGCGGGCGGACGTCGACGAGGGCGCGATCGACACCGTCGTCGTCGCGTTCACCGACATGCAGGGTCGCCTGCTGGGGAAGCGCATGCACGCCGAGTTCTTCCTCGAGGAGTCGGTCGAGCACGGGATCGAGGGCTGCAACTACCTGCTCGCGCTGGAGATGGAGATGGATCCGGTCCCCGGCTACGAGATCGCGAGCTGGGAGCGCGGCTACGGCGACTTCCGGATGGTCCCCGACCTCGCGACGCTGCGCAGGATCCCGTGGCTGGAGGGCACCGCGCTCGTGCTGGCCGACGTGGCCTGGCACGACGGCTCGCCGGTTCGTCCCTCGCCGCGGCAGGTGCTGAAGGCCCAGGTCGAGCGGGCGGAGTCGCTCGGGTACCGGCCGATGTTCGGCTCCGAGCTCGAGTTCTACTTGCTCAAGGACAGCTACGAGCAGGCGTACGCGAAGCACTACCGCGACCTGACGCCCTCCGTCCCGTACATCCTCGACTACCACGTGCTCGCGACGACGTACGACGAGCCGTTCATCCGCCAGCTGCGCAACGGCATGCACGCGGCCGGGATCAGGGTCGAGAACTCGAAGGGCGAGGCGTGGCCCGGGCAGCAGGAGATCAACTTCCGCTTCGCCGACGCGGTCACGATGGCCGACAACCACGTGATCTACAAGAACGGTGCGAAGGAGCTCGCGCACCTGAACGGGATGTCGATCACGTTCATGGCGAAGCCCGACCACACGTGGATCGGCAACTCCTGCCACATCCACGGGTCGCTCTGGCGGGGCGACGAGGCCGCCTTCACCGACGAGGCGGTCTTCGGCGGCTGGCTTGCGGGCTGGATCGAGCACACGAAGGAGCTGGCCGTCTTCCTCGCGCCGAACGTGAACTCGTACAAGCGCTACGCGGCCGGCTCGTGGGCGCCGACGACGCTCGCGTGGGGTGAGGACAACCGCACGTGCGGGTTCCGGATCGTCGGGCACGGGCGCGCGCGCCGCGTCGAGACGCGCATCCCGGGCGGGGACGTGAACCCGTACCTCGCGTTCGCCGCGCTGATCGCGGCCGGGCTCGACGGCGTCGAGCGCGGGCTCGAGCCGCCGCCGGCGCTCGAGGGGAACGCGTACGAGTCCGACGCCGAGCGCTTCCCGCACACGCTGCGCGAGGCGACCGCGGCGCTCGAGCAGGGGACGTTCGCGCGCGGCGCGCTCGGCGACGACGTCGTCGACCACTACCTCAACTACGCGCGGACGGAGCAGCGTCTCTTCGACGAGGTCGTGACCTGCTACGAGCGCGAGCGCCTGTTCGAGCGTGGCTAGGCCCCTGATCGGCATCACGACCTACGTCGAGCCCGCGCGTGGGGGGCGTGGGAGCTTCCGTCGGCGTTGATCCCGTACATGTACGTGGAGGCGATCGAGCGTTCCGGCGGGCGCGCGCTGCTCGTCCCGCCGAGCACGGAGGCGCTCGACGAGACGCTCGACGCGCTCGACGGGCTGCTCTTCTCGGGCGGGAGCGACCTCGACCCTGGCACGTACGACCAGGACCCGCATCCGGAGACGAAGGGCACTCGGGTCGAGCGCGACCGCGGCGAGCTCGCGCTGCTCGAGACGGCCCTGGAACGCGACATGCCGGTGCTCGCGGTCTGCCGCGGCTCGCAGGTGCTGAACGTCGCGCGCGGCGGCGACCTCGTCCAGCACCTCCCCGACGTGATCGGTGACGAGCGGCACAAGCACACGCCCGGTGTGTTCTCCGACCACGACGTCCGCGTCGAGCGGGAGTCGCGCCTGGGCGACCTGGTCGGCGAGCGCGCGCCGGTCAAGTCCCACCATCACCAGGGGTACGGGCGGATCGGCGAGGGCCTGCGCGAGGTGGCGTGGGCGGACGACGGCACCGTCGAGGCGCTCGAGGACCCGGCCAAGCGCTTCGCGGTCGGCGTCCTCTGGCATCCCGAAGCCGGCGAGGACGCAGCGCTGTTCGACGGGCTCGTCGAGCAGGCGCGTGCCTATCGCGAGCAGAAGGCGGCGACGCGAACGTGACGCTGACGGTGCTGAACCCCGCGACCGAGGAGCCGATCGCGGAGCTCGAGCAGGCCGGCGTCGAGGAAGCGGAAGCGGCGGTCGCGCGGGCGAAGGCGGCGTACCCGGACTGGCGCGCGGTCGCGCCGACCGACCGCGCGCGTCTGCTGCGGCGCCTGGCGACGCTCGTCGAGGAGCACGGCGAGGAGCTCGCGCAGATCGAGTCCCGGAACGTCGGCAAGCCGATCACCGGCGCCCGCGGCGAGGTCGAGATGGTCGCGAACGTCTTCCACTTCTACGCCGGGGCCGTCGACAAGCACTACGGCGAGACGATCCCCGTCGCGGGCGGCGTCGACCTGACCTTCCGCGAGCCGCTCGGCGTCGTGGGGCTGATCGTGCCGTGGAACTTCCCGCTCAACATCGCGTCGTGGAAGCTCGGACCCGCGCTCGCGTGCGGGAACACCGTCGTGCTGAAGCCGGCCGAGCTGACGCCGCTCTCCGCGCTTCGGCTCGCGGAGCTCGCGCTGGAGGCCGGGATCCCCGAAGGCGTCGTCAACGTGCTGGTCGGCAAGGGGTCGGTCGTCGGAGCTCGGCTCGTCGAGCATCCGGACGTCGCGAAGATCGGCTTCACGGGCTCGACCGAGGTCGGCCGCGAGGTCATGCGCGGCGCGGCGGCCACGATCAAGCGCGTCACGCTCGAGCTCGGCGGCAAGTCCGCGAACGTCGTCTTCGAAGACGCGGACCTCGAGGCGGCTGCGGCGTCGGCGCCGTACGCGGTCTTCGACAACGCGGGACAGGACTGCTGCGCGCGCTCGCGGATCTTGATCCAAAAGAGTGTCTACGACACTTTTCTGGAGTTGGTGGTGCAGTCGACAGAGCGCGTGCGCGTCGGCGACCCACAGGACGAGCGGACGGAGATGGGGCCGCTGATCTCCGCCGCGCACCGCGAGACGGTCGCGTCCTTCGTCGACGGCGACGTGCTCTTCCGCGGCGATGCGCCGGGCGGGCCGGGCTTCTGGTACCCGGCGACGCTGGTGGAGGCGACCAACGACGACCGGATCGCGCGCGAGGAGGTCTTCGGGCCGGTCGCCGCGCTGATCCCGTTCGACGACGAGGCGGAGGCGATCCGGCTCGCGAACGACACGCCGTACGGGCTGTCCGGCTCGATCTGGACGCGCGACGGGGCGCGCGCGCTGCGGGTCGCCCGCGCCCTCGAGACCGGCGTGCTCTCGGTCAACTCGAACTCGTCCGTGCGCCACTCGACGCCGTTCGGAGGCTTCAAGCAGTCGGGGTTCGGGCGCGAGCTCGGGATGCACGCGCTCGACGGCTACTCGGAGGTCAAGAACGTGTTCCTCGCGACGTGATGGGACGGCTCGACGGCAAGGTCGCGGTGATCACCGGCGCCGGCGGCGGGATGGGCCGCGAGGCAGCGGTGCTCTTCACGCAGGAAGGCGCGCGCGTCTGCGCGGCGGACGTCCAGCTCGGAGCCGCGGAGGAGACGGTCGCGCTGTGCGCGGACGAATCGGCGTTCGCGTTCGAGGTCGACGTCGCGAACGAGGAGCAGGTCGCCGCGATGATGCGCGCGACCGCGGAGCGCTTCGGCGGAATCGACGTCCTCTACAACAACGCGGGGATCTCGCCCGACGACGACGCGTCGGTGCTCGACACGTCGGTCGAGGCGTGGGACCGGGTGCAGGCGGTGAACACGAAGGGCGTCTTCCTCTGCTGCAAGCACGGCATCCCGTACTTGCGCGAGCGGGGCGGGGGGTCGGTGATCAACGTCGCGTCGTTCGTCGCGATCCTCGGCGCGTCGACGTCGCAGATCTCCTACACGGCGTCGAAGGGCGCGGTGCTGGCTCTGAGCCGCGAGCTCGCGGTGCAGTTCGCCCGCGAAAACGTCCGCGTGAACGCGCTCTGCCCGGGGCCGGTCGAGACGCCGCTGCTCTTGAACATCTTCGGGAGCGATCCGGCCGCGCTCGAGCGCCGCCGCGTGCACTGGCCGACGGGCCGCCTCGCCAAGCCGCGCGAGGTCGTCAACGGCGCGCTCTTCCTCGCGAGTGACGAGTCGTCCTACGTGAACGGCGCGACGTTCCTCGTCGACGGCGGCCTGACGGCCGCCTACGTCACGCCCGAGTAGCCGCTACGTGCCGACGACCTGGACGACCCAGCGCCGGTCGCGCTCGCGGTCGAGCTCGAGGAACAGCACCCGCTGCCACGTCCCGAGCTGGAGTCGGCCGTCGGCGACCGGGACCGATTCACCCGCAGACCCGAGCAGCATCGACATGCAGTGCGAGTGGCCGTTGCCGAACTCGAGGTCCTCCTCGCAGATGTTCTCCGTCCGCTTCGCTCTGTCGTCGTGCGCGTAGTACTCGGTGCGCGGCACGAGCCGCTTCAGCAGCGTGGCGAAGTCCTCCAGGAAACCCTGCTCGAACTCGTTGACGCGAACGCAGCAGGTCGTGTGCGGCGAGTAGACGCACGCGATCCCGTCGGTGATCCCGCTCTCGCGCACGGCCTCGTTGACCTCGTCGGTGATGTCTCGGACGCTCAGCCCTCCGGACGTCCGGAACCGCGACTCCCGCTGGAAAACCTTCACCGCGCGGCATCCTAGCGTCGGCCACAATAGGCCGACGGAGTAGGGTCGGACGGATGGTGAAGGGGCGCGGCCCGAGCGCGATCGCTCTCTGCGCGCTCGCGCTGGCCGTGGGCGCCGGGCTCTGGCAGCTGCCGTCCAACTTCCGCCGAGTGATCGACGAAGTGCGCGGACTTCAATCGAAGAGTGCGCTCGAGCGACGGTTCGCGGTGGCGCGCGGCGTGGACATCGATACGCGCTTCTTGGTCGAGGCGGAGCGGCTGATCCCGGCGGAGGGCCGGTACGCCGTCGTCACCGGCCCCAACGTGAGGACCGGGAACCCGGTCACGCTCGACGCCGTTGCCCCCTTCGCGGGCAACTGGCTCCTACCCAGGCGGCGCGTGCTCGACCCGGCCGAGGCCGACTGGGTGCTCTCGTACGGCGGGGACCTGCATGCCCTCGGGCTCGAGTATGCGCGGATCGTCGAGGTCACGGACGGCATCGAGCTGGGGGAGGTGACGCGGCCTGATGCGTGAGTGGCTCGGCTTGCTGGCCTTGAACGCCGTGTTCCTCGGCGTGGGCACGGCGTTGCTCGCCGGGCTCGGTCTCGTCCGCGAGAGCGCGGCCGCGCTTCGATTCGCCGGCCTCTCGCTCGTCGTCGGATGGGCCGCCGTCGGGCTCGCAGGCTCCTACGCGCTCATGCTCGGCGCGCGCCTGTCGGTGCCCGAGGTCGTCTTCCTAGCCGTGCTGCTCGCCGCACTCGGGCTCCTGGCGTCGCGACGCGTACCCCCGTACGTGAGGCGTCCGCGCTCCTTTCCCGCCTGGCCGTTCGAACGGATCGCGGTGTGGGCGGGCGCGCTCGTCCTCGCCGGGTATCTCGAGCTGCTGTTCCTGCGGGCCCGCCTCGCAGAGCCGGGTCGCTGGGACACCTGGGCGTTCTGGATCCCGAAAGCGAAGAGCATCGTCTACTTCGACGGTCTCGACACCGGGCCGGGCGGTTTCACCAGCTACGCCAACCCTGACTACCCGCCGCTCCAGCCGACTCTCGAGGCGATCGTCTTCCGTGGCATCGGCGAGGTGGACACGGGAGCGTTGGTCGTCCAGCATTGGGTCGTTGCGGCGGCGTTCTTCGGGGCCGTCGCGGCGCTCCTGTCCGATCGCGTCCGGCCGGCCATCCTCTGGCCGTCGCTCGCGGTGACGGCGCTGCTCCCGAGCCTCGGCTTGCTCGTCGGGTCGTCCCTCGCCGACGAGCCGATCGCGCTGCTCTTCGCGCTCGCGGGCGTGTGCGGCGCGCTCTGGCTCATCGAGCGCGAGCTTCGCTTCCTCGCACTCGCGGCGTTCTTGCTCGCCACCGCCGCCCTCCTCAAGAACGAGGGGCTGATGCTCGCGCTCGTGTTGTTCGTCCTCCTGGGCGCGCTCACGCACCCCCGCTCGTGGCGACGACTGGTCCCTCTTGCCGCGCTCCCGATCCTTGCGGTCCTTCCGTGGCGGCTCTGGCTGGACGCGCACGACGTCCCGGCGGGCGACGCTCTTCGCCTCGGCGACCTCGTCCGACTGGAGTACCTGCTCGACCGTAGCGACCGCCTCGGGACAGCCTTGCGCGAACTGCCGCCGTACGTCTTCGACTTCGACCGCTCGCTGCTGACGGTGCCGCTCGTGATCGTGGTCGCGCTGGCTCTCGCCGGCCGCCGGCCCGCGCTCTCCGTCTACACCGTCGGCACGCTCCTCTTCGGCTTCCTCGGCTTCGCGACGGTCTACTGGGCAAGCGCGTACCCACTCGACTGGTACATCGACACGACTGCCGACCGCGTCCTGACGTCGCTCGTCCTCTTCGCGTCCGCCCTCTTCCCGCTGCTCGTCGCGGAGGCGGTCGACACAGCGCGTTACTCTGATGGCGAGTCGGGCCTGTAGCTCAGTGGTCAGAGCAGCGGACTCATAATCCGTCGGTCCCAGGTTCGAATCCTGGCGGGCCCATCCCCGAGCGCAACAGTCCGCGGACTCGCGACGCGTGACTCCCCGAGCCCCTTGTAGGCTGAGCCGGATGACGAACCGGCCGCTGCCACTGATCCTGGCGCGCGAGTTCGCCGCGAACGTCGCGACGCCGTTCCTCGTGCTCGACTCGGAAGGGACGCTCGTCTTCTTCAACGAGCGAGCCGAGGAGATCATCGGCTCGACCTGGGCCGAGTTCGGCGAGCTGCCCGAGGACGAGTGGCGCTCCCGCCTGCAGGTCGAGCGCCTCGACGGAACGCCGGTCGCGAACGACGAGACGCCGTCGGCTCTCGCGCGTCGTGAGCATCGCCCGGTCCAGGAGACGCTCGTCTACGTCCCGGCCGACGGCAGACGGCTGACGCTGTCGGTGACGGCGACCCCGATCCTCGGACGCGAAGACGAGCTCGTCGGCGTCTTCCTCCTCTTCTGGGAGGTCGCGCAGGAGTGAGAGCGACCGTCTGGGGCTGTCGTGGCTCGCTGGCCACACCGGGACCCGAGACGGTCGTGTACGGCGGCAACACGTCTTGCCTGTCGCTCGAGCTGTCCGACGGAACGCCTGTCGTCCTCGACGCAGGCACCGGCATCCTCCGCCTCGGCGCCGAGCTCGCGAAGGCGGCCTCGCGTCCGATCCATCTCCTCCTCACACACTTGCACTTCGACCACATCGAAGGCCTCGGCATGTTCGCGCCGCTGTGGATGGCCGACCGGGAGATCCACTTCTGGGGGCCGCCGTCGCCGGTCGCCGGCCTCTCAGAACGGATCGCGCGCTACTTCTCGCCGCCGCTGTTCCCGATCCAGCTGTCCGAGGTGCCAGCGCAGCTCGTCTTCCACGACCTGCCCGAGCAGTTTCGCGTGGGCTCGTCCGAGGTGCTCGCGCTCCCCGTATCGCATCGCGGGCCGACCGTCGGCTACCGCGTCACGGACGGCGGCGACACGCTCGCGTACCTCCCCGACCACGAGCCGTACCTCGGTTACGAGCCGGGCGAAGTCGAGCCGGACTGGCTGTCGGGATACGGTCTGGCGGAACGCGCGGGCACGCTCGTCCACGACGCGCAGTACTTCGAGGACGATTACCCCGACCGACGCGGGTTCGGTCATTCGAGCGTCGCGCACGCGGTCGCGTTCGCGCGAGCGTGCGAAGCCGAACGGCTCGTGCTCTTCCATCACGACCCGACGCACTCGGACGCCGATCTCGAGCGCAAGGGAGCCCGGGCCCGCGAGCTCTGGGGCGACGAAGGCCACCCGCCGGAACTCGCGCGCGACAGAATGCAGCTCGAGGTCAAGCCGCGAACGCCGGCGTTCTAGCCGCGCTCGGCAGCGCGCAGGCCCGTCACGGCCCAGTACGTGAACAGCACCGCCAGCGGCACGGCGAGCCCGAACGCGAGCAGGACGCCCGACCCCTCGCCGGCCAGCAGGCTGCGGCCGCCTTCGAGCATCGCCGTGAACGGGTTCACGCTCGCGACGGAGTGAATCCACCCCTCGAGCAGCGCGAGCGGCACGAAGACGGGTGCCATGAACAGCAGCAGGAAGATCGGCAGCTGCATGATCGGTCCCGCCTGGGTCGAGCGCACCCGGAACGCCACACCCGCGGCCCAGAGCAGGCCGATCACGCTGACGATCAAGCCCAGCAACAGCAGCGCGAACAGCTCTAGCGGACCGCCGAGCACGTTCATGCCGAGCAGGAGCGCGGTCACGAACACGACGGTGATGTTGAACATCCAGCGGACCAGCGTCGCGAGCGCGTAGCCGACGATGATCCCGTTCCGGTTCGGTGCGGCGACCAGCAGCCTGCGCGCGAAGCCGCGGTCGAAGTCGTGCGCGATGTTGAAGCCGGTGAAGACTCCACCCATCGCCGCGGACTGCAGCAGCACGAACGCGAACTGGAAGGCCGTGTACCCGGCGGGGTAGTCGAAGCCGGGCACCTGCTCGACGCGCCCGAGCGCGCCGGCGAAGCCGATGAAGAAGATCAGGGGAAAGAGCAGCGCGGGGAGGAGGAACGCCGGCATGGTCAGGGCCTTGTAGATCACCCGCCACGCGACCGCGAGTGCGACGGAGATCATGTGCGCGTCAGCCTCACCCGGAACGCGGCGGCCGACAGCGTCAGCGCGAACGCGATCACGACGAGCGCCGTTCCGAACCCGAGCGCGAGGGCGAGCAGGTCCCACCCCCAGATCGCGAGGCTGCGCAGCCCCTCGATCAGGTACGAGACCGGGTTCACCGTCGCGATCCAGCGGAACCACTCGGAGTCGATCAGGTTGCGCGGCATGTTCATCGACGAGAGAAAGAAGGCGACGAAGAAGAGCGGGAACATTCCCTGGACGCCGTCGCTCGAGCCTGTACGGAGCGCGATCGTCATGCCGATCGCGCCGAACGCGATCGCGATCAGCGCCGCGAGCCCGAAGAGCACGGGAATCCCGGGCCAGCCTGCCTCGAACTCGGCACCCGCGGCGACGGCGGCGACGAAATAGATCGAGAACTGGACCATCGCCATCGCGACGGCGCCCGCGAGGTTCCCGAGCATGATCGCGACCCCGCGCGCGGGGGTCAGCGCGAGCCGGTTCAGGAACCCGGTCTCGATGTCTCGCCCCAGCTCGACCCCGGAGTTGATCGCGGTGAAGAGCGCGCCGTGCACGAATGGGATGATCATCATGAAGTCGAGGAACGAGTCGTCCGGAAAGCCCGGCAGCGAGTCCGCGCGGTTGAGGCCGCTCGCGATCACGGCGAGGAAGACGAGCGGGAACGCCAGCGCGAAGAAGAGCTGCCCGGGCTGGCGCAGCGAGCGGAGAAACGCCCGCGCGCCGAGCACCGCGATCTGCCCGACCGTCGTCACGCGCCGATGGGCTGCGGTTCCGCTTCGGCTTGGCCCTCGAGCCGGTGGCCGGTCTTCGCGAGGAAGACGTCGTCGAGCGAGGGTGCGTCGAGCTCGAGGTGCTCGGCCCGGAGCGACTCCGCGTCGAGCGCACGCACGACGTCGACGAGGTCGTAGCCGCGCTCGAGCCGGATCGCGAGGCTGCCCGGGTTCCCCTCGACCGGCTCGCCGAAGTCAGCGAGCGCGTCGACGAAACGCCCGCGCTCGTCGGGGTCGGCGGGGACCACCTGCACCGTGGGCCGTCCGATCTCCGCCTTCAGCGCGGCCGGCGTTCCCTCCGCGACGATGTGGCCGTGGTCGATGATCCCGACCCGGTCGGCGAGCACATCGGCTTCTTCCAGATATTGAGTGGTGAGGAAGACCGTCACGTCCTCTTCCCTCGCGAGGCGGGCCACCTCGGCCCAGAGCGCGTTGCGACTCTGCGGGTCGAGGCCGGTCGTCGGCTCGTCGAGGAAGAGGATCGAGGGACGGTGCATGAGCGCGAGGGCGAGGTCGAGCCGGCGCTTCATCCCGCCGGAGTACGTCTTCACCTTGCGGCCGGCTGCTTCGGAGAGGCCGACGCGCTCGAGCAGCTCGCCGCCGCGCCGCCGCCGCTCGGCCCGCGACAGGCCGTGCAGCGCGCCCTGGAGGCGCATGTGGTCGTTCCCGCTCAGGAAGGGGTCAAGCGCGGCCTCCTGGAGCGCTGCGCCGATCGTCTTGCGCACCTTCGGGCCGTCCTTGACGACGTCGAAGCCGCCGACCGTGGCGCGGCCGCCCGAGGGCGGCAGGAGCGTCGTCAGGATGTGCACGGTCGTCGACTTCCCGGCCCCGTTGGGCCCGAGGAAGCCGTAGATCTCGCCCGTCGCAACTTCGAGGTCGATCCCGTCGACCGCGCGGATCTCCTTGAACTCGCGGACGAGCTCCTCTGCGCGGATCGCGGCCACGAACAGAAACGTAGCCGTCGTGAGGCATACTTGAGAGAGCAACGATGAGCCTCACTGCCTCCGAGACGAGGACCGAGCTCGCCCCTTGGGTGAGCTTTCTGCGCGCCCACGCGACGGTCATCCGCGAGCTCTCGGCCGAGCTCGTGGCCGCGCACGGGCTGACGATCAACGACTACGAGGTGCTCCTGCGCCTCTCCCGGGCGCCGGACCGGCGCATGCGGCGGGTCGACCTCGCCCAGGAGGTCCTCCTCTCGCCTTCGGGGATCACGCGGCTCCTCGGAGGGCTCGAACAAGCCGGGCTGGTCGAGCGCGCGGCCTGCGACTCGGACGCGCGCGTGGTGTACGCGCAGCTCACGCCGGCGGGCAGCGCGAAGCTGCGCGCGGCGGCCAAGACGCACGTCGCCGGGATCAACCGCATCTTCCTCGACCGTTTCGACGAGCAGGAGCAAGAGGCGCTCGCGGAGCTGCTCGGGCGGCTCTCGCCGCCGGGCGACGACGCTTGCGAGCCTGAGTAGACTGACCGCGATGCTCGAGCTGGGCACGATGCGGGTCAAGACCGGCCTCGCCGAGATGCTGAAGGGCGGCGTGATCATGGACGTGGTCAACGCCGAGCACGCGCGCATCGCCGAGGACGCGGGCGCCGTGGCGGTGATGGCGCTCGAGCGCGTTCCCGCCGACATCCGCGTCGAGGGCGGCGTCGCGCGCATGTCCGACCCGGAGAAGATCCGCGAGATCCAGGAGGCGGTCACGATCCCCGTGATGGCGAAGTGTCGGATCGGGCACTTCGTCGAGGCGCAGATCCTCGAGGCCCTCGAGGTCGACTACGTCGACGAGTCCGAGGTGCTCACGCCCGCCGACCTCGAGCACCACGTCGACAAGTGGAGGTTCGACATTCCGTTCGTGTGCGGCTGCACCAACCTCGGCGAAGCGCTGCGGAGGATCGGCGAAGGGGCGGCGATGATCCGCACGAAGGGCGAAGCGGGCACGGGCGACATCGTCAACGCGGTCACGCACATGCGCGCGGTCTTCGGCGGCATCCGGCGGCTCCGCTCGCTGCGCGACGAGGAGCTCTACTCGGAGGCGAAGGAGCTCCGCGCCCCGTACGAGCTCGTCAAGTGGGTCGCGGAGAACGGTCGCCTGCCGGTCGTCACGTTCACGGCGGGCGGGATCGCGACGCCGGCGGACGCCGCGCTCTGCATGCAGCTCGGCGCGGACGGCGTCTTCGTCGGCTCCGGCATCTTCAAGTCGGGTGACCCAGAGACGCGCGCGAAGGCGATCGTCGAGGCGACGACGCACTTCGAGGACGCCAAGGTGCTCGCCGATGTCTCCGCGGGGCTGGGCGATCCCATGGTCGGGATCTCCGCCGCCTCGCTGCTCGACGCCGATCGGCTCGAAGTCCGCGGCTGGTGAACGTGGGGGGGCCCGAGGTTCCCCCACAAGGCGTCACGATCGAGGAGCTGCGGCTCGCGACGCGGAACCACGGGATGCCGCTCGAGGCGCTGCGCTATCCGCTCACGCCGGTCGGGCTCCACTACGTCCTCGTCCACTACGACATCCCCTTCGTCGATCCCGCCCGTTGGCGCCTGCACGTGACGGGGCGGGTCGGGCGCGAGCTCGCGTTCTCGCTCGACGAGATCCGGAGCCGTCCGCGCGTGCGCATCCAGGTGACGATGGAGTGCGCCGGGAACGGCCGGGCGCTGCTCGAGCCTCGTCCGCTCAGCCAGCCGTGGCTCGTCGAGGCGGTGGGAACCGCCGAGTGGGGCGGGACGCCGCTTCGCGAGCTCCTCGAGGAGGCGGGTCCGCTTGCGGACGCGGTGGAGGTCCTCTTCACCGGCCTCGATCGCGGCGTCGAAGGGAGAGGTCGAGCAACGTTTCGAGCGGAGCCTGCCGCTCGCCGAGGCGCTCCGCGAGGAGGTGCTCGTCGCCTACGAGCTCAACGGCGAGCCCCTACCGCCGCAGCACGGCTATCCGCTTCGGCTCGTCGCCCCGGGGTGGTACGGCATGACGAACGTGAAGTGGCTCGAGCGGATCACGCTGCTCGACCGGCCGTTCACGGGCTACCAGCAGCGCACGAGCTATCGGCTCCGGCAAGAGCCAGACGAGGAGGGCGAGGCGCTCACGCGCATGCTTCCGCGCGCGTTGATGATCCCACCCGGGATCCCCGAGTTCTCGTCCCGGGAGCGCTTCGTCGAGCGCGGGCCGTGCCTGATCGAGGGGCGGGCGTGGTCGGGGTTCGGGCCGGTCGTCCGCGTCGAGGTGAGCGCCGACGGCGGCGCGACCTGGCGCGACGCCGAGCTGGACGAGCCGCCCTCGCCGTGGGCTTGGGCGGCGTGGAGGTGCGAGCTGGAACTCGCGCGTCCCGGACCGTGTGAGCTCGTTTGCCGCGCGAACGACGCCGCCGGGAACGTCCAGCCGCTCGAGTCGTCCTGGAACGTCGGCGGCTACGCGAACAACGCGGTGCAGCGGGTCGCCGTCACCGTCGGCTGATCCTCAGCCGAGTCCGCCTAACTGCTGTAATCGAGGGCGTGAAGATCGGCGTTCTTGCCGTCCAGGGGAACTTCCGCGAGCACGCGGCGATGCTGCGTCGCCTCGGTGTCGACGCGGTCGAGGTTCGCAAGCCCGAGCAGCTCGACGGGCTCGACGGTCTCGTCATCCCCGGCGGGGAGTCGACGACGTTCATGCGCCTGATGCGCCTCTACGGGCTCGACGAGGCGGTGCGGCGGTTCGAGGCCCCGGTCCTCGGAACGTGCGCGGGGATGATCGTGCTCGACCGCGAGCACCTGGGGCTCGTCGACCTCGTCGTCGAGCGGAACGCGTACGGCCGGCAGGTCGCGAGCTTCGAGGCGGACCTGTCGCTCGCGGGTGACAACGACCCGCTGCGCGGCGTCTTCATCCGCGCGCCGCGCGTGCGCGAGCACGGGTCGGACGTCGAGGTGCTCGCCGAGCACGACGGCGAGCCCGTGCTGCTCCGCGACGGCCGGTTCCTCGTCGCGTCGTTCCACCCCGAGCTGACGGACGACACGCGCGTGCACGAGCGCTTCCTCGAGCTCGTGCGAGAGGAGACGGGTGTCCGGGCATAGCAAGTGGTCGTCGATCAAGCACAAGAAGGGCGCCGCCGACGCGAAGCGCGGCCAGCTCTTCACCAAGCTCTCGCGCGCGATCATCGTCGCGGCCAGAGAGGGCGGCCCCGACCCGGCCGCCAACCTCTCGCTTCAGAACGCGATCGAGAAGGCGCGGTCGTACTCGATGCCGAAGGACAACATCGAGCGCGCGATCGCTCGCGGCTCGGGTGCCGACGCCGACGCCAGTGCGTTCGAGACGATCGTCTACGAGGGCTACGCGCCGGGCGGCGTCGCGCTGATCGTCGAGGCGCTGACCGACAACCGCAACCGAACCGCGTCCGACGTCCGCCACCTCTTCTCGAAGCACGACGGCAACCTCGGCGAGGCCGGTTCGGTGTCGTGGATGTTCGAGCGGCGCGGCGTGGTCGTGGTCGAGGGCTCCGCGGACGAAGACGAGCTGCTGCTCGCGGCGGCGGAGGGTGGGGCCGACGACGTCGAGCGCGACGGCTCGAGCTGGGAGGTCGTCTCCGCGCCCGAGAGCCTCAGCACGGTGCGCCAGGCGGTGGAGGCCGCCGGCTTCGCCGTCGAGTCGGCCGGCCTGACGATGGTTCCGAAGACGACGATCGGCGTCGAGGACGAAGGGCAGGCGAAGAAGATCCTGCGCCTGATCGACGGGCTCGAGGAGAACGACGACGTCCAGGAGGTCTACGCCAACTTCGACATCTCCGAGCGCGTGCTGGAGGAAGCCGCCACGACCTAACGGACCTGTTCGGTCTCAGAGACGAATGAGTTTTGTCCACAGCCGGCCGTCGGGGACGCTCGACCCGGCCCCTCACTGTCTCCGCGTGAACGCCCTGACGGACCTGTTCGGTCTCAGAGACGAATGAGTTTTGTCCACAGCCGGCCGTCGGGAACGTCCGACGCCGCCCCTACTGTCTCCGCGTGAAGGTCGTCGTCGGAATCGACCCAGGTACGGCTGCTTGCGGGTACGGGATCGTCCACGAAAGCGACGGGCGCCTCCGGGCGCTGGACTACGGCTGGTGGAAGACCGCCGCCGGCGAGGCGCCTGCGCGGCGCCTGAAGACGATCTTCGAGGGGGTCGCCGGGCTCATCGAGGAGCACGCTCCGGCTGCCGTCGTGCTCGAGGAGTCCTTCGTCGGCGCCGACGCCCGCATCGCGCTCTCGGTCGGACAGGCGCGGGGAGCCGTGCTCGTCGCGTCCGCCGTGGCCGGCGTCGACTGCGCTGAATACGCTCCGGCCCGGATCAAGCAGGCCGTCTGCGGCTACGGGCGCGCCGAGAAGGCGCAGATGCAGCGGATGGTGCAGATGATCCTCGCCCTGCCCGCCGAGCCGAAGCCGACGCACGCCGCCGACGCGCTCGCGGTCGCGATCTGCCACCTGCTCGCGTCGCCGCTCCTGCGGGTGTCCGCGTGATCGCCCGCCTGCGCGGCAAGCCGGTCGCCCGCACGCCCGACGGGCTCGTGCTCGACGTCGCCGGGGTCGGCTACCTCGTCCAGGCGACGCCTGCGGCCGCGTCCAAGCGCGGCGAGGAGATCACCGTCGAGACGTACCTGCACGTCCGCGAGGACGTCCTCCAGCTCTACGGCTTCGCCGACGCCGCCGAGCGCGAGCTGTTCGTGCAGCTGCTCGGCGTCAACGGCGTCGGCCCGAAGGTCGCGCTCGCGATCGTGTCCGGCTCGCGGCCCGCCGAGCTGAAGCGCGCGATCGTGCGCGAGGACGTCGCGCGCTTTCAGGCGATCCCAGGGATCGGCCGCAAGACGGCCGAGCGGATCGTGCTCGAGCTCAAGAACGCCGTCACCGCCGACGGCTCCTCGCCGCAGGACGAGCTCGTTGCGCGCGACGCGCTCGTCGAGCTCGGCTGGAGCCTCGTCGACGCCGAGCGGGCGCTCGCCGAGGTCGACGACGACCTGCCGGTAGAGGAACAGGTACGCCAGGCGCTGAAGAAGGCGGCATGACGTCGACCCAGTTCCTCGCGCCCGCGGTGCGGCCGGACGAGGACGAGCTCGACCGCACGCTCCGCCCGCGCCGGCTCGACGACTTCGTCGGCCAGGAGCGCGTCAAGGAGCAGCTCGCGATCGCGCTCGACGCGGCGAAGGCGCGCGGCGAGGCGCTCGACCACGTCCTGCTCGTCGGCCCGCCGGGACTGGGCAAGACGAGTCTCGCGTTCATCGTCCGCGAGGAGCTCGGTGTCGGCATCCGCACGGTCGCCGGCCCGGCCCTCGAGCGCAAGGGCGACATGGCCGCGATCCTGACGAGCCTCGAGGAGCGCGACGTCCTCTTCGTCGACGAGATCCACCGTCTCAACCGCGCGGTCGAGGAGATCCTCTACCCGGCCCTCGAGGACTTCCGGCTCGACATCGTCGTCGGCCAGGGGCCTGCCGCACGCACGCTCACGCTCGACCTGCCCCCGTTCACGCTCGTCGGCGCGACCACGCGCACGGGTCTCCTCACCTCACCGCTCCGCGACCGGTTCGGGATGACGTTCCGGCTCGACTACTACGGCGCGGAGGACCTGGCGCGCATCGTGCGCCGCTCGGCCCGGATTCTCGGCGTCGAGGTCGCGGACGCCGCGGCGACCGAGATCGCCGGACGCTCGCGCGGGACCCCACGGATTGCGAACCGGATCCTTCGCCGCGTGCGCGACGTCGCGGAGGTGCGGCACCAGGGCGTCGTCACGGCCGAGATCGCCGCCGAGGCGCTGACGCTGCTGGAGGTCGACCGGGAGGGGCTCGAACGCACCGACCGCGAGCTGTTGCGCGCGATCGTCGAGAAGTTCAGCGGCGGTCCCGTCGGGCTCTCGACCCTCGCCGTCGCGCTCGGCGAGGAGCCGGACACCGTCGAGGACGTCTATGAACCGTTCCTGCTCCAGCTCGGCTTCATCCAGCGGACGCCGCGCGGACGGATCGTGACCGACCGCGGCCGTGAGCACGTCGGCGCGACGGCCGGCGAACGCCTCTTCTAGTGCCCGAGGTCTGGGTCCCCGGGGCCGCGGGCCCGCTCGACCAGTTCGTCGAGCGCCTGCATCGGCGCATCGCCGAGTTCGCGAGCAAGCACAAGCTCACGGACGCCGCTGTCGAGGTCGAGCTCTCCGACGGTGCGCTGATCCCGGTCGCCGCGATCTCGCCCGAGCCGGGCTACGGCTTCATCACCCTCTGCCCGCACGGCGACGAGCCGGCGGAGCTGATCGTCCCGATCGGCGCCGTGCGCGAGATCCGGCTCGGTGTCCCCGAGCCGGATCGCGCGCGTTTCGGTTTCTCGCTTCCGTCCGAGTAGCGCTACCCGAGCTGCGCCCGCACCGCTCCGCCCGGGAAGTCCCGGGTGTGCACGTTGACGTAGAACGCCGCCGGGTTGGTCCCGATCTCGTTCACGAGCTCCTGCGGAGTGAGCGTGCAGCCGCTCGAGACTCCGTTCGCGCCCGGTGCGTCCATCTGAACGAGGATCCCGCCCGCCGCCGTTCGCGCGCCGCGGTGGATGTGCGTTCCGACCGACGGCAGCTGGATGTTCTGCACGCGCACGCGATAGCAGACGTACCCCGCCCGCAGGCGGATGATCGCCGTGCCGGCGCCGTCGGCGTCTCCGAGGTTGCACACGCCTGCCGCGTTGCACTCCGCGGCGCCCGTCATCGCAACGGTGATCGTGCGACCGGCGGCGTCCGAATCGGTTCCCGCGAGCTGCCCGCGAACCGCGCCGCCGGGGAAGTCGGACGTGTGCACGTTGACGTAGTAGAGCGCGCGGTTCGCGAGGATCTGCGAGACGATCGCGCGCGACACGTTCACGCAGCCGCTCGCGTCGCCCTCGGCGTCGGGCGCCCGCAGCGGCACGACGATCGGACCCGCCTCGCCCGCGCCGCCGCGGTGGATGTGCGCGGCCGCGGCCGGGAGCGTGATGTTCGTGGCCTCGATCGTGAAGCAGAGCTGGCCCTGACCGCGGCGAACGCGGACGACGGCCTCGCCGGTGCCGACGGGATCGCCCGCCGGGACCTCGACCTCGCCGGTCAGCACCGTCCGCAGCGCCGTTCCACCGGCGTTGGCGGTCAGCAGCGAGCGCGGACAGGCTCCGCGCGGCGCGGGAATGATGTCGGCGGCGTGGCGCAGGTGGCGACTCTGCTGCGCGGCGCTCACGCGGAGCTTCACGTAGGGCCGCGACGCGGACGACGTCCGGTGGCAGACGGCGCGGGTCGTCGCCTCGGCGGAGTCGCTCCGCGCCTGGGCGGTCGCGAGCGGCACGGTCGCCACGACGGCTCCGACGAGCAATGCGAGCAAACGCTTCAAGGTCCCCTCCTCAATCGTGTCTTTCGAGGACCTACGGGAGGCGGCAGAGGGCGGTTTTCAGCGGCGGAACTGGAGCTCGTGCCAGCTCGGCACGGGGGCGAGCTCGAGCAGCGCGCGACCGCCGTTCGGGTCGCGGTAGCCGAAGTCGGCCGCGACCTCGTCCCAGGCGACCTCGAGCAGGCCCTCCTTGACCCGGTGGTCGAGCCAGGCGCCGCGGAAGACGAGCTTGCGCAGCCAGTAGACGAGCGACTCGCCCTCGACGAGTGAGATCCGCTCCCAGTGGCGCACGAGGTAGTGGCCGAGCGCGCTCCGGGGGTCGCCGATGCGGCCGTCGGCCGTCAGCTCGACGAGGTCGGCGGTCTCGTCCTCGTCCAGCTCGTTCCCGCTCACGAGCCCGAGCCTGACCGCGGCGGCGGTGACGCGCTCCTCGAAGTCCTCGGCGTTGAACTCGAACCGGTAGCCCAGGAACTCCACGCCATAGTCGTCGCCCGACGAGTAGTTCGCCTCTGCCACGGGCCTGAGGATAGCCTTGCGCCTCGGTGTCGCTGCGCACGCTCGCGCTGTCGGCCGCGCTCTGCGCGGCGCTGATCGTGGGGGGTCGCTACCTCTTCGACATCTCGTGGGAGAGCGCGTTCGTGCTCGCGCCGCTGTTCGTGCTCTGCGCGGGCGCGATCGCCTTCCTCGTTCTGCTCTGGACGAAGGTGATCCGCGACTCGGTCCGGGGCCGCGGCTAGGAGGCCGCCCGTCCCACATGCTCGCGGCGCACGTCCGCGGGCGACGGGCAGCCGCAGAGCGCCAGCGCGAGCGCGACCTCGTCGCGGAGCAGCGTGAGCACGCGCTCGACCCCGTCCGCGCCGTCGACCGCCAGCCCCCAGAGCGGCGCTCGGCCGGCGAGCACCGCCTGCGCCCCCAGCGCGAGGGCCTTGACGACGTCGGTGCCCCGCCGGATCCCGCCGTCCAGCAGGACCTCCGCGCGCCCGTCGACCGCCTCGACGACCTCCGGCAGCGCGTCGAGCGTCGCGGCGACGCCGTCGAGCTGCCTGCCGCCGTGGTTCGAGACGACGATCCCCTCGGCCCCCGCCGCGCAGGCGAGCTCGGCGTCCTCGGCGGTCAGGAGCCCCTTGACCACGAGCGGGAGCTCGGTCACCGAGCGGAGCCAGTCGAGGTCCTTCCACGTCAGGGTCTTGTCGACGAGCCAGCTGATCTGTTCCGGCGTCACGCCCCGCTCTCGGCCAGCGCGGAGAAGGCGGGGACGGCGACGTCGTCTGCAAGCCCGAACCCCGTGCGCAAGTCGCGCTCGCGGCGCCCGAGCTCGGGCAGGTCGACGGTGAGCACCACCGCGCGATAGCCGGCGGCCTCCGCGCGCTCGACCATGTCGCGGACGACGCCGCGGTCGGTCGACCAGTAGAGCTGGAACCAGCGTGCGCCGCCGGGCGCAGCGGACGCGACCTCCTCGATCGTCGCGGTCGCCGCGGTCGAGAGGCACATGATCGTCCCGGCCGCAGCGGCTCCGCGCGCGGTCGCGAGCTCACCTTCGGGGTGCGCCGCCCGCTGGAACGCCGTCGGCGCGACGAGCACCGGCAGGGCGATCTCCGTCCCCAGCGCCGTCGTCGCGGTCGACGTCTCTCCGACGTCGACCAGCATCCGGGGCCGCAGCACCCAGCGCCGGAACGCGGCGAGGTTCTCGGCGAGCGTCCACTCGTCGTTCGCGCCGCCGGCGTAGTAGCCGAACGCGCCGGGCTCGAGCTTTTCCTCCGCCGCGCGCTCGTAGTCCCAGACGTTCAGCAGCTCGGACACGGCCTGAACCTAACGCCGTCCGACGCCCTCCGTACGGTGGTCGCGCGATGCAACAGGGCAGCTGGACGATCCGTCCCTGCCCGCACGGTGAGGCGAGCGCCCTCGCGGCGGCGCTCGGGATCGGCTGGGTCACTGCCAGCGTCCTCGTCCGGCGCGGGTTCGGCGACCCCGAGGCGGCGCGTGCGTTCCTCGCCGCCGAGCCGCCGCGCCACGACGCGAGCCTGCTCGGCGACACCGCGGCCGCGTGTGACCGGATCCGCACGGCGATCGCCGCCGGGGAGCGCGTCTGCGTGCACGGCGACTACGACGTCGACGGCATCTGCGCGACCGCGCTCGCGGTCATGTGCCTGCGCGAGCTCGGGGCGAACGTCGAGTGGCACCTGCCCAGCCGTTTCGACGAAGGCTACGGGGTGGCTGGCGAGACGCTTGCGCGCCTGGCGGAGGACGGCGTCTCGCTCGTGCTGACTGTCGACTGCGGGATCACCGCCGTCGACGAGGTCGCGGAGGCTCGCCGGCTCGGGCTCGACGTGATCGTCACCGACCACCACCGGCCTGGCGAGGCGCTGCCCGACTGCCCGATTGTGGCGACGCGGCCGTCGCGGTACCCGTTCCCCGAGCTGTGCGGCACAGGCGTCGCGTACAAGCTGCTCGCCGCGCTCGGAGCCGACGTCGACCGCCACCTCGACCTGGTCGCGCTGGCCACGATCGCCGACGTCGTCCCGCTGCTCGACGAGAATCGCGCGCTCGCGGCGGCGGGGCTCCGCGCGCTCGCCCGCACGCAGAAGCCCGGGCTGCAGGCACTGATGCGTGCGGCACGCGTCGATCCGGCCGCCGTCGACACGGGCGCCGTCGGTTTCCGGCTGGCACCACGCATCAACGCGGCCGGACGGCTCGGCCACCCCGCAGAGGCGCTCGAGCTGCTGCTCACGGAAGATCGTGACGAGGCTGCGCGCCTCGCCTCCAAGCTCGAGGAGCTCAACCGCGAACGGCAGGCGGTCGAGGACCGGATCGTCCGCGAGGCAGTCGCGAAGGTCGGCGAGTGGTCGGAGGCCGAACAGCGGCAACGCGCCTACGTCCTCGCAGACGAAGGCTGGCACCAAGGAGTGATTGGGATCGTCGCGTCGCGGCTCGTGGAGCGGTTCCACCGGCCGGTCGTGATGATCGCCGGCGGCGACGGCGAGTGGAAAGGCTCGGGCCGGTCGGTCTCGGCGTTCGACCTACACGCGGGGCTGGCCTCGTGCGCGGCGCACCTCGAGCGCTTCGGCGGTCACCGTGCGGCGGCAGGCCTCTCGATCCGGCCGGATCGGATCGACGCGTTCGCCCGCGACTTCGCGGCCTATGCCGGCGAGCGGCTGGTCGAAGAAGACCTGCGTCCGGTCACGCACGTCGACGCCGTCCTGCCCGCGAAGACCGTCCCGACGTTGGAGCTCTGCGAGGAGCTCGCCGGGCTCGCGCCGTTCGGCCTCGGGAATCCCGAGATCACGCTGCTCGCCGAGAGCTGCGAGCTGCGCGACCTCGCGACGGTCGGCGAGGGCAAGCATCTGCGGTTCCGCGTTCGCGGCGGCGGCGCGATCGCGTTCGGCCTCGGCGGCCAGCTCGACCGCTATCGCGCCGACGGACGCTTCGACGTGGCGTTCCGGCTCGAGGCGAACCAGTGGAACGGGACCGTGGCCCCGCAGCTCGTCGTCCGCCGCATCTTCGACGCGAACCCGGGCTACGAAGGCTTGCGCGCCTGGCTCGTCGAGGAGTTCCGGAAGGAGAGCGAGCGGGACGCCGCCGCGCAGGAGATCTTCGACGAGCTCGGGCTCGCTGCCGGCTCCGGGCCGCGCAGCCTGCTCGAGTCCGAGCGCTTCCGCGCGCTGCTCGAAGAGCCGGCGCTCGCGCGGGCTGCGTGATCGTCCGGCCCGAGCGTCCTGCCGACTTCCCGCTGGTCGCCGCGCTCGTGCGGGCCGCGTTCGACTCGCCGGTCGAGCCGAAGCTCGTCGACGACCTCCGCGACTCGCCTAGCTACCTGCCCGAGCTCGCGCTCGTCGCCGAGGACGACGAGCCGGTCGGGCACGTCATGTTCACGCTGACCGAGCTCGAGAACGGCACGACGATCCTGATGCTGTCGCCGCTTGCCGTGCGTCCGGACCGGCAGCGTGAGGGCATCGGCTCCGCGCTCGTCGAGGAGGGCCTCCGCCGCGCCCGCGAGCGGGACGAGCCCGTGGTGATCGTCGAGGGCGATCCCCGCTACTACTCCCGCTTCGGCTTCCGACGGGCGAAAGAGCTCGGCCTCGAGCGTCCCAACGAGGGGACGCCGGAGTTCGCCTTCCAGGCCCTCCCGCTACCTGCGTACGACGCGAGCCTGCGCGGCCGGGTGGTGTACCCGCCGGCCTTCGACGGCTTGTAACACAGTGTTACTTGGCGACCGAGAGGCGCGTGCGGCGCACGGGCGCCGGGCGCGCGTCCGCACAGGCACGGTCGAGCGCGACCAGCATGCGTGCCAGCTGACGCGCCTGGCGGTCTCGTTTTCGGCGGAATCTGCGCATGGACGTCTGTTGTTCATCGGCCGCGCCGCCGATCCTCTGTAGGGAAACCCCCCGTCTAAACTGGAAGCCAGATGACCGTCGTCGATGTCAGCGAGAAGCACAAGGACCTCGTCGACGAGCTGCTCGCGGTCGTCTCCGAGTACAACGACGAGGCCGACCGCGAGCTGATCGCCCGAGCGTTCGGCTTCGCGGCGGCCGCGCACGAGGGCCAGCTGCGGCGCTCGGGCGAGGACTTCATCCGTCATCCGTGGGAGGTCGCCAAGATCTGCGCCGGGCTCCACCTCGACGAGCAGACGGTCGCGGCCGCCCTCCTGCACGACGTGGTGGAGGACACGGGCGTCGAGCTCGAGGACGTCCGCTCTGAGTTCGGCGACGAGATCGCGCAGCTGGTCGAGGGGGTCACGAAGCTGACGCGGATCCAGTTCCAGACGCGCGAACAGGCGGCGGCTGAGAACTACCGGAAGATGATCGTGGCGATGGCGGACGACCCGCGCGTGATCCCGATCAAGCTCGCCGACCGCCTCCACAACATGCGCACGATCGCTCACCTCCCGAAGCAGAAGCAGGTGCAGACGTCGAAGGAGACGCTCGAGGTCTACGCGCCGCTCGCGCACCGCCTCGGCATCCACGCGATCAAGTGGGCGCTCGAGGACCTCGCGTTCGAGACGCTCCACCCGCGCAAGTACGAAGAGATCAAGACACAGGTCGCCGATCGGCGCGCCGACCGCGAGTCGCACGTCGCCGAGGCGGCCGGGCAGCTCGGCGCCGAGCTCGAGAAGGTCGACATCCCCGCCGAGATCTCGGCGCGCGCGAAGCACTTCTACTCGATCTACGAGAAGATGACCAAGAAGGGTCGCGAGTTCAACGAGATCTACGACCTGACCGCGATGCGCGTGATCGTCGAGCGCAGCGGCGAAGAGGGAACACGCGACTGCTACGGCGCGCTCGGCCTGATCCACTCGCTCTGGAAGCCGATGCCCGGCCGCTTCAAGGACTTCCTGGCGATGCCGAAGTTCAACGGCTACCGCTCGCTGCACACGACCGTGATCGGGCCAGAGGGCCGGCCGCTCGAGATCCAGATCCGCACACGCGAGATGCACGAGACCGCCGAGCTCGGGATCGCGGCGCACTGGGCGTACAAGCACGGCCAGGCAGCCGACGAGCAGTGGCTCGCCTGGGTGAAGCAGCTGATGGACTGGCAGGCCGACGAGGCCGACCCGCGCGAGTTCATGCGCAACTTCCGCACCGACCTCTTCGACGACGAGGTCTTCGTCTTCACGCCGAAGGGCGAGGTCAAGACGCTGCCGGCGGGCGCGACGCCGATCGACTTCGCGTACGCCGTCCACACGGACGTCGGGCACCGCACCGTCGGCGCGAAGGTCAACGGCCGCATCGTCCCGCTCCACTACCGGCTGAAGAGCGGCGACTTCGTCGAGATCCTGACCGCCAAGACGGGCCGCGGCCCCTCACGCGACTGGATGTCGCTCGCGGTGTCCTCGCGCGCACGCAACAAGATCCGCCAGTGGTTCTCGCGCGAGACCAAGGAGGAGACCGAGCAGAAGGGCCGCGAGGCGCTCGAGGAGGCGCTCAAGCGCCAGAACCTCCCGTACCGCAAGCTCGCGGGCTCGGCAGTGCTCGCGCAGGTGATCCGGGACTCCGGCTACAAGAAGGCCGAGGACTTCTACCTCGCGCTCGGCTCCGGGAAGCTCCAGTCCTCGCAGATCGTCAAGAAGGTCCTCCAGCGGCTCAAGACCGAAGACGTCCCCGAGGAGGAGACGCTCCCGAAGAAGCAGACGCGCGCGAAGCCGGTCGCAGGCGACGAGATGGGGGTCATCGTCAAGGGCGCCGACGGTGTGCTCGTGCGGCTGGCGAAGTGCTGCACACCGGTCCCCGGCGACGACATCGCCGGGTACATCTCGCTCGGCAAGGGCGTGACGATCCATCGCCTCGACTGCCCGAACGTCAAGGCGTTGATGCGGAACCCCGAGCGTTTCACCGACGTCGAGTGGTCGGACGGGCACCGGACGAGCTTCCGTGTCCACATCGCCGTCGACTCCTGGGACCGGCCGCGCCTGCTCGAGGACGTCGCGCGGACGTTCGCCGAGCACGGCGCCAACATCGTCTCCTACGGCGGCGTGGTCGAGGACCAGCTCGCGAAGAACTGGTACGTCGCCGAGGTGGGGGACATCAAGGCGCTCCGGAGCCTGCTCAGCGCGCTCCGCAACGTCGACGCTGTCTTCGACGCCTACCGCGTCACGCCGAGCTGACGCAAATCCCTCGAACGAGGGACTCATCCCTCGAGCGAGAGGGGTACCTCGATCGAGGGATGGCGGGATCGCGCGTCTCGACTACAACGTGAACTGGGGAGGGGCTCCCAGGGAAGCTGCGGCGCCCGGGTTGTCGAGGACGACCCGGGTGCGCGGCCCACGCCGAGGTCCTTCTGCTTCTCGGAGGGGGCCGCGCTGCGACCCCCTCCGGACAAGTGCGCTAGGCCGGGCTAGTCCTCGTGGTCGGTCCCAGCCCCAGCCCCTGGAGCACGACCCCCAGGAGCGCGAGCGCGCAGAGGGCGGCGAACAGCAGGCCGACGAGCGCGCGCCGCTTCAGCCGCCTCACGTCCGCACCTCCGCGGCGACGCCGTTCGGCACGTAGCGCGCGTCGTAGCCGAACAGCCGGCCCATCGGCGCGCCCAGCGCGAGCGCGGTCCGCTGCATCCAGCTCGGCACGACCGGCAGGCGGAGGTCGTCGAAGTGATGCCGGGCGATCACCGCGAGCCGCAGCGGGTTCGGCATGCCCTTGCGGTTCGTCTTGCCGTCGGCCGCGAGCCCGAACATCGTCTCGATCAGCTGCTCGAAGCCACGGGCCGGGCGGATCTCGCAGACGAAGTGCGCTTCTTCGTCGCCAGCGTTCCAGAACTTGTGCGCGGTTCCGGCGGGGACGGCGATGCGCGACCCCGGCCCGGCCACGCTCTTGTTCCGCCCGAGCCGGAACCCGACCTCGCCGCGGAGCACCTCGAAGCGCTCCTCCTGGTGGGGGTGGACGTGCGCGGCCGCGACCGCACCCCCGGGCTGGACGATGCACTCGACGACGACGAGCTCGCCGCCTGTGTCCGCCGACGTCTTCCGGAACACGAGCCGCTCCCCGGTGACGGGGTTCTCGACGGTGTCTCCAGACCTGATCATCTGCTGCTCCTCTCTCCGCCCGTGGGCGGTCTGCTTGACCGCTGTCACCCTGGGCGAGCAGACTTAAGGCCCGGTTCCGGCGCGCTTAAGGGGGTCTGTGGCGGCGCACAAGCTGCGGTTCGGTCTGCTCGGCCCGGTCGAGGTCCACCTTGGGGACGAGCCGGTCGAGGTGCCCGGGCGCAAGCCCCGTGCCCTGCTCGCGCTCCTGCTCCTGCATGCGAATGAGGTCGTTCCGCGCGAGCGGCTGATCGACGGGCTCTGGGGCGAATCGCCGCCCGAGCACGCCGCCAACGCCCTCCAGGTGCACGTCCACGCGCTGCGGAAGGCGCTCGGCGCCGACCGCGTGCGCACCGAGGGGACGGGCTACCGGATCGTCGTCGAGCCGGACGAGCTCGACGTCGCGCGTTTCGCTCGCCTGGTCGAGGCGCGGCGGTTCGCCGACGCACTCGCCGAGTGGCGGGGTGCGCCGCTCGCGGGCCTGGAGGAGGAGCCGTTCGCGTCCGGCGAGGTGGCGCGGCTCGACGAGGCGCGGCTTGAAGCTGTCGAGGGAAGGATCGCCGCGGAGCTCGACGCCGGGCGCATCGACGGCGTCGTCGGCGAGCTCGAAGCGCTCGTCGCCGCGAACCCGTACCGCGAGTCGCTCCGCGGCCAGCTGATGCGCGCGCTCTACGCGGCTGGGCGCCAGGCGGAGGCACTCGACGCGTACCGCGACGCGCGCCGCGTGCTCAGGGACGAGCTCGGGCTCGAACCGGGCAGGGAGCTCCAGGAGCTCGAGGCGCGGATCCTGCGCCAGGATCCGTCGCTCGTCGCTTCGAGCGAGCCGCAGGTCGAGCTGCCGGAGCCGCCGACGCCGTTGGTCGGGCGCGAGCTCGAGCGCGTCGCGGTGGCTGCGCTCGTGCGGGATCCGCGGACGAGGCTGCTGACGCTTACGGGTCCCGGCGGCACGGGGAAAACGAGGCTCGCGATCGCGGCCGCGCAGGAGGTCGCCGCTGAGCTCGACCGCGTCGCGTTCGTCGACCTCGCGCCGCTCGACTCGCACGAGCTCGTCGTCTCGGCGATCACGTCCGCGCTCGGGCTCGCCGAGGGACCGGAGACATCGCCGGTCGACGTACTCGTCGACGCAGTCGGCGACAGACGCACGCTGCTCGTGCTCGACAACTTCGAGCACGTCGCCGACGCAGCGCCAGCGATCGGCGTGCTCTTGGGGCGACTGCCGGCGCTGAAGGTGCTCGCGACCAGCCGTGCCCCTCTTCGTCTCGCCGCGGAGCACGAGTACCCCGTGCCGCCGCTCGAGCAGTCCGAGGCGCTGCTGCTGTTCGTTGGTCGGGCCGCGGCGGCCGGCGTGACCGTGTCGCCGGGCGATCCCGCCGTCGCGGAGATCTGCGACTCGCTCGACCGGCTCCCGCTCGCGCTCGAGCTCGCCGCGGCGCGCACACGGCTCCTCTCACTCGCGGACCTGCGCCGACGGCTCGATCGGCGGCTCGAGCTGCTCACCGCAGGCGCGCGGGACGCCCCGGCGCGGCACCGCGCGCTGCGGGCGACGATTGACTGGAGCTACGAGCTGCTCGGCGAAGCCGAGCGCGGCGCGTTCGCGCGGCTCGAGCCGTTCGCGGGGTCGTTCACGATCGCCGATGCGGAAGCGGTGGTGCAGGCGCCGGTCGACGTCCTGTCTGCAGTCGTCGATGCCGGGCTGGCAGTGCGCACTGCCGAGGGACGCGTGCGGGTGCTCGAGACGGTGCGGGAGTACGCCGCCGACTTGCTCTCGGACGCGGAGCGAACGGAGACGAGGTTCGCCCACGCGCGGCACTACCTCGCGGTTGCCGAACGGCACGCCCCCGCGTTGCGCGGCACGGGTGCCGAGCCGGCGCTGGCCGCGATCGAGCTCGAGTACGACAACTTCCGCGTCGCGCTGGCGTTCCTGCGCGAGCACGACGAGCTCGTCGGGTACCTGCGGCTGATCCGCGCGCTCGACCGCTTCTGGTACGTCCGCGGGTTCCTCGCCGAGGGGCGCGGCTGGATCGATGCGGGCCTCGAGCGCTCCGAGGGTTTGCGCACGAGCGAACGCGGCCTCGTGCTCAAGTCCGCGAGCCTGATCAGCTGGCGTCAGGGTGACCACGATCTCGCCGAGCGCTACGCGGACGAGGCGCGGGTGTTGCTCGGGGAGCTCGGCGACGAGGGCGAGCTGGTCGGCGCGCTGATCCTGCTCGGCGCGATCGCGCACTCCCGCGAGCAATTCGACCGGGCGGCCCCGCTCTACGACGAGGCGATGGCCCTCGCGCGCCGGAACGACCGTCCGTTCGAGCTCGCGCTCGTGCTCACCAACGCAGCGGGGATCGCGGCGAGAACCGGCGACGCCGAGCGCAGGGACGCGATGTACGAGGAGGCGCAGCAGATCGCACGCTCGATCGACGCGACGGAGCTCGTCGCGTTCACGTCGATCGGGCTCGCCTGGCGTTCGCTGACGACGGACGACCTCGACGGGCTCGAGCGCCACGCGTCGGAGGGCCTCGACCTGCTCGCGCGGCTCGGCTTCCGCGACCGGATGGCGACGTGCTGCCTGTATCTCGCCGAGCTCGCGCTGCGGAAAGGGGAGCACGAACGCTCGGCGCGCCTGCTCGGCGCCTCGACGAGGCTGCGCGGCGACACCGGCGGGGTGGCGTTCTACGAGGAGGTGGAGCTCGAGCAGGCAGCCGTCGCCGCCCTCAGGGCCGAGCTCGGCGACGCTCGGTTCGAGTCGACGTTCGCCGAGGGCGAGCAGGGCCCGGACCAGGTGGTCACGGCATCGCGTGCGCGGAGATGAGCGTCGCAACGCGCTCGAGGAACGCCTTGTCCTCGGCGCCGAACGCGGCCGGCTCGTCACTGTCGATGTCGATCTCGCCGACGACGGTGCCCTGGAACGCGATCGGGACGACGATCTCCGAGCGTGTCGACGCGAAGCACGCGAGGTAGCGGGGGTCCGCGTTGACGTCGTCGACGACCTCGGTTCGCCCGCTCGCCGCGGCCGCACCGCAGATGCCCTGACCGACGGGGATCCGCACGTGCTCGGTCGCCTGGGGCCCCTTCCAAGGACCGAGGACGAGGTCGGGCCCCTCGACGAGGTAGATCCCGACCCACGAGTAGTGGGACACGTGGTCGTGGAGTACGTCGACGGCCCCCCGGAGCACCTCGCCGGCCGCGCCTCCGCGGTTGACGATCCGCTCGACGGCCGCCAGCGCCCCGTCGCGCTCGTGCTGCGCGCTCATCGCGGCGCCCCGACCTCGAGGTCGGCCCCTTCGAAGGCACGCACGGCCTCGACGAACGCCTCGGGGATCGCGCACGCTTTCCGCTCGTCGAGGTCGATGAGCACAAGCGTCTGCGACGCGGTCACCATCAGCACGTCGTCCTCCGCCCGGTAGGCCGCGAACCCGTACGTCGCGCTCGTCCGGCCGATGCGGGCGAGTCGCACGAACACCTCGATCAGGTCGTCGAACACGGCGGGCGCGTGGTACTCGACGGTCATCGCCCGCATCACGAACTCGTTGCCGGCGAGCTGCGCCGATGTCAGCTCGAGATGCCGGTGGTACTCGACGCGCGCGAGGTCGAAGTACGGGACGTAGCGCCCGTAGTAGACGATCCCCTGCGCGTCGGTGTCGGAGAAGCCGACGCGCGTGTGCGCCGCGTACTTGAAGGGCGGCTTCTCGTTCGAGACGTAGCCCAGCTCGAGCGCCATTCGGCGGATCCTATTGCCGGCTTCACCGTTCGCCGGCCTCTGGCAGAGTGCCGCCACCAGAGTGAAGGGGGATAGCTATGGCCCGTAGGAAACGCGGCTTCCTCACCGTCGCGCCCTTCGTGCTCGCGTTCGTGTGCGCCGTCGGGCTCGCCTCCGCGAGCACGTTCACGAGCGGCCCGCTCGTGCAGGCGTCGGGGGTGAGCCCGTTCGTCGGCTGCACCGCGGACGGGGTGGCGTCGCAGTCCGGGACGGTGTACCTGAACAGCGAGGTGGAGCCCTGGATCGACGTCAATCCGACGAACACGAGCAACCTCGTCGGGATCTTCCAGCAGGACCGCTGGTCGAACGGAGGCGCGCGAGGCACGGTCGCCACCGTGTCGATGAACGGCGGCACGTCCTGGACGCTCGTGCCGATTCCAGGAGTCTCGCGTTGCACGGGCGGCGCCTACCAGCGGTCGACGGACCCCTGGGTCAGCTTCGGCCCGAGCGGTGTCGCTCACCAGCTCGCGCTGTCGTTCAACGACGTCGCGCCGCCGTTCACCCCCGAGGACTTCGACCACGCGCTGCTGGCGAGCAGGTCGACCGACGGCGGTCTTACGTGGAGCGAGCCGGTCGTCGTGATCCGAGATCTGGCGCCGACCGTGTTCAACGACAAGCAGTCGATCACGGCCGACCCGACGAACGCGAACCTCGTCTATGCGATCTGGGACCGGCTGGTCTTCCCGAGCGAGCGCGCCAACGTCTCCGCGAGCTTCAACACCTCGGCCTTCCGTGGGCCGGCGTGGTTCGCCCGGAGCACGAACGGGGGTGTCTCGTGGGAGCGTGCCCGACAGATCTACGACCCGGGCCAGAACGACCAGACGATCGGCAACCAGATCGTCGTCACACCGGACGGAGCCCTCGTCGACATCTTCACCGAGTTCAACAACGAGAACAAGAAGAAGCTTCGTGGGGGAACCGTGCGCGTCATCCGCTCGACCGACAAAGGCGTGACCTGGTCGAGCTCGTTCCTGATCGACCGGCTGCAGACGATCGGTGTCAGCGACCCCGAGACGGGCGATCCCGTCCGGGCCGGGGACATCATCCCGGACATCGCGGTCGATCGTTCGAGCGGCCGGCTCTACGCCGTCTGGCAGGACGCTCGCTTCAACGGCTTCGCGGCCGACGCGATCGCGTTCTCTCAGTCGTCGGACGGCGGGCGGACGTGGTCGACGCCGATCAAGGTCAATCTGACGCCGACGTCGATCCCGGTCGGTAACCAGCAGGCCTTCACGGGGTCCGTGCACGTCTCGAGCGACGGAACCGTCGCGGTCACGTACTACGACTTCCGCAACAACACGCCCGCGGCTCCGCTCCTCACGGACTACTTCCTCGTGCATTGCCACGCCAACTGCACGGCGCCGTCCTCGTGGACGAACGAGGTCCGGGTGACGGACGCCCCGTTCGACATGCGGCGGGCACCGGACGCCGGCGGTTTCTTCACCGGCGATTACGAGGGACTAGCGTCGGTGGGGACGACGTTTACGCCGTTCTTCTCGCAGACGCACGGGACCGACCCGTCGAGCGCCTTCTTCAGGCGCGTCGGTCCGTAGACGCTACGGCGGGGCGGGAGCCGGTCGGCTTCCGCCCCGCCCGTACCGCTCCATCACCTCGAGCAACGCCTCCGCCTCCAACGCGTGCACGGTGTTGCCGCCGAAGCCGGTCATCGTCTCGGCGGCGAGCAGCGCGTTCACGATCGCTTCCTCGGTCGCCTCGATCGCGGCATAGAAGAGCGGATCCATGCGATCGTTCGCGACGAGTCGCACCTGCGGCTTCGGCAGTTCGTTCCCGGTCGAGAACGCGAGGACGAGGTCGCCGCTCGAGTTCTCGCCCGCGCCGCCCGTCCTCGCGATGCCGAGCGCGGCTCGTTGCGCCAGGCGGGCGCACTGGTGCGGAAGCAGCGGCGCGTCGGTGGCGGCGAGGACGATGATCGAGCCGTCCGGCCGGGTGGGGCCGGGGATGCGGTCGGTGCCGAGCTCGCGTCCGACCGGGACGCCGTCGACCGCGAGCCGCGAGCGCCCGCCGTGGTTCGCCTGCACGAGCACTCCTACCGTCCAGCGCCCGGCCCGCCGCGACGCGGTGCCGATCCCACCCTTGAACCCGTGGCAGACCATCCCGGTGCCGCCGCCGACGTTGCCCTCGGCGACCGGCCCGTCGGATGCCGAGTCGAGCGCCGCGAGCGCGTGCTCCCTGCGCACGTGGAAGCCGTCGATGTCGTTGAGGAAGCCGTCCCACGTCTCGGCGACGACGGGGAGAGCCCAGTCCGGCGCGTCGTCGTGCTGCTGCCCCGCTGCAATCAACGCCTCGTGGACGGCGCCGACGCTGTGCGTGTTCGTCGTCGCGATCGGCGTCGTGAGCACGCCGCTCTCGCGGACCCACTCGAGCCCGGTCATCTCGCCGTTCCCGTTCAGCCGGTGCGGCGCGGCGAAGACCTGCGCCGGCGGGACGACGACCGTGACGCCGGTGCGCACGTCGTCTCCCTCGATCAGCGTCGTGTGCCCCACGCGGACGCCGGCCACGTCGGTGATCGCATTCAGCGGCCCGGGCTTGAGCTCCCCGAGCGTGATCCCGAGCTCGCGCGCCCTCACGAGCGGATCACGGACAGCACCTCATCGCGCTTGCGCTCCATCAGCTCCTGCGAGCGCGCTTCGAGGTTGAGCCGGAGCAGCGGCTCGGTGTTCGACGGGCGCACGTTGAAGTGCCAGTCCTCCGAGTCGACCGAGACGCCGTCGAGGTGCGAGACGTTGCCCTCCGCGCCGAAGCGCGCCTGCAGCTCCTGGAGCTTGAGCGCGACGTCGGACACGGGCGTGTTCAGCTCACCCGTGAGGAAGTAGCGCTCGCGGAACGGCCGTAGGAGCTCCGACAGCTTCGCGCCGCGCTTGGAGATCAGCTCGAGCATCAGCAGGAACGGCACGACGCCGGAGTCGGCCTGCGAGAAGTCGCGGAAGTAGTAGTGGCCGGAGACCTCGCCGCCGAAGAGCGCGTCCTCCTCGCGCATCCGGTGCTTGATGAACGCGTGGCCGACACGGTTGATCAGCGGCTCGCCTCCGGCGCGCTCGATCGTGTCGGGGACGGCCCAGCTGGCGCGGACGTCGTAGATGATCTTCGCTGCGGGCTCCTTCGCCAGGACGGTCTCGGCGAGCAGCGCCGTGATGAAGTCGCCCGGGACGAACTCGCCCGTGTCGTCGACGAAGAAGCAGCGGTCGGCGTCGCCGTCGAACGCGACCCCGAGGTCTGCACCTTCCTCGAGCGTGGTCGCGACGATGAACTCGCGGTTCTCGGGCAGCAGCGGGTTCGGCTCGTGGTTGGGGAACGTCCCGTCGGGCTCGAAGTAGAACGTGCGCGCGTCGATCGGCAGGCGTTCGAGGATCGGCGGCAGCATCACGCCGGCCATCCCGTTCGCCGCGTCGATCACGATGCGCAGCGGCTCGATCGCGTCGACGTCGACGAACGAGAGCACGCGCTCGACGTAGGCCGGCCAGACGTCGTACTCCTGGACCTGTCCAGGGGACAGTCCCGGGACTGTCCCCGAAGCGCGAGCGGCCCTGTCCCGAATGTCCAGGAGCCCCGACTCGCCGCCGACCGGGAGGGCGCCGCGCCGGACGATCTTCATCCCCGTGTACTCCTTGGGATTGTGCGAGGCAGTGACGGCAATGCCGCCGTCGAGGCCAAGCTCGCCGACCGCGAAGTAGACCATCTCGGTGCCGACGAGACCGAGCTCGAGCACGTCGGCGCCCGCGTCGGCCGCGCCCGCCGTCACCGCCTGCTCCATCGAGGGCGACGAGAGTCGCATGTCCCGCCCGACCGCGATCCGCTGCGGCTCGAAGTGCTCGACATAGGCGCGCCCGATCGCATACGCGCCTTCCTCGTCCAGCTCGGTCGGGTAGATGCCCCTGACGTCGTACGCCTTGAAGACCTTCGAGTCGAGCACCGCGCGGATGCTAACGGCGTGCCGGGGAAGAAACCGCCTCCTGGGCCGTCTAGAGGTTGTGCCGCCGCACGCCCAGGCGGCTCCCCGGCCCGGAAGCAACAGGTGACTACGGACGTTTCTACACTTGTGGGAGTGGAGCGCAAGCTCGCAACGGTCTTGTTCGTCGACCTGGTCGACTCGACCGGCCTGGTCTCCAGCACGGATCCCGAGATCGTGCGGCGCCGCGTGGACCGGTTCTTCGAGCAGGCGTCGCAGTGCATCCAGCAGCACGGCGGCATGGTCGAGAAGTTCGCCGGCGACGCCGTCATGGCCGCGTTCGGTGTCCCGCAGGCGCACGAGGACGACGCGGAGCGCGCGGTGCGCGCGGCGCTCGGCATCCTCGAGGCGACCGACGAGCTCGACCTCCAGGCCCGCGTCGGGGTCGAGGCGGGCGAGGTCGTCGTCGGCGAGGGCGACTCGACGTTCGCCACCGGCGAAGCGATCAACATCGCCGCGCGACTCCAGCAGAGCGCCGAGGCCGGCCAGATCCTGATCGGGCCGAACGTTTATCGGCTGACGCTCGACCGGATCGAGGTCGAGGACGTCGGGCCGGTGCAGGTGCGCGGGCGGACCGAGCCGATCTGGGCGTGGCGTGCGCTGTCCGCGTTCGACGGCGGTGCGCGGATCTCGAGCCTCGAGGCCCCGCTGGTCGGCCGCGACGTCGAGCTCGGCCTGCTCGAGAACACCTACTCGCGCGTGGTGCGCAACCGGCGCGCGCACCTCGTCACGATCTTCGGCGAGCCCGGGGTCGGCAAGAGCCGCCTCTCGCGCGAGTTCCTCGAGACGCTCGAGGGCGCGACCGTGCTCCAGGGCCGGTCGCTGCCGTACGGCGAGGGGATCACGTACTGGCCGCTCGCCGAGATGGTCAAGGTCTCCGCAGGCATCCACGACGACGAGCCCGTCCGCGAGGCGTTCGAGAAGCTTCGCGCCTGCTGCGAGGACGAGGCCGTCGCCGACCTGCTCGCGAACGCCTCTGGTGTGCTCGAGGCCGTCGAGGGCGAGCGCGCGCAGCAGGAGATCGCGTGGGCGGCGCGGGAGTGGGCCGCGAAGCTCGCGGATCCGCAGCCGCTCGTGCTCGTGTTCGAGGACATCCACTGGGCCGAGGAGCCGCTGCTCGAGCTCGTCGAGCACCTCGCCGAGTTCGTCCGCGACGCGCCGCTCCTGATCATCTGCCTCGCGCGGCACGAGCTGCTCGAGGTCCGACCTTCGTGGGGCGGCGGCAGGCTGCGCTCCGCGGCGATCGAGCTGGAGCCGCTCGCCGACGAGGACAGCGAGCAGCTGATCGACGCGCTGATCGCCGGGACGACACTGGAGGCGAGCTGCCGCGGCGAGATCCTCGAGGTCACCGAGGGCAACCCGCTCTTCGTCGAGGAGACGATCCGGATGCTCGCCGAGCACGACGGCAACCTCTCGGTCGCCGCGGGCATCCCGAACACGCTCCAGGCACTGATCGCCGCGCGCATCGACCGTTTGCCCGCCGTCGAGAAGCGGCTCGTGCAGCGGGCGGCGCTGATCGGGCGGATCTTCTGGGAGGGCGCGATCGGACATCTCTCGCCCGAGCTCGACGACGTCGGCCAGGGGCTCGAGAGCCTGGTTCTCCGCGAGCTCGTCCTGCCCGAGTCGCGCTCCTCGATCTCCGGCGAGCGCGCGTACAAGTTCAAGCACGTGCTCATCCGCGAGGTCGCCTACCAGGGTCTTTCGAAGTCCGCGCGAGCCGCGCAGCACGCGCGCTTCGCGGGCTGGCTGAAGGAGCGCGCGGGCGACGAGCTCCTGGAGATCCGGGCCTTCCACCTCGACAGGGCCGCGTACCTGCTCGCGGAGCTCGACGGGGCCACGCCGGAGGAACTCGCGGTCGAGGCGGCCGAGGCCCTCGAGGCGGCCGGCCGCCGCGCGATGGCCCGCGAGTCGTTCAAGACCGCGCGCAAGCTGCTCCTCCGCTCGATGGAGCTCGAGACGACGCTCGACCGGCGCTGGCTCGCCGCGCGGGCCGCCCAGCGGCTCGGCGACATGCCGGCGGTCTCGGTCGAGATGGAGGCCGTCCGCGCCGACGCCGCGGCTCAGGGCGTGAAGAAGCTCGAGGCGATCGCGCTGGCGGCACTGGCCGAGGTCGCCCTGCTCACGGCCGCCGACCTCACCCGCGCGAAGGAGCTCTCGACCCAGGCGCTCGACGTCCTCCCGGAGGATGCGCCGATCGCGGCGCGGATCGAGGCGTACAACGTCCGCGTCCAGATCGCGACGTGGGTCGGCGACCAGGAGACGGCCGCCGAGTACCTCCACCACGCGCTCGACGCCGCGCGCGGTGCCGGCCGCAAGGACCTCGAGGCCAGCGCGATCCACGGGCTCGCCTCGCTCTACATGTCGAAGCTCCAGCTCGCACCGGCACGCGAGCTGCTCGAGCGCGGCCTGGAGCTCGCCGAGCAGAGCGGCGGCGTGCTCGTGCGGGCCGCGGTGCTCGAGCGTTGGGGCATGCTCGCCCAGCTCGAGGGCGACCTCGAGTCGGCGGAGCAGGCGTTCCGCGACGGGCTTGCGCTCTACGAGGAGGTCGGCTTCGCCGCCGGCATCGCCTGGGGGCACAAGCACCTCGGCTCGCTCGCGTGGAAGCGGGGCGACCTCGAGGAAGCGGAGGAGAGCTTCCGCGAGTCGATCCGGATCCTGAAGAAGCTCGGCGACCGCGCGTACCTCTGCGAATCCCAGCGCGCGCTCGCGGAGCTGCTCGTGATCCACGGCAAGGTCGACGAGGCAGAGCGGTTCGCACTCGAAGCCCGCGAGACGGTCGGCCCGCAGGACGCGATGTCGCAGATCACGACCACGTTCTCGCTCGCCGTCGTGCGCGCGGCGCAGGGCCGCGATGCTGAGGCCGAGGAGCTGTTCCGCTCGGCGCTCGACCGCGTCGAGGACAGCCCCTTCCGCCTGATCGAGCGCGAGACGCTCGAGCGCTACGTGCGGTTCCTGAACGAGCGCGGGCGCGAGGACGAAGCCGCGCCGCTCGAGGACCGGCTCGTCTCCGGGCCGCTCGCAGCGGCCGCGTAGCCCGAGAGCAGCGCTGCTCGGATCGCGAAGCTCGACTCGAGGTCGGGAGCCTCGCTGATCACGGTCGCCGGCCGGTCGAAGCGCGCGAGCGCCTCGCCGAGCGGCTCGGCGCGGAGCGTGCCTTCGCCGTAGGCAAGGTGCTTCGTCTCGTTGCGGTTCGCGAAGGCGATGTCGGAGAAGTGGATGTGGAACGGCGCGCTGTCCTCGAGGACGCCGTCCGCCGCTTCCAGCACGTCGCCGAACAGCGAGGTCTCCGTGAACGCGCCGTCGCTCGTCGCGTGCATGTGCGCGAAGTCGAGCACGGGGCGGACCCAGTCGACGCGCGACGAGATCTCGAGCACGTCGTCGACCGAGCCGAGCTCACGCACGCGGCCCATCACCTCGATCCCGAACGGCACGGCCCGGTCCTTCTTCTCCAGCCGCGCGCGCAGCTCGCCGAGCTGCTCGCAGACCGAGTCGATCGCGTCCTCGCGCGTCCGGCCGAGCAGGAAGCCGGGATGGAAGACGACGAGCTCGGCGCCCGCCGTCTTGGCGATCCCGGCCGAATGGTCGAGCATCCCGACCGCCATGTTCAACTTCTTGCCGCGCTCCGCGTGGCCCATGAACCCCGCGATCGGCGCGTGCACGGAGAGCGCGATCCCGTGCTCATGGGCGAGCTCGCCGAACCGCTCGGCCCAGGGGTAATCCATCCAGAACTTGCCCTCGAAGTCGATCTCGCAGGCGGTGTAGCCGCGCTCGAGGAGGATCTCGACCGCCGCCTCTGGGGCGTCTCTCGAGGGCACGCGTGCCCCCCCGAACCGGATCTCGCCCACGCGCGCACGCTAGTCGACGTGGCGTGTCGAGCCGCCCCTAGACCGTCGCCAAATGTCGGAAACGGGCCTGGCCGGTCTCTGAGACCAGCCAGGCCCGTTAGTGGCAAAAGCGCCTGGAGTTTCGGTGGTTGTCTCAGAGACGAATGAGGAAGTGTGACGGCTCGTCCACGGCGGCCCGGGGTCCGTCCGATCGCGGTCCTACCCTTTCGCCCATGGCCAAGTCCCCAACCCGAATCGACCTCCTCGAGCTCGACATCGACCTCCGGCTCACCGACCTCTGGCGCGAGGCGGGCGAGATCACGGACTGGAACCTCGACGTGGTCGCAGCCTTCATGCGCGCCGCCTACGGCAAGGGTTACTGCGATGCCCTGACCGAGGAAGCGCCGGGGTCGCTCTGCGTCGACCACGGCTACCGCGTGCCCGCCCGGCGGGCGGCGGCGACCGAGGCGAGCTAAGCCCTCCCTAGGGCCGGGGATACACTTCCGGCCGTGGCCCGGAGGTCGAATCCTGCGCGGCTCGTGCTCGCGCTCTCCGTCGCCGCCGTGCTCGCGGTCTTCCTCGTCTACGTGTCCTTCGCCGGCGGCGGGACGCCCTCCGTGCAGCCGGGCGAGCTGAACAGCCGTTCCGAGCAGGTCGCGCTGGGGGGCGTCGTCGTTTCGAAGCGAGGCGACTCGTACGCACCAGGCGGCCTCCGCTTCGTCCTCCGCGACGTCAAGGGGAGCGCCACCGTACCGGTCGTCTATCGCGGCACCGTTCCGGACCAGTTCAAGGTCGGGCGCGAGCTGATGGTCAAGGGCGCGCTGCGGAACGGCGTCTTCGTGGCCGAGCGGGACTCGATGGTCACGAAGTGCCCCTCGAAGTACGAGCCGAAGAGCTCGACGTAGGTCGTGGCTGAGCTCGGCCGCGCGGCTCTCGTCGTCTGCCTCGGCCTGTCTCTCTACGCACTCTCCGCCGGCTCGTGGGCGCTCGTCGCCCGCCGTCGCCGCCTCGCCGCGTCTGCCCAGAACGCGCTCGTCGCGTGCTTTGCGTCGACGATCGTCGCGTCAGCGGTGCTGGTCGCCGCGCTCGTACGCCACGACTTCTCGTTCCAGTACGTCGCGCGCCTGACGAGCGAGGAGCTCCCGCTCGGCTACACGCTCTCGGCCTTCTGGGGCGGTCAGGAGGGATCGCTGCTCCTGTGGCTGCTCGTGCTGAGCGGCTACTCCGCGCTCGTGGTCGGGTTCGGTCGGCGGCGGCGATCGGAGCTCCTGCCGTGGGTCGTGCCGCCGCTCGCGCTCGTCGCGTGCTTCTTCGCGCTCGTGCTCGTGGCCGTGTCGAGCCCGTTCGCGACGCAGCTCGCGCCCGCGAACGGCGCCGGACTGAACCCGAGCCTCCAGAACCCGTACATGGTCATCCACCCGCCGCTGCTCTACCTCGGCTATGTCGGCCTGACGGTTCCGTGGGCGTTCGCGATGGGCGCGCTGCTCGCGCGGCGCACGGACGAGGCGTGGATCGTCGCGACGCGCCGGTGGACGCTCGTCGCCTGGACGGCGCTCGGCATCGGCCAGCTGCTCGGCGCGAAGTGGGCCTACGAGGAGATCGGCTGGGGCGGGTACTTCGCGTGGGACCCGGTCGAGAACGCGGCGCTGATGCCGTGGCTCGCGGCGACCGCGTTCCTGCATTCGGTGATGATCCAGGAGAAGCGCGGGATGCTCCGGCTCTGGAACGTGCTGCTCGTGATCCTCGCGTTCGGGCTCTCTCTCTTCGGCACGTTCCTGACGCGGTCGGGGATCCTCGACTCGATCCACTCGTTCACGGAGAGCTCGATCGGCGTCTGGTTCCTCGGCTTCATCTGCCTCGTCCTGGGGCTCTCGCTCGCACTCGTGTTCGCCCGCCTGCCGCTGCTTCGCTCGCGCACGAAGCTCGAGTCGCTCGTCTCACGCGAGGCGACCTTCCTCTACAACAACCTCCTGCTCGTCGCCCTCTGCCTGACGATCCTCTGGGGCGTCGTCTGGCCGATCCTCTCCGAGGCCGTGCGCGGGGAGGCGAGCGTCGTCGCCGGGCCCTACTACAACTTCTTCCTGCGGACGTTCGGCCTGCCGCTGCTCCTGCTGATGGGGCTGGCTCCCCTGATCGCGTGGAGGCGCGCGTCGCTGCGCTCTCTCGGCGCATCGTTCGCGTGGCCGGCCGGCTTCGCCCTGGCGGCCGCCGTCCTCCTGCTCGCGCTCGGCGCCGGCTCGTCCGTCGCGGGGCTGCTCGCGTCCACCTTCGCAGCGTTCGTGCTCGGCTCGATCGTCTACGAGTTCGTGCGCGGGACACGGACCAGGCGCGCGCTGGACGGGAGCAGCTGGCCGGCCGCGTTCTCGGCGCTCGTCGGGCGCAACCGCCGCCGCTACGGCGGGTACGTCGTCCATGCCGCCGTCGTCCTGCTCGCGATCGGGATCATCGGCTCGGCCTACGACACCACGCGCTCCGCGCGGCTCGAGCGCGGCGAGTCGCTCAGCGCCGGCGGGTACGAGCTGACGTACCTCGGTTCGACCGAGCGCCAGGCGGCCAACGCGCGTGAGCTCCGGGCCACGGTGCGGGTCGAGCGCGACGGCGAGACGGTCGACGTGCTCCAGCCCGGCAAGAACTTCTACCCGGTCGAGCAGCAGGTCTCGAACGAGCCCGCGATCCGCAACGACTTTCGTACGCTCGGCGACCTCTTCCTGATCCTCGAGACCGCGAACCCTGACGGCAGCATCCAGCTGAAGGCAGTGGTGAACCCGCTCGTCAACCTGCTCTGGCTGGCGGGCCTGGTCTTCCTCGGCGGCGCGCTGATCGCGCTCTGGCCCGACCCGGCCGAGGAGCGCCGGCTGCTCGAGCGCTACGCGCTGGCCCCCGCATGAGCGAGGCAGGCCTCGTGCTCGCCGGCGTCCTCGCCGTGCTCGCCGTCCTTTACGTCGCCCGGCCGTTCCTGCGCGAGCCGAGCGTCCGCTCGGACCGCCTCGCGGAGCGCGACGAGCTCGAGCGGCGCCGCCTCGCGCTGACCGAGGAGCGCGATCGCGCGCTCGAGGGGCTCCGCGAGCTCGAGTTCGACCATCGCACGGGCAAGCTCTCCGACGCCGACTACCGCGCGCTCGTCGGGCCGCTCCGGCGCCGGGTCGCCGATGCGACGCGTGCGCTCGAGCCGCGCGGGAAAGAACGGGAGCGTGCTCGAGCAGCCGGCTGACTGCACCGTCTGTGGTGCTTCGATCCCCGCGGGCGCGCGCTTCTGCCCCGCATGCGGGACGCCGGTCGGCGGCAACACGCGGACCCGGACGCGCTGGTTCGGGCTGACGCCGCCGACGCTCGTCCTTGTCGTCGCCGTGCTTCTCCTCGCCGTCGCCCTCGTTCTGCTTGCGCTCGGCAGCTGGGTCGCCGGCCTGCTGGTGCTCGGCCTCGCGCTCCTCTGCGCCGCGGCGTTCCTCGAGGCTGGCCGCCGCAAGCCCGACACGGCCGCCGCGCGGTCGTCGGTGGGCGCGGTCGAGACGCTGCGGTCGCGGGCCGGCTTCGCGGCGCAGTCGCTGCGCGCACGGTCGTCCGCGCACCGCGAGGTGGCGCGTCGCCGGACGGAAGCGATGCAGCTCGCCGGCGAGCGGGAGCGGGTGCTCCGGGCTCTGGGCGAAGCCGTCCATCGCGGCGGCGACGGGGCGGCAGAGCGAGCGCGCCTGCGGGAGCTCGACGGGCGCCTGGCCGAGCTCGAGCGCGAGATCGGCGCGATCGCCGTCCAGACCCGGAATCGCGTGGAGGAAGCCCGCCTCGAGGTTCAGAAGACCGAGGTCGTCCGGCCGCCGGATCACGATTAGCGCCGAGAATTCGCTAACCTCGCGCAGATTCAGCGCGCGGGAGGGACACTCCCGCGCCCGACGAAGTCACCCCCCGCGTGCTCCCTCGCCTTCTCGCAGTTACGGTCCTCGCGCTGTTCGCCGCGACGCCGGCGGCGGGTGACAACGTCACGCGCAAGCAGCAGGTCGACTCGAAGATCGCGACGCTGAACGACAAGATCGCGGCGGCGCGGGTCAAGGAGCAGCGTCTCTCCGCCCGGATCGCCGACGTCTCGGCGCGGATCCGGACGCTCGAGGCGGAGGTCGGGGACGTCTCCCGCGACCTCGAGACGCTCGAGCGGGACCTTGCGCTCCAGGAGGAGAAGCTCGCGCGGATCACGGAGCTCTGGCGCCTCCAGAGCGAGAAGCTCGAGTTCCTGCGCAGCCAGCACCAGGTGGCAATCGACCGGCTCAGCGACCGGCTCGTCGCCATCTACCAGTCGGGCAACCCGACGACCGTCGACGTGCTGCTCCAGTCCTCGAGCTTCGGCGAGCTCGTCTCGCGGCTCGACTACGCGCGCGAGCTCGCGAGCCAGGATCGACGGATCGCGGCATCCGTCGGGAAGGCGAAGGTGCAGATGCGGGTCGCCCGCGACCGGACGACGGTCACGCGCAGGCAGGTCGTGACTGTGACCCGCGCGGTCGCCGTGCGGACGCAGCAGGCGCGCCAGGTTCGCAACGAGCTGGTGGCGCAGGAGAACGCGCTCTCCGGGCAGCGCGCCGAGCAGCGGGAGGCGCTGGCTGCGGTGCAGGCCTCGAAGGAGGACTACCTCCACGAGGTCAACTCGCTACTCGCGGTGAGCAACCAGCTCGCGGCGCGGTTGCAGTCCTCCGCGGCCCCGACGGTGCAGCGCTCCTCGAGCGGCCTGATCTGGCCGGTCTCGGGTCCCGTCACGAGCTACTTCGGCTGGCGCTGGGGACGCATGCACGAGGGCATCGACATCGCCGTGCCGACCGGCACCGCGGTCGTCGCCGCGGCGTCGGGGCAGGTGGTCTACGCCGGCTGGATGGGCGGGTACGGCAACCTCGTGCTGATCGACCACGGCGGCGGCCTCGCGACCGCCTACGGGCACAACTCCGGGTTCGCGGTCGGCGGCGGCCAGTCGGTCGGGCAGGGGCAGGTGGTCGCGTACGCCGGCTCGACCGGGAACAGCACCGGCCCGCACGTGCACTTCGAGGTACGCGTGAACGGCTCGCCGGTCGACCCGCTCGGCTACCTCGGCTGAAAGCCGCGGAAAGTCCTTCGGACTTTCCGCGGGGACAACGACTGCGGTTTTCGGTCCGGACGCTGCGGAAAGAGACTCGTTCCGTCCTTATCGACGAGAGGAGCTCCATGGGCGTCCTGCTGGCCGTGCTGCTCGTGATCGTGATCCTGTTCGTGCTCGGGATCACCGGCATCGTCAAGGTCCTGCTCTGGGTCGCGTTGATCGCCTTCATCATCTGGCTGATCGGCGTCTTCATGCGCGGCCGCCGAACGGTCTAGGAGCGAGCTAGCGAAGGACGTGCAGGTCCGGGAGGTTGCGGTAGCGCTCCTCGAGGTCGAAGCCGTAGCCGACGAAGAGCTCGTCGGGCACGGTGAAGCCGACGTGTGAGATCGGCAGGTTCTCGACGAGGCGGCGGTAGGGCCGGTCGAGCAGCGTCACGGCGGCCAGCGTGGCCGGGCTCCTCAGCCGCAGCGTCTTGCAGAGGTAGTTGAGCGACAGCCCCGTGTCGACGACGTCCTCGACGATCACGACGTGCCGCCCCTCGATCTCGGCGTCGAGGTCCTTCAGCAGCCGGATGCCTGGGCCGTCGGTGTCGTAGGACGCAAGCTCGAGGAAGTCGAGCTCGTGCACGATCGGGAGCGCCCGCGAGAGATCGGTCAGGAAGACGAGGCTCGCCTTCAGCGGCGCGACGAGCAGGGGGTTGCGGCCCTCGTAGGCCGTGGCGAGCTCGCCGCCGAGCTGCCGGACGCGCTCGCCGATCTCGTCGCGCGCGAGGTAGATCTCGCCGACGCGGCGCTGGCTGCTCAGCTGGCGAGGTCGAGTCTGTATCGCTCGGCGAGGCGCGTGAGGTCGCGCTTGTAGAAGAGCTTCACGTTGACGTCGGGGTACCGCTCGCGAAGCTTCCGCAGCTTGCGGTTCTTGCGGGTGACGAGCGACTGCTTCATCACGGTGATCTCGACGTAGAGATCCTGCTCCGGAAGGTAGAAGTCGGGCGTGAACGCCTCGACGACTCGGCCGTCCTCGTCCTCCTCGAGCACGAACGTCCGCGGCTCGTACTCCCACGGCACGCCGTAGTAGTCGAGTATGCGCGCGCAGACGAGCTCCGCCTCGTTCGCGAAGGACGGCGGGTCCGACCCGCGATATGCCTGGAAATCCCCGGTTTCTACGGGCATCCTGGGCCAGGGTAGCACCGGCCTCGGACGCCCTTGGAGTTCGGTTCATGACGGTGCTCGTCGCCGAGGTGCGCTGGGGCGTGCGAGGCAAGGACGCAGGGAGCGCTCGTATCCGCAGCGATACGGGCGCGACTGAGGACGCTGCATCGCGCGTTCCAGCGCGGCCCGGCGGCACAGCCACCGTCGTGGATCGAACTCCTAAACTTCGGTGACCATCTCGACCGACGGTCGCCCGAACTACACGATCGCGCACATCTCGGACCTGCATTGCGGCGATCCGAGCTTCCAGCCGAACCTGCTCGAGCGCGCGATCTCCGAGATCAACGAGCTCCGACCGCGCGCCGTCGTCTGCACGGGCGACCTGACGGTGTTCGGGTTCAAGGAGGAGTTCCGGCTCGCGCGCGAGTACCTGAACCGGATCGAGTGCGAGTCGCTGGTCGTGATCCCCGGCAACCACGACTCGCGGAACGTCGGCTACGTCCACTTCGAGGACCTCTTCGGCGACCGCAACTCGGTTCTGCGCACCGAGGGCGTCACGGTCGTGGCGGTCGACTCCAGTGAGCCCGACCTCGACAACGGCCACGTCGGTCGCGGGCGCTACCGCTGGATCGAGGAGCAGTTCTCCGGCATGGCGGAGGGGCTCCGGATCTTCGCCCTCCACCACCACCTGCTGCCGGTGCCGGGGACCGGCCGGGAGCGGAACGTCGTCTACGACGCCGGCGACGCGATCGAGTGCCTCCAGCGTGCGCACGTCGACCTCGTCCTCTCGGGCCACAAGCACGTGCCGTACGCATGGCGGCTCGAGGATCTGTTCGTCGTCAACGCCGGGACCGTCTCGACGCTGCGGCTCCGAGGCAAGACGCGTCCCTGTTACAACCTGATCGAGGTCTCCGGCCCGCACGTCGCCGTCTGGCGCAAGTACCCGTTCCACGGGCAGGAGAAGATCATCCAGTTCTCGACCGACACGCGCGCGTTCGAGAAGTACACCGCGCGGATCGAGGGCGAGGTCACCTCTCGAAGTTGAGAGCGCCTCCCATGATGAACCGCTGTGTCACCAGACCGCGCTGGGCGCCGCGATGCGGCGTCCTCAGTCGCGTCCGTATCACTGCGGATACGAACGCTCCCTGCGTCCTTGCCTCGCACCACCCAGCGCACTCCGGCGACGAGGAACCATCATGGGAGGCGCTCTCGTGACGCGCGCACTCGCGATCATCGACGGTGAGCACTACGCCTCGACCGTGCGCGACGCGCTCGCCGAGCTGCCGTACGACTTCGTCGGCGCGTACCTGATCGGCGGCACCGAGAAGCTGCGGGGCGGCGAGGAGTACGGCGTGCCCGTCGTGTCGTCGCTCGAGGCAGGTCTGGAACTGCGCCCCGAGCTCGTGCTCGACCTCTCCGACGAGCCGGTGCTCTCCCCGCCGGACCGGCTGCTGCTCGCGAGCCGTGTGCTCGCCGCGGGTGCCGCCTACGCGGGCGCCGACTTTCGCTTCGACCCGCCGGAGTTCGAGCCCTTCGAGCTCCCGTCGCTCGCGGTGATCGGGACGGGCAAGCGCGTCGGCAAGACGGCGGTCAGCGCGCACATCCTGCGGACGCTGCGCGAGCGCCACGACGTCGTCGCGGTGGCGATGGGGCGGGGAGGGCCGCGTGAGCCGGAGGTCGTGGACGTCAGGCCGACCGTCGACACGCTGCTCGAGCGCTCGCGCGCCGGCCACCACGCCGCCTCCGACTACCTCGAGCTCGCCGCGCTGACCGGCGCAGTCACCGTCGGCTGCAGGCGCGCGGGCGGTGGGCTCGCCGGCGCTGTTGGGACGTCGAACGTGCGCGAGGGTGCGCGGGTTGCCGTGTCGCTGCGACCCGAGCTCGTCGTCTTCGACGGCAGCGGTGCCGCGATCCCGCCGGTCGACGTCGACGCGCGCGTGTGCGTCGTCGGCCGCGGACATGACGCGACCTCGTACCTGAACGCGTACCGCGTGCTCGTCTCCGACCTCGTCGTCGCGACCGAGCCCGTCGACGCGGCGCCGATCCGCCGCCTCAAGGAGGTGCCGGTCGTGCAGGTCGAGCTACGCCTCAGTCCGCTCGAGCCGTTGAACGGCCGACGGGTCGCCGTCTTCACCGCCGGAGAGGTGCCGACCGACGAGCTCGACGGCGAGGTCGTGCACGTGTCCCGCAGCCTCTCCGATCGCGGCCGTCTCCGCGAGGAGCTCGAGCGCGTCGACGCCGACGTCTACCTCGTCGAGCTGAAGGCCGCGGCGATCGACGTCGTCGCCGAGGAGGGCTCGCGCAAGGGGGTCGAGGTCGTCCTCGCCGCGAACGAGGTCGTCTCGGTCGAAGGCGGCGATCTCGACGAGGAGATCGAGCGGCTCGTCGACGTCGGAGTGGCCGCATGACGTCGCATCCACGCCACGCGGAGCCGCTCCCGCTCGGCGGCGACGACGTCCCGTACTCGAAGGGGCTGATGGCGCGCGCTCTGATCGCCGTCGGGCTGACGCCGGTCCGGGCGCACGAGCTCGCGCGGCGCGTCGACGACGACCTGAAGGCGCGCGGCGAGACTGTCGCCGACCTCGACCGCATCGAGGAGCTCGCCGAGAACGACCTGATCATGCGCCGGCTGCGCCAGTACCTCGCGCTCCGCGAGCTCGACCTGCCCGTCGTCGTCCTGCTCGGCGGGGCAACCGGGACGGGCAAGTCGACCGTCGCGACCGAGCTCGCGTACCGGCTCGGGATCACCCGCGTCACGTCGACCGACTTCATCCGGCAGACGATGCGCGCGTTCTTCTCCGAGGACTTCATGCCCTCGATCCACTTCTCGAGCTTCGAGGCCGCGGACGCGCTGCGCGAGCCGAAGGTCGCCGACGACCCCTGCATCGCCGGCTTCCTCGAGCAGTCGCGCAACGTGCTCGTCGGCGTCCACGCCGCGCTCGACCGTGCGCTCGAGGAGGGCTGGTCGATGGTGCTCGAGGGCGTGCACATCGTTCCCGGCCTGATCCGGGTGCCTCCGACCGAGGCCGTCGTCGCCCAGTGCGTGCTCCAGATCGAGGATCCCGACGAGCACGCGCTGCACTTCTACGTTCGCGACGCGGCGTCGGACGGCGTACGTCCGGTGACGCGCTACCTCGACCGCTTCGACGAGATCCGTCGCATCCAGGAGGCACTCGTCCGCCGCGCCCACCGTGAGGACGTTCCCGTGCTCGAGAGCTCGAGCATCGAGCACGCCGTCACGGAGGCGCTCGAGCTCGTGCTCGCGGGGGTCGCGCGTGTGGAACGCGTTCCGTGACGGACGCCCGGCGGCCGTGCCTGTGTGAGTCGTACGCGCGCGTGACCGAGCGGGCCGCGCTGGCCGGAGCCCGCTGGCTCGGCCGCGCCGACCGCGAGGGCGCCGAGGACGCGACCTTCTCCGCCATGCGCGGGGCGCTGGACGAGCTCTCGATCGCCGGGCGGATCGTGATCGGCGCGCCCGAGGAGGACGGCCACCTGCCGGTCGGTGCCGTCGTGGGTGCGGGCGGGGAGGACGTCGACCTCGCGCTCGACCCGCTCGAGGGTCGCGGCGTCGTCGCGCGGGGCGGGCCGGGGGCCATGTCGATGATCGCGGTCGGCGATCCGGGCTCGCTGCTGACGCTGCCCGACATGTACATGCGCAAGGTCGCGGTCGGCCCGCGTGCCCGCGGCTCGATCGATCTCGGCAAGCCGATCGAGGAGAACGTGCGCGCGATCGCCGACGCGTTCGGCCGCAACGTCAACGACATCACGACGATCGTGCTCGACCGCCCGCGCCACCACGACCTGATCGAGGAGATCCGCCGCGCGGGCGCTCGGATCAAGCTGATCCAGGACGGCGACGTGACCGCATCCATCTCCGCGGCCGTGCGCGGGACGAACGACCATCTCGCGATCGGGATCGGCGGCACGCGCCAGGCCGTGCTCAGCGCGGCCGCGCTGCGCTGCCTCGGCGGCGAGCTGCAGGCGCAGCTCTGGCCGACCACGCGCAGCGAGATCGACGAGGCGCGCGAGCAGGGAATCGACGACGTCTACCGCGTCTTCACGACCGAGGAGCTCGCCGCGGGCGAGGTGATCGTCGCCGCGACGGGCGTCTCGAACGGCGATCTCCTTCGCGGTGTGCGCTTCTACGCGGACAGTGCTCGCACGCACTCGCTCGTCATGTGCACGCGCTGCAACTGGGTCCGGTTCATCGACGGGATCCACTTCTTCGCCCGCGAGCGGCGCGAGGAGGTGCGCCTGCTCGGGTACTGACGACCGCCCTGCCATGCTCTGGACAGACGTTCGAGATGCCCGACCACCAGCCGCCACCTGAGACGTCGCGGGACAAGGCCGGCGTCTTCGTCTCGTACGCCCGCGAGGACGCAGCGATCGTCGACCGCCTCGCGGCGGCACTTCGAGCGAGCGGCCGCGAAGTGTGGATCGACACCGACCACATCCGCGGCACCGAAGAGTGGGCGCGGGCGGTCGACGCGGGGATCGAGGCGTCCGACGCAGTGGCCTTCGTCCTCAGCCCGCCATTCCTCGACTCCGAGCAGTGCCGCCGCGAGCTCGAGCACGCGGTGCGCAACGGCAAGCGACTCGTGCCGCTGCTCGCACGCGAAGTCGATTCAGGCGCTGTGCCGCCTGAGCTCGCGCGCCTCAACTGGATCAACGTCGGCGGCGATGAAGCAGCGTCCGCCCGCTCGCTCGAGGAAGCGCTCGACACAGACCTGGACTGGGTGCGCGCGCACACCGACCTCCTCGTCCGCGCGGTCGCGTGGGAGGCTCGAAGCGAAGACCGCGGGCTGCTGCTTCGCGGGAGACCGCTCGCGGACGCTGAAGGCTTCCTCGCAACAGCGGCTGGGAAGGATCCGCCCCCGGCACCACTCCAGGTCCGCTACGTGCTGGCCGGGCGTCACGCCGCGACCCGACGCCAGCGGGCAACGATCGCGGTTGTGACGACGTTCCTGATCGTCGCAGTGGCACTCGGCATCGTCGCCCTCGTTCAGCGCAACCGAGCTATCCACCAGGCGAACATCGCGTGGTCGCGTCAGCTTGCGAGCTCGAGCAATGCGATCGCCGAGAGCGACCCGGAGCTCGCGCGCCTGCTCGCCATCGAGGCGATGGACCGAGAGGAAACACCGGAAGCGGTCGCGGTGCTCAGACGTGTCGTCGCTCAGCCCGCGCTCGGCATTCACACGGCATCGGATGCGGCGGTGGTCGCCCTGTCGTCGGACGGGCGTCGGGTGGCGGTACGTGCACCCAACAACACGCTCGAGGTGCTCGATGTCGAGTCAGGTCGTCGCGTCGCGTCGAGCATGGAGCGCGTGAGCGCCACGGGAACGGTGGCCCTCGCGGCAAACGGCGGCGTGCTGGCGGCCACGAACGCGGGCGGCGCAATCCTCTGGGACATAGAAGACGACCGTCGCTCACGAGTGCGCGGGCGGTTCTCGGCGCTGCGGTTCAGTCCCGACGGCTCGAAGCTGCTGCTGGTCGAGCACACAGGGTCGATCGCGATCGTCGATATACGTCGCCCCGAGCGGCGCGTGACGCTCCCGGCGCGCGCCGGCGACTCATCGGTGTTCCCAGGCGCCCCGACCGCGACGTTCGCACCGCGTGCGGAGCAGGTCGTGACGTGGAACGAGGAAGCTCTCGAAGCCCGGATCTGGGATGCGCGTACGGGCGCGCTCCAGTCGAGACTGCGCCACGGCGCCGGCATCACTGCAGCGGGCATCTCGCAGGACGGTGACCTTGCGCTCACTGCGGGTCGCGACATGACCGTTCGCTTCTGGGACACGGGCACGGGAGCCGAGACTCGGCGGCCGATCACGGTGCCGTCGGCGGACAACGACGATTTCGACCTCGACATCGCGGCAGCCTCGTTTTCGCCTCAGAGCTCGGCGTTTGTGACCACCCTGACCCAGGACCACATCCACGTCTGGCGCACCAGCGACGCAAAGCTGCAGCTGAGCCTGGTCAACAGGTTCGACTACCTCCTCGAGCAGGGATTCGGTCCGAAGGACCCGTATCTCCTGACTGGGTCGGGAATCCGCGATTGGGTCCACAACCGCAAGGTCGTAGATCCGCCGATGGGTGTAACGCTCGTCCATGAAGACGGATCCTTCGACTCGGTCGAGCGGCTCGGAGACCAATCGACGCGTGTGTGGTCAGGGCTGACCGAGTCGACGCTCGTCGACTTCGGGCGGAGGGCCGCCGACGTGTCGTCCGCGGGCGGTCTCGTCGCCGTGGGGTACACGGACGGAACGGCGGAGGTGCGTCGAGCTCGGGGAGCGCGCACCTTGCTGCGGGTCCCGGGCAAGCGCCGAGAGCAGGTTGGTGTCGAGCTCTCAGGCGACGGCCGCAGGTTGGCGGTCGAACGAGGAAGCGGGGTCGAGGTGTGGGACCTGCGGGCGGGCGAGCGGCGGACGCTCGATCCATCGATCAGCGCTGCGATCGCGTTCAGCGCGGACGGCAGTCGCCTCTTGGTGTTCCGGAGCACGGGTGCCGGCGCGTTCGACGTGATCGACACCGGGACCGGCGCGCCGACCGGCAAGACGTTTCCTCCCCGTACCACGCTCATCCGCGCCGCAGCGCTCTCGCCCGACGGCCGACTGTTCGTTCGACCGACTGCCGACCACACGATCGACGTTTTCCGCGTCGTGGACGGCGTTCGCGTGGGCCAGCCGCTCCGTGGCCACAGCAACCAGGCCGCACACCTTGCCGTCTCGCCTGACAACACTCTCGTCGCCTCCGGCGGCTTCGACGGCGCCGTGATCATCTGGGACATCGACAACAGCCGGCGGGTCGCGACTCTGCGGGCCCACGACGGTGTCGTCACGCGCGTCCTCTTCAGCCCGGACGGTCGCTGGCTCCTCACACGCAGCACCGACGGCACTCTGCGCGTCTGGGAAGCTCGGACCGGCGCGCCGGTCGCGGCGTGGACCGACCTTCCCGCCCTGCCCACGCCAAGGGGAATCGACGCGCCGCCAGTCGCGGATCTCGGGCTCGACTTCTCCCCTTCGGGCGAAGAGCTCCTCCGCGCCGACGAGAGCTTCGTCTACCGCCTGCCCTGCCAAGCGTGTGCGGAGCCCGACGAGCTTCTCGCACGAGCGAGACTGGAAACTCGCCGTTCGCTCACCCGCGCCGAGCGGCTGGAATACCTCCACGAAGGCGGCTAGCGGCGCCGATTCCCGAGTGCCCTTCGCGAGCGGACGCAACGCCGCTAGCCTGTCTGTATGCCGACGAAGGACGACGTGGTCGAGGCCCTGCGGGCCGTCGAGGATCCCGAGCTCGGGATGGACATCGTCGACCTCGGCCTGCTCTACGACGTCGAGGTCGAGGGGCCGAAGGTCAAGGTGATCCACTCGCTCACCTCGATGGGCTGCCCGGCCGGCCCGATGATCCAGGAGGACATCCACAACGTCGCATCGTCGATCGACGGCGTGGACGAGGTGGAGATCGAGCTGACCTGGGACCCGCCGTGGACGCCCGAGCGGATGTCGGACGACGCGAAGTTCATTCTCGGCTTCGGCTAGAGCCGATGCGGCGCGTCGCCGTCATGGGGATCTCCGGGAATGGGAAGACGACCCTCTCCCGGCGGCTGGCCGCGCAGCTCGACGTTCCGTACGTCGAGCTCGACGCGATCTACCACCAACCCGGCTGGACGGAGCTCCCGCTCGACGAGTTTCGGGCCCGCGTCGACGAGGCCACGCGCGGCGACGGCTGGGTCGTCGACGGCTCGTACAGGCATTTCGTCGGCGACATCGTCGTCGGTCGCGCGGAAACCCTCGTCTGGCTCGACCAGCCGCTCCCGCTCGTTCTCTGGCGCCTGAGCAGGCGCGCCGTCCGCGACATCCGCACGCAGCGCGACCTCTTCAACGGCAACCGCCAGAACTGGCGCTTTGCGTTCTTCCAGCGGGACTCGCTCGTTTCGTACGCGGCCACGCAGTATTTCCGCAGGCGCCGGGAGTGGCCCGAGTGGCTCGCCACCTTCCCGAACCTCGAAGTCGTCCGGCTCCGCTCACCCAACGAGGTGGAGCGGTGGCTCGACGCGACTATCCGACGGTGAGGACGATCTTGCCCAGCTGCTCGCCGGCCTCGAGCCGCTCGTGCGCCTCGCGGATCGCTTCGAGCGGGAGGACGCGGTCGATCACCGGCTTCGCCTGCCCGGTGCGCACGAGCTCGTAGACCGCCTCGAAGTCCGCGCGCGTCCCCATCGTCGAGCCCACGATCGTCAGCTGCTTCCACCAGACGCGGTGGAGCTGGGCGGGCGGATTCGGGCCGCTCGTCGCGCCGCAGACCGCGACACGCCCGCCCGGCTTGACCGCTCCGAGGGACGTCTTCCAGGTCGCCTCGCCCACATGCTCGACGACGACGTCGACGCCGCCGAGCTCCTTCGCCGCGGCCGCGACGTCGCCGCTCGCGTGGTTCACCGTCGCGTCTGCTCCGAGCGCACGAGCGTGCTCGAGCTTCTGGTCGCTCGACGAGGTCGCGAGCACGTTCGCGCCGAGCGCCTTCGCGATCGTCAGCGCGGCGGTCGCGACGCCGCCGCCGATCCCCCAGACGAGCACCCACTCGCCCGCGCGCAGCCCCGCCCGCGTGACGAGCATCCGGTACGCGGTTTCGAAGACGAGCGGGAATGCGGCAGCCTGCTCGAACGAGAGCCCCTCGTCGAGCGGGTAGACGTTGGCCGCCGGCACGGCGATCAGCTCGGCGTGCGTGCCGTCGGTGTGCTCGCCGATCACGGTGATGCGGTTGTCGTGCTCGAGTCCCGGGTTGATGACGACGCGCTGCCCGCGCTCGAAGCCGTCGACCTCGGCGCCCGTGGACTCGACGAGGCCGGCGCCGTCGGCCCCGAGGATGCGCGGCTTCGGCACCGAAGGAAGCCCCTTGCGCACCCAGAGGTCGAGGTGGTTGAGCGAGACCGCGCGGAGTCTGATCAGCACCTCGCCCGCGGCCGGTGACGGATCGGGTGCGTCCTCGTAACGCAGGACCTCCGGTCCGCCGTCCTCGTGGATCCTGACGGCCTTCACGGCACAATGAGACGCATGACGGGGGGTGAGCTTAGTCGGCTCGCGTCCGAGCTCGGCCTCGATGCGGTGGGCGCCGCGCGCGTTGCCGCGTACGAGGAGACCGAGCGTCACATCGCCGAACGCCGCGCGCGCGGGCTCTTCGCCGACATGAAGTTCACGATGGCGCGGCCCGAGGTGTCGTGCCATCCCGAGCGCCTGCTCGCGGGTGCACGAACGGTGGTCTCGGCTGCGCTCTGCTACTACCGGCCGGAGCCGGAGCAGCCGCCGGGGACCGGCAGGCTGCCGCGGTACACATGGCGCGACGCGTACGCAGAGCTGCGAGAGAAGCTCGACGCGCTCGGCCGGCGCCTCGGCGGCGAGTACCGCGTGCTCGTCGACGAGAACGACCACGTCGACCGCGAAGCGGCGGCGCGCTCCGGCGTCGGCTTCTACGGTAAGAACACGCTGTTGATCACGCGGCGGCACGGCTCGTGGGTCGTGCTGGGCACGCTGGTCACCGAGGCCGAGCTGGAGCCGACTCCGCCGCTCGCGACCGACTGCGGCGAGTGCCGGCTCTGCATCGACGCGTGTCCGACCGGTGCGCTCGACGAGCCGGGCGTGCTCGACTCGACCCGCTGCCTCTCCTACTGGACGCAGGCGCCGGCCCCGGTCCCGCCCGAGTACCGCGCGGCCCTCGAGGATCGCGTCTACGGGTGCGACATCTGCCAGGACGTCTGCCCGTGGAACCGCGGAGTCGAGAAGCGGCGCGCGGACGCGCCGCTCGCCGAAGGCGACGAGCCGTTCGTCTCGCTCGTGGACTGGCTCGAGGCCGACGACGCGGAGCTCCGCAGCCGCTACGACCGGCTCTACTTCCCGCGCAACGACCCGCGCTACCTGCGCCGGAACGCGCTCGTCGCGGCCGGAAACGTCGGCGGGCCCGCCGAGCGCGCCGCCGCGAAGCGCTACCTCGCCGGGGACGACGAGCTGCTGCGCGAGCAGGCCGAGTGGGCGGTGGAGCGAATCGAGGAGCGGACGTGAAGAACGCCGCCTGGCAGCGCGACGTCGAGCAATGGATGGTGTGGATCCGGATCGGCGGCGTCGCGCTGGCGCTGGTCCAGATCGGCCTGCTCGGCGACAAGTATCCGCCGGGCTACGAGGCGGCGGCCTGGATCACGACGGCCGTGCTCGCCGTCGGCGCGGGTGTCTTCGCGCTGCTGTCGTGGCTGGACCTCGGGCCGGCCTGGGTCCGGCGAATCGGGCTCGTCGCGCTCGCGTTCGACACGGCGATCGTCTCGGCGTACGTGCTCGTCTACGCGTTCCAGCCGGGCACGCCGATCCGCCAGCTGCTCCTGATCCCGGTCTTCGAGGGCGCGCTGCGCTATGGGCTGCGCGGCGGCGTCGTCCTCCCGATCCTCCTCGCGCCCGTCTACGTCGCTTTCGAATGGCGGCGGACGGAGCTGTTCGGCGCGCGGTTCGAGATCGACTATGTCTCGTTCTCGGTGGGCGTCGGCGTGATCTGCGGCCTGATCGTCGGCTGGCTCGTCAACCGGCTCTGGCGGGAGGCGGAGGAGACGAACGCGCGGGCGGAGGAGGCGGAACGGCTGCGCGACCGGCTCGGGCGCCGGGTCGACGTGCTGGAGGCAGCCGGGCGCTGCGCCCGGGCGCTCGGCTCGTCGCTCGTGCTCGACGAAGCGTTCGGTGCCTTCATCCGCGAGCTGCGCACCCTCGTCCCCTTCGAGCGGACGGCGATCGTCCTGGCCGAGGGCGCCCACGCGCAGGTGATGGCCGTGTCGGGCCGAGGGACGGTCGAGGTCTTCCCCCGCGGAACGCAGCGCCCGGTGGCGGGCTCGCTGCTCGAGGAGGTGCTCGCGGGCGCGACCGTGTACCGCGAGGACATGACGGAGGCGAGCTACCCCGAAGAGGAGGAGCTGCTGAGTCTCGGTCTCCGCTGCCGCGTCGCGGCGCCGCTGCTCGCCGGCGCGCGCTCGATCGGGATGATCTCGGTCGTCCGCGCGGACCCACGCTCGTTCACGCCCGAGGAGATCGAGCTGCTCTCACTGCTCGGGCGGTTCGTCGCAACCGCCGTGCAGAACATCCGCGCCTACGACGCGGAGCGGACGACGGTCGACGAGCTCCGCCGGCTCTCGGCGCTCAGGGCCGACTTCGTCTCGCTCGTCTCGCACGAGCTGCGCAGTCCGATGGCGACGGTCATCGGCTCTGCGCGCACGCTGCAACAGCGTTGGCGGGAGCTCCAGCCGGAGCAGCGCGAGTCGTTCCTGGCGCTGATCGCCGACGAGACGGGCCGGCTCGCGGACCTGATCGCGGACGTCCTCGACACGTCGCGGATCGAGGCCGGCACGTTCAGCTACGCCTTCGACGACGTCGACCTCGGGGCGCTCGTGCGCGAGGTCGCGGCCGCCGCCGGCGTGGGGCAGGACGAGGTGCCGATTCGTGCGACGGTCGTCGAGCCCGTGCCGATGATCCGCGGCGACCGGGAGCGGCTGCGCCAGGTGATCGCGAACCTGATCGAGAACGCCGTCAAGTACTCGCCGAGCGGGCTCCCGGTCGACGTGCGGGCGGCCACGGTCGACGGCGCGGTGGTCGTCGACGTCTCCGACCACGGGCCGGGCATTCCGAACGAGGACCAGTTGCTGATCTTCGAGAAGTTCGGGCGCGCGCGGACGGGCAAGCTGCTCCCGGGCACCGGGCTCGGCCTCTTCATCGCCCGCTCGATCGCCGAGGCCCACGGCGGCTCGCTCGAGGTGCGCTCGTCGCCCGCCGAGGGCGCGACCTTCACGCTGGCTTTGCCGGTGGCCTAGACCGTCACGCGGAGGCGGGAGACGCCGAGCTCCTGCGCGAGCTCGCGCGCCCGCCGGGCGATCGCCGGCCGCAGCTCGGCGGGCTCGAGCACGACGGCCTCGCCGCGCTGGCTCAGCACCTCCCAGACGAGCCACTGCTCGCTGCCGATGCGAACCTCGCGGATCGCACTCCCGTCGCGGAGCAGGGTCGCGCCGCGCTCGACCTGCCAGCGGGCGATCTCCGGCGAGTAGAGGATCCGCGCGACGCGCGCGTCGCGGAACTCGTGGGGCTCGAACCCGTCGCGCGACTCGAAGCGGTCGGCGAGGAGCCGCGCGCTGCGCATGCGGTCGAGCCGGAAGCTCCGTTCCGCGTCGTGCGTGCGGTCCCACGTGTGCACGTACCAGTTCGGGAGCTCGCGCTCGAGCGTGTACGGCTCGATGACCCGCTGCGACGGCGCGTCCTCGCCCTCCTTCTGATACTCGATCTCGACGAGCCGCCGCCCGCGGATCGCTCGGCTCAGCGTCTTGACCAGGTCCTCCTCCTCGGCGTCGACGTGCGACTCGCGCGTCTGCGCGCGGTCGAACTGGCCGAACGTCTCCTCGAGCTTCCTGCGCACGTTGCTCAGCGGGTCGTTCGCCTCGGCGGCGATCATCGGGCCGACGAACTCGAGCGCCAGGTCGATCGCGCGCGCCTCGAGCGGCGTCAGCCGCGGCGCCGACCGGAACGTGTCCCCGTAGAGCTCCTTGTCGACGCGGACCATGTCGCCCTGGAGCTCGGCGTAGACCGCGTAGCAGCCGCCGCCGAAGTTCACGAGCGAGAGCAGCGAGAGGTGGTCCTGGAGCTGGTCCTCCGGTATGTGGAACCGCTCGACGAGCTCGCGCGCCGGAATCTGCGCCGACGGACGGTCGCCGCAGCGGGCGAGCAAGTACGCGAGCAGTGCCTGGAGCAGCCCGAAGCGCTCGGGCACGACCGGTCCGGCCGGGCGTTCGCCGTCGACGTCGCGTGTGGTCGTGCGCCGTCGCGCTGCAGGCTCCGGCGGCACGCCGTCGTGGGTGTCGCGGACCTTGCGCAGCGCGGCCGCGATCTCGCGCCGCAGCCCGTCCGGCTCGAGCGGCCGGGCTCGTCCGTCCTGCCGCAGCACCCAGGACGCGAGCAGCGCGAGGTTGGAGTACTCGGTGACGAAGACATCGCCCTCGAAGCGGCCGTGCGAGCCGTACTGGCGCTCGGCCCACCACGCGGTGTCGGGCGCCATCTCGACCCGTGCCTCGCCGATCGCGTCGCCGATCTGCCAGTTCGGCCGCCCGCGGTGCTCGTCGACGTCGAACTCCGGCGGCACGCGGAAGTCGCGCTCGCGCCGCGTAGCGAAGCGGATGTCGCCGCGGATGCGCGAGACCTTGAACTTGCGGATGTCCTTGCGCTTCTGGTCGTGCCCGACGACGTACCAGCCCTCGGGGTCGCGAAAGAGCCCATACGGGTTGACCGTGCGCTCCTCTTCCTTCCCGGTCGAGATCGCCCAGTACGCGAACTTGACCGTCCGCTGCTTCGAGATCGCGCTCTCGAGCTTGCCCAGCCTGCCCGGCATCTCCGCCGAGTAGTCCGGGTCGTCGACCTCGACCTGGAGCGCTCGGCTCGTCGGCGCGGCGCTGAAGCCCGGCCGCCCGAGCGCCAGGTTCTGGAGCGCGAGGCGGAGCGGCTCCGCGTAGGCGAACTTGCCCTCGAGCATGTAGAGCGACGTCTGCAACGCGGCGAGCTCGTCGTCCGTGAGCTCGAGCGGCGGCAGGAAGTACTGCTCGGAGCTGAGCGTGTAGAGCTCCTCGCCGGTGAACTCGTCCCGCTGCGAGTGCAGCGGCACGCCGAGCGCGATCAGCTCCGCGCGGTCGGAGTAGAAGCGGCGTGCGAACGCCTCGTCGGACATCTCCTGGTAGCCCTCGACGTTCTGCTTCACGTCGCGCGCCGTCAGCGGCCGCCGCTCTGCCATCAGGAACGCGACCAGCGAGAGCTGACGGATCAGCTTGTCGGTGTCGTGACTCACAGCCGCCGAAAACGCTCCGCGTTCTCGGCGGAGGTAACCCCTCGGGCGCCCGTTTCAGCCACGACGGGCGAGCCTACCGAACGCCGAGTCGTCCACGGTGGCGCGGAGACCGGGCTGTCTAGGCGGCGACTTTGGTTCGACTCTCGAGGTGTTGGTGGCTCGGGCAGTAGTCGCGCTCGGGTAGCGGCGTGCGCTGGCACGGCTTGCCCTTGCGTGTCGTCGCCCGGCAACGGGCGACGCCACCGTCGAGCGCGCCTTGCTCGATCTGCTCCTCGATGAACGCGACCGCCGCGTTGACGCCCTCCTGCACTGCCCACGCGACCTCCGCCTGCGCCGTGATCGGGAAGTACCGCCGGATGTCCTGGAAGAGCGCCCGCTCGGGCTTGGCGAAGTAGAGCGGGTCGGCCGCGAGCCGCTCCATCGTCTGCTCGCACGCCTCGAGCACCTCGCGCCTGAATTCGAGCTGGACCTCAGGGGCGGCGTACGGGTCGATCAGATCCTTAATCGACCGATAAATCGCTCTCGAGTACTGATACATGCAGTGCTGCAGCTGGAGCGTCCGGTCGTCCGTGATCATTGTGCTGTCCCCCGCTCAAGCCTCTTCAAACGCCTGTTAACCCCGGGTAAATTCGCCTGGCCGGACTCCGTAGCTTCGAGTCTATACACATCGGGGCGGTGTTACAAAGTCTCCACCGGCGTTGCCTCGGGAGAGAACGTCAGCGGCTGATCTGCCGCATGTAGGCGGCCGGGTAGAGGCGCTGCGCGCGCCCGACGCCGGTGACGGCGGCGCGCTGGTCGGCGTAGATCCCGCTGAAGACGACGTAGTAGCCCGGGTGGAGGCTCGAGAACTCGCCGGAGTCGATCACGCCGACCTCGGGCAGCCCCGAGCGGAGCACCTCCCGTGCCTTGCGGATCGCCGCCTCACGTCCGTCGGTCGCCGGCAGCGACGCGATCACGACCGTGTAGCCGTTCTGGCTGGGCCACTCCACGAGCTGCGGACGCGGCGGCGGCTCCGGCTCGGTCTCGGTGGGGGTCGGCTCGGTCGGGATCGCCGCCGTCGTGGCCGGCTCGGTCGGCAGCGTCGCCGTCGTCGGGGACGGGAGGGTGCTCGGCCCGGTCGCCGCGATCGTCTCGGCCCGGGTCTCGTCCTCGCTCGAGGCGGCGATCGCGAGCCCGGCCATCAGGGCAGCGACGAGGAGCGCCGCGAGAATCGGCCAGAGCCAGTCCGGCCCACGCCGCCCGATCCGCCGCTGCCAGGCCGACCCGACGGCTCCGGCCAGGCCGCCGCCCGGGAGCCGCAGGCCGCACTCGAGGCAGTACTCCTGCCCGGTCTCGACGCGGGCCCCGCAGCGGGGGCAGGTCACGCCTCGTGCGCCGCCGTGGCGCCGCAGCTCGCGCAGAACTTCGCGTCGGCGGGCAGCGCGTGCCCACAGTTCGCGCAGGCGACCACGGCGTCGCCGGCCGGGCGGCCGCAGTTCGAGCAAAAGTGCTGCCCCCAGAGCACCGGCGCACCGCACATGCAGCGCGCCGAGGGCGGACTCCGCCGGACGCCCGTTGCAGCGGCAAGGAGCGTCTCGAGCTCGTGGAGCCGGTCCTCGAGCCCGATCAGCTCGGCGGCCTGCTCGTAGACGAGGTCTTCGCGGAACTCGTCCCGCCGCACCATCTCGAGGACGATCCCGCCCAGGTCGCGGATGCGCTCTTCGCGGCGACGCAGGAGCGCGCGGCGCTCGCGGCGGAGCTGGCCGGCGGGCGGGAGCGGCCGGCGCGCCGGGTCGACGGGCGCCGGTGGAGCTTCCGGCGCCGCTGGCCGCCCGCGGGACAGGAACCGGGCCATCCCGTCGAGTCTAGCCGCGGTGCCGAGGGGTCCCTACTGCGGGAGCTGCAGCACGACGAGGCGTTCCTCGGTCATCTCCCGCACGGCGTAGGCCGGGCCCTCGCGCGTGTTCCCCGAGTCTTTGATCCCGCCGTAGGGCATCTGGTCGGCGCGGAACGTCGGCGCCTCGTTGACGATCACGCCGCCGAAGTCGAGCCGGTGCGCCGCGACGAGCGCTTGCGCGATTCCCTTGGTGAAGATCGCCGCCTGGAGGCCGTAGCGCGTCGAGTTCGCGAGCTCGATCGCCTCGTCGAGCGACGAGAACCGCGTCAGCGTGACGACCGGGCCGAACACCTCCTCGGTCTGCACCTTGTCCGTCGCGTCGGGGTTGGCGATCACGGTGGGCCGCAGCAGCCCGTCTTCGGTCGTGTCGCCGCCGGTGAGCACCTCGCCCGACGACGCGCGGATCCACTCCAGCACGCGCTCGCGCTCCTGCTCCGCGATCAGAGGCCCGACGTCGGTGTCCTCGTCGGCGGGGTCGCCGACCTTGAGCGCCTCGACCTTCGGGACGAACTCGCGGACGAAGTCGTCCCACGCGTTCTCCGACACGTAGATCCGCTGCACCGAGATGCAGCTCTGGCCGGCGAACGAGAACGCGTTCGCGGCGAGCTTCTCGGGCGTCGACGCGGGGGCGTCGGAGAGCACGATCGCCGGTGTCGCGTTGCCGAGCTCGAGGTTCACCTTCTTGCGCGGTGCCCGCTCGCGGAGCCCCCAGCCGACCGTGCCCGAGCCCGTGAAGGTGATGAGGCGCACGCGCTCGTCCTCGACGAGGACGTCGCCGATCTCCGACGCTGGCCCGACGACGACGTTGAGCCAGCCCGGCGGCAGCCCGGCCTCCTCCTCCAGCTCGGCGAGCAGGAGCGCCGAGAGCGGCGTCTGCGTCGCCGGCTTGAGCACGACCGGGCAGCCCGCCGCGAGCGCGGGCGCGATCTTGTGAGCGACGAGGTTGAGCGGGAAGTTGAAGGGCGTGATCGCGCCGACGACGCCCACAGGCACGCGCAGCGTGAACGCGAGCTTGCCTTCGCCGACCTGCGACCCCTCCATCGGCACCATCTCGCCGGCGAGCGTGCGCGCGGCGACGGCGGAGTACGTGTACGTCGACATCGCCCGCTGCGCCTCGACGCGGGCCGCCTTGAGCGGCTTGCCCGCTTCCTCCGAGATCGTCCGCGCCACCTCGTCGTGACGGCGGCCGAGGTAGCCGGCGACCTTGACGAGGACCTCGGCGCGCTTGTGGGCCGGGAGCGGCGACTCGAGTGCGCGCTCGGCCGCGTCGATCGCCCGCCGCGTCTCCTCGGCGCCCGCCTTCGGCACGCGGCCGACGACCTCGCCCGAGTACGGCGAGCGGACGTCGATCCAGTCGCCGGTCTCGAGCCACTCGCCGCCGACGTAGAGCTTCCGCTCGGTCGCCGTCGCAGCCATAGTTGAAGCGTATGCCTTCGGAGCCTCTGGACGTGCGCTACACGCGCAGCGGCGACGTGAGCATCGCCTACGTCGTGGATGGAGAGGCGGAGCGCGACCTCCTCTTTGTCCACGGGCACTCCGGCAACCTCGAGGCGGAGGCCGGCATGCCGGAATTCGAACGCTTCGACCGCCGGCTCGTGCGCTTCGCGCGGCTGATCAAGTTCGACCGGCGCGGCACGGGCCTCTCGGACCGCGTTCGGGAAACGCCGTCGCTCGAGACGAGGATGGACGACGTCCGCGCCGTGCTCGACGCCGCCGGCTCGGAGCGCGCGGCCCTGTTCGGCACGTTCGAGGCGGCTGCGATGTGCATGCTCTTCGCCGCCACGTACCCGGAGCGGACGACGGGGCTCGTCCTCTACTGCCCGATCGCCAAGGGGACGTGGGCGCCCGACTATCCCTGGGCGATGACCGAGGAGGAGTGGCGCAGAGACCTCGCAGAGCACCGCGAGAACTGGGGCACGCCCGAGCACGTCGACCGGTTCGTGCGCGCGATGGCGCCGACGAAGGCGGACGACGAGGCGTTCAAGCAGCGCGTGCTGCGCGACATGCGCCTCGGTGCAAGCCCGAGCGCGGCGCATGCGATCCGGCGGATGGCGATGGAGATCGACATCCGTGACGTGCTGCCGACGATCCGTGTCCCCGCGCTCGTCCTCGCGATTCCGGAGGAGCCCGAGCGTGGCGCGGCGGCTTACGTCGCCGATCGCATCCCGCAGGCGCGGCTCGTCGACGTCGCCGGCCCGGACTTCTTCGTGCGCCTGCTCGCCGACGAGGTGTACGACGAAGTCGAGCGGTTCGTCGTTGGGCTGGATGCGGAAGCGGAGCCCGAGACGGTCCTCGCGACCGTGCTGTTCACCGACATCGTCGACTCGACGCGGAAAGCCGCCGAGCTCGGCGACCGCGCCTGGGCCGAGCTGGTCTCGCGACATCACGCGATCGTCCGCCGCCAGCTCGACGCGTTCCGCGGCACGGAGATCGACACGGCCGGCGACGGGTTCCTCGCGAGCTTCGAGGGCCCGATCCGCGCGATTCGCTGCGCGCGTGCGATCACCGAATCCGTGCGCTCGCTCGGTGTCGAGGTGCGAGCGGGCGTGCACACGGGCGAGTGCGAGCGTGTGGACGGGAAGCTCAGCGGGCTCGCCGTCAACATCGGGGCCCGCGTCGCGGCTCTCGCAGGCCCGGGTCAGGCCCTCGTCTCGAGCACGGTCAAGGATCTCGTGGCAGGTTCAGCGATCGAGTTCGAGGACCGCGGCGCGCACGAGCTCAAGGGCGTCCCCGGCGAGTGGCGGCTCTACGCCGTGGCGAGCGCCTAGGGAGTTGCTGTGTCGAGCCGCTCGCCGAGCGCCTCGAGCACCTTGCGCTGAATCGACGGCGAGTCGTCGAGCATGCGCCGGAAGGAGCGGTCGGTGATCACGAGCGCGCGCAGCGGCGAGACGGTCTTGACCGTGGCCGTTCGCGGAAGCCGCGTGATCAGCGAGATCTCCCCGAAGAAGTCCCCGTCGGTGAGCATCCTGAGCTTGCGCTTGCCCCGCGTGACTTCGGCGGTGCCGTCGACGATCACGAAGAACTCGCGGCCGGCGGCGCCCTCGCGCGCGAGCTCGCGGCCCTCCTTGAAGTCGAGCTCATCGGCGATCAGCGAGAGTGCGTCGAGCTCCTTGCTCGAGCAGCGGGCGAACAGCGGCACGCCCTGGAGCAGCTTGATCTTCGCGTTCTTCCGCAGCCGCACGACTCGATACTAAGCTTGTCGCGTGGGCGAATGGAAGTCCAACGCGCTGATCGTCGACGCGGTGCGCTCGCCGATCGGGAGGCGCAACGGCACGCTCTCCCGCATCCGCGGCGACGAGCTGGCGGGGCAGGTGCTGAACGCCCTCGTCGAGCGCGCCGGGCTCGACCCCGCCGAGGTCGAGGACGTGCAGACCGGCTGCGTCACGCAGATCGGCGAGCAGGGCTGGAACATCGGGCGGATGATCCCGATGGTCGCCGGCTGGCCCGAGACGGTCGCCGGGACGACGGTCGACCGCCAGTGCGGCTCGTCGATGCAGACCAATTTCAACGCGGCCGCGGCCGTCTGGTCGGGGCAGCTCGACGTCGTGATCTCGGCGGGCGTGGAGATGATGTCGCGCGTCCCGATGGGCTCGAACGGCGGCGATCTCTCCGACCGGCTCCACGAGCGCTGGCAGATCGTCCCGCAGGGGATCTCCGCCGAGGTGATCGCCGAGGAGTGGGGGATCGAGCGTGAGGAGCTCGACGCGTTCTCGCTCGAGTCGCACCGCCGCGCGCTGGCGGCGATCGACCACGGCAAGTTCGAGCGCGAGGTCGTCCCGATCGACGTGCCCGGCGAGCTGCAGCCCGCCGGCGCCGCCGTCGCGACGACGATGTTCGCGGTCGACGAGACGCCGCGCCGCGACACCTCGGCCGAGGCGCTCGCCGCGCTGAAGCCCGCGTTCCTGCCCGAGGGTCGCGTCACCGCCGGGAACTCCAGCCAGATCTGCGACGGCGCCGCCGCGGTGCTGATCGCGAGCGAAACCGCGGCGTCGCGACTCGGCCTCGAGCCGCGCGCGCGCTTCGTCGCGTTCGGGCTCTCGGGCGTCGACCCGCACCGGATGCTGCACGGCAACCCGGAGGCGTGCGCGAAGGCGCTGGCGAGGGCAGGCCTGACGTGGGACGACGTCGCGGTCGTCGAGGTGAACGAGGCATTCGCGTCGGTAGCCGTGCAGTTCATGCGCGACACGGGGCTGAGCGAGCGCTGGCAGGACGTGAACCCGAACGGCGGCGGGATCTCGCTCGGACACCCGCTCGGTGCGACGGGCGCTCGCGTGACGGCGACGCTGCTGAACGAGCTCGAGCGGCGCGACGCCCGCTACGGGATCGCGTGCATGTGCATCGGCTTCGGGATGGCGATCGCGGGCGTGATCGAGCGGCTCTGACGGCGACGCGCTGGCTGCTCGTCCGCGGCCGCGGCGACGCGCCGCTGGCCGCGGAGGTGGAGATCGAGAGGATCCGCGCGCACTCCTCCTCGAAGCGTCCCTCGGTGCAGCGCGGCGAGGTGGCCATCCTCTACGCGGCGGTCTGGCAGGCGGTGTTCGCGGTCGTCGAGGTGGTCGGCGACCCGGAGGAGGACTCCGCGCGCGAACGCTGGCGGTGGAGCTTCGCGCTCCGGCCGCTCGTGGCGGTGGCCGACCTGCACGATGCGCCCGCGGTGGAGGAGGCGGGCGTCTTCCCGCAGAGCCTCTGGCGCCACTCGCACATCCGCCTGAGTGAGGAGCAGTTCACGAAGGCGCGCGAGTTGATCGAAGCCGTCGCATAGGATCGCGCGCCGTGGCCCGCGAGATCCGGACCGTCGGCGTCGTCGGCCTCGGCACGATGGGCGCTGGCATCGCGCAGATCGCGATCCTGGCCGGGAACGAGACGGTCGGACGCGAGGTCTCCGAGGAGCTGAACGCGCGTGCGCGCGAGCGGATCGGGCACTTCGTCGGACGCGCAGTCGAGAAGGGCCGGCTCGACGAGGCCGGGCGCGACGCGGCCCTCGGCCGCCTGCGCACGACGACCGAGCTCGCGGACCTCGCCGGCTGCGACCTCGTGATCGAGGCGATCGTCGAGGAGCTGGACGCGAAGCGGCAGCTCTTCGCCGAGCTCGAGCGCGTCTGCGCGTCCGACGCGATCCTCGCCACCAACACGTCCGCGCTCTCCGTCACGGCGATCGCCGAGGCCACGGAGCGGCCGGAACGTGTGATCGGCATGCACTTCTTCAACCCGGCGCCCGTGCTGCCGCTCGTCGAGGTCGTCCGCACCGAGCGAAGTGACGAGGAGGCCGTCGACGCGGCGTACGCGTGGGCCGAGCGTGCCGGCAAGCAGCCGGTCCGCTGCAACGACACGCCCGGCTTCATCGTCAACCGGGTCCTGATCCCGCTCCTGAACGACTGCGTGCGCGTCCTCGACGAGGCGGGCGTGACCCCGGAGGACCTCGACAAGGCGATGACGAACGGCGCGGGTTGGCCGATGGGCCCGTGCGCCCTACTCGACCTGATCGGGATCGACGTCCACGTGCACGCCTCCGGGGCCCTCCACGAGCAGCTCGGCGAGGAGCGGATGGCCGCGCCCGAGCGCCTGCTCGCGCTCGAGGCCGAGGGGAAGCTCGGCCGCAAGACGGGCGAGGGGTTCTACCGCTACGACTGACGTCCGCCCGCGGCGCTACGGTGACCGCGCAATGGCAGGAGGCCGAGGGGTCGAGCCGAAGTCGACGGGCATGAAGCGACATGCACGCGCGGAGCGCACGGAGCGGATCCTGCTCGGCCGCCTCGAGGAGCTGGCTCAGGTGCTCGAGCGCTCGGGGACGCCGAACGAGGCGATCGCGCGGCAGCTCGAGTCGGCGTCGGTCGCGACGATGAACGCGGTCGCGCTCGACCTGATCAGCTCCGAGGCGGCCGAGCACATCTGGCGGGAGGCCGAGGAGCGGCACCCGCAGGTCGCTCCGCTACGCCGAGCCGCTTAGGGCGACAGCCGCGCCCAGACGTTGTCGACGAGCCGCGAGACCTGCGGGTCGTCGATCGACGCCGCGAAGTTGAGCACGCCCGCGGCGAAGACCCGCGCCCCCGCCGCGGTCTCGTAGTACGTCATCTCGGCGGAGCGGCCGGGACCCATCAGGTCGCGGATCTCGGCGAGCAGGATCGTCTGCGGCGGCGAGGCCTCCGTCCGCGCGTCGAGCTCGATCCCGTAGCGCCCGAACGCCGAGCCGTTCGCGAGCCCGGTCCCCTCGAAGACCCAGGCTGCGCGCTCGGCGCCCGTGACCACGAACGGCCCCTGGCGCTGCCCGTAGTCGGAGGCGACGTACTGCACGCCGACGAGCGACGACTCCGGGCGCCCGAGCTCACGCCAGAGCTGCTCGCGCACGAGGCGCCGCCCCTCGCGCCGCACGCGGCAGAAGAAGTTGTTGGCCGAGAGGAAGAGCAGGTTGCCGCCGAGTGCGCGATACCGCTCGACGACGTCGAGCGCGCGCTGGGTCACATACTCCTCGTGGCCGGGGAAGACGACGAGGTCGTAGGCCGAGCGCAGGCGGTCGCCCGTCGCAGCCGCCTCGAGGTCGTCGTCGGAGAGGAAGTCGACCTTCTTGCCGCTGCGGTTCAACCAGGCGATGAACGCGAGGTCCCAGGCGCGGAAGCGGAACGGGACGCCGAAGTCGAGGAACGGGCGCGTGACGTCGACGCTGCGCGTTCCCGCACTGACGTACCAGCTGTCGCCCCAGCCGTCGCCGTCGGCGTCGTGGAAGTTGTAGGCCTGCCACGTGTTCGTCGAGAGCACGACGGCGACGCGGCGCTCGCCGAGGCGCCGCGGCCGCAGGATGAACGGCGCGTAGCCGACACGGCCGTCGTCGGTCCGCGCGCGGACGAAGTAGAGCCCGGACTCCCACTCACCGGCTCGGAGGAAGCGGAGCGGTGCCGGCGCGTCGCGGTGCGCACGCCAGTCGACGCGCGCGGGCGGCGTGACCGCGACGCCGTTCGTGACGAGGTCGCGCTCGACGAATCGCGCGGCGCCCGCGTAGTGGAAGACCTGCACCTCGAGGCCCGGCGCGTCGGTGGCGATCACGAGGTCGGTCGGCTCGCCCGCGGCGTAGCTCGGCCGCGCGAGCGCGACGTCGGCGCCGAGGATCCGGACGATCGGCGCGGTGATGCGGCCGCCGGGACGGTGCAGGCCGTACGTCTTGCGCCGGCCGCCCGCGGCCACGGTCGCGCGCAGCAGGTAGGTCCGCGGCGAGAGGTCTCGGCGCGGGCGCCAGACGAGCTCGTGCTCGCCGGCCGGCAGCGTCCGCTCCGTCGCCCAGACGACCTCGCCGAGCGGCTTGCCGATCCGGATCGTGTCGGTGCGGACGGCCTCCAGCCGCACGCGGGCGCGGCCGGTCAGGGTGAAGCGCACGACCGCGCGGTCGCGGCCACGGCGCCGCGGGCTGACCGTGGTCAGGAGCGGGCCGTCGCCGGCGAACCGGGCGCCGCCGTTCGAGGCGCGCAGGCCGCGCAGCTGCGGCAGCGGCGGCGCGGCGCGCGCAACGGCCGGTGCGCCGAGGGCGGCGACCGCAACCTGCAGGAACCGGCCCCGCTTCACGACCCGCGACTGTAACGCCGAGCGGGGCTGGCCCTAACGGTTTGCTTACTTTACGATCAGGTTCAGCAAAATTCCGCGCTCGATACTCAAGCCATGCGGCGGCTCGTCGTCTTCGTCACCCTGCTTGCACTCGCAGCTCCTCTCGCAGCTGCGGGGTCCGCGCTCGCGCCCGGGGACGGCACGCTCTCGGTCCAGAATCTCGACGGGTTCATCGAGATCAGGGCCAGGGGCACCGTGATCGGCCGCTGCGACCAGTGCAACCTGCTGCTCGTCGAGCGCTTCGTCGGCGGCGACGAGATCGACCCGGTCGTCTCCGGCCCGGCCCGCCGGATCGACGTGGACGCGGACGGCGACAACGAGCGCTTCATCGGCAAGGACCTGCGCTGGAAGCTGGTCGGCGGCTCCTTCCGGATGGTCGTCCGCAGCGGGGTCGACGTCGACCTCTCGGCCGTCGGCAACGGGCGGGTCTGGGTCCGCGGGACGAAGGGCTCGTACGTCCTCAACGGTGACGACACTGCATCTGTGCTCAGCGAGCTCCTCACGTTCAGGCTGAACGCGACGGCGTTCGTCCCCTAGATGGCGAGCTCCTCGACGCAGACCGTCCTGGTGGTCGAGGACGAGTCCTCGATCGCGTCGTTCGTCTCGCTCTACCTGAAGAACGCGGGCTACACGGTCCGGACGGCGGCGACCGGCTCCGACGCCCTCACCCAGTCGGCGAAGGGCGACGCGTCGCTGATCATCCTCGACCTGATGCTGCCGGACATCGACGGGATCGAGGTCTGCCGCAGGATCCGAAAGACGTCCGACGTGCCGATCCTGATGCTGACGGCGCGCGACGAGGACGTCGACAAGATCATCGGGCTCGAGGTCGGCGCCGACGACTACCTGACGAAGCCGTTCAACCCGCGCGAGCTCGTCGCCCGCGTGAAGTCGATCTTGCGCCGCGCGACACCGGAGCGCCGGCAGCAGGAGAGCGCGCAGCTTCGGCACGGCGATCTGAAGATCGATGCGGGGCGGCGTGAGGTCCACGTCGGCGAGGAGGAGATCCAGCTCGCGCCGAAGGAGTTCGACCTGCTCTGGGAGCTGCTCGACCACAAGGGCCTCGTGCTGACGCGCGACCAGCTGCTCGAGCGCGTGTGGGGGTACACCTTCGCCGGCGACACGCGCACGGTCGACGTGCACGTGCGCCAGCTGCGGCGCAAGCTGGGGGACGCGTCGCCGATCGTCACGGTCTGGGGCGTCGGCTACAAGGTCTCGCCCGCCCGGGACGCCGCCTAGCCCCCTACCCTTTAAGCATGTTCCGGTCGCTGCGCTTCCGGCTCCCCGCGCTCTTCCTCGCAGGGATCGCACTCACGGTCCTGATCGCGACCGCGCTCGCGCTGCGCCTGTTCCAGGACTACGCGCGCGAGCAGTCCGTGCGGGAGCTCCAGCGCGAGGCCGTCGGGCTGACGCAGCTGTTCACCGGCCAGACCGCGCGCGAGGGGCGCTACGGCCCGCGCGCGCTCGAGCGTACGACCGGCGACAGGATCTACTACACGGGCCTCTCGCTCTTCCCCGGGGAGGACGAGGGCTTCCGGCCGCTACCCCCGGGAACGGTCGACGTCCCGGCGCTTCCGACCGGCAAGAACACCGTCTTCGAGTTCACGCCCCCGGGCGAGGACCGCGTCTTCATCGGGGTCGCGCGTCCGGTCGACCTCGGCGGCAGGCGCTTCGGTGCGTTCGTGGTCGCGAAGCCCCGGGCCGAGCTCCAGCAGGAGTGGATGACGCTGCTCCAGCGCCTCGCCGTCGCGCTGGCCGTCGGGCTCGCCGCCTCGGTCGGGCTCGCCTGGTACCTCTCGCGCCGGATCTCGGGACCGATGAGGCAACTCGCGGTTGCCGCCGACCGGATCGCCGACGGGCGGTACGACGTCGACATCCCCGACGTCCAGTCCGACGACGAGCTCGCGCACCTCGCCGACCGCTTCCGCGAGATGGCGGCCAGGCTCGCCGAGGCCGAAGCGCGCGAGCGGAACTTCCTGATGTCGGTCTCGCACGAGCTGCGAACCCCGCTGACGGCGATCCGCGGCCACGTCGACGCTCTGCGCGAGGGGGTCGTCGAGGACCCGGAGCTTCGCACCGCGTCGCTCGACGTGATCGCCCTCGAGGGCGAGCGCCTCTCGCGGCTCGTCGGAGACATCCTCGACCTGGCGAAGCTGGACGCACACCGCTTCACGCTGCTCCAGGAGGAGGTCGACATGGAGGCGTTGACCGAGCAGGCGTACAGCGCGTTCAGCGAAGAAGCGCGGCGGCGCGCGATCGACTATCGCCGCGACGTCAGCGCCCGGCCGGTGATCGTCACGGACGGCGACCGCGTGCTCCAGATCATCTCGAACCTGCTCTCGAACGCCTTCCGCTGGACGCCCGACGGCGGGCGGATCGGGCTCAGCCTCGAGCAGGCGAACGGCAGCGTCGCCGTCGCCGTCGCCGACACCGGCCCCGGGATCGGGGACGAGGAGCGCGACCGGATCTTCCGGCCGTTCGTCTCGCGCGACGGCGCCGGCGGGACGGGCCTCGGGCTCGCGATCGCGCGCGAGCTCGCGGTCGCGCTCGGCGGGCGGATCGATCTCGAGAGCGAGCCGGGGCGGGGAAGCCGCTTCCAGCTCGTCTTGCCTTCCTAGGGGCGGTCCGGCGAAATGCCTAGCGAAGCGAACGCTAGGCCGTGCGCACCGCTATCCAGCACGTCCCCGGCGAAAGTAGCCAAGGGCGGCTAGCACAACGATGACGATGATGACGATCCAAAGCCAGGTCGGCACGGTGATCCTTTCGTTTGGAGCGTCGACTCTACGGCGAGCCGACCCCTAGATGCAACGCTAGCGAGGGCCAGCCGCTACGACCCGGCCGGACGCCGCTCTTCGATGCGGTAGACGACGGCGCCGCTGCCCGCCTGGAGGTGTTGCTCCAGCCGGCCGAGGCGCTCGTCGACGCCCTTCCACCCGGAGGTGACGAGCTCGATCAGGAGCGCGAGGTCGTCGACGCGCGCGTGGCGCTCGGCCAGGACGTCGCCCTCCAGGCGCTCGAGCCGCTTCAGCACCTGGTTCAGCATCCCGCGCACCTCGGCGACCTGCCGCGCCATCGGCCTGGCTTCGGCCGCGACGCCGTCGCGGACCGCCGCCTCGAGCTTCTCCGGCAGGCCTCCCTCGAGCCCAGCCGCGGTGGCCGCCAGCTCCTCCAGTCCCTGCCGCGTCCGCTCGAGCGTGGCCTCGATCGCGGCCGCGTCGGGGCGGCCCTCGGCCGCCGACGCGAGCCGCTCGCGGGCGCGCTCGATCAGGTCCGGATCCATCCGTCGCAACGATAACGTGGCCGCCGGATGCGCACCTCCGAGCTCGACTACGAGCTGCCGCCGGAGCTGGTCGCGCAGCGTCCGCTCGAGCGTCGCGACGAGTCGAGGCTCCTCGTTTACGAGCGGGCGAGCGGCGAGGTGCGGCATCGGCGCTTCGGTGAGCTCCCGGAGGAGCTCGGCGGCGAGCTCGTCGTCGTCAACGACACGCGTGTGGTGCCGGCGCGCATCCCACTCGAGCGGCCGAAGGGCGAGGTGCTCCTGCTCGAGCGTGGAGAGGACGGGCTCTGGGAGGCGCTCGCACGGCCGAGCAGGCGCCTGCGGGCGGGGCGCCGCTACGGGCCGGTCGAGCTGGTCGAGGAGCTCGGCGAGGGCCGCTGGCGCCTGCGCCTCGACGGTGAGCCGGCGGGCGACGTGCCGCTGCCGCCGTACATCGACGTGCCGCTCGACGACCCCGAGCGCTACCAGACGGTCTATGCGCGCGAGGCGGGCTCCGCCGCGGCGCCGACCGCCGGGCTGCACTTCACGCCCGAGCTGCTCCGTCAGCTCGACGTCGAGCGCGTCACGCTGCACGTCGGCCTCGACACGTTCCGGCCCGTCGCGGCCGACGAGCTCGAGCGGCACGAGCTGCACGGCGAGCGCTACGAGGTCCAGGCGGCCACGTGGTCGCGGATTCGGAGCGCGGGCCGCGTCCTCGCGGTCGGCACGACGACCGTGCGCGTGCTCGAGACACTCGCGCGCGGAGCGCCGCTCGCCGGCCGCACGTCGCTGTTCGTGACGCCCGGCTTCGAGTTCCGGCGCGTCGACGCTCTGCTGACGAACTTCCACCTCCCGCGCTCGACGCTGCTCGCGCTCGTGATGGCGTTCGCGGGGATCGAGCGCACGCGCGAGCTCTACCGCGTCGCGGTCGAGGAGCGCTACCGCTTCTACTCGTTCGGCGATGCGATGCTGATCCTGTGAGCTTCACCGTCACCGCGACCGACGGCGCTGCACGTGCCGGCTTGCTGCGCACGGCGCACGGCGACGTGCCGACGCCCGTGTTCATGCCCGTCGGGACGAAGGCGACGGTGAAGGGCGTCGACCCGGACGAGCTGCGCGCGCTCGGCGCTTCGATCGTTCTCGGCAACACGTACCACCTGCACTTCCGGCCCGGTGCAGACGTGATCGGCGAGCTCGGCGGACTGCACGCGTTCATGGGCTGGGACGGGCCGATCCTGACCGACTCGGGCGGCTTCCAGGTCTTCTCGCTGCGCGACACGCTGATCCGCGTCGACGACGAGGCGGTCGCGTTCCGCTCGGTCTACGACGGCGAGCCCGCGCGCCTCAGCCCCGAGGCGGCGGCCGAGATCCAGGCCCGGCTCGCGTCGGACATCGCGATGTGCCTCGACGTCGTCCTGCCGCCCGGTGCGCCCCGCGCCGAGCTCGAGCGCGCGGTCCGCCGCACGACAGCGTGGGCCCGCCGCCAGCGGGACGCCCCGCGCGCGCCCGGGCAGCTGCTCTTCGGGATCGCGCAGGGCGGCGTCGACCCGGAGCTGCGCAGGCGGTCGCTCGAGGAGATCGTCGAGCTCGACTTCGACGGCAACGCGCTCGGCGGACTTGCGATCGGCGAGTCGCGCGAGCAGATGTTCGAGACGACCGCCTGGGCCACGGAGGCGCTTCCCGGTGACAAGCCACGCTACTTCATGGGGATCGGCGACCCGGAGGGCGTGCTCGAGGTGATCGTCCGCGGCGTCGACATGTTCGACTGCGTGCTCCCGACCCGGGTCGCCCGCACCGGCAGCGCGCTGACGTGGGAGGGACGCCTGAATCTCCGCAACGCCGCGTTCGCCCGCGACCGGCGCCCGCTCGACGACGGCTGCGCCTGCCCGGCGTGCACGCGCTTCACCCGGGCGTACGTCCGGCACCTGGTGAATCAGCAGGAATTGCTCGGTCACCGGCTCCTGAGCCTGCACAACCTCCGCTTCCTCCTGGACCTGACCGCGGGCGCTCGCGAGGCGATCGAGCGGGGCGAGCTCGCCGCCTACCGAGCGGGGGCTCTGGAGCGCCTCACGGGACCGTCGAAGTCCGAATTTCGCCGGTAACCTGGGAACGTTTTGGCCAACCGCCGGCAGCATCTGATCCTCGTCGCGCTGATCCTGGTCTCCCTGATCGGGGTCGGCCTGGTCGCGCTCCCGCAGTCGCCCTTCTACAAGAAGCCGATCCTCGGCCTCGACCTCCAGGGCGGCCTCGAGGTCGTGCTCCAGGCGGAGCCGCCGCCCGGCCGGCAGCTCCGCGAGAGCGACCTCAAGCGCTCCGAGACGATCATCCGGAACCGGATCGACAAGCTCGGCGTCTCCGAGCCCGAGGTGCGCCGGCAGGGCGAGGACCAGATCTCGGTCCAGCTGGCGGGAGTCAGCGACCCGCAGCGCGCGTTCGAGCTGATCGGCAAAACCGCGCAGCTCGAGTTCTACGACCTCCAGGCCGACCTCGTCGCCCCGTCGATCGGGTCGAACTCCATCCCGGTCGCGCTCGACAACCGGTTCGACCTGCTCGCGCCGGTCCAGTCGACGATCCAGGAGGGCGGCGGCAAGGAGTGGCGGGTCTTCGACCGGACGACGAAGCGAGCGGTCGCGGGGCCCTTCCCGACGGAGAAGGCGGCGCTGGCAAGCGCGAAGTTCGAGGAGCTCGGCGAGAACGCGCGCGCCCTGGGCGTGCCGAAGAACCGCATCGTGCTCACGTGCCGGACCGAGAGCGCCAACACGAGCTGCCCGCCCGGCGACACCGTCCCGGGCATCACCTACTACTACCTCTTCAAGCACCAGCCGTTCGCCGAGAAGCCGATCCCGGAGATGACCGGCGAGCACCTGCGGCTCAACGGGACGCGCGCCGACATCGACCCGCAGACCGGGCAGCCGATCGTGCTGATGCAGTTCACGGACGAGGGCGAGGACCGCTTCGCCGAGGTCACGCGCGAGCTCGCGCACCGCGGCAACCGGCTCAGCAGCTTCAGCGGCCAGGATCAGCTGCAGAGCTTCGCGATCGTGCTCGACAACGAGATCCGCTCGTGGCCCACGATCGACTTCAGGGAGAACCCGAACGGCATCTCCGGCTCGAACGGCGCGCAGATCACCGGGATGGCCGGACAAGACGAAGCGAACGACCTCGCGATCGTGCTCCAGACGGGCGCGCTGCCGGTCAAGTTCGTGCCGCTCCAGGACACGCAGATCTCGGCGACCCTCGGAGCCGACTCGCTCCGTCAGGCCTGGCAGGCGGCGATCGCCGGGCTCCTGGTCGTCGCGATCTTCCTGCTCATCTTCTACCGCTTCCTCGGCCTCGTCGCCGTGATCGGCCTCGGCATCTACGCCGTGATCCTCTACGGCGCTCTTCTGCTCTTCGACGTCACGCTGACCCTGCCGGGCTTCGCCGGGATGATCCTGACGATCGGCGTCGCCGCCGACGCGAACATCGTCATCTTCGAACGCATCAAGGAGGAGTCCCGCGCGGGCAAGTCGGTGCGCGCAGCGATCGCGTCCGGCTACGGCAAGGGCCTGTCCACGATCATCGACGCGAACGTCGTCACGGCGATCACCGCGCTCGTGCTCTTCTCGCTCGCGTCGGCGGGCGTGCGCGGGTTTGCGCTGATGCTCCTGATCGGTACCGCGATCTCGATCGTGACCGCGGTCTTCGCCACGCGCGCGATGCTCGGCCTGCTTGCGGGCTTCCGCTGGTTCGACAGCCCCGCATTCATGGGCGCGAGCGCACGCGAGATCCCGGCCTGGCAGCGAATCGACATCGTCGGGCGCCGGCGGATCTGGTTCACGATCGCCAGCGTCCTGATCGCGCTCTCGATCGGGTCGATCCTGATCAAGGGGCTGAACCTCGGCATCGACTTCGAGGGCGGCTCCGAGCTCGGGTTCACCACCCCGCAGCCGGTCGCGCTCGAGGACGTGCGCGAGGCGGCCGCGAACGTCGGCCAGGAGTCCGCCGTCATCCAGGGCCTAGGCCCGGAGACCGGAAGCCAGGAGTACCGCGAGTTCCAGATCCGGGCCGAGTCGCTCAGCCAGGAGGACGAGCAGCGGCTCCTCGGTGAGCTGCGGCAGGACTTCGACGCGGAGTCGCTGGGCACGCGGACCGTCTCGGCGAGCTTCAGCGAGGACATCCTCCGCGGCGCGATCTGGGCGGTGATCATCTCGTTCGTCCTGATCGCCGGCTACGTCGCGATCCGGTTCCAGTGGCGCTTCGCCGTCCCGATCCTGCGCACGATCGTGAACGACGGCCTGATCGCGATCGGGATCTACTCGTTCTCCGGCCGCGAGGTCAGCGCGGCGACCGTGGCCGCGTTCCTGACCATCATCGGGTACTCGATCTACGACACGATCATCATCTTCGACCGCGTGCGAGAGAACCTCGGGCTGATGCGCCGTGCGTCGGTGAAAGAGCTGATCAACGTCTCGCTGTGGGAGACGATCCCGCGCTCCCTCGCGACGACGTTCATCACGCTGCTGCCCGTCAGCGTCCTCTTCTTCTTCGGCGGCGAGACGCTGAAGGACTTCGCGTTCGCGATCCTGATCGGCATCGGGATCAGCGCGTTCTCGACGATCTTCATCGCCGCGCCGTTCCTCGCCGTGCTGCTCGAGCACACGCCCGAGTTCAAGGGACGCAAGGACACGCACACGCCCGACGAGGACGTCGAGCTGCTCGAAGAGGCTGAGGCGGCCGCGGCGGCCGAGCCCGTGCCCGCGATCCCGCTGCTCGCGCCGTCCGGCGGCGACGGCGCGATCGACGGCGCCGCGGCGAAGCGCGAGCGTCGCCGACAACAGCGCAAGGCGCGCCCCCATGGCCGAGCCCGTTAGCGCCGCGAGGAACGTCGCCGAGGCGCTGCTCGCGTGGGCGCGCGAGGAGAGCGGCCGCGTCGGCGAGCGCGCGTCCGAGAACGTCAGCGCCGTGCTACGCGAGCTCGGCTTCGTGACGCAGTCGCAGCACGAGGATCTCGAGCTTCGCGTCGCACAGCTGGAGCATCGGCTCCGGCTCCTGGAGTCCGCAGGCCCGCCTGTCACACTTGAGGTCGATGGCGACGGCGACGCGGAATCTCGGACGCCTCTCTGAGATCGCGCAGGTCGCGGTCCGGCACGGCTTCGGCTACTTCTTCGAACGTCACCGGCTGACCGACCTGCTCCCGTGGGGCGACCGGATGCCCGAGGTGTCCGACCGCTCGCACCGCGGTGTGCGCCTGCGCGAGATGCTCGACGAGCTCGGGCCGACGTTCGTGAAGTTCGGGCAGCTGCTCTCGACGCGCCCCGACGTCGTGCCGCCGGACATCATCGCCGAGCTGCGCGGGCTCCAGGACGACGTGCGGCCGGTGCCGTTCCCCGCCGTGCGCGCGGTGGTCGAGCAGGAGCTCGAGCTCGAGCTCGAGAAGCTGTTCGTCGAGTTCGACGAGGTGCCGATCGCGGCGGCGTCGATCGGCCAGGTCCACCGCGCGCTGCTCCCGAACGGCGAGCGGGTCGCGGTCAAGGTGCAGCGGCCGGACGCGCCGCGCCAGATCGAGGCCGACCTCGCGCTGCTCTACCAGGCCGCGCGCGTGATCCGCGAGCGCGTGCGCGCGCTCGACTTCATCGACGCGCGGGAACTCGTCGACGAGTTCGCGCAGCAGATCCGCAGCGAGCTCGACTACACCCGCGAAGGCCGCAACGCCGAGAGCTTCCGGCACAACTTCCGCAACGACGACCGCGTGCATGTGCCACGCGTGATCTGGCGCTACTCGCGCGAGCGCGTGCTCACGCTCGAGTTCATCGAAGGCATGCAGGTCGCCGACCTCCCGATCGACTGGCCGCTCGAGCAGCGGCGCGACCTCGCGCATCTGATGACCGACGCCTGGATGGCGATGATCTTCCGGCACGGGTTCTTCCACGGCGACCCGCACCCGGCGAACGTGCTCGTGCTCGACGACGGCTCGATCGGGCTCGTCGACTTCGGCGCCGTCGGGCGGCTCACCGACGACGACATGACGAAGCTGACGCGGCTCTTCATCGACGCCGCGCAGGAGCGCGTCGACCAGCTGCCGGAGCGGCTCTCCGAGCTCGGCGTGCGCTACCCGCGCGACCGCGAGGAGCAGTTCCGCGCGCGCCTGAACGACCTCTACTACCGCTACTACGGCGCCCGGCTCTCGGAGATCGACCCGCTCGAGGTGATCCGCGAGGGGTTCGACCTGATCTACTCGATGAACCTGCGCCTGCCGACGCGCTTCCTCCTGCTCGACCGCGCGATCGCGACGCTCGCCTCGGTCGGGATCGAGCTCTACCCGGACTTCAACGTCTTCGAGGTCGCGAAGCCGTACGCGCGCGCGATGCTGCTCGAGCGCTTCACTCCGGAGCGGGTCGCGGGTCGCGCGCGCCGCGAGGGCCTACGGCTCGGGCAGATGGCGCTCGACTTCCCGTACCAGGTGCACGACATCCTCGAGGAGGTGCGCGACGGGCAGATCGAGGTGGGGTTCGTGCACAAGGGCCTCGACGAGTTCATGCACCGCATCGACGTCGTCTTCAACCGCCTGGTGATGGCGCTCGTCGTCACGGGCGGGCTGATCGGCTCGAGCCTGATCGGGATCTTCGCCGAGGACGGGCCGCAGATTCTCGGCCTGCACCTCTTCTCGATGCTCGGCTTCCTGCTCTCGGCGATCTTCGGGATCTGGCTCTTCTGGGGCGTCTTACGTTCGGGCCGCTTGTAGCCAACGCAGCAGCTCCGCGTTGACGCGCTCCGGCGCCTCGTTCTGGACGAAGTGGCCGGCCTCCTCGAGCCGCACGACCTCGACGTTCGGCGCGTGCGCGCGCAGGCGGGCTTCGTCGCAGAGCGACGGGCCGAGGAAGCGGTCGCGCATCCCCCAGAGCACGAGCGTCGGTGCCTCGATCGGCCCGCCGAGACCGGCACCCCGCCTGAGCAGCGCGTGCCGGAACGCGGTCCGGTAGTACGCGAGCGGACCGCGCAGGCGGCTCGGCTCCGAGAAGGCGTCGCGGTAGTGCTCGAGCTCGTCGTCGGGCCACGCGCTCCGAACGTGCGACCCGCCTCGGAGCGCGCGGGCGATCTCCGCGCCGCGGTCGCGCGAGAGCCGGCGCTCCGGGTAGAGCGGGACCTGGAACTGGAGGACGTAGACCGAGCGCTTGCGCTGCTCGCCGCTCGCGAACAGCTCCTCGCTCATCAACCGGGGGTGCGGTGCGTTCAGGACCACGAGTCGCGCGACACGGTCGCGGTGGATGTGCGCCGCGGCCCACGCGATCACGCCACCCCAGTCGTGCCCGACGACGACGGCGCGATCGCGGCCGAGCGCGCCGATCAGACCGTCGACGTCGGCCGCGAGCGTCCGCAGGTCGTACGGGCCGCGCGCCTCCGTGCCGCCGTACCCGCGCAGGTCGGGCGCGATCGCACGGAAGCCCGCCGCCGCGAGCGCCGGCAGCTGGTGCCGCCACGAGCGCGAGAGCTCGGGGAAGCCGTGCAGGAGCAGCACGAGCGGACCGTCCTCCGGCCCGTCCGCGAGCGCCGCGAACTCGATCCCGTTCGCGCGGAGCCTCACGGAAGCGTCAGGAACTCGATCGCCCCGCTCGTCGTCAGACCCGGACGCGGGCCGCCGGCGATCGCGTACACGGTGCGACCCGCGGCGACGACGCCCAGCCCGTGCCGCGGCGTGGGGAGGTCGGGCAGGCGGCGCCACCTGCGCGTGCCCGTGTCGTACGCATAGACGCTGGCGATCGTGCCCGTCGGCGCCTCGCCGCCGATCGAGACGATCGTCCGCCCGACGGCGGTCGCACCCGTGCCGCCGCGCGGGCTCGGAACGGGCGGCAGGCGCGTCCACCTGCGGGCACCGGGCCTCCAGCTCTCGAGCGTGCGGACGTTCGTGTTCAGCCCGGCCGTCCGTCCCGCGAGCGCGTAGACGCGTCCGCCGACCGCCGTGACGGCGAGGTGCTCGCGCGGCGTCGGCCCGGGGACCTGACGCCAGCGGTTGCGGCGCAGGTCGAGCGCAAAGGCGGAGCGCGCGAGCCCCACCGGGCCGACGCCGCCGGCGACGACGAGCGTGTCCCCGGTCACCGCGGCGCCTGCGGCAGCTCGGCCGGCGGGCATCCGCGGCAGCTCCCGCCAGCGTTCGCCCTCGAGCACGAACGCGCGCTCGCTCGGCCGTCCCCGGGCGAAGTACCCGCCGACGACGAGCGCACGCCCGCGCCACGTCGCCGCGGACGCGTGGTCGAGCGCGATCGGCAGGTCGGGGAGGCGTCTCCAGCTGCGCTCGGCCGTCGAGTAGGCGTCCGCCTGCGTGGTCGTCCCGCCCCACGGAAGGTAGCCGCCCACGACGACGAGCTCGTTCCCGTGGCGCGCGGCGGCGACCTCGGTCCGCGGCACCGGCAGGGCGTCGCCGCTCTGCCAGCGTGGCGTGGCCGCCGTGGCCGCGACGGGAACCGCGAGCGCGGCGGCGAGGGCCGGGCGCAGGGCGCGGGACATCCCCCCCGATGGTAGCGGTGTCTTTTCCAGTGCCCAGCATTAGGGTCGAAAGGCGGTCGCGCGAGGGCCTGGCGACTGCGGGGCCATCAACAGAAGAGGGAGAGAACCTTGCGCCGATTGCTGCTCGTCGCTCTGACCGTGTTCGTCGCCACCGCCGGCACGGCCAGCGCAAAAATCAACGCCGTGCACCCGTGGACATTCGATCCCTTCGGCACGGGTCTCGTCGAGTCCAACTGGATCAACCACATCGGGTGCCCGACCAATGCCCGGATCAACACCGACGGCGGCGCGGGGAGCACGTACACGGACCCCGCCTGCACGACGGAGGGCATCAGGGACCGGAACGTCCAGGGTCTGCTGCTCTCGAAGGTCGGCCCGACGGCGAACATCGCCTCCGCCGGAGCCTCGCTGAAGGGTGTCGCGAATGAGCCGCTGACGTCGATCGGCTACGACATCCGCAAGCACGGCGGCTCCTCGAGCCCGCTCGGCTCGCACTGCGGAGCCGGCGCGCCGCGCTTCAACGTCGTGACCGACTTCGGCACGCACTTCATCGGCTGCGTCTCGCCGCCGCCGGTCTCCGAGACCCTCGGTCTCGGCTGGACGCGGCTCGCCTGGTCGCCGGCCGCGGCGTTCCCGCCGGTCCCGCCGAGCGCCCCCGTGCGCTCGATCGACATCGTGTTCGACGAGGGGACGGACACCGGTCCCGACTTCTTCGGGATGGCGATCCTCGACAACGTGATGGTCAACGGCACGTCCATCGGTCTCAGGTAGGCCGCAAGGACTCGCGGCGGCCGCGCCCAGTGCGGCCGCCGCGGGTTACCCCCCAGCTGGAGTGTTTGGATCGGCCCACCGAACGGGCATCTAGTTGCATCCGCGGCCGCACGAGGCGGCTTGGCCGTCGCGGAGATCGAAAGGGGGAAAACATGCGTCGAATCCTTCTCGTCGCGCTGACGGCGTTTGTCGCCACGAGCGGGACAGCCAGTGCCCGCCTGAACGCGGTCACGCCTTGGGAGTTCGACCCGTTCAGCACGAGCCTGGTCGAGTCGAATTGGATCAACCACATCGGGTGCCCGACTGCGGCGACGATCAACACCGGCAGTCCCGGCACGTACAGCGATCCGGCCTGTCCCGACGCGGCTTGGGCCGACAGACCGGAACCATCAGGGCCTGCTGCTCGCGAAGACAGGCCCGACGGCGAACATCGCCGCCGCGGGCGCGGAGCTCAAGGGCGTCGCGGGAGAACCGCTGACGACGATCGGCTACGACATCCGCAAGCACGGCGGGGTCGCGACCCCGGTCGGCTCGCACTGCGGTGCGGGTGCGCCGCGCTTCAACGTCGTGACCGACTTCGGCACGCACTTCATCGGTTGCGCCTCGCCGCCGCCCGTCTCGCAGACGCTCGGGGTCGGCTGGACCCGGCTGGCGTGGTCGCCGGCCACGGCGTTCCCGCCGGTGCCACCGGGCGCCATCGTGCGCTCGATCGACATCGTCTTCGACGAGGGCCAGGACACCGGTCCTGACAACTTCGGGATGGCGGTGCTCGACAACATCATGGTGAACGGCGCGACCATCGGCCTTCGCTAGCAGGTACTACGCGGCGGCCGCGTCTTTCAGGCGCGGCCGCCGCGGTCTTCTCCGCGCCGGACGACTGTCGAGGAGTCGGCGCAAAGTTGCGCAAAAGGACATCTCGACCGACACGAGGCCCGCTGTTAGCTTCGCCGCCATGCCTGCGGCCCTCCTCCTTGCCGAGCCGGAGCCGGCGACGCGCGGCTTTCTCGAGCGCAGCCTCGTCGAGGACGGCTTTCGGGTGGTGGGCGCGGGCGCGTGCGGTGAGGCGCTCGAGCTCGCCGAGCGCGCGCAGCCGGACCTCGTCCTCGTCGGCACCCCTCTCCCAGATGCCACGGGCCTCGAGCTCTGCCGGCGCCTGCGCGAGGGCGAGCCCGGCCGCTCCTGGAACCGCGAAGTCCCGTTGATCCTGCTCGGGCAGCCGAACGCCGACGCGGTCGACCGCGCCCGCGCGCTCGACCGCGGCTGCGACGACTACGTGCAGCGGCCGTTCGTCTACGACGAGCTGCTCGCGCGCATCCGCGCCCTCCTGCGCCGCGCCGTGCAGAGCGACGTGATCGAGGCGGGGGACGTCGTCGTCGACCGCGGCACCCGCCGCGTGACCGTGCTGGGCCGGCCGGTCGTGCTCTCTGCGAAGGAGTTCGAGCTGCTCGCGCAGCTCGCGTCGCAGCCGTACCGCGTGTTCACGAAGGAGGAGCTCCTGCGCGACGTCTGGGGCTTCCGCTCGCCATCGTCGCGCACGCGAACGCTCGACTCGCACGCGTCACGGCTTCGGCGCAAGCTGAGCGAGGCCGGCGTCGGACCGTACGTGCTGAACGTCTGGGGCGTCGGCTACCGGCTGCTCGACGGACGCGCTTCGGGATAGCGCTCGAGCCCGTCGTCGGGGAGCGGCTCCCACGACGCCGCGTAGGCGACGTACTGCCGGTGGGACGGTCGCACGCCGGGGTCTTCGTCGAACGTGCCCATGCGGACGCCGGCCGGCTCGCCGCCGGGCGGGTGCGACCACAAGCCCGAGCCGCAGGCCGAGCAGAACGCCTTCGCGAAGCCGTCGGGCGGCTCGTACGTCGTCACCAGTTCCTCTCCCGCGACGATCCGGAGTGAGCCCGGGGGGATGCGAGCGTTCACGGACGCCGCTGTCCCCGTCCGCCGCTGGCAGCGGGTGCAGTGGCAGTAACTCGCCCAGAGCGGCGGCTCGGTGATCTCGAACCGAACGCCGCCGCAGAGACAGCCTCCGGTGAGCGGCAGGTTCGTCACGCGGGCAGCGTAAGCGATGCACCCTCGAGCTGGAGGAGGCGCTCCTTGCGCTCGAGGCCGCCGCCGTAGCCGACGAGCGTGCCGTTCGCGCCGACGACGCGGTGGCAGGGCAGGACGATCGGAACCGGGTTGCGGTTCATGAACGTTCCCACTGCCCGCGCGGCACCGGGGTTGCCGGCCCGCGCGGCGAGCGTGCCGTAGGTCGTCACCTGCCCGTAGGGCACGCGCGCGAGCTCGTCCATCACCTTCAGGCGGAAGCGGTCGAACTGCACGTCGACCGGCAGCTCGAAGCTCGTGCGGGCGCCCTCGAAGTACTCGGCCAGCTGGCGGCGTGGGGGATCGACTGCCTTGGGCGCGCGCAACACGCGCACGCCGAAGCGCTGCGCGAGCGGCTCGAGCTCGCGCTCGGGCTCGGGGTCGAACTCGATTCGGCAGAGGCCCCGGCCGGTGACCGCGACGAGCAGCGGCCCGAGCGGCGAGTCGACGAGGTCGAACGCGACGTCGAGCGCTCCTTCGGCGGCGGCGCGTTCCCGAAAACGCGCGTCGAGATCGGACGAGACCTTCACAGTGACACTCCCTTTCGTCGAAGTCTGCGCACGCCGGACGACGCGGCCGCGCGCGCCGCCTCCTCGCTCGAGCCGAGCGCGTCGGCGATGTCGGCGTACTCGAGGTCGTACCCGTAACGGAGCACGACCGCCGCCCGCTCCTTGGGCGGGAGGCCGTCCGCGAGGTGCTCGAGCTCGGCGTACGCGGGCCTGCGCTCCTCGAAGCTCGGCTCGCCGTCCAGCACCTGCGGGCGCCGGCGCCGGTATTCGTCGACGGCGACCCGCGCGGCGATCGTGAACACCCAGGCCCGCAGGTTCGCGGCGTGCGTCAACGAGTCGTAGCTCCGCAGCGCGCGCAGGAACGTCTCCTGGAACGCGTCCTCCGCTCGTTCTCGCCCCAGCCGCCGCACGAGGAACCCGAACACGCCGTCGCGGTGCTGGACGTAGAACGCCTCGAACGGGGGCGGTGCGGCCACGGCCTCCATCATCGTCTTCAACGGCGGCGGGCGGCCAGATGTGAGACTCCCGAACGTGCAGGTCGCGGTCGTGGGCCACGTCGAGTGGATCCAGTTCGTGCGGGTGGAGCACGTGCCGGCGCCCGGCGAGATCGTGAACGCGCTCGAGACGTGGGAGGAGGCTGCCGGCGGCGGGGCGGTCGCGGCCGTCCAGCTCGCGAAGCTCAACGCGGGCTGCACCTTCCTGACCGTGCTCGGGGACGACGAGCTCGGGCGACGCTCGCTCGAGCAGCTCACCGGCCAGGGCGTGCGCGTCGAGGCGGCGTTCGTGTCGCACCCGACCCGCCGCGGGTTCACGTTCGTCGACGACGCCGGTGAGCGGACGATCACCGTTCTCGGGGAGAAGCTCCACCCGAGCACGAGCCACCGCCTGCCCTGGCTCGAGCTCGCTCGCTACGACGGCATCTACTACACCGCAGGGGACGTCGGCGCGATCGAGGCGGCCCGCCGTGCCCGCGTGCTGGTCGCGACCGCCCGCGAGCTCTCGACGCTGCGGCGTGCCGCGGTCGAGCTCGACGCGCTGGTCGGCAGCGGCGAGGACCTCGCCGAGCAGTACCAGCCGGGCGACCTCGCACCGACCCCTCGGCTGGTCGTCTCGACCGCGGGCCGGCTCGGCGGCTGGACGCAGCCGGGCGGGCCGTTCCGCGCCGCGCCGCCACCCGGGCCCGTCTCGGACACCTACGGCGCCGGCGACTCCTTCGCCGCGGGCCTGACCTACGGCCTTGCGAAGGGGCTCGAACGGGAGGAAGCCCTCGAGCTCGCCTCGCGCTGCGGCGCGGCCGTGCTCACGGGCCGCGGCCCCTACGAGGGCCAGCTGGCGGACTGATGCCCGAGGACCACTTCGGCGAGCGGGTGGCGGCGCGGTACGACGAGTCCTCCGACGAGATGTTCGAGCCCGCGGTCGTCGAGCCCGTCGTCGACTTCCTCGCCGACCTGGCCGGCGATGGCGCCGCGCTTGAGCTTGGGATCGGCACCGGCCGGATCGCGCTGCCGCTCGCGCAGCGCGGCGTCCGCGTGCACGGGATCGACCTGTCCGAGGCGATGGTCGCGAGGCTGCGTGCGAAGCCGGGCTCGGAGCAGATCGGCGTGACGATCGGCGACTTCGCGACGACGGCCGTAGGCGGGACGTTCTCGGTCGCCTACCTCGTCTTCAACACGATCATGAACCTGACGACGCAGGACGAGCAGGTCGCGTGCTTCCAGAACGCCGCCGCGCACCTCGGGCCCGGCGGCTGCTTCGTGATCGAGGTGGGTGTGCCGGCGCTTCAGCGGCTTCCGCCGGGCGAGACCGTTCGCGCGTTCGACGTGAGCCCGAACCACCTCGGCTTCGACGAGATCGACGTCGCCTCGCAGGGCCTGATCTCCCATCACTACTCGATCTTCGACGGCGAGCTCGAGCTCGTCTCGGCGCCGTTTCGCTACGTCTGGCCGTCGGAGCTCGACCTGATGGCGCGGCTCGCGGGGATGTCGCTGCGCGAGCGCTGGAGCGACTGGAAGCGCGAGCCGTTCACGAGCGAGAGCACGATGCACGTCTCCGTCTGGCAGAAACCGGCCTGAGCGAGTCGGCTGACCGCGGCGCTCACTCGGCGGGGCAGGTCCGCCGGTACGACTCCCCCGGCAGGAACCGCGCCCACTCTTCAGGACGCAGGTTGCGGCCGGCGGTGGGGCACAGTCGCTCGCGGAACTGCTCGAGCGTTCCGCGCCAGAGGATCGGGTCCCACTCGACGACGACTCCGTGCGCCGACAGGAGCCGGTTGTCGGGCGTAAACGCGAGATCCAAGGGATCGCCGGCGTCGCTCCGCAGCGCGGTGCCGAGTGCGCGGCCGCTCCGGACGTCCCAGAGCCGAATCGTGCCGTCGAACCAGGACCCCGTCGCCAGCACACGCCCGTCGGGGCTGAAGGCGAGGCTGTCGACGTCCTTCGTGTGGCCGCTGAGCGGCTCGTCCAGCCGTTTCGCGCGCAGATCAAGGATCTGGACCTGCGAGTTCACGTCGGTTCCGATTGCCAGGGTGCGCCCATCCGGAGAGAGCGCCGCAACGTCCGCCGGGATGTCGGGGATTCTCGTGGGCCTGGTGAGCTTGTCCCCTTCGATGCGCCAGAGCGCGACGTCGCTGCCGCCGACCGTCACGATCCCGGCGTCAGGCGTGAACCCGACCCACGCCAGGCCGGGCAGCGTGTCGCCTGGATCGTGGATCCGGGCGTCGACGAGGTCCCACGAGCCGACCCGCCAGATTCGGAGCCAGCCGAACTCGGCCGACGCCGCGAGATAACGGCCGTTCGGGCTGATCGCGACCGAGGTGACCGCCTCGCCGCCGCGGTCGCCGAGTGGGGGCGACACCTGCCGCCGCGAGCGGACGTCCCAGACCGTCACGACTCCGGACTGGTCGCCGAGCGCGAGTAGCGAGCCATCCGGGCTGAACGCCGCATCGCGCGTCTCCCCCCGGCCGGGAAGGGTCCAGACGGGCGACCAATCGCGCTGCCGGACCAGTTGCGCGGGAGCGGAGGAGTTCACCGCCACCAGCTGCCCTGTCGGGTCGGCAGCGAGGACGCTCCCGATCCCGACCACGGGCTTGCCGAGCGGCTGCGAGGCGACCGACCAGAGCCGCAACGTCCCGTCCTGCCCTGCCGATGCGAGCGTCCGTCCGTCCGGGCTGAACGCGACGGCGTTGACGAAGTCCTCGTGCCCGGTGAGGACGCCTCCGACAGCCCGTCCCGTCTTCGCGTCCCAGATCTGCACGATCCCGTCCTCACGGGCCGCGGCGAGCAGCCGTCCGGTTGGGTCGAAGGCGAGGTCCTGCACAACCGCCGGGACGGAGATCGCGCGGCCGAGCAGCGCGCCCGTCGCGAGGTTCCGCACGTGGATGCCCGCGTCGTCCTCGAACGCGAGCCTCTTGCCGTCGCGCGTGAAGTCGAACGGGCGTCTCCAGCTCCCGACGGGCGCGAGCGTCGCCAGCGAACGCCGGGACGAGACGCTCCAGAGCTCGAGGCCGCGGTCTGCGTGATCGACCGCCAGCAAGCTTCCGTCCGGAGAGAACCCCACGTCCCAGGTCGACTCGGAGCCCGTGCCCGGAAGCGGGCCGAGCGGTCGCATCCGGACGGCATCCCAGACGACGACCGGTCGTCCTTCGCCGTAGGTCGCGAGGAACCGCCCGTCACGGCTGACTGCGAGGCCCTCGACGCTGCCCGCGTCGTCTGTGATCTCGCGCAGCGGCCGCCGCGTCTTCACGTCCGAGAAGGTGATGCTCGTCGAGTCGAACCCGTCGACCGCGACGACGCGCTTGCCGTCGGGCATGAGCACGGCGCCGCCCTGGGTGGACAGGCAGTAGCACGAGAGCGGCTTTCCGAGCTCGTTGTTGGTCCGGACGTCCCAGAAGCGAACGAGCTCTTCGCCGTCCGTCGTCAGCAGCGTTCGCCCGTCGCGGCTGAACTCGACACTCAGCAACTCGCCGCCGGGCCGGAGGATCGCCGGCACGCGTTGCGTGCGCTGAGCCGCGCGAACGAGCGCCGACCGCGCCTCGAACGTCGGCTCGAGCCGGAACGCCTCGAGCGCGAGCAGCACGCTGCGGTCCGGGACGCGGTCGAGGTCGGTCAGCGCCTGGGTCGCGAGCAGCCTCGACGTCGCGATCCGCGTCTGCTCCTCCGCGCGGTCGCGCTCCTCGCGTGCGCTGTTCCGCTGGTTGAGCGCGAGCAGCCCCGAAGCGACGGCCGCGAGCAGGAGTATGGAGAGAGTCGCGACCGCGCCGCGCGCGAGCCGCAGAGCGCGCCGGTGCTGCCGCACGTCCTCGCCGACGAGCTCGTCCTTCGGACGTCCGTGCAGCGGGGCCCCGACCTCGGCGACCGCGTCGCGGAACTGGGGGTTCCGGAGCGAGAGGTCGCCGGCATCGCGCCCCCACCGCAGGTCGATCCACCGCGGCTCCTCTGCGAACGCCCCTGCCAGTGTCCGCGGGAGGGCGTTCGTCCGCTCCCAGTCGAAGTCGTTGGCCTGCTCGTCCCAGACGATCTCTCCGTCGATCAGCACGAGGAGCACCTGGCCGCCCGGCTTGTGCTCGCGCCACCACTCGGCCTCACGCGCCACCCAGCGCGACTCCTTCGCCTGGGGCGAGGCGAGGAGGACGAAGGTGCGGGACGCCTGCAGCGAATCGACGATCGAGTCCCAGAGCGCAGGGTTGGCCGAGAGGGAGGCGTCGTCCCTGAAGACCTTGAGCGAGCGAAGCCGATACCAGGGCTTCGCGAAGCGTTGCAAGGCGGACTGGAGTGCCGACGCGAGCTGCGGGTCCGCGTCGTGGCTGTACGAGATGAACGCGTCGTAGCGAATCCGCGCAGGCTGCGCCTGGACCTCCGGAGCGGAGACGCTGTCTGACGGCGCGGTCATGCGGCACCAGTTGGCTTAGCACTCTTTCCGGACGCAGGCAAGGACCCGGGCCCGCGCGGCTCGGGTCTCGGGGTTGGACGGTAGGGTCGACACGTGGCCGTGGTGTTGGTGACGGGGATGTCCGGTACTGGCAAGTCAGCAGCTCTGGTCGAGCTCGCTCGCAGGGGACATCGGGTCGTCGACACGGACTACGGCGGCTACGCCGCGGAGGAACCGTCCTCCGGCGTAGGCGGGTCGGAGCAGCTGTGGCGCGAGGACCGCATCCACGCGCTGCTGGACCAGCACGAGCAGGGCCTGCTGTTCGTCTCGGGCTGCGTCGCCAATCAGGGGAGGTTCTATCCGCGCTTCGATGCGGTCGTGCTGTTGAGCGCGCCCGCGGAGGTGATCCTCGAACGCGTGGCCACGCGCGAGACGAACAACTTCGGCAAGGCCGAGGCCGAGCGGGATCGGATCTTGCACGACCTGGCGACCTTCGAGCCGCTCCTGCGCGCGGGCGCGACGGCGGAGATCGACACGCGTTCACCACTCGACGAAGTGGCGGACACGCTCGAGCGGATCGCGGACGCGGTCGCCATCCGGTAGACGCCCCCCGCCACGGGCGGTCGACGTCCCCCGTCCGAGGGGTTGCCATGTGGGGGACTGTGGTTTAGAGTGGGGGAAAGTGGTAAACAACCACGAGGCCCCAAGCCATGCTCCTCGGCGAGTACGCCCACACGATCGATGACAAGAACCGCCTCACGCTTCCCGCGAAGTTCCGTGATTCCTTCACGGACGGGGGCGTGGTCACCCGCGGTCTGGACGGCTGCCTCTCGCTCTACGCGCGCGAGGACTGGGACACGCTCGTCGCCGGGCGTCTCGCCGAGCTCGACCCGCTCAGCGAGGAGACGCGGCTGATGAACCGCTACTTCTTCTCGGGCGCGAGCGAGGCGGAGCCCGACAAGCAGGGCCGGATCATGATCCCGCCCGCCCTGCTCGAGCATGCGCGGCTGAGCCGCGAAGTCGTCGTGGCCGGGGTCTACGACCACCTGGAGATCTGGGACCGCGCCACCTGGCGCGAGCACCTGAAGGAAGTCGAAGGGAGCGCGCAGCATGTTGCCGAGCGTCTTGCAGCCAAACGAGACTGACCACGTCCCCGTTCTCGGCGAGGAGGTGCGCCGGCTGCTCGACGTGCAGCCCGGCGAGACGGTGGTCGACGCGACGTTCGGCGCGGGTGGCCACGCGGCGCTGCTCGCCCGGGAGCTGCGCGCCAAGGGCAAGTTGATCGCAGTCGACCGCGACCCGACTGTCCGACCGTACTTCGAGCGCTTTCGGCGCCACGCCGGTGTGCAGGCGCGCTATCTGCGCGGCGACTTCTCCGTCGTCCTGCGCCAGCTCGCCGACAACGGCGTGCGCGCCGACGCGATCCTGCTCGACCTCGGCGTCTCCTCGATGCAGATCGACCGCCCAGAACGTGGCTTCTCCTACGCGACCGACGCGCCGCTCGACATGCGCATGGACCCGTCCTCCGACTTCTCTGCGCGCGAGTTGGTCAACGAGGCGTCCGAGCGCGAGCTCGAGCAGATCTTTCGGCGGTTCGGCGAGGAGCGGTACGCGCGGCAGATCGCGCGCGCGATCGGGCGGCGCCGACGCGAGCAGCCGTTCGAGCGGACCGGGGAGCTCGTCGACACGATCCGGGCTTCGATCCCTGCGCCGGCGCGCTTCGGCGAGGGACATCCCGCGAAGCGCGTCTTCCAGGCGCTGCGGATCGCGGTCAACGACGAGCTCGGCGCGCTCGAGGCGGCGCTGCCGGCGGCGATGACGATGCTGCGCCCGGGCGGTCGGCTGGCCGTGATCAGCTTCCACTCGCTCGAGGACCGGATCGTCAAGCGCTTCCTGCGCGAGCGCGAGCGCGGGTGCACGTGCCCGCCCGACTTCCCGGTCTGCGTCTGCGGGCGCGAGCCCGAGCTGCGCGCGCTGACCCGGAGGGCCGTGCGGCCGTCCGCCGAGGAGGTCGCGGCCAACCCGCGCGCCGCGTCGGCGCGCTTGAGGGCGGCGTCGAAGGTCTGATGGCCGCCTGGACGAACGCCGCCCGCGTCGAAGCGCCGGTGCTCGCACGCCGGCCGGCACGGCGTGCGGCCGCCGCCCCGAGACGGCGCTTGGCCGGGTCGGTCGTCTGGATCGTCCTGCTCGGCGTCCTTCTCGTCGGGATCGTCGCGCTCAACGTCGCCGTCCTGCGACTGAACATGCAGATCGAGAAGCTCGGGCAGGAGCGGCTCGAGCTCCAGGCCGAGAACGCGCTGCTCACGTCGAAGGTGTCGAGCACGCTGGCGCCCGCACGGATCGAGGCGAAGGCCCGGGCGAAGCTCGGGCTCACGCCGGCGGACCCGACCTACGTCGAGCTCCGCCGCGAGCGGTGACCCCGAGGGTCGTCAACCGCCGGATCCGGCTCCTCTTCGTGCTGCTCGCCCTGGCGCTGGCCGGGTCGCTCGCGCGCGCGGTCTGGCTCCAGGGCGTGCGCGCGCAGCCGCTCTCTGAGCTCGCGGCCACGCAGCAGCGGCAGACGGTCGTGCTCCCGGCCAGGCGCGGCACGATCTTCGACCGCAACGGCGTTCCGCTCGCCCTCGGCGAGCAGGCGACGACGGTGTACGCCGACGCGTCGCAGGTGCGGAACCCGCGCGCGGTCGCCGTCGCTGCCGAGCGTGCCCTCGGCGTCGACGCGGAGAAGCTCTACCCGGCCCTGACCGACCCGTCGCGGCTCTTCGTCTACCTCCGGCGCAAGGCCGATCCGGAGGACGCCGACCAGCTTCGGCGGCAGCGGTTCGCCGGCGTCGGCTTCTACGCGGAGGAGAGGCGGAGCTATCCGCAGGGCACCGTCGCGGCGCAGGTGCTCGGCTTCGCGGGCGCCGACAACCAGGGGCTCGCGGGGCTCGAGCTCTCGCTCGACCGCGCGCTGCGTGGGACCCCCGGCCGCGAGACCGTGATCCGGGACCCCTTCGGGCGCGTCGTCGACGTCCTCAGCGAGACCGCGGAGCGGCCGGGGCGCGACGTCTTCCTCACGCTCGACCACCGGCTGCAGGCGACTGCCGAGGACGTGCTCCGGCGCACGGTTCGCCGCTGGCGCGCGCAGGCGGCGACGGCGGTCGTGCTCGACCCGCGTTCGGGAGAGATCCTCGCGATGGCGACCGCGCCGAGCTTCGACGCGAACAACTTCGCGAAGACGAGGCAGGACTACCACCGCAACCGCACGGTCAGCGACACGTACGAGCCCGGCTCGACCTTCAAGCTGATCCCCGTCGCGGGCGCGCTGTCGGAGGGTCTCGTCACGCCGGAGACGTCGTTCACGCTCGCGTCGTCGATCCGCGTCGCCGACCGCGTGATCAACGAGCACGACCCGAGGCCGACCGTGCGGATGTCGGTCGCCGACATCGTCGCGCAGTCGTCGAACGTGGGCGCGATCACGCTCGCGCGCGCGCTCGGCTCGCGGCGGCTGGCGTCGTGGGTCGACCGTTTTGGGTTCGGGCGCCTGACCGGCGTCGACTATCCAGGCGAGAGCGCTGGGATCGTGCTCCCGCTGGAGCGCTGGTCCGGCTCGACGATCGGCACGCTCCCGATCGGGCATGGGATCGCCGTCACGCCGGTGCAGATGGCCGCCGCCTACGCCGCGGTGGCGAACGGCGGCGTGTGGACGCGGCCGCACGTCGTCGACCACGTCGCAGGATCGAGCCGGCCGAAGGCAGAGCGCAGGCGCGTCCTCAGCCCGCAGATCGCCTCGCAGCTCTCGACGATGCTCGCCGGCGTCGTGGCGGAAGGCGGTACGGGCTTCGCCGCCGCGATCCCCGGCTACCACGTGGCCGGGAAGACGGGCACGGCGGCGAAGGCGCTGCCGAACGGCGGGGGGTATTCGACGTCGAAGTACGTCGCCTCGTTCGTCGGCTTCGTCCCCGCGTCGCGCCCGCGGCTCGTGATCCTCGTCACGGTCGACGAGCCGACGACGATCTGGGGCGGCGTCGTCGCCGCGCCGGCGTTCCAGGAGATCGCGCGCTTCGGGCTCCAGTACCTGGAGGTCCCGCCCGACGCACCTGCGGGCTGAAGGCGTACCGTCACGACTGTGGAACACCGCCGGATAGACTCGGCCGCCGACATGCAGCTCGAGCGCGTGATCGCTGCGCTCGCTCCGCGGGACGTGATCGGGCGCGCTTCTGTCGAGCTGACGGACCTCGCCTACGACACGCGAGCCGTCCGGGCCGGCTCCCTCTTCTTCTGCGTCCCGGGGGAGCGGTTCGACGGGCACGAGTTCGCCCGCGAGGCGGTCGCGCAGGGCGCAGTGGCACTGGTCGTCGAGCGCCCGCTCGACCTGGACGTCCCGCAGCTCGTCGTCGAGGACGCGCGGCGCGCGATGGCGGTCGCCGCGAACGAGTTCTTCGAGCATCCGAGCGAGGCGCTCGAGGTTGCGGGCGTGACCGGGACGAACGGAAAGACCACGACCGCGTACCTCCTCTACGCCGTGCTCGACGCGGCCGGTCGCCGCCCCGGGCTGCTCGGAACGGTCGAGACTCGCGTCGGCGACGAGCGCAGGCCCGCAGTGCGCACGACCGCGGAGGCGATCGACCTCCAGCGCACGCTCCGCGAGATGATCGACGCAGGCAACCGCAGCTGCGCGCTCGAGGCGACATCGCACGGTGCGGCGCTGCATCGCCTCGACGGCATTCGCCTCGCCGTGCTCGTCTTCACGAACCTGACGCAGGACCACCTCGACTTCCACGGCACGATGGACGACTACTTCGCCGCGAAGCGCGGGCTGTTCGCGCCCGGGACGCCGGCCGCCTTGAACGTCGGCGACTCGTACGGCCGCAGGCTGGCGGCCGAGCTGCCGGACGCGCTCACGTTCGGGTTCGCCGACGACGCGGACGTCCGCCCCGAGGCGCTCGCCGGCGTCGAGCTGAAGCTTCGCGGGCGCTTCAACGTCGAGAACGCGCTCGGCGCGCTGGCCGCGGCGCGCCTGCTCGGGATCGACGACGCGACCGCACTCGCCGGGATCGCGTCGGTGCGCGCCGTGCCGGGACGCTTCGAGGAGGTCGACGAGGGGCAGCCCTTCACCGTGCTCGTCGACTACGCCCACACGCCGGATGCGCTCGCGAACGTCCTGCGCGCGGCCCGCGAGCTCGGCGGCCGGCTGATCTGCGTCTTCGGCGCAGGGGGCAACCGCGACCGCGAGAAGCGCCCGCAGATGGGGCGAGTCGCCACAGAGCTCGCCGACCTCGCGATCGTCACCTCGGACAACCCGCGCTCGGAGGATCCACGCGCGATCGTCGACGAGGTGTCTGCCGGGGCCGTCGGCCCCGTCGAGGTCGAGCCCGACCGCCGCCGCGCGATCGAGCTCGCGCTCGCAGAGGCGCAGCCGGGCGACGTCGTCGTGATCGCGGGCAAGGGCCACGAGCAAGGGCAGGAGTTCGCCGACCGCAAGCTGCCGTTCGACGATCGCGAGGTCGCACGCGACGCGCTCCGGCGGCTGGGAGTGCGCGCGTGATCCCGCTTCGCGTCGCGGAGGTCGAGCGGCTCGTCGAGGGGCGGCTCGAGGCCGACGCCGACGAGGTCACCGGCGTGAAGATCGACTCGCGGCTCGTCGAGGCGGGCGACCTCTTCGTCGCCGTCGGCGACGGCGCCGAGTTCGTCGAGGACGCCCGCCGGCGCGGCGCGGCCGCGACGCTCGTGCCAGACGATCCCTTCGCGGCGATGGCCGCGCTCGGCCGTGCGGTGCGCGCGCGCAGTTCGGCGCGCGTCGTGGCGATCACCGGCTCGACGGGGAAGACGTCGACGAAGGACATCCTCGCCGCGCTCTGCGGGCCGGTGGCGGCGACGGTCGCCGCCGAGGCGAGCTTCAACAACGAGCTGGGCGTGCCGCTGACGCTGTGCCGCCTCGAGCCCGACACGGAGGTCTGCATCGTCGAGCTGGCGATGCGCGGTCTCGGCCAGATCGCCGAGCTCGCCGCGATCGCGGAGCCCGACCTCGCGGTCGTGACCGGGATCGGGCCCGTGCACCTCGAGCTCGTCGGCACGGTCGAGGCCGTCGCACGCGCGAAGGCGGAGCTGCTCCAGGCGCTCCCGCCGGGCGCGGTCGCCGTCGTTCCGGCCGACGTGCCGCTGCTCGAGCAGTACCTCGAGGGGCTGACCGTCAGGCGCTTCGGCCCCGCCGACGTCGTCGAGGCGCAGGTCGAGGACGACCAGACGCATGCCGTCCTCGACGTCGCCGGCCGTCGCGTCGAGCTCACGTTCGACTTCGTCGCGCGCCACCAGCTGCTGAACGCCCTCGCGGCGCTGCACGCCTACGACGCGCTCGGCCTTCCCCTCGACCGCGCGCACGAGGGGGCCGGAGAGATCGTGTTCTCGCGCTGGCGCGGCGACGAGCTGCCGCTCGAGGGCGGCGGCGTCCTGATCAACGACGCGTGGAACGCGAACCCCGTCTCGATGCGCGCCGCGCTCGACCACCTCGCCGACCGCGCCGGCACGCGCCGCCGCGTCGCGGTGCTCGGCGACATGGCGGAGCTCGGACCCGATGCCGCGGAGTACCACCGCGAGCTGGGTCGCCACCTGTCGCAGGTCGGCGTCGACGTGCTGCTCGCGGTCGGGCCGCTCGCTGCGCATTACGTCGAGGGTCAGAGCGGGATCCCCGTCGTCCGCGCCGTCGCGACCGCGTCGGAGGCCGTCGCCGCGCTCGAAGAGCTCGTTCGGCCCGGCGACTGCGTGCTCGTCAAGGCGTCGCGCTCGGTGCGGCTCGAAGCGGTCGCTGAAGCGCTGGCGGGGGCGAACGTTTGAGCCGCGTGATCATCGCCGCGATCGTGGCGATGCTGCTCTCGATCCTGCTCGGCCCCCGCTTCATCGCCTTCCTGCGCCGCAAGGAGCTCGGGCAGTTCATCCGCGAGGACGGGCCGCAGGGGCACGTCGTCAAGCAGGGGACGCCGACGATGGGAGGCGTGCTGATCATCGTGTCCGCGGCGGCCGCCTTTCTCGCGCTGAGCCGCTACTCGACCGCGGGCCTGACCGTGTTCTTCGCGACCGTCGCGTGCGGCGCGGTCGGGTTCACCGACGACTTCATCAAGCTCACGCACAAGCGCTCGCTCGGCCTCTCCGGTCGCTGGAAGCTGCGTGATGCTGGCCGCGATCGCGGCGCTCGTCGGCTTCCTCGCCCAGGACCGCGAGCTGCTCACCGACCTCTACATACCGATCTTCGATATCAGCGTGTCGCTCTCGTGGGCGTGGTACGCGCTCGCGTTCTTCGTGATCGCCGGCGCCGCGAACGGCGCGAACCTGACCGACGGCATCGACGGGCTTGCGGCCGGCGTCTGCATGATCGCGCTCTTCACGTTCACCGCGATGAACGTGCTCACGTTCGTCCGCGGCGGCCAGCGAGGCGTGGAGAGCATCGCCGCGGTCGACATGGCGACGCTCGGTGCGGCGCTGATCGGCGGTGCGATCGGATTCCTCTGGTACAACGCCTTCCCCGCCGAGGTGATCATGGGCGACACCGGTTCGTTCGCGCTCGGCGGCGCGATCGGCGCGTTCGCGCTGCTGATGAACGCCGAGCTGCTCCTGCTCCTGATCGGCGGGATCTTCGTGATCGAGGCGCTCTCGGTGATCATCCAGGTGATCTCGTTCAAGTACCTCGGCCGCCGCGTCTTCCTGATGGCCCCGATCCACCACCACTTCGAGATGAAGGCGTGGTCGGAGACGAAGATCATGGTTCGCTTCTGGATCGTGACCGGGATCATGTGCGCCGCCGCGTTCGCGCTCTACTACCGCTTCTTCTTCGACTTCCGGCCCGACCTCGACCTGCGTTGACGCTGCCCGCGAGCGCGGTCGTCCTCGGCCTCGCGCGGTCGGGACGCGCCGCGGCCGCCGCGCTCGAGCGGCGCGGCGTCCGTGTCGCCGGCGCCGACCGGGAGCTCGGGAACGACGGCGACGTCACGCTGCTGGACGGAGCCGAGCTGCTGGTCAAGAGCCCCGGTGTCCCGGGCGAGGAGCTGCTCGTGGTGGAGGCCCGGCGGCGCGGGATCCCCGTCTGGAGCGAGCTCGAGCTCGGTGTCCGCATCCTCGACAACCCGCTGCTCGCGGTCACGGGCACGAACGGGAAGACGACGACGAGCGAGCTGCTCGGCGCGATCCTCGGCGCACCTGTGGCAGGCAACGTCGGCCGCGCGCTCTGCGACCTGGACGGCGAAGCGGCGCCGGGCGACTGGATCGTCGTCGAGGTCTCGAGCTTCCAGCTCGAGGACGTGCACACGTTCAGACCCAGGGTCGGCGTGCTCCTGAACCTCGAGCCGGACCACCTCGACCGGCACGGCTCGTTCGACGCCTACGCGGCGGCCAAGCTGAGGCTGTTCGCGCAGCAGGAGCCCGGCGACGTGGCCGTCGTTCCGCGTGGGTTCCGCGCGATCCCCGGCAGCGCGCGGCGCGCAGAGTTCGACCGCGAAGACGAGCTGCCCGCCGAGCCGCGGCTCCCCGGTGCCCACAATCGCGAGAACGCGGCCGCTGCGACCGTCGCCGCGCGCGCCGCGGGAGCGAACGACGCGGAGATCGCGCGCGGCCTCAGTGAGTTTCCCGGCGTCGCGCACCGCCTCGAGCTCGTCCGCGAGCGCGACGGCGTGCGCTTCGTCAACGACTCGAAGGCGACGAACGTCGCCGCCGCGCTGCGTGCGCTCGCCGCCTACGAGGAGCCCCTGCTCGTCATCCTCGGCGGCCGCGCGAAGGGCGAGAGCTTCGAGCCGCTCGCCGACGCCGCGCGGCGCCGCGTCCGACGCGCCTTCCTCGTCGGCGAGGCGGCGGGCGACATCGCCGAGGCGCTCGCCGACGTCCCCTTCGAGTTCAGCGGCGACCTCGCGAGCGCCGTGGCCGCCGCGGCCGCCGCCGCGCAGCCGGGCGACGTGGTGCTCCTCTCGCCGGCCTGCGCGAGCTACGACCAGTTCCGCGACTTCGAGGAGCGCGGGGACGAGTTCAGGCGGCTTGTGACGGCGCTCGCGTAGCAGGCCTCTCCCCGCGGAGGTCGAACTGACGCGGGGGAGAGATGAAGAAGGCGCAGTTGGAATGGCACGTGCTCCTGCTCGTGACCCTCGGGCTGGTCGCGTTCGGGCTCGTGATGGTCTACAGCGCGACCTCCGCGCCGGCCGCGCTCGGCGGCGGTGACCCGACGGGCTACCTCGCGCGCCAGGGCGCGTACGCGCTGATCGGCCTCGTGCTGCTCGCGATCGCATCGCGCGTGGACTACCGCGTCTGGCGCAAGCTCGCGCCGACGCTGCTCGCGGTCACGCTCGCGCTCTGCGTCGCCGTCCTCGTCGTCGGCACGCCGGTCAACGGCGCGAAGCGCTGGCTGACGTTCGGCCCGGCCGTCTTCCAGCCGTCCGAGCTCGCGAAGCTCGCGCTCGCGGTCTGGGCGGCCGCGTACCTGTCGCGGCGGCCCGCTCCGCGGACGCTCGGGGAGCTGGCCAAGCCGCTCGGGTTCGTCGCCGCGCTCTTCTGCGGGCTGATCCTGCTCGAGCCGGACCTCGGCACGACGATCTGCATCGCGGTGATGCTCGGCGGGCTGCTGCTCGTCGTCGGCACGCCGTCGGGCGTGCTCCTGAAGGCGGGAGGGATCGCGGCGCTCGTCGCGGTCACGGCGATCTGGCTCGAGCCGTACCGCCGCGCGCGCCTGCTCAGCTTCCTCAACCCCTGGGACGACGCGCAGGGCGCCGGCTACCAGACCGTCCAGGCGCTGATCGGCCTCGCCTCGGGCGGCGTCTTCGGCAAGGGCCTCGGCCAGGGCGTCCAGAAGATCTTCTACCTCCCCGAGGCGCACACGGACATGATCTTCGCGATCGTCGGCGAGGAGCTCGGGCTGATCGGGTCGACGCTCGTGATCGCCGCGTACGGCGCGTTCGCCTACGCGGGCCTCCAGGTCGCGCTCCACTGCGCCGACCCGTTCGGGAAGCGGCTCGCGGCCGCGCTGACCGCGCTCGTCGCCGGGCAGGCGGTCGTCAACCTCGCCGCCGTGCTCGGGCTCGCGCCGCTGACCGGAATCCCGCTGCCGTTCGTGTCCGCCGGCGGGTCGAGCCTCGTCGTGATGCTCACCGGCGTCGGGGTCCTCCTTAACATCGCCTCCGGTGGAGAGCGAGCGCTCGCTGCGGTGCCTGATCGCGGCCGGGGGGACGGCAGGTCACGTGCTGCCCGCGCTGGCGGTCGCCGACGCGCTGCGGGAGCGCGGGGTGGAGGTGACGTTCGCCGGGTCGCCGGGGCGCGTCGAGGCGCAGCTCGTTCCTGAGGCGGGCTACCCGTTCGACGCGTTCCGGATCAGCGGCCTCCCACGGCGGCCGAGCGTCGAGCTGCTGCGGGCGGCGGCGTTCGCGCTGCGCGCGCCGTTCGCGTGCCGCGCGATCCTCGAGCGGCGGCGGCCCGACGTCGTGCTCGGCGGCGGCGGCTACGTCGCCGGCCCGATGGTGCTCGCGGCCTGGACGAAGCGCATTCCAGCGGCCGTGACGGAGGCAGACGCGCACCTCGGTCTCGCGAACCGGCTGGCGGCGCCGTTCGCGCGCCGTGTCTTCACCGCGTACCCGCTGAACCTCGGCTCGAAGGAGCGCGTGGTCGGGCGGCCGCTTCCCGCACGCTCTCGGCCGGTCCCGCGCGACGAGGCGCGCGCCGAGCTCGGCCTCCCGGCGGACGGGCGGGTGCTGCTCGTCGCGGGAGCGCTTGCCGGCGCACGCTCGCTGAACGAGGCGGCGGCCGACGCCTTCGCCGAGCACGGACCCGCTGTCCTGCACCTGACGGGCGAACGCGACTTCGAGCTCGTTCGCAGCCGCGTGCACCGCGGCGACTACGTCGTGCTGCCCTCGACCGAGCGGTTCGGCGCTGCGCTCGCGTCTGCGGACCTCGCGCTCTCGCGGGCAGGCGGCTCCGTCTGGGAGCTCGCCGCGGCGGGGCTGCCGGCCGTGCTGGTCCCGTATCCGTTCGCCACGGCCGACCACCAGGCCAAGAACGCGCGTCACTTCGCGCAGGCCGGCGGAGCGGTCGTCGTGCCCGACGCCGAGCTGGGGCGCGCTGTCGACGTCGTCCGCTCGCTCCTCGACGACGACTCGCGCCTCGAGGCGATGCGCGCCGCGATGCTTCGAGCCGCACGCCCGGAGGCCGCCGCCGAGATCGCCGACGAGCTGGTGAGGCTTGCAGCCGCTCGCCGGTAGACGGCTCTGGTTCGTCGGCGTCGGCGGAGCCGGTCTGTCCGCCTACGCGGTGCTCGCGCACGCCTGGGGGGCCGAGGTCGGCGGCTGGGACCGGGTCGAGACGCCGTACCTCGCGAACGTCCGCGGCGCGGGGATCGAGGTCGTCGTCTCGCCGGAGCCGTTTGCGCGCGACGGCTGGGAGGTCGTCGTCTCCTCGGCGTTCGCGGGCCGGGTCCCCGGCAAGACGCGCGCGGAGCTGTTGGCCGAGCTCGTCGCCCTCCAGCGCTCGATCGTCGTCGCCGGCGCGCACGGGAAGACGACGACGACCGCGATGATCGCGTTCGTCCTCGACCGCCTCGGTCTCGAGCCCTCGTTCCTGATCGGAGGCGAGGTTCCTCAGCTCGGCGGCAACGCGCGCGCCGGCTCGGGTTGGCTGGTCGTCGAGGGCGACGAGTCCGACCGCACGATCGCCGCGCTGCGGCCCGAGATCGCCGTCGTCACGAACGTCGACCTCGACCACCACACGGAGTTCGGCTCCCGCGCGGAGGTCGAGGCGCTCTTCGACGAATGGCTCGCGCACGTGCCGAACGTCGTGCGCGGCGAGGAGCTCGAGCCGGTGAAGCTCGGGCCGGCGACGCCGGGCGAGCACAACCGCCGCAACGCCGCAGCCGCGCTCGCGGCGCTCGAGCTCGCCGGCGCCGAGCGCGCGGCCGCCGAAGCAGCGCTCGCCGAGTTCCGCGGCGTCGCGCGCCGCTTCGAGCTGCGCGCCGCCGACGGCGTCCGTGTCTACGACGACTACGCGCACAACCCGGCAAAGGTCGACGCGGCGATCGCCGCGGCCCGCGAGCTCGAGCCGCGGCGCGTGCTCGTGCTCTTCCAGCCGCACCTCTACTCGCGCACGCGGCACCTTGCCTTCGAGCTCGGCCGGGCGCTGAGCGCGGCGGACGCCGTCGCCGTCACGGAGATCTACGCGGCCCGGGAAGCGCCGATCGAGGGGGTCACGGGTCGCCTCGTCGTCGAGGCGGCCGCGGAGGTCCGGCCGGGGATGCAGCTCGGCTGGACGCCGACGCTCGAGGACGGTGTGCGCTTCGTGTCCGCCCGGGCGCGGCCGGGCGACGTCGTCCTGACGCTCGGCGCCGGCGACGTCGACCGGGCTGCGGCGCTGCTCGCCGCGGAACTCGCGTGAACGTCGAGGAGCACGTTGCGCTCTCGCGCTTCACCACGCTCGGGACGGGTGGGCCGGCACGGGCGCTGGCGCGTCCCGAGAGCCTCGAGCAGCTCGTCGGCGCCCTGCGCTGGGCCGAGGAGCGCGGCCTGGCCGTCGCGACCGTCGGCCTCGGCTCGAACCTGCTCGTCGCCGACGAGGGGTTCGACGGGCTCGTCGTCAAGCTCGGCGGCGAGCTGGCGCGGGTCGAGGTCGAGGGCGAGACGATCCGAGCGGGCGGGGGGGCGGCGAACGCCGTCGTGCTGCACCGGGCGCGCGCGGCCGGCCTGGGCGGCTTCGAGTTCGCGTGCGCGATCCCGGGGACGACGGGCGGCGGTGTCTGGATGAACGCGGGCGCGTACGGCGGCGACTTCGCTGCGGTGCTGGCCCGCGCGCTCGTCGTCGACGCTTCGCAGGCGCCCTCGTGGCTCACGCCCGCGGAGCTCGGCCTGAGCTACCGGCACTCGGAGCTGCGGCACGGCCAGGTCGTCGCCGAGGTCGAGCTGCGGCTTGACGCCGCGACCGGAGCACGAGATCAAGGCGACCGTGGCCGAGCTCCAGGCCCGGCGGAAGGCGGCGCAGCCGACGAACAAGCGGACGTTCGGGAGCGTGTTCGCGAACCCGGACCACGAGCTGACAGCGGGGCGGATGCTCGAGGCCTGTGGACTGCGCGGCTTCCGCAGCGGCGGCGCGCAGATCTCGCCCAGGCATGCCAACTTCATCGAGAACGCAGACGGCGCCCGGAGCGCCGACGCGCTCGAGCTGATGGTCGAGGCGCGGCGGCGCGCGTGGTCGGAGTACGGCGTCGAGCTCAGGCACGAGGTCGAGCTCCTCGGCGGGCTCGTGCTGCCGCCGCTGGAGCGGTAGGAGCGCCGGGGTCCGCGGCGAAGTCTGCCGCCGTGTCCCGGCCCCGAGTCGAGGCGGCTCGAGCGCGCGCGAAAGCGGCCGCGCTGGCGCTCCCGCACCCTCCGCGTTTCGACGTCGGTCGCCTGGTGCCGTCGTACTCGTCTCTGCTCATCGGGCTCGCGCTGGCCGCGGTCGCCGTCGCGTCGTACGGCGTGGCTCGCACGACGCCGCTCTTCGCGATCCACGAGCTCGAGGTTCGTGGCGGCACGCCGGAGATCCGGACGCACGTGCGGGCGGCGCTCTCGCCGCTCGAGGGTCGAAGCCTCGTCGGCCTCCAGGCCGCCGACCTCGACCGCCGCATCGCCACGCTCCCCGACGTCGTCGGCGTCACCCACGACCGCGCCTTCCCGCACACGCTGCGCGTCTACGTCCGTGCCGAGCGGCCGCTGCTCGTGCTGCGCCGGGGGAGCGAGTCGTGGCTCGTCTCTGCACGGGCGCGCGTCGTGCGCCCGCTGCCGAAGGGCGCGCGCCCGGCGCTGCCCCGCTTCTGGATCCCGCGCTCGGTCGACGTGTCGGTCGGCGACACGCTCGACGACGCGGCGGCGGTCCGCGCCGTCGAGGCGCTCTCGCTCGTGGGCACGACGCTGCCCGCCCGCGTGCGCGGCGTCCGCATCGACGGGGCCGAGACCACGCTGATCCTTCGCTCGCGGGTGGAGGTTCGGCTCGGCCGCAGGCACGACCTCGCGCTCAAGCTCGCCGTCGCCGGCGAGGTGCTGCGGCACGTCGCGGTGGGGACGACGTACGTCGACGTCGCCGTCCCGGACCGGCCGGTCGCGGACGACCCGGACAGTGAAGCTCAAGCTCAGCTTCAGGGTTATTCGCCTTGAGGCCCGTTGACAGAACAGACACGCGCGCGTACCCTCCCTCACGAAAGGCCCCGCACAAGCCCCACGCTCCAGTCAAGGTTCAGGTCGAGACATGTCGAGAGTGAGAGAACAGCCCGGGAACTACCTCGCGGTGATCAAGGTCGTCGGCGTCGGCGGCGGCGGTACGAACGCCGTCACGCGGATGGTCGAGAGCGGCCTCTCCGGCGTCGAGTTCATCGCGGTCAACACCGACGCGCAGGCGCTGCTGATGAGCGACGCCGACGTCAAGATCCACATCGGCTCGCAGGCGACGCGCGGCCTCGGCGCCGGCGCCGACCCGGCGGTCGGCGAGGCCGCCGCGCACGAGAGCAAGGACGAGCTGAAGGAGGCGCTCAAGGGCGCCGACATGGTCTTCGTCACCGCCGGCGAGGGCGGCGGCACCGGCACGGGCGGCGCGCCGATCGTCGCCGAGCTGGCGAAGGAGGAGCTCGGCGCGCTGACCGTCGGCGTCGTCACGCGGCCGTTCGCGTTCGAGGGCCGCCGCCGGGCCGAGCAGGCCCAGCGCGGGATCGCAAACCTCGCGGAGCACGTCGACACGCTGATCGTGATCGAGAACGACCGGCTGCTCCAGGTCGTCGAGAAACGCACGTCGATCGTCGAGGCCTTCGGGATGGCCGACGACATCCTCCGCCAGGGCGTCCAGGGCATCACCGACCTGATCACGGTGCCCGGTCTCGTCAACCTCGACTTCGCGGACGTGCGGACGATCATGCGCGACGCGGGCTCGGCGCTGATGGGGATCGGCGCCGCGTCGGGAGAGAACCGCGCGGCGGAAGCAGCGCGGACTGCGGTCTCGTCGCCGCTGCTGGAGGCCTCGATCGAGGGCGCGACCGGGATCCTGCTGAACGTCACCGGCGGCCCCGACATCGGCCTGTTCGAGGTCAACGAGGCGGCCGAGGTCGTCACCGGCGCCGCCGACCAGAACGCGAACGTGATCTTCGGCGCCGTGATCGACGACTCGATCGCCGACGAGGTGCGTGTCACCGTGATTGCGACCGGCTTCGGACCCCAGCGGCGTCGTCGCCGCCGGGAGGAGGGCGTCGTCGCCCCAGAGCCGCGCGTGCGCGAGGGGTTCGAGGTCTCGGACGACGTCCTCGACGTGCCGTCCTTCCTGCGCGACTCGTAGGGCGAAAGGTTTAACGGGGTGCGCGGGCGGTAGATCACGCCTTGCCCTCAAGAGGCCGGCGCTGAGCGTCGGCCGTACGACCCGGTCCGTCGCTCCGGCATCCGCCGGAGCGACGCCGTTCTGGAGCGAAGTCGCACGGGCGCTTCACTAGGATCGAGCGCGCATGCAGACCCTGCTGCGAACGCCGCTGCACGATCGGCACGTCGCGCTCGGCGCACGGCTCGTTCCGTTCGCCGGCTGGGAGATGCCGGTGCAGTACGAGGGCGTGATCCAGGAGCACAAGGCCGTCCGCACCGACTGCGGCGTGTTCGACGTCTCGCACATGGGCGAGCTCGAGGTCGAAGGCCCGCGTGCCCGCGACTTCCTCCAGGGGCTGCTCTCGAACGACGTCGACCGGATCGCGCCCGGCGACGCGCAGTACACGCTGCTGACGAACGAGTCGGGGGGCATTCTCGACGACCTGATCGTGTACGCCCTCGCGCCGAACCGGTACCTGCTGATCGTGAACGCGTCGAACCGCGAGTCCGACTTCCGCTGGCTGAAGGAGCGAGAGAGCAGCGGGGCCGAGGTCAGCGACCGGTCGAGCGAGTACGCCCTGCTCGCCGTGCAGGGTCCGCGCGCGTTCGAGCGGCTCGAGCTGGAGCCGGGCAAGCCGTTCACGTGGACGCGCGACGAGCTCGACGGGATCCAGGTGACGGTCAACCGGACCGGCTACACCGGCGAGGCCGGCTGCGAGCTGATGACGGCCGCCGAACGTGGCGCCGAGCTCTGGGACCGTGTGCTCGAGCGGGGTGCGCGCCCGTGCGGGCTCGGCGCGCGCGACACGCTGCGGCTCGAGGTCTGCTACCCGCTCCACGGCAACGACATCACGCCCGAGACCGACGCGATCTCGGCCGGGCTCGGGTGGGCCTGCGACCTGGAGACGGAGTTCACCGGCGCGTCCGCGCTCCGGCGGATCAAGGCCGAGGGCCCTCAGCGCCGGCTGGTTTCCTTCGTCGCCGAGAAGCGAGCGATTCCGCGCCAGGGCATGCCGATCGTCGACCCGCCCGGCGAGGTGACGTCCGGCTCGCTCTCGCCGATGCTCGAGGTCGGGATCGGGATGGGCTACGTCCCCGCCGACCGCGCGGCGCCCGGCACGGAGCTGACCCTCGACATCCGCGGCCGCTCGGCCCGTGCGCACGTCGTCAAGAAGCCGATCTACAAGCGAGAGGAGGAAGCCGCGTAGTGGCCGCCGAGGAGAGCTACCCGGACGACCTGAAGTACCACCGCGAGCACGACTGGGCCCGCATCGAGGGTGACGAGGCCGTGCTCGGGATCACCTGGTTCGCGCAGGACTCCCTCGGCGAGCTCGTCCACTACGAGCCGCCGCAGGAAGGGCAGCAGATCCAGAAGGACGCCTCGTACGGCGAGGTCGAGTCGGTCAAGGCGGTCTCCGCCGTGATCTCGCCGCTCTCGGGCGAGGTGGTTGCCGTGAACGCGAAGGTCGTCGACGAGCCCGAGACGGTCAACGCCGACCCGTACGGCGACGGGTGGCTGATCCGGATCAAGCTCGGCGACCCGTCGGAGACCGAACAGCTCCTGGACGCCGCGGCCTACCGCGAGCTGCTCGCCGAGCAGTGACGCCGTTCGTCTCGCTGACCGAGCGCGACGAGCGCGCGCTGCTCGAAGCGATCGGCGTGGACTCGGTCGAGGAGCTCTTCCGGGACATCCCGGAGGGCGTGCGCTACCGGGGCGAGCTCGCGGTCGAGCCCGCGCTCTCGGAGCCGGAGGTGGTCGCGCACCTCGAGGAGCTCGCGGCGCGGAACGTCCACGCGGGACGCGAGGTCTCGTTCCTCGGCGCCGGCATCTACGACCACTACGTTCCCGCCGTCGTCGACGCCGTGCTCCAGCGCGGCGAGCTGCTGACCGCGTACACGCCGTACCAGCCCGAGATGAGCCAGGGCGTGCTCCAGGCGATCTTCGAGTACCAGACCGCGATCTGCGAGCTGACCGGGATGGACGTCTCGAACGCGTCCGGCTACGACGGCACCACGGTCGCCGCGGACGCGTGCTACGTGGCCAAGCACGCGACCGGGCGCACCAAGGTCGTCGTCACGGAGTCGACGAACCCGCAGGTGCGGCAGGTCGTGAAGACGTTCGCGCCGGGGTTCGGCCTCGACGTGGTCGAGGTGCCGCACCGCGACGGGGTGACCGACCCCGAGGAAGTCGCCCGGGCGGCGCGTGACGCGGCCTGCGTGATCTTCCAGCAGCCGAACTTCTTCGGATGCCTGGAGCCCGCGCCCGAGCTCGCGGCCGCCGCGAGCGAAGCCGACGCGCTGCCGGTCGCGCACGTCGACCCGCTCTCGCTCGGCGTGCTCGAGGCGCCGGCACGCTACGGCTGCGCGCTCGCGATCGGCGAAGGACAGGCGGCCGGGAACAACCAGTCCTTCGGCGGTCCGCACTACGGCTTCCTCGCAGCACGGTCCGAGTTCATCCGGCGAATGCCAGGCCGAATCGTCGGCGAGACTGTGGACGCCGCGGGCAAGCGCGGCTATGTCCTCACCCTGCAGACGCGCGAGCAGCACATCCGGCGCGAGAAGGCGACGTCGAACATCACGACCAATCAGACGCTGCTCGCGCTCGGCGGTCTCGTCTATCTCTCGTGGCTCGGCCCGCAGGGCCTTCGCGAGCTGGGCGAGATCTGCTCAGCGCTCGCCCACCATGCGAAGACGCGGCTGCAGGAGGCGGGCCTCGAATTGACGTTCTCCAACCAGGCAACGTTCAAGGAGTTTGCCGTGCGCGTCGGACGGAAAGGCGCGGACGCCGTCCGCGACGCCCGCGCGCGCGGCGTGCACCCGGGCTACGCGCTCGGCCGCGACTACCCGGGGCTCGACGATTCCGTCCTCGTCGCGGTGACCGAGAGGCGTACGCCCGAGGAGATCGAACGGCTCGTCGAGGTGCTCACGTCGTGAAGCTGATCTACGAGCGCTCGCAGCCGGGGCGGACGGCGTACACGCTCCCTCGTCACGACCTCCCGGCACCGGACGTCCCCGAGGCGCTCCGCCGCTCCGAGCCGCCGCGTCTGCCCGAGCTCGCCGAGCCCGAGCTCGTGCGCCACTTCACGGAGCTCTCGACGCGGAACTTCGGGATCGACACGGGCTTCTATCCGCTCGGCTCCTGCACGATGAAGTACAACCCGCGCGTCAACGAGCGGGTCGCCGCGCTGCCCGGCTTCCGCGATCTGCATCCGCTCCAGGAGGAGGACGGCGCGCAGGGGGCGCTCGAGCTGATTTGGCGCCTCCAGGAGGCGCTGATCGAGATCTCGGGCCTGCACGCCTGCTCGCTCCAGCCTGCGGCGGGCAGCCAGGGCGAGCTGACAGGGCTCCTGCTCATGCGCGCGTACTTCGCCGAGCGCGGCGAGGGCGAACAGCGGCGCAAGATCGTCATCCCCGACACGGCGCACGGGACGAACCCGGCCTCGGTGACGATGGCCGGCTACGAGCTGACGCCGGTGCAGACGGACGCGCGCGGCAACATCGACGTCGAGGACCTGCGGGCGCACGTCGACGAGCACACGGCCGGGCTGATGCTGACCAACCCGTCGACCCTCGGGCTTTTCGACGAGAACATCGAGGAGATCGCGCGCGTCTTCCACGACGCGGGCGCGCTCATGTACTACGACGGCGCGAACCTGAACGCCGTCTGCGGGATCTCGCGGCCGGGCGACATGGGCTTCGACATCGTCCACATCAACCTGCACAAGACGTTCTCGCAGCCGCACGGCGGCGGCGGCCCGGGCGGCGGGCCGATCGTCGTTCGCGACACGCTCGAGCCGTTTCTCCCGGTGCCGCACGTCGTGCGCGACGGCGACGCGTTCCGCCTCGACTTCGACCGGCCGAAGTCGATCGGCAAGGTACGCGCGTTCACCGGGCCGTTCGGCGTCTTCGTGCGCTCGTACGCGTTCATCCGCATGTGGGGGCCGCAGCTCAAGCGCATGTCGGAGATCGCGGTGCTGAACGCGAACTACCTCCTCGCCCGCCTGCGCGAGGCGTACGACCTCCCGTTCGACCGGCTCTGCATGCACGAGTTCGTCGTCTCCGCGCGCGGGCTGAAGCGCGAGCACGGCATCAGCGCGCTCGACGTCGCGAAGCGGTTGATGGACTACGGCTTCCATCCGCCGACCGTCTACTTCCCGCTGGTCGTTCCCGAGGCGCTGATGATCGAGCCCACGGAGACCGAGCCGAAGGAGACGCTCGACGCGTTCTGCGACGCGATGCTCGCGATCGCGCGCGAGGCGGCGGAGTCGCCCGAGCTGCTGAAGGAGGCTCCGCACGACCGCCCCGTGCGGCGGCTCGACGAGGTGCGTGCGGCGAAGCGGCCGCTCGTCAGGTACGGCTTCGAGGAGCACCCGGAGCCCGAGGGCAGGCCCGTCGAGCCGCGGCAGCTCGAGGCGCAGAAGGGCGCGTAGTGGACCGCCGCGAGCGCGAGCGGCTCCTCGCCGAGGGCGGCGTGCGGGAAGACGGCCCGCTCGAGCGCCTCGACGAGCGCCGGCTCGCCGAGGACCTGGAGGGAAGCCCGCTTCGTGGACGCCCGCTGCGGCGCGTGCTGCGCAACTTCCGGCCGGACGTCGAGACATACGTCGCGTCCCTCGGCGGCCCACGCCCCTACATGCAGCGCCTGCGCGAGATCGAGCGGCTCGTCGAGCTGCACGAGCACGAGCTCGCCGCGGCGTGGGCGGAGCTCGCCGCCGACTGCAGCGACGAGCGCGCGTTCGTGCGGCGCTGGCACGAGCTCGCGGCGCTCCGCCGCTTCGACGAGGTGAACGAGCTGATCGAACGGCACAACCGCTTCTTCCCGATCGAGGCTCGCCTGCCGATGGACCCGCGGACCGGCGACTTCGTCCGGATCGGCGGGACGAGCTATTCGCGTCGGCCCCTCGACGCCGCCTGGGTCCTCGAGCGCTTCCCCGCCGAGCCGCGGCGCGCCGCCTGAGCTACGACGCGGCCGCGAGCTGGCCGCACGCCGCGTCGATGTCGCGGCCCCGCGTCAGGCGCACGGTGACGGGGATCCGCGCGTGGTCGAGCACGCCGCGGAAGGCGTAGATCGCCCGGCGTGTCGAGCCCTCGTACATCCCCGTGGGGTTGTACGGGATCAGGTTCACCTTGAACACCTTCGCGTCGAGCACCTCCGCGAGCTCGCGCGCGTGCTCGACGCGGTCGTTGACGCCAGCGAGCATCACGTACTCGACGAAGACCTTGCGGCGCCGGAGCTCGAAGTACCGCCGGCACTCCGCGACCACGTCCTCGAGCGGGTAGCGGTCGTTGACGGGCATCAGCTGCGAGCGCAGGGTCGGGCTCGCAGCGTGCAGCGAGAGCGCGAGGCGGATCGGCTCGTCCACCTCGTCGACGAACCGGCGCAGGCCGGGCAGCCAGCCGACCGTGGAGATCGTCGTCCGGCGGTGCGTGACACCGACGTCCGGCAGGCGCCGAGCGGCGGCGAGCACCGCGTCCACGTTCAGCATCGGCTCGCCCATGCCCATGAAGACGCAATGGTCGATCGGCCCGAGGCGTCGGAAGTGGAGCGCCTGGTCGAGGATCTCCGACGCGCTCAGGTTGCGCCGGAAGCGCATCGCGCCCGTGGCGCAGAACGTGCACGTCAACGGGCAGCCCGACTGCGAGGAGACGCAGATCGAGCGGCGCCCGTCCCGGTAGCGCATCAGCACCGCCTCGACCGGATGGCCGTCCTGCGTGCGGAAGAGGCCCTTGACGGTGCCGTCGCGCGACTCGGACTGCCGTTCGAGCTCGAGCGTCGAGAACGGGACGTCCGCGGCGAGCCGGCGCCGCAGCGCGGCCGGAAGGTCGGTCATCTCGTGGTAGCCGCTCGCGCCGCGCGCGAGCCACGCCCAGACCTGGCCGGCGCGGTAGCGCGGCTCGCCCCGCTCGGCCAGTGCCGACTCGAGCAGCGCGAGATCCATGACGCTGACGGTAGCTAGAGCACGTCCAGGTCGTCGTCCGGCTCGCCTGACGTCTCGCCCCGGCGTCGTCGGACGACGTAGACCGTCCCCACCAGCGCGAACGCGGCCAGCAGCGGGATCGGGCTCAGCCAGGCGACGGTCAGCCAGAGGAGCCCGAGCGTGGCGAGCCCGCTCCAGCGGACGAGCGGCTCCCGCTCGGCAAGCTCCCACCACGACTCGATTCGTTCCATGGCTCTCCCTCCTCAGGAGTTGGATCGGACGCTCGCGCGCAGGCTCGATCCCTGATTCGGGGACGTGGGAGGATCCGCGGCGATGCCGCAGACGTGGCACTACGGGCTCGTCGCGAAGTGGTGGGCCGAGTTCAACCACGAAGGCGCGGAGATCGACTACTTCCGGCGGTTCGTCGAGCGGGGGCAACCCGCGCTCGACGTCGCGTGCGGGACGGGGCGGCTGCTGCTCCCGTACCTGCGCGCCGGGCTCGACGTCGACGGCTGCGACGTCTCGGCGGACATGATCGCGCACTGCCGCGAGCAGGCCGAGCGCGAAGGCCTCACGCCGACGCTGTTCGTCCAGCCGATGCACGAGCTCGAGCCGCCGCGGCGCTACCGGACGATCTTCGTCTGCGGCGGCTTCGGGGTCGGCAGCGACCGGCCGCGCGACCTCCAGGCGCTCGAACGCTTCCACGAGCACCTCGAGCCGGGCGGCACGCTCGTGCTGGACAACGAGGTGCCGTATGCATCCGCGTACCAGTGGCGGCACTGGCTCGAGGCTGAGCGTGCCGAGCTGCCGCGGCCGTGGGGCACGAAGGTCGACCGGAGGGGCGCTTCCGACGGGACCGAGCTCGGGCTGCAGAGCAGGCTCGTCGCGCTCGATCCGCTCGCCCAGCACGTGACGATCGAGATCCGCGCAAGCCAGTGGCGGGACGACGTGCTCGAGCTCGAGGAGCAGCACACGATCGACCTCGGCCTCTACTTCACGCACGAGCTGCAGCTGCTGCTCGAGCGCGCCGGCTTCACGGACGTCGTCCTGCACGGCGGCCACGAGGTGCGCGACCCGACGCCCGACGACGACTTCGTCGTCTTCGTCGCCCGGAAACCGGCCCCGGTAGCCTGACGCGCCGCATGTGGTGGCGCGACGCGCTGATCTACCAGGTCTACGTGCGCTCGTTCGCGGACGCGAACGGCGACGGCCACGGCGACCTTCCCGGTCTACGCTCGAGGCTGGAGTACCTCGAGTGGCTCGGCGTCGACGCGGTCTGGCTGACCCCGATCAACCCGTCGCCGAACGAGGATTGGGGCTACGACGTCGCCGACTTCCGGGGCGTGCACCCCGACTACGGCACGCTCGACGACCTCGACGCGCTCGTAGCCGACGCACGTGCGCGCGGGATGCGAGTTCTGCTCGACCTCGTCCCGAACCACACGTCCGACAGGCATCCGTGGTTCCGGGATCCCGCCAAGCGCGAGTGGTACGTCTGGGCGGACCGCCCGAACAACTGGCGCTCCACGTTCGGCGGTCCGGCGTGGACGTTCGACCGCGGCGTCGGCCGCTACTACCTGCACAACTTCCTCCCGGAGCAGCCCGACCTGAACTGGTGGAACGACGCCGTCCGCGACGAGTTCGACGAGATCCTCCGCTTCTGGTTCGACCGCGGCGTCGCCGGCTTCCGGATCGACGTCGCGCACGGGATCGTCAAGGACGCGCAGCTGCGCGACAACCCGCGCCGCAACGCGACGGACGTCCGGCGGGAGCGGACGTACAACATGAACCGCCCCGAGGTCCACGAGGTCTTCAAGCGCTGGCGCAAGCTCGCGGACACGTACGAGGAGCCGCGCGTGCTCGTCGGCGAGACGTGGGTGAGCGACCTCGACGAGCTCGCGCGCTACTACGGCGCCGACGACCAGCTCCACCTGGCGATGAACTTCCCGTTCGTGCTGGCGCCGTTCCGCGCGCCGGCGCTCCGCCGCGTCGTCGAGTGGGCGGAGCGCGCCTACCCGGCCGACGCCTGGCCGGTCTGGTGCGCGTCGAACCACGACATCGTCCGCTTCCCCACGCGCTGGTGCGACGGCGACGAGTCGAGGATCCGCTGCGCGCTCGTGCTCCTGCTCACGCTGCGCGGGACGCCGATCCTCTACTACGGCGACGAGCTCGGGATGGAGCAGGTCGCGATCCCGAAGAACGAGCAGCTCGACCGGGCGCACAGCCGCGACGGTGCGCGCACGCCGATGCCCTGGGGCCCGCGAGCCGAACGAGGCTGGTGGCTGCGCCACGGCGACCTCACCCGCAACGTCGAGGCGATGCGCGACGACCCGCGCTCGACGCTGTCGTTCACCAGGCGTCTGATCGAGCTCCGCCGAGAGCTGCCCGAGCTGCGGAGTGGCTCCTACGCGAGCCTCGACGGCGGGCCTGGCGTCTGGGCCTGGCGCCGGGGCGAGCGGGTCGTGGTCGCGGCGAACCTCTCGGAGCGCCCGCGCCGGCTCCCGGGCGTGACCGGGACGATCCGGCTCGACACCGGGCTCGAGCGCCTGGGCGAGCGCTCCGCCGGCGGCCTCAGGCTCGACCCCTGGGAGGCCGCGATCCTCCTCGATTGACGCCAACCCGCGGGGGGTATTGGACGTCCTAGGCAGCGGTAGGTTTCTTGGGGTCAAACGAACGAGGAGGAGGAGGTAACGCATGAGGGGTTCACTGGCCGGGAGGCTGCTCGCCTTCCTGGGTCTGGCTGCGTGCGCTTCGCTCGTCCTGACGCTCGCCGCCTCGGCCAAACCGGCCGAGCCGTCGCGGGTGACGACCGTCACCCTGACCGGATGGGCGTCGTCACCGGCGGAGACAGCCGCGCTCAGATCCGTGATCGCGGCGTTCGAGCGCCAGAACCGCGACATCAAGGTGAGCTACGCGCCGATCTCGGGCGACTACGACGCGGCGATGCTGTCGCGGTTCGCGGCGAGGCGTCCACCGGACGTGTTCTACGTCGAGTCGCTGGACTTCCACGACTACCTGCCGGCGCTCGAGCCGCTGGGCAGGTACATCCAGCAGAGCAAGTACTCGACGAAGCCGTTCTACCCCCGGCTCCTGAACGGGTTCAGGTCGAAGGGGCAGCTCTACGGCTTCCCGAAGGACTGGTCGTCCCTCGGGGTGATCGCGAACACGACGATGACGCGTGCGGCCGGGATCACGCGGGCTCCGACGAACTGGACGCAGCTGACGGCCGCGATGACGCAGCTGCGCGCGCGGAACGCGGTGCCCGGAGGGGCGCCTGCATGCCTCAGCCTGGACTGGGCGCGCATCCTCGCGTTCATGATCCAGAACGGAGGCCACTTCATCCGCGGTAACAGCGCTGTCGTCACGTCGCCGCAAAACCTTGCAACGGTCAACCGCTACCTCGGCTGGCTCAACTCCGGCCTCGCCCGCACGCCGGGACAGCTCGGCGTCGGCTGGTGCGGTGAGGCGCTCGGCAAGGAGAAGGCGGCGCTCGTGATCGAGGGCAACTGGATCATCGGGTACATGAACACCGACTTCCCGAACGTCAACTTCACCGTCTGGCCGATGGTGAAGCAACGGGTCCAGGGGAACCTCGGTTTCACGGTTGCCTACGCGATGGGCAGGCACGGCACGAAGAAGCAGCAGGCCTGGCGTCTGTTGCGGTTCCTCGTCGGGCGCCAGGGCATGGGCATCTGGACGCGCGGCGGGATCGCGTTGCCCTCGCGAAGCGACGTGAGGGTGCCCGCGGGCCGGGCCAACCTGGCCAAGGCGGCGCCCTTCTCGCGCCCGTGGCAGTTCGGCGCGGGCTTCCAGAGGGTGATCGACGCGGCCGGCAGCGAGCTGACCGCCACCTTCGAGGGGAAGCAGACGGTGGCCGCGATGCTGGCGAAGATCCAGGCGCTCGTCGCAGCGCAGCTCCGCAGGCAACGCTGAGCAGGGACTGAACCGTCGCCCCTCCGCGCCTCGAACGGGCGCGGAGGGGCGTAACGGTTCGCCGGCCCGGGCATAGGGAGACCCGTGGCGGTCGCGACGCCGGCTCGAAGGCGCACGCTGGACACGCTCGGCAGCGAGCGGGTTCGGGAGAGTCTCGTCGGCTACGCGTTCGTGCTCGTGCCGCTGACGCTGTTCGGCCTCTTCTTCATCTGGCCGATCGTCTACTCCTTCTACATCAGCGCCCATCAATGGGGCGCGCTCGTCGGCAAGGAGGCCTACGTCGGCCTCGAGAACTACCGGATCGCCCGAGACGACGAGATCTTTCACCGCGCGCTTCGCAACACGTTCGTCTTCGCGTTCACCGTCGTTCCGCTGCAGATGGCTCTGGGACTCGTGATGGCGATCGTGGTCAACCAGGGGATCCGCGGCCGGACGTTCTTCCGCTCGGCCTTCTACTTCCCGTCGTTGACGTCTGCGGCCGCGATCGTCGCGATCGCGATCTTCATCCTCTCCGCCGACGGCCTGCTCAACACGTTTCTGCGCGCGGTGGGTCTCGACTCGCTCGTGCCCAGCGAGGGAGCCTGGTTCGGCGATTCGGACACGGCGCTCGCGTCGATCGTCGGCCTCGTCGCCTGGACGTCCTCGGGGACGATGATGCTCTTCTATCTCGCCGCGCTCCAGGCGATCCCGATGGACGTCTACGAGGCGGCCGCGATCGACGGCGCCGGAACGTGGCGCACGTTCTGGCGGATCACGTTCCCGCTGCTCAAGCCCGCGCACTTCTTCGTCGCCGTCGTCTCGATGATCGGCGCGTTGAAGATCTTCGACCAGGCCTTCATCGCGTCGTCGGGCTCCGGCGGTCCCGCCTATTCGACGCTGACGGCCGTGCTCTACCTGTACCAGACGGCGATCGGCGACTTCGACTTCGGCTACGCGGCCGCGCTCGGCGCGATCCTCTTCGTGATCATCTTCACGCTGACGCTCGTCCAGCGCCTGCTCTTCGGCCGCGCGGAGATCGGCTACTGATGGCGCTCGAGGGCGACGAGGCCGCCCCGCACGTCGCCGGCCCGCGGCAGCTCGCCGCCGGCGGCGAAGGCGCGCTCGGGAGGCTCGACATCCCGGGCAGCGAGCGCTCGGCGCGGGTGCGTCGCGTGATCGTCTACCTGGTGCTCTTCGGCCTCGCGCTCCTCTACTTCATCCCGTTCATCTGGAGTGTGCTCACGTCCCTGAAGACCGTAGAGGAGGTCGTCGCCGGGTTCGACATCTGGCCCGACGACCCCAGCTTCGCGGCCTACCAGCGGGTCTGGTCCGAGTACGACTTCGTCACTTACTTCAAGAACAGCTTCATCTTCGCCGCCGCGATCACGGCGCGTGAACCTGTTCATCTCGTCGCTCGGCGGCTACGCGTTCGCGCGCCTGAAGTTCCCGGGTCGCGAGGTCATCTTCCTCCTCGTGCTCGGGACGCTGATGATCCCCGACCCGCTGCGGCTCGTTCCCGTCTACCTGATGCTGATCGACTTCCCGGTCACGCACTGGAACCTCGTCGGCACCTACCGCGGCTTCATCTTCTTCGGCTCGACACTCGCGCTCGCGACGAACCTGTTCCTGCTCCGGCAGTACTTCCTGACGATCCCGAAGGACTACGAGGAGGCCGCGAAGCTCGACGGCGCCGGCTACTTCAAGACCTACTGGCGGATCATGCTTCCGCTCGCGCTCCCGGCGGTCGCCGCGGTCGCGATCCTCACCTTCCAGGGGACCTGGAACGAGTTCTTCTGGGCGCTGATCGTGCTCGGCTACGACCGTCCCGACCTCTACACGGTCCAGCTGGGCCTGACGCAGTTCGTCTTCCAGTACCAGACCCTCTGGCCCGAGCTGATGGCCGCGACGACGATCGCGATCCTTCCGGTCGTGGTCGTCTACATCTTCTTCCAGCGCTACTTCGTCGCCGGGATCACGGCAGCGGGAGTGAAGGGATGAGCGTCGGCGAGTCGCTGCGGGCCGCGCTGCACGACTTCTACGACCAGTCGTGGCGGCTGCTCGTGCTGAACACCGCGCTCTCCGTCGCGGCGCTGGTCGTCGTCTCGCTCGTGCTGTACACGCCGCTCGCGCTCGTGCTCGTCGTCGTCCTGGGCCCGCTCGCGGCGGCGCTGATGCACTGCGCGGTCACGGTTGTGCGCGAGGACGAGCTGCGGCTGCGCGAGGCGCTCGTCGGACTCGGCCTGCACTGGCGGCGCGGCCTGGCGCTTGGCACGCTCGGGATCGCGGCGGGTGCCCTGACGCTGGTCGCGATGCGTTTCTACGCCGACGCGGGCCCGCTCGCCTGGCCCTTCGCCGTGCTCGTGCTCTACCTGGCTGTGCTCTTCGTCGTCTACCAGCTGCCGCTCTGGCCGCTTGCGGTCTTCGAGCGCGACAGGCCGCTGCGCGCGGTCCTGGGCGATGCGGCGATCGCGCTCGTCCGCCGGCCCGTCGCTTCGGTCGGGCTCGCGATCTCGCTCGTGCTCGTCAACCTGGCCGGCCTGGCCGCGGCGCTGATTCCGTTCCTCACGCTCACGATCGCCTACTCGTTCCTCGCGGCGGCGCACTTCGCCTTGCCGCGCGAGCCCGTACCGGAGGGATAGCGATGGCCAGCGTCACCTACGAGAACGTCAGCAAAGTCTTCGACAGCACGCCCGCGGTGCGCGACTTCTCGCTCGACATCGACGACGGGGAGTTCATCGTCCTCGTGGGGCCGTCCGGGTGCGGCAAGAGCACCGCGTTGCGCATGCTCGCGGGTCTCGAGCGCACGACCGAAGGCCGGATCATGATCGGCGACCGCGTCGTCAACAACGTCGCGCCCGCATCGCGCGACGTCGCAATGGTGTTCCAGTCCTACGCGCTCTACCCGCACATGAGCGTCTACGACAACCTGGCTTTCGGGCTCAAGAACAAGGGTGTGCCGAAGCGCGAGATCGACGAGCGGGTGCGGCGCGCGGGCGAGATCCTGCAGATGGGCGATCTGCTCAAGCGCAAGCCGAAGCAGCTCTCCGGCGGCCAGCGGCAGCGCGTCGCGCTCGGCCGCGCGATCGTCCGCGAGCCGAAGGCGTTCCTGATGGACGAGCCTCTCTCGAACCTCGACGCGAAGCTGCGTGTCGAGACCCGCGCGGAGATCCTCAAGCTCCAGCGGCGGCTCGGGACGACGACGATCTACGTCACGCACGACCAGGTCGAGGCGATGACGATGGGCGACCGGATCGCGGTCATGAGCGCGGGCCTGCTCCAGCAGGTCGGGACGCCCGAGGACCTGTACACGAACCCCCACAACGTCTTCGTCGCCGGCTTCATCGGCTCGCCTGCGATGAACCTCGTGCCGGCTTCCCTCGTCGACGCCGGCCGGGACGACCGGATCGCCGGCTTCCGGCCGGAGCACGTGCACCTGACCGGCGGCGGCGACGGCTACCGGTTCGACGCGCGCATCGAAGTCGTCGAGTACCTCGGCGACGAGCAGCTCGTCCACCTCGTGCGCAAGGACACGCCGCTGCTCGCGAAGATGCCGGTAGAGCAGAAGGTCCACCCCGGCGAGGACGTCGAGCTGACCGTGGCGCGGGACAAGCTCCTGCTCTTCGACAAGGAGACGACCGAACGCGTGGGGTAGCGTGAGAGCGTGATCGAGCTTCGCTCCGACACGCTCACGCAGCCGACGAAGGGGATGCGCGAGGCGATCGCGAACGCGGTCGTCGGCGACGAGCAGAAGCGCGAGGACCCGACCGTGCTCGAGCTCGAGCGGCGCGCCGCCGAGCTGCTCGGCCAGGAGGAGGCCGTCTTCCTGCCGACGGCGACGATGGCGAACCAGATCGCGCTGCGGATCCTGACCGAGCCCGGCGACGTGCTGATCGCGGAGGAGCACGCGCACGTGCTCCGCTACGAGCAGGGCGGGCCGGCGGTGCACTCGGGCCTGTCGACGCATCCGTTGCCCGGGTTCGCCGGGCGGCTCGCGCCGGAACAGATCCGCGCCGCGATGACCGACCCTCGTTCCGGACACGAGCCGGTGACGAGGCTCGTCGCGCTCGAGAACACGCACAACTCGTCGGGCGGGCGCGTCTGGCCGCTCGACGAGCTCGAGGCCGTGGTCGCGACGTGCCGCGAGCTCGAGCTGCGCGTGCACCTCGACGGCGCGCGTGTCTTGAACGCGGCGACGGCGCTCGGCGTCCCGGCAGCGGAGATCGGGCGGCGCTTCGACACCGTCACGCTCTGCCTCTCGAAGGGCCTCGGCTGCCCGCTCGGCGCCGTGGTCGCCGGCTCGGAGGAGCTGATGCTGAAGGCGCGGCGCGCGAAGCACCTCTTCGGCGGCGCGATGCGGCAGGCGGGGATCGTCGCCGCGGCCGGCGTCTACGCGCTCGACCACCACGTCGAGCGGCTCGCCGACGACCACGCGCGGGCGCGCAGGCTCGCGGAAGGGCTCGTCGCAGCGGGTCTGCCGATCGACCTCGACGCGGTCGAGACGAACTTCGTCCAGGTCGACGTCGAGCCGTTCGGGCTGACGAAGTGGGAGGCCCTCGAGCGGCTCAAGCAGGCCGGCGTCGGCCTCTCGGCGACCGTGCACCCGACGAAGCTCCGCGCCGTCACCCACCTCGACGTCACCGACGAGGACGTCGAGCGCGCGATCGAGCTGATCCCGAGCGCCCTCGGCGCTACTCGTACTGCAGCGCTTCCAGCACGTTGAGCCGTGCGGCGCGGCGCGCCGGGAAGATCGCTGCGATCACCCCGACGAAGATCGCGGCGAGCGCGAACACGATCAGCGAGAAGACGGGCAGCGTGAACTCGATGAAGTCCACGCGTGCAACCAGCAGCGCGCCGAAGATGATCCCGAGCGTGATCCCGAGCGCGGCTCCGATCAGCGCGGTGACGACGCTCTCGTGCCGGATCATCCGCCGGACCTGGCGCCGGGTCATCCCGATCGCCCGCAGCATCCCGAGCTCGCGCGTCCGTTCGAAGACCGTCAGCACCAGCGTGTTGACGATCCCGAACAGGCTGACGACGACGGAGAGCGCGAGCAGCACGTAGAGGATGTTGAGGATGCTGTTGAGCCCTGCGGCCTGGTTCTCCTTGAACTGCTCGCCGTCCGCGACCTTCGCGTTCGGGAAGCCGACGAGCGTGCTCTCGAGCGACTCCTGGTTCTCGTCCGTGACGCCGCCCGCCATCGTCACGAACGAGTAGAGGTTCTTCGGGTTCGTGTAGTTCTCGTCGAACGTCGCGCTCGAGACGGTCACCGCACCGAAGGGGGATCCGCCCGGCGGCGGGTCGAAGATCCCGAGCACCTCCAGGTCGAGCTGTGCCCCCGTCGGGGTCAGCACCTCGACCGGCGAGCCGACCGTCAGCTCGTGCTCCTCGGCGAAGCCCTCGTCGACGAAGGCACCGTCCTCGCCGAGCTGCGCGAACACGGCCTGCGAGCCCTCGACCCAGTCGAGCGTGATCACGTCGCCGAGGTTCGGCGTCGCGCCGGTGAGGAACTCGTTGTCGTCGAAGATCAACGCCTCGCCGGCCCGCACGCTCGAGACCGACTGCACGCCGTCCGCGCTCTCGGCGGCTCGGGAGGCGGCTACCGGGATCGGCGAGAAGTTGTTCTGCGCGGTGATCGCGTAGAACTCGCCCTTCGCGAGCGAGTCGACGGCCTCGTTGAACGTCGCGCGGATGCCGGCGCCGAGCACGGAGACGAGCGTGACCAGCGCGAGCCCGATCATCAGCGCGGCCGCCGTCTGCGCGGTCCGGTTCGGGTTCCGCTTCGCGTTGCCGCGCGCAAGGTCGCCCGGCGCGCCGCCGAGCTTCGAGGACGGCCAGCCGAGCGCGGTCGCGAGCGCCGGCACGAGCTTCGCGGCGAAGAGCGACACGCCGAGGAAGACCAGCAGGGCGCCCACGCCCATCGACACGAGGATCTCGGTCGTGCCCAGGCCGTCGGCGAAGAGCCCGTAGGCGATCGCCGCGAACCCGATGCCGGCGAGCAGCGCGGCGCCGACCGTCCGGAAGCGCGCGAGGCGGCCCGGCGGCAGCTCGGCACCCTCGCGGACCGCGGCGATCGGCGGGACTCTCGTAGCGCGGATCGCGGGGCGGAGGCTCGCGAACAGCGTCACGAGGATGCCGACGAGCAGCGCGACGATGATCGTCCTCGTCTGGAACACGAGCCCCGTGTTCGGCAGCGTGAAGCCGACGGCGTCGAACAGCCAGAAGAGCAGCTTCGCGAGCCCGAGGCCGGCGAAGAGGCCGACCACGGACGCGAGCACGCCGACGATCAGCGACTCGAGCACGATCGCCCGTAGAACCTGGCGCCGGGAACCTCCGAGCGTGCGCAGCGTCGCGATCTCGCGCGTCCGCTGGGCGATCGTGATCGAGAGCGAGTTGGCGATCACGAACGCTCCGACGAAGAGCGCGATCCCGCCGAACGCGAGCAGGAAACCCTGGAGGAACGTGATGAACTCGTCCGTGCCCTCGGCGTCCTCCGCAGCCTGCTCACCGCCTGTTCGCACCTGCGTGCCCTCGGGCAGAGCAGCCTCGATCTCGCGAACGAGCTCCTGGTCCGAGACGCCCGGCCGCGCGGCGACCGCGATCTCGTCGAGCTTCCCTTCCTTGTCGAAGAGGCGCTGCGCCGTGGCGAGGTCGAAGCCGGCGAGCGTCGCCCCGCCGATCGTCGAGACGGAGCCGAACCTGACGGTGCCCGACATGCGCAGCTGCTCGACCGCGCCCTCCGCCTGCACGCCGACGGTGTCGCCGATCTCGTAGTCCTCACGGTCGGCGGTCGCCTCGTCGATCGCGACCTGGTTCGCGCGCGGCCAGTCGCCCTCGATCAGCGTCAGCGGGTTGAAGCGGGTGTTCTCGGGATCGATGCTGAAGCCGAGGTTCGGGGCGCCGCCGATCACGACCGCCTTGCCGTCGCGCCCGATGATCTGCGCTTCCCCGAAGATGCTGCCCTCGGCGGCCTCGACGGACGGCAGCTCCTTGACCGTCTCGAGCACGCCTTCGTCGAACGGCGGGGCGGAGAAGCCGCTCTCCGGGCTGAGGTCGAAGGCGGACTTCCCCGTGACGACCGCGTTCGACCCCGCCCGGCTCTCGTTGAAGATGCGGTCGAAGGCCTGGTCGATCGAGTCGGTCAGGACGTACGTGCCGCTGATCATCGCGACCCCGAGCACGATCGCGATCGCGGTCAGCGCGGTGCGGAGCTTGCGCGCCCAGAGTGCGCGCGCTGCGAAGCCGATCACGTCCTGCTGATCTCCTCCATCGCGACGGTGACCTCGTGCGCCGTCGTCTCGCGGGCCTCGCGCACGATCTCCCCGTCGGCGAGGAAGAGCACGCGGTCGGCGATTCCCGCCGCCCGCGCCTCGTGGGTGACCATCACGACGGTCTGCCCGACGTCGTCGACCGAGCGCCGGACGAGCTCGAGGATCTCGCCGCCGGTCGCGGAGTCGAGGTTCCCGGTCGGCTCGTCGGCGAAGAGCACCGTCGGGCGGGAGATCAGCGCGCGCGCGATCGCGACGCGCTGCTGCTGTCCGCCCGAGAGCTCGGCGGGGCGATGGGTCAGGCGGTCGGTCAGCCCGACCTGCTCGACGACCCCGTCGAACCACTCGGGCTCCGCCTTCTCGCCGGCGAGCTTGAGCGGAAGCAGGATGTTCTCGCGCGCCGTCAGGGTCGGAAGCAGGTTGAAGAACTGGAAGACGAAGCCGATGTGCTCGCGGCGGAGCTTGGTCAGGTCGTTGTCGCCGAGGGCGGTGATCTCGGTGCCCGCGATCTCGACGTTCCCGGTCGTCGGCTTGTCGAGCCCGGCCAGGATGTGCATCAGGGTCGACTTGCCGGACCCTGACGGGCCCATCACCGCGGTCAGCTTGCCGCGCTCGATCGCGACCGACACGCCGCGCAGCGCGTGGACGGCGGTCTCACCCTCACCGTAGACGCGCGTCAGCTCGCGTGCGTCGACAACAGCGCCGTTCGTGGCCACGGCTTCAACCTACCTGTCACCGGCGACGAAGAACGCGGCTGCCGCAACCACGTAGGCGACGATCAGGACAACGCCCTTGAGGCGGCTCGACTGGCCGTCCGCGAGCAGCGCCGCGGTCACGAGCACCGAGCCTGCGAGGACGGCGATCTCGACCGGCCGGAAGGAGAGCGCGAGCGGGTCGATCAGCCAGGAGAGCAGCGCGACCGCGGGGATCAGGAAGACGGCGACCTGCGCGCTCGACGCGAGCGCGATCTCCGCGGCCAGCTGGATCTTGCCCCGGGCGGCGACGACGACGGCGCCGCCGTGCTCGGCCGCGTTGCCGACGATCGCGACGATCACCGCCGCGACGAAGAACTCAGAGAGGCCGACGTTCTCGGCAAACTCGCCGAGCGAGCCGACGAGGATCTCGGCGATCACGGCGGTGACGACCGTCGCGATGCCGAGCACGAGCAGCGACAGCTTCAGCGACCACGCCTCCATCTGCTCTGGCTCGGCGGCGATGTGCATCAGCCGGTGGCGCCGCAGCGAGTACCACGTCGCGCCGATGTAGGCCACGAGCAGCACGACCGACGGGATCAGCGAGAGGCGCGCGAGCTCGTCTCGCTCGGGGTCGCCCTCCCAGCTCGGGATCGCCGGGATCAGCAGCATCAGCACGGCGAACGAGATCAGGCCGAGGGAGAGGAACGTCGACCAGCGGTCGAGCGCGCCGCGCCCGCCGAAGAGCAGTGAGAAGCCGAGGACGAGGAGCAGGTTCCCGACCACGCTTCCGGTCAACGATCCGCGCACGACCTCGAACAGCCCGTCCGACACGGCGAAGAGCGCGATGATCAGCTCTGGCGCGTTCCCGAAGGTGGCGTTGAGGAAGCCCCCGACTCCGGCGCCCGTGTGGTGCGCGGCGTGCTCGGTCGCCTCGCCGATCAGCCACGCGAGCGGGATCAGGCTCGCGGCGGCGAGGATGAAGTCCGTCGTCGACCCCGGGTGGACGAGGAAGTGCACCGCGATCGTGATCGGCGCCAGCGCCAGCGAAGCCCCGAGGATGCGCCGCGCCATGGCGCAGTACGTTAATCGCCGTGATCCAAGCGGTGCTCTTCGACTGGGGCGACACCCTGATGCACTGGGACTGGGCCGACGAGCTCCTCGAGGCGGGGCATCGCGAGGGCCTGCGGGCGATCGGGCACGAGGACGCCTCGATCAGCGAGCACTTCCGCGACCGCTACCTGCCGCTCTTCTTCGCGCCCGGGACGATCGAGGAGATCGAGTACCCGGGCCTCGTCCGCAGCCTCCTCGGCGACTTCGGGATCGAGGTCGGCGACGATGAGCTCGAGCGCTTCCTCGAGGCCGAGCACGCCGCCTGGGCGCCGGCGCGCCGGCTCGGCTCGACGACGCACGCGCTGCTCGAGTCGCTCCGCAGGCGGGGCCTCAAGCTGGGGCTCGTCTCGAACGCGTTCGACCCGCCCGGGCTCATGCACCGCGACCTTGCCGACACCGGCGTCGCCGAGCGCATCGACTTCGCGGTCTTCTCGTCGGAGCTCGGACGTCGGAAGCCCGACCCGGAGATCTTCCTTCGGGCCCTGGGGGCGCTGGAGGTCGAGCCGAGCGCGGCGCTCTTCGTCGGCGATCGCCTCTACGAGGACGTGCGCGGTGCGGCGGAGCTCGGGATGACGACCGTCCAGGCGCTCTGGTTCCGCGCGGACGAGCACGCCGACGGCGGTGAGCCGGACTTCCAGGCGTTCACGCAGATGGACGTGCTCAACGTCGTCAAGCGCCTGAACGGTGACTGAGGGGCGTCGCTTCGACCGCGGGCGCGAAGCGGCCGCGCTTCAGGGATCCTCGCGCGGCGCGGATCCGCTCCCGCGGATCTGCGCCTTGCGCGAAACGTGAGTGAAGACTCACGCTCGCCTACTCCCGCAAAGTCGACTTGTCAAGTCTTGCGCAGCACGCGACTCGTGCCGACAATTCTCTCCATGGAACCACTGGCGCCGGCGGCCGGCACCCTGCCCCTCAGACCTCAGGACGAGGTCGAGTGCCGCCGCTGCGAGGTCCACTGCGAGAAGGTCGTCTTTCCCGCCGCCTGCATCGCCAAGGCCTGCCCCTTCGTCTACGCCTACGAGGCCCACGGGCGCACGTACGTCGGCTGCATGCAGAAGGTGTACGCGGTCGAGATCGACCTCGACCTGCTCGAGGCGGCCGAGCGCAAGGGCGGGTTCGGAGCCGTGCGCGCGGTCCGGCGGCCGCTGCCGATGTGCGAGACGGAGATCGAGAGCACGTACGAAAGCCGCGGCGGCTCGCTCGGCTGCGTGAACCCGGAGTTCCGCGAGCTCCCCGACGGGCAGCCGAACTTCCGGATCTTCGCTCGGATCTCCGGCTAGCGAGGCGCGAGCAGCGCGACCCCGTGGGCCGCAGCGTCGGCGAGCTCGTGCAGCCCGCCCTGGTTCACGTTCGCGACCCGGTCGCAGCGGCGGTGGTAGCAAGTGTCCGTGCCGCTGAAGAGCCCGCCGACGGGGACGCCGGAGGCCGCGAACGGGGCGTGGTCGGAGCGGCCGCCGAGGTCGAGCGTCCTGGACTCGAGCCCTCGCTGCGCGAAGTAGCGCTCGAACGTCGCGGCGAACGGCCCACGGTAGATGCCCAGCGTCTCGCCGGTGCCGAGCATGTCGAAGTTGAGGTAGCCGATGGCGCGTCTCACGTTCGTCCGGCTGCGGACGTACGCCCGGGATCCCCACAGCCCGGACTCTTCCGCTCCCCAGAACGCGAACACGACCCGATGGCGCGGATCGAAGCGCCTCAGCGCCCGCGCGATCTCGAGCAGCGCTGCGACACCGGTGGCGTTGTCGTTGATCCCGGCGCCCGCGACGACCGAGTCGAGGTGGGCGCCGGCGAGGAGGACACGGCGCCCCCGCGCCGCCAGGGGCTCGGCGACGATGTTCTGCGTCGTCGTGCGCACGGTGCGCGTTCTGACCTCCAGCGTGACCGTGACGCCGCCGGCCGCCAGCTGGTCGCCGTCTGCCCGCGTCACTGAGACGGTCGGAATCGCGCCGCGCGCGCCGAGCGTCCCCTCGAGCGCCCCGTCCTCGTTGTTGGCGATGATCGCCGCGACGGCACCCGCGCTCGCAGCGTTCCGCGCCTTGACGGCGAAGTAGCACGTTCCGCGGCGGATGAGCGCGATGCGGCCGCGAGCCTCCGTGAAATCGGACGCCTGGCAGCCGTCTCCCGTCGCGGCGACGGTGCCTCGCACGCCGCCCCCCGGCGTGGAGGGCGAGTACTCGAACGCGTCGACGGCGAACGGACGCTCGACCGGCGACAGCTGCCGAGCACGTTCGAGCTCTTCGGTGAAGCGCAGGTAGGCGAAGCCCGGCGTTCGCACCCGGTACCCCGCGCGGGTGAGGACTCGGCGGACGTACCGGACCGAGGCGACGTAGCCGGCCGTCGCGGCGGCGCGGTTGCCGCCGTTCTCGTCGGCGATTCGCTCGAGCGCAACGAGATGCGCGCGGATCCCGCTCGGCGTCACCGTGCGTCGAAGGTCCGCCGAGAGCCGCTCGCGGGACGGGCGTTCCGCTGCGGGCGCCGCCGCAAGGAGTGCGATCGCCGCGAGCGCAAGCATCCGCATCAACGAGTACGACGACGGGCGCGCTTCGTCGTTTGCGTCGCGCGCGCATGGAGCTCGCGCGTTTTGCGGAGCTCGTCCGCGTTCGGGCCGCGGTCGTCCGCGCCCGGAACCTCGAGGATTGCGGGCAGGCCCTGCAGCTTCGGGTGGGCGAGGAACGCGCCGAGCCCTTCGCCCAGCGAGCCCTCGAGGATGTTCTCGTGCCGGTCGCTGTTCGAGCCCAGCGCCGTCTTCGCGTCGTTGACGTGCAGGCAGCGCAGCCGGTCGAGCCCGATCGCGCCGTCGAGCTCCGTGACGACCGCGTCGACCACGCTGCTGTCGGTCACGTCCACGCCCGACACGTAGAGGTGGCACGAGTCGAGGCAGACGCCGAGCCGCGGGTGGCGGCCGAGGCGCTCGTACAGCGTCGCGAGCTCCTCGAGCGAGCGCCCGATCGTGCCGCCGGCGCCGGCCGAATTCTCCATCAGCAGCCACGTCCGCTCCGAGCAGAGCTCGAGCACCTGCTCGAGCGCCGGCAGCGCGCGCTCGAGCCCTTGCTCGAAGCCCGCGCCGAGGTGCGAGCCGACGTGGAAGACGACGCCGTCGGCTTCGATCGCGCAGGCGGTCTCCATCGTGCTCCGCATCGTCGAGACGCTCTTCTCGTAGACCTCGTCTTTGGGGGCCGCGAGGTTGACGAGGTAGATCGCGTGGCAGAAGGCGGCAACGAGGCCAAGCTCCTCGCGGCGCGTGCGGAAGGCCTCGTGGACCTCCGGGTCCGGCTCCGGTACACGCCACGCGCGCGGGCTCTGCGTGAAGAGCTGCACCGCCTCTGCGCCGATCTCGGCCGCCTTGTCGAGCGCTTTCTTGACGCCGCCGCCGCAGTGCGCGCCGAACAGCATCAGCGCACGAACTCCGCGAGCGCGGCCGCCTCGTCCGCGAGCTCGCGGCGAACGGCGCGGGGGACCGGCGCGAAGGGCTCGGTCACGACCTTGCCGTTCTGCACTTTCCACGTCCCTGCGACGACACCGTCGACGAGGAACGTCTGCGCGACGTCGCCGTTCTTGGCGATCACGGCCTTGCGGTACTCCTCGGGGAGCACACGCGTGCGGTCGGCGAACGCGAGCAAAACGTTGTCCCACTTCGGCAGGAAGCGCACCGGAGCGGGGACGTCCACGGACGGCAGCGGCGCTCGCGGGAGGTCGAGCAGCTCGCGGCCGCGCTCGTCGCGGAAGCGCCGCAGAGGCTCGAGGGCGTCCAACGCCTCGGCGAAGTCGGAGACGCGCAGGCCGGACCATTCGGCGAGGTCGGCGCGCGCCGCAGGCCCGAACGCGGCGAGGTAGCGCCGCACGAGCTCGATCCGCGCGGCGGTCGCCGCGATCGCCTCGGGCTCGGCGGCGGCCGCGAAGAGCGCCTGCGGCCGCGCGTTCCAGAGCGCCGTCTCGGGCGCGCGCAGGACGTGCGCGCTCGTGCGTGCCACCCACCACGCCCGCCGCCGGACGAGCTCGTCGTCGATGCCGTATTCGAGCTCGAGGTGCTCGAGCACCTCCTGGGACGATCGCGGGCCGTCGGCGAAGAAGGGCCGCAGTGCGGGCGCGAGCTTCGTCCCGAGCGCGACGGCCTCGTCGTCCGACGACGTCCGCAGTCCCCGGAGCGCCGACCAGAAGAGCGCGTAGTCGCGTGCCGTCAGCAGGTGCAGCGTCCCGCGCATCACCGACACCTTGACCACGTCGCCGCGGCGGACGGCTCGTTCGAGCGTCTCGCGCCGGAAGCCGTCGACGCGCGACCAGAGCCCGACGTACGGAGCCTGCGGCCACTGTGCCTGCATCCCGGCGAGCCGCTCGACCACGCGGAGGGCGGGCGTTCGCCGGCGCTCGAGCAGCAGCTGGCGGGCGAGCGTCGCACGGTTCAGCTCCTTCAGAGTGAGCACTCGCACCTCCGGCGACGTTAGCGAAGGAACGCCGCGAGCCGGGACGCCTCGTCCTCCAGCTCGCGCCGGGCGCTGCGCGGGATCGGCGCGAACGGTTCGACTGCGAGGCGGCCACGCTCGAGCTGCCACGTGCCGGCGACGAAGCCGTCGACGAGGAAGGTCTGTTCGCCGGCGAGGACGAGCTTGAGCGCCTCGTGCTCCTCTGCGAGCACGCGGCGCCGGTCGGCATGGCCGATCAGGAGCTCGTCCCAGCGCGAGAGGAAGCGGACCGGAGCCTTCGTGCGCGCCGCACAGAGCTTCGCGCGCGGCAGGTCGAGCAGTTCGCGTCCGTTCTCGTCGTGGAAGCGGCGCAGGGGGACCCGCTCGAGCGCAGGGTCGACCACGCGCAGCGCCTGGCCGCTCCAGGCGGCGAGGTCGGCACGGGTGGCGGGGCCGAACGCGGCGAGGTGGCGGCGTACCAGGTGCGCGAGCGCGTCCTCCGGCGGCGGCGGGGTGAAGTCCATCACGCGCAGCCGCACGCCCCGCACGAAGCCCCACTCGCCCGTGTTCGGCAGCGGCTCGAGCGGGATCAGGTGGCGGAGCCACGCGAGGTCGCGGCGGTTCTCGACCTCGTCGGCCGGCCCACGCCGCTCCTCGAGGAAGGCGAACAGCTCCGCCTGGCTGCGCGGCTCGCGGCGCACGAACGCAGCCACCGCAGCCACCAGGCCCGCCTCGGGCTCCGGGCGCCCGGTCGTCCACGGCGCGATCTCCTTCCGCAGCGCCGTGGCGTACAGCGGGTAGTCGCGCGCGCTCGCGAGGTGGAGGGTCCCACGCATCAGCGCCGCCTTGACGACGTGCTCACGGCGGAGCGCTCGGATCAGCCGCTCGCGGGTGAAGCCCTCGACCCGCGACCAGAGCGCGACGTACGGCGAGGGCACCCACTGCGCCTGGAGCGCGCCGACTCGCTCGATCGCGCGGCTCGGCGTCAGACGCGCGCGGCGGAGGAGGAGCTGACGGAGCAGCAGCGTCCGGTTGAGCTCGCGGAGCGTGAGGACGCGCACGCGCCTACGCTACTGGCATGGCTGTGCGCGTCCGGATGGCTCCGAGCCCGACGGGCTTCCTCCACATCGGCAACGTCCGCACCGCGCTCTTCAACTGGCTCTACGCGCGCAAGCACGGAGGCGAGTTCAAGCTCCGGATCGAGAACACAGACACGAGCCGTGAGGTGGCCGAGGCCGTCGAGCAGATCCAGGACTCGCTCCGCTGGCTCGGGCTGGACTGGGACGGCGAGCACACCTTCCAGCTCGATCGGATCGACGACTGCCGCCGGGTCGCCGAGCAGCTCGTCGCCGAGGGCAAGGCGTACGAGGACGACGGCGCGATCCGCTTCCGCATGCCCGACGAGGGGACGACTGCGTGGGACGACGTCGTCCGCGGCCGGATCGAGTTCCCGAACGCGCAGCTCGAGGACGTGGTCATCCTCCGCTCGGACGGGCGGCCGACGTACAACTTCGCCTCGCCGCTGGAGGACGTCTGGGACGAGATCACGCACGTGATCCGCGGGGACGACCACGTGTCGAACACGCCGAAGCAACTCAACCTGATCCGCGCCCTCGGCGCAGAGCCGCCGACGTACGCGCACGTGCCGATGGTGTTCGGCACCGACGGGAAGCGGCTCTCGAAGCGGCACGGCGCGGTCACCGTCGACGAGTTCCGCACGATCGGCTACCTGCCCGCGACGCTCGTCAACTTTCTCGCGCTGCTCGGCTGGGCCCCGGACGGCGAAACGACGATCATGAGTCGCGACGAGCTTGTCGAGCGCTTCGACCTCGCCCGCGTGCAGCCGAGCCCCGCGACGTTCGACTACGAGAAGCTCGACTGGATGAACGGGGTCTACCTGCGGTCGCTGCCCGAGGACGCGTACGCACACGCTCTCGTCCTCTACCTCGGCGAGCAGGGTTACGAGTGGGACGCCGAGCTCGTGCGCAAGGCGGCGCCGATCGTGCAGGAGAAGATCGAGAAGCTGAGCGACTTCCCCGCGTTCGCGGGCTTCCTCTTCCAGGACGTCTCACTCGACGGACAGGAGCTGGACGAGGGCGTGCTGGCCGAGGCCGAGCGCGCGCTCGATCAGGTCGAGCCGTTCACCGCGGAGCGGATCGAGCCCGCGCTGCGCACGCTCGCGGAGGAGCTGGGGTTGAAGCCGCGCGACGCGTTCCAGCCGATCCGCATCGCCGTCACGGGCTCGAAGGTGTCGCCTGGGCTCTTCGAGAGCCTCGAGCTGCTCGGCAAGCGAAAGACGCTCGAGCGGCTCAGCGCCGCCCGATCCGGAAGCGCTTAGGCGGCGCGAGCGGGTCGAGCGCGCGCTGGAACTGCAGCCACGCGCGCCGGCGGAAGGACGCGGTCGGCTGCGGCAAGCTCTTGAGCTGCTCGCGGGCATGGTCTCGGTCCGCGTCTCTTCTCACTTTCAAAAAGTAAAACGCGCGGGCGGGCGATCTGGATACGTTCCACAGGTAGCGTCAGGCCATGCTCTCGGGGGCCACCGTGCTCGTCGTGGACGACGAGCCCTCACTACGGCTGCTGTGCCGCATCAACCTCGAGCTCGACGGGCTCGAGGTCGTCGAGGCCGGCACGCTCGCCGAGGCACGCCGGGTGCTCGAGCGGGAACGGGTCGATCTCGTGCTGCTCGACGTGCACATCGCGGGCCAGGACGGTCGCGACCTGCTGCGCGAGTTGCGCGCGCGCGACGCCGACGTCCGCGTCGTCATGCTGACCGGTAGCGTCGACGTCGCGAGCGGCCGCATGTCGTCCGCCGACCGCGTGATCGCGAAGCCGTTCGAGCCGATGGGACTCGTCGCGACGGTGCGGGATGTGCTCGAGACTCCTCGTGTAGATTCGACGGTGTGAGCGTCGCCGCCGTCAGGTCGCCCGCCGAGTACGAGGCGGAGCTCCAGCGCTACCTGTACGAGCGCTCCGAGGAAGGGCGCGCCGTGCGGGTCGGCGAGAAGGAGGTCTCCGAGCAGGCCGCGATCGTCGCGCGCTATGCGGGCCTCTTCTCGCGCGAGCAGGTCGACGCCCTGCGCGAGCAGGAGCAGGAGGACATCGCTTCCGATGTTGAACGAGAGCGCCTCTACCGGCTGCGCAAGACCTGCGAGGCGGGCATCGTCTCCGCGGAGCTCGCGGAGCGCGAGGACGCGCTCGAGAACGCGATCCTTGGGGCGCGCGTCGAGTGGGAGGGCGAGGAGCTGCCGCTGCGCGCAGCGCAGGCGAAGCTCGCCGTGCTCGACGACTACGCTGCGCGCGACCGGCTCGGCGAGCTCCAGGCCTCCCGCTCGGCCGAGTTCAACGACGAGCGTCTCGAGTTGCTCCGCGTCGGCGAGGAGCTCGAGGCCGAGGTCTCAGGCGAGGCCGACCCGGTCGCGCGGAACGAGGAGGAGAAGCAGATCTCGCTGCGCGAGCTCGAGCGTGCACTCGCGGCTGCGAGCGATCGCGTCACCGACTCCTGGACCGACCTGCGCGCGCGCTGGTTCGAGCGCCTGCTCGGTCCCGAGCGCGACGACATTCCGACCCACGCGCACGTCGCGTGGATCCGGCGGCTCTCGCCGCTCGAGTCGACGTACACGAAGGAGCGCTCGGTCGAGGTCTGCATGGACACGCTGCTCCGACTCGGCTTTGACCTCCAGAACGACTCGAACATCAGGCTCGACCTGGAAGACCGCCCGCAGAAGTCGCCGCGGGCGTGCGTGATCGCCTCCGACCCGCCCAAGGTCGTGCACCTGATCACCCGCGCCCAGGGCGGCCTGCACGACTACCAGGCCTTCCTGCACGAGGCCGGTCACGCGCTCCACTACGCGGGCTGCGATCCCGCGCTCTCGTACACCTTCCGGAAGATCTCGCGCGACCACGCGCTGACCGAGATCTACTCGTACATCCTCGAGGCGATCACGCGCGAGCCCGGCTGGCACGAGCGCTACTTCGGCGCGCCGGAGAACGCGGAGGCGCCGATCTTTCTCGAGGCGCTGCTCTTCCGCCGGTACACCGCGAAGCTCCAGTTCGAGCTCGAGTTCTGGTCGAACTTTCCCGACGGCGCCGGGGGCGACGAGTACGCGCGCCGGCTGACCGAGGCGACGGGCGTTCGCTACCGGCCCGACGCGCACCTCTCCGACATGGACGCCGGCTTCTACTCAGCCGACTACCTGCGGGCGTGGATCCGCTGCGCGCAGCTGCGGAGCCACCTCGTCCGCGAGGTCGGGGAAGACTGGTGGTGCAGCGAGCAGACGGGCGACTACCTGCGCGAGCTCTTCCGCGAGGGGACGCGGCCCTCGAGCGAGGAGATCGCCGCCAGGCTCGGCTTCGAGCCGTTCGACACCGGCCCGCTCGTCGCGGAGCTCGGCGGTTGACCGCCGTCGCCTACGACCGCTTCTACACCTACGACGAGCTGACCCGGACGCTGCAGGAGTGGGCCGAGGCTCACCCCCGGTTGTTCGCGGTCGAGTCGATCGGCACGTCGCACGAGGGCCGCGAGATCTGGCTCGCGACCGTCACGAACACCGACACCGGCCCGCACGACGAGAAACCGGCGTTCCTGCTCGAGGCGAACATCCACTCGATCGAGGTGACCGGCTGCACCGCCGCGCTGCACCTGCTCGAGCGGCTGCTGACTGGCTATGGGTCCGACGAGCAGGTGACGCGCGCGCTCGACACGCGCGCGTTCTACGTGATCCCGCGCCTCAACCCGGACGGCGCCGAGCTCGCGCTCGCCGAGCGTCCGCGGTACGTGCGCTCGTCGGTGCGGGCCTACCCGCTGCCCGAGCCGGAGGACGGGCTGCACCGGGAGGACGTGGACGGCGACGGGCGGATCCTGACGATGCGGCTGCGCGACCCGAGCGGTAACTGGAAGCCGCACCCGGACGAGCCGGGCCTGCTCGTGCGCCGCGACCCCGACGAGAGCGGCGGCGAGTACTACCGCGTCCTGCCCGAGGGCACGATCAAGAACTACGACGGTGTCCTGATCGAGGTCCCCGAGCCGCCCGAGTCGCTCGACCTGAACCGCAACTTCCCCGGCGAGTGGGGGCCCGAGGCCGAGCAGCGCGGCTCGGGGCCGTTCCCGACCTCGGAGCCCGAGATCCGTGCGATGGTCGAAGCCGTGGTCGCGCGGCCCAACATCTGCGGCCACATCGCGTACCACACGTTCTCGGGCGTGCACCTGCGCCCGTACGCCTCGTACCCGGACGAGCACCTGCCGACCGGCGACCTGCGCGTCTACAAGCAGATCGGCGACGTCGCGACGAAGCTGACCGGCTACCCGGCGATCTCGGTCTTCCACGACTTCGCGTACGACCCGAAGGCGTCGATCCGGGGCTCGGCGCACGACTTCCTCTACGACCAGCGCGGCATCTTCTCGTGGACGACGGAGTTCTGGAGCCCGCAGCGCCAGGCCGGGATCACGGACTACAGGTACATCGACTGGCTGCGCGACCACACACCGGAGGACGAGCTCAAGGTGTACCGCTGGGCGAAGGAGAAGCTCGGCGACGGGGGGTACGCCGACTGGCGTCCGTACGAGCACCCCCAGCTCGGCGACGTCGAGATCGGCGGCTGGGATCTCTTCTACGCCTGGTACAACGTCCCGTTCGCCCAGCTCGAGGCCGAGGTCGCGCCGCACACGGAGCTCGCGCTCTTCCACTGCCTGATCTCGCCGCGGCTGGAGGCTCGCTCGCTCGAGGCCGAGCGCGTGGGGGACGGCGTCTGGCGTGTGCAACTCGTGCTCGAGAACACCGGCTGGCTGCCGACGAACGTCTCGGACAAGGCACTCGAGCGCAAGGCAGTGCGTGAGCTGGAGGTCTCGCTCGAGCTTCCGGACGGCGCGCGCCTCGTCGCCGGCGAGCCCGTCACGAAGGCCGGACAGCTCGAGGGCCGGGTGCACAAGCGCTCGACGCTCTGGTGGACGACGAACGATGCGACGAAGGACCGCGCGAAGCTGGAGTGGGTTGTCGAGGCGCCGAACGGCGGCGAGCTCGGGCTCGTCGCGAAGCACCAGCGCGCGGGCACGGTGCGCGAACGGGTGGCGCTCGCGTGATCGGGATCCGAGTCGGCGACGAGGTCTACGAACTCGACGACGAGAGCGCGGACGAGCTGCTCCGGCGCATCCGGGCCACCGAGCCCCCGGACCATGCCGAGACCGAGGCCTCCGAGTCGCTCGACCAGAAGCTGGCGGCTGCCGCAGCCGGAGGTGAGCCGGCGACGCCCGACCTCGCCGAGCTCGCCCTGCTCGGCATCGTGATCGAAGCCTGGGCGATGGAGGTCGGCATCGACGCCGCCGACGTCGAGGATCTCCGAGAAGCGATCTCACGCGAGCTCGGGTAACGGCAAACGCGAAGAGGCCTCGCGGCAGAACGCGGGCGCTATAACTGTGTGACCGCCGTGTGAGCGGTGCTGCGGATGCTCTGCGGGATGTCTCAACCGAGGAGGGTCCCCGTGAGTGCCGTACTCAAAGCCTTCGCCCTGGTGCTCGCCGTCGTCGTCGCGTTCCCGGCCGCTGCCGGCTCGCGGACCGACGACTCCGAGCCGAACACCGTCTATTCGCTGTCGGCCGAAGCCTTCGTCAGGCCGCAAGCGACCGACCTCTACGTCAGGGTCTCGAGCGCGACCGCGCCGGCGCCGAATCGGCTCGAGAAACTCCAAGTCAAGATCTGGTCGCGCGGAAGCGACATGGCCGACACGCAGAACCACTTCGACGTTGCCGCGCCGGGCGGCGTCGCCACCTTGCGGCTGCCACGGCTCGCACTGCTGCAGCGGGTCGAGGTTCAGGCGCACGTCAAGGATGGGAGCCAGAACGTGCTCCGCGCTGAGACCGTCGTCCAGTACGAGCAGCTCGGCGCGGTCTCAACCGACCATCCTCTTGCGACCGATGCGGCGGCAGCGATCCTAGGCTCCGGTGGCAACGCGTTCGATGCCGCGGCTGCGGCGTTGTTCGTGCTCAACGTCGTGCAGCCGAGCCTCGCCGGGATCGGCGGCGGCTCCGAGGTCGTCGTGCACGTCGCCGAAGAGGGACGCACCTACGCCCTGGTCGGGCGTGAGCGGGCGCCCGCGGCGACCACGCCGACGATGTACGCCGGACAGACACAGGGGAGAGTTGGCCTCAACGGGTACTCCGTCGGCGTGCCGGGGACGCTGAGGACGGTCGAGGTGATGCTCGACCGGTGGGGAACGATGCCGCTTGCCGAGGCGCTCGAGCCCGCAATCGAACATGCAGAGAACGGCGTCCCGGTCGGCGCGTTCCTCGCGAGCGACTCCGCGGTATCGCGGACGGCGACGCTTCAGCCCGAAGTCGTCGCTCGCTTTCGCCGGCCAGACGGCTCGCCGCTCCAGCGAGGAGACATGCTGGTCCAGCGCGATCTCGCCGACACGTTCCGGTTGATCGCCGCGCAGGGGGCGTCCGTCTTCTATCGGGGCGAGATCGCCGAGGCGGTCGTCGAAGCACAGAAGCGGACTGCGGTCGGCGCGAACGCGATTTCCGGCGGAGAGGGTCGCATGACCCTTGCCGACCTTGCGTCGTACAACGTCGACGTCCGTCCGGCGAGCCGTCTCGAGTATCGGGGCTACGACGTGCACTCGGCGCCGCCGCCGACGAGCGGTGGAGTCGTCCTGCTCGAGACGCTCGGGCTACTCGAGCAGAAGTTCCCAATCGGCGACGTCGCTTCCGGATACGGCTTCGGGACGCGGCACACAATCCACGCCATGGTCGAGTCGCTGCGCCTCGCGGTCGCCGACCGGAATTTCTGGATCGGCGATCCCGCGGCAGCTGCGATTCCGGAGGAGCAGCTCCTCTCGGACGCATATCTCCGCGAGCGTGTGTCGCTGATCAACCCGTTCCCGCTGCGCCTGGCTGGCACTGCGCCACCTGGTAATCCGTTCGGAGCGGCCCCGGCGACGGCCGAGCTTGCCGCCGACGCCGAGGAGAACGGGCACACGACGCACTTCTCGGTGATCGACCGGCTTGGGAACGTGGTCAGCTTCACGACGACGCTCCGCGATTCTTTTGGCAGCGGAATCATGGTCGCGCCGTACGGCTTTGTGCTCAACAACAGCTTGTCGCTGTTCAATCTGAACCCCAAGAGTCCGCCGGACCCGGGTGCGAACAACGCGGGCCCGAACAAGCGGCCGATGGGAAGCCAGGCGCCGACCGTGATCGTCAAGGACGGCGAACCCCTGGCCGCGACCGGGACCTACGGCGCGGAGTTCATCCCGAGCCTCGTGCTGAACGTCGTCGTCGACCTGATCGACCACAGGCTGCCGCTTCAGCAGGCGGTCGACGCGGCACGGATCTGGCTCACGACGCCGGACGGCAGCTTCGCGTGGAACTACGCAGCCCGCGCGGGCGCGCCGACGTTCGACCAGATGTGCGCGGCCCCGCTGCCGAGCACGGATTGCCGAGGGGAGATCGAGGAGCTCCGCAAGATCGGCCACATCACCGGCCGGCGCTCGCTCGGAAACACGCCGACCTTCGGCTCGCTCGCCTCGGTCGGCGTCGATCCCGCGACGCTGTCGCTCGTCGGCGCGTCCGACGACGTTCGCCAGCCGGACGCGCGGGCCGTAGTCGTCCCGCGCTAGCGGAGGGCAGACGGTGAGGGGCCGGCGACCGGCCCCTCACGGGGGCGATGGAGATGGGCATCGACACGCGGACGTCGGGACGTGCGGGGAAGCGGTCGCGCGCGAGCTTGGTAGTTGCGGGGTGCCCCAGGGGTTAGGCTGGCCGGCGTGGACTGGCTCTGGTGGTTCGGCGCCGTGGCGATCGTCGCGTGGATCGTGGCAATCGTCGACATGGTGCGACGGCGGGCCGAGCTGACCCGCGGCCAACTGGCTGCGTGGGTCCTGATCGTGATCATCTTCCCGGTGCTCGGGACGATCCTGTACTTCACGGTCGGCCGCCGGCCGGCACGGGCCGACGCTCAGCCGTAAGTAGGTCGTGCACGACTCCTAAGAGCGGCTAGCAGGACGCAGAAGAAGCCCCGTACCGGTTTCGGCGCGGCTTCCGAGTGCTCCGTTCGCGCAAAGTCTCCCCGAAGGGACAGGATCGGGCTCCGCGCCTTGAAACCGAACGCGAGCCCACTGTAGAAGTGGCCTTCGTTCGTAGCGGCTTTTCCGTGCCGTTACGAAGCCGCAGGGAGAGGGAGAGGAGTACCAACAATGATGAGACGACTCATGGTCGTCGCAACACTCGTGTGCGCCATTGGGGCGCTCACGGTGGGCAGTGCAAGTGCAACGTCATCCATCCGGTTCTTGAGCGACGTGACAGGGAACGAGACCGGGTGGGTCGTCGTCAAGCAGAAGCGCGAACGGCACTCTCGAGCTCAACGTCCAGGTGCGTCGCGCTGACGCGAACACGAATTACGGGTTCGAGCTCTGGTGCGGGCCGTCGCATGCCCGGCGGGCAACCATGTCACGTCTCGGCCAGATTGTGTCGACCAACGCGAGCGGTGCAGGCAGCCTCCTGCTCAGCGTCCCGGCCGCGTCGCTCCGGCGGCGTGTGGCCCGGGGGCACAGACCGGCCACATCGACCTCGAAGGAGGGGCGAGTAGCGCCCTGGTAGCTTCGCCGATCAACTTCAGCAACTCGTAACGCCAGAGCTGAATCGTCTCACCGACGGCCCCCGGAGTGTTGCTCCGGGGGCCGTCGTTTCTTTCAGGTTCCCGCGGCTGCTGCCGATACAGAGCGGGTGCCTCCTCCGAGCTCCACTCAGCGTGTCGGCGCGCCGGCCGGCGTCGTCGGGACGATCGTGGCGGCGTTCGCGTTCTTCGACGGCATCTTTCTCGGCGCTCCGATCGCGCTGCTCGCAGCCGCGTTCAGGCCCTCGCTCGTCTACGTCGGCGCGACCGTCGTCGTCATCCTCCTGGTCATCGGCTGCTGCAGCTGGGTCGACCGACGCTGGGACGACTGGTTCTCGGGAAACGGCAAGCGGATCGAGACCTCGCTCGAGCAGATGCGGGCAAGCCGGTTGATGAGCCATCCGGTGGCGTGGATCCAGCGTGGCTCCGACCGCTGGTACGCGTTCGCGGCGGCGGTGGCGAACCCGATCCTCATCGCCGCGCTCGCCCGTTTCGTCGGTGGCGAACCGGTCGGCGAGCGCAGGATCCTGCTCGGGTCGGTCGCGTACGCGATCCCGTACGTGGCGATGTGGTCCCTCGTCGGCCTGACGCTCGGCGAGACCCTGCGCAGCGCCTAGCCAGAGCATCCGCATGACGCGGATGGACCGCATGGTCGGGCAAGACGCCCTGCCCATGCGGCCCTGTAAGGCCCATACGGGAACAGCAGCTCGCTCGACCGTGAGCGGATCCAGAAGAAGGCAGCGCCTCGCAACGATGCGGCGTCGCGGTACCGGGGGGGCCACGCGTATGTGCACGCGCGCGAGGGGATGTGCCTGAGCTCATTGCCGTTGGTTGAAAGGAACAGGTTGACCAGCGCGCCGCCGGCCTAAGCCGCTTTACATGTCACGCGGCTCTGCACGTTCTTCCGGCGTACTCCGACCTCCTGCGACACGGCTCACGTTGCGGCGTCTGCGAGGGACACGCGGATTCACAATCCGTGCGTATTCGACGCCGAACCGCGGAGTGCTGCTCCCGACTCCGCGGTACGCCGACCCCACCCCCACGAACGAAAAGAGAGCGAGCGGGGTCCCTCTTGAGCACTGTCGCTCGTAGGAGTGAGTGATCCGTGTGAGTGCGGCGGTCACCTTGTTACGAGCGCGGGGGCGGGAGTGGTCTCTTCCCTCCGAAGCAGATCCGTTCACACACGACGGCGAGCGGTTGATCCGGTATCCACATCAGTCGGCATTGGATCGCGCCATTGTCCTCAAGGAATTGGACGATCGTGGCCCACAGAACATCGTTGATCGTTCCAACGCCTTTCTGAGCGTCCAGTGATTGACGGACCTCGGCTTCATTGAACGGCTTGCCGGAGCCCGTCCAGACGCAGCGCTTGACCCAGTCGCCACCGCCCGCCTACGTGAGTTCACGGCAAACCGTGATGCAGACCTTGTCGAACGTCAGAGGTTCGGGTAGCGGGATCAGTTCGAGGGCAGAGCGGAGTCTGTCGCCGTCTCCCTCGAGGAGTGCTGCCCCAGCCTCGTTGAACGCCTGGTCGTGTTCGCTGAGCCGCACGAGGAGTTCTCCGCGCGCTCGGACAAGCTCCCTATCGAATTCGATGTTTGACATCGTCCCTCCTAATCGTTTGAGGGAATCGTCAATGTCGCTTCTCACACGGCGCTCACATCCATCGTGGTCGGCGAAGCCACGTTGGTGTCGAGCATCGAGCCGGGAATGGTGGCCTGCGCGATCGCGGACCTGTTGAACGTGTCGGACCGGCGGGTGAGGGAGTTGCTCAGCTGGGCGGAGCATCTTCAGGCCGCCTACGGCCTGAAGCGTGCGGTTTCCGACGGGCTGCTCGTTGCGCGAGGTTGTAGCTCGTTGTGCGTGTCATTGATCAAGTTGGCGGCCGTGATCGCGCGCGAGATCGTCAGAGGGGTACGTTCTCCGTTACGACGATGTCTTGGATGGAGACCGAGTACAAGGCGGCGGCGGCGGCGGGAAGAAACCCGATCGTGTTCCCGTAACCGATCATTAGCTTCGTGGCAGCCTGGCCTGCGGGCTTCAAGTCCACCGAGTACTTGACTCCGCCCCATGAGTAGAGGACGAAGTCGGCGCGGTAGTTGCCGGCCGAGACCTTAACGATGTCCAGCCCTACGAGGTCCGCGTTCCCCGCGAACAAGTTGCGGTCGCTGAACCTCATGAGAAAGATGAAGTTCGGGTCAGAAACGTGACCAAGGTTTCCGAGCTTGTTCTTTGCGTAGGGATAGAGGTTGCCGCGACCCCATGCGGTTCGACTGTCGTTCTGGGTGATGACGACGGTTCCCCGAGAGTACGCCACCTTTCCGGGGTGTTGCTTCTCCGCGGCCTGAATCGCTTGCTGCGCTTCCTCAAATGTGTAAGCCATCTTCTGCTCCTTCCACTTCCTGAACGACCTTTCGACCGCAGCATCACGTGAGCCGCTCACACGCGACTCACACACAAGGGGTCCCGCCCGACTCACTGATTCGCCTCGCGGGAGACCGCTTAAGGGGCTGAGGGGTCAGCTAACCCGCATCTTGCTCGGCTCACACGCGGTTCCCCGGCGTGCTGTTCGGGCGGATCCAATAAGGGATCGAGTAGCGGGGATTCGTCGTCTGGCGTGAGTGGCTTGTTAGCAGCGCTGCGCAGAGTTGCCTCAGAAACCACTTGGAGGGACTCGCATGGCCATCACCCGTACATCACGACGGCTCCTGTCCTCGCTCACGGTCTGTCTTGCTTCGTCCGCGGTCGCCGCCTGCGGCGACGACCCTGATGCGGGAAAGGTCGTTCAGACGAACGACGAAACTCCACCGAGCGCGCTGACGATGGACGCGCATTTCACGCGGCGAGATGGGCAGGGCGTGCTTGTCACGGTCACTCCGACGAGCGGCAATCAATTGGTCACGCTCGACAACCTGCCGGCGATCACGCTGCTGGTCAGAGCCGAAGACCACGAGAGCGCGGTTGCGGATCTGAGGATCGTCGGTGAAACGACAGTCAATTGCGTCGGCGAGGAGCTGGGCCAACAGAAACATGCGAGTTGGCTTCAGCCGGCACTGGCGACCGCGCAGCCGAAGTTCACTCGGTACGCGTCTCTCGTCGTCGCGCTCGGTCGTCAGCACCCGAACGATCGACCCGGTGCGGACTTCATCGCGCACTGTCCGCCGGACATGAAGCTCACCTCGGTCTCGGGGGAGTTCCACGCGAGCGCAACGAACGGCGTGAACCAGACGGTCCGAACCGGGCTCTTCAGCTTCAGGTGGCTGCGGCCAACCTAGAGCGGGCGAACGACGCGACGGTTGTGAACGGCGTCGCGCTCGATCGCGTACTTCCAATAGGCGCGGTTCGACTACAGCGGTGCGAGTCCGAGACTCGTGCCCGGCGGCATCGTCCTGATGAACGACACGGTCTTCTTCCGATCACCCCAAAGGACCTGACGGTTCTGTTCGATCTTCACGCGTATGACGTCGCCAGGTTTCAACAACACATCGCCCACCCTCAATGTGGGAGTCGCCGCGAGCCCCAGGACGCGTTCCCCGGGGAGGGTTGCGTAGGTCGGCTTCACGACCGGCGGGTTGTTGAGACGCACCTTTGCTCCTCCTTCCCCGATCTCCTCGACTCGCCCGTCGAAGACATTTCCAACGGCCCACACCTGTGACACGACGGGCTTGCGCGGTGCTTGAAAGCTCGGGGATGGCAGTTGCTGATCGGTCGGCTTATAAGACTGTCGCTCAGGCGTCTGCTTCGTTGGCGCTTGCGGCTTGCTCGCGCTCGTCCGAGCTCTGTTCGTTGGAGAGCTCTTCTTCTTGCTTGCGCTCGTGTCTTTCGCTGGCTTGGGCCGTGATGTTCCTGACTTGGAAGAAGCCGTCGCTCGCTTCCGCGAGCCGGGCTCGCTCTTAGTGACAGCGGCTGCCTTTGCCTTCTCGCGCTTCTTGAGTGAAGTGAGCAGGCGGCCAACGTCGTCGCGCCACCGGCTGTCACTCAACACGACCGCGTTTCGGAACGCCAGGTCCGCGATTGACTTCGGGAGTTCTGACTTTTTGGGCATCGTGGCGTCATCAACGAGGACCGGAACCACTGGGATTTCCCGCTTGAGTGCCGCTTCGACCTCAAGGCGGACGAAGTCCGCGGCATTGATGAGTCGGCGACGCCCTCTCTCGTCTTTCACCGTCGTCCACTCCCTGCCGATCACGGCCAAGAGGACGTCGCACTTCGCGACAGCTTCGGCGATCACTTCGCGAAAGTCGTCGCCCGGCGCGATCGTGTCGATGTCCATGAAAATCTGATCATCGGCAAACCCAGGATCATCGGCGACTCCGCGCACGAGGAAGTCGTGGAGCCGACCCGCGTGGATTGCATTGCCCTCACGCCGGTAGCTGAGGAAGATGTGAAACGCCCGCTGCGGATCCGCGCTCAAGTGGCCCCCGTGATCGCCTGTCTGCTGTCCGATTGTGAAGCGCCTCCGCCCCTGCTGCAACGACGGCAGTCTCGTGGCGCGCGCGCTACTCGCGCTCGGCATCCCGATTGAAGCTAGGGAGCTGCGAGGCGCCTCCACGCAGTGAGCAGACGTGGAAGGTCGAGGTCGTCGCGCCATGACCAAGCCCATCCGATGAGCTTCTCCGACGGCTCTGTCCATCGCACGCTTACCTGCCGAGTGCCATCATGCGCGAAGCAAGCGATCCGTCCGCGCTCCCACAGCAACTCGTACGACTGATTCGACGTCGCATCCTTCCCACAGTCAACACGTGCACCCCTGTGGTCGGCCACGTAGATCGCGAAAGCTCGCTCCATGTCCGCTGCGTCTCGAAAGAGGAAATAACGCACGGTGTCGAACTCACGCTCCTCGGGCGACGAGCAAGAGACACTCGCGATCGTCGCGCCCGTCCAGTGCCTCCTCTGCGTCGGTTCGCAATAAGCTCGTACATAAGAGGGGACGGCGTCGTATAGCCGCCCCGTCAAGTCCATTTGCGATGTCCCGGCCACACTCACGCCGTTCGTCGTCGAGTTGGATGACCCGAGGATCCCGGTCTCCGCGAGGGTCGCCGTCGTGGCCGCGACAGCCCCAACCAAGCTCGCGACAGCCGTCAAGACGCCCGCGCCAGAGGTGATGAACGCCCGAAACCTCCCGGCCGAAGACGCCTGCGGATGGTCCGGATCGCCAGCGTCCTCCGCAGCTACCTGACCGTCCCGACCCGGCCCCTGATCCTCGGACGCCACCAACCGAATCTTCGCCTATTTCAGGGAGGGTGCGAAACGAGGGCGCTATCGCCTGACTGGCGACCCTTCGCGCCCGCCCGCCTGCGCGCATTAGGCGCCCGCGCTCTCGTATGCGCACGCGAGAGGGAAGGTCGCACGTTGGCCGCATCGGATTAAAGGAAAGCCGCCAAGCCCCCGTTCTCTCCCTTTTGTGCGTGCGACCTGTTCCCTCGTGCCTGAGACGGTAGGGCGGCCGACTAACAAGCGGCAAAAAACGGGCGCATCCGAGTAGCTACGTACGACTTGTCGTGCGACTGGTTGGGCTTTTGCGCCGGCTACGTGATTCCAGTGACTTTCATCAGGTAGTAGATGAGGTAGCCGAGGCCGGCGAGTGCTCCCAACCCGAGGACGAATAGGAGGGCGATGATCTGGTCACGTTTCGTCAGCGGTTGAACGGACGGCACAGTTGCGTGCCGCTGGGCGGGTTGTGTCGCGGCTTGGCACGTGCGTCGGCTAGTGCTTGCAGTGCGGCGCGCCGCACCTCGTCGGCGCTCGCGGGCCTGGCTGCCTGGTCTTGCTTCTCCTGTTCTCGGGTTTGAGCCATACGACAAGTCGGCCGACGTCGTGCCGTCATCGCGTGTCGCTGAGCTCAACGGCGTTCCGATAGGCGAGGCCCGAGAGCGAGGCGGGCAACTCGGTCTCGGGAGGCATCTACGACGGGAATTCGCCGCTCGAGCGCGGCCTCGATCTCGAGTCGTACGTAGTCACTCGGGTTTTCGAGTCGTCGTTTGCCGTCAGCGTCTTGCGCGTCTACCCAACGTCTGCCGATGACGGCGAGGAATGCATCGCACTTTCCGACCGCGCCCGCGATCGCTTCACGGAAGTCGACGCCTGGTTCGAGCGTATCGACGTCCATGAACGTCCGGTGCGGCCCGAAGCCTTCTTGTTCATCCATCTCCGCGACGAGGTGGTCGTAGAGGCGATGGGCATGGCCGCGGGCGTCCTCGCGTCGGTAGCTGAGGAAAACGTTGAAGCCTTCGCCTGGATCCGCGCTCAAGAGCCCACCCCCCGCGTGCTCTTTCCTCTCAGCAAGTGTGAAGGGGAACGAGGCCGCGTGCAATGGCGCTTCGGAGGGGTGTCGTAATCGGGTTGTGGGGCACGGAGAGGGCGCCGTTTCAGCCCCTCTCGAGCGGTGAGTCCCACAGGCCGCTCGTTCAGGGCGCGAGGACTGGCCTTTTGGGGCCTTTTCTGGTCCCTTCTTCGGTTCGTATCGTCGCGGGGTGCGGCTGTTCTGTCAGGAGTGCCCACCCGTGTCGGGCGATGAGGCTCCCGGGTGGCGGCTCTACCGGGTTGATGAGCCTGGGGAGGATGAGGAGCCGCAGTTGGCGGCGTACTGCGCTAGCTGTGCAGAGCGGGAATTCGGGGCAGTTCCTCGAGACGCGCGCCTAGATCTCGGCCAGTAGCGCATGCAAGAGCCGTACCGTTTGCCGACGGGTTGCTTCGTCGCGTTGGCGGGTCTTGCCCTTGGCGCTCTCGCCGGCGAAGGCGATTACCGCTGCCGCAACCCAGACCCACATGGCACCGCGTATCACCTTTCCGAACAACAGTGCGGAGCCGACGATGAAGAGGACGGCGACCAGGAGTCCGAGGCTCCCGCCGCTGTCCTGCTCGCCCTCCTCCGAAAGCGCGTTTGCTGTTCCTGCAGCGAGCGACTGCACAAGGATGATTTCAACACCTACCGCCAAGCGCGTTGAAGTGGGGTTCGTCGCCGTTCAGACTGGAAGCGCGAAGACCGACTAACGGGGGCGGCTTGAGCCAAAGTCAGCAGCCTGCGGGCTTTCACATCTTCCTCAGCTATCGGCGTGGGCCGAACGCGATCCATGCCGGTCGCCTCCACGACTCCCTGACAGCGGGAGTCGATGAGCATCCGGGCTTTACCGCTGACCAGATCTTCATGGACATCGACACGATCGCGCCGGGCGACGACTTTCGCGAAGCAATCACTGATGCGGTCGCGAAGTGCGACGTCTTTCTGGCGGTGATCGGAAAGCAGTGGGTGACGATCCGAGACGGGCAGCGAGGGCGGCGTCTGGACAACCCCGGCGATTACGTTCGCCTCGAGCTTGAGGCAGCGCTTGAGCGAAAGGTGCCCGTCGTCCCTGTGCTCGTGGACGGCGCCAAGATGCCGAACGAGGATGACCTCCCGAACTCACTCTCCCCTCTCGTTTACCGGCAAGCGGTCGAGGTGACGAACACACGCTGGCGCGACGACGTTGGCCGACTCCTCGCCTCGCTCAAGACGCGCGAGCAGGCCAGTCGCCCCAAGAAGCCGCGCGCGAAGAAGCCTTCCCCCCAACAACAGCCTTCCCCCCAACAACAGGAGGTACCGCCCGTCGATCCGGTCGATGCCTTCATGAACGCGCACAAGATCGGCGACGTCATGGACGGCACCGTGAAAGTCATCATGGGCGAGAGCGCGACTGTCGAACTCGCCCCACACGTCCTGGGCGTGCTTCACGGGAAGAAGCCTGCGCTCAGCCTTGTTGGCCCATATCAACTAGAAACCGCCGACGGACGGATTGTCACTTCAGGCGAAACGGTGCGCGTAAAGATCGCGAGGCTCACTCCCCAACTGCCGATATTCCCGATCGTAGTGTCCCTCGCCTAAACGCCCGATACAGCCACTCACGCGAGCAGCAGTTCACGGGAGGACCCGCTCGCGTCTCCTCGTTCGCGGGTGGGGGTCGGCCTCGGCGGGTCAGGTCGGGGGCGAGATCGACCTTCCGAACTTCGTCGCTGACCTGATCAAAGCCGTCTTCAATGCCATCGTGAACGCCTCGAGCTCGTCCCATACCTCACGGCATAGTTGGGCTCGGCACCGTCCGAGAGGACGTGCGTGTACGTATCGCACCTTCACGCTGCCGCATCTCCGCGCCGCTCGCGCTCGAGCTCGTTGTTGTCGGCGCTCCGCGTCCGCGGTTGGAGGAACTCGCACGGTGCGGGGTTGTCCCTCCGAACTAGGCCGTCCACTCACACCCGAACGTGCGAGCGTCGGCCTCCGCCGAGGCGGCGATTTTCATCGCTGCTTTGGCCCGCGCATGTTGCCCGCTTCGTACTTCTTCCCAGCATCTCGGTTGGCCGTGTTCCTGATGTTCTTCAGGTCTACGCAGAGCATGGCGTGGCCTTTGATTCCCTCCACGCTGAGCTTGTACCCCTCGTGGTTCGGTGCCATCTGTGCCTCCTCTTGAACGGAAGTGGGCACCGGAGCATGGAGAAGAGCCACGCGACGCCACTCGCCGACATCGCCTTCCACCCCGCTGAGAACCCCGTGGAGGTTCAAGTCCTCTCATCCGCATAGCCAGATTCAGGGGAATCCGGAACGCTCTGGGAACGAACGAGGCGCGTGCCTTCAATCTGCTCGTCGGCCGTCGGCTCGCAACACGCGGGAAGGACCCGGCCCACCACGCCATGACAACGCCCCATCAGAAACCGGGTCGGATCATCTGCCCGTACTGCTGACCGGGCGGTTCCGAGTCCCCTAGCTCGGCAAAGTGGGTCTGCGGCCTCACACACACTCTCGGGGTCAGCCCAGCCCGCCCTCACCAAAGCGATTGAACGGCCTGACTCAGAGGCTCCTCCGGGCGTCGCTAGCATCCTGATTGACTGTCCCATCCGGAGCGAAATACGGCTTTCCTGAGCTATGCGCGCGCCGATGCTCGACGCGACGGGGACCTGCTTACTCAACTCCGCGATGATCTGAGCGGAGAGGTTCAGGCCCAGACTGGGCTGCCGTTCGAGCTTTTCCTGGACGTCGAAGATATTGAGTGGGGCGAGGGTTGGGAAGCTCGTCTTGCCGCTGAGGTGAGTCGCGCCGACATCTTCATCCCCGTGGTCACACCGAGCTTCCTCAACAGCCAGTGGTGTCGGCGAGAAGTCGACCTCTTCAACCAGAAGCGAGGACTCCAGGGCGCGAACCTGATCTTCCCGATCTACTACATCCGCTCCGACGCCTTTGACGATCCACAAGTCCAACGAACAGACGACGTCGTCGAGACACTTCGGCGATCAAACTGGATCGACTGGACGGCCATGCGGCGAGCCGAACCGGCCTCCGCCGCGCGACGTGAGGCGATCATCGACGCGGCGGAGCGTCTGGCCCGGGCACTCGCAGCACACCGCACGCAGGTAGCACCTGATCGGGAAGAGGAAGCACGAGAGCTGTACGGCATCGGGCTCGACCTCGTGGACACAAACCCGCGACAGGCCGTGACCGCCCTAAACCATCTGCTGAGGGACTATCCCAACTCGCCGCTCGTGTACCGCTTGATGGGGACGATTGCGCGAGCGCGCGCGCTCGTGAACCTTGGACAGCCTCAAGCGGCGGTTGCTCAGTTAGACGTGCTCATCGACAGGCTTCAGGCCCATCGACCTAATCCAAAGGGTGATCCGACGATGCAGAGGGTCATCGGCGCCCATCTCGTCTTAGCTCGAGACCTTCGCGCCGAGATCACCGGAGAGGACACGCCCGCGTCGTACTAGCGGCGCAGCCGGGCTACCTCGAAGCACGCACCGTCGCACGCCCGCGCGCGGATAAGAGAGCGTTCGAGGATCTCCCGTTGCCGGAACCGGGGCAAGCCTCCTAACGACCGTGGCGCGAGCGATAGAAAGCAGAACGTTCGCGGCGTGACCCGAGGTTCCACCGGGGTCTGCACCGCTTGCTAATTCGCGGCATGCCTGACACGCCTGTCTCGCGTAACCATGCGGTCTCCGCGGTGTCAGGCGTGCCGGAAAGGCCCATACGGGATTCGAACCCGTGCCGCCGCCGTGAGAGGGCGGTGTCCTAGGCCACTAGACGAATGGGCCCCGCGAGGGCTCAGTGTAGCCGCGGTCGGGAACGCTTCGTCGTTCTTGCCGGCGGTACCGGCTTTGCCGGTGCCGCCTACTCAGAGGGTATCGGAGATCGTCTCGGTGGAAAAGCGAGGCGCGCAGCGCCGCTTTTTCACCGAGTACGGGCGAAGCGCTGGACCGCCGCGAGGAGCTCCTCGCTCTTCTGCGCGGCCGCGGCCTCGTCGCCCGACGCGAGCGCGCCGGTGACGCAGTGGCGGACGTGGTCGTCGAGCACCTCGAGCGCGACCGCGTCGAGCGCCTTCGAGACGGCCGCGATCTGCGTCAGCACGTCCATGCAGTAGCGGTCGTCCTCGACCATCCGCTCGATTCCGCGTACCTGGCCCTCGATCCTGCGCAGGCGCCGGCCGAGCGCGTCCTTGTCGTACCCGTGTTCGGTCATGCGCGCGCGCTCCTGAAGCGCCGGAGCCTGAGCGAGTTCGTGACGACGAAGAGGGACGAGAACGCCATCGCCGCGGCCGCGACGATCGGGTTCAGCAGGCCCGCGACCGCGAGTGGAATCGCCGCGACGTTGTAGGCGAAGGCCCAGAAGAGGTTGCCCTTGATCGTCGCGAGCGTGCGCCGCGCGAGGCGGATCGCGTCGGCCGCCGCACGCAGGTCGCCCGAGACGAGCGTGAGGTCGCTCGCCTCGATCGCGACGTCGGTGCCGGTGCCGATCGCGATCCCGAGGTCGGCCTGCGCGAGTGCCGGCGCGTCGTTGATCCCGTCGCCGACCATGGCGACGACCTCGCCGGACTCCTGGAGCCGCCGAACCTCGTCGGCCTTGCCGCCGGGCAGCACGCCTGCGACGACGCGGTCGATCCCGACCTCGTCGGCGACTCGCCGCGCGGTCGTCTCGACGTCGCCGGTGAGGAGCACGGGCTCGAGCCCGAGCGCGCGGAGCTGCGCGACCGCCTCGCGGCTCGTCGGCTTGACGGTGTCCTGGACGACGAGCTCGCCGGCGCGCACGCCGTCGACGGCCACGCCCGCGCGGTCGATCGTCACGCGCCTGCCCTCCACGGTGCCGACGACGCCCTCGCCCGGGACGTTGCGGAACTCGCGCACGTCCGGCAGCGCTCCGAAGCGCTCGCGGGCGGCGCGCGCAACGGCCTGCGCGACCGGATGCTCGCTCGCGGACTCGACGGCGCCGGCGAGCCGCAGGACGTCGTCGGGCAGCCCGTTCACGAGCTCCATCCGGCCCTCGGTCACCGTGCCGGTCTTGTCGAGCACGACCGTCGAGATCCGCCGCGTCTGCTCGAGGACCTCGGGGCCCTTGATCAGGACGCCGAGCTGCGCGCCGCGGCCGGTGCCCACCATCAGCGCGGTCGGCGTGGCGAGACCGAGCGCGCACGGGCAGGCGATGATCAGCACGGCGACCGCGGCCTCGAACGCCGCGGGTGCGTCGCCGCCGACGAGCAGCCAGCCGACGAGCGTGGCGGCCGCGAGCCCGAGCACGACGGGAACGAACACGGCGGACACGCGGTCGGCCAGGCGCTGCACGTCCGCCTTCCCGGCCTGCGCCTCCGCGACCAGGCGGGCGATCTGCGCGAGCGCGGTCTCGGAGCCGACGCGGGTCGCGCGGACGACCAGCCGCCCGTAGGTGTTCACGGTCGCGCCGGCCACGTCGGCGCCCGGCCGGACCTCGATCGGGACGGGCTCACCGGTCAGCATCGACTGGTCGACGGCCGACTCGCCCTCCTCGACGACACCGTCGGTCGCGATCCGTTCGCCCGGGCGAACGACGAAGCGGTCGCCGACGGCGAGTGCGTCCACGTCGACGACGGCCTCGACGCCGTCGCGGAGCACGCGCGCCTCTTTCGGGCCGAGCTCGAGCAAGGCCCGGACCGCGGCACCGGACCGGCGCCGGGCACTCGACTCGAGCCAGCGCCCGAGCAGGATCAACGTCGTGATGATCGCGCCGACCTCGAAGTACGTCTCGCCGGCGTCGAACGCGAGCGCCACCACCGACCAGCCCCACGCGGCGAGCGTGCCGATCGAGATCAGCGTGTCCATCGTCGCGGCGGCGTGGCGCGCATTCAGGACGGCGGCCCGGTGGAACGGCCACCCCGCCCAGAGCACGACCGGCGTCGCGAGCGCGAAGGCGAGCCACTCCCACCCGTCGAACTGGAGTGGTGGCAGCATCAGCAGGACGAGCGGCGCAGACAGCAGCGCGGCGACAATCAGGCGGACCGGCCGCCGCGTCTCGCGCTCGCGGACGCCGGCTGCCGGCGCGGCGCGGTAGCCGGCCGCCTCGACGGCGCCGAGCAGCTCCTCGAGCCTCACGTGCGCGGGGTCGTAGCGGACGCGCGCCGACTCGGTCGCGAGGTTGACGGCCGCGTCGACGCCGTCGAGCCGGTTCAGCTTGCGCTCGACGCGGCCGACGCACGCCGCGCAGGTCATCCCCTCGATCTCGAGGGTGATCGACGCCGGTGCGCTCACGCGGCTTCGTAGCCGGCTTCGGCGATCGCGGCGCGGACCGCGTCGTCGTCGAAGCCGGTGCCCCGGACGACGACCAGCTTCGACTCGAGGTCGGCCGCGACGCTCTCGACGCCGGCGACCTGGGCGACCTCGCGCTCGACCGCGGCCGTGCAGTTCCCGCAGTGCATCGCGGGGACTGAGTAGGTGAGCTCGTTCATCGGCGGCCATCATACCCCCTCGGGGTATGAGTGGCCAGCCTAGACCTTCTCGGTCAGCGGCTGGCCGAGCTGTTTCTCCCACCAGTCCGACTCCCGCTTGTCGAACTGGCCCTGCAGCTGACCCACGTACGCCGCCAGCTGCGTCTCCTTCTTACCGAGCCGTTCCTCGAGCTCCGCGACTTGAAGCTCCCGCCTCTCGAGCTTGTCTTCGCGGAGCTCGAGGTCGGCCTCGACGCGCGCTTCGCGCGCTTCGACCTCAGCCTCTCGATCGTCGAGCTCCCTGATCCGGTCGGAGAGCGACTGCTCGGTGGCGTGCAGTCGCTGCTCGCGCCGTTCCAGGCGCTCGCGCTGTGACTGGAAGAGTGCGTCGCTCGACTGCAGCTCGGCCTCGCGTGCGGCGAGCTCGCGCTCGCGCTCGTGGAGCGCCTGCTGCTTCGACTCGAGCTCGGCCGCGAGCCCCTCGTCGCGCTCGACGCGGCGGAGCGTCGCCAGCTGGCGGTGCAGCTCGGCCTCGCGGGCTGCGAGCTCCGACTCGCGTTCGTCGAGCTTCTCGATTCGGGCCTTCGTCGTCTCGTCGAGCTGACCGAACGACGCCTGCTTGGTGTCGAGCGAACGTTCCACGGCCTGCAGCTGCTCGGCGAGCGTCTTCACCTCGGCCTCGCGCTGCTCGATCAGCTCCTCGCGCGCGTTCATGCGCCCGTCGACCTTCGCGAGCTCGCGCTGCTTCGCGAGCAGCTGCGACTCGCGCTTCGCGACCTCGTCCTCACGCTCGACGGCGCCCTTCTCGCGCACCGCGAGCGCCGCCTCGTGCGCCTCGACCTTGGAGAGCATCTCCTGCTCGCGAGCCTGAATCTCGTTGTCGGCCATCGCCAGCGCGCGCTCGCGCTGGGCCAGGGCAGCCTCCTGCTTGGCCAGCTGCGTCTGCGCCTCCGTCCGCTCGCGGTCGACGCTCGAGAGCTCGCGGAACTTCGCCTGAAGCTGGCGCTCGCGCTCGGCGAGGCGCGCTTCGCTCTCCGCGAGTTCCGTCGTCAGCGCGGCGATCCGCTGCTCCTCTTCGGCGAACGAGTCGCCGCGGTCGCTGACCGCCCGCTCGCGCGCGGCGAGCTCGTTCTCGCGCGCGGCGAGCGTCGCCGACCGCTGGTCGAGCTCGGCCGCGCGGAGGTTCAGGCCCTGCGGCCCAGCCAGCTCGCGCTCGAGCATCGCGGCCTGCTCGGCCATCGCGGCGCGCAGATCCCGCTCGCGACTGAGCGCGGATGCGAGCTCGGTGCGGACGACGTCGAGGTCCGGGCCCGTCCCGTTCGTCTCGTAGACCGCCTCGTGCGGCGGCTCGGTGTCCGCGAGGAGATCCTCGGCGACGATCTGGGGCGGAGGCTGCTGCTCCTCGCCTTCGACGTCCTGGCGCTTCTGCAGCTGGCGCCGGAGGCCGGTGCCGAACCCCTTCTCGGTCTCGTGCGACTCCGGCATCAGAGGATCTCCTTCAGGCTCAGGACGGCCGGCCCGAGGACGACGAGGAACATCGCCGGGAAGATGAACGCGACCGTCGGGAAGAGCATCTTGATCGGCGCCTTCATCGCCTTCTCCTCGGCCGCCATCTGCCGCCGGTTGCGCGAGTCCGCCGACTGCACCTTGAGGATGCGCCCGAGCGAGATGCCGAGCTGGTCGGCCTGGATGATCGCTCGCGCGAACGAGGCAACCTCGGGCGTGTCCACGCGGGCGGCGAGCTTCTTCAGCGCGTCGTGGCGGCTTTCGCCGATCCGCATCTCGCCGAGGGTGAGCGCGAACTCCTCCGCGAGCGCGCCTTCGGTGTGGTCGGTCAGCTTGTCGAGCGCTCCGTCGAAGCCGAGGCCGGCCTCCACGCTGACCGCGAGGAGGTCGAGCGCGTCGGGCAGCTCGGCCCGGATCTGATCGCGGCGGCCACGCGCCTTCATCGAGACGAAGATCCCCGGGAAGGCGAAGCCGCCGAAGCCCCACGAGACGGCGAAGATCAGCGTCGCCAGGAAGCCGATCGACGTGCCGACGAGGAGCCCGAGGAGCCCGAAGCCGATCGCGAACGCCGCCTTGGCCGCCAGGAACGTCGTCGGCGTGATCCTCTGGCTGAGGCCGGCCGTCATCAGCTTCAGGCGGACCGATTCCACCGTGACGCGAGGGTTGGCCCGCAGCGCGAGCTTCGCGAGGCGGTTGCCGGCGGGGAAGATCACGCGCTCCCGGAACTTGAGCCGCTCCGGGCCCGTCGCGACCTGCCGACGCGAGTAGTGCGTTGCCCGCTTCAGTGCGAGCGCACGCTGGCGTGCGCCGATGCTGATGACCTCGCTGGCGAGGAAGACAGAAGCGCCGAGACAGAAGAGTGCGAGTGCGAGGAGCATCAGTCAGTCACCCCTTGAACGAGACGATTTTCCGGAGGATGAGGCTGCCGATGAGCATCATCACGAGCCCGGCGCCGACGATCTGGTGTCCGGCCGACGTGCCCCAGAGCGGAGCCATGTACTGCGGGTTGATCGCGGTGAACATGAACGCGAGGAAGAAGGGCAGGCCGATCAGGACGTACGCGGACATCCGGCCCATCGCGGTCAGTCCCTTGATCTTGCGTGCGAACTGCTGCCGCTGACGCACGGCGTCGGCGACCATGTCGAAGATCCCGGCCAGCGAGCCGCCGACCTGGCGCTGGATCGTCACGGCGGTGATCACGAAGTAGAGGTTCTTGGACCCGATGCGCTCCGACATCTCCGCGAGCGCGTCGTCCATCGGGCGCCCGAGGCTCGTCTCCGTGAGCACGCGCTTGAACTCGTCGGCGGCGGGCGGCTGCCCTTCGTCGACGACGGCCTGGAGGCCCTGGCGGAAGCTGTGGCCGGCCTTCAGCGAGGCGGCGATCGTGATCAGCAGGTCGGGCAGCTGGTCCTCGATCGCGGACATGCGCTTCTTCGCCTTGAACCACGCGAAGCCGATCGGCCCGAAGGCACCCGCCACCATCGCGAGCACGATGATCAGAGGCGGCAGGGCCGCTACTGCCGTGACGAGACCGAGGAGGAGGCCGCTGCCGAGGCAGATGTAGAAGAGCTCGACCGTTCGCAGCGGCAGGTCGGCGCGCTCGATCAGCCGGTGCAGCCGCTGCCAGTACTTCAGGTGCGAGAGCGACTTCTCCGTCGCGGAGAGCACGCCCGACGCGGCGGCGAAGCGCTCGCGCGGACCCGTCCGCCGTCCGCGGCGCTTGCGCGTCTCCGCGGTGTGCGGCTCGATGCGCCGCCTGAGTCTCGTCCCGCCGGGCGTGGCGAGCACGAGGCCAACGGCGAGGATCACGCAGCTGCCGACGATCAGCGCGAGCAGCATCGTCCCGACGTTGTTCTCGTAGAAGAACGCCGGCAGGAGCTTCGAGCCGCTGCTCGGCTCGACGATCGAGTCGGACGAGTCGCCGGGCATCGTGGCGGTCGCGCTGCCCGAGGCTCCGCCGGGCACTGCGGCGGCGAGCTCGATCTCCTCACCCGGCCGCGCGGCAGTCAGGTAGGTGACGCGCCACGTCCGGCGAAGCTGCTCGGCGATCGATTCGTAGGCGCCTGCGACCGCCGAGCTGTTCTCGGCGGGGAAGTACGCGCCGCCCGTGACGCGGGCGAGCTCCGACAGCGCCTGGGGAGAGAAACCCTCTCCCTCGATCCCGATCGCGTAGACCGCGGCGCCGGCGCGCCGCGCCTGGTTCGCAGCCTTGCCGAGAGTTGTGCGGCTCGAGACGTCGTCGCCGTCGGTCAGGACGATCAGGACGCGACCGGCGTTCGCCTCCGCCGCCAGCGCCCGCGAGCCGAGCGCGACAGCGTCGTAGAGGGCCGTTCCCTGGACGTCGTCGACCGCCAGACCCGCGAGCTGCGCGTCGACGTCGATCGTCGACGAGGAGAAGTCGGTCAGACGGATCGCCTGGCGACCGAACCCGATCAGCATGATCCGGTCGTTCGGCGACTTCGAGGCGACGAACGAGCGGGCGGCCCGGATCGCGTCCGCGAGCGCCGTGCCGTCCATCGAACGGGACCGGTCGACCGCCAGCGCGATGCTCTTCGCCCGTGCGAGGTTCTCGACCTGGAGGCCGACGACCGGGCTGCCGTCCTCCCGCACGGTCGGAGCGACCTGCGAGGGCGTCGACGTCACGACGGACGCGCGGATCGTCGGATAGTCGGACGCGTCGAGCGCGCCGACCTTGAGCGAGTCCGCCGCGGCTGCGGGCGCCGCGAACGCGAGCGCCACGAGGGCGACGAGGGAGGCGGCCCTCATCGTCAGCTCCCGTAGGAAGCCGCCGCGAAGGCGGGTCGGAGTGGATTGTCCTGCTCGAAGAAGTTCGGGGGCAGGATGACCCCGTTCGCGGCCATCTTCTCCAGGAAGTGGGGCTTCAGCCCGGTGCACCCGAGCGGGAGGAGCAGGCGCGTGGCTTGGCCCGCTGCTGCCGCCTCGTCGTCGGGAGGCTTTGCGATGAAGGTCTCCTGGAGGGTGATCACGTCCGACTCCATTCCCTGCACTTCCGAGATGTGGGTGACGCGACGCGAGCCGTCGACGAGGCGCGAGATCTGCACGAGCAGGTCGAACGCGCTCGCGATCTGCTCGCGGATCGCGCGGTGCGGGAAGCTCGACGCCGGCCGTGAGGACGAGCGTCTCGAGCCTCGACAGCGCGTCGCGCGGGGAGTTCGCGTGGATCGTCGTCAGCGAGCCCTCGTGGCCCGTGTTCATCGCCTGGAGCATGTCCAGGGTCTCCGGGCCGCGGACCTCGCCGACGATGATCCGGTCGGGGCGCATGCGCAGGGCGTTGCGGACGAGCTCGCGGATGCGGATCTCGCCGCTGCCCTCGATGTTCGGCGGACGGGACTCGAGCGTGATCACATGGTCCTGCTGGAGCTGGAGCTCGGCCGCGTCCTCGATCGTGACGATGCGCTCGTCGTACGGAACGTACGCCGACATCGCGTTCAGCATCGTCGTCTTACCGGTACCGGTACCTCCTGAGATGAGCACGTTGAGCTTGCCCTTGACGCAGGAGGCGAGGAACTGCGCCGCCCTCGGCGTCAGGGAGCCGAACGTGATCAGGTCGTCCATCGTGTACGGGTCGCGCGAGAACTTCCGGATGGTCAGCGTCGGCCCGCGCAGCGAGAGCGGCGGGATGATCGCGTTGACGCGGCTTCCGTCGGGGAGGCGCGCGTCGACCATCGGCGAGGCCTCGTCGATCCGGCGTCCGACCTGCGAGACGATCTTGTCGATGATGCGCAGCAGGTGCGCGTTGTCGACGAAGCCCGTGTTCGCGCGCTCGATCTTGCCGCTGCGCTCGACGAAGATCATGTCGTAGTTGTTGACCATGACCTCGGTCACGGAGTCGTCGTGGAGCAGCGGCTCCAGCGGCCCGTAGCCGAGGATGTCGTCGGTGATCTGCTTGACGATCTCGCGGCGCTCCTCGCGCGTGAGCGGCGTGCGGTCGAGCGCGAGCTGCTCGGTCACGGCGTGGAGAACGCGCTCCGAGAGGTCCTCGGTCGTCTCGCCGCTTGAACAGCTCGGGCCCCAGCTTCGCGATCACCGCGTGGTGGATGCGCGTCTTCAGCTCGGCGTACGGATCGTGCGCCGGGCGCTCGACGGGCTGCGGGGCGCCGCTCTCGGTTGCGGTGGCGGGCAGCTCCGTGACGGAGCCGCCCTCGCCGTGCCCGTTCTGCTTCGCGATGCGGTCGTGGAGGCCCATGTCCTACCTCGCGAGAGCGAACATGCGGCGCTTGGCCTTCGCCTGCTCGCTCGGGAGGAGGAGCCCCTTCGACATCTCGCGCACCGCGCGCGAGAAGTCGCAGCCGCCGTCGGCAAGCACCGTCGGGAGCCCGCGGTTGACGGCGAGGGGCACGGCACGATCGCTCGGGACCTCGAAGTCGATCTTGACGCCGAGCGCCTGCTCGACCTCCGACTTCTTCATCCCGACCTTCGAGTTCGCCCGGTTCAGGACGTACCGGATCTTGTTCGCCGGGAACGAGAGCAGGTCGAGCGTGTGCAGGCTGAGCTTGACGTTCTTCAGCGTCGGCACGTCCAGCCCGCAGAGCACGATCAGCTCGTCCGTCCGGTCGAGCGTGGCCAGCATCGGCCCGTGGAAGAACGGCGAGGTGTCGACGACGATCACGTCGTACGACTCGCGCGCGACCTCGAGCAGACGGGTGATCTTGACCTCGGTCACGAGCTCGGCATCCTCCGGGCGCAGCGGCGCGGGGAGGACGTCGAGGCCCGACGCGTGGCGCGTCGTGTAGCCGGCGAGCTTCTCGGTGTCGAGCTCGCCCGGCGCGACGACCAGGTCGTAGATCGTCTTCTCCGGCTCGACGCCGAGCATGATCGCGGCGTCGCCGAACTGGAGATCGAGGTCGATCAGGAGCGCCCGCTTCTTCTCGTTCTTCGCGAACGAGCAAGCGAGGTTCGTCGCCGTGACGGTCTTGCCGGTCCCGCCCTTCGGCGAGAACACGGTCAGGATCTGGCCTCGGCGACCGTGACCGCCTTCGGCCTGGAGCCGCCGGCCGACGTGCGCCGCCTTGCGGATCGCGAAGACGACGTTGTCGGCGAGCTGGGGCAGGAGCAGGACGTCGGCGATGTCGGCGTCGAGCGCCTGCTCGAGCAGAGTCGAGGCCTCGCCCGAGGCGAGGATCACGACCGGGGTCTGTGCGTGCTCGCGGATCTGCGCGAGGTCGTGCTCGGGCAGGCTCGACGAGCGGGTGGCGTGGAGGATGCACTGGAGGTGCCCGCCGGCCAGCGCCGGCGCTGCCTCCGCGACGTGCTCGCTCGACCCGACCACGTCGAGGTCGGGGTGCTCGTCGAGTGCGTGACGGAGCGTTTCGAGCCCGTCACAGGAGCCGGTGATGTAGACGCGGATGCTCATCGATTCCCTCCAAGGTTCCCGGCCTGGTTGCGGGGGAGACCGTCGCGAACCGCCGACGGGAACGTGGTCAGGCTCTCGGGGCTGTCCGTCGCGTCCGCGGGCGGGCGGAGGTTCAGCCACCACTCGTGGTCCTCGTTGCCGGCCGACGCGAAGTAGAACTTGTGCGACTGCGAGTCGGTCAGCTTGAGGACGATCGCGTACGCGCCGTCGGAACCTGCGGACGCGATCTTCGAGCTGACCGCGTCGCCCGTGGCGGGCGCGCGGAGCACCTCGATGTCGCGGAGCAGGATCCGCCCGATGTTCGCGCACGGCTTCTTCGGGCAGAGGCTGACGACGACGTCGACGTGGTCGCCCGTGCGGACGATCCCGGCGAGCAGTTGGTGCTCGGTGCCGTTGAACACCATCGCGCGCTCGTTGCCCTTGATCTGCGCATGGATGCCGCTCCGGCCCGCTTCGTTGAAGCGGCGCGCCGAGACCTGCTCCCCGCTGTAGATCCACTGCGAGGTCGTGTGGTCCTTCACGTCGTCCAGGTCCGAGACGGCGATCGGGACGAGGTTCTGACGCAAGATCTCCTTCTGGGTGACCTTGTTCTGCAGGTCGGCCGCCGACGTGCCCGGCGGGATGTCGCTCTTGGCGACGAAGACCTTCACCTTCTCCTGTCCCGCGTCGACGCGGTTTTGGTAGTTCGCCACGTACAACGCGGTCAGGAACGCAGCCAGAACCGCGAGCACGACGGCGAGGAGGATGTTTCTGAGGCGGTATGTCATTGCTTGAGGTTTCCTCTCCTCTGTCGTGGCTCTATTCGATGAGCTCGATTACGCGCACGCCGAAGTCGGTGCTCGGTGCCTCGGCGATGAGGCCCTCCCACACGACTCGGGTGAAGTGGCCGTACAACTTCCCGGAGCTGCCGCGGGCCTCGAAGCTGGTGATCACGAAACCGATCCAGCCGATCACCTCGTATTCGAAGTTCGCGCCGCTCCGCCGTGTGTCGGAGTAGACGGGGAACAGCATCTCCGTCCCGATCCGCGCCTCGAGCGCGGCCTGGACATTCGACGAGTTGAACTTCGCGCCCGGGTCGGAGAAGTACCAGTTGAGCGGCATGTCGCCGTCGTAGCCGTTGAGCAGCCAGTCGGCGAGGATTGCCGGGCTCGTCCCGCCGTGCGAGCCGTCGATGTTGATCAGGCGGAACGCACCGGGACCGGTCTTCTCGAGGTCGAGCTCGGTGGCCTGGTTGAAGCACGGCATCGGGTTCCCGCAGCCGGCGCCGGTGATCAGCGGGTGCTTCTCGTCGACGGCGATCGGCGCCGCGTAGCGCGCGGACCCCATCACGCCGGCGCGGGCGGTCGCCCGTGCCCGGATCTGCACGGTGTTGACGCCGAAGACCTTCGCGAAGAACCCCGGAGCCGGCTCCTCGAGTGAGACAGTGATCCGGTTGGGGCGCCCCGCGGACGTCCCGGCCCCGGAGCTGAACGCGACCCCCGGTGAGGGGCCGCTGTTCTTCGCCGCATACTGAGCTGCGAGCGACGAAGACTCGCTCGTGCTCTCGGGGAGCGCCTGGGCGCCCGCGAGGGCGGCGGAGTCCGCGACGGCCTGCATGTCGCGCTGCGCGCGGAACCAGGTGCCGAGGTCGAGGACCAGTGCCGCCATTCCGAGCAGTGCGACGACGAAGAGCGTCGTCAGGACCAACGCTTGGCCGCGTTCGCTGCGAAGACGATTCATTCCATTCGCTCCGTTGTCCGGGCCACGAGCGTTCCCGACTTGACGGCGACGCCCAGCAGCTCGATCGAATATGGGTAGGTGACGTGGACCGTGACGTCGGCGCCCGGCCGGTCGAGTGGTCCTGCGACCGAGACCGAGCAGCTCAGCTGCGCCTGGTCGAGCGTCGCCGCGGAGGTTCGGGCGGTGTCGCACCCGTCGTTCGGATCCGTGTGCCGGCTGACCGCCGCCTTGCGCGCGCCCGCGCGCGCAGCGTCGGTGACCGTGACGTAGTTGTTGTAGAGGATCCCGAACTGGATGATCGCGAAGAGGAGCATCGCCAGCATCGGCAGCACGATCGCGAACTCGGTCATGGTCTGACCTCGCTCGCTTCTGATCTCGATGTTGTTGCGGCTCGGCATGTGTTCCTCGGGTTGCGGGTCGTGGTTCGGTGGGCCCTCCCGCCCGCGAGAGGGCCCACCGCGAAACGGTCGAGCTACGGGAGCAGCGCGACGACGGCGTTGATCGCGTCGTCGACGCGGCCGCCCAGGGCGAGGAACGCGCCGACGGCGGCGATCGTGATCACGCCGAGGACGACGCCGTACTCCGCCATCGTCTGACCCTCCTCGCGCGTGCGAAGAGCGTCGATCCAGGTGCGAAACGTCATGTGCAGGTCACCTCCCTTCGAACATTCGGTGCGCGCACCGGCGCGCGGAGGGGCCACACCGAGTTGTGGGAGGTGGAGCTGAAAGAGTGCGATCACGCTGGTTCGATCTCCCTTGTTTGATCTCGGCGCGGCCGCAACGCCTGTGGCTCGTTGGTGCGTTTGTCGGAGTCCGGCTACGGCCCGCAGACCCTCGTTTGAGGGAACTTCGGCGGTGTTGGAGCGCAGATCACTCGGGCTGGGGGAAGGCGGAGGTGGCACGTGGGGTGAGCTCGAGCTCACCCCACGGCACCTCGTACGCAGGGGGTGCTACGGCATCAGCGCGACGACGGCGTTGATCGCGTCGTCGATGCGGCCGCCGAGGGCGAGGAACGCGCCGACGGCGGCGATCGTGATCACGCCGAGGACGACGCCGTACTCCGCCATCGTCTGACCCTCTTCGCGCGTGCGAAGAGCGTCGATCCAGGTGCGGAACGTCATGAAGGGTTCACCTCCCTCCGCGGCAGGTCGCAAGAAGGCGGATTCGAGGCTTGGCGCTGCGGTTCATGCTGAACGTGTCTCCGTCCGTTGACGGCGCGGCCGCGCGCCTTGCTCGACTCTCTTGTCGGGAACTGCCGTCGTGCACGGCGCCCCTCGATGGAGGGAACGGCGCCGCCCGTGACCCGCGATCCCCCACGTGAGGGACTAGGGCCTCCTGCGTTCCGAGCGATAAGGGAGGCAAGTCCGTTCGCGGCCACGGATGACGTCGTGGATCCGCGTCAGAGGCGCCGCCTCTGCGCCCAAACGGAGGGAGCGAGAGAACCACCATGGATGGAAAGCACCGTTTTCGGAAGCTCTTCGTCCGGCTCGTGTTCTTCGCCCTCCTCGGCTGGGCAGTCGCGCTCGTGCGCGCGGTCCGACCGAGGCGGGGCTGGGACGAGTGGTCGGGCGGAGATGACGAGTGGACGCCGAAGCCGGCGCCGCCCGAGCACGAGTCGGACGGGCCGAAGCAGGCAAGGCGCCCGGTCCGCGTTCCCAAGCTCGCGACGAGCTTCGCGCTCGTCGTCGTGTTCTTCGCCGCCGCGACCTTCACGGCCGGCGCGGGCGACCTGATCTCGAAGGCGCTCGACCCCGCGCGCTGCGCCGCGCTGATGCAGACGACCGGCGAGGACGAGAGCATCTGCGCCGCCGTCGAGCAGGAGGAAGCGTTCGAAGCTGCGCAGGAAGAGGCCGCCGCAGCGCAGCCCGAAGCTGCGCCGGAGGCGGCCGAGTCACAGACGCTCGACGCGGAAGCAGCGGCTGCGGCGATGGACGCCGCGACCGCGGAAGCCGAGAGCGGCGAGCCCACGTCCGCGGAGGCCGCTCCCGAGCAGGCACCGGCGGCGCCGGAGGCGAGCGCGGAGGCGCCCGCCGCCGACGAGCCGTACGTGCTCGAGCCCGAGACGCCGGCGACGAAGCCCGCCAAGGGCGAGAGCAGGCACTGGGTCGTCCGTCGCGCGAAGGAGCGGAAGACGCCGGCCGTCGAGGCCGAGGGCGGCCAGCCGACGATCTGGCTGAACCGCTCGCTCGGTGATCCGACCCCGCCCGCGAAGCGACTGTCGCCGAAGTTCGCGAAGAACCTCCAGCGCATCTCGGCGGTCAACGGCGTCAGCTGGGCGCTCGTGCTCGGCGTGCTCCGCGCGGAGGGCGCGCGCGATCGCGTCCCGGCCACGATCAAGGAGCTGAACGCGCTCGCCGGCGGTCTCGCCAAGCGCGGCGCGGCCGACAGCGAGTGGAATGCCGCGCTCGCGCTCTCCGGTCGCACCGGCTTCGCCGATCGCGCCGTCGCGCTCGCGAACTACAACCGCACCGTCGGTCTGGAGGCGCTCGTGAAGGGCCTCGAGGCCGCCAAGCCGAAGCTCACGCAGCGGCTCCTCGAGGACGAGCGGGCGACGATCTACGCCGCCGGCCGCGACGACCTCGAGCACGACCGCATCGACGTGCGCACGGTCGTCGTGATCTCGTACCTCGCCGAGTCGTTCGGAGAGGTGACCGTGTCGAGCCTCTTCAGCGGGCACCGCAAGTACGCGCGGCCCGGTGTGGTCTCGGCGCACATCTTCGGCCACGCCGTCGACATCGCGTCGGTCGGCAAGACGCCGATCGCCGGCCACCAGGAGCCGGGGAGCATCACGGAGAAGGCAGTGCGCTCGATCCTGATGCTGCCGGTCGAGATCCAGCCTCGCCAGCTGATCTCGCTGCTCGGCATGGGCGGGCCGTCGTTCCCGATGGCCGACCACTACGACCACATCCACGTGGGGTTCTAGGAGTCGAATGTCGCGTCCCCAGGTCACGGTGCGGGTCGACGAGCGAGTCGTCTGCGAACGCTGTGTCGTCGCCGACTCGCCGTGGGCCCGCATGCGTGGTTTGCTCGGACGCTCTGAGCTTCCGCGGGGCGAAGGGATCTACCTTCGCCCCGCGGGCTCGATCCACACGTTCTTCATGCGCTTTCCGATCGACGCGGTCTTCGTCGACGGCGACGGCGTCGTCGTCGGGGTCGAGCGCGCGTTGAAGCCCTGGCGCACCGCCTGGCGCAAGGGCGCGAAGGCAGTGCTCGAGCTCGCGGCCGGCGAGGCGGACGCCCGCGCGCTCGCCGCAGGCCAGAAGCTCGCCCTCTAGGCTCGCAGGTACGTCTGCGTTTCCCGTGATCCTGCTGCCGGGGATCGTCCTCCCGGCAGAGCTGGCGTACGGCGCGCTGATCGACGCGCTCGGGCCGGACATCGACGCGCTCGCGAAGGACCTCGAGGTCTACGCGACGCCGGAGCCGCCCGCCGACTACAGCCTCGACCTCGAGGTCGCGGGCGTCCTGCGCGAGGCCGACGCCCGCGGCTGGGAACGGTTCCATCTGGTCGGGTACTCCGGCGGCGCTACGGCCTCGCTTGCGTTCGCAACCGCGAGACCGGCGAGACTCGCGAGCCTTGCGCTGCTCGAACCTCCGTGGGCGGGAACGTGGGATCAAAGCCCGGCCGAGAGAGCGATCCGGCTCGAGCACGAACGGGTCGGCGAGCTCCCCGACGAACAGCTCATGCCGGCCTTCGTGCAGCTCGGACTCAAGCCCGGGGTCGCGCTGCCCCCGCCTCCGTCCGGTGAGCCGCCGCCCTGGATGGCGCGGCGTCCGGCGGGGATCCGCGCGATCGAGCGTGCGTTCAAGGGAGGCGAGATCGATCGCGAGGCGCTTCGCCGTTTCGATCGCCCGGTCTACCTGGCGCTCGGCGCGCTCAGCAACCCGGACCAGTACGGCGAGGTCGCCAGGCGTCTGAGCACGGTGTTCCCGGACTTCGAGCTCGAGGTGTTCGACGAACGCCACCACTTCGACCCGCCGCACCGGATCGAGCCCGAGCGGGTCGCGAACTCGCTGAAGGCGCTGTGGCGGCGCGCGGAAGAAGCGAGAACAGAAAACCCCGCCTGAGCGGGGCTTTGTCGAGGCTGCGGGGCTAGGATTCGAACCTAGACTACTCGGTCCAGAGCCGAGCGTCCTACCATTAGACGACCCCGCAACGGGGCGGCCATTGTAGCGTCACGTCTCCAGGCGGTAGACGGGGACGAGCCGCTTCTCGGCGTCGGTGTCGATGTGCGCGACGACTTCGACGTACGGCTCGAGGCCCGAGCCCGTGAGCTTCGCCTTCAGCACCTCGTCGACCTGGAAGATCCCCGACGAGTTGTTCATCAGGATCTCGATCCTGATCGGGCGCTGCTCGCCATCCTCGATCACGACGTCCTCGATCGCGGCCGCCGAGAGCGAGTGGATCGAGACGCGGCCGCGCTCGAACGGGATGCGCGAGCGGCCCTGCTCCATGTCGAGCGCGTCGGCGACGCGCACGATCCCGGCCTCGAGCGTCAGCGGCTTCCCGTACTCGCGGTGGCTCGTGATCATCTGAAGCACCTCCGACCGACATCACCGTCAGCTCGGGCTCGTCGTAGATACCGTCGAGCAGCTGGCGCAGCTTCGGCTCGGCGAGGAAGAGGCTGAAGTCCTCGTGGCCGTCGCGGTGCACCGACATCCCGATGCAGTGCAGGAGCGCGCCGAGCATGACGCCGACCTCGGAGTCCTCCTCGCTCATGCCGTAGTCGCGCACGAAGGACGGCTCGACGCCGTGCTTCGTCAGCTGGCGCAGGAGCTTGAGCGCGATGTTGGCGACGATCTGGATGTGCACCCAGGAGTGGTCGTTGATCTCGAGCCGCGCGACCGCGTTCACGTTCGCGACGTGCCACCAGCCCTTGAGCTGCGTGTCTTCGTTGACCCGCGAGACGAGCGTGCGCAGCTTGCGGTTCCCTCGTGCGGGGACGTTGATGCGCATCAGTGCGACCGCTTCCGCGGGTGTCAGCCGCGCTTCGCGCTCGGCCTCGTCCGAGGCCGGAGATTCGATTCGCTCCTCGGTCTCGGGGTCGAGGTCGGTCACGCCGCGACCCTACTGAAGGACGCTATTCGGCCGGCGGCGGCGGCTCGTACTGGGCCGGCGGCTGAGGCGGTGCGGCGCCGACCGTCTGTGTGCCCACGCCCTCGATCGGCTTCGACAGCGCCCAGTACATGAGGTTCCACGCGACCGCGACGAACGGCGCGACGACCGTGTTCGAGATCACGTTCTGCACGAAGCTCTGGATCCCGTCGGGGAGCCAGAACGTCGCGATCCCGAGGATGATCCCGGCGGCGATCGCGATCCCGATCGTGATGATGATCACGCCGAAGACGTTCCAGCCGTTGCCGCGCACGAGCTCACGGCTGCGGCCGAAGGACTCGCCGGCGGACTTTCCCTCGATCACGATCGCCGGCACGATCAGGCACCAGATCGTGAGCAGGAAAAGGCCCGGGATGATCAGGAGCAGGAAGCCGATGAAGATGGCGATGCCGGCGATGATCCCGGCGATGATGAGCGCAGGCAGCCGCGGTTGTACGCGACGGAACGTGTCGCCCATCGAGAGGTCCTGGCGCCCGTCTCGCACGTCGCGCACCGCTTCCGCGTATGCGCCCTGGAGCCAGAAGAAGCCCACGAGGCTCGCGAGGCCGCCGATCAGCAGCCCGAGCCAGCCTGCGATGAACCCGAGGACGAGCGTGATCAGGCCGAGGATCAGGAAGACGACCAGCGCCAGCGGGACGAACGTCTTCCAGTGCGTCTTGTAGAGCTCCCACGCCTCGCGGACGACCACCGTTGCCTGCATCGGCGCGGGAGCCTAACAAGGTTCGACCGTCTAGGCCACGTCTGCCCAGTCGCCGTACAGCGACGTGTAGAGCCCGCGCAGGGCCATCAGCTCGTCGTGCGTGCCCTGCTCGACGACCTGCCCGTGCTCGAGCACGACGATCAGGTCGGCGTCGCGGATCGTTGAGAGCCGGTGGGCGATGATGAACGCCGTCCGGCCGGCGAGCAGCTGCCGCAGCGCCTGCTCGATCCGCCGCTCGGTGCCGATGTCGACCGACGAGGTCGCCTCGTCGAGGACGAGGATCTGCGGGTCGGCGAGCAGCGCGCGCGCGAACGCGACGAGCTGGCGCTGGCCGAGCGACAGGCGCGTGCCGCGCTCCTGCAGGTTCGTCTCGTAGCCGTCCTCGAGCCGCATCACGAAGTCGTGCGCGCCCACGGTCTGCGCGGCGGCCACGATCTGCTCGCGGCGCAGCGTCGGGCTTGCCGAAGGCGATGTTGTCGCGGACCGTGCCGGCGAAGAGGAAGCCCTCCTGCGGGACGATCCCGAGCTGGCGCCGGAGCGACTCCTGCGTCACGTCGCGCGTGTCGATCCCGTCGATCGTGATCCGCCCGTCGCGGGGCTCGTAGAAGCGTGCGATCAGCTTCGCGATCGTCGATTTGCCCGCACCGGTGTGGCCGACGAGCGCGACCGTCGTCCCGGCCGGAACGTCGAGGTCGATCCCGTGCAGCACCTCCGGCCCCGAGCCGTAGCCGAACCGCACGCCCTCGAAGCGGACGTGCCCGTCGATCGGCGGGAGCGCGCGCGCGTCCGGGCGGTCGCGCACGTCCGGCTCCTCGTCGAGCACGCCGGTGATCTTGTCGAGCGCCGCGACCGCGGCGAGGAACGTGTTGTAGAGCTGCGAGAGCTGCTGGACCGGGTCGAAGAAGTTCGCGACGTAGAGCGTGAACGCGAACAGCGTGCCCGGCGTCGTCTGCCCGTCGAAGACGAGGTAGCCGCCGTAGCCGAGCACGATCGCGGTCGCCGCCGCCGAGAGGAAGTCGACGAAGGGGAAGTAGAGGCCGTTGAGCACGACGGTCTGCTGGTTCGCCTCGCGGTAGTGCGCGTTCACTTCCTCGAAGTGGCGCTGGTTGCGCCGTTCGCGGACGAACGCCTGGACGACGCGCATGCCGGCGATGTCCTCGGCGAGCGTCGCCGTGACGAGGCCGAGCCGCTCTCGTACCTGGGTGTATGCGCGCGCTGAGCGCGTGCGGAAGATTCGTGTCGCGATCACGAGCAGCGGGATCACCGTCACCGTCGCGAGCGCGAGCTTCCAGTCGAGGAAGAAGAGGATGATCGCGGTCCCGATCAGCGTCAGGCTGCTCTGCACGAGCGTCGTCACGCCCTCCGTGACGAGCTGGTCGAGCGCGTCGACGTCGTTGGTCAGGCGGCTGATCACGACGCCGGCGCGGTTCCGCTCGTAGTAGCCGAGCGAGAGCCGCTGGAGATGGCGGAAGAGGTCGTTGCGCAGGTCGGCGAGGATCCGCTCGCCCGTCCAGCCCGTGAAGTACGTCTGCGCCGAGCCCGTCAGCAGGCTCGCCAGGCCCGCAGCGATCATCAGCGCGACCAGCAGCGTCAACAGCGGCAGGTCGCCGCCGCGCACGCCGTCGTCGATCGCGAGCTTGGCCAGGAACGGCGGGATCAGCGCCGTCGCCGTCGCGAGCAGGAGCGAGACGATCGCGAGTGTCGTGCGCAGGCGGTACCGGCTCGCGTAGCGCGCGAGGAAGCGGAGCCGGCGAACGGTCGCCTGCCACGACCAGTCGCGCACGTCCGCGCCCCTCTGCATGGTGAGGTGCCCGCCCGGTTGCCAAACTCTCACGCGCGCGCCTCCACCCGCTCCGCGAACTCGCGCTCGAGCAGGCCGTGCTCGTAGATCTCCCGGTAGACGGGGCTCGTCCCGAGCAGCTGGTCGTGCGTGCCGCGCGCGGCGATCCTGCCGTGGTCGAGCACCACGAGCTCGTCCGCCAGTGCGAGTGTCGAAAGGCGGTGCGCGATGATGATCGTCGTCCGCCCGCGCATCGCCTCGCGCAGGCCTGAGCGGATCCGCGCCTCGGTCGTCGCGTCGACGCTGGCGGTCGCGTCGTCGAGAACGAGGACGCGCGGCTCGAGGATCAGCGCGCGCGCGATCGCGATCCGCTGCCGCTGCCCGCCCGAGAGCGTGATCCCGCGCTCGCCGATCATCGTCTCGTAGCCGTCCGGCAGCTCCGCGACGAACTCGTCGGCCTGCGCGCGCCGGGCCGCACGCTCGACCTCCTCCTGCGTCGCGTCGGGTTTCGCGAACGCGATGTTCTCGCGCACCGTCGCGGAGAAGAGGAACGGGTCCTGGAGCACGACGCCGACCTCGCAGCGGAGCGAGGCGAGCGTGACCTCGCGCACGTCGGCGCCGTCCACGGTGATCCTCCCCGACGTGACGTCGTAGAAGCGGGGGACGAGACCGGCGAGCGTCGTCTTCCCCGAGCCGGTGTGGCCGATCAGCGCGACTGTCTTGCCAGGCTCGAGCTCGAGGTCGATTTCCTCGAGCACGGGTCGCCCCTCGGCGTAGGCGAACGAGACGTTCTCGAAGCGGACGCGGCCCGGTCCCGACGGCAGCGCCCGCGCGTCCCGGGCGTCGGCGACGTCCTCGACCTCGTCCATCACCTCGAAGATCCGCTCGCCGGACGCGGTCGCGCGCTGCGCCTGGCCGATCCACATCCCGAGCATCCGCAGCGGCATCACGAGCATCAGCACGAGGCCGTTGAAGAAGAAGAACGAGGTCAGGCTCAGCGTCCCGTTGACGACCATGCGCCCGCCGAAAAGGATCACGGCCGCCTGCGCGACGAGCGGCAGGAACGAGAGCAACGGCACGTAGGTCGCGCGCTGTCGGTTCGCGTCCATGCTGCGCCCGAAGACGCGCTCGGAGCGATGGGCGAACTTGGCCTGCTCGTTGTCCTCCTGCGCGAACGACTTGACGACGTGGACGCCGACGATGTTCTCCTCGGCCACAGTCGTCAGGTCGCCCATCTTCTGCTGCACGTCGCGGAGTACCGGGTGCGAGACGCTCGAGTAGCGGTACGCGAGCACGATCAGGACCGGGGTGATCGCGGCGGAGACGAGCGCGAGCCGCCAGTCGACCGCGAACATGACGACGGTGACGCCGACGACCGTCAGTACGTGCTGGAAGAAGAAGATCAGGCCGTAGCCGAGGAAGAAGCGCACGCTCTGGAGGTCGACCGTCGCCCGCGACATCAGCTGGCCCGTCTGGTGGCTGTCGTAGAAGCGGAACGAGAGCCGGAGCAGCTTCGCGTAGAGCCGGTTGCGGAGGTCGAACTCGACCCCGAGTGCCTGCCGGCCCGAGATCAGGCGGCGCCCGACCATCAGCAGCGCGCGGGTGAGGCCCACGACGACCACCGCTGCGACGAGGAACCAGAGCTCGTCTTCGTCGCTCGACTCGACCACGTGCGCGAGCGCGTCGCCGGTCAGGTACGCGAGGACGATCGCGGCGGCCTGCGTCCCGACGGCCAGCACGATCGAGACGGCGAGCGACCACTTGTACGGCCGCAGGAAGCCGAGCAGGCGGAAGAAGGTTGTGCGATAGCGCGGAGTCGCCGCCATCCAGCCAATCTACCCTTGCCCTATGGAGCTACCGGAGACGCGGTACGCGCAAAGCGGCGACGCGTACATCGCCTACCAGGTCGTCGGCGAAGGGCCGATCGACCTGCTCTGGGCGCCCGGCGGTTTCCAGAACGTCGAGCTCTGGTGGGAGAGCCGCCATCGTGCTGCGGCGACGCGTCGGCTCGCCGAGGTCGCGCGGGTGGTCCGCTTCGACAAGCGCGGGACGGGGCTCTCTGACCGCGCGGGCGGTCTGCCCCCGTTCGACGTGCAAATGGACGACGTCGGCGCGGTCATGGACGCAGTCGGCCTCGACCGCGCCTTCCTTTGGGGGATCCACGACACGGCGCCCCTGACGATCCTGTTCGCGGCGACGTTCCCGGAACGCCTGCACGGGCTCGTGCTCTGGGGCCCGCAGGTCGCGTACACACGAAAACCCGACCTCCCGTCGTTGCCCACTCCGGAGGAGTACGAGCGCTGGGTCGAGGACGAGATCAAGCGCGTCGCCGAGCCACCACGCTGGCACGAGCACCTGCGTCGCCTGGCCCCGTCGCTCACCCAGGAAGAGCGCGAGGAGTTCGGGCGCGTCCTCCGGCTCAGCACCAGCCCCGGCGACGCCGCCGCGTTCTGGCGAGTCGCGGGGCAGACGGACGTGCGCCACGTCCTCTCCTCGGTTCGAGTGCCGACGCTCGTCGTCAACCGCGAGGGGTTCACGCCGCACCTCGAGGGCGCGCGCTACGTGGCCGAGCGGATCCCGACGGCCCGCCTCGTCCTCCTTCCCGGCCGTGATGCGATGGCTGCCGTCGGCGACATCGAGCCGTTTGTCGCCGAGCTGCAACGCTTTGCGAACGAGGTGCTGAGCGCGCCGCCGGAGGAACCGGACCGGGTGCTCGCGACCGTGCTCTTCACTGACATCGTCGGCTCGACTGCGAAGTCTGCGGAGCTCGGCGACTCGCGCTGGCGTGAGCTGCTCGCCGACCACCACTCGCGTGTGCGGCGGGAGCTGGCACGCTTCCGCGGTCGCGAGGTCGACACGGCCGGCGACGGCTTCTTCGCGACGTTCGACGGGCCGGCGCGGGCGATCCGGTGCGCGTGCGCGGTGCGCGAAAGCGTGCGCGAGCTGGGGATCGAGATCCGAGCCGGTCTCCACGCGGGCGAGTGTGAGCTGCTCGACGGCAAAGCGACCGGCATCGCGGTCTCGCTCGGCGCCCGCGTCGCCGCGCTCGCGGGGGCGAACGAGGTGCTCGTCTCGAGCACGGTCAAGGATCTGGTCGCCGGGTCGGGCATCTCGTTCGACGATCGCGGCACGGCGGAGCTGAAGGGGATCCCGGGCGAGTGGCGGCTCTACGCCGTCGCCGAGGAACGACCCAGCTCGGCGTGAATCAGCTCGACGGCCTGCGCGACCAGCGCGCGGTTCGCCGGCGAGTTGAGCCAGAGCGAGACGCCGGAGGGGTGGGGGAGCGGGACCGCCGCCCGTTCGTCTTCGAGCACGAAGCGCTGCCCGATGCAGTCGGCGAGCGCACGCTTGCCGAGCAGTGCGCCGATCGCGAGCCCACCGACCGGCACGACGAGGTGCGGCCGGATCAGCTCCAGCTCCCAGTCGCGCCAGAACCGGCAGAGCTCCTGCTCCCGCGGCGTCGGCACGCGGTCGCCCTTGCCGGTCGGCGTGCCGGCCCGGGTAGCAGCGCGTGACCGAGGCGCAATAGAAGGTGGAGTAGAAGGTGTCCTCGTCCATCCCGAGCCAGCCGCGGAGGGTCTGGCCGGCGCGGCCGCGCCACGGGCGGCGCTCGGCACCCTCGTTCGGGCCCGGCGCCTGGCCGTACATGTAGGCGCGCTGGCCCAGGCGGGGGTTCGAGACCGGGAGCGACTCGAGCGGGTAGCCGGCCTCGACGCACGCGCGGCACGCGCGTAGGTCGCGCTGAAGCGACGCGAGCGACCGGTAGGACGAGCGGCGCCGGGTCAACGCGGCGAGAGTACGTGCGATGGCGTTTCCGCTCGAGGCGGTGCCGAACTTCTCCGAGGGCCGCGACCTCGGGACGATCGACGCGCTCGGCGCGGCGATCTCCGCGCACGCCGAGCTGCTCGACGTCCACGCGGACGCCGACCACAACCGCTCCGTCTTCACGCTCGTCGGCGACGAGGCGGCGCTCGTCGAGGCCCTCGTCGCCGGCGTGGCGTGCGCGCGCGACCGGATCGACCTGCGCGAGCACGAGGGCGCGCATCCGCGCATCGGCGCCGCGGACGTCGTCCCCGTCGTGCCGATCCGTCCGGAGGACCGAGAGCGTGCCGGCGCGGCGGCGCTCACGCTCGCCCGGCGCCTGGGTGAGGAGGTCGAGCTGCCGGTCTTCCTCTACGGCGATCTCGCCCCGGGACGGGGCCCCGCGTTCTTCCGGCGCGGCGGGCCTACCGAGCTCCAGCGGCGGATCGACGCGGGTGAGCTGGCGCCCGACTTCGGCCCTGCGCGGCTCGACGAGCGCGCCGGCGGTGTGATCGTCGGTGCCCGTCGCCCGCTGATCGCGTTCAACGTCAACCTGCGCGGCGAGCTCGCGGGTGCCCAGGAGATCGCCGCCGTCGTGCGCGAGCGTGGGGGAGGGTTCCCCGGCGTGCGCGCGCTCGGCCTCGACCTGCCGCGGGCGGGGTTCGTCCAGGTGAGCATGAACGTCGAGGACTGGGAGGCCGCCGCGCTGCACGAGATCGTGGCCCGGATCGAGCAGGAGGCCGCGGCCCGCGGCCTCGAGGTCGTCGGCTCCGAGCTCGTCGGGCTGATGCCGGCAGGCGCTGCCGCGGCCGCGGCCGGCTCGGCACTGCGGATCGAGGGCTTCGACGCGTCGCGCGTTCTCGAGCTGCGCCTACTCGGGTAGCTCGGCCCGTTCGAGGTCGGAGGTCGCAGGCCCCTGGACGAGCGTGCCGTCGGCGGCAAAGCGGGAGCCGTGGCACGGGCACTCCCACGCCCGGTCGGCGGCGTTCCAGCCGACGATGCAGCCGAGGTGCGGGCAGCGAGCGGAGAGCGCGTGCAGATCGCCGGCCTCGTCGCGCTGGACCGCGTACTGCGCGGCGCCGATGCGGACGACAGCTCCCTCGCCCGGCGCGAGCCGCTCGGCCTCGTCCCGTCCGCCGCGCGAGCGAACGCGCTCGCCGAAGAAGCGGACGCCGACCTCGGCGTTCTCGCGCGCGAGCTTCGCTGCGGAACGGCGTAGGTCGACCCTGCCGGCGTCGTAGAGGTCCGCCCACTCGTTGCGCCGGCCGAGCAGCGCGTCCGAGATGATCGCGGCGGCGAGCGTGCCCTTGGTCATGCCCCACTTTGCGAAGCCGGTCGCGATCTGAATACGTTCGTCGCCGCGCCGGAGGCGCCCGATGTACGGGAGGCGGTCGACCGGGACGTAGTCGTGCGTCGACCAGCGGTATTCCGCGGTCGCACCGAAGCGATCGTCTAGGAAGCGCTCGAGTGCCGCGTACCGCTCTCGCGTGTCGACGTGCGCACCGGGCTTGTGGCCCTCGCCGCCGACGATCACGACGCGGCCGCCGCTCGCTCCCGGCGCCGAGCGAATCGACCGCGTCGGCCGTTCGGCGCTGATGTACATCCCGCGAGGCGCGTCGTCGACGGAGGCCGCGACCACGTAGGACTTCTGCGGGTGCGCCCGCGCGAAGAAGAGCCCGCGGTCGAGGAACGGCATCTGCGTCGCGACGACGACGTGCCGAGCGCGCACGGTGCCGCTGTTCGTCTCGACGACGCACGGCTTGGCGCTGCTGACGTCGGTCGCGCGCGTGAGCTCGAAGACGTGGCTGCCGTCGCCGTCGACGAGCTTCGCGAGCGCCGAGACGTACTTCCAGGGATGGAACTGCGCCTGGTCGTCGACGCGGACTGCCGCGAGCACGTCGTAGGGGAGGTCGGTCTCGGTCGTCAGCTCCGCGGCGACGCCGGCGCGCCTGGCCGCGTCGGCTTCGCGCTCGAGCTCGCGCACGGTGCGTGAGTCCTCGGTGTAGACGTAGTTCGGCGCGCGCTCGAAGTCGCACTCGATCGCGTGCTCGTGGACGAGGCTCGCCACGCGATCGATCGCCTCCTGGTTGGAGCGTGCGTACGCAGCCGCGGTCTCCTCGTCGAAGGAGTCGACCAGGTTGCGGTAGACGAGGTTGTGGCCGACCGTGAGCTTCGCGGTCGTGTAGCCCGTCGCTCCATAGCCGACTCGTGAAGACTCGATCAGCGCGACGGTGCGTCCAGCCTGCTTGAGCAGGTGCGCGGTGGTGACGCCGGTGATGCCCGCGCCGACGACCGCGACGTCGACGTCGACGGTGCCGGAGAGCCGCGGGAAGTCCGTCGACGCGCCGTCGAGCCAGAGCGGTCGGTTCAGTACCGGCGCGTCCATGACTGCGTTCTATCCCCGGCGGTCACAGGGCTACACTCGGCCGGTGCTCCAGCGTCACGCGCTGAGCGGCGAGGACGTCACCGTCGACCACGTGTGGGAGGTCGCGGTCGAGGGGGCGCCCGTCGCTCTTGCGGACTCCGCGCGCGAGCGGATGCGGGCCGCACGCGAGGTCGTCGAGCGCGCGGTGCACGGCTCGAGCGAGCACACGTACGGCGTCAACACCGGTTTCGGACGCTTCGTCTCCGCCACGATCCCCGAGGAGCTGACCGAGGAGCTGCAGCTGCGCCTGCTTCGCAGCCACTCATGCGGAGTCGGCGAGCCGTACCCGGTCGAGGTCGTGCGCGCGGCGATGCTCTTGCGCGCGAACGCGCTCGCGAAGGGCTACTCCGGCGCGCGGATCGGGACGGTGGAGCTGCTGATCGAGTGCCTCAACCGCGGCGTCCTCCCGAACGTCCCCAGCCGCGGGTCGGTCGGCGCGAGCGGCGACCTCGCTCCGCTCGCGCATCTCGCGCTGCCGCTCGTCGGCGAGGGGCAGGCGTGGCTCGACGGCGAGCTGCTGCCCGGCGCCGTGGCGCTCGAGCGCGTCGGGCTCGAGCCGGTGCGGCTCCAGGCGAAGGAGGGGTTGTCGCTGATCAACGGCACGCAGTTCATGACCGCGATCGGGGCGCTCGGGCTCGTGCGCGCGCGGCGGCTGGCGACGTCGGCCGACCTCGCGTGTGCGCTCTCGCTCGAGGCGCTCCAGGGGTCGCGGTCGAGCTTCCGCCCGGCGATTCAGGAGCTGCGGCCGTTGCGCGGGCAGGCCGCGTCGGCGGCGAACGTCCTCCGCCTGATCGAGGACTCCGCGATCAACGAGTCGCATCGCTGGTGCGACAAGGTGCAGGACGCCTACTCGCTTCGGTGCGCGCCGCAGGTGCACGGTGCGTGTCGCGATCTCCTCGACTACGTCGCGTACACGATCGGCGTCGAGGTGAACGCCGCGACCGACAACCCGCTCGTGCTCGTCGACGAGGATGAGCTCGTCTCGAACGGCAACTTCCACGGCCAGCCCGTCGCGTTCGCCCTCGACGTGCTCGCGCTCGCCGTCGCCGAGCTGGCGAGCATCTCGGAGCGGCGGATCGAGCGGCTCGTGAACCCGAGCCTCTCCGAAGGGCTGCCGCCGTTCCTGACGGTCGACGGCGGGCTCAACTCCGGGTTCATGATCCCGCAGTACGTGGCGGCGGCGCTCGTCAGCGAGAACAAGGTGCTCGCGCATCCCGCGAGCGTCGACTCGATTCCGACGAGCGCGGGTCAGGAGGACCACGTCTCGATGGGGAACGCGGCCGGACTGAAGGCGCTTCAGGTGCTCGCGAACGCCGAGAGCGCGCTCGCGATCGAATTGCTGGCCGGCGCGCAGGGCGTGGAGTTCCTCGCGCCGCTCGAGCCGGGCGTCGGCGTGCGCGCGACGCGCGCGTTCGTGCGGACGCTGTCGCCGCGCCTCGGTGAGGACCGCTCGCTCGGCGGCGAGATCGAGACCGTCGCGGCGGCGATCCGCAGCGGCGCGCTGGTCGCGGCGGTCGAGAACGAGGTCGGCGAGCTGGCCTGATGGCGGTCGCGCGCTCGCTCGAAGAGACAGTCGAGGCGCTCTGCGGCGACCTGAGCTCGATCCGGGCGCCGCGCGGAACCGAGCTGAACGCGCGTTCGTGGTCGACGGAAGCTCCGCTGCGGATGCTGCTCAACAACCTCGACCCCGAGGTCGCCGAGCGCCCCGAGGAGCTCGTCGTCTACGGCGGGTCCGGCCGTGCGGCGCGGAGTCACGACGCGCTGAAGGCGCTAGTCCGCACGCTGCTTCGGCTGGGTGACGACGAGACGATGCTCGTGCAGAGCGGGAAGCCGGTCGGCGTGCTGCGAACGCAGCCGGGCGCGCCGCGCGTCTTGATCGCGAACTCGCTGCTCGTCCCGCGCTGGGCAACGTGGGACGAGTTCCGCCGGCTCGAGGCCCTCGGGCTGACGATGTTCGGTCAGATGACGGCCGGATCGTGGATCTACATCGGGACGCAGGGGATCCTCCAGGGGACCTTCCAGACGTTCGCCGCCGCTGGGGAGGTGCACTTCGGCTCGCCCGACCTCGCCGGCCGGACGATCCTGACCGCGGGGCTCGGCGGCATGGGTGGGGCCCAGCCGCTCGCCGCGACGATGGCGGGCGCGTCGATCCTGTGCGTCGAGGTCGATCCGGCGCGGATCGAGCGCCGGCTGGAGACGCGCTACCTCGACGAGGCGTCCGACTCGCTCGACGACGCGCTCGCGCGCGTGCGCGCGGCCGCACGTGAGCGGCGCCCGCTCTCCGTCGGCCTGCTCGCGAACGCGGCGGACGTCGTTCCGGAGCTGGCGCGGCGAGGAGAGCAGTTCGACCTGGTCACGGACCAGACGGCGGCGCACGACCCGTTGACCGGCTACGTGCCGAGTGGGCTGTCCGTCGACGCGGCCGCGGAGCTCCGGGTGTCCGACCCGGACGAGTACCTGCGGCGCGCACGTGTGTCGATTGTGCAACACGTTCGCGGACTGCTCGAGTTCGTCCGGCTCGGCGGCTACGTTTTCGATTATGGCAACAATCTCCGCGGGGAGGCGTATGAGGGCGGCGTAGAGGAGGCCTTCTCATACCCGGGCTTCGTCCCGGCCTATATTCGGCCGCTCTTCTGCCGCGGGGTTGGGCCGTTCCGTTGGGCCGCGCTGTCCGGCGAGCGGGGCGACATCGCGGCCATCGACGACGCGCTGCGCGAGCTCTTTCCCGGCGACTCGCTCCTGCAGCGCTGGCTCGAGCTGGCTCCCGAGCGGGTCGCGTTCCAGGGGCTGCCCGCGCGGATCTGCTGGCTCGGGCTCGGTGACCGCGCCCGCGCCGGCCTCGCGATCAACGAGCTCGTCCGGAGCGGGCGCGTCCGGGCACCGGTGGTGATCGGACGCGATCACCTCGACTCCGGCTCCGTCGCCTCGCCGTACCGGGAGACCGAGGCCATGCGCGACGGCTCGGACGCGATCGCGGACTGGCCGATCCTGAACGCGCTCGTCAACGTCGCGGCGGGGGCGACGTGGGTCAGCGTCCACCACGGCGGCGGCGTAGGGATCGGCAACTCGATCCACGCCGGCATGGTCGTGGTCGCCGACGGCACGGATGACGCGGCGGAGCGTCTCGAGCGCGTCCTGACGACCGACCCCGGCACCGGCGTCCTGCGCCACCTCGACGCGGGGTATCCCGAGGCCGCCGCGGCAGCGAGCGAGCACGGCCTCGAGGCACCGCTGCCGGGCGGCGCCGGCGGATGAGCGCCCGCGGGGCGCCGCGCCTGCTCATCCGCGACCTCGACCAGCTGGTTACACCGGCCGGCCGAGGCGCACCGCTGCGGGGCAGCGCGCTTGCCGACGTCGAGTGGATCGACGACGCCTACGTGCTCTGCGACGGCCCGGTCGTGGAGGCGGTCGGCCGCATGGCGGAGCTTCGTCCGCTCGACGGCCACGTGCGCGAGCTCGACGGACGGGGGCTCTGCGCCGTGCCGGGCCTCGTCGACTGCCACACGCACGCGTGCTTCGCGGGCGATCGGGTCGAGGAGTTCGCGCTCCGGGCCTCGGGGGCGGGCTACGAGGAGTTGCAGGCCGCCGGCGGCGGGATCCTCGCGACCGTGCGGGCGACCCGCGCCGCCGGCGAGCCCGAGCTCCGCCGCCTCGTGCGGAGGCACGCGGGCTGGATGCTCCGCGCGGGCACGACGACCTTCGAGGCGAAGTCGGGATACGGCCTCGACCGCGAGACCGAGCTCGCGTCACTTCGCGCGATCGCCGCGGCCGGCGGGAGTCCCGACGTGGCTCGGCGCACACGCGGTCCCGCCCGAGTTCGACGAGGCGGAGGCGTACGTCGACTTCCTGCTCGCCGAGGTGCTGCCGGAAGCCGCCGGGCTCGCCGAGGCCGCCGACGTGTTCCTGGAACGAGGCGCATTCGACGCGGCACAGGCGCGTCGCTACCTCGAGGCGTGCCGCGCCGCCGGCCTCGCGCTTCGCCTCCACGGCGACCAGTTCACCGAAGCGGGCGCGGTACCGCTCGCGATCGAGCTCGGCGCCCGGTCCGTCGACCACCTCGAGGCGACGGGCGACGCCGGCGTGCAGGCGCTCGCGCGCAGCGAGGTCACGAGCGTCCTGCTGCCGGCGAGCGCGCTCGTGCTCGACCGGCCGATGCCGCCGGCCCGTGACCTCGTCGACGCCGGCGCGCCGATCGCGCTCGCCACCGATTTCAACCCAGGCAGCGCGTTCTGCGAGAGCCTCCCGCTCGTCACGGCCCTGGCGTGTACCCAGCTGAGGCTCGCCCCCGCCGAGGCGCTGGCCGCGTGCACCGTGAACGCCGCGCACGTGCTCGGCCGGGCGGACCGGATCGGACGCATCGCGCCCGGCTTCGCTGCCGATCTCACCCTCCTGGACGCCCCGGACTGGCGCTACCTCGCGTACCACCTCGGCGCGGACGTCGTCGGTGTGGTCGTCAAGGACGGCGAGGTCGCCTGGGAACGACGGCGGACCGACGCCGAGCTACGCTAGTGCCGTGCCGACGCGCAAGCAGCGACGCCGCCGGGCGAAGGACCGCCGCCACGACTACGAGTACGTCTACGTCGACGACGAGGGGAACGAGCTCGAGGTCGACGCCGACGAGGTGAAGGCCGAGCAGGCGGCTTCACGAAACGGCCGGGCCAAGCCGAATGCGCGCGCGGCGGCGGCCGGCCGGCCGGCGATCCAGCCTCCGTCCTGGCGGCGGGTCGCCAAGCGCGGGCTGATCTTCGCCCCGTTGATGTTCCTCACGGTCATGTTCACGAGCGGCGACGCGTCGCTGCCGCAGCAGATCGCGATGACCGCCTGGCTGCTGGCGATCTTCCTGCCCTTCAGCTACTTCATGGACTCGTTCATGTACCGGCGCTACGTGAAGCGCACGGGCGTCGAGCCGACGAAGCGCTAACCCTCAGCCGCCCGGATCGCGCCGCGGTAGTGGCCCTCCCCCGGCCAGGGTGCGAGGACGAGCAGCAGGCGCGCGCCCGAGTCGGTCGAGAGGGCGTGCCGCTCGTCCGGGTCGAAGCGGAAGACGGTGCCGGGGGACGCGTCGACGGTCTCGGCGCCTGCGGCGACGCGCACCGCGCCGTCGACGACGACGATCAGCGCCGCCTCCTTCACCTGGTGGTCGCGAAGCGCCTGACCGGGCTTGAGACCGATCAGGACGGCGCGCGCCTCGCCGTCAGAGGAGTGGAGCACCACGGGCGAGCGCGTGCCGTCGGGCGTCTCGATCTCGAGCAGGTTCCAGCTCTGCACGGCGAAGGCGATCCTAACGGCCCGGAGTAGACTCAAACGCCCGATGCCGCTCGCGGTGGACACGTACCAGCTCGGTCCGATCGGGACGAACTGCTACGTCGTGCGCAGCGAGCGTGGCGCGCCGGAAGCCGTGGTCGTCGATCCCGGCGGGGACGCGGCGCAGCTCCGGCTCGAGCTCGCGCGCATGGGCGCGTCGTGCGCGGCGATCCTGCTCACGCACACGCACTGGGACCACCTCGGCGGCGTCGCCGACCTCGCGGAGGGAACGGGCACCCCCGTCTACGTGTCGCCGGACGCGGTCGGCGCGCTCGAGAGCCCGCTCACTCCGCCGGGGGCGACCGTCCGCGGGTACGCCGACGCGCGGCAGGTGACCGGCGGGGAGACGCTTCAGCTCGCGGGCACCTCGTTCGAGGTCCTCGACGTGCCGGGCCACGCTCCGGGGCACCTCTCCTACTACGCCGACGGCAGCCTCTTCTCCGGTGACGTCCTCTTCGCGGGCGGCGTCGGCCGCGTCGACCTGCCGGGCGGAGACTGGGAGACCCTGCTCGACTCGATCCGCAAGCTCGCCGAGCGCTACCCGCCGGAGACCGTCGTGTACTCCGGGCACGGCCCGGCGACGACACTCGGGGCCGAGCTCGAGCACAACCCGTTCCTGACCGAGCTTCGCGCAGCGCCGCAGTGAAGTTCCAGGCGCCGCGCGGCACGCACGACGTCGTCCCCTCGGAGCAGCCGCTCTGGCAGCTCGCGACGGCCACGCTCGCCGAGGTCGCGGAGGTCTACGGCTACCGACGCATCCAGACGCCGGTCTTCGAGGACGCGGACCTGTTCCTGCGCACGTCCGGTCACGGCTCCGACGTCGTGCAGAAGGAGCTGTACTCGTTCGAGGATCGCAGCGGCCGCACGCTGGCGCTGCGGCCGGAGGGAACGGCGCCGATCTGCCGCGCGTACCTCGAGCATGGGATGCAGCGAGAGCCGCAGCCCGTAAAGCTCTACACCCAGGCGACGATGTATCGCTACGCCGCGCCGCAGAAGGGCCGCTACCGCGAGCACTGGCAGCAGTCCGTGGAGGCGATCGGCTCGGACGACCCGGCGGTGGACGCCGAGGTGATCCAGCTCTACCGCGACGTCCTCGCCCGCCTCGGCGTGACGGAGTGGGAGCTGCAGCTGAACTCGATCGGCGACCGTGCATGCCGGCCCGCCTACGTCGAGCAGCTGGAGGCGTGGCTCGACGCCAACGCCGACGCGCTCGACGACGACGCGAAGCAGAAGCGCGCGACGAGCCCGCTGCGCGTGTTCGACGTCAAGTCGCCGGACGTCCGCGCCGCGCTGGCGGACGCGCCGAAGATCGGCGAGTCGCTCTGCGACGAGTGCCGCGAGCACTTCGCGGAGGTCCGGCGTTACCTGGACGCATACGGCGTGCCGTACGTGCTCGATCCTGCGCTCGTGCGCGGCCTCGACTACTACACGCGCACGACCTTCGAGTTCGTCGGGCCGGAGGAGGGCGCGCAGTCTGCGATCTGCGCGGGCGGCCGCTACGACTACCTGGTCGAGGAGATCGGCGGCCCGCCGACCCCGGGGATCGGCTTCGGCGCCGGAGTCGAGCGCCTCGTGACCGCGCTCGAGCACGAGGGGATCACCGCCCCCGCGGCGACCGTCGACCTCTTCTTCCTGGTCGACCCCGACGCCGACCGCGCGGCCGCGCTCGCGGAGATGGCGAAGCTGCGTGCAGCAGGGCTCGCCTGCGACACAGACTACGCGGGCCGCTCGCCCAAGGGCCAGCGAACGCAGCTCGCGCGCTCCGGGGCGCAGGGCTTCGTGCACGTTCGCGCGGACGGAGCGACGATTAAGCGCGGCGACGAGGAACGCGAGGTGGCGGTGGACGCGGTCGCGGCTACGGTGCTCGGATGAGCGGCTGGCGCGACCTCGTCTGCGGCGAGCCCCGTCTCGAGCACGTCGACCGGACCGCGACGCTCGCGGGCTGGGCGGCGCGCCGCCGCGACCACGGCGGGCTCGTCTTCGTCGACCTGCGGGACGAAACCGGTGTCTGCCAGCTCGTCGTCAACCCGGCGAACGCCGCGGAAGCCGCGAAGGTTGCGCACGACGTCCGCAACGAGTTCGTGCTCCAGGCGACGGGCACGATCGTCGCGCGTGCGCCCGAGACCGTGAACCCGGGCATGCCGACGGGCGAGGTCGAGCTCCAGGTCTCCGAGTTGCGCGTCCTCTCGACCGCGCCGCCGCTGCCGTTCCAGCTCGACGAGGAGGGCGTCGACGAGACGCTCCGCATCCGCTACCGCTGGCTCGACCTGCGGCGCGAGCGGCTCCAGCGCAATATCAGGATGCGCGCGCAGATGATCTCGATCATCCGCCGAGAGATGGACGCGGCCGGGTTCGTCGAGATCGAGACGCCGATCATGGGGAAGCCGACTCCGGAGGGGGCGCGTGACTTCCTCGTGCCGACCCGGTTGCAGCGCGGTCGCTTCTTCGCGCTGCCGCAGTCGCCCCAGATCTACAAGCAGCTGCTCGTGATCTCGGGCTTCGAGCGCTACTACCAGATCGCCCGCTGCTTCCGTGACGAGGATCTCCGCGCCGACCGCGTGCAGGAGATCACGCAGCTCGACCTCGAGATGGCGTTCCCCGACCGCGAGGTGATCTTCGCGCTGATGGAGCGGGTGTTCTCGGCCGTGTGGCGCGAGTGCATCGACGCGACGCTCGAGACGCCGTTCCCGCGTCTCACGTTCGCCGAGGCCGAGGCGCGCTACGGGACCGACAAGCCCGACCTGAGGTTCGGGCTGGAGCTCGAGGACGCGACCGAGGTCACACGCGCGTCGGCTTTCGGCGTCTTCGCGAACGCGCCCGAGGTCCGCTTCCTGCGCGTTCCGGGCGAGCTCTCGCGCGCCGAGCTCGCGCGTCTCGAGGAGGCTGCGAAGCTCTGGGGAGCGAAGGGGCTGGCGTACATCGTCTACGGCACGGACGGCGAGCCGCGCTCGCCGATCGTGAAGTTCCTCTCCGAGCCCGAGCTCGAGCTGTTCCGCTCGGACCCAGGGACGACCGTGCTCTTCGGCGCGGACTCTCCGAAGGCCGTCGCGCGCGTGCTCGGCAACCTGCGCGTCCAGCTCGGAGAGGAGCTCGGCCTGATCGACCGCGCGCTCTGGCGGCCGGTCTGGATCGTCGACTTCCCGATGTTCGACTGGGACGAGGAAGAACAGGCGTGGACCGCGAACCACCACCCGTTCACGGCGCCCACGCCGGAGTCCGAGCCGTTGCTCGAAAGCGACCCGGGCGCGGCGGTCGCGCAGGCCTACGACCTCGTCGTCAACGGGACCGAGCTCGGGAGCGGCTCGATCCGGATCCACCGCCCCGAGCTCCAGTCGAAGATCTTCGACATCCTGCGCATCTCACGCGAGGAACAGCGGTCGCGGTTCGGATTCCTCCTCGACGCGCTCGGGATGGGCGCGCCGCCTCACGGCGGGTTCGCGCCGGGGATGGACCGCACGACGATGCTCCTGGCCGGTGAGCCGAACCTGCGCGACGTGATCGCTTTCCCGAAGAACCAGGCCGGCGTCGATCCGATGACCGGCGGCCCGAGCGACGTCACTCAGGAACAGCTCGATGAGCTCGGAATTCGTGTGGTGAGCACCGAGTAGGGCTCGGGCGCTCAAGGAGGCATACTTCGGACGATGTCGACGCCTCAGGATCCCGGTCGCGCCCCGGCCTCGCCGGGGTTGACGGCGCTCCCGAAGCTCGAGGACCTGCCGCAGACGCCGGGCGGCGGCTACGACGCCGACAAGGTGCGCGAGGCCTTCGACGCGTTCCGTCGCCACTCCTCGCAGCTCCAGGCGCAGCTGCGGGTACTTCAGGCGGCCGGCACCACAGCCTCGGTCGAGCCGACAGGCCATGCCGTCCGCATGGACTCCCTCCACATGATCCGCGCCGCAGCTGAGTTCGCGGACACGATCGAGCGCGACGCGCAGCAGGCGTCGGCGAACCAGATCGCGCGGACGGAAGAAGAGGTGCGCGGCAAGCAGCGCGAGCTCCAGCAGCGCGAGGCGGAGGTCGAGCGCTACCGGCAGGAGTCGGACCGCCAGCGCGCCGAGATCCTGAACAACGCCCGCAACGAGGCACGCGAGCTGCAGCAGAGCTCGCAGCGTGACGCGAACACCGAGCTGAAGGAGTCCGAGGCCCGCGCCGCGCGCCTGCTCGAGCAGGCGCGGCACCAGGCCACGGAGCTGGCGAACGCGACGCGCGCCGAGGTCGAGCAGACGCTCGAGTGGGCACGAGCGCAGGCGACGGCGATCATGGCCCGCGCGCAGCAGGGCGCGGAGCAGCTGCTCGCGTCCGCCGGGCTCGGTGAGGAACAGGTCACGCGCGTCGCCGAGGCGATCGTCAAGTCCACCGAGCAGCCGGGCGACAAGACGCGCTCGCCCGGATCGCTGCCGGGCGCGGCCCCGCCGAGTGCGGCGGTTCAGAAGCCCGCGACGCCGCCCGAAGCCCCAAAGGCAGTGCAGGAGGACGAGGGCGAGCCCGACGAGTCGGCCTAGGCGCTCCGTGCGCACGTTCGGGCCGAAGTTCCTTATCACGCGCATGCGCGCGCGGCGGAAGACCGACGAGCGACCCGCAGAGCCGTCGCCTCCGGCTGCGACCGAGCACCAGCACGTCCACGTGACCCCGCGCGAGCCCGACTCTGAGAGCCAGCCGGTGCTCGAGCGGCGGCTCGAGCCCGTTCCGGAGCCCGAGCCGGAACCGCCGCCGGCGCCCGAGCCGCTGCCGCCGGCTGCCGAGGCGGAGCTCCTCCCGGAGGCCGAGCCGCCGAAGCTCGAGCCCGTGCCGGACCCCGAACCGGAGCCCGAGCCCGAACCGGAGCGCGTCGTCGCGCTGCCTTTCGCCGCCTCCCCGCGCGAATGGAACGTCTGGGAGCTCGAACGACTCGCGCGCGCCCACTCCGGTGGCGATGCGGTCCAGGACGAAGAGCGCGCGTACCTGCTCGTCTACCTGCGCGAGTTCGCGACGCCGGAGGGCACGCTGCCGGTCGACTTCGACACGCTCGTGCGCGAGTCGTTCGGCGAGCTTCTCGTTCCCGGTCGGTGATCGAGCGCGGCCTCGCCCGACGCGGGCTCGCGCTCGCCGCGGTTGCCCTGCTCGGCGGCGTGCTCGCGTTCGCAGCCGGCTCGTGGGACCGCGGCGGCGAGACGGCGACGACGAGGGAGGTGGAGCAGGTGCCCGTGCCCGGCTCGGACTGGTACCGGTCACTCGCCGCTCCGTACCCGGCCTCGTCGAAGCGCGAGCGCACGGCGTGTGGCCAGGTTCTCGGGCCTGCCACGCTCGGCGTCGCGCACCCCGTGCTGCCGTGTGGCGTGAAGCTCTTCATCTCGTACCGCGACAAGCTCGTCCTGACGCAGGTGGTCGACCGTGGCCCCGCTGTCCCCGGGCGCGACTTCGACGTCACGCGACCACTGGCACAACGCCTCGGTCTCCGTGGAACCCAGCAGATTCGCTGGCGCTACGCGAGGTAGCTGAGCCGCTACCGTGGACCGCGTGGTCGAGCTCGTCGGTGATTCGTCGCGCGACGGAGCGTGGGCGCTCGTTCGCCTCGCCGTCGAGGGCGACACGATCGTCGGTGCCGACGCGCCTGGGCTCGCGCGACCGCTCGAGGGGCTGACCCTGCTCGAGGCGGCCGCGGTTCCGGGCGAGACCCTTGCCGCCGACGCACTCGCGAACGCAATCGGGCCGGCACTTTACGCGGCGCCCTCGCCCAACCGGGTCGCTGTCGCGATGAGCGGCGGCGTTGACAGCGCGGTTGCGCTCCTCCGAGCGGGGCACGAAGCGGTCGGCGTGACGCTCAGGCTCTGGCTCGACCCGGCGGGGCCTGACGCGGAACGGGCCTGCTGCTCGCCCGAGGCCGTCGTCGCCGCGCGCGAGACGTGCCACTCGCTCGGCCTCCCGCACGTGACCCTTGACCTGCGCGAGGAGTTCCGCCGCGCGATCGTCGACCCGTTCGTGCGGGGTTACGAGCGCGGCGAGACACCCAACCCCTGCATTGCCTGCAACGGCAGCTTCCGCTTCGCCGAGCTGCTCGCCTTTGCCAAGCGTGCCGGCGCGGCACGTTTGGCCACGGGGCATTACGCCCGCCTCGTCAAGCACCGGGGACGTCTCTTGCTGGCGCGCGGCACAGACGCGCGCAAGGACCAGTCGTACATGCTCGGCCGGCTCGACCCGCGCTTGCTCGACCGGCTCTGGTTCCCGCTCGGCGAGCAGACGAAGGAGGAGACGCGCGCCGAGGCGCGCCACGCCGGGCTGGGCGCGGCTGCGCGCCGCGAGAGCCAGGAGGCGTGCTTCCTCGCCGGCGGCGACTACCGGGACTTCCTCGAGCGCCGCGGGCTGAACGGCGAGGGCAGCGTCGTCGACGAGCACGGCGCGGAGCTCGGGCGCCACGAGGGTTACTGGCGCTTCACGCCCGGTCAGCGGAAGGGGCTCGGCATCGCCGGCGGGCGCCCGTTGTACGCCCTGCGGACCGACGCCGCGACCGGGACAGTCGTGGTCGGGCCGCGCGAGGCGCTCGCGACGTCGATCGTCCGCGCGCGCGGGCGGCTGTTCGTCCCGGTCGCGCGCGTCGAGGCGAAGCTCCGCTACGGCTCGCCGGCGGTTCCCGCAACGGTCGCCTCGACCGACGGCGGCTTCGAGCTCGAGCTCGACGAGCCCGCGTACGCCGTGGCGTCGGGACAGGCAGCCGTGCTGTACGAGGACGACGCGGTCGTCGGCTCGGGAATCGTCACAACGCCCTAAGATCGCCCTGTACGCGTGTTGCAACTCGTGGCCTTCACCTGGAACGACCTCGTCGACCTTGCGTTGGCGGTCTTCCTGTTCGCGGTGGGGCTTTCGCTCGCTTACGCATTCGTTCGTCTCGGCGGAACCTTTGGACGCACGTCCGCGTTCATCAAAGGGGCCCAGGATGAGCTCCTGCCGGTGATCAACAAGACCGGGGGGACGGTCGATCGCGTGAACATCCAACTCGACAAACTCGACCTCGTCACCGACAGCGCCGTCGATGCAGCAGACAGCGCCGACACGGCCGTGCGCGCCGTCAGCTTCGCGATTCAGCGCCCGGTGCAGAAGGTGGCGGGGTTTGCGGCCGGCGTCTCGCACGGCGCCGCGGCGTTCCGGGTCGAGCGGGATCTGCGCAGCGCCGTCGACCGCGGCAAGGAGGCGGCGAGGCGGCGTGAAAGCGAGCTGGAGGACGAGTTGCGACGCGCGGACGAGGAAACCCCGTGACCTCCGACGAGATCACGCTGCGCCTGCCGCGCGAGCGGCCGTTCTTCGGCGTCGCGCATCTCGTCCTCAGTGGTCTCGCCGCGCGGCTCGACGTCAACTTCGACCAGCTCGAGGACGTGCACGTCGCCCTCGCAGAACTGCTCGAGCAGCAGGAGACCGAGGACGAGATCACGCTCAACGTGCGCGTCGAGGGCGAGACGATGCACGCCGCGCTGGGGCCGTTCGACGAGACGCTCGAGGAGGATCTGGCCCGCAGCGACGGTGTCGGTCTTCGCCGGGTGCTCGACACGGTCGTCGACGACGTCCGCGTCGTCGACCGCGGCGGCCGGCCCTGGGTCGAGCTGACGAAGGTGGTCCGCGCGTGACGGACCGAAACGACCGCGAGCTGCTTCGCCGCTACCACGAGGAGGGCGACCTCCAGGCGCGAGAGCAGCTGATCGAGCAGTACATGTCGCTGGTCCGCTCGCTCGCACGGCGCTACTCGTACCGCGGCGAGCAGCTCGACGACCTCGTCCAGATCGGCGCGATCGGCCTGATCAAGGCGATCGACCGCTTCGACCTCGAGCGCGGCGTCGAGCTGACGACCTATGCGACGCCGAACATCATCGGCGAGATCAAGCGCCACTTCCGCGACAAGGGCTGGTCGGTGCGCGTGCCGCGCGGGCTCCAGGAGCTGAACGTCCAGCTCTCGCGCCTGGTCGAGCAGCTGACCGTGCAGCTCGAGCGCTCGCCGACGATCGCCGAGCTCGCGAAGGCGTCCGACTCGACCGAGGAGGAGGTGCTCGAGGCGCTGGAGAGCGGGCGTGCCTATTCGACGCTCTCGCTCTCGACGGGCACCAGCGGCGACGGCGAGGAAGAGCTCGACCCGCTCGAGTCGATCGGCGAGGAGGAGCACGAGTACGAGGTCTCCGAGGACCGCGCCGTGCTCGAGCCCGGCTTCCGCGCGCTCGACGAGCGCGAGCGGAAGATCCTCCACCTCCGTTTCTTCGAAGGCCTGACGCAGTCCCAGATCGCGCAGCAGGTCGGGATCTCGCAGATGCACGTCTCGCGGCTGATCCGCCGCTCGCTCGAGAAGATCCGCGCCGAGATCGCGGAGGAGGAGACGCAGGAGCCCCGCCGGGCCGCGAGGGGCTGAGCCCCGAGGCCGCACCTACAATCGGCGGCGTGAACACGACCGCCGAGCTGCGCGAGGGCTTCCTCTCGTTCTTCGAGGAGCGCGGGCACATGCGCTTCCCGTCGTGGTCGCTGATCCCGCCGCCGGAGGACCCGTCGACGCTTCTTCATCTCGGCGGGAATGCAGCCGCTGAAGCCGTACTTCGCCGGCCGCGAGGATCCGCCCGCGCCGCGCTGTCGACGACCGTGCAGAAGGTGCTGCGCGCAGGCGGCAAGGACACGGACCTCGACGAGGTCGGGCTGACCGCGCGACACCGTCGATGTTCGAGATGCTCGGCAACTTCTCGTTCGGCGCACTACTTCAAGGACGGCGCGATCGAGCTCGCGGGGAGTTCGTCACCGAGCACATGCGCCTCGAGCCGGACCGGCTCTGGGCGAGCGTGTTCGCGGGTGACGCGGAGCTCGGGCTCGGCGAGGACGAGGTCGCGGTCGCGGCCTGGCTGCGGAAGATCGGGCTTCCGCGCGATCGCATCGTCGCGTTCCCGAGCGTCGGAGAACTTCTGGGGCCCGCGGGCGAGACCGGCCCGTGCGGGCCATGCTCCGAGCTCCACTGGACCGGGGCGAGGAGCACGGCTGCGGCGAGCGTGACTGCGGCCCGAACGTGCGAGCGCTGCGATCGCTTCATCGAGTTCTGGAACCTCGTCTTCATGGAGTTCGACCTCGCCGCCGACGGCTCGCTGACACCTCTGCCGAAGCAGAACATCGACACGGGGATGGGGCTCGAGCGCGGCGCGATGCTGCTCCAGGACGCCGGGTCGATCTTCGACACCGACGGCTTCCGCTTGATCATGGACTGGATCGAGCGCGAGTCGCGGCATCGCCTCGGACGTCGTCGCCGACGGCGACGAAGGCGCACCGCGTGATCACCGACCACGGCCGCGGGATGACGTTCCTCGCCGCCGAGGGCGTCGTGCCGTCGAACGAGGGGCGCGGCTACGTCCTGCGGCGGCTGATCCGGCGGGCGGTCGTCCAGGCTCGTCGGATCGGGCTCGAGGACGTCTGACCGACTGCCGGCGATCGTGGTCGAGCAGGTCGGGCAGTGGTATCCGGAGGTGGTCGAGCACGCCGGCGACGTCGAGCGGATCGTCCGCGCCGAGGAGGAGCGCTTCCGCGAGACGCTCGAGCGCGGCCTGCGCGAGTTCGAGGCGCTCGCCGAGCGCAAGGCGATCACCGGCGAGGAGGCGTTCACGCTCGCCGCGACGTACGGGTTCCCGCTCGAGCTCACCGTCGAGCTCGCCGAGGAGCGGGGCCAGCCGGTCGACGTCGACGCCTATCGCCGCGCGATGGCCGAGCACCGCGAGATCTCGCGGTCGGGCGCGGCCTTCGACGTGCCGACCTCGCTCGCCGGCGGCCCGCGCACCGAGTTCGTCGGCTACGAGCGTGTCGACGTCCTGACCGCGATCGTCGCGTACAACGACCGCGGCGACGGCACGTTCGACGCGAAGCTCGAGCTCTCGCCGTTCTACCCCGAGGGCGGCGGCCAGGTGTCCGACACGGGCTGGATCGAAGACGACGCGACCGGGAACCGCGCCGAGCTCGTGCGCGCGACGAGGCTCGGTGACGACCAGGTGCTGACCTTCCGCGGCGACGGGTTCGGCGAAGGAACGCGCGTGCGTGCGGCCGTGCCCTGGTCGGTGCGCTTCCCGACGATGGCGAACCACACCGGGACGCATCTCCTGCACAAGGCGCTGCGGGAGGTGCTCGGCGACCACGCACAGCAGGCCGGCTCCGCAGTGCGCCCGGACAAGCTGCGCTTCGACTTCACGCATCCGCAGGCGCTGACGCCGGAGGAGCGCGAGCGAGTCGAGCAGCGCGTCAACGAGCAGGTCTTTCGGAACCTGCCCGTGCGCACGTACGTGACGACGCTCGACGAGGCGCGCAAGCTCGGCGCGACGATGCTCTTCGGCGAGAAGTACGGCGACGAGGTGCGCGTCGTCGAGCTCGCCGGGTACTCGCGCGAGCTGTGCGGCGGCACGCACGTCCGCTCGACCGCCGAGATCGGGCCGTTCGTGATTCTCTCCGAGGGGTCCGTCGGCTCCGGCGTGCGCCGGATCGAGGCCGTGACGTCGGGAGAGGCCTGGGCGCTCCTGCACGCGCGCGCACGCGAGGCCGACGAGCTCCGCGGCGAACTCGAGCGGCTGCGGCGCGAGGCCAAGAAGCCGAAGGCCGAGGCCGCCGGGCCGGAGGTCGTGGACGAGCGCCGGACCGAGGCCGGCGACGTGCACGTGATCGTCGTCGAGGCGCGCGCGGCGTCGCCCGACGACCTGCTCCAGCTGTCCGACCGGCTCAAGCAGCAGCACGCGCCGGCAGCGGTCGTCCTCGGCGCCCGCGAGGACGGCGCTGCGCACCTGATCCTGAACTTCGACCGCTCGCTCGAGTCGCGGGGCCTCGATGCGCGCGACGTCGTCAAGCAGGCCGCGGTGCTGATCGGCGGCGGCGGCGGCGGTCGCGCGACGATGGCGCGGGCCGGGGGAAAGCAGCCCGAGCGGCTCGGCGAGGCTCTGGCCGAGGCGGAGCGGCTGATCGTCTCGGCGCTGAGTTGAAGGTGCTGGCGCTGGACTACGGCGCCGCGCGCACGGGTGTCGCGGTCTCCGATCCCACCGGCACCGTCGCGCGGCCGCTCGGCGTCGTCGAGCGGGCCTCGAGCGAGGCGGGGCTGGCGAAGCTGGTCGAGCTCGTTCGCGGTGAGGAGCCGGAGCGCGTTGTCGTCGGCCTGCCGCTGACGCTCCGCGGCGAGCGTGGGGAGCAGGCGCAGGCGACCGAGCGGTTCCTCGAGTCCCTTCGCGCCGTCCTCGACGTGCCGGTCGAGACCTTCGACGAGCGCTTCACGACCCGCCTGGCCGAGGGCGGCGGCGGCGATGCCCCCGAGGACGCCCGCGCGGCCGCGCACCTGCTGATGTCCTATCTGACATGGGCGAGCCGGTAACGCCGCCGGTCCCGGGTCGGCCGCGCCCGTCCAGCCGCCAGCTCTGGACGCGCCGCGGGCTGGCGCTGCTCGTGCTGGTCGGCGCCCTCGCGTTCGTCGCGTGGCTCGGGGCGCTCGCGCTCGGCGCGGTGCGCGAGAGCGCGCCCCCGCCGCCGCCGCCGACAACCACCCCGCCGCCTCCACCGAAGCCGCTGCGGATCGTGTTCCCCGAGGGCTTCACGATCGACCAGATGGCGTCGCGGATCACCGCGGTGAACAGGATCGCGCGGGAGAAGCGCAACGTGAAGCCGAAGCTGCGAGCTGCGCAGTACCTGAGGCTGACCCGGCGGTCGCGGCTTCCGGGCGAGTTTGCCGGCGACCGGAAGGCACGGCCGCTCGAGGGCTTCCTCTTTCCCGCGACCTACGAGTTCCTGCCGCCGACGACGACCGGGCAGCTCGTCAACAAGCAGATCGTCGCCTTCAACCGCGCGTGGGCCAAGCTCGACCTCGGCTACGCGAAGTCGAAGAAGCTGACGCCCTACGACGTGTTGATCATCGCGTCGATGGTCGAGAAGGAGACACTCGCCCCAGAGGAGCGGCCGCTCGTCGCCGCCGTGATCTACAACCGGCTCAAGGCCGGAATGACGCTCGGGATCGACGCGACCCTGCGCTACGGGCTCGACATTCCAGCGACCGAGTCGATCAGACAGTCGCAGCTGGCGTCGGACAACCCGTACAACACGCGCAAGCTGACGGGCCTGCCGCCGACGCCGATTGCGAACCCAGGCCTCGCGTCGCTTCAGGCCGCGGCGCACCCGGCGAAGGTGGACTACCTCTTCTTCGCACGCAAGCCCGACAAGGTGCACCACTTCTTCACCGCGGACGAGACGGAGTTCCTCCGCTACCTGGCCCAGCACGGCTACGGCGGCTAGCGGGCGGGTGCAACCGCTCGGGGCAGGCACGCGTCTGGTCGCCCTGCTCGGGCACCCGGTTGCCCACTCGCTCTCGCCCCGGATGCAGAACGCAGCCTTCGCGGCGCGCGCGCTCGACTGGGCGTACGTCGCGCTCGACGTGCCGCCCGGCCGCCTCGAGGAGGTCGTGCACGGGCTCGCGGCCGCGGGCTTCGCCGGCGCGAACGTCACCTCGCCGCACAAGCTCGCCGTCGCCGAGCTCGTCGAGACGGAGGAGTCGTCCGTGAACACGCTCCTGTTCCAGGACGGACGCGTCGTCGGCCGCTCGACCGACGCGGCCGTCCTCACCGGACTGCCGTCCGCCAACGCCGCGATCGTCGGCAAAGGCGGGGCGGCGCGTGCGTTCGCAGCGGCGCTCCCGAATGCGCGCCTGTTCTCGCGCAGCGGCGACTGGCCGCCCGACGTCGCGGACGCCGAGCTCGTCGTGCACGCGACGCCCGTGCGCGACGAGGTGCTGGTCGAGCTCAGCGCGGGCCAGACGCTCGTCGACCTGCCGTACCCGGAGTCCGCGACCGCCGTCGCTGCGCGCGCCGCGGGCGCGCACGTCGTCGACGGGCTCGAGGTGCTCGTCGCGCAGGGCGCCGCGGCGTTCGAGCTCTGGACCGGCGTCCCCGCGCCGATCGACGTCATGCGCGCCGCAGTACGCTCTGCGCCGTGACGCTCACGCTCGCGACCGCCGGCGAGTCGCACGGGCCGGCGCTCGTGGCCATCGTCGAAGGCCTCCCGGCCGGGCTGCTCCTCGACAAGCAGGCGATCGACGCGGACCTGCGCCGCCGCCAGGAGGGGTACGGCCGCAGCCCGAGACAGCAGATCGAGCAGGACGAGGTCGAGGTGCTCGCCGGGTTGCGCCACGGCCGGACGCTCGGCACGCCGCTCGCGCTCGTCGTCCGCAACCGCGACCACGCGAACTGGGTGTGGGGGATGAGCCCGTGGCCGCCGGAGGGCGAGGCCGTCAGGCAAAGGGACGAAGCCGGTCACGCTCCCGCGCCCGGGACACGCGGACTACGCAGGCGCGCTCAAGTACGGCCTCGCCGACGCGCGCGACGCGCTCGAGCGCGCGAGCGCGCGGCACACCGCCGTCCACGTCGCGGCCGGCGCCGTCGCGAAGGCGCTGCTCGCGGCGGTCGGCGTCTCGGTGCACGGTGCGGTCGCCGACGAGGACGCCCTGCGCGAGCGGATCGACGCGGCGCGGGCGGACCGCGACACCGTCGGCGGCGTCGTCGAGGTCCGCGCGGCCGGTGTGCCGCCCGGGCTGGGGTCGTACGCCGCGAAGGGCGACCGCCTCGACGCGCGGCTCGCCGCGGCGCTGATGGGAATCCAGGCCGTCAAGGGCGTCGAGGTCGGGGACGGCTTCGCGCTGGCGGCCGCGCGCGGGAGCGAGGCCCACGACGAGCTGCTCCCGGGCTACGTCCGCGGGACGAACCGCGCGGGCGGGCTGGAGGCCGGCGTCACGAACGGCGAAGAGGTCGTCGTGCGGGCGGCGATGAAGCCGTTGCCGACGCTGATGCGCCCGCTGCGTTCGGTCGACCTCGCCAGCGGCGAGGCGGGCGAGGCGCTCGTCGAGCGCAGCGACGTGGCTGCGGTCGAGGCGCTTGCCGTCGTGGCCGAGGCCGCGGTCGCCTGGGAGCTCGCCCGCGCAGCGCGCGAGAAGTTCGGCGGCGACTCGCTCGACGACTTCCTCGCCGCCTACCGCGCGTACGTGGAGCGCGTGCCGTGGGAAATGCGCTAGACCGCCACGTCGCGCTGATCGGCTTCATGGGCGCGGGCAAGTCGACGCTCGGGGCCGCCGTCGCCGAGCGGCTCGGGCGCGAGTTCGTCGACGCCGACCGCCACATCGAGAACATCACCGGACGACCGATCGCCGAGCTGTTCGGCGAAGGCGAGGCGTTCTTTCGGACGAAGGAGGCGATGGTCACGGTCGACCGCCTGCGCGCTCGGCCGCCGGCCGTGCTCGCGCTGGGCGGCGGCGCGCTCGCGTCGGAACAGGTGCGCACCGCGCTGCGCGCGCACGCGTTCGCCGTGCATGTCGAGATCCCCGTCGAGGACGCGTGGGAGCGCGTGCGGGGCAGCGGGCGCCCGCTGGCGCAGGACGAGCTCGACTTCCGCGTCCTCTTCCAGAAGCGGGCGCCCGTCTACGCCGAGGCTGCCAATGCGACGGCGGGCGACGTCGACGACGTCGTGCTGGCGGCGGCAGGCGTCCACGTCGAGACCGGCGCGCTCGCGCGGCTGGGCGAGCTCGCCCCCGCCGGCCCGGTCGCGCTGGTCAGCGACGCGCGCGTCGCCGGGATCCACGGCGCCGACGCCCAGGTCGGGCTCGGCGGCCGTCGCGTCGAGGTGCACGAGCTGCCGGAGGGCGAGGAGGCGAAGACGATCGAGGCGGCGACGCGACTCTGGAGCGCACTGCGCCTCGACCGCTCCGGGATCGTCGTCGCGCTCGGCGGCGGCTGCACGACGGACGCGGCGGGTTTCGTGGCCGCGACGTACCTACGCGGAGTGCCCTGGGTCGCGGTGCCGTCGACGCTCGTCGGCCAGGTCGACGCCGCGATCGGCGGCAAGACCGCGCTCGACCTGCCCGAGGGCAAGAACCTCGTCGGCGCGTTCCACTGGCCGGCGCGCACGGTGATCGACCCGGCCCTGCTCGGCACGCTCCCCGAGCGCGAGCGCCGCGAAGGGCTCGCCGAGGTCGTGAAGACCGGCCTGCTCGCCGGCGACGAGCTCTGGGAGCTGCCGGAGCCCGAGCTCGTGCGGCGCTGCGCCGCGTACAAGAGCGCGGTCTGCCTGCGCGACCCGCACGACCTGGGCGAGCGCAACGTGCTCAACCTCGGCCACACGTTCGCGCATGCGCTCGAAACGGCGGCCGGCTACGAGGGAGTTACTCACGGTCAGGCAGTCGCGCTCGGCCTGCTCGCGGCGCTGCGGCTCTCCGGGAGCCGACACGACCCGATCGAGCAGCTGCTCGCGCCGAAACCGGTCCGTGTCGACCGCGAGCTCGCGTGGCAGGCGCTGCTGCGGGACAAGAAGGCGGCGGACGGCCGCGTCCGGCTCGTCCTGCTCGAGGCGCCCGGCCGCCCGGTCTACGGCGTCGAGCGCCCGGAGGCCGACGTGCGCGCGGCGCTCGACGAGCTGATCGCAGGTTAGAGTCGGCGCCCGTGCAGTTCGCCGTGCTCAACGGGGTCAACCTCGACGTGCTCGAGCGCCGCGACCCGAGCGTCTACGGCGGCCTCTCGCTGAACGACCTCGAGACGAAGATCTACGCGTGGGCGAAGGAGCTCGGCTGCACTGCCCGCTGTCGGCAGACGAACAGCGAGGGCGAGTACGTCGAGTGGTGCCACGACGCGCTCGACTGGGCCGACGGCGTCGTCGTCAACCCAGGCGCGTGGACGCACTACAGCTACGCGATCCGCGACGCGCTCGAGCTGCTGGCGGTCCCGCTCGTCGAGGTGCACCTCTCGAACCTCGAGGAGCGCGAGGAGTGGCGTCGGCACTCCGTGATCGGCGAGCTGGCGGCGAAGCGGATCATGGGCCAGGGCGCAGACGGCTACCGGGAGGCGCTCGCCTTCCTCACGGACGGGCAGTGAGCAGGCTCGACCGTCTCCGCACGCTGCTCGAGGAGCCGTTGCTCGTGACGATGCCCGTCAACGTGCGCTACCTGACCGGCTTCGAGAGCACGAACGCGGCGCTGCTCGTCGAGCCCGAGCGCGCGGTGCTGTTCTCCGACTTCCGCTACGCGGAGGCCGGCCGCAAGGTGGAGGGGGTCGAGTTCGTCGAGGTCGAGCGCGCGCTGCTCCGCGGTGTCGCCGGACATGTCGAAGGCACGCTCGGGTTCGAGTCCACGCACCTGACCCACGCGGGCTGGGACTTCCTGCGCTCGGCGGGCCTGGAGGTCGTTCCGCGGTCCGGCCTGGTCGAGCAGCTGCGGGCGGTGAAGAGTGACGACGAGCTCGCGTCGATAGGGCGGGCCGCCGAGCTCGTGAACGAGGCGTACAAGCGGCTGGCGGAGGAGCGCTTCACCGGCCGGACCGAGCGAGAGCTCGCGTTCCGCTTCGACCAGTTCGTGCACGAGCTCGGCTCGGACGGCTCTTCGTTTCCGACCGTCGTCGCGTCAGGGTCGAACGGCGCGACGCCGCATGCGCACCCCGGTGACCGCGTGATCGAGCGCGGCGAGGCGGTCGTCGTCGACGCGGGCGCGCTCGTCGACGGGTACGCGTCGGACTGCACGCGCACGTTCGCGACAGGCGACCTGCCTGACGAGCTCGCGCGCGCGTACGACGTCGTCCTCGAGGCGCAGCTCGCCGGGCTCGACGCCGTCGCCCCCGGCGTCACCGGCAAGGACGCGGACGCAGCGGCGCGCAGTGTGGTCGAGGCCGCGGGGCTCGGTGCCCGCTTCGGCCACGGGCTCGGTCACGGGGTCGGCCTGCTCGTCCACGAGGCGCCGACGCTGCGGCCGGAGTCGGAGGACACGCTCGCGGAGAACCACGTCGTCACCGTCGAGCCAGGCGTCTACCTGCCCGGGTTGGGCGGGATCAGGATCGAGGACCTGGTCGTCGTGCGCGAGGGCGGGCCGCTCGTGCTGACCTCGTTCCCGAAGGAGCTCGTGACGGTCGACTAACCTCCGCGCCATGGCGGAGGTCGTCTCCACGAACCAGTTCAAGAACGGGATGCACATCCAGCTCGACGGCGGCGTCTGGCGCATCGTCGAGTTCCAGCACGTCAAGCCGGGCAAGGGCGGCGCGTTCGTGCGGACGAAGGTGAAGTCGGTGGACAGCGGCTCGGTCGTCGACCGCACGTTCCGCGCCGGCGAGAAGTTCCCGCGCGTGCACACGGAGGTGAAGAGCGTCCAGTACCTCTACGACTCCGGCGACGACGTCGTCTTCATGGACGAAGAGACGTACGAGCAGATCACGCTCGCGCGCGCGTCGGTTGCGGAAGCGCTCGACTTCGTCGCACCCTCCAGCTCGGTGCAGCTGCTGACGGTCGACGGGCGGCCCGCAGGCGTCCAGATGCCAGGGTCGGTCGAGCTGACGGTCACGGAGACCGAGCCGGGCGTGAAGGGGGACACCGTCTCGAACGTGACGAAGCCCGCGAAGCTCGAGACAGGCGCGGTCGTGCAGGTGCCGCTGTTCGTGAACAAGGGAGACCGCGTCAAGGTCGACCCCCGCGACCGCCGCTACATTTCGCGGGCATAAGTCGCCGCCTTCGGCGGCTCAACTTCTGCCCGGGAGCTCTCCGACTCTGTGCGTGAGCGGGCGCCGGCAAAGCCGGCACCCGCGGCTGAGATAGGTTCGCGAGCGTGGGCGAGCTGTTCACAAGCTTCGACGAGGCGTGGGCCCACTTCCTTGCACGCGAGGAGCCGCTCGAGTCGTTCTGGAACGAGTTCCCCGACGACCCGACCGCCGCGCTCGACGTCTGGCTCGTCGTGCCGCCGCCCGAGGTGAAGCGCGAGGCGCTGCGCGTCCAGGGTGCCTTGGAAGAGGTCGGTGGCCTCCGCATCGTCCCGCACCACTTCCTCCACGTCGCGCTTCCTGACGAGCAGGTCGAGGCGCTGGCGGAGCACGGGCCGTTCACGGTCCGCTGCGAGCGGATGAACTGCTTTCCCACTGCGGTCGTGGCCGAGGTGGAGTCCGAGGCGCTCGACGAGCTGGACGCGCCCGCGACCTTCCTGCCGCACGTCTCGCTTGCGTACGTCGAGCTCCCGATTCGCCCGGACCCCGTCCGGGAAGCGCTCCTCTCGCTGAGGGAGACCGCGGTGGGCGCGTTCGAGGTCGACGAGCTCGTGCGTGCGCGCGTCCCCGCGGCCAAGTCGACGATCGTCCAGCCCTGGACCGTCATCGAACGCGCTTCATTGCGGCGATAAGGTCCCGCGCGTGGCGAAGTTGGCGGACACGACGATCAGGCTGCTCGGGCAGGAGCCGCTGGCCGGGCGCGTGCCGACCGCCGAGATCCTGAGCCTGGCGGAGAGGCTCGACCGCGCCGGCTTCGCCTACCTCGAGGTCTCCGGCGGCGGCGTCTTCGACACGGCCGTCCGGCGCGGGGTCGAGAGCCCGTGGGAGCGAATCCGGTCGATCCAGGCGCGGGTGAAGACACCGCTCGGGCTGGCGCTGCGCGGCCGCTTCCTCGTCGGCTCGCGGCCGGTCGGCGGCGAGTTCGCGCGCCGGTTCGTCGCCTCCGCCGCGGAGAACGGGATCGACGTCTTCCGGCTGCACGACCCCCTCAACGACGTCTCGAACCTGCGTGAGGCCGCCGAGGCGATCGCCGAAGCGGAGCGCGAGCTCGAGGCTGGGCTCGTCTACAGCCCCGGCGTCGGGGGGGAGGTGGACACGCTCGTCGAGCAGGCGCGCAAGCTGCCCGAGCTCGGCGCCGCCCGCGTCGTCGTCCACGACCCGACGGGCTCGCTCGGCCCGCACGGCGCAGCGGAGCTCGTCGAGCGCATCGGCGAGGCGAGCGGGCTCCCGGTCGGCGTCTACTGCCAGGGCGCAGGCGGCAACGCGATGGCCGCCGCGCTCGAGGCGATCCGGGCCGGCGCCGATCTCGCGGCGTGCGCCGTGTACCCGGTCGCGCTCGCCGTGCACCGGGTCTCGGGCGAGTCGCTGGCGCAGGCGCTCGCCGGTCTCGGCTTCGACACGGGCGTCGACGTCGGCGCGCTCTGGGAGGCGTCGGAGATCGTCGACCAGCACATCGGCGACGAGCCGGTGACCCCGCTCGCGCCGCGGGTCGCGGTGCGCGCAGCAGAGCACCGACTTCCCGCGGGACTCGTCGCAGGCATCGACGCGAGCCTGCGCGCGCAGGCCGCGGGCGACCGACTCGACGAGGTGCTCGAGGAGCTCTCCCGCATCCGCGCGGAGGTCGGCTCGCCGCCGCTCGCGGCGCCGATCGGGCAGATCCTCGGCTCGCAGGCGCTGCTCCACGTCCTCTCTGCGACGCGGTACCTCGTCGTCGTCGATGAGCTGCGCGAGCTCGCCGCCGGCCGCTACGGCGAGACGCCCGGCGACGTCGATCCCGGCATCCGGCGCGCGATCGAGCTCGTGACCGACGACGACCCGCCCGAGGAGGAGCTCGAGTCGGTCGAGGACGTCCGCGAGCAGGCGGGCGGGCTCGCCGCAAGCGAGGAGGAGCTGCTCCTGCTCGGCCTCTTCGGCGACGACGCCGAGCCGTTGCTCCGCTCGATCAGAGGCCGCGCCGGTGGCGAGGACCTCGGGGCGCGCGGCGTCGACCAGTCCCGCGCCGAGCGCATCCGTGAGCTCGTCCGCGTCGTCCAGGACTCGGGCGTCGCCGAGGTGACGATCGAGGAGGACGGCATGCGCGTCTCGGTGCGGCGGACGCCCGAGACCGGCGTCGCCCCGCCTCTGGAGCCCGCGCCCGGCGGAGCCGAGGAGCCGCTGCTCGAGCCCGCGCCGCTGCCGAGCCTCGCGAACGGCTTCGTCCGCGTCGAGGCGCCGATGGTCGGGACGTTCTACCGCGCGCCGCAGCCGGGCGCGCCGCCCTTCGTTGAGGAGGGCGACGCGGTCGCGAGCGGCCAGACCCTCTGCATCCTCGAGGCGATGAAGCTGATGAACGAGATCAAGGCCGAGATCGAAGGGATCGTCCGGCGGATCCACGTCCAGAACGCCCAGCCGGTCGAGTACGGCCAGCTCCTGTTCGAGCTCGAGCCGCTCCCCGGCCGTCCTCTTGTTTAAGACGGTCCTCGTCGCGAACCGCGGCGAGGTCGCCGTGCGCGTGATCCGCGCGCTGCACGAGCTCGGGATCGAGGCCGTCGCCGTCTACTCGACCGCGGACGCCGACGCGATGCACGTGCGGCTCGCGGACCGCGCCGTCTGCATCGGGCCGCCGGCGGCGAGCGCGAGCTACCTGCGCATCCCGAGCGTGATCGCGGCCGCCGAGACGACCGGCTGCGAGGCCGTCCATCCCGGCTGGGGCTTCCTGGCCGAGAACCCGGCGTTCGTGACGGCCTGCGAGGAGAACGACCTCGTCTTCATCGGCCCCGATGCCGACGTGATGGCGCGGATGGGGGACAAGACCCACGCGAAGGCGGAGCTGCGCGAGGCCGGCGTCCCGCTCGTGCCCGGGACCGAGGGCGCGACCACGCTCGAGGAAGCGCGCAGCGCTGCCGGCGACGTCGGCTACCCGATCCTGCTCAAGGCGAGCGCCGGCGGCGGGGGCAAGGGCATGCGCCTCGTCGGCGGGCCCGACGAGCTCGAGGACGCCTACGACGCCGCTGCGGCCGAGGCGCAGGCCGCGTTCGGCGACGGCAGCCTCTACGTCGAGAAGGCGGTCAAGCCGGCCAAGCACGTCGAGATCCAGGTGCTCGCGGACGACCACGGCAACGTGCTCACGCTCGGCGAGCGCGAGTGCTCGATCCAGCGGCGTCACCAGAAGCTCGTCGAGGAGTCCCCGTCGCCCGCGCTCGACCCCGAGACGCGCGACGAGATGGAGGACGCAGCGGAGCGTGCGTGTCGGGCGATCGGCTACCGCAACGCGGGCACGTTCGAGTTCCTGCTCGGGCCGGACCGGCACTTCTACTTCATCGAGCTCAACTGCCGGCTCCAGGTCGAGCATCCGGTCAGCGAGCTCGTCACCGGGATCGACATCGTCCGCGAGCAGCTCCGCATCGCCGCGGGCGAACCGGTCGTGCTGACCGGGCGCGCGCCGCGCCGCGGTCACGCGATCGAGCTGCGCATCAACGCGGAGGACCCCACGCGCGGGTTCCTGCCCGCGCCCGGGCTGATCGAGCGCTTCCGCCCGCCGCTCGGCCCCTTCGACCGCGTCGACACGTGCGTCGAGGACGGCACGGTGGTGCCGCCGTACTACGACTCCCTGATCGCGAAGGTGATCGTCTGGGACGCCGACCGCCCGCACGCGATCGCGCGTGCCCTGCGCGCGCTGGGCGAGCTCGAGGTGCGCGGCGTGCCGACCACGCGAGAGGCCGCGATCGACATCCTCCGCAGCGAGGAGTTCCAGCGCGGCGACTACTCGACGACGTTCCTGGAGGAGGCCGGCGCCCGCCTCCCGGCGCTCAGCGGGGTCGTCGAGTGAGCACCGGGCGTCGCGCAGCCCGCAGAACCGCGCTCTTCCTGCTCTACCAGTGGGACGTCACCGGGCAGCCGCTCGCGTCGCTGTACGAGGGCGAGGTGGACGACTACGCGCGGCGAATCGCCGAGGCCGTGGTCGGGCGCGCCGAGGAGCTCGACGCGAGGATCACCGACGCGGCCGAGGGCTGGACCGCCGACCGGCTCGGGGCGGTCGAGCGGAACGTGCTCCGGATCGCGGTGCACGAGCTCGAGTCCGGCGACGTCCCGGAGGCGGTTGCGATCGACGAAGCCGTCGAGCTCGCGAAGCGCTACGCGAGCGACGAGGCCGGGCGCCTCGTCAACGGGATCCTGGGCCGGATTCAGCGCGAGCGGGCAGCCTGAGCTCGTCCTCGAGCTCCGTCAGCGCCGCGCGCAGGATCGCGATCCGCTCGGCGACCGGCGCGAGCGCCGCGTCGGGGAGGTCCTCGCCGACGCCGAGCCTGCGCCGCCGCTCGAGCTCCCGCGCCTCCTCCATCGAGTTGAGCACGATCCCGATCAGCACGTTGAGGACGATGAACGCGGCGACCATGACGAAGCTGACGAAGTAGACCCACGACCACGGGTGCACGTCGATGCCCGCGTTCATGTACGTCGGGAAGTTCTCCAGCGTCAGCAGGATGAACATCGTCAGCATCGCCTGCCCGATCGTGCCCCAGTCGTCCGGGAGCTCCTCGGCGAAGAGCAGCCAGCCGACCATCCCGTAGACGAACAGGAGCAGGACGGTCAGCGTGACGAGGCTGAAGAGTGGGGGCAGGCTGCGCACGACCGCGACCAGGAGCACGCGCACGTCGGGGAGGAAGCGCACGACGCGGACGACGCGCAGCAGGCGGGCGAGCCGAAGCAGGGTCGAGCTCTCGCGCACGCCCGGCAGGAACGCGGCCGAGACGACGAAGAAGTCGAACACGTTCCAGCCGTTGCGGAAGAAGTCCTGCGGGCGGCGGCCGTACGAGGCGAGCCGCAGCAGCAGCTCGACGACGAAGACGGTCAGGAAGAGCCCGTTGAGGAGGTCGAGCTCGTCGCCGTAGCGCTCGACGAGGTCTGGGTACGTCTGGAGGCCGAGCACGACCGCGTTCGCGACGATCACGACGAGGATCACGGCGTCGAACGCGGGCGAAGTGACGAGCCGCCTCAGCCTGGGCATCCGAGCGCGAACGATACGCTCCGGCCATGGCGGCAGAAGAGAGCCTGCAGCGCGCCGAGTCGCTGCTCGACCGGCTCGAAGAGGCGCGCGCGCGGCTCGAGACGACGGAGGATCCGGAGGCCGCGCTGGAGATCCTCGGCGAGCTCTCGGAGATCGCGAAGGAGGTCGACGCGGAGATCCAGCGCGCGAAGCGGGCGGCCGAAGCGGAAGCGGATGCCGAGGACTGACGAGCTGCGAGAGCTCGTCGAGGAGGCGCTCGGCGAGCTGGCGTTCGCGGGGCCGCCGGGACTCGAGGAGGCGGTCCGGCACGCGCTCGACGGGGGCGGCAAGCGCATCCGCCCGGTGCTCTGTCTCGCCGTCGGCGAGGCCGTCGGGTCCGAGCCCGAGGAGCTCCTGCCCGCGGCGTGCGCGGTCGAGCTCGTGCACACGTTCTCGCTCGTCCACGACGATCTTCCGGCGCTCGACGACGACGAGCTCCGCCGCGGCCGCGCGAGCACGTGGGCGCAGTTCGGCGAAGGTGTGGCCGTACTCGCCGGCGACGCGCTGCTGACCGAGGCGTTCCGGCTCGCCGCCACGTACGACTCGCCCGCCGTCGTGCGCGAGCTCGCCGACGCGACGCTCGGGATGATCGGCGGTCAGTACCTGGACGTGACGGCGTCGGCCGACGACCTCGCCGCGCTGAACCGGCTCAAGACCGGGCGGCTGTTCGAGGCCGCGGTGGCGTGCGGGCTGGCGGTTCGTGGCTCCGAGCCACAAACGTGGCCCCGCTTCGCGCAGGAGGTCGGGGAGGTCTTCCAGCTCGTCGACGACCTGCTCGACGGGGACGGGTCCGTGCTCGCCCACGGCGTCGAGGAGACGCGCGCGCGGGCGGATCGGGCGGCCGAGCGGGCATTCGCCGCGCTGGACGAGCTCGACTGCGACACGACCGTTTTGCGCGAGCTGGTCGAGGGCCTCGCCACGCGCACCGGCTGAGTCCGTCCGGTTGGACAACCACCATCGGTCGCGTGATCGCGATCGACCAGGCGCTCCTGCTCGAGCTCGACTCGCGCCCGTCGGCGACGCCCGAAGACCTCCAGCACGCGCTCCGCGGCGAGGCGCCTCTCGCAGCGATCGCGCGCTGGCTGCGCGCGCACGAGGGCTGGCTCGTCGTGCACGAGGCGGCCGGCTGGCGCCTCTCCCCGCAAGGCGAGGGGTTCCTCGCCGCCTGGACTAGGTTGGTCCGCAGGTCGCGAATCCGCTAGCGCAGATCCGCGACCGCGAGCATCCCTGAAGCGCGGCCGCTTCGCGTCCGCGGTCGCAGAGTGTCCCTACAGGGCTCGTCGGGTTCGCCGCGCGAGCGGGCACTAGGCTTCCGCCGTGAAGAAGCGGCTCGACGTGCTGCTGGTCGAGCGCGGCCTCGCCGAGTCGCGCTCGCAGGCGCAGGCGCTCGTGCTGGCCGGCCTCGTCGCGGGCTACGACAAGCCCGGGACGCAGGTCGCCGACGACGCGGCGCTCGAGGTCGAGCGGCCTCCGCGCTTCGTCTCGCGGGGCGGGGAGAAGCTCGCGCACGCGCTCGACGTGCTGCGCGTCGACGTGCGCGGTCGCGACTGCCTCGACGTCGGCGCTTCGACCGGCGGCTTCACGGACGTCCTGCTCCAACGCGGCGCCGCCCGCGTGATCGCGCTCGACGTCGGCTACGGCCAGCTCCACCCGCGCCTGCGCGACGACCCGCGCGTGACCGTCCTCGAGCGCACGAACGTCCGCGAGCTGCGGCGAGCTGCCGTTCGCGCCGGAGCTGGTCGTCTGCGACGTCTCGTTCATCTCCGTGCGGGTCGCGCTGCCGCCCGCGCTCGCGCTCGCGCGGCCCGGCTGGGAGGCGATCGTGCTGGTCAAGCCGCAGTTCGAGGCGGGCCGGGCCGACGTCGGCAAGGGCGGCGTCGTCCGCGACCCGGCCGTGCGCAGCCGCGTCGTGCTCGAGGTCGCCGAGGCCGCTCGCGCGTGGGGAGGGGAGACGCTCGCGGTCGTAGACTCAGGCCTGCCCGGACCGAAGGGGAACCGTGAGCTTTTCCTCCACCTCACCCAGCGTGAGCACCCCGAGCGCGCCCCGGACCTCGAACGCTGGATCGCGGATGCCGTCGGTTAAGCGCGCCGCCGTCGTCACGCACGGCAAGCCGGAGACGATCGGGGACGCCGTGCGGCGCTTCGAGCAGGCCGCCGCCCGCGCGGGCGTCGAGGTCGTGGACGACGGCGACGCCGACCTCGTCGTGGTCCTCGGCGGCGACGGGACGATGCTGCGCGCGCTGAAGCAGTGCCTTCCACGCGGCGTGCCGGTGCTCGGCGTCAACTTCGGGCGGGTCGGCTTCCTGACCGCGCTCCCCGCCGACGAGCTCGAGGACGGGCTCGCGCGCGCGTTCGCGGGCGAGTACGACGTCGTCGAGCTGCCGACGCTCGACGTCGACGTGGGCGGGGCGACGCAGGTCGCGGTCAACGACGTCGTCGCGACGAGCACGACGCTCGGCCGCATGGTCGAGCTCGGCTGGTCGGTGGGCGGCGAGGATCTCGGCTCGCTCTCGTGCGACGGGGTGATCGCGTCGACCCCGTCGGGCTCGACCGCCTACAACCTCTCGAACGGCGGCCCCGTTCTCGTGTGGGGGCTCGACGCGATGGTGGTCACGTTCATCGCGCCGCACTCACTGCACGCGCGGCCGCTCGTCGTGCCCCGCTCGTCGGACGTCGTCGTCGAGAATCGCACTGCGGACGTCGCGGTGACGGTGCTCGTCGACGGCCACGAGGTCTCGCAGCTCGCCAAGGGCGACCGGGTCGTCGTCCGTCTCGGCTCGGCGCGCATGCGCCTGGCGACGCTGCCGGACGCGACCTTCTTCACCCGCTACCGCGACACCTTTGCTTCGTAGGCTCCGGATCGAGAACCTCGTCCTGATCCGCGAGGCCGAGCTCGACCTCGCGCCGGGGTTGAACGCGATCACAGGCGAGACCGGCGCCGGCAAGACGATCCTCAGCCAGGCGATCGGGCTCCTGCTCGGCGGCAAGGGCGACGTCGCCGCCGTTGGGCCCGACGGCACCGAGGCGTACGTCGAGGCCGAGCTCGCGCTGCCCGACGGCCTGCTCGAGGAGGAAGGCTTCGAGGCGCTCGCCGAGCTGCGGCCCGAGGACGAGGACGCGCTCGTGCTGGCGCGGCGGATCTTCGCCGACGGGCGCACGCGCGCGTACGCGTGGGGGCGGAGCGTCGCACGCGAGGACGTCGCCGCCGCGGCCGAGCGGGTCGTAGCGATGTCCGGCCAGTACGAGCAGAGAAGGCTCGCGCGGCCGGGCTACCAGCTGGACGTGCTCGACGCGTTCGTCGGCGACGAGCAGCTGCGCCGGCGCCGCGACCTGCGACGCGCGTGGCGCGAGCTGCTCGCGGCTCGGCGCCGGCACGACGAGCTCGCCTCGGGCGCTGCCGACGCAGCGGCACGCGTGGCGGAGCTTCGCGCGCTCGCCGCGGACACCGAAGGGCTCGAGCCGGACGCAGAGGACGCTCTGCGCGGAGAGCGCGAGCGGCTCCGCCACGTCACCGAGCTGGCGCAGGGCGTCGGCGCAGCGGTCGAGGCGCTTGCACCGGAGGACGGCGAGGGCGCAGGCGGTCTCGTCGCCTCCGCGGAGCGTGCGCTCCAGCCGCTCGAGCAGCTGGCCCCCGAGCTGCAGACGGCCGCCGGCGAGCTCCGCGATGTCGACGTGCGGCTCCGCGAGACGACGTCAGAGCTGCGCTCGTTCCTGTCCGCGCTCGAGTCGGAGCCGGACCGGCTCGAGCAGGTCGAGGCGGAGCTCGACCGGATTGCCGAGACGAAGCGGCGCTTCCGCTGCGCGACGCTCGACGAGCTGCTCGCGCGCGCGGCCGAGGCGCGGGCCGAGCTCGAGGCGCTCGACGACGGTGTCGACCCGCTCGCAGCTGCGGCGGAGGCGCGCGCTGCAGCCGAGGCGAAGACGCGCGAGCTGACGAACGAGCTCGCGCAGGCCAGGCGCGGAGCCGTGGGCCCCTTCGCGGAGGCGGTCGCTCAGGAGCTCGAGGGCGTCGGCTTCGGCGAGGGCGAGTTCGTCGCCGAGCTCGCCGAGCGGGAGCCCGGCCCGACAGGCGCCGACGAGGCGCGCTTCCTGATCCGCCCGAACCCCGGCCTGCCCTTTGCGCCGGTCGCAGAGACCGCCTCGGGCGGCGAGCTCTCGCGGATCGCGCTCGCGATCGCCGCGGTCGGAGGCGGGGAGACGATGGTCTTCGACGAGATCGACGCCGGCATCGGCGGGAGCACCGCCCACGCCGTCGGCGAGACGTTGCGCCGGCTCTCCGAGCGGGCACAGGTCCTCACGATCACGCACTTGCCGCAGATCGCGTCGGTTGCCGACCGCCACTTCCGGGTCGAGAAGGTCCCGGGCGACCCCACGCACACGCGGATCGAGCTGCTGGAGGACGACGAGCGGCGGGAGGAGCTCCACCGGATGCTGGGCGGCGAGGAGTTCCTGGAGGCGGTCCGCTGAACCCGGTCGAGTTCACCGGCACGGCCAAGCTCGACCGCCGGACGAAGGACCTCGTGCGCCGGCTGGACCAGCGCGACGTGGCGATCATCGACCACCGCGACCTCGACCGTGTCTCGGCCGAGGAGCTCGTCGCGTCCGGCGTCCGCGTCGTCGTCAACTGCAGCGAGTCGCAGACGGGTCGGTTCCCGAACCCGGGCCCGCTTCTGCTCGTGCGCGGCGGCGTCAAGCTCGTCGACGCGCCGGGCGCCGACCTCTTCGACCAGGTGTCGGACGGCGACCGCTTGACGGTGCGCGGCGGCAGCGTGTTCCGCAACGGGACGCGCCTCGCCTCGGGCCACGTGCTCGAGGTGGCCGAGCTCGACCGCAGCCTGACCGCGCAGAAGGGCCGCGTCACCGAAGCGCTCGAGGCCTTCGCGGAGAACACGATGCGCTACCTGCGCGAGGAGGGCAGCCTGCTCAGCGAGGGCGTCGACTTCCCACCGCTGAAGACGCGCTTCCGCGACCGGCACGCGCTCGTCGTCGCGCGCGGGCCGGGGATGAAGCGCGACCTGCGGATGGTGCGCCCGTACGTGCGCGACTTCAAGCCGGTGCTGATCGCCGTCGACGGCGGCGCCGACGCGCTGCTCGAGACGGGCGCGAAGCCGGACGTGATCGTCGGCGACATGGACTCGGTCTCCGACCGCGCGCTCCAGAGCGGCGCCGAGATCCTCGTGCACGCGTACCGCAACGGCGCCGCGCCCGGTGCGGCTCGCTGCGAGGCCCTCGGCGTGCCGTTCCAGGTCGTCTCGCTCGCCGGGATCAGCGAGGACATCGCGCTCCTGCTCGCCTACGAGAAGGGCGCCGAGCTGATCGTCGCGGTCGGCACGCACTTCAACCTGATCGAGTTCCTCGAGCGGGACCGCGCGGGGATGTCCTCGACATTCGTGACGCGGTTGAAGGTGGGCGAGATCCTCGTCGACGCGAAAGGGGTCTCGCGGTTGTTCTCGCGGCGCGTCGGGATCTGGCCGTTCGTGCTGTTCGCGGTCGCCGGCCTGCTCGCCGTGGTCGTCGCGATCGTCGTCTCGCCGGCGCTCCGCGACGTGCTCGAGCTCGTCGGCAACGAGCTCCGCGACCTCCTCTCGTAGTGCCTCACGTGACCGCATCGCGCGAGCTGCTCGCGCCGCTCGACGACGTGTGGGCGTTCGTGGCGGAGCCGTACAACCTGCCGAACTGGTGGCCGCGGCTCGGCGGAGTCGAGCCGGACCGCCGGGGGTTCGCACCCGGCGCGCGCTGGCTCGTCACGGGCGAGAACCGCCCCTCGCTGCTGCGCCGGCCCGAGGCCGTGGGCCATCTGCTGGTGATGGCGGTCGAGCCGAAGCGGCGGTTCGCCTTCAAGCTGACCGGCGACCGGCTCGACGTCGAGCTCAGGCTCGAACCGGCGGGGGAGACGCGGACGCTGGCGACGCTCGAGATCCGCGGGCCCTGGCTGGTCGGCCTCTCGCGCTCGCTTCCGAATCAGGCGCTCAACCGCCTGCACGGCCTGTGCCAGACTGCGGCCGAGCTCTAGATGTTCGACCTTCGCTATCACGTCGCGTCGCTCGCGGCGGTCTTCATCGCGCTCGTGATCGGGATCCTCGTCGGCGTCGGGCTCTCGGGGCGCGGCGTGCTCAGGGAGACCGAGCGGATCAACTACGAGGTCCGCATCGACCAGCTCGAGCGCAGCCTGGCCGAGGCGGAGGAGCGGGTGCGAAGCCAGGACGCGCTCGAGGCCTACGAGCGCGAGACCTACCCAGTGCTGATGGAGAACCGCCTCGCGGGACGGCGCGTCGGCGCGCTGTTCGTCGGCTCGTTCGAGGGCGAGCTGGCGGAGAGCGTGCAGCAGACGATCGACGACGGGGGCGGCAGCCTGGCGATGCGAGCGCTCCAGGTCCCGATCCAGACGGGTGACCTTCTGCGCGAGGTCTCCGAGGTCGAGGACGCGCCGCGAACGGTCGAGGAGCTCGGGCGCGCGCTCGCCGCCGAGCTCGTTGCGGACTCCGGCGAGACGCCGCTGTGGGACGCGGTCGGGCCGCTGCTCGTGGAGGAACGCGAGGGCGACGGCGCCGTCGACGCGGTGATCGTCGCGCGGACGGCGGAGCCGCAGGGCGGACAGACGGCGCGGTTCCTGGCCGGCTTCTACTCCGGCCTCGCCGCCGCCGACGTGCCGGTCGTCGGGGTCGAGACGAGCGACGCCGAGCCGTCGACGATCAGGACGTACCGGGACCACGGCTTCTCCACGGTCGACAATGTCGACACGCTGACGGGTCGGCTCGCACTCGCGCTCGTGCTGGAGGGCGCGACGGGCGCGTACGGGATCAAGGACGACGCGGACGCCGTGCTGCCCCCGGTCACACCGGTGCAGACGACGACCGGGTGAGGGACCCGTTGACGATCCTCGTCGCAGCGCGCGACGAGGCGGACGCGATCGCCGAGACCGTGCGGACGCTGCGGGAGCGGTTCCCGCAGGCGGAGGTGCTCGTCGCCGACGACGGCTCCCTCGACCCCACGGCCGAGCTCGCCGAGGAGGCGGGCGCGACCGTCCTCCGGCTGCGCAGGCGCGGAAAGGGGCAGGCGCTCTCCGCGGCCGAGCGCGCGGCGCCGCCCGGGCGCCTGCTGCTCACCGACGCCGACGTGCGCGGCGATCTCAGACCGCTGCTCGCCGGCGATGCGGACGTCACCGTCGCGATCTTCGCCGAGCGCGTCGGCGGCGGGTTCGGGATCGCGAAGCGCGCCGCGCAGCGCCTGATCCGGCTGCTCGGCGGCTTCGAGGCGATCGAGCCGCTCTCGGGGCAGAGGGTGCTCTCGGCGCGCGCGCGTGCCGCCGTCTTTCCGCTCGCTCCGGGGTTCGGCTGCGAGACGCGCATGACGATCGACGCCGCGCGCGCCGGCCTGCATATTGAAGAGCGCGAGCTCGACCTGCGCCATCGCGCGACGGCGCGCGACGCGCGCGGCTTCGTGCACCGAGGTCGTCAGTTGCTCGACCTCGTGCTCGCGTGCGGGCCGCTCGGGGTGAACTTCCGCGGGACGCGCCTGCCGCTGGTCGGCTGGACGTGCGCAGTCGGCAGCGATCCCGGGATCGTGCTCGTGACGCTGCTCGGGTTCCTCGACGACCTCTACGGCGGCCACCAGCGCGGGTTCCGCGAGCACCTGCGCGCGGGCCGGACGACAGGCGTGCTCAAGCTCGTCGGCATTCCGCTCGTCGGCCTCGCCGCGACGCGAAAGCTGTCCGGTGCCGTGCTCGTCGGCCTGGCCGCCAATGCGGTCAACCAGCTGGACACGCGGCCCGGGCGAGCGCTGAAGGCGTACCTCTGCGCCGCGTTCGTCGTCCGGGCGCCGCTCGGCCGGGCCGTCCTGCTTCTTCCCTACGATCTCCGCGAGATGGCCATGCTCGGGGACGCAGGGTCGAACGCTCTCGGCGCGATGCTAGGCTTGAGGTCCGTGAGTCGTCTCACGGAACGAGGCCGGTGGGTTGCGATCGGCGCCCTTGCTGGCCTCACCATCCTCGGGGAACGACGGTCGCTCGGCTCGCTGATCGAGCGCACGCGCGGACTGCGCGAGCTCGACGCGCTCGGAAGGCGCGCGTGACGAAGTACGTCTTCGTCACCGGCGGCGTCGTCTCCGGCCTCGGCAAGGGAATCGTCGCCGCCTCGCTCGGCCGGCTGCTGAAGGCGCGCGGGCTCTCGGTGCAGGCGCAGAAGTTCGACCCGTACCTGAACGTCGACCCCGGGACGATGTCTCCTTTCCAGCACGGCGAGGTCTTCGTCACCGAGGACGGCGCCGAGACCGACCTCGACATCGGGCACTACGAGCGCTTCGTCGACGAGAACCTCTCGCGCAACTCGTCGCACACCGCGGGTGGGATCTGGGACGCCGTCCTGCGCAAGGAGCGCAAGGGCGAGTTCCTCGGTGCGACCGTCCAGGTGATCCCGCACATCACGAACGAGATCAAGTCGCGCATCCGCCGGATCACCGAGACGGAGCCCGTCGACGTCGTCATCTCCGAGATCGGCGGCACGGTCGGCGACATCGAGTCGCTGCCGTTCCTCGAGGCGATCCGCCAGTTCCGCCGCGAGGCCGGGCCAGAGAACGTCTGCTACGTCCACGTGACGCTCGTGCCGTTCATCGACGCGGCGGGCGAGCTGAAGACGAAGCCGACGCAGCACTCGGTCAACGAGCTGCGCCGCATCGGCATCCATCCCGACGTGATCGTCTGCCGCTCGCGCGAGGAGGTCTCCGAGGACATCCGCGACAAGATCGCGCTCTTCGCCGACGTCGACACGCACGCGGTGATCGCGAATCCGGACGTCCCCGACGTCTACCTCGTGCCGCAGGCGCTGCAGCGCGAGGGGCTCGACGAGCTCGTCTGCGAACGCCTCGGGCTCCAGACGGGCGCCGCCGAGCTCGGCGAATGGCTCGAGCTCGAGGAGCGGATCGGCGCGCTCGAGGGCGTCGTCACGATCGCGCTCGTCGGCAAGTACGTGAAGCTCCACGACGCGTACCTGTCGGTGCACGAGGCGCTCAAGCACGCAGGCGTGCACCACGGCGTGCGCGTGTCGGTGCGCTGGGTGGACGCCGAGAACATGTCGTACGAGGAGGCGGTCGCGTCGCTCGACGAGGTCGACGGCGTGCTGGTGCCGGGCGGGTTCGGGTCGCGCGGCTGGGAGGGGAAGATCCTCGCCTGCCGCGTCGCGCGCGAGCGCGGGATCCCGTACCTCGGGATCTGCCTCGGCATGCACGTGGCGGTCAGCGAGTTCGCGCGCCACGTGCTCGGGCTCGAAGGTGCCAACTCGACCGAGATGGACCCCGAGACGCCGCATGCCGTGATCGATCTGCTGCCCGAGCAGAAGGAGGTCGAGGACCTCGGCGGGACGATGCGCCTGGGCGCGCAGGCCGTCGAGGTGGCGGACGGCACGCGTGCACGCGACGCCTACGGCGACCCCGTCGTGCACGAGCGGCACCGCCACCGGTACGAGGTGAACAACCACCACCGGCCGCGGCTGGTCGAGGCCGGGCTCGTCGTTGCCGGGACGTTCCAGGAAGGGCGCCTCGTCGAGATCGTCGAGCTGCCCGAGCACCCGTGGTTCGTCGCCAGCCAGTTCCACCCCGAGTTCAAGTCGCGCCCGACGCGGCCGGCGCCGCTCTTCCGCGACTTCGTCGGCGCCGCGCTCGCGCGCTCGCGCGAGCGTCTCGGTCTCGGCGTGTCGGTCGCGGGCTAGGAAGGGCGCGACATCGAGCAGATCCCACTGGCGTCGCGCGCGCTCAGCCTCTTCCTCGAGCTCGCGGCGATCCCGTCCCCGCCCGGTCGGGAGCGCGCCGTTGCCGACCGCGTCGCGCACGAGCTGCGCTCGCTCGGGCTCGGGGTCGAGGAGGACGACACCGGTGCGGCGACGGGTTCGGAGATCGGCAATCTCTACTGCGTCCTCCCGCCGGCCGACGGCGCCGACGGCACGCCGCTCTTCTTCTGCGCACACCTCGACACGGTGCAGCCGGAGGGCGAGCTCGATCCCGTCGTGGACGAGGACGGCTTCGTCCGCAACTCCGGCGGGACGATCCTCGGCGCCGACAACAAGGCGGCCGTTGTCGCGATGGTCGAGGCCGTGCGCCGCGTGGTCGAGGAGGGCCGTGCCCACGCTGGGGTCGAGCTCGTCCTGACCGCGAAGGAAGAGGTCGGGCTCGTCGGGGCGAAGGCGTTCGACTCTTCGCGCCTCCGCGCGCGGGTCGGCTACGTCTACGACATGGCCGCGCCGATCGGGACGCTGATCATGGCCGCGCCCTCCGCGCGCGCCCTCGACGTGCGCTTCCGCGGCCGGGCCGCGCACTCCGGCATGTACCCGGAGGACGGGCGCTCGGCGATCGCGGCTGCGGCGCGCGCGATCGCCGACTTCCGCCTCGGCCGGCTGGACCACGAGACGACCGCGAACGTCGGCACGATCGAGGGCGGCACGGCGCGCAACATCGTCCCCGAGTGGTGCTCCTTCCGGGCCGAGGTGCGCTCGCTCGACGAGCGAAAGGTCGCGGACGTCCTCGAGGAGATGCTCGAGGCGGCCACGTTCGCCGCGAGCCTCGGCGAGTGCGACGTCGAGACCGAGGTCGACGCCGACTACCGCGGCTATCGCTTCAAGCGCGACGACGAGCCCGTCCGGATCGCCGTCGCGGCGTTCGAGCGCACGGGGCACGAACCGCGCTTCGAGACGACCGGCGGCGGCGCCGACGCAAACGTCTTCAACGCTCGCGGGCTCGAATGCCTCAACCTGGCCAACGGGATGATCGACATCCACACGCCGGACGAACGGATCGCGGTCGACGACCTGGACACGATGGTCGAGGTGACGCTCGCGCTGATCGATGCCGCTCGGACTTAGGCGCGGGCGCGTCACCGCGATCGTCGAGCAGCATGAGGGGCTCGTCCGGCTCGAGGTGGACGGGTTGCCCTGCGTCGCCTACCCGCGGCTGACCGGGGCGGTCGAGGTCGGCGACGACGTGGTCGTGAACGTGCAGGCGCGCGAGCTCGGGCTCGGCTCGGGCGGCTTCGACGTCCTGCACGCGAACCTGACGCGCGGGCTCGGGCTGGCGGCCGAGGACGGTGCGCACGTGATCAAGCTCCCGTACACGCCGCTCCAGTTCGCGACGGTGCACGGCGAGGAGCGCGGCGAACCGGCGGAGAGCCTCGACGGGATGCCGGTCGTCGCGTGCTCGCTGCACAGCCAGGTCGCTCCCGTGTCCGCCGCACTTCGGGGGCTCCGGGTCGCGTACGTGCAGCTCCCGGGCGGGGCGCTGCCGGTCGAGCTGTCGGACTCGGTGCGCGAGTTGAAGGACCAAGGCCTGCTCGAGCTGACGATCGCCGTCGACGCGTGCTTCGGCGGCGACGTCGACTGCGTGAACGTGTACTCCGCACTCGCGCTCGCGCGGGCGACCGGCGTGGACGTCGCGGTGTGCGGCATCGGCCCGGGAATCGTCGGCACCGGCACGCGCTTCGGCCACGGAGGCATGGCCGCTGCGCAGGCGCTGAGCGCGACGCTCGAGCTCGGAGGCGAGGCGGTGCTGGCGCTCCGGCTCTCGGAAGGCGACCCACGACCGCGTCACCGTGGCCTTTCCCACCACAGCGACGCGGTGCTCTCGCTCTGGGGCGGCTCCTATCACCTGCCTTGGCCGAAGGGCTGTCCGATCGACCATCGTGTGACGGAGGGTGCGACCGAGATCGACGTGAGCCGGTGGCGCGACGACTGCGCCGGCCTGACGCTCGCGCACATGGGTCGCGGCCCCGACGACGACCCCTGGTTCTTCGCATCGGCCTACGCAGCGGGCGCGCTCGCGCGCGCGCTCGCCGCCGGGGAGGAGTCGTCGCACAGTCGGCACGGTCCCGTCACGGACACGTGACGCGAACCTCGATACCGTTCAAGTAGGGGACTTCGCGCGCCCCCCACGGGGGGTGGGGGGAAACGAGGCAGGCGGCGAGTACAGTGCCCCGCCGTGGAGTCGCGCCGTCTCGGGCCGGTCGTCGGGCTCGGCACCTGGAGGACCTTCGCGGGCGACCTGGCGGCGGCGCGGGAGGTCGTCGACGCGACGCTCGCCGGCGGCGGGCGCTGGGTCGACACCTCGCCGATGTACGGCGCGGCAGAGCGAACGGTCGCGCGGGCGCTCGAGGGCCGACGCCGGGACACGCTGGTCGCGACGAAGATCTGGACGCCCGACCCCGCCGAGGCGCAAGAGCAGCTCGACGCGCAGCTCGAGTGGTTCGGCGGCTCCGTCGACGTCGAGCAGGTGCACAACCTCGTCGCCTGGGAGCAGCATCTGCCCTGGCTCGAGGGCGAGCGCGACGCCGGCCGGATCGGGCGCCTCGGGGTCACCCACTACTCGGCCGGCGCGTTCGCCGAGCTCGCACGAGCGCTGCGAACGCGGCGCTTCGACACGGTTCAGCTTCCCTACAACCCCGTCGCGCGGGCGTGCGAGCGCGAGCTGCTCCCGCTCGCGGCCGAGCTCGGCATCGCGGTGATCGTGATGGTGCCGCTCGGCTCGGGCCGCCTCGTGTCGCAGCCGATTTCAGCGGCGGAGCTCGAACCGCTCCGCGAGTTCGGCGTGGAGACGTGGGCGCAGGCGCTGCTCAAGTGGGCGTTGTCGGACGAACGCGTCGATCTCGTCATCCCGGCGACGAGGCACGGCACGCATGCGCGGGAGAACGCCGGGGCCGGTTCGCGGCCGTGGTTCGGTCCCGACGAGCGACGCTACGTGGAGCGCCTCGCGTCTTAGTTTCCTGTCCGAACGCGGACGCGGGTATCGTTGCGCGGCCCGTGAGGATCGGCGTCGCGAAGGAGATCAAGTCCGACGAATACCGCGTCGCGCTGACGCCCGCGGGGGCGCGCGAGCTCGTGCAGCGCGGCCACGAGGTCGCGGTCGAGACGGGCGCAGGCGAGGGAAGCGCCTTCTCCGACGACGCGTATCGCGCCGCAGGTGCGCACATCGCGTCGGTCGACGACGCGTGGGCCGACGCCGAGCTCCTGCTCAAGGTGAAGGAGCCGATCGAGCCGGAGTACGAACGGCTCCGCGACGGGCTCGTCCTCTTCACGTACCTGCACATCGCCGCCGACGAGCCGCTGACGCGGGCGCTGCTCGAGAGCGGCGTCACCGGCGTCGCTTACGAGACGGTCGAGACGAACGACCGGCGGCTGCCGCTCCTCGCGCCGATGAGCGAGATCGCGGGCCGCCTCGCCGCGCAGGCCGGCGCGTACTTCCTCGAGAAGCCGCTCGGCGGGCGCGGACTCCTGCTCGGCGGCGTGCCCGGCGTCGCACGCGGCTCGGTCGTCGTGATCGGCGGCGGCATGGTCGGGTACAACGCGGCGCTGATCGCCCTCGGCCTCGGCGCGAACGTCACGATCCTCGAGCGCTCGATCGACCGCATGCGCTACCTCGAGGAGGTGTTCGGGCAGCGCGTCAACCTGCTGATGTCGTCCGCGCTGCAGATCGAGGAGTCCGTGGCCGACGCCGATGTGGTGATCGGGGCGGTGCTGATTCCCGGCGCGGTCGCCCCGAAGCTCGTGACGGGCGAGATGGTGGTCGGGATGCACGACGGCGCCGTCATCTGCGACGTAGCGATCGACCAGGGAGGTTGCGTCGAGACGGCGCGGCCGACGACGCACAGCGATCCCGTCTACACCGTCGACGGCGTCACGCACTACTGCGTCGCGAATATGCCGGGCGCGGTCCCGGTGACGTCGACCAAGGCGCTCACGAACGCGACGCTGCCCTACGTGGAGGCGATCGCGACGTACGGCCTGCGCGAGGCGATCGCACGGGACCCGGCGCTCGCGCGCGGCGTCAACACGGTCGACGGAAAGGTCACGTACGAAGCGGTCGCCGAGGCACACGGCCTCGAGCACACGCCGCTCGAGGCGGCGCTGCCGCTGTCGCCGGTCTAAGGAGGGCTGGTGCCGGTGTTCTCGGCCGGCTTCGGCTTCTCGGCGGGCGAGACCTTGACCACGACCCACGTGACACCTGCCGCGAGCGCGATCACGGCCGCGGCGAAGACGACGAGGCCGATCAGGCCGAGAACCGTGTCCATAGGCGCGGCCTAGAATAGCCGCATGCCCCGCGCGTGCGTCATCGTGCTCGACGCGGTCGGGGCCGGAGCCCTTCCCGACGCGGCCGAGTACGGCGAGGACGACGTTCAAGCCGACACGCTCGGCAACGTCTCGCGTGCAGTCGGCGGCCTCGACCTGCCGAACCTCGAAGCCCTCGGGCTCGGCAACGTCGAGCCGCTCGAGGGATGTCCGCCCCAGCCCGGGGCGCCAGCGATCGCGGGCAAGCTCGTCGAGCGTTCGAAGGGCAAGGACACGACGACCGGGCACTGGGAGCTGATGGGGGTGCTCACACCTCAGCCCTTTCCGACGTACCCGCACGGGTTCCCCCACGACGTCATCGATCCCTTCATGCACAAGACGGGACGCGGAGTCCTCGGGAACAAGCCGGCTTCGGGGACGGAGATCATCCAGGAGCTCGGTGAGGAGCACCAGCGGACGGGCAAGTGGATCGTCTACACCTCGGCTGACTCCGTCTTCCAGATCGCTGCGCACGAGGAGACGATCCCGCTCGACGAGCTCTACCAGGCCTGCGCGATCGCGCGCGAGATCCTGACCGGGAAGCACCGCGTCGGGCGCGTGATCGCGCGCCCGTTCGTCGGTGAGCCGGGCAACTACACGAGGACGCCGAACCGGCACGACTACTCGGTCGAGCCGCGGACGCCGAACTACCTCACGTTGCTGCGCGACGCCGGAGTGACCGTGCACGGCGTCGGCAAGATCAACGACATCTTCGCCGGCGTCGGGATCGACGAGTCACACCCGACGAAGTCGAACGTCGAGGGCATCGGGGAGACGGTCCGGCTCCTGCGCGAGTCGGAAGACGGCACGCTCGTTTTCGTCAACCTCGTCGAGACCGACATGCTCTGGGGCCACCGCAACGACCCGGTCAACTTCCACCGCTGCCTGCAGGACTTCGACCGGCGCCTGGCCGACATCCTCGACGCGCTGCAGCCGGGCGACCTGCTCGTGCTCACCTCCGACCACGGCTGCGACCCGACGACGCGCGGCACCGACCACACGCGCGAGCACGCCTTGCTGCTCGCGTACGCGGAGGGGCGAAACGCGAACGGGCACGTGCACGAGGGGGAGTTCGCGGACGTCGGCGCGACCGTGAACGCTTGGCTCGGCGGGAAGGCCCCGTCGCGCGGGATCCCCGGACGCTCGATCTACGCGGCCGCGTGAGCGCACAGCAGCCGCCGGACGCGTCGGCCAGCACGCTGAAGCTCGACAGCCCACTGCTCGTCCAGTGGGAGTACGCGAGCGAGGAGCGGCTCGCGGTCCGGAACCAGACGTACCGCGACCTCGTCGAGGGCCAGGACGCCGAGGAGATGGTCTTCGAGGTGGTCGCAGAGGCTCGCCCCGAACGCGTGCTCGAGGTGGGGTCGGGGACCGGCGAGCTCGCCGAACGCGTCAAGAAGGAGCTCGGAGCCGAGGTGTGCGCGGTGGACATCTCCCCGCGCATGACCGAGCTCACTGCAGCGCGGGGGATCGACACCCGCGTCGCCGACGCCCAGGAGCTGCCCTTCGACGACTCGGGGTTCGACTGCGTGGTCGCAGCCTGGGTGCTCTACCACCTGCCGGACGTCGACCGTGGGATCGCGGAGTTGGCCCGCGTACTCTCGCCCGGCGGGACGCTGGTCGCGTCGACGCTCGGCGAGGGGAACCTGAGCGAGCTCTGGGACGCGATCGGCGCCACGGCCACGAGCGGCCTCAGCTTCGGCGGCGACAACGGAGAAGCGGCGCTCCGTCGCCACTTCGCTGAAGTCGAGAGGCGGGATGCGCAGGGCACCGTCTCCTTCCCGACGCGGGACTCGATGCGGCACTTCGTCGCCGCGACGATCACGCGCGCCCATCTCGCCGACCGCGTACCCGACATCACCGAGCCGTTCCGCGCCCGGACCTCGCACGTCGTCTTCGTCGCCCGGAAGCCCGAGTGAGCGCGCTCGACGATCCCCGGCTCGTGCGGGAGGAGTACGCGAGCGAGCGCGGTCTGCTCGGGCGGCGGGCGGCGTACGACTACGCGACCGGGCCCGACGCGCGCGAGGTCGCGTTCGCGGCCGTCGCAGAGAGCCTGCCGCAGCGCGTGCTCGAGGTCGGCTGCGGGCCGGGCGAGCTTTCGGCCCGCGTAAGCGCGGAGCTCGGTGCCGAGGTCCTCGCGCTCGACACCTCCGAACGCATGGTCGAGCTCGCCCGCGCGCGCGGCCTCGACGCGCGCGTCGGCGACGTCCAGGCGCTTCCGTTTCGCGACGACGAGTTCGACTGCGCGATCGCGGCGTGGATGCTCTACCACGTGCCCGACGTCCCGCGCGCGCTCGGCGAGCTCGCGCGCGTCCTGAGTCCCGGCGGGCGCCTCGTCGCTGTCACGAACCACCTCGACCACCTCCTCGAGCTCCGCGAGCTCGTCGGCGCCCCGCCGCAGACGTTCACCTTCAGCGGCGAGAACGGGGAGTCGCTCCTGCGTGAACACTTCGCGCACGTGGACGTCCGTGAGGCCGGCGGGGACGTCCGCTTTCCGGATCGCCGCTCGGTCGTCGAGTACGTCGCCGCGAGTCCGGGTTTCCTGGGCCACGACCCCGAGGTCCCCGAGTTCGACGTGCCGTTCGTCGTGCGGCGGCGTCCCGTCGTCTTCGTCGCCGACAAGTGATCCGCCCCGCCGAGCTGATCCAGCGCAAACGCGACGGCGGTGAGCTGACCCCCGAGGAGCTGACCGAGCTCGTGCTCGGCTACGCCCGCGACGAGGTCCCCGACTACCAGCTGGCCGCGTTCTGCATGGCCGTCTTCTTCCGCGGGCTGACGCCGGCTGAGACGTTCGCGCTGACCGACGCGATCGTGCGAAGCGGCGACACGCTCGACCTGCACGGTGCCCTCGGGCGGACGGTCGTCGACAAGCACTCGACCGGCGGCGTCGGAGACAAGACGTCGATCGCAGTCGGGCCGATCGTCGCGGCCTGCGGCGTCCCGTTCGGGAAGATGAGCGGGCGCGGGCTCGGCCACACCGGCGGCACTCTGGACAAGCTCGAGGCGATCCCCGGCTTCAGGGTCGAGCTCTCCGAGCAGGAGTTCGTCGACCAGGTCCGCGAGGTCGGGCTCGCGATCATCGGGCAGACCGGCGATCTCGTTCCCGCCGACAAGCGGTTGTACGCGCTCCGCGATGTGACCGCGACCGTCGACAACGTGCAGCTGATCGCTGCCAGCATCATGTCGAAGAAGATCGCCGCCGGCGCCGACGCGATCGTGCTCGACGTCAAGGTCGGCGACGGTGCCTTCATGAAGACGCTGGACCAGGCGCGAGCCCTCGCGGAGACGATGCGCGAGCTCGGGAAGCGGGCCGGCAGACGCGTGGCCTGTCTGCTCACCGACATGGACCAGCCGCTCGGGCAGGCCGTCGGCAACGCGCTCGAGCTGCACGAGGCGCGGGCGACGCTGCGCGGTGAGGGGCCGGAGGATTTCACCGAGCTCGTTCTCGCCGCTTCCGGTCAGCTGCTCGCCTTCTCCGACCTCGGCGTCGACGCGGCCGAGGGCCGCACCCGGGCCGAGACCGCGGTCCGCGACGGTTCCGCGCTCGAGCGCTTCGAGCGCTGGATCCGCGCCCAGGGCGGTGACCCCGCGGAGGACGCGCTTCCGCGGGCCGCGACCGTCCGGCCGGTCCCTGCGCCCGAGAGCGGGTACGTCCGCTCGCTCCGCGCGTTGCCGGTCGGGAACGCCGCGCTCGAGCTCGGCGCCGGCCGGCTCCGCAAGGACGACCCGATCGACCACGCTGTCGGCGTCGTCTGCCTGCGCAAGCGCGGCGACCAGGTCGAGCGCGGCGAGCGGCTCGCGGAGGTGCATGCCCGCACCGAAGCGGAGGCCGAGCGTGGGGCGGCCTCAGTGCTCGCCGCCTACGAGCTCGGGCCGAAGGCTCCCAAGACGCGCCCGATCGTGCTCGAGCTCGTCGGCTGACCCGCCGCGACTAGCCTGGGCGCGTGCCCGAGCTTCCCGAGGTCGAGACGGTCAGGGCGAGCCTCGGCCCGGTCCTCAGCGGCCGGACCTTCGCGCATGTCGAGATCACCGACGCGCGGCTGACGCGGCCGTTCGACCCGAACGCGGTCGCCCAGGCGCTCACGGGCGAGCGCGTCGACGCCGTGGGCCGGCGCGGCAAGTATCTGATTGTCCGGTTCGTGAGCGGTCGTGTGCTCCTGGTTCACCTCCGGATGACGGGGAGCTTTCGGCACGCACCTGCGGGCAGCCCCGGCGACGACCCGCACGTACGCGCAGTTGTCAGGCTAGACGACGGCTCGGACGTCACGTACCGCGACGTCCGGCGCTTCGGCACGTGGCTCCTGACGGAGACCGCCGAGCTCGACGAGTACCTCGCGGCGCGGCTCGGGCGTGAGCCGCTCGAGCGCGGGTTCGGCCCGGCCGCACTCGCGGCGCGGCTCGCGGGGCGGCGGGCGCCGCTGAAGGCGGCACTGCTCGATCAGCGCACCGTCGCGGGCCTCGGCAACATCTACGTCGACGAGGCGCTCTGGCGCGCCCGCCTCCATCCGCTCACGCCCGCCGGCGACGTGACCGCCGACGACGCGCGCGCGCTCGTCCGCGGAATCCGGGCTGCACTGCGGCTGGGCATCGCCCGGCAGGGTGCGACCCTGAGCGACTACGCGCAGCCGGACGGCCGCCGCGGCCGCATGCAGGACGAGTTCAGGGTCTACGGCCGCGAAGGCGAGCCGTGCGACCGCTGCGGGACGCCGATCGAGAAGACGCGCGCGGGCGGCCGCGGCACGTGGTACTGCCCCACGTGCCAGCCGCTCCGAGTCGGTCAGGCTGCGCGCGCCAGCCCGTCGAGCCGGCCCGCGCGGTCGAGGCGCGAGAGCTCCGCGTAGCCGCCGATCGGCCGTCCGTCGATCACGATCTGCGGCACCGTCCAGCCTCCGGCCACGTCGAGCAGCTTCTGGCGGAAGCCGACCGCGTCGTCCAGGCTGATCTCCTCGTACTCGAGCCCCCGCGAGTCGAGCAACGCCTTCGCCCGCACGCAGAAGCCACACCAGCGCGTCGTATAGATCTGGATGTCTGCCATCCCTGGTGTAACGGGCGAGGGCCCGAATCGGGTCCTGCCTCGCTTCTACACTGGCTTCGTGGCCGGAAGGACGTACCGGACGGAGGCCGTCGTGCTCCGCTCCATGAGGTTCGGAGAGGCCGACCGCGTCCTGCACCTCTACACGCTCGAACGGGGGCGCATCGGCGCGGTTGCGAAGGGGATCCGCCGCACGAAGTCGAGGTTCGGCGCGCGGCTCGAGCCGCTCTCCCACGTCGAGGCGATGCTCCACCAAGGAAGCGGCGAACTCCAGACGGTGACGGGCGTCGAGCTGATCCGCTCCCACCACGACGCGCGCGAGGACGCCTATCGGCTCGCAGTCGGCCTGATCTCGGCCGAGGCGATGCTGCGGCTCTTCACCGAGCAGGAGGGAAACCCGCGCGCGTTCGAGGCGCTGACGAAGCTCCTCGACCTGCTCGACGGGCTCCCCTCGCGCGCGCCGGCGCGGCCGGCGCTCGACCCGCTCGCGCTCGCGTTCCAGCTCAAGCTGCTCTGGGTCGCGGGCTACCTCCCGCACCTGACGAGCTGCGCGAACTGCGGCCGCGGGGACGAGCTGATCGGCTACTCGCCGCGCGCGGGCGGCGCGGTCTGCCGCACGTGCGGCGAGGGCGCGCTCGCGCTCTCACCGGCCGGCCGCAGCCGGGATCGAGGCCCTGCTCAACAGCCCGCTCGCCGACGCACACGCCGCCGGCCTGACCGAGCGCGACGCCCGCGAGGCACTCGCGGTGATCACCGCGTCGTACGAAGAGCACGGCGGCTTCCGCCTCCGCACACTCAAGAGCGCCTAGCGGTTCGCCTCTTCGTCCTCTCCGCGCCCGGATGTCCTCGGCGACGAGCCGCGCTCGAGACGGCTTCAGCGTCTCGAAGAGCTCGTCCGCGTCGACGGGCTGCTCGGGCTCGGACGCGCCGAGCAGCCACGGCGCTGCGTCCGTCGCGGCCTTCCACGCCGACCCGTCGGCGCCGACTCGCCGTCGACGAGATGATCGTCGCTCATGACCAGCGAGCCGGCCGACACGGTCGAGAGTAGACGTTCGTGAACCCGTTCCGCTGCGGCGGGCGGGGTGGAACGGCGATGGCGCGGCGCGCTGTCGTCCCTCGGCCGCGCGACGGCCTGGCGCGCGATCGGCTCCTGGCGATCGCGGTCGTGGAGCCGGACGTTGCCTTCCTCGCTCGCAAAGGACGAAGCGCGTGTTCCCGGAGCTGTCAGGTGCTTGACGACCTTGACATCTCTGTCCGCGATCCTTGCGCTCGGTTGCTTGTCCGGAGCCGCTACCGCCGAGCGGGCGCGTCCCGCTCGAGCGCATCGCGGCCGCGAACGAGTCGCCGTTTGCGCGCCGCCAGGCGAAGAAGGCGCTCGAGCGGCTGGACCGGAGCTGAGCGTCAGGCGGCGAGCCGCTCGGCGAGGTACCGCAGCGCCAGCGGGTAGCGCCAGACGATCCCGCCGTGCTTGCCCTCGAACAGCTCGAAGAAGACGTCGGTGACACCGACGCGCTCGAGCTCGCGCCGGAACGCCTCCGCGCCGAGGTCGAGGTAGTACTCGTCGCTCTTGCCTGAGTCGACGTAGATCGCCCGCATCGCGCGCAGCGCTTCCGCTGCGCCCTCCACCATCCGCACGGGGTCCCAGGCGAGCCAGCGCTCCCAGATCTCCGGGATCAGCTTGCCGGTCTCGTCGAACGGCAGCTGCACGGTGCCGTCGTCGTCGGCGGAGTACGCCGCCGCCATGCCCCACGAGTTGACGAGCACGTAGTCGCCCGGCTTCGTCACCAGCGGGCGCGCGAGGAAGTCGTCCCAGAACTTCTCGTACGAGCCGTCGTACTTGTCGCGCAAGAGCCGCGCCGTCTCGGGGAAGTCCTTCGCGTAGCAGGCCTCGAAGAGGGCGTCGCCCGCGTGCGTCGCGAACCCGCCGAAGAGGTCTGGCCGGAGCATCGGCGTCACCATCGCCCCGTAGCCGCCCGACGACTTCCCCTGGATGCCGCGGTGCGCCGCCTCGGGCAGCGTCCGATAGCGGTCGTCGACCCACGGCACGAGCTCGTCGCAGAGGTACGTGTGGTAGCGCCCGATCGCGGGCGAGTCGAGGAACTGCGACCCGCCGAGCTTCGTCCACGCGTCGACCCAGACGACGATCGCGGGCGGCACGTCGCCCGTGCGGAAGACCTCGTCGCAGAGCTCCGGGTACGTCTGCGCGGCGAACGCGGGGCGGTTCCGCCACATGTCGAGCTGCCCCGTGTACCCCTGGATGACGTAGATCGACGGGTAGCGGCGCTCCGGCTCGTCGTCGTAGCCGGGCGGGACGTAGACCCAGAGCGGCCGCTCGTGGGGGTCGCCCAGCGGGTTGCCCTCGAGCGCGGAGCTCGAGAAGACGTGCTCGTCGAAGCGCCCGGCCGGCTCGTACCGCCAGGGCCGGCCGAGCCCGCTCATGCCTTCGGGGTCGTCCACGGACGGCGCAGCGCTTCGCCGAGATACGCGCGCACCTGCGGAAGCGAGACGCGCTCCTGCGCGAGCGAATCGCGGTCGCGGATCGTGACCGTGTCGTCCTCGAGCGTCTGCTCGTCGATCGTGAACGCGAACGGCGTACCGATCTCGTCCTGGCGCCGGTAGCGCCGTCCGATCGCGCCGCCGTCGTCGTACTCGACCATGAACTCCGTCCTGAGCTCCTCGTAGAGCGAACGCGCGCGCTCGAGCATGCCGGCGTCCTTGCCGATCAGCGGCAGCACGGCGGCCTTCACCGGAGCGAGCAGCGGGTGGAGGCGGAGCACGGTCCGCTCGCGCTCGCCGACGACCTCCTCGTCGTAGGCGTCGACCAGGAACGTCAGAAAGATGCGCTCGATGCTCACAGCCGGCTCGACGACGTGGGGGACGTAGCGCTCGCCGTCCGTGCCGACGTATTCGAGCTTCGTCCCGGAGTGCTCGGTGTGCGCTTTGAGGTCGTAGTCGCCGCGGTTTGCGACCCCCTCGAGCTCCGACCAGCCGATCGGGAACAGGTACTCGAGGTCGCTCGTCGCGCTCGAGTAGTGCGACAGCTCCTCGGCGGTGTGCTCGCGGACGCGCAGCATGGACTCGCGCAGGCCGTAGCGCAGGTACCAGGCGACGCGCTCCTGCACCCAGTAGCGGTACCAGTCCATCGAGTCGTCGGGTGGGACGAAGAACTCCATCTCCATCTGCTCGAACTCGCGCATCCGGAAGAGGAAGTTGCCCGGAGTGATCTCGTTGCGGAACGACTTGCCGCCGACGTTGGCGATCCCGAACGGCGGACGCCGCCGCGCGAGCTGGAGCACGTTCTTGAAGTTGACGAAGATGCCCTGCGCGGTCTCGGGCCGGAGGTAGACCTTCGCGCCGGACTCCTGCACGGGCCCGACCGTCGTCTCGAACATCAGGTTGAACTGGCGCGGCTCGGTCAGGTCGCACTCGGTGTGCTCGCCGGGGTGCTTGCTGGGCTTCTTGCCGCACTGCGACTGCTCGAGCTGGTCAGCGCGGAAGCGCAGCTTGCAGGTCCGGCAGTCGACGAGCGGATCGCTGAAGCCTGCGACGTGACCCGACGCCTCCCACACGCGCGGGTGGAGGATGATCGCCGTGTCGAGCACGACGATGTCGTCGCGCTCCTGCACCATCGCCTCGAGCCAGCGGTCGCGGATGTTCTGCTTGAGCAGGACGCCGTAATGCCCGTAGTCGTAGCCCGACCCGAGGCCGCCGTAGATCTCCGACGAGGGGAAGACGAAGCCGCGCCGCCGGCACAGCGACACGATCTTGTCCATCGTCACGACCTCGTCGCGCGCGGCCATCGGTGAGAACCGTATCGCCGCGCATCGGGGGCGGCCGCCCCGAGCGACCGCCCCCTAGCAACGAGGAGGAGTCATGCGTAGGAACACAGTGAACAACGCCAGCCTGAGAGTTGCGTGAGACTCGACTAAGAAGCGGCCGACAGCCGGACGCGGAAGCGCGCGCCGCCGGCCGGGTCGTTCTCGGCCGTGACCGAGCCGCCGTGCTCCTCCACGACCTGGCGCACGATCGCGAGCCCGAGCCCCGAGCCGGGGACGCCGCGCGCCCCCGGGGCGCGGTAGAAGCGGTCGAAGACCCGCGGGAGGTCGTCGGGGTCGATTCCCGGGCCGTGGTCGCGCACCGTCAGCTCGCCCTGGCGGAGCAGCACCTCCACGCGGCTCCCGGGCGGGCTCCACTTGGCCGCGTTGTCGAGCAGGTTCCCGATCGCACGCTCCAGCCTGATCGGGACGCCGCGAATCGTCGTCGGCTCCAGCCGCGTCTCGACGTCGACGCCGGCGGTGCGGCGTGTCCGCTCGACCGCGCTCTCGACGAGCTCGTCCAGCGCGACCGGCTCGGGCTGGGCGTCCTCGATCCGCGAGAGGTCGAGGAGGTCGCCGACCAGCTCCGTCAGCTGCTCGGCCTGGGAGCGGACCTCCTCGAGCATGCGCGCGCGCTCCTCGGGCGCGAGGTTCTCGGCGCGCAGGAGCACCTCGACGTTCGTGCGCAGGATCGTCAGCGGTGTGCGGAGCTCGTGCGAGGCGTCGGCGACGAGTCGGGTCTGTGCCCGCAGCGAGTCGTCGAGCGCGCTCAGCATCGAGTTGAAGCTCGTCGCGAGCCGCCCGAGCTCGTCGCGTCCGGTCGCGACGATGCGCTCGCTCGGGTCGCGAGTGGCGGTCACGCGCTCCGCCGTCTCCGTCAGCCTTCTCACCGGCGCCACGGCCGCGCGAGAGATCAAGAGGCCGAGCAAGGCGGCTAGGGCGATGCCTCCGATCGAGATCGCGACCAGGAGCGCGGCGACGCGGTCGAGGGTGCGGTCGACCTCGTCGAGCGGGCGTGCGATCTGCACCGCGATCCCGGAGGCGAGCTGCCTGGTGAAGATGCGGACGTGCGTGCCGCCGACGGTCGCCTCGGAGAAGAAGGGGCGGCGCCTGCCCGCGGCCACGAGCGCGGCTCCCTCAGACGGCAAGTTGAGCTCGGCGTCGCTGAGCCGGAAGATCTCGCCGTCATCGGTGACGACCTGCACGTAGCCCGGCGCCGCGCCGAGCGGCGGCGCGCTGACCTCGAAGCGGAAGGGCCGCTCGTCGAAAACGACCACTTTCTCGGTCCGGTCGCGGAGGGCCTCGTCGATGGACTTGATCAGCTCGGAGCGGACGAGCGCGTAGGACGCGAGCGACACCAGCGCGACGGCACCGGCGACCGCGATCGCCGAGGCGAGGGCCAGGCGCGTCCGGAAGCTCACGGCTCGCGCAAGACGTACCCGACGCCGCGAACGGTGTGGATCAGGCGCGGCTCACCGTCCTCCTCGAGCTTGCGGCGCAAGTAGCTGACGTAGACCTCGAGCGCGTTCGACCGAGGGCCGAAGTCGTAGTCCCAGACGCGGTCGAAGATCACCGAGCGGGTCAGCACCTGCCGCGGGTTGCGCAGGAACAGCTCGAGCAGCAGGAACTCGGTCCTGGTCAGCTCGATCCTGCGCGAGCCGCGCCGGACCTCGCGCGTGCCGGTGTCCATGGTCAGGTCGGAGAAGCGGAGCGTGCCGCCCTCCGTGCTCGAGACGCGGCGCAGCAGGGCGCGCAGCCGGGCGTGCAGCTCCTCGAGCGCGAACGGCTTGACGAGGTAGTCGTCGGCGCCGGCGTCGAGCCCCGCGACGCGGTCGCCGATGGAGTCGCGCGCGGTCAGCATCAGGACCGGCGTCCGGTCGTCCGCCGCCCTCAGCCTCCGGCAGACCTCGAGCCCGTCCACGTTCGGCATCAGGACGTCGAGCACGACCGCGTCCGGCGTATGCAGCGAGAGACGCTGGAGGGCCTCCGCGCCGTCGGCCGCGAGCTCGACGTCGTACCCCTCGAGCCGCAACGCGCGTTCGAGGGCCGTGCGAACCGCCGGTTCGTCGTCGACGACCAAAACCCGCATCGGGCGAAGTGTTGCCGCTGAACCTGAGCCGCCGCTGAGAGTGCGGGCCGGACTTAACGGACTCCCTACGGGACTCTCAGCGCGATCTCAGGCGCTTCGGCTTCCATGTGCGCATGTTCAGACGACTGCTCGTTCCCGTGCTCGCTCTCGCCGCCGCGTCCGCCATCGGCGCCGGCGTCGGGATCGGCGTCTGGGAAGCCAAAGAAACAGATGAGGCCGCGTCGACCGTGACGACCCCCAACCAGGTCACGAGCGCGCCTGCCGGAAGCAACCTCTCGATCAACGAGATCTACGACGGCGCCAGCAGCGGGGTCGTGCACATCACCACCGGAGCCGCCCAGGCGGACCCCTTGGGCGGCGGCGGCGGGGCCACCGGCAGCGGCTTCGTGATCGACGACGAGGGCCACGTGGCCACGAACCAGCACGTCGTCGAGGGCGTCGAGCAGGTGACCGTGCGCTTCGAGAACGGCGAGGAGCGGACGGCGCGCGTCGTCGGGGCGGACCCGTCCACCGACGTCGCGCTGCTCAAGCTGGACAGCCTGCCCGACGGCGTCGAGCCGCTCGAGCTCGGCTCGACCGAGTCGCTCGAGATCGGCGACCTCGTCGTCGCGATCGGCAGCCCGTTCGGCCTCCAGGGAACGGTCACCGCCGGCATCGTCAGCGCGCTCGGCCGCGAGCTGACCGCGCCGGACGGCTTCACGATCGACGGCGCGATCCAGACGGACGCGGCGATCAACCCCGGCAACAGCGGCGGCCCACTGCTCGACGGCCAGGGACGCGTGGTCGGGATCAACTCGCAGATCGCGACCGAGTCCGGCGGCAACGTCGGGATCGGGTACGCGGTCCCGATCGAGACCGTGCAGGAGGTCGTCGAGGCGCTCAAGACGGGCCAGACGATCGAGCGGCCCTACCTCGGTGTTCGCCTCTCGGACGCGGACAACGGTGCCGCGCTCGTCGAGGTCACCGACGGCAGCCCGGCCGAAGACGCCGGGCTCGAGCCGGGCGACGTGGTCGTCGAGGTCGAGGGCGAAGCGATCGACTCCGGCGACGAGCTTCGCCGCGCGGTCGCGGAGCACCAGCCGGGCGACGAGCTCGAGCTGACCGTCAGGGGCAGCGACGGCGAGACGCGCGACGTGACCGTCACGCTCGGAACGCGGCCCGGGAGCTAGGTTCCCCGGCCGCAGTGCCGGAGTGCGTTCAGGCAGCCGTCGATCAGCCGCGCGAGCTCATCCTGACTCCACGCGTTGAAGAAGTCCGCGTGCGCCGAGAACTGGCCGACCGAGGACAGCTCGACGCTCGCGCCCGGCGCGATCGCCGGGTAGCGCAGGATCAGCGAGAGCGCCGGAACGCCGACCGGGTGCGTGGACGGGCAGCGACCGCGCTGCGGGTACGCAGCATGGCTCTGATGGTCGGGGCTGTCGAGGCTCCTGCCGTTCCAGCAGCTGGGGAAGGTGACGTGGAGGCGGAGCGTGTTCATCCGGCCGGCCGGGCACGTCGGCACGGTGCTCGTCGGGCGCACCCCTGACCGCGCGCCGCAGTTCCAGAAGGTGACGCGCTGGTCCTGCGGCGAACGCGCGGCGGCGTTGCCGGCGATCACGCGGAAGCCCTGCGGGAAGGCGCGCACGTGCTCGAGCGTCCGGCGCCGGTAGTAGATCGTCGCCCCGAGGGGCTCGACTGCGCTGCCGTTCACGACCAGCGTCGGCGCCCAGTACGCGGCCGTGTCGCCCGTGCGGCGGCAGGTCGTCCGTCCTGCGCGCAGCGAGCGGACCGTCGAGAAGGCGTTCGTGGTCGCGTTGCCGACGAAGGTGTGGTTGTGGAACGTGCCGGGGCGGCGGGGCGCGACGATCGGGTCGTCGGAGGCGCGATGGCTGAACCCGCACGCACTGACGAAGTTGACGCCCTTGAGCTGTCCGAACGCGGCTCGTTCGTCCGGGCCGGCGGCGGAAACGGCGACTGCGGTTCCGAGGGGGAGCAGGGCGGCGGCGATCCCGACGACGACGAGCCTCATCACGTCCTCCTGGTCGACTGCGCCGGACTGTAGTGCCGGATGGCACGAAGGTGTGTCTGGCGCTCGCAAAATGCTCGTAAAACCGCGCTCGGTCAGAATTGCCCGCGTGGACACGGATACGGAGACCGTCGAGCTGCACATCGTCTCGGACTCGACCGGCGAGACGGCGACGCGCCTGGTGCATGCACTCGAGGCGCAGTTCCCCGACCAGCTCTTCGAGGAGATCCGGCATCCACGAGTCGAGTCGGTCGAGGAGCTCGAGGACGCCGTCCGGAGAGCCCGCGGCCACCGGGCGGTCGTCTTCTACACGCTTGTCAAGCCGGAGCTCCGCGACGCGATGCGCCGGGCCTGCCGACGAGCCCGCGTGCACTACTGCGACCTGCTCGGCCAGCCGATCGACGCCGTCTCGCGCGTCGCCGGCGTCGCCGCGCAAGGACGGGCGGGGGCCAGGGCGCCGCTCGATGCGGGCTACTTCCGGCGGATCGAGGCGATCGAGTTCGCGGTCAAGTACGACGACGGCATCGGCGGCGGGCTCGACGAGGCAGACGTCGTGCTCGTCGGCGTCTCGCGCACGTCGAAGACGCCGCTCTCGATGTACCTCGGGACGATGGGCTACAAGGCCGCGAACGTCCCGATCGTCGCCGGCGTCGAGCCGCCGCAGGATCTGTTCAGGATCAACCAGGTGAAGGTCGTCGGGCTGACGATCGACGCGAACCGGCTCGCGGAGATCCGCCAGGCCCGCGCGCGCAGCTTCGGCGGAACTGCGCGGCAGTACTCCGAGCTCGTGAAGATCTACGAGGAGCTGGCGGTCGCCGAGAGAATCCACCGGCGGCTCGGCTGTCCCGTGATCGACGTCTCCGAGCTCTCGATCGAGGAGACCGCGCAGCGCGTGATCCGGACGGTCGAGCGGCGGCGCGCTGAGGCGCAGGCGGTACAAGCGTGAGCCGCGACCTGAGCGAGAAGGGCTGGGTGCCGCTCCGCCACTGGGCGCTGTGGTGGACCCTCCTTGCGCTCGCGATGGTCGTCTTCTACGTCGTGCTGACGCCGATCTGGATCGGGATCAGGGTCGCGGGCTGGCTCGCGGCCAAGCGCTCGTAACCCGCTCGCGTTGGATGTCCTCGGGCCGCCAGTGCCTGGCACTGTGTCTGGCACTCCGCGTGACGAAAGCGAAACGAATCATCCACGGGGTCTAGAGAGCGCGCGACTCGAGCGGCTTCTCTGATCCCGGCTCGACGCGGTACGCGCGCTTCCCCGGCTCGGCGGCCACGACCTCGGCGAGCTCCGTGCCCACGAAGTGGAGCCCGACGCCGTCCTCGGCCGCGTAGCCGGCCGGAAAGCCGCTGTCGACGAGCTCGCGGTAGCGCGGCCGGCGGAGCTCCTCGCCGTCGTAGTGCGGGCAGGCGCTCCCGGGGAGGAAGCCGAGCCCGTCGCGCATGCCCTCGAGCTGCGGCCCGAACGAGTCGGTCAGGCCGGCCTCGAACCAGCAGATCATCCCGGCGCTCGACCCGCAGAGCACGACGCCCTGCTCCCACGCCTCCCGCAGCGCGGAGTCCATGCCGTGCACTCGCCAGATCGCGAGCATGTTCGCCGTGTTGCCGCCGCCGACGTAGATCACGTCCTGCCCGAGCACGAGCTCGCGCAGCTCCTCGGGCGGCCAGGGGAAGAACGAGAGGTGCGACGGCTCCGCCTTGCGCGCGTACGTGTCGTAGAAACGGATCACGAACTCCGGCGACTCCGCGCTTGCCGTCGGGACGAAGCACACGCGCGGCCCGCGCGCGAGCCCGAGGATGAAGTCGTCGAGCGCCGTGCCGAGCCCGGCTCCGCCCATGGCCACGATGTGCCTGGTCATACGGGCATTGTGGGAGTATTCGCAGCCGCGTGGGCAGGTACGTCTATTCGTTCGACGAGCCCGCACCCGGTGGGCGCGAGCTCCTCGGCGGCAAGGGCGTCGGCCTCGCCGAGATGACCCAGCTCGGCGTCCCCGTCCCCGCGGGGTTCACGATCACGACGGACGCCTGCCGTGCCTACATGGCCGCCGGCGACGTGCCCACCGGCCTCGACGACGAGGTCGAGACACACGTCGCGCGGCTCGAGGAGCGCAGCGGCAAGCGCTTCGGCGACCCCGACGAGCCGCTGCTCGTCTCCGTCCGCTCGGGCGCCGCCGTCTCGATGCCGGGGATGATGGACACGATCCTGAACCTCGGCCTGAACGACACGGCGGCCGAGGGCCTCGCCCGCTCGACCGGCAACGCCCGCTTCGCGCGCGACTCGTACCGGCGGCTGATCCAGATGTACGGCGAGGTCGTCGACGGGATCGACGGCCACAGCTTCGAGCAGGCGCTCGGCGACCTGAAGTCGAGCCGCGGTGCCGCGCAGGACACCGACCTGACCGCCGACGACCTCGCGGAGCTGATCGAGACGTACAAGCGCATCTACCGCGAGGCGACGGGCGCGGACTTTCCGGCGGACGCGCGCGAGCAGCTGCGCCGCGCCGTCCGCGCGGTCTTCGACTCGTGGGACACGCCGCGCGCGCAGGTCTACCGTCGCGCGCACCGGATCTCCGACGACCTCGGGACCGCCGTCAACGTCGTGCAGATGGTGTTCGGGAACCAGGGCGACGACTGCGGGACCGGCGTCTGCTTCACGCGCGACCCCTCGACGGGCGAGCAGGGCCTCTACGGCGAGTTCCTCGCGAACGCGCAGGGGGAGGACGTCGTCGCGGGCATCCGCACGCCCGAGCCGCTCGAGGCGATGAAGGCGCGTCTGCCGGAGGCGTTCGAGGAGCTCCGCGACACGATGCGGCGGCTCGAGGAGCACTACCGCGACATGCAGGACATCGAGTTCACGGTCGAGCAGCGCCGGCTCTTCCTGCTCCAGACGCGCGCGGCCAAGCGGACCGCCGCGGCGGCGTTGAAGGCCGCCGTCGACATGGTCGACGAGGGGCTGATCTCGCGCGAGGAGGCGGTCGTCCGCATCGACCCGGCGCAGCTCGACCAGCTCCTGCACCCGATGCTCGACCCCGACGCGAGCTACGAGGTCGCGGCCACCGGGCTGAACGCCTCGCCGGGCGCCGCGAGCGGCGCGATCGTCTTCGACGCGGACACGGCGGCCGAGCGCGGCGAGCAGGAGGACGTGATCCTCGTCCGCTGGGAGACGACGCCCGACGACATCCACGGGATGATCGCGGCGAAGGGGATCGTCACGGTGCACGGCGGGATGACCTCGCACGCGGCGGTCGTCGCGCGCGGGATGGGCAAGCCGTGCGTCGCCGGCTGCGACGCGCTCTCGCTCGACCTGAAGGCGCGCACGGCGCGGATCGGCGACCACGACCTGCACGAGGGCGACACGCTCACGATCGACGGCGGCACCGGCCGCGTGATCGTCGGCGCCGTGCGGCTCGTGCCGCCGCAGATCAACGAGGACTTCCAGACCGTCCTCTCGTGGGCGGACGACCTGCGCAGCCTGAAGGTGCGGGCGAACGCCGACACGCCCGAGGACGCGGCCCGTGCGCGCGAGTTCGGCGCGCAGGGGATCGGCCTCTGCCGCACCGAGCACATGTTCTTCGGCGACGAGCGGCTGCCGGTCGTGCAGGAGATGATCATGGCGCGGGACGAGGACGGCCGCCGCCGCGCGCTCGGGCGACTGCTCCCGATGCAGCAGTCGGACTTCGAAGGGATCTTCGAGGCGATGGCCGGGCTGCCCGTGACGATCAGGCTGCTCGACCCGCCGCTGCACGAGTTCCTGCCCGACCTCGAGGACGCGCCGGAGGAGATGCGCGCGCGGATCAAGCAGCTCCAGGAGGCGAACCCGATGCTCGGGACGCGCGGCTGCCGCCTCGGCCTCCAGTTCCCGGAGATCTACGAGATGCAGGTGCGCGCGATCGTGCGCGCGGCGCGCGCCGTCCAGGAGCGCAGCGGCGACGCGCCGCTCGTCGAGATCATGCACCCGCTCGTCGCGTTCGCCGAGGAGCTGCGCAGGCTGCGCGAGCTGACCGTCTCCGTCGCGGCCGAGGAGAACGACGTCGAGTACCTCTGCGGGACGATGATCGAGCTCCCGCGCGCGTGCATGCGCGCCGACGAGATCGCCGAGCACGCGGACTTCTTCTCCTTCGGCACGAACGACCTGACGCAGACGGCGCTCGGCTTCTCACGCGACGACGCCGAGGGCAAGTTCCTGACGCACTACCTCGAGGACGGCGTGCTCGAGCGCAACCCCTTCGAGACGCTCGACCAGTCCGGCGTCGGCGACCTGATGCGGATCGCCGTCGAGCGCGGCCGCGCCGCGAAGCCCGAGCTCAAGCTCGGGATCTGCGGCGAGCACGGCGGCGAGCCGGCGTCGGTCGCGTTCTGCCACGCGCTCGGGCTCGACTACGTCTCGTGCTCGCCCTTCCGCGTGCCGCTCGCGCGCCTCGCCGCCGCCCAGGCCGCGCTCGAGGAGCACGGGGCGGCGTACGTCGCAGCCGGCGGCTAGCGCCGCTACACGATCAGCTCGGCGACGGACCAGTACGCGAGCCCGACGCAGGCGACCATCACGACGACGACGCCGACGACGCCCGCGGTGCCGGGCCGCCCGTACGCAGCGTGCGTCTGGCCGAAGCGCGAGAGCGCGATACCGGCGAGCGCACCGGCGATCAGGCCACCGACGTGTCCGCCCACGGAGACGTTGCTCAGCGTCAGCGAGAGCACGAGGTTGAGGACGATGATCCCGAGCGCGCCGCCGCCGAGCACGTAGTGCCGCTGCCGCTCGAAGACCAGCGCGGCGCCGAGGACGCCGTAGAGCGCGCCCGACGCCCCGACCGTCGGCGTCCCGAGCGACGAGTCGAAGAGCCCGTACTTCCCGAAGACGAGCGCGCCCGCCGCACCGCCCAGGCCCCCCGCGAGGTAGATCAGCGCGAACCGCCAGCGCCCGATCGCCTCCTCGACGGGCGCGGCGATCCACCAGAGGAAGAGCATGTTCATTCCGAGGTGGATCAGGCTCGCGTGCATGAACATCGAGGTGACGAGACGCCACCACTCGCCTTCGGCGACGCCGATCGGTGCGCCCGTGAACGGGTTGATGTTGAAGCCGATCAGCGCGCCGTCGATGAAGAGCTCGCCGCCCGGCGAGTTCAGCGTCCCCCCGCCGGCTGCGAGCAGCAGCACGTAGGCCGCGACGTTGGCGCCGATCAGGATCTTCGTCAGCAGCGCGCCGGTGCCCTCGACCCCGAAGCGCCTCGCGCTGCTCGCGACCTTGGCCGGGCCGGTCGCGATGCCCGCGTGCTCGGCGCACTTGATCCCGACCGGCGTGTAGACCATGCAGTCGGGGCAGAGGCCGCGTCCGCACTCCGGGCAGGAGACGCCCGTCTGGCGGTTCGGGTGCCGGTAGCAGGTGAGCGGGGCGGGGGCCGTGGCCACGGCCGACTAGCGTACGCAACGTGCGCGTCGACGTCGCCTTCACGCCTGCGGAGGCGGTCGCCGCGCCCGTCGGTGTCGTCGTGGACGTGCTGCGGGCGACGTCGACGATCGCGCAGGCGCTCGCGAGCGGCTGGCCGCGGGTTCTCTGCGCGCCGGGGATCGACGAGGCGCGGGCGGTGCGTGAAGAGCTCGGCGAGGGTCTGCTCGGCGGCGAGCGAACCGCCGTTCGGATCAAGGGCTTCGATGTCGGTGCGTCGCCGCGGGAGTTCCTCGAGCAGGGCGACCAGCCGCTGATCTTCTCGACCACGAACGGGACGCGCGCGATCCTGACCGCCGCGGCGAGCTGTGACCGCGTCTACCTCGGAAGCCTGCTCAACCTCGACGCCGTCGCGCGCGTCGCGCGGGAGAGTGGGGAGGACGTCGCGATCGTGTGCGCCGGCTTCCAGGGCACGTTCGCGCTCGACGACGCGTACTGCGCGGGCCGCATCGTCCAGCTCGTCGGCGGCGACCGCACCGACGCCGCGAAGGCGGCCGAGCTGATCGCGCGCTCGTTCCCGGACGCCCACGAGGGGCTGACCGCGCGCACGTACGGGCCGCCCGGGCTCGAGGAGGACATCCGTTTCTGTGCGCGCGAGAGCGTGCTCGAGGTCGTGCCGCGCTTCGCCCGGATGGTGGGCGCGGCCGCCGAGATCGTCGCCTAGACTCGAGTCAGCGGGCTAGCAGCCAGTCCTTGGCGACCTCGATCAGACGAGGCACGGCTGCTAGCCCCTTGTCCGCAGCCGCGGATCCGCGGTAGCGGATCCGCGACGCGCAACCCTGAAGCGCGCCGCTTCGCGCGCGGTCGCGGGCGCCGAGCGTCTCGCCTTGACAGCGAACGTGTGTTCGTGTAGAACATACGTTCCCATGATCGCCTGCCTCGCCATCCCGGGCTTCCCGCTGCGTGCGGCGCTGCGCTCGCGGCCCTCGCTCGCGACCTCGTCCGCGGCCCTGGCTCCGCCTGCGGGGGAGGAGCCGCTGCTCGGGCCCGTGACGGCCGCTGCCGAGGCGCAGGGAGTGCGTCCCGGGATGCGGATGGGGGAGGCGCTCGCAACGTGCCCGGCGCTCGTGCTCATCGACGAGGACCCGTCCGCGGCCGAGCAGTCGTGGGAGGAGATCCTGCGCCGGCTCGAGGACGCCGGCATCGCCGTCGAGACGGTCGAGCCTGGATGCGCGTACTTCGAGACCCGGGGCGTCGAGCGGCTCTACGGGGGGCTCGAGGCCGCGCTCCGACGCGCGCTCGCCGCCGTCGGCGCTGGCTGGGACGCGCGGATCGGCGCGGCCGAGCGGCGCTTCGCCGCGCTCGCGGCCGCGAACGTCGCCCGCGCGGGACAGGTGCTCGTCGTCTCCGACGAGCAGACGATCGACTTCCTGGCACCGCTGCCGCTCTCGCTGCTCCCGCTCGACGAGCGGCGACAGCTAGAGCTGCGCGAGCTGGGCGTGAAGAGGTTGGGCGAGCTTGCCGGGCTCCCCAGAGCCGCCGTCGCCGAACGCTTGGGGCCGGACGGCCGGCGTGCCTGGAGCCTGGCGAGAGGGGGCGCGGCAGGGCGGGTGTCGGGGCGGCGCCCGCCTGCCGAGCTCTTCGAGGAGCTCGAGTTTCCCGAGGCGGTCGGCAACGAGCTCACGCTCCGCCGAGCGTTCGGGGTCCTGCTCGACAAGGTGCTCGAGCGCAGCGCGCGCGACGCGCGCTTCGTTCGCAAGGCCGCGCTTTCGGCGCGGCTCGTCGGCGGCGGCTCGTGGCGGAGAACCGTGACGATGCGCGACCCGACGGCGGAGCGCGACCGCCTGCGTCATGCGCTCGGGCCCAAGCTGGCGGAGCTGCCCGCCCCGGTCGTCTCCCTCCGGATCGAGCTCGTCGAGCTGACGGACACGCAGGGCCAGCAGCTCGAGCTCGTCCAGGCGGCCGGGGCGGAGCTGCAGACGCGGCTCAAGGAGGGGTTGCGCCAGGTTCGCGCGAGCACCGGTTCGGGCTCGGTCGCATCGGTGGTCGAAGTGGCACCGTGGTCGCGGATCCCGGAAGCGCGGGCGCTGTTCGTGCCTCGCGACGACTGAACGAGCCGCACCCGGCGCTCGTCGAGGCACAGTTCGACGGGACGCCGCGGCTCGTCAACCGTCAAGGGGTCGCGCTCGTCCGCGAGGAGTGGCGGGTCGTCGACCGCTGGTGGACCGAGGAGCCCGTCCAGCGGCGCTACTTCGAGCTCGTGCTCGAGTCAGGGCAGAACGTCGTCGTCTTCCGCGACGAGGAGCGGGGCGCATGGTTCAGCCAGCGCGGCGTTTGATTAGCCGTGCAAGCCGCGAATCCGCTCACGCGGATCCCCGCCGCGCAAGATCCCTAAAGGCGGCCGCTTCACGGCCGCGCTCGCAACGCCTTCGCCTGTCTCTAGCTAGGTATTGCGAACGCGAGCGTCGTCGCGAGGACGAGCAGCGTTGCCATGACCGAGACGAGCAGACCCACGTGTGCTCCTTCGTCGAAAACGGTGTCCTCCCTTCAACGCAGCGCCTGCTTCCCGAGTTGCGGCCAGGGCGTCAGCTTGACGGCGCCGTTCTTCGCGAGGACGTCGTCGGCGATCTCGTCGGAGCGCTTCCGCGCGTCCATTCACATCACCTCCGCCTCATAGACGTCGAACGACTCGTGAAATCGATGGTCGTTCTCGCCCGCGTCCATCCGGCGGAGGTATTCGTCGAAGCGCATCCCAGGCGCATGGAGATTGACGAAGCGGACGGGCGCGTCGGACGCGTTCCGAAAGGAATGGACGACGCCGGGCGGCGCCGCGACGAACGTCCCGGCGGGAGCGTCGACCCGTTGACCTTCCAGCTCGAATGCGAGCTCACCCGCGAGGACGTAGAAGGCGTCCACGTGCTCCCGGTGGACGTGCGGAGCCGGGCCGTCGTAGCCCGGCTCGGCCTCGAAGGAGAAGACGCAGAGCTCGGGCCGCGCGGCGAGGAACCGGATTCGCCGTTCGGCGTTCTCGAGCAGCTCGCCCTCACCGGCACGGCGGACGATCGCCTCGGAGCGGGGGAGACCGCCGTCGGCAGGCGGATCGTGCGAGTCGTACTCGGCGGAGTCGATACGACGGCCTTCTTTCCGCGCGACGCGAACGCGCACCCAGTAGCGCCCGGGCGTGTGCACGTTCAGCACGGTCGCGTCCCCGGGACGGAAGCCGTGCACGAGCAAGGGCGGGGCGAGCCCGTAGTCGCCCGGCTCGAGCGCGACCTCCTCGCCGGAGCGCTCGAACGTGAACGTCCCGTCGAGCACGAAGAACGAGTCGACGTGCTCGCGGTGGACGTGCGGCTCGACGTTCATCGTCGCCTCCAGCACCGAGACGAAGAGCTCGTCGTGCAGCAGCTTGTCGCCGGGGCCGGGAGGTAGGACGACCGGTTGTCGTACGTCGAGCTCCACGCGCATTCAGCCTATTCGTTCCTCGACGGCGCCTCGCTGCCCGAGGAGCTCGCGCTGCGCGCGGCCGAGCTCGGCTACGACGCGCTCGCGCTCACCGACCACGACGGCGTCTACGGCTCGCTCGAGTTCGCGCACGCGGCGAAGGCGTTCGGCGTCCGCGCGATCACCGGGGCCGAGGTCACGCTCGAGGGCGGGACGCACGTGACGCTGCTCGTGGAGGACGCGCGCGGGTACGCGAACCTCTGCCGGCTGCTCACGTCCGCGCACGCGCACACGCGACCCAGGCCGCAGGACCCGCCGCTGCCGCCGGCGCTCCAGCTCGAGCTGCTGCTCGAGGCGAACGAGGGCCTCGTCTGCCTCTCGGGCTGCGCGCGCGAAGGCCTCGGCGTCCGCGACCCGAACACGGCCGAGCGCGTCGCGCGGACGTTCGGGCGTGAGCGCTTCTTCGTCGAGCTCCAGCGCCCGTACGAGCGTGGCGACGTGCGACGGAACGCGGCGCTGCGCGAGCTCGCCGAGGCGCTCGGCGTGCAAACGGTCGCGACCGGCGACGCGCACGCGCATCACGCGGGCCGGGTGCAGCTCCAGGACGTGCTCGTCGCGATCCGCGAGTGCACGTCGCTCGACGGCTGCGAGCGCGAGCGGCGCGGCAACCACGAGAGCGTGCTCCTCGGGCCGGACGAGGCGTGCGAGCGCTTCCCCGGCGATCGGGATGCGATCGAACGAACAGCCGAGCTAGCCGAGCGGCTGCGATTCGACCTGACGGCAGACCTCGGCTACAGCTACCCCGACTTCGCCGACGACGGCGAGCCGGCGAGTGCGAAGCTGAAGCGCGTCTGCGACCGCGCGTTCGCGGAGCGGTACGCGAAGGCGAACGGACACAAAAGGAACGCGCGAGCCCGTCTGGACGAGGAGCTCGAGCTGATCGACCGCCTCGCGCTCTCCGGCTTCTTCCTGCTCCACCACGAGGTGCTCGAGCTCGCCGCCGAATGCGCCCGCGAGGTGCGGGGCGACGACGCCCCGCGGCACGTGCTCCCGCCCGGCCGCGGCCGGGGCAGCTCCGTGGGCTCGATCGTCTGCTACCTGACCGGCCTCTCGCATGTCGACCCCGTCGAGGCCGGGCTGTCGCTCGGCCGCTTTCTCAACGACGAGATGCGCGGCGTCCCCGACATCGACCTCGACTTCCCGCGCGACATCCGCGAGCAGCTGATCGTCCGCGTCACGGAGACGTACGGGCGCGAACACGCCGCGCTCGTCGCGAGCTTCGCGACGTACCGCTCGCGCGGCGCGATCCGAGACGTCGGCAAGGCGCTCGGCCTCCCGCAGGCCGAGCTCGAGCGCCTCGCCAAGATCACCGAGGGCTGGAACGCGAAGAAGGTCGCGCAGGACCTCGCGACGCTGCCCGACGCCGAGCGCAAGCTGCTCTCGCCGCGCTGGCGCGCGTTCGTCGAGTGCTGCACCGAGATCGCCGGCCTGCCGCGCCACATCTCGCAGCACCCGGGCGGGATGATCATCTCGTCGCGCCCTCTGGTCGAGCTCGTCCCGGTCCAGCCCGCGGCGATGGAGGGACGCCAGCTCTGCCAGTGGGACAAGGACTCGTGCTCCGACGCGGGCTTCATGAAGATCGATCTGCTCGGGCTCGGGATGCTCTCCGCCGTCGAGGAGTGCGTCAGCGAGATCGCGCGCGTGCGCTGCGAGCCGATCGACCTCTCGCGCATCGACCTCAGAGACCAGAGCGTCTACGACGACATCCAGCGCGCCGACACCGTCGGCACGTTCCAGATCGAGAGCCGCGCCCAGATGCAGAGCCTGCTGCGCACGCGGCCGGAGAACCTCGAGGACCTGACCGTGCAGGTCGCGCTCGTGCGGCCCGGGCCGATCCAGGGCAAGGCGGTGCATCCGTACGTCTCCAACCGGGAGCAGTTGCGCGCCGACCCGGCCTTCCGGCCGACGTACGACCACCCGTTGCTCGAAGAGCCGCTCGGCGAGACGTACGGCGCGATCGTCTTCCAGGAGCAGGTGCTGCACGTCGCGATGGCGCTCGCGGACTTCAGCGTGGGGGAGGCCGAGGGTCTGCGACGCGCGATGAGCCGCAAGCGTTCGGAGGAGGCGATCGAGGCGTTCCGGGCTCGCTTCGTTGCGGGCGCGCTCGGCAAGGGCGTCGACGACACGACCGCGAACGCTGTCTACGACAAGCTGACCGGCTTCTCGGGCTTCGGCTTCCCGAAGTCGCACGCCGCCGCGTTCGCGCTGCTCGCGTACCAGTCGGCCTGGCTGCGCCACTACTACCCGACCGAGTTCCTCTGCGCGCTCCTGAACGCGCAGCCGATGGGCTTCTACCCGCCGTCGACGCTCGTGCGCGACGCGCAGCGCAAGGGTGTGGAGGTCCGTTCGCCCGACGTCAACCGCTCGCGCGCGAAGTGCTCGAACGAGGACGGCGCCGTCCGGATCGGGATCGAGTACGTGACGCACGTCGGCGAGGACGACGCGGCCGTCGTCGTCGACGAGCGCGAGCGCAACGGGCCGTACCGCGACGTGCGCGAGCTCGCGCAGCGCACCGAGCTCGGTCGCGACGAGCTGGAGGCGCTCGTCTCCTCGGGCGCGTGCGACTGCCTCGGCGAGAGCCGGCGGGAGCTGCTCTGGGAGCTGGGTCTCGTCCCGCGGGCGCAGACCGTGCCCGGCTCGCGCGGCGAGGAGCAGCAGCTCGCGCTCCCGCTCGACCCGACCGTCGAGACGCCGGAGCTCGCCGAGCAGAGCGCCTGGGAACGGATGCTCGCGGACTACCGGCTGACGAGCATGTCGGTCGGCGTCCACCCGCTCGAGCTCCTGCGTCCGCACCTGCCCGAGGGGACGCTCTCGTCACGCGAGCTGCGCGAGCGCGAGCATCGAACGACCGTCGCCGTCGCGGGGATGGCGGTCGCCCGCCAGCGGCCGGCGACGGCGAAGGGGATCGTGTTCATGCTGCTCGAGGACGAGTTCGGCCAGGTCAACCTGATCGTCCCGCCGCAGGTCTACGACCGCCACCGCGCGATCGTCCGCGGCGAGCCGCTGATCCTCGCGCACGGCCGCTTCGAGCGGATCGGCCGCAACCAGAACGTCATCGTCGACCGGCTCGAGACGCTCGGCCCGCTCGCGCGCGGGATCTCCGGCGAGCACGGCATCGGCGACGCGTTGCCGGACGCGCACCACTTCGGCCACCGCTAGTCCTCTTCTTCCTCCTCCTGGAGCTCGAGCGCGAACTGGGGGAAGCGGCGCAGGACGGCGAAGTCGAAGGCCGCCTCGTATTCGGCGGCCGTCTCCTCGTCCAGCGTCTCGGCATACGTCTCCCGGACCGAGACGAGCGCCTCGGTGCCCTCGGTGAGGACGTCCTGGAGGTCGCCGAAGCGCTCCTCGGCCTCGTCGCGTGCGGCCGTGCGGTACTCGGCCTCGGCGTCCTCGGCCCGCTCGAACAGGTCGGGGTTGTCCTGGGCGAAGAGGTCGAGCTGGCGGTCGATCAGCTCGCCGAAGCGGCGCTTGAAGATCATGCGAGCTCCCGGTAGAGCGCGAGGTGTGCGTCGGCGCAGGCCTCCCAGGTCAGCGTCTCCCGGGCGCGCCTAGCGCCTGCGCGCGCCTCCGCGAGCGCGTCGGCGTCCTCGAGCAGCTCGCGCGCCGCCTCGGTCAGCGCCTCGACGTCGCCGGCCGGCACCACGCGCCCGGCGCCGAAACGGCGAACGGGCTCGGCGACTCCGCCGACGTCGTAGCAGACCGCCGGCACGCCGGCGCCGAGCGCCTTCGCCAGCGCGGCGCTCTGGTCGAGCTCGGGGCGGTACGGGAAGAGCGCGATCGTCCCCTCCGCGAGCGCACGGTCGACCTCTCGCTCGGGCAGGTAACCGAGCCGCCACTCCACTCGCTCGGAGCCGTTGCGGTCGATCGGCTGCGCCGGATCGCCGGCGACGAGCAGACGTGCGCCGTCGAGTCGGCGAACGACCTCGAGCGCGTCGTCGAGGCCCTTGTACGGCCGGATCACGCCGAAGAAGAGCAGCGTGTGCCCGTCGTCGGCCCGGTCGACCGTGCTCGGAGAGATCGGGAGCGGGATCACTCGCGCGTCGGCCCCCAGCTCGCCGAGCGTCTCGCGGCCACGCTCGCTGTGCACGACGACCCGCTCGAACCGCCGCAGGATCCGCTGCCACAACTCGCGCTTGGACGCGGTCCGGCGGGGCAGGAGGTCGTGCGCGGTGAAGACGCCCGGCGCGCGGAAGCGGAGAAGCTTCTCGTCGAGCTGCGGGATCGAGAGCCACTGAACGTGCACGACGTCGGCGTTGCGCCTGAGCAGCCTGGCCATGCCGAGCGGGTGCTCGGCCGCCTTCAGCGGCACGCGCAGGCGCGAGCGGCGGAAGACGCGCGAGCTGAGCGGGTAGAAGAGCTCCGAGCGCCGGTAGCCGACCGGCGCCGGCAGGTCTCCGAAGCGGAAACGCGACGTGACGAGCTCGACGTCCGCGCCCGCATGGGCGAGGGCCGCGGCGAGCTCGTGGTCGTAGTACGGCGTGTACGCAGGTGGGTCGGCGAGGACGATGCGCACGCTCAATACGCTAGCCGCGTGCTGATCCGGACCTGGAATCTCTTCCACGGACGCACCGTCCCGGCTACTCGGCGCCGCCACTTCGAGCGCATGCTGCGGCTCGTGTGCGAGGGCGAGCCGGCGATCGTCGTCCTGCAGGAGCTCGCGGCTTGGTCGCTCGACCGAGTGGCGGGCTGGTCCGGGTACGCCGCGTACGGCGATGTCGCCGCGAAGCCGCGGCTTCCTCGGCCGCTGGGCGAGCTGATCACCAACCTAGACCCGAATCTGATCCGCTCGGCGGTCGAAGGGCAGGCGAACGCGATCCTCGTCGAGCCCGGACTGCGCGTCTCCGACCACACCGCGCTCGTGCTCAACCCGAGGCGGTACCGGGACCGCCTCGCCAACTCGTTCGCCCTCGGGCCGCACGCGCGCGTCGCGTGGGCACGGGAGCGGCGGGTCGTGCAGGCCGTCCGCGTTCGGCTCGAGGACGGTCGCGCCGTGGTCGTAGCCAACCTCCACGCGACCGCCTACGGGAAGGACAAGCGGCTCGCCGACGCCGAGTTGCTGCGCGCAGCAACGTTCGCCGACGGTCTCGCGGAGCCGGGCGAGGCGGTCGTGCTCGCCGGCGACCTCAACGTCACAGTCGTGACCTCGCCGACGCTGCGCGCGCTGTCGGGGCCCGAGTGGGGGTTTTCGGCGGCCGGCCCGGGAGTCGACCACGTGCTGGTGCGGGGTCTCGAGGTCGTTCGCGCCGAGTCGCGCTGGCCCGACGACTTGCGGCGGCACGAGGGCGTGCTCTTGTCCGATCATGCGCCCGTGGAGATCGAGGTCCGGTGACGTTCGAGGAGGCCCGTGGGCAGTTCCCCGTGTTCGAGCGGGCCGCGTACCTGAACGCCGGCAGCGTCGGCCCACTCGCGACGCCGGTCCACGACGCGATCACCGCGGAGTACCGCCGCGCGCTCGAGCAGGGACGGCTCACCCGCGCGATGTTCGACTCGTACCTCGAGGACCGCATGCGGGTCCGGCAGGGGTTCGCCGACCTGCTCGGCGTCGATGCGAGCGCGATCGGCCTGACGACGTCGACGACGGAGGGTTGCAACCTCGTCGTCAGCGGACTCGGCCTGCGGGCGGGCGACGAGGTCGTGACGACCGACGGCGAGCACTTCGGCCTGATCGGCCCGCTGGCGGCGAGCCCCGCGTCCGTTCGCGTCGCCCGCGTCGTCGAGCGTCCGTCCGCCGAGGCGTACGACGCGATCCTCGCCGAGGTGACACCGCGGACGAAGCTGATCGCGCTCTCGCACGTGACCTGGGTGAACGGGCACGTCTTCCCGTGGCGCGAGGTGCGCGAGCAGTCGGGCATCCCCGTGCTCGTCGACGGGGCGCAGTCGGCGGGCGCCATCCCCGTCGACCCGACGGGCGCGGACTTCTACACGGTGTCCGCGCAGAAGTGGCTCTGCGGCCCCGACCTGACCGGCGCGCTCTACGTGCGCGAGCCGGATCGGCTCCCGATCGTGGCGCCGAGCTACCTGTCGCAGCGCGAGTACGACCTCGCCGCTGCGACGTTCCTGCCGCAGGAGGACGCGCGTCGATTCGACACGAACTTCACGCCGTTCACGTCGATCGCGGGGTTGCTCGCGGCCTTCGAGATCCACCCCGAGTGGCGCTACGAGCGTGCGCAGACGGCGGCGGCGCGCTGTCGGGAACTCCTCGCGGAGCGGTTCGAGGTCGTGACCGAGCCCGGGCATTCAACGCTCGTCTCGTTCCGGGTCGACGACGCGGAGGCGACCGCGAAGCGCCTCGGCGAGGAGGGCGTGATCGTGCGCGAGATCCCGAAGACCGAGCTCGTGCGCGTTTCGTGTGGCTGGTGGACGAGCGACGGGGACCTCGACCGCCTCGTCGCGGCGCTGGGCTAAAGCGGAGCGAAGAGGTCGATCAGGTTGCCGTCGGGGTCCTTGACCTCGGCGTAGCGCTGGCCCCAGAACGCGTCCCACGGTTCCTTGTGCGCCTCGTACCCCTCGCCCGTCAGCTCGGCGTAGAGACGGTCGACGTCGGCCGGCGAGTCGCACGCGAAGGCGAGCCCGATCGTGTTGCCCGTCGTGCGCTGCCACTCCGGCGCGAAGGAGCGAATCGTCTCCTCGGTGTCGAGCATGAAGCGCAGCCCGCCAGGAAGCGTCGCCTCGACGTGACCTTCGCCCTCGGCGCCCTCGGGAAACTCGAGCCCGAGCCGCCGGTAGAACGCAAGCGCGCGGCCCATGTCGGAGACCGTCACGCCGAGTGCCTCGAAGCGCGGGCTCACGCGGCGTCCGCCTGCGTCCGCAGTCCGAGCTCCGAGCCGATCGGGCGCATCGCCTCGATCACGAACGCGATGTGCTCGTCCAGGTCGACGCCGAGCTCCTCGGCGCCCTTGTAGACGTCGTCCCGGTTCACGCCCGCCGCGAACGACGGCTGCTTCAGCTTCTTGCGCACGGACTTCGGCTCCAAGGTCTCGATCCCGTCTGGTCGAACGAGTCCGCACGCATGGACGAACCCCGAGAGCTCGTCGCACGCGAAGAGCGTCTTCTTCAGCGGCGTGTCGCGCGGGAGCGAGAGATGCTCCGCGTGCGAGAGCACGGCCTCGATCAGCTCCTCCGGGTAGCCCTCGTCACGCAGGATCGGTGCGCCGTCCTGCGGATGCTTGTCGAGCGTGGGGTGGATCTCGTAGTCGAAGTCGTGCAGCAGCGCCGTCGCGCGCCAGAGCTCCTCGTCTTCCCCGAGCTTGCGCGCGTACGCGCCGACCGCGGCCTCGACGGCGAGCGCGTGCCGTCGCAGCGCGTCGCTCCGGGTGTGCTTCGTCAGGGTCTCCCAGGCGCGTTCGCGGGTCACGGACAACGGGCACTAGCATAGTCCGCTCGCCATGAACCGCACGCTCGTCGCAGACACCGTCACCGAGTCGTTCGTGATCGACGGCGGCCGCCCGCTGAACGGCCGCGTTCGCGCCGCCGGGAACAAGAACGGCGCGCTTCCGATCCTGGCGGCGACACTGCTCGCGGGCGAGCCGGTGACGCTGCGAAACGTGCCGCACATCCGCGACGTCGAGACGATGGTCGAGCTGCTCGCCGATCTCGGCGCGGACGTCGAGTGGTTGGGCGCGAACGAGCTGCGCGTCGATCCGACGGGCGTGTCGAAGTCCGAGGTCGACGTCGAGCTCGCGACGAGGATCCGCGCGTCGTTCCTCGTCGCGGGACCGCTGATCGCACGCTTCGGGCGCGCCGTCATCCCACCGCCCGGCGGTGACGTGATCGGCCGGCGTCGCCTCGACGTGCACATCCACGCGTTCGAGCAGCTCGGCGCCGAGGTGACGATCAACCGCGTCTTCGAGTTCCGCTCGGACGGCCTCCGCGGCAAGCACGTGTTCCTCGACGAGGCCAGCGTGATGGGGACCGAGAACGCGGTCATGGCCGCCGTGCTCGCCGCGGGCGAGACGGTGATCGGCAACGCGGCGTGCGAACCGCACGTCCAGGACCTCTGCCGCTTCCTCGTCTCGCTCGGCGCGCAGATCGACGGGATCGAGTCGAACGTCCTGCGCATCCGCGGCGTGCGCGAGCTCGGAGGCGGCGAGTACGCGATCGCGCCCGAGCACATCGAGGTCGCAAGCTTTATCGGGCTGGCCGCGGTCACAGGCGGAGACCTCTGGATCGACGACGCGGCGCCCGAGGACCTCGTGCCGATCCTGCCGCACTTCGCGCGGCTCGGCGTGCGCGTCGAGCTCGAGGGAACAAGTGTCCACGTGCCGCCCGGCCAGCAGCTCGCGATCCAGGACGACCTCGGCGGTCAGATCCCGAAGATCGAGGACGGGCCGTGGCCCGCGTTCCCGGCCGACCTGACCTCGATCGCGCTCGCCGTCGCGACGCAGGCGCGGGGGACGATCCTGATCTTCGAGAAGATGTTCGAGAACCGCCTCTTCTTCGTCGACAAGCTCGTGACCATGGGCGCGCGGATCATCCTCTGCGACCCGCATCGCGCGATCGTGAGTGGACCATCGCGCCTCTACGGCGCACGCATGGAGAGTCCCGACATCCGAGCCGGCATGGCGATGTTGATCGCGGGCCTCTGCGCCGACGGTGTCTCGACGATCGGGAACATCAGGCAGATCGACCGCGGCTACGAGCGGATCGACGAGCGCCTGCGCGCCCTCGGCGCGCGGATCGAGCGCACTTCGGATTAGAGATACTTTCCCGCGATGGCTGCGATCGAGCGCGAGGGCGAGGCGCGGACCGGTGTCCGCGTCACGGTCGACGGCAGCGGCACTGCCGCCGTCGGCACCGGGCTCCCCGTGCTCGACCACCTGCTGGGTCTCCTGGCAGTGAACGGCGGGTTCGACGTCGCCCTCGAGGTCGAGCCGGGCTCCGCGGTGATCGAGGCGGCATCGGCGGGGCACGCGCTGGGCCGCGCGCTCGCGGAGCCGCTGCGCAACGGTCGGCGCCACGGCGCGGCCGTCGTGCCGGCCGACGAGGCGCTCGCGAACGTCGCGTTGGAGGCGTCCGGTCGCCCGCTGCTCGTCTCGAACGTCGACCTCTCGGACGCGCGCGTCGCGGGCCTCGAGACCGACATCGTCGCGCGCTTCCTCGAGGGACTGACCGAGGGCGCGGGGCTGACGCTCCACGTGCGGCTGCTCGAAGGGCGAGACACGCAGCACGTGCTCGACGCGATCTTCAAGGCGCTCGGCGTCGCGCTCGCGATCGCGTGCCGGCCCAAACCGCGGAAGGAGTAAGGAGCTAGCAGTGCCCGAGAAGTCCGTCGTCCGCACCGAGAACGCGCCTGCGCCCTTCCAGGGAGCGCCGTACTCGCAGGCGGTGCGCTACGGCGACCTCCTCTTCGTCGCCGGCCAGGTCCCGCTGCGGCCGGGTCACGACGAGGTCGTGGGCGAGACGATCGAGGAGCAGACCGAGCAGGTCTGCCGCAACCTGGCCGCGATTCTCGAAGCGGCAGGGAGCAGCTTCGAGCAGGTGCTGAACACGACGATCTACCTCGTCGACTTCGCGGACTTCCCGAAGCTGAACGAGGTGTACGGCCGCTACGTCGGCGACGACCCTCCCGCGCGCGCGACCGTGCAGATCGCGGCGCTGCCGATGGGGGCAAGGGTCGAGATCGCGGTTGTCGCCCACGTCTGAGCTCAGGCTGTCCGACTTCGTCCACTCGCTCGGCCTCGACGCCTACCTCGTCGGCGGCGCGGTCCGGGACGAGCTGCTCGGCAAGCCGGGCAAGGACGAGGACTTCGTGGTGCCGCGGGTCGGCTACGACGAGCTGCGCGCCGCGCTCGCACCGCACGGCAGGGTCGAGGACCTCGTCGTCGCGGGCCAGCGCGTCGGGCTGCGGCTCCATCCGCGCGACCGGGGCGTCCGCGCGCTCGCGCCGGCCGGGATCGAGTTCGCGCCGCCGCGCACGGAGCACTCGACCGGGCCGGGCCGTCACGACTTCGAGATCGTCGCCTCGGCGGACATCTCGCTCGAGGACGACATGCACCGCCGCGACTTCACGATCAACGCGATGGCGAAGCGGCTCGAGACCGGCGAGCTGCTCGATCCGTTCGGCGGTGCGGCCGACCTCGAGGCGCGCGTCCTCAGGACCGTCTCGCCCGACAGCTTTCGCGAGGATCCGCTCCGCCTCGTGCGCGGACTGCGCTTCGTCTCCGAGCTCGACCTCGACCCCGACGAGGAAACACTGCGCCAGATGCGCGAGCACGCGGCGGGAATCCGAATCGTCTCGGCCGAGCGGATCGGCGGAGGCCTCGCCGCCGACGGGCTCGGCGAGCTCTCACGGCTGCTGCTCGGCGGGCAGCCCGCGAAGGCGCTGCGGCTCGCGCGGGAGACGGGTGTCCTCGTCGAGCTGCTTCCCGAGTTCGAAGCGGCGATCGGGTTCGACCAAGGGACGGAGCGCCAGCCGTACACACTCGACGAACACATCTTCCGGGCCGTTCAAGCGTCGGCGGACGCAGAGGCGCCGCTGGCGGTGCGCCTGGCGCTGCTTCTGCACGACCTCGGGAAGCCGCACGCCGACGGGGCGCACGCTGAGCTCGGGGCGGAGATCGCCGCACGGATCCTGCGCCGGTTGCGCTATCCGACGCGGCTCCAGCGTCACGTCGTCGCGCTCGTGCGCAACCACTCCTTTCCTCTTGGCGACGTGACGCCGCGCTTCGCGCGCGGGCTGCTCGCCGCGCACGGGTACGAGGTCGCGTGTGACCTCGCGTCGCACAAGCAGGCCGATCTTCGTGCGAAGCGCCCCACGCCGGAAGAGCACGAGGCGGCGGCGCGCCTCGTCGAGCTGCTCGAGGTGGAACGGGTGCAGCCGCACCGGATCGGCGACCTCGCAGTGGACGGCCGCGACCTGATCGAGCACGGGTTCGCCGAGGGCCCGGAGCTCGGCCGGACGCTCGAGGCGCTGCTCGCCCGAGTGCTCGACGACCCGTCGCTGAACACGCGCGGGCGCCTGCTCGAGCTCGCGGAGGGAATGCGCTGAACGTCTTCCGCTGGGACGTCCCCGGGTACGAAGTCGTCTTCTCGACGCGGCTCGGCGGCGTCAGCACCGGACGCTTCACGTCGCTCAACCTCGGGCGACGAAGCGGCGACGAGGTCGCGCACGTCGACGAGAACCGCCGGCGGCTCTGCGCGGAGATCGGCGCCGACCCGGACCTGCTCAGCGTCAACTACCAGGTGCACTCGGCCGTCGTGCGGCGCGCGACGGCGGGCGAGCGGGGGAAGCCCGGCGACGGGCTCTGGACCGACGAGCCCGGCGTGCCGCTGCTCGCCCTGACCGCGGACTGCCTGCCGGTCGCGCTGGCGCGCGAGGATCGGCCCGGTCTGGCCGTGCTGCACGTCGGCTGGCGCGGGCTCCTCGGCGGGATCGTCGAGGAGGGCTTGCGGGTGCTCGGCGGGAGCGTGCGGGCCGCGGTCGGGCCTGCGATCGGGCCGTGCTGCTACGAGGTCGGGCCCGAGGTCGCTGCGCGCTTCGACCGTGACCTCGTCCGAGCTGGGCGGCTCGATCTCTGGACGGCCGTCGAGCGCAGGCTGCGCGGAGCCGGCTGCGCCGAGGTCGAGCGGGTCGACCTCTGCACCGCGTGCAACGACGAGCTGTTCTTCTCGTACCGCCGCGACGGCAAGCCGTACGGCGGCCAGGGCGTGCTCGCCTGTGTCGCCTGACCGGATCCGCGAGCGCTACGCGGCGCTGCGCGAGGCGGTCGGGCCGGACGTGACCGTCGTCGCCGCGACGAAGTACGTCTCGCTCGAGGAGCTCGGCGCGCTGGCGGAGGCGGGCGTCGAGGTGGTCGGCGAGAACCGGGCCCAGGACCTGGAGACGAAGCACGCGCGCTACGGCGACGCCTTCCGGTGGCATTTCATCGGGCACCTGCAGAGCCGCAAGGCCAAGGTCGTCAACGCGACGTGCGAGCTGTGCCACTCGCTCTCGTCCGAGTCCGCCGCCGCGCGACTGGCAATCCCCGCGCTCGTGGAGGTCAACCTCTCGGGTGAGGGCACGAAGTCCGGGATCGCTCCGGAGGAGCTCGACGCATTCCTCGGGCTCTACCCGGACGTGCGCGGTCTGATGACGATGCCGCCCGAGACGCACGACCCGGAGACGTCGCGCCCGTACTTCCGCCGGCTGCGCGAGCTCGCCGAGGCCAACGGCCTGCGCGAGCTGTCGATGGGCACGAGCCAGGACTGGCAAGTCGCCGTCGAGGAGGGCGCGACGCTGATCCGCGTGGGCTCGATCCTCTGGTCCGACGGGGACGGTTTTTCGTGACAACTCCGCAACGATCTGTCCCCACCTGACCCATAGCGTCGGGCGCAGTGCCAGACACAGTGCCAGACACTGCGGCCCGGAGCGCGCTCGTGCCCGTCGGCTCGAGCCTCTACGATTCCGGGCGAGATGGGCTTCGCGGACATTTGGAACCGCACCCTCGTCTACTTCGGCATCGCCGAGGAGGACGGCTGGGACGAGGAGGGCTATCTGACCGAGGAGGAGCTCGAGCGCACGTACTCCGAGCGGCCGAACGTACGACGGCTGTCCCCCCGCCGGCGGCAGGAGCAGTTCGACGACTGGACCGACCCGGGCGAGGATGCACCGACGCAGCTCCGACCGCGGCTTCGAGGCGTCGAGAGCCGCGGCGCCGCGCAGATGCACCTGGTCGTCCCCCGCAGCTTCAACGACGCCCAACAGATCGCCGACCGCTTCAAGCAGGACATCCCGGTGATCCTCAACCTCCAGAGCTCAGACCAGGAGCTCTCGAAGCGCTTGATCGACTTCGCCAGCGGCCTCACCTACGCGCTCGACGGCGGGATGCAGCGCGTCGCCGACAAGGTCTTCCTGCTCACACCGCGGAACGTCGAGGTCTCCGCCGAGGAGCGCGCCCGCCTGCTCGAGCACGGCGGCTTCTTCAACCAGGCCTAAGTTTGTCCGCAAGCCGCGAATCCGCTAGCGCGGATCCGCGGCGCAACACCCCTAAAGGCGGCCGCTTCGCGGCCGCGGGCGCTGTGACCCCTCGAGGCTGCTAGGAAACCCCAGCCCAGCGCCGAACGTCGATGCGATGGGCGACACTGCCAGTCCGATGCTGCTCTTCGACGCCGTCGACGCGGTCCAGAACTTCCTCAACGTCTTCATCGGCGTCTACATCCTCGTCATCCTCGTGTACATCATCACGAGCTGGATTCGGCTGCCGTACTCCCCGTGGCTGAACCGGATCCAACGGTTCCTCTACGACGTCTGCGACCCGTACCTCCGTCTCTTCCGGCGGATCGTGCCGCCGCTCGGGCCGCTCGACCTCTCGCCGATGCTCGCAGTGATCGTGCTGCTCGTCGTCCAGCAGTTGCTCGACTCGGTCCTCGATCGCTTCTAAGGAGGCACCCATGGCCCTGACGCCCGTCGAGATCAAGCACATCCGCCTCCAACGCTCGCTGCTCGGCTACCGCCGCATCCCAGTCGACCAGCTCCTGGAGGACGTCGCGGCGAGCTTCGAGGACGTCTGGCGCGACCGCGCCGACCTCGCCGACAAGGTCGAGTTCCTCGAGCAGGAGCTCATCCGCTTTCGCGAGCTGGAGGCGCTGCTGCGGACGACACTCGTGTCCGCCGAGCGGGCGTCACAGGAGCTCCGGGAGCAGGCGCGCAGGGAGTCCGAGCTCGTGCTCGACGAGGCGCACGCGGAAGCCCGCGCGATCACCCGCCGCGCCCGCGCCGAGCGGGAGCACCTCACGTCCGAAGCGGGCCGCATTCGCATACTGCTGCGAGCCGCTCTGGACGCCGTCGAGGCCGGCGGGGTGGACCCGGAGGAGGTGGAGGAGGAGCGCGAGGCGGCCTAGTAGGCTCTCTCGCATGAGCACGATCGACACGACCCGCTTCCGCGACGCCCTCGAGACCGAGCGCGAACGCGTCAAAGCAGCGCTCGAGAACCTCCGCAACGAGAACCCCGGCTCGGTCGAGGAAGAGACCGGCGACGAGACGCAGGACCAGCACCTCGGCGACGCGGCGACGGCGATGCACGACCGCGAGCTCGACTACACGCTCACGGACAACGAGACGGAGCTTCTCGGCGCGATCGACGCCGCACTCGGGCGGATCGACGACGGGACGTACGGCGTCTGCACGAACTGCGGGAAGCCGATCGGGGAGGAGCGCCTCGAGGCGCTTCCCTGGGCCGAGCTCTGCATCGATTGCGCCCGGGCGAGATGAGCGAGCCCGCGCCACGGCCGGTCGACGTCCGGGTCGGCTCCACAACCGACGGCCTGACGCCGGTCTCGGTCGCCGAGCGCCCCCTCTCGGCGGGCACGCACGAGTGGCTGGGGCTAGGCGCCGTCGCGGGAGCGGCCGTGCTCGCCGACCAGGCTACGAAGCGGATCGTCGCCGGCACGCTCGACCTCGGCGACTCGACGCACGTGCTCGGCCCGCTCGACCTCCATCACGTGCAGAACTCGGGGATCGCGTTCGGTCTGTTCCCCGACGCGACCACGATCGTGATCGTGGTGACGGCGATGGTGATCGCTTGGCTGCTCGTCGTCTTCGCGCGGACGGGCGCGCGGCATCCGGTGATGCCGGTCGGGCTCGGCCTCGTCGTCGGCGGCAGCCTCTCGAACCTCGCCGACCGAGTGCGGCTCGGTCACGTCACCGACTTCCTCGACCTCGACTTCTGGCCCGCGTTCAACCTCGCCGACATGTTCATCGTCGTCGGGGTCGCGCTCCTGCTCGGAGCGGCGCTGATCTCCGATCGCCCTCGTCCGCGTTCCCGCTGAGGCCGCCGGCGCGCGGCTCGACCGGTTCCTCGCGTCGCTCGAGGAGCTCGGCTCCCGCGCCGTCGCCGAGCGCCTGCTGAGCGCCCGCGCCGTCACCGTCGACGGCCGGCGTCGCGCTAAGAGCTACCGCGTGCAGGAAGGGGAAGAGGTGTGGTTCGAGCTTCCCGACCGCGCCGCACCGCGCTCACCGGAGGTCGACGTCGCGGTCGCGTACGAGGACGAGCATCTCCTCGTCGTCGACAAGCCGGCGGGTGTCGTCGTCCACCCCGGCGCCGGGCACGCCGAGGGCACGCTCGCGCAGGCGCTGCTGGCACACGGCGCGGCGGGTGGGGAGGAGGAGCGCGCGGGGATCGTCCACCGCCTCGACCGCGACACCTCCGGCCTGCTCGTCGTCGCGCGCTCGCCCGAGGCACACGAACGGCTCGAGGCCCTCGTCCGCGCGCGCGGCCTCGAGCGCGAGTACCTGGCGCTCGTGCGCGGGAAGCCCCGCTCGCGCGCGGGCAGGATCGAGGCCCCGGTGGGCCGCGACCGGCGCGACCCGACGCGGGTGTCGCTGGACACCGAGACGCCGCGCGAGGCGATCACGCACTTCGAGCTCGAGGAGCTACTCGCCCGCCACGCGCTCCTGCGCGTCCGGCTCGAGACCGGCCGCATGCACCAGATCCGCGTCCACCTCGCCGCGATCTCGCTCCCGGTCGTCGGCGACCCGGTCTACGGCGTCACCGGCGAGCTCGAGCTCGCGCGCCAGTTCCTCCACGCTGCGCGGCTCGCCTTCCCGCACCCGTTCGGCGGCGAGCGCGTCGACGTCGCGTCGCCGCTTCCGCCCGACCTCGCCGAGGCGCTCGAACGTGCACGCTGAGGACGAGGCGTGGGCAGAGCTGACGCCGCGCGACGTCGTCCAGCTGCTCGCGCACGTCTCGATCCCATGGTGGATAGCCGGCGGCTGGGCACTCGAGCTGACCGGCGACCCGCCGCGGCGGCACGCCGACGTCGACGTCGCCGTCCTCCGTCCCGACCACGAGCAGCTGCTCGTCGAGCTCTCCGGCTGGGACCTCGCGATCGCCCACGACGGCCGGCTGCGCCCATGGCGCGGCGGCGCCGTCGAGCTACCCGCGAACGCCGTCTGGGCGCGGCAGGATCCGTCAGGCCCGTGGCAGCTCGACCTCAAGCTCGAGCTCGTCGAGGGCGGCGAGTGGGTTTACCGGCGCGATCCGTCGATCCGCAGGCCCGTTGCCGAGATCGGCGCAGTCACCGACGGGATCCCGCACCTCCGCCGAGAGCTGGCCGAGCTGTACGCCCGCCGCTAATCGACGGCTTTCGCGCGCTTCGCCTCGTAGAGCCGCTCGTCGGCGACCCGGAAGAGCCCGTCCGCCGAGACCGCGTCGTCGGGATAGCTCGCGAGTCCGACGCTGAGCGCGAACCCGTCCGGGAGCCGTCCACCCGCGACCTCCTCGTCGAGCAGGTCGTTGAAGCGAGCGAGGAACCTGCCGCCCGTCTCGAGGTCACTCTCGATCAGGCACACCGCGAACTCGTCTCCGCCCAGACGCCCCGCGACGTCCGAGGCGCGTAGCGACTCGGCCATGATCGAGGCGACACGCCGCAGCACGCGGTCGCCCTGCGGATGGCCGAGCGTGTCGTTGATCTGCTTGAAGTCGTCCACGTCGACGTAGACGAGCGTGAGCCCGCGCTCGTAGCGACGCGCACGGTAGAGCTCCTCGTCGACCGCCCGGCCGAACGCGGCGTGGTTGAGCAATCCGGTCAACGGGTCGCGGCGCGCCTGATCCGAGAGCTCGGCAGTCGCGCGGTCGAAATAGGCGACGACGCACTCGGCGACCAGGACGTCGAGACTGTCGTTCAGCCGGCGCTCTGCCTCGAGCACCTCGCCCCCCGTGAACGCGGCCGCACGCTCGGAGACGAACCTCCAGATCACGCGCCGCAGGAGCAGCAGCTCGGTGACGATCTCGCGCGGCGCGAACCCGAGCGCCTCACGTTCGCGCGCGTGGTCACGGACGCGTGCGGCGAGCGGCCCGCCGCGCCGCATTCGTCCCGTCTCGGGCTCGGCGAGCTCGTTCGCGAGCTCGACGATGAAGGTGGGCACGTCGCCGAGCTGCCCGACCTGCCCGAGCCGCTGGAGCGACGGGACCGCGTCGTCGCGCATGCCCTCCTCGACGACGGCGAGGGCGAGGTCCCAGGCGGCGTCGCGAATCTCGTCCGCGAGGCCTTCGAGGGCGTCGGCCATCGCCGGAGGATGCCGCTAGAATCGCCCTTCGTCCACCCTTCGACCCGGCGGGGCGAACTCGGGTGGCGGTGCCGGGATGCTCGATCCCGGTTCCAGCCGAGCCCGCCGGCGGAAGTGCAAACGAAACCGAGAAAGGGGCTGATCAGCCAGCCATGTCCGTCGTCAGCATGAAAGAGCTCCTGGAGTCGGGAGTCCACTTCGGCCACCAGACCAGGCGCTGGAACCCCAAGATGCGGCGCTTCATCTTCAGCGAGCGCGGCGGCATCTACATCATCGACCTCACCCAGACGCTGGAGCTCCTCGAGGAGGCGCACGCGTTCGCGAAGAACCTCGCCTCCCGGAACGGCACGGTCCTCTTCGTCGGCACGAAGAAGCAGGCCCAGGACGCGGTCGAGAACCACGCCAAGCGCGTCGGGATGCCGTACGTCAACCACCGGTGGCTCGGCGGCCTGCTCACGAACTGGCGCACGATCCATAACCGGATCGACCGCCTGCACGAGCTGCGCCGGCTCAACGAGGAGGGTCAGCTCGACCTGCTCCCGCCGAAGGAGCGGATCCAGCTGCTCGGCCAGCTCGAGAAGCTCGACGCGAACCTCGGTGGCGTTGCCGACATGCGCCGCCAGCCCGACGCGGTCCTCATCCTTGACCTGCGCAAGGAGCAGCTCGCCGTCAACGAGGCGCGGCGGCTCAACATCCCGGTGATTGCGCTCGTCGACACGAACTGCGATCCGGACGAGGCCGACTACGTCGTTCCCGGGAACGACGACGCGATCCGGGCGTGCGAGCTCGTCACGCGTGTCGTGGCGGACGGGATCGCCGCCGGTAAGACGGGGGTGACCGAGCAGGAGCTCGCCCAGCGCCCGGCCGAGGAGGCTCCAACAGAAGAGGCGCCGGCTGAGGAGACGACCCCGGAGGGCGACTACGAGCAGGTCTCGCAGAAGGAGGAGCCCGTCGCGGAGACCGTCACCGAGGAGGTGACGACGTGACCGCGATCTCGGCCACGCTCGTCAAGGAGCTCCGCGACATGACCGGCGCCGGGATCATGGACGCGAAGCGCGCCCTTCAAGACACCGGCGGCGACGTCGACGCGGCCAAGCGGCTCCTGCGCGAGAAGGGGATGGCCTCCGCCGACAAGCGCACCGGCCGGGCCACGAACGAGGGCAAGGTCGGCTACCGGATCCAGAGCGACGGCGCCCGCGGGACGCTCGTCGGCCTCGCCTGCGAGACCGAGCCGGTCTCGAACACCGGCGAGTTCCTCGCGTTCGCGAAGAAGGTGCTGGAGGCGATCGACGAGCGGGGCGTCGGCGCGGAGACGGAGCTGGAGGACGAGCGCAAGGAGCTCTCGGCGAAGCTGGGCGAGAACATCCAGGTCGTCTCGCCGGCCCGCTTCGAGCGGATCGACACCGGCCTGATCGAGGCCTACGCGCATCCGCCCGCCAACAAGCTCGGCGTGCTCGTGCAGGTCCGGAACGGCTCGCAGGACCTCGCGCACAACCTCGCGTTGCACATTGCTTGGTCTGCTCCCCAGTGGATCGCGCGCGACGACGTTCCCGACGACATCGTGACGGCCGAACGTGAGATTTACGCAAGCTCCGACGAGGTCCAGTCGAAGCCTGAGCAGGCCCGTGAGAAGATCGTGGAAGGGATGCTGAGCAAGCGATTCTTCGCTGGGCAGGGCGGCGTGCTCGCCGACCAACCGTGGATCCACGACACGGCCAAGACGGTGGCGCAGGCGCTCCAGGACGAGAACGCCGAGGTCGTCGAGTTCGAGCGCATCTCGCTCGCGGGGTGAGCGCACAACCACAGGCGCCCCCGACGGCCGTGGCGCCGTTCCAGCGCGTGCTGCTCAAGCTCTCTGGCGAGGCGCTGATGGGGCCGCTCGAGTTCGGCATCGACGCGCGCACCGTCGACGCGATCGCACGCGAGATCGTCTCGGTTGTCGAGGACACGCGCGTCGAGCTCGCTATCGTCGTCGGCGCGGGGAACCTCTACCGCGGCCTCGAGGGAGCCGCCCACGGGATGGAGCGGGCGACCGCGGACTACATCGGGATGCTCGCGACCGTGATGAACTCGCTGACGCTCCAGGACGCGCTCGAGCGCGCGGGCGCCGAGACGCGGGTGCTCTCGGCGATGGAGGTCGCCGAGGTCGCGGAGCCGTACATCCGCCGGCGCGCGATCAGGCACCTGGAGAAGCGGCGCATCGTCATCTTCGCCGCCGGCACCGGGAACCCGTTCTTCACGACCGACACGGCCGCAGCGCTGCGCGCGCTCGAGATCGGAGCGGAGGCGATCCTGATGGTCAAGCACGGCGCGGGCGGCGTCTACTCGGCCGACCCGAACGTCGAGCCCGACGCCGAGTTCATCCCCGAGCTGACGCACCTCGACGCGATCGAGCGCGGCCTGAAGGTGATGGACACGACCGCGCTCTCGCTCTGCATGGACAACGAGCTCCCGATCTACGTCTTCGGGGGCGCCGACGGCAACCTGCGCCGGGTCGTCGCGGGCGAGCGCGTCGGCACGATCATCGCGACGGAGAAGGAGGCGAATTGACAGTCGAGGAGCTGATCCAGGACGCGCAGCGGCGCATGCACCACTCGGTCGAGCACGCGCGCAACGAGTTCAACACGGTGCGGACGGGCAGGGCGTCGGCCGCGCTGCTCGACCGGATCTCGATCGACTACTACGGGCAGGACACGCCGCTGAAGCAGCTCGCGACGATCAACGTGCCCGAGCCGCGCATGCTGACGATCCAGCCGTTCGACCCGAGCTCGGTGAAGCAGATCGAGAAGGCGATCCAGGAGTCGGACCTCGGCTTGACGCCGTCGAACGACGGCAAGCTCATCCGCCTCCCGATCCCGCAGCTGACCGAGGAGCGCCGCAAGGAGCTCGTCAAGGTCGTCCGGCACCTGGCGGAGGAGGGCAGGATCGCCGTCCGCAACGTCAGGCGGGACGTGATGCACCACCTCAAGGAGCTCGTCAACAAGGGCGACGTCGGCGCGGACGAGGAACACCGGGGCGAGGACCGCCTGCAGAAGCTGACGGACGAGCACGTCAAGACGATCGACGAGGCCTTGAAGCACAAAGAGGCCGAGATTCTCGAGGTCTAGTGGCGTCGGCAACCGAGCTCGCCCGGGCCGTCGCGATCATCATGGACGGCAACGGCCGCTGGGCGGAGCAGCGAGGCCTGCCGCTCGCGGCGGGCCATCGCGAGGGGACGCGCGCGCTGCGGCGGACCGTCGAGGCGGCGATCGACCTCGGCGTCGAGTCGCTCGCGGTCTACGCGTTCTCGACCGAGAACTGGTCGCGTCCGGTCGACGAGGTCGAGGATCTGATGGAGATCTTCGGCGAGACGATCGAGCGTGAGCTGCCCGAGCTCGCCAAGGAAGGCGTGCGCGTGCGTTTCGTCGGCCGTCGCGACCGAGCGCCCCGGAGCCTGCTCGCGCAGATGGTCGCTCTGGAGGACGAGACGATCGTGAACGACCGGCTGCGCCTCTGGATCTGCTTCGACTACGGGAGCCGCGCCGAGCTCGTCGAGGCCGCCCGGCGCATCGTCGCGAGCGGGGTCGGCGAGGCGGCGGTGGACGAGGAGCTCCTCGCCGAGCATCTGTACGAGCCGGAGATGCCCGACCCGGACCTGCTGATCCGCACGTCGGGGGAGCTGCGCATCTCGAACTTCCTGCTGTGGCAGCTGGCGTACGCCGAGCTCGTCTTCACCGACACGCTCTGGCCGGACTTCGACGTCGGGGATCTCCGCTCCGCCCTGGAGACCTTCGCGGGACGCCGTCGCCGCTTCGGCGGCCGATGAGAGACCTCCTCGGCCGCATCGTTGTTGCTGTCCCGCTGCTGGTGGCGGTGCTCGCGGCTGCCTACTTCGACGGCTGGTGGCTGGTCGCGGTCGCCCTCGTCGGAGCGATCGTCGCGCTGCACGAGCTCTACACGACGATCCGGCCGTTACGGCCGCTCGTCCTCGCGGGCTTCGCGGGCGTGGTGGTGGGTCTGGTCGGCGCGCACGTGGGCGGCGTCGAGTGGCTCCTCGCCGGGCTCCTCTCGACCTTCGTGTTCGCGTTCGTGCTCTACGGGATCGCCGACACGCGCCAGTCGGGAACCGTCACGATCGCGACGACGATCCTCGGCGCGTTCTGGGTCGGCGCCGGGATCGGGCACCTGATCCTCCTCCGCGAGGTCACCGACGACGACTACTTCGGGCGGCTCGCGATCTTCACCGTCCTGCTCGCGGTCTGGGCCGCCGACACGGCGGCGTATTTCGCCGGGCGGCTGATCGGGCGCCACAAGCTGGCCGCGATCATGTCGCCGGGCAAGACGTGGGAGGGCTTCTTCGCCGGCGTGGCCGCGTCCCTGCTCGTCTGCTTCTTCGCCCTCTACCAGGACCGCGGTGAGTTCCTCGAGATCTGGGAGGCGCTCGTGCTCGGGGCCGTCCTCGTGGTCGCGGGCACGATCGGCGACCTGTTCGAGTCGGCCGTCAAGCGGGACATGCAGGTCAAGGACACGGGCCGCGTGCTCGGCGGGCACGGCGGCGTGCTCGACCGGATCGACTCCCTGCTCTTCGCCTCGGTCGCGGGCTACTACACGATCGTGGCCCTACACTGATTCGGTGAAGAGGATCGCCCTGCTGGGCGCGACCGGCTCGATCGGTCGCCAGGCCCTCGAGCTGATCGACGCCGACCCCGAGCTCGACCTCGTGGCCGCGACGTCGGGCTCGACGCCGATCGACGGGCTTGCCCCACTGACCCAGGTGGGCGGCGATCCGACGGAGCTGCTCGAGCGCGCGGAGCCGGACGTCGTCCTCAACGCTGTAGTCGGCTTCGCCGGGCTCCCCGCGACGCTCTGGACGCTCGAGCGCGGCGTCACGCTCGCGCTGGCGAACAAGGAGAGCCTCGTCGCGGGCGGCGAGCTCGCGCTGGCGGCGCAAGAGCGGGGCGGAGGGCTGCTGCTGCCGGTGGACAGCGAGCACTCCGCGCTCTTCCAGTGCCTCGAAGGCCGCCGCACCGACGAGGTCGAGTCGCTCGTGCTGACCGGGTCCGGAGGCCCGTTCCGCGGCCGAACCCGGGACGAGCTCGCGGAGGTCACCCCCGAGCAGGCGCTGGAACATCCGACTTGGCGGATGGGGAGAAAGATCACTGTGGACTCGGCGACACTCGCGAACAAGGGGCTCGAGCTGATCGAGGCGCACTTTCTCTTCGGGCTGCCCTACGAGCGGGTCGAGGTCGTGCTCCAGCCGACGTCGATCGTCCACGGGCTCGTCCGCTTCCGCGACGGCGCCGCGCTCGCGCACCTCGGCTACCCCGACATGCGTGCGCCGATCTCGTTCGCGTTGACGTACCCCGACCGGGCGGCTACGCCGGTGCCGTCGCTCGACCTCTCGCGCCCGCTGACCCTGGAGTTCGAGCCGCCCGACTTCGAGACGTTCCCGCTGCTCCGCCTCGCCCGCGAGGCGGGCGAGCGCGGCGGCACCTACCCGTGCGCCTACAACGCCGCGAACGAGGTCGCCGTCGAGGCGTTCCTCGACGGGCGGCTCGCGTTCCTCGGGATCGCCGACGCCGTCGAGGAAGCGCTCGCGCTGGCCGACGGCGCTCCCGCCCGCGACCTCGACGACCTGGTCGAGGCGGACGCCGGCGCGAGGCGGACCGTGGAGCAGGTCGCGTGAGCTGGCTCGTCGCGATCCTCGGGCTCGCGTTCCTCGTGCTGATCCACGAGGCCGGACACTTCTTCACCGCGCGCTGGCTCGGCATGCGGCCGCGCAACTTCTACCTCGGCTTCCCGCCCGCGCTCGTCAAGAAGACGCACAACGGGATCGAGTACGGGATCGGCGCGATCCCGCTCGGCGGCTGGGTGAAGATTCCAGGGATGCACCGGCCGGCGCCGTCCGACCTGGACCTGCATCTCGGGCCCGCGCTCCGCGAGGCGCCGGAGCTGACCGGTGCGATCGAGCGGATGAAGCGGAAGCTCAACCGCGGCGAGTTCGTGCACGGCCCCGAGTACGACGAGCTCGCGCAGGCGGTCGAGTCGGCGGAGCTGTCGCCGCCGGCCGAGCGCAGCGCCGAGCGGGGCCTGCGGGAGCTCCGCGACGCGATCGGTCCCGACGCCTACTGGCGCGCGCCGACGTTGAAGCGGATCGCGGTCATCTTCGCCGGCCCGGGCACGAACCTCGTCTTCGCGGTCGCGCTGCTCGCGGTCGTGTTCGCGGTCGGCGTCCGCGTCGCCACGCTGACGGTGGACGAGGTCAGCGCCGGCAGCCCCGCCGACATCGCCGGCCTCCGGCCCGGAGACCGGATCGTCGGCGTCAACGGCGGCCAGGTCGAGGAGTTCGACGAGCTGTACACACAGATCCAGGACGCCGAGGGCCGGCCCGTGACGCTGCGCATCGTGCGGGACGGCGCCGAGCGCGAGCTCGCGGTCTCGCCGACGCGCTTCCAGGGGGCCAACTGGGCAATCGGCTTCCGGCCGGCCGGCCGCGCGGAGCGGCACTCGCCGCCCGCCGCGACCGCGCTCGCGCTGGAGCGGACGTGGGAGGTGACCCAGGCGATCGGCGAAGGGTTCGCGCGGCTCGTGACGCCGGAGGGGCGGCGCGACATCTCGAGCCCGGTCGGGATCACGCGCGTCTCCTCGGAGGCCGTCGAGTTCGACTTCCGCGTCTACCTGCAGCTGCTCGCGTTCATCAGCCTCTCGCTCGCGCTGCTGAACCTGCTCCCGCTGCTGCCGCTCGACGGCGGCCACATCATGTTCTCGATCATCGAAGGCGTGAGGAGACGGGCCGTCGGGCGAGAGGTCTACGAGCGCGTCTCGATCGTCGGCATCGCCCTCGTGCTGATGCTCTTCTTCATCGGCCTCTCGAACGATCTGGGCGGGCGTCCACCGGGGTAACCTGGCTTTCGATGGCCAGCGAACGCAGCATCAAGGTCGGCAACGTCGCGATCGGCGGCGGTGCGCCCGTCGTCGTCCAGTCGATGACGCTGACGCCGACCCACGACGTCGAGGCGACGATCGCGCAGATCGCCGCCCTCGCGGATGCTGGCTGCGAGCTGGTCCGCTGCGCGGTGCCGAAGACCGAGGACGCGCGGGCGCTCGAGAAGATCGTGCGCCTGAGCCCGATCCCCGTCATCGCCGACATCCACTTCAACGCGAGCCTCGCGCTGAAGGCGATCGACGCGGGCGTCGCGGCGGTGCGGATCAACCCGGGCAACATCGGCGGGCCCGAGCGCGTCGCCGAGGTGGTGCAGGCCGCCAAGAAGGCGGGGATCTCGATGCGGATCGGCGCCAACTCCGGCTCGCTCCCGAAGCACCTGCACGCGCTCGCGCAGGAGGACCAGGCCGAGGCGCTCGTCGCCGCGGCGCTCGAGGAGGTCGAGCTGCTCGAGCGGCTCGACTACCGCGAGTTCAAGATCTCGGTCAAGTCCACGCACGTGCCGACGATGATCCGCGCGTACCGGATGCTCGCGGCGAAGGTGCCGTACCCGCTGCACCTCGGGGTGACCGAGGCGGGAACGCCCTTCGCGGGCTCGATCCGCAGCTCGATCGGGATCGGCGCGCTGCTCGCGGACGGCATCGGCGACACGCTCCGCGTCTCGCTCACGGCAGACCCGGTCAAGGAGGTCGAGGTCGCCTGGGAGATCCTGAAGGCGCTCGGCCTCCGGGAGCGGGGGCCGATCATGATCGCGTGCCCGAGCTGCGGGCGCGACAACGTCGGCGTCTGGAACCTCGCCGAGAAGGTCGAGGCGCGCCTGAGCGACTACCCGCAGGCGTTCGAGGTCGCGGTCATGGGCTGCGCGGTCAACGGACCGGGGGAGGCGGGGGACGCCGACTTCGGGATCGCGGGCGGCCGTGACACGGGCTTCATCTACGGGCACGGCCGCGTGCTCAAGAAGGTGTCGTCCGACATCCTCGTCGACGAGCTCTTCTTCGAGATCGACCGCTGGATCGAGTCCGGGATGCATCGGCCGAAGCGCCTGAAGATGGCGAAGCCCGCGGCGCTCGCGATGGCCGAAGCGTCTCTGATCCCGCTCGACTAGCCTGGCGCGCGTGCGCGCGTCGCAGCTCTTTCTGCCGACCTTGCGGGAGGCGCCTGCCGACGCGGAGGCCGCGAGCCACCGGCTGCTCGTCCGAGGCGCGTTCGTCCGCCAGGTCAGCGCGGGGCTCTGGTCGTTCCTGCCGCTCGGCTGGCGCGTCCACGAGAAGGTCGCGCAGATCATCCGCGAGGAGATGAACGCGATCGGCGGGCAGGAGATGTTCATGCCGGTCCTCGCGCCCGCGGAGCTCTGGCAGCAGACCGGGCGCTACCGACTCCCGGTGGTCTGGAAGACGGAGGACCGCACCGGCCGTCCGTTCGTGCTGGCGATGACGCACGAGGAGACGGTCACCTTCCACGCGCGCGAGCTCCAGTCGTACAAGCAGCTGCCGCAGATCCTCTACCACTTCCAGACGAAGGTGCGCGAAGAGCCGCGGCCGCGCGGCGGGCTGCTTCGCGTGCGCGAGTTCGTGATGAAGGACGCCTACTCGTTCGACCGCGACGAGGAGGGGCTCGAGGTCAGCTTCAAGAAGCACTGGGGGGCGTACGACCGGATCTTCGAGCGCTGCGGCGTCGAGGCCAGCGCGGTCGAGGCGGAGTCGGGCGAGATGGGCGGGAGCGAGTCGATCGACTTCCTCGCGCCCGCCGGCTCGGGCGAGAACACGCTCGTCACCTGCGAGCGCGGCGACTACGCGGCCGACCTGGAGATCGCCCGCGGCGTGCCGCGGCGACCGGAGTTCCCCGGCCACCTCGACGCGCCGGTCGAGATCGAGACGCCCGGGATCGAGACGATCGAGGCGCTCGCGGAGCTGCTCGGGATCGACCCCGCGGCGACGTCGAAGGCGATGCCGGTCGTGCGTGACGGCACCGTCGTGCTCGCGCTCGTCCGCGGCGACGACCGGCTGGAGGAGGCGAAGCTCGCGGCCGAGCTCGGCGGCGACGTGCGGCTCGCGTCCGAGGAGGAGATTCGTGCGGCGTTCGGCGCCGATCCGGGCTCGCTGGGGCCGGTCGGGTTCGACGGCGACGTCGTCGCGGACGAAGCCCTGCGCGAGGGGCAGTTCGTGGCGGGCGCGAACCGCACCGGCCGACACCTGCGCGGAGTCGAGCACGGGCGCGATTTCGAGGCGCGCTTCGCCGACATCCGAGAGGCACAGAAGGGCGACTCGTGCCCGCGCTGCGGCGGCTCACTGCGCTTCCAGACGGCGATCGAACTGGGGCACATCTTCAAGCTCGGCACCTACTATTCGACCCCGCTTCGTGCGATGTATCTCGACGAATCGGGTAAGGAGCAACCCATCGTGATGGGCTCCTACGGGATCGGTCCCGGGCGCGTGATGGCGGCCGTCGTCGAGCAGCACCACGACGAGCACGGGATCGTCTGGCCGCGTTCGATCGCCCCGTACGACGTGCACGTGGTCGCGCTGCCGGGTCTCGACGAGCAGGCCGACGAAGTCGCGACGGCGCTGGAGGCGCACGGCCACGAGGTGCTGCTCGACGACCGCGACCAACGTGCCGGGGAGAAGTTCGCGGACGCCGACCTGATCGGCTGCCCGGTCCGGGTCACTGTCGGCAAAAAGACGCTCGACGACGGCGCCGTCGACGTTCGCGACCGCAGCACCGGCGACGAGCGCCGAGTGCCGATGGCCGAGCTCGGGGCGTTGCCTTGATAGGGCTGCCCTGATGGCCCGCCGCCGCCGCTTCTCGACCGAGCCGTTCGGCCCGACCATCGAGCGCCTGATGGACGAGACCGGCACGACGTACCGCGGCCTTGCCGACCGAACCCGGCTCTCGGCCGGCTATCTCAACCACCTGGTGCACGGGAACCGCCCGGTGCCTTCGAACGACGTGATGAAGACGCTCGCGTCGGCGCTCGGCGTCGAGCCCGAGCACTTCCGCGAGTACCGCCTGCGTGTGATCACGGACCGGCTCGAGGCGATGCCGGAGATGATCGACCGGCTCTACAAGCGTTTCGGCTAGCTACTCGAGCTCGACGCGTTCGACGGCGAGCGTGAGCTCCTCGATCGCGACGTCCGTGCTCGTGGCGTTCAGCGGCCCGCAGAAGTGCCGAACCGGAAGCGCGCCGAGAAGCTTCCAGCTCAGCACGATCGACGTGTGGTCCTCGTTCTGAAGCTGGACCAGGACGGTTCGCGCGCTCCGTCCGCCGTTGCGCACGTCGTTGAGCCAGTTGTACAGGTCGAGGACGCCGATCACGCCGCGCTTCAACGTGACGTCGGGCACACGGGAGAGTCCTGCGATCTTGCGTACTTCGTTCGCCTTGTCGTTCCCGTTGCGGTACTCGAAGACCTCGACGATCGTGCCGATCGGACTGCACTCCTGGAACCCGGCTTGGGGCCCGTCGGTGCCGCCGCCGAGCTCGACGAGGAAGTTGAACTGCCCGTACGGGTCGTCACGTTGAACGGCCATCGCTCACGCTCCTTTCGTCCCAGCGCAGGTCGTCGAAAGCGAGCTCGAGCTCCTCCGAGGCGAGCCCGCCGCCGACCGCATCGAAGGTGGGCCCGGTCCAGCGGACCGGTCGGGCGCCGACGAGCGTCCACGAGTTGAGGACCTCGCCGCCCGGAACGTCGAGCTGCTCGATCGTGACGTCGCGAGGGTCGCCGCGCCGGTGCCAGTCGAAGAACTCCGCCGAGCGAGTCAGCGCGCGGCGCAGCACGACCGTCGCCGGCTCGGCCCCGGCGCTCAGGGGGCCTACCTCGGAGAAGCCGTGCTCCGCCCCCGCGATCAGAACGCGAAAGCTCCCCGTCCCGAGCGGCTCGTCACGCTCGTGCTCGCGCATCGGGCGGGACGGTACCGTTCGGGCCGGTGAAGATCGCGACGATCGGCCGGGGGAACGTGGGCGGTGGACTGGCCGCGCTCTGGCGGGCTGCGGGCAACGACGTGGTCGAGCTCGGCAGCGACGGCGGCGACGTCTCCGACGCGGAAGCCGTCCTGCTCGCGGTCCCGTCGAACGCGATCGACGATGCGGTCGCGTCGGTCACCGGACTTGAGGGCAAGGTCGTCGTCGACGCGACGAACGCGTTCGGCGGGCGCGCGGAGGGCTTCGAGTCGCTCGCGCACCAGGTCAAGGCTCGCACCGGCGGACCGGTCGCGAAGGCCTTCAACCTCAACTTCGCGCGGAACTACGACGGGATCGCCGCGCAGGAACGGCCGCCGGGCAACCTCTTCTGCTGCGACGACGAGGCGCGCGATGTGACGGAGCGCCTCTGCCGCGAAGCCGGCTTCGAGCCCGTCTACGCCGGCACGCTCGAGAACGCGCGGGCGCTGGAGGACTTCCTCGGCCCGCTCGGCGCGGTCGCGAACGACCGCGGTCGCCCGTTCCACCGCTTCGCGCCGCCGGGCGAGCTGTAGGCCGGAGCGCTGAGGGCGGCCTTGCGGCCGCCCTCAGGGTCAAGCAGGCTCAGGTGAGATCGTCGGAGCGCGTGCCGTAGTACGAGCCGACGCGATCGTGGTACTCCGTGTCGCGGTAATTCGACTCGTCGAACTCCGGGCTGTCCTTGATCTCGTCCTTCGTGCGGTTCACGTACACCTTCTGCTCGTCGAGGTCGACCGTCTGGATGACGCCGGCCGGGAGCAGGACCTTCTTGCCGAAGATCCACGGCCCGGTATCGACGACGATGTAGCTGCCGCCGGCCTCGTTCGTGGCCTCGTCGACCTTCCCGATGCCACCGTCGGTCGCCTCGACCTCGAACCCGACCAGCTGGGTGCCGGACCAGGTCGTCTCGCGGTATGTCCACATGTCTGTGCTCATCAGTGAGGACCCCTCCTCCGGTTGCTTTCGTTTCTGGGGACACCCTGGTGGTTCCCGGTCACGTCGGCCGGGAAACGGCCCAGTTCGCGGCGATGGAAGAATCGGAGCGTGCTGGAACGCGTCCTGTGTCCAACCCTCGTCGGGCGAGACGAGCCGCTCTTCGTCCTCGAAGATGCGCTGCTGAGCGCGGAGCGCGGGGAAGGCCGGTTCGTCGTGCTCGGCGGCGAGGCGGGCATCGGGAAGACGCGGCTCGCAACGGAACTCACGAAGCGCGCTCGGCGGCTCGGCTCGGAAGTGCTCTGGGGCGCGTGCAGCGAAGCGGAGCTGCCGCTGCCGTACCTCCCGTTCGTCGAGGCGCTCGGGAACTACCTCTCGCGCCAGGAGGTGGACGCGCTCGGCGCCGAGCTCGGCGCATCGCGGCGAGAGCTCGCGCAGCTGTTCCCGCAGCTCGGCAGTGACGAAGCCGCGGCCCCCGTCGGCGATCCCGCGCAGGCGAAGCTGCGGCTGTTCGAGGCCGTCGTCGCGCTGCTCGCGCTCCCGGCCCGCGAGCACGGCCTGCTGCTCGTCGTCGAGGACGTCCACTGGGCCGATTCCGCGACGCGAGAGCTGCTCGACCACCTGGTGCGCCGGCTCACGGGCACGCGCTCGCTCGTGCTGGTCACGTACCGGAGCGACGAGCTCGACCGCAGGCATCCGCTCGCGGCGCTCATGCAGACGTGGCGCCGCTCCGGTGTCGCGGAGGTCGTCGCGCTGTCGCCCCTCGACCGCCCGCAGATCGCGGAGATGATCGGAGCGATCCTCGACGACGAGCGTGTTGCGCCGGAGCTTCGCGATCTCATGCACGCCCGCACGGACGGCAATCCCTTCGTGCTCGAGGAGATGCTCAAGGAGGCGATCGACCGCGGCGACGTGTTCGAGACCGACGACGGCTGGGAGCAGCGAGCGCTCGACGACGTGCGCATCCCTGAGACGGTGCGCGAGACGATCCTGCTGCGGTTCGGGCGCCTCGATCGCGCCCACGTTGAAGTCCTCGAGACAGCCGCCGTGCTCGGCCGGACGTTCGAGTACGCGACCGTTGTCGAAGCCGTCGACGCATCCGAGGCGGCCGTGCAGGACGCGCTCGCGGCAGGCGTCGCGCAGCAGCTGCTCGAGGAGGTCGTCGCCGGCCGGCCTACGTACCGGTGGCGACACGCTCTGACCCAGGAGGCGATCGCCGACGAGATCGTGCTGCCCCGGCGGCAGTCGATCCACAGCCGCGCGGCGAACGTCCTCGCGGCGGGAGGGTCGGCAGCGCCCGGCATCGCCCGCCACCTCCTCGGAGCAGGCCGTTTCGACGAGGCCGTGCCGGTCTGCATCGCTGCGGCGGACGACGCCGCGGCGTCGTTCGCGTTCGCCGACGCGCTCGAGCTGCTCGATCGCGCACTCCCGCACGTTCGCGATCCGCTTGCGCGGGCGCGGCTGCTCTCGCGGATCGGCAACGCGCTCTGGATGTCCGGGAAGCCGGCGAAGGCCGAGCAGGTGCTCGAGGAGGGCATCGCCGGGCTCGAAACCGCGGGGGAGAAGCTCGAGGCGGCGCGGTACCGGCTCGTGCTCGGGCGAACGCACTGGGAGCAGAGCCGGCCCGAGCGGGCGCGCGAGGAATTCGAACGGGCGCGGGGGATGCTCGAGGCTGACGGCCCTTCGGCCGAGCTCGCCGTCGCGTACGTGCGCCTCGCCGGCCTCTACAAGTTCGAGCTCGACAACGAGCGCGGCCTTGAGGCCTGCTCGAAGGCGGTCGAGGTCGCGCGTGCGGCCGGCGCCGAGTTCGAGCGTGTGTGGGCGAGCTCGTGGCTCGCGTTCGAGCTGATCGACTCGGATCGCTCCGCGGAGGGCTGGCAGTTGTTGGACGACGCGTTCGAGGAAGCGCGGCGGAGAGGGTGGTCGTTCATCGCGCACAACATCGCCTACAACGACGCCTGGACGAGACTGCACCTGCTCATGCCTGGGATCCTCGAGCGGGCCGAGGTCCTGGCGTCCGAGCCGGGTCCCGCGACCATCACCGACATGACAGCGATCGCGACAAGCTGGCACCTGCGTTCGAGCGGCGAACTGCCGGATGCGCTCGAGGCGATCGCGCGCGCCGATCGCGCGCTCGCCGACACGGCCAGCGACAAGGTGCGCTGGCGGACGAAGGTCGAGCACGCAGAGGTGCTGCTCGAGCTGGGTCGACTCGAGGAGGCCGCAGCAGCGCTGCCGCCGCCGTCGGAGCGCGCCGAGCTCCAGGACCTCGTCTACGACTCGATCCCCCAGATCCGGCTGCGCCTCGCGGACGGGCGCCGCGACGAGGCGGTCGCGCTCGCGCGCGAGGTCGCCGAAGAGGCCGAGCGGCTCGCTTCGTACGGCGACACGCTCGCGGTCGCGGTCGAGGCGCTCGTCGCCGCCGGCCTGGTCGACGAGGCTCAGGCTGTCGTCGCGCCCGGACGCGACCACCTGCTGCTCGACGAAGCCCGCGGCCGGATCCTGCTCGCCCGCGGCGACTCGGAGGAGGCCGCTCGGCTGTTCGCAGCCGTCGCAGTGGAGTCCGAGAGACGCGGCTACCGGCTCGTCGCGTGGCGCGCGCGCATCCTGGCCGCGGAGGCGCTTGAGGACGAGCGCGAGCTTGCGGCTGTCATGTCGGAGGCGGACGATGAGAGCGCCGTCCTCGTGCGCGACGCCGCGCGAGCCGCCGCCGAGCGACTCGGTCTCACGCTTCCCGATCCCCGGCCCCCGAGCACGCCCGAACCCGAGCTCGTCCGCGCCGGCGAGCGGCTGGTCACGTCGATGTTCGCCGACGTCCGCGGCTACACGGCGGTCGCCGCTGCGACACCGCCGGCCGACCTTGCCGATCGAGTCTCGGCGCTCTATCGCTGGGCCGCCGCCGAGGTCGACAGGCACCACGGCTTCGTCGACAAGTTCGCCGGCGACGCGGTGATGGCGACCTTCAACGCGACCGGGACGCGACTCGACCACGCGGTGGACGCACTCGAAGCGGCGCTCGCCCTGTGCGGGAAGGCCGCGCTCCTCGACCTCGGCCTCGGAGTCGGCATCGCCGTCGGTCCCGCGGTGGTCGGTCGCACGGTCTCGGGCGGCAACCTGTCCGTGCTCGGAACGACGACCAACCTCGCCGCGCGCCTCCAGACGGCCGCGGCAGCGGGGGAGATCGTCCTCAGCGACGAGGCGCATAGACGCGCTGCGCAGTGGCTCGCCGAGCACGGCCTGAAGGCGATCCCGGAGTCACTCGAGCTGAAGGGCTTCGACGGCCCTCAGCCGGCGTGGCGCCTGTCGGCCGGATCAGCGGCGTAGATTCGGCGGCGGCGTACGCCTCACGTTTCGCCGGTCGTCCTGCGGCAATGCTGACCGTGTCGTAGCAGCACGTCTTCCAGAGGAGGGGCGATGATTCTCCGTTTCGACCGCGTCGGCATCGCGTTGCCACCGCCCTCGGATCCCGATCCTGAGGGAGCCGCGGCCGTGCAGGAGCTGATGGGCGGCAAGTTCGGTGAGATGTCCACCTGGCTCAACTACACGTTTCAGTCGTTCAACTTCCGCGCCCGTCAAGGCGCACGCCCGTTCTACGACCTCGTCTCGAGTATCGCGACGGAGGAGTTCGGCCATGTCGAGTTGGTCGCCGCGACGATCAACACGATGTTGACCGGCGCCACTCCGACGGACGACGGACGGGCTCCCGACGCCGCACTCGCCAACGTGAAGGGCGTCGGCAACCCGCATCACTTCCTGGCCGGTGGTCAGGGCGCGCTGCCCCAGAACTCGCTGGGCCTTCCCTGGAACGGCGACTACGTGTTCTCGTCAGGCGACCTGGTCGAGGACCTCACTCACAACTTCTTCCTCGAGACCGGTGCTCGGAACGGCAAGCTCAAGGTCTACGAGATGGTCGAGCACCCCGCGGCGAGGGCGCTCACGGGCTACCTGCTCGTGCGGGGAGGCGTGCACCAGGTCGCCTACGCGCGCGCGCTCGAACGGCTCACCGGGGCGGACCTGATGAAGCTGTTTCCCTCGCCTCGGATCCCCACCGAGAAGATCCCCGAGTGCCGACCGCACCTCGAGCGAGGGGAGCACCTGAAGCTCTACCGGTTCTCGCAGGACGACTTCCAGGAAGTGCTGGCGGTGTTCAACGGCCCGCATCCGGAAACCGGCGAGGAATTGATCGTCGCCGACGTGCCGCACCCGGTCGGAGCGCCGGCGCACGATCTGCCGTCGCAGCCGGCGGTGTTCGCTCCGGATTACGCGCCGGAGGAGATCGCCGAGATCGCCCAGAAGCTCCGGAAGAACGCCGGCCTCCCCGACGAGCCCACCGGTGTCGTCTCGGCCGAGTCCGCGGAGCTCGTGGGGAACCTGGTCGGACAAGTGAGGGCGTGACGCGGGGACGCGAAGACTGAGATGAACCTGCTCAATCGGAACCACGACGACGCCCAGACCTCGAACGGGCAGGCGGACGACGCGCCGCAGCCCCAGCCGGAGCGCGCCGAGCCGAGGCTCGCCGACCCGGCCCCGAGCGACCTGTCAAAGCGCGACTGGCTCGCCGTCGGGATCCGCGCCGGCAAGGAAGCGCTCGCAGACCACGTGCCGAACCTCGCCGCCGCGCTCGCCTACTACGCGTTCCTCGCCATCCCCTCGCTGCTGCTGGTCGCTGTCGGCCTGTTCAGCCTGGTCGCCGACGAGAACGCCGTCACGAGGATCGTCGAGAAGCTCGAGACGGTCGCGCCCGAGGAGGCGGTGACGCTCGTCGAGGACTCGCTCCGCCGGGTCACCGAGAGCACGTCCGGGTCGGGGATCGCGATGGTGCGTGGTCGGGACGGTGCTCGCGTTCTGGACGTTGACCGGGTCGATGCAGACGCTGATGTGGGCGTTGAACGCCGCCTACGATCGCGAGGAGACGCGGGGGTTCCTCAAGCGGCGGCTGATCGCGCTCGCGATGGTCCTGCTGATGCTGCTCGCCTTCGGACTTGCGTTCGGCCTGCTCGTGCTCGGGCCGGCGCTCTCCGGCTGGATCGGCTCCGCCGTCGGCCTGGAGACGATCGTCGACTGGCTGTGGTGGACGGCGCAATGGCCGATCCTGATCGCCGGCCTGCTGTTCGCCTTCGCAACCATCCTCTACCTCGGGCCGAACGTCGACCACCCGCGCTGGAGCTTTCTCACAGTCGGGACCGTGATCAGCGTGATCGTCTGGCTGGCGGCCTCCGGCGCGTTCGCGCTGTACGTCGCGAGCTTCTCCTCGTACAACAAGGCCTGGGGGTCGCTCGCGGCAGTGATCATCATGCTCACCTGGCTGTGGCTGAGCGGCCTCGCGCTCCTGTTCGGCGCCGAGATCAACGCCGAGGCCGAGCGCAGCCGCGAGCTGCGACGAGGCGAGCCGGCCGAGGTAGAGCTTCAGGCCCCGGCGAGCGACTAGCCCGAAGCCGAGGGCTTCGACGGTCCGCGGGGTCGCTAGGATCAGCGGAGCGGGGCGTGGCGCAGCCTGGTTAGCGCGCTAGTCTGGGGGACTAGAGGTCCCGAGTTCAAATCTCGGCGCCCCGACTCAAAAGCCGCCGGACCTGGCGGCTTTTCTGTTGCGCCGACTCCGCACCTCCACGCGGCGATCGAACCCGCCGACTCAAGAACGGGACCGGTATTAGGATTCTGCCCCCAGATCGCCGACCCCAGCCCCGCGATCCCCAGCGTCCACCAACGATCCCGTGGAGGTCTTGCGATGAGCAGCCGATTTCGGCGTTCGATTGTTCTGGCGACCCTGTTGGTCCTCTTGCTCGCTGTATCCGGTGCCGCCGCCGGCCTCGCGGCCGACCCGGCGCCGACCAAGCTCGGCGATATCGACGTCGACGCGACGACGATCCCGGAGCTCCAGCAGCTGATGAACTCGGGCCGGCTGAGCTCCGTCGAGCTGACGAACTTCTATCTCAAGCGCATTTTCCAGGTCGACAAGTTGCTCAACGCCGTGATCATTGCCAACCCGACAGCTCGGGAAGAGGCAAAAGCGGCAGACGAGGCGCGACGCAGCGGGGATCGCCGTCCACTGCTCGGGATTCCGATCGTCGTCAAGGACAACGTCAATACCACCGGCATGCCGACGACGGCGGGCTCCTACGCACTCCACCACAGCACACCAGCAGACGCGTTCATCGTGAAGCAGCTGAAAGCCGCAGGCGCGATCATCGTCGGCAAGGCCAACCTCTCCGAGTGGGCCAACTTCCGGTCCTCCCCCTCGTCGAGCGGCTGGAGCGGCGAGGGCGGCCAGACGAACATGCCCTACGTGCTCGATCGCAACCCGTGCGGCTCGAGCTCCGGCTCCGGCGTCGCGGCGGCCGCTGACCTCGCGGCCGCGGCCGTCGGCACGGAGACGGACGGCTCGATCGTCTGCCCGTCCGGCGCCAACGGCATCGTCGGGATCAAGCCGACACTCGGGTTGTGGAGCCGCGCAGGCATCGTCCCGATCAGCGCCGATCAGGACACGGCCGGCCCGATGGCCCGCAACGTGACGGACGCTGCGGTGCTCCTCGGCGCAGCGACCGGTGTCGACCCGGCCGACGCCGCGACCGCGGCTCAGGCCGGCAACGCCTTCACCGACTACACGCAGTTCCTCGACGATGAGGCGCTCGACGACGCTCGAATCGGCGTCTGGCGCGCCGGGACCTATGACCCGGCGTTGGTGGGCTCGGTCGTCGAGCCGATTCTGGACGACGTGATCGAAGCGCTTGAAGACGAAGGTGCGACCGTCATCGAGGGGACCAACATCGACCTGTCGGCGACGGCCAACGAATTCCCGGCGCTCCTGTGCGAGTTCAAGACGGACATCGCGAGGTATCTGGAGACCTACGTCGATGGGACGAATCCGAAGACCCGAGGGCCATATCCGCAGACCCTCGCCGAGTTGATCGAGTTCAACGAGCGCCATCCCAACCTCGAGGGCCCGTGGAACAACGCGGTCTTCGAGGCTGCCGAGGCGACGAACGGTCGCGACGCCGCCTGCGCTGCCCTCCGGGCGTCGACGACGCCGCCGGTTCAGGCCGCGATCGACAGGCTCATGGCCGACAACGACCTCGACGCGATCATCGCCCTAACGAACGGTCCTGCCTGGCCCACGAACGACGACCCCACCGAGGGCGATCTCGACGGCCACTTCGAGTTCTTCGTGGGCTCGTCGTCGGCGGCTGCGGTGTCGGGCTACGCCGACATCACGGTGCCCGCCGGTTACATCGCGGGACTGCCGATCGGGATCACTTTCATCGGCGGCCGCTGGGCCGAGCCTGAGCTGCTCGGCCTTGCCTATGACTATGAGCAGGCGACGCAGGTTCGTGTCCCGCCGCAGTTCATCCCGACGATCGGCGACGCTCTCTTCCCCGGCGTCCCGAACCCGGCGAATCTGGTGCAGACGCGGCGGACGACCCAGGGTCAGCGCGATCTCGTCGTGCGCTTTCGGTAGCGGCATGTCGCGGAGCAACGAAGCCCGGCCTTTCGGCCGGGCTTCGTGCTGTTGTTGCCTGCCTGCCTGCGCGTAAAAGGACGGTTAACGCGTCGCCAGGGTGGCATACGCGGCCCTGATGTGGGTACGCGCAAGGGGTCAGCCGTCCCTCCCAAGGGAGTGTCATCGGTCCCGTGGTGCGCGTTCTCCTCGCCACACTCGCCGTCCCGCTGCTGCTCGCAGCGCCGGCGTCACCTGCCTCCGCGAGTGAAGTGTGCTGGAAGGTGCTCGTCAACGACTACTGGGCCGACGGTCGGCTCGATCGCACGTACAGCGTGTCGTGCTTCCGCGACGCGATCGACAACCTCCCGCCTGACGTCCGCCAGTACTCCGATGCCAGCGACGACCTGCGTCGAGCGCTCGCAGGCGTCGTCCGCGAGCGGACCGAGGTCGATCGCGGGCCCCCGGAGCCTCCCACCCCCGAACCGGCACCTCTCGACGACAGGGCGCCGAAGGGGTTCTTCGAGGAGACGATCGACCGGGTCGGACCGAAGAACGCGGACTCCGTCCCGGTGCAGGTCCTCGTGCTCGCCTCGCTCGCGCTCGTGCTGCTCGCGTCCGCGGGCGCCAGCCGCCTGAACGAGTACCTCCAGACCCGGCGTTCCGGCGGCGACTGAGAGTTTGCTTTTTCCACAGGCTGGAACACAAACTCACTACACGTTCCGAGCGACTCAACGGGGGTCTGGCAGAAATGGCAAGTATCCAGAAGCTCTCCACGCACGTGATCGACTTCGCGGAGCGGGTATCCGACATGGCCGACGCCGCAGAAGGAAAGCATCACCAGACGAACGGGAAGCTGACGCGACTGGTCCTCCTTCCCGCATCCGGTGCGGCGCTCTACGCGCTCGCGAGAAGCGACTTCTTCTCGCGCCGGGCGAGGGACGTCGTGGACGAGGCCAAGACGCGAGCGTCCGAGCTGCCCGACGATCTCATGGCCCGCGTCCGCCAGAGCGGCCAGCGTGCCTCGACGCAGCAGCGGCGCAGTTCCAACGGCGCGTCTGCGAGCAGGAGCACGTCCGCGCGGAAGACGAGTTCTGCTCGCAAGAGGAGTTCGGCACGGAGGACCAGCTCGAGGTCCCGCTGACGAGTACGTCAGGAACTCCAGGAAAGCCCCGCACCGCGGGGCTTTTCGCTACTCGCTTCTGATCGGCCCGAACTCGCGCACCGCGCAGTCCGGGCAGTACGTCGCGATCAGCAACTCGTTGCTGGGATCCTCACGGTCCTCGTCCAGGTACATGCGCCAGCCGCGGGCCTCGTCGTCCGACTCCTCCAGGCATTCAATACAGCTCAGGCGCACCATGGCGACCTTATGCAGATTCGCCCCGTCCATGCCACTCCCTTTCGGTTCAGGACTCGTGAAGCTTGAGCAGATCTAGACGAAGGTCCAGCACGTCCGAGGGACGCAGGAGGGCTCGGCGGAACGCCCCCCGGCACAGCCGTCGTTTCGGCGAGCCCTCCTACTAGGCGGCGTGGTCCGCGAGCGGGTGGGCGAGCAGGATGCCGTCTCCGCGCCGTAGCTCGTCGTAGCCGGAAGGAGTGAGCACGACTGTCTGCGCACACTGCTCCGAGCCGCACTCGCAGACGAAGGCAATCGGCCTGTCGCCGACGTCGAAGAGATGCCGGCGGTTCACGTTCAACCGCTTGCGTAGATCTCGCGCAGCGTCGGTCGTCTCCACGGCTCCCCCCTCGCTACGGGGTTCTCACCGCGCGCCGGTCGAGCCAAACGTCGAACGGGCTGCACAGAAGGGGAAAGGGGTCGGACGGGCGGCACCCGAACCCCTTCCATCCACCTCACCCGCATCGAAGCGTAGGCGCAAGTCGGCTTCCCGTCCAGCCTTTTCGGGGCGAAAGGAGAGGGGGCGTAGGCGACCTGCGGCCCGGCGCCCAGAGGCCCCCTCATGAGAGGCGCCGCAGACGACCTCGGCTGATCCCTGCCCCGGACGGCAGGGCGTCCAAACCCGAACGCAAGATCCACAAGCTTCCGGGAGTCGTATGGCTACGCCCCGGGGCGCTGCGGCACCCCGGGGCGGCCCTGCTCCGAAAAGACGTCCGCCGCGGCGCCGAAGACGATCGCGGCGCGCAGGTCGCCCTCGGCGACTCCCTCGAGCGCGTGGTGGCCGGTGTCCACGTGCACGTCGGCCCACGAGTCCACCCCCAGGGCCGCCGCGCCCTCGTCGGCGCCGAACCGGATCAGGTCGTCGACCGCGATCACGTTGCGCCGGCCGCTCTGTCGGCGCGCGATTCCCTCGAGCTCGCGAAGCTCCTCGAGCGGGTCGATCCGGACGTTCGAGTCCGAGCCGATGCAGATCGAGATCCCGCGTGCGAGCAGCCGCTCCACGGGCAGGAAGCCGTCGCCGAGGTTGGCCTCCGTCGTCGGGCAGGCGCAGACGCGTGCGCCGGCCTCGGCGAGCAGGTCGAGCTCTGCCCCGTCGGCGTGCGTCGCGTGGACGACCGTCGTCCGCTCGCCGAGGCAGCCGCTCCGCGCGAGCAGCTCGATCGGGCGCACACCGTGCTCGGCGAGGCACTCCTCGACCTCGCGCGGCTGCTCGTCGGCGTGGACGTGCAGGGGCAGGCGCTCGCGCGCTGCGTACGCGCCGAGCTCCTCGAGCCAGTCGGGCGGACACGCGCGCACGGAGTGGGGGGCAAGTCCGACGCGCAGGCCTGTCTCTCGTAGCTCCTCGAGGCCGCGCAGGTACTCCGCGACCGACTCCTGGCGGAACCGCGGCAGGCCGCCGCGCGCGTAGGCGACGTAGAGCAGGACGAGCTCGACGCCCGCCTGGTCGGCCGCGGCTGCCGCAGCGTGGGCCTCGGAGAGGCCGAGGTAGTGGAACTCGCCGACGGCTGTGTAGCCGCAGCGCCGCATCTCGCCGTAGACGCGGGCGTAGGTCGAGCGCACGAGCTCGGGCGTCTGGCGGTCCGCCTCGGCGAGCATCAGCTCACGCCAGGCCCAGAAGTCCGCGCCTTCCGCGCGGCCTCGCAGCGCGCGCTGAAACGCATGCGAGTGTGCGTTGACGAAGCCGGGGAGCTGCACGGCGCCGGTCTATCCTCCCCGATATGGCGACGCGTGCAGTCCCGCGCACGTTGGCGCAGCTGCCGAACGCGCTCACGATCCTGCGGCTGGCGCTGATCCCCGTCTTCGTCGTGCTCATGCTCGGCTCCGAGGACGGGTACAGCTGGCCGGCGGCGCTCGTGTTCGCGTTCGCGGGCGTCACCGACCAGGTCGACGGCTTCCTCGCGCGGCGCTGGCACGTCGAGTCCCAGTTCGGAAAGGTTGCCGACCCGCTCGCCGACCGGCTGATGATCGACGCGGCGGTGATCATGCTCTGGCTCGAGGGCAGGCTGCCGCTGATTGCGCTGGCCCTGATCCTGGCCCGGGATATCCTCCTGCTCGGGGGTTACAAGCTTGTCGTGCCGAGGGGGTACGACTTCGAGGTGAACTTCTTGGGCAAGGCGGCGACCTGGTTGCTCTACGCAGCCCTCGCGCTGATGATGGTCACGCGGGACGGGACCGACTGGCCGCTGTGGCTGTTCTGGATCGGACTCGGCGCGGCGCTGGTCGCGGGCGCGCAGTACCTGGTGAAGGCGCGGCGGGAGGTGCAAACGTGAAGGCGATCGTGATGGCCGGCGGGGAGGGCACGCGCCTGCGCCCGCTGACCTCGAACCAGCCCAAGCCGATGGTGCCGATCGTCGGCAAGCCGTGCATGGAGCACATCCTCGAGCTGCTGAAGGCTCACGGGCTCGAGGACGTGATCGTCACCGTCGCGTTCCTGCCCCAGGCGATCCGCTCGTACTTCGGCGACGGCGAGTCCCTCGGCCTGAACATCTCGTACTCCGTCGAGGAGACGCCACTGGGCACGGCCGGCTCGGTGCGCCTCGCCACGCGCCGACTCGACGAGCCGGTGCTCGTGATCTCGGGCGACGCGCTCTGCGACGTCGACCTGACGGCGATGCTCACGGTGCACCGCGAGAAGGGCGCCGCGGTCACGATCGGGCTGAAGTCGGTCGACAACCCGCTCGAGTTCGGAATCGTCGTGACGGACGAGGACGGGCGGATCGAGCGCTTCCTCGAGAAGCCGTCCTGGGGCCAGGTCTTCTCGGACACGATCAACACGGGCATCTACGTGCTCGAGCCGGAGGTGCTGCGGCACATCCCGGACGACCAGCCGTACGACTTCTCGAAGGAGCTGTTCCCGCTGCTGCTCGAGATGGGGCGGCCGCTCTACGGCCACGTCTTCGACGGCTACTGGCAGGACATCGGGAACCTCGAGCAGTACCTCCAGGCGAACTTCGACGCGCTCGACGGGAGCGTTCGGCTGCAACTGCCGGGGATGAAGCTGCGCGGGAACATCTGGATCGGCGAGGGCGTCGACCTGCACGACCTCGAGGCGGTGCACGGCCCGGCGTTCGTCGGCAACTACTGCCGGATCGCCCCCGAGGCGACGGTCGACTCGTACTCGGTGCTGAACGCGAGCGTGACGCTGCGCGAGAACGCGCGCACCGCGCGGAGCGTGATCGACACCGGGACGCACGTCGGGCGCGCGGCGCTGATCGAGGGCGCGATCGTCGGGCGCTCGTGCGACGTCCGTGCCCACGTCCGCATCGGCGAGGGGGTCGCGGTCGGGGACGAGGTGACGATCGGCGACGAGAGCGTGCTCCAGCCGGGCGTGCGCATCTACCCGTACAAGGAGATCGAGTCGGGCGCGCTGATCCACGAGAGCCTGATCTGGGAGTCGCGCGTCTCCTCGCGGCTGTTCGACCAGTGGGGCGTCTCGGGCCGCGTCAACGTCGACCTGACGCCCGAGGCGGCGGTCCGGCTCGCGACCGCGCTCGGAACTGCGCTGCGCAAGGGCTCGCGCGTCGTGGCGAGCCGCGACTCGGCCGCGGCCTGCCGCATGATCAAGCGCGCGATCATCACCGGCCTGACCGCCGCGGGCGTCAACGTCGCCGACCTGCGCGTGCTCCCGGCGGCGGTGAACCGGCACCTGCTGAAGGTGGAGGGCTACGACGCCGGTGTCCACGTGACCACGCACCCGACCGACCCCGAGGTCGTGCGGATCCAGTTCCACGAGCCGCCCGGGATCCAGCTGACGCCTGCGCTCCAGAAGGAGATCGAGAAGCACTACTCCCGCGGCGAGTTCAGGCGCGCCGGGTTCAACGAGGTCGGGTCGATCACGTATCCCGTGCGCGTGCGCGAGAGCTACGCCCAGGATCTCCTCGACACGCTGGACCGCGAGGCGATCCGCGCACGCCGCTTCCGGATCGTCGTCGACTACGGCTACTCCGCCGCTTCGTTCGTGCTCCCGCTCGTGCTCGGGCCGCTCGGCGTCGAGGCGGTCGCAGCGCACGCGTTCATCACCGACCGCGACGAGAGCCACGCCGACGTGGACGAGCTCGTCGAGCAGACGAAGCGGATCGTGGCCGCGCTCGGTGCGGACCTCGGCGTCGTCTTCGACCGCGCGGCCGAGCGGCTCCACCTGATCGACGAGCGCGCGCAGGAGGTCCCGCTCGACCGTGCCCTGCTGCTCTTCCTCCAGCTGATCGGCTCGAACGGGAGGCGCGGCAAGCTCGCGTTCCCGGTCACCGTGACGAGCCAGGTCGAGCGCCTGCTCGAGGGGAGCGGCCTGGAGATCGTGCGCACGCCCGCGTCGCTCGCCGAGCTGACCAAGGCGGCCGCGAGCGACGGCTTCATCTTCGCCGGCGCGGTCGGGGGCGGCTACGTCTTCCCCGAGTTCCTGCCCGGCTACGACGCCGTCGCGAGCCTGGCGAAGCTGCTCGAGCTGCTCGCCCCGGTCGAGCGGCCGCTGTCCGAGCTCGTCGCGGCCCTGCCCGAGTCCACGCTCGTCCACCGCGAGCTCCACTGCCCCTGGGCGCTGAAGGGGACGGTCATGCGGGTGCTGCACGAGCGGCTCGAGGGACGCGACCTCGACGTCACCGACGGGATCAAGGTGCACGACGAGCGCGGCTGGGCGCAGGTGCTTCCGGACGCCGACGAGCCGGTCGTCCACGTGTACGCGGAGGGGCGGAATGCCGAGGAGTCCGAGGCGCTCGAAGGCGAGCTGCGCTCGATCGTCGAGGAGATCCTCGCCGCGGAGGAATCCGCGGTCGGCGCCTGAAGTAAACTCTCAAGTTGAGGTTGACCCCTGGAGAAGGGACTGGTGGAATGCAGGCCATGGAACCGCTGCCGGACCTCGCCTCGCTGTCCGACGACGAGCTCAAGGAGCTGATCGACGAGCTCGAGAAGGAGGAGAGCGACATTTCGTACCGCCGCCGCCTGCTCCAGGGCCGCATCGACATCCTCCGCGCCGAGCGGACGGCGAGGCTGCGGAAGTCGGTGGAGGCAGGGGACTCGCCGCTCGCCGACGTGAGCACGCTCACGGACATCCTCTCCCAGAAGGGCGCGCCGTCCACGAAGGACCCGGCCGCTTGAGCCATAGCTACTGCCCCGAGTGCGGCTTCCAGAACCCCGAGGCCGCCAACTACTGCGCGCGCTGCGGCGCGCGCCTCGTGCGCCCAGAGGAGTCCGAGACGACGATGACGTTCACACCCGAGGAAGCCGAAGAGGAAGGCCTCGGCTTGCCCGAGGGCGTCTCCGGCCCGGCGCTGATCGTGCGCTCGGGCGGAGGCCGGGCGGGGGAGACGTTCACGCTCGAGAACGAGCGCGTGACCGTGGGGCGCTCGCCGGAGTGCGAGATCTTCCTCGACGACGTCACCGTGTCGCGGAAGCACGCGGTGATCGTCCGCAGCGACGGCGACTTCGGGATCCAGGACGAAGGAAGCCTGAACGGCACCTTCGTGAACAAGAAGCGGGTCGAGTCGGCGGAGCTCGCGAACGGCGACGAGCTCCAGATCGGCAAGTACCGCTTGACCTTCCTGTCGCGATGAGCGCCACCGAGGCGCGGAGGCGCGAACGCAGACTCCTGACGATCGGCGCGGTGTGTGCGCGGCTGAAGGACGAGTTCCCGGACATCTCGATCTCGAAGATCCGCTACCTGGAGGACCAGGGCCTGCTGACGCCGCGGCGGACGCGGGGCGGCTACCGGCTCTTCGGCGAGGACGACGTCGAGCGGCTCCGCCGGATCCTCGAGCTCCAGCGCGACGAGTTCCTGCCGCTGCGCGTGATCCGTCAGGAGCTGGCCGCGCCCTCGGCCAAGGAGCGCCGGCGGAAGCGTTCCGGAGCGCTCGCGGAGCAGGAAGACGAGCTCGACCTCGGCGCCCTCTGCGAGCGCGCGGGGATCAAGGAGGACCTCGCCCGCGAGCTGGAGGACTTCGGTTTGCTCGCGCCGCGCGTCGAGGGCGGCGAGCGGCTGTACACGGAGACCGACGCCGACATCGCGGCCGCGTGCGCGCGCCTGGCGCAGTACGGGATCGCGGCGCGGCACCTGCGGACGTTCCGCACGGCGGCCGACCGCGAGGCCGGCCTGCTCGAGGCGGTGGTCGCGCCGGCGCTCCGGTCGCGGAACCCGGAGCGGCGCGAGGAGGCGGTACGCGAGCTCGCCGCGCTCGGAGACGCAGCGCAGGAGCTCGGCCAGCTCCTCTTCTGGCGCGATTTGAAAGTGTTGGCGGCACGCTGATGGCCGTCATCGACCTCAAGACCCGGATCCGTGAGGTCCCTGACTGGCCGGAGCCCGGCGTCGGCTTCAAGGACATCTCGCCGCTGCTGCGCGACCCGGTCGCGCTCCAGCAGTCGATCGCGTCGCTCGCGGACTGGACGCGCGAGCAGCGCCCCGACCTCGTGCTGGGTGCCGAGGCGCGCGGCTTCATCCTCGGCGCGGCTGTCGCCGCGGAGGCCGGGTGCGGGTTCATCCCCGCGCGGCGTCCCGGGAAGCTCCCGCCCGAGACCGTCAGCGCGACCTACGCCCTCGAGTACGGCGAGAACTCGCTCGAGCTGAACGCCGACGCGATCGGCGACGGCGCACGCGTGGTCATCCACGACGACGTGCTCGCGACCGGCGGCACGGTCGAGGCGATCGGCGGGCTCGTCGAGCGGTTGGGCGGGGAGGTCGTCGGCGTCTGCTTCCTGATCGACCTGACGTTCCTCGGCGGCCACGACCGGCTCGCCAGGTATCCGTTCTTCTCACTGATTTCTTACTGAGGGATTTCGTTTTCCGTCCGTTCTGCCGACGACAATGTCGGCAGAAAGGCATGTACGACGCGCTGAAGAGCCGGTACACCTTCTCGTGCCCACTTCGGGGCGAGACGTCGGTGACGCTGTCGGCGTTTCGCTCGCTCGAGCGGCTCGAGGGCACGGCGCACCCGGTCGTCTACCGCGTCACGTTCGCCTGTCCCTGTGGCGAGGAGCACCCGGGCCTCGTCGCGCACGACGACCTCGACTGGGCTCCGCTCGGGTTCGGGGGCGACCGTTTCTTCAACCTCATGACCGCGCGGCTCGAGGAGCTCGCCACCGAGCTGAGCGACCTCGCCGCCCGGCGGATCGCCGGAGGCGAGTGGCCCTGGAGCTTCTTCTGCTACCCGGAGGAGCGCCCGCGGCCGGTGTTCCCGTCGTCGTTCTTCTTGCTCGCCGGGGGAGGAACAAGCCTGGGCGTCGCCGTTCGGTGTCCGGTGTGCACGAGCGTCTCGATCAACCTCGTCTCCCGGCCGCACGTCGACCTGCCCTTCCACAACGACCAGGAGATCGGCGTCGTCCCGCACGTGTTCACGGCCGACGTCGAGCCGCTCGTGGGACGTTTCGCGGCCTTCCTGGACTCGGCCGAGTTCGACGGCCGCCGCCTCCACCTCTAGACCAGATCAAGCGATGAAGCGGCGCGACCGGCGCCGCCGATGATCGAAGAGATGGACGCCGCCAAGCCGAACAGCGCTCCGCGCGGGTCGGAGCTCCTGCTCGAGCACTGCATCGCCCTCGACGCGGGCGATCCGCGACCCACCGCGCACGAGCGCCTCGAGCGCCTCGTGGGGGGCACGCTGGCGCGCTTCCTCGTCGGCGCCCTGACCGGCCCTCGGCGTGGCCGCCGCGGGCGCCTGGGCTAGCCGCCCGGCTCGTCCTTCGGCCGGTCGCCGAGCAGGCGGATGAAGAAGAAGATCCCGAAGCCGGCGAGCGCCGAGAACATGAACGCGGACGCCCCGTCGACGCCGATCGCGAGCATCCCGAGCCAGAGGTAGAGGAAGAAGGAGAACGCCCAGATGAAGCTGGAGACGCCCTTGTCGACGCTGGGGGCTCGGAGGTGCACGGCGCGATCCTAAGTGTTTCCCCCGGGCGATAGTCCGAAGGACTTTGCCCGCGAAAAAGCTTTGAGGGCGAGTGTCCCGAAGGACCCTCACCCTCAAAGATCTCGCCGAGCCGGTGGCGCTTTCGTCCACCGCTCCGGCCGGCTTTCGGCTTCCGCCTACGACTGCCCGGTGCGGCTTCGACCTAGTCGCGCTCCGTGCTCGGCGCAAGCAGGACAGTAGAGGCGGTCAAGTCCCGAATCAAGGAGTCCGAAAACGCCGTCCCCGCAATTTGCGAAAAGTTCAATTTTCCACAATTCCACAGCCAATCTTCCAACCTGTGGGCAAGTCTGTGGAGAGCGGGACGCGGCACTCTACACCGTAGGATCCGCGGCTGCATGGGACGCCGCGCGACCACGAGCGCCGCCGTGTCCCTGCTCCTGCTCGCCGGGCTCCTGACCGTGCTCGGCGTGGGGGACGCCGAGGGCGTCCTGCCGAACTGGCAGGCATTCGTCCTCGGCGTGGTGCAGGGGCTGACCGAGCTGCTGCCGATCTCGTCCTCGGCCCATCTGATCCTCGTGCCCTGGCTCGGAGACTGGACGTACCTGAAGGAGCACGACGAGTTCAACCAGACCTTCGACGTCGGGCTCCACCTGGGCACGCTCGTCGCCGTCGTCGTCTACTTCCGCAAGGAGATCGGCGACCTCCTGGTCGCGTTCTTCGGCAGCCTCAAGCGCCGGCGGATCGAGACGCCGGACGAGCGTGTCGCGTGGCTCGTCGCCGTCGCCACCGTTCCCGCCGCGCTGATCGGCGCCGCGGGGGAGGAGCTGATCGCCGAGCGGCTGGGGGAGCCCTGGCAGATCGCGATCCTGATGGCCGTCTTCGCGATCGTGCTCTGGCTCTGCGACCGGCGCCCGGAGACCCGGCAGGCGTCCGACCTCAGCCTGCGGCAGGGGCTCGGGATCGGCCTCGCACAGGCGCTCTCGCTGATGCCGGGCGTCTCCCGCTCGGGGATCACGATCTCGGCCGGGCGCCTGCTCGGCCTCGGCCGCGACCAGGCGGCGCGGCTCTCGTTCCTGCTGCTGACGCCGATCACGTTCGGGGCCGTGGCCTTCAAGGGCGTCACCGACATGCTGCTCGGCGACCTGCCGCCGGGGTGGGGAGGTCCCTTCCTCGTCGGGACGCTGGCGGCCGCCGGGGCGGGCCTGCTCGCGATCTGGGGCCTGCTCGGCTACGTGCGGCGGCACGACTACACGCTCTTCGTGGTCTACCGGCTCGTCGCCGCGGCGCTCGTGCTGCTCGTGATCGCGACCGGGGCGCGCGAGGCGGGCTTCTAGGGCCTGAGCAGCCGCGCGTGGGGGACGCCCGTCGCGGGATCGACGTAGACGGCCCGGTACGAGAACCCGGTGGTGGGGGTGACCGGCGCTTCGAAGAGCCCGTCGGGACCGACCGGGAACTCGCCGACCAGCCGGCGCGGCTGGCCCGCTGCCTCCTCGTACAGCTGCACGGATCCACCCGTCGCGCCCTCGACCCGGCCGCGGAAGGTGATGTCGAGCGTGACGCGGAGCGTCGGTGCCGCCGGAAGCACGAACCACTCGAGCCCGTCGGGCCGCGCGAGCAGGAGCTGCCTGCGGCCGTCGGGCGTGGCCGCGTAGCCGACGATCCGTCCGTCGAGCTCCGCCTGGACGGCGCCGGCCAGGAGCCCCGCCCAGAGCGAGGAGACCGCCTCGTTCGCCGCCACCTCCGGGCCGCTCGGCCCGAGGACGAGCCCGGCGGCGAAGGCGTTCGGGTGCAGGACGGTCGAGCGGGAGCGGTCGATGCGACTGGAGAGGACGAGGTGGTTCTCGCCGAACGTCGCGTAGGGGATCGTCCAGAGGACGTAGACACCGCCGGACGTGGCGGCGGCGTGGAGGGGGAGGGCGGCGGCGCCCAGAGCGCTCGCGTAGAGGACGCGGCCCCACCAGGTAGCGCCCTCGCGGCGCCAGAGGATCGCGTTCGCGCCGCGCTGCGAGAACGACTGGACGACGCGGATGCTGCGGTCGGGCCAGAGCACGGGCATGGCCGCGGGCGGGAGGACGCTCGAGGGGAAGCCCTTCGTCGTCACGCGCGTCGTCCTCAGGCGGCCGTCGGCGCCGAGCCGGGCCAGGTGGAGGGACGTCTTGTCGTCGGCCTCCTGGATCGCGTACGCGACCGCCGGCCGGCGCGCGGCGTCCAGGGTCAGCCCGGAGACGCCCAGCAGCGCCCGCTTGGGGGCGTCGGCGACCTTGACCACCCGCCAGCGATTGCCGCTGCGGACGACGAGCCGGATCCAGCTTCGCCGCCCCTCGACGAGCACGGCGTTCTCGGCCAGGCCGGCGACGCGGCCTTCGAGGCTCGGCAGCGTGGCGATCGGTGCAGAGCTCCACGCGGCGGAGCGGGTCGCAAGCACAAGCCGGCGTCCGTCCACCCACGCGACCCGCGGACTGCCGTCGCGCGCGACCGCGAGCGCCCCCTCGGCCGCCGCCGGTGCGACGAGCTCCGCGCGGGCCGTCGCCGGCAGGAGCAGCGCGAACGCCAGCGCGGGGACGAGGGCCTTCACGCCGAAACGGTAGCGGCCGCGTCCCAACTTGACAGAACGTCGATTTGCGTGCGCCGCGCTGAGGAGCGATGCCCGGGACGTCGTGCGCCGCTTTCGAGGGGTCCGAAGGTCCCACACGGCGCCCCGAACGTCGCCGGCGGAGTCTCCACTCGGCAGCAAGCCCGTAAAGAGCGTGTTTCGCGTCTGTGCGAGCGCGGAACAGCCGAAAGCGGTCGTGCCCGTCGACGTCGCCGAGAACCTGCTCCAGACCGAGGAGCTACGGCCCCTGCTGGAGGCGGCCGAGACGAGCGGCTCGATCGGGCGGGTCGAGCTGCACGAGCTGCTCGAGCCCCATGAGCTCGTCCCGCTGGAGCTGGAGGCCGTCGAGCGCGAGCTCGAGGCGCGCGGGTTCGAGCTGTTCGACGAGCCCGAGGCGAAGCGCGAACCGCCGCCTCCGCCTCCTCCGCCGGTCGCCCAACCGCTCGAGTCCACGACCGACGCGCTCCAGCTCTTCCTGCGCGAGGCCGGCCGCCACGCGCTGCTGACGGCGGCCCAGGAGGTGGCGCTCGCGAAGAAGATCGAGCGCGGCGACCAGCTCGCGAAGCAGCGGATGATCCAGTCGAACCTGCGCCTCGTCGTCTCGATCGCGAAGAACTACCGCAACCAGGGCCTGCCGTTCCTCGACCTGATCCAGGAAGGGACGCTGGGCCTCATCCGTGCGGTCGAGAAGTTCGACTGGCGGCGCGGCTACAAGTTCTCGACGTACGCGACCTGGTGGATCCGCCAGGCGGTCGCGCGGGCACTCGCCGACAAGGCGCGCACGATCCGGATGCCGGTCCACATCGTCGAGCGGCTCCAGAAGATGAACCGCGCCGAGCGGACGCTGTGGATGGAGCTCGGGCGCGAGCCGACGCTCGAGGAGATTTCCGAGGAGGCGAACCTGCCCGTGCACCAGGCCCGCGAGGTCCGCGCCGCCGCGCGCGCCTCGACGAGCCTCGACCAGCCGGTGGGCGACGAGGAGGACGCCGTGTTCGGGGACTTCGTCGCAGGCGACTCGCCGCTCCCCGAGGACGAGGTCGAGTCCGCACTCCGCAGCCAGGCGCTCGCCGCGGCGCTCGGCGTGCTCTCCGAGCGCAACCGCGCCGTGCTGGTCCTCCGCTACGGCCTCGACGACGCCGAGCCGAAGACGCTCGAGGAGATCGGCAGGCGCCTAGGCCTGACGCGCGAGCGCGTCCGCCAGATCGAGATGGAGTCGCTCAACCACCTCGCGCGGCTGCACGAGATGGAAGCTGTAGCGGCGAGCTATTAGCTGATCCGCAGCTCACGAATCCGCTAGCGCGGATCCGCGACCGCGAGAACCCCTAAAGGCGGGCGCTTCGCGCCCGCTCTCGCAGCGGGACCTCGGCGGGGGCTGCGATCCCGAGCGACGACCCGTCGAAGAGCGAGCGCGCCCGGGTCTCCCCCACGCGCACGCGCACGGCCGCGTAGGCCTCGTCGAGGTGCGGCGGGCGCAGCGGCCGGTGCCCGTCGGAAGCCACCACGGCGACGACGTCGTCGTCGATCAGGCCCCATGCGAGCGCCTCGATCTCCGAGCCGTGGCGCCCGAGCAGCGACGTCGAGTTGACCTGCAGCGACCAGCCGCGCTCGACGAAGTCGCGCGCGAGCGACGGCCGCTCGAGCACCGACTCCGACCGCTCCGGGTGGGCGATCAACGGCCGCAGCCCGGACGCCTCGATGTGCTCGCCCACCGCCAGCAGCAGCTCGGCGCCTCCGGTGAACGGCACCTCGACGAGCACCGCGTTCGTTCCCTCGAGGACGTACCGGCGCATGTCCTCGTCGAGCAGCCGCGCGGTCGGCGTCAGCTCGAAGCCGAGCCGCAGCTCGAGGCCGGCCTGCGGGACGAGCTCGGCGTACGCCGCCCTGACCTCGCGCTCGCGCGGCTCGGTCAGCGTCAGGTGAGGCCAGACGTGCGGCGTCGCGTAGAGGACGGCCGTGCCGCGGCGCGCGGCCTCGCGACACATCGAGCGTCCCATCGCGACCGACTGCGCCCCGTCGTCGTCCGGACGGCACGACGTGCGAGTGGACGTCGACGAAGAACGACACACTCCGAGGGTACCCGCGGGCCGGGACTACTCGGACTGTAAGTAGAGCTCGAGGTCCGGAGCGACGGTGCGCAGCTCGCGCAGTGCGCGCGACTCGAGCTGGCGGACTCGCTCGCGCGTGATCCCGAGACCCGCGCCGACCTCCTCGAGCGTCTGCGGCTTCTCGCCGTCGAGGCCGAACCGCAGCGCGAGCACGCGGCGCATGCGCGGGTTGAGGCTGTCGAGCGCGCGCGTGAGCTCGCGATGGCGCATCGACTCCGTGGTCGTCAGGTCCGGACGGTCGGTCTTCGTGTCCTCGATCAGGTCGCCGTAGAGGCTCTCGCCGTCGCCGACGGGAGTCTCCAGGCTGACCGGGTCCTCGACGAGCTCGAGCAGGTCCTTGACCTTGCTCGGCGGCAGCTCGGCGGCGGTTGAGAGCTCCTCGATCGTCGGTTCGCGGTTGAGCTGCTGGGCGAGCAGGCGGCGGGTCCGCATCAGGCGGCGCACCTGGTCGGCGACGTGCACGGGCAGGCGGATGATCCGCCCCTGGTCTGCGAGCGCGCGCGTGATCGCCTGGCGGATCCACCAGGTCGCGTACGTGGAGAGCTTGAAGCCGAGCCGGTAGTCGAACTTCTCGACCGCGCGGATCAGGCCGAGGTTGCCTTCCTGGATCAGGTCGAGCAGCGGGACGCCGCTCTTCGTGTAGTTGCGCGTGATCGACATCACGAGCCTGAGGTTGCACTCGATCAGCCTGCGCTTCGCGGCCTCGTCCCCCTCGTCCTTGCGGCGTGCGAGCTCGCGCTCCTCGCTCGGGGTCAGCAGCCGTCCGTCGCCGATCTGGCGGACGTAGAGCTTGAGCGGGTCCTGGACGGGCGCCGGCGTATCGAGCGGGTCCGCCTCGCCGGCGCTCTCCGTCGCCTCGACCGGGTCGAGGCGCGGGAAGCAGCTCGAGGTGCGGCTCCGGGGCCTCGGCTGTCTCGGCAGCCGGCTCCGGCAGGGCCTGCGGGGACTCCATGCCCCCGATATCGGCCTTTCAGGGGAGGCGCTTGAAAAAACGGGTGCCCCCGAACGGGGGACTAACAGGATCCTTACCTATCCGGAGGACCGTCGATACGTCTAGTGGGCACAGTGATCAACAGGCGCAACCCTACGAGTGAGGACCGATGTGCGGCATTGCTGGCTATAGCCTGAGCGAATCGAGCGGCGTCGACAGGACGCTCGCCGCTCAGTCCTTGCTCGCCGGCATCGCCGAGCGCGGCGCCGACGCCGTCGGCTACGCCCACCGCGGTGCGCACGGCCGCGTCGAGGTGCACAAGCAGCGCTCGGGCGCGAGCGAGCTCCTCGACCAGGTCACGGTCCCGATCTCGGCGAACGAGGCGCTCGTGCACGTCCGCGACTACACGAAGGGTCACCCGTCGATCGCCGCGAACAACCACCCCGTCCGCCACGGCGCGGTCGTCGGGATCCACAACGGGATCATCGCCAACGACGACGAGCTCTTCGAGCGCCACGGCTGGCGTCGTCACGCGCCGGAGATGACCGTCGACTCCGAGGCGATCTTCGCCCTCGCCGAGGCGAGCGGGAACCACGCCGAGGCCCTGGAGCAGCTCTACGGCGCGATGGCGACCGCGTGGCTGGACGAGCGCCGCCCGGGGCTGCTCTTCCTCGCCCGCGGGGTCGGTCGGCCGCTCTGGCTCGGCCGCGGGCACAGGGTGACGTTCTTCGCCTCGACGCAGCTCGCGCTCGAGACGGTCGAGCGCTACGCCGACGTCAAGCTGCAGAAGCGCGAGGTGCCCGAGGGCACGCTCGTCGCCCTCGCCGACGGGCGCGTCGCGTGGACGGAGCGCTTCCGCCCCGACGCCTCGTTCGTCGAGGACGACGTGCTCCCCGCGGTGCGTGCACCGGACGAGGGCGCACACTGCCTGCGCCGGCTCGCTGTAATCGCGACCGCCTAGCCTTTCACCCGACCCTCCGCGGTCACCTCGACGCCCTGCTCGCGCAGGCGCTCGCCGATCAGGAACTGGAACGTCGACCACGCGCCGCGCCGCGAGTCGAGCATCCGGTAGACCTGCCACTCGGTCAGGAGGGAGTCGTCGCGCCGGCGGGCCTCGGCCCAGTCGGCGAACTTCGGCAGCCGCTCGAGCCTGCGTGCGAGTGCGACCCCTTGCTCGACGGCGCGCTCGAGCCGCTCCTCCCCCACCGGCACGTCGAACCCGGCCTCGCGGAGCGCCGTCGTCAGCGACCCGAACGTGTGCCAGTAGAGCGACTTCGACGGGAGGCGCCGTCGCCGCTCCTCGAGGTCGCGCGCGGTCGGGGTCCGGCCGAGCTCCTCCCCCAGCCCGCGCAGGACGCCGAGCAGCTCCTCGCGGGTCGCGAAGCGGCGCGGGAAGAGCCCGGCCTCACGCTTGGCGGCGTTCCAGGTGCCGAAGTGCTCGATCACCGTCTGCGGGTGCACGCGGGTCTTCGGGTCGTCCGCGAACTCCCGCATCGTCGGCGAGCGACCGAGCCGTTCCGCGCAGGCCCTCAGCTCTTCGAGCAGTTCCTCGTCGCTGTAGCGCTTGCGGATCCCGGCCTGGAACGACTTCAGAGCGTCCGGGTCGATGCCCTCGAGCGCGCGGAAGGGCTTCCGCGCCATGTCAATAACTGTAGAGCAAACTGGCTCGAACGCAAGAGCGTCCGAGCGGGCATGGCTGCGGCCTGCGACTACGAGGCGGCCGCGAGCACGCCGCTCGTGTTTGGCTCGGCGACGAGGCTGTCCAGCGGGAGGATCCGCTCCAGGGCCGCGACGCAGCGCGGGCAGAACTGGCTCCCGGCGGCGCGCCTGAGCTCGAGCACGGCCTCCGCGGGCGGTCGGGCGGCGCGGTAGATCCGCGTCGTCAGCATCGAGTCGAGCGCGTCGGCGACGTGGATGATCCGGGCGCCGAGCGGGATCTCCTCCCCCCGGAGCCGGTCGGGGTAGCCCGTGCCGTCGAAGCGCTCGTGGTGGTGTCGGATCGCCGGGACGGCGTCTCCGAGGAAGCCGAGCCGGTCGATGATCCTCGCGCCCTCCTCGGCGTGCCGCTGCATCAGCGCCCACTCCTCGCTCGTCAACGACGCCGGCTTGAGCAGGATCGCGTCCGGGATCGCGAGCTTGCCGATGTCGTGGAAGAGCGCGGCGTGGCCGAGCAGGTCGAGCTCGGCCTGCGAGAGCCCGAGCTCCTTGCCGATCGCGAGGGCGAGCTGCTGCACACGCCGGGAATGGCCCGCCGTGTACGAGTCGCGTGCGTCGACGGTCGCCGAGAGCGACTCCATCGCTGCGGTCGAGCGCTCCCTGAGCAGCCGGTTCGCCTGCTCGAGCGAGACGTTCTGGCTCTGGATCGTCTCCGCCGCCGCGCGCAGCTTCTTCGCCGAGCGCTGCTGGTGCGTCAGGTACGCCTCCTGCGTCTTGCGCATCAGGAGCAGCGGCACGGCGAAGACGAGCAGGCCCCAGAGCCCGGCGGTGCCGTAGGCGACCGCCATCACGCCGGCGACGAAGCCGTAGACGAGGTAGTGCAGCCACAGCCACGCGAACCGCTCGCGGAACACGGCGAGCCAGCGTTCGTGGCCCTCCATCGCCAGCGCGACGCTGACGAGGCTCATGTTCACGATGAAGTACGCCAGCCCGGCCGCCACCCCGGCCGCGATCGTGGCGATCTTGTCCGGTGTCCCAACGAGGTGGAGCTGCTCAGCCGCCGCGAACACGCCCGCGCCCGCCAGCGAGGCCAATGTCAGCGCGCCGATGTTGAACAGGACCTGGTGCGTCCAGATCCGCTGCGCGCTCCAGTCGACGATCGCGATCGTGATCGCGAGCGCGAGCGCGGCTCGCGGTCCGAAGAGCGCGGCCCCGGCGATCGCGCCGACGGCGCTCAGCGAGATCGAGCTGCCGCCGATCTCGTCGCTGACCGTGAGCGCGACGGCCTGCCCGATCCCGACGAGGGCGATGATCGCGATCAGGCCGACGACGTCCGTGGAAGTGCCGTAGACGAGCCCGAGGACGCCTGCGGCGAAGCCCGCGGCGCTGACCGCCGCGACGAGCAAGCCGAGGCTCGCGGAGAGCGACAGGAAGCGCGGGCCCTGCACGGGCTTCGGGTCGGGCTGTGCGCGGCGGTCGTCGACCGGGGCGAGGTCGGGGACGCGTGGCAACGGTGCGACGTGCTCGCCGTCCTCCGGCACGGCGACGAGCCGCTGCGAGCGGTCGTTGTTCACCAGCAGCGAGTCGTCGTTGACCGCCAGGACCCGGTTGCGTCCCTGGAGCTTCGCGCGGTAGACCGCGAGGTCGGCCTGGTGGATCAGCTCGTTCGCGTCGGTCGCGTCCTTGGGGAAGCCGGCGACACCGATCGAGACCGTCGCGCGGATCGGCTCGCTCGACGTCTCCACCTCGAACGACGCCTCGGCGACTGCGCGGCGGATGCGCTCCGCGATCTCGAGCGCCTGCTCGGGCGCCGTCTCCGGCAGCAGGATGGAGAACTCCTCCCCACCGAAGCGCGCGGGCACGTCGTAGTGGCGCAGCTGGGCGCGAAAGATCTGGGCGATCCCCCGCAGGACGGCGTCGCCCGCCAGGTGGCCGTACGTGTTGTTGATGTCCCGAAGGAGGTCGAGGTCGGCCATGATCAGCGACATCGGGCGCTCGAAGCGGGTCGCGCGCCCGAGCTCGTCGTTCAAGGCGGCGGCGAAGTGGCGGGCGTTGAAGAGCCCGGTCTTCGGGTCGACGCGCGCCTCCTCCTCGAGCGCAGGCACGGCGAGCGAGCGGTGGATCAGCAGCATCGGCGCGATCCCGATCGGGATCAGCCACGGATTGGTCTTCCAGAAGCTGACGAGCGCGAACCCGAGCAAACCGACGACCATCTCGTTCGAGAGGCTCTGGAACGAGAGCAGGCCCGTCTCGCGCCAGTGCATCCCCCGCGCGAGCCGGAGCATCACCGCGACGATCGTGTGGTTGAGGACGACGTACACCAGCGTCGCGGCGAGGCCCGCGGCCAGCCACACACGCTCCTCCGGCCCGGGCGCGTACTCGAGAATCAGATGTGCGACCGCCCACGCGGCGAAGATGTCGACGGTGTGGTTCGCGATGTTGAACGACTGCATGAACCACGGGTAGCGCACCTTCAGCCACTCGGGCAGGTGCATCGCGATCGGCATCAGCGCGATCAGCTCCGGCGGCAGCAGGAAGACCGTCGGCAGCATGAAGACGATCGCCGGTGTGAACGCGTTGTTCTTCGCAGTGTGGACCGGGAAGAGCTGGGCGACCGCGGCCGCGCTCGCAAAGATCAGGAACGTCAGCCAGCCGGTCGTGTCGGCCGAGAGCTGCGACAAGCTCGGTACGACCGCGATCGCCGCCACGCAGAGCACGGCGCCGAGAAAGATCTTCGCGGTCGGGTTGAGCTGGTTCTCTTGGGTCGCCACAGGTTCCGCCTACTTAGGGTTGTCGGCTCGGAGCGGCGCGGCCTTTACACGCCCCGTCCCAAGGCGAACGCTCCCGACGTACCACGGAAGCTAGGCCGCCCTCGGTGAGGCAGCATCCCCCCATCGAGTGAGAAGACGCGAACGGCGGCCCGGGGGCCGCCGTTCGCACACGAGCTGCGGTGCGTGCTACTCCAGGTCCGTCGCCACCGTCCAGTTGGAGGCGACCCAGTTCGAGGCCGTCCAGTTGGAGCTGACCCAGTTGGATGCCGTCCAGTTGGAGGCGACCCAGTTCGAGGCCGTCCAGTTGGAGCTGACCCAGTTGGACGCCGTCCAGTTCGAGGCCGTCCAGTTGGAGTTCGTGCTCACGTGGTCGGCCCACGCGTCGGCGTCGAAGCTGCCGCCGGAGACGAACTGGTACAGGTTCTGGTTCGGGTTGGGCGGCGAAGCGACATTGATCGCCGCCGAGGCGTTGAGCTCGCCGACGCCTGCACCCGGGTCCTGCATCGGCAGGTAGTGCGTGCTCGCCATCAGCGCACCCTTGACCTGGTCGGGCGTGAAGCCCGGCCGCCGAGCGAGTATCTGTGCCGCGACACCCGACACGAGCGGGGCCGAGAACGACGTCCCGCTCATCCACATGTAGCCCGGGGACGTCACACGACCGGGGCGAGCGAGGGCGAGCGTCGAGCCCGCCGGCACAGGCGCGGTCATGTAGCGGCCGGGCGCCGCCAGGTCGGGCTTCATGAAGCCGTCGGCCGTCGAGCCGTAGGCCGACCAGGGGGCCCGGAAGTCGTCCGAGCGACCCGCCGTGCCGTTCATGCCCAGCGCGCCCACCGTGATCACGAACGGGTCGTTCGCCGGTGCGGGCATCTTCACCGGCCCGGTCGCCGATCCGTGGTTCCCGGCGGCGGCGACGACGACGACGCCGTTGAGCCAGAGCTTCTCGACCGCGCGGTCGATCGGATGGAAGCGGAAGCTCGCCTCGGTCGTTCCGGCCAGCGAGAAGTTCGCGACGCGGATGTTGTACCGCGCCTTGTTCGCGAGGATCCAGTCCGCCGCGGCGACGATGTCGCTCGTCAGGGCCTCGCCGTTGCTCGAGGCGACGCGCACGTCGACGAGCGGGGCGTTCGTCGCGACTCCGCGCAGCTCCGGGTTCGAGCCGGCCGCGATGCCGGCGACCATCGTGCCGTGACCGAGCGGATCGCCCGTCGCGTCCGGTTCGAGCGAGCTGAGGTTGGCCCGCGCGACGACGCGGGAGCCGAAGTCGTCGACCTTGGACGCGTCGATGCCGGAGTCGACGATTGCGATGGCAGGAGCCTGCGGCGCCGGCTGCGCGGCCCGCGGCTTGCAGAGCGGGTCGAGCTGGATGCCGAGCGCGTTGACCGCGCACGCGAGCGCGGGGAGATCCCAGAGGCTGGAGACGCCGATGGCGTCACGCCAGGTCAGGCCCGCGAGCGGGACGGCCTCGTCGCGCGTGATCGAGGTGACGCGGGGATGCTGCGCGAGCTTGAGCAGCTCCTTCCCGCTCACCTGGAGCGAGACGCCGTTGATCGACCTGTAGACGTGCTTGAAGCGGCCCATGCCGTTGCCCTTGCCGCTCGAGACCTCGCTGCGGATGCCTTCCGCAAGCTGGTTGCTGTTGCCGCGCGCCTCACCCTGGACGATGACGGCGAAGGTCGCGTCCTCGTTCGCCCGCGCGGCGCTGATCAGGTCGCCCGGAACAGCCGCGCGAACCTTGTCGTCGTGGCCGGCGATGCCGGCGGCAGGGATGACGACGCTGACGAGGACTGCGAGCAGCGCGATCCCGCGTCCGCCGCGTCCCCAGAGCGCGCTACCGCGGGACTGGCCTCCAGAGCCCTTGCCCCACAGCGCACTCGACCGTGCCTCCCCGTGGCTAGAAGGTCGTTCGTGCCGCATGTGAAGATCGATTCCTTTCGTCGAGCGGCCGTGGCCGCTGTTGCCGCAATCAAAAGGCCTCGGAAGCCGCCTTTCCGCGCCGCAACGTAGGCCGGTGCGGATGAGCAAACCTCCCCCGTCGGGGTGAGGGAGCCGAGGTTCCCTCGTTCGAGTGAATTTCGTGCGCACGCTGTGGCGCGGTCGCGAAGCGACCGCCTTCAGGGGTTTTCGCGTCGCGGATCCGCGCAAGCGGATCCGCGGCTTGCGCAGTTAGGGTCCGTCTGTGCGCGTTCCGCTTCCGCTGCCCGCGCTCGCGGCGACGGCGCGCGCCGTGGGTGCGCTCTCGCGGCTGGCCGGCGCCGGCGGCGGGACGACGCTGCCGGGCAAGTTGCTCTGGAAGCTGGACCCGAGCGCCGTGGCCACGCTCGCGCGACGCCTCCCGCAGGGCGCAGCCGTGCTCTCGGCGACGAACGGGAAGACGACCACAGCCGCGATGACGGCGGAGATCCTGCGCGGCAAGGTGCGGCTCGCGCACAATCGCTCCGGCGCCAATCTCGTCTCGGGCGTCGCCTCGTCCCTGCTCGCCGCAGACCACGCAGAGCTCGGCCTCTTCGAGGTCGACGAGGCCGCGCTGACCGAGGTCGCGGAGCTCGTGCGGCCCCGCGTCCTCTGCCTCGCGAACCTCTTTCGCGACCAGCTCGACCGCTACGGCGAGCTCGAGCTGATCGCGGAGCGATGGCGCCGCCTGGTCGAGGCGCTCCCGGCCGACGCGCAGCTGATCGTCAACGGGGACGACCCGCAGCTCGGGCGACCTCGCGCGCGACCGTCCTGCACTCGTCTTCGGGGTCGACGACCCGCGCCAGGCGCATCCGGGCGGGCTCCAACACGCGGCCGACTCGAAGCACTGCGTCCGCTGCGGCGCGCCGTACGTCTTCCACGCGGCCTACGTCGGCCACCTCGGCGACTACGAGTGCACCGAGTGCGGGAACAGGCGGCCGGAGCTGGACGTCGTTGCGCGCTCGATCGAGCCGGCCGGTCTCGACGGGATCGCCTTCGAGCTCGTGACGCCGGAGGGGTCGCGCCGCGTCCGGCTGAGGCTGCCCGGGCTCTACAACGTCTACAACGCGCTCGCGGCCGCGTCGCTGGCGCGTGCGCTCGGCGCGTCGTCGGACGAGATCGTCGAGGGACTCGAGCGCTTCGATGCCGCGTTCGGCCGCTTCGAGCGCATCCCGCTCGGCGAGCGCAGCCTCCTGATGCTGCTGATCAAGAATCCCGCGGGCGCGAACGAGGCCGTCCGCACGCTCGTCGCCGGCGGCGCGCCCAGGCTCGCGGTGGTCGCGCTCAACGACGCGATCGCGGACGGCAAGGACGTCTCGTGGATCTGGGACGTCGACTTCGAGCCGCTGCTCGAGGGGCTCGAGCGCGTGGTCGTGACCGGCGACCGTGCCGCCGAGCTCGCGCTTCGGTTCAAGTACGCGGGGTTCGACCCCGAGGCGATCGAGGTCCTCCCCGCGCTCGAGCGCGGCCTCGACCGCGGGCTCGACCTGACGGCGCCGGGCGGCGAGCTCGTCGTGCTCCCGACGTACACGGCGATGCTGGAGCTGCGCCGGATCGTCGCCGACCGCGGGCACGTGCCGCAGTACTGGAAGCGCGCCGCGTGAAGATCGTCGTCGGCCACCTCTACCCCGAGTACCTGAACATCTACGCCGACCGCGGTAACATCGCCGTCCTCGCGCGCCGCGCCGCGTGGCACGGCCACGAGCTCGAGGTGCGGGCGCTCTCGGCGGCCGACCCGATCGAACCCGGCGCGCACGACCTCCTCTACATCGGCGGCGGCCAGGACCGTGAGCAGGCGCTGGTCGCGCACGACCTCGCACGCAAGGCCGACCAGTTGCTCGCCGTAGCCGCCGCGGGCGCTGCGGTGCTCGCGGTATGCGGCGGGTACCAGCTCCTCGGCCGCTTCTACCGCGTCGGGGACGGGAGCGAGCTTCCAGGCGTCGGGCTGTTCCCGCTGCATACGGTCGCCGGCGAACGCCGAATGATCGGCGACGTCCTGCTCGAGTGCGAGCTCGGGCCGGGCGAGCGGCGCACCCTCGCCGGCTTCGAGAACCACGCCGGCCGGACGTACCTCGACGACGGCGCGGAGCCGCTCGGGCGCGTGGTCGCCGGCTTCGGGAACGACGGGCGGAGCGGCTTCGAGGGCTGCCGCGTCGGCCGGGCCGTCGGCACCTACCTCCACGGCCCCCTGCTGCCGCGCAACCCCTGGCTCGCGGACTGGCTGTTGGGGCAGGCGATCGCCCACCGGAGCGGCGAAGAGCCGCCGCAGTTCGACGCGCTCGACGACGCGCTCGAGGGCGAGGCGCACTCCGTCTCGGCCGGCCGCGCCCGCGACCGAGGAGGTCGGTTCTAGGGCGCCCAGAGGGCGCCGAGGTACGCAATCGGGTCGCCCGGGCGCCAGCGGCGCAGGAAGCGCTGGAGCGGCGGGTGCAGGACGATCCCGTCGAGCTCGTCGACCCGGAAGAGGCGGTGCCCGCGGACGGCGGCGTCCTTCGAGGTCACCTGCTCGAGCGAGCGCCCGGAGAGGTCGCCGGAGAAGACGATGTGGACGACGTGCTTCGCGGTGAAGCTCGGCCGAGGAGCAATGGAATCGGCGATCGCGACGGGCCCCTCGAGCGGGAGCTCCTCGTCGATCCCGACCTCCTCGAAGAGCTCGCGGTGGAGCGCGTCGACGAGGCTCTCCCCGCCGTTCACGCCGCCGCCTGGGAGCAGCCAGTACTCCTTTCCCGGCTTCTCGTGGCGGATCAGGAGGATCCGGTCCTCCCACCGCAGCAGCGCCGAGACGCGGATCCGCGGCTCCATCAGGACGAGGAGCCGAACCCGCGCGCGCCGCGCTCGCTCGCGGGCAGCTCGTCGACCTCGACGAGGCGCACGGCGGGGACCGGGAGCACGACGAGCTGCGCGATGCGCATGCCGGGCTCGACGACGAACGGCTCGCGGTCGGTGTTGAGCAGGTTCACCTTCAGCTCGCCGCGGTAGCCGGAGTCGACCAGGCCGGGCGTGTTCACGATCGAGATCCCGTGCTCGGCCGCGAGCCCCGAGCGCGGCTGCACGTAGCCGGCGTAGCCGTCCGGGATCGCGACCGCGACACCCGTGGACACGAGCGCCCGCTCGCCCGGCCCGAGCTCGACGCGGTCGCAGGCGGCGAGGTCGATGCCCGCGTCGCCCGCGTATGCGCGCGTCGGCACCTGCGCGTCTGGGCGCAGACGCCGGATCGGCAGCTCGATCACACCGCCTGCTCGTGCGCCTCGGCGTCGGCCACGAGAAACTCGGCGAAGCGGCGGACCTCGCGGTGCGGCAGCCGTGCCTGTACGAGCACGCCCTCGGGCGTGTCCTCGCGCCCGTCGACAGGCGCGCCGAGCTCGTACAGCTCGGCGAGCTTCGCGCCCTGGTCGTACGGCACGAGCAGCCGCACAGGCTCGAAGCGGTCGCCGAACCGCTCCGCAATGCGTGCCTTCAGCTCCTCTAGCCCCTCGCCGGTCAGCGCCGACACGTGGAGCGCCGTCGGGAAGCGCGCCTCGAGCCGACGACGTGCGAGCGGGTCGACGGCGTCGATCTTGTTCAGGACGAGCTCGCGCGGCAGCTGGCCGGCGCCGATCTCCCCGAGCACGCTCTCGACCGCGCGGAACATCTCGTCGAGCCGCTCCTCGGGCGCGGTCGCGTCGAGCACGTGCACGACGAGCTCGGCGACGAGCGTCTCCTCGAGCGTGGCCGCGAAGCCCTCGACCAGCTGATGGGGCAGGCGCCGGATGAACCCGACCGTGTCGGTGACGAGGTAGCGGCGCCCGTCGTGCGCGAACGCGCGCGTCGTCGGGTCGAGCGTCTCGAAGAGCCGGTCGTCGACGGTGACGCCCGCGCCGGTGAGCGCGTTCAGGAGCGACGACTTGCCGACGTTGGTGTACCCGGCGAGCGCGACGGTCGGAGTCGCCGTGCGCTCGCGCTCCTGCCTGCGAGTCGCGCGCTGCCGCCGCAGCCCTTCCAGCCGGCGGCCCAGCACGGTCGCTCTCCGGCGGGCGAGGCGCCGGTCGGTCTCGAGCTGCGACTCGCCCGGACCGCGCGTCCCGACGCCGCCGCCGAGGCGCTCGAGGTGCTGCCAGAGCCCGCGCATGCGCGGGAGGTTGTACTCGAGCTGCGCGACCTCGACCTGGAGCTTGCCCTCGGCCGAGACGGCGTGCTGGGCGAAGATGTCGAGGATCAGCTGCGTCCGGTCGACCACGCGCGCCTTGAGCGCATCCTCGAGCGCGCGCTGCTGGGCGGGCTCGAGCTCGTCGTCGACGAGCAGCGCCTCGGCGCCGGACTCCTTGTAGACGCGCTTCAGCTCCTCGAGCTTGCCCTTGCCGACGTACGTCCGGCGGTCGGGCCGCGGACGGTGCTGGACGAGCTCGCCGACGGTCTGCACGCCCGCGGTCCGTGCGAGCTCGTGGAGCTCCGCGAGCTCCTCGTCCGCGTCCGCGCCTTGCGGAAGCACGGCCACCGCGAAGCCCCGCTCGGGCTCCGCGCCCGGTGCGGGGTCCGGCTGGCGCGTGGTCACGTCAGGATTATGCCCGTGGCGTCCTTCGACCTCCCAGGCCGGACGCTCGCGCTCGTGGACATCCACTCCCCGAGCGGCGAGGAGCAGGAGCTGGCGGAGTACGTCGCCGCGAGCATGCCGTGGCAGCCCGCGTGGCGGGACGCCGAGACGCTGTGGTACCGGACCGGGCCCGACGACCGCCCGCTCGTCGTCCTCGCCGGCCACCTCGACACGGTGCCCGCGAACGGGAACTTCCCCGGGCGGCGCGACGACGCCGTCGTCCACGGCCTGGGCGCGAGCGACATGAAGGGCGGGCTCGCGGTGATGATCGAGCTCGCCCACGCGCTCGAGACCGGGGCCGAGCTCGCGGTCGGCTTTCTCTTCTTCCCGCGCGAGGAGCTCGCCGTCGAGGTCAGCCCGCTGCCGGCGTTCTTCGAGACCGGCGCAGTCGACGACGCGGCGCTGGTGGTCGTGCTCGAGCCGACCGACAACGAGCTTCAGGTCGGGTGCGTCGGGAGCATCAGCGCGCGTCTCCGTTTCGAAGGCCGCAGCGCCCACACGGCTCGGCCGTGGCTCGGCGACAACGCGATCGACCGCGCCGTAGCGGGGCTCGCGCCGCTGGCCGGGCTGGAGCCGCACGACGTCGTGGTCGACGGCCTGCCGTTCCGCGAGGTGCTCAGCCTCACGCGCATCTCGGGCGGGCGCGCCGACAACGTCGTGCCCGACCTCGCCGAGGCGACGCTCAACTTCCGCTACGGACCGCAGCGAACGCGCGAGGAGGCCGAGGCGCGCCTCCGCGAGCTCGCGGGCGAGCGGGTCGAGATCACGAGCCACTCGCCCGCCGCGTCCGTCGCCGTTCAGAACGAGCTCGTGCAGCGGCTGCGCGACCAGGGGCAGCTCGCCGTGACGCCGAAGCAGGCGTGGACGCCGGTCGCACAGTTCGCCGAGCGCGGGCTCGACGCCGTCAATTTCGGCCCGGGCGCGCCCCGCTTCGCACACACGCGCGACGAGCAGATCGAGTTCGCTGCGTTGGAGCGCTGCTTCGAGGCTCTCCGCCGCCTGGTCGCGTAGCGTTTCGCGCGTGCACGTCTCCCCCGTCCTCGCCGAGCAGACGACGTACCCGTTCGTCCGGATCGAGGAGGCGAAGCGCCGCAAGGCGGCCGAGGGCGTCCGCATCTTCGACTTCGGGATGGGCGATCCGCGCGAGCCGACCGACCCGCTGATCAAGCGCGCGCTGACGGCGGCGCTCGACGAGGCGAGCGGCTACCCGGCCGCCGTCGGCCTGCCCGAGCTGCGCGACGCGATCGCGGCCTGGGCGGCGCGGCGGTTCGGCGTCGAGCTGGACCCGGAACGTGAGCTGATCCCGACGTACGGCTCCAAGGAGGCGATCTTCCTCTTCGCGCAGGTCGTGCTCGACGCGGGCTCCGGCAAGGACGTCGTGCTCCTGCCCGACCCGGCGTACCCGGTGTACGAGCGCGGCGCGCGCTTCGCGGGCGCGGAGGTGCGCTCGGTGCCGTTGCTCGCCGACCACGACTTCCTGCCCGACCTCGACGCCGTCGATGACGAGACGTGGGCGCGCGCGTCGCTGCTCTGGCTCTGCTACCCGAACAATCCGACGGGCGCGGTGGCGCCGCTCTCGTTCTACGAGCAGGTCGTGGAGCGCGCGCTCGAGCACGACGTGCTCGTCTGCTCGGACGAGGCGTACTCCGAGCTCTGGTTCGACGAGCCGCCCGCGTCGGCTTTGCAGGTCGGCGATCGGCGCAACGTGGTCGTCTTCAACACGCTCTCGAAGCGCTCGTCGATGACCGGCTACCGCTGCGGGTTCGTCGCCGCAGGCGAGGGCGTGATCGAGTCGCTGCGCAAGTTTCGGCCGAACGTCGGCACGGCGCCGCAGGTCTTCGTCCAGCGCGCGGCAGTGGCGGCGTGGAACGACGAGGAGCACGTCGAGCGCAACCGCGCGCTCTACGGCCGCAAGCGGCGTCTGTTCATCGAGCTCTTCGAGCGCAAGGGCCTGAGGCTGTCCGGGAGCCGCGCGACGATGTACCTGTGGCTCGAGGTCCCGGACGGCGAGTCGTCCGAGCACTTCGCCGCGAGCCTGCTCGAGCACGGGGTCGTCGTCGCGCCGGGTGCCTACTTCGGCGACGCGGGCGAGGGCTACGTTCGCTTCGCGCTCGTCCCGACGGAGGAGGAGTGCGCGGAGGCCGTGGCCGTCCTCGACGAGGTCCTGTGAGCCTCGAGCGCGAGATCGACGCGCTCTGGGAGCAGCCGGACCCCGCCGGCGTCGAGTCCGTCGAGAAGGTCGTCGGCCGGCTCGACCGCGGCGAGCTGCGGGTGGCCGAGAAGCGCGGCGAGGAGTGGGTCGTCCACGAGTGGGTGAAGAAGGCGATCCTCCTCTACTTCAAGCTGCGCCGGATGGAGCCGCAGGAGCTCGGGCCGTTCACCTACCACGACAAGATCCCGCTCAAGCGCGACCACGCCGAGCGCGGCGTCCGCGTCGTGCCGCCGGCGGCGGCGCGGTACGGCTCGTTCCTCTCGCCCGATGTGGTGCTGATGCCGAGCTACGTGAACATCGGCGCCTGGGTCGGGCCGCGCACGATGGTCGACACCTGGGCGACGGTCGGCTCGTGCGCGCAGATCGGCGCGGACGTCCACCTCGCCGGCGGCGTCGGGATCGGCGGCGTGCTCGAGCCGCCCGGAGCGAGGCCCGTGATCGTCGAGGACGGTGCGTTCGTCGGCTCGCGCTGCATCGTCACCGAGGGCACGGTCGTCGGCGAGGGGGCCGTGCTCGCGGCGAACGTCGTCCTCACCGGCTCGATCCCGATCATCGACGTCACCGGCGACGAGCCCGTCGAGCACCGTGGCTACGTGCCGCCGCGTGCCGTCGTGATCCCGGGGACCCGCCCGAAGGACTACGCCGCCGGGACCTACGAGATCGCGTGCGCGCTGATCGTCGGCCGCCGCAGCGCCTCGACCGACCTGAAGACGAGCCTGAACGACGCGCTGCGCGAGCACGGGATCGCGACGTGAACGAGCGTCCGGTCCGGATCGTCGTCGCCGACGACCTGCGCCGCTCGCGCCTGACGGTCTTCTTCCGCCTGCTGCTCGCGATCCCGCACTTCTTCTGGATCGGGATCTGGTCGTTCGGAGTGTTCTTCACGGCGATCGCGCAGTGGTTCATCACCGTCGTGCGGGGCCGGCCCGCGGAGCCCCTGCACGGCTTCCACCGCTACTACGTGCGCTACGCGACCCAGCTCGGCGCGTACCTCGTGCTCGCGGCCAACCCGTACCCCGGCTTCCTCGGCGACACGGACTATCCGATCGACGTCGAGATCGACACGGTCGAGCGGCAGCGGCGGCTCTCGGCGGCGTTCCGCCTCTTCATCGCGCTGCCGGCTCTCTTCATGCTCGCGATCGTCAACGGCGGGGGCGTGGGTTTCGCCGGGAGCGCGCTCCTCTTCAGCGCCGGGATCGTGCTCACGGTCGCGTTCCTGGCGTGGTTCGTCTGCCTCGTCGTCGGTGCGATGCCGCTCGGCCTTCGCAACGTGCAGGCCTACGGGCTCCGGTACACGGCCGAGGTCTACGCCTACGTGCTGCTGCTGACCGACACGTACCCGAGCTCGGACCCGACGCTGCCGGCCGAGGCGCAGCCGCCGCCCGCCCATCCGATCCGGCTCGACGTGGACGACGACCGGCAACGCTCGCGCTTGACGACGTTCTTCCGCCTGTTCCTCGCCTTGCCGCACTTCGTCTGGCTGACCCTGTGGACGGTGCTCGCGTGGCTGGCGGCGTTCGCGCAATGGTTCGTCACGCTCATTCGAGGACGACCGGCGGAGCCGCTCCATCGCTTCCTGGCGGCGTGGCTTCGCTACCAGACGCACGTCCTGGCCTTCGTCGGGATCGTCGCCTCCCCGTTCCCCGGCTTCACCGGCCGTCCGGGTTATCCGATCGACGTGCTCGTCGCACCGCCCGCGCGCCAGAGCCGCTGGGTCACCGGCTTCCGCCTGCTGCTCGGGATCCCGGCGATGATCCTGAGCGGCGCGATCGCCGGGCTGCTCTTCGCCGCGGCGATCGGCGGCTGGTTCGCCGCGCTCGCGATCGGGCGGATGCCGCTCGGCCTGCGCAACGCGGGCGCGCACGCGCTGCGGTACTCCGCCCAGACGAACGCATACCTGACGCTGCTGACCGATCGGTATCCCTTTGCTGGTCCGCCCGCACTGGAGCCGCAGGAACCCGAACGTCTCGATGCGGCGGCTTGAAGCCGTCGCGCTCGCCGCCCTGCTCGCCGCTGTTGGAATCGCGGCCGCGGTAGCGCTCTGGCCGACCGACGTCCCCGACGAGCTGACGCTTCCGCCGCTCGACGAAAGCGACGTCTTCCCGGCGAGCCAGCTGCGGGAGGCCGAGCGGTTCGAGTCCTTCCTGCACTGGAACTCCGTCCTCGCCGCGGTCGTGACGCTCGTCGTGCTCGCGCTCTACGCGTGGCGCGGCCACAGGCTCGCGCGCGAGTCGGCCGCGGGCCGGATCGGCACCGGGATGCTGCTCGGCATGCTCGGCCTCGGGATCCTCTGGTTCACGCAGCTCCCCTTCGGCCTCGCCGAGATCTGGTGGGCGCAGCGGCACGACGCGGCCGAGGTCGGGTACCTCGAATGGCTGCTCGGCGACTGGCTGGCCCTCGCCGGGGAGTTCGCGTTCATCTGTCTGGCGCTCGTGATCGTGATGGGCTTCGCGCAGGTGCTGCGGGGGCGCTGGTGGGTCGCAGGCGCGCCGACGTTCATCGCGATCTACGTCTTCTTCGCCTGGTCGTTCCCCTGGCTCGTCTTCGAGGACCACCCGGTCCGCGACCCCGCTCTGCGTTCGGCAGCTCGCGAGTTCGCGCGCGAGCAGGGCATCGAACCGATTCCGGTGCACGTCGAGGAGGTGAGCGAGTACACGGACTCGCCGAACGCGTTCGCGGCCGGCCTCGCGGAGTCGCGCAAGGTCTTCCTCTGGGACACGATGCTGGACGGCCGCTTCGACGACGACGAGATCCTCGTCGTGCTCGCGCACGAGATCGCGCACCACTCGCGCGAGCACATCCTCAAGAGCATCGGCTGGTACGCGCTCTTCGCCGTCCCCGGGACGTACCTGATCGCGCTCGCGACCAGACGCCGCGGCACGCTGCGCGAGGCGGAGGCCGTGCCGGTCGCGCTCTTCGTCTACGTCGCGCTCAGCCTCGCCGCGACACCGTTCCTGAACGCGATCGGGCGGCGGATGGAAGCCGAGGCGGACTGGCTCGCGCTCGAGACGACGGAGGATCCCCAGGCGACGCGCGATCTCTTCGAGTCGTTCACCACGATCTCGCTCGCCGACCCGACACCGCCGTGGTGGTCCCGGGTCCTGTTCGAGACGCACCCGACCATGCTCGACCGGATCCGCATGGCCGAGGCTTGGCGGGCGCGCGAGCAGGCCCGGTCCCGTCCCTAACCCCCACCCACCCCGGGGAGGGCCAGGCTACCGCTGCGGACGCGGGTCAATCGTGCGAAGACTGTGCCGATTCGTCCACGCGCGCCGCGGGGCCGAGCAGGTATGCGCGCCCGCCCTCGAGGCGAACCGACAGGTCGCCGCCCGGGAAGTGCACGACGACCTCACCCTCGCCGTGCGTCGCTGCCGCGACCGCGACCGCGCTCGTGCCCGAGGAGCTCGTCTCCCCCACCCCGCGCTCCCAGACGCGCGCGGTCACCTCGCCCGGGCCGTCGACGCGCGCGACTTGAACGTTCGTGCGGTTCGGGAAGCGCGAATGCGTCTCGAGCCGTGGCCCGAGGGTCGGGAGCTCGTCCGGGTCGCCGAGCACGACCGCGTGGGGGTTGCCGACGTCGACGACGACGAGCTCGACGCCGTCGACCGATTCGCGCTCACCGACTCGAACCTCGCCGAGCTCCTGCTCGACCTCGTCTCCGGCGAGCATCCGCGCAACGACCGTGCGCGGTCCCACGCGCAGGCGCACCACCTCTGCGCCGGTGCGTAGAGCCAGCCACCGCGCCGCGATGCGCGTGCCGTTGCCCGACATCTCCGCCTGTGAGCCGTCCGGGTTCCAGATCGTCACCGCGCCGTCGTCCGCGACCTCGAGGATCCCGTCGGCGTCGCCGACGAGCTCGCGGGCGCGTTCAGGCGTCAGCCCGCACGGCTCCGTCACCAGGTAGACGTTGCCGAGCGCGTGCCACTTCTCGAATCTCATCGGCGACCTCGGTCGGGGGGCGGTCGGCGTCGATGATGACGACGCCGGGGATGCGCCGCATCCACTTCCGCTGGTACGCCGCGTAGCGCCGGACCCGGCGGTTGTACGTCTCGACCGCCTCGGCGAGCGGGAGCTCGGAGAAGTCGCGCAGCCCGTGAATCGTCGCGGCGGTGCGAGAGAGCGTGCCGGCGACGGCCGCCCGCACCTCCGCCTCCACCCCACGCTCGACCATGTTCGCCGTCCGCCGCTCGATGCGTTGCGCGAGCACATCCCGCGGGACGTCGAGCCCGACGACGAGCGTGGGCCGACGGTACGCCGTGGCCCAGAGCGTGTCCTCGCCGGGGACGAGCGACGAGCCGACCTCGACCAGCTCGAGCGCGCGGACCACGCGCCTGCGGTCGTTCGGGTGCACGCGCGCCGCCGCAGCGGGATCGCGTTCCGCCAGCGCCGCGTGGGCACGCTCGGCACCGAGCCGGTCGTAGAGGCTCTCCAGTCGTTGTCGCGTCCCCTCCGGTGGGGGCGGCGGGAGCTCGAGGCCGGCGAGCGCGGCGCGGAGGTAGAGCCCGGTCCCGCCGACGACGATCGGTGTGCGGCCGGCCGCGACGATCTCGTCGATCGCCTCGTGCGCTAGCCGCTGGTAGTCCGCGACCGACGCTTCGCGGTCGAGCTCCCAGATGCCGACGAGGCGGGTCGGCCGGGGCGACTGGTTGGTCAGGATCGGCAGCCCGCGGTACACCTGCATCGCGTCGGCGGAGACGAGCTCGCCGCCGAGACCGTCCGCGAGCGCCTCGGCGACATCGGTCTTCCCCGACGCCGTCGGGCCAAAGATCCCGACGACCACTACGGCAGCGACGGCGCGGCCCGCAGCTGCGCGCGCCGCCGGCGCCAGAGCAGCGCGCCAAGCAGCAACAGCAGCGCCTCGACCGCGGTGATCGCGATCCGGTTGAGCACGACCGCGCCGAGCGCGACGCCGCTCGAGGCGACCGCGAGCACGAGCGCGTACATCGCGCCTTCGCGCACTCCGAGCCCCGACGGCGAGATCACGGAGAGCACGGCGACGATCGCGCCGACCGCCGCCGTCCCGCCGAGGTAGACGACCGATTCGGGGCCTGCTTCGCCGCCGACCGAGCGGATCAGGAAGAGGAAGGCCGCGCCGCCGACGATCCAGGAGAAGGCGTAGTAGGCGAGCAGGCCGAGGAGCAGGCTCCAGCGCAGAGGCGGCAGCTCGATCCCACCGAACGGCCGGAAGACTCGGACGGCGATCCACCGGAAGACGCGCGGATGCAGCAGCGCGGCGACCACGACCGTGAACAGGGCAAGCGGAAGCAGCGGCGCCTCGACCTCCCCGACGAGCAGCAGCCCTACGGCGAAGACGAGCACGCCGGAGACGGCGGAGAGCCCGGCCTCGAGCAGGATCGAGGACACGACCACCGGCGTGGCTGCGACGGTCCCGGCCTTGCGCAGCCAGACGACCCGCGCGAGCGGCGTCCAGATCGCGCCGGGGATGTACTTCGCCAGCATCGACGCCATCTCGGCCTGGAGCGCGACGGAGTACGTGACCCGCACCCCGAGCGCGCGCAGGATCCACTGCCAGCCGACGACGAAGAGGCAGTAGTAGGCCGCGAGCAGCACCGTCGCGACCGCAAGGTCGGAGAGGTCTGCGTCACGCAGCCTCGGCGCCGCGTCCGACCACGCGTCCCCGAGCGCGAAGAAGAGGAAGACGAAGAGGGCAACGAGGAACGCGAGCTGCGCCGCGATCCAGAGCCGTCGCCGGGTCACGCTCTTATGCGGCGACGAGCGCTGCCTGACGGCCGCGGAGCGTGGTCGAGCTCGCGCCGTCGATCTCGACGTGCACCAGCTCGCCCGGCTGCGCGTCGCCGACGAAGTTCACCGTCGTGTTTCGGCGCGTGCGGCCCCGCAGCCGCGTCGGGTCCGTGCGGCTCGGGCCCTCGACGAGCACTTCCTCCACGAGGCCGATGCGCGCTCCGTTGCGCTCCTGCGCGACGCGCTGAACGACCTCGACGAGTCGCTCGATTCGCTCGTGCTTGACGGCGTCGGGCACCTGGTCGCTCATGGCCGCCGCCTCGGTCCCGGCGCGCGGCGAGTAGACGAACGTGTAGGCGCTGTCGTAGCCGACCTGCTCGACGACCTCGAGTGTCTGCGCGAAGTCGTCCTCGCTCTCCCCCGGGAAGCCGACGATGATGTCCGTCCCGAACGCGAGATCCGGGATCGCGGCGCGGAGCTCGTCGACGAGCCGCAGGTAGCGCTCGCGGCTGTACGTCCGCCGCATCGCCTTCAGCACGCGGCTCGAGCCCGACTGGAGCGGCAGGTGCACGTGCTCGCAGACCGCCGCGCACTCGGCGATCGCGGCGATCACGGGCGCGCGGAAATCCTTCGGGTGCGGGCTCGTGAAGCGGATGCGCTCGACCCCCTCGACCGCGTCGCAGGCGCGAAGCAGCTCCCCGAACTCGGTGTCGAGCTCCGGGCGCAGGTCGCGTCCCCACGAGTTCACGTTCTGGCCGAGCAGCGTGACCTCGCGGACGCCTTCGCTCGCGAGCCGCGTGACCTCGGCGACGATCTCACCTGGCCGCCGGCTCACCTCTCGCCCGCGAACCGCGGGGACGATGCAGTACGCGCACTTGGAGTTGCACCCCATCGAGACCTGGACCCAGGCCTGGAAACGCCGCTCTCTGTGCATCGGCAGGGTCGCGGCGAAGCGGCGCTCGTCGGCGATCCCGAACGCGCTGCGGGAGACGCCCGTGCCGCCCGCGCCCAGCCACTCGGCCAGGTGCGGGATCGAGCCGGGCCCGAACGCGACGTCGACGAAGGGGTACTGGGCGAAGATCCGCTCGCGCTGCGCTTCGGCGTAGCAGCCGCCGACCGCGATCACGCGCTCGGGGTCGCGCTCCTTGAGCATCTTCGCGTCGCCGAGGTGCGCCGCGAGACGCGTGTCCGGCTTCTCGCGGATCGTGCAGGTGTTGAAGACGAGCACGTCGGCGTCCTCCGGCGCGGCCGCCTCGCCGAGGCCGAGGTCCTCGAGCATGCCCTTGATCCGCTCGGAGTCGTGAGCGTTCATCTGGCAGCCGAACGTCGTGACGTGGTAGCGCCGCACGGCAGGCAAGATGGTAGCCGTGCCCGATTCGGAGGCTCTCGCGCTGTTCTCGCTGGCCGCGCTCGCGCTGTTGCTGGTGCCGGGGCCGGCCGTTCTCTACATCGTGGTGCAGAGCGCCGAGCACGGGCGCGTGGCAGGTCTCGTCTCGGTCGCCGGCGTTCACCTCGGAACGCTCGTCCATGTCGGCGCGGCGGCGGTCGGTCTCTCGGCGCTGATCGTCTCGTCGGCCGTCGCGTTCAGCGTCGTCAAGTACGCCGGCGCCGCGTACCTCGTCTACCTCGGGATCCGGCGCCTGCTCGCCCGCGAGCCGTTCGGGCTCGTTCGCGTCGAGGAGCAGCCGCTCCGGCAGCTGTTCAGGCGTGGGGCAGTCGTCAACGTCCTCAACCCCAAGACCGCGCTCTTCTTCCTCGCATTCCTGCCGCAATTCGTCGACCCGAGCCGGACCGTCTGGACGCAGGTCGTCGTCCTCGGCCTCGCGTTCGTCGTGCTCGGCTTCGTCAGCGACGGGCTCTACGCGCTCGCGGCCGGAACGATCGGCCGCTGGCTGCGCGAGCGCCGACGCCTGCTGCGCTACACGTCGGGAGGCGTGTTCGTGGGGCTCGGCTTCTCGGCAGCGCTCGCGAAGCGCACCTAGAGGCTTGATGTGAAACTCGCGGTCTCTTCTGCCCCGAGACGCTGAGTAGCGTGGATCAATAGGGCAGAACACACTCTTTTGCCCGAGTGTGCGGGAATGTCCCCTGAGTCGAGGTCAGACCTGCGCCCGGCCGAGCGACTGGATCTGCTCGCGGACGCGTTCGGCACAGGGTAGGCAGCCCTTCCGCTCCCAGATCGCGAGCGATCGCTCGAGCGCCTCGCGCGCCTCGTCGATCCGTCCTGCGCGCTCGAGCACGGTGGCGAGGTCCTCGTTCGTCCACGCCTGCCACCAGACGTTGTCCGTCCTGGTCTCCGCAGTCGCGACTGCCGTGCGCGCCAACGTCTCAGCCTGCTCGGGCTCGCCTCGGTGGGCAAGCAGGAGCGCCTCGGCTGCGGCGGCCAGCACCCGAACGCCGGAACCGGGTGGCGCGACGGCCCGGATCTCTTCGAGTAGCCGCTCGACCTCGTCGAAGCGGGCGAGGTAGCAGAGTTCGCGTGCGAGACGGGACTTGACCGTCGCCGCCGGGATAGCGGCCTGGGCGATGACCTCGATCTGCTCGGCAGCGGACCGGCAGGCGCGCTCCCGGTCGCCTTCGATCGTCGCGATCATCGAGACGTAGAAGTGGGCGGCCGCAGAGGCGTTACCGGTCACCTCGCGCAGGTGGCTCGAACGCGCCTCGGCGAGCGGCCACGCCTCGTCGAAGCGGCCGAGCATGGCAAGCAGCGCCGCCCGAGGGAGATCCTGGGAGCCCGGGGGCCGCCGGGCGACGAGCTCGTCCATGATCCGCATCGCTTCACTGGCTGGCCGCGAGCCAGTAATCAGCGCATGCTCCAGCTCCGCGTCAGACCGTGAGTAGCCGGCGATGTGCTGGTAGCGCAGCGCTTGGAGCGACGCTTCGATGTCGTCGTCGTTCTGCATATGGAAGTTCGCGGCGGCGGAGAGCAGCTCCCAGAGCAGCGCAAGCCGGCGTGGATCACTCCGCTCTTCCTCGAGGGGGAGCGCGGCCCGGCAAAGGGCTATCACCTCGTCGGTCGCGTCGGGCTCGCCCGCGACCGCACGCAGATAGAGGGACATGGCTCGTCCGAGCATCGCCCCGGAGTGGTCACCGGCGGCGTCGACACGTTCGGTGACTGCTTCCGCCGTCTCCGCTCCCGCACGCACGTCGAATGACGAGGGCGCCCATGCGGACTCGAGCTCGAGCGCGACGTCGGTCCGGTACGGTCGGACGAGCTCTGCCGCCCGGGTCAGCAGTGCGGCGCCGGTCCGGTACTCCTGGCGGTCGACCGCGCGATGACCGGCGGCGGCGAGTCGCGCGGCGGCGCGGTCGGCTAAGGCGGCGTCTGGCTGCCCGAGCTCCGCTTGGTAGCGGCTGGCCCGCTCGAGGTGGTAGCCGACGATCTCGTCGCGCTCGACGAGGTCGCGCCCGGGCTGGTCGAGCCAGTCGGCGAACCGTGCATGCAGGTCGGCGCGGACCGCCTTGGGGAGCGCGTCGTAGGCTGCGTCGCGGATGAGCAGGTGGCGGAAGCGATAGCCGTCGTCGCCGGCGATCTGAGCGCGGTCGGGACGGACGAGCTGGCGCCGGACGAGTGCCGCGAGCCGGGTCGTGACCTGCGTCTCCTCGGGAGCCAGCGCCTGGACGCCGCCGCGGTGGAAGATCTCGCCCTCGACGGAGCCGCGCTCGAGCACCCGGCGCTCGGCCTCGTCGAGCTGGTCGAGCCGCGCTGCGAGCAGAGCTTTCAGCGTCGGCGGCACGTCGACGTCTCCATCCTCGGCCGCCATGGCGAGCATCTCCGAGATGAAGAGCGGGTTGCCGGCTGCGGCGCGGGCAATCCGCTCGCGCAGCTCGTCCGACACCGCGTCGCCGATCAGCGCATCCGCCTGCTCGGCGGGTAGAGGCTCGAGCCGCAGCGTCCCCGGCCAACTGGGACGCCGCTCGACGAGCTCCGGCCGGGCCATGCACAGCAGCAGAAGCGGGGCGCCACTCGAGAGCACCGCCGTGGACTCGACGAGATCGAGGAACGTCTCCTCACCCCACTGGATGTCGTCGAACACCACGACGAGCGGCGCGTGCTCCTCGAGCAGCTTGCGGAAGGCCCACGCGATCTCGTCGCCGCTCGTCCCGACCTCCGACTCCCCCAGGAGCGAGCGGATCGCGGCCGCAGCCGTCGGATCCGAGGGCAACACCGCGAGCTGCTTCACGACCTCCACCACGGGCCAGTACGTGATCCCCTCCCCGTAGGGCAGGCAGCGGCCCCTGACGACACGAGCCTCGATGCCGGTAAGCGCCTCGGAGACAAGCCGCGACTTGCCCACCCCGGCGTCGCCGATCACCATGACGAGCTCACAGCGCGGCTCCGCCTGCACGCGCTCCCATGCCCCGGCGAGCGATCGCAGCTCTCGCTCGCGACCGACGAACCGCGACGCATGGCTGCGCTCGGGCGCATCCAGGACGGAGACGAGACGATAGGCCGGCACCGGATGCGACTTTCCCTTCAGCGTCAACGGCTCGACCGGCTCCGCCACCACCGCTTCGCGCACGAGGGCGAGCGTCGGCTCGCCGATCAGGACCTCCGCTGGCGCAGCAGCCTGCTCGAAGCGCGCCGCGACGTTGACGGCGTCCCCGGTCGCAAGTCGCTCCTCCGTCCCCGTCACCACCTCGCCCGTGTTGACGCCGATGCGGCCGGCGATCCCGAGCTCAGGCAGCGCGTCGCGCATCTCCACCGCCGCCCGGCATGCGCGTAGGGCGTCGTCCTCGTGCGCTGCGGGAACGCCGAACACCGCCATCACCGCATCTCCGATGAACTTCTCGACCGTGCCGCCGTGCGCCTCAACGATCGTCTTCATCCGCTCGAAGTAGCGCGCCAGCAGCGCACGCAGCGCTTCGGGATCGGTCTGCTCCCCGAGCGCCGTCGAGCCTGTCAAGTCGCAGAACAGCACCGTGACCGTCTTTCGAACCTCGCGCGACGCCGTCGGGGATGCGAGCGCCGCGCCGCAGCTGTTGCAGAAGCCGGCGCCCGCCGGATTGTCCCGCCCACAGCTCGCGCAGATGAGCACAGCGTGAGGCTAAGACATCGTCAAGCCAGCCGATAGCGCTGGGCGCAATGGCTCGGTGGCGAAGGAGTGAGACCCTGGTGACGGATCCCTCGTGTGGCCGAGTGTGCGGGAATGTCCCTTGACGCCGCTGTCACGTCACCATCCGGCCGCCGGCCGCGGGAGAGGCCGCCGGCTCTCCGGACGCCGTCACGGTGAGCGAGAGGTCGACAGCCTGATCGAGGCTCAAACCACCGCCCTCGGCCCACACTGCGTCGAAATCGTTGCCGAGCGCCTCTCTGGCGTCCCTGATCGCCGCGTCGAACTGTTCCTCCTCGTCGGGATTGAAGGAGCTGCCGAGGCGCTCGACGAACCCGGCGACGACGCCGAGAAGCGTCGCTGCTTTTTTCGCATTTCCGCCGGCCAGTGCGATTTCGGCGATGCGCCACAGGCAGTAGTGAACGAACGGTAGATAGTCGATGGTCCAGGCGAGCGCCATGCTCTCTCGGTAGTACTCGAGGGCCTGCGCTGGGTGCGCCGTCCGCATGAGGTCAGCGAGACCCGACAGTATCTCCGCTTCCGCGCGCGAGAAACCGTGCGCGCGACACATCTCCAGGCTCTTCTCAAACGACTGTCGCGCCTCCTCGTTCTCACCGTTGCCCGCGAGGGCGAAACCGAGCAGGCCGACCGCAAGTGCGAGCGAGTAGGTGTCGCGGCTACCGGTGCTTGCGATCTTGTCGCGCAAGAGCGAGATCGCCCGTTGGTAGTCCCCTCTGCCGACCGCATTGCTCGCGAAATTTTGCAGCAGGTGGAGTCGGCCTCTCTCGTCCCCGGCTGCTTCGTACTCGGCGAGCGACTCCTCGTAGTACTCGATCGCAGCGATCGGGTCACCTACCCCGACGATCCCGCCGAGAAGGTTGAGCGCGTAGCCCGATCCACTCCTGTCGCCGTGCTCCCTCGCGAGTGCGAGAGCCTCACGCCCGAGTTGCTCTGCGTCGCCAAGATCCGTTTGCCACAAGGCGAGATAGCCGGCTTCGTTGAGTGCACGAACGCGAGCTGAGGGTGGGGCGGCGGGAGCCGCGGCGAGTGCAGCCGCGAGTCTCTGCCGCCCTTCGGACCAGTGGCCTCGCGGGTTCCAGTAGAGGGCAAGCCTCCCGGCCAGATCGAGCGCCTGCTCGGGTTCGAGCGCGAGCGCGGTATCGAAGGCGCTGCGGAGATTGTCGCGGTCCTCTTCGAGCCGCCCGAGCTCGTACTCGCCGACCTTGCTGCGTGCGTCGACGTCCTCGGCGAGGGCGGCATAGTGGGCGAGGTGCCACCGTGCGAGTCGCTCGGCCTCGCCCGACTCCTCGAGCTGCCCATGTGCGTATTCGCGGATCGTCTCGAGCATCCAGAAGCGAGGGCCGAGCGATGAGTCGCGCTTGCGTACGAGGCTCTTGTCGAGCAACGACTGCAGCGTGTCCGGGTCGGCCTCGGCGATCTCCTCGGCAGCTTCGTAGGTACAGCCTCCCGAGAAGACCGCGAACCGGCGGAAGAGAAGCTTCTCGTCGTCTGAGAGGAGGTCGTACGACCACTCGATCGTCGCGCGCAGCGTCTGCTGCCGGGGGTCGGCGTCGCGGGAGCCCTTGAGCAGGTCGAGGCGCTGCGAGAGCTTCTCCAAGAGCTGCTCGGGACTGAAGAGCGCCGTCCGCGCGGCGGCGAGCTCGAGCGCGAGCGGGAGCTCGTCAAGGCGCAGGCACAGCTCGCGGACAGACTCGCTTGAGGTGAAGGAAGGATCGACGGCGCGGGCCCGCGCCGTGAAGAGTGCCTCGCCGTCCGACTCGGCGAGCGGTGGGACGGGGTAGGTCTGCTCCCCAGAGACGCGCAGGCGCTCCCTGCTCGTGACGAGGACGTCCAGGTTGGGGCACTCGGCGAGGAGGCCGGCGAGCTCAGTCCCTGCATCCACGACCTGCTCGAAGTTGTCGAAGAGGCAGAGCATCGCCTTGTCGGAGACGTGCTCGGCGAGGCCGTTCTTCGACCCGAGCGTCTGACCCGCTGTCGCGAGCACGAGCGTTGGATCGCGAAGCGGGGCGAGCGGGATCCAGTACACGCCGTCGGGGTAAGCATCCGAAGCGAGGCCGGCTGCCTGCAGCGCGAGCCGCGTCTTGCCGGTGCCGCCGGGGCCGGTGAGCGTGAGTAGGCGAGTGTCGTCTGCGCCCAGGAGCTCGACGACCTCGGCCAGTTCCTGCTCTCGGCCGAGGAAGGGCGTCGCGGGCACAGGCAGGTTCGTGCGGTAGAGGGACTTGAGCGCCGGGAAGTCGCCGTCTCCGAGCTGGTAGACGCGCTCGGGGACTGAGAGGTCCTTCAGCCGATGCTCGCCGAGATCGCGAAGCTCGCGCTCGACGAGCTGCGCGCTCGCCGAGGAGACGAGCACCTGTCCGCCGTGGCCGCAGGCAGCTATGCGCGCGGCGCGGTGGACGTCGTCTCCCACATAGCCCTCGTCGGTCAGAAGCGGCGTTCCAGTGTGCAGGCCGACCCGGACCTGCACCTGCCCGGATGCAAGCGCATCCGTGAAGGCCGATGCGGCGGCGAGCGCTCCCGGCGCGGTCCGGAAGGCGAAGAAGAAGGCGTCGCCTTGCGTATCCACCTCGACTCCGCCCTCCCTGGCGCAGGCCTCGCGGATGATGCGGCGGTGCTCGGCGAGCGCCTCGGCGTAGCCCTCGGCGCCGAGCGAGTGCAGGAGCTTCGTCGAGCGCTCGACGTCGGTGAAAAGGAAAGTGACAGTGCCGGTCGGAAGGTCGTCGCGCATCCGGCGTCATCATCCGCCCGTCGCGAATTGGCGTCCAGTCGCAACCAGTGTTCCGGCGAGATGATCACCGAGTGGGCCAGCGTGCTCTCGCCTGACATCGCTCGGAGGGCCTGCCGCGCTGAGTAGCGCCTCCGGCCAGAACGCCGCCGGAATTTCACATCAACCCTCCAGCAGTTTCGACGTTCAGCCGAGAGAGAGACCACCAGCAATGCGGAGGCGGGGCTTTGCCCCGCCGGAGCTCTAGCGACTCCGGGTTAGAGAGCAGTTCCCTGTCGAAGAAGCGAAGCTTCTGAGCCGGCTACTTGGCGACGTCGATCGCGCGGGACTCGCGGATCACCGTGACCTTGACCTGTCCCGGGTACTCGAGGTTGTCCTCGATCTCCCGCGCGATCTCGTGCGAGAGCAGCGCGGCCTCGTCGTCGTCGACCTCGGTCGGCTTCACGATCACACGGATCTCGCGGCCCGCCTGGAGCGCGTAGACGCGCTCGACGCCGGCGTGCGCTTCGGCCAGGCCCTCGAGCGCCGAGAGCCGCTTGATGTAGTGCTCGAGGCTCTCGCCGCGGGCTCCCGGCCGCGACGCCGAGATCGCGTCGGCGGCGATCAGGAGCACGGCCTCGACCGTCTGCGGCTGCACCTCGTAGTGGTGCGCCTCGATCGCGTGCACGACGCCCTGGCTCTCGTTGTACCGCCGCGCGAGCGACGCCGAGATGAGCGCGTGCGAGCCCTCGACCTCGTGGGTCATCGCCTTGCCGACGTCGTGGATCAACGCGGCGCGCTTGACGGTCTTCGCGCCGGCCTCGAGCTCGGTCGCCATCACACCGGCGAGGTGGACGACCTCGAGCGTGTGCTTGAGCACGTTCTGCCCGTAGCTCGTCCGGTAGCGCAGCCGGCCGAGGATCTTCACGAGCTCGGGATGGAAGTCGCCGCAGTTCGCCTCGAAGACGGCCTGCTCGCCGGCCTGCTGCACAAGGTCGTCGAGCTCGGCCTTCGACTGGTAGTACGTCTCCTCGATTCGCGCCGGGTGGATCCGGCCGTCCTCGATCAGCCTGGTCAGAGTCAGCTTGGCGACCTCGCGGCGGATCCCGTCGAACGAGGAGAGTACGACGGCGTGCGGCGTGTCGTCGATGATGAAGTCGACGCCGGTGAGGTGCTCGAGCGCGCGGATGTTCCGGCCTTCGCGGCCGATGATCCGCCCCTTCATGTCGTCGCTGGGAAGCTCGACGATCGAGACGGTCGTCTCGGCCGCGTGGCTCGCCGCGACCCGCTGGAGCGCGTCGGCGACGAGGTTGCGGGCCCGTCGCTTCGACTCCGCGCGGGCCTCCTCGTCGAGCTGGCGAACCCTCCGCGCCAGCTCATGGCGGACGACCTCCTCCGAGCGGTCGAGCAGGTGCGTCCGCGCCTCGGGTTGGGTCATCCGCGCGATCCGCTCGAGCTCCTTCAGCTCCTGCTCCTTCGCCCGCTTGAGCTCCTCGTGCAGCTCTTTCGAGGCGAGTTCGCGGTCGGCGACGCCCTGCTCGCGGCGCGAGAGCTCGGTCAGCTTGCGGTCGAGCTCCTGCTCGAGCGACGCGATCCGCTCCTCCGTCCGGGCCAGCTCTGCCCGGCGCCCGCGCACCTCCTCCTCGATCGCGCTGCGAAGCGTGAGCTCACGCTCGCGCGTCTCGATCTGGGCCTCGCGCCGAAGCGCCTCGGCCTCCCGCTCGGCCTCGTTGATCAGCTGTGCCCGCCGGCGCCTGAGCTCGCCGAGGCGGCTCTTCTCCAGGAGCACGATCGCGACCACGGCCGCGAGCGCTCCGACCAGGATCCCGATAGCGATTCCGGCGACGACCAGCATGCGCTGCCCCTCGAGGGTGGAGTTCGGTTTGGCGCCCGCCCGGCACCTCCCGGCACTGGGACTCCCGAGTCGGCGGAGGCGGGAGCACACCGCCTTCGCCGCCGGCGCGCGAACGCGCCGCCGTCACGTTGTCGTCAGCTCGTTCGCTCGGTGTGGTTCAAGAGCCTCTGGTCGTCGAGTGTCGAATGCTCGGTTTCGGAGATTCGGAAAAGCCCGTATGCAGGGAAAATGTCGGATGAAGCACTTGGAGTCTACAGAGGCTCAGGTCGCATCTGCAACGGCGGGCCCGAGCACCTCCTCGACCACGTCCTCGCCGAACCCCCGCCGGGCGAGCTCCCGAGCCGTCCGGGGCCCTGCCCCGCGCGCCTCCACCAGCCGCCGGGCTCGCTCGAGCTCGGCGGGCAGTGCCGCGACCGCAGCGGCCGCGGCCTCCGCGGAGACGCCGTCGCGCGCAAGCCGCCACGCGATCGACGCGTCGCCGTGCCCGCGCTCGGCGAGGGACTCGGCCCGACGGAGCGCGTAGCGCTCGTCGTCGACGAGGCCGGCCCGTTCGAGGCGCTCCACCGTCTCCGAGCGCAGGCTCGGGGCGACTCCCCGTCGCCGCAGGCGGCGGTCGAGCTCGGCCGCCGACTGCTCCCGGCGCGCGAGCGCGCGGAGCGCCGCGTCGACCGCCCGCGCACGCCGGAGCTCGCGGGCGAGCTCGCGCAGACGCGGCCGGTCGAGCTCCTCCCCCACGCCCAGCCGGACCCGCGCGACGACGTCGAGCGGGAGCGTGCGCCAGCGCGCTCCGTCCAGCTCGACGGCGACCCGTCCGCCTCGGAGCTCGCGGAGCCCACTCACGAACGGCATCGGCTAGGCGGGCTCTTCGACCCTCTCGGCCTCGGCCGGCACGACGGCCTCTTCGGCGGTCGGTAGCAGACGAGCCGAGGCGACCTGCTCGGGCCCGACCTGCGCCTGGATCGCCGAGAGGATCCGCTGCGTCACGTCGGGGTGCTCGCGCAGGAATGCGGTGGCGTTCTGCCGGCCCTGGCCGAGCCGCTCGTCGTCGACGCTGAAGTACGAGCCCGACTTCTGCACGGCCTTCCGCTCGAGCCCGGCCTCGAGCACCGTGCCCTCCCAGGAGATCCCGGAGCCGTAGATGATGTCGAACTCGGCTTGCTTGAACGGGCGGCGCGACCTTGTTCTTGACGACCTTGACGCGCACGCGGTTGCCGATCGCCTCGACGCCTTCCTTGAGCGTCTCGATCCGGCGGATGTCGAGCCGAATCGAGGAGTAGAACTTCAGCGCGCGCCCGCCGGGAGTGACCTCAGGCGAGCCGAACATCACCCCGATCTTCTCGCGCAGCTGGTTGGTGAAGATGCAGATCGTGTCGGTGCGGTTGAGCGTGCCGGCGAGCTTGCGGAGCGCCTGGCTCATCAGGCGAGCCTGGATCCCGGGGAGGGAGTCGCCCATCTCGCCCTCGATCTCCGCCTTCGGCGTCAGGGCCGCGACCGAGTCGACCGCGACGACGTCGAGCGCGCCCGAGCGAACCAGCAGCTCGCAGATCTCGAGCGCCTGCTCGCCGGTGTCGGGCTGCGAGACGAGCAGGTCGTCGATGTTGACGCCGATCCGCTTCGCGTAGGCCGGGTCCATCGCATGCTCGGCGTCGATGAACGCGCAGATGCCGCCGCGACGCTGCGCCTCCGCGATCACGTGGTAGACGAGCGTCGTCTTGCCCGAGGACTCCGGACCGAAGATCTCGACCACGCGGCCGCGCGGCAGGCCGCCGATCCCGAGGGCGAGGTCCAGCGAGAGCGAGCCCGTCGAGATGGAGCCGATGTTCACGGCCGCGGCGTCGCTCATCTTCATCACCGACCCTTTGCCGAACTGCCGCTCGATCTGCCCGAGGGCGGTGTCCAATGCCTGCTCGCGATCCACTCTCAGCCTCCTAGCCCAACCGACTCGAGAACCTCGTACTGCGCCCCGGATGGTCGCAGCCGGGACAGGTAAACAGCCGCGTCGGACGGACTGAAGGCCTCGAGCTCGGGCAGCTCGGGCTGGAGCCGGGGCCGCTCGCGGAAACGCAGGACGGTGACGTGCGGGAGCCAGGGACGGGCCTCGCGCCGGTACACGCCGAGCGCCTCGAGCCGCCCGAAGAGGTCGTCGGCGAGCCCGGCTCCGCGGCCGTCCTCGTCGTCGAAGGTGAGCATCCCGACGCTGCGGGTCTCGCGGTAGCCGCGCAGCGCGAAGCGCGGTCGCCGGGCTGCGCCTGCGGCGTCGCGCAGCGCGGCGGCGATGCCGGCGAGCTCGCCGGCGGGCCGGGAGCCCAGGAAGGCGAGGGTGACGTGGAGGTTCCCGGGCGGCACGACCCGGCCGCGGAGCTCCCGCTCCTGCCATTCGACGATCCGCTCGACGACCTCGCCGGGCAGCCGGAGCGCGCAGAAGAGCCGGAGCCGTTCATCGCCCGTGACGCTACCGGCAGGCGTGTCGCGTGTCTGTGTCAGCTCTGTGTCAAGAGTCGGCGCACGAGGTGGAGCCCCGCGACGGCGGCGCGCGAGCGGATCGCCTCGCGGTCGGCCGGGTAGCTGAAGTCGATCACGCGCGACGCGTCCGGCGTCTCGACAGCGACGTGGACGAGCCCGACGGGCTTCTCAGGGGTCCCCCCGCCCGGGCCGGCGACGCCGGTGACGCCGATCCCGACGTCGGCGCCGAGCCGGCTCCGCGCGCCGGAGGCCATCGCCGCTGCGACCTCGGCGGAGACGGCGCCGTGCTCGGCGATCAGCTCGGGCGGAACACCCAGCTCCGCCTCCTTGACCCGGTTCGCGTAGGCGACGATCGCGCCGAGGAAGACGTCGCTCGACCCGGGCACACGCGTGATCCGCTCGGCGACGAGCCCGCCGGTGCACGACTCCCCGGTCGCCAGCGTCAGGCCCTGCGCGCGGCAGAGCGCGAGGACGTGCTCCTCGATCGGCCGCTCGTCGCGGGCGAACAGCCAGCGCTCGAGTGGCTCGACGAGCCGTGCCTCGAGCTCGTCCGCCGCCGGTTCCGCTCCGGGGTCGACCACGAGGTCGACGTGGATCTCGAAGTCGCGGGCGCAGATCGTCGCCTCGACGCCGTCGCGCTCCCCGCCGGCGTCTTCGAGCGCCCGCGCGATCGCGGACTCGCTGGCGCCGAAGAAGCGCAGCACGCGGCGCCCGGGGGGTCGCGCCCGGTCGAGCAGCGAGCGCATGGAGCCCTGCTCGAGCGCGGCGCTCCAGAGCCGGCGCAGCTCGCCCGGCGGCCCCGGCAGGACGACGACGACGCAGCCGTCGTGCTCGAGCACGAGCCCCGGCGCCGTCCCCGCCAGGCCGACGGACCGTGCACCGTCCGGAACGGACGCTTGCTTGCGCACGCCTGGCTCGAAGTCGGCGTACGGGCGGCGCAGGCGCTCGGCCACCATCCGCGAAACCCCCTCGATCTGCTCGTGCAGGACGGGGTCGACGTGCAGCTCCCGGCCCGTCACCCGCGCGAGCAGCTCGACCGTACGGTCGTCGTGGGTCGGCCCGAGCCCACCGGACGTGATCAGCAGGTCGGCGGCCAGACCTTCTCGGAGCGCGTCCTCCAGCTCCCGCTCGCGGTCGCCGACGACCGTGATCCGCGCCGGCTCGAGCCCGCGCGCGAGCACCTCCCGCGCGAGGAAGGGGCCGTTGCGGTCGGTCCGCTCCCCACGGACGAGCTCACTGCCGGTGACGACGAGGAGCGCCCGCGGGCGCGTCAACGCGGTGCCGAGACCCGCTGAACGTTCGAGCCCTGCACGAGCAGGAAGCGGCCGGGAGCCGGCTGCGGGCGGCCGGCGGCGACGAGGTCGATTGCGCCTGGTCGCCCGACGTACAGCCACAGGCCGTTCCTCAGCTTGAAGGAGTGCTGGCGCCCGTTCTCGACCGTCCCGGAGAAGACGACCTTGCCCCGCGCCGAGTCGCGCCGGATCTCCATCCGGCTCGACCCGCGCGTGCCGCGCACGACGAGCACCGTCTCGGCCGGCTCGCGCAGGTCTGCGTCCGCAACCTGCGGGGCCCTAGGCTCCCCGTCGCCGGAGTTCCAGGCCGCGATCACGAGCCCGAACACGACCGCGATCCCGACGAGCGCCGCGAGGACGATCGCCGACTCCACGCGCCGGTTCCGAGGCCTTCCCGCGCTGCTGCGCCTCGGGCGGAAGGGCATCTCCTCCTCGCGCGTGACATAGCGCGAGTTGTACTCGTCGACGTAGAGCTGCCCGTCGAGACCGAGGAACTCCGCGTACGTGTTGAGGAAGCCTTTGACGTACGTCTGCGCCGGGAGGACCTCGAACTCCTCGTCCTCGAGCGCGCGCAGGTACTTCGGGCGGATCCTCGTCGCGCGCTCGACGTCCGCGTGCTCGAGCCCTTGGCGGAGGCGCGCCTCGCGAAGGCTGTTGCCGATCTCGAACATGCCGGAGGATCGTAGCGGCGGACCGCCGCGTTGCCTACATGCGGCCCTGGTAGCTGAGGATCGCGTAGACGGCGAGCGCGATCGCGCCCGTTCCGGCCAGCACGAGCGCGAGCAGGCCGAGCAGCTTCCCCACCCGAGCCGTTGCCGAGCCGCTGCGCCCGACCAGCTTCAGCTCCGCGCGGCGTCGTCCCGCGCGGGCAGCCGCGAGGGCCCCGAGGCCGAGCACGAACGCGACCGGCACGGCGACGCCCGCCCAGATCAGCTCGAGGTCGATGCTCCGCTCGGCGTACACGACGGCGACGGGCAGCGCGGCGACGCCGAGCAGGCCGAGCAGAACCGAAAGGACGGCCGGTGTATTGCGCACTACTGCTTGACGTACGGCCGCCCGACGGCGGCGGGCGGGATCGAGCGCCCGATCACGCCGGCGACTGCGATCAGGGTCAGCGCGTACGGCAGGATCTGGAAGAGCACCGCGCCGGACTGCGAGTACGCATCGAGCCGCGGCGCGAGCGCGCTCGAGAAGCCGAACAGCAGCGCGGCGCCGAACGCGCCGAACGGTCTCCAGTTCCCGAAGATCAGCGCGGCGAGCGCGATGAAGCCGCGACCCGCGGTCATGTTCTCGTTGAAGGAGCCGAGGAACCCGATCGAGAGGTACGCGCCGCCGAGCGCCGCGAGCATGCCCGACACGACCACGCACGCATAGCGGATGCCGTACACCGAGATCCCGACCGTGTCGGCGGCGCGCGGGTGCTCGCCCACGGAACGGATGCGCAGCCCGATCGGCGACCTGAACATGACGAAGTACGAGACGATCAGGAGCAGGAAGCTGAGCCAGATCATCAGGTTGAGGTGCCCGAACACGTCCTCGAGGAAGGTGCCGATCGCCGGGATCGAGCCGAGGAAGTCGAGGTTGACCTCCGGGATCCGCGGGATGCCCTCGCCGGGCGTGCCCTGGTCGCCGTAGATGTCGATGAAGAAGTAGCCGGTCACGCCGAGGGCGAGGAAGTTGATCGCGGTGCCGCTGACGATCTGGTCGGCGCGCAGCTGGATCGAGGCGACCGCGTGGATCAGCGCAGTCAGCCCGCCTGCGACCGCCGCCGCCAGGATGCCGAGCGCCCACGAGTCGAGCTTGTCCGCGGCGACGATCGCGAAGAAGCAGCCCATCAGCATCATGCCCTCGAGCCCGATGTTCACGACCCCGCTCCGCTCGCTGAACATGCCGCCGATCGCCGCGAACGTCAGCGGCGTCGCGTAGCGGAGCATCGCGGCCAAGAGCGCCGACCAGACGACGACGCCTTCCAGATTCGTCTCGCTCGAGACCGTGGCCAGGTAGCCGAGCCCGATCCCGACGACCGAGAGCGCCACGGCACCCCAGGCGAGCCGTCCCACGCCGCGCGTGACCGACCAGATCCCTGCGGCGAGGCCGAGCAGGCCGAGCAGCACCGGCCAGACCGGCGAGCGGGCCGTGATCGGCGGCAGCGCGACGAAGAACGCGGCCAGCCCGAGCACGACCCCGCTCCAGGCGATCGCGTGCGCACCGCGCGGAAGGCGGTCGACCAAGCTCGGCCCCGCTGTGTAGGCGGGCGCGGTCAGCCGGGGACCTCCGCGGGCGTGGGTGGCCGCCGGCGCAGCTTGCGGCGCGCGTTCCAGATGTAGACGACGAGCAGGTCGGCGCCGATGAAGAGCAGCACGAGCGCCTGGATCATCAGCGTCAGGTTCCCGGCCAGCTCCGGCGGGAAGACCTCGGGGTCGAGGCTCCGCGTCGACGTTCCGTAGAGCAGCGCGCCGAAGAGGAGCGCCGAGAGGCCGACGCCCACCGCGGTGTTGCGGCCGAGCAGCGCGACGGCGATTCCGATGAACCCGACCGTCGAGTTCTGGACGTCAAGCGAACCGAGCCGGAACTGCCAGCCGAGGATGTCGAGCGAGGCGCCGAGCCCCGCGAACATCCCGGAGATCGCCATCGCGAGGAAGTAGCTGCGAGCGACGTTGATGCCGGCGTAGCGCGCCGCGTCGGGGTTGAAGCCGACAGCGCGCACCTCGTAGCCCAGCGTCGTCCGGTTGAGGATGAACCAGTAGACGAAGAGCGCCGCAACTGCGATGAAGATCCCGATGTGCAGGCCCTGGAGCTCGGCCTCGCCCCAGATGACCCGAAGCTTGACGTCGTCGACGATGTCGTTCGAGATCGGGACGGACTTGTTCGCGTCGTTCTGGAGCGGTCCGCCGAGCCCGAACGCGTACGTCCCGATCCAGTACGCGATCCAGTTGAGCATGATCGTCGTGATCACCTCGTGCGCGCCGACGGTGGCCTTCAGGATCCCGGCGATCCCGGCCCAGACCGCGCCCGCGAGCATGGCGAGCACGATGGTGAGGAGCGTGTGCGGGATCCCCGGCATGCCCGCCCAGACCGAGCCGACCCACACCGCGACGATCGCGCCCATCGTGTACTGGCCCTGCCCGCCGATGTTGAACAGCCCGCAGCGGAACGCGAAGGCGACTGCGAGCCCGGTCAGGATCAGCGGGGTCGTGACGAGCAGCGTCTGCTGAAGGTTGAACTCGGCGAGGACTTTCTCGTCCGCGGTGAGCCCCGGGAAGAGCCAGTTCAGGCCGGTGCCCTCGAAGATCCCCTGGTAGGTCGAGATCGGGTTGTGGCCGGTCGCGAGCACGACGAGCCCGCCGATGAAGAACGCCAGCACCGTCGTGATCAACGGGGTGACGATCCCGCCCGCGCGTTGGTAGAGCGCCATCCGCTCCGCCACGCTCGGCGCGTAGTCGCCGCCGGTCGGTTGGCCGGGAACCTCCGGCGGGGGCTGGCTCACGCCGCCGCCTCCCGGGTTCCTCCGATCATGGCGATCCCGAGCTCTTCCTGCGACACGGTCGGCGGGTACTCGCCGACGATCTCACCCTCGTAGACGACGAGGATCCGGTCGGAGAGCGAGAGCACCTCCTCGAGCTCGAAGGAGACGAGCAAGATGGCGCGGCCCTCGTCGCGCTCCTCGATCAGGCGGCGGTGGACGAACTCGATCGCTCCCACGTCGAGCCCACGCGTGGGCTGGGCGGCGATGAGCACCTTCGGGTTGCGCTCGACCTCGCGCGCGAGCACGACCTTCTGCTGGTTGCCGCCGGAGAGCGCCGCCGCGCGCGTCTGCGGGCCGCCCCCGCGCACGTCGTAGTTGGTGAGCAGCGAGCGCGCCAGCTCGATCATCCGACCCGGCCGGAGCCAGCCCCAGCGCGAGATCGGCGGGTCACGGAACTCGTGCAGGGCCAGGTTCTCGGCGAGGTTGAACTCGAGCACGAGGCCGCGCCGCTGCCGGTCCTCGGGGATGTGGCCGACGCCCTCGTCGATGTACTCGCGCGCCGTCTTGCCGGTGCAGTCGTCCTCGCCGACGAGGATCTTCCCCGACTGCACCCTGCGCAGGCCCGTGAGCGCGTCGATCAGCTCGGTCTGGCCGTTCCCGTCCACCCCGGCGATCCCGACGATCTCGCCGGTGCGGACGCCGAAGCTGACGTCGCGCACGGCCGGCAGGCCGCGATCGTCGAGCACGGCCAGGTTCTCGACGACGAGCATCGCGTCGCCCGGCTGTGCCGGCTTCTTGTCGACGCGGAGCAGCACCTCGCGCCCGACCATCATCCGGGCGAGGCCCGCTTCGGTCGCGCCCTCGGTCTGGATCGTCTCGATCATCTTGCCGCGCCGGAGCACGGTGATCCGGTCGGAGATCTCGAGCACCTCGTCGAGCTTGTGGCTGATGAAGATGACCGCCATCCCCTCCATCGTCAGCGTCTTCAGGATCTCGAAGAGCTCCTTCGCCTCCGGCGGCGTCAGCACCGCCGTCGGCTCGTCGAGGATCAGGACGTCCGCGCTCCGGTAGAGGGCCTTGAGGATCTCGACGCGCTGCTGCTGGCCGACCGAGATGGTCTCGATGCGCGCCCGAGGGTTGATCGAGAACTTGAAGCTCCGCGCGAGCTCGTCCACCCGGCGTTCGGCTGCCGCGTAGTCGAGCAGGACGCCTGCGCGTCGGGGCTCGTCCGCGAGCACGATGTTCTCCGTGACCGTCATCACCGGGATCAGCATGAAGTGCTGGTGCACCATCCCGATCCCCTGCTCGATCGCGTCCCCCGGCGAGTGCATGACGACCTTCTCGCCGCGGATCCGGATCTCCCCCTCGTCCGGCGTGTAGAGCCCGTAGAGGATGTTCATCAGCGTCGACTTGCCGGCGCCGTTCTCGCCGAGCAGCGCGTGCACCTCGCCGCGCCGCAGGTCGAAGTCGACCGAGTCGTTCGCGACGATGCCGGGGAAGCGCTTGGTGATGCCGCGCATCTCGAGGACGGGGGTCTCGTCCACCGCGGGCGATCCTAACGCTGACGGGGCGGGGTCGCACGACCCCGCCCCGTCCGACGAGCCGACTACAGCGTCGACGCCGGCTTGATCTCGCCGTCGATGATCTGCTGCTTCAGCTCCTCGACCTTGTCGAGGATGTCCTGCGTGACCTTGTCGGACGTCGTTCCCACTGCGACGCCGTCGTTCTCGAGGTTGAAGAGCGCGTCCGTGCCGGGCTTGAGGGTGCCCTCCTGGGCCGCCTTCACCGTCTCGAAGACCGACGTGTCGACCCGCTTGACCGCGCTGGTGAGGATGTGCGCGCCGAGGTCGGACTGGTCGCGGTCGACGCCGACGCCCCACTTGCCCTTCTCCTTCGCCGCGTCGAGCGCGCCGAGGCCGCAGCCGCCGGCGACCTGGAACACGACCTGCGAGCCCTTCGCGATCTGGCTGAGCGCGATCTCCTTGCACTTCGCCTGGTCGACGAAGTCCTGCGAGAACCCGATCAGGACGTCGATGTCGGGGTTGCAGGCCTTCGCGCCGTCCCGGTAGCCGGCGATGAAGATGCTCACCGTCGGGATGATCGAGCCCGCCGACCGCCGAGATCACCTGGTCGCCGCCCTGCTTCTGGACCATCATGCGCCGCCATGCAGCCGATCAGGTAGCTGTTCTCGTTGGTCGCGAACGTCAGTCCGACGACGTTGTCGGGCGTCTCGACCATCTTCTCCGCGTCGGTGAACGGCGGAGCCATGACCGAGTAGTCGATGATCGCGAAGTTGACTGTCCGGGAACTGCCGTGCGACCGTGTTGACGCCTTCCGCGAGCAGGAAGCCGACGCCGATCGAGACGTCGAACCCCTGGCGCGCGAGCGTGGACAGGTTCGGCACGTAGTCGCCCGCCGCACGCGACTCGATCGCGCGCGTCTCGGCGCCGAGCTCGGCCTTGGCCTTGTTCAGCCCCTCGAGTGCCGACTGGTTGAACGACTTGTCGTTGAACCGGCCGACGTCGCTGACGAGCCCGGCTGTGACGGCTTCTGCCTGGGTCTCGGTCGTCGTCGCACCGGCGCCTTCCCGTCGTCGTCGCCGCCGCAGCCGGCAGGCACGAGCAGAACGAGCGCGAGCAGGAACAGCAGCCAGCGTCTCTCTCTCATCCGTCCCCTCCTGGGTCGAAAACGCGCGGAGGGCGGGATTATCCCGCCCTCCGGTTTCGGCTGCGTTGAGCTTCGGTTACAGGGTCTTCGGCGGCTTGATCCGGCCGCTGATGATCAGGGGCCTGAGCGCGTTCATCGTCCTGACGAACGCCCTCGGGACGCGCGCGTCGATCCGTCCGATCGCGACGCCCTTGTTCCTGAGGTTGAAGACCGCGTCCACGCCGCCCCGGAACGTGCCGGCCTTCGAGGACCGCGCGGTCAGGTAGACGGACTCGTCGACGCGCTTGACGGCGCTCGTGAGGATGTGCCGGCCGAGAACCTTCTGGTCCTTGTCGACGCCGACGCCCCACACACCGCGCTCGCGCGCGGCGTCGAGCGCCCCGAGGCCGCAGCCGCCCGCGACCTGGAAGACGACCCTCGAGCCCTGCGCGATCTGGCCGAGCGCGATCTCCTTGCACTTCGCCTGGTCGACGAAGTCCTGCGAGTACGCGATCAGGACGTTCGTCCCGGCGACGCAACGCCGAGCGCCCGCGCGATAGCCGGCGATGAAGATGTTCACCGACGGGAGCGCGAGGCCGCCCACGGCGCTGATCGTGTTGCTGCCCCCGCGCCGCGCCATCAGCGCCGCGAGACAGCCGATCATGTAGCTGTTCTCGTTCGTGTTGAACGTCAGGCCGCGGACGTTGCGCGGCGTCGCGACGTTCTTCGACGCGTCCGTGAACGGCGGAGCCTTGACCGAGTAGTCGATGATCGCGAACCGCCTGGTCGGGAACTGCCGCGCGACGGTGTTGACCGATTCGGCGAGCAGGAACCCGACGCCGATCGTCGGGCTGTAGCCCTGACGCGCGAGGTTCGAGAGGTTCGCGATGTAGTCGCTCGCGGCCCTGGACTCGACTGCGCGGCCCTGGACCTTGAGCACCCGCTGCGCGCGGCGCAGCCCTTCGAGTGCGGACTGGTTGAACGACTTGTCGTTGAACCGCCCGACGTCGGACACGAGCCCGACTCTGATGGGTGTGGCTTGGTGACTTGCCGAGCTGGTGCCGCCGAATGTCGCCGCGAACACCGCGACGAGGACGACCGCGACCGCAAGCGGCACGAAACGCTTCTTGCTCAACGAACTCCTCCTTGACTTCCAGTGATGTGCGGGGCCCGGGTCAGGGCACGCCGATGCTAAACCCTTCTGGACCCAGTGCCTAGTTGAGACTCCGTCCTGGCCGGGTGGTTAGTCCGCGACGGTCAGCCGCTGGAGATCGCCCTCGCCGACGAGGACGCGACGGGGCTTGGAGCCCTCGTAGCCGGAGATGATCCCGCGCCGCTCCAGCATGTCGATCAGCCGCCCCGCGCGCGTGTAGCCGACGCGCAGACGGCGCTGGAGGAGGCTCGTCGAGGCGGTCTGGGCCTGGACGACGATCTCGATCGCGCGGTCGAGCAGCGGGTCCTCGTCGGGGTCGAACTCGTCGTCGCCGTCGGCCTCGACCTGGACGTCGTGGGCCTCGAGCAGGGACTCGTCCAGCTCCTGCTCGCGCTGGACACGGCACTGGTCGACGATCAGCGCGACCTCCTCCTCGGTCACGTAGGCGCCCTGGAGCCGCTGCAGGCGCGAGGTGCCGAGGGGCTTGAAGAGCATGTCGCCCTGGCCGAGCAGGCTCTCGGCGCCGCCGGCGTCGAGGATCACGCGCGAGTCGGTCTGACTGGAGACCGCGAAGGCGATCCGCGAGGGGACGTTCGCCTTGATCATCCCCGTGATCACGTCGACGGACGGGCGCTGCGTCGCGAGCAGGAGGTGGATCCCGACCGCGCGCGACTTCTGGGCGAGGCGGATGACGGCGTCCTCGACCTCCTGTGGGCTGATCATCATCAGGTCGGCGAGCTCGTCGATCACGACGAGCAGGTACGGCAGCGGCTGCTCGCCGCGCGAGCGCAGCGCCCGGTTCGCCTCGGGAAGGTTGCGCGCCCGGACGATGCTGAGCTTCTCGTAGCGGCGCTCCATCTCCGCGACGACGTTCGTCAGTGCGACCGCGGCCTGCTTCGGGCTCGACACGACCGGCGTGAGCAGGTGCGGGATCGACTCGTAGAAGCCGAGCTCGATTCGCTTCGGGTCGATCAGGATCATGCGCACGTCGTCAGGCGTCGCGCGCAGCAGGATCGAGGTGAGGACGGTGTTGATGCAGCCCGACTTGCCCGAGCCGGTCGTGCCGGCGATCAGGATGTGCGGCATTCGGGCGAGGTCGGTCCAGACGGCGTTGCCCGAGATGTCCTTGCCGAGCCAGACCGAGAGCGGGCTCGCGGTGGCGGGCAGGTCGTCGAAGATGTCGCCGAGCGTGACGATGTTCGGGCTGAGGTTGGGGACCTCGACGCCGACCGCCTGCTTCCCCGGGATCGGCGCGAGGATCCGGATCTCCGTCGTCGCGAGCGCGTAGCTGAGGTCGTCCTTCAGCGCGGCGACCTTCGCGACCTTCGTCCCCGGCGCGAGCTGGAGCTCGTAGCGCGTGACGCGCGGGCCGGAGATCTGGCCGACGATCGTCGCGTCGACGCCGAAGTTCGCGAGCGTCTGCACGAGCGCCTCGGCGATGCGCGCGTCCGACTTCGCCGGGCCCTTGGCCGGCGGCGACGTGCGCAGGAGGGTGCGATCCGGGAGCTCGTACTCGTCGTGCGACTCGAGCGTGTCCTCGAACGGCGTCTCGGGCCAGGCCTCGGGCTCGTCCATCTGCGCGACGAGCGGCGGCGCCTCCCCGACGATGTCCGGGAAGTCGTGGACGGCGTCGATCGGGGGGTCGTGCCGGGCCGGCGGGGCAGGCTTGTGGCTCTGTGTTACAAGCGCCGGGCCGGCGGCGGGCTGCCGGCGCTGCGCGACGGTGCGGACGGCGTGCCCGGAGCGGCGCACGAGCGCGCCGAGCGACGCACCCGAGAGCAGCAGCGCGCCGACGACGACCGTCATCACGCCGACGATCGCGACACCCGTCGAGCCGAGCAGCGTTCCCAACACGGCGTCGAGCGCCTGGCCGACGTAGCCCCCGTGCTCGCTCCCGAGCGCGATCAACAGCCCGACGAAGAGCAGGACGAGCCCCGTGCGGAACGGGCGGACGTCGACGAGCTCGCTGCGCGCGATCATCAGCGTGCCGAGCAGCATCAGTGCCGCCGGCAGCACGTACGACGCGCTGCCGATCACGGCCAGGAAGGCGTCTTCGATCGCGCTTCCGGCGACGCCCCCGTCCCACCCGAACCAGAAGAGCGTCGCGAGGAAGATCCCCACGGCCGTGAGCGCGAGCCCCCAGAGCTCGGGATGGTGGTGGCCGCGCTGCTTCTTCGCCTTGCGCTTCTTCACCCGCGAAGGGATGCGCGGGCGCAGCGGACTCTTGCGCTTCTTGCGCGCCATGGGCGCGGATTCGCGCTCGGGGCCGAAGCTCCTCTCAGGCGGCGAGCGCGCGCAGGTCGTCGAGCGCGCCCCCGAGCAGGTTCTCGCGCAGGTCGAACAGCCCCGCCCAGAGGGCCGAGCGGTCGACGTCGATGCCGATCCGCGCCGCGCTGGCGAGCCCCTCGAGCGCCCGCACCAGCACGGCGAGCTCGAGGTAGACGTGCGCGACCCGTGCCGGCGACGCGTGCACCCCCGCCCGCTGGAGCACCGGCGTCCAGTCGAGCAGCTCCGCATGCGTCGGCTCGGCGTACCACGAACGCCCTTCGGCCTGCTCCGGCTCCAGCTCGAGCAGGTAGCGCCCCAGCGGCTCCTCGAGCCCGGTGACCGCGGTCTCCACGCGCTCGGCGGCGCGCTGGAGCGCGGCCTCACGCCGACCGGGCGTGCACGGGTCGGCCTCGCCCCGAGCCCAGCGCTCGAGCAGGCGGCAGAAGGCGAGCCCGGCGACCTCCGAGGCGGCCAGCTGGCGGATCAGCCGCTGCGCCGTCCGCGTCGTCGCAGCATGCTCCGCGAGCACGTCCGCCCAATCGGGCCTACGCGCGACGACGCTCAAACCTCGACCACCACGGGGAGGATCAAGGGCCGTCGACCGGTCCGGTCGTAGATCAGCTGGCCGACCGCGTCGTGCAGGTGCTCCTGCATCAGCTTGATCTCGGCCGTGTCGTTGTCGAGCAGCTCGCGCAGCACGCGGGCAACCTCGTCGCGGGTCTCCTCCAGCACGGGCTCCGTTTCGGGAAAGCCGCGCGCGATCAGCTCGGGCCGCGCGGACTCGGCGTCGCCGTTCACCGTCGCGACGATGATCAGGACGCCGTCCTCCGAGAGGCGCCGGCGGTCGCGAAGGGCGACGTCGCTGATGTCCCCCACGCTGAGCCCGTCGACGAACGTGATCCCCGCCTCGACCTTGCCCGTCTCGCGCACGCCCTCGCGCGAGAGCTCGACCACCGAGCCGTTCTCGGCGAGGACGATCGCGTTGGCCGGGACGCCGGCGTCGCGTGCGAGCCGCGCGTGCGCGGCCAGCATCCGGAACTCGCCGTGCACCGGCATCACCGCCTTCGGCCGCAGCAGGCCGAGGATCGTGCGGATCTCCTCCTCGCACGCGTGACCGGAGACGTGCACCGGCGCGATCTCCTGGTGCAGGACCTCGGCGCCGATCTTCGCGAGCCGGTTGATCGAGTCGTGCACGCGGAGCTCGTTCCCCGGCACGGGCTTCGCCGAGATGATCACGGTGTCGCCGCGCTCGACCTTGACCGCAGGGTGGTCGTCGTACGCGATCCGGGTCAGCGCCGACATCGGCTCGCCCTGGCTTCCCGTCGTGAGAATCAGCTGCTTGTCGGGCGGCAGCGCCTCGAGCTCCTGCGGCTTCAGGATCGCGCCCTCCGGCACGTCCAGGTAGCCGAGGTTGCGCGCGATGTTCGCGTTCTTGCGCATCGAGCGGCCGACGATCGCCACCTTGCGCCCGCTCTGCAGCGCGACGTCGATCGCCTGCTGGACGCGATGCACGTTCGAGGCGAACGACGTGACGAAGATGCGCCCGCGGCGTAGCGGGAAGATCTGCCGGAACGCCTCCCCGACGATCCGCTCGGACTGCGTGAAGCCCGGCCGCTCGGCGTTCGTCGAGTCGCCGAGGACGAGGTCGACGCCGCGGTTGCCGAGCTCCGCGAGCTTGCCGACGTCGGTGCGCATCCCGTCGACCGGCGTGTGGTCGAGCTTGTAGTCGCTCGTCTGCACGATCAGGCCCGCCGGGGTCTCCAGGACGACCGCGACGTTGTCCGGGATCGAGTGCGCCATCCGGACGAAGTCGAGCCGGAAGGGCCCGATCTCGACCTGCCGCCCCGGCTCGATCTCGTCGAGCTCCGCCTTGTTCAGCAGCCCGTGCTCGTCGAGCTTCGACTTGATCAGGCCCAGCGTCAGCCGCGTCGCGAGGACGCGCTCGACGCGGATCTCGCGGAGCACGTACGGGAGCGCGCCGACGTGGTCCTCGTGCCCGTGCGTGAGCACGATTGCGCGCACCTTCACGCTGCGGAGGTAGTCGAAATCCGGGAGCACGAGGTCGACGCCGAGGTGCTCGTCGCGCGGGAACGCGAGCCCCGCGTCGACGACGACCGCCTCGCCGCGGCACTCGTAGACGGTCATGTTCTTCCCCACCTCGCCGAGACCGCCGAGCGGGATGATCCGCACCGGTTCCATCGTCTGAGTCTAGGCGGGGCGCTCCTACACGCGCGCCGGCTCGAGGAGCCGCAGGCGCTCCAGGCAGGCGCGGACGCGCTCGCGCTCGTCCTCGTTCGCCTCGACGAGCGGGAGCCGCAGGCCGCCGACGTCGTGGCCGAGCAAGTTGAGCGCGCACTTGATCGCGATCGGGTTGGTGACGACCTTGAGCAGGTCGTAGGCCGCCTGGAGCTCACGGTCGACCGCGCGGGCGCCCTCGAGGTCGCCGCCGCGGGCGAGGCGCACCTGCTCCTTCACGCGCGGCCCGACCACGTGCGTGTGGACGCAGACGCCGCCGCGGGCGCCGAGCTCGAGGAACGGCTGGACGAGGTTGTCGTCGCCGGCGTAGAGGTCGAGGCCGAGCTCGACGATCCGCCGCGCCTGCTCGAGGTCGTCGTTCGCCTGCTTCACCGCGACGACGTTCGGGATCTCGGCAAGCTCGGCGATCGTCTCGGGCTCGATGTTGAGCGCCACCCGAGAGGGGATGTTGTAGACGACGATCGGCTTGTCGGTCGTCTGCGCGATCGTCTTGAAGTGCTCGACGATCCCGCGCGGCGGCGGCTTGTTGTAGTACGGCGTCACGACGAGGAACGCGTCGACGCCGAGCTCGTGCGCCTGCTCGGTCAGGTGCACCGAGTGCGCCGTCGAGTACGTCCCGGTGCCCGCGACGACGGTCGCCTCCCCCTTCAGCTCGTCGACGGCGGCCGCGAAGAGGGTTTGGCGCTCCTCGTCCGAGAGCGTCGGCGACTCGCCTGTCGTGCCCGCGACGACGACGCCGTCCGAGCCGTTCTCGACGAGGAAGCGGCAGAGCTCGCGGAACTTGCCGGAGTCGACTGCGCCGCGCGAGTCGAGGGGCGTGACCGCGGCGGTGAGGACCTCACCGAGCACGCGGCGATTCTACTCCGGCACCGCGACGGGCAGGCTCCGCGCCGCGAGCGCGAGCCACGCGTAGGGCAGCACGAACACGAGCGCGAGCGCCTCGGCGAACTCGAGCGGCGTGAGCGCGTCGAGGAGCGCGGCTGCCGGCCACACCGCGATCACGGCGAGCGCGGGGCCGCGCAGCGGCGGGTCCATGCGCACGAGGGCCCAGCTCAGCAGCGCGCCGGCCGGAATGAGGACGAGGTAGCCGAGTCCCTTGAGAGGCAGGAAGATCGAGACGAGCGCGACCTGCGTGACGAGGAAGCCCGCGTAGCCGATCCCGCCGTAGCGGTCCGCGATCAGCCCGTGGACGCCCGCCATGCCCACGACGACGATCAAGATGCCCGCCAGGATCGCCGCGATCGCCGCGATCGGCTCGTCGGCGGCCGCGACCAGGACGGCCGTCCCGACGCTGACGAGCGCGGCGCCGACCGGCGTCGCCGCCGCGAGCAGGCGGTTCGTCCTAGTCGAGGAGTGCATCGAGCCCCACGGTCAGCCCCGGCGGCAGCGTGGACAGCTGCTCGAGCGCGAGCAGGACCCCGGGGACGAACGCCTCGCGCGAGGTCGTGTCGTGGCGAATCGTCAGCGTCTGCCCCAGGCCGCCCAGGATCACCTCCTGGTGGGCGACGAGACCGGGCAGGCGAACGGAGTGGACCGGCACGTCCCCGCCGAGCAGCGCGGCGGTCGCCTTCGCCGTGCCGGACGGCGCGTCGCGCTTCGTGTCGGCGTGCAGCTCGACGATCTCGGCGTTCGGGAGCACCTTCGCCGCCTCGGCGGCGAAGCGCATCATCAGCACCGCTCCGAGCGCGAAGTTCGGCGCGTGGAAGAGCGGCAATCCGCGCGCCGCCGCGAGCTCGCCGAGCGGTGCGAGGTCGGCGCCGGTCGTCCCGACGACGCACGGTACGCCCGCCTCGAGCGCGAGGCGCACGTTCTCCTCGACCGCGGCGGGCGCGGTGAAGTCGACCATCGCCTCGGCACCCTCGAGCGCGGTCAGCTCGTGCCCGGCCGCCTCGAGCGCGGGTGCAAGAACGGACCCGACCTTCCCGCCCGCCCCGTTGAGCGCGACCTTCACGCCGCGGCGAGCGCGCGGAGCCCGGGGTGCAGACGGCCGAGCGCGCGCTTGAAGCGCGACTCCCCCGGCCCGATCCCGGAGGCCGACAGCCGCTCGGGCGCGAGCAGCACCGACGCGAGCTCCGAGACTCCCTCGGGCTCGACCGCGTCGATCTCGGCGATGATCCGGTCGAACGAGAGCAGCTCGGTGTCGGTGATCAGCGACTTCCCGAGCCGGCTCATCCGGTTCGCGGTCGACTCCATCGAGAGTGTGATCCGTCCCTTGAGGTTCTCCTTGGCGCGCTCCAGCTCCTTCGGCCGGAGGTTGCCCGCGGCGACGTCCGCGATCTGCTCCGCGACGATCTCGAGGCACGGGGCGAGGTTCTCCTCACGCGTGCCCACGTAGACGCCGAACAGGCCCGTGTCGGAGTACTGCGCGCCGAAGCTGTAGACGGCGTAGGCCATCCCCCGCTTCTCGCGGATCTCCTGGAAGAGCCGCGACGACGCGGAGCCGCCGAGGATCCCGTCGAGGAGCGACGCCGCGAAGCGGCGCCGGTCGGAGCGGGAGATCCCGGGGGCGCCGACGCAGACGTGGTACTGCTCGGTGTTCTTGCGCTGGAAGCGCACGCCCGCGGGCGGCACCTTGACGAGCGGCGGCCGCACCTTCGCGCCCTTCGTCGCTGCGCCCCGCTGGGCCTGTTCGAGTAGCCGCACGAAGCGGTCGTGCTGGAGGTTGCCCGCCGCCGAGATGACCACGTTCCCGGGCGTGTACATCGAGCGGTGGTACGCGCTGATCGAGCGCTTCGGGATCGTCGAGATCACCTCGCGCGTGCCGATGACCGGCCGCCCGAGCGCGTGCGAGCCGAACACCGCCTGGGAGAAGAGGTCGTGCACCAGCTCTTGCGGTGTGTCCTCGTACATCGCGATCTCCTCGACCACGACCTCCCGCTCGGAGTCCACGTCCTCGAACTTCGGCGCGAAGACCATGTCGCTCATCAGGTCGACAGCAGTCTCGAGGTGCTTGTCGGGGACGCGCGCGTAGACGACGGTGTGCTCGCGCGAGGTGGCCGCGTTCAGCTCGCCCCCGAGCCCGTCGAAGAGCTCGGCGATCTCCTGCGCGCTGTAGCGCTGAGAGCCCTTGAAGAGGAGGTGCTCGATGAAGTGGGAGACACCAGCTTTCGCCTCGGTTTCGTCCCGCGAGCCCGCCCCGATCCAGAACCCGAGCGCCACCGAGCGCACCGACGGGACGCGCTCGGAGATCACACGTTCGCCCGAATCGAGCTCTGAGAGGACGTACTTCTGCACCGGGCGATCGTACTCGGCAGTCGGAGAGTGGACAAAAGCGCCAGTAGGGGGACAAAATCCCCCGCACATGCGTGCCTTTCGCCGTCTCGGGGTCTTTCTCCTCGCGCTGATGGCAGCGGTTTCGGTCTCGGGCGTCGCCGCTCCGTCGGCCGGGCAGTTCTCGCGCGTGCCGGTCGGCGTCAGCGTCAGCGGCCTCCCGGTCGGTGGCTTCACCTCCGAGGAGACGCGCGAGCTCGTGCGGGAGGCGGTCGAGGCGCCCGTTCGGTTCGAGCTCGGCAGGCGGTCGTGGAAGGCGACGTCCTCGCAGCTCGGCGTGGCCGCTGCCGTCGACGACTCGGTCGCGGCGGCGCTGCACGCGCCGGTCGGCGCAGAGGTCGAAGTGGACGCCGCCGCCGGCCGTCGTGAGCTCGCCCGCTATGTCGCGTACCTCGACCGCACGTTCGCGCAGGCGCCGCGGAACGCGCGTCTGGTCGGGCTCGATCGGAAGCTCCAGCCGCTGATCGCGTCCGAGGTCGCGGGCCGGCGGCTCGACCGGGCGGCGACCGCCGACGGAATCCGGGCTGTGGTGCAGAGCACGAGCCGCGAGCCCGTCCGTCCCGTCTTCCGGGTGGTGCAGCCGGGCATCACCAGCCGCGACGTCGGCCCGATCGTGGTGATCCGGCGCGAGTCGAAGGGGCTCTACCTGTACGAGGGGCGGCGCCTCGTCCGCCGGCTCGGCGTCGCGACCGGGCAGGCGGAGTACCCGACGCCGATCGGCTGGTTCTCGATCGTCGACAAGCAGTACAACCCGTGGTGGTACCCGCCCGACTCGGACTGGGCCAAGGGGCTGAAGCCCGTCCCGCCCGGCCCGGGGAACCCGCTCGGCACACGCTGGATGGGCCTGTCAGCCTGGGGCGTCGGCATCCACGGCACCCCCGACGCGGCCTCGATCGGCTACTCGGCCTCGCACGGCTGCATCCGGATGCACATCGCCGACGCGGAGTGGCTCTTCAACCGCGTCCGCCACGGCACGCCGGTTCTGATCGTCAGCGCGTGAGCTAAACGAGAGAGGGCGCCTTGCGGCGCCCGGCGCCGAAGGCGCCTGTCCGCAAAGCGGACCAGTGGAGGGGGTCTGGGGGAACCGGGAGGTTCCCCCAGCGCCGATCTCCTAGCCCTAGCCGCGGTCGCGGCCGCCCCGGCCGCCGCCGCGTCCGCCGCGCCGGTCGCGGTCGCCGCGCGGACGCTCCTCGCGCGGCTCGCGCGGGGGCGCGTCCTTCGCGCGCTCGATCAGCTCCTCGGGCTGGACGAGCGAGCCGTTCTCGTGCTTCGCGACGAGCTTGAGCCCGATCCGGCCGCGCTCGCGGTCGACCTCCTGCACGACCACGTCGAGGACGTCGCCGCGTGAGATCACGTCCTCGATGTGCGCGACCCGGCCCGGGCCGACGTTCGAGACGTGGAGCAGACCGTCGGTGCCCTTCTTCAGCTCGACGAACGCGCCGAAGTCGGTCGTCTTCACGACCTTGCCCGTGTACTGGTCGCCGGGCTCGGGGTCCTTGGTCAGGGCCGTGATCGCGGCGATCGCCGCGTCGGCCTTGTCGCCCTCGGTCGCGTAGATCAGGATCGTGCCGTCCTCCTCGATGTCGATCTGGACCTCGAAGTCGGACTCGAGCGACCGGATCGTCTCGCCGCCCTTGCCGATCACCATCCCGATGTACTCGGGGTTGATCTTGACCGTCGAGATCCGCGGCGCGTGGCCGGCGAGCTCCTCGCGCGGCGCCGGCAGCGCCTCGCCCATCCGCTCGAGGATGAAGTCGCGGGCCCGCTTCGCCTGCTCGAGCGCGTCGCGCATGATCTGCTGCGTGACGCCCGTGATCTTGATGTCCATCTGGAGCGCGGTGATCCCGTTGCGGGACCCGGCGATCTTGAAGTCCATGTCGCCGAGGTGGTCCTCCGCCCCCTGGATGTCCGTCAGGATCACGTAGTCGTCGCCCTCCTTGACGAGGCCCATCGCGATGCCCGACACGGGCGCCTTGATCGGCACGCCGGCGTCCATCAGCGAGAGCGTCGAGCCGCAGACCGAGCCCATCGAGGACGAGCCGTTCGACTCGAGTGTCTCCGAGACGATCCGGATCGTGTACGGGAACTCCTCCGCACTCGGGATCACGGCCTCGAGCGCGCGCTGCGCGAGCGCACCGTGGCCGATGTCGCGCCGCTTCGGCCCGCGCATGAAGCCCGTCTCCCCGACCGAGTAGGGCGGGAAGTTGTAGTGGTGCATGTAGCGGCGCTCCTGCTCGAGGGAGAGGTCGTCGATCTTCTGACCCTCCTTCGCGGTGCCGAGCGTGAGCAGGCTCATGATCTGCGTCTGGCCGCGGGTGAAGAGGGCCGAGCCGTGCGTGCGCGGGCTGATCGACACCTCGCACTCGATCGGCCGGATCTCCTCGGCGTCGCGACCGTCCGGGCGGCGCTTGTCGACCGCGATCTTGCGGCGGACGAGCTCCTTGTAGACCGTCTCGGCCGCGCGCTTGACGAACTGGCGCGTGAGGCCGTCCTTGACCTGGGGCGCGTCACCGTCGACCGTCGCCGGGCCGACCGGGAAGGGAAGCTCGAGGCCTTCCTCGATCCGGTCGAAGAGCAGGTGGCGCTTGGCCGACTTCAGCTCCTTCGAGTCCTGCTCCGCCTCGGTCAACATGCGCAGGTCGTCCTCGAACTGCTCGCGGACGTGCTGCGCGACCGTGTCGAGCCGGACGCGCTCGAGAATCAGCGCCAGGCTCGCCTTCACCTGCGTCCGCCGGACGATGTCGTCCTCCGTCGAGTCCATCGAGAGCGGCGCGCACAGCTCCTCGACGAGCTCGTCGACGGCGGCGCCGGCCTCGCGCAGCCCTGCCTCCTCGATCCGCTGGCGGATCCGGTCGGCATGCTGCTCGAGCTCCTGGGTCACCTCGGGGTCGAGGATCTTCGTCTTCCCCGCCTGGCGGCGCAGGTCCTCCTGCGCCTCGCAGAGCTTGACGATCTCGCGGTGGGCGAGCTCGAACGCCTCGAGCATCTCCTCTTCCGGGATCTCTTCCCCGCCGGCCTCGATCATCGTCAGGCCGTCCTTCGTGCCGACGACGATCAGGTCGAGCGTCGAGCTGTCCTCGACGTCGCGCAGGCTCGGGTTGACGACGAGGTTCCCGTCGATCCTCCCGATGCGCACCGCCCCGACCGGGCCGAGGAACGGCAGCGACGAGAGCATCAGCGCCGCGGACGCGCCGTTGATGCAGAGGATGTCGTGCGGGTTGACCAGGTCGGCCGAGAGGACCGTCGCGATCACCTGCACCTCGTTCTTGTAGCCCTTCGGCCAGAGCGGCCGGACCGGGCGGTCGATCATGCGCGCGGTCAGGATCGCGCGCTCACTGGGGCGTCCCTCGCGCTTGAAGAAGCCGCCCGGGATCTTGCCGGCGGCGTACATGCGCTCCTCGACGTCCACCGTCAGCGGGAAGAAGTCCGCGCCCTCGCGCGGCTCCGCCCGTCCGACCGCGGTGGCGAGGATCATCGTGTCGCCCGAACGGACGAGCACGGACCCGTCGGCCTGCTTGGCCAACTTCCCGCTCTCGAACGTGATCTCGGCGTCGCCGACCGTGACCGTCACGGTTGCGACGCGCTCAGCCAACATACTCACTTGTTCGTACCTCCATCTTCGAGGAAGGTGGAGGTTTGAGTCAGCGCCCCGCACAGCGCTCGCTCAAACTTCCACCCTCCGGTTCTCATTCGGCCTAGCGCCTCAGGCCCAACTCCTTGATCAGCGCGCGGTACCCCTCGAGGTCCGTCCGCTGCATGTAGTTGAGAAACCGGCGCCTGCGGCCGACCAGCTTGAGCAGGCCGCGCCGCGAATGATGGTCGTGCGAATGCGTGCGCAGATGCTCGGTGAGCTGGTTGATCCGCTCGGTCAGCATCGCGACCTGCACGCGCGTCGAGCCCGTGTCGCTCGCCCCCGCGCCGAACTTCTCGATCAGGTCCTGCTTCGCTTCCTTGGTCAATGCCACTGCTGACCTCCCTGTAGACGACTCCGCGGTCCCAGTGCGCCGCGCGGAAGCTGCGCGCACGACCGAGGCCGCGGACGGCAAATAGGGTAGCGGAGGATGAGAGCTGGCGTTGCCGCCGGTCATCCGGCCACAGTCGACGCGGGCATCGAGATCCTCGAGGCGGGAGGCACTGCGGCCGACGCGGCCGTCGCCGCCTGCCTGGCGTCGTGCGTCGCCGAGACGCTGATGACGGGGCTGCTCGGCGGCGGGCACGCGATCTATTGCGAGCCGGGCGCCGACGTCGACTCGCTGGAGACCCTCGACTTCTTCGTCGCGGTGCCGGGCCTGGGCGCAACGCCCCGCGAGCCGGAGCTCGTGCGGCTCGAGGTCCCGTTCGGCAACGAGCTCGTCCACTACGCGATCGGGATCGCGACCTGCGGCGTGCCCGGCGTCCCGGCCGGCTTGCACGCGCTCTGGGAGCGCCACGGCAGGCTGCCGTGGGAGCGTCTCGTCGCGCCCGCCCTGAGGCTCGCCGTCGACGGCGTGCCGATGCCGCCCGCGCAGGTCGCCTGCCTGCGGATGCTCGAGCGGGTGATGACGATGCGCGAGGGCGGGCGGATCTACTCCCCGGGCGGCACGCTGCTCGAGGTGAACGAGATCCTGCGGCAGCCGGGGCTCGTCGTGGCGCTCGAGGTCGTCGCGCGCGAGGGGGCGTCGAGCGCGTACGGCGGCACGCTCGCGGAGGCGCTGCTCGCGCTGATGGAGGAGCGCGGCGGTCTCGTCACCCGCGCCGATCTCGAGGCGTACGAGGCTCGGTTCCACGCGGCCTCCCGCGCGGACTACGCGGGCCACGCGCTGCGCGGCCGCGTGAGCGTGTTCGACCCGCTGCACGTGCTGACGCAGCTCCCGACGCTCCGCGACGCGAACCCTGCCGAGCGGGCCGTCGCCCTCACGCGCGCGCTCGGCGCGCCGGTCGGCGACGGGCACACGACGACCCTCGCGGTGGTCGACGCCGACGGCGGCGCCTGCGCGCTGACGACGAGCCTCGGCCTCGGCTCGGGCGACTGGCTCCCGGGCCTCGACCTGCACCTGAACAGCATGCTCGGCGAGGTCGACCTGCTCCTCGGGCCGCTCGTGCCGGGCGAGCGGATGGCGAGCATGATGGCTCCGACGCTCGCGTTCGACGCCGACGGGCTCGCGCTCGTCGCCGGCTCGGCCGGCGGCACGCGGCTGCGTTCCGCGCTCGTCCAGGTCGTCTCGGGCGTGCTCGACGAGGGGCTCCCCGTTCGCGACGCTGTCGGGCGGCCGAGGCTCCACCCGATCGGCTCGACTGTGCATCTCGAGCCGGGCTTGCCCGCCGAGGCGGAGACCGGGCTCGAGGCGGCCGGGTACGACGTTCGGCGCTGGGAGGCCCGGCACCACTACTTCGGCGGCGTCAGCGCGATTGGGCGGAGCGGCCCGGTCGGGGACCCTCGTCGGAGCGGGGCCGGGCGGGTGACGGCCTGAGCGGAATGTGCTCGGTCAGCCAGCCGACGTAACCGCACTCGGGGCAGCCCGGGTTCGAGCGCATGGTCCCTCCTCGAACCGGCTTGGCGTAGACGGTGCCGCACTCCAAGCAGCGCACCGTTTCGAGGACAGCGAGCGAAGGGCCGTGCTCGGACTTGCCTTCCATGTCAGCAACAGACCCCGACGGAGGACAAATCTTGCGGACTGGTATTCACGGTTTTCAGCGCTAAGGCGGACGCGCGGCGTTCCGTGTCTGCTCGACGTCCTGCGCGATCTGGTCGACGAGCTCCCGTTCGCTCGCGAACGCACGCTCGTCTCGTAGCCGCTGCCACAGCTCGACTACGAGCCGCTCGCCGTAGAGGTCGCCCTCGTAGTCGAGCAGGAACGCTTCCACGCGCTGCTCGACGCCGCCGTAGTGCGGGTTGACGCCGATCGAGATCGCGGCGCGCCGGCCGAGTGCGCTGCCGGCGTAGATCCCGTACGCAGGCACGAGCAGGTCCGGCTCGAGCCGAAGGTTCGCCGTCGGGAAGCCCAGCGTGCCGCCGCGCGCGTGCCCGCCGACCACGACGCCCTCGACCTCGGCGGGCCGGCCGAGCAGCGCCGCCGCGCGCTCGACCTCCCCGGCCTCGAGGTGCGCCCGGATCGCGCTCGAGGAGACGTCTCCGAAGAGCTCGACCGGCCGCACGTCGAACCCGAGCTCGCGGAGCAGCGCCAGGTCGCCGCTCCGGCGGTGGCCGAAGCGGAACGTCTCGCCGGCGGCGACGACCTGCACCCCGATCGCGCGGAGGTACCGCTGCGCGAACTCCTCCGCAGACGTGCGCGCGAACTCGACGTCGAACTCGAGCACGAGCACGTCCTCGATCCCGCACTGCTCGAGCAGCTCGAGCCGGCGCGTGAGCGTCGTCAGCAGCTCGACGCGGTTGCCGAGCGCGGTCCGCGGGTGCGGGTCGAACGTCACAACGGTCGGCCTCGCGCCGCTCGCGAGCACGGTCTCGAGCACGCGGCGATGACCGAGGTGGACGCCGTCGAACGTGCCAACCGCGACCGCCCGCGGAGCCACGGCGAGCTCGTCCGGAGCGCGTACGACGTTCACGCGAGCCTCGCGAGCGCCTCGTCGGACGGGATGATCCGCTCAGGGTCGGCTTCGTCGACCGAGAACGGCCCGATCTCGGTCCGCCGCAGCGTCCGGCAATGGCCGCCGAGCGCCTCGGCGATCGACCTGACGTAGGTCCCGGAGCTGACGCGCAGGTCGAGCGTGACGGTGTCGCCCGTATACGTGATGACGTCGAGCGCGTCGACCCGCGAGCGCCTCAACGGCATCTCGACGGCGACGCCGCGCCGGTGCAGGCGGTACGCGCGCTCACCGCCGATCTTGACCGCGGACGCGGCCGGGATCGGCAGCTCGATCTCGCCGCGGAGGCGCTCGAGCCGCTCCTCGAGCTCGGCGCGGGCCGGCGGTTCGTGCCGCGCGACCTCCTCCCCCTCGGGGTCCCCGGTCGACGTCAGCGTGGTCAGGTCGACGTCGGTGAGATAGCGCTTGTCGAGCTTGACGAACGATCCGGCCAGCTTAGTTGCCGCGCCGGACAACACGATCAGCAGGCCCGTCGCGAACGGGTCGAGCGTCCCGGCATGACCCGTCCTGGCACCGGTGCGGCGGCGCACCTCGGCCACGGCCGCGAAGGACGATCGCCCAGCCGGCTTGTCGATCAGGACGATCCCCGCAGGCTCGAGCGCCCGCGGGATCTTCCGTCCGCTCACGCGCCGCGCTTCTGCGCCTCGACGAACTCACGGCGCACGAACTCCGTGATCTCCTCGATCGACTGCTCGCTCGAGAACCCGGCCGCCTGCCGGTGGCCGCCGCCGTCGGACTTGCGCGCGATCGCCGAGACGTCGAGCTCGTCGTGGCTCGCGCGCAGCGAGACGCGGCGCGTCGGCCCTCCCCGGCTCGGCGGCTCGCGGATCAGCACCGACATGTCGGCGCCCTCGACGCCGCGCAGGTAGTCGATGATCCCTTCCGCGTACGGCTCGACCGCGCCGACGTCGCGAAAGTCGTCCCGGAGGAGGTACGACACCACCAGGCGCCCGCCCTCGTAGACCTGCGCCCGCTCGAGCGCGCGTGCCAGGAGCTTGAGCTTCGCGAACTCGACGTTCTCGTAGACCCCCTGGAAGACGCGGTTGATGTCGGCCCCGGCCTCGACCAGCTCCGCAGCGAGCCGCAGGGACTTGGGCGTCGTGTTCGCGTACTGGAAGCGTCCGGTGTCGGTGACGAGCGCGATGTAGAGCGCCTCGGCGATCTCGGGGGTGAGCGTGACGTCGAGCTCGCGGAAGACGTCACGGAGGAGCTCGCCGGTCGAGGAGGCCGTGGAGTCGATCAGGTTGAGATCGCCGAACCGCGTGTTGTCGTGGTGATGGTCGATGTCGATCACGAGCGGCGACTGCTGGAGCACCTCGGGGTCGGGGCCGAGGCGGCTCTCGTTCGCGCAGTCGAGGGCGAGCAGGACGCGCTCTGGCGCGTCCGGCGGCAGCTTGCGCCCGAGCTCCTGCAGCTTCATGAACTCGTACTCGGCCGGCAGCGGCACCTCCCCGGCCAGGTACATGACCGCGTCCTTGCCGAGCTGGCCGAGCGCGAGCGTCATCGCTCGCGTCGAGCCGAGCGCGTCCCCGTCCGGGTTCTCGTGCGTCGTGACGACGAACTTCTGCGCGCCGCGGATCGCCTCCGCGACCTGCGCCAGGTCAGTCTCGGTCGTGGTCGTCTGGGGCGAGCTCATCGATCAGCTGGGTCATGCGAACGCCGCGCTCGACCGTCGGATCGTATTCGAAGGCCAGCTGCGGGGTCCGCTTCATCCGCAGCTCGCGGGCGAGCCGCGCCTGGAGGATCCCGTGCGCCGCGTCGAGGCCCTTGAGGCTCCGGAGCCGCTTCTGCTCCGAGCCGAGGACCGACACGAACACGCGCGCGTGCCGCAGGTCGGGGGACGTTTCGACGCCGGTGATCGTCACGAACCCGATGCGCGGGTCCTTGAGCTCGGGCACCGCCGTGCCGAGCACCTCCTTGATCGACTCGTTCACACGGCGCATGCGCGAGCTAGTCACCGGGCACCACGACCTCGCGCTCGACGGAGACGAGCTCGTATTCCTGCCCGCCCAGGTAGCGCACCGCTTCCTCGAGCAGCGTCTCGACCTCGCCGTGCTCCCGGGCGACGCACGCGACCGTCAGCCGCGCCCGCTGCCAGAGCTCGTGGTGGTCGACCTCGGCGACCGACGCGCCGAACCGGTGCTGGAGCTGCGCCTTGGCCGACTTGACGAACTTGCGCTTGCCCTTCAGCGAGCCCGCCTCGGGGAAGTGCAGCTCGACCGAGAGAATTCCGACGTAGCCACGGTTCATACTTGGACGCTATCGGGGCGCGATCTCCCGGTTTCGCATGGCACAGCTCGAGTTCGACGACAGCCTGCTTCCGACGCTGGAGGCGCTCTACAGCACGCGCGACGTGCTCAGGCGGCGCCGGCTCGTGCGCGACGCGGTCGCCGCCCGCCCGGGCGAGCGCGTGCTCGACGTCGGCTGCGGCCCGGGCTTCTACGTCGTCGAGCTCGCTGATGACGTCGGCGAGGGACGGCGCGGTCACGGGCGTCGACCGAAGCGCGCCGATGCTGGCCGCCGCACGGGTCCGCGCGGCGCAGCTGCCGAAGGTCGACGCTGCTCGAGGGCGACGCCACGTCGCTCCCGGTCGAGGACGGGAGCTTCGACGCCGCGCTCTCGGTTCAGGTGCTCGAGTACGTCGACGACACCGCCGCCGCGCTCCGCGAGCTGCGGCGGGCGCTGCGACCCGGCGGCCGCCTGACGATCTGGGACGTCGACTGGGCCACGCTCTCGATGCGAACGCAAGCGAGCCCGAACGGATGAACGAGGCGCTGCGCGCGTGGGACTCTCATCTCGCGCACCCGTCCCTCCCGCGCGTGTTCGCGCCGCTCCTGCGCGCCGCCGGGTTCGAGGACGTGCGCGTCGAGGGGCATGCGTTCACGACCGCGGAGTTCGACCCGGAGGCATACGGCGTCGCGATCCTCGGCCCGGTCGAGGAGTACCTCGCGTCGCACCCGGAGATCGGCGAAGAGGCGGCGCGTGCGTGGGCCGACGAACAGCGCGAGCTCGGCGCGCGGGGCGAGTTCTACTCGTCGTGCGTGCAGGTCTGCTGCACGGCGCAGCGCGGCGTAGAGGTCTAGGACGCCGCGGTCGGCGCCGAGCCGTCGCTGAGGTCGGTGCGCTCGATCTGGCGCGTCTCGTACGCCTCGAGCACGTCTCCGACCTTGACGTCGTCGTAGTTCGCGAGGTGGATGCCGCACTCGAAGCCCTCGGTGACCTCGCGCGCGTCGTCCTGGAAGCGCTTGAGCGAGTCGATCGTCGTCTCGTAGACGACCGTCCCGTCGCGGATCACGCGCACCTGCGCGTTGCGGCGGATCACGCCGCTCGTGACCATGCAGCCGGCGATGGTGCCGACGCGGGAGGCCCGGAACGTCTCGCGCACCTCCGCCTCGCCGAGCGTCTCCTCGGTCTCGACGGGCTTCAGCATCCCGACGAGCGCCTGCTCGATGTCCTCGGTCAGCTGGTAGATCACCCGGTAGGTGCGGATCTCGACGCCCTCGCGGTCGGCGAGCTGGCGCGCTTCCGCGTTCGGGCGCACGTTGAAGCCGACGACCATCGCCTCGGATGCGGCCGCGAGCATGATGTCGCCCTCGGTGATCCCGCCGACGCCCTGGTGGATGACGCTGACGCGGACTTCCGGGTGCTGGATCTTCGAGAGCTCGGAGACCGCGGCCTCGACAGAACCGACCACGTCGCCCTTGAGCACGAGGTTGAGGTCCTGGACCGCACCTTCCTGCATCGCCTCGAAGAGGTTCTCGAGCGTGGGTCCGCGCTGCGAGCGCTGCGCGAGCTGCTCGCGCCGGAGCCGCTCCCCGCGTGACTGCGCGAGCTGGCGCGCAGCCCGCTCGTTCTCGACCACGCGGCACTGCTCGCCGGCGGGCGGCGGATGGTCGAAGCCGAGGATCTCGACCGGGTCGCCGGGGCCGGCTTCCTTGATCTTCTCGCTCAGGTAGTTGTAGAGCGCGCGCACCTTCCCCCACGCGTCACCCGCGACGACCGCGTCGCCCACGCGCAGGGTCCCGCGCTGGACGAGCATGGTCGCGACCGGCCCGCGCCCGACGTCGAGTCGAGACTCGATGATCGGGCCCGAGGCCTCGGCCCTCGGGTTCGCCTTCAGCTCGAGCTCGGCGTCCGCGACGAGCAGGACGCGCTCGAGCAGGTCGTCGAGGTTCTGCTTCTGCTTCGCGGAGACCTCGGAGAACTGGGTCGTCCCGCCCCACTCCTCCGGCTGGAGACCTTCCTGCGCGAGGTCGGCGCGGATCCGGTCGATGTTCGCCTCGGGCAGGTCGATCTTGTTGACCGCGACGACGATCGGGACCTCGGCCGCGCGCGCGTGCGAGATCGACTCGCGCGTCTGCGGCATCACGCCGTCGTCCGCGGCGACGACGAGCACGGCGATGTCGGTGACCTTTGCGCCGCGCGCGCGCATCTCCGTGAACGCCTCGTGGCCCGGCGTGTCGATGAAGGTGATCTTCCGGCCCTGCTGGTCGACCTGGTACGCGCCGATGTGCTGGGTGATCCCGCCGGCCTCCGTCTCGACGACGCGCGCCGACCGGATCGCATCGAGGAGCGTGGTCTTGCCGTGGTCGACGTGGCCCATGATCGTCACGACCGGTGGGCGGTCGACGAGGTCCTCCGGGCGCGTCCTCGAACTCCTCGAGGATCTCCTCCTCGTCGGCGGCGTGCTTGATGTTGATCTCGCGGCCGACCTCGGCGGCGATCAGCTCGACCTCCTCGTCGGAGAGCGACTGCGTGACCGTCTTCGGGGCGCCGAGCGCCATCAGGATCGTGATCAGCTTCGGGACCGAGACCCCGAGCGCCTGCGAGAGGTTCTGGACCGTGACGCCGGACTCGACGGTCACGGGCCCGGTCTGCGGGACGACCTCGCGCGGCTGCTTCGGCACCCGCGGCGTGTCGTCCCGCCGCTGGCGGGAGTCCTGGCGCGGGCGGCCGGCACCGCTGTCGATCACGACGCGGCGCTTGCGTCCGGAGCCCGGCGCGCCCTGGCGCGGCCTCAGCGGCCTATTCGGTCTGTTCGGTCCGTTTGCGTTCGCCATTCGAGGGGTCAGTGTAGAGCCGGGAGAGCGCACGATCGACCCGGACCGTGCGTTTCAGCGTGCGGTTGAAGGCGCGCCGCGAGCCGGCGCGCTCGAAGCAGGACAGTCGGCGACAGGTGTAGACCGAGCGGCCGGGACCATTGCCGGGGACGAGCTCGCCGTGCTCCGCCCGGAAGCGCACGAGCTCCACCTGCGGCGCCTTGCGTCCGCAGCCCGCGCAGGTCCGGATCGGGATGTGCGTCACGCCGCAGACTCGCGCTCCTCGGGCTCGGCGGCGACCTCGGCGACCGGCTCGACCGGCGGGCCGGTCTCGGGCTCCGGCTCGCTGGGCGGCGGAATCGGATCCGGGATCGTCGGCGGCGGTACGGGCGCCGGCTCGGTGACCGGCTCCTCGGGCGGGCTCGCCTCGGCGTCGGGCTCGACCCCCTCCTCGACCTCCGCCTCGGGCGGCGCCGGCTGCACCGAGCCCGGGGCGTACGTACCGGTCGTGGCCTCGACCTTCGCGAGCTCCTGGTGCGCGGGCACGCCGCAGAAGCGCGTCCCGGAGAGCGCGGCGTTCGGGCAGCGCTTGCCGTTCGTCAGGATCGCGGCGCAGCGGCCGGAGAACTCGTCTTCCTCGCTCCCGCCGAATGCGGCCTCGGCCTCGGCCGCCGCGAACTCCCGTTCGGACTGGATGTCGACCTTCCAACCGGTCAGCCGCGCGGCGAGCCGCGCGTTCATGCCTTCCTTGCCGATCGCGAGCGCGAGCTGGTCGTCGGGCACGACGACGGTCGCCTCCTTCGCCTCGTCGTCGAGGTACACCTCGCGGACGCGAGCGGGCGAGAGTGCCTTGGCGACGAACCGCGCCGGCTCGGGGTTCCAGGGGATGATGTCGATCTTCTCGCCGCGCAGCTCGGAGACGACCATGCGCACGCGTGAGCCACGCGGGCCCACGCAGGCGCCGACCGGGTCGACGCCCTGGGCGTGCGACTCGACGGCGATCTTCGAGCGGTAGCCCGGCTCGCGGGCGACGCCGCGGATCTCGACGAGGCCGTCGGCGATCTCGGGCACCTCGAGCTCGAACAGCGTCTTGATCAGCTCGGGATCGCGGCGCGAGAGGATCACCTGCGGGCCCTTCGTCCCGGAGCGAACCTCGGTGATCACGGCCTTGATCCGCGAGCCCTGCTCGTAGCGCTCGCCGTCGACCTGCTCGGAACGCGGCAGCAGCGACTCCACCTTGCCGAGGTCGACGAGCACGTTGTTGCGATCGCCGGCCTGCTGCACGATCCCGGTGACGACCTCGCCGACCCGGTCGATGTACTCGTCGTACATCATCGCCCGCTCGGCCTCGCGGATCCGCTGGAGGATCACCTGCTTCGCCGTCTGCGCGGCGATGCGCCCGAAGTCCTCGGGGGTGACGTCCTCGCGGTGGATCTGATGGTTGGGAACCTGGTCCCAGTCGAGGTCGAGGTCCTCGTCCGTGACCAGAGTGTGCTGACGCTCGCCCGTCTCCTCCTCGATCCGCTCGAGCTCGTCGATCGTGCGCTCGCGGGCCTCCTCGAGCAGGCGCTCCTCGAGGTCCTTCGGGATGTCGATCGAGAAGACGCGGAACTCGCCTTCGTCGTCGAGCTCGACGACCGCGTGGCGGGCGGCGCCTGGGGTCTTCTTGTATGCGGCCAGCAGCGCGTCCTCGAGCGCGGTCACGAGCGTGCCCTCGTCGATGCCCTTCTCGCGCTCGATCGTTTGAACAGCCTCGATGATCTCTCTGCTCATCCCTGCCTCTCGTCGATCAGGTTCCCGCGCAGGATCTCGCCGTAAGGCACCTGGACGGACTCGTTTTCGGTTTGCAGCGTCACGGCTTGCTCGCCGGCGTCGACGACCTCGCCGCGCAGGCGCTTCCTCGATTCGGTCCGCAGCGCGACGCGGCGTCCGACGACGGTGCGGAAGTGCTCGGGCTTGCGCAGCGGGCGCTGGAGGCCGGGCGAGGAGACGTCGACCGTGTAGTCGCGCAGATAGTCGCGCAGCTCGTTCGTGACGCGCTCGCAGAGCGCATGGTCGACCTTGCCGCCGACACGGTCGATGAAGACGGTGAACCGCTCCGGCCCCGCGAGCTCGACGGCGAGCACTTCGACCTCGGGCAGCGCCGACTCGACGCGACCCGCGATCTCGCGCTGGAGCGTTCGCTCTTTTTCGTGGACGGTGGCCAGTTTGCAGCCCTTTCATCAAAAATGGGCGCCGCGCGCCCATTTCGTGAAGCCAGTGAAATGTGGTGTCAGGAGAATAGCAGCACGCGCTCCGATCCTAGGACTGGAGCACGGCGAGAACGGCGAGAACGCCGATCGCGAGCGCCAGGTACGTGGTCGCGCGAGACGCGTACCTGCGCAACGCGGCGCTGTGCGTGATCGGCCCGAGCGGCAACGCCACCAATGCCCCGACGAGCGTCGCGAACGTCGTCGGCAGGAAGACGATCCAGGCGAGGTCGAAGAGCGGGCCGAAGAGGCCGTGTTCGTGCGCGAAGGTCGCCTCGGCACCCGCGAACGCGTAGTAGACCTCCCCCACGATCAACGTCACGAGCGCCAGCGCGGACGAGAGCAGGATGGCGTAGAGCGCCTGCAACCACCATGGCAGCGGCCGGCGGTCCGTTGCGACTCCTGCAAGCTCGACCATCCTTCCTCCCTCGCCCTTTGTGCCGAATGAGCTTAGGTCGATCGACGTCACATGTCGAGGGCGCGCCGCTCGGCTAGCGGAGACACACGAGGTACACCGTGCCGCGCGCCGGACCGTCGCCGCGGAGGTTGAGAAACTCGACCCTCCACGTCGTCTCGGACGTCTCCTGGATCGACGTCGGAACCGCCCAACCGCCTCCGAGCGTCTCCCAGCGGAGCCCGACAGCACGGCCTGAGCCACAGGTGATCGACTCGGTCGTCCCGCTGCCGGGGAGCGCGAAGAACTCCCGCCCTTGAATCCCGACGAGCGAGCGGGCGCTGCCCGCCGGACCCGGCATCGCGGCGACTTGCGCGGCCGTCCTGCCTTGCAGCTTGCCCGCATTGTTCGCGAAGAGTGCGCGCTTCACGACGGGAGTTGCCGCGACGGCCGTTCCGGTGGTCGCCACCAGAAGCGCGATCGAGGCGACGATCAGTGCGGGGCTGGGCCGACGAGTTCGACTAGCAATCATGAGCGACCCTCCTCGAAGATGATGAGCCCGATTTCTCCTCCTGCGCCGGGCGAGAAACTGCGGCGCTGGCCCTCAGCCGGGGTTAGACCTCGAGGACGATCGTCACCGGCCCGTCGTTGACGAGCTCGACCGCCATCCGCGCGCCGAAGACGCCCCTGGCGACCGGGACGCCCAGCGTCTGGAGCTCCGCACAGAAAATCTCGTACAGCCGCTCGGCGTCCTCGGGAGCCGCTGCGTCGGTGAACGACGGCCGGTTGCCCTTCGCCGTGTCGGCGATCAGCGTGAACTGCGAGACGACGAGCGCTTCGCCCCCGACGTCGAGGAGCGAGCGGTCGAACTTCCCCGCGTCGTTCTCGAAGACTCGCAGCCGCGCGACCTTGGCCGCGAGGCGAACGGCCGCAGCGGGCTCGTCCTCGGCCGCGACGCCGAGCAGCACGCAGAGCCCGAGGCCGATCTCGCCGCCCGGTGTCACCCGCGCGCGCGAGACGCGTTGGACGACGGCCCTCAACTAGTCCAGGTCGCGGATGCGCGACTCGTAGTGCGCGTTGCCGGGGCTGAGCGAGTTCGCGAGCTTGTAGTGCCCGTTCGCCTCCTGCACGCGACCCTGCTTCTCGAGCACGCGCCCGAGCGCGTAGTGCGCGTAGTCGTTCGTGGGCGAGAGCTCGAGCAGCGCGCGAAACTCGGCCTCGGCCTCGTCCCAGCGCCTGATCCTGAAGTAGGCGATCCCGAGCGCCTCGCGGATCGACGCCTTGTCCGGCTCGCGCCTCTTCGCCTTCTCGAGCGCGACCGTCGCCTGGGCGGGCATGCCGCTCCTGAGGTGCGCCCGGCCCTGCTGGAAGAGGTCGTAGGTGTCGCTCATGTCGCCGTGCTCAGGTATGGGAAGTTCTCCTCTACCAAGTCAACCGGATCGGTCAGATCGCGCGTCGCGCCGATCTGGACGCCGAGGACCTCGAGGCCGCGGTCGATCGCGGGCTGGTACGCGTCCTTCAGCTCGAAGGGCGGGCCCGGGAGCCCCTCGAGGAACGGGAGCAGGTCGGGCCCGAGCCCCCAGAGCGGCGCGGACGTGAACGGGTTGCCGGGCGTGAGGTCGAAGACGGTCTCCACGCGGCCGTCGCGCAGGCGGACCCCCGGCTTCGCGGCCGTCGGCTCGTAGCCGGCCCGGTACGCCAGCGCCCCGGCCGCCCCCGAACCGGCGAACGCCGTCGCGAAGCGCCCGAGGTCGCCCGCCGTGTAGGCCGTGTCGGCCGCCGTGATCAGCGCGGGCGCATGGGCGCCCGCCTCGAGCGCGCAGCGGACGGCGTCCGCAGAACCGTCCGGCTGCGGCTGGCGCGCGAAGCGGAGGTCGAGCCCCCACGCCGCACCGTCGCCGACGAGCGACTCGAGCTGCTCGGCCAGATGGCCGCTCACGACCGTGACGCGGCCGAGCTCCGCCGCAGCGAGCTCGCGCAGCAGCGTGCCGATCACCGGCCTGCCGTCGATCGGCAGGATCGCCTTCGGCCAGCGTTCGGTCAGCGGCCGCAGCCGCCGGCCCTCGCCGGCCGCCAGCACGATCGCCTCCATCGCCCCTATGTGAGGCCGAGGGAGCGCAGCGAGAGGACGCCGCGGGCGCGGTCCCACGCCGAGAGCTGGCGGCGGAGGCCCCGCTCGAGCCGGCGCAGCTCGCGGCGGGCGCGCCGCGCCGCGTCCGGCGCCCCGGCCGGTGGGCCGTAGCGGGCCGCCTCGACCGCGTCCACGAACCGCGCGGGGTCGACGCCGGCCTCGGCGCGGACGAGCGCCCCGAGCTCGGCGACCGTCGCGCTGGCCGGCACGTCGAGGCGCTGGTCGGCGAGGAACTCGCTCAGCTCACGACGGCAGGCGGCAGCGATCCGTCGCGGATCCTTGGTCAGGTAGCGCGACCGCCGGAGCACGAGCTTGAGCAGCGCGATGCCTGCCGCCAGTCCGAGGGCGGCGAGCGCGAGCAGGCGGAGCAGGCTGCCCTGGGAGTCGCCGGCCTGCGCAATCGGCACGTCGCCCGGCACGTCGCGCCCGCGGCCGGCGACGGTGTCGCCACGGTCGAGGTTGAAGGACGACGCCCCGGTCCCACCCAGCGCGGCGACGGCGGCCGCCACGGCCGCCGGGTTGAACCCGACCGACGCCGCGGTGTACGCCCCGCTGAGCTCGCCGCGCCCGGGCGTCGGATCGAACGGAAGCCACCCGTAGCCGCGGAACCAGACCTCGACCCAGGTGTGCGCGTCGCGGTCGGTGACCGTCCACCGATCGTCCTCCTGGTCGTAGCTGCCGCTCACGAACCCCGCGCCGATCCGTGCGGGGATGCCCAGGTAGCGGAGCATCAGCGCCATCGAGCCGGCGAAGAACTGGCAATGGCCCCGGCGCGTGCGGGTCAGAAACTCGACGAGCGGCGGCGTCCTGCCGCGGAGCTCGGGGTCCTCGTCGTACGTGAACGTGCCGCTGTCGCGGAAGTACGTTTCGAGCGCGACGGCGGCCGCGTACGGGCTCGGTGCGTCGCCGGCGATCTCGAGCGCGCGCCGGTAGAGCGGCCGGTACTCCGACAACCGCGGGTTCTCCTGGAGGATCAGGGCCATCTCCCGCCGCTGGTCAGGGCTGCCGAAGGCCGGCGAGGGCGGCGTGTCGTACCGGGTCTGGACGACGCGGTGCCGGTCGAGGCGCTGCGGATAGATCGGGCGGGAGGCGGCGAGCGCGGCCGGCGAGGGCCGCGGCGCCCAGCTCCAGGCCGTGTACGTCGTGCCCTGCGGGACGTAGCCGTTCGCGAAGGCCGTGCCGGTCTCCTGGTAGAGGATCGGGCCGAGGTCGCCGACGTCGTAGCGCACGGGCACGCTCGCGCCGATCAGGTGCCGGTCCTGGAGCGCCTCGACCGTCACCCGCGCGCGCAGTTGCCGGTCCTCCCGTCGCGCCGCGGGCGGGAGCAGCGGGTCGGTGCTCGGACCGAGTTGGACCGGCAGCCGCGACTCAAGCCAGTTGTCGCCGTTGAACGTGTCGAGCGTCGTCGCGCGCCAGTAGCGCGAGACGGGCGGCGCCTCGATCGTCAGGACGGTCGTCCGCTTCGCGGGGAAGACGATCCTGTTGTACGACGAGTTCCACACGTACTCGACACTCGTCGGGACGTCGCTGCGCGTCGACGGCTCCCACGTCTCCCAGCGCAGGAAGGCGCCTTTCGCGACCGCGGGCACGCTTGCCAGGGCGACGGCGGCGAGCACGACGACGCCGGCGGCGACTCCCGCCTGGCGTACGCGCGCACTGCCCGACAGAGCGGCGATCACGACCAGGGCCGCGGCGAGGATCACCGCGCCGCGCCCGAACGTGTTCGAGCTGGTCAGGAGCGTCGTGGGCCACGCGGCGCCGGCGACGAGGAGGCCGGCCGCGAGCACCGCACGCCGCTCGGCGACGGCCAGCGAGACCGCGAGCGTGAAGCCGAGCACGGCCAGCACGACGAGCCCGTGCATCAGCGGCTGCGCAGCTGCGTCGAACGGGAGCGCGACGTCGTAGTAGAGGTAGAAGCCGTCGACGAAGCGGTCCCACGCCTCCCCGGGCCGCCAGGTGCCCGAGGCGTAGCGCACGCCGACGAGCCCCGCGACCGCTGCGGCGGCGAAGCGGAGGCGTCGCGTCGGCAGGAGCGCGGGGACGACGCCGACGAGGAGCGCCCAGGCGAACAGCTCGCGCGCCGCCGCCTCGTCCTCGAGCCGCAGCCAGCTCCAGACGAGCACGACCGCGGCGAGCGCGCCGAGCAGACCGGTCCTACGCACGCGCGGCCTCCAGGGTCGCGGCCCCGGCCGAGAGCACGGCGGCGAGATCGTCGCCTTCGCGCAGCACGGCGACGGGTACGCCCGACGCCTGCAACCTCAGCAGCCCGGGCTCGCGCGAGCGCGGTGCCCCGACGAACGTCGGCGCGTCCACGAACACGACCGAGACACGCCGCTGCGCGAGATGGCGATGGATGGCGCGCTCGACGAGGGCGGGATCGAGCCGAGACGTGACGAGCGCCAGCTCGTAGGCCCGTGACGCGGGGCCGGAGTCGTCGGCGAGCAGCGCGGCGAGCGGCAGGCGGCCGGTCGCCTCGACCGCCGCAAGCGTCTCGAGCGCGTCGCGCCAGTCGCCCGTGTACGTCTGCACGCGGACGACCTCCTGCCGCAGCGAGTTGACGACGAGCACCGCGCGCCGGTCGCGCCACACCTGCGCCCGAAGCAGCGAGCCTGCGGCACGGACCTGCGCGTCGAAGCTCCGGCCCGCCACGGCCGCAGCGTGCGCGTCGAGCACGATCGCGACCTCGTCCCGCGGCTCGTCCTGCAGCTCCTTGACCATCAGCTGCCCTCGCCGCGCGGTCGACTTCCAGTGCACCTTGCGCAGCGACTCGCCCTCCTCGTACTCGCGCACGCTGTGCACGTCGAAGCCCGCGGGGCGTCTGAGCAGCAGTCGGCGGCCGTGGTGGGCACGCGGTCCGCTCTCGGAGAAGAGCACGTCGAGGTCGACGATCCGCGGCAGCACGAGCAAGGCGCCCTGGACGGGCAGTGGGACGGACGCCCGCTCGAGCCCGAACGGGTCCTCGATCACAGCCTCGGCTTCGTCGACGGCGTAGCGTCCCCGCGGCAGCTCGCGCAGGACGATCCGTCCCCGCAGCAGCCGCCCTTCGCGCCTGAGTGCGATCCGGTGCTCCCCGAGCTTCGCAATTCGCTCGACGACCGTGGCAGTGGCCAGGCCGAGGAAGCGCCTCGGCTCGAGCTCCACGTCGACGACGACGTCGTCGCCCTCGACGTGCTCGGACGCCGCGGCCCGCCGGCGGTAGCCCATCGGCGTCGCGGCGAGGTGCACGCTGAGCGCGGCGACGAGCACGGCGGCGAGAAAGCCGAGCGCGACCGGGTAGAGCACGTTCGACCCGAACGCCCACGCCGCGACGTAGAGCGCGCCGCCGAGGACGAGGAGCAGGCGCCCGCGCGGGGTCAGCATGGCTAGACGGGGACCGGCGTCTTCTCGAGCGCGTCGCGGACGAGCTCGGGGCCCGTCGTCCCGGCCGCGCGCGCTTCCGGCGCGACGATCAGGCGGTGCGCGAGCACGGGCTCGGCGACCGCCTTGACGTCGTCCGGCGAAAGGAAGTCGCGGCCGTCGGCGAGCGCGCGCGCCTTGGCGACGCGCACCAGCGCGATCCCTGCCCGCGGGCTGCCGCCGAGGTAGAGGCGCGAGTCGCCCCGCGTGTGCCGGAGGAGCGCGACGACGTAGCGGTTGACGCTCTCCTCGACGTAGATCCGCTGCGCCTCCTCGACGAGCGCGAGGATCTCGGCCCCGTTGGTAACCGGCTCCAGCAGCTCGAGCGGCGAGCCCGAGGTCTGCTCGGTCAGCATCCGGGCCTCCGCGGCGAGCGTCGGGTATCCGATCGCGACCCGCAGCGCGAAGCGGTCGAGCTGGGCCTCAGGGAGCGGGTACGTCCCCTCGTACTCGATCGGGTTCTGCGTCGCCATGACCATGAAGGGCAGCGCCAGCTCGTAGGAGACGCCGTCGATCGTGACCTGGCGCTCCTGCATGCACTCGAGCAGGGCCGACTGGGTCTTCGGCGAGGCGCGATTGATCTCGTCGACGAGCAGGAGGTTGGCGAACACAGGCCCGGGCCGGAACTCGAACTCGTTCGAGGCCTGGCTGAAGACGTTGACGCCCGTGACGTCCGAGGGCAAGAGGTCGGGCGTGAACTGGAGGCGCGAGAACTGGACATCGAGCGAACGCGCGAGCGCCTTCGCCAGCGTCGTCTTGCCGACGCCGGGCAGGTCCTCGATGATCAGATGCCCTTCGGCGACGAGGCCGAGCACGACCAGGCGCAGCGTCTCCTCGGGTGCGTGCACGACGCGCTGGAGGTTCTCGACGATCGACCCCATCGCGCGCGCGGCGTCCTCGACGGCGACGGCGGGTTGCCTACCGATCGCGTCCATCCCGCTCCTCGAGCAGCCTCGCGATCTCGTCCACGACTGCGCCCGCGATCGCGCGCTTCGGGGCCTTCGCGATCCTGCGCTCGCTCGCCGGGGTCACCAGCACCACCTCGTTGTCGTCGCTGTCGAAGCCGATGTCACTGCGTGATACGTCGTTGAAGACGACGAGGTTCGCGTTCTTGTCGGCGAGCTTCAGGCGGGCGCGCTCGAGCCCGGCTCCGGACTCGGCCGCGAACCCGACCAGCAGCGCGCCCGTGTCGCGCTCGCCGAGCGTGCGGAGCACGTCGACCGTCGGCTCGAGCTCGAGCGTCCAGGTCGAGTCGTCCTTCCCGCGCTTGCCCGCGATCGCCGCCGCCGGCCGGTAGTCGGCGACCGCGGCGGCCATCACGACGACGTCGGCCTCGTCCGCGCGTTCGAGCACCTCGCGCTCGACGTCTTCGGCCCTCGGCGCCTGGACGAGCTCGACGCCGACGGGCGGCGGGACGGCGAGGTTCGACGCGACGAGCGTCACGTCCGCGCCCCGCCGTCGCGCTTCCTCGGCGAGGGCGACGCCCATGCGACCGGACGAGCGGTTGCCGACGAAGCGCACGTCGTCGAGCGGCTCGCGCGTGCCTCCGGCCGTGACGAGGACGCGAAGGCCCCGGAGCTGCTCGCGCTTGGCGAGCAGGTCGGCGCACACCGCGTAGATCTCCTCGGGCTCGGACATCCGCCCCACGCCCCACTCGCCTTCGGCCAGCTCGCCCTCGTCAGGCCCGACGACCTCGACGCCGCGCGCACGCAGTGCCGCCGCGTTCGCCTGCGTCGCGGCGTGCGACCACATGCGCGGGTTCATCGCCGGCGCGACGACGAGCGGCCCCCGGTGCGCGAGCGCCGCTTCGGTGACGAGGTTGTCCGCGATCCCCTGCGCCAGCTTCGCGAGCGTGTTCGCGGTCAGCGGCGCGATCACATAGAGGTCGGCGCGCGTCAGGTGGGCGTACAGGTCCTCGCGGGGCTCGCGCCGAGCGAGCGCAAAGAACGTCTCCCGGCGCACGAAGCGATCGGCTCCGTCCGTAACCAGCGGGATCACCTCGTGACCCGCCTTGACGAGCAGCCGAACGAGCTCGCAGCTCTTGTACGCCGCGATACCGCCGGTCACCCCGACAAGGATGCGTGCCACGCGCACATTCTGCCGACGAACCATGGGCGGAAACGCCGGGCGGCGGCCGGAGGCGGGCGGGGGGGTGGGCGGGCCGCCGGGAGGCCTACCGACAGCCGATGGTCAGCGTGGGTCCCTATCCGAAATAGCGCGAGCTATTTCGGATACTTGTACTCGATCATCCCCTCGGAGACTTCCTCCAGGGACATGGTCAAGTAGTTCTTCGAGCGCGACTCCACGAGCGGCGGCGGGAAGTCCTCGAAGGTGCCCTCACCGAGCTGCTGGTAGTAGTTGTTGATCTGGCGAGCCCGCTTGGCTGCGACGATCACGAGCGCGTAGCGCGAGTCGACGTTGTCCAGCAGCTCGATCGATGCGAGGATGAATCACGGGCCATGGTAGCGGCAGCCGTCGCAAGAGCGCCCTCGGACCAGGCCGGAAAGCTCCTCCGCCGCCCGCTCGACCTCGTCGTTGACGATCAAGTGGTCGCACTGCTCCGCCTGCTCGAGCTGACGGCGCGCGAGCGCGACTCGCTCGTCGATCTCGCCGCTCGACTCGGTCGCCCGCTCGCGCAGCCGACGCTCGAGCTCGTCGAGGTCGGGCGCGGCGATGAAGACGAGCACGGCGTCCGGGACCCGGCCCTTGACCGCGAGTGCGCCGTTCGGCTCCAGCTCCAGCAGCGGCGTGCGCCCGTCGTCCCGGATCCGGTCGAGCTCCGACCAGAGCGTGCCCGACCGCTGACCCCAGGGGAAGACGTAGTACTCGAGGAACTCGCCCTCGGCGAGGCGGCGGTCGAACTCGTCGTCCGGGATGAACCAGTAGTGGACGCCGTCGGTCTCCCCCGGGCGGCGTTCCCGGGTCGTCGCCGAAACCGCGAGGGCGACCTCGGGCACGCGCCGGAGCAGCTCCTGGACAAGCGTTCCCTTGCCGGCACCCGATGTGCCGGTGATCACGAGAACTGGGGGTCTAGCGGTTGAAGAGGCCAACGAGCTCCGCCCGCTGCCGCTCGGACAAGCCTCCGACCGTCTTCGCCTGGCTGATCCGGGCCTGGTTGAGGAAGCGAGCGGCCTTGACGCGGCCGAATTTCGGGACGGCCATCAAGATGTCGAAGACCTTCGCGGTCTCGACGTACTCGGGGGGATTGCGCAGGATCTGATCGATGCGCACGCGGCCGTCCTTGAGATCCTTCTTCAACTTCGCGCGCTTGACCCTGATGTCGTTCGCCCGTTTGAGCGCTTCCATTCGCTGGTCCAGTGAACGCAGCGGTGCTTGCGCCTGGGTCTTGGGCGAAACCATGGCGCGGGAGTCTAACAACTCGTCAGAGCAATACAAGCTCAACGAAAGCGCCCGCTTTGCAGGTGTTTCGAAGTGCGTGAGCAGACGCTTACGCGCGTTGTCCTACTGTTGTCCAACCAGGTGGTGCGCGACTCCGCGTGCATCGTCGACATTTGCATAGCCGCGTTGCACACATTCGTCCGCGAGCTCCGCGCGCACGCGCGTCGCCGCGTCGGGGTCCGCGAACAAGATCGTGCCGAGTGCGACGGCCGCCGCGCCGGCCGCGATCAAGTCGAGCGCGTCGCGTCCGGACCGCACTCCGCCCATGCCGACGATCGGCAGCGACGTGGCGCGGGCGCACGCGTAGACGGCGGCGAGCGCGATCGGCTTCAGCGCGGGGCCCGAGTAGCCGCCGGCGCCTCGCTCGAGCGTCGGCGCGAGCGTGCGGTCGTCCAGCGTGAGGCCGCGGATCGTGTTCACGAGCGAGAGCCCGTCCGCCCCGGCCGCCTCGACCGCGCGGGCGGTCTCGGCGACGTCCCAGGCCGCCGGGGAGAGCTTGGCGTAGAGCGGGAGCTCGGTCGCAGCCCGGCAGGCGGCGACGATCTCGGCGGCGGATTCGGGAGCTTCGTCGACGTTTGGGCAGGAAAGATTGAGCTCGATCGTGACGTCCGCGAGCGCCGCGCTGGTCTCGGCGTAGTCGCCGGCCGTGAAGCCGCCGACGGACACCCAGATCGGCACTCCGAGCTCCCGGAGCTGGGGGAGGACCTCGCGGACGAAGGCCTCCCGCCCCGCGTTCGCGAGCCCGATCGCGTTCAGCATCCCGTGCTCCGTCTCCGCGATCCGGACCGGCACGTTGCCGTCCCGCGGGAGCGGCGTGATCGTCTTCGTCACGAACCCGTCGAGGGAACGGGCGACCTCGGGGGCCGTCAGCGCGTCGAGGCAGCCCGAGGCGTTAAGCAGCAGCAAGGACCGGGCCCTCCACGCACAGTCGCTTCAGCTCGCCGCCGACCTCGACTGCGCAGCCGTAGCACGCCCCGTACCCGCACGCCATCGGGGCCTCCCAGGCGAGCTGCGCGTCGGGCGCGAGCGCCCGGACCGCCTCGAGCATCGGCTCGGGCCCGCACGCGAGGACGTCGTAGCCGTCGGGCATCGCCTCCGTGACGTAGGTCGGCTCGAGCACGACCTCGGCGTTCGGGACGAGCGCGGCGGCTTCCGCATGCCAGGCCGAGCGGAAGCCGAGCAGCGCCGGCGGCCCGCCGAGCCGCTCGGAGAGGTACGGGAACGGCGCCACGCCGATCCCGCCGCCGACGAGCAGGGGTCGCGCCACGTCCAGGCGGAAGCCGTTCCCGAGCGGGCCGAGCACATGGATCCGGTCGCCCGGGTCGGTAGCGCAGAGCGCCCGCGTACCGGGGCCGATCGGGTCGATCAGAAAGCCGAGCTCGCCGGCCGGCGCGACGCAGAGGCTCATCGGCCGGGGCAGCACGCGCCCGGGCGCCTCGAGCATGAAGAACTGCCCCGGGTCACCCGCGTAAAGCGCTCCGCGCTTCACGCGGATCAAGTGATACGGCCCCACGCATTCGTTGGCGATGACCGCGACCTGTTCGCGCCTCATCCGTCTGGAATCACTTTCGGTCGTGGCCGGAGCCGGGCTTTGCCCGGCGGGAGGCCAAGTGCGAGTCGACTCGGCGCATACAAGAAGGAGGGGGCTCGTGGGGGAACCACGGGTTCCCCCACGTTTTAAGCGGAGCGCGCTTCATCGATGCGCTCCTGGAGCGACTTGGCGATCTCAGTGCGCGCGTGCGCGATCGCGTGCACCGCGGCCGACGCACCCGAGAGCGTCGTGATGCACGGGACACGCGCGACGAGCGCCGCCTCGCGGATCGCGTAGCCGTCGGTGCGCGCGCCGCTGCCCTGCGGCGTGTTCACGACGAGATCGACACGCCGTCGGCGGATCAGGTCGACGACGGGCTGGCCCTTCTCGACCACCTCGACGTCGAGCCCCGCGGCTGCGAGCGTCTGCGCCGTGCCCCGTCGTGGCGGTGAGCTTGAAGCCGAGACCCGCGAGCGCGGCCGCGACCGGAACCGCGTTCTGCTTGTCGGCGTCTCGCACGGTCAGGAACGCTGCGCCCGCGGTCGGGAGCCGGCGGCCGGCCGCGCGCTCGGCCTTCGCGAACGCCGTCGGCAGGTCCTCGGCGGTCGCCATCACCTCACCGGTCGAGCGCATCTCCGGGCCGAGCACGGGGTCGGCGCCGGGGAAGCGATGGAAGGGCAGCACGGCGGCCTTGACGCTGACCTCGTGCGGCGTCGCGCGCCGGGGCAGCCCGAGGTCGGCGATCGTCGCGCCGCCGGCGAGCCGGCAGGCCGCGTCGACGAGGTTGACGCCGGTGGCCTTGCTGGCGAACGGCACCGTCCTCGACGCGCGCGGGTTCACCTCGAGCACGAACACCTCGCGGCTCGCGATCGCGAGCTGCACGTTCAGCAGCCCGACGACACCGAGTGCCGGCCCGAGCCGCCGCACGAACGCATCCACGTCGGCGGCCTGCTGCGGCGTCAGCGACTGCGCGGGCAGCACGCACGCCGAGTCCCCGGAGTGCACGCCGGCCTCCTCGACGTGCTGCATGACGGCGCCGACGTAGGTGTCGTGTCCGTCGCAGAGCGCGTCGACGTCGATCTCGATCGCGTTCTCGAGGAAGCGGTCGACGAGCACGCGGCCCTCGACGGCCGCGAGAGCGTCGCGCACCTGCTCCTCGTCGAAGCAGACGCGCATCGCGCGCCCGCCGAGCACGTACGAGGGCCGCACGAGCACGGGGAAGCCGATCCGCTCGGCGATCGCGGCCGCCTCGTCGGCCGAGTCCGCCATGCCCCACGCCGGGCACTGGACGCCGAGCCGGTCGGCGAGCTCCGCGAAGCGCTCGCGGTCTTCGGCGAGGTCGACGGCGTCGAACGGCGTCCCGAGGATGCGGTAGCCGGCGTGCTCGATCGCCCGCGCGAGCTTGAGCGGCGTCTGGCCTCCGAACTGGATCACGACGCCCACCGGCTGCTCGCGCTCGAGCACCGCGAGCACCTCCTCGACGCCGAGCGGCTCGAAGTAGAGGCGGTCGGAGGTGTCGTAGTCGGTCGAGACGGTCTCGGGGTTGCAGTTGACCATCACCGCCTCGTAGCCGAGCTCGCGGAACGCCTGCGCGGCGTGGACGCAGCAGTAGTCGAACTCGATCCCCTGCCCGATCCGGTTCGGCCCGGAGCCGAGGATGACGACGCTCCGGCCGGGCTCGGGCGGCGACTCGTCCGCCTCGCCCCAGGTCGGAGTAGAGGTAGTTCGACTCTGCCTCGACCTCGCCCGCACAAGAGTCGACCCGACGAAAAGCGGGCCTGACGGCCCATGCTTTTCGCCGGGAGCGAGCTTCGTCCTCGCTCACGCCACACGAGGCTGCGATGTCGGCGTCTGAGAGGCCGATGCGCTTGAGCCGCAGCCAGTCCGTCGCGACGAGTTCGTCCAGGTTCGTCACGAGGCGAAGCGCGTCGGAGACGCGCTTCAACTCGTCCTGGAACCAGGGGTGCAGGTTCTCGGGCTCCCAGCCGTCGTCGATCTCGCGCGAGCGCTTCGCTTTGAGGAACGCCTCGGTGAACGTGCGGCCGATCCCCATCGTCTCCCCCACGCTCTTCATCTGCGTGCCGAGCGTGCGGTCGGCGCCGGGGAACTTCTCGAAGGCGAAGCGCGGGAACTTGACGACGACGTAGTCGAGCGTCGGCTCGAAGCTCGCCGGCGTCGTCTTGGTCAGGTCGTTCGGGATCTCGTCGAGCGTGTAGCCGACCGCGAGCTTCGCCGCGACCTTCGCGATCGGGTAGCCGGTCGCCTTCGACGCGAGCGCTGACGAGCGCGAGACGCGCGGGTTCATCTCGATCACGCGCAGGTCGCCCGTCTCGCGGTTGCGCGCGAACTGGATGTTCGAGCCGCCGCTCTCGATCCCGACCGCGCGCACGACGGCGGCCGCGGCATCGCGAAGCTCCTGGTACGCGAGGTCGGAGAGCGTCATCTGCGGAGCGACCGTGACCGAGTCGCCGGTGTGCACGCCCATCGGGTCGAGGTTCTCGATCGAGCAGACGATCACGACGTTGTCCTTCTTGTCGCGCATGACCTCGAGCTCGAACTCGTCCCAGCCGCGGATCGACTCCTCGACCAGGACCTGGTCGACAGGCGACTCACGCAGGCCGGCCTCGACCTGACGGCGGAGTTGGGCATGGGTCTCGGCGAATCCCCCTCCGTGTCCTCCCAACGTGAAGGCGGGACGCACTACGGCCGGGAGCGCGATCCCGGCAAGGTCCTCGACTGTTGGTCACGATCCTCGAGTTCGGAACTCTCGGAGCCCGCAGCTCTGGACAGCGTCGCGGAAGAGCTGGCGGTCCTCGGCGCGGTGGATCACGTCGAGCGGCGCGCCGATCAGCTCGATCCCGAGCGCCTCGAGCAGCCCGTCCTCGGCGAGCTCGCGCGCGAGGTTGAGCCCGGTCTGCCCGCCCATCGTCGGCAGGAGCGCGTCGGGCCGCTCGCGCCCGAGCACGTCGGCGACGCCGGCGAGGTCGAGGGGCTCGATGTAGGTGCGGTCGGCGAACCCGGGGTCGGTCATGATCGTCGCCGGGTTCGAGTTGACGACGATCGTGCGGAAGCCGTCCTCGCGCAGCACCTTGAGCGCCTGGGAGCCCGCGTAGTCGAACTCGCACGCCTGCCCGATCACGATCGGACCGGAGCCGATCAGACAGATCGACTTCAGCTCACGCCGCCTGGGCAAGGCGCACCTCCTCGACCCAGTCGCTCAGGATCGGCCACGCGTCGTGAGGCCCCGGCCCGGCCTCGGGATGGAACTGCACGGAGCGCGCCCGCAGGTCGGGGAAGTCGAGGCCCTCGACCGTGCCGTCGTAGAGCGAGACGTGCGTCGCCTCCTTCTCGTCCGACGCCGCGACGGCGAAGCCGTGGTTCTGGCTCGTGACCAGGACGCGACCGGTGGCGCGCTCGAGCACCGGGTGATTCGACCCGCGGTGGCCGAAGCGCAGCTTGTAGGTCTCGTGCCCCGTCGCCAGGCCGAGCAGCTGGTGACCGAGGCAGATCCCGAGGACGGGGACGCGGCCGAGGAGCTCGCGCACGGTCGCGACCTCGTCGACGAGCGGGTCGGGATCGCCCGGCCCGTTCGTCAGCAGCACGCCGTCGAACTCGGCGAGCGTGTCCGCGTCGGCGTCGTGCGGGAACACGGTCACCGCGGCGCCCGCGCCGGCCAGCCTGCGCAGGATCGAGCGCTTGCAGCCATAGTCGACGACAGCGATCTCGGCTGCGCCGACATCGCTGTAGCGGTACGGCTCCTTGGTCGACACGTCTGCTACGAGTGACCGACCTTCCATTGGCGGCTGTGCGCGCACAGCCGTAAGGACCTCCTCGACCGCCGCGTCACCCGAGACCACGGCCGCTCGCATCGAGCCGCCCTCTCGCAGGCGGAGGACGAGGCTTCGCGTGTCGATCCCCGAGAGCGCGACGATCGCCCGCTCGTGGAGCCAGTCCGTCCAGGCGGGCCCGCGCGCCTCGCGCATCAGCACCGCGCGCGCATGTGGCCTCTTCGATTCCGAGCGTCCCTCGGCGACGCCGTAGTTGCCGATCATGGGCGCGGTGAAGCAGACGAGTTGCTCGGCGTAGCTCGGGTCGGTGACGACTTCCTGGTAGCCGGTCATCGCGGTCGTGAACACCGCCTCACCGAACGCGAATCCCTCTGCCGCGACCGACTCGCCGTGGAAGACGGTCCCGTCCTCGAGCGCGAGGAAGCCCGTCATCCTTCGTAGACCATCCGTCCGTCTGCGATCGTCGCGCGCACCTTCCCGCGCAGAGTCTCGCCGAGCAGCCACGAGTTCGCCGAACGCGAGCGGAAGCCGGCCTCGGTCACGCGCCACGTCGCGTTCAGGTCGAGCAGCACGAGGTTCGCGCGCGCCCCGACCGCGATCGCCGGCTCGTCGAGCCCGTACGCTCGCGCGGGTCCCGCTGACATCCGCTCCAGCACCGTCTCCAGTGAGACGAGCCCCGGCTCGACGAGATTGGTGTAGAGGGCGCCGAATGCCGTCTCGAGGCCGGTCACGCCGAACGGCGCTGCCTCGAACGGCACCTCCTTCTCGTGGCGCGCGTGCGGCGCGTGGTCGGACGCGACGGAACCGACGGTTCCGTCGCGGAGCGCGTCGATCAGCGCCTTCCGGTCGTCGTCACTGCGGAGAGGCGGATTCATCTTGAAGTTCGAGTCGAGTGTCCGCACGACTTCGTCGGTCAAGCAGAGATGGTGCGGCGTCACTTCCGCGGTCGCGCTCACGCCGGCCGCCTGAGCGCGACGCAGAGCCTGAACCGATTCTCGCGCCGAGAGGTGAAGAAGGTGCAAGGGCCGTTGCTCGTACTCCGCCAGCGCGAGGTCGCGCTCGACCATCAGCGACTCCGCGACCGACGGGTAGCCGCCGAAGCCGAGCTCGGCGGAGATCGCGCCCTCGTGCATGTGGCCGCCGCGCGAGAGCGTCGGCTCCTCGCAGTGCAGCGCGAGCTTGCGGCGCGTGACCGCGCCGTACTGGAGAGCGCGCCGCATCAGCCCGGGCGCAACGACGGGAACGCCGTCGTCCGAGAAGCCGACGGCGCCGGCGTCGGCGAGCTCCGCCATCTCGGTCAGCTCGGCGCCGCGCTGGCCCTTCGTGATCGCGGCGAGGAACCCGACCGGTACCTCGGCCTCGCGCCTCGCGTCCTCGACGAGCGCACCGAGCACCGCGGCCGAGTCGACGACCGGGTCGGTGTTCGGCATCGCGAGGATCGCGCAGAAGCCGCCGGCCGCGGCGGCGCGCGTGCCGCTGCCGATCGTCTCCTCGTCCTCGCGGCCCGGTACGCGCAGGTGCACGTGCGGGTCGACGAACGCAGGGGCGAGCACGTAGCCCTTGGCGTCGAGCACGCGGTGGCCGTTGCGCTCGAGCGCGGTTCCGAGCTGAGAGATCACGCCGCCGTCGACGCGGACGTCCACCTCTGCGTCGACACCGCGAACGGGGTCGAGCACGCGGGCGCCGGTGACGAGCAGGTCCTGCCCCGGTCCCTCTCGACGGATCAACATCACGCGACCTCGTGGATCGCCGCCGTCTTGACGACGACCGGGCCGTGGGTGAGCAGGTCGTAGAGGACCGCCATGCGCGTGACGAGACCCGCGCGCACCTGCGTCTCGATCAGGGCGTCGGCGGCATCCGCGACCGCCGGGTCGATCTCGACGCCCCGGTTCATCGGCCCGGGGTGCATCACCTTCTGCCCGGGTCGGAGCCGGTCCGCCGTGATCCCCCAGCGCGCCGAGTACTCGCGGAGCGACGGGACGTAGTTGGCGCCCTCGAGCATCCGCTCCCGCTGCATGCGGAGGACGTAGACGACGTCGGCCGCCTCGATCGCGGTGAGCTCGGTCGTGGTCTCGCAGCCGAGCGCCTCTATACCTCGCGGTATGAGCGCGGGCGGGCCGACGAGGGTCACTCGCGCGCCCATCAGCACGAGCGCCTGCACGTTCGAGCGCGCGACGCGCGAGTGGAGGACGTCACCCACGATCGCGACGTGCAGCCCGTCGATCCGGCCGAACTCGGCGTGCAGCGTGTAGAGGTCGAGCAGCGCCTGCGTCGGGTGCTGGTGTTTGCCGTCGCCCGCGTTGACCACGTGCGCGCTCGTCCAGCGGGCGACGAGCTGCGGCGCGCCGATCTCGGCGTGCCGGATCACGATCACGTCCGGGTCGTAGGCGCCGAGCGTTATCGCAGTGTCCTTGAGCGACTCGCCCTTCTCGACGGCCGACCCGGACGCCTTGAACGACATCGTGTCGGCACTCAGGCGCTTCGCCGCGAGCTCGAAGCTCGACGAGGTGCGGGTCGAGGACTCGAAGAACAGGTTCAACACGAGCCGTCCGCGCAGCGTCGGCAGCTTCTTGACCTCCCGCTCGAGCGAGCGCTCGAAGTTGCGCGCCGTCGCGAGCAGCCGCTCGACGTCGTCGCGGCTCAGGTCGGCGACGGAGATCAGGTGCCGGCGCGGCGGCGTCTTCGGCGGGAGGAAGTCCTCCCGCATCACCTTCAGCTCAGCCATCGGGGTGCTCCTCTTCCTCCGGTGTGGGCACGAGCAGGACCTGGTCGACCTCGTCGACCTCGAGCAGCTGCACCTGGATGCGCTCCCCGCGCGAGGTCGGCAGGTTCTTGCCGACGTAGTCCGGCCGGATCGGGAGCTCGCGGTGGCCGCGGTCGACCAGGCAGGCGAGCTGGACGCGCGCGGGACGCCCGTAGCCGAAGAGCGCCTCGATCGCTGCACGGATCGTCCGGCCGGTGTAGAGCACGTCGTCGACGAGGACGCAGGTGCGGCCTTCGAGCGGAAAGTCGAGGCTCGTCGCGCGGACGAGCGGCTGTGCGTGCAGCGGCGCCTCGCCCCCGCGCACCTGGACGTCGTCGCGGTAGAAGGTGATGTCGAGCGAGCCGAGCTCGACCTCCTCGTCCGCCCGCTCCGCGATCAGCCGCCGCAGCCGCTGCGCGAGCGGAACGCCGCGCGTGTGGATCCCGATCAGCGCGACCTCGTCGAGCTCCAGGTTCGCCTCGATGATCTCGTGGGCGATCCGGGAGAGCGTCCGCGAGATCGCCTCGGCGTCCAGCAGGACCTTCTCGGTCGTGGAGGCAGCCGTCATTCGCAACTCCTTCCCGGCCTCGCTGGACCGAGTTAAAGGGGTTTACGTCGCCGCGGAGACTAGCCCACTCGCCGGACGGAGGAGAACGCCGTTAATCCGGCCTGAACGAAAGATCCCCCGTTCGGGCGCAACTGCCGGTCGCCGAGCACGTCAGAGCCTTCACTGTGGCCCGCTGGGGACTCGACCCGACCGATCATCGCCGTCGCGTGCAGGACGCGCCTCGGGCGCGACCGCTCTGCGTGACGGGGCGGCGGGCGCGCCTGTTTCTTCGCCGGCTCCGCCGCAACCGCTGAGGTAGAGCGCCGCCCACTCGTGCGCGTCGAGGTCGCGCGCCTCGACCCTGCGCGGTGCGCGAGCGCCCGCGGCGGACTGGACGCCGTGGCGGAAGCCGCGGGCGACGAAGGCCGCGTACTTCGTCGCGTGGCGCGCGGGCACGAGGGGACGCCGGCGGCGCTCGACGACGAGCAGACCGGCGTCGACGCTCGGAGCCGGGTCGAAGCTCGCGCGCGGCAGGCGCCGCCCGAGCGTGAAGCGGTACCACGCGCCCCAGCGCACGTCGTTCGCGGTGCTCGGCCACGGCAGCGCGCGCTTGACCGCCACTCCCCACTCGACGATCAGGTCGGCTCGAGTCAGCGGCACGCGCGGGTCGTCGAGCAGCAGCCGCAGCAGGTCGGTGGTGCGGTCGAAGGGGATGTTCGCGACGACGCGGAAAGGCTTGTCGGGGAGCGCGATCGCCGTGGCGTCGCGCTCGACCACCCGCACGTGCTCCCACCGCCCCCGCAGTTGTGCAGCCCAGCGCGGATCGAGCTCGACGGCGACGACTTCCCGCGCTGCTCGAGCGAGCTCGGCGGTCAGCCGCCCGCTGCCCGCGCCCAGGTCGAGGACAAGCTCGTCGGGTCCGATCTCGGCGTCGCGGACGAGCTCCGCCGCGAGCGCTCGGGTGCGGAGGAAGTGCTGGCTACGGGCGCGCGGTGGCCGCGCGCGCGATGCGCGTCGACCGGCCACGGCTGCGGAAGGTGAGGGTGGCCATGGTTGCCCAGCAGCATGATACGCCCGCGATGAGGCGCGTCCCGTCCTGGGGAGTGCTCGCGGCGCTCGTCGCCGTCTCGACGATCGTGCGCGCGTGGGCGGGGCTGCGCGTGCCGACGCCGTGGATCGCGGCCGACGAGATGATCTACGCCGAGCTCGGCCGCAGCCTCTGGGAGACGGGCCGGCTCGAGATCCTCGGCGCGGACACGCCCTTCTACAGCCTCGTCCACCCCGCGCTGATCGGGCTCCCGCTGGCGGTCCTCGACACTGCGTTCGGTTACGACGTCGCACGGGTGCTCCAGGCGCTCGCGATGTCGCTGACCGCGGTCCCGGTCTTCCTCTGGGGCCGCCGGCTCATGTCCGAGGCGTGGGCGCTCGCAGCGGCGGCGCTGACGCTCGCGATCCCCGGCCTCGCGTATTCGGGGCTGCTGATGACCGAGACGGTCTTCTACCCGCTCGTCGCGCTCGCGGCGTGGCTGGCCGCCACGACGCTCCTCGCCCCCACACTGCGCAACCAGGCGTTCCTCGTCGGGGCGGTCGTGCTCGTCGTGCTGACGCGGCTGCAGGGCATCGTGCTCGTGCCGGTCGTGCTGCTCGCGACGGTGCTCTTCGCCGCCGCAGGCCGGGACTTCGCGCCGCTCCGGCGCCTCTGGCCGGCACTGGTGGCCCTGACGGCGCTGCTCGTCTTCGTCGTCGCGAGCGGCCTCGGCGCCTACGCGCCTGCGGGTGAGGCCGAGTACGCGTTCGGCGACACGCTGAAGTTCGTCCTCTACCACGCGGCAGACGCGGCGCTGCTCGTCGGCATCGTCCCGGTGTGCGCGCTCGTCGTGCTCGTCCTGCACCGGGACTGGACGCCTGAGGTCCGCGCGTTCCTCGCCGTCACCGTCTCGCTGACCGCCGGGCTCGTCGTGGAGGTCGGCCTCTTCGCCTCGCGCTACGTCGGCCGACTCGCCGAGCGCGACCTCCTCGGCGTCGCACCGGTGCTGTTTCTCGCACTCTGCCTGTGGCTCGACCGCGGCGCGCCGCGCACGAGGCTGACCGCGTCGATCGTCGCGTTCGGCGTCGCGGCGCTCGTGCTCGCGCTGCCGCTCGGCCGGCTCGTGCACGAGGCGGCGTTGCCCGACGCGTTTTCGCTCGTGCCGGTCTGGCGCCTCGGAAGTTACGACGCGGTCGTCTGGACGTTCGTCGCGTTGGCGGTCCTCGCGTTCGCGCTTCTGCCGCGCTCGGCGCTCGTCGCGATCCCCATCGCGCTCGGGCTCGTCTTCGCGGCGACCTCGATCGTGGTCTCGGATTACGTCGCCGACGAGGCCTCCACGCTCGAGGAGTCGTTCTTCGGCACCGCGGCGCCGAACTGGGTCGACGCGGCCGCGGGCGGCAGCGCGGCGTACTTCTACGACGGCGAGCCGCACTGGAACGCCGTCTGGTCGTACGTCTTCTGGAACCGGGAGATCCGGAGCGTCTACGTGCTCGAGGGCCAGCGCGGCGTCCCGGGGCCGCTACCGCAGACGCGAGTCGACCCGTTCCCGTTCGGCGAGCTCGCAGACGACGCGCCGCCGGACGTCGTCGGCTCGACCGCCTTCACGTTCCGCGGCGACCCCGTCGCGAGCGTCGACCAGGTCGGGCTGATCCACCGCGGGCTCGTGCTCTGGCGCACCGACCCGCCGCTGCGGCTCTCGACGATCCTCGTCGGCGTGCAGGGCTCGGGCGACATCCACGGTCCCGCGTCGATGACCGCGTACAACTGCTCGGGCGGCACGTTCGAGCTGACGCTGATCGCGAAGGGCTCACCCGTGACCGTGCGGCTGGAAAGCGGCCTCGCCACGGTCGAGCGGACGCTCGCGCCGGAGGAGATCTGGCAGCCGTCGGTGCCCGCCAGCGAGACGGCCGGCGTCTGTGCGCTCGCCGTGACGCCGTCCGGGCTGGTCGGTTCGACGCGGATCGAGTACGTGCGCTAGCGGCCTACTGGTTCTTGCCGAGGGCCCGGGCGACGTCCGTGACCGAAAGCAGGCCGACGAGCCGGCCGCCATCGAGGACGAGACCACGACCGACGCCCTCGCCGAGGCCGAAGAGCACCTGCTCGAGCGGCTCGTCGGCGTCGAGCTGCGGCACGTCGGCGAGGTCGAGCATGCAGTCGTGCACCGTGCGCTCGTCCCATTCGCCTCTCGGCACCTGCGCGATGCGGCGGAAGGGCAGCAGTCCTACGGCGCGGCCGTCCTCGACGACCGGATACGTCGTGTGGCGGTGCGTCCAGACGACGGAGTCCATCAGCTCGCCGATCGTCTGCTCGGGCCGCACCGTCACCGGGTCGCGGATCATCAGGTCGCGGACCCGCAGGCCGCCGAGGGCGTCGCGGACGACGAGGTACCGCGCCTCGCTCGAAGCGGCGCTGAGCAGGAACCAGCCCATGAAGGCGATCCAGAGGCCACCGGTCGCGTCGGCCCAGAAGAAGAGCGCGACGCCGCCGGCGATGAAGAGGTAGCCGAAGCCCCGGCCGATCCCGGCCGCGATGCGGGTCGCCCAGGCGAAGTCGTCCCTCGCGGCCCAGAGCAGCGAGCGGAGCACGCGCCCGCCGTCCAGCGGTAGCGCCGGCAGCAGGTTGAAGACCAGGAGCGCGAGGTTGATGTACCCCAGCCATGCAACGACGCCGTCGACCTCGTGCGCGCCGGTGATCAGGATCGCGCCGCCGACGAACGCGAGCCCGAGCAGCAGCGAGACGGCCGGGCCGGCGATCGCGATCCGGAACTCCGCGCCCGCCGATCGGAACATCCCGTGAAACTTGGCGACCCCGCCGAACAGCCAGAGCGTGATCCCCTCGATCTCCATTCCCTCGCGTCGCGCCTGGAACGCGTGCCCGAGCTCGTGCAGGAGCAGCGACGCGAAGAAGACTGCCGCGGCCACGAGTGCCATGACGACGTACGTGCCGTCGGCGAGACCGGGGTTCTGGTCGGGGAAGACGCCGGTCGCGAGCGACCAGACGATCAGCGCGAAGACGATCAGCCACGTCCAGTTGATCCCGATCTCGATCCCGGCGATGCGGCCGAGGCGGATGCTGGAGTTCACGCGGCCGTCCCGACCGCGACGAGCCAGTCGAGGTCCGAGCGCACCGTCGCCGGAAGCGTGCGCTCGGCTTCGGCGAGGCCACGCTCGAACTCGTCCTCGTCGATCAGCTGGAGCGTCGAGATATGCCGCGCGCGCAGGCGTTCGAGCGCCTGCTCGCGCTCGAGCTCGACGCGCTGGCGGATCGACTCGGTCTCAACCCCGTCGAAGCCCGCCGCGCCGAGCTCGTCAATGAGCGCGTCCCGCTCTGGGAAGCGCGCGCGGTCGATCCGCTCGAGGGACGGCAGGTACGCGTTCAGCCAGTACGCGTCGAAGTGCGTCGAGTCAAAGGTGACGACCGCGACGCGTCCGCCCGGCGAGAGCACGCGCCGCGCCTCGGCGAACGCCTGACCACGGTCGACGAGGTGGACGACGAGCCAGAGCACGACGCGCTCGAACCAGCCGTCCTTGAACGGCAACGACTCGGCCTGCGCCTCCTTGAACGCGACGCCGCGCGGGGCCTTCCGGCGCGCGACGGCCAGCATTTCGGGCGAAGCGTCGACGCCCCAGACCTTGGCGCCTGCGCGCTCGGCGAGCGCGACGCTCAGCCGCCCGGTGCCGCAGCCGACGTCGAGCACGCGCCGGCCCCGCAGGTCGGCCAGCTGCTCGACGACGCCGTAGACCTCCCACCAGTTGTCGTCCACAGGCCGGAGGACGTCGTAGACGGCTGCGAGCTGCGAGAAGTCAGGCGCCGGCGTCGAGCTCATCCGGCTCGGTCATCGCCTCGATCGCCTCCTGCGCGTCGTCGACGGATGCCTCCGGCACCAGCACCTGGAGCGCGTCGGCCTCGTCCTCGGTCTCGAGCTCGGACGGGATCCCGGCCTCGGTCAGGATCGCCTGGATCTCCTCCGCCTCGGTCGCGTCGGCCGCGACCGCCACCCGAACCATCCCTGTCATGCCGGCTCCTCGCTGGGAGAAGGCGATTGTACGCGCCGCACGGCTGCTCCTCCCTTGACCAGGCGCGGCGCGCCCCGCTCGGCGAAGGGCACCTCGACGACGTCGAAGTCGCGCGGAACCACGGTCTCCGAGAAGATCGCCTGCGCCTCCTCCGCGATCTCCGACCCGAAGTAGCGGCTCGAGAGGTGCGTGAGCACGAGCAGAGTGACGTCGGCGTCGCGGGCCACCTCCGCGGCCTGCGCCGCGGTCGAGTGGAGCGTCTCGACGGCCCGCTCGCGCTCCTCCTCGGCGAACGTCGCCTCGTGCACGAGCACGTCGGCCCCCCGGGCGGCCTCGACGACCGTCGGCGCCGGCGCGGTGTCGCCCGCCAGCACCACCTTGCGCCCGGGCCGCGGCGCGCCGACGACGGCGTCCGGCGTGATCACGCGGCCGTCCGGCAGCGTCACCGCCTCGCCGCGCTGGAGGGTGCCCCGTTCGGGGCCGATCGGGATCCCGAGCGCCTCTGCCGCGTCGGCGTCGAACCGCCCGGGCCTCGGCGTCTCGACGAGGGCGTAGCCGACCGAAGCGAGACCATGGTTCTGGGCGAAGGCTTCGAGCCGGTACTCGCCGCGGTCGAGCACGTCGCCCGGCCGGACGGTCACGAGCTCGTACGGGTACGTCAGCTTCCCGAAGATCCGCCGCAGCGAGCCGAAGAGCTCGCTCAGCCCCGGCGGCCCGTGGATCGTGATCGGAAGCTCCCGCCCGCGCAGCGCGAAGGTCTTGAGCATCCCGGGCAGGCCGAGGTAGTGGTCGGCGTGGTAGTGCGTCAGGAAGATCTCGGCGAGCTCGACGAGCCCGACGGACGAGCGCAGCAGCTGGCGCTGCGTTCCCTCGGCGCAGTCGAAGAGCAGCCGCTCGCCGCCGCGCCGGACGAGGATCGCCGTCGGCGCGCGCTGGGCGGTCGGCATCGATCCGGACGTGCCGAGGAAGACCAGGTCGAGGTCCACCCGGCGAGTCTAGAAGCGGCTCTAGGGCAGGACGAGCCTCTGCCCCGCCACGATCGCGCCGCCCCTGATGCCGTTCCGCTGCGAGATCTTCCACACGCCCGCGCGCGGGTCGCCGCCGTAGCGCGCGGTTGCGATCGACCAGACCGTGTCGCCGCGCTGCACGACGTACACGCGCTCAGGCCCGGCCGCGGTCGAGGCCCGGGCGACCACGGCCCAGGCGACCGCCACGACGAGGGCGAGGACGACGATCCTGGCGAACATACGTTCGAGCATACCCGAACGTCTGTTCGCATGTCAAATCAGCGGAAGAGGCTGCTCCGCTCGGGGTTCATCGCCGCCCGGAGCTCGACCAGGGGCCGTCCGGAGACCCGCACGCGAAGGGGCTTGTAGGCACGGAGGGCGTACGCCTTCCCGGCCACGCGGACGGTCGCACCCTCCTCGGCGCTGACGGTGACCAGGCCCGGCCTGCGAGCGACCTTCGCCCCCACGACCTTCTCGGTGTGCCGCCAGGCGACGGGGTCGTCGGTGCAGCCCGTGTGCACGGCTGAGCGCACGGTCTCCCAGGCCGGTCGCCGCGTCCGGTCGGCCCGGACGAGCGCGGCCTGCCACCGGTCGAGGTTCGGCTCGTCGACGAGGCCGAAGAAGAGCAGCTCGTCCACGGAGGGGTCGCACGCGATCTGGCTGACGAGCTCGCCGTAGATCTGCGCCTGGGCGCGCTCGGTCGTCGTCTTGACGCTCTCGCGGCCGTAGTACGCGCGGCGGGACGCCGTCGGGATCGCGACCTGCCAGCCGACCTCGTCGAGCTTGAACGTCAGCGGGGGCAGCTCGGGCTCCGGTTCCGGCCGCGGCTCGGGTGCAGGCTCCGGCGGCGGCTCCGGTCCGGGCACCGGCGGCAGCGCGGGCGGCCCGATCGGCGGGACGATCGGCGGCACCGGCTCCTGGGCGCGAACCGGGTGCGGCTGCGGGCCCTCGGCGAACGTCGGTTGCGCCGTGTCGTGGAACGCGTCCCAGATCGCCTGCTTGATCCGGTCGAGGTTCGCCACGCCGGCGTTCGGCCAGGCGTAGCCCTTGGCGAGCGGGTCGCGGTCGCGCGCCGGGTACGGGTGGAAGCCGAAGACGTCCATCAGCGGCTTGTTCCGCGCCATCCGTCCGTACCCGATCCCGAGCTCGCGGATGAACGTGACCGGCGAGTGCGAGACGTTGCTCTTCGCGTTCGGCATGTCGTTGCCGCGCGGCGAGAGGCCGACCCCGACGACCGTGAGCTTCGGGTTCACCTCCTTGAGCGCGTCGTACGAGCGCGCCAGGAAGCCGGCGAAGGCGATGCCCGAGACGCCGCGTCCCCGGCTGTCGTACTGCGGCTGCCAGAACCGCGTCAGGTTGGGCTCGTTGCCGACGACGTACTCGGTCACCTGCGGGTACGTCCACGCGAGCTTCTGGAGCCAGGCCGTGAACTGATCGAGCGCCTGCGGCGAGCTCGTGATCGCGCGGGCCTTGCCGACGTGGATCCCGAGCGAGATGTGGATGCCGAGCGCCTCGGCCTTCGGGATCGAGCGGTCGAGGAACGGCTTCTCGACGATCTCGGTCGGCCGAGCCGGGTCCCAGTTGACCGTCATCTTGTTCGTGGTCAGGCCGGCGGCTGCGAGCTCGGAGAAGAACCACGCGCCGCCGTCGTCGTCGTACTTGCCGCGGTCGTCGGAGACGCCGAAGATCGGGTACGCGGCCGCGCTCGTGGCCAGGACGAGCGCCCCACACGCAACGGCGAATGTCGTCAGTAAGCGGCTCATTCCCCTCGTCCTCGGCCGGAACGGCGCGGGACCTTAACGGGATTCGACCACAGCGTCGAGGAGCCTGTAACTACCGAATCGGACAGGATCGTCCGTCGGCAGGCCCGTCTCCGCCGCAGTCGCCTCGACGGCCTCGCGAGCCTCCTCCTCGTCCAGGAACCGCGTGTTCAGCGCCACGCAGGCGACCTTCGCCGGCCGGAGCGGCAGCGACAGCCGCTCGTGGAGCTCGACGAGCTCGACGAGGCCGGGCAGCGGGTGGCCCGGGTACCCCTCGACCTCGGTCGTCCCGGCCATGTGGCAGAGCACGAGCTGATGCGGCGCGCTCCCGTGCATCAGCCCGAGTGTGACGCCCGAATAGGCCGGATGGACGATCGAGCCCTGGCCCTCGACCATCAGCAGGTCGGTGCCGCCGCGCCGGTAGCCCTCGACGACGAGCTGCTCCGCCGCGCCGGCGATGAAGTCCGAGACGACCGCGTCGACGGCGATCCCCCAGCCGGCGATCGCGATGCCCGTCTGGCCGGTCGGGACGAACTGCGATGCGAGCCCGCGTGCGCGTGCCGCGCGGTCGAGCTCGAGCGAGACGGTCATCTTCCCGATCGCGCAGTCGGAGCCCACGGTCAGCACGGTCGTCGCGTCGAGCTGGAGGTTCTCGCCCGTCGGCACGTTCAGGTCCGCGGGCGGCTTGCGCAGGTCGCGCAGCTCGACGCCGTGGCGCGCCGCGAGCTCCGTCAGCTCGGGGTCCTCCGAGACGAACTCGTGCAGCCCGTTCTCGAGGTCGAGACCCTTGGCGATCGCGCTCTTCAGCAGCTCGCGCCACGCCGGCGGGAAGCGGCCGCCCTGCGTCGCGACGCCGACGAGCGCGGTCGTCGGGTTGAAGCAGAGCGCGTCGTTGACCGTCGCGACGACCGGGATCCCGTCGTACGTCTCGCCCGCGTGCGTCGAGTCGAGGATCGCGACGACCCGCTCCGTGCCGTACTTGAGGACCCCCCGCGCCGTCTTCCCGTGGTGTGGGTCCTCCGAGTGGCCCTCAGCGAGGATCAGATACCGCTTCTCGGACACCGAGCCCAGGGTCGTTGGACGGTAGCTGGACGCCGTCGACGAGCTCGACGCCCGGCCACGGGTCGTACTCGAGCAGCAGGTTGCCGTCGAGGTCGACGTAGTCGCAGAGCGACGCGATCTGCGCGCCGGCCGCGATCGAGAGCCCCGACTCGACCATGCAGCCGACCATCACGCCGAGCCCGAGCGCGCGTGCCGCGTGCGCCATGCGCACTGCCTCGCGGATGCCGCCGGACTTCGCGAGCTTGATGTTGATCCCGTGCGCGCGCTCGGAGCAGGGGACGACCGAGTCGAGCGTGTGACAGTCCTCGTCGACGAAGATCGGGACCGGCGAGCGCCGCTTCAGCTCGGGCCCGTCGGAGTCGCCGGCCGGGAGCGGCTGCTCGCAGTACTCGATCTCCAGCTGCGGGAGGTACTCGAGCGCCTCGTCGAGCGACCAGTACTCGTTCACGTCGACCTGGAGCGGGACGTCGGTCACGGCGCGAACCGCGCGCACGCGTTCGACGTCGAGGCCGTCGCGCCCGCCGAGCTTCAGCTTGAGACGACGGAAGCGCCGCGCGGCCCGCTCGGCGCGTCGCGCCATGTCGTCCGGGTCGCCCAGCCCGACCGTCCACGCGGTCGGCGGCCCTTCGCGCCGGAGCCCGAGCAGGCGCCAGACGGGCGTGCCGGTGAGCTTCCCGCACAGGTCGTGCAGGGCCGCGTCGATCGCGCTGCGCGCGGCGAACTCGCGCCGCGGCAGCCGGTCGAAGATCTCGTCGAGCGCGAACGGGTCGTCGCCGAGCGCGTCGGCGTGCTCCTCGACGTAGGCGCGGGCCGACTCGACGGACTCCTCGTAGCGCTCGATCGGCGCGGCCTCGCCGTAGCCGCTGACGCCGTCGTGCCGAAGCTCGAGCTGGCAGAGGTCGACCTCGTCCGTCGACTCGCGCGCGATCACGAACGTCTCCGCGAGGGGGACGGTGACGATGCTCGCCCGCACTTCCACGCCAACAACCCTAGTTCCCGGACGTCTATCTTCCCGGCACGTCATCGACGAGGGGGAAAAATGAAGGTGGCGACTCTGCTGGCGCTGGTTGGCGCGGTCTTGACCGGCCTGACGATCGCTCCGGCGACTGCGGCGGCGGTGACCGAATCGACACCAGCCGAGTGCATGCGGGCAGATCTGTTCAGCGGGCTCTCGGCGCTTCACCGTTCCGCCAAGGGCGGAACGATCCAGCGTGAGCCTGCGTACCGGTTCGCGGACGCGGACATTCCCGCGGGCCAGGAGCCCGACGGTCTCGGGGAACTTCGGCGCAACCATCCCGGTCTGGTTCCACGTGATCACCGACGGCGCCGAGGGCCGCGTGACCGATCGGCAGATCCGTGACCAGATCGCCGTGCTCAACCTGAGCTTCGGCGGCTTCTACGGCGGCGCCGACACGGGCTTCTCGTTCAGGCTCGCCGGCACGACGCGTACGAACAACGCCGAGTGGTTCGCGATGGAGACGTTCGAGGCCGAAGAGGAGGCCAAGCGCGCACTCCGCCGCGGCGGGCTCGGCACGCTGAACATCTACTCGAACAGCGCGGCCGGATTCCTCGGCTTCGCCTACTTCCCGAAGGACGCGAAGCGCGTCGACTGGATCGACGGGACCGTCGTCCACTGGGGCTCGCTCCCCGGCGGCTTCATCCCGAACTTCAACCTCGGGTTCACGGCGACGCACGAGGTCGGTCATTGGCTCGGCCTCTGGCACACGTTCGACTTCGGCTGCCTGGGCCAGGGCGACAAGGTGAACGACACACCGCAGATGCTGGTGCCGACATCGGGCTGCCCGGCGGGGAAGGACACGTGCCTGAAGGACCCCGGGCTCGACCCGATCCACAACTTCATGGACTACTCGGACGACCCCTGCTACGAGGAGTTCACTCCCGGCCAGAGTGAGCGCATGCGTCAGCAGTACGTCCACTACCGCTCATGAAGCGCGCGCTGCTCGGACTGGTCGTCGCGGTCTTCACGGGGCTGAGCGTCGCGCCTGCGACGGCTGGGCCGACAATCGCCGAGGAGTTCGCATACTGCAACCCACTCGCGACCGAGGGGGCGAGCACGTTCGGTCTCTTCGGCGGCGGCTCGATCGCTGGGCGCGGCGGGGAGCCGCGCGAGCCGGATCTCGGCGAGGTGCACGAAGACCTGCCGGGCCCGGCCAAGGGCAAGGCGGCGAAGAGCTTCCGGGCGACGGTGCCGGTTTGGTTCCACGTCGTCAGCGACGGTGCGATCGGGAACATCTCGAACGCAGTCATCCGCGACCAGATGACGGTGCTGAACCTGGCGTTCGGCGGCTTCTACGGCGGAGCGGAAACGGGCTTCACGTTCACGCTCGCGGGCGTCACGCGCACGAACAACGCCGCGTGGCACTACGCGAACCCGGGCGGGACGGAGCGCGAGATGAAGCGCGCACTCCATCGCGGCGGGCCGGAGACGCTGAACCTCTACGCGACGACGGCGGGGCGCTTCCTCGGCTGGGCGTACCTGCCCGAGATCGTCACGAAGCCGGGCCAGGAGTACGTGGACGGCATCGTGGTCGACTGGGAGTCGATGCCCGGTGCGTCGGACAGGTACGAGGGCGAGTTCGACCTAGGTCAGACGGCGACGCACGAGGCCGGCCACTGGCTCAACCTCGAGCACACGTTCTTCGGCGGCTGCAACGCGAAGGGCGACTTCGTCGACGACACACCGGCGATGAAGGTCCCGACGAGCGGCTGCCCCGAGGGCAAGGACACGTGCAAGGAGCCGGGTCTCGACCCGATCCACAACTACATGGACTACTCCGACGACCCGTGCTACACGGAGTTCACCGAGGGCCAGTCACAGCGAATGCGCGACGCCTGGCTCTTCTGGCGGGACTAGCGTCGTTCGACCAGGGGGCGGGCGTGAGCCCGCCCCCTGGTGCCATACGATCGCCGTGTGGCGTACGACGAAGCGCTCGCTGATCGCATCCGAGAGCTGCTCGCCGACGAGTCCGCGCTGACCGAGAAGAAGATGTTCGGCGGACTCGCTTTTCTCGTCGGCGGCAACATGGCCGTAGCAGCGAGCGGGCAGGGAGGGATCCTGGTTCGTGTCGATCCCACCGACTCGGACCGACTCGTCGCCACGACGAAGGCTCACCCGATGGAGATGCGCGGCCGTGAGATGAAGGGCTGGCTGCGCGTCGACGCCGCCGACCTGCGCACGAAGCGCGAACTCTCACGTTGGGTCAACCTCGGCGCGAAGTATGCCGGCAGCCTCCCCGCGAAGCGCTAGTCGGCGCCTGGATACACTGGCTACGTCCCCGCGCCCGTAGCTCAGGGGATAGAGCGCGCGCCTCCGGAGCGCGAGGTCGCAGGTTCGATTCCTGCCGGGCGCATTTGGCGGTACACCGCTATCGGAGACGCGGTTCGGCCTACTACTCGTGACTGACTCCGTTCCCGAGGCCACGCTGGCGAAGACCGAGCTCGGTCTCGTGCCCGAGGGCGAGGGCTGGTTCGTCGTCAACGCGCGCGACGCGACGTGGATCCGCAGCGAGGAGCGCGGGCAGGACACGGACTTCGAAGGGCGGCAGGAGTGGACCGGCCTCGGCTTCCGCATCCAGGTTCTCTCGCCCGGCCAGCGGAACGGCATGTACCACCGCGAGCGCGGCCAGGAGGACTTCCTCGTCGTCTCCGGCGAGTGTGTGCTCGTGATCGAAGGCGAGGAGCGCCGGCTGAAGGCCTGGGACTTCGTCCATTGCCCGCCGTGGACGCACCACGTCTTCGTCGGCGCCGGCGACGGTCCGTGCGTGATCGTCATGGTCGGCAGCCGAGCGGGCGGCTTCGACGTCGTCTACGCCGCGAACGGCGTGGCGGCAAAGCACGGCGCGAGCGTGCCCGAGGACACGTCGAACCCGGACGAGGCGTACGCCCACTTCGGACCGGAGGAACGGTCGGCGTACCGCGAGGGGTGGCTGCCCTCAGCGTGACCGACTCGATGGACGAGGACCGTGTCCATGCGGCCGTCTCGAAAGACGGCACGAAGATCGCGGGACGCGTTCAAGGCCAGGGGCCGCCGCTCGTCCTCGTCCATGGCGGGCTCGGGAACGGCAACGTCTCCTGGCTCCTCATGCTCCCGTTCCTCGTCCGGCACTTCACCTGTTACCTGCTGAGCACGAGAGGCCGGGGTCTGAGCGGCGACGGCGCCGACCACTCGCGTGAGCGCCAGTTCGAGGACGTCGCTGCGTACGTCGAGAGCATCGACGAACCGGCAGCGCTGTTCGGGCACTCGAGCGGAGCTGTCTGGGCGCTCGGGGGAGCTGCCCTCTCCCCGGCTCACGTCCGCGCTCTGGCGCTGTACGAGCCACCGTTCCCGGCGCTCGAGCCACCAACGAGCGAGGACGAATACAGGCGGGTCCGGGCGGCGGTCACGGAGGGCAAGCTGGCAGATGCCGTCCAAATCGCGACCGCCGAGATCATCGGGCTCGGTCCCGACGAGCAGGCGCTCTTCTCGACCCCGGGTGTCGCCGAGCGCGCTCAGGCCGCCGCTGCCGTTGCCGTCCAGGAGCTCCCAGATCTGAACCGCCCGTTTGACGAAGCGTTGCTCGAAAGGCTCTCGATGCCGGTGCTCGTACTTCAGGGCGAGCGCTCGCGCGCCGAGTTCAAGAACGCTGCACGCAACCTCGCCGCACGGCTCGGGGATGCGCGCCTCGCCGAAATTGCCGGCGCCGGCCACCTTGGTCCGCTGACGGCTCCCGAACCGGTGGCACGCGAGCTGGTCGAGTTCTTCTCGAGCTAGCCGACGCCGCGGAAGCAGGCGTAGAGCCCGACGCAGGCGAGGGCGATCACCCTGAGCACGAGTGGGTAGCCGCGCTCGCTCGCACAGGTTCCTGAACCGCTCGGTGCGGTAGAAAGCCTTCCCAGTCGGCCGGTCGTCAGGAGGCGGGCTTTGCCCGTCTTCCGGTCGTTGTCGGAGAGATGAAGCGTCTGCGCGGACCCCGCCGGAAGATCGAGGCGCCAAAGGCGCCGATCTTCTGGCGCCGAATCGACCCGCAGCTGCCGCGCGACGTCTGGCTGCTCCAGATCGGCGGCGTGCTCAACTCGTTCGGGAACGGCGTCGTCTTCCCGTTCCTCGCGATCTACTTCAGCGAGGTCAAGGGGCTCGGGATCGAGGTCGCCGGGATCGCGATCGCGGTCTCCGCGGTGATGCAGCTGCTCGCCGTGCTCGCGCTCGGCCCGCTGATCGACCGCGTCGGCGCACGCGCGACGCTCGGTGCTGGTCTCGTGCTGCAGGCGCTCGGCTTCGGCCTCCTCCCGCTCGTCTCAGAGCCGTGGCACGCGTATGCGCTGATGGCGCTCGAGGGTGTCGGCAGCGCCGCGTTCTGGCCGAGCCAGTCGACGCTGCTCTCGAGGCTGACCCCGCCGGCGCGTCGGCACGCGGCCTTCGCGCAGCAGCGCGTGACGATGAACCTCGGCGTCGGGCTCGGCGGCCTGACGGGCGGCCTGATCGCCAGCGTCGACTCCCCCACGTCGTTCACAGTCCTCTTCGTGTTCGATGCGCTGACGTTCCTCGCGTATGTCGGCGTGCTGTTCGTGATCCGCGACCCGGGCGGCGAGCCCTCGGGTGCCGAGGGCGGCTCATACCTCGACGTCCTGCGGCACCGTGTGTTCCTCGGGCTCTGGACGCTCAACTTCCTCTTCGTCGCGGCCGGCTACTCGCTCTTCAACCTGCTCCCGCCCTTCGTGCGCGAGGAGTCCGGGGTCAGCGAGCGGCAGATCGGGGCGATCTTCTTCGTGAACACGATCGTGATCGTCCTCGCGCAGCTACCGATCTCGCGCGCGATCGAGGGGAAGCGGCGTATGCGCGCGCTCGCACTGATGCCGCTGCTCTGGGCCGCGGCGTGGCTGCTCGTGGACGCGAGCGGGTACTGGCTCGAAGCCACGGCCGCCTTCGTCGCCGTCGCGTTCGCCGCGGCGGTCCTCGGCGTCGGCGAGTGCTTCCACGGGCCCGCGCACCAGGCGCTCGTCGCCGACCTGGCCAGTGATCGGCTCCGCGGCCGCTACTTCTCCGTCCACTCGGCGTCCTGGGGCCTCGGCGGTGCCGTCGGGCCGGCGGTCGGTGGGTTCCTGCTCGCCGTCGCGCCGTTCGCGCTCTGGCCGCTCGCCGCCGCGGTCTGCGTGCTCGCTGCCGCGGGAGCGCTGGCGCTCGAGCGTGCCGTGCCGCCGCGGCACCGCCGGATCCCGCGCGACGAGCCCCAGCACGACCTCGTCCATCGCGAGCTCGAGCCCCGGCCAGCGGAGGTCTGAGTGCTCGACGACCTGCTCAGGAGCGCGGAAAGCGACCCGAACATCATCGGCGTCGTCCTGAAGGGCTCGCGGGCAATGGGAACGGCGGACGAGCTCTCCGACTGGGACGTCGTCGTCGTGCTCGCCGAGGGCGAGTGGTCGCACGAGAAGTCGGGAGCGCTCGACGTCGTAACCACGACGCTGCCGCGACTGAGAGCGGCGTCGTCCTGGGATCTGCCGGCCCTCGCCCACTCGCGCGTCCTCGTGGACAAGACCGGCGAGGTCACGGCGGCGATCGAAGCTGCCGGCCGGATCTCGCGCGAGGAGCTTGCCGAGCTCTACGACAACTATCTGAACGACTTCTATCGCTCGCTCAAGTCGTGGCAGCGCGGGCGCGAGCTCGGCGCGCGCATCGAGGGCGTCCGCTCGCTCTGGTGGCTCGGCGACTTCCTGATCGGGCTCGAGGGCAGGCGCGCGCCGTACCCGAGCGCATGGGCAGGCAAGCTCGGCGAGCTCGAGCCGCTCATGCTCGAGGTCGCGTGCGGCGCCGACCCCCGTCGCCAGCAGGAGCTGCAGGCCGCCGTCGAGCGCGTTGCGACCGCCCACGGCTTCCGCGACGTCTACGACGGGTGGGACGGCGAGATCGACCGCGTGATGGCGTTCCGTTTCGACGAGATCTAGGAAAGAAGACGGGCGAGTAGAATCGAAACATGCCCGTTGCCCGCCCCGACGACCCGCTCAGTACGAGTGCCCAGCCTGCCCCGCATCCGTCGGCAGCGCACCCGCGGCACGGCCGCGGACGTCGTCGAGCGCGCCGAGCTCTCTGAGCTCGACGCCCAGGGCCTCACCTGGGTTCACGTCACCTCGCCCGACCACGTGACGGCGGTCGAGCTGGCCGAGCGCTTCGGCTGGCACCCGCTCGACGTCGAGGACATCCTCTCGAAGCGCCAGCGCCCGAAGGTCGACGACTACCCCGAGTACCTCTTCGCCGTCCTCCACTTTCCGTGGTTCGACAAGTCGATCCAGCGGCTGAACGCCGCCGAGCTCGACATCTTCCTCAGCCCGAACTACCTGGTCACGCTTCCGAACGTCGAGCTGCTGCCGGTCACGCGGCTCTACAACCGTTGCGCACAGGACGAGCGGCTGCGCGAGGACCTCTTCTCGAAAGGCTCGGGCCGGCTGCTGTACGAGGTGCTCGACGACCTCTTCGACTACTGCTTCCCGATCCTCGACAAGATCGGGCACAAGCTCGACTCGATCGAGGACGACGTGTTCGAGGGCGGCGGCGGTGAAGTCGTGCGCGACATCTCGAACGCGAAGCAGGAGATCATCAGCTACCGCAAGATCATCAAGCCGCAGCGACCGACGCTGCGACTGCTCGAGCGGAACGTCGAGCGCTTCCTGCCGGAGCAGCTCGAGCTCTACTTCGACGACCTCGTCGACGCCTCCGAGCGCATCTGGGACCTGCTCGACAACTACAAGGAGGTCGTCGAGGCGCTCGAGAGCACGAACGAGTCCGTGATCTCGCACGGGCACAACGACGTGCTGCGCGTGCTCACCGTCTTCAGCGCCGTCCTGCTGCCGATCACCTTCATCGCCAGCATCTTCGGGATGAACGTGCTCTTCCCGGGTGAGGGGAGCGACGAGGCATTCTGGGTCGCGCTCGCGCTGATGGCCGTGATCGTGTCGGCGCTGCTCGGGTTCTTCCGCTGGAAGCGCTGGCTCTAGCGGACCTTCGTCTTCGCCACGCGACTCACGCGCTTGCCGTCGAGCGTCAGCGAGAGGGTCGTGGAGATCGTCTTGCCCTTCGCCCACCGCGGCGCGACACCGACGCAGCCCGCGATGTCCTCCGGGAAGACCGCCGCGACGGGCACCCGGCGCTTGCCCACCTTTGCGGAGCACCCGACGGCGCCGCTGCTCGACGTCTCGTCGAGGTCGTTGCGGTGGACGCGCATTGCGGCGATGAACTCCTTGCCGACCCTGATCGTCTTGTCGTTCGCGAACTGCGCGATCCGCAGCGCCAGCGGTCGCGTCGAGAGGACGTAGTTCGTCATCGCGCCGCCGTCGGGCCAGGCGTCCCCTGCCGAGGTCGACGTCGTCGAGACGCGGTACGAGAGCGTCGGCCCGAGGTTGGTCAAGAGCGAGCGATGGGTCGCCAGCCGGAAGCCTCGGTAGATGTATCCGTCGACGAGCCGGAACGGTGCCATCCGCGAGCCGTCCCAGCGCTGCTGGACGACCGTGCCCTCGCTGCCCATCTGGAGCAGGAAGTCCGCTCCTCCGGGAGCGCCCGTCGCCGGGTTCGCGTCGACGTCCAGGTGCACCTCGAGCAGCTCCTCCGCCCCCAGCTCCTGGCGGTTCGCGAGGCTGACGATGAACGTCAGCCCGCCGCTCCCGTTGCTCGCGGTCGTCACGCGCGTGATGTCCGGCAGGCCGTCACCGGGCGCGTCGGCGATCGTGATCCACTCGTTGACCTGCGCGAGACGAGCTGCGGCCGGCGCCGCGACGACGAGCGCAGCAGCGAGGCCGACGAGAGCGAGCCGCCGGCTGGACATGTTCCGCCTTTCGCTAGGGAAGCGTCAGACTACGCCATCGGTCGTTCAGAGCCTAGGACCGTTCCGTGACCAGGCCTCTCTGGGCGCCCTGGCGCCTCGAGTACGTCCAGGGCGCCGACGAGGAGGACGGCTGCCTGTTCTGCCTCGCGGTCGAGGGTGACGACGAGGAGCGGCTCGTCGTCCACCGCGGGCGCCGCGCGCTCGTCCTCCTGAACAAGTTCCCATACTCGTCCGGACACCTGATGGTCGCGCCGGTGCGCCACGTCGGCGAGTTCGGCGAGCTCGAAGACGAGGAGGCGCTCGAGGTCCACCGGCTCGCCGACCAGGGGCTCGGCGCCCTGTCGCAGGAGTACGCCCCTCAGGGCTACAACCTCGGCTGGAACCTCGGTCGGATCGCCGGCGCGGGCGTCGTCGACCACGTCCACCTGCACGTCGTCCCGCGCTGGGCCGGTGACACGAACTTCATGCCGGTGCTCGCCGACGTGAAGGTGCTGCCCGAGCACCTGGCCGAGTCCAGGCGCAGGCTCGCCCACGCCTGGCCATCGTGATCCCCCCCGCTGGGTGACGAGAGAACGGCTGCCACTGCCGAAAATAGAGCCATGCTCCGACGCGAAGACGGACAGACCATGACCGAATACGGGGTCACTCTCGCGGTCATCACACCGCTCGTGATCGTCGCGTTCGCACTGCTCTCGGGCCGCATCTTCAACGCCGTCGCCCGCGTGGTCGCCCTCCTCCTAGCCCCTTTCACAATGAACCGTTGCGCCGGGCCGCGCTGGGCGGCGCGCTGCCGCGTCCTCAGTCGCGCCCGTATCACTACGGATACGAACGCTCCCTGCGTCCTTGCATCGCACTCACCCAGCGCACCCCGACGACGAAGGCCCATCATGAAAGGGGTTCTCAGCACTTGTAACTTCGCCGCCTTCCCGCGAGGCTGTGGCTCGTGGGAATCGTCTCGCGTGGATTCCGCGGGCGCCGGCGCGACGACGGTCCGCCCGACCGCGTGCCGCCCGGTCAGTACGTCACGCCCGACTTCCCGGTCCTCTCCGCCGGCCCGACGCCGCGCCGGCCGCTCGCCGACTGGGACTTCACGGTCGTCGGCGAGCTCGACGAGACGCTCCGCTGGACCTGGGAGGAGTTCCGTTCGCTGCCGAGCGAGACGGTCACGGTCGACATTCACTGCGTCACGAAGTGGTCCAAGCTCGACACCGTCTGGGAGGGCGTGCCCGTGGACACGCTCCTGGAGGGAGTCGAGACGTCGGCCGAGTACGCGGTCGCGTTCTGCGACGGCGGCTACACGACGAACGTCCCGCTCGAGGATTTGACCGGCGGCAAGGCGTGGGTCGCGTTCGGCTACGACGGCGAGCCGCTCGACCCCGAGCACGGCGGGCCCGCGCGTCTGCTCGTCCCGCACCTCTACTTCTGGAAGAGCGCGAAGTGGGTTCGCGGGCTGCGGCTGGCAGCGACCGACGAGCCGGGCTTCTGGGAGTCCAACGGCTACCACCTCTACGGCGATCCGTGGAAGGAACAGCGGTACTGGGGCGACTGAACTGGCGCGTCGCGACGGTCGCCGAGATCCGCCCCGAGACGCCGCGGGTGAAGACCGTGGCACTCGACGTGCCCGGCTGGGAGGGGCACCGGGCCGGGCAACACGTCGACGTCCGGCTGACGGCCGAGGACGGCTACCAGGCGCAACGCAGCTACTCGATCGCGTCCGCCGCCGACGCAGCGCGGCTCGAGTTGACGGTCGAGCGGATCGACGACGGCGAGGTCTCGCCGTACCTCACCGACGAGGCGAGGGTCGGTGACCGTTTCGAGGTGCGCGGGCCCGTCGGCGGCTTCTTCGTCTGGGAGCCCGAGCCGGGCGGCGCGGTCCTGCTCGTCGGCGGCGGCTCGGGCGTCGTCCCTCTGATGGCGATGGTTCGCGAGCGCGCGACGAACGGCGACACCGTGCCGACGCGGCTGCTCTACTCCGCGCGTTCGTGGGAGGACGTGATCTACCGCGACGAGCTCGAGCGACTGGCCGGCGACGGCCTCGACGTCGTCTACACGCTGACGCGCGTCCAGCCCGACGGCTGGAACGGCTACGCGCGGCGGGTCGACCTGGAGCTGCTCGCGGAGGTCGTGCCCGAGGAGCTCACGCTCGCGTTCGTCTGCGGGCCGACGCCGTTCGTGGAGGCGGTCGCGCAGGCGCTCGTGGAGCTGGGGCACGACCCTGTACGAGTGAAGACGGAACGCTTCGGCCCGACGGGAGGCTGAGATGGACGCATTGCGACTCGACGGCAACGCCGCAGCCGGGATCCTCCGGGAGGTCTTCGCGGCCGATGTGACGACCGCGGTCGGGACGTGCGCAGGCTGCGGCGCGACCGACGCGGTCGGCTCGGTCCATGTCTACGTGACCGCGGGCGTCGTCCTGCGCTGCCCGAGCTGCGACACGGTGTTGATGCGCATCGTCGACGGCGGGGCGCGGCTCTGGATCGACCTCAGCGGGCTGCGCTCGTTCGAGCTCGAGCGCCGCTAGCCGGAGGAGAAAAGGGGGGCCGTCGGCTCCTGCGGCGCAAGCCCGACCACCCCCCGGCCTACGGAGTTCGCGGCGCCCCCGGAAAGCCCTCCGCGGAGTTCCGAGCCTAGGGCCGGAGGAGAAAGCGCGGCAGCGGACGCAGTTGCAGGGTCACGCGACCCTCGCGTGCGAGAACGGAGTGCGCATCCTGTTCCTGAGGCGTGAGAGCGCCGTCTGCTCGAGCTGTCGAACGCGCTCGCGGGTGATCCCGAGCTTCTCACCGATCGCGTCGAGCGTGAGCTCCTCCCCGTCCCCGGAGAAGCCGAACCGAAGCTCGAGCACGATCCGCTGCCGTGGAGGCAGCGATGCAAGGACGTCACGCACGAGCTGCTGCTCGACCGACTTCATGATCGACTCGCCCGGGTCTTCCGAGGCAGCGTCGGCGATCACGTCGCCGAGCTCGCTGTCGCCGTCGTGGATCGCCTGGTTCAGCGAAACCGAAGCCTCGACCGCTCGAAGCGCTTGCACGACGTGGCGGGAGCTCAGCGCCGTCGCAGCGGACAGCTCCTCGATCGTCGGCTTCCGGCCGTGCGCCGCCTCGAGCTTCTGGGTCGCATTGCGAAGCTTGTGTCTCCGTTCCTGCACGTGCAGCGGGATCCGGATCGTCTCCGCCTGGTTCCCGACCGCCCGTTGGCAGGCCTGCCGGATCCACAGGGTTGCGTAGGTCGAGAACTTGTACCCGAGGCGCCAGTCGAACTTCTCGACGGCGCGGTTGAGGCCGATCACGCCCTCCTGGATCAGGTCGAGCAGCGGGAGTCCGTGGCCTTGGTAGCGCTTGGCGATCGAGACGACCAGGCGAAGGTTCGAGTTGACCATCTGCTCCTTCGCCCGGAGGTCGCCGCGCTCGACCCGCTTCGCCAGCTTGACCTCTTCGGCAGCGGTCAGCAGCGGGTAGCGGCTCAATTCGTTCAGCAAGAGCTGGAGGGCGTCCCCGACGTCGCCCTGAGCTGACTGGTCCACTGCCATTCCACAGTGTCGGGCGCCGTGGAACCGCCTCGCCTGACGCACTTGTGTCAGTTCGGCACGCGCAGCCGAACGACGGTCGGCCGCTACGATCTGGCTGTGTTCGCCGGCGACCACGATCGCGAACGTGCGACAGCCGCCCTTCGTGAGCACTATGCGCATGGTCGGCTGACGCTCGACGAGATCGACGAGCGCACGGAGCGGGTTCTGAGCGCACGCTCCCGTGCCGACCTTCGGGGCGCGCTCTCGAACCTGCCCGTGCTGCCGGACGTCCGCGATCTCGTCGCTCGCGGAGGCCCCGTCGTGCAGGGCGTGGTGCGGGGAGCGATGCTCGTCGTGCTCACGAGTGCGTACGTGCTGTTCAGCTTCGCGCTCCTGATCGTCCTCGGCTTGACGCTGGTGGTCGGGGGCGCGTCGAACTCGGTGCTGGTCGGCTTCCTGCTCGTCTGGCTCCTGCCGACGTACCTGCTCTCGCGAGCCTGGCGCCGCTAGCGACCGACCGTCCTCAGAAGACGCGCGAGCGCTGACGGCTGAGGAAGAAGCCGTGACCACTTCGGTTGCGGCAGGTCACGCCGGCTGTCTCGGACATGCACCGAAGCCCACTGAACCTGTCGACCCAGCTCTTCCCGTACCCGAGGACTCGTGCTTGCTCTTGTCCGACGAAGGGGCCGGGGTCACCGGCGCACGACCAGACCGACGCGCGCCCGACATCACTCAAATAGATGCGGTCGCTGACGCGTCCACCTTCCCGGCACGTCTTACGAGGCGACGGCGGGCGCAGGCCGCTCTTGATCCCGCAGAAGACGCTCGGATGCCAGCCCGGACCGAACGACGGGTTCGGGCCGGCCGCGTAGGCGCAGACGATGTTGCCCGACGGTGTCTTGAAGTTCCCCATCGTGAGCGCGCCGGCCGTGGGTGTCACGACCAAGCAGAGCGCCGTGGCGAAGCAGATGACGAGTCGTCCCGCCATGGGCACTAGGGCGTCACCTCGGTAACTCCCGACGCGTTGATCAGGAAGCCGCGTCCGGCCGCTTTGCCGCCGATGACGGTGCAGGTGACACCTTTCGCGTCGACGAGGCAGTGGAACTTGTTCCACTCGTTGGCCTGCCCGTTTCGAATCACGCGCGCCTCGTCGTCCCAGTTCTGAACACAGCCCGGCCCGTCGCAGACGGTGACCTTGCCGCTCGTGCGCAGTGTCGCCGAGTGCACCAGGTTCCGGGTGCCGCAGAAGGCTTCCGGGGTCGGGTAGACGACGAACGTGCACCAGGTCTGCCTGTCCGGGGTGAGGATCGAGTCGAACGATGCGGCCCGCTGCCACGGGCCTGCGGCAAACCGTTTTCCGTTCCAGTGCCAGAAGTGGTACTTGACCGAGGAGGGAAAGCAGTGCGCGTCGCCGCGTGCGACCACGCCGATCGTCTCCCGGATGTCGCCGCCGACTACGTCGAGGAAGGCACCGTGTTTGACGTTCATCGCGAGCCTCCAGGTCCCGCCGGCGTGCCGGAAGACTGCCCAGCCGGCACTGATCCCGCAGCCGGGGATCGCGATCGAGGCGACCATCCCGCTGCTCCCTGGTCCGAAGAACGGGCCGCACTGCACCTGGTTGACCGGCGTTCTCGGCTGCGCCGGCTTGATCACGCCGATCCCGTAGCGGGTCATCACCGCCGACGCGGTGGCTTTCGAGCAGCCCGCCGTGCTTGACGTCGGGCTCGAGTTAGGTGCCGTCGGCCCGAAGTCCGCACGACCCGCGAGCGGAGCGAGCGCCAACGCTAACGCCGCCAAAGTTGCGAGAGACAGAAGGCGCCGCAAAGTTCAACCTCCTTCGACGTCCCCCGCGCCGCGACTATCGCACTCAGGCAAGACCGCGTCAACGAGAGCGCGACTCGAGAAAGCGGGCGACGGGGCTCGAACCCGTGACCCCCAGCTTGGGAAGCTGATGCTCTACCAACTGAGCTACGCCCGCGTGGGGCCGGATTGTAGCCTGGGCGTGGTTCGAGGGGCCGTTGCCGCACAACGGCCCCTCGCCCCCGATCCTAACGTCGCACGCGCCCGCGAGGGAAGGCGACATACTTCGGGTCGAACCGACGACACGTTCTGGAGGAGAGATGGTCGCACCCGAGCTCGAGCTGACCGCCAGAGCCCTCGTCGCCCCGGGGAAGGGCATCCTCGCCGCGGACGAGAGCGACAGCACGATCAAGAAGCGCTTCGACTCGATCGAGGTCGAGTCGAGCGAGGAGAACCGTCGCGCCTACCGCGACCTGCTGTTCACGACCGAGGGGATGGAGGAGTTCATCTCCGGCGTGATCCTGTTCGACGAGACGATCCGGCAGCGCTCCGCGGACGGCACGCCGTTCGCCGAGCTGCTCTCGTCCAAGGGCGTGATCCCGGGGATCAAGGTCGACAAGGGCGCGAAGCCGCTGGCGAACGCCGAGGGCGAGACCGTCACCGAGGGGCTCGACGGGCTCCGCGAGCGGCTCGACGAGTACCGCGAGCTCGGGGCCCGCTTCGCGAAGTGGCGCGCGACCTACTCGATCGGCAACGCACTCCCGAGCGAGTACTGCATCTGGGCGAACGCGCACGCGCTCGCGCGCTACGCGGCGCTCTGCCAGGAGGCGGGGCTCGTGCCGATCGTCGAGCCGGAGGTGCTGATGGACGGCGGCCACGACATCCACCGCTCGTTCCAGGTCACCTCGCGGGTGCTCTTCGCCGTCTACACGGAGCTGCACGACCAGCGCGTCGCCCTCGAGGGGACGCTGCTGAAGCCGAACATGGTCCTCTCCGGGTACGGCGCGTCGGACCGCGCGTCGGTCGACGAGGTCGCGGAGGAGACGATCCGTTGCTTCCGCGAGCGCGTGCCCGCGGCGGTGCCGGGCATCGTCTTCCTCTCCGGCGGCCAGAGCGACGAGGACGCGACGGCGCACCTGAACGCGATGAACGCCCGCGGGCCGCACCCGTGGGAGCTGTCGTTCTCGTACGGCCGGGCGCTCCAGGCGCCGGCGCTGAAGGCGTGGCGCGGCGAGGGTGGGAACGTCGAGGCCGGGCAGCAGGCGTTCTACCGGCGCGCGAAGTTCAACGGCGCGGCGCGGTCCGGCTCGTACGCACCCGAGATGGAGACCGCGGACGTGGCATGACGGACTGGGACTGGACGCGGGTTGTCATCGACCACGTGCAATTGGCGGTCGAGGACGCCGCGGCCAGCGTCCGGTTCTACAAGACGGTGCTCGAGCCGCTCGGCATCCCTCCGATCTGGGAAGGCGAGGGCGGCGCGCAGTTCGCGAACCTCGTCGTCGTAAAGCGCGATCCGACCAGCACCCCTGTCCACGTCGCGTTCGTCGCGGAGTCGCGCGAGCAGGTCGACGCTTTCCACCAGGCCGGCATCGCCGCGGGCTACCGCGACAACGGCCCGCCGGGCGTTCGCGAGCAGTACAGCTCGCCCGAGGCCGGCCGCTACTACGCAGCGTTCCTGCTCGACCCCGACGGCAACAACATCGAGGCCGTGCGGCGCGAGTTCCCGGCCTAGTTGGTCCGCAGGTCGCGAATCCGCTAGCGCGGATCCGCGACCGCGAGAATCCCTAAAGGCGGCCGCTTTCGCGGCCGCTGCCGCGGCGATCTCACCGCGAACGCCTAGCTCCGGTACTCGAGGCGCGAGATCGCGGTCAGCTTCGCGAAGGCATGCTCGGCCTCGATCTTGCGGACCGTGCCCGAGCGTGAGCGCATCACCATCGAGTCGGTGATCGCGCCGTCGCGCGTGTAGCGAACGCCGCGGAGCAGCGCGCCCGAGGTCACGCCCGTCGCCGCGACGAAGACGTCGTCGCCGGCGACGAGGTCGTCGGTCGTGAGCACGCGGTCGACGTCGAAGCCGGCATCGACGAGCTTCTGCCGCTCCTCGTCGTCGCGCGGCCAGAGCCGGCCCTGGAGCGCGCCGCCGAGGCATTTGATCGCCGCCGCGGAGATGACGCCCTCCGGCGTGCCGCCGACGCCCATCAGCAGGTCGACCTCGCTGCCGCCGTGCGCCGCCGCGATCGAGGGCGCGACGTCGCCGTCGCGGATCAGGTGCACGCGCGCGCCGGCGCCGCGGAGGTCGGCGACCAGCTCCTCGTGGCGGTCGCGCTCGAGCACGACGACGAGCACGTCGCGCGGCGACTTCCCTTTGGCCTCGGCGACGCGCTCGACGTTCTCCGCAGGCGTGGCGTCGATGTCGACCGCGTCGGCGGCGTCGGGCCCGACGGCGATCTTGTCCATGTACACCGCAGCGCCCGGGAAGAACATCGTGCCCCGCTCGGCCACGGCGATCACCGCGATCGCGTTCGGCTGGCCGAGCGCCGTCAGCCTGGTGCCCTCGAGCGGATCGACGGCGACGTCGACGGCGGGGCCGAAGCCGCTCCCGATCGACTCGCCGTTGAAGAGCATCGGCGCCTCGTCCTTCTCCCCCTCGCCGATCACGACGACGCCGTCCATCTGCACGGTGTCGAGCATCAGGCGCATCGCGTCCACGGCGGCCTGGTCGGCGGCGATCTTGTCGCCGCGCCCGATCCAGCGGCCAGCACCCATCGCCGCCGCCTCCGTGACACGTACGAGCTCGAGCGCGAGGTTCCGGTCGGGCGGCGCGCCGGCTCCCCCGGCTCGCTCGCTCGTTTCGAAGGCCTCTTTCAGGACGTACCCTCGTCGTCGGGGTGCGATGGGTGGTGCGAGGCAAGGACGCAGGGAGCGGGCGTATCCGCAGTGATACGGCCGCGACTGAGGACGCAGTATCGCGCCGCCCAGCGCGGCCCGACGGCACAGCGGTTCGTTCTGAGAGAGGCCTTTACAGCTTGGGTCACGCGCCGGATCCTAATGCCGCGGCGTCCGCAGGCTCGAGCAGCACGACCGCCGCACCCGAGGCGATCACGAGCGCGCCACCGACGATGACAGGCCAGGTGAGCGTCTCCCCGAGCAGCGCCCAGGCGAGCAGCGCGCCCGACACGGGCTCGATGTAGGCCAGGATCCCGATCGCCTGCGCGGTCACGTGGCGCAGGAGCCAGATGTAGAGGAAACCCGAGAGCGCCGTGAAACCGACCCCGAGCACGAACAGCGGCGGCAGCTCGCTCGCTGTCGGCACCACCCGTTCGGCGCTGACGAGCAGCGGCGCGATCGCGACGGCTGCGATCGCGTAGTTCCAGAACGAGAGCGCCAGCACCGGCACCTCGGCCGCGATGCGCTTCGTCATCAGCACGAGGGCGGCGTAGGTCGCCGCGGTCAGCAGGCCGGTGACCAGCGCGAGCGGCCGCACGGCGCCGCCCTCCTCCCCGCCCAGTGCGACGAGCGCGACGCCGGCTCCGGCGGGCACGAGCGCAGCGAGCGCGACGAACGAGCGCGCTTCAGGCAGCACGAGCGGCGCGATCAGCGCGATCGCGAGCGGCGCGAGGTAGGCGAGCAGCAGCGCAACCGCGACGGACGAAAGCTTGATCGTCGCGAAGTAGAGGAACCAGTGCGCGGCGAGCGTGACCGCGATCACGACGACGCGAAGACGGTGACGTTCCAGTCGCAGGCGCGCCACCTGCCGCAGCACGACCGCCACGAGCCCGAGTGCCAGGGCGGCGAACACGAGCCGGTAGAAGACGAGCACCTCCGCGTCGAGCTCGACCTCGCGGACGATGACCGCGATCAGCCCCCACGACGCCGCGAGCGCCGCGACGGCCACATTCCACTTCAAGGATTAGTCCTCGCTGGGAATGAGGACCCAGAGCACGATGTAGATCACGAACTGCGGCCCCGGAATGATCGTCGAGACCACGAATAACACCCGCATGAGCAAGGGCGGCACTCCGAAGCGGTCGGCGAGCGCGGCGCAGACGCCCGCGATCCAGCGGCCCTTGCGCGGGCGGACGAGCTTCCGGCGAGCCACGCCGGGAGGGTAACTACATCCGGTCGGGAGCCTCGACGCCGATCAGGTCGAGGCAGCGCGAGATCACGGTCTTCGTCGCGACGCAGAGCCCGAGCCGGAACGCCTCGGACTCGCCGCTGTCGAGGACGCGGTGATGGTGGTAGAAGCGGTGGAAGTCGTCCGCGACGCGGATCGCGTACGTCGGGATCGCGTGCGGGGCGCGGCGCTCCGTCGACTCGGCCGCGATCTCGGGGAACTCCGCGAGCCGCTTGACCAGGTCGCGCTCCTCGCGCGCGAGCTCGGGCGGCGGCTCGGCCCCCGACGCGCGCCCCTCGCCGTTGCGCAGGATGCCGGCGATCCGGGCGTGCGCGTACTGCACGTAGTAGACCGGGTTCTTCTCCGAGCGCTCGCGTGCGAGGTCGATGTCGATCTCGATCGTCTGGTCGTGCCCGCGCGAGACGAGATACCAGCGCGCGGCGTCGACGCCGACCTCGTCGAGGAAGTCGTCGAGGAAGACGACGTCCCCGCGCCGCTTCGACATCTTCGTCTGCTCGCCGCCCCGGGTCAGGTGGACGAGCTGGTACAGCAGCACCTCGACGCGCTCGGGGTCGTAGCCGAGCATGCGCGCGATCGCCGCGTACCAGTTGCGCGTACCGTGGTGGTCGGCGCCGAGCACGTAGAGCGCGTGGTCGAAGCCACGGTCGAGCTTGTCGACGAGGTAGACGACGTCGGCCGCCCGGTACGTCGGCCCGGCACCGCCCGAGCGGATCAAGACGCGATCGTCGTCGTCGCCGTACGCGGAGGAACGCGCCCAGACAGCGCCGTCCTGCTCGTAGGTGTCGAGCCGCGGGAGCAGCTCGGCGATCCGCTCCTGGAGCACGCTCTGGAGCGCCCACGAGTCGAAGTGGACGCGGAAGCGCTCGAGCGAGTCCTCGATCCGCTTCAGCATCGGCGGCACCGGGTCGCCCGCGCGCTCGGCGAGCTCGTTCACGTACGCGCCCCGGTAGCCGTCCTCGGGCGGGTCCTCCCCGCGCCGGATCGCCTCGACCGACTCGCGGAAGCGCTCCATCTGGACGCCCGCGTCGTTGTAGTAGTACTCGCGCTCGACGTCGTGCCCCTCGAACTCGAGCAGGCGCGCGACCGAGTCGCCGTAGGCGCCGTTCCGGGCCGACGCGACCGTGATCGGCCCCGTCGGGTTCGCGGAGACCATCTCGACCTGGTAGCGCTCGCGCGTCGCTGCGGCACCAGCTCCGTACTCGCGCCCGGCCTCGAGCATCTCCGCCAGCGCGTCGCGGTACCACTCGCGCCCGACCCAGAGGTTGACGAAGCCCGGCCCCGCGACCTCGGCCTTCTCGACCCGCGGGCTCGAGGAGACGGCATCGGCGAGCTCCTGCGCGACCTCGCGCGGCGGCCGCTTCTTCAGCGGCGCGAGCCGAAGCGCGACGTTCGTCGCGTAGTCGCCGTGCGCCGCGTCCGCAGGGCGCTCGAGCTCGACCGCCGTCCCGGCGGCCGCCTCGAGCTCCTCGGCCAGGCGTGTGACGGCATTCGCCGCGGACATCGCTTGTATCGTAGGGGCGTGGACGACGAGGCTCCCGACCGGCACCTCAACATCCACCTCGACCCCGAGCACCTCGCCGGCGTCTACTCCAACTTCGCGAACGTCAGCTTCTCGAGCTACGAGTTCACGGTCACGTTCGCGCGCATCGACCACGAGGTCGAGGAGGGCGACGTGCCCGGCGTCGTCGTCGCCCGCGTGAACATGGCGCCGCAGTTCATGCGCGAGCTGCTGGACGCGATGACCGACTCGTGGTCGCGCTACACGACCACGCAGGGGATCAAGAACCTCCCCGAGTTTCCGCCGCGGGAGGAGTAGCCGTCATCCCGGCGCGCTCGGCAAGTGTCGGGTGCGTCGAGAAGAGCGCGTTCCACCAGGCCGGCGGATCGGGATCGCGCACGCCTGCGCCCGCGATCCGGACCAGCAGCCGCGTGCCCGCGGGCCCGTCGCGCGTCGTCTGCAGCGCGACCCAGTCGGCTTCGGCCTCGTAGCGCCGCGAGACCGCGTTCGCGATCGGCGTCGCCGCGAGCACGAGCACGAACGCGACGAAGAGCGCGCGCGGAACGTCGGCCGCGTCCCGGAGCGGGACGAGGGCGGCGAGGATCGCGAGCCCGGGGACGAGCAGGAGCACGAACCACGCGAGCCCCTTCCAGAGATGGTGGCGCGAGACGTGCGCGAGCTCGTGCGCGACGAGGAAGCCGCGCTCGCCCGCGTTCAGCCCCAGCGTCGTCTCCCAGAGGATCACGCGGGTCGTCGGGCCGATCCCGATCGCCTCGGCGCTGACCTGCCGCGTGCGGCCGCTCGTCCGTCGGACCTCGACTTCCGGCCGCTCGAGCCCCTGGCGCCCGGCGAGCTGCGCGACCTGATCGACCACGTCAGCGCGCCGGACCGGCTCGAGCCGCGGCGAGAGCAGCGGCTGCGCGAGGATCACCGCGGCGCCCGCCAGCGCGAAGACGGGCGCGGCGGCGAGCCACCAGCGACGGCCGAGCCGCCGCGCGAGCCACAGGCACAACGCCGCTCCGAACGCGAGCAGACCCGCACGGACGGCGAGCGGGCCGAGCCGGTCGACGAGCCACTCCGCGTAGTCGAGCTGCGCGACCCCGTAGCGCCGCTGCCACCAGAGCGCGGCGAGACCGAACGGCAGGCGCGCGAGCACGAGCACGAGCGCGGCGAGCGCTCCGAGACAGGCCGCGCGGACGAGCTGCGGCCCGCGGAGCGCGCGGCGCGTACCGCGCGAACAGCCCGAGCGCGACGAGCTGCGCCGCGAGCGAACCGAGCGCGAGGAGCCGCAGCACGGAGTCGTGCCGCTCGTGCCGCTCGTGGTCGAGCGCGTCGAACGGCGCGAGCGCCGGCTCGATCCGCAGGTCGGTGGGGACGTCGGTCCGCCAGAGCAGCACGGCGGCGGCCACCCAGACCACGGTTAGGGTTGCGACCCCGATGCGCGTCGCGGTCATCTCGGACATTCACGCAAATCTCCACGCGCTCGAGGCGGTTCTGGCGGAGATCGACGGAGAGGAGCCGGACGCGCTCTGGTGCCTGGGCGACCTCGTCGGCTACGGGCCGAGGCCGAACGAGTGCTGCGCGACCGTGCAGGCTCGCGCGGACATCTGCCTGATCGGCAACCACGACCTCGTCGCGCTCGGGCGGCTCGGCAGCGAGGAGTTCAACCCCGAAGCGGCGGCGGCAGCGGCGTGGACCCGCGACGCGCTGGACGCGGGCTCGCGCGACTTCCTCGACTCGCTCGCCCCCTCCGCCGGCATGGAGCAGGCACAGCTCTTCCACGCGAGCGCCCGGGACCCGATCTGGGAGTACGTGCTCACGGAGGAGGCGGCGCTGGCCACGCTGCTGCTGACGACGGCGCCGGTGGTGCTCGTCGGCCACAGCCACGTCGCCCTGTCGCTCTCGCTCGCAGACGAAGAACTCGTCTCGGGCGGTCTCGCCCGCGCCGGCACGCGGGTCGACCTCGACGGCAGCCGCTGGATCCTCAACCCCGGGTCGGTGGGCCAGCCGCGAGACGGCGATCCGCGGGCGGCCTGGCTGCTGCTCGACTTCGACGGGAGGTTTGCCTCTTTCCGTCGCGTCGCATACTCAATCGAGCGCACGCAGAACGAGCTCCGGGAGGCGGGGTTGCCGGAGCCGCTCGCGACGAGGCTCGGCGTGGGTCAATGACAGAAAGGGGTTGCACGTGGCAGAGCTGACGAACCTGGAGTCCAAGCTCGGCGAGGTGATCGGGCTGGCGATGGCGGCACAGGACTCGACCAAGAAGGTGAGCCGACTGGCGAAGAAGGAAGGGCACGACGACCTCGTCCGGACGCTCCAGACGATGGCCGAGGAAGCAGCGCAGGCCGAGCGCGGTGCGACGCAGATCGCTGAGGGCATCGAGGGCAAGAAGACCGCGATCCTCAGAGAGGCTCGCTCGGTCAAGACCAAGGCGCGCGAGATGATGAGCACGTACCTCGACCGCGACGCCGACGCGCTGGACGGGTTCGAGTTCCTGACGATGGCGGAGGCCAGCGAGGTCGGCCACTGGTCGGTGCTCGAGAAGCTGAACGAGAAGGCGAGGCACCCGCAGCTGAGCGACCTGATCCAGCAGCAGGTCGCGATCCAGCAGCGGCATCTGCGGGACACCATGGAGGGGTCGCTCGAGCTTGCGGCCGACGAAGACCCTTACGAGGCGGCGTAGCGCACGCGTAGCGGCGCTTGCGGCGCTGCTGTTCGCGGGCGGCTGCGGGGGCGAGGAGGCTGCGCCGCCCCCGCAGCCGCCGACAATTGCGCGGGCGGTCGCCGAGCGCCTCGCCGCCACGACCGACGAGATCGCCGCTGCACTCGACGACGGGGACGTGTGCAAGGCCGCGGGCCTCGCCGACGACCTGAACGCGCAGGTCGTCGCCGCGATCAACGCGCGCCGGATCCCGCCCGCGTTCCAGGAGGATCTCCAGGGCCGCGCGAACGAGCTCGTCAACGCCGTCAACTGCACGCCCCCACCCGCGGCGGAGCCGGAGCCGGAGGAAGAGGCCGACGAGGAGGGCAAGCAGCCGAAGAAGAAGGAGAAGACGAAGGAGAAGCAGGAGACCACGGAGGACGAGGAGGAAGAGACGATCGAGCTCCCGGTCGAGCCGCCCGTGACGGAGACGGACGGTGAGCGTCGAGACGCTCGCGTCGGGGCGCTATCGCGTCGAGCGCGTGCTCGGGGAGGGCGCGATGGCGACGGTCGTCCTCGCGCGCGACGAGGAGCTCGACCGGCTCGTCGCGGTCAAGCTGCTCGACGAGCGGCTCGCCGCGGACGAGAGCTTCCGCGCTCGTTTCGCCCGCGAGGCCCGTGTCGCCGCGGCCCTCTCGCACCCGAACGTCGTCACCGTGTTCGACGTCGGCGAGAGCGACGGGCGCCCGTTCATCGTCATGGAGCACGTCGAGGGGCAGACGCTCGAGGAGCGCCTGGGCCGCGAAGGCCCGCTGCCCGCGGACGAGGTGCGGCGGATCGCGCGCCAGGTCTGTGCGGGGCTCGACGCCGCGCACGCGCAGGGGCTGATCCACCGAGACCTCAAACCGGCGAACCTGATCGAGCGGAGCGACGGGACGATCAAGATCGCCGACTTCGGGATCGCGCGGGCGGCCGAGACGACGCTCACCGAGACCGGCACGATCCTCGGCACGGCCGCCTACCTCGCACCCGAGCAGGCCGAGGGCCGCGAGGTGACGCAGGCGACCGACCTCTACGGGCTCGGCGTCGTGCTCTACGAGCTCCTCACCGGCGAGCGTCCGTGGGAGGTCGAGTCGCTCGCCGCCCTGGCGTCACGCGGGACCGATCCGGCCCCGGATCCGCCACCCGACGCGCCGGCCGACCTCCGCGCGGCGATCGCGCGCTGCCTCGCGCCCGAAGCAGCCGACAGACCAACCTCCGCCGGCGAGGTCGCCGACCTGCTCGACGAACAGCCCGAGGAGGCGACGGTCGTCCTCCCCGGCGCGCGCCGTGCACGCGCGCGGCGTCGCTGGTCGCGCGCGACGTGGGCCGCGTTGCTGGCCGGTCTGATCCTCCTCGGCCTCGCTGCGTTCGGACTCGCGCTCGTGACTACGGGCGACGACGGGGAGTCAGCAGACGGGGCGACGACGTCGGCGCGGGTCGAGCCGATCCCCGACGCTGCGACGCCCGCCGAGGACGCGCGCAACCTCTCCGACTGGCTCCGAGAGAACTCGGGCTAGGGAACCGGCGCGACGGCGACAGCCTCTGGCTCGTCGGCCGCCGAGCCAAACCTGATGCCCTCGCGGGCGAGCGAGAGCTGAACCTCTTCGCGCGCCTTGTAGATCCGCCACTTGACCGTCGCGAGCGTGATCTCGAGCGAGTCGGCGATCTCGGTGTACGAGAGACCGACCACGTCACGGAGCAGGAGCGCCATCTTCAGGTCGACGTTGAGGTTCTCGACCGCGCGCCAGACGGCGTCGATCGCCTCGAGCCGCTCGAACGGAGCGTCGAGCACCTCGAGCGGCGGGATGTCCTCGAGCGCGACGATCGCCCGCGGCCGGCGCTCCGACGCGCGCAGTTCGTCGAGCACGCGGTTCTTCGTGACCTGGAACAGCCACGTGGTGAACTTCGAGCGCAGCGAGAAGCCCGGGAGGCCCTGGAAGACGCGCAGGAAGACCTCCTGGGTCAGATCCTCGGCCAGCGAACGGTCGTTGACCAGGCGCAGGACGTAGTTGAAGACGGGCGTCTCGTAGGCGCGGAGGATCAACGAGAAAGCCCGCTCGTCCCCCCGTTGCGCCTTCCGCAGAACACCGAGATCTGGCTGCTGGAGCGACACGAGACGCGCGAGTATAGCCCGACTATTCCACCACGGCCAAGCACGTTCCGGTCATTTCCACCCGTTTGTCCAGGCCGAGGAGTTCGAGGATGGTCGGGGCCAGGTCCCTGAGCTCGCCACCGTTGCGCAGGCCGAACCCGTGCGCGGTCAGGACGAGGGGCACCGGATTGGTGGTGTGGGCGGTGTGCGGGCTGACGCCGTCGGCTTCGAGCATCACTTCTGCATTCCCGTGATCGGCGGTTACCAAGCAGACGCCTCCGAGGTTTTCCACGGTTTCCACTACTACGGCCAGGCATTCGTCCACGGTTTCCACAGCCTTTACAACTGCGGGGATCACGCCGGTGTGCCCGACCATGTCCGGGTTGGCGAAGTTGACGACCCCGAACGCGTGACCGTTCCGGAGCTCGGAGCAGAAGCGCTCGGCGACCTCGCGGGCGGCCATCTCCGGCTTGTGGTCGTAGCTCGGCACGTCGCGCGGGCTCGGGACGAGGACTCGCTCCTCCCCCGCCCACGCCTCCTCCCGGCCGCCGTTGAAGAAGTACGTCACGTGGGCGTACTTCTCGGTCTCGGCGCAGTGGAGCTGGCGCAGCTCGTGGCCGGAGAGGACCTCGGCGAGGGTGCTGTCGACCTGCTGCTCGGCGAAGGCGACCGGGCAGTCGAAGTCGTCGCGGTAGCGCGTCATGGTCGTCAGATCGACGTCGAGCTCGAGCAGCTTGATCGCCAGTTGGCGGGCTCGATCGGGCCGGAAGTTAAAGAAGATCGCGGCGTCTGCCCGCGGCTGAAGCCGCGGCCGGCCGCTCAGGACCACCGGGAGAACGAACTCGTCCGTCGTGCCCGCCTCGTAGCTTCGTTGCACTTCGGTCACAGGGTCTGACCCTGCAGCGCCGCGCCCCGCGACGATCGCGTCGAGCGCGAGCTGCGTCCGCTCCCAGCGGCTGTCGCGGTCCATCGCGTAGTAGCGCCCGGCCACCGTCGCGATCCGCTCCGCGGGCAGCTCGGCGAGGTCACGCACGGACGACGTGGGCGAGACGTCGCGCCCGTCGGTGAACGCGTGGACCCACGTCCGCTCCTCCATCCCCTCCCGCCGCGCGAGCTCGAGCAGCGCACGCAGGTGGTCGATGTGCGCGTGCACGCCGCCGTGGGAGACGAGGCCGAGCAGGTGCACGTCGCCGCCGCGGTCGCGCGCACGCCGGAACGCGGAGACGAGCGCGTCGTTCTCGAAGATGCTCCCGTCGGCGACCGCGCGGTTGACGCGCTGGAGATCCTGGTCGAGGACGCGCCCGCTGCCGATCGTCAGGTGACCCACCTCGGAGTTGCCCATCTGGCCTGGCGGGAGCCCGACCGCCTCACCCGACGCGACGAGCGTCGTGTGCGGGAACTCCGCCCAGAGCCGGTCGAACACGGGCGTGCGCGCGAGCTCGACGGCGTTCCCCGGCCCTGGCGGGGCGCAGCCCCACCCGTCGAGGATCACGAGCGCTACGACGTCGAAGCGGCTTCGCAAATCGCTGCGAACGAGTCGACCTCGAGCGAGGCGCCGCCGACGAGCGCGCCGTCGACGTTCGGCTGCGAGAGGAGCTCGCCCGCGTTCTCCGGCTTGACCGAGCCGCCGTAGAGGATCGGGACGTCGAGCAGGCGCTTGATCAGCACGTGCACCTCTTCGGCCTGGTCGGCGCGTGGCGGTCCGCCCCGTTCCGATCGCCCAGACGGGCTCGTACGCGACCGCGAGCCGCTCGAGGTTCTCGTCCTCGACCACGGTCCGGATCGCGTCGACCTGGCGGCGCACGACGGACTCCGTCTCGCCCGCCTCCCGCTCGTCCTCGGTCTCGCCGACGCAGGCGATCACGTGCAGCCCGGCGTCGAGCGCGCCCTCGATCCGCAGCGCGGCGCTCTCGTCCGTCTCGCCGAAGAGCTGCCGGCGCTCGGAGTGCGCGATCAGCGTGCCCCCGACGCCCAGCTCGCGGAGCATCCCGGGCGAGACCTCCCCGGTGTACGGGCCGTCCTCGGCCCAGTGCGCGTTCTGCGCGAAGACGGCGATCTCGGTGACCGCGAGCATCCCGATCGCCTCGTGCAACGACGGGAACGGCGGGCAGACGATCACGTCGACGCCCTCGAGCGTGTGCAGGCGGGCGCGCAGGCGCGCACAGAACTCGCGCGTCTCGCTCGGGCCCTTGTACATCTTCCAGTTGCCGGCGATCAGCACGGGATCGCCGCCACGCCCGGGAGCTCCTTGCCTTCGAGCAGCTCGAGCGACGCACCGCCGCCGGTCGAGGCCCAGTCGACGTCGTCCGCGAGCCCGAGCTCCTGGAGCGCGCGGACCGAGTCAGCGCCGCCGACGACCGTGTAACCGTCGACCTGCGCGACCGCTTCGGCGACGGCGCGCGTGCCTTCCGCGAAGCGCGGCCACTCGAACACGCCCATCGGGCCGTTCCAGAAGACCGTCTTCGAGCGGCGGACGCGCTCGGCAAAGTCGCGACGCGTGTCCGGCCCGACGTCGAGCCCGAGCCAGCCGGTCGGGAGCTCGTCGTACGGGACGACCTTCGTGTCGGCCTCGGCCTCGAACGCGTTTGCAGCGACGACGTCGCGCGGAAGCACGACCTCGAACTCGAGTGGGTTGTGCTCGCGCACTTCCTCGGCCATCTTCCCACCGATCAGGATCTCGTCCGCGCGACCGCCGAGGTTTCGCAGCACGCCGAGCTTGTCCTCGACCTTGGCGCCGCCCGAGATCAGCACGAACGGGCGCTCGACCTCGCCGAGCAACCGGCCGAGCATCTCCAGCTCGCGCTCGAGCAGCAGTCCGGCGTACGCCGGCAGCAGCTCGGCGACGCCGACCGTCGAGGCGTGCGCGCGGTGGGCCGAGCCGAACGCGTCGTTCACGTAGAGGTCGCAGCCCTCGGCGAGCTCGCGCGCGAACTCGGGGTCGTTGCTCGTCTCCCCGGCGTTGAAGCGCGTGTTCTCGAGCACCTCGACGCGCTCGTCGGGGAGCAGCTCCCGCAGGCGCGCGCGCACGGGCTCGATCGCGTACGTCGCGCGGTCTTCGTCCGTCTTCGGCCGCCCGAGGTGCGAGCAGACCCGCACGACCGACGCGTCGCGCTCGAGCAGGAGCTCCAGCGTCGGCAGCGACGCACGGATCCGCGTGTCGTCGGCGACGCGCCCCTCCTCGAGCGGCACGTTCAGGTCCGAGCGCACGAGGATCCGCTTGCCCGCGACGTCGGCGTCGCGGACGGAGCGGGGCTTCCTCACAAGCGCGTCATCAGGTCGACCAGCCGGCACGAGTAGCCCCACTCGTTGTCGTACCAGCCGAAGATCTTGACCACGTTCCCGCTCACCATCGTCAGGTCGCTGTCGAAGATGCACGAGTAGGACGAGTTCTGGATGTCCGTCGAGACGAGCGGGTCCTCGGAGTACTGGAGGATGCCCTCCATCGCGCCCGCGTCGGCGACGGAGCGAAAGGCCTCGTTGACCTCTTCGACCGACGTCTCGCGGCCGACGCGGACGACGAGGTCGACGACCGAGCCGGTCGGCACCGGCGCGCGCATCGCCATGCCGTCGATCTTGCCCTTCAGGTCGGGCATGACGAGCCCGATCGCGCGCGCGGCGCCCGTGGAGGTCGGGATCAGGTTGATCGCCGCCGCCCGCGCGCGGCGCAGGTCCTCGTGCGGGAGGTCGAGGATCCGCTGGTCGTTCGTGTACGCGTGGATCGTCGTCATGAAGCCCTGTTCGATCGTGAACGTGTCGTGGAGCACCTTCGCCATCGGCGCGACGCAGTTCGTGGTGCAGGACGCGTTCGAGATGATCTTGTGGGCCTCGGCGTCGTAGGCGTCCTCGTTGACGCCGAGCACGATCGTCACGTCGGGGTTCGTCGCCGGCGCCGAGATCACGACCTTGGGCGCGCCCGCGTCGAGGTGCAGCTGCGCCTGCTCGCGCTTGGTGAAGAGCCCGGTCGACTCGAGCACGACGTCGACGCCGAGGTCGGCCCAGGGCAGGTTCTTGGGGTCGCGCTCGGCGAGCACCTGGAACTCCTCGCCGGCCGCGCGGATGACGCCCTCGCCCGCCTCCGCCCCGCCCTCGAGCCGGCCGAGCACGGAGTCGAACTCGAGCAGGTGCGCCATCGTCTTGGCGTCGCCGAGGTCGTTGATCGCGACGACGTCGACGTCGGCGCCCTTCTTCATCTTCGCGCGGAAGAAGTTCCGCCCGATCCGACCGAACCCGTTGATCCCGACCTTGACGGCCATGCGCCTCCTCGCTCAGTTGCCGGCCGCGAGTCTAATCGCCGCGAGGGCGGGCTTTGCCCGTCCTCGCTCACGGTCATGTCAAGGCCAAAGGCGAATCCGAACGAAGTCATCATGCTGAGGCGGAGCCGCAGCGGACTTCGTTCGGATAAGCGGACTTCGTTCGGATAAGCGGCGGGACGGAGGGGAAGCTCCGAGGACGACCTTCCCCTCCGACTTCACCACGCTCAGAACCGTGGCGCCGAACGGGGTCTGAATTCGACGCCGGACGAGCGCAGACCCGCCGCTGTCCCAGTATGGACGGCTCGATGCGTCCAGGCAAATGTGAACGGTCCGGCCGTTGACAGTTCAGAGAACGGACGCGGCCAACTCGACGACCTTGCGCAGCCGCCGATGAACGGACGCCTTCGCAGCCGGCGGCCGGCACTTGAGACCGAGCTCCCGCAGCGAGAGCGAAGGATGCTTCAGCCGCAGCTCCGCCACTTCGCGCAGCCCGGCGTCGAGCCGTTCGAGCTCACCGCTGTCGGCGAGCTGGCGGGCCGCGCGCACCTGCTCGTGCGCGGCGCGGCTCGCGCGGACGAGGTTGGCGTGGTCCGCGTTCGCCAGGCGGTTCGCGCGAGCCCGCGTCGCCGCGATGACGCTGTGCTCGTCGAGCGCGAGGACGACGTCGCTCGCCCCGGCTTCCGCGAGCACGTCCACGATCGTCTCGGTTCCCTTCGCGTAGGCGATCGCGTGCCGCCCTCGGTCGAGGACGGCGAGCGTCGCGAGTGAGGCGAGGAACTCGGCGCCCTCGGGCGACGCCGACCTGATCTCGAGGTGGGGGCTGCGCGGCCCGCTCAGCGAGCCGCCGCCCAGAAGCGCCCCGCGGAGGTACGCCGCCCGGCAGCAGGCCCGCGCGACCACGCGGCGCGGCGGTCGCTCGACCGGCCTGAGCCCCGAGCCGAGGATCCCGGCATCCCGCAGCAGCGCGAACGCGCGCTCGCCACCGGAAACGTGGACCTGGTACCGCGTCGAGCGGTCGAAGGCGCGGCGGCGGTACGTCCGGATCTGCGCCTCCACACCGGCCGACCGCAGCAGACCGAAGACGCGCCGCGCGACAGCGTTGCTCGAGACGTCGAAGTGCACGGCGACCTCGCCTCGGCCGAGCAGGTGCACGCTCCCCGCCGAGTGGGCGAGCCCGGAGAGCTCGGCGAGCCGGTCGCAGTCCCGCTCGGGCGCGATCGCGGCGAGCTCGTTGCGCAGGTCGTCAGACAGCGACACCCTCGAGCTCCAGGAGCCTGCGCTTGTAGCCGACGCCCAGCGACCCGTACGAACCGAGACCGTCCGCTGCGACCACACGGTGGCACGGCACGACGATCGCGAAGCGGTTGTGGGCACAGAACGTGCCCGCGGCGCGCTGGGCGTTCGGATAGCCGGCGAGCGCGGCGAGCTCGCCGTAGGTGACCGTCTCCCCGAAGGGCACACGCCGCAGCGAGTCGCAGACCGCTCGCTGAAAAGGCGTGAACCCGTCGAGGTCGAGCTCGACGTCGAGGAAGTCATCGCGCGCCCCCTCGAAGTAGGCGCGGAAGCGCTCGCCGAGCCGGTCCGAAGTTAGTGACACTGTGTTACTTGGGCGCGGAGCCTCGCTGTGGACGAGGGTGTCGCCGTCGAGCACCAGCTCGCCCACGCCCCACCCCTCTGCGACGTACCGCTCGTACCTCACAAATAGAATCGTGCCCGATGAGCGCGCCGGGCCTCTTCCGACCGCCGCCGCCGGCGAACGAGCCGGTCAAGGACTACGCGCCGCACTCGCCCGAGCGCGAGTCCCTGCGCCTCCGGCTCCAGCAGATGCGCTCGGAGCGGCTCGAGATCCCGCTCGTGATCGGCGGCGAGGACGTCACCACCGGCACGACCGCCGAGGCGATCGTGCCGCACGACAAGTCCCACGTCCTCGCCGACGTCCACCAGGGCGGCGCCGCGGAGGTCGAGCGCGCAGTCGCCGCGGCGGCCGACGCCTGGGAGGACTGGCACCGGACGCCCTGGGAGGACCGCGCGGCGGTCTTCCTCCGCGCCGCCGAGCTGCTCGCAGGCCCGTGGCGCGACACGCTCGTCGCCGCGACGATGCTCGGCCAGTCGAAGACGGCACACCAGGCCGAGATCGACGCCGCGTGCGAGCTGATCGACTTCTGGCGCTTCAACGTCGAGTTCATGCTCCGGATCTACGCCGAGCAGCCCCAGTCGTCGCCGGGCGCATGGAACCGACTGGAGTACCGGCCGCTCGAGGGCTTCGTCTTCGCGGTCACGCCGTTCAACTTCACCGCGATCGCGGGCAACCTGCCGGGCAGCGCCGCGCTGATGGGCAACACGGTCGTCTGGAAGCCCGCGACGACCGCGATGGTCTCCGCGCACTGGATCATGCGCCTGCTCCAGGAAGCGGGCCTGCCGCCGGGCGTGATCAACCTCGTCTACGGCCCGGGCGCCGAGATCGGCGACGCGGCGCTCGGAAGCGAGCACCTCGCGGGGATCCACTTCACCGGCTCGACGAGCGTCTTCAACTCGATGTGGCAGACGATCGGCGCGAACATCGCGGCCGGCCGCTACCGCAACTACCCGCGGATCGTCGGCGAGACCGGCGGCAAGGACTTCATCGTCGCGCACCCGTCGGCGAACGTCGACGCCGTCGCGACGGCGATCGTGCGCGGCTCGTTCGAGTACCAGGGGCAGAAGTGCTCGGCCGCCTCCCGCGTGTACGCGCCCGCGAACCTCTGGCCCGAGCTGCGCGAGCGGCTGGAGCGGACCGTGGCCGAGCTCAAGGTCGGTGACGTCGCCGACTTCGAGAACTTCATGGGCGCGGTGATCGACCAGAAGTCGCTCGAGACGCAGCGGAGCGCGATCGAGGACGCGCGCGCGCACGCGGAAACCGAGATCGTCGTCGGCGGCGGGGTCGACGACTCAGCGGGCTTCTTCGTCGAACCGACCGTGATCGCGACCAAGGACCCGAGGTTCCGCACGATGCAGGAGGAGCTCTTCGGCCCGGTCGTGACGACGTACGTCTACCCGGAGGGGAAGTGGCGCGAGACGCTCGACCTCGTCGAGTCGACGTCGCCGTACGGGCTGACCGGCGCCGTCTTCTCCGAGGACCGCAGCGCGATCGACGAGGCCGAGGACACGCTCCGCTACGCGGCCGGGAACTTCTACGTGAACGACAAGCCGACGGGCGCGGTCGTCGGGCAGCAGCCGTTCGGCGGCTCGCGCGCGTCCGGCACGAACGACAAGGCCGGCTCGATGTGGAACCTGATCCGCTGGGTCAGCCCGCGCACGATCAAGGAGACGTTCGTGCCGCCGCGCGACTACCGCTACCCGTTCATGGCGTCGGACGGGTCCGGGCCGGTCGACAGGCCCTGACGCCGGACGGCCCGGCCGGAACACCGAAACACGATCGTCGCCGCGGAGCGCCGCTTGCAGGTGAACACGGGCGCGGCGCTCGGGGCCGACCACTTCGCCTCGCATTTCGCCCGCTCGCTCAACCCGTTTGACCTCCACCTGACGGTGCCACCGACGAGCCCGTTCCGCCAGGGTCGTTCGGCTGGTCCTGCTGGTCCGTGGCTACGCTCAGCGCGTGCGCCGCGTCCTCGCCCTCGCCGCGCTGGCCGGCGTCGTCCTCGCCTCCGTCGCCCAGGCCGCCGACCGGCTCGGGACGAGCCGCGCCGAGACGCTCCGCGGGACCGTGCGCGCCGACTTCCTCGATCCCCGCGGCGGCCGTGACCGCGTGCTCGCGGGCGGCGGCGCCGACCGGATCAAGGCGTTCGACGGGCTCGTCGATCGGATCAGCTGCGGCGCGCGGGGCCGACGTCGTCGCGGCCGACCTCGGCGACCGCGTCGCGAACGACTGCGAGACGGTCAGCCGACGGCTCACGGTCGACCGGATCTCCGACCCGGAGTTCCGGCACGCCACGCACGTCGAGCCGGACACGTTCGCGTTCGGCTCGACCCTCGTCTCGGTCTACCAGGTCGGGCGCGCGCCCGCGCCCGGCGGATCGGCGGCGGCGAACGGCTTCTCCACGACCCGAGACGGCGGCCGGACGTGGCGATCGGGAGTCCTGCCGCGCCTGACCAGGAACAGTCGTCCTGCCGGCGAGTGGGCCCGGGCGAGCGACCCGGTGATCGCGTACTCCGCACGTCACGGCGTCTGGCTCGCGTCGTCGCTCGTCACGATCCCCGGCGCGCGCTCCGGGCTGGCCTTCAACCGCTCGCCCGACGGAGTGACCTGGAGCGACCCGGTCCTCGCCACGTCGGTGGCGGGGCGCGATCTCGCAGTCGACAAGCAGTGGGCGACCTGTGACAACTGGCCGCAGAGCCCGAACTACGGGCGCTGCTACCTCGCGTACACCGACGTGCTGCGCGGCAGCAGGATCTCGCTCCAGACCTCGAGTGACGGTGGCCTCACCTGGTCGTCCCCGATCGGCTCGCCGGACAGTGCCGGCCGCAACAACGAGCAGTCACCGGGCGTGCAGCCCGTCGTGCGTCCCGGCGGGGAGCTCGTGATCGTGTTCCTCCGCGACGACAGCATCGCTGCGATCCGCTCCACCGACGGCGGGCTGACGCTCACGCGCGCCGAACAGGTCGCCACCGCGAATCCCCTCGCCACGCCGGACTTCCGCGGCTTCTCGCTGCCGAGCGCCGACGTCGACTCGTCGGGGCGCGTCTACGTCGCGTGGATGGACTGCCGGACGCGTCCGACCTGCGCGAACGAGGGTGCCGACCTCCTGCTCGCGCGCTCGTCGCCGGACGGCGCCCGCTGGGACCCAGCGGCGCGCATGGTCGTCGCGCCCCAGACGCCCGGCACGTACTACGCGCTTCCGGGTCTCGCGGCCGACCCCGCGCGGCCCGAGCGGCTCGCGCTGACCTACTACCGGCTGACCGCGGCCGGCGCGATCGACGCGTTTCGCTCGACGTCGCTCGACGCCGGCCGGACGTGGGCGCGCTCGACCCGGCTCACGCCAGAGTCGATCCAGCGCTCGTGGCTCCCGATCACGCAGTACGGCCCGATGATCGGCGACTACATCTCGACGTCGTTCGTCAACGGACGTCCGATCGCGGTGATCATCGTCGCGGGCCCGCCGCGGGGGAACCGCCTCGACGAGTCCGCGTTCGCCGTCGTGCGCTAAATCCTTACGAAGGCCGAACGGCGCGCGAAAGGGCTCGTCGTAGGCTCGCGCCCATGCGCTTCCTCGCGATTGCCCTCTCGCTCTTCGCGCTGGCGATCCTCGTCATCCCCGCGCCGTAGGTTCGGCCCGCTAGCCGCGCCCCGCCTTGTGCAGCTGCGCGTAGATCTGACGCGCCGTCTTGGCAGGCAGGTCGGGGACGCCCTCGAGCTCCTCCTGCGTCGCCGCGAGGAACGCCTCCGGCGACCCGAAGTGGCGCAGGATCGCGCGCCGGCGCACTGGCCCGACCCCCCGCAGCGTGTCGAAGATCGACTCGAACGACCGCGTGTCGCGGCGCTGCCGGTGGAAGCCGACCGCGAAGCGGTGGGCCTCGTCTCGGATCCGCTGGAGCAGCTGCAGGCCCGGCCTGTGCGGCGGTAGCCGCACCGACCTCGGCTCGCCCGGGAGGAATACCTCTTCCTCGCGCTTCGCGAGCGCGATCACGGCCACACGCGGCAGGTCGAACTTCTGCATCGCGGCGAGCGCGGCCGAGAGCTGGCCCTTGCCGCCGTCGATCACGACAAGGTTCGGCGTCGCCGCAAAGCTCTCGTCGTAGTCCTCGAGGCTCCGTTGCGCAAGACGCGCGAAGCGGCGCGACACGACCTCGGCCATCGCGGCGAAGTCGTCCTGCCCGTCGAGGCTGCGCACGCCGAACTTGCGGTAGTGCGCCTTCTTCGCGAGCCCGTCCTGGAAAACGACCATCGACCCGACTACGTCCTCGCCCTGAATGTTCGAGACGTCGAAGCACTCGATCCGCAGCGGCAGGGACTCGAGATTGAGCACCTCGCGCAGCTCCTCGAGCGCCTCGACTCGCCGCAGGCGCGTCTGCTCGGTCTTCGCCGTCTCGGCGGCGAGTGCGACGCGCGCGTTCTCGGCGGCCAACTCCTGGAGGCGGCGCTTCTCGCCGCGCTCGGCGGCTCGGACCTCTACGCGCGAGCCCCTCCGCTCGGAGAGGAACTCCCCGAGCGCGCTCAGGTCGCCGACGTCCCGCGGGACGACGATCTGCGGTGGCACGCTCGGCGCGGAGCCGTAGTACTCGAGGCAGAACTCCTCGAGCACGGTGGTCACGTCCTGCCCCGCGACGTTCTCGAGGTGGAACGCGTAGCGGTCGATCATCTTGCCCCCGCGAAGCGGGAAGATCTGCACGGCGCCGCGATCCCCCTCGACCGCGATCCCCAGCACGTCGACCGTCCCGACCGCCCGCTTGTCGGCAGCCTGCCGCTCGGCGAGATGCCGGACCGAGAAGAGCCGGTTGCGCAGGCGGGCGGCCTCCTCGAAGCGCTCGTCCGAGGCCGCCCGGAGCATCCGCTCCTCGAGCTGCCGCTGGATCGGCTCCGTGTCGCCGGAGAGGAACTCGACGACGCCGTCGATGATCGCCGCGTAGTCCTCGCGCGAGATGTAGCCCACGCACGGCGCGTGGCAGCGGTCGATGTGGAAGTCGAGGCACGGGATCCCCGAGTGGCGGCCCGGCTTCGGCCCTTCGCATGGCCGAAACTGGAAGACGCGGTTCAGAACGTCCAGCGTGCCGCGTACCTTCTTGGCATTCGCGTAGGGACCGAAGTAGACGACTCCGCGGCGGTGACGCTCACGCGTGAACATCACGCGCGGGTACTCGTCCTCGACCGTGACCGCGATGTACGGGAACGACTTGTCGTCCCGCAGCCGCACGTTGAACGGCGGCCGGTGGCGCTTGACGAGGTTTTGCTCCAGGTGGAGCGCCTCGACCTCCGTGCCGGTGACGATCACCTCGACGTCGTCGACCCGGTCGGGCAGCTGCCTGATGGTCGCGCGCGCGTCGCTCGTCTGCTGAAAGTACGAGCGCACGCGCGGCCGCAGGGACTTGGCCTTACCCACGTAGAGCACGTTCCCTCGCTCGTCCCTGAAGAGGTAGACCCCGGGCTTCGTCGGCAGCGACTTCAGCCGCTCTGCAAACGCTTTCTTCACTTCTCCGGGCTAGCGTAGCCGTGGTCATCTTGGGCACCGGGGTGTGGAAAGGGGTCGCCGCGGCAGTCGCCGCGCTGGCGCTCGCGCCGGCCGCGCAGGCCGGAGGTCCGGCCCTGATCGTGGGCGCGACCACCGACGTCGTCAAGCAGTCGGACGCCGACCTCGCGCGCGCCGAGGTGCAGCGCGCGAAGGCCGCGGGCTTCAGCGCGATCCGGATCACCCAGAGCTGGCTCCCCGGCCAGACCGAGCCGCCCGGCGCCGAGCTGACCGCGCTGCGGAACGCGGTCTTCGCAGCGTCGGCGAACCAGCTCCAGGTCTACCTCGTCGTCTCGCATCCCGGCAGCCGGACGACGCCGCTGACGGACCAGCAGCGCGGCGAGTTCGCGCGCTACACGGCGGCCCTCGCGCGGGCGCTGCCGACGGTGCGGCACTACACGATCGGGAACGAGCCGAACCTGAACCGCTTCTGGCTGCCGCAGTTCGGCCCCAACGGCGAGAACGTCGCCGCGCCGGCGTACCTCCAGCTCCTCGCCGAGTCGTACGACGCGCTCAAGGCCGTCTCGCCCGCGATCCAGGTGCTCGGCGGCTCGCTCTCGCCTCGGGGCTCGGACAACCACCTGCTCTCGCGGCACACGCACTCGCCGACGAAGTTCCTGCTCGACTTGGGTGCGGCCTTCCGCGCGAGTGGCCGGACGAAGCCGATCATGGACGCGCTCTCGGTCAACCCGTTCCCCGACAACTCGAGCGTCTCGCCCGCGATCGGTCACCCGCGCACGACCTCGATCGGCGTCGCGGATTACGACAAGCTCGTCAAGCTGCTCGGGCAGGCTTTCGACGGCAGCGCCCAGCCGGGCTCGACGCTGCCGATCTACTACGGCGAGTTCGGCGTCGAGTCGCTCCCGCCCGCGGCGAAGCTCGCGCAGTACGCCGGCGAGGAACCGGACACGACGAAGCCGGTCGACGAGAAGCGCCAGGCCGAGTACTACCGCAAGGCCGTCGAGCTCGCGTTCTGCCAGCCGAACGTGCGCGCGATCTTCATGTTCCTGACGATCGACGACCCGAGCCGGCCCGGCTGGCAGTCCGGCTTCTACTACCCGGACAAGACCGCCAAGACGAGCCTGACCGCGATGAAGCAGGCCGCGCGCCAGTCGCGGGGCGGCGTGGTCGCGCGCTGCGCCGGACTGCGCCTGACGCCCGTTGTCGACCGCTTCGGGCCGTTCGGCTCGAACGGGCGCTACGGCGTGCACCTCCGCTGCTCGGTCGACTGCAACGCGGTCGTCCAGCTGCAGCGGCTCTCCGATCGCAAGGTGGTCGGACGGATCAGTGGCCGTGCGCTCGCCGGCGTGTACTCGGTCATCCGCCTGCCGCGCCTGAACCTGGTCGACGGCGCGTATCGGTTCAACGTTGCGTTCGCCGCTCCGGTCAACCCCGGCGCGACCGTGCTCAAGAGCACCGCCCCGTTCTCGGTTCGCTAGCGTCCTGCCCGTGGAAGGGCAGTACGTCGCCTACGGCTTCTACCGGGTCGACCCGGCGTGGCGCCGGCTTCCCGTCGACGAGCGCGCTGCCGGCAAGGACGCCTTCGCAGACGTCGTCGAGAGCTGGTCCGAGCGCATGGACGCGCTCCGCGCGTACTCGGTCGCCGGCGTGCGGCCGGATGCCGACTTCTTCCTCTGGAAGATCACGTCGCGCTACTCCGACCTCGGCGAGCTCGGCGCCGACCTGAACGGGACGCCGCTCGCGGGCTGGCTCGAGACGCCCTACTCGTACCTCGCGACGACGAAGGCGTCGGAGTACACGAGCGCGCGGCGGGCGCGCAAGGTCGTCCCGAAGGGGTCGCCGTACCTCGTCGTCTATCCCTTCGTCAAGGTGCGACCGTGGTACGCGCTGACGCCCGAGCACCGGCAGAAGGCGATGGACGAGCACATCGAGACCGGACGTGCTTTCGCGACGATCCACAACCACACGACGTACTCGTTCGGGATCGACGACCAGGAGTTCATGACCGCGTTCGAGTGCGACGAGCCCGCGGACTTCATGCACCTGATGCTCACGCTGCGCGACAGCGAGGCGTCGAGCTACACGGAGCGCGACACGCCGATCTTCGTCGGCGAGCACCTCGAGATCCGTGCCGCGCTCGACCGCCTCGACGGAGCCTCGCTCCGCGTCGAGGCCTAGCCCGGTCAGTAGCCGTACGACCGCTGGTCGCGCCAGACGCGGTACATCGCGAAGCCGGCGACGGCGATCGCGATCAGGCCCGCCGCTGCGGCGACGCCGTTCGCGCCGATCAGGACGAACGAGCCGATCGTCGCGACGATCACGAGCGCCCCGAAGTAGAAGGCCACGCGCGCGCGGCCCGACCACGACCCGATCTCCTCACGCCTCTCCCTCCAGAGCAGGAAGACGAAGAACGCGATCGCGAGTGCGAACGCGATCCGCGCGAGCGCCTGGAGCGACGCGAGGGCCGTGTAGAGGTTGAGGACGACGACCGTGAGCGCGATCAGCCCGATGATCAGGAACCCGCGCAGCGTCGGGTTCAGCTCGCTCCAGAACCGCTTCATCCGGACGTGGTGTACGCGCGCACGGCGAGCGCCGCAGCGACGAGCGAGGTTCCGGCGAACCAGGCGAGCCGGCGCGCCGGCTCCTGCGGCGCGTAGAACCAGGGCGCGAGCACGACGACGAGCGCGAGCGTGCCGTAGACGTAGTGGAGGTCGTCGGCGGTGCGCCGGTCGTCCGCGACGAGCAGCAGCCCGAGCGCGACCTGCGCAACGCAGAGCGTCTGGACGAGCACGAGCACATGCCCGAGCGTTGCCCCCGCCTCGCGCCCGCGCAGGTACGTCGCCCCTCCCCACACCGCGGCGAGGCCGGCAACGGCGATCACAGCGACGGCGACCCACCCGTGCACGGTTAGCATCGCGGCGCACCCTACAGAGAGGATCGGCATGGTCGAGGAAGGGAAGCCGGCACCGGACTTCGAGTTGACGAGCGACGCCGGCGAGCGGGTCAAGCTCTCCGACCTGCGTGGCAAGCCCGTCGTCCTCTACTTCTATCCCAAGGACGACACGCCCGGCTGCACGGTCCAGGCCATGGGGATCCGCGACGCTTACTCGGAGTTCCAGGACCGCGGCGCGGTCGTGCTCGGCGTCAGCCCCGACGACGAGGGTTCGCACGTGAAGTTCCGCGACAAGTACGAGCTGCCGTTCACGCTGCTGGCCGATCCCGGGCACGAGGTCTCCGAGGACTACGGAGTCTGGGTCGAGAAGAACTACGCCGGCAAGACGTACATGGGCGTCGAGCGCTCGACCTTCCTGATCGACTCGAAGGGCAACGTCGCCAAGGTCATGCGCCGGGTGAAGCCCGACACACACGCGGCCGACGTCCTCGCAGCTCTGCCGTCCTAGCGTGCGGCTCGCAGGCCTGCTGGCGCTTGCCGCTGCACTCGGGTTCCTGGCGGCGCCGGCGTCCGCCGCGCCCGCGCCGCGGACGCTCGCGAGCTACTGCAGCCCGAGCGGCGACGTCTGCTACGGGGTCGTCAAGCGCGGCGGCGTCATCCGGTTCGAGATCACTACGGCGGCTCGGTACTTCACGCGCTACAGGCTCTGTGTCAGATCGCCGGCGGGGAGGCGCAGCTGCGGGTCGTTCCCGATGTTCCGCGGCGCTGCCTCGACGTGGTACGGCACGGTGCGCTTCCGGCCGACGTTCCCCGCCGGCGGGCGCGGCGTCTACCGCGCGACCTGGAGGCTCGGAACGACCCCGCTCGGACCGGCGCTGCGATTCCGGGTCTGAGCGTCTACTTGCCGAGCTGCGCGGCGACGACGACGCGGCGCCCGATCGACGGGTCGTAGTACGAGCCGTCGGCGCGGACATCGATATACGTCTCGGACGTGCCCATGAGCGCGCCCGTCTCGTGCGGCCAGAACGGCACGGATCGATCTCCGGGGAGATCGTCGTTCGTCGTCGCGCCCGGGGCGCCGGCGAGGACGCCGAAGGCGGCCACGGACGCGAGTGCGGTGACCATTCGTTTCGTGTTGGTGGGGGGACGCATCGAGGGTGCTCCTTCCGGTGTGAGTCGTCTCGACCAGAAGACACCCGCCGCCTAAAGCCGCACTAAACCGGCGCTAACCAGCGCCTAGACCACGCGTAACTCATAGAGCCGCTGCAGCGTTGAAGTGGCAGAGGCCGGTCCCTTCTTGGGGTCGAGGGGCCACCGGCCTCGCCTCTAGGGCCTTGGCCTCGGAGCGCGCCCGAAGGACACCTGCGCTTGCTCCGAGGCCCACGGCCGTCGACGTGTCGGAGCTCCCGGAAGCGGCGATGCGGATGAGAGGACTTGAACCTCCACGAGCTTTCGCCCACACGGACCTGAACCGTGCGCGTCTACCAATTCCGCCACATCCGCGCGGATCTCCAGTGTAGCCGCGGTCTTCCGGACTGACTTTTCTGAAGGCTCATACGTCGGACGTACCATGAGCCGCCTGCGCACCGGGGTCCTCACTGTCGTGTTGGTCGCGCTGCTCGCGCCGGCTTCGGCCTGGGCGAGCGACGTGGACGTCGTCGTCCGGCTCGACTCGCCCGGGCTCGCCGAGGCGACCGCGCAGAGCCGCGTCCTCACAGCGGCGACCAAGCAACGTCGGCTCGAGCTCGGGAGCCCGACCAGCCGCTCGTACCTGGCCGCGGTCGACGCCGCCCAGGCCCGCTTCGAGGCGCGGCTCGCACAGGAGCTGCCGCGGGCCCGCGTCCACCGGCGCTACCGGATCGTCTTCAACGGCCTCGCCGTCTCGCTCGCGTCCGCCGACCTGCCGAAGCTCGAGCGGCTCGCGCGGGTCTATCCGAGCACGACCTACCGCACGCGCCTGGAGCGAAGCGTCCCGTTCATGGGCGCACCGCAGGTGTGGTCGCTGCCTGGGGTCGCGGCCGGCGAGGGCGCGAAGATCGCGATCCTCGACACCGGGATCGACCAGACCCATCCGTTCTTCGCGCCGGCGGGCTACACGATGCCGGCGGGCTTCCCCCGTGGCGAGACGTCGTTCACCACCGCGAAGGTGATCGTCGCGCGCGTCTTCACGCCGCGCTCGTCGCCGCTGCCGGTGGTCCGCGTCCCGGCCGACCGGGCGACCTCCGACCACGGCACCCACGTGGCGGGAATCGCGGCCGGCAACGCGGGCACGCTGACGCCGGGAGGCGTGCGGCTCTCGGGGGTCGCTCCCCGCGCCTACCTGGGGAACTACCGCGTCCTCGCCGTTCTGACGAACGCCGGGCCGAACGGCAACGCGCCCGAGATCGCGGCCGGCATCGAGGCGGCCGTCGCCGACGGCATGGACGTGATCAACCTCTCGCTCGGCGAGGCCGAGATCGAGCCGAGCCATGACCTGGTCGCGCTCGCGATCGACGGCGCCGCGCGCGCGGGCGTGCCGACCGTCGCCTCGGCCGGAAACGAGTTCCTGCTGCTCGGCTCGGGCTCGGTCAGCTCCCCAGGCAGCGTCGCGTCGGCGATCACGGTCGGCGCGGTGGAGAACCGGGACGAGCCAGGCACCGTTGCCGAATACTCGTCCGGAGGACCGTCGCCGGTCTCGCTGCGGCTGAAACCGGATGTCGCCGCCCCGGGCTCCGACATCCGTTCGGCCGCGCCCGGTGGTGACTGGGCGCTCCTGAGCGGAACGAGCATGGCGGCGCCGCACGTCGCGGGCGCGGTCGCGCTGCTCCGCAAGCGGCACCCGGACTGGACGACCGAGCAGCTCCGCTCTGCCCTCGTCACGACCGCAGCGTCGTTCACCGGCGAGTCGCCGCTGCGAACGGGCGGCGGAATCGTGAACGTGGAGCTTGCCGATCGCCCGCTCGTCTTCGCGCAGCCGAGCGTGCTCTCGTTCGGGATCCTCGGGCCGGGCAGCCGGTCGACGACGTCGATCCGCCTCGAGGACGCGGGCGGCGGCGCCGGAACCTGGCGTGCGACGCTCCCCGGCGGTAGCGAGGTCGACGTGGCGGTGCCCGGGGAGTTTTCCCTGTCGTTCGTCGCACCGTCCACGCAGGGCGACCGGGCGGGCTTCGTGCTGCTGCGGCGCGGCGCCGAGCTGCGGCGGATCCCGTACTGGGCGCGCGTCGCCGTCCCACGCCTGCCGCGGCCGCAGCGGACACTCGTGCGCACGGGCACGTACGCGGGCTCGACCGTCGGCAGGCCGGCCCGCGTCGACCGCTACCGCTACCCGTCGCTCGGCGTCGCGCTCAACGGCCCCGAGCAGGTCTTCCGGGTCACGTTGCGCCGGCCGGTCGCGAACTTCGGCGCGGTCGTGCTGGGCGGCGCGGTCTCGCCGCGGGTGGTGGTGGCCGGCGACGAGAACCGCGTCGTCGGCTGGGCTGGCGTTCCGCTCAACCTCAACCCGTTCCAGGGCCGCTGGCTGCGGCCTCAGCCGGTCGCGGGCGCGATCCGACCGGCCGCAGGCTCCTACGACATCGTCTTCGACTCACGCTCGCGGCCTTCGCGGTTCACGTTCCGCTTCTGGATCGACGACGTCCGTGCGCCCACGGTTCGGCTGCCCGCGCGCGTGATCCGCGGCGGCTCGCTGCGCGTCCGCGTGACCGACGCGGGTGCGGGAGTCGACCCCCGAACGCTCGTCGCGCGGGTGGACGGCGTGCGCCGCGGGGTGCGCTTCGCCGGCGGCATCGCGACGGTGGATGTGCGCGGCCTGCGGCGGGGCCGACACGCGCTTCGGTTCGAGGCCTCCGACTACCAGGAGGCGAAGAACATGGAGAACGTGCCGCGCATCCTCCCGAACACGCGGGTGCTGACGTCCTCGTTCACGATCCGGTAAGCGTTGGGTTGCACGTACGCCGCGGCCGCGAAGCGGCCGCGCTTCAGGGGTTTTCGCGCGTCGCGGATCCGCGCAAGCGGATTCGCGGCTTGCGCAACAAATCAGCCCCGATCTCGCTCGTCGATCGTGGGCAGGCTCTCGAGGTCGCGCTCCACGCTCGCCGCGAACTCCTCGCTCTCGGTGCGGACGAGCCGGAGATGCGACTTCCGCCGCTTGCGCGACCGCTGCGGCGCGACCCGCTCGAAACCGAGCCGCTCGGAGAGGCGCGGCCACTCCGCGGTCACGAGGACCGCGATGGCCGCGCAAAGCAGGAACGCGTAGATCCAGCCCACGCTCGGCGATTCTAGCGGCGCCGGGACCGCTGCTAGATTCGCGCGGCGTGCGCCGCTCCCTCGTCACGCTGGCTGCCGCGGTCGCCGCGCTCGCCGCCGCGGGGACGGCGCAGGCCGCGATCGAGACGCTCGTGCTGCGCTCGCCGGCGTTCCCGATGAAGCCGTACGAGGTCGTCCAGGGCGTGACCGCCGTGCCCTCGCCGCGCGTCGACGGCTACGTGGTCGGGATGACGGTCGAAGTCGTGGACGCCGCCGGCCGAGTGCAGACGGAGCATGACGTGATGCTCCACCACGCCGTCTTCGTCAAGGCCCTCGTCCCCGACTACACGTGCCGGCAGTTCCACGACTTCGACCGGCGCCCGTCGGCGCTTCCGGCCGAGCGCTTCTTCGGCGCCGGCGAGGAGCACATGCAGCTCGGGCTCCCGGATGGGTACGGCTACCCCAACCGCGCCGCGGACATCTGGGGGCTCGTCTACATGCTGATGAACCACCGCGACCGCGCGTCGACGGTGCACGTGCAGTACCGCGTGCGCTACGTCACGGGCGAGCCGCGCACCGCTGTGAAGCCCGTCTGGCTCGACGTCGTCAACTGCTACGCCGACCCCGTCTTCACCGTCCCGGGCACTGGCGGCCCGGGCTCGACGTTCACGCGCAGCAGCGACTTCACGATGCCCGAGAGCGGAAGGTTCGTCTCGGGCGGCGGACATGTCCACGGCGGTGCGCACCGGCTCGAGCTGCGCAACGCGAGCTGCGGCAACCGCGAGCTGTTCACGTCGCGGCCGACCTGGGGGTCACAGCATCCCCAGCCGACGATGCACGAGCCCGGCCCGACGCGCATGACGTCGTGGTCCGACGCAGGCGGCCTCTCGGTCGCCGCGGGCGAGACGCTGCGGCTGCGCGCGGTGTACGACAACGCCAGGCCGCACATGCGCGTGATGGGGATCATGATCGCGTTCCTTGCGCCGAGCCCGGTCGCGGCGTGCCAGGCACCGCCCTCGCTCGCCGATCCGCTGTTCGACGCCGGCCCGCCGCCGCGCGTGGTCCAGCCGCTGCTGCGCCGGCCGCGGGGACCGATCGCAAGCGTGCGTCAGACCTGGGTTGCGGACTTCCGCTTCCGCCACGAGCGTGTGCGGGTCCCGCCCAACACGCTCTTCCGCTGGCGCTTCGTCGGCCCGGCCCGCCACGACGTCACCCTCGCGAACGGGCCCGAGGGCCTCGCCTCCAACTCGGTGACGCAGGGGCTGTTCGGCTTCCGCTTCCGCCGGCCGGGGACGTACAACCTCTACTGCTCGCTGCACCCGACACTGATGACCCAACGGGTGATCGTCCGCTAAACCTGTTCGGCCGTGTGCCGATAATGGCTCCATGGATCGGACCGTGCTCGTGCTCGAGGCGCTCTTCGTCGTGACGCTGATGCGCAGCCTGCTCGTCGCCGCGAAGATCTTGCCTCCGAGCTGCGCCCGCTGCGGCGTCCAGCTCGAGCGGCGCGCGCTCGGCGAGCCGGTCTGCCGCTGCTCGTAACTAGAACGGCAAGTAGGGGATGTCCCAGAGGAACGTCGCTGCGGTCCAGAACACGACGCCCGCGACCCCGAGCACGATGAGCAGGACCTTCTGACCGTGCGACAGGTTCTCCGTCGTCTTCTCGAGTCGCTCGAGGATCCGCTCCAGCAGGCGCTCCATCCGATCGAACTCGAGCGCGAGCATGCCGACCCCTACCGCCACGACCAGCCAACCCGGGCCGGGGAGCGGTATCAGCGCGATGCCGATCAGGATCACGAGCACGCCGACCGTCGCGAACATGAAGCGGTAGACCTTGTTGCGCTGCTGATGGCGCTCCTTGCGGCGCCGCAGACGCTCGATCGCGGGCCGCGGCTCGCTCATCGGCGCCAACCCTAGCGGCAGGCGTCGACACTACGATTCGGCCCGTGCAGGACTTGCTAGCCAACCTCCGTCGCTGGCTGGAACGGGACGAAGCGGTCGCGCTCGCGACGGTGGTCGCGACCCGCCGCTCGGCGCCCAAGCCCGTCGGCTCGGTGCTCGGGGTGTCGGCGGGCGGAGAGCTGGCCGGCTCGGTCTCGGCCGGCTGCGTCGAGAACGAGGTCTACGCGGAGGCCCGCGAGGTGCTGGACGGCGGCGAGCCACGGCTGCGCACCTACGGCATCACCGACGAGGCCGCGCTCGGCGTCGGGCTGCCCTGCGGCGGCGAGATCGACGTCTACGTGGCGCGCGCGGACACCGCTCTGCTTCGGGAAGCCGTCGACGAGCTCGAGCGGGGACGGATCGTCACGGTCGAGCCGGCCGACGACGGGCTGAAGCTCGTCTCGCGCCCGGCGCCGCGCCTGATCGTGGTCGGCGCCGTCGACGTCGCCGAGGCGCTCTGCCGCGGCGCGCGGTCGCTCGGCTGGCGCACGACCGTTGTCGACCCGCGCGCGCGGTTCGCGACGCCGGAGCGGATCCCGAGCGCCGACGAGCTGCTCGTCGAGTGGCCGGACACGGCACTCGAGCGGCTCGCCCCCGACGAGGGCACGGCGGTCGTCGTGCTGGCCCACGAGGACCGCATCGACCTGCCCGCGCTCGAGCACGCGCTCGCCGGCCCCGCGTTCTACGTCGGGGCGATCGGCTCACGGCGCACCCAGGAACGTCGTCGCGAGGCGCTCGGCGCGAACGGCGTCTCCGACGAGGCGATCGGCCGGCTGCACGGCCCGGTCGGACTCGACGTCGGCGCGCAGACGCCGGCCGAGACTGCGGTCGCGATCCTGGCCGAGATCCTCGCCGTGCGCAGCGGCCGCACCGGCGGTCCGTTGCGGGCCCGCGACGGGCGCATCCACACGACCGCCTAGGGCACGACGCGCAGGCGCCCGTCCTCGATGCGGAGGATGACCGCGCCGACGGTCGGACGGTTCGTCCCGCCCTCGAACACGATCTCGCCGAGGACGCCTCGCACCTCGAGCCCGGCGCGCAGAGCCTCGGCGACGAGGCCCGGCTGAACCGAAGCTCCGTGCTCGATGCCGCCGGCGAGCACCGTCAGTGCGTCCGAGGCGAGCGCGGCGACGATCGACTCCGGACGACGGCCGTAGACGGCCTTGAAGCGCTCGTAGAACTCGTCGGTTCGGCTGCCGGGCTCCGGGAAGCCGTACGTGGCGTAGACCGTCTCCTCGGGTGCGTCCGGCGCCTGCACCCGTACGGGCGCGTCGGGTGAAGCGACCGTCGAGCCGTCGCGCTCGAGCTCGAGGAGACGGGAGACGCGGACCCCGCGGCGCGTCGTCGGCTCGAGCAGCCGTTCCGCGCTCCCGTCGATGTGCTCCGTGAGCGCTTCCGCCTGCGCGCCGGGCGAGAGCCCCGAGGTGAAGACCCGCCGGAGACGTGGGTCGAGCACGCCGTCGTCGCACGGCGCGACCGCGAGAGCGCGCGCCTCGGCCGCTGCACGCGCCGCGGCCACGAGCCCTCGCCGGCAGGGCAGGACGAGTAGGCGAATGCCCGCCGCGAGCAGCTGCTCGACGGGACCGCGGGCGAGGCCGACCGTCAGCGCACCGCCGACGCCGCCGGCGTTGTTGATCCGGTTCGCCTCGACGCGCGCGCCTTCGAAGACGAGCCGCTCGCCCGCGACGACGCCGATCACGACGCGCCCGCCGGGCTCGAGCTCGCGCTCCGGCTCCTCCTCGCCCGCACATCCGGCCGCGGCCACCGCGAGCAGCACGATGGCCGCCAGGCGGATCACGCGACCGAGCGCTAGCTCCCCGGCTTCACGGTCATCAGATAGACGATCACGAGCAAGATGCCGAGGAGCACGCGCGAGGTCCACACGAGGTTGCGGAGCCGGAGGCCGAGCGCCGGGCTCGGGCCGTTGGCTGCGAGCTCGGCGCCAGCGCGCCCCATCGCCCGCCCCAGGAACCCGAAGGCGACGAGCGACACGACTGCCCAGAGCACGAGTCCGAGGAACACGAATGGCTGGTCCCACCCCCAACCGCTCGTCTGCACCAGCCCCACGCCAGAGACGAACGCGAGCACGGACGCGGGCAAGAAGACAAACATGACCGTCCAGGAGACGTTGCCGACGAAGAACGAGGTCTTCGCCGGATCGGCTGCCCGCTTCGTGAGCACTCCGAACACCTGAATCGCGCCGGCGCCGCCGACCCAGGCGATCACGCTGGTGACGTGGAGGAAGAGCCATAGCTCGTACCACGTCATCGCCCGAATCTACAACGCGCGGAAGCTCCCCGGGTTGGACTCGAACCAACAACCCTCCGGTTAACAGCCGGATGCTCTGCCAATTGAGCTACCGGGGATCGGCGGCGGGCATTGTAGCGGGCTTAGACCCCTCACGTTGTGCCGCCGGGCCGCGCTGCCCCTGCGTCCTTGCATCGCACTCACCCAGCGCACCCCGGCGATGAGTCTAGTTCGCGGATGGCGGTCCGGATCTCGGCGAGCCGATGTTGGAGCTCGATCAGCGGCTCACCTTCCGCGCGTTCGAGCTCGCGGCGGAGGCTCCGCTCGCGCAGGCGCAGGAGGGTGTGCTTCGTCGTCTCGACGTCGATGCCCTCGAGCTCGGCGACCGCGTCGAGCTCCGCCATCAGCGCCACCAGCTCCTCGTCCTCAGCTGCGCCGCCGAGCAGGAACTCGCGCCCGCGCCGGTGGAGCTCGGAGTCGAAGTGCTCCGGAGCCAGCTCCTCGAGCACGTGGTTCAGCTCGGGGTGCGCGCGGACGCCCGCAAGCACGCTGCGCTCGAGACGCTGCGCGGCGCCGATCAGCCGCTCCGACGAAGCGGACCCGAGCCCCGTCGAGGCGCCGGTTCCCCGCAGCTGCACGGTCAACCCGAGGCGGTCGTTCGCCAGCCGCCACGCCTCCTGGCGCTCGGGTGAGTCGGGTACTCCGTTGAGAACGGCCTGCACCTGGAGGTAGGCGTGCTGAGGGTCGCGCGAGCGCTCGAGCTCGATCCGGACGCGGTGCACGGCGTACGGCTCCGCGTCGACGAGCCGCTGCTCGAACGCGGACGGGTCGTCCGCAGGGTCCGTTCCCCTCGGGAGCGCGACCACTCGGACCTCGAGCCCCTGCCGGAGCGCGAGCTCCATCCCGCGGAGCGTCGCGTCCTCGCCCGCCGCGTCGGAGTCGAAGCAGAGAAAGACGCGCTTCGTCAGGCGGGCGAGCTCCTTCAGCTGGCGTTCCGTCAACGCGGTGCCCATCGACGCGACCACGGGCTCGAGGCCGACCTGGCGGAGCGCGATCACGTCGGTGTTCCCCTCGACGACGACCGCGCGGTCCTGCTTCGCGATCGTCGCGCGGGCGAGATGGAGCCCGTAAAGCACGTTCGACTTGCGGAAGAGCTCGCCTTCGGGCGAGTTGACGTACTTGCCGCGCAGCGGGTCGTCCTCGTGCAGCTTGCGCGCCTGGAACGCGATCACGCGCCCACGCCCGTCGGCGAGCGGGAACATCAGCCGACGCTGGAAGTAGTCGCTGCCGCGACGCGTGACGAGACCGGCTTCGGAGAGCTCGGCCTGCGAATAGCCCTTCTCTTGCGCCTTTCGCGCCAGCGTCGCGCCGGCCGGCGCGAGGCCGAGGCGAAACTCGCGGCAGACGTCCTCGCCGAGGCTTCGCGTCGCGAGGTACTCGCGCACCTCCGCCCCGTGGTCCGACTCCCAGAGCACCCGCTCGTAGTAGGCCGCAGCCTGCTCGAGCAGCGCGTAGAGCCGTTCGCGGCGGCGGCGCTGCGCGTCGGCCTCGGGCGAAGACTCCTCGTATTCGAGCTCGAGGTGGTAGCGATCGGCGAGCCATTCGATCGCGCCGACGAAGTCGAGGCTTTCGGTCTCGCGCACGAACGAGATCGCGTCGCCGCCGACGCCGCAGCCGAAGCAGTGGTAGGTACCTCGTTCCGGCGAGACCGAGAACGACGGCGTCTTCTCCTCGTGGAACGGGCACAGGCCCGTGTAGCGCCCGCCGACCTTGCGCAGCCGCACGCGAGCCTCGACGAGCTCGACGAGGTTCGCCGCCGCCTTGACGGCCTCGACCGACCCGTCCCTGATGCGCGCCATCAGAGCCGTTCCGCGAAGTCCAGCGCGAAGCGGTCGGTCATCCCCGAGAGGTAGTCGACGATCGCGTCGGCCTCGTCGCCGCGCTCGACCAGGTGCGCGAAGATCGCGCGCACGACCTCCTTGGCGCGCTCGTGCTCCGCGCGCGTGTGCGGCCCGAGGTAGACGCGCTCGAACATGAACGTGCGGAGCGACAGCATCGCGCCGCCCACCTCGTCGCTCTGGAGGATCTCGTCGCGCCCGGCCGAGCTCTCGACGAGATCGTGCACGAGCGTGTCGATCCGCTTTCCGCCGGTCGGCCCGAGCACGTCGAGCTCGGCGCGCGGCAGGTCGTCGGCGTCGAGGATCCCGAACCGGATCGCGTCGTCGATGTCGTGGTTGATGTACGCGACGCGGTCGACGATCCGCACGATCCGGCCCTCGAGCGTCTCAGGCTCGTCGGGCCCGGTGTGCCGAAGGATCCCGTCGCGTACCTCCCACGTCAGGTTGAGCGACTCGGCGATTTTGAGCGACTGCTCGTTGTGCCGGAAGCCGCGCCCGATGCGCTCGCGCAGGCACTCGTCGAGCGCCTCCTCGCCCGCGTGCCCGAACGGTGGATGGCCGGTGTCGTGGCCGAGGCCGATCGCCTCGGTCAGGTCCTCGTTGAGCTGGAGCGCGCGGGCGACCACACGGGCGATCGCAGTGGTCTCGAGCGTGTGCGTCATCCGCGTGCGGTAGTGGTCGCCGCTCGGGTCGATGAAGACCTGCGTCTTTCCCTTCAGCCGGCGGAACGGCTTCGAGTGGAGGATGCGGTCGCGGTCGCGCTGGAACGGCGTCCGCACGCCGCACGGCTCCTCGGCGCGGAGCCGTCCGCGCGTGTCGTACGAGCGGACCGCGCGCGGGGAGAGGGCGCGTTCCTCGTGCTCGCGGACGCGCTGCTCGAAGGCGTCTGCAACCAGTCCGGCGAGCTCCGGCATCGAGCCCAGGCTAGATGATGATCGGGACGGTTCCGCCGTCCGCGCTCCACGCCGATCCGGTCACGTAGGAGGCGCGCTCGGAGCAGAGGAACGCGATCACCGCGGCGATCTCGTCCGGTTCGGCCAGGCGGCCGAGCGGCCGACCCGCACCGACGGACGCGAGCACGTCGTCGCGAGTCCTTGCCGGTGCGCGCGGCCTGCTGGTCGGCCAGCCCGCCCTCGCCCAGCCAGGCGTCGGTCGCCGTCGGTCCCGGCGTGACGGCGTTGCACCGAATCCCGTCCTGCGCGTACAGGTCGGCGACGAGGCGTGACAACGAGAGCACCGCCGCCTTCGTGACCGAGTAATGCGGCATCCCCGTCGATGGCCGCTTTCCCGCGGTCGAGGAGACGTTCACGATCACGCCGCTGCCGCGCCCGCGCATGTCGGGGACGACCGCGCGGATCGTCCGCACGTAGCTCATCACGTTCAGCTGCCAGTACGCGTCCCACTCCGCGTCCGGGACGTCGAGGAAGTCGGCCTGACGCGCCAGGCCGACGTTGTTGACGAGGCAGTCGACCGGGCCTACCTCGGCAGTCGTCCGGTCGACGAGCTCCTGCGGCGCACGCGGCTCGTTGAGGTCGATGGCGACGTGCAGCACCTCGCCGACGCCAGGCCCCTCGCGGCGCCGGCCGGACGTGACGACGCGTGCGCCCTCCTCGGCCAAGAGGCGCGCGGTCGCGAGGCCGATCCCGCCGGACGAGCCCGTGACCACGCAGACACGCCCAGCGAGGCCGAGATCCACGGCGACTAGCGTACAAACGTGACGACCATCCTCATCACCCGGCACGGCGAGACCGACTGGAACGCGGCCGGACGCTGGCAGGGCCATTCGGACACGCCCTTGAACGAGCGCGGCCGTGAGCAGGCGCGCGCGCTCGCCGAGTCGCTCGACGGCGTCGATGCCGTTTACTCGAGCGACCTCGCGCGCGCCCGGGAGACCGCCGAGATCCTGGCCGATCGTCTGGGGCTCGACGTACGGCTAGACCCGCGCCTCCGCGAGCGCGCGTTCGGCGCCTGGGAAGGCCTGACCACCGAGGAGATCGAGAGCCGCTTCGCCGACGACCATCGCCGTTGGCGCGCCGGCGAGGGCTTCGGCGCGACTGACGCCGAGCCGTTCGAGGCGGTGCGCGAGCGCGTCCAGGAATTCCTCGAGGAGATCCTCCGGCGACACCGCTCTGGGACCGTGCTGATCGTGACCCACGGAGGCTCGGCCAGAGTCGTCTACGCGCTCGCGAGCGAGCTCGACTACGTCAGAGACCACTGGTCGATCCCCCCGGTCGGCAACTGCGGAGTCGTCCGCTACGCCGTCCGGGACGGAAAACTCGCGCGGCTAGACTGACCGCCGCGTGGAGGACTACACGAACAAGTACAAGGGCGAGCAGGTCGAGGTCGCGCTCTTCGGCGGCGAGTACCAGGAGGGCGTTCTCACCGCGTACTGCTACATCGAGGACGTCGCCCACATCGAGCTGAACGGGCACATCCTCGTGCCGCTCCAGAACATCGCCTCCCTCCACTGCTCCAGTCGCTGCGACGCTCCGGAGCCGGACTGGCCGCCGCGCGGGCTCGACGACGAGCGCGACGGCGACTCGTAGGCCGATGCGCCTGGCCGCCGCTCGGAACCTGCTGAAGGTCTGGGCGCTCGTCGGCTCCCTCGTCGCGGTGCTCGGCCTGCTCGGCTGGACCGCCGGCGGCTATCGCCTGCTCTCGAGCGTCGTCTTCTGCTCGTTGCTCGCCGCGGCTGCGGCGTACTGGTACTCCGATCGCGTCGTGATGGGGATGGTCGGCGCGCGCGAGCTGCCGCTCGCCGAGGCGCCTATCGTGCACTCGACGCTCGAACGCCTGGCGGCCCGCGCCCGCGTCGTCAAGCCGAAGCTCTACGTGATCCCGGACGGCCACCCGCGCGCGCTCGCCGCGGGCCGCGGCCCGCGGGGCTCCACGATCGCGCTCTCGCGCGGCCTGCTCGGGTCGGCGCAGCCGGCCGAGCTCGAAGGCGTGCTCGCGCACGAGCTCGCCCACGTGCGCAGCCGCGACGTGCTCACGCAGGAGGCCGTCGTTCTGCTCGCGTCGTCGTTGATCGAGCTCACGAGCATCGGCGGGTTTCTCCAGCGCGGGCTGCTGTTCGTCCTCGGGCCGCTGGCCGCGACACCGGTACACCTCTTGCTCTCGCGCAAACGCGAGTTCGCCGCCGACCGGTTCGCCGCCGAGCTCTGCGAGTCGCCGCACGGGATCGCGGATGCGCTGCTCCGGCTCGAGCTCGCGGGCGAGCTGGTCGAGTTCCGAGCGAACCCGGCGACCGCGCCGCTGTACACGGTCGACCCGTTCGAGCCGGGCGGTGTCGCCGCGATGTTCGCGACGCATCCGCCGACCGCCGAGCGGGTGCGGCGCCTGCGCGAGCTCGATCCCGACTGGCGCGAGAAGCTCAGGGCCGCGTAGCTTCGCGTCGGGCCCCCGCGAGGGCGACGGCGCCGAGGACCGCGAGCACCGGGACGATTGCGTAGGCCGCTCGCAGGCCGGCGACGTCGGCGAGCGCTCCGAGCGCGAACGGCGCCACCGCGATCGCAATCCCAGCCGCGAAGCCGGCCCGCGCGCTGGCGGCGTCGGTGCGGCCGCCGGCGGCGCCGATCGCCAGCGCGAGCGTGAGCGGATACAGCAGCGCGACGCCGATCCCGGTGATCACGAGCGCGGCCGCCGCAGCTACCCCCGACGGCACGAGCCAGAACGCGAGGAACGCAGCGGAGGCGAGCGCGAGCGCTGCGACGAGTAGCTTCTCCGGGGCGACTCGCTTTGCGAGCCACCCGCCGCCGACGCGCCCCACGGTCATGCCGACGAGGAAGAGCCCGGCCGCGGCGGCCGCGGCGGAGGCGCCGAGGCCGCGTTCGGACTCGAGGTAGTCGGTGCTCCAGAGGACGATGCAGAACTCGAACGCGACGAAGAGCAGCAGGGCGGTCCAGTAGAGCCAGTAGGCGCGCGGCAGCGACGGCTCGTGCCCGTGAGGCAGCTCCGGTGCGGCCGGGAAGCAGACCGAGCGGTATGCCGCAGCCAGGGCCGGAACGGCCAGGAGCGACGTCAGCACGAACACCGTGCGCCAGTCGCCCCCGGCGAGGATCGCGAGCGCGACCGCGATCGGTGCCGCCGCGCCGAGCGCCGCGGCCAGCGCGTTCGACTCGACAATCGCGACCGGCGCGAGCACGCCGTGACGGTCGGCCAGCGTCGCCTGGATGATCACGACGAGCAGCGCGCCCGAGACGCCGAACACGGCTGCGGCCGGGAACGTGATCGCGAGCCGGCCGCCGAGCGCGAGCGTCGCCGCCCCGACGGAGACGCCGACGGCGGCGATCCAGAACCCGGCGCGCCGCCCGGTGCGGAGGATGACGCGGTCGCCGGCGATCCCGACCGCGATCGCGCCGACGGCGACGAGCGTCGTGTGCAGGCTGACGACCCCGCGGGAGACGTCGAGCTGTCGCCGCAGCGTGGGCAGCGCCGGCCCGAGCGCGTAGAGCAGGAACGCCCAGAGCCCGAGCATCAGGTACGCGAGCCGGGTGAGCTCGTCGCGCTCGAGCCGCGGCGGCGTGGTCAGCGGAGCTCGCCCGGCAGGAGCGAGAACATGACCGAGTCGCGGCGGCGCCCGTCGGGGTGCGGCAGGTGCGAGCGCAGGACGCCCTCGCGGCGGAAGCCGACCTTCTCCGCGACGCGCTGCGAAGCGAGGTTGTCGGGATCGGTGAAGAGCTCGAGCCGGGCGAGGCCGAGTTCCTCGAGGCCCCAGCGGCTGAGCGTCCTGAGGGCGCGCGTCGTCAGGCCGCGACCGCGGGCCTGCTTGGCGCACCAGTAGCCGATGCGCCCCGACCCGCTGCCGTCCGTTGTCATCCCGATCGAGCCGACGACCGTTCCGCGCTCGGTGATCGCGAAGGAGTGCTCCGGGCGCGCCTCGCCCTCGCCGCGGATGAACGCGAGCGCGTCGTCGACCGTGTAGGGCTTCGGAATCACGGGGATCCAGCGCGGGATCTCCGGGTCGTTGCACGCCGCGACGATCGCCGGCGCGTCGTCCTCCGTCCACGGCCGGAGCATCAGCTCGTCGTCGCGCAGCTCCATCGCGCGAACCTAACAACGACGAACGCCCGCGCGAGGCGGGCGTTCAAAGCTAGGCCGGCGAACGCCCCCCGCGGGACGGCAAGCGCAGCCGGCGGCGCCGCCCGCCGTCGCCGATCACGGAGACGACGGTCTGCGCGAGGTGCGGGCAACCGGTCGAGGGGAACGCGTCCCGCCGGTGCCGATGGAGAACGAGGAACAGGTCGCCGGGCGGCGCGTCCCGGTAGAGGCGGCCGAGGCGAAGGCGGTCGATGGCGGCGAGCGTCGGCGTGTAGATCGCGTCGTACCAGTCCGCCGCGATCTCAGCGTTCTCGAGCACGCGTTCGCGGCCCCGCATCAGGTGGTAGCCGTGCACCTGGACGTTCTCCAGCAACTCGAGGTAGTGCGCGGGCCGGCTGACCGGAACGCGCATGCCAGGGCGCGCCTCAGCCAGCCCGCTGTCCTCGAGGAAGATCCGCTCGAGCTCCCGGAGGACGACCTCGAGCATGTCCGCCCCGGCCGGGAGAGGGACGCGCGCGATCAGCTCGGTCACGTCGGCGTCGATCATCTCTGCGCCTCCGCGCCGCGCGAGGGCGGTGCGGTGGTGGCCGTCGATCACGAAGTACGTCTCACCGAGCTTGACCGCCACGATCGGCGGGAAGGCGCCGTCGGCGAACGCGCTCTCGAGCGAGCGCATCCGGTCGCGGCTGAAGGCGTGAAGCGGGCGGAAGTCGCGGGTGAACGAGCTGGCGCGGCTGTCCGTGCCGACGAGCGCATCGAGCGGGATCTCGCGAACGCCCAGATAGACGCGCCCGAACGGCTTCAGTCGCCGCTCGACCTCGTCGAGCTCGAGCAGGCGCTCCCGGCGACGGGCCCTCCGTCCCCTCATCGAGGTCAAGCGTACAACGGCCAAGAACGACGAACGCCCGCGCAAGGCGGGCGTTCAAAGATTCGGCGGCGACCTACTCTCCCGGGAGGTTGCCCTCCGAGTACCATCGGCGCTGGCGGGCTTAACTGCTCTGTTCGGAATGGGAAGAGGTGTACCCCCGCCGCTATGACCGCCGAAATGTCAAAGGCGCGCTCGTTCACGCGTACCCTCAAAACTCCATAGCGACTTGCACAGGTTCTCAAATCAAGACCTCGGGCAATTAGTACGGGTCCGCTGAGCGCATTGCTACGCGTACACGTCCCGCCTATCAACGTGGTGGTCTCCCACGGCCCTTACTCCCTCTAGGGGATGGGGAACCTCATCTCGAGGTGGGCTTCCCGCTTAGATGCTTTCAGCGGTTATCCCATCCAGACGTGGCTAATCAGCAACGCCGTTGGCACGACGACTGATACACCAGAGGTCTGTTCGTCTCGGTCCTCTCGTACTAGAGACGACTCCTCTCAAGTTCCCAGCGCTCGCAGCGGATAGGGACCGAACTGTCTCACGACGTTCTGAACCCAGCTCGCGTACCGCTTTAATGGGCGAACAGCCCAACCCTTGGGACCTACTCCAGCCCCAGGATGCGACGAGCCGACATCGAGGTGCCAAACAGCGCCGTCTATGTGGACTATTGGGCGCTATAAGCCTGTTATCCCCGGAGTACCTTTTATCCGTTGAGCGACGGCAATTCCACGCTTAACCGCCGGATCACTAAGGCCTGCTTTCGCACCTGCTCGACATGTCTGTCTCGCAGTCAAGCTCCCTTATGCCTTTGCGCTCTACGCACGATTTCCAACCGTGCTGAGGGAACCTTTGCGCGCCTCCGTTACGTTTTAGGAGGCGACCGCCCCAGTCAAACTACCCACCTGACGCTGTTCCTCCGCCGGATCACGGCCGGAGGTTAGAAGCCCAGAACACGAAGGGTGGTATCCCAAGATTGCCTCCACGAGAGCTGGCGCCCCCGCTTCACAGGCTCCCACCTATCCTGGACGACGAATCCCAGACTCCAACGTCAAGCTGTAGTAAAGGTTCACGGGGTCTTTCCGTCCAGCTGCGAGTACTCGGCATCTTCACCGAGACTACAGTTTCACCGGATCCCTCGTTGAGACAGCGCCCAAGTCGTTACGCCATTCGTGCAGGTCGGAACTTACCCGACAAGGAATTTCGCTACCTTAGGACGGTTATAGTTACCGCCGCCGTTTACCGGGGCTTGGATTCGGAGCTTTGCCCGAAAGCTAACTCCTCCTCGTGACCTTCCGGCACCGGGCAGGCGTCAGCCCCTATACGTCGTCTTACGACTTCGCAGAGACCTGTGTTTTTGGTAAACAGTCGCTTGGGCCGTTTCACTGCGGCCTCCTCGAGCTAGTCCCGCGAAGGGATTTCACTCTACCGAGGCGCCCCTTCTCCCGAAGTTACGGGGCCATTTTGCCGAGTTCCTTAACGAGGGTTCTTCCGATCGCCTTGGTATTCTCTACCTGCCTACCTGTGTCGGTTTTGGTACGGGCACGCGCCGCCTCCCTAGACGCTTTTCTTGGAGGCATGGCTTAGAGCACTTCGCGCTTTCGCGCTCGGTGTCCCGTCTCAGGCTTGATGGGCGACGGATTTCCCTATCGCCCGCCCTACGCGGTTACCCCAGGACGACCATCGCCTGGGCTGCTCGAGCCTACCCCGTCCCGCCATCGGTGGTAACGGTGGCTACGTGGTACAGGAATATCAACCTGTTGTCCATCGCCTACGCCTTTCGGCCTCGGCTTAGGTCCCGACTAACCCTGAGCAGATTAGCTTTACTCAGGAACCCTTAGGCATTCGGCGGAGGAGTTTCTCACTCCTCTTTCGTTACTCGTGCCAGCATTCTCACTTCCCAGGTCTCCACGGCTGGCTTCCGCCGCCGCTTCGCCGGCCTGGGAACGCTCCCCTACCACTCAGCAAAGCTGAGTCCGTGGCTTCGGTTCCATGCTTGAGCCCCGTTGAATTTTCCGCGCCCGACCACTTGACCAGTGAGCTGTTACGCACTCTTTGAATGGTGGCTGCTTCTAAGCCAACATCCTGGTTGTCTTTGCAATCAGACATCGTTTCCCACTTAGCATGGAATTAGGGACCTTAGCCGACGGTCTGGGCTGTTTCCCTTTTGAGCACGAAGCTTATCCCTCGCACTCTGACTGCCACGCTCTGGATTACCGGCATTCGGAGTTTGCCTGAGTTCAGTAAGCTGGTAGGCCCCCTAGCCCAAACAGTGCTCTACAACCGGCAATGAACGCGTGACGCTATACCTAAATATATTTCGGGGAGAACCAGATATCTCTGAGTTTGATTAGCCTTTCACTCCGACCCACAGGTCATCCGCCCAGTTTTCAACCTAGGTCGGTTCGGTCCTCCACGGGGTCTTACCCCCGCTTCAACCTGCCCATGGGTAGATCACTCAGTTTCGGGTCTACCTCCAACGACTAAATCGCCCTGTTCGGACTCGCTTTCGCTTCGGCTCCGTTTCCTTAACCTTGCCGTTGAAGAGTAACTCGCTGGCTCATTATGCAAAAGGCACGCCGTCACCCGATTACTCGGGCTCCGACCGCTTGTAAGCACACGGTTTCAGGTACTATTTCACTCCCCTTCCGGGGTACTTTTCACCTTTCCCTCACGGTACTAGTTCACTATCGGTCGCCAGGGAGTACTTAGCCTTACGGGGTGGTCCCCGCAGATTCCGACCGGGTTTCCCGTGCCCGGCCGTACTCAGGTACTCGACTAGGAAGGCTGCGCGCTTTCGCCTACGGGACGATTGCCCTCTGTGGTGCGACGTTCCAGTCGCTTCGGCTAACACGCAACTTTGTAACTTCCCGACCCGCCGGCAGACGGATCAAGCCGAGCCCTACAACCCCCGATCGACAACGGCTGCCGCCTGTCACGTCGATCGAGTTTAGGCTCTTCCCTTTTCGCTCGCCACTACTCAGGGAGTCGAGGTTTCTTTCCTTTCCTCGGGTTACTAAGATGTTTCAGTTCACCCGCTTGCCTCTTCCCAGCCTATGTATTCAGCTGGGAGTACGCGCGCATTACCACGCGTGGGTTTCCCCATTCGGAAATCCCCGGGTCAAAGGTTGGTCAGCACCTCACCGGGGCTTATCGCAGCCGCCCACGTCCTTCATCGGCTCCTGGCGCCAAGGCATCCGCCGTGTGCCCTTGTTCTCTTGATCAGAAGAGAACCCGTGTTTCATCGCTATGGAGTTTTCAAGGTGCGCGCGGGACGGCGCCCGCACCACGAGTGAGCCGCCAGCCGGCGGTCTCTCAAAACTCAACAGCGTTCTCGGGTCGAGGTCGACGTGTTTCCAGGAGAACTGTGGCACCGGACGGCTCGAGAGCCATCGACGGGCACAGCACCCGCAGGAGTTAGAGCTCCTGCATTCCCTAGAAAGGAGGTGATCCAGCCGCAGCTTCCGCTACGGCTACCTTGTTACGACTTCACCCCAATCATCGACCCTACCTTCGACGGCTCCCTCCCTTGCGGGTTAGGCCACCGGCTTCGGGTATTGCCAACTTTCGTGGTGTGACGGGCGGTGTGTACAAGGCCCGGGAACATATTCACCGCGGCGTTGCTGATCCGCGATTACTAGCAACTCCGCCTTCATGAAGGCGAGTTTCAGCCTTCAATCCGAACCGGGACCGGCTTTTTGGGATTCGCTCCCCCTCACGGGTTTGCAGCCCTTTGTACCGGCCAATGTAGCACGTGTGTAGCCCTGGACGTAAGGGGCATGATGACTTGACCTCATCCCCACCTTCCTCCGATTTGTCACCGGCAGTTTCCCTAGAGTCCCCGTCTTTCACGCTGGCAACTAGGGATAGGGGTTGCGCTCGTTGCGGGACTTAACCCAACACCTCACGGCACGAGCTGACGACAGCCATGCACCACCTGTACACAGGCCCCGAAGGGCTGCCGTATTTCTACGACATTCCTGTGCATGTCAAGCCCAGGTAAGGTTCTTCGCGTTGCGTCGAATTAAACCACATGCTCCGCTGCTTGTGCGGGCCCCCGTCAATTCCTTTGAGTTTTAGCCTTGCGGCCGTACTCCCCAGGCGGGATGCTTAATGCGTTAGCTTCGGCACGGACGGAGTCGACACCGCCCACACCTAGCATCCATCGTTTACGGCGTGGACTACCAGGGTATCTAATCCTGTTCGCTCCCCACGCTTTCGCGTCTCAGCGTCAGTACCGTCCCAGAGTGCTGCCTTCGCCATAGGTGTTCTTCCTGATATCTGCGCATTTCACCGCTACACCAGGAATTCCACACTCCTCTTCCGGACTCTAGCCAGGCAGTTTCCACCGACGTCTCGAGGTTAAGCCTCGAGTTTTCACAGCGGACTTGCCAAGCCGCCTACACGCTCTTTACGCCCAATAAATCCGGACAACGCTTGCCCCCTACGTATTACCGCGGCTGCTGGCACGTAGTTAGCCGGGGCTTCTTCTGGAGGTACCGTCACCCTCTGGGCTGTTCACCCGAGTGGCTTCGTCCCTCCTGAAAGGGGTTTACAACCCGAAGGCCTTCTTCCCCCACGCGGCGTCGCTGCCTCAGGCTTGCGCCCATTGGGCAAGATTCCCCACTGCTGCCTTCCGTAGAAGTCTGGGCCGTGTCTCAGTCCCAGTGTGGCTGATCGTCCTCTCAGACCAGCTACGGATCGTCGCCTTGGTGAGCCGTTACCCCACCAACAAGCTAATCCGCCGCGAGCCCATCCTCGGCCAGAGGCCGAAGCTACCTTTTCTCATGAGCCCGAGAGCTCGTGAGGCTATCCGGTCTTAATCCGGGTTTCCCCGGGCTATCCCGGTGCCGAGGGCAGGTTACTCACGTGTTACTCACCCGTTCGCCGCTTTCCCCGGACCCGAAGGTCCGGTTCTCGCTCGACTTGCATGTGTTAAGCGCGCCGCCAGCGTTCGTCCTGAGCCAGGATCAAACTCTCCGTGAAAGGTGGTTTGACCTCCGAAGAGGCCAAGCTTTCGCGTTGAGCTTGTGCTCAAAGGTCAGTCCCGAAGGACCGACGGGATTCAAGCCCTAGAGCCCGAGGGCCCCAGGGTCTCGACATTCAAACGCTGTTGAGTTTTCAAAGACCGCGCTGCTGGCCGGCCGTAAAAAAGCCCCCGACTCGCGCCGGAGGCCTCGCGAAGCTCGGATCAAGGGTCGTATCCGATTCTCTCGAGGCGCTCCAGTTGTCGTCGGGACAGGGACCTTCGAACGACCGCCCTGTGTGGGCAGCCGGGCAAGTGTAGCACGCTCCCTAGGCTGTCAAGCGGACAAAACGGCGCTTCCCGGCCTGGAGCAGGCGCCCCTCGAGCTCCTCCCTGGCCACGTCCAGCTCGCTCACGGTCGCCCCGTCGACCTTGACCGCCCCCTGGGCGATCAGGCGCCTGGCCTCGCTGGCAGAGCCGATTCCGAGCTCCTCGACGAGCAGCCTGGGCAGGTGGACCGGGTCGGTGCGGGGCAGCGGCACCTCCGGAACGTCCGCCGGCGCCCGACCCTCCCGCACGACGAGAGTGAAGTGCTCCTCGGCGGCCCTCGCGGCGTCCTCGCCGTGGGCCCGGCCGACGATGAACCGGGCGAGCGCGAGCTTCGCCTCGAGCGGGTCCTCGGGGCGGTCGTCCCGCTCGAGCACCAGGCGGTAGTAGTCGTCGAGCAGCTCGTCCGGAAGCCGCATCGTCTTCCCGAACTGCTCGTTCGGATCCTCGACGAGCGCGATGTAGTTGCCCTTGGAGCCGGACATCTTCGTCCCGTCGAACGACTCGATCAGCGGCGTCGTCAGGATCACCTGCGGCTCGAGGCCGTAGGCGTCCATCACCTCCCGACCTGCGAGGAGGTTGTAGAGCTGGTCGGTGCCGCCGAGCTCGACGTCGGCCTCGATCGCGACCGAGTCGTATGCCTGCATCAGCGGGTAGAGCAGCTCGGAGACGGAGATCGGCTGCCGCGCGAAGAAGCGATTGGCGAAGTCGTCGCGCTCGAGCAGCCGCGCGATCGTCATCGTTCGCGAGAGCCGCAGGACGCCGGCGAAGTCGAGCTCGCCGAGCCACTCGCCGTTGTAGCGAATCTCCGTGCGCTCGGGCTCGAGGATCGTGTACGCCGACTCGAAGAAGCGTTCGGCCATGCGGTCGATCTCCTCCGGCGCGATCATCGGCCGCTCAGCCGACGCGCCGGAGGGATCCCCGATCCGGGCCGTGTAGTCGCCGACGATCAGCACCCCCGTGTGCCCCTCGTCCTGGAACGCGCGCATCCGCTGGAGCGGGATGCCGTTGCCGACGTGGATGTGCGGCGCGGTGACGTCGATCCCGAGCTTCACCCGCAGCGGCCGGCCGAGCTTCAGCTTGCGCTCGAGGCCGCCCTCGGGCAGGACGGCGACGGCGTTCCGCGTCAGGGCCTCGATGCTCACGCGCGGCGAGGTTATCGACCTCGAGGGGCGGGCGCGCTTCCGCCCCTCGAGGCCTGGGGCTACGCGAGGAACGGCTTGACCGCTGCGGTCGCCTGCGCGGCGCTGAGGACCTTCGGCAGCGCCGGCGCGGGCACGATCCTGCCCGCTGCGATGTTCGTCAGCACGCTCAGGTGCCGCGACTCGTTCGCGCCGATCTGCGCGGCGACACCCTTGAGCTCGTTCGACGAGAGCGCGGTCACCGCGCCCATGTACGCGCCGACGAACGCCGTCTCGAGCGCCATGCCGAGCTTGCCGATCGACTTCCGCGAGGCGAAGGAGCCGTTCGGGTACTTGAACTTCAGACCCTTGGGCGCGGCGGACTTGAGCACGCCGGCAAGCGCCTTGTAGTGCGCCTCCTCGTTCCCGAGCGCGGCGCTCATGTAGCCGAGCTCGGACCCCGAGAACCTCCGCGACGCGATCGCGCGCCGGTAGAAGTCGATCGCGAGCAACTCGGCGGTCGCCGCGAGCTTCGCGATGTCCGTGTCCGCGCTCGGCGCGCCCAGCGCTCTGCCCTCGACGAGGCCCAGCACGGTTCCGCCGGCGACGAGCGCGAGACCGCCCCTGGCGCCACGCGTGAGAAAAGCTGCTCGAGTCGTTTCCATCACTGACCTCCTGTGTGCGTGGGAATCGGTTGCACCTGGTTCGCACACGGCCGGAACTCGGTTCGGCTAGAAGACGTAGGGCGCGAACTCGAGCGCACCGAGCGCGTACCAGACGCCGAACGCGAGCCCGCAGACGCCGAGCACCGGCACCGCCCGCTCGAGCGGCATGCGCGCGAGCGCCACGCCGAAGCCCGTGGTCAGGATCGTCATCGAGACCGCGGTGAAGACCGCGAGCAGGCCGAGGGCGACGACGGCGTACGCCGTCGACTCGATCGTCGCGATCAGGAGCAGCCCGACCCCCGCGCTGCCGCCGATCCCGTGCACGAGGCCGACGAGAAACGCCTGCACCGGCGTCCGGACGTCGTGCGTGTGCCCAGGCGCGAACTCGCCGCGCCGCCAACGCAGCAGGAGCAGGAACGCGAGCACGACGATCATCACGCCGACGGCGGTCTCGGCCGCCTGCTGCACCCGCGACCGGGAGGAACGCGGCGAAGAGCACGATCGGCAGGCCGAGCGCGAAGAGCGTGAGCGCGTGCCCCGCGCCCCACGCCAGCCCGAGCCTGGCGGAACGCCTCGCCCCCGGCTCGTTCGGAGCCAGCGCTGTCATCGCGGCGAGGTGGTCCGGGTCGGTCGCGTGGCGGAGGCCGAGCAGGACGGCGACGAGCGCGACCAGGAGCAGGCCGCCACCGTCCGAGTGCGAGGCGATCTGGTCGTCGAGGCCGAACACGAAGTCTCCTTCAGGCGAGCTGGGGCAGCGCGCGGACGGTCATGACGACGCCGAGCGCAACGACGACGAGTGCGCTCACGAACGGGAGCGCGCGCATCAGCCGCCCGTCGAAGCCGGCGCGCGCGAACGCGCGCCGCGCGGTGACGGCGACGAGGCCGATGCAGGTGACGGCGGCCGCGAGCCCGACGCTGAACGCGAGGATCAGGACGAGCCCGTAGCCGACGCGGTGGAGCGAGATCGCGGCGAGCAGGACGACGAGCGCGGTCGGGCAGGGGATGATCCCGCCCGAGATCCCGACGCCGAGGAGCCCGCGGCGTTCGTGGGTGTGGCTGTGGTCGTGACCGTGCGCAGGCAGGTACGCGTGCACGAGCTCGTGCAGGCGCGAGCGCAGGACGCCGACGCCGACGAGCACCACGAGCACGCCGGCCGCGAGAGTCAGCCACGGATACAGCTCCTCCGGGACGATGTACTGCGAGAGCCCGAGCGTGACGAGCCCGAGCGCGAAGACGCCGAAGGTGTGCGAGACGGTCACGATCGCGCCGAGCGCAAGCGCGTCGCGCGGCCGGCCGCGCGTGCCGACGAGGTAGCCGGCGACGATCGCCTTCCCGTGACCGGGCTCGAGCGCGTGAGCGGCGCCCCAGAACACGGCCAGCACGAGCGACAGCAGCACGAAGCCGAGCGTGAGCTCGTGCGCGACGATCGACTCGAAGCCCGACGTCGATCGTTCCTCCGGTCCGAGCTCCCCCACCGTTGGGGGGTCGCCGGCGAGAGAGCCCGGCCGGTAGGAAGCTGTTGCCGCGGCGACGTCGAGCGGCTCGGCGAGCCCGTCTCGAGGGTACGCCGTGAGCGCGCGACTCGAGCTCGTCGCGGGCACGCTCGAGGACTCGAGCTGCGCCCCGCGCTCGGCGTGCACGACGACCTCGCGCCAGCCGCGGCGGTTCGGATAGTTCTCGTCGCGGAACGCGAGCGACCTGCCGCGTCCCCGCGCTTCGTAGACGGCTTCGAAGCGAAGCGTCTCCAGTCCGGCGGCGCCCGTGCTCGCGCGAACGACCGCGTCGAGTGGCCTGAGCGGCACGCGTCGACCGTCGAGCCTCAGCACGAGCCCTCGCGCGGCGACCCGCGCGAAGTCGGTCCGGCGCACGCGGTTACCCTCCTGGGCGCTCGGGATCTCGGCGAGGTCGAGGACGTAGTGCACGTAGACGCGGTCGCCCGACAGCTCGATCCCGCTGTAGCGGTTGATCGTGAAGTTGCCGAGCGGATGTGCGTCTGCAGCGGCCGGGAAGACCAACACGAGCGCGAGCACGAGGAGGGCGCGCTTCATCCCGCGTACCTCCGCGCGACCGGCGCCCACCGCAGCGAGAAGTGCGGGTTGAGGGCGAGCGCGCGCTCGAACCAACGCGAGGCGGCGGCGCGGCCGAGGCAGCGCTCGGCCATCCCGCGGTGGAAGAAGACGAGCGCGTCGCGCGTCCCGAGCCGAAGCGACCGGCGCGCGTACCGCAGCCCTTCCGCGCAGCGTCCCTCACGGACGAGCGCCCAGCCGAGCACGTCGTCCGCCTGCACGCTCGGCCGTTCGGCGTGCGCGCGCCTGGCCTCGCGGACCGCCGGCACGCCGCGATCGGCGTCGAAGACGGCGAGCTCGAGCTCGCTGCGGACGCCGTTCCCGGCCAGCAGGCGGCGGATCCCGGCGAGCAGCTCGTACTGCTCGGCAGCCGCGTCCGCGCGGCCGGCGCTGAGGTAGAGGTCGCCGAGCGTGATCACGAACTGCGGGAGCGGAGCGGTCTCTGCCGCCGTGCGGGCGAGCGCGATCGCCTCGTCCAGCCGGCCGGCCGCGGCCTCGACTTGCGCGAGGCGCTCGAGCGCGTAGACGTAGCCCGGGAATGCGGCGAGCGCCGCCCGGTACTCGCGGCGGGCCGCGCCGAGGTCGCCCCCGCCGAAGTGGAGCTTCCCGAGCTCGACGTGCGCCCACGCGGCCGGCTCTCCTTTGCTCGGAGCCGCCGCGACGGCGAGCCTCATCGCCTCGAGGGCGCCGTCACGGTCGCCGAGCAGCTCGCGCCCGTACGCGACGCGCACGTACGCATTGAGGCCGGGCTTGCGCAGCGCGAACGCGTCGTAGGCGGCGAAGGCGGCGCGGTAGCGGCCGAGCTCGACGAGCGCGTCGCCGATGAGCGCGAGCGGACGCGCCGAATCGGGCGCGAGCGCCCGCGCCCGCCGTGCGAGGACGAGCGCGCCGCGAAAGTCGTGTCGAGAGAGCGCGAGCGCGGCGAGCCCCTCCGTCGCCGCGGCGTCGCGAGGGTCGAGCTGCAGCGCCTGTCGGAGCGCCGTCTCCGAGCGGGTCAGGTACGACGCGTCGGCCGTCTCGCGGGCGCGCTGCTGGTACTCGAGCCCGAGTGACACGAGGGAGCGCCCGTCGGTCGGGAGCGACGATGCAGCAGGCGCCTCCTCCCCGCCGAGGGCCCCGCCGAAGAGCAGGACGGTGGCGGCGAGTGCCGCCACCGTCCCTCCTGCCGCGAGCCGGGCTCGGCTCACGAGTCGTACCCCCGCTGTGGGGTCGCGAGGTACGGGAACGACGTCATGAACGGCTTCTCGTTCGCGTCCACGCCGTCGCCGAGCAGGTTGTTCGGCGTCCGGTTCGCGTTGCCGGCGCAGAAGCCGAAGCCCTCGACGATCGGGCCGACGACCGTGCCGTAGCCGCACGCGAACGCGCGCAGCTCGATGTCCGGCGTGTCGTCCTCGAGCCGGCGGCCGTTCGGGAAGCCGGCCAGGTCGCCGCCGAGCGCGCCGAGCCGGTTGCCGGCTCCAACCGGCGCGGTCGGTGCGATCGACGTGTTCAGCCTGATCAGGTCGGCCTGCGTCGGCCCGGTGAAGTTCAGCCCCGGGACGCCGGTAAGGAGCACGGCGACGAGGTCGCCGCGGCCGGTCGTCGGAGCGTCGTCGAGCACCGGGTAGAGCAGGTTCTCGAGCGCCGTCACCTCGGGCTCCGTGTACTCGCCTGCGAACTGCGAGTCACCGCGAGGATCCGACACGTTCCAGAGGTCCTTCTTCCCGAGCGGGATCACGACCTCGTTCACGAGCGGGTTCGCCAGCCGCGACACCTGCGACCACGGACCGCTCGAGTTCCGCGTGCCGTCGCCGCGCAGGATCGTGATCCGCTGCCGGCTCGCACTCGCGTAGACCCCGATCGTCGGCTTGCCGAAGACCGTCACCTGCGACGTCGGCACCTGGATCGCGATCGTGTGCGTGTTGTAGCCGGCTACGCCGTCAACGCCCGGCATGGCCGCGAGCGGGATGATGTGGAACGGGTTGAACGGCCTCAGCCCGGCCAGGTCGAACACCGAGCCCAGGTCGACGAAGAACGGATCGTCGCGCTGGCCGGCGAAGACCTTGATCCCGCCGGGGAGGTCGTTCACGGAGGCCTGCGCGAGCGACGCGTAGTCGGGCGTCGAGCGCGGACCGATGTTCACCGGCGGCGAGGGCAGGTCGGAACCGAGCACCTCGGCCCGCCGGCGGTCGTCGACGCGCGTGACGGAGTAGGTCTGGCGGATGTTCCAGTCCTCGTCCGCGAGCGACGTGATCGGGCCTGTGTTGTAGAGGAACGTGTTCGGGTTCCGGATCTGCGTCTTGAACCGGAACTGGTACGTGAGGTCCTCTCGCGAGTCCCCGTCGTTGTCGACGTGCAGCTCGTAGAGGACGTCGTCGCCGAACTTCGCGAAGTTCGGACCGCCCGCCGGCTCTTCCAGCGGGATGTAGTTCGCCACGAGCGTGACGCTGTCCGGACGGTCGGGGCTCACGAACGCATACACGTCCGTGTTGTCCGCGACCGGATCCTCGCTGATCACCGGCGCCTCGCGATGGCTCGACGCCTTCGCCGCCTGCGGCGGGGGACCGGCAAGTGCGAGCAGGGCGGAAACGAGCGCCCCTGCGGCGATCGCGACCCATGCCTTGTGCATCTGGAACTCCCTTCTTCCCCCCAGGACGGTCGTTGTTCGCCGCCGCGGATGAACCGGTTCGGCGCGGATCGCGAACTCGAGACATGAGCGCCCTGGTGCTAGCGTCGCCGGTCGTGTCGCGCGAGCTCGCGCACCTCTCCGACGAGGCCCTGGTCGCGCTCGTCGCGCGTCGCGACGAGGCGGCGCTCGCCGCGCTCTACGATCGCTTCGGACGGATCGCGTACGGGCTCGCGCTCCGCGTCGTGCGCGACCGCTCGCTCGCCGAGGACGCCGTGCAGGAGGCCTTCCTGACCGTCTGGCGGACGGCCGACCGCTTCGTCGCCGAGCGCGCGAAGGCGAGCAGCTGGATCCTCACCTTCGTCCACCGCCGTGCGGTCGACGTCGTCCGGCGCGAGGAGCGGCGGCGCGCGGAGCCACTGGAGTCCGCGCCGGAGCCGGTCGACACGACCGGCCCGGACGAAGAGGCGTGGTTGCGGTTCCAGCGCGAGCGCGTGCAGCGCGCGCTCCGGGCGCTGCCGGACCAGCAGCGCGAGGCACTCGAGCTCGCCTACTTCGGCGGGTTCACGCAGTCCGAGCTCGCCGAGCGGCTCGGAGAGCCGCTGGGCACGATCAAGAGCAGGATGTTCACGGGGCTCGCGCGCCTGCGCGAGCTCCTCGAGGAAATGGAATCCGAGCGATGGCCGACGAAGTCCACGAGCTGACCCCCGCGTACGCGCTCGACGCGCTCGACGAGAACGAGCGCGGCGAGTACGAGCGCCACCTGGCGACGTGCGAGCGCTGCCGGGCCGAGCTCGCCGAGCTGCGCGAGACCGCGTCGGCGCTCGCCTACGCGGTCGAGTCGCCCGCGCCGCCCGAGGCGTTGCGCGCCCGCATCCTCGACCAGGCTCGGCTGGAGCGGTCGAACGTCGTGCCGTTGCGGCCGCGCCGCGGCCTGACCTACGGGCTCGGGGCGTTCGCCGCGGCCGCGGCCGCCGTCGCGATCGCGGTCGGGATCTGGGCGAACGGCGTCGCGAACGAGCGCGACGAGCTGCAGGCGCTCGGCGACCCGCGGGCTCAGGTGGTGGAGCTGCCCTCGCGCGAGGGCCACCTGGTCGTCGCGCCCGGCGGCGAAGCGACGCTCGTCGTCGACCACGCTCGCCCGCCGCAGGGGAAGGCCTACGCGGCCTGGGTGATCCAGGACGGACGAGCCGAGGCCCGCCGGCCTGTTCGAGGGCGGCAGGCAGGTGGTTCGGCTGGCGCGGCCGGTCCCGCCGGGTGCGTCCGTCGCCGTGACCGTCGAGGACGCCGAGGGCGTCGACGAGCCTACGACGGAGCCGCTGTACGTGCTGCCGACCCGCGGTTCTTGAGCTCGACCGGCTCGAGCTCGTCGGCCGGCTCGAACCCGAAGACCTGCCCGAGGAACGAGAGGATCGCCGCGGGCACGCGCTCGAGGTTTTCCTGGCGCCGGAAGCCGTGGCCCTCGCCCTCGAACGCGAGGTAGGCGTAGGGAACCCCGTTCCGGTCGAGCGCGTCGTTCAGCTGCTCGGACTGCGACGGCGGCACGACGCGATCGTCGAGGCCCTGGAACGTCAGCAGCGGCGCGCGGATCTCGTCGGCGCGGTCGACCGGGGAGCGTTCGCGGTAGAGCTCGCGCTGCTCCGGATAGTCGCCGACGAGCAGGTCGAGGTAGCGCGCCTCGAACTTGTGCGTGTCCTGCACGAACGTCTCCAGGTCGACGACGCCGAAGAGGTTCACGCCTGCGGCGAAGACGTTCGAGAAGGCCAGGGCGCAGAGCGTGGTGTAGCCGCCGGCACTGCCGCCGATGATCACCATCCGACTCCCGTCCGCCTCGCCTTCGTCGGCGAGGAAGCGGGCGACCGCGATCGCGTCCTCGACGTCGACGACACCCCAGCGCCCGTCGAGCCGTTCGCGATAGCGCCGCCCGTAGCCGGTGCTGCCGCCGTAGTTGACGTCGACACACGCGATCCCGCGGCTCGTCCAGAACTGGGTCTCTGCGGAGAGCGTCGGCACCGTCGCGGACGTCGGGCCGCCGTGCACGCTGACCATGAGCGGCGGCCGCTCGCCCTCGGGCGCCTCGAACTCGGGATTGTGCGGCCGGTAGAGAAACGCGTGCACCGGCCCGTCCTCGCTCGGGACCTCGAGCGGGACCGGCACGGAGACGGCCTCGGGCGGAACCGGCGCGGGAAGCTCCGCGTACACGAGCCTCTCCCCCGTGCCGACGTCGTACTCGAAGAGCACGTCGGGCTCCGTCGCACCGGCGGCGAGCACGACGAGCTTGTCTCCGAGCGTCCGTAGGAACGGCGAGTACCACGTGTAGGGCAGGTCGACCGGCTCGAGCGTGCGTGAGTCCGGGTCGAGCAGCTCGAGCGAGCCGTACGCCTTGCGCGTGACGAGGCACGCGATCCGGCCGTCGTCGAGGAAGCCGTAGCGCGACGTCCCGAACACCCAGGCCGGCGAGCCGAGCTCGGCTTCGATCGGCGTCAGGTTCTCGCCCTCGCGGTACAGGTTCCACCAGCCCGTGCGGTCCGAGACCCAGTGCAGCCGCCCGGCCGCGTCCCACCCCGGCTGGACGATCGCCTCGTCCGGGCCGCCGGCGACGAGCTCCGCGTTCTCGAGCCCGCCGTCGACGAGGTCGGCGGTCCAGAGCTCGGTGCCCGTGAAGGGGAGCTGCGGGTGGTTCCAGGTCAGCCAGCACAGCCGCTTCCCGTCGGGGCTCGGCCGCGGCGAGGCGTAGAAGTCCCGCCCCTCGCGGAGCGGACGCGGCGGCAGCGAGCCGTCGGCAGGGAAGACGACGAGGTCGTTCAGGACCTCCGGCGCCTCGTGGGATTCGCGGACGCAGACGACCCAGCCGCCGGGGAGGATCCGCCCGTCGGCGTAGCGGAGCGAGTTCGGCGAGCCGGGCTCCGGTGTGACCGGCATCGGCGCCGCTCCCCGCCCGTCCTGCCGGTAGACCCGTCCGTCGACGAAGTGCGAGAAGAAGAGCGTCTCGCCGTCGCGCCAGTACTCGCCGCCCCCGTACTCGTGCACCCGGGTCCGGACGTTGAAGCCCTCCGGCGTGACGTCTTCGGGCTCGCCGCCTCGGGCGCACCAGACGAGGACCGTGCGTCCGCCCTCGTCGGGCCGCAGCTGGAGCCAGTACACGCCGTCCTCGACCGGGTCCGGAGCGAACGGCGCCGGCCGCTCGGCCAGGTCCTGCGGGCGGACGGGCGAAGCCCAGGCTCCGTAGGGCGCCATGCGCATGCAGGGGTCTTTCTACCGCACCGGAGCTAGAATCGCCCCTCCGTGCTTCGCCGCAGGCCCTCCCCGGCTGCGCCTCCGAAGCCCCGGCGCAGGATTCGCAAGCTCCGACTCCTCGTCCTTCTCGGGCTTCTGGCGCTGCTCTCGACCTCCGCCTTCGTGTTCGGGTTCGTGAACGCGCTCGCGGGCGAGATCCCCAAGCTCGACCCCCGCTATCAGGTGCAGGTCGAGAAGGACGGGTACGTCTACGCGAACGACGGCCGCACGGTCCTGGCCGTCCTGCGCGGCGAGGAGAGCCGGGTCCTGCTCCGGCCCGAGCAGCTCGCCCCGGTGATGAAGCACGCGATCGTCGCGATCGAGGACCGCCGCTTCTACGAGCACCAGGGCGTCGACCTGCGGGGCATCGTGCGTGCGGCCTGGCAGGACCTCTCGAACCAGGAGCTCGTCCAGGGCGGCTCGACGATCACGCAGCAGTTCGTCAAGAACGCGCTCGTCGAGGACGACCGCACGGTCAGCCGGAAGGTCAAGGAGGCCGCGCTCGCGTGGCAGCTCGAGCGCCAGTGGAACGACAAGGACCGGATCGTGACGGCATATCTCAACACCATTTATTTCGGCAACGGCGCCTACGGCGTCCAGCAGGCCGCCCTGACCTACTTCGGCCACGGCGCGTCGGAGCTCGGCCTCGCCGAGGCGGCGCTGCTCGCGGCGATCCCGGCCGACCCTTCGCGCTACGACCCGCTCACGCACCCGCGGAACGCGCGGGCGCGGCGGAACCTCGTGCTGCGCTACCTCTTCGAGCAGGGGAAGATCAACCGCCGCGACCTGCTCGTCACGTCGGCCGCGCCGCTGCCAAGGCGAGAGGACGTCCGTCCACCGGCCGTGGAGACGATCGTCGCGCCGTACTTCGCCAACTACGTCAAGGAAGAGCTGATCGACCGCTTCGACGCGCGCTGCGTCTACGGCGGCGGGCTGCGCGTGACCACGACGATCGACCTCCAGCTCCAGCGCATCGCCCGGCGCGCGATCGCCAAGTGGCTCGACGACGAGCTCGGGCCGACGGCGGCGCTCGTCGCGCTGGATCCGCGCGACGGCTCGATCCTGGCGATGGTCGGCGGCCGCAACTTCCGCGAGAGCCAGTTCAACCTCGCCGTGCAGGCAGAGCGCCAGCCGGGCTCGTCCTTCAAGCCGTTCGTGCTCGCGGCCGCGCTTCAGGACGGGATCGCCCCCGCCTCGACGTTCGTGTCGAGGCCGAAGCTGATCTCGCTCGGCGACAAGCTCTGGTCGGTCCGCAACTACGAGAACGCCTACCTCGGGGCGGTCACCCTCGCCGAGGCGACGACGCACTCCGACAACGCCGTGTACGCGGAGCTGACGCAGCTCGTCGGGCCCAAGGCGGTCGCGACCACCGCGCGCCGGCTCGGGGTCCGCAGCCAGCTCGACCCGTACTTCGCGATCGGTCTCGGCGCTGAGGCGGTCAACCCGCTCGAGCTCGCCCGCGCCTACGCGGCTTTCCCGACCGGCGGCGTCCGGCTCGACAGCCAGATCTTCGGCAACCGGCCGCGCTTCGCTCGGCGCGTCGAGGGGTGCGGCTTCGCCGAAGGCACCGAGGACCGCTTCGTCCCGCGTCGTGTGCTGCGACGGGCGACCGCGACCTCGATCAACCAGATGCTGCAGGACGTCGTGCGCCGGGGGACCGGCCGCCGCGCGGCGCTCGCCGACCGCCCCGTCGCCGGCAAGACCGGCACGACGGAGAACTACGGCGACGCGTGGTTCGTCGGCTACACGCCTCAGCTCCTGACGGCGGTCTGGGTCGGCTACCCGAACACGCTGCGCCCGATGGAGACCGAGTTCGACGGCGACCCGGTCGCGGGCGGGACGTTCCCCGCGCTGATCTGGAAGACGTTCACCGAGGCGGCGCTGCGCGTGCGAGGCGACAAACCGGCGACGTTCGCGTCCCCGCCGTTCCTCTCGGGATCGTCGAAGCGCGTCGTCCGCCGCGACGGACGCGTGCTGCTCGACAACGGCATCTGCTCCGGCGCGCTGTCGGTCGTCTACTTCACCAACTTCGGCCCGAAGCGGAGGGCCAACTGCAAGCCGAACGAGGTCGACGTCCCCAACGTCGTCGGCCAGCCGCTCGCGGTCGCGCAGGCCCGGCTCGCCGCTCAGCCGCTCGAGTGGGAGCTGGCGGAGTGGCCCGCCAAGCCGCTCCAGCGCGTCGACCGCGTGATCGCGCAGGTGCCGAAGCGCGGCCGCCTCTCCTCGCACGACACGGTCACGCTGATCGTGCCGAAGGCCCAGCACGGCGTGATCCCGAGGCTCGTCGGGCTGACCTTGCGCGAGGCGCGGGCGAAGCTCGACCGGCGCAAGCTCCGCACGGAGGTAGCCGGGTTCACCGACGGCCGGCCCGGCCGGATCGTCGCGCAGGTGCCGCTGCCGGGCCTGGCGGCGCGGCCCGGGATGCGCGTCAGCCTCGTGGTAGGGCGCGGCTGAGGACCCGCTGAAAACGCTACGCGTTTTCCGCGGGGGGAAACTTGCGGCTGACGTAGCGAGAGCCTTCCAGCCCGTACCGCCACGGTTGTTCGACCGCTCTTGTGATCCCGATCCGCTCTGCGCTCACGATGGTCATGCGCGACTTGCGTTCGTGGAGCTCAAAGGGCGGCTCGTCGAGCGGGAGCCCGTCGTGCTCGCGCGTGATCCCGAGCGCCTGGCAGAGCTTTCCCGGGGCCCGAGCAGAGCGCGCGGACGTCCTCGGTCTTCCTGCGCGCCCTCATCGTCTCGACGCCGTCCGTCGGCTCGAGCGCGCGGATCAGGACCGCCGACGCCGAGCCCTCCTCCTCGCAAACGAAGTTGACGCACCAGTGGATGCCGTACGAGCGGTAGACGTACGCGTGGCCGGGAGGCCCGAACATCGACGCGTTCCTCTCGGTCCGCCCTCGGTAGCCGTGGGCCGCGGGGTCCTCGTGGTCGTAGGCCTCGGCCTCGACGATCACGCCGCCGACGCCGTCGCAGAGGAAGGTCGTCCCGATCAGGTCGGGCGCGACCTCGTGGACAGAGCGCGCGAAGAAGTGCCGGTCGATCACGCGGGCTTGGTGTAGCGCCTGAACGTCGGCAGCGCGAACGCGAGCGCAACCGTCCCGACGATGCACGCGAGCCCGCCGGAGACGATCGAGAAGCGCACGCTGACGAGCGAGGCCACGATCCCGGCCTCGAGGTTCCCCAGCGCCGGCGTGCCCGCGACCTGCGCGAGCTCGATCCCCGAGAGGCGTCCCCGCATTGCGTCGGGCGTCACCTGGAGCAGGATCGTCGAGCGCAGCACCGCGCTGACGAAGTCCGCGGCGCCGGCGACGGCGAGGAAAACGAGCGCGACGGGGACCGTCGAGGCGAGCCCGAACGTGGCGATCGCGACGCCCCAGCCGGCCGCCGCAACGCAGACGCCGAGGCCCTGCCGGTAGACGCGCGTCATCCAGCCCGAGAGCACGGACGCGATCAACGCGCCGGCCGACGGCGCGGCGTAGAGCAGCCCGGTCGTGCCGGGCCCGCCCCCGAGTTCCTCCGCGAACGCCGGGAAGAGCGCGCTCGGCATCCCGAACAGCATCGCGACGGTGTCGACGGAGAAGATCCCGAGCAGCGCGGGCTCGCGCCTGACGAGCCGGAAACCGTCGGCGATCGAGCGCAGGCTCGGCCGCTCCGCGCCTTCGATCCGCGGCATCCGCGGGAGGAGCCAGATCGCGACGAGCGAGGCCCCGAACGTCGCGAGGTCGACCGCGTACGCGCCCGCGAAGCCAAGCGTCGCGATCAGCCCGCCGGCCAGCGCCGGGCCGGCGACGCGCGAGAGGTTGAAGACGACGTCCTCGACCGCGATCGCCGCGAGCAGCTGGTCCTCCGGGACGAGCTTGGGCGTGAGCGCGTTGCGGGCGGGCCGCTGGAAGGCGTACGCCGCGGTCGCGGCCGCCTCCAGCGCGAACAGGAGCCCGACGTGGTGGTCGTCTCCGAGTGCGTTGATCAGGAGCACGACGGTCACGGCCGCAAGGGCGAGGTCCGACCAGAGCAGCAAGCGGCGACGGTCGACCGCGTCCGCGACCGCCCCGGCGACGATCGACACGGTCAGCAGCGGGACGAGCGCCGCGATCCCGAGCAGCCCGACGACGAACGTCGAGTGGGTTGCCTCCCAGACCTGGATCGGGATCGCGACCGTCGTGATCTGGCTCCCGATCGCGGAGATGCCGGTGCCGAACCAGAGCCGGCGGAACGGCTTGGATGTACGCAGCGGGCGGACGTCGACGGCGACGCGCGAGAGCCGCGCGAGCAGGCCGGGCCGCTCCTGGCCCGGCTCCAGCTCGGGGCCGCTCAGAAGAGCTGGTCTTCGTCCGCGGGCTTCGCGGTCGCCTCGAGCAGGCGACGTGCGCGCCGGCCGAGGTCGCCGAGGTCGACGCGCCCGCTCTCGGTCTGCTGGAGCAGCCGCTCGGCGAGCTCGACGCCCTGGTCGACGAGCTGCGACCGCAGCGCGGAGTCGCCGCCCATCTCGGCCACGATCGTGCGCTCGGTGCGGGAGGCGATGATCGGCTCGGCGACGCCCTCGACCCAGACCCTCGTCCGCGCGCCGTGTCCTCGCTGCTTCCCCGAAAGCGGCTCGAGCGCGTAGATCTTGTCGGCCCGCGCGAACTTGCCGAAGCCGAGAAAGATCATCCGCGGTGCCCCGTTCGTCACGAGGCAATTATCGCAGCGGCTATGCGGCGAGCGCCGATTGCCGTAGTGTCCGCGCGGGGGAGAAGGAGGACCTGCATGTCAAAAAGGCGCCGGATCGTCTTGGTCGCCTTTGCCGTTCTCGCAGTCGGAGCACTCGGAGCGACCGCTCTGGCCAACGGAACGGCAACAGTGAAGATGCGTGACGCGTGCGACGCGGAGAGCTTCAACGCCGTGATTGGACCGGGCACGTGCGTCGACGCGGGCAACGTGACGTTCGACGAGATGATCGCATCCTTGGTCAAGCACGGGAACCATCCGCTGTGGCGCAACACGCCGACGACGCGCACCGTCCATCACGGCGCGGTCGTCGACGTCGCCAACATCGGCGGAGAGTTCCATACGTTCAGCCATACGGAGGAGTTCGGCGGCGGCTTCGTCCCCGAACTGAACGAGGTCCTCGGGCTGGAGGAGATCGCCGACGGCTGCCTGCTCGCCCCCGGGCCGACGAACGCGTTCGTCCCGGCCGGCGGCACGGGCACGATCGACACCGCCGAGCTCGAGCCCGGCGTGCACAAGTTCATGTGCTGCATCCACCCGTGGATGCAATCGTCGCTGATGGTGAAGAAGGGCTAGCTACCGATCGAGGTCAGGAGCGCGTCGACGACGCGCTCCTGGTCCTCCCGCTCGAGCTGCGGGAAGAACGGCAGCGCAAGCGTGCGCCGGCTCGCGTCCTCTGCAACGGGGCAGAGGCCCTCGCCGAAGCCGAACCGCTCGCGCATGTACGGCTGGAGGTGGATGCACGGGAGGTACTCGCCGCACTCGATGCCCTCGGCGGCGAGCTGCTCGGCCACGCTCGTCCGGTCGACGCCCGCGTCGAGCAACACGACGTAGACGAACCAGGAGCGAAGGTGTCCCTCGTCGTCGCCGAGCGGGGTCTCGATCCCGTCCACGCCCGCGAGCAGCTCGGTGTACCGCTCCGCCGCAGCGCGCCGGAGCGCCAGGATCTCGTCGAGCTTCTCGAGCTGCGCGAGCCCGACGGCCGCCTGGAGGTCGGTCCAGCGGTAGTTCAGACCCAGGTTCGGATGGTGGAACCAGCGGCCCGCCTCGTAGGAGCGACCCTGGTTGCGCAGGCTGCGGAGCAGGCGCCCCTCCTCTTCCGAATGCGTCGTGACGACGCCGCCCTCGCCGGTCGCGACCTGCTTGTTCGGGTAGAAGGCGAAGACCGCGCTCGGCCCGTGGGAACCGAGCGGCGCGCCCTTGTACTCCGCGCCGAGCGCCTCGCACGCGTCGTCGATCAGGACCAGTCCGTGCCGCTCGGCGAGCGCGCGCAGCTCGTCCAGCTCGCACGGATAGCCGAAGATGTCGACGGCCACGATCGCCTTCGTCCGCTCCGTGATCGCGGCCTCAACCGCTGCCGGGTCGAGGTTGAGCGTCGCCTGGTCGATGTCGGCGAAGACCGGCGTCGCTCCCTCGAGCACGAAGCAGTTCGCCGAGGCGACGAAGGAGAACGGCGACGTGATCACCTCGTCGCCCGGCCCGACGCCCGCGATCCGGCAGAGCAGGTGGAGGCCGGCGGTCCCGCTCGAGACCGCGACCGCATAGGGCGCGCCGACTCGCTCGGCGATCAGCTCCTCGAAACGGTCGATCGTCGGGCCGAGCGAGAGCCGGCCGGAGCGCAGGACCTCGAGCACGAGCTCTTCCTCGCGCTCGTCGAGGTACGGGCGCGAGAGGGGAATCCTCGTCTTCGTGCTCAGCGCCTTACGCCTCAGCGGGTTCGCGCGCGGGCGTGTGGTCGAGCCACTGCGCCCAGCGCTCGCTCTTCCCCTTCACCGTGTCGAGGTAGGCCTTCTGGATCTCGAGCGTGACCGGGCCGACGCCGATCTCGACGTCGTCGACCGACCGGAGCGGCGTCACCTCTGCCGCCGTGCCGCACATGAACACCTCGTCGGCGAGGTAGAGATCGGAGCGGATCAGGTCGCCCTCGTCGACCTGGTAGCCGAGGTCCTGGGCGATCTGAATGATCGTGTCGCGGGTGATCCCCGGGAGGATCGACGTCGAGAGCGACGGCGTCGAGAGCTTGCCGTTCTTGACGACGAAGATGTTCTCGCCCGAGCCGTCCGCGATCGTCCCCGCGGCGGTCAGCAGGATCGCCTCGTCGTACCCGGCGCGGATCGCCTCCGTCACCGCGAGCATCGAGTTCAGGTAGACGCCTGTCGCCTTCGAGACGTGCGGGATCACGTTCGGGCCGATCCGCTGCCAGCTCGAGATCTTCGCGCGGATGCCGGTCTTCAGCCCCTCCTCCCCGAGATACGCGCCCCAGGGCCAGCTGATGATCACCGTCTCGACCGGGTTGTCGCGCGCCGCGACGCCGAGCTGCCCGTAGCCGTAGAACGCGAGCGGCCGCAGGTAGCACTCGGGCAGCCCGTTGACGCCGATCAGCTCGTGGCACGCGTCGTGCAGCTCGTCGATCGAGTACGGCAGCTCCATGTGCAGCAGGCGCGCCGAGTCGTGCAGGCGCTGGAGGTGGTCACCCAGCCGGAAGACCGCCGGACCCTTCGGCGTCTCGTAGCAGCGGATCCCCTCGAAGACACCCGAGCCGTAGTGGAGACCGTGGACGCCGACGTGGACCTTGGCGTCGGCCCAATCGACGAGCTCCCCGTTCATCCAGATCTTCTCGGTCGCCTGCACGCGAGCCCTCCTTCTCGGGTCGAGGTCAGCCCGAATCGTATGCGCGGTCCTCGACAGCGTCCATCTGACGCGCCCGCGTGAGCCTGAGCAGCTCCTGCGGACTGAGCTGCGCCATGTGGTGCTCCGAACCCGCTCCGACCCAGACGTGTTCGTGCGCGAGCAGGTTGCGGTCGATCAGGACGGCGCTCACGCCGGGGAGCGGGAACGGCGCCACGGCTCCCGGCGTAAACCCCGTGGCCTCGAGCACCTCATCCGCGCGGGCCACGCGCGCCGAAGTTGCGCCGAGCTCGCGGGCGACCTTGTCGCCGTCGGCGCGCCGGTCGCCCGGGACGAGCACCGCGGCCGGTCGGCCGTCGACGACGAAGACGAGCGTCTTGACGATCTGCGCCGGCTCGACGCCGACCGCGCGCGCCGCGTCCTTGGCGGTCGGCGTTCCCTCCGGGAACTCCTCGAGCCGAGCCTCGGCCCCGGCCTCGCGCAGGAAGCCCGCGACGCGCTCGACCGGCTCGGGCCACATCTACAGGCTTCTGGGGACGAAGCTCCCGCGGACGCGCCGACGGTAGTCGGCGTACTCCGGATAGCGCTCGAGCAGCAGCTCCTCCTCGAGCGCGGCCTTGTTGCGCCAGAGGACGACGAGCGCGGCGAGCGGCCCGACCACGACCGGGCTGGTGGCGAGCGCGAGCCCGCCGAAGAAGAGCAGGCCGCCGGCGTAGACGGGATGCCGGACGTGGGCGTACGGCCCGGACTCGATCAGGCGTCCGCCCGGCTTCGGCTGCGGGAACGCCGTCGCGGCACGGTCGAGCGTGCGCCAGGACCAGGCCGCGAGGATCACGCCGAGCAGCGCGACCACTGCGCCGAGCGCGGCGAGCGGCACCTCGGCCGACTCCGGCCAGCCCGGCGGGATCGCCGCCGCGACGAGCGCGAGCGCCATCAGCGCGAACTGCGCGAGGACCCAGCGGCCCCCGCGGTCTTCGCTAGCCGAGGTCGATGAAGCGTGCATCGTCGAAGCCCTCCTTGCGCACGGCCGCGACGAGCTCGGCGGGCGCCTCCGTGTCCAGTGAGAGCGCCATCAACGCCTTGTCGCCCTTTCTTGTTCGCGAGACCGCCATGTTCGCGATGTTGACCTCGTGCTTGCCGAAGAGCGTGCCCACGCGACCGATCACACCTGGAATATCGTCATAGCGGAAGAAGACCATGAGCCTCGACAGCTCGATGTCGAGCTCGAAGCCGAGCGCGTTGACGAGCCAGAAACGGTGGTCGCCGCCGATCGTCGTGCCCGCGACGACGGTCTCGCGGTCGTTGTCGCGTACGCGCACGCGGACGAGGTTCGTGTAGTCGCGGGAGCTGCGCCGGCGCTCCTCGTTCACCTCGATCCCCCGCTCCGCGGCGACGAGCGGCGCGTTCACGTAGTTGACGGGAATGTCGGCGCGGCCCTGGAAGGCGCCGTTCAGTGCCGCCACCGTCAGCAGGCGCGTGTCGAACTGCGCGAGCGTTCCGTAGTAGGAGAGGTCGATGCGGCCCGCGTGACCCTCGGCCAGCTCCATCGCGAGCCGGCCGAGCTTGGCCGCGAGCGGGACGAACGGGCCGAGCACCTCGAGGTCCTCCGGCCGGATCGCCGGGATGTTGACCGCGTTCGTGACGAGCCCGCCCTCGAGCGCGGCCACCACCTGCTCGGCGACGATCACGCCCGCCCGGTCCTGCGCCTCCTCGGTCGACGCGGCGAGGTGCGGCGTGACGATCACGTTCTCGAGCTCGAGCAGCGGCCCGCTGTACGGCTCGGTCGAGAAGACGTCGAGCGCCGCCCCGGCGACCTTGCCGCTGCGCACCGCTTCGACCAGCCCCTCCTCGTCGACGAGCTCCCCGCGCGCCGCGTTGACGATGCGCACCCCGTCGCGCATGCGCGCGAACGCGTCGCGCCCGATGATCCCGCGCGTCTCGGGGCCGAGCGGGAGGTGCAGCGTCAGGAACTCCGACTGCGCGAGGACGTCCTCCATCGAGTCGAGGCGCTCGACGCCGAGCTCGCGGAAGCGGTCGCGGGCGACGAACGGGTCGTACGCGACGGCGCGCATCCCGAGCCCGACGGCTCGGCGCGCGACCTGCTGGCCGATCCGGCCGAACCCGAGCAGCCCGAGCGTCTTTCCGGCGAGCTCGATCCCACCCCAGCGCGAGCGCTCCCAGCGGCCTTCCTTGAGCGCCTGGTGCGCCTGCGGGATGTTCCGTGCGAGGGCAACGAGCAACCCGACCGCGTGCTCGGCGGCCGAGACGACGGTCGACTCGGGCGCGTTCGCGACGACGATGCCGCGGCGCGTCGCTGCCTCCACGTCCACGTTGTCGACGCCGACGCCCGCGCGGCCGATCACCTTCAGCCGCTCCGCGCGCTCGAGCAGCTCCGCTGTCACCTTCGTCGCCGAGCGGATGACGATCGCGTCGTAGTCGCCGATCCGCTCGGCGAGGTCGCCGTTCGGCTCCACGTCGACGTCGAACTGCTCGCGCAGCAGCGAGATCCCGGCTTCGGCGATCGGCTCGCGGACGAGGACCCGGGCGCGTGCGCGGCTCAAACTCTCGCGCCCTCGTAGACCTCGAGCGCGCGGGCGGTGGCGACGCCGCGCTCGACCTCCGCGCCGAGCTCGGCGAGCGTGAGCTCGACGGCCGCGAGGGCGGTGGTGATGTCGAAGACGTCGAAGTAGCCGATGTGGCCGATCCGGAAGACCTGACCCTTCAGCGGCCCTTGACCGTTCGCGATCGTGATCCCGTGCTTGTCGCGGAGCGCGCGCACGATGTCGGTCGAGTCGATGCCGTCGGGCGCGCGGATCGCGGTGACGACGGCCGAGCTGTCGTCGTCGGGCGAGAAGAGCTCGAGGCCCATCGCCCGGGCGCCCGCGCGGCAGGCGCGGCCGAGGCGGGCGTGCCGGTCGAATGCCTGCTCGAGGCCTTCCTCGAGCAGGATCGAGAGCGCGACGTCGAGACCGGCGACGATCGAGACGGCTGGCGTGAAGGCGGCGTCGAGCTTCTCCTGGGCGGCCTTCGTGCGTTCCCAGTCGAGGTAGAAGCGAGGCGCGTCCGCGCGCGCGGCATAGGCGTCGTCCGAGACGCAGACGAACGCGAGCCCGGGCGGCGTCATCAGCGCCTTCTGGGAACCGGCGCAGACGACGTCGATCGTCCACGCGTCGGTTTCGAGCGGCACCGCCCCGAGGCTCGAGACCGCGTCGACGACGACCAGCGCTCCGGCTTCCTTCGCGACGGCGGCGAGCGCGCGGACGTCGGCGACGACGCCCGTGGACGTCTCCGAGTGCGTCAGGAAGACGGCCTTCGCCGGGCGCTCGCGCAGGCGCAACGCAAGGTCGTCGGCGAGCGGTGCCTCGCCCCACTCGTACTCGACGACGTCGAGGTCCGCGCCGTACGCGCGCACGAGCGCCTGCCAGCGCTCGCCGAAGTAGCCCGCCGAGACGACGGTGACGGGGTCGCCCGAAGCGACGAGGTTCGCGACCGCCGACTCCATCGCGGCTGTTCCCGAGGCCGTGAACATCAGCACGGGATTCCGCGTGCGGTGGACCTCCTGGAGCCGCCCGAGCGTGCGCTCGAGGACGACGCGGAAGTCCGGGCTGCGGTGGTGGACGACCGGCTCGGACATCGCCGCCAGCACCTCCGGCGGCACCGGCGTCGGCCCAGGCGTCATCAGGTATCGCTTCTCGGGCACCTGGGCCTGAGCGTAGCTCAGTCTGTCGTCAGAGCCAGCGCGCGGATCTCCCACGGGCGCAGCTCGACCTCGACGCTGCCCAGGCGCGCAGTCCTCGGCTCGGGCGTCTCGTTGACCACGCGCGCCTCGAGTGCGGCATCGCGGCGGCGGAGCGCGGTGAGGACGACGCCTTCGCCCTCGAGCTCGAGGCCGTCCGAGCGGGGAAGTTCTGTGCCGTCGCCGGAAGAATCGACGGTGAGGAACGGGAGACGAAAGCGCTCGGCCTGCTCGAGCACGTCGGGGCCGGGACGTTCACCCTCGTAGGGGTAGACCGCGAACGAGAAGGAGTGGCGGCCGTGCATCTGCGCGGCGGGGATCTCGAGCTCGGGGCCTGCGGGGTCCTCGCGAAAGCGGTTCGTGTTCCTGCTGATCAGCCCCGTCGAGCGCAGGACGGTGAGCGCGAGCTCGCGGCCCTCGAGCAGCTCGTACTCCGACACGTGCTCGAGCAGGAGCGCGACGCCGCCTGCCGCCACGAACGACACAGCGGGGAACGTCGGCAGCGGCACTTCGCCGTAACCGCCCTCGGCCGTCGTACCGCGCTCGACAACGGCGTACTGGCCCTCCGCGTACGAGCGGTCGGCGGCGCGCGCGAGCGGCACGTGGACGCGCACGCGCTGGTCGTCGGCGGGGTTGTCGAACGCGATCCGGATGCGGACGTAGGGCTCGCCGGCGCGGCGCTCGACGAGCAGCTCGACCGGCACGACGTGGCCCGGCGCCCAGCGGTACGTGCGCGTGACGGCGAGCACCGTACGGAGCGGCTCGGCCTCGCGGGTCTCGACGTGCACGGAGTCGGGCGTGTCGACGAGCTCGTCGACCTCGGGCGCGGCGTAGTTGTACGAGTCGCCGAAGTCGAAGCCGCGGACGATGCGGCCGACGCCCACGAGCTCGCCGATGCGGAGCGTCCCGTCGTCGAGCACCGTGACTTCGGGCGGGTCGAGCTCGTGGCTCTGAGCCACGAGCTCGCGAACCGGGCGGACCGTCGTCCACCCGAGGGGCGGCGCCGGCACGCGCGCGAGGAGGCGCCGGCGCGGCTTCGTCCGCAGGACGACCTCCCAGCGCTCGTCCGCTCGTCCCTCCGCGGCGGTGTCGATCTCCCCGCGCAGCTGGGTCGCGTCGAGCCAGACGGGGTCGCGCTCCCGATCGAGGTCGAGGACGAGCCGAGGGCCCTCCTCGACCGCGTACGCGTTCAACCAGCGCCCGAAGAGCTCGCGGCCGTGCATGCGGCGGCGGAGGAGCTCGGGGATCTCCCGGCCGAGCAGCTCGACGCGGTGGAAGTGCGGCGGCGTGCGGTCGAGCTCCTGGGTCGCGACACGGCCGCCGTCCGGAAGCTCGAGCGCGACGTCCTCCCAATCCGCGGGCACGACGAACTCGAGCTCGACGACCTCCTCGCGCGTGAAGGGCGAGGGGTTCGCGACGACCGCCGACCCGCGCGGCGCGGACGCGGCGGGGCCGGCCATCGCTTCGCGGGCGAGGTCGCGCCCGAGCGCTTCCGCCTCGGCGTAGCGAGCGAGCACCTGCGCCGACACCTCGTCCGCCGAGCAGCCGCAGATCGAGTCGTGCGCCGAGTTCTCGATCACCTTTCGCCAGGCCAGCTCGAGGAACTCGTCCGGCCAGTGCGCGCCGTGGAGCGCGGCGAACGGCTCCGCGTAGCGCTCGAGCCAGCGCTCGGCGCGCGCGGCCGCGGCCTTCAGGTCGATGCGCGCCGACGTGACGTTCATCAAGAGGTTCGCGCGCGCCCCCGACCGCATCTCCCCGCTCCAACCGGGGACAGTCCCGGGACTGTCCCGGGACTGTCCCCCCAACGCCCCGGCGAGCGTCTTCAACTCGATCCGGACGCCGCCGTCGTCGTTGGCGCGCGCGACGAGCTCGACCAGCTCCGGGTGCGGCTCCTGGTGGTCGGTGCCGTACATCGCGAGCACGTCGTCGTCGCCGAAGAACGGGCGCATCGCCTCGACGAGCTCCTGCAGCGCGGCCGCGAAGCGATCCGGCACCGCGAGCACGCCCGCGGCGTTGCCGTACCCCGCCGGGAGGTACTCCGCCCACACGGTCGACCCGTCGATCCCCCGCCACTCGAAGCGATGGCCGTCGGCGACCGCACTCGGCACGCCGCGCCAGACGACGGCGTTGTCGAGCCCGAACGCGCGCAGGATCTGCGGCATCTGCGCGACGTGGCCGAACATGTCGGGCAGGTAGCCGACGCGCATTGCGCCGCCGAGCTCGTCGGCGCGCGCGAGCCCGCGCTCGAGGTTGCGCCAGATCGTCTCCCCGGAGACGAGGAACTCGTCCATCAGCACCTGCCACGGGCCGATCGCGAGCCGCCCCTCCTCGACCAGCCCGCGGATCCGACCCTCGTTCTCGGGGCGCACGTCGAGGTAGTCGTCGACCGTCTGGAGCTGGCCGTCGAGCGTGAAGACGAAACGCGCGTCCGCCTCGAGCATGTCGAGGACGCGATCGATCAGCCGGACGAGACGCAGCCGGAAGCTCTGGAACGGGAGGTACCACTCCCGGTCCCAGTGTGTATGCGGAACCAGCTGGACTACTTGACGGATCCTGCCAGCAGCCCCTGGACGAAGTAGCGCTGGAGCGCGAAGAAGACGAGCAGCGGCACGGCCATCAGCAGGAACGCCGACGCGCTGAGGATGTGCCACTCGGCGCCGTAGGTGCCGAGCAGCTGGGTGATCCGCACCGTCATCGGCAGGTATTGGCCCTCCTGGATGAACACCAGCGCCATCAGCAGGTCGTTCCAGACCCAGAGGAACTGGAAGATCCCGAACGAGGCGAGCGCCGGCACCGAGAGCGGCAGCACGACGCTGCGGAAGATCTTCCAGTTGGACGCGCCGTCGACCCGCGCCGCCTCGATCAGGTCGCGCGGCAGCGTGACGAAGAAGTTCCGCAGCAGGAAGATGCAGAACGGCAGCGCGAAGACGGTGTGCGTGAGCCAGATGCCCCAGTACCAGCCGGTGAGCAGGTTCTTGCGGCCGGAGAGCGCCACTCCGAGCTCCTGGAGCTCGACCAGGATCGGCACGAACGCGCTCTGGATCGGCACGACCATCAGCGCGACGATGAAGAGGAAGATCGTGTCGCGGAGCGGGAAGCGGATCCACGAGAACGCGTACGCGGCGAGCGAGCCGATGAAGAGCGGCAGAAGCGTGGAGGGGATCGCGATCAGCGCGCTGTTCAGGAAGCTCGGCGCCATGTCCTGCGCCTGGAGCACCTGGTCGTAGTTCTTCAGCGTCCAGCTCGTGTCGAACAGCGCCTCCCACCAGCCGCTCGACTGGATGTCGGCGCGCGGGCGGAACGAGGTCACGAGCAGCCCGACCGTCGGAACGAGCCAGATGACGGCGATCCCGACGAGGACGATGTGCACGGGCGTGCGCCCGACGAACCCGAGCAGCCTTTCGGAGACCGACTGCCGCGGCCGGACCGCGATCGTCTCGGCTGCCGTCGTCAGTGCCCCGTCACCGCCTCGGTGCGGAAGCGCCGGATCTGCCAGATCATCACGGGGATGATCAGCACCAGCATGACCACGGCGACAGAGGCGCCGTAGCCGCCCTTTCCGTTCTCGAACGTCTCGACGTAGTAGCTGTAGGCGATCACGCGGGAAGCCCCGCCCGGACCGCCTGTCGTCATCACATAGATGATGTCGAACACCTTGATCACGTTGATGATCATCCAGACGGTCACGACGGCGATCGGAAGCGACAGCAGCGGGAGCTGCACGCGCTTGAAGATGTCCCACTCGGTCGCGCCGTCTGTGCGCGCGGCCTCGATCACCTCTTGGGAGATGCCTTTCAGCGCGGCCGAGAGCACGACCATGACGAAGCCGGTGGACGCCCAGACGTAGCTGATGATGATCGCGTAGTTGACGGTGTCAGCACGGCCGAGCCACGAGACCGGCTCTGCGCCGAAGAGGCCGGCGAAACCGTTGAGGACTCCGAGGTCGGGGTCCGGGCTGTAGACGAAGCGCCAGATCACGCCGACAGCGGTGGCGGAGATCGCCATCGGCACGAAGATGATCGCCTTGAACGCGGCCTCGTAGCGCACGCGGGTCGCGAGCACGGCCGTGAGCAGGCCGAGGACGATGCACAGCACCGGGTAGATCACGAGCCACTTGATGTTGTTGACGAGCGCGCCCGACCACGGGAACTCGTCGGTGTCGAGGAACCGGCTGTCGCGCGTGAGCAGACGCTCGTAGTTCGTGAAGCCGACCCACTCGTCGCCGAAGTTGAGGCCGCGCGTCCGGTTGAAGCTCATCGCCAGCGTCCAGAACACGGGGACGACCAGCCCGAAGGTGACCAGGACGAGCGCGGGCGCGATGAACGGGATCGCCTGCCAGCCGCCTTCACGAATCGCGGCCAGCCGCCGCCCCGGGGGTTTCCCGACAACGCTCCCCGGGGCGACGGCGCCGCTACTCATGTGTTCGCACTACCCGCGGTGGCTAACCCGCGAACGCGTCCTCCGCATTCTGTTGGAAGGACTCCAGCTGAGCGTCGATCGTGCTCGGGTCCTTGATCACGGTCTGGAGCAGCGTGCCCCAGTCCTCGCCGAGCGCGCCGGGCAGGAGGTCGGAACCGTCGAAGACGAAGGTCTCCGCGTTTGCGACCTGCTCGGCTTCCTTCTTGACCAGCTCGTTCGGGTACGCGTCCGCCCCCACGCCCTTGTTCGGGGACACGATCGCTCCCGTCGAGACCCAGATCTCGCCGGCCTCCGGCGAGGCGAGGTACTCGATCAGCTTCGCGACGTCCTCGTTGTTGACGAACGCCGCCGTGATGTCGCCGCCGCCGACGAGCGGGCTGCCCTGTGCGTCGTCGATGGTCGGGAACGGGAAGAAGTCGATCGTCTCTCCGGGCTTCAGGTTCGGGTTGACGTCCGCGAGCGCGATCCCGCCGACGAAGCCGCCCTCCATGTAGAGGTGCGCCTTCGGGTTCGCGGAGAAGACCTGGCCGATCCCGTCGACGAACCCGGTGCCGAGGGCGCCGTCGATGCCGCCGGTCACGCTGTCGTCGTTGAGCAGGGCCGTCAATTCCGTGAGCGCGGTCTTGACCGACGCGTCGGTGAAGTCGAGCTCGCCGCCGAAGAGCTGGTTGTACTTGTCCGGCCCCGCGGTGCGGACGTAGATGTTCTCGAACCAGTCGGTGAGCGTCCACGAGTCCTTCGCACCGAGCGCCCACGGCTTCATCGGGTCGCTGGTGAGCTCCTGTGTCGTGCTCTTGAGCTCGTCCCAGGTCTCGACCGGCTGGACCTTGTCGTCGGCCGGGTTGTACCAGACGACGCTCTTCGAGTTCGCCTTGGCAACGACGCCGTACGCGGTGTCGTCGACCGTCGTCAGGTTCGTCCACGCCTCGCCGTAGTTCTCGTTGATCGCGTCGGGGTCGAGGCCTAGGTCTTCCAGCGAGATCAGCGAGCCCTCGTTCGCGAGGTCCTCCACGATTCCGGGCCGCGGGATGATCGCGACCATCGGCGGGTTGCCGGCCGCGAGCCGCGAGCGGATCACGGGCAGGAAGTCGCGCGCCGTCTCGTACTTCGTCTTGATCCCAGTGTCCTGCGTGAACTGGGCCAGCACCTTCTGGAACGCCTCTTGCTCGCTGCCGCCCCAGAGCGACAGCACGCTCACTGTGCCTGTCCCTTCGGTCCCCTCCTCGTCGCCGCCGCCACACGCTGAGGCGGCGATCGAGAGCGAGAGGGCCAGGACGAGCGCCGCGAGATACAGCGCGTGCTTCCTGATCACTTTCCCTCCTCCGTGGTTCCGTCGTAGATACCGAGTCCGGTCGATGGATCGAAGAAATGGAGCCCGTCGACTTCGACGGCGATCTCTGCCGTCTGTCCCGGGCGCGCTTTCGAGCGCGCGCCGAAGCGGCCGACGATCGCCGCGCCCTCGGAGTCGCCGATCGCGGCCGCCGCGGGCTCGACGGCGCCGGCGTCGCGCGCGAGCTCCTTGACGTCCTCGGTGACCGCGGGCTTCGCGTCGGTGTTCACGTAGACGATCAGCTCCGCGCCGAGCGCCTCGGTCAGCGCGACCTCGCCCTTGAGGCGGCGGTTCTCGGGCGCGTCCTGCGCAAGCTCGGCATCCTCGAGGTGCTCCGGACGGATCCCGATGATCACGTCGCGTCCGTCGAAGTCTTTCAGGGCCGGGCGCGCGTTCAGGCAGGCGTCGCCGAGCTCGATCTGTTGGCTGCCGATCTCCACCGACATTCCCCCGTTCGCCCGCTCGAGCTTGCCCTCGAGCAGGTTCATCGCCGGGCTGCCGATGAAGCCGCCGACGAAGAGGTTGACCGGGTTGTCGTACAGCTCTTGCGGGGTCGCGACCTGCTGGAGCTCGCCCTTGCGCATGACTGCGACGCGGTCGCCCATCGTCATTGCCTCGACCTGGTCGTGCGTGACGTAGATCGTGGTCGTCCCGAGCCGGCTCTGCAGCTGCGAGATCTCCGCGCGCATCTGCACTCGCAGCTTCGCGTCCAGGTTCGAGAGCGGCTCGTCCATCAGGAAGGCCTGCGGCTGGCGCACGATCGCGCGGCCCATGGCCACGCGCTGGCGCTGCCCGCCGGAGAGCGCGCGCGGCTTGCGGTCGAGGAAGGGCTCGAGGTCGAGCACGCGCGCGGCGTCGTTGACGCGTGTCTTGATCTCGTCCTTGCTCATCTTCCGGAGCCGCAGCCCGAACGCGATGTTGTCGTAGACCGTGAGGTGCGGGTAGAGCGCGTAGCTCTGGAAGACCATCGCGATGTCGCGGTTGCGCGGGGCGACGTTGTTGACGACGCGGTCGCCGATCTTCAGCTCGCCTTCGCTGATCTCCTCCAGCCCCGCGACCATGCGGAGCGCCGTCGTCTTGCCGCAACCGGAGGGACCGACGAGGACCATGAACTCGCCGTCCTCGATCTCGAGGTCGATGCTCGAGACCGCCCTCGTGCCGTCGGGGTAGATCTTGCTGACGTTCTCGAACGTCACCTGAGCCATCTCGAGTCCCCTTTGTCGACTGCGGGTTCTATCTCCCGCAGCGGGAGTTTTTCAACTCAGCGGCCGCCATGTTCATCGAAGCTCAATACCGGTTGGAACTTCGGCCGGTTCGCGAAGCGCAGGCCGACGGGCCGCCTCGCTGCGGCGGTGCAGGCCGAGGCGCGCCCCACGGCGCCACCCTAACCTGCGCCGAGTGGAACCGCTGCTTGCCTTCGGCGCGGCGCTCGTCTCGCTCCGGCTCGCAGGGAGCCTCGCGGTCCGCTACCGATCGTCCAGGCGGCCGGAGCTCGCCGCGTGGGCCGCCTCGCTGCTCGCGTACGCGCTTGCGTCCGGTGCGCTCGCGTGGGGCGCGGCTGCCGGCTGGAACCAGGCCTCCTTTCGCGCCTACTACGTCTGCGGCGCGCTGCTGACCGCCCCGTTGCTGGGCGCCGGCTCGCTGCTGCTGAACGGCCGACGCTGGGCGGCGCCCGTTGCGCTGCTCTACGCGGGCCTTGCGGTCGGCGTCGGGATCGCCGAGCCGCTCACGGCCGCGGTCGGGGGCACGTCGATCCCGGAGGCGCAGGACCACCTCGACTTCGTCCCTGCCCGCCTGCTCGCGATCGTCGGCAACTCGCTCGGCACGCTCGCCGTCGTCGTCGTCGCGCTGCGGACGATTCGGCGCCGCCCGGTCGGAAACGCGCTCATCCTCGGCGGTGTGGCCGCCGCGGCGGCCGGTAGCGCACTGGCGGGCCTCGGAGTCGCCGAGACCGCATTCTTCCTGCTAATCGCGGCAGTTCTGCTCTACTCCGGCTTCCTCTGGACCGGTAAGGATTCCTTTAGGCCTCGCTTGAGCGGGCAACAGAGGCGCTACCCTCGCCGACCGAGGAAACCCGACGTCGGCACTGCGGACTGATGCGCCGGCCGTGAGGAGCAAGGGGAAGAAACGGGATGCGACGACTGCTTGCAGCAGCGTGCGTTCTCGTCTTGGCGTGCTGCGCCGGCGTGATCGCACCGAGTTCATCGGCCGAGGGCGAGCCGCAGCCTGCGACGCCCGAGGGCGATTCGCAGCCTGCGACGCCCGAGACCGAGCTCGACGTCGGCAACGTGCTTCTCCGCGAGATCGAGCGGTACCGGCGCGCGACGTGGCGCTGGGAGCGCCTGATGCGCCTGCGCCGGACACCGGTCTCGCGCCTCGCCGAGCGCAGCAACGACCGCGAGCACCGGCTCCTGATCCTGCGCGGGTGGAAGGAGCACGCGACACGGCGCGCCCGCCAGGCGCAGAACTTGCCCCGCAAGCGCGCGTGGCTCTGCATCTACCGGCACGAGCGGCATCCGCGGATGGGCTGGCGCACGCTGACTCGCAACGGCTTTTACGGCGGGCTCCAGATGGACCTGTCTTTCCAGCGCAAATACGGCGCTGACCTGCTGCGCAAGAAGGGAACGGCGAACCGCTGGACGCCGCTCGAACAGATCTGGGTCGCAGAACGCGCCTATCGCGCAGGCCGAGGGTTCTACCCGTGGCCGAACACCGCCCGCGCCTGCGGCCTCATCTGAACGCCGGCAGCGGGTTGATCGGGGCTCCCCGCACGCGCACCTCGAAGTGCAGGTGCGGACCGCTCGACACGCCGCTCGAGCCGATTCGGCCGAGCGGATGGCCCACCGGGACACGCTGGCCCGGCTTGACGAGGATCGCGGATAGGTGCGCGTACAGCGTGCTCACGCCGAGCTTGTGCTTGAGCGCGACCGTGTTCCCGTAGCCGTCGACCCAGCCGGCGACCGTGACGGTCCCGATCCGCGCGGCCAGCACCGGCGTTCCGGCGGGGGCCGGGAAGTCGAGGCCGGTGTGCATGCGTGCTCCGCGCGGGCCGAAGCCGTCGGTGTGCGGGACGTACAGCGGCGGCGCGAACGAAATCGGTGAGGTCGCGGGCGGCGCCACGAGCGCGCGCATCGTCGCGGGGCCGACGGCGCCGTCCGGCACGAGCCCGGCCCAGTCCTGGAACCTCAGCACCGCCGCCTCCGTGCGCGGCCCGAAGTGGCCATCGAACGTCCCGGAGGGGAAGCCGCGCTGCGCGAGCCGGAACTGGAGGGAGGCGACGTCCCAGCCGCGCATCCCGCTCGCGAGCGAGCGCGTCCCCAGGCCGGGCCGGCCGAGCTTGCCGAGCACCTTTCGCGTCTGCGGGCCGACGACGCCGTCGACCGTGATCTTCGCGCGCGTCTGGATCTTGCGGACGGCCTTCGCGGTCGCCGGGCCGGGCAGCCCGTCGACGCTGCCCTTGTAGACCCCGTGTGCGCGCAGCGCGACCTGAAGCGCGGCGACGCGCGCTTCGCCTGCCGCCCCCGCGGCCGGGGCCGCCAGCGCGAGCGCCAGGAGGGGCGGAGCGATGATCGCTCCGAAACGCATCGGGCTGAAGCAGGTTCGTCCCTCGCTCGCGATTTCCTACCGCTGTAGGCTCCGAGCGATGGGACGCGGAGCGAGACCGAAGCGGCGCTGGGCGAACGACCGCCGACGCAAGAAGAAGGAGCGCGAGAAGCGCCGCGCCGAGGCCGCTGCGCCTCGTCCCGCCCGCGGCCGCTAGATGTCGCTCGACCCGGCGGCCCGCGAGCTGCTCGAGTCGGACTCGATCGCGCACCTCGTCACGCTGAACAGCGACGGCTCGCCGCAGGTCTCCTGCATCTGGGTCGGCCTCGACGGAGACGAGATCGTCTCGGGGCACCTGCGGATGCAGCAGAAGCTCCGCAACGTCCGCCGCGACCCGCGCGTGGCGCTGTCGGTGCCGGGCACCGTCGTCCAGCCGCCCGGTCTCAAGCAGTACCTCGTCGTCCACGGCCGGGCCCGGATCGTGGAAGGCGGCGCCCCGGAGCTGCTCCAGCGGCTCGCCCGCGTGTACCTCGGCCCCGACGTCCGCTTCCCGCCGATGGACGACCCGCCTCAGGGGTTCGTGCTGCGCACGACCGTCGAGCGCGTCGGCGGCGTCGGACCCTGGGCGTCCTCAACTAGGTCTTCAGCTTCTCGCGCACGAGCTCGTTGACCGCGCGGGGGTCGGCCTTGCCCTCCGTCTCCTTCATCACCTGGCCGACGAAGAAGCCGAGTAGCCCCTCCTTGCCGCCGCGGTAGGCGGCGACCTGGCCCGGGTTCGCCTCGAGGATCTTCTCGACGAGCGGCGCCAGCTCGTCCGCATCGGAGACGGCGACCTCTTCGAGGTACGGCGCCGCTTCGAAGCCCTCGTCGCCGCTGCGCGCGATCGCCTCGGCGAAGACCGGACGCGGTAGGCGCCCGCGCGCCTCGATCAGCTTGCCGAGCTCCTCGCCGTCGACCGCGTCGGGGTCGACGCCCGCGCCCGCGAGCTCGTTCATGACGACGTTCGCGACCGCATGCCGGTCACCCGGCGTGCGCCCGTAGAGCCCGTCGCGACCGCTCGTGACGAGTCCCTCGGCCAGGTCGAAGCCGAGCTCCGACTCGAGCCGGCGCACGCGGGCGCCGGGCAGCTCGCCGAGCTCGCCTCGCAGCCGCTCGACGACCTCGCGGTCGGCTCGATCGGGACGAGGTCCGGCTCGGGGAAGTAGCGGTAGTCCTCCGCCTCCTCCTTCGTCCGCCGCGCGGTCAGCTTGCCGGTGGCGGCGTGGAAGTCGAGCGTCTGCTGGACGACCTTGCCGCCGGACTCCCAGACGCCGATCTGCCGCTCGACCTCCGCCTCGATCCCGCGGGCGATGAAGCCGAACGAGTTCATGTTCTTCAGCTCGGTGCGCGTGCGGTAGCCGGTCTCGCCCACCTCGCGGACGGAGACGTTCGCGTCGGCGCGCAGCGTGCCCTTCTCCATCTCCGCGTCCGAGATCCCGAGCTCGACGATCGTCTGGCGCAGGAGCTGGAGGAAGCGCTTCGCCTCGTCCGCCGAGCGCAGGTCGGGCGCGGTGACGATCTCGACGAGCGGCGTGCCGCCGCGGTTGAAGTCGACGTTCGTGTGTGCGGCGCCGCCGATCCGACCTCCTGCGCCACCGACGTGGACGTTCTTGGCCGCGTCCTCCTCGAGGTGCGCGCGCACGATGCCGACCTCGTGGTCGCCGTCGGCCTCGGGCAGCGTGAAGACGCCGTTCGAGCAGAACGGGATGTCGTACTGCGAGATCTGGTAGCCCTTCGGCAGGTCGGGATAGAAGTACTGCTTGCGGTGGAAGAGCGCGCGCTCGGCGATCTCGCAGCCGAGCGCGAGCCCGAGCTTCACCGTCCACTCGATCGCCAGCCGGTTCGGCACCGGCAGCGCGCCGGGGTGCGCGAGGCAGACCGGACAGGTGTGCGTGTTCGGCCGCTCCGCGTACGCGACCTCGCACGCGCAGAACATCTTCGTGCGCGTCTTCAGGTGGACGTGGATCTCGAGCCCGACGACGGGTTCCCACTCAGCCACGCAGCCGCTCCGGGACGTAGTCGAACTCGAGCGCGCGCTCGAGCGCGTGCCCGACCGCGAAGAGCGTGTTCTCGGCGAACTGCGGGCCGATCAGCTGGAGGCCGACCGGGAGCCCTTCCGAGAGGCCGCAGGGGATGTTCAGCCCCGGCAGCCCCGCCATGCACGACGGGATCGTCAAGAGGTCGGACGCGTACATCGCGAGCGGGTCCTGCGTCTTCGCGCCGAGCTCGAACGCGACTGTGGGCGACGTCGGCGAGACGAGCACGTCGAAGCGCTCGAACGCCGCCTCGTGCTCGCGGAGGATCACCGTCCGCACCTTCTGCGCCTGGCCGTAGAACGCCTCGTAGTAGCCGGCCGAGAGCGCGTACGCGCCGAGCATGATCCGCCGCTTCGGCTCGTCGCCGAACCCTTCGTCGCGCGTGCGCTCGACCATCGCGTGGTAGTCGCCGTCGCCGGCGCGCAGCGCGTAGCGCACGCCGTCGTAGCGCGCGAGATTGGACGACGCCTCCGCCGGCGCGATCAGGTAGTAGCAGGGCAGTCCGTAGTCGATCGACTTCGGCAGCTCGCACTCCCCCACCTCGGCGCCGAGCTCGCGCGCGAGCTCTATCGCGCGCTCGACGGCCTCGCGGACGCCGGGCTCGATGCCCTCGGCGTTGATCATCTCGCGCGGCACGCCGACGCGGACGCCTTTCAGGTCCTCCTGTTCCGGGATCGCCACCTCGGGGACGTCGGCGGTGGTCGAGTCGCACGGATCGCGGCCGGCGATGATCCGGTAGAGCAGCGCGCAGTCGCGCACCGTCTTCGTGTGCGGGCCGATCTGGTCGAGCGACGACGCGAACGCGACGATGCCGTAGCGCGAGACGGTCCCGTACGTCGGTCGCAGGCCGACGCCGCCGCAGAGCGACGCCGGCTGCTTGATCGAGCCGCCGGTGTCCGACCCCAGAGCCCACGGCGCCAGTCCGCCCGCGACGGCCGCCGCCGAGCCGCCGCCCGAGCCGCCCGGTACGCGCGCGGGGTCCCAGGGATTGTGCGACGGCCCGAACGCCGAGTTCTCGGTCGACGAGCCCATCGCGAACTCGTCCGTGTTCGTCTTCCCGAGCACCGGGAGGCCCGCGTCCTTGCACCGCTGCGCGACCGTCGAGTCGTAGACGGGGACGTAGCCCTTGAGGATCTTCGACCCGGCCGTCGTCTCGATCCCCTTCGTCCCGATCACGTCCTTGAGCGCGATCGGCACGCCTTCGCGGTCGGGCTCGTCCACGAGCGAGAGAAAGCAGTGGAGCTCCCCGTCGCGTTCGTCGATCGCCGCGCGGTAGGCGTCCCAGAGCTCGCGCGCGGAGACCTCTCGCCGCTCGAGCAGCCCCAGCGCGTCCTCGGCGGTCAGGCGGAGCGTGTCGATCACGCGTCTCGCACCTCACCCGTCGGCGGGACGCGGAAGAAGTCGTCCTCGCGCGCGGGCGCGCTTGCGAACACGTCCTCGAGCGGGAGCGAGGGCCGCGGCTCGTCGTCGCGCCAGACGTTGACGAGGTCGAGCGGGTGCGAGGTCGGCGGCACGTCGGCGAGGTCGAGCTCGGACACCTTCGAGACCGCCTCGAGGATCGCCGAGAGCTGCTCGCTGAATCTGTCGACCTCCTCCTCGATCAGGTCGAGGTGCGCCAGCTTCGCGACGTGGAGCACCTGCTCTCTGCGATGATGGCCATGACTCGAAATCCTCCCAGAAAGACCGAAGGCCCCTTCCGGGGCCCTCGGCGGCTTGCGTGGTCTCGGAAGCGTTACGAAGCGGCGGCGGTCACGTTCGCGGCCTGCGCGCCCTTCGGGCCCTGCACGACCTCGAACTCGACCTTCTGCCCCTCGGTGAGGGACTTGTAGCCGTCCATCGTGATCGCGGAGAAGTGGACGAAGACGTCCTCGCCACCCTCACGCTCGATGAAGCCGTAACCCTTCTCGTTCGAGAACCACTTGACGGTGCCCTGAGCCAACTACCTTCCTCCTTACAGACAAGCGACGGCCCGGGCACCGAGCCGCCGACCCTTACTAAGCGGGCGAAAGATTAGCACCGCTCAGGGGAACGGCAAGAGCCCACGGCGGTAGCGCGCGGCCTTGACCGTGCTCGCCAGGAGCATCGCCCGGGTCATCGGGCCGACCCCGCCCGGGACGGGCGTCAGGTAGGCCGCGACCTCGGCCACGCCGGGGTCGACGTCGCCGACGAGTCCCGCGTCGGTGCGCGTGATTCCGACGTCGATCACGGTCGCGCCGGCCTTGACGAGCTCACGCGTGATCAGGTGCGGGACGCCGACCGCGGCGACGAGGATGTCCGCGTCGAGCGTGTGCCGCGCGAGGTCGTCCGTGCGCGAGTGGCAGACCGTGACGGTCGCGTTCGCCTGGAGCAGGAGGAGCGCGACGGGCTTGCCGACGATCGGGCTACGGCCCACGACGACCGCGCGCGCGCCGACGGTCGCGACGCGGTACTCGTTCAGGAGCTGCATCACGCCGAGCGGCGTCGCGCCGACGTGCGCGTTGTGGCCGAGGTAGAGCAGACCCGCGTTGCGCGGCGTCAGCCCGTCGACGTCCTTCTCCGGGCGCACGGCCGCGAGCAGCGCCGACTCGTCGAGGTGGCCGGGCAACGGCGTCTGGACGAGGAAGCCGTCTACCTCGTCGTCCGCGTTCAGCTCCTCGATCAGCGCACGCACCTCCTCCTGCGTCGTGTCCGCAGGGAGACGCTTGTCGATCGAGCGGATCCCGACCTCGAGCGCGTCGGTGTGCTTGAGGCGGACGTAGACCTCTGAGGCAGGATCCTCGCCGACGAGGATCGTCGCGAGCCCGAGCGAGCCGAGCTCGGCGACGTCGCGCGTCACGTCCTCCTTCACCCGCGCCGCGAGAGCCTTCCCGTCCATCAGCGTCGCTGCCACGAGCGCGCAGGCTACTAAGCTCAACGGCGATGGCTCGCCGCCGCTGGCCGCGGAAGAACGACGAGGGCTCGATCCGCGCGCGGCAAGACGCGCTGCGCGAGCTCGTCGGCGACGACGGCGAGGTGTTCTGGGGCGACCTCGAGCCGTGGCAGCGCGCTCAGGAGTCCCTGACGGGCGTCGCTGTGATCCCGGTCGGCGTAGTCGAGCTGGACGTGGAGCTCGGCGAGTACGAGCTCGACGCGGAGGGGGCGGTGCGCGAGCTCGGGCGCGAGCTCGAGCAGGTCTACGTCCCGCTCGCCCACACCGAGGGCGGGCTCTCTGCCTCGATGCAGCGCGGCGCGAAAGCGGCCGCCGAGTCGGGCGGCTTCCGCACCTACGTCCTCCACGACCGCATCACCAGAGCGTCCTGCTTCGTCTGCACGTCGGCGGGGGACGCACTGGCGCTCGCCGACTGGATCGAGTCCCAGGTCATGGAGCTGCGCGCGTTCCTCGACGGGATCGACGATCCATCCGTCGCCAAGCGCGCGCGGCTCCGCGAGGTGAAGACGCACGTCGTCGGCCCGATGTGCCACGTGCTCTGGCGCTGGACGACCGGTGACGCCGTCGGCGCGAACATGATGACGCGCAACTCCTACGTCCTGAACATGGCCTTCGTGCGCGAGCGCGCGCCGGTGGCGATCGAGCGCGTCGTGCTGGAGGCGAACATGGGCGGCGACAAGAAGCCGTCGTTCGAGTACTTCCAGGGCGGCCACGGCAAGACCGTGCTCGCCGAGGCGACGCTGACCGACGACGCGGTTCGCCGCGTCCTGCGCACCACGATCGACGACCTGCTCGAGCTCGCGTGGGCCGGCACGCACGGCGCCGTCGCGTCGGGGATGCAGTCGGTCGCGTTCACGCCCGCGTCCGCGATCGCGGCGGTGTTCGCCGCGACCGGGCAGGACCTCGGGATGGTGGGCACGAGCTCGATGGCGCACGGCACGGGCCGGCGCGTCGAGGGCGGGCTCAACGTCTCGATCCGGCTGCCCGGGCTCGAGGTCGCGACGGTCGGCGGCGGCACGACGCTCCCGTACGCGCGCTCGTGGCTCGCGCTGATGGGCTGCGCCGGGGGCGGCAAGGTCTACCGCTTCGCGCAGATCGTCGCGGCCGCGACGCTCGCGCTCGAGATCAGTGCGTCGGCCGCGATGGCGACCGCGGGATCCGAGAATTTCTTCCGAGCGCACCACGAACGAGGGGGAATGCGCTGAGGATCCCGCCGCACCACGACCCCGCGTGCTGGGGGTGCGGCGACAACGCGAACGGGATCCACCTCCCGCAGCCGGAGGAGGAGGGCGCGACGGAGTACGAGGCGTCGTTCTCGTTCGACGAGCGGCATCAGGGCGGCCCGGGCCTCGTGCACGGCGGGCTCGTCTCGGCGGCGCTCGACGAGGCATGCGGGCTGCTCGCGACGTGGCATCGCTTCCCGTGCGTGACCGCGCGCATCTTCGTGCGCTACCGGCGGCCGGTGCACATCAACCGCGAGCTCGACGCCCGCGCGTGGGTGACCGGTATGCACACGCGCCGCATCCACGTCGACGGCGAGCTCCGCGAGGGCGACGAGATCCTCGCGGAGGCCCGCGCTGCGTTCGTCCACGTTCCGCTCGAGCACTTCCTGCGGACGCCCGAAGGTCGCGCGGCCGGTGAGGCCTGGCGCCGCCGCCTAGGCTAACGCGCATGCGCTACGACCTGATCGTCCTCGGCGCCGGGTCCGCCGCGCGCGACGGCGCCAACAACGCCGCGAGGGAGTTCGGCGCGAAAGTCGCCCTCGTCGAGAGCACGCGTTGGGGCGGGTCGTGCCCGAACGTCGCGTGCAAGCCGACGAAGGCCTACCTCGTCGCCGCTGAGCTGCACCGCGATCTGCGTGTCACCGGGCCGAAGCTCGGGCTCGACCCGCCCGGCGACGCGAACCTCTCGGCGATTCACGCCTGGAAGGAGTCGCTGCGGAAGCCTCAGTCGAAGTGGCTCGAGGACCTCGAGTCGAACGGGTTCGACACCGTGAGCGGCGAGGCGACGTTCGTCGACCCGCAGGCCATTCGCGTGGACGGGCGCGAGCTGACCGGCGAGCGGATCCTGATCGCGACGGGCTCCCGCACGGCCGTGCCGGACATCCCCGGTCTCAAGCAGCTCGATTGGATCGACCACGTCACCGCCCTCGACCTCGAGGAGCTCCCCGAGTCGCTGCTCGTGCTCGGCGGCGGTCCGGTGGGGCTCGAGTTCGCGCAGATCTTCGCGCGCTTCGGCTCACGCGTGACGATCGTGCAAACCGCGCCGAGGCTCTCGCCGCGTTCGGACGCCGACGCGACGGACGCGCTCACCACCGCGCTCGAGGACGAGGGCGTCAGCGTCCTCACCGGCACGGCCGTCGCGCGCCTAGACGGTCGCACCGCGCACCTCGAGGACGGGCGCACGGTCGACGCGGCCCGCGTGCTGCTCGCGTCGGGACGCGTGCCGAACGTCGAGGAGCTCGGGCTCGACCGGATCGGCGTCCGCACGCATCGAGGCGGGATCGAGGTCAACGAACGGATGCGGACGAGCGTGAGCAGGATCTGGGCCGCCGGCGACGTGACCGGGCTCGGGCAGTTCACACCGGTCGCGCAGTACCAGGCCCGGATCGCAATCGAGGACATGTTCGCGCCGAACGGACGCGCGGCCGACTACGCCAACCTGCCGACCGCGATCTTCACAGACCCCGAGCTCGGCGCCGTCGGGCTGACCGAACACGAGGCTCGCGAGCGCGGCCTCGAGGTCGAGACCGCGACGCACCCGGTCTCGAACGTGACGCGCTCCCAGTACGTCGCGGAGAAGCACGGCCTGTACAAGCTCGTCTTCGAGCGCGGGACGCGCCGCGTGCTCGGCGTGCACGTCGTCAGCCGCAACGCGAGCGACATCGTGCAGGGCCTCACGCACGCGCTGCGCTTGGGCGTCACCGTCGACGACCTGGCGAGCGCCCACCACGTCTACCCGTCGTGGGGCGAGGGCGTGAAGGCCGCGGCCGAGTCAGCCGCGCCCGAGCGCCCAGTGCCCGTCGCCGGCTAGCGGTAACAGCGGGCCTTGGCCTATCCCTCGGATTGCGGTGGTTCCTCGAGGATTTGCGGTACGCCGCCCGTCAATCGAAGGTTGCGACCCGGATAGATATCGACGTACCTCGGAGCAGCCTTGAGCAAGGACTGCATCCTGGGCAGGTCATCCGCAAGAGATCGGCGTGGCCCGATCCAACTCCAGTCGGTAACCCAAGTCCGACCGCTCGGAGCTCTGTAGGCGAGCGCTCCACATAGGGCCATCTCAGTCACGTCCCAAGACACTGCCGTCGTGATCCGTCGTTTCTCCCCCGGTCGCATCGGCGGTAAGAGGACCTGGATCTGGTGCCCGACTTCTCCCCCGCGACCACCGAGTCCACGGCATCTTGGGAACGGCGGCGGTATTTCGGAATTCGGGCCCGTTGACTTAGGCGGAACGATGACCAACACACCGCCGAGGGTCGGTTCTTTGCTGGTGTTGGTGATCCTGAAGGTCAACGTGCCGTTGACCAGATCCACCTGCCTCCCTCCTATTGGGAGGAGCTTTGGCCGCGAGCTTGCTGTCACCTCTTGGCGTGCTAGATCTAGCTCTTGTGCGGTGGCATCGTGGGTCGCCTCGGCCTCCCGGTAAGCGACGAGCGCGACGGCCAACGATGCGAACCCCACAATGGCCGCTGAGATTGCTGCGATCGTCGCCCATCTTCCTCGGTCCCCGGGCACGTTGGACCGATCGGCTCGCTCTGACGGAGGCTCAGCGACCACGGCCGTGACTCTAGGACACGGCAAAGACGGTCCGGGCCGAGCGGTTTGAGAACCGCATGGTTGCGCCGGTCAAGGCGCCGAGCGGATTCGAACCGCTGTACGAGGCTTTGCAGGCCTCTGCCTAACCACTCGGCCACGGCGCCGCGGCGACTCATGGTAGCCGGGAGCTTCCGTACGTTTTGCTCGTGGACGAGCGCGAGACGTGTCCGCGTTGCGGCGCGGAGATGGAGTGGCGGCACTCGACGTGGCAGTGCGCGCGCTGCCGCTTCAAAGCCGGCTGCTGTGAGGGTCAGTCGCCCTGCGGCGAGCCGTTCGAGTCGTCGTCGTCGGCGGCGGCGACGACCTCGCGCTCCATGTAGAACGCGACGTGCCCGTCGGTCTCGATCAGCTGCACGAGCTGCCAGCCCTTGGCGCCGAGCTCGTTCAGCGGCCCTTCGGCCCGCGCCTTCGGACCCAGGCGGAGCACGGTGTACTCCCAGCGGCGGTCCGGGTTGAGGTCGCGCTGCGCGCGCTCGGCTTCGAGCTGCGCCTCGGCCTCGCGTTCGGACTCGGTCTTCAGGAACCGCACGCGCGAAAGCGTAGCGCGGCCGTCTGACTGACCCTACGGCGGCGGTGCGGGCGGGCCGTCGACGTCCTCTTCGACGACGGTGCGCCGCTGGACGGGCTCGACTGTCTGGCGCTGGACCGGCGCCTCGCCCTCGACATAGGCGGTGCGACGGCGCGTCGGGCCGCCCCAACCCCAGCGTTCCCAGAAGAGGAGCGAGAGGACGAAGCCGATGATCCCGACCACGATCAGGATCACGCCGATCGCGTCCACGTCGATCCCGGATGCCTCGCCGGTCACGCCCCAGATCAGGATCGCGCCCGCGGCGACCAGCAGCAGAGAGACTCCGACGGTCATGCGGCCCTGTTCTCCGCAGTACGCGAACCGGAAACCAGCTACAACGAAGGCAGCTCGAGGTCGCTGACGTCGAGGCCGAGCGACTCGGCGAGCTTCACGCCCTCGTCCAGTTCGGCCTTGAGCCGCTCGACGTCCCGCGAGTGCATCCAGCCCGCGATCCGCGCCCGGGCCTTCGGCCGCCAGAGGACGTGCTCGACGAAGATCGGCAGCATCTCGCCCGCGATCTTCACGAGCTGGTTCTTCGTCCGCTTGCCCGCCGTCGCGAGGAGCACGCGCTCGTAGGCCATGCCCGCGCCGTGGTGGATCCCGTCGTCGACGGTGAGCCTGTTGCAGAGGTCCTCGAGGACCGTCCCCCGCGACGACGCGGCGATCAGGCGGAAGCGGGGGATGATCATCCGCTCGAAGAAGACCTGCATCAGGAAGACCTTTTCCTCCAGCGTGTCGAGGTCGAGGAACATCGCCGCGAGCCGGTCGAGATGCGGGTCGCGCTCGGCGACCCCGCCGGCCTGCTCGGCCAGCTTGAGCCACGCCTCCGTGTGGCGCGACTCGTCTTGCACCATCGTCGAGTAGTAGAGCTTGGCCTCGTGGTGCGGCGCGGCCTGGAAGAGCTGCGCGGCCATCTCGACCGCGAAGGCGTCGGCCTGAAGCTGCTGGGTGATCACGGAGCGCCAGACGTCGCGGCGGCGCGCCAGCTTCTCGGCCGACCCGCGGGTCTCCGGGATCGGCGGGGCGTCGTTCCAGGGGAGGTCGCGAACCTGCCACTCGGCGCGTTTCGCCAGCTCGTAGAAGCGCAGAACCGCGGCCCGCTGCTCCTCGGACGCGTCGCCGACCTCCTCGTGCACGAGCTCGTCGACGCCCATGGCGCGGAGAGTCTACTCGGGTCTCGTCGGGCTCCTAACGAGCGACGAGGCCACCCAGGGGAGCGGGCTCCGAGGGGCAACCTCGCCGACGGCCGGGCGTGCGGCCCCGCCCAGCACGCCGTTCGAGGGTCCCACCGCTGTGCGCTCGCCACAACTGGCCATCCGGCGGGGAAGCGATGCGCAGGCACGAAAAAGAGGGCTGCAGAGTCCAGTGGCCGCCCTGAACCCCGCGCCCTCGCTAGGCGAGATCATGCGCTTTCTCGCGCCGATTGTCTAGGTTTGCTCGCAAATCCGCGCTAAGGGGACATCGGCAGCGCCCAGAGCGGGAGCACGCAACGGCGGGCGCGATATTGCGGATACAGCGTGATCATGCGCTGGTGCGCCGCAAGCGCGTACGGGAGGAGGTCGTTCGCGAGCTGGGCCGAAGCGCCGAGCTCTCGGGCGCCGACGGTGAAGTGGCGAATCGCCTCACACTCGACCTTCCCCTCGTTCCAGCGGCTGGCCCAGCGGCGCAGGTGGTAAGCCTCGTGCACGAGCACGAGCACGCCGGTCGCCCGCTGCCACGGCGGCCGCGCCGAATCCGTCACCGCGAGCGCCCCTTCGCAGAGCGTCGGATGGAGCACGACATAGTCGCGGAACATCTGGGTGTAGCCCCACGCTCGGGCCTCGCCCGGGCCGCCCCAGAGCGGGTCCCGAACCCATTCGTCCATCGAGGGGCAGCGAACCTCGGCGTCGCGCAGCGCGAAGATCGCGGCGACCCGTTCGAGCTCCGCCGACCGTTCGTATGCGGAAGCGGGATGCGCCACGCAGAGGGCGCCGACAACGACGATTAGGACGAGAACGGGGAACCGCATGCCCCGATACTCCGGGGCGTCGGCTAACGGCTCCCACCAGGCACGCTAAACGCGCGCTAGGCGCGCATGAACCGTCACAGGCCGGCTCGGTACGCCGCGAACTCCGCGTAGAAGGCCTCGACGGTCTTGCCGAAGGCGGCGGTGAACGCCGAGGGCCACGGCTCCCCACGGCCGATCGCGGCGAAGTATGCGAGGAGCCTCTCGGTCTCGCCCGCGCCGACGAGCCGCTCGACGGCGAGCGGCATCACTCCCCATGCGTTGCTCCCGGCCTCGAGTTGACCTCGCCGGATAGCGAGCCGCTTGAGCGTCACGGTCGTCGAGCGTGTCCGCTGCGCCCAGTCCGCCCCGACCGCGGCCCGTCTCTCGCACGCCCCGCACGTCCGCGTGCGGGGCAGCCGCCGCAGTCACCGCCCACCCCGGCGTCCGAGCGGCATGCCACTGCTGGTCCTAGGCATGTCGGGCCACGGGCGACCCACGCGAAAAGGGGTCAAGCGCGGTGGCCGCCCCGCGCCCCATCAGACCCCTTGCCTACCCCCGAGGCGGGACGCTAGCGGCCGGACCGTCGTGGTTCTGTCCCGAAACTCTCGGTGTTCTGTTCGAGTCTGCTCGTACGGACGAAGCTCACGTTTCTCGGCGGCCCGCTGCGGCAACGTGACGCGTCTCCGCAGTACACAAGAGGAGGGGTCGATGACGAACGTTGCCGAGGGTCGGCAGCAAGATGAAGGCTCGCGCGAGCGCGCCGCGTCGGCGGTGCAGGACGCAGCGTCGACGACGCAGGAAAAGGCGATGGAGTTGCGTTCGCGTGGCGCAGATCAGCTGCGGCAACAGCTCGACGGCCGGACCACGGACGCCGGGCGCCAAGCGCAGCAGGTCGGGAAGGCGCTCAAGCAGACCGGCGAGCAGCTTCGCTCGGACGGGCAATCGCAGGCTGCGGGGATCGCAGAGGCGGCTGCCGACCGGGTGGAGCAGTTCGGTAAGTACCTCGAAGGCGTGGACGGGAACGAGCTACTCGACGACGCCGAGCGTTTCGCGCGCCGGCGGCCCTGGGTGCTCGCGGGCATCGGCCTCGTGGTCGGTATCGCGGCGTCGCGGATGATGAAAGCGTCCTCGGAGCGGCGGTACTCTTCGTCGCAGCCGCAGCTCACGGGCGCGCGTGGCGGTGCGTGATGGCGCCGTCCGACAGCTCGGTCGGCCGACGCGATGAGCCGCTCGGTGAGGTCGCCCGTGACCTCACTCGCGACCTCTCGCTGCTCGTCCGGCAGGAAGTCGAGCTGGCTAAGGCCGAAATGGCGCAGAAGGGTCGAATCGCAGCACCCGGCGTGGGAATGATCGGCGGTGCCGCCGGCGCAGCCCTGCTCGGTGCGGGGGCGTTGACCGCCGCGGCCATCCTACTGCTGGCGATCTTCTTGCCGGAGTGGCTGGCGGCGCTGATCGTCGGCGCGGTTCTCGCCGTCGCCGCGTACGTGCTCGCGCAGCGCGGCAAGGACCGGGTCGCGGAGGCAGGGGCGCCGATCCCCGAGCAGACCATCGAGAGCGTGAAGGAGGACGTCGAATGGACCAAGACCCGAGCGAGCTCCGCTCGCAACTAGAGGAGACCCGCGCCCGTGTGGGCGACGAGGTGGATGCGCTCAGCTACAAGACGGACGTCGGCGCCCGTGTGGGCGACTACGTCGGTGACAAGAAGGAGGCGGTCGCCTCCCGGCTGAGCGGGGCCAAGGGCGTTGTGACGAAGCCGATCCCGGATCGGGCGCAGCTTCAGCGGGCTCGGTACGCGGCCGAGCGCAACCCGCTCGGGCTGGCGGTCGGTGCAGCGGGAGTGGGCTTCGCGATCGGGTTGCTTCTTCCGACGACCCGCGTAGAGGACGAGAAGCTCGGACCAGCCTCTGACAAGGTCGGCGAGGTCGCCCGCGAAGGCTGGGAGCACGGCAAGCAGATCGCGCAGGAGAGCGTCGAGGGTGCGATGGAGACGACGAAGGAGAGCGCGAGCCGGCACGCGGACGAGCTGTCCTCGAGCCTCCAAGACCGCCTCTCCAGCGGCGAACAGGCAGGCACCGAACCATCGCAACGGCAAGGGCAGCGGCAGCCGTCCTAGGTTCGCCGACCTCGTGGCAGGCGGAGGCGGTCTGCGGCCGCCTCCGCCCGTCCGCCAGCCTGCCCGCGCCCGTGTTACGGCGTTCGGGCGACCGGAAAATCCCGTCGTAGGACGACCCAGGGAGGAACGATCACCAGTGACCGATGACAGCGGCGAAGCGAGGCGCGCTCACAACGAGGTCGTGTTTCGGCAGGTGAACGAAGAGATCAAGGCTCTCATCGACGCCGACGACATCGACCTGCCTCTTGCGCCGTTCATTTGTGAGTGCGGCGACCGAGCGTGCCGGGAACTGATCCGTGTTCCGTTGGCCAAGTACAGCGATGTGCGCGCGTCCCCGCGGAGGTTCATTCTCGCAACGGGGCACGAGCAACGCGACGGCCACGAAACCACGACGGTGGAAACCCAAGACGGGTTCGTCGTCATCGAGAAGACGGGTATCGCCGGCGAGATCGCGGAAGAGCGCGGGCAAGAGGCTCACCGTGCATGAGCGGGAGTTCACGAAGCGCGACGAACGGCGCGCTCTCAACGAGGCGACCTTCCGGAACGTCAACGAACGAATCAGTTCCGTCAACCAGTCCTTCGCATTCGTGACCCGCGACTTCAGCATCGTCTGCGAGTGCGACGATCCGACCTGCGTCGAACAGATCGTCGTCGCGGCCGAGAGCTACGAAGAAGTACGAGCCGATCCGACGTTGTTCTTCGTTCGGCCGGGCCACGAAGCACCGAAGGTCGAAACGGTCGACGCCGTGTCGGAGCAGTACCTGATCGTCCGAAAGCGCGAGGGGGCACCGGCGGCGATCGCGAGGGCGACGGACCCGCGCGACTGACTTTTCGGGGAGGGCACAAACGACCGAGGACAGTTGTCCCCGGGTCGCCTGCGGAACGATCTCGCGCCGAACTAGCTCTTCCTGAAGTACGGGTACACGGCACCCTCGACGATCGGGGCCAGCGAACCGAAGTCCGTGCCGAGCCCATCCGTCATCCTCCCGGAGTTGGTGTAGCCGGGCAGGTTCGAGCAGTCGAGCCCGACACCCTCGTAGTAGCGGGCAGGGACGGAACCGGCAGGGACGTACGACGGGTCGGCCTTCCACTCCCTGAACTCGACGTCGAACGCATGACCCATCGTGCCGTCGGCCCTCAGGGCAAGGGACGGCGAGCAGAGGATGACGCGCGGGATGCCGAACTCCCTGAGTGGCGCCCCGGGCAGCGCCTCGGGCGGACCACACGTCGTGTTCCAGGTCGAGATTCCCGGCAGGCTAGACAGCACGAAGCTGTAGATGCCGGTGAGGGGGAAGTCGTACACGAGGGTCCCCGGCCAGGCGCCGAGGAGGTTGATGGGTCCCGGCCGGGCCGGTGCCGATCATGCTCATCAGGAACGGCGTTGCGACTAGTGTGGGCGGACCGGCCTGGAAGGTCAGTCGCTCACCCGCCTCGAAAGACTGGTTGAAGAACGCCCAGCTGCTGCGCAGGCCCTGGGCTTCCGTGTTTACCTCTGTGCATCCGGGCGAGAGCGCGAACGCGGGCGTCGCGGTCGCCAGCGCGGCGCCCGCGAGCACGGCCACCACGGTTACGAACCGAAGCGCCAACCGGGCTCGCCGCGGACGCTGCAGGAGCGGTCGTTCGGTCATCAGAGTCTCCATGGTCGGGTTGCGGTGAGCAAAGCACGCTCCACACCCCGCGCCGACCAGACCCCTCCGTTCAGCCTCGCAGATGAGGCCAGACGAACGCTGTAGAGCAGAGTCGCAGCACCAGCGTCGCACCTCGGACACGGACTTTCTTCACCCCGTTGGGATGAGCCTGTTGAAGACGAAAGCCCCGCGCCAGCGGGGCTTTTACGAGGAGCGGATGATGGGACTCGAACCCACGACCTTCTGCATGGCAAGCAGATGCTCTAGCCAACTGAGCTACATCCGCGCGGCGGCCAGTATAGCCCTCAGTCGGGCGAATCGAGGGCTTCGTTCACGAGCCGGTCGGCGAGCTCGTTGTGCTCCCTGCGCACCGCCGTGTAGGACACCTTGCGGAGCTTGCGGGCGAGCCTGGAGGCCTCCTGCGAGAGCTCTTGCAGGGTCTCGTTCTTGATCTTGTATTCGCCCGTCATCTGCTTCACCAGCAGCTCGGAGTCGGAGACGACCTCGACCTCGTCGAGCTCCAGCTCAAGCGCCTTCTCGAGCCCGGCGATCAGCGCGCTGTACTCGGCGACGTTGTTCGTCGCGACGCCGATCCGCTCGCCGTGCGCCGCGAGCACGGTCCCGTCCTCCGACTCGAGGACGTAGCCGAACGCGGCCGGGCCCGGGTTGCCGCGCGCGCCGCCGTCGGTCGAGAGGCGCGCCTTCACAGGAGCTCGTACACGTCGAAGGCCGGCTCCTCGTACGGGTGCGCGCCGCGCAGCGCGGCGACGACGTCGTCGTGCCGCTCGGCCGGGAAGACGGTCTCCAGCCGAAGCTCGGCGACGCGCTCCTCTCGGCCCCGTTCGCCGATGTTCGGATCGGCACCCTCACCCCCGAGGAACGTCCCCGTCCCGGGCGTGTACCACGAGCAGCGCGTGTAGTCGCCGATGCGCCCGGCGCCGGCGGCGAAGAGCGCGTCGCGTACGACGTCGAGCGCTTCTTCGGGGACGAAGACGACGAGCTTCCTGTTCACAGCTCGACATCCTGACCGCTACCCGGCCGTCAGGGCGAGAGCAGCCGAATGCGCTGACGCGAACCGCCGGCGACCCGGTGGAGCTGGTTCAGCTCGCCGTCGAGCACGTACAGGCCTTCCGGCGCGAGGGCGACGTCGATCGGGCTCGGGAGATCCTGGACGGCGGTCGTGATCCCGCCCGCGTCGATGCGCGCGACCCGCCCGACGAAGTACTGGATCACGTAGACCGTGCCGTCGGCGGCGACATCGAGCCCGCCGGGATTGTCGATCGGCGCCGCGAACACGGACCGGGTTCCGTCGGGCGCGAGCCGAACGACGCGATCGTTGTCGGTGTCCCCGACCAGCAGCGAGCCGTCGGGCGCGAGGCCGAGGCCGTGCACCGACCGGACGTCGCGATCGACGACCGTCCGCGAGCCATCCGGGGCGACGCGGACGATCTCGTCCTCGCTCGTCGCGAGCAACGCGTTGCCCGACCGGTCGATCGCGACCGGCCCGGTCTCGACGCCGGCCGGGAACCTGGTCAGTTCCCGCCCGGCTCGCTCGCCGGGTGCGAAGCGGAGCACCACGGCGGCGTCAGTGACGACGAAGGAACCGTCCGGGGCGACCGCGACTCCGAACGGGTTCGAGAGCCCGCTGACGACGACGCTCGTCCGGCCGGTCGCCGGATCGACGCGCAGGACGCGCCGACGCTCCTGCTCGACGAGGAGCAGCGAACCGTCGGGCTCGCGGGCGATCGTGGAGACCCGCCGGAGCTGCAGCTCCGCCGCCGCGACGACAACGCTCCCGAGCCGGAATGTGCGGTAGCCGGCGCGCGCGGTCAGGGCCCAGGTCCCCGCACGCGGGAAGGTCAGCCGCACGCTGTGACGAGTCGCGCGGGCGCGCCGTGTGCGAGCCGTCAGCGTCGTCGCGCCGTTGCGCGCCGTCAGCACGGCCGCGGTCGCGCCGCGTACGACCAACGTCGCGGTCCACGGACGACCGGCAGTGGCCGGCGGCTTCGCCGCGACGGTGACGGACGGCGGCGCGGCCACGAGCGCCAGCGCGGCGAAGAGCCAGACCACGCCTCCACTACACCCGCGACCGCCCCGCGGTCACGAAGCGCTATGGCGTCGAGCTCTCCTCGGTGTCGATCTGCGCGCGCTGGAGCCGGCCCGAGTAGTCGACGTAGATCGACTTCCACTCGGTGAAGACGTCGAGCGCCGCCTGGCCGGCTTCGCGGTGGCCGTTGCCGGTGTCCTTCGTGCCGCCGAACGGCAAGTGCACCTCTGCGCCGATCGTGCCCGCGTTCACGTACGTGATCCCCGTGTTCAGGTCGCGCATCGCGCGGAAGGCGCGGTTCACGTCCTGCGTGAAGATCGACGACGAGAGCCCGTACTTGACGCCGTTGACGGCGCGCACGGCCTCGTCGAAGTCGTCGACCGGGATCAGCGCGGTCGTCGGGCCGAAGATCTCCTCCTGCGCGATCCGCATCCCGGCCTCGACGTCGCCGAAGATCGTCGGGCGGTAGTAGAAGCCGCGGTCGAGGCCGTCGCCGGTCGCGACCTCTCCGCCCGTGAGCAGCCGCGCGCCCTCGTCGCGCCCGACCTTCGTGTACGAGTCGATCTTCTCGAGCGCGCTCTTGTTGATCACCGGGCCGACGTCGGTGTCTGCCTCCCAGCCGACCCCGAGCCTGAGCCGTTCCGTCGCCTCGACGAGCTTCTGCTGGAGCCCGTCGTAGACCTTGCGGTGCACGATCACGCGGCTCGCCGCCGTGCAGCGCTGCCCCGACGTGCCGAAGGCCGACCAGACGATGCCCTCGACTGCGAGCTCGAGATCGGCGTCGTCCATGACGACGATCGCGTTCTTGCCGCCGAGCTCGAGGTGGACGTGCTTGAGGTTCTCGGCGGAGTTGCGCAGCACCGCGACGCCCGTCTCGCGCGACCCGGTCAGCGAGATCACGGGCACGTCGGGATGGCGGACGAGCCGGTCGCCCACCTCGCCGCCGCCACCGTGGACGACGTTGACGACGCCCTTCGGCAGGCCGGCCTCGACGAGCAGCTCGACGAAGCGCTGGCCGAGCAGCGGCGTGTCGGTCGCGGGCTTGAAGACGACCGTGTTCCCGCAGACGAGCGCCGGCAGGATCTTCCAGGACGGGATCGCGATCGGGAAGTTCCACGGCGTGATCACGCCGACAACGCCGATCGGCATGCGCACGCTCATGTTGAACTTGTCGCGCAGCTCGGACGGGGTCGTCTGGCCGAAGAGCCGCCGTCCCTCGCCGCCCATGTAGAAGCTCATGTCGATCGCTTCCTGGACGTCCCCGCCGGCCTCGGGCAGGACCTTGCCCATCTCGCGGGTCATCAGCTGCGCGATCTCGTCCTTCTGCTCCGTCAGCAACTGCCCGAAGCGGAAGAGGATCTCGCCCCGCTTCGGCGCCGGCACGAGCCGCCACTCGTCGTAGGCCGCCTTCGCGGACTCGACGGCGCGGTCGACGTCCTCGGCTGTGGAGCGTGGGAACGTCCCGATCGGCTCGCCGTTCGCGGGGCTGAGGCTCTCGAACGTCTCGCCGCCCACCGCGTCGACCCACTCGCCCTCGATGAAGTTCTTGAACTCCTGCGTGCCCGTGGCCGCCACGGGTCCGAGTCTAGTGCCGGGGCGCTAGCCCTCGACGATGTCCGGGAAGGTCCCCGGGATGCGCGGCCTGCGCCGGTCGCGCGTCTCCCGCTGCTCGCCCTCGGGCGGCTGCTTCCCCTGCCGGCGGTCGGGCCCGGTCCGCCGGTCGACGATCACCGTCACGTTCGGGTTGTCCTTGTAGTACTCGACCATCTTCTCGAAGAGCTCGTCCTCGAGCTCCGGCGGAATCACGCAGTAGATCACTGCTTCTGATTGTAAGGAGGCATCTCCGGCGCTAGTGGGTGGCGAGCGATCGCGGTCGCGAATGCGACCGCGCTCAGGGGTTCGCGACCGGAGTCCGCGCGAGCGGACTGCGGTCTTGCGGGAAGCTTCAGAGCGCGCGATGTCTGGCACGAGGCGCCCGTCGTCCTCGAGGTGCGCGTTCCACTGCACGAACGCGTGCTCGAGCTGCCGCGGTTCGTGCCCTCGCTCGGCGAGACGCACCGGCTGCGCGGACTCGAGGCTGACGCGGTACTGGTACCAGGAGATGTCCCACACGACGGTGACGACGAGCTCCGACTTCACCCCCGAGAGCTGGACGATCGACACGCGCGGCGACCCGAGGCTCTTCGCGATCCCGCCGACCGTGCGCCGGTACTGGCTCGAGTTGAAGAGGTCGGCGGCCTCGACCATCGACAGCTCCGGCTCCGAGAGGCGGCGCAGGATCGGCTCGGGCGCGACTGTCTGGTCCTGAGCCGACCGGCGCGTGTCGAAGATCGAGGTGAGGCTGAGCCGGCGCCGGCGGGCGTCGGGCACGGTCGGCGTCGTCGGGCTGCCCTCCTTGACCCAGCCGTACTCGACGGCCTGGTCCTGGCAGAGCGGGCAGACGTCGACGAAGTCTGAACCGTTGGGCGCGAACCGGATCGCGCGTTCGCCCATGAGCAGCGTGCGCTCGCAAATTGCGCACGTCCGCGTCGCTGTCGAGCTCGTGATCCGCTGCACAGCCCGTCGAGTCTAGCCCCGGCCCAGCGCCTACCTCGCGTGCTAACGTCCTCCGATATATGTCTAGTACATATGTTGGAACATGAGACGCGGCCGCGGCTACCGCTTCCTCGAGCCGGGCCTGCTGGTGCTGCTCTCGGAGCGCCCCACCCACGGCTATGAGCTGATCGCCGAGCTCCCGGCGCTGCTCGGTGCCGAGCGGGTGGACGTCGGGAACGTCTACCGCGCGCTCCGCGGGATGGAGGAGCGAGGGCTCGTGACCTCCGAGTGGAGCGACCAGCTGCCGGGTCCTGCGAAGCGCACCTACGAGATCACGGACGACGGGCGACGCGCGCTCGAGCGCTGGGCGCAGTGGCTGCGCGAGGCCCGCGACCGGATCGACCAGCTGTTGGAACGCGCCGGGGAAAGGAGGTGAACATGCACGGACGCAGACATCGCGGCCGCCATTGGGGGCCGCGGCTGGGCTCTCGCTGGTACGAGCACGAGACGGTGCTCGAGCGGCTCGAGGAGTACCGCCGCGACCTCGAGCAGGAGCTCGCCGACGTCTCCGACCTGATCGAGCGGCTGAAGCTCGGTCAGACCGAGACGCAGACTCAGACGGCGTAGGACGGGACCGGCGGAGGCGCGAGCCTCCGCCCCAGTCCCTCAGTCCCAGTCGAAGCGCGTCGCGGTGTGCGGGTAGCTCTCCTCGAGCCACGCGAACGCTCGCGACGGAACGAGCCAGAACCACGGCCGTGCGGTCAGGCTCGCGTCGGGCCGGTAGTCGTACTTCTCGCCGTACGCGTCGGCGTACGCGTCGTCGATCGTCCTGCGCTCGACCCGGCCCTCGAGGATCACGGCCTCGTTCCCGCTCTCCAGGTGCACAACGACGCTCGGGTCGCGTTCCAGGTTTCGCGCCTTCGTCGACGTCGGCGCGCTGCTCCAGACGACGGCGTCGTCCCACCACAGGCCCCACACCGGCATCGCGTGCGGCCGGCCGTCCGCGCGCGTCGTGCAGATCCAGTAGTTGCGGCTCGCCTCGAGCCGCTCGACCGCCCAGGCCCAGTCGAGCAAGTCCTTCCCGGTGAGCCCGTAGACGTCCGGGAACCCCGGCTTCGACCTCCGTGGCTCCGGGCGGCTCAGACCTTCGCCTCCTCCTTCTCTTTCTGGAACTCGCTCATCACCTTCTGGGCGACGTGGGCTGGGCACCTCGTCGTAGCGGAGGAAATGCATGTGGTAGTCGCCGCGTCCGCCCGTCATCGAGGTCAGCGACTGCGAGTACGTCAGCAGCTCGGCCATCGGCGCCTCGGCCTTGATCGTCGTCATCCCGGCGTGCGGCTCCATCCCGTGGAGCCGGCCGCGGCGCGAGTTGAGGTCGCCGTTGACGGCGCCCACGACGTCGTCGGGCACGGTGATCTCGACCTCCATGATCGGCTCGAGCAGGACGGGATCGGCCGCCTCGTAGGCCTGCTTGAACGCCATCGAGCCGGCGATCTTGAACGCCATCTCCGACGAGTCGACCGAGTGGTGCGAGCCGTCGACGAGCCGCACGCGCACGCCGGAGACGGGCGCACCGGCGAGCTCGCCCGAGAGCATCGCCTCGCGGATGCCCTTGTCGACGGCCGGTCGGAAGCTCTGCGGGATCACGCCGCCGACGATCTCGTCCTTGAACTCGTACCCGGTGTGGCCCTCCAGTGGCTCGAGGACGATGTGGCAGTCGCCGAACTGGCCACGCCCGCCCGTCTGCTTCTTGTAGCGCGCGTGTGCCCGCGACTCCTTGCGGATCGACTCCTGGTACGGGACGCGCGGCGGGTGCAGGTCGACGTCGACACCGAAGCGGCGCTTCAGCCGCTCCACCCCCACCTCGACGTGCATCTGCGAGAGGCCGGAGAGCAGCTGCTCGCCGGTCTGCTCGTCGCGGCGCAGCATCAGGGTCGGGTCCTCCTCGGCGAGCCGCCGGAGCGACGTCGCCATCTTCTCCTCGTCGCCCTTCGCCTTCGGCGTGATCGCGAAGCTCATCACCGGCTCGGGGAAGCCGAGCTGCGGGAGCTCCACGGGGCGCTCGGCGTCGAGGAGGAGGTCGCCCGTCTGCGTCTCCTTCAGCTTGGCGACGGCGCCGATGTCGCCCTCGCCGATCTCCGTCTCGTTCGCGTGCTCCTTGCCCTGGAGCACCATCAGCGCGCCGAGCCGCTCCTTCGCGTGCGCGCGGACGTTGGCGACGGTGGAGTCGCCCTTGAGCGTGCCGGCGAGCACGCGGAGGACGTTGATCCGGCCGGCGAACGGGTCGGCGATCGTCTTGAACACGAACGCCGCCGTGCCGGCGCCGTCGACCTCGATCGGCGCGCCCTTCTTGGCCGGCGAGGGAACACCCTCGACGAGCAGGTCGAGCAGCGCGTGCGTGCCGAGGTTCTTGGTCGCGACGCCGCACGCGACCGGGAAGACCTCGCCGCGAGTGACCGCCGTCTTCAGCGCGCTCGCAACCTCGGCCGCGTCGAGCTCCTGCCCGTCGAGGTAGCGCTCCATCAGCGCCTCGTCGGTCTCGACCACGGCGTCGAGCAGCTTCTCGCGGTACTCGGCCGCCTGGTCGGCCATCTCGGCCGGGATCTCGGTGGGCTCGGCCTCCTTGCCGCCCTCCGGCGACTGGTAGGCGCACATGTGCAGCACGTCGACGATCCCGGTCAGCTCGTGCTCTGAGCCGATCGGGAGGTGGACGGCCACGCATTTGTCGGAGAGCTGCTCGCGAATCGCGCCGAGCGCGCGGAAGAAGTCGGCCCGCTCGCGGTCGAGCATGTTCACGTAGAGGACGCGCGCGAGCCCGAGCTCGGAGGCGCGCCCCCAGACGCGCGACGTGCCGACCTCGACGCCCATCACCCCGCTGAGGACGAAGAGCGCGCCCTCGACCACGCGCAGCGCCGCGATCGCGTCGCCCTGGAATCCCGGGTCACCGGGGGCGTCGATCAGGTTGATCTTGCGCTCATGCCAGTCCAGGTGCGCGAGCGACGACGAAAGTGACATCTGCCGCTTGTGCTCGTCGTCGTCCCAGTCGGTGACCGTCGTGCCGGCCTCGATCGTGCCGAGCCGGTTGACCATCCCCGTCTGGTAGAGCAGCGCCTCCACGAGCGACGTCTTGCCGACTCCGCGGTGCCCGACGACGGCGACGTTGCGGATCCTCCCCGGCTCGTGGGCCATGCGGCTCTCTCCTCCTGACTCGTAAAGGGGTAGTGCGCGATCCTACCTTTGGGGTACACGAATCGAGCTTTCCCCCGCTACAACGAGACGACTTCCTTTCAGCGGCCTAAAGGAGACCTCACCCATGTCGTTGCGGCACGTCTTCACACCAAGGCGAAACCTCGGTTCGGATCCGCGCGTGGCTCTCATGCTGGACCGGATCGGGAAGGACGAGCGCCCCGCCGGGGCGATCAGGAAGGGCCTCACGGGCGCCGGCGCGGCAGTCGAGCTCGAGAAGCGCCTCCCGCCGCCGTACGCCAGGGCCTACTAGCCCTCGAGCGACGCCCGAACGGGCGTACCCGCGAGGCGAGCCTTCAGCCGAAGGATCGCCTTCGTGTGCAGCTGGGAGACGCGCGACTCGGTCACGCCGAGCACCTCGCCGATCTCGCGGAGCGTCAGCTCTTCGTAGTAGTAGAGGGTGACCACGAGCTTCTCGCGCTCGGGCAGACGCGAGATCGCGTCCGCGATCATCTCCTTCAGCTCGGACTTGTCGAGCGCGCTCTGCGGCGCGGGGCCCTGCGTGTCCTCGATCGTGTCGATCAGGGCGACCTGGTCGCCGCTCGAGCCCTGCACCGTCCAGAGCTCGTCGAGGGCGGCGATCGACGAGCGCGAGATCTCGCTCAGGCTGCTGTCCAGCTCGTCCTGGGTCAGCCCGAGCTTGCCGGCGATCTCCTCGTCGTTCGGGGCGCGGCCGAGCTTGCCCTCGAGCTCGCCGATCGCGCGCTCGATGTCGCGGGCGCGGGCGCGCACGGAGCGCGGGACCCAGTCCATCGCGCGGAGCTCGTCGATGATCGAGCCCTTGATCCGCGCGATCGCGTAGGTCTCGAACTTGATGTCGCGGTCCGGGTCGAATCGCTCGATCGCACCGATCAGGCCGAGCAGGCCGTAGGAGACGAGGTCACCTTCGTCGACGTGGGCCGGCAGCCCCGAGCCCAGCCGGCCGGCGACGTACTTGACGAGCGGTGCGTACGTGAGGATCAGGCGATCGCGGAGGGCCTGGTCCTTCGTGCGTCGGTACTCGCGCCACAGCGTGATCGTGTCGTCGGCCCGCTCCGCCATCGCGTAGAGAATACGGCGTGCGCCCGGCGATTCCTCAGCGCGCGAGCGCGCGGAACGCCATCGTGCCCATCCACGCGCCGAGCACGCCTGCGGCGAACGCGACGGGCCACGCGTCGTCGATCGCCGCGAATGCGATCCCGAGCAGCGCGACGGCGATCACCCCGAAGAGCACCCCGAGCGCGCGGCGCTGCGACAGCGGCCGATCGTAGTACACGGGTGGAACCGCCGACCACCGCGTCTTCCGGCCCGGCAACCGAAGGGGCGTAGGACTCGAACTGGCAGAGCCCCGGTCTCCAAGACCGGGGGTTGCAGGTTGAGCCTGTCGCCCCTGTATCTCCATGGTTGCGGCGGCGACCCAGTGTAGACGCGGCCTCTGGCTATTCGTCCGCGTGTTCGTCCAGCAAACGCACAGCGGCCGCGCGATCGCTGACCCTGAGCTTGCGGAGGATCTCGGAAACGTGGCGCCGGACAGTGACCGGCGCGATCGCAAGGCGCTCGGCGATCTGGGCCGTGCTCTGTCCCTCGCGCAGGAGCTCGAGGACGTCCCACTCGCGGTCGGTTAGCCGTTCGCCGTGCGCGACGCCCGCAAGCAGGCGCTTCGAGCGGGCGCGCGTACGGAACTCCTGCACGAGCCGGGTCACGAGCCCCCGCGGCAGTGCGGCCTCGCCCGCGAGCACGCCCTCGAGCGCGACCGGGAGCCGGGCGGGGTCGATGTCCTTGAGCAGGTAGCCGGATGCCCCCGCACGCAGCGCGTCGAAGAGGTCGGAGTCGTCGCGGGAGACCGTGAGCATCACGATCGCGGCCTGGGGCAGCTGCTTCGAGATCTGAGCCGCGGCGGCGATGCCGCTGCCCGGCATGTTGATGTCGAGCACGCAGATGTCCGGGCGTTCGCGAAGCGCCGCGTCGACCGCGCTCCCGGCGTCGCCGACCTCGGCGCAGACGGCAAAGCCGCCCTGCTCCAGCGCGAGCCGCACCCCCGCGCGAGTGGGCGGGTGGTCGTCCGCGATCAGCACGGTCCCCCGCGCTGTCACGGGAGGACGACCTCGACGACGGTTCCGGCGCCGAGCCGCGACTCGACACGGAACGCACCGCCCAGGCTCTCGGCCCGCTCGCGCATGCTCGTGAGCCCGAACCGGTGCTCGCGGACCGGAAGCGCCTCCTCGTCGAACCCGGAGCCGTCGTCCACCACCCGGAGGCGGAGGGTCGGGCTCGTCGCCAGCTCGACCCTGATCACTCCGGCGTCAGCATGCCTCGCGGCATTCGTGATCGCCTCGCGCGTGATCCGGACGAGCGCCTCGCGCCGCGCAGGCGTGACGACGACGTTCGACGCGAGCGCAAGCTCGACGGTCGCTCCAGTGCGCAGGGCGACGTCCTCCGCGGCCTGCGCGAGCGCGACGTCGAGCGGCTCGTCGACCGGCCGCGTCAGCGAAGCGACCGCCCGTCGCGACTCGTCGAGCGCACGCTGGCCGGCGTTCGCGAGCTGTGCCAGTCCGGGGTCGTGGTCGTGCTCGGCCGCAAGTGCCTTCGCGCGAGTGGCGATGAACGCGAGCTCCTGCGCGAGCCCGTCGTGGAGGTCTCGAGCGACGCGGCGACGTTCTTCGAGGGTCGCGGCCTCGACGCGGCTGCGCCAGTACGCCTGGATCTCGCGTGCCGCGCCGAGCAGCAGCACGATCGCGAAGCCGAAGCGAAGCACGTCGCCCGTGTAGACCCGGTTATCCGCGGGCGGCACGAGCGCGTAGTTCAGGCGCCCGAAGGCGGCGAGGGTCGCGCCCACGGCGAACCAGCGCATCAGCTCGTCGCCGCTCCGCTCGGCCCGGATCGTGAACCCGACCGCCGCCAGCGCGAACAGGCCGCTGGCGACGAGCTGAGCGACGACGAACGCGCGCTCGTCGGCGACCTGCCCGAGATGCAGCGGGAGCTCTGGCACAACGGCCGCCTCTGCGATCGCGACAGCGCCGACGACGAGCGGAAGGCCGAGCAGGAGCACGCTCGTTCGGCGATCGGGTCGGACGCGGACGTCGGGAGCGAAGGCGCCGGCGGCGAAGGCAGCCGCGGCCAGGATCGCCGACCCCACCTGGCTCCAGGTCGCAAGGACGTCCGCGTCCTCGAGGACGGCCGGGTACCCCGAGAACAGGAAGGTCCGAAGCGCGATCAGCTCGAGCGAACAGACGACGACGAGGTCGCTCACGCTCCGGCTGGTTCGGAAGCGCCCGTAGACGAGGTACGCGGCGAGCAGCGCGACGAGCGCGGCAGCGGTCTCGAGTGCAACCCTCGACGAGCCACCGGCGTAGCTCGCCTCGACCGGCAGCAGGTCGAGCGCCGTCACGATCACGCACGCGCCGGCTGCTCCGATCGTGACCCGGCGGGCGTCGCGCTTCGTGCTCATGGCGCGGCCGTTGTCTCGCGGAACCGGCCGCGCCCCGGGGGGTCGTCCCGGGGCGCGAACCGTAGAAGAGAGCGGTGACGGGACTCCTCTTGCTCGCCCGAGGACTCACCATCACCGCGGCAGGCAGCACAGAGCGCCACGCTTAGCTGCCTCGCCCAGAACCTGCCCGAGTGCGTCCCCGTTCTCAATGGGCTGACCGGCTCATTTCGCGTTCAGCTGTCTGAACGCGAAAGGCGACCCAAGGCCGCCTTCCGCTCATGAGCCCCGCACCGAGAGCTGCGGCCCCTCTGGGACGTGACTCGACGTCTCTATCGACCGGCCGGGGCGAAACTTGATGCCGGGCGAGTCGGGCTGGTTCGCGGCCCGCCCAACCCGCCCGGCCGGACAGGACGTTTATCGGCTGCAAACCGGGTTCGATTTAGCTCAGAGTCGCCGGCTGTGCGAACGCGGTCGTGATCAGGATCACGTCCAGCAGCGTCTCCGGCGGGACCGACTTGAGCAGGAAGGCGTCGGCACCCGCCCGGCGCGCTGCCTCGCGCTCGCTCGTGCTCTCGGTGCCGGTCAGCAGGATCAGCCGCGCGTCGGGCACGAGCAGCCGCAGCTCTGAGAGCGCCGTCACGCCGTCCATCAGGGGCATGTTGACGTCGAGCAGGACGACATCGGGCCTGAGCGTCTGCGCGAGCTTGACCGCCTCGCGTCCGTCCCCCGCTGTGCCGACGACGTCGAGACGGTCGTCTTGCGACAGGAGGACCATCAGCGACTCGGCGAAGAGGCGGTGATCGTCCGCGATCAGGACGCGCACGCGGCTCACGCAACCACTATTGCGGCTAGGAGGGAGGCTGGTAAACCCGCCGTTCGACTAGGAACGTCCACCCCGGAGGTCGGAGGACGGCGACCGCACGGCCTGCGATAGTCCGGCTGCCCATCTGGGTGCAAGCGCAGAAAGGCCCGGCCCGAACGTCTCGCCGGGCCTTTCTTGCAGCTAGACCTCGATTTCCCGAGCCTTCGCGTCCAGCGTGGCGGCCTTCGCCGCCGCTGCGTCTGCTGCGCGCTTCGCCTTGGCAAGCGCCCGTTCGGCCTCGTTGACCCGCGCAGCTGCGTCCCTGGCCTCGCGCTCCGCGTCGTCGGCCTCCTCGCGCGCCTTGCGCGCGCGGCGGCGGTCGGCCGCGGTCGGCCCCTGCCGCCCCCGGGCCGGCCGGCGCTTGGGCTTTGCCCCCGCGAGTCCGGCGAGCGCTTCGAACCCGGACGGCTCGAGCTCCTCGCTCAGCCGTCCCTCCCGCAGCGTCGCCCGGCCGTCCTCGGTCGCGGCCGCCGCGCGGAGCGTGGCGACGACGCGGTCGAGCGTGGGGTCGGACGCCGGGTTGCCGCCGGCGCGGAGCAGCTCCGCGGCGGCGCCTCGGAGCCTGCGCAGCGCGTCGCGCTCCTCGGCGCGCGCCTCCTCGAAGGGCCGCTGGTCGCCGCCGAGCACCGCGTCCTTCTGTGCGGCCTCGAGCCGCTCGCCGGCCCGAAGCAGCCGCCGCAGGTCGACCTCGCGCTCCCGTGCAAGCTGGTTGACGGCCCACGCGGCCACGGTGGGCTTCTTCAGTTTCTTCAGCTCGGCGTCGCCGCGGGCCTTCGCCAGCTCGTTCCGCGCCGCCGTGAACTCCTCGAGCGGTAGGGCGTAGAGCCGGTCGAGCTCCTCGTCCGCCACGCTCGGATCTTGACCGAACCTCTGTCAGGCTGTGTCGGTGCGCATCGTCCTCGGCCTCGCGGCCGCTGCGGCCGCGCTGATTGCCGTGCCCACCTCGCCTGCCGCGGTCACCCCGGTCCGCTGGTGTGGGAACGACGTTGCCCAGGCCGACCGTGTGCGCGACCGGGTCGGCGGCCCGCAGGTCCACGTCGTCTACGCGATCCCGGCCGACGGTCAGGACCGCTTCGGCCAGCTCGCATCGGGCCTGGCGACCGACGTCGCCGCGATCGACGCCTGGTGGCGCCGAGAGGACTCGTCGCGGGCGCCGCGGTTCGACCTCTTCGACTTCCCGGCCTGCGAGTCCCGAGCGGGCCTGCTCGACCTCAGCTCGGTGCGCCTCCCGGAGCCCGCCTCGCGCTACGCCTCCCTCGGGGGGCGGTACGGGCGGATCGCCGGGCAGCTCGGCGGGGTGCCGTTCGGCCTCGCGAGCGCCGAGAAGAAGTACCTCGTCTTCTACGACGGGGTCGTTCCCGCGGACGACGTCTGCGGGACGGGCACCGGCTCCGAGCGGCGCGGCCCCTCGTATGCGGTCGTGTATCTCCGCTCGAGCTGCGACCTCACGGTCGGTGACGGCCGGGGCGCGGCCTTTGTGGGCGCCCACGAGCTTCTCCACGCACTGGGAGCGGTCGACGACCCCGCCCCCAACTTGTGCGAGGACGGGCACGTCTGCGACTCGCAGCTCGACCTGATGAGCGCGAGCTACGGCGGCGAACTGCTCGAGGCCGCGCGCCTGGACGTGGGCAGGGACGACTACTACGGGCATCCAGGCCCCTGGTTCGACATCCACGACTCCGGCTGGCTGCTGCACACGGCCGCGCAGTTCTCGCTCACGCTGCGGCTGACCGGGGTCGGGACGATCGGGAGCGAGCCAGACGGGCAGGGGTGCCGGTCGACCTGCACGATCGAGTGGAACGGCGGCACGTCCGTTCAGCTCGCGGCCGAGGCCGCCGCCGGGTACGCGTTCGGCGGCTGGACCGGCCCGTGCGCGGCCGAACGCGAGCCCTCCTGCCTCGTCACCGTCGGCCAGAACCTCGAGGTCGGCGCGATCTTCCGCCCGCTGCGGCGGCTCGCGATCCTGCTCACCGGGCGCGGGCGCGTGACCGCGACGGGCGTGCGCTGCACCCGGACGTGCTCGCCACGGCTCGCCGAGGGAGCACGCGTGACGCTCCGCGCGACCCCGGCCTCGGGCTGGCGGTTCGTGCGCTGGACCGGGCTCTGCGGTGGCTCGCGACCGACCTGCAGCGTTCGCGTCGGCATGGCCTCCCGCGTCGGGGCCGTCTTCGCCCGCCGCGCGTAACCGGGCGGGCACTTCGGGCGTTGTGCCCACGTGGGGCCCGTGCGGGTGCTGATCGCGGACGACCATTCGCTGTTCGCGAAGACGATCGAAGCCCTGCTCGCCGGCGACCCGGAGCTCGAGGTGGTGGGCGTCGCCGGGGACGGCCTCGACGCCGTCGCGCTCTGCACCACGCTCGTCCCCGATGTCGTGCTGATGGACATCGAGATGCCCCACCTCGACGGGTTCGGGGCGACGCTTCGCATCTGCGGGCTCGGGCTCCCGAGCCGGGTGATCGTCTTGACCGCGTCGGACGACCCGGCCAACGCCCAGCGCGCCTACGACGTCGGCGCGACGGGATATCTGACGAAGGACCGTGTAGCCGACGCACTGACTCCCGCGATCCTCGCGGCGGCCGGAAGGCGCGGTACGCTCAGCCCCGATGGCGGTGCTGAGCTCGCAGGTCGAGCGCGAGTCGGCTGACTTCGAGCGCCGAAGCGCGCGCATGGCCGAGCTCGTCGCCGAGCTGCGCGAGCGCACCGCGCTCGTCGCCCGCGGCGGCGGCGAGCGGGCGGTCGAGCGGCACCGCGGCCGCGGCAAGCTGACCGCGCGCGAGCGCGTCGACCGGCTGCTCGACCCGGACACCGCCTTTCTCGAGCTGAACGCGCTGGCGGCGTGGGACGTGTACGACGAGCAGGCGCCGAGCGCGGGGATCGTCACCGGAATCGGCGTGATCGAGGGCCGCGAGTGCGTCGTCGTCGCGAACGACGCCACCGTCAAGGGCGGCTCGTACTTCCCGCTGACGGTCAAGAAGCACCTGCGCGCACAGGAGGTCGCCGCGCAGAACCGGCTGCCGTGCGTCTACCTCGTCGACTCGGGCGGCGCGTTCCTGCCGCTCCAGGCCGAGGTCTTCCCCGACCGCGAGCACTTCGGGCGGATCTTCTTCAACCAGGCGAACCTCTCCGCCGCGGGGATCCCGCAGATCGCGGCCGTGATGGGCTCGTGCACCGCCGGCGGCGCATACGTCCCCGCGATGAGCGACGAGACGATCATCGTCCGCGGCACCGGCACGATCTTCATCGGCGGTCCTCCGCTCGTGAAGGCCGCGACCGGCCAGGACGTCAGCGCCGAGGAACTCGGGGGCGCAGACGTGCACGCGCGCCGTTCCGGTGTCGCCGACCACTACGCGACGAGCGACGAGCACGCGCTCGCGCTCGTGCGCCAGATCGTGCGCAACCTGCACCAGCGCAAGCCCGACCCGCCGTGGGACGTCGCGACCGCGGAGCCGCCGGCGGCCGCGGCGCAGGAGCTGTACGGGTTGATCCCTGACGACTACCGCACGCAGGTCGATGCACGCGAGATCGTCGCGAGAATCGTCGACGGGTCTCGCTTCGCTGAGTTCAAGGCGCTCTACGGCGAGACACTCGTCTGCGGCTTCGCTCGGATCGAGGGCTACCCCGCCGGGATCGTCGCCAACAACGGCGTGCTCTTCGCGGAGTCCGCGCAGAAGGGCGCGCACTTCGTCGAGCTCTGCTGCAAGCGGCGCGTGCCGATCGTCTTCCTCCAGAACATCACCGGCTTCATGGTCGGGAAGGAGTACGAGGAGGGCGGGATCGCACGCGACGGCGCGAAGATGGTGATGGCGGTCGCGAACGCGCAGGTGCCCAAGTTCACGGTCGTGATCGGCGGCTCCTTCGGCGCCGGCAACTACGCGATGTGCGGCCGCGCGTACGAGCCGAGGCAGCTCTGGATGTGGCCGAACGCCCGCATCTCGGTCATGGGCGGCGACCAGGCAGCGACCGTGCTGACGATGGTCGGGGACGCCGACCCCGAGGAGATCCGCGAGAAGTACGAGCGCGAGGGAAGCCCGTACTACTCGACTGCGCGGCTGTGGGACGACGGGATCATCGACCCGCTCGAGACGCGCCGCGTGCTCGCGCTCGGAATCTCGGCCGCGCTGAACGCGCCGATCCCCGAGACGACCTTCGGCGTCTTCCGGATGTAGGGCTTGGAGGGTTTGGCGGAAGAGCGCTCGTCGCCAGGGTGCGATGCTCGTTCCCAGGCAAGGACGCAGGAAGCGCTCGTATCCTCGTGATACGGGCGCGACTGAGGACGCCGCCTGGGGGCGAGCAGCGCGGCCTGGCGGCACAGCCGCTGTTTCGCCGAACCCTCCAACTAGGCTCCGTTCATGCACACGATCGAACTCGACAGCGAGGAGCTTCGGCTTCTCCACGAAGCGCTGCACTCGTACCTCGACGACTTCGGGCACGAGGAGGCCGACCTCCTCCGCAAGATCAAGCAGCTGATCGCCAAGCTCCCGAGCGCGTGATCGTTCGGTTCGTGCTCTGGAACCTGGCCGACTCGAAGACGACGATCGGGGAGCTGCGGAGGTATCTCCGCGACGAGTCGGTCGACGCGTTCGCCGAGGTGCCCGGACTTCGCTTCAAGGCGTGGGTCTCGGACGAGGCGACCGAGCGCTGGGGCGCCGTGTACCTCTGGGAGTCGCGCGAAGCCGCCGAGCAGGAGGTGCCGTCGGGCGCGCGTGAGCTGATCGGCAAGGAGCCCGACATCGGCGAGGAGTTCGACGTCGAGGCGACGGTCGAGGGTCGCTTCGAGCTCGAGCAGCTCTCGCGGCTCGGGCTCGCGTTCGAGTAGGCATGGGGACAGTCCCGGGACTGTCCCCATGGATTCTTCGCTTGCGCTGACGTTCACGCGGAAATTCGCCATCTGAGCAGCGGCAAATGTGCCTTGCTCTGCGTTCGAGGGACTGTCCCGGGACTGTCCCCGACTAGAGGACGAGTGTTTCCGGAAAGACCGCTTCGCCGGCGAAGCGCTCGAGGCGGTACGGGGTGAGGTCGACCTCGGGCTGCTCGCCGAGGAGCTCGGCCGCCGCGACCGCGCCGACGGCCGGGCTCTGCATGAAGCCGTGCCCCGAGAAGCCGCACGCCGCGTAGACGCCGTCGCCGACCCAGCCGATGATCGGGTGCGCGTCGGGCGTCATGTCGTAGAGGCCGGCCCAGGCGTCCGCGATCGTCGTCTCCGCCGCCGGCGGGTAGCGATGCGCGAGCCGCGCAAGCCGGTCGTCGAACACCGACTCGTCGACGCGCTCCTCGAAGCCCCAACGTGGCGTCGCGTCCGTCATCGCGAGCACGAGCCGGTCGCCTCGGCGGCGAAAGTGGAACCCGGTCTCGGCCTCCACCACCATCGGCAAGTCGGCCGGAAGCGCGAGCGGCCCCGTGCGCAGAAGCTGGCGGCAGAGCGGCCGCACCGGTAGCTCGACGCCGCGCGCGGCCGCGACCTCGGCCGACCACGGCCCGCAGGCGATCACGAGCGCGTCGGCGTCGAGCGTCAGCGCGTCGGTGCGCTCGCGCAGCTCCACGCCGCTCGCGACGGCGCGCCGCACCAGCTCGCGGGCGACCGCCGGGGGATCCGCGCACCCGTCCTGCCAGCAGGCGACGCCGCCGAGCACGTCGTCGGTGCGGAGACCGGCGACGCGCGAGGCATCGACGCGCTCGGCGGGAACGCCGAGCTCGACCTGGACCGCGCGGCGTTCCTCCAGCACCGCCAGCCCCTCCTCCGTCGTCGCGACGAACAGGTAGCCGACCTGCTCGAAGAACGGACGGCCTAGCGACTCGAAGAAGCGGATCGAGCTCTGCGCGAGCCGCACCTCCGCCGCCGTCGAGAACTGCTGCCGCACACCCCCCATCGCCTTCGCGGTCGCTCCCGACGCGACCGCGCCGGCATCGGCGAGCACGACGTCATTCGCCCCGCGCTCGGCGAGGTGGAACGCGATCGACGCCCCGATCGCCCCCGCGCCGGCTACGACGACTCGAGCCACCGGTCGAGCTCCTCCCGCTCGTCGCTCCGCAGCATGCGAAGCGGAGCGCGCACGTCCTCGCGGACCGGGACGCCGCGCCGCCCGAGCACGCGCTTCGCCGCAGCGTGGAAGGGGAAGCGCTCCAGCGCCGCGCGGAGCTCGCCGATCCGACCCGCCTCGCCGCGCGCGGCCGCGGCCACCTCGGTCGGGAACGCGGTCGCGAGCCCCGAGACGACACCGGCCGCCCCGGCGCGCAGCCCCTGCTCGATCAGCGACTCGGGGCCGACGAAGACGTCGAGGCCGTCGAGCAGGTACGGCGCGAACGCATCCCACGGCCGGTCGGAGACCTTCAGCCCGCGCAGGTTCGGCGCGCGCTCGCGGAGACGCTCGACGACTCCGACGGGAACTGCGTACCCGCTGCGTGCCGCGAACTCGTAGAGATAGAACGGCAGCGGCGCGCAGGCGTCGGCCGCCGCCGCGAAGTGCGCGAGCAGCGCGTCGTCGTCGAGCGCGAAGTACGGCGGGCCGATGACGGCGACGGCGGCCGCCCCGGCGTCGGCCGCGTGCCTCGCGAGCGCGACGGTGTCGGCGGTCGTCTGGGCGCCGCAGTGAACCGCCACCGTCAGGGGCCCCGCCGCGGCGACGAACGCCTCCGCCGCGCGCCGCCGCTCGTCGAGCGAGAGCAGGATCCCCTCCCCCGTCGTGCCGAGCACGAGCACGCCGGCGAGTCCTCCCGAAGCCAGGAACTCGCACAGCGGCGCGAAGGCGTCCTCGTCGAGCGCGGCGCCCTCGTCGCGGAGCGGCGTCACGGCGGCCGCGAGCGTTCCCCGGAGCACGCGCGCAATCTACGCTTCGCGGCCATGGCCGACCTCCGCGTCGAACGCGACGGCAGCGTCCTCCGCATCACGCTCGCACGACCGGACCGCCGGAACGCGTTCGACGCCGACCTGATCGCGGCGCTGCGCGACGCGTTCGCCGACGTCGGCGACGCGCGCGCGGTTGTGCTGTCCGGCGAGGGCGAGAGCTTCTGCGCCGGCGCCGACGTCGAGTGGATGCGCTCGTCGGTCGAGCTGAGCTACGAGGAGAACGTCCAGGACGCGCGCCGGCTCCGCCAGATGCTGGAGACGCTCGACGCGTGCGCGGCTCCGGTCGTCGCCCGCGTGCACGGCCACGTGCTCGGCGGCGGCTGCGGCCTCGTCGCGTGCTCCGACGTCGTCCTCGCCGCAGAGGGAACACAGTTCGCGTTCTCGGAGGTCAAGCTCGGGATCATCCCGGCCGCGATCTCGCCCTTCGCGCTCGCGAAGATCGGACCGAGCGCGGCGCGCCGCTACTTCGTCACCGGCGAGCGCTTCGACGCCGAAGTCGCGCTGCGGCTCGGCCTCGTCCACGAGGTCGTCGCCGACCTCGACGCCGCGGAGGCACGTGTGCTGAAGGAGCTCTTGAGCGCCGGGCCGGATGCGGCGCGCCACGCGAAGCGGCTCGTGCTCGAACGCCCCGAAGGGCTCGCGACAGAGCGGCGGATCGCCGAGCGGCGGACGAGCGACGAAGGGCAGGAAGGCCTGCGCGCCTTCCTGGACAAGCGCAAGCCCAGCTGGCTCCAAGGGTAGGCGCCGATGCGCAGGCTGCTCCTGCTCGTCGGAGCGATCGTCTTCGTCGACACGATGTTCTACGCGGCGCTGACGCCGCTGCTGCCCCAGTACGCCGAAGACCTCGACCTCTCGAAGGCCGGCGCAGGACTGCTCTCGGCCGCGTACGCGCTCGGTGCGCTCGCCGGCGGGATTCCCGGCGGCCTGTCCGCCGCGAGGTTCGGCGTCCGCCCGACCGTGCTCGTCGGGCTGGTGGGCATGGCCGTGACGACGACGGTGTTCGGCTTCGCCGAGTCGATCGTCGTCCTCGACGTCGCGCGCTTCCTCCAGGGCTTCGCGAGCTCGTTCTCGTGGACGGCGGGGCTAGCGTGGCTCGTCGCCGCCGCGCCGGCCGGGCGACGCGGCGAGACGATCGGCGCCGCGATGGGCGCGTCGATCGTCGGCGCGCTGTTCGGGCCCGTGCTCGGCGGCGTGGCGTCGATCGTCGGCACGGGACCGGCGTTCGCGAGCGTCGCCGTCCTCGCGTCCGTCCTCGCCGTCTGGGCCTGGCGGACGCCGGCGTTCAAGCCGGAGACGCCACAGCCGCTGCGCCGGTTGTTCGAAGCCGCGGTCGACCCGCGCGTGGCGGCTTCGATCTGGTTCGTCGTCCTGCCCGCGGTCCTGTTCGGGACGCTGAACGTGCTCGGCCCGCTGCGCCTCGACGTGCTCGGCCTCTCGGCGCTCGCGATCGGCGCGACCTGGCTGGTGGCCGCGACGTTCGAGGCGCTGATCACGCCCGCGGTCGGCCGCGTCTCCGACCGCCGCGGACGACTCGCCCCGCTACGCGCCGGCCTGCTCGGCGGCGCGGTGACGACTGCGCTGCTCCCGGTGATCGAGCATGGGTGGGTGCTCGCCGCCGCCATCGTCGTCGCAGCCTGTGCGTACAGCGCGTTCTGGGCGCCCGCGATGTCGATGCTCGCCGACCGTGCCGAGGAGCTCGGTCTCGACTACGCGTACGGTTTCGCGCTGATCAACCTCGCCTGGGCGCCGGGGGCTGCGGCCGGTGCCGCGCTCGGGGGAGCGATCGCCCGTGCGACGACGGACGGGGTCGTCTACGGCACGCTCGCCGCGCTCTGCGTGTTCACGCTCGTGACGGTCACTCCGCGACTGCGCGAGCCGGCTCCAGCCCCGCGCTAGCGAATCACGACGAACGTGCTCTGCCCGGCGACCCGGCCAAAGCGCCGTTCGGCGAAGCGCCCGAAGCCGGGGAACACGTACCAGCGGCACGCCGCGCGCGGAAGCACGTACTTGCGGCCGCCGAGCTTGCCGCGCCGAGGGATCACGAGCCTGGTGCGCTTCGGCCAGGTCGTGATCAGCTTCCGCTTCTTGCACCAGACCTGGACGTTGTAGTACGTCGCGCGCTCGATCGAGAGCCACTCGAGCACGATCGGCGGACGCACGCGCGCACCGGCGGCGGGGCTGTAGAGCGCGGGCAGCGCCACTGCGGTCGCCTTCTGCTCGACGCCGTTCGCGGCCTCGTCGGCAGCGGCGACGACGTACTCGTACGACGCCCGGTTGTCGATCCCGGTGTCCTTGAAGAAATCGGCCTTGCCGCTGAAGACGACGCTCTGCTCCTCGCCGGCGCGGCCGGGCTTGCGGGTGACGCGAACGCTCGCGACGTCGTTCGAGATCTTCCACTTCAGGAGCGCGAACTTGTTCCCGGCCTGGACGACGACGTTCGAGAGCGACGGCGGCGTCGCGTCGTACTTGAAGCGGTGCTGCTTCGCTGCGCTCGTGTGCCCGGCCTTGTCCGTGCACGTGCCGCTGACGGCGGCCGTCGGCGCGTCGGGACCGCCGTAGCTCGCGCGCGTGCACTCGGCGACGCCCGAGCCCGCGTCGCTGCCGACGAACTGGAACGAGACCGCGCGGTTCCACCAGCCGTTCGCGTCCGCGGGACGGTCGGCCTGAGCACCGGTCACCTCGGGCGCAGTGCTGTCGTACGGGATCTCGACCCCGCCGCTGCCGGTGTTCCCGGCGTTGTCGGTGCAGCTTCCGCCAACCGACCCGCGCCCGTCCGGCCCCGAGTACGTCCCGCCGCCGGAGCAGCCGGCGACACCGGACGTCCCGTCGGTCCCGCCGATCGAGACTGAGACGGGGCGCGCGTACCAGCCGTTCGCGTCGGGGCCGCGGTCAGGGGAGCCACCAACGGAGGGAGGGGTCGCGTCGTAGTTGATCGACGCGCTTCCGGTCGACGAGTTGCCGGCGACGTCGGTGCAGCTGGACGGCACGGCAGCACCGGCGCCGTCCGGCCCGGCGTAGTTGACGGGCGTGCACGGCCCCGGCCCGGAGAGGTTGTCCGTCGCGGTGAAGTTGACGACGACCGCCTGGTTGTACCAGCCGTTCTTGTCGGGAGCGCGCGCGGCGGCGGCGCTGCTGATCGTCGGCGGTGTGTCGTCGAACTTGAAGCCCGACACGGGAGCGGTCGAGCCGTTCCCGGCATTGTCGAGGCACGTGATGCTGCCGGACGCAGACGCGCTGTCGGGACCGGAGTACGAGCTGCCACACGGCCGCGGCCCGGAGACTGCGTCGCTCGGGTTCGCGTTGATGCCGACCGGCGCGTTGTACCAACCCGCCTGATCGGGACCACGCGAGAGACCGATGCCCGAGATCGTCGGCGCGGTCCAGTCGATCTTGATCTGCGCCGTCCCGATGGACGCGGAGCCGCCGCTCGTCTGCACGGAGCAGCTCCGTCCCGCGTGGACGCCTTCGCTCGAGATCGTCTCGTCCTGGCAGCCTGTGAGGCTCACCAGCGACTCGCCGTTGAGGTTGACCGTCCACGTGACGGCGACGCTGCTCCTGAACCACCCGCCGTCGCCGCTCGTCCCCGAGACGTTGACGCTGATCGTCGGCGGGCCGAGCGCGCCCGCCCACGGCACGACGACCAGCGCGGCGAACGCCGCGAACACGAGCACGCGCCTCATCGAACCTCCCTCCGCACCTGAGCCACGAGCGCCAGGAACGACGCGCTCGCGAGCACGAGCGCGAAGACCGCAAGCGCGGCCAGCCGGCGGGGAACCGGGTACTCGTCGGGAAAGACGAGGCCGGCCGCGCTCACGAACTCGAGGGGCGGGTCACGCGGCGGCGCGTGCGGGATCACGCGCACCGGGACGCGCGTCTCGCGCCGGGCCGCCGGCGCGCGACGCGTGGCTCGCGCCACAGGCTTGGTCACAACTCTCACGCGCGTCGGCGTCGCGCGACCGACGGTCTGGCGCGGCGCGACCACGACCGGTGCGGCCCGCGTCACCGGCCGCGCGGGCGCGCGCGAGGCGATCGCGCGACCGTCGGCGAGCGGCGCCGGGTCCGGCACAAGCGAGGTCCCGGGCCTCGGATCGGGCGCCGGCTGCCCCGCCGCGGAGCCTACGAAGGCAAACGCGGCCCCGGTGGCCCAAGCCACCATCGCCCAACGCCGCAGCAACGTTCTGGCTCGCTCGGGCATGCGCCCTCCCCCTGAACCTCCGTTGCGGCCCAGGACGCTAGTACGCCCTCGACCCCTTTTCAATAGACGATTCGGGTGGTTTCCAAGAGACGGGCGGGTCGCCCGCCGGCCCAGCACTGGGCCGGCGAGCGCCCATCCGTGTCGTTCACATCGCGATCTGCCTCGCCAACTGGCTCGCGTGATTCCGGTTTCCACCGGTTGCGTCCGAGTCGGCGCCGTTCCACTGCGTAGTCGAGCCGCCGGTACCGGGGCTCAACGCGGACACCGGCTTGTTGCTGTTCTTCGGGGCGAACTGCAGTGCCGCCGAGAGAGCAGCCGCAAGCTGGAAGTTCTGCGCCGCCTGGCCGGCCGCCTGGATCCCGAGCTGGGCGCCTGCGCCCGACTGGGTCTGGGAAGCCGACTGGTCGACGCTGTTCGCGTTGGAGCCGGTCGCGTTCGACTCGACCGTGTTCGCCTGCCAGACGGAGCCGCCGCTACCCTCGCTGAGCACGCGGACGGGGTCGTTCACGTTCGACGCCCCTTCCGGGCACCCGCACGGCGAGCGGCCGGCCTTCTGGGCCGCGAACGAAGCAGCGAGCGAACCCTGTGCGTTCCACGACGACTGCCCGAGCGCCTGAATCCCGATCGCGCCCGAGGGGCAGCGGCAATCGGAGCTGCCGCCGCCACGCTGCGTCTGGTCTGCCATCTGGCCCACTTCGTTGCTGTTCGTCGCGGTTGCGCCGCTGGCGACGCTGTTCGTCTGCACAACGGATCCGTCACTGCCGGGGCTGAGCACCCGGAGCGGCTTGTTCTCGTTCGACGCGCCCGCCTGGAACGCCGCCGAGAGCGCTGCCGCGCCCTGATGGTTCTTCGCCTCCTGGCCGATGACCTGGATCCCGAGCCCACCACTCGGGCAGCACGCGGACATGCCCGCGCCGCTCGACTGGTTCTGCGCTGCGCTCTGGTCGGACGAGTTGGTGTTGGTGGCCGTCGCGTCGCTGTCGACGCTGTTCGTCTGCCACACGCCACCGTCGTCCCCTTCGCTCAGCACGCGGATCGGCGAGTTCGAGTTCGACGCACCCTCCTGGGCCGCCGCCGACAGACCGACTGCGAGCTGCTCGCTCTGCGCCGTCTGGCCCGCGATCTGGATGCCGGTCGCTCCGGACGGGCAGCACGCTCCCGTGCTGCTACCGCCGGCCGACTGCTCCTGGTTCGCGGACTGATTGGCGTTGTTCGAGTTGCTCGCGGTGGCGCCGGAGGAGACCGAGTTGGTCTGCACGACCGAACCGCCGCTTCCAGGGCTCAACACCCTGAGCGGGGTGTTGCTGTTGCTTGCATGCTCCTGCGTTGCGAGAGAACCCGCCAGCGCACCCTGCTCGTTCCACGCACCCTGGTTGGCGATCTGGATGCCGAGGCCCGAGCCGGACCCGCCGTACTGGTTCTGGTTCGCGTTCTGGGTGGACGAGTTGCTGTTGGCAGCCGACGCGCCGCTCTCGACGCTGTTCGTCTGCCACACGCCACCGTCGTCACCCTCGCTCAGCACGCGGATCGGCACGTTGGTGTTCGAGGCTCCACTCTGCTCGGCCTTCGAACCCGCCAGCGCAGCTTGCCCGTTCCACGCACCCTGGTTGGCGATCTGGATGCCGGTCGCACCGGACGGGCAGCACGCCCCCGTGCTGGCGCCGCCGGACGACTGCTCCTGATTCGCCGACTGGTTTGCGTTGTTCGAGTTGCTGGCCGACGCGTTCGAGTCGACAGAGTTGGTCTGCGACACCGGACCGCCGTTCCCGGGGCTGAGGACACGCACGGACACGTTCGTGTTCTCCGGGTTCTCCTGCGTCGCATGCGAGCCGGCCAGCGCGGCCTGGTGGTTCCCGGCCTGCTGGTCGATCGTCTGGACGCCGAGTGAAGGAGCCGCCGGGCAGCAGGTCGCCGTCGGTGCTGACACCGGCGCCGCTCCTCCTGCCGACTGCTCCTGCTCGACGGCCTGGGTCGCAGCGTTCTGGTTCTGCGCCGACGCATTGGAGTCGACGCTGTTCGTCTGCGAGACCGGACCGTCGTTCCCTTCGCTCAGCACGCGGATCGGCACGTTCGTGTTCGAAGCGCCGGTCTGGCTTGCTCCCGACAGCGCCGCCGCGAGTTGCGCGTTCGCGGCGGTCTGGCTCGCGGTCTGCACGCCGGTCGAGCCGGACGGGCAGCACGCTCCCGTGCTGCCGGCCGCCTGCGACTGCGCCGCGGACTGGTTCGACGAGTTGGCGTTCGACGCCGATGCGTTGGAGCCGACGCTGTTCGTCTGCGAGACCGGGCCGTCGTTGCCCGGGCTGAGCACCCGGATCGAGATGTTTGTGTTGCTTGGGTTGGTTTGCGCTGCACCTGACGCAGCACCCGCTCCCTGTGCGCTCGACGCAGACTGTTCGACAGTCTGAATGCCGAGCTCAGGGGTGGCCGCTGCGGCGAGGCTCACTCCCGTGGTCAGGGAGAGAACGCTCGCGGTCAGCGCGATGAGACATCGCTTCATTCCACACTCCTTGAGCGTCTCGATGGACACGCACTGGGCAAGGGCGCCCAGCGCGGAGGGAGACGCCTAGCCCGGGCGTTCGAGCCGCGACGCGCGCGGGCGGAGACGTCGACTGTCTCTCGCCGCACGAACGCGCCGTGCTCCGAAGGGCGGGACCAAAAGGTAGGACGCGAGCAGCGCCGCGACGGCGGCTGCTGCGGCGCTCGCTCCCGAGACACCGGATGCGCCGCCGGCCGACGCGCTCAGCGGGATCGACGGCCACGAGATCGGCAGCGGCGGCCGTGAGGGAGCGAGCGGCTCGGGGGCACGCGAGCGCTGGGCGGCGCGCGCCTCGGACGTCGGCCGGAACCAGGCGCCCGCGGGGCCGGCGCCCACCGCCTGCTGCGGCTGAGGGGTGAACGCCGGTCGCGAGCGCTCCTTAGCGGGGGGCGCCGCGGCGGCCTGGAGGCCGGGCGGCAGCACCGACCCGAGCTCGGGAAGGTTCGTCGGGAGCGGCACGACCACCGTGGGCAGCACCACCACCGGAAGCTGAGGGACGACCGCGGCCGTCAACGCCGACGCGGCCTCGAACATCGTCGCGATCAGCGTCCCGACGGCGGGGGCGCCCGGCGGCGCGCGGGGCGCTGTGACCGGAACCGTCGGTAGAGGAATCGTGGGTATGGGCGCCGGTGTCGATGCCGCCAGCGTCTGCCCGACCGTCTGCGCGATCGTGTTCACGGTCGTCGCAGTCGTCTGCGTGATCGCCGCGATCGTCTGGGTCACGGGGCCGTTGTCGCCGGGGCTCGCGACGCGAATCGACACATTCAAATTTTGCGGCTGATACTGCGTCGGGGCTCCTTGATACTGCCCGGCACCTTGCGGCGGGTCACAGTTGTGGTTCCAATTCCAGGTCCAGGTTCCGCTCGCGTTGTTGATCGTGCCGGGGTTCGGAGGGGCAGCCGGAGGGGTGGCGCAGTTCCAGTTCCAATTCCAGATCCATGTGGTCGGAAGAGATGAGGAAGCGGAATTGGGAGCCGCTATCTCGGGCGCCTCCTGCTGACGCTGGGTGGGCGTCGAGGAGCTCGTCAGCGGCAGTGCGTGCGCGTCCGGCCGGACGGTCTGGGCCGGCGCTGCAGCCGCTGCGGGGGCGGATTGCGACTGCGGGGCCGAATCTGCCGTTGGAACCGGGTGATACTGCTCTTGCGGCGCTTGATACTGCGCCTGGGCAGGAGCCGACGCGGGCGACGGGGGCGTCGGAACCGCGATCGGGAGGGGTGTCGGGGCGACCGGCGGGGTCGGGACCGCGACCGGTGGGGCGACCGGGGCGGCCGGAGGCGCCGGAACGCTCGCCAGCGCCTGCGCGACCATCGCGGTCACCTCATTTGCCGATGGAACCACAGGTAGATCTTGCGCCGCCGCCGTCCCGGCTGTGGCGAAATAGAGACCTACAACGACTGCAACAGTTTGTCGACTTCTGTGGGGCGTGCTCTCTATGTACCCGCCAAGCGCACGGCCGAGCCATAAAACCTCGGCGATTACTTCGTTGTCTTTACGGCGAAGGTGCGTTACAGTCGTTCTTGGTTCTCTCGAAAAGGGGCGGTAGAGGTGAAGGACGCGGAACGAGAGCAACTGATCGTCCAGTACCTCCCCCTCGTTCGCTCCGTCGCCCGCCGCTTCGCTTCGGCGAACGCGGAGCTCGAGGACCTCGTCCAGGTCGGCACGATCGGCCTGATCAAGGCGGTCGACCGGTTCGACGCGACCCGCGGCGTCGACTTCGCGGCCTACGCGCGACCCACGGTGACCGGCGAGATCCAGCGCCACCTGCGCGACGCGGTCCCGACCGTGCGTCCCCCCCGCCGGCTGCACGAGCTCAGCGGCCGGCTGCGACGGCTGCGCCGCGAGCTCGGCGGACGGCTCGGCCGCCCGGCTACGCTCACCGAGCTCGCGCAAGCCGCGGGAACGTCGGAGGCCGAAGCCGGCGAGGCCGAGGCGCTCGAGGGCGCGCGCTCGCCGCTGTCGCTCGAGGCTGCGGCCGGCGGCGTCGATCCCTACCGCGCGAGTGACGACCGGATGCTCGTCGCCTCGTGCCTCGACGCGCTTCCGCGGCGCGAGCGCCGGATCCTCGAGCTCCGCTTCTACGAGGGCCTGACGCAGCGTGAGATCGCGCGCACGCTCGGCCTTTCGCAGATCCACGTGTCGCGGCTGATCGCGGGCTCGCTCGAGACGTTGCGCGCCGAACTCGACGCCGCGCAGCCGAAAAGACCGGTTACGGCGATTGTGCTACCAGTCCCAAAGCCATACACTGATTCGCATGGCGCAGCAGGCGGCCAAACGCGCCGAGGTCACGAAGCCCGCGTACAGCGGCCGGTTGCTGCTGCGTATGCCGCCCGAGCTTCACGCTGAGGTCGCGCGTCACGCAGAGCGCGAGCAGCAGAGCCTGAACCAGTTCATCACCGGGGCGGTCTCCGAGGCCGTCGGCTGGGAAGAGGGCGGGAAGCGCTCCGGACGCTCCCGGCTCACGTCGCCCCGCGCGCTCACGGCCGCGCTCGTGGTCAACCTCGTCGTGCTCGCCGTCGCGGGCACGGCCGCGATCGCCCTGCTCGTCCTCGTCTGGCGCGGATCGGCCTGAGCCACATCACCAAGCTGCTGGTCGCGAACCGCGGCGAGATTGCCCTGCGCGTCTTTCGGGCGTGCCGGGAACTCGGGATCGCCACCGTCGCGGTCGCGCCTCCCGACGACCGGGGCTCGCTGCACGCCCGCTCGGCCGACGAGACCGTCGAGATCGCTTCCTACCTCGACGCCGGCGAGCACGTTCGGGCCGCTGCGTCGTCGGGGGCGGACACGATCCACCCGGGCTACGGCTTCCTCGCCGAGAACGCGGAGTTCGCCCGTCACGTCGAGGCAGCCGGGCTCGTCTGGGTCGGGCCGCCGCCTGCCGCGCTCGAAGCGGCCGGGGACAAGCTCGAGTCGAAGCGGATCGCCCGCGAGGCCGGCGTGCGGGTCGTCGAGGCAGGCGAGCCCCACGAGCTCGGCTATCCCCTGATCCTGAAGGCGGCGGCCGGCGGCGGCGGGCGCGGGATGCGCGTCGTTCGCGCGGCGGACGAGCTCGACGACGCGCTCGCCGCGGCGCGGCGAGAGGCCCAGGCGGCGTTCGGGGACGACGCCGTGTTCGCGGAGCGCTACGTCGAACGACCGCGGCACGTGGAGATCCAGCTCCTCGCCGATGCGCACGGCAACGTCGTCTCCCTAGGCGAGCGCGAGTGCTCCGTGCAGCGCCGGCACCAGAAGGTGCTCGAGGAGGCCCCCTCCCCCGCGCTCGACCCGGCGCTGCGCACGCGCATGAGCGAGGGGGCCGTCGCGTTCGCGCGGGCGATCGGCTACCGCAGCGCCGGCACGGCCGAGTTCATGCTCGACGGTCGGGACTTCTGGTTCCTCGAGCTGAACGGGCGGATCCAGGTCGAGCACCCGGTCACGGAGCTCGTGACGGGCGTCGACCTCGTCCAGGAGCAGCTCCGGATCGCGGGGGGCGAGCCGCTCGGGGCAAGTAACACAGTGTTACTTGGCCACGCGGTCGAGGTGCGGCTCTACGCCGAGGACCCCCGCACGTTCCTCCCCCAGGCCGGCAGGCTCGACCGCCTTCGGCTTCCGAACGGGATCCGCGTGGACGCGGGCGTCGAGGAGGGCGACGAGGTCTCGGTCGCCTACGACCCGATGATCGCCAAGCTCGTCGCGCACGGAGACACCCGCGACGAAGCGCTCGACACGCTCGCCGCAGCACTCGCGGACACCGAGGTCGAGGGCGTGACGACGAACCTGCCGTTCCTGCGCTGGCTCGTGCGCCATCCGAACGTCCGCGCCGGCAGGACGACGACCGCCTTCCTGGTCGAGAACCCGCCGCTCTCCGAGCCGCCGGCGCGAGCACCGGACGCGCCGTGGCGGGGCGGCTGGCGGCTGAACCTCGGCGCGCCGGGCCCCCACGCCCCGCCCGACGTCGACCAGGCGAGTCGCGACCACGGAGCGCCGGGCGCGGAGCAGAGCACGCTGACCGCGCCGATGCCGGGCACGGTGATCCGGGTCGAGGTGAAGCCGGGCGACAAGGTGGAGCCGCGGCAGACGCTGCTCGTGCTCGAGGCGATGAAGATGGAGACGCCCGTCGTCTCGCCCTACGAGGCGGTCGTGCGCGAGGTGCACGTGCGCGAGGGCGACCGGGTCGCGGGCGGGACGCTGCTCGTCGAGCTGGACGAGTAGGTCAGGCCGAGGCCGGTGCCGCTTCCGCGGCGGTCCGGAAGCGCCAGACGCTGTACGCGACCGCGAGCGCGATCGCGCCGGCCATCAACACGAGCACGACCACGTCGTCGCCGGTCGGCTTGAGCGCCATCACCGCCACGACCGTGAACAGCACGACGAGGTCGACGCGGCCGATCAGGAAGAGTTTGCGCACCTCCGCCATCGCCGCCTGGCTCATGCCGCCGTCGCGCTCCATCACCGCGCTGACGCGACGGACCTGCGGCGAGATGAAGGCGACGCCCGTGAGGAAGGTCATCCCGTAGCCGACGAGGCCGAGGACGATCCAGAGGTCACCGAACGTCCACGGGCCTTCGATCGTGGCGAGGATGCCGAGGACGAGGACCACGAGCGACGAGGGGATGAACAACCGGTTGGCCGCCCAATCGGCGTCGTCGAGCAGCCCCTGGATGCGCACGACATCTCGGCTCGCGTCGGCCTTGAAGCCCAGAACCTGGAGCAGGAACCCGGAGCCGAGCCAAATGATCGCGAACGCGATGTGCAGGAACACCAGGACCTCGTAGTACGACAACGCCTCTCCTCTCTCGACCGCGGAAGTGCGCGAAGGCTATTCGGCTACGCCGACGCCTTCAAGGCCACGCCGGTGAGCAGCTCCCGCACGATCCGGTCGCCGGCCAGCGCCGTGACGTCCGCCGACCCAGGCGCCGTCGGGATGATCTCGACGAGGTCGGCGCCGACGACGTCGAGCCGCGAAGCAGCTTCGCGGACGGCCCAGAGGAGCTCGCCCGTGGTCAGTCCGCCCGGCTCGGGCGTGCCGGTGCCGGGGGCGAAGGCGGGGTCGAGGACGTCGATGTCGATCGTCACGAAGGTTGGGCCCCCGCCGAGCACGCGGAGCGCGTCTTCCAGCACTGCGCGGATTCCACGCTCGCGGACGTCGTGCATGAAGTGGCTCGTGATCCCGCGCTCTCGCTGCCACGCGAACTCGCGCTCGGTCGGCCAATAGCCGCGTAGGCCGATCTGCACGTAGCGCGCTGGGTCGACGTGGCCGGCCTCCACGAGCCGGTACATCGGCGTGCCGTGCGAGCGCTCGACACCGAAGACCTCGGAGCCGGTGTCGGCGTGCGTGTCGAAGTGCAGTAGGCCGACGGCCCCGCGCCGTGCGGCCACCGCGCGAACGTTCGGCTCCGTGATCGAGTGGTCGCCGCCGAGGACGATCGGGATCGCGCCCGCGTCGACGACCTCCCCGACCACGCGCTCGATCGCCGCGTGCGAGGCGGCCGCGTCGGCCGGGATGACTGGTGCGTCGCCGTAGTCGACGATCCTCAGGACGCGGAACGCGTCGACCTTGGCCTCGAGATGCGGCCCCGGCGGGCAGCTCGCCGCACGGATCGCGCGCGGCGCGAAGCGGGCGCCGGGCCGGTCCGAGACGAGGTCGTCGGTCGGCGCCCCGACGATCGCCACGTCGAACCCCGCGAGGTCGCGCGGGTCCTGCGTGTACGGCGCCGACCCGAACGTCAGCAGCCCGGCGTAGTCCGGCTTGTCGCCGAGCGGCTGCCACCGCTCGAGTGGGTCGACTGGGCTCAGAAGAGCTTCTGCAGCTTCATCGCGGCGCCCATGTCGCCCTTGATCTTGAGCTTGCCGCTCATGTAGGCGGACGTGGGGTTCATGTCGCCGGAGGCGATCTTCTCGAAGTCCTCCTGCGAGGTCGTGAGCGTCACGTCGGCCTCGCCCGCGCCTTCGCTGACGGAGACCTTGCCGTCGCGGACGTCGACCTTCCACTGGCCGGCGCCCTCGATGTCGAACAGGTAGGAGTTGTTCACGCCGGCCGTCTTGGCAGGGTCGACGCGCGTTTCCAGGGTGTCGAAGAACTCTTTGGTATTCATAAGTCGCGAGCCTAGCGGCTAGGCAGCAGCAGGAAGGTGCCTACGGATCAAGGCGCGCGAGAGCTCCCACTGCGCCTCGACGATCCGCACGCGGTTCGCCTCGAGCGTCTCGCCGGCGGCGTGCTCGGCGCGCAGCTGCTGCCGCTCGCGCGAGAGTCCTTCGATCCGGTCGAGGAGCGACTCGACGCTGGGGCGGGCCACAGGCCGCATCACACGTTCTCGTATCGGCACGGTGATCGTATGGCTGAAATCCGGCGAACGCCTGCACGAGTGAGGCTAGGAAAGGCGTCGGATAGCATCCCCGGCCGCCTTGGACTACGACCTCACGCAGGAGCACGAGCTCGTCCGGCAGACCGTCCGCGAGTTCGCCGAGCGGCGGGTTGCCCCGGTCGCGGAGGAGCTCGACCGCGAGGGCCGTTTTCCCTACGAGCTCGTCGCCGAGCTGGCCGAGCTCGGGCTGATGGGGATGACGATCCCCGAGGAGTACGGCGGCGCGGGCGCCGACACGGTCTCCTACGCGATCGCGATCGAGGAGCTGACGCGGATCGACTCGTCGGTCGCGATCACCGTCGCGGCCCACCACTCCCTCGGCACGCTGCCGATCTACTACTACGGCACCGAGGAGCAGAAGCGCGAGTGGCTGCCGGACCTCGCCTCCGGCCGCAAGCTCGCCGCGTTCGGGCTCACCGAGGCCGGCGCCGGCTCCGACGCCGGCAACGCGCGCACGACCGCCGAGCTCCGCGACGGGAGCTGGGTGATCAACGGCTCCAAGATGTTCATCACGAACGCGGGCACGGACATCACCGCGTGCGTGACGATCACCGCCCGCACCGGGGACGACGAGATCTCGAACATCGTCGTCCCGAACGGGACGCCCGGCTACACGGTCGCGCCGGCGATGAAGAAGCTCGGCTGGCGCGCCTCCGACACGCGCGAGCTCTCGTTCGAGAACTGCGAGGTGCCTGAGTCGAACCTGCTCGGCCCGCGCGGCAACGGCTTCAAGCAGTTCCTCGAGATCCTCGACGGCGGCCGGATCTCGGTCGCGGCGATGGGCGTCGGGCTGGCACAGGGAGCGTACGACCTCGCCTACGCGTACGCGCAGGAGCGCGAGCAGTTCGGCAAGCCGATCGCGCACTTCCAGGCGGTCAAGTTCGCGCTCGCCGACATGGCGACCGAGATCGAGGCCGGGCGCGCGCTCGTCTACAAGGCGGCGTGGCTGAAGGACCAGGGACGGGAGTTCGCACGCGAGGCGGCGATGGCGAAGCTCTACACCGGGCTGCTCTCGAACCGGGCCGCGAACGCCGCGCTCCAGATCCACGGCGGGTACGGCTTCATGGAGGAGTCCGCGATCTCGCGCCTCTTCCGCGACCAGAAGATCCTCGAGATCGGCGAAGGCACGAACGAGGTGCAGCGGATGGTGATCGCCCGCCACCTCGGGCTGTGACCGAACGGCGCGCGCTGCTGTGCGCAGGCGCCGGCCTGCTCGTCCTGGTGCTGGGCTGGCTGGTCTGGGGTCGAGGCGGCGACGGCGGCGGCGGGCTTCCCCTGCTCGGCGCGCTCGCGGTCGCGTCGTTCCTGTTCGCAGCTGCCGTGAACTCGTCGAAGAGCGTGCGGGCGGCGGCGTACGCCGCCGTGGCCGCGCTCGCGTTCCTGGCGGCCGCGGTCGATCCGGCCACGGGCTACGACCAGCGCAACGTCTTCTGCTTCCTGCTCGGCGTTGTGTTCGCGATCGCCGCTGCGGCGCGCGCCCAACAAAGTGGACAACGGCTCCAGCAGGAGGCGGGGCCGCGCGGCGAGCGCGCGCTTGCCGCCGTCACCTGGACGACGTCGCTGCTGATGCTCGCCGCGGCACTCACATTCGTGGCAGTGGTCGTCGTCGGGCTCTGGCTCGCCGGCGGGGGCGGGTAGGCCCGGACTTCACCTGCTAGATCCAGTCGCGCAGTTTTGCGACGGTGAGCGTGACGACGGCGATTGCTGCGACGAGAGCGACGACGAGGTAGAAGGGCCACGTCACCTCGAAGAGCCCGATCTTGAAGTTCATGCCCATCAGTCCTGCGATCAGCGCGCCGGGCAGCAGGATGACCGAGGTCAGCGTCAGCACTTTCATGATGTCGTTCGTGCGGTGGCCCGTCCTTGCGATCAGCACGTCGAACGAGCCGACCGTGCTCTCGCGGGCGTCTCGTGCTTCCTGCACGGTGGCTTCGAAGCGTCGCAGCAGCGACACGAAGCGCTCTCCGGAGGCATCGCTGCCCAGTGCTTCCAGTTCGGGATGGGTGAGCGCCGTCAGCGCCGAGCGGTGCGCGGCGAGTGCGCGTCGCAGAACCCCGACTTCGCGTCGGGCCGTGACTAGCCGCTCAATACCGTGTTCCGGCTTGCCTTCGCCCCGCATTGCTTGGACGTCGAACTCCTCCAGGCGCTCCTCCACCCGCTCGAACGCCTGCGAGTATGCGCCGAGTACCCATTCCAGCAGCGTGGCAAGGAATGCGGGACCGTCGAGCACGCCGGTGTCGCCCGAACCCGACACCCGGTCCGAGAACTCTTGCAGGACGGGAATGGGACGATCGTGCGCAGTGATCACCCAGTTCTTGCCGACGACACATTCGAGCGCGATCAGATCGTCCTCGTCTTCTTCGTCCTCTTCGCTGGGCGAGTAGGTCGTCATGTGCATGTAACGGCCAAAGTCGTGAAAGTGGGCTCGTCCCGACGAGGACGCCAACCGTTCGCACGTCTCGTCATCGAGCTCGAACACACTTGCGATTTTCTCGGCGCTCTCGCCGCTGCCCCGATCGACGTCGACCCACAGCAGCTTCGAACCGTTCAACCGGTCAGGCTGCGCAGGCAGATCATCAAGCTGATCGACCTGCGCGCGGTCGAACAGGATCGCCTTCATTACCCGATCTCCCGGCTCATCGCCCGACCGTACCCGGCCCGCCTTGGCGTCAACCGCCCGCGCTCGGTTACTTCAAGAAAGCTAGCGGCGACCGTCCCTAGACTCGCACCTGTGCTGTTTCGCCAGTTCGTCGACGACGATCTCGGCTGTGCCTCCTATCTGGTCGGCTCCACCGAAACCGCCGAGGCGCTCGTCGTCGACCCCGCGTACGCGATCGAGCAGTACGTCGAGGAGGCGGCAAGCAGCGGTCTGCGCATCACCCGCGTCTTCGAGACGCACAACCACGCCGACCACGTCTCGGGTCACGGCCGGCTGGCGCTCGAGTACGGCGCGCGCGTCTCCGTGCATCCGCTCGCGAAGCCGGAGTACGAGTTCGACGCGATCGAGGACGGCGAGGAGCTGCGCGTCGGCGAGGCGACGCTGCGGGTGCTGCACACGCCCGGGCACCGCCCCGAGCACTGTGCGCTACTGGTCGACGACGCGCGTCTGCTCACCGGCGACTCGCTCTTCGTCGGCGACGCGGCGCGGCCCGACCTCGCCGTCGGCGCGGCGGAGGGCGCCGAGGGGCTGTTCCACAGCCTCCGCCGCCTCGAGCAGCTCCCCGACGACGTCGAGGTGTTCCCGGGACACGTCGCGGGCTCGCTCTGCGGCGCCTCGCTCAGCCCCGAGCACTCGTCGACGCTCGCGCGCGAGCGGCTCTGGAACCGCGCGCTGAAGATTCCCGAGCTCGAGGAGTTCGTCGCGGACGCGCTCTCGAAGAGCGCGCCGCGGCCGCCGAACATGGACCGGATCGTGGCGCTCAACCGCGGGCCGTTCGTCGGCGCGCCGGCGCCGCTCGAGCGGCTCGACAACGCCGGCGAGACGCCCGTGCTCGACGCCCGCCCCGCCGAGGAGTTCGCGCGCGGCCACTTGCCGGGCGCCTACAACGTCCCGCTCGACGGGTCGTCGTTCGCGACCCGGTCCGCCTTCGTGCTCGGCGAGGGACCCGTGGTCGTGCAGGCCTCGTCGGCCGGGCAGGCGGAAGAGGCGGCCCGCGGCCTCCGCTCCGTCGGCGTTCTCGAGCTCGCCGGCTTCCTCGTCGACCCCGCGGGCATGGACGCGACCATCGAGCCGATCGACCTCGACGAGCTCGACCGGCTGCTCGAGGAGGGCGCCGTCGAGGTGCTCGACGTCCGCGAGACCGACGAGCGCGACGCCGGCTACATCGCCGGCTCGCGCCACATCCCGTACCGACTGCTGCCGGCCCTTTCCGACGGCGTGGGCGAGCGCACCGTGGTCACGATCTGCACGACCGGGACGCGTGCCGCGATCGCGGCCAGCGTGCTCGCCGCGCGCGGCGTCGACGCGCGCCCGGTGATCGACGGCGGGATGCCCGACTGGGCGCAGCGCGGCGGCCGGACGATCGAGTTCCGCCGCTGCGGCACCTAGGCAAGAAACCGCCCCCCTCGCTCGTCCAGAGGACATGGACGCCAACGTCTTCTTCCACCAGGATCTCGCCCGGATCCGGCACGCGGAGCTCCTGCGCGAGGCGACGCAGCACCGCTTCCCGAAGGAGCCCGTGGAGAAGGTCGAGAAGCCCCGGCGGAGCCTGACGATCGCCCGGCTGCTGCTGCGCGCCGGCGTCGCTCCCGCCTAGCGAACCCTCTCGACCGGGTAGCCCCAGCGCTGCATCGTCTCGAGCAGCGCGGCGGCGTGCTCCTGGTCGCGCGTCGAGAGCACGAGCTCGACCTCGGTCTCCGCTACCGAGACGTGCATCCCCTCGCGGTGGTGCTCGACGGAGACGACGTTGACGCGCTCCTCGGCGATCAGCGTCAGCAGCTTGACCAGCTCGCCGGGGAGGTCGGGCACGCGTGTGCGCACGACGAGGTAGCGGCCCGCGTGCGTCAGGCCGTGCCGCACGACCGAGATCAGCAGCGTCGAATCGATGTTCCCGCCCGAGAGCACGACCGCGACCGGCCCCGTTCCGCCCACCTTGCCGGCGAGCAGTGCGGCCACGCCGACCGCGCCCGCCCCTTCGACGACGAGCTTCGTCCGCTCGAGCAGCAGCACGATCGCCTCGCTGATCTCGTGGTCGCCGACGTCGACGAGGTCGTCGAGCACGTCGTCGAGGATCCGCATGGTCAGCTCGCCCGGGTGCTTGACGAAGATCCCGTCGGCGATCGTGAACCCCGACTTGCCGGCCTGGACCCCGACGATGCGCACGTCCGGCCGGCGCGACTTGAGCGCGATCGCCGCACCCGCGGCGAGCCCTCCGCCGCCGACCGGGATGACGACGGTCTCGGCGTCCTCGACCTGCTCGGCGAGCTCGAGCCCGATCGTCCCCTGGCCCGCGATCACGACCGGGTCCTCGAACGGGTGGACGAAGGTCGCGCCCGACTCCTCGACGTACGCCTGAGCGGCCGCGAGCGCTTCCTCGAAGGACTCGCCGACCATCTCGGTCTCGGCGCCGTAGTTCCGGCAGGCCTCGACCTTCGCCATCGGCGCGTCCTGCGGTACGAAGATGCGCGCGCGAACGCCGGCCTCCCGCGCCGCCCAGCCGACGGCCTGCCCGTGGTTGCCGGCGCTGGCGGCGACGACTCCCGCCTCGCGCTCGGCGTCGGTCAGCGTCGCGAGCTTGTTCACGGCGCCGCGCACCTTGAACGCACCCGTGCGCTGGAGGTTCTCCGCCTTCAGCCAGACCTCGCGGCCGAAGAGGCGCGAGAACGTCTCCGACCTGTAGACGGGCGTCACGCGCGCGTGGCCGACGAGGCGCGTCCGCGCCTCCTCGACGTCACGCGGGCTCGGAGCCGTCCGTGTGCTCAATCCGAAACACCTTCTCCATGATCTCGCGAACCGCGGTCAGCGGGTCGAGCTCGCGGCGGTGCACCTCCTCGAGCAGGCGCGCCAGCTCGGGATCGAGGCGCACCGACTCCTCGAGGTGGCGCGCCGCTCGCGCCGACGCGAGCGTGAACACCTCGAGCCGGACGTTGTCGCGCCGCTTGCGGTCGAGCCGCCCGGTTTCCTCGAGGTCGGCTCGATGCGCGGCGATCTTGTCCCACAGCTTCGTCACGTTCTCGCCGCGGCTCGCCTCGGTCAGCACGATCGGCACCTTCCAGGTGCGCTCGCGATCGAGCGAGAGGATCGACCGGACCTCGTTCAGCATCGTCTTCGCGGCGGGGTGATCCATCTTGTTGATCGCGATCACGTCGGGAATCTCCATGATTCCGGCCTTCAACGCCTGCACCGAGTCGCCGGAGCCCGGCATCAGCACGAGCACGACGGTGTCGGCGATGCCGATGATCTCGGTCTCGCTCTGGCCGGTCCCGACGGTCTCGAGGAAGATCACGTCCTTGCCGGCGGCGTCGAGCACGAGCATCGCCTGCAGCGTCGCCTCGGCCACCCCGCCCAGGTGGCCGCGCGTCCCCATCGAGCGGATGAACACCTCCGGGTCGAGGAAGTGGTCGGCGAGCCGGATCCGGTCGCCGAGCAGGGCTCCGTGCGTGAACGGGCTCGACGGGTCGACGGAGATGACCCCGACGGACAGGTCCTGCTCCCGCACGTGGCGCACAAGCGCTGCGATCAGCGTCGACTTGCCGACGCCGGGCGGGCCCGTGATGCCGACCGCGTACGCCCGCCCCGTCTCCGGGTAGAGCTCGCGCACGAGCTCGTACGCCAGCGCGTCGGCGTTCTCGACGAGGGTGATCGCGCGTGCGAGCGCACGCTTGTCGCCGGCGCGGACGCCCGCGGTGAGCGTCTCGCGCGTCCACTCCCGCCGCCGCGCCACGACCGCGAAGGTTACTCGCGGTGCGCCGTGACCTCGGCCGCCGACGCCGTCCCGGCGGAGACGACCGGCAGCGCCTCGCGCTCGGCGCCGGGAACCCCGCGCGCCATCAGGTACGCGACGACTGCCGCGACGCCGGTGAGCATCGCCGCGATCGCCCACGTCCAGCGCGGGCCGACGGCGTCGGAGACAAAGCCGCCGACGATCATGCCGACGAAGAGCGCGCTGTAGGTGACGCTCATCGCGAGCGTGAAGGCGCGTCCACGCATCGCGTCGGGCGTGCCCCGCTGGACGAGCAGGCTGTTCGCGACGACGGCGACACCGTTGCCGATGCCGGTCGCGATCACGAACGCGGACGCGACCCAGACGTTGGGCGAAACCGCGACGGCGCCGAGCCCGAGCGCCATCGCGGCGATCGACGCGCCGTACGCCGCCGCAGTGCCGAACCTCTCGACGACCCGGTCGGCCGCGAGGCTGCCGAGGATCAACCCGAACCCCGAGGCGGCGAGCAGGACGCCGAGCCCGAAGCTGCCGCCCTCCAGCGCCTCGAGGGCGAGCTCGACCTCGGCCACGTCGGACTGTCCGACGGCGAGCGTCGTCAGGCTCCAGCCGACGAGCACCGTCAGCAGCGCGCGCGAGTGCGCGGCGAGCCTGACTCCGGAGGTGAGGTCGCGCCAGCGGCCCTCACTGGGCGCCTGCTCCGACTGGAGCATTCGCTCGGCGATGCGGAACACAAGGAACGCGGAGAGCAGGAACGTCGCCGCGTTGAACCAGTACGCGGCGTCAGGCCCGGAGAACGAGAGCAGCACGCCGCCGAGCAGCGGACCGAGCATCCAGGTCAGGTTCTCGGCCGCCTGGAAGAGCCCGTTCGCCTGCCCGAGGTCGTCGTCGTCGACGAGGTTCGGCATCCCGGCGTAGACGGCCGGCCGGAAGAACCCGGTCGCGAACCCGACCACGCCGGCGAGCGCGACGACCATCGCCGCGCTCGTGGCGAAGGGCAGCGCGCAGAAGACCGCGAGGCGCAGCAGGTCCGACGCGATCATCAGCCGGCGCCGCGAGTAGCGGTCGAGGAACGACCCGAGCAACAGGCCGATCAGGATCATCGGGACGAAGTCGGCGACGAGCAGCCCCGCGATCCACTTGCCGGAGTGCGTGCGGTCCCAGACGTCGACCATCAGCGCCATCACGGCGAGCCGGGTGCCGAGTCCCGAGCCGACGGCGGCGAAGAAGAGAAGCCGGAAGTCCCGGGCGCGACTCAGCAGGTTGAGTTGGCGGCCGAACACCGTCTCTCGCAACGGTAACAGCGTCCCTTTTTGCTGCTACCCCCCGGCGGGGGTCGTCGCGCGCACGCGCGCGAGCGCTTCGTCCAGAACGTCGTTGTCCGTTGGGGACCCGACCGTGACGCGAATCGCGCTGGGCGCACCGAAGCCGGCGAGCGGCCGGACGATCACTCCCTCGCGCAGGAGCGCGTCGAAGAGCGGCCGTGCGTCCTCCTCCCCGCTCTCCGCGTAGACGAAGTTCGCGACCGCCGGGCCGACACATGCGAAGCCGTGTCGCTCGAGGATCTCGACCACGCGGACACGCTGCTCCGCGTTCACCTGCCGCCGCCGCTCGACCTCTGCCCGATCGTCGAGGCTAGCGACGGCCGCGACCTGCGCCGGCGTGTTCAGGTCGAACGCGCGGCGCACCTTCCCCACCGCCGTGACGACGCTCGCGCTGCCGACTCCCCACCCGACGCGCAGCCCCGCGAGCCCGTAGATCTTCGAGAACGTGCGCACGACGAGCACGCGATGCCCGCGCCGGAAGTACTCGGCGATCCCGTCCGGGTAGTCCGGATCGTCGATGTACTCGTAGTACGCCTGGTCGAGCACGGTCAGGACGTGCGGCGGTACGCGCTCGAAGTACGTGTCGAGCTCCGCCCGTGTGTTCAGCGTGCCCGTCGGGTTGTTCGGGTTGCAGAGGTAGACGATCTTCGTCCGCGACGTGACCGCCTCGAGCAGCGCGTCGATGTCGTAGCGGCCGTCGCGCAGGGGAACGCGGACCGGCGTCGCCCCGAGCTTGAGCGCGTCGATCACGTAGCTGGGAAACGACGGCCAGCCGCAGACGATCTCGTCGCCGGCGTCGAGGTAGGCCTGCGACACGCAGTCGATCACGCCGTCCGCGCCGGCGCCGACAGCGACCTGCTCCAGCTCGAGGTCGTTCCGGTCGGCCAGCTCGCGGCGCAGCCGGTAGGCACCGCCGTCCGGGTAGCGGTTGAGCTCGCTCGCGGCGCGTTCCATCGCTTCGAGCGCGGACGGGAAGGGTGGGAACGGGCCCTCGTTCGACGCGAGCTTGACCACGCGCGCGAGGCCGAGCTCGCGCTGCACCTCTTCGACCGGTTTGCCGGGCTCGTACGGAGTCAGGCCCGCGACGGCCGGGATGACGAAGTCGTCCGCGCTCTCCCCCGGGCCGTCGGGCACGGCCGAACTCTACTCGGGGAGTTCGATCTCCTCGTCCTCGCGACGCAGGAAGATGAAGGCGGCGACCGCGGCGCCGGCAGCCAGTGCACCGACGATCAGGCGCTTGATCGGGCGACCCTTCGACTCGCCGGCCGGCACGGCCGAGCGCGCCTTGTGCGCGGCCAAGCGCTTCGCCGCCTGCCAGGTGGCCCAGCCAAGCACAGCGTTGCGGCGGTTGACGATGCTCACGCTTCCAAGCTACACCAGGCCGCCGAACGCGAAACGCCCCCGAGGGGGCGTTCCGCAAGTACCCGGGGCCTGCGGGCGGCATGGCCCCGGGTGGGGACGAGGGCACGTCCACCCGTCTAGATGCCGGAGCGGAGGGAAACTTGCGCGGGTCTCGTCAGCGACGTCGGGACCGGGAGCTCGGCGAGGTTCCTGAAGGCGCTGCGCTGAACGCGCACGCCCAGGACAAGCGAGGCGCAGTCGCGGCAGCTGCGGACGTGCGCACGGAGGGCGGCCCGCTCGGGCCGAGTCAGGCGGCCGTCGGCGAGCCGGGAGATCGCCCGTTCCGCCTCGAGGCACGCGAGCGTTCCTTCCAGCAGCTTCCGCAGAGCCCGCCGTGCCTCGAAGAGCAGCGATTCGACGGCCGGGACCGGCAGCTCGAGGATGGCGGCGATCTCGGCGCAGGAGCGCTGCTCGACCTCTCGCATCACGAGCGCGGCGCGCTCGGAGAACGTCAGCTGCGCGAGGGCGCGCCGGACGTCGACGGCCGCTGGACTCGCCTCGTCGTCGGCGTCGAGAACGCGGCGGCAGCGCCGGCGGCAGAGCTCGTGGGCGATCGCCAGCAGCCAGTTGTGCGGGCTCGGCGGCCGCTCCCCGAGCTGAAATGCGCGATACGCGTTCGCGAACGTGGTCTGGGCGACGTCCTCGGCGTCCGCCTCGTGGTGCAGGACGGCGAACGCGTACCGGTACACGGCGCCGACGTGGCGACGGTGCAGCCGCGCGAACGCGCGGTCGGAGGGCAGGCGTGACGCCAAGACGCCTTGCATTCCCACATCGACCCCGGCAGGGCGCGAAACTTGCGGGCCGGGTTATGGAAGCTTCGGTACGACCGGCGGCAGTGTCGGCGGCGACGGCAGTGGCGGCGGCGCAGGCAGTGCCGGTGGCGGCGGCAGTGCCGGTGGCTGGACCGGCAGCGTGGGAAGCGCCGGCGGCGAGGGAAGCGGCGGGAGCGGCGGCGGCTCTGGGAGCGGCGCCGGCAGCTTGGGCACGGCGACCGTGGGCAGGGCGAGCGTCGGCGCCGTGCGCGCGGCGGCTGACTCCGGCGCGGGCGCCGCGGAAGGCGCAGGTGCGCTCGCCGAAGTCGCGACCGTTGGTGGCGCCGTCCCCGCGGTCCCGGCCGCAGGCGCGGCGCGCCCCGGAGCAGCCTTGGCACGGGTCTTCGCCGAGACTCGGGCGGGCGCGGGCGGTTGCGTGACCGCGCGTTGCTCCTGCTGCTGCTGCTGAGCCTGCGCCGCCGGCCGGGCGAGAGGATTGGAGAGGGAGTCCGCGGAGGTCGCGTGCGTTCCCACGCCGGCGGTGACGGCGCCGGCCACGAGCACGGCCGCCGCCTTCGCGGCGAGGCCCGTCCCGGCAATCGTGCCGCCGCCCCACGTCGTGAGCGAGGCCGGCAGAGGCAGCGGGCCGAGGCCCTTGAGCGCCGCACGGCGCGCGCGCTGACGCCGCGCCAGCGTCGCGCACTCGGCGCACTCGCGCAGGTGGGCGCGCAAGCGCGTGCGCTCTTCGCCCGCGAGCCTGCCGTCGAGCTGGAGCGACAGCGCCCGCTCGGCCTCCCCGCACGTGAGCGGCCCCTCGAGCTGCTCGCGCAATGCGCGGCGTGCTCTGAAGAGCAGCGTCTCCACCGCCGAGCTGGAGACGTCGAGGATCTGGGCGATGTCCGCGTACGACCGTCCTTCGAGCTCGCGCATCACGAGCGCTGAGCGCTGGTTGAACGAGAGCGCGCCGAGCGCCTTCACCAGCTCGCGCACGTCCACGTCCACACCCTCGTCACGGGGTGCGCTGCCGGCCAGGTCCGGCTCGAGTGCAACCTCCTGCGGGCGCCGCTTGGCGTCGCGCAACCTCGTCAAACACGTGTTGTGCGCGATCGTGATCAGCCACTGGCGCGCGTGCTGGGGGCGGTCACCACTCTGGAACGCCCGGTACGCCTTCAAAAACGTCGTCTGGGCCACGTCCTCGGCGTCCGTGGGGTTCCGCAGCACCATCAGCGCGTAGCGGTAGACGTCCTGTACGTGGGCCCGGTAAAGGCGCTCGAACCCGCGGTCGCTTGCTTGCTTGGGAGCGAAGAGCGTCGTCATCGTGGCGAATGCCTAAGGGACAACGGAGGAACGGGCCAACCGGATACCCGGCCGGCGACCCCCTAAGCGCGCGCGGGTGCCCGCTTGCGGTTCGGCAGGTGGATGGCGCGGCCGAGAGCGACCAGACCGGCTTCCTTGATCGCCTCGGACAGCGTCGGATGCGCTGCCATGCCGTCTGCAACCGTCTCCACGGTCGACTCGGCGTCGATCGCGACCGTGCCCGCCTCGACGAGGTCGGTCACGTGCGGGCCGACCATGACGAGCCCGAGCAGCTCGCCGTAGCGCGTCTCGTGGATCGACTTGACCCAGCCGACGGTCTCGTTCTGCATCACTGCGCGCGCGTTCGCGACCCACGGGAACTGGCCGACCGCGACGTCGTCGCCGTACTGCTCGCGCGCCTCCGCCTCGGTCAGGCCGACGCCGGCGACCTCCGGGTCGGTGTAGATCGGGCGCGGGACGGCGCGGTTGTCGACGATCGCCTCGTGGCCGCACGCGTTCTCGGCCGCGACCTCGCCCTCGCGGAAGGCCGTGTGCGCGAGCTGCCAGTAGCCGGCGCAGTCGCCGACCGCGTAGACGTGGTCGACCGTCGTCCGGCGGTGCTCGTCGGCGGCGATGCCCTTCTTCGGGTCGAACTCGACGCCGATCTCCTCGAGGCCGAGGTCCTGGACGACCGGCCCGCGTCCGACGGCGACGAGCATCAGGTCGGCCTGCACTGTCTCGCCGTCGCCGAAGTGCACCGTCAGCTCCGAGCCCGAGTCCTCGACCTTCGTGCACGTCTTCTCGAGGTGGAGCGTGATCCCGCGCTTGCCGAACTGCTTCGCGAGCTCCTTCGCGGCGTCCTCGTCCTCGAGCGGGATCAGCCGCGGGAGCATCTCGATGATCGTCACCTCGCTCCCGAAGCGCTGGAAGATCGAGGCGAACTCGACGCCGATGATCCCGCCGCCGAGCACGACGAGCCGCTTCGGCACCTCGCTCTGAGCGAGCAACCCGGTCGAGTCGACGCAGCGCTGCGAGTCGAGGCCGTCGATCGGCGGGCGGAGCGGGAACGAGCCCGTCGCGATGATCGCCTGCTTGAAGCCGACGTCCTCCCCGCCCTCGACGGCGATCGTGTTGGCATCCTTGAAGCGGCCGGCGCCCTTGACCCACTCGACGCCGTTCGCCTTGAACAGGCTCGCGACGCCGCCGGTCATCTGCTTGACGACGCCGTCCTTCCACTGGTTCGCGACGTTCAGGTCGAGCCGCGGCTCGCCGACGACGACGCCGAACTTCGCGAACGACTCGTGCGCTTCCTTGAGCGCGAACGCCGTCTGCACCCAGGCCTTCGTCGGGATGCAGCCAACGCGCAGGCAGGTGCCGCCGAGCTCCGGCTCCTTCTCGATGCAGACCGTCTTCGCGCCGAGCTGGGCTGCGCGGATCGCAGCGGTGTACCCGCCGGGCCCTCCGCCGAGAACGGCGACGTCGCAGTCCATCGCGGGCGATCCTAGCGGCGGCGGCCGCAGAGGTCTTCGGCGCAGTGGTCGAGCGCGCGGACGAGCGCGCGCAGGCGACGGCCAGCGGGTGTCAGCCGGTACTCGACGCGCGGCGGTCGAACCTCGTCGTCGACGCAGCGCTCGAGGATCCCGGCCTGCTCGAGGTCCTGGAGCCGCTGCGCGAGCGCGCGAGGCGTGATCCCGGTCACCGAGCGCTTGAACTCGTTGAAGCGGATCGCGCCGCCGTGCGAGGCGTACACGATCGCGAGCACCCAGCGGCGGCCGAGGAGGTCGGCCGCGAGGGCGACCTCCTCGGGCACCGCCTGCTGCTTACGCGGCGACGGCACGGTGCGAAGCCTCGGGCTCGAGCGCGAGCTCGAGCACCTCGCCGAGCGTCATCACCGGATGGAACGACATCTCCTCGCGGACGTCGGCGGGCACGTCGTCGAGGTCGGCGCGGTTCCGCTCGGGAAGGATCACGTCGCGCAGGCCGGCGGCGTGCGCGGCGAGCACCTTCTGCTTCAGCCCGCCGATCGGCAGCACGCGGCCCTGGAGCGTGACCTCGCCGGTCATCCCGACGGTGTGCTTGACCGGCCGCCCGGAGAGCAGGGACGCGAGCGCGGTCGTCATCGCGATCCCGGCGCTCGGCCCGTCCTTCGGGATCGCACCGGCGGGCACGTGGACGTGGAACGTGGTGTCGTCGAACTCCGACTCGTCGATCTCGAGGTCGGCCGCGTGCGAGCGGACGTACGAGAGCGCGATCTGCGCCGATTCCTTCATCACGTCGCCGAGCTGGCCGGTCAGAACGAGCTTGCCGTCGCCCTTCATCCGCGTCGCCTCGATGAAGAGGATGTCGCCGCCGGTGCCCGTCACCGCGAGCCCGGTCGAGACGCCCGGGACGGCGGTCCGGTCGGCGGCCTCCTGGTAGAAGCGCTGCCGCCCGAGCCCGTCGCGGACGAGCTCGTCGTCGACCGTGATCGGCGCAACGGCCTCACCCGCCACCAGACGCGTCGCGGTCTTGCGCAGGAGCTTTCCGATCTCGCGCTCGAGCTGCCGGACACCGGCCTCGCGCGTGTACTCGGTGACGATCTTCCCCAGGACGAGGTCGTCGAAGACGACTTCGTCCTCTCGGAGGCCGTTCCGGTCCCGCTGGCGCGGCCACAGGTAGCCACGCGCGATCGCGACCTTCTCGTCGACCGTGTAGCCGTCGAAGCGGATCACCTCCATCCGGTCGAGCAGCGGCTGCGGGATGGTGTCGGCGATGTTCGCGGTCGCGATGAAGACGACCTGCGAGAGGTCGAGCTCGACGTCGAGGTAGTGGTCGCGGAACGAGTGGTTCTGCGCGGGGTCGAGCACCTCGAGCAGGGCGGCGGAAGGATCGCCGCGCCAGTCGGCGCCGACCTTGTCGACCTCGTCGAGCAGGATCACCGGGTTCATCGTCCCGGCGTCGCGCAGTGCGCGCACGAGCCGCCCCGGCAGCGCACCGATGTACGTGCGCCGATGACCGCGGATCTCGGCCTCGTCGCGGATGCCGCCGAGCGACATGCGCACGAACTCACGGTTCAGCGCGCGCGCGACGGACTCGCCGATCGACGTCTTCCCGGTGCCAGGCGGACCGATCAGCGTCAGGATCGCACCCGAGCGCTTGTCCTCCTCGATCCCGCGCTCCTCGCGAAGCTTGCGCACGGCGAGGTACTCGACGATGCGGTCCTTCACGTCCTTGAGCCCGTGGTGGTCGGCGTCGAGGACCTCGCGCGCGTACGCGGGGTCGAGCCGCTCCTCCGACGTTTTGCCCCACGGCACCGCGAACAGCCAGTCGAGGTACGTGCGGATCATCTGCGACTCGGGTCCCTGTTCGCCCATCCGCTCGAAGCGGGCGAGCTCGCGCTCGGCCTGCTCGCGAACGTGCTCGGGCAGCTCCAGCTCCGCGAGCTTCTGCCGGTACTCCTCGACCACCGATGCGTCGTCGTCCCCGAGCTCCTTGCGGATCGAGTCCATCTGGCGCCGGAGGATGTACTCGCGCTGCTGCTTCTGCGCGCCCTCCTCGACGTCCTCGCGGATGCGCCGCCGGATCTGCAGCGTCGCGAGCACCTCGCGCTGCAGCTCGACGGCCAGCTCGAGCCGCTCACGCAGGTCGAGCGTCTCGAGCAGCTCGACCTTGCGCTCGAAGTCGATGTTGGGCGAGTAGCCGACGGTGTCCGCGAGCGCGCCCGGGTCGCTGATCGCGCGCAGGAACGCGGCCACGCGGCCGTCGTCCCCACGGTGCTCGAGGATCTCCTCGACGATCGCGCGGTATTCGGTGCCGAGCTCGCGCAGACGGGCATCCCACTCCTCGCCGTCGGGCCGCTCCTCGACCTCGACCTGCAGCTGCCCCTGCGTGTCGCTCTCTGCAGCGCCGAGGACGCCGCGGTGGAGGCCGTTGAGGACGACGGCCCGGCCGCCCCCGGGAAGACGCATGTGCTCAACCACCTCGGCCACCGTTCCGACCGAGGCGTACTCGTTCTCGTGATTGGGGACGAGCAGCACGCGCTCCTCGTCCGCGGTGTCGACCGTGAGCGTCACGGTCATGTGCGGGAAGACGACCGAGTCCTCCAGCGGGATCAGCAACAGCTTCGTCACTTGGCTCCAGACGTAGTAGGTATCGAAAGTGTACCTAGTACGAACGGAGTGCCAGGACGGGCTATTCCCCCAGCTCGGCCACCATCACGAGGTCACCGTCGCCGTGGACCGTGCGGAAGCCGCGGCTTTCGTACAGGTGCACGGCGGGGTTCGTCTTCTCGACCGAGAGGCTGAGCCGGCCGAAGCCGTCCTTGCGGCGCCCGAGCAAGCAGGGCGTCGAGGAGGCCCTTGCCGATGCCCTTGCCGCGGCGAGAGGGGACGACCCCGATCGTCAGCTCGGGCGTCTGCTCGTCGACGAAGCCGAAACCGGGCTCGTCGGTCGAGTAGAGCCGGTACCACGCGGCGCCGACCGGATGGAAGTCGTCGATCGCGATCAGGCAGCGGTCGCCACCGCGGCCCCAGGCGTTCACGTAGCGCGTGATCGGCGTGTCGGTGTCGCGGGAGCGCCAGTAGTAGGCGTGCCGCAGCATGTCGCGGAGGAAGCGGACGTCCTGCTGGCCCCCTTCGCGGATCATTCGGTCTGCGAGACGTCCTCGCCGAGCTCGATCCGGTTGCCGTCGGGGTCGACGATCTCGAGCAGGCGCATCTCGCCGTGCAGCTCGACGACGATCCCGACGTCGACGCCGTCGGCGCGGAGCCGCTCGGCCTCCGATTTGACGTCGTCGACCTCGACGTGGGCCACCGCGTCGCCGTCGCTCTCGGGGTCGCCGGTCGTGAGCGCGATCTCGGCGCCGTTGCGCTCGAGCCGCGACCAGCCGCCGTCCGCGTCGTAGAACATCTCCGTGAACCCGAGCTTGTCCCGGTAGAACTGACGCGCGGCGTCGAGGTCGCGGACCGAGTACCAGACCGTCACAACGCGAGCCCCGGCTCCTCGAGGAACGCCTTCACGTCCTCGAGGAAGCGTGCGCCGTCGGCGCCGTCGACCGTGCGGTGGTCGCAGGTCAGGGTCACGGTCATCAGCGGTCGTGCGACGAGCTCGCCGCCGCGGACCGCCGGCCGTTCCTCCACCGACCCGACCGCGAGGATCGCGGCCTGGGGCGGGTTGAGCACGGCGACGAACTGCTGCACACCGAACATGCCGAGGTTCGAGATCGTGAAGGTGCCGTCGTCGAGGTCGCCCTGTCGCAGCTTGTTGTCGCGCGCCCGGCCGACGACCTCGGCGCGCGCGTTCGCGATCTCCTGGATCGTGAGCGCCTGCGCGTTGCGGATCACCGGGACGACGAGCCCCTGCGGCGCCGCCACGGCGATGCCGACGTTCGCGACCGGGAAGCGCTTGATCCCCTCCTCGGCGAAGTGCGCGTTGACCGCGCGGTTCCGCATCAGCGCGACCGCGCAGACCTTGGTGAGCACGTCCGAGAGCGTCGGCTTGGCGCCCTCGCCGGCGCGCTCCACCAGCTGCTCGCGGAGCGCGACGGCGCGCTCCATGTCGACGTCGATCGTGAGCTGGAAGACGGGGACCGTCCACGCCTCGGTCAGCCGCCGCGCGATCGTGCGGCGGATCGACGTGAGCGGAACGACCTCGACCTCGCCGGCCGGGACGGCGGCTGCCGGCGCCGCTGCGGCCGGCGCTGCTTCGGCGCGCTCGACGTCCTCGGCGACGATCCGCCCCTCCGGGCCGGTGCCGCGCAGCTGGGCGAGATCGACGCCGCGCTCGCGCGCGATCCTCCGCGCGAGCGGCGAGGCCTTGATCCTGGTTCCTCCGTCGGTGCTTCGCGTCGACGGAGGAGGACCGTTGTCCGCCGAAGCTCGTGCGCCGCGCTCGCGTTCCTCGTCCCGCGCCGGAGCTCGCGAACCTTCGGTCTGCGGTTCCTCCTTCGCCGCCGATGCGTCAGCCTCGGAGGCGACTTCTTCGCCCTGCTCGCCGATCACGGCGACCGTTTGGCCGACGGGCACCTCGCCCTCCTGCACGGCGATCTTCAGGAGCACGCCCGAGGCGTCGGCCTCGACCTCCTGCGTGACCTTGTCCGTGTCGAGCTCGTAGAGCGGCTCGCCCTTCTCGACCGCGTCGCCCTCGCTCTTCAGCCACTTGACGATCGTCCCCGACTCCATCCCCTGCCCGAGCCGCGGGAGCTTGATCTCAGTCGCCATTTCTCCCGACGGTCCTGTAGATCGCTTCGAGCACGTGCTCGGCGCTCGGGACGATGAACTGCTCCATCACGGGCGCGAACGCGAGCGGCGCGAACTTCGCGCCGACGCGCTCGATCGGCGCGTCCAGCCAGTCGAACGCCTGGTACTGGATCACCGCCGCGACCTCGGCGCCGAAGCCCATGCGCGTGACCGCCTCGTGCGTGACGACGCAGCGGTTCGTCTTCTTGACCGACTCGACGAGCGCCTCTTCGTCGAGCGGCTGGAGGGAGCGCGGGTCGACGATCTCGACGGAGACGCCGTTCTTCTCCGCCTCGAGAGCGGCCTCGACCGAGCGGTGCACCATCGGGCCCGTCGCGATCACCGTCACGTCCTCGCCCTCGCGGACGATTCGCGCCTCGCCGAGCGGGATCGGCTCGAGCTTCTCGGGGACCTCCTCCTTGACCGGGTACAGGAGGCGGTGCTCGAAGACGATCACCGGGTTGTCGTCGTAGATCGCCGACCAGAGCAGCCCGCGCACGTCGGTCGGTGTCGACGGGAACACGACCTTCAACCCCGGGATGTGCACGAACCAGGCTTCGAGCTGCTGCGCGTGCTGCGCGCCCGGCGACCAGCCCGCGCCGCCCTGCGTGCGGATCGTCAGCGGCACCTTCAGCTGTCCGCCCGACATGTACCGGTGCTTCGCGGCCTGGTTGACGATCTGCTCGGTCGAGAGCGTGAGGAAGTCCTCGTACATGATCTCGACGACCGGGCGCATGCCCTGCATCGCGGCGCCGATGCCCGCGCCGACGATCGCCATCTCCGAGATCGGTGTGTTGCGCACGCGCTCGGGGCCGAACTCGTCGAGCAACCCGTGCGTGACGCCCATCGAGCCGCCCATCTCGGCGATGTCCTCGCCCATGATGAAGACGTCGGAGTCCTCGCGCATCGCGGTCGCGAGCGTGTCGCGGACGGCCTCGCGGTAGGTGAGCTCAGGCATAGATGTTCTTGAGCGCGTCCTCGGGGGCGGGGTCGGTCCCGTTCTTCGCGAACTCGACCGACTCCTCGACCTCCTGGGTCACCTCCTGGTCGAGCTGCTCCCAGTCCGCGTCGGGAACGCTGAGGCGCTCGCGCAGCTTCGTGATCGGGTCCTGCGTCTCGCGCAGGTCCTGGAGCTCGCCCTTCGGGCGGTACACCTGTGGATCGCCGACGTAGTGGCCGACGAGCCGGAACGTGTCGCAGACGAGCAGCACCGGCCCCTCCCCGCCGCGCGCGTGCTCGATCGCGTTCGAGGCGGCCTCGTAGACGGCTTCGATGTCCTGGCCGTCGACCTTGAGCGAATGCATCCCGTACGCGACCGCGCGCTGCGTGAAGTCGGTGATCGGGGAGTGCTGCTTGTTCGGCGTCGATTCCGCCCACCAGTTGTTCTCGAGGCAGAAGACCGCCGGCACCTGCCAGAGCTGCGCGAGGTTGAGCGACTCGTGGAACGTGCCGATGTTGGTCGCGCCGTCCCCGAAGAACGCGAGGGCGACGCGCGACTCGTCGCGGAACTTGAACGCGAGTGCCGCGCCGACGATCGCCGGCAACCCGCCGCCGACCACGGCGTTCGCCCCGAGGTTGCCGCGCTCGACGTCGTAGAGATGCATCGAGCCGCCGTAGCCGCGCGAGCAGCCTTCGAGCTTCCCGTACAGCTCCGCCATCAACGCGTTCGGGGAGGTTCCGCGCGCCAGGGTGTGGCCGTGGGCACGGTGCGTCGACGCGATTACGTCTTCCTCTTCGAGCGCCGCGCAGACGCCGACCGCGACGGCCTCCTGGCCGATCGCGACGTGCAGGAAGCCCGGCAGCTCGCCCGCGCGGAAGCGCTCTTCGACCTTCTCCTCGAAGCGCCGGATCAGCAGCATCTCGCGTAGAAAGTCGCGCAGCCGGTCCTCGCTCAACCCCTTCCTGGCCTCGACTTTCGCCACGGGCGCCAGTGTACGCTGCCCCCCTTGGCACTTGCCGACGACTTCCGCGCGTCGCTGCGGCAGCTGCCCGACGACTGGGGCGATGCTCGCTTCACGCTGCGTTTCGGCGACGCCGCCCGCGCCGCCCGCGCGGCCGCCGCGCTCGGCGGCATCAACCCTGGACGACACGACGAGACCGTCCGCTTCCACACGACGCGACGCGGCGCGGGCCAGGGGCCGGACGCAGTCGCACGGGCGCTCAAGCGAATCGACCGGCAGCGCCTGGGCGGCGAGCTCGCGCTCGTGTCGAGCGACCGCGCCGAACCCGTGCCCGAGACGAAGCGGGCGACGCTGACCGCGGCGTGGGACGCGGCCGTCGCGGGTCTCCCGTCCGACTGGAGCGACGTGTACGCCGAGCTCGAGCTGACGTCGAGCGACCACCTCGAGCGCGCTGCCCTGCTGATGGCGCCGACGAACCCTGCGCGCTACGGCGACGAGCCGGGCTTCCGCTTCCGCTGCGCGCGCAGATTCGGGTACGGCGCGGCGCCGGAGATGGTGCGCCGCTGCCTCCAGCGGATGGACGAGGAAGGGATCCGTGGGGAGGCGCGGATCCTGCGCGCGCTCTCCGACACGCAGCCGTGGAGCACGCAGGGACCGGTGTGGTACGTCGGCGGGAAGAGCGTCTGATGGCCGACCCCGTCGCGTGGCTCGTGATCGAAACGGGCTGGGAGGTCGTCGGCAGCGACGGCGAGCGGCTCGGCGAGGTACAGGAGGTGATCGGCGACACGAACGCCGACATCTTCGACGGGCTCTCCGTCTCGACGGGCCTGCTGAAGAAGCCGAAGTACGTCGCCTCGGAGCGCGTCGGCGTGATCGTCGAGGGGCGCGTCGCGCTCGACCTCGCCAAGGACGACTTCGAACGGCTCGACGAGTACGACGAGCCGCCCCCCAGCGAGCGCTTCCTAGCGCCCTAGCCGAGAGCGGCAGCCAGCTCTCGCGCCAGCGCCGTGGCGTCGCGTGCGTTCTTTGCGATCACGAGGCACGTGTCGTCGCCGGCGAGCGTGCCGACGATCAGCTCGTGCTCGACACGGTCGAGCGCGCGGGCGATCGCCGGCGCGGAGCCGAGCTCGGAGTGGACGACGACGATGTTCTGCGCCGCGCGCGCGCTGCGGCCGAACTCGGCGAGGACGCGCGCGAGCGCCTCCGCGGGATCGGTGCGCCGCGCGTCTGGCAGGACGTAACGCGGTCGTCCGAGCGGGTCGTGCGTCTTCTCGAGCCGGAGCTCGCGGAGATCGCGGGAGACCGTCGCCTGGGTCACGTGGCAGCCCGCCTCGGCCAGCGCCGCCAGGAGCTCGAACTGCGTGCCGATTCGCTTCCGGGTGACGAGGCTCGCGATCAGGCGCTGCCGTTCCGCCTTGCCGGGCGACGCCTCGTTCTGCATACGGATGCATTTTCTACCGGTGCCTGACCGGCCGTGCGCCCACTCGAAACGCACTCACCACGTTTGTGTCGCTCCGGGGCCGGATAGGACCGGCTCATGCTGCGCAAGCTCATGTGGACCGGCCTCTACGCCGCGCTCGGGGCCCTCGCGACGATGGCCTCGCGCCGCGCCGCCTCACAGATCTGGCGGGTCGCGACCGGCGAGCAACCGCCGATCAAGAAGTGACGACCAAGGCCGACCAGCTGGTCGACCGCGGCGCCGACAAGCTCGAGCGGCTCTCCGAGCGCACGGCCGCCCAGGGAGGCGTGAAGGCGAAGCTGTCGGACGAGCTCGCCGACGACGCCGCGTTCCTGCGTAAGCTCAAGCCCAGCTTGATGGCCGCGCGAGCGAAGGGCGACATGCCGACGAACGAGCCGCCGGGCGAGCCGCGCCGCGCGCCCGCCGGCCCGCAGCTCGGCAAACGCCCGCGGCGACGCAGCGGCCCGAGCCCGTGGCTCGTGGTCGGGGCGGCGCTCGCGGCCGGCGTCCTGGCAGCCAAAGCCCTCGACTGGACAGGCCATGCCTACCCGCGGGGCTAGCGCGAACGGCAGCGTCGGCCTCGGCGCCGCCGTCAAGGAGGTGTCGGAGCGCGCGAGCGCGCTCGTCCGCCTCGAGCTCGAGCTGGCGTCGCTCGAGCTGAAGAACAAGGTCGCGGCGCTTGGAATCGGCATCGGGCTCGCGGTCGGCGCGGCTGTGTTCGGGCTTTTCGCGCTCGGCTTCCTGCTCGCGACCGCCGCGGCCGGTCTGGCGACGTTCCTCGACACCTGGCTGGCGCTCCTGATCGTGGCTCTCTTCCTGGTGGTGCTCACCGCGGTGCTCGGCCTGCTCGCGCAGCGCTCGATCAAGAAGGGGACGCCGCCGGTGCCGAAACAGGCGATCGAGGAGGCGAAGATGACGACGGCGGCGTTGAAGAGCTGATGGCTACGAACACGACCCGCACGATGGCGGACGTGCGCCGCGAGATCGAGGCGGAGCGCGAGCAACTCGCCACCGCCGTCGAGCAGCTGCGCGAGGCCGCAGACGTGACGGCAATGATGCGCGCGAAGCTGCCCGCGATCGCTGCCGGCGCGGCCGGCGCCGGCTTCTTCTTCGCGGGCGGGATCGGCGCGACGATGCGCCTCCTGGCCAGGCATAGCCGCGAAGGGAGAACGAAGGCAAGAGCCGGGCGCTTCACGCTTGTCGACCGCGGCTGAGCGTCCCCTCGCTGACGTCGGGCGGGTTCCCTCTGGCCCGCACCGGCTGTCGCCGCGCGAGTGGCTCCAGGCCCTCAAGCGCACGGGCAAGCAGTTCCTCGCGGACGACTGCATGGGGCTGTCGCAGCAGGTCGCGTTCAGCTCCCTGCTCGCGTTCTTCCCGAGCGTGATCCTGATGGTCGGCCTGCTCGGGCTGATCGGCGCGTTCGAAGAGCTGAAGGAGTTCCTGGGCACCGTCGCGCCAGGTGCGGTGATCGACGCGGTCGAGCTCGCGGAAGAGACGGCCGCAGGCAACAAGAGCACCTCGACCGTCGCGTTCGTGATCGGGCTGTTCGTCGCCGTCTGGGCGGCCAGCGGCGCGATGAACTCGGTGATCAAGTCGGTCAACCGCGCCTACGACCGGGTGGAGACCCGACCGTTCTGGAAGGTGCGGATCTACGCGATCCTGCTCGTGTTCGCGAGCGGCTTCACGACCGCGGCGCTCTTCCTGCTGATCGTCTTCGGCGGCCCGCTGGGCGAGGCGATCGCAGACAAGGCCAACCTCGGCTCGGCCTGGAGCTGGATCTGGGGGCTGCTCCGCTGGCCGCTCGCGTTCGTCGGCGTCCTCGTCTTCTTCGCGATCGTCTATTTCCTCGCGCCGAACGCCGACCAGCGCAACTGGAGGTGGGTGACGCCCGGCTCGCTCCTCGGCGCGGTGCTGTGGCTCGTGCTCTCGGGGTTGTTCGCGCTCTACACGAGCTTCTCGGACTCGTACGACAAGACGTACGGCTCGCTCGCCGGCGGGATCATCCTCCTGCTCTGGCTGAACTACTCCGCGATGGCGCTGCTCTTCGGGGCGGAGCTGAACTCGGAGCTCGACCGGCAGGCCGACATCCACGCCTCGGGCGGGCCGCGCGCGGGCCTGATCGACCACGCAAGGCGCACTCGCTAGCCGCTAATGCACGTGGAAGGTGCCGCGTAGGCGGCGCGCCTGCGGGTCCGAGACGAAGCGGTGGGCCCCGACGCGCAGCGTGAGGTTCCACGTGAACGTTCCCCTGCGCGCGACGCCGGTCTTGCGGTTCACCCCGGGGCCGATCAGGTGGAAGTTGCGGACGCGCGAGCGGTCGCGCACGACGATGGAATATGCGCCGGCGGTGAGCGTCGTGACCCGGCGGCCGTTCTGCGTCAGCGCGATCGTGTTCCCGGGCCCGACCGTCGCGACGAGCCGCTGCCGCTGTGGCGGCGTCGGCAACGGCGGCGGGTTCCCGACGGTGAACTGGCCGGCCATGTCGTTCGCGTGCGGGTCGCAGACGTACGAGTACCTCCCCTCGACGAACGTGACCGTCCACGTCACCTGGCCGATCTCCTCCACCGTCGTGGTCACGTTGACACCCGGCCCCGAGAGGTGGAAGTTGTGGAAGTCCGAGCGGTCGTCGACGATGACCCGGTACTCACCTGGGTCGAGCTGCGTGACGACCGCCCCCTGGGCATTGCGGAGCGAGATCGTGAAGTCTGGGCCGACCGTGCCGAACAGGTCGACAGCGTGCGCAGCTGAGGGTGAGGCGAGCGCAGCGAAGGCGCAGACGAGGATGGTGACGAGACGGCTGGGCATGGTCCGATCTACGAGGAACCTCCCCGAACGGATTGTCATGCTCGCAGAACGGCGCCGAACTTCGTCGAGAGCGCCTCCACGATCCGGCCCCGGAGCTCCGCGGCCTCGGCGTCAGTCAGCGTCCGCTCGGGCGACTGGAAGCTGACCGCGAACGCGATCGACTTCTTGCCCGGCACGACCTGGTCGCCGCGGTAGACGTCGAAGGGCCGCATCTCGCGCAGCTCGGCGCCCACGGCTCGCTTCGCCTCGGCCACGAGCTCGCCGGCGCGCACGTGCTCCTCGACCACGAAGGCAAGGTCCTGCTTCAGGGCCGGGTACGTGATCACGTCCTCGTAGACGGGGAGGTCGACGACGCGCTCGAAGAGCGCGTCGAGGTCGAGCTCGAGGTAGCCCCAGCCGCCGGGGAGCTCGCGCACGGCTCCCTCAGCGGTGCGCGCCTCACGGCCCGTGCCGGGCTCGAAGTCCGGCTCGACGTGGAGCGCCCGGTAGAGCGTCTCGGCCGCACCCTTCGCGCCGAAGAAGCCGTCGTCGGTGATCGCGGCCACGTGCCACGGCTCCTCGGGCAGCTGCCCGCCGGTCGGGAGGAAGACCCGCGCCACCTCGAACAACGCGACCCGCTCGACGCCGGCGTTGCGGTTGCGTTCCGCCGACTCCACGAGACCGAGCTCGAGGTGCGTGCGGAGCGCCGCCATCTCGGCCGAGAGCGGCTCCTGGAGCTCGATCCGCCCCTCGCCGGGGGGGACGAGCGTCCACGTGTACGCCTCGTGGAAGCCCGCGCCGGCGAAGACGTCCTCGACCTGCCGGCGCAGCCGCTGCTCCCTCGTCAGCTGCGCGGCGATCGCCTCCCGGCTCGGGAGCGTCGGCGGCACCTCCGCGAGGCGGAAGCGCGCGACCTCCTCGACCAGGTCGACCGGCCGGGTGACGTCCCGCGCGCGCCACGTCGGCACGGTCACCTCCTCCCCGTCGACCTCGAACCCGAGCGACCGGAGCCGCCCGTGCTGCTCCTCGAGCGAGACGTCGATGCCCACCAGGCGCTCGACGAGCTCGGGCCGCAGGCGGACGACGGGTCGAGCGGGCAGCCCGTCCTCGACGTCGGTCGTCCCGGTCCACGAAGCCCCTGCGAGCTCGACGAACAGCTGCGTCGCGTACGTGGCCGCCTGCGCCGCCGCGTGCGGGTCGACGCCCTTCTCCCAGCGGGTGGACGACTCCGTGCGCAGCCGGAGCCGCCGTGAGGTCCGGAGCACGGTCAACGGGTCGAAGTTCGCCGCCTCGAGCAGGAGCTCGGACGTCTCCGGACCGACCTCGCTGTCCTCCCCGCCCATGATCCCGGCGACCGCAACCGGCCGCTCGGCGTCGGCGATCACGAGGTCGGCGGGGTCGAGCTCGCGTTCCGTGCCGTCGAGCGTGCGGATGAGCTCGCGCTCGCGAGCCCGGCGAACGACGATCCGTTCCTCGGCCAGCAGCGCGCGGTCGAAGGCGTGCAGCGGCGAGCCGAACGTGAGCATGACGTAGTTCGTCACGTCGACGACGTTCGAGATCGGCCGCATCCCGGCGCCCGTCAGCCGCGCGCGCAGCCACACGGGCGACGGCGCGACCTTCGCGCCCGAGAACGTCCGCCCGACGTAGCGCGGACAGCCGTCGAAGTCCTCGACGCGGACGTCGACCTGCTCGCTCGCCGCGAGCTCGGGCTCGACGCCGGGCGGCGCAGCCAGCGTCCCGCCCGTCAGCGCGGCGACCTCGCGCGCGATCCCGTAGACGCTCGTCAGGTCCGGCCGGTTGAAGCCCGTCTCGATCTCGAGGACGTCGTCGGCGAGCGGGAGGACCTCGGCAAGCGGCGTCCCCGGGGTCGTCTCGTCGAGGACGAGGATGCCGGTGTGGTCGACGCCGAGCTCGAGCTCGCGCTCCGAGAGGATCATCCCGCGCGAGACCTCGCCGCGCAGCTTCGCCTCGGTGAGGGGCGCGTCGGCGCCGGGCAGCAGCGCGCCCGGGAGCGCGACGGCCACCGTCGCGCCCGCACCGAAGTTCCACGCACCGCAGACGATCTGGCGCGGCGCGCCCTCGCCCACGTCGACCTGGCAGAGCTGGAGCCGGTCGGCGTTCGGGTGCTTGCCCGCCTCGAGCACCTTGCCGACGAGGAAGCGCTCGAGGTTGTCGTCCTCGCCGGAGACCCCGCGCCGGACGATCCGGTCGACCTCGCAGCTCGCGAACACGAGCGCGCGCGCGAGCTCCTCGACCGGGAGGTCGAAGTCGACGTACTCGCGCAGCCAGCTGACGGGGACCTTCATCAGAACTGGGCTAGGAAAGCGGATGTCGTTGTCCCAGTACAGGCGCAGGTCCGGCACGGCGTGGCGCGCGGAGGCGATGCGGTCGATCCCGAGCCCGAACGCGAAGCCCTGCCACTGCTCCGGGTCGTAGCGCACCGCCTCGAGCACCGCGGGATCGACCTCGCCGGCCCCGCCCATCTCGACCCACCCGGACCGCTTGCAGACCGCACAGCCCGATCCGTCGCACATGTAGCAGGTGACGTCGAACTCGACCGAGGGCTCCGTGAACGGGAAGAAGCCCGTCCGCATGCGCACCTGCCGGATCCCGCCGAAGACCGCGCTCGCGAACGTCTCGACCGTCCCGCGCAGGTCGGCGAGCGTGATGTGGCGATCGACGACGAGCGCCTCGACCTGGTGGAAGATCGGCGTGTGGGTGGCGTCGACGGTGTCGCGCCGGTATACGCGCCCGAGCGAGACGAGGTAGATCGGAGGTTCCTGCGCGAGCATCGCCCGGATCTGCGACGGCGACGTGTGCGTCCGCAGAAGCGTGTCGTCGTCGACGTAGAACGTGTCGCGGGGATCGCGCGAGGGGTGCGCCTCGGGCGTGTTCAGCGCCTCGAAGTTGTAGTAGGCGGTGTCGACCTCGCGGCCGTCGTAGACGGTGTACCCCATGCCGATGAAGATGTCCTCGATCCGGCGGCGGGACTGCGTGAGCAGGTGCAGCGTCCCGCGGTGCAACTCGGTGCCCGGGAGCGTCGGGTCGAACTCCTCGTCGACGGCCGGCCGCTCGAGCTCGAGGCGACGCGCCTCGACCGCCTCTTCGAGCCGGGCCCGGAGCGCGTTCAGCGCCATCCCCGTCCCGCGGTCGCGGACGTCACGGAGCGCGAGCTTGAGCTCGCTCTTGCGGCCCAGGTACCGGACGCGCGCCTCGTCGAGCTCGGCGGCCGTCGCGGCGCCGGCGATCGCGCCCAGCGCAGCGCGTTCGAGCGCCCCGGCGTCCACGGCGGCGACTGTAGTGGGTTTTCCGGTGCTCATGCTCCTCCTCTCACGGGCGACGATCGGCGGGGAACGCCCCGGCCCGAGAAGTGAGGAACGACCGCGCTAGCGCGACGCCCCGGTCTCGAGCCGGGGCGACAGAAACAGCTGCGCGCGTCGGGTCATCGGACGGAGAATAGCGGGATGAGCTGGGACGAGGCCTTCGCCGACCGGTACGACGAGTGGTCGGCCGCGATGACCGCGGACATCACGTTCTACGTCGCGCTCGCCCGCGAGGCCGACGGACCCGTCGTCGAGCTCGCGGTCGGCTCGGCCAGGGTGGCGGCGCCGGTCGCGCGCGCGCTCGGGCGCACGGTGATCGGGATCGACTCCTCGCCCGCGATGCTCGAGCAGGCTCGTTCCACCGGAGCCGACCTCGACCTGCGGCTCGGCGACATTCGCGAGCTCGAGCTCGACCAGCCCGCGGCGCTGATCTACTGCCCGTTCCGCTCGCTCCTCCACCTGCGCACTTGGGGCGACCGGCGGCGCGTCTTCGAGCGCGTCGCCGACTCGCTCCGGCCGGGCGGACGGTTCGCCTGGAACGCGTTCGCGTTCGACCACGCGATCGCGGCGCGCCTCGACGGCCGGCGTCACGAGGAGCCCGTCCCGCACACGGTCCGCTACGCCGTCGGGGACAACCGCATCGACCTCGTGCTCGACGGCGGCGCGACCTCGTCGCTCTGGTGGGCGACGAGGAACGAGTGGCTCGGCCTGATCGACGTCGCCGGGCTCGAGCTCGAGGTGCTCTACGGCGGGTTCGAGCGAGAGCCGTTCACGGACGAGAGCCGCGAGTACGTCTTCGTCACCCGGAAGCCTCAGGAGTCCCACTCACGATGAGGCGCTGTGCCGCCGGGCCGCGCTGCGCGGCGCGATGCGGCGTCCTCAGTCGCGCCCGTATCACTCCGGATACGAACGCTCCCTGCGTCCTTGCCTCGCACCACGCATCGCACCCCGGCGACGAGGCCCCATCATGAGCGGAACTCCCAGCAAGTACGACGCGATCGCCCGGCTGTACGACCCGTGGTCGAGGAGCGTGGTCGAGGACATCGGCTTCTACGTCGACCTCGCACGCCGGGCCGGCGGGCCCGTCGTCGAGCTCGGCGTCGGCACCGGGCGGATCGCGATCCCGACGGCGGCCGCCGGCGTGCAGGTGATCGGCGTCGACTCGTCGCGCGCCATGCTCGAGGTCTGCGCAGAGGCCGCCGCGACGGCCGGGGTAGCCCACCTCGTCGACCTGCGGGTCGGGGACCTCGCGGATCCGCCGGTGCGAGAGCGCGTCGCGCTCGTCACGTGTCCGTTCCGCGCCTATCTGCACCTGCACACCGACGACGAGCGCCTGCGCGCGCTGCGGGCCGCCCGGGAGCTGCTGAGCCCGGGCGGCCGGCTGGCGTTCGACGTCTTCGCGCCGGGTGCGGACGACATCGCCGACACGCACGACAGGTGGCTCGCCCGGGAGCCGGGGATCGAGGAGAAGGCGTTCTGGGACCCCGAACGACGCCGGCTGACGCTCTCGGTGCGCGGCGTGTCCGGAGCGACGACGATGGAGCTCGCCTGGCTCTCGCCGGACGAGTGGCTCTCCCTGATCGAGCGCGCCGGCTTCGAGGTCGAGGCCCATTACGGCTGGTTCGACGGCAGGCCCTACCGCGGCGGCGAGGACTCCATGTGGATCGCTCGTCGGGCCGAGTAAGCTCGCACCCGTGACCTGGGTCGTCATCGGCATCGCGGTCGCCGTCCTGCTCGGGCTCGCGCTCGTCGTCCTCTACAACAGGCTCGTCCGGCTGCGGAACCGCGTCGACAACGCCTGGGCGCAGGTCGACGTCCAGCTCCGCCGCCGCTACGACCTGATCCCGAACCTCGTCGAGACGGTGAAGGGCTACGCGCAGCACGAGCGGGCGACGTTCGAGGAGGTCACGAAGGCCCGGACGCGCGCGCAGGAGGCCGGGACGGTCGAGGAGCAGGCGCAGGCGGAGAACGTGCTCACGGCCGCGATCGGCCGGCTCTTCGCGGTCGCGGAGGACTATCCGGAGCTGCGCGCGAGCGAGAACTTCCAGCAGCTCCAGGCGCAGCTCGAGGACACCGAGGACAAGATCCGCGTCGCGCGGCAGGTCTACAACGACACCGTGCTCACGTACGAGAACGCGCGCGAGACGATCCCGACGAACCTCGTCGCCGGGATGTTCGGCTTCGAGGAGAAGCCGTTCTTCGAGATCGAGGAACCCGTGCGGGAGGCACCACGCGTGCAGTTCTGATCGCCGCGCTCGCGGCGCTCGTCGTCGCGGCACCGGCGCAGGCGAAATCGTTCACGCTCCCCGATGCCGATATCGGCGTCAACGTCGAGAGCGACGGAACGCTCGAGATCGGCGAGCGGATCACGTTCTCCTACGACGGCGACTTCAGCGGCGCCTACCGGGACGTCCCGCTGCGCGAGGGCGAACGGATCAACGGCGTGCAGGTGCTCGAGGGGCAGACGCAGTACCGCCCGGGAGGCTGCACGGAGCTCGGCTGCTCGTCCCCGCCGGGGACCTTCGGCACCGAGGAGACCGGCGACGGCGTCCGGATCGTCTGGCATTACCGCGCGTCGAACGAGACGCGCACGTTCGTCGTCTCCTATCGCCTGACCGGCGTGACGATCGCCTACGACGACGTCGTCGACGTCAACGTGCGGCTCTGGGGCGACGAGTGGGAGGTCGCGCTCGACCGGTTGACCGCGACGATCAATGCACAGGGGCCGGTCAGCCGTGCCTGGGGGCACCCGGTGACCGTGCGCGGCGACGTCACGATCGACGACCGGACGGTGCACGTTCGCGCGCTCGACGTCCCGCCCGGTGAGTTCGTCGAGGCGCGAGTCCTGTTTCCGCGCGAGTACCTCTCCTCCACGGCGGGCGCGACCGTCCGCGAAGGCACGGCGTTCGAAGCGATCGTCGAGGATGAGACGAGCGCCGCCCAGGAGTACGCGGAGAGCCGCGAGAAGATCGATGACGCGGTCGACCGGCTGCCGCGCACGCTCGCGCTGCTCGCGCTGCTCGCGCTCGTCCCGGCGATCGGCCTCGTGCTCTTCGTGCACAGGCGCTACGGCCGCGAGCTCGACGTCGGCTACGACCGCGAGTACGAGCAGGAGCCGCCGACCGAGCTCGAGCCCGCGCTCGTACCCTCGCTCGTTGCTCAGCGGACGATGGTCGGCTCGAACGAGTTCACGGCGACGCTGTTCGACCTGATCCGCCGCGGCCACTACCAGGCCGAGCCCGTCACGACGGAGCGCGACGTCTGGGGAGGGCTCCGAAGCGAAGACATCGCCGACCTCGAGCTCTCGCGAGGCGAGGCGGTCGACGCTGACGCCCTACGAGAGCTCCGTCGTCGAGGTCGTCGACGACGTCCTCGACGGGGGCGCCGAGCGCCTCTCCCTGTTCCGCGAGCGGATCGAGGACGACCGCGAGGTCAACTCCAAGCGCTTCAAGGAGTTCAAGGACGACGTCGGCGACGAGGTCTCGGCGCGCGACTGGTTCAACAACGCCGGCCTGATCCCGCTGCTCGGCGTCGCGATCGGCTTCGGCCTGCTCGGAGTCCTGCTGTGGATGCTCGGGACCCGCCGCTACTCGAGCGTCGCGCCCACGTGGGAGGCCATCGTGCTGCTGGCGCTCGGTGTCTGCTCGTTCGTCAACGCCGCCGTCGCGGGCACCTCGGCGTTCGCCGTTCGTCTCTGGCGGCGCCGCCGACCGGATGCGCAGCTGGAGGCGGAGCGCTGGGATGCCTTCCGGCGGTACCTGACGGACTTTCCGCGCCTCGCCGAAGCGCCGGCCGCGTCGCTCGAGCTCTGGGAGCGCTACCTCGTGTACGGGATCGCGTTCGGGATCGCGGAGCGCGTGCTCCAGGGCGCGCACCTGCACATGCCCGAGGCGCTGCACCAGGCGAGCACCATCTACTGGATCAGCCCCAACGGCGACCTCGGCAGCGGCCCGAGCGCGCTCGGGATCGGAGACCTCTCCTCGGGCTTCGGCTCCGCGCTCGCACCGCCGAACTCGGGCGGCGGCGGAGGCGGAGGCGGCTTCTCGGGTGGCGGCGGAGGCGGCGGAGGCGGAGGCGGCGGGGGCGCCTGGTGACGCCCCCGCCGGAGGGCCACTCCTCACCCCTGAGAGGTGTGTACCGACTCTACGGGCGGCGAGCGCGGATGGATTCGTAGAGCGCGACCGCGCCGGCCGCAGCGACGTTGAGCGAGTCCGCTTGCTCCGCCTGAGGGATCGTCGCGAGCGCGTCGCAGTCCCGGAGCACGTCGTCCGGGAGCGCTTCGCGCTCGGCCCCGAGCACGAACGTCACGTCGCCGGGGTCGAGCTCGGCCAGCGGCGTCCCGCCGCGCGAGACGAGCGCGACGCGCGGCCGCGGTGCCTCCTCGAACGGCGCGGTCGGGACGCGGAAGATCGCGCCCATCGACGCGCGCAGCGCCTTCGGGCCTGTCGCGTCGCCGCATCCGGTCGAGAGCACGACGGAAGCGCCGAACGCGTCGGCCGTGCGGAGCAGTGTTCCGACATTCCCGGGGTCGTGCACGCGCCAGAGCGCGAGCCCGAGCGGCCGCGTGCCGCGCGGCAGGTCGTCGCGCCGGTAGACGCCGAGCACGCGCGGCGGGTGCGCGAGCGTCGAAAGCTCGGCCAGCAGCTCGGGCGCCACCGTCTCGCCGGCGACCAGCAGGTCGACGGGCTCGATGCCCGCAGCGCGGGCCGAGTCGACCAGGTCCTCGCCCTCGACGACGAACAGGCCCAGCTTCTCGCGCCAGCGCCGCGTCCGGAGCTTGCGGACGAGCTTGAGCCGCTCGTTCGAGTGCGACGAGATCACGGCGCCCAGTCCAGCCAGTCGCCGTGGTTCGGCATCTCTGCGACGAGGCGCCGCTCCCCGCCCGGCCAGAGGGCGAGCTCGAGCGGATACTGGCGCCCTCGCAGCCCGTGCTCTTCGGGCGTCGGCGTCGAGATCCACGCGAGCGGCGCCTGGGCGCCGGCAGCATCGACGAGCTCACGAAGACGGAAGACGCGCTCCGTCGGAAGGTAGATGGTGGAGATCGTCTGGAAGACGACCGTCAGCGTTCTCTCGTCACGCTCGGCGAGCAGTTCCGGGAGCACATCGAGGTAGTCCCCTCGAACGAGCTCGACCGGCTCTGCGCGCAGAAGCTCGGCCGCACGGCGAACGCGCTCGCGGTACTCCGGCCTCGTCACGAACGACCAGAGGACCCGCAGCCCGTCGTCGGTCGTCGCGTCGATGGGCGCGACGTCGATGCCCCGACGTCGTGCGACGACGGCCTCGGTTGCGAGCAGGTCCCCGGGCACGGCGCGACGCTCCTCGCCGCGCAGCTGGAGCGGCGACTCGCTCGGCCCCCACGACCCACCTGTGTACTCGTAGCGGTACCGGTCCCAGAGCAGGTTCAGGCCGGCGCTCGAGCCGAGCTCGAGGAGATCGAGCGGCTTCTCCGTCGTTCGCGCGACGGTGAGGAAGAGGGGCAGCAGCGCCCAGCAGCGTTGTGGCTCGTTGGTCTGGATCGTTCGCTCGCGCACGAACTCGCGGACCCACTCGCTCCGCTCGGCGACGATTGCGCGGAACGCCTCCCACGGCTCGACGGCCTCACGATAGTCGGGCACCTCGGCGCCGAGGACCAGGTACTCGACCGCGGCGAGCAGCCGGTGCGGGACGTCCCACGAGGGGTCCGCCGGAATCAGCGAGCGGACGAGCGGGTCCGCCGCGGCTCGCCGCACGAGCGACGCGCTCTCGGGCGGACTAGCGCGCGCGAATCGCTCGAAGACGTCCGCCGGCGAGCCTACGACTCGAGCGCGGCCTTCGCCTGCTCGGCGATCGCGCCGAACGCGGGGGGATCGGCGACGGCGAGGTCGGCGAGCACCTTGCGGTCGAGCTCGATGTCCGCCTTCTTCAGCCCGGCGATGAACTGGTTGTAGGAGAGCCCGTTCTGGCGGGCGGCGGCGTTGATCCGGATGATCCAGAGCCGCCGCAGCATGCGCTTCTTCGTCTTGCGGTCGCGGTAGGCGTAGACGAGCGAGCGGTCGACCTGCTCCTTCGCGCGGCGGTAGCTCGAGTGCTTGAGCCCCCAGTAGCCGCTCGCCTGCTCGAGCACCTTGCGGCGCTTCTTGCGCGCGTGGACTGAACGCTTGACGCGCGGCATTACGGCTTGCCTCCACCGAACATCTTCTTGACCTGAGGCGTGTCAGCGGCGGACACCGGCACGTCGCGGCTGAACGCGCGCCTACGCTTGGCGGACTTCTTCTCGAGGTTGTGGCTCTGCATCGCCTTGCGGCGCAGCAGCTTGCCCGTCCCCGAGAGCTTGAACCGCTTCTTCGCTCCGCTGTGTGTCTTCTGCTTTGGCATTGGTCTTCTCTCCTGCTGTCTTCGTCGGTGAGAGCAGCATCGTCATGTTCCGGCCTTCGAGGAGCGGCGCCTGCTCGATCATCCCGAGCTCCTTGACGTCCTCGGACAGCCGCATCAGCAGGTCCCGCCCACGTTCCGGATGCTGTGTCTCGCGGCCCCGGAACATGATCGTCACCTTCACCTTCGCGCGCTGGTTGAGGAAGCGGACGACGTGTCCCTTCTTCGTCTCGTAGTCGTGGACGCCAATCTTCGGTCTGAGCTTGATCTCCTTGACGTTGACCTGGAGTTGGTGCTTCCGCGCGAGCTTCGCCTTCTGTTCCTGCTCGTAGCGGTACTTGCTGTAGTCCATCACCCGCGCCACGGGCGGATCGGCCTGGGCAGCCACGACGACGAGGTCGAGGTTCTTGCCCCACGCCACCTCGAGCGCCTCCTTCGTCGGAGTGATCCCGAGCTGCGCGCCGTCCTCGTCGATCAGCCGCACCTGCGCCGACCGGATGTTCTCGTTGACCAGATCGTTTCTCGCCGGCCTCGGTGGCTCCGGCGCGAACCTGCGGCGTGGTCTCACAGACTGTTCACCAAGCTCTTGTGTTCCTCCTTCTCAACGACGAAAGCCGCTGCAAGCAGCGGCCCGTGACTCCCGAAATTCTCGGTTGAACCCGCGCTGAGCCTCGGCTCGCCGGGTGAGGAACGGGTCCGCTCCTGCTTTGGTCAGGAGCTCAGAGTAGCAAGCTCCGCGACGAGCTCCTCGAAGCTCCTCGTGGCCTGCTCGCCACCTCGGTCGCGGACCGCGAGCGAGTCGCGGGACTCCTTGTCGCCGTAGACGAGCACCTTCGGCACTTTCTCCAGCTCGGCGTCGCGGATCCGCTTGCCCACCGTCTCGTCCCGGTCGTCGGTGTCGACGCGGTAGCCGAGCTCGCGCAGCTCGCCCGCGAGCGCGTCGGCGTCGTCGCGGTGGTCCGCCCCGACCGGGATCAGCCGCACCTGGACGGGCGCGAGCCAGAGCGGGAACGCGCCGCCGTAGTGCTCGATCAGGATCCCGATGAAGCGCTCGAGCGACCCGAGCAGCGCCCGGTGGATCACGACCGGCGAGTGCTCGCGGTTGTCGGCGCCCATGTACGTGAGCCCGAACTGGCGCGGCATGTGGTAGTCGACCTGGATCGTCCCCATCTGCCACGAGCGTCCGAGCACGTCGGTCATGTGCAGGTCGATCTTCGGCGCGTAGAACGTGCCTTCGCCCGGGCTGACCACGTACTCCATCCCGTGCCGCTTCAGCGCCGCCTCGAGCGCGCCTTCGGCGAGGTCCCACTCCTCGTCGGTGCCGAGACGCTTCTCCGGGCGCGTGGACAACTCCGCGCGCGGGACGACGCCGAACTGGTCGTAGAGGAAGTTGACGAAGTCGATCATCGCGTCGATCTCGTCCTGGATCTGCTCCTCGGCGACGAACACGTGCGCGTCGTCCTGCGTGATGTGACGGACGCGCAGAAGGCCGTGGAGCGTGCCGCCAGGCTCGTTGCGGTGCAGCGTCGACGACTCCGCGTAGCGGATCGGCAGGTCGCGGTACGAGCGCAGCTCCGAGCCGAACAGGAGCATGTGCCCCGGGCAGTTCATCGGCTTGAGGGCCATCCGCGGCTCGCCCTCGCCGACGTCGACGAAGAACATGTTCTCCTTGTAGTTGTCGTAGTGCCCCGAGGTGATGTACGTCTGCACGTCGTAGAGGAGCGGCGTCTTCACTTCCGAGTAGCCGCGCTTCTCGTTCTCGCGCCGCCGCAGGTCCTCGAGCGCATTCCAGATCACCATTCCCTTCGGGTGCCAGAACGGCGAGCCCGCCGACTCCTCCGAGAGGTGGACGAGGTCGAGCTGGCGGCCGAGCCGGCGGTGGTCGCGCTTGCGCGCCTCCTCGAGCCGCGTCAGGTGGCGCTCGAGGTCCTGCTGCGAATAGAACGCCGTGCCGTAGATCCGCGTCAGCTGCGTGTTGCGCTCGTCGCCGCGCCAGTACGCGCCGGCGAGGCCGGTCAGCTTCAGCGCCTTGATCGGCTTCGAGTTCTGGAGGTGCGGGCCGCGGCAGAGGTCGGTGAAGTCACCCTGCGTGTAGAAGGTGATCGGCCCGTCGGCCGTGTCGACGAGCTCGACCTTGTAGGTCTCCCCCTGCTCGGCGAAGACGCTGCGCGCCCGCTCGGCGTCGACCTCCTCGCGCGTCCACTCGCGGCCCTCGGCGAGCTCCCGCTCGATCTCGGCCTGGATCTTCTCCAGGTCCTCCTCGCGGATCGGCTCGGGGAACTCGAAGTCGTAGTAGAAGCCGTTCTCGATCGGGGGCCCGATCGCGATCTTGACGCCGGGATAGAGCCGCCGAACCGCCTCGGCCAGAAGATGGGCGGCGGAGTGACGGAGGACGTAGAGCGCGTCGGGGTCGTCCGTGTCGCGCGTGGTCACGATCTGGACCTGCCGGCCGTCCTCGAGCGGCGCCCGCAGGTCCTGCACGCGCCCGTTCGAGCGCAGCAGCACCGCCTGCTCGGCGAGCTTCGGCCCGATCGCGCGCGCGGCGTCGAGCCCGGTCGCGCCTTCCGCAAGTTCGAGTTCGGAGCCGTCGGGTAGGACGACCTTCATGGAAGAGAACGTAGCGGAGTCACATCCGCGCGACGACGACCGCAACGACGAGGTCGACGACGCCCCCGCGCCCGATCCGACGACCGGCGAGCAGGACGCAGAGGACGTCCCCTCCGCGGACTGAGCTTGTCCGCAAGCCGCGAATCCGCTCGCGCGGATCCGCGGCCGCGAGAATCCCTAAAGCCGGCCGCTTCGCGGCCGGGTCGCACCTCTCTGTCCGTCGCCGCTCCGTCGCGGGACCAGGACGAGCAGAGCCAGCGGTCCCACCAGCAGCAGCGTGAGCGCGACGTCGAGCCCGTAGCTCTCGGCCACGAGCCCGATCACGAGCGGAAACGCCGCGCCGACGAGTCCGCTCAAGCTGCCGAGCGTCATCGCCGCCCCACTCTGCCCGCTGAGCGCCTCGTACAGCCTCGCCTTCGGGATCGAGTACCACCCGGCCGTCGCGAGGCCGAGGGCCGCGAGGAGCACGAGCTTCGCCCCGACGCCGGGAACGAACAGGAACCCCGCGTAGAGGGCGAGCGCGGCGACAGCGCTGACGCGCAGGTAGCGCAAACCGTCGACGCGACGGAGCAGCGCGATCACGCCGAAGCCGCCGACCAGCCCGGCTCCCGTCCAGACCGCGACGCCGAGCCCACCGACGGACGCAGACGCGGCTGCCTCGTCCACGAGGTAGAGCGCGACGTAGGCGAGCAATACGTCGAGCAGGAGATCGGCGAACTCCAGCACGGCGAGCCAGCGCACCACGCGCGGGCGCCGGACGGCGCGCCAGGCGGCCCGTACCGAAGGACGCTGCGCGTGCGGCACGACCCGCGCGTGCGTCCGGCCGGCCGCGAAGGTGAGCACGAGTGTGAGCACCGCGAACCCTGCGAACAGCCCGCGCCACCCGAGCCCGACGGCCAGACAAGCTGCGAGCAGGAGCGGCCCGGCGAACGCGCCGAAGCCGCCCGCGATCCCCCAGTGGGTCATGTTCAGCTCGCGCCGCTCGGGCTCGAGGTCCATCAGGGTCGCCTGCGAGAGGCTGACGAACGCACCGTTCGCGGGTGAGAGCACGACGAAGGCGACGAGCAGGACGGCGAACCCGGGGGCCACGGCAACTGCTGCGAGGGCCGCGGTGCACCCGATCCCGCCGCTGACGACAACGAGCCGACGCCAGCGGCTGTCGCCGAGGATCCCGAAGACCGGCTCGAGGATCGCCGACGCGATCATCGGCACGCTGAGCAGCACACCGATCTGCGCGTAGCTCAAGTCGAGGTCCGCGCGGATCGCGGGCCACGCTGCTTCGCGTGCACTGAACACGAGCTCGTCGAGCAACTCGATTGTGAGCAACGTCAGTACGCCGACGCGAAGTGCGCGCAACGTCGTCACAGCTGTTCGACGTTCGTGATGCGCGCGCGTGCACGCAGCGTTTGCGTGCATCCGTCCGCACAACATGTCATTGTCATCGTTTGTAACAACGCGAACGCGGGAATGCGCACGTTGCGTAACAACAACGAGCGAGGAGGATTAATGGGGAAGAGCATCCGTGACGCAATGACGACAAACCCGCGTGGTGTGGAATCGTCGACGCAGGTCGCCGAGGCGGCGAAGCTGATGAAGTCTGAGAACGTCGGCTCGCTCCCGGTGACCGAGGGCGACCGCCTCGTCGGCATGGTGACGGATCGCGACATCGTCGTTCGCGTCGTCGCTGAAGGTAAGGACGTACAGTCCGCGACCGTCGGCGAGATCGCGTCCAAGGACCTCGTCACGGTCGACCCGCAGCAGGACCTCGACGAGGCGCTCCGCCTGATGGCTCAGCATCAGGTGCGGCGGCTTCCCGTCGTGGAGGAAGACGGGCGTCTGGTTGGAATCCTGGCTCAGGCCGACATCGCCCAGCAGGGTGAGGATACGAAGACCGGCCAGATGGTCGAAAAGATCTCGGACTAGGAGGGGATTGCATGTTCGAAGTCGAGGAAGGTGTCGAGGAGGAGCTCGGCACGAGAAATCGGACTAGCGGGTCGAGACGTACATCGACCCGCAAGAAGACGAGCACACGCCGCGCGACGGCCAAGCGGAGCACCGCGAAGAAGCGCACGACGGCGAAGCGCAGCACCGCCAAGAAGCGCACGACCGCCAAGAAGCGCACCACGGCTAAGCGCGCGATGAGCACGCGCAAGGCCGGCGCCAAGGGCGGCCGCGCGACGGCGCGCAAGCGCTCGACCGCGAAGAAGCGCTCGACCGCCAAGAAGCGCACGACCGCCAAGAAGCGCACGACGGCGAAGCGGAGCACCGCGAAGAAGCGCACGACGGCAAAGCGCAGCACCGCCAAGAAGCGCACGACCGCCAAGCGCTCGACCGCGAAGAAGCGCACGACCGCCAAGAAGCGCACGACGGCCAAGCGGGCCGGCGCCAAGGGCGGCCGCAAGACCGCGCGCAAGCGCACGATGGCCAAGCGGGCCGGCGCCAAGGGCGGCCGCAAGACCGCGCGCAAGCGCTAGGGTCGAAACCGGAACGACGACGTGAGCCGGGCCCCAGTGCCCGGCTCACGCGTCTCTAGACGATCTTTTTACGTTCTCTTGATCTCCTGCCGCGGAACGGGGCGTTACAACGCGCCCGGATGGCTGCTCCCGTCTACCGAGGGACGTTCGGTGCGGCCCAGGCCGAGCGCCTGCTCTGGCGCGCCGGCTTCGGCCCGAGCCGCGGGGAAGCGGCGCGGCTCGCGAGGAAGGGCCTCCGCGGCGCCGTCCTCTCGCTGACGCGCCCGGCCGCAGCTCGGCTCGTCGGGCCTGAGCCCCGCGACGCGCAGGGCAACCCGCTCGCGCCCTTCGACGCGGTCGGCCACGACCACATGTGGTGGCTCGACCGAATGGTGCGCAGCACCGCCCCGAACGTCGAGCGGATGGCGCTCGTCTGGCACGACTGGTTCGCGACGCAACGCGTCGGGGGCATCCCGCAGAAAGGGATGATCGACCAGAACGAGCTCTTCCGGAAGCACGCGCTGGGCTCGTTCGCGCAGCTGCTCGAGGACGTCACGAAGGACCCGGCGATGCTGCGCTGGCTCAACGGCGACCAGAACACGGTGCGCTCGCCGAACGAGAACTACGCGCGGGAGCTGATGGAGCTGTTCACCCTCGGCGTCAATCGCGGCTACTCCGAGGACGACATCCGCGAGCAGGCGCGCGCGCTCACCGGTTGGCGCGGCGTGCGCAGCCGCGCCTCGGGCACGTACGAGTTCAGCTACGTCGACCGGCTGCACGACCACGGCGTCAAGACCGTGTTCGGGAAGAGCGGCAACTTCGACTGGCGAGCCGCCTGCACGCTCTGTCTCGAGCACCCGCTGCACGCCTCGTTCTTCGTCACGAAGCTGTGGAGCTACTTCGTCCCCACCGCGCCGCCGGCGGCGACGCGAACCGCGCTCGAGGCCCTCTACCGCGACGGCTACCGGATCCGCCCGGTCGTCGAGGCGATCCTCCAGCATCCCGCGCTCTACAACGGGCCGCGCATGGTCAAGCCGCCCGCGGTCTACGTCGCGGGCCTCCTGCGCGCCCTCGGCCGCGGCGTGGCCGGAGCGAACTGGGCGAACCTCGGTGGGGTCAGCGGGCAGCGGCTCTTCCGCCCGCCGAACGTTGCCGGCTGGGACGACTCGCGCTGGCTGGACACGTCGACCTTCCGCGGCCGCTGGTTCCTCGCCGACGCCGCGCTGCGCGAGTCGGCATCCACCGCGACGCCTGCGAGCGCGTCGGCGCTCGTGACCCGCGCCGCGGCCCAGCTCGGCGTTCGCACGCTGACCGGACCGACGCGCACGGTCGCGACGCGGCTGGCGCAGGACCTGCTCAAGTCGAGCTCGCCGCAGGTGGCGGACCAGGCGGTTCGCCAGCTGCTCGCGCTCGCTCCGGAGGTGCAGACCAGCTGATGGCCGTCCGTCGCGCCTGCGCCTGCAACGACTTCAGCCGCTCGCACGCCGTCGCGGGCGACGGTCTGCCCGCGGTCGAGCCGGGCATGCCCGCACCCGCCGGCACGGGGCTGACCCGCCGCAACTTCCTGGCGAAGTCAGTCGGGCTCGCCGTGACCGTCTACGGCCTCGACGCGCTCAACCTGCTCGAGCTCGACGAGGGGATCGCGGGAGCCGCGACCACGAACCGCGTGCTCGTCTCGGTCTTCCTCGACGGCGGCGCGGACTCGCTCTCGATGCTCTTCCCGGCGAGCGACCCGCTCTACTACCAGTACCGCCCCACGCTCGCGCTCCCCCAGTCGGCCGGCCTAGCCTTCAGCGAGGACAGCCGCCTGCGCTGGCATCCGTCGCTCTCCGGGCTCGCCCAGCTGCACGGCGAGGGCAAGGTCAGCGTCATCCCGGCGATCGGCTACACGAGCCCGGACAAGTCGCACTTCACCTCGCGCCACTACTGGGAGGTCGGTGCGACGAACGCCGGCCTGGCGACCGGCTGGCTCGGCCGCTACCTCGACCGCGTCGGGTCGCGCGACAACCCGCTCCAGGGCCTCTCCCTCGACAACCGGCTCCAGCCTGCCCTCGCGACGGCGAAGGTCCCGGTCGCGTCGATCGACGGGCCGGACCGCTACACGTTCGCGAACCGCAGGGCCGAGAGCGCGGTCGAGAGCCGCATCCTCGAGGCCGTCGGCCAGCTCGGCGCCGCCCACTCCGGGAGCCGCGATCGGGCGATCCGCGAGGTCGCCTCGGCCGCCTCGCAGTCGCACCGGCTGCGGCGTGAGCTCCAGGGGCTCGGGGCGGGCGTCGGCCAGGTCCCGCCGTCCTACCCGCAGTCGCAGGACGAGTTCCCGCGGCGGCTCGCAGGCCTCGCCGCGATGCTCGCCGCCGGCATGCCGATCCGCTGCGCGGCGCTGAAGGCGCCCGGGATGTACGACACGCACGCCGACCAGGCGGACGAGCTCAACCAGGCGCTGAAGCTGACCACCGACTCGCTCGTCGCGTTCCAGCGCGACCTCGAGGCGCGCGGCCTGGCCGACCGGGTGCTCGTCCACGTCTGGTCGGAGTTCGGCCGGCGCGCGCGCGAGAACGGCTCCGACGGGACCGACCACGGCGCGGGCGGGCTCGGGCTGCTGATCGGCGCGCGCGTCCGCGGGCGGATGATCGGCGAGTTCCCCGGGCTCAACGGCGGGCTCGACGCGCAGGGCAACATCCGCGCGACCGCCGACTTTCGCGGCGTCTACGGCGCGATCCTCGAGCAGTGGCTCGACACCGACGCCGCTTCCGTCATCCCCGACGCCGCCTCGTTCGCACGGCCGGCGCTGCTCAAGTGAGGCTCCTGGCCCTCGCGGTCGCGCTCGCGGGCGCGCTCGTCGTCCCCGCTGCGTACGCGGCGTCGGCACGCGCACCTGCCCGCGTGCAGGTGACGGCGAGCGAGTTCGACTTCGTGCTCTCGCGGACCAAGGTGCGCCAGGGGCGGGCGATCGTGCAGCTCGTCAACCTCGGCGAGGATCCACACGACCTCGCGCTGCGGCGCGTCGCGCGCAACGCGCGCACGTACAGCACGCGCGCGCTGCTTCCGGAGGAGTACGCGAACATCACGGTCCGGCTCTACCCCGGCCGGTATCAGCTCTGGTGCGCCGTCGGCGACCACCGCGTGCGCGGCATGCGCGCGACGCTGACCGTCACGAAGTAACGAAGCGCTGTGGCTGCGGCTACGAAGTCACATTGGCGCAGATCACCACGACGTTGAGCCCCCAGGTGCTCGCCGTTGCGACGACCTCGCGAGCAGTCCCGGTCCACGTCGTCGGGTTCGACATGTAGCTCGACGTCGATAGCAACGCCGGTGATGGTCGCGGGCAAGAGCGCGACCCCTCCGCCGAGCACGCGCTTCCCCGCAGGACACGAGGCCGTCAGCGTCTTGGTCGGAGCGGAGTCGACCGCGCTCGTCGTGAAGACGCTCTGGTACGCGCTCGCACCGGCCGGCCCCGCCGGTCCTGCAGGCCCCGCCGGACCTGCGGGCCCTGCCGGACCTGCCGGGATCTGTCCCGGCCTGAAGTCCTTGACCAGCAGCGAGCCGTTCTTGACCTTGATCGACGTCACCGCAGCCTGCTTCAGCTGGGGCTCACCGACGGAGTTCCGCGGCAGCTGCAGCTGGTTTCGCGCCGCCTCGCCAACCGGCGTCACGCCGAGCACGGCGACGACGAGCGCGGTCAGCGACAGGGCGATCGGCAGTCGTTGTCTCATCGTTTCCCCCTCTCTGGTCACGGCGGTGAGAGCGTATTCCGCGTGCCGGTCGGCGCCCGTAAGGGTTCTCTGAAATTCGTGTTGGGCTCGCCGGAACCCGCGCTACCCTCGCCTCGTCGTGAAGAAATCCGTGATCGCTGCCGCTTTGACCGCGCTCGCCCTGGTCGGTGCGGCTCGCGCCGAGATGCCGCAGAATCGAGACGCGCCCGAAGTGACCGGTCGCGCCGCCGTCGGCTGGGGCGTGGTCGGCCACAACGGCACCTGGCTCTACAACGACGGCTCCGCCTGCGGCGCGGAGTGCCTCTACTCGTTCGCCTGGGAGCGCTGCAATGCCGGCGGCTGCCGCCCGATCGCCGGCGCGATCAACCGCGTGTACAAGGTGCGCGCGGTTGACGTGGGCTCGCGATTCCGCGTCGTCGTTTCGACGACGAAGTACGACTGCGGCGAGTGGAACTACGCGGCGGGGACGCAGGAGTGCCGCTGGGTCACGCGCACGGCGGTCTCAGCGGAGACGACCGTTGTGCAGAGACCGAAGCGCAGGCCGCAACCGCGGCGGTGACGTTCTTCGCCGCCAGCGCCGGACGGCCGGCGGAAGTAGATCGCAGTCAATCCATTCGCCGGCAGAAATCCTCCGCAGTCGCGAGCAGAACGTCCCGCACGCGCTCGACCGACGCGAGCTCGACCCACTCGACCCGCTCGTGCTCCCCGCCGCCGACCGGCCCGAACAGCACCGTTGGGATCCCGGCTGCGGCCAGCAACGCGGAGTCGGCCCAGTAGGGCACGCCGACGATCGCGGTGCCCGCGTGCCGGTGCACGAGCTGGACGACCTCTTCATCGTCGGCGACCTCGAACGGGTCGCCGGTGAAGATCAGTCGCAGCTCTGCGTCGACGCCGCTCTGCGCGATCAGCTCGTGCAACGCCGCCTCGACGTCGGCAGGTGACTCCCCGGGCAGAGTCCTCCACTCCCCGGTCAACAGGCAGCGCGCGGGATAGCTGGAGAACTCCTGACCTCCTTCGATCAACGACGTGTGCAGCGAGCTCGGACCCAGAAGCCGGTGACCCGCTGCGTTCCCGAGCCGCTGCGCGAGCGCCGAGAGCTCGACGAGCACCGATCCCATCAGCGCGATCGCGTCGATCCCGCGTTCCGGCCGCGAGCCGTGCGCAGCGCGCCCAGCCGTTTCGATCTCGAAGCCGACGAACCCCTTGTGCGCGATCGCGATGTCGAGCCCGGTCGGCTCCGTCACGATCGCCGCGTCGGCCCGCAGGCCGGACGCCAGCAGCGCCTTCGTCCCCGCACCGGCCGCCTCCTCGTCCGCGACCGCCGCGACCACGACGTCACCCGCCAGGCCGCGCGCAGAAGCGGCAGCCACCATCGCCGCAGCGAGACCGGCCTTCATGTCGAACGCGCCGCGTCCGTAGAGACGACCGTTCTCCACCCGCGGCTCGTACGGCCTGTCCATTCCGGTGACACCGACCGTGTCCGTGTGCGCGTTCAGGAGCAACGTGCGACCTCCACCGCTGCCACGCGCGATCCCGACCACGTTCGGCCGGCCCGGGAGCGCGTCCCCTAGAGTCACCTCGAGCCCGGCGGCTTCGAACCAGTCGGCGACGAAGCGCGCAATCCCGGCTTCGCCCGCGCCGCCCTCGACGAGCGACGGGTTGACGGAGTCGATCGCGACCAGTTGCCGGAGCAACTCGGAAAGCTCAGCGCGGGACGAGCCGTTCCGGTCGCGGGCCACCCGCCGATCGTAGGCGAGCCAGGCCTAGATCCCGTGACGATCGGAGAGGAGGACGCCATGTGCGCCACCTCCACGTCGCAAGAGTCGCGCGTGCTCACCGCGGCGGCCCGACTCGCAGTTGCCGGACCGCTGGTGTGTATCGCCCTCGTCGCTCTGCTCCACCTCCTCGAGCCGGAGGTCAACGACAGCGACGCGGTGAGCGAGTACGCGCTCGGCGACTACGGCTGGCTGATGAACATCGCCTTCTTCTCGGCGGCCGCGGGCATCGGTGCCCTTGCCCTCGTTCTCCGCAGGACGCTCGCGCGGTCGAAGACCGCCGCCGCCGGAGTCATCCTGCTCTCGCTGGCGGCCGTGGCGTGGGTCTGCCTCGGCGCAGGCAACATCGACCCCGAGGGCGTGAAGACGACGACGCATGGATTCATCCACGGGGTCGGCTTTCTCCTCGGACTGCCGACGAGGCTCGCCGCGCCGCTCGTCCTCGCCGCAGCGTTTCGGCGCGACGAACGGTGGGCGAGCCATGCACGAGTGACGCTCGCGCTCGGAGTCACGGCTCTCGTCGCCGAGCTGGCGGGCTTCTCCGATCTCGCGCCCGTCGTGACGCTTCGCCTCGCGCTCGGCATCTGGCTCGTGTGGATCGCGCTCACGGGTCTGCGCGTCTTGCGCTCCCCGGACATCTCGTGAGCTGACGTAATGCCGCGGAGCTCAGTAGCTCCCGCGTCGGGGCGCTAGCAGCTCTTGTACTGGGCCGGCAGCGCGTCGTGCCAGGCGAGCGCCCAAGCCTGGAACCGCGCATAGTCCGGGTTCGGCACCTGCACCATCGCGCGGGTCGTGAGCTGCGTCGGCACCTTGATCGAACGCCACTTCCCGGCGATCTTCCGGCGCACGACCTTCGTCACGGTCTTCGTCGAGTACCGCGTCTCTGACACATTCTGGCTCAGGCCGAAGGTCTGTTCGGCCACGCTCATCACGAGCGACTGCGCGAGCTTTTCCGTTTGGCACTCGTCTCGGATGCCGCGCTGGTGCACGGCCTCGTGCACGAGCGTGGCGATCGCGTCCGAGAGGTAGGTGACGCCGACCTCCCGGTAGCCGTACTCGAGTGCGAAGTGCAGCGTGGAGCAGTGCTTCGGCGCGATGTAGACGACCGGCGTGCTCAGGTAGGTGAAGCCGTGGAGGAGCGAGCCGTTCTCCCAGTAGCGCCACTGGTATTCGTTGGTTTCGCAGTGAACGGACACGGGCTTGCCCGCGACTTGAGTGGCGACGCCGTCGAACTTCGGGTGCGGGCTGTTCGCCGCGACTGCGGCGGTGGCCGACGCGAGCGCGAGCCCGAGCGCGACTGTGCTCGTCGAAAGGATGACGTAGATCTTCGTCTTCATCAGAGGACCGCAACCCTGCCGAAGCCGGCACGCCGCCCGCCTGACACGACTCGGTCAATCTGTGCCGACCGGGGACCACCGACACGTAAGAACCACTCGTCGAGACGACACGTACTTGGTGCCGGTGCACACGAATTCTCGGAGCGCCTCTTCCCAAGGCGGTCCAAAACCCAAGGGAGGCAAGGAAATGACGGAAGCGAGCCTGTACGAGCGGCTCGGCGGCGTATTCGCCATCTCGGCAGTCGTCGACCACTTCAGCGAAGCGATCGTGCGCAACCCGATCGTCGGCCAGAAGTCCGAGAACCCGGCCCTCCGCGAGTGGCACACCAACAACCTGGGCAGACTCCCGGGCCTGAAGTTCATGCGCACCCTCTGGGTCTGCGACATCGCCGGGGGACCCCAGCAATACGCACCGACGCAACCAGGCAGCACTCCTCTCGGCTTGGAAGAAGCCCATCGCGAGCTGAAGATCTCCCCTGCCGAGTTCGACGAGGTCGCCGCCGAGCTTGGGCGAACGCTCGACTTCTTCAAAGTCCCCGCGCAGGAGAAAGACGAGGTGCTGACCGCATTCGCCGCACACAAGGACGAGGTGACCGCCGGACACTCCGACTAGCCCGGCCGAAATCGGCGCTGTACGAAGGGCCGGATCCGACTTGGGGTCGCTGCTCCGCTCGTCGAGTGGCGGAGAGGCTGAGTGGAGCCTAGGCGACCCTTGAGTGGGTTTACACGCTCGGACTCGTGGGTGAGCGGCTGTCATACATCGACTTCGCATACCGCGAGCTGTATGAGGCGATATCGAGCGCGACGCCCAGTGCGACCAACAACCACTCGGCACCGGAGACGCCGCCGACCGGCGACCAGACGACCACGTAGAAGAGCGTCGTCCACGGCAGGAACAGCAGCCCGAGGAGCGTCAGGAACCAGGAGTCGAACGCCGCGTCGACACGGTCTCCGAAGATCCACCAGAGCAGCAGCGCGATGCGGGGCCCGAGCCCGAACGCGGTGAGGAAGAGACAGCACACGGGGGCTGGACACTCTTCCCGGTTCCGGGCTTCGAGTCAACCTCCCGACGAGGGCAGACGCCTTAGTCGTTGCCAAAGGGAGTCAGCTCAAGCGGCTCTGGTGACAGGACGCTCGTCGAGCCGACGACCTCCCATTTCGTGGCCATTGGACGCCCGCCCGCCCACGGCTCGACCGTCGTGCCTTGTGAGAAGGGAAGGAAGTTGCCACGATGTCCGTCATGTGATCGCAGTAACAAATGCGGGCCGAAAGGAGAGTGCACAGTGGAAGCAGTCGGTACTGCGCGTCTGACGAGCGACATCCTGGCGCAACGCGCGGTGGGCGCGAGCGTGTCGCGCCGCCAAATCACAGACGTTCTCCACGAGCCGGAGGGCGCCCCGGAGCTCGTGCTCGACCTCGTCGCCGCCAGAAGGCGGTGAGCACGCGACGATCAGCATGACGTGGAGCCGCGAGGACCTCGAGCAGCTGCTCGAGTCTGCCGCCGGCGACGAGATGGTGTTGGTGTTCGACCGAGACGAGCTCGCGAGCGCACTCGGCGACGTCGAGGCCCATGGAACGCGGGCGCGCGCCGCGGTATTCGCCGTCGCTGCGGTGGGTGCGCTCGGAAGCGGCGCGTCGATCGCGAACGCGGCGGTCTCAGGCGGCGACGGCGGCGGGACCGCGGCGACGCCGGCCGCGGCAGCGCTCGAAGCCCGCTCCGAGGCGCTCAACCAGCAGCACGGACTCGGCACCGCAGGCGCAGCCGACGCCGAAGCCGCGGCAATCGCAGCCCGCTCCGAAGCCCTCAACCAGCAGCACGGACTCGGCACCGCAGGCGCAGCCGACGCCGAAGCCGCAGCAATCGCAGCCCGCTCCGAAGCCCTCAACCAACAGCACGGACTCGGCACCGCAGGCGCAGCCGACGCCGAAGCCGCAGCAATCGCAGCCCGCTCCGAAGCCCTCAACCAACAGCACGGACTCGGCACCGCAGGCGCAGCCGACGCCGAAGCCGCAGCAATCGCAGCCCGCTCCGAAGCCCTCAACCAGCAGCACGGACTCGGCACCGCAGGCGCAGCCGACGCCGAAGCCGCGGCAATCGCAGCCCGCTCCGAAGCCCTCAACCAGCAGCACGGACTCGGCACCGCAGGCGCAGCCGACGCCGAAGCCGCGGCAATCGCAGCCCGCTCCGAAGCCCTCAACCAGCAACACGGACTCGGCACCGCAGGCGCGGCGGCCGCCGAAGCCGCGGCAATCGAAGCCCGCTCCGAGGCACTCAACCAGCAGTACGGACTCGGCACCGCAGGCAACGCCGCCGAAACCGCCGCAATCGCAACCGACTCCTCAGGCGGCTTGACGCTCGAAGGGGCGAACGTTGACGACGCTCTCCTCATCGGCGGGTTGCTCCTGACGATCGGAGGAGCCACCTTCCTGGTTCGACGGACCGCGGGAGGACGGCTGGCCTAGGCGAAAGGTCGCAGAGCCAAGTGGCGGAAGCGGGGCGGCGCGCTCCGCTTCCACCACCTCTACGGCGGCCTCCGGGGTGAGCGTCACATGGGCGGCGGGTACGTGGCGCCGGCTGAAGAGACGCCGGCGAGCTCAGCCGCGATCGCGCAACGGCTCGGTGCCGGTCAGCCGCTCGTCGACAACGGCCTCCCCGGCGACGCGCGCGGCCGAGTGCGAAGTTACGGCGGCGAGGAAGTCGGCTCGCTCGAGCGCGTAGAGCTGCCCGTCGACGACCGCTCGGATAGTCGCCGTGCGCGGCACGTCTCGAAGCAGCGCGATCTCGCCGAAGTAGTCGCCTCCACCCATCTTGCGATCCGTACCGCCGGCGAGGACGTCGAACTCGCCGTCCGCGACGATGTAGAACCGATCGCCTGGATCGCCGGCGCGGATCACGACGTCGCCGGCGGAAACGGGCACCGACAGGAGGCGCCTCGCCATGTACTCCTTCGCTGCGAGCGACAGCGGCGCAAACATCGGGACGGCGTCGACGAGCGCGAGCTCGGCCGCCGGCGCGGCCACGGTCTTGTCGATCTCGACGAGAGCACGCCAGCTGAGGAGCGTGAGCAACGGCAGGATCGCACCAACGACGACAAGCGCGCGACGCGGCCCCGCGGCCTCGACGAGAGCGGGAGCGGCGACCGAACCGAGCGCGACTGCGCCCATCGCGAAGGCCCAGACGACGGCGAGCACGCGGGTGAGGACTTCGTCCGGCACGATCCGCTGGATCAGCGTGAACAGGGCGACGTCCTCGACGCTGTTCGCCGCACCGACGATCGCGAGCAGGACGAGCGTGAGCGCCAGGTCCGGCCGCGGAGCGACCAGCGCGATCGGCAGGCCCCAGAACACGAGCGCGAGCCCGAACGGAACGGCGAGCCGATGCCGGACGACGGCAAGCGACCCAAAGGCGCCGATCAAGCCGCCGACGCCCAGCGCGGCCGTCAGGTAGCCGACGGCGCCGGCGTCGGCGTCGAGCACCTCGAAGACGGTGACCACGATCAAGACGTTCAGGCAGCCGCGCACGAACGCCTGCGCGAACACGAGCCCGATCACGAGCCGAGGCCGCCGTTCGCGCAGCGCCGTCTCGAAGCCCGAGAACGCCGACCGCAGCGCACCGCGGACGGCGCTTGCCGGCGCGGCGTGTACACGGCCCTCGACGCGCACGCGGGCGAACAGCACTGCCGCCGCCGCGAACGCGACCGACCCGACGGCAAACACGACGCCGACATCGGCGAGCGAGACGAGCACCCCGGCCGCGAGCGGACCGACGAGCGTTCCGAGCCCCTCCACCGTCGACGTCGCGCTGTTCGCGGCGATCAGCTCCTGCGGCGTCCGCGCGAGCGACGGCAGGAGCGCCTGGAGTGCCGGCCTGACGAGCGTCGACGCGAGCCCGACGAGCCCCGCAAGGGCGAAGACGAGCACCTCGTTCTTGCCGGCGTAGTACGCCGCAGCCGATCCGGCCAGCGCGGCCGATCCGACCAGCGCGACACCGACGAGGAAGCGCTCACGCCGGAAGCGATCGCCGAGCGAGGCAGCAAAGGGCGCGACCAGCGCAGCGGGCAGCAGGCGAACGAGCCCCGCGATCCCGACGGCCACAGTGCCGCCGACGTCGTAAGCGAAGACGCCAAGCGCGACGAAGTGGGCCCACTCGGCCGTGATCGCGGCGCCCCAGGCGAGCTCGCTACGGCGGAGGTTGCCGTTGCGGACGACGCCGGCGAGGCCCGCGAGTGCGATGCCGATGCGGTTCACTCAGCCGGACGGCGCGCGTCTAGGAAGGACATCTCGTGAGCGATTGTGCGCGAATGCCAAGGTGATTTCGAGCGAGGCTTCGGCACGCCTGCTACAGGTCGGGCGACGCGCGCATCGCGGCAAAGAAGAAGCCGCTGTCTCCAGCGGCTTCTTCAGTGGGCGGTACTGGGCTCGAACCAGTGACCCCCAGCTTGTCGAGCTGGTGCTCTCCCAACTGAGCTAACCGCCCTTGGGGTTTCAAGTGTAGCCCGTGATCAGCGGCATCGGATCGATCGGCCGGTCGCTGTCGCGGAGCTCAAAGTGGAGGTGCGTTCCCGTGCACCAGCCGGTGCAACCGGCGATCCCGAGGCGCTCGCCGGCGACGACAACCTGCCCCGGCTTCACGGTCGCGCGCGAAAGGTGCGCGTAGAGCGTCGAGTAGCGCTCGTTCAGCTGCACCTCGACGATCAGGCCGTAGCCCTCGTAACCGGGGACCCAGCCGACACGCGTGACGAAACCGGACTCCGCCGCGCGGACGTCCAGCGAGCGCAGCACGCCGATGTCGAGACCGGCGTGCGGCCGCCCCGCGTCCCAGCCGAACGGCGAGTTGAGCCGGCCCTCGGCGGGCCAGTCCAGCGCGAGCTGGCGCCCTCCGTCGCTCCACGCGAACGCGGACGGACACAGGGCCAGCGCCCCCAGAACGACGATCACCCCCCTCACGGCAGCCGGGCAGGTTAGCTCAGAAGATCTCCGGGCACCACGGGCCGAGCCCGGTGCGCCTGAACAAGCGGTCTGCGCGCGCGATCCCGCCCTCCCGGAGCTCCTCGGCGCAGAGCCCGCGCTCCAGCTCCGCGAACGAGAAACCGCCGAGGTAGACCGAGCCGAGCGCCGAAACGTCGCAGCTCAGGTCGGCTTCGTCCTCGGTCGCCTCACAGCGGCCGCCGGAGAGCTTCCAACGCCCCTGGTTCCACGGGCAGAACGCGTCGACGACGTCGAAGACGACCTCGCCGTCGTCGTCGTACGAACGCGCCGAGAGGGCGGCGCCGACGTCGACGAGCCGCACCCAGAGCCCGTCGCCCACACGGAATTTCATCCTGCGCGACTCCGCGAGCAACAGGAAGAGCGGGTGGTCGACCGGGAGGAGTTGTGCGGAAACGGTCGCCTGCCAGTCGATGTCGAGCAGGAACCGCCAGAGCTCGGCCTCGGCGCGCGAGTTCGCCGCGACCGCCTCCCCCACGCCGAGCCGCGACGTCGGCGAGCCCTCGTCGTAGGAGAAGTTGTGCCGGTAGATCGCGTACGCCTGCGGCTCGCCGTCGAGCTCGAGCAGCGCGAAGCGCTTCGGCCCGCCGCCCGCGCGGCGCTCGGGCGGGTCGTGCACGATGCGGTGCTCCCACCACGCGCTCGACCGCCGGAAGAAGCCGGGCGTCCGCTCGAACGCGGCGTCCCAGATCCTCGGCAGCAGCTCGAGCGCCTCGTCGCTCTCGATCAGGCGGACGCGCCCGCGCGGCTCGAGTGGCCGCGCGTACGCGGCGCGGTCGCGCGCGAGCTCGAACTCGCCGGCGCGCGACGCCAACCCGTAGCCGAAGCGGCCGTAGATCCCCTCCTCCGACGCCCAGAGCGCCGCGAGCGGCTCGCCGCGCTCGCGCACGTCGTCGAGCTGCGCGCGCATCAGCGCACGGAGGACTCCTCGGCGGCGGTGCGTCGGGTAGACGCCGACGACGGTGACGCCGGCGCAGCGCGCGCTCCCGCCCGGAATCGAGAGCTCGAACGGGAACGACCCGGCTCCACCGACGGTGGCCCCGTCGTCGCGGGCGGCGAGCATCCTCTCGACCGGGAGGTTCTGCGCGAACTGCTCGGTGCGCTCGCGCGTCGGCTCCATCCCGAAGTACTGGCCGATCGCCATGAAGGCGGCCTCGAACTCCTCGAGGTCGCGGCAGCTGGTGACTCCGATCGCCATCAGAAGACCTCGGGACAATAGGCGGGGAACGGCGTGCGGAAGAGAGCGCTCGCAGCCGCGAGCGTGCCGGCGCGCAGCTCTTCGACCCGTCCGGCGCTCGCGAGTCGCTCGAAGCCGAACGTCCCGAGGTAGGCGCTGGCGAGGTCGGCGACGTCCAGGGCGAGGTCGGGCTCGTCGTCCGTGCGCTCGACCACGGCTCCGACGCGGTAGCGACCGGCGTTCTCCGGCATCGATTCGTCGCGAACGTCCAGCACCACGGAGCCGTCGCCCGCGTACGAGCGCAGACGTAGCGCCTCGAGCACGTCGACGATGCGCAACCAGAGGCCGTCGCGGACGGAGAGATGAAGCGCACGCGGATCGACGACGGAGAGGAAGAGCGGCGACGCCGGATCGAACAGGTGCGCGTCCACCCGCGTGGTCAGGTCGATCGAGAAGAGATAGCGCCAGAGCTCGCGCGTCGCGGCGGGCGAGGTCGCGAACGCCTCGACGACCTGCACCTGCCCCTTCGAGTACCCGTCCTCCCACTCTTCCTTGATCCGATAGACCGCGTACCCGACGGGCGCACCGTCGAGCTCGAGCAGCGCGTTGTAGCGCTTGCTCGCGCCGCGCTGACGGTGCTCGTAGTCGGCGAGACGATGGCGGCGCCACCAGTGCTCGCTCCTGCTGATCATCCCCGGGCGCTCGGCGCGAACCGAGTCGAACACCTGCGGGAAGCGCTCGAACGCCTCGTCCTCGCCGAGCAGTCGAACGACGCCTTGCTTTCCGGGATCGTCGCGGAACACGATGCGTCCGCTGTCCGCGGCGAGGTCGAGCCAGTGCGTCGCGACGCCGTACCCGAAGCGGCCGTAGATCGACGCCTCGGATGCGAAGAGGGCTGCGAGCGGCTCCCCGTGCTCGCGCGCATCGAGATGAAGCTGCTCCATCGAGGACCGCAGAATCCCGCTGCGTCGATGCGTCGGCATGACCGCGACCCACGTGACGCCGGCCGTCGGCACGGTCGCGCCGCCGGGAACGGTCAGCTCGAACTCGTACGAGGCGGAGAAGCCGACGGGCCGCCCGTCGTCGAACGCGGCGACCGCGCGCTCGGGCCGCACGCTGACGCTCTCGCGCTCCCAGTCCCCCGGACCGAACGACTCGGCGAATGCGTCGAGAGCCGCCTGCATGCAGGCGCGCAGCTCGTCCTCGCCGGGATGCCTGATCTCGATCGCCACTACGGGATCTTCTCGAGCGGTGCGTAGTCGAGCATCAGCCGACGTTCGGTCCCGTCGCCGGCGAAGCGCACGGTCACGACGCCGCCCGCCTCGATCCGCGTGACGACGCCCTCGCCCAACGTGCCGTGGCGCACCGAGTCGCCGGTCGAGAGGGACGGCACGTCCGAGCGCGGCGCCACGCCGGGGGCAGGCGAGCGCGACGACCACGTTGCCGGCGCGAGCCGCTCGCGCTCGACGTGCTCGTCCGGCAGCTCGTCGAGAAACCGGGACGGCACGTTGTAGCTGCGCCCACCGTAGAGCGCGCGCGAAGACGCGTGCAGCAGCGCCAGACGCTCGCGCGCGCGGGTGAGCCCGACGTAGCAGAGGCGGCGCTCCTCCTCGAGCGACTGCTCCTCGATCGAGCGCGCGTGCGGGAAGATCCCCTCCTCCATCCCGATCATGAAGACGGCGCGAAACTCGAGGCCCTTCGCGTTGTGGAGCGTCATCAGCGTGACGAGCGAGCTGTCGCCCTGGATCGCGTCCTGGTCGGAGTAGAGCGAGATCTCCTGGAGGAACGCGGAGAGCGTCGCGTCCTCGATCTGCTCCTGGTACTCGCGCGCGACGCCGACGAGCTCCTGGAGATTCTCGAGCCGCCCCTGCGCCTCGACGGTGCGCTCGGCTTCGAGCGAGTCGAGGTAGCCCGACCGCTCGAGCACGTCCTGGACGATGTCGGCGACCGGCCGGTCGAGCTCGGACTGGAGCGAGAGGATCAGCGTGCGCAACCCGGTGACCGCGCGGGTGGACGCGGTCGCGAGCCCCGCGTGCTCTGGGAACTCGAGCGCTTCCCAGAGCGAGAGCCCGTGCCCGTTCGCGTACGTCTGCAGCCGGGCGAGCGACGTGTCGCCGATCCCGCGGCGCGGCCTGTTCGCCATTCGCAGCAGCGAGACGGTGTCGAACGGGTTGTCGAGCACCTGGAGGTACGCGATCACGTCCTTGACCTCGGCGCGCTCGTAGAAGCGCGGCCCGCCGATCACCTGGTACGCGATGCCCTGCCGGACGAGCACGTCCTCGAGCACGCGCGACTGCGCGTTCGTCCGGTAGAAGACCGCGATCTCGTCGCCGTTGAAGCCCTCCTCGACGAGGCCGGCGATCTGCGCCGCGACGAAGCGCGCCTCCGCGTGCTCGTCCTCGAGCTCGACGACGCGCACGGGGTCGCCGAGGCCGAGGTCGGACCAGAGGCTCTTCGGCTTGCGCTCGCGGTTGTTCGCGATCACCGAGTTCGCGGACTCGAGGATCGAGTTCGTCGAGCGGTAGTTCTGCTCGAGCGCGATCGTGCGCGTGCCGGGGAAGTCGCGCTCGAACTCCATGATGTTGCGGATGTCGGCGCCACGGAAGGCGTAAATGGACTGGTCCGGATCGCCCACGGCGAACAGGTTCAGGTGCCGCTGCGCGAGCAGCTGGAGCAGCCGGTACTGCGCGTGGTTCGTGTCCTGGTACTCGTCGACGAGGATGTAGCGGAACGCCTTCTGCCATTTCTCGCGGGCCTCGGGGAAGCGCTCCAGCACCTGGACGGTGAGCATGAGCAGGTCGTCGAAGTCGACCGCGTTCGACGCGTGCAGGCGGCGCTGGTAGAGGTCGTAGACGTCCGCAACAGTTTGGTCGTAGAACGAGGCGACCCGCTCGCGGTAGTCCTCGGGCGTGACGAGCACGTTCTTCGCGTTCGAGATCTGGGCGTGGATTCCGCGCGGGACGAACCGCTTCGTGTCGCGCTCGAGCTCCTCGAGGCAGTTCTTCACGAGCCGGACCTGGTCGGCCTGGTCGTAGATCGTGAAGTTCGTCTTGTAGCCCAGCCGCGCGGCCTCGCGGCGCAGGATGCGCCCGCACGTGGCGTGGAACGTCAGGACCCAGAGCCCGCGCGCGTCGTCCTCGAGCAGGTCCCACAGCCGCGTCCGCATCTCGTCCGCGGCCTTGTTCGTGAAGGTGATCGCGAGGATCTCGTTCGCCTTCGCCCCGATCGCGCCGATCAGGTGCGCGACGCGGTGCGTGAGCACGCGTGTCTTGCCGGACCCCGCTCCGGCGACGACGAGCACCGGCCCCTCGGTCAGGAGCACGGCGTCGCGTTGCGCCGAGTTCAGGCCGCTAAGGTAGGTCTCCGGCGAGACGACGGGCACTCGCGCGATGCTAGCGAGGGAGGTGGCGACGATGGCCGAGGGCGATCCGGTGCTCGACATCCAGTCGCTTGCGCTCGCCAACGACGACTTTCGCCGCGAGGTGACGACTGCGGAGCACAGCCAGGTCGTCCTGATGACGATCCCGCCGGGCGGCGAGATCGGCGAGGAGGTGCACGAGGGGATCGACCAGATCCTCGTCTTCCTCGGCGAAGCCGAGGCGGTCCTCGAGGGCAGCTCGTCTCCCGTGCCGCAGAACGGCGTCGTGGTCGTCCCCGCCGGCACGCGGCACAACTTCAAGAACACCGGCGACGAGCCGCTGCGGCTGTGGACGGTCTACGCGCCTCCCGAGCACGAGCCGGGGACCGTCCACAGGACGAAGGCGGAGGCCGACGAGGCCGAGGAGGCACACGGATGACGTACACGATCTCGAACCTCGACGAGCTCGGCGAGGGCTACGGCTTCAGGAAGGTGCGCAAGGCGCTCGGCGTCACTGCCTTCGGGGTCAACGCGCTCGTGCTGCCGCCCGGCTACGAGGGCTTCTTCCACTACCACGACGAGCAGGACGAGCTCTACTTCGTGCACAAGGGCACCGCGAAGTTCGAGGTCGAGGACGAGACGCACGAAGTCGGCGCGGGCGGCGTCGTGCACGTGGAGTCGACGACGCCGCGGAAGTGGTCGAACGCCTCGGCGACGGAGGAGCTGGTCGTCCTGATCGTCGGCGGCAAGGACGGCTACGTCGGCCGCGACGGGCAGCTCGTCGACCTCGCCGACCTGCCGCGACGGCAGTCGCTCTCCAGCGGCGAGCCGGGTTAGTCGAGCGCTCGCTCGACGAACGCGGCGGCCTCCGCGAGCGCGGCCTCGTCGCTCGACTTGAGCACGACGGTCACCTCCGGCCCCGAGGCATCGAAGCGCGGGTACGAGCCGACGAGGACGTCGGGCCAGCGCTCCTCGGTCTCGACGAGCACGTGGACGATCTCGCTCTCGCGGGTGCGGTACGTGCGTCGCCACGACCCGATCGGCGCGCCGCGGCGGAGCTCGTCGGCGATCAGGTCGAACATCGCCTCCATCTCGGCCGGGAGGCCGGGGAGCACGTAGACGTTCTCGAGCACGAACCCCGGCGCGCCGCCGCGCGGATTCGCGAGCGCACGGCTTCCGGCCGGCAGGCTGGCCCAGCGGGCCGCGTACTCAGGATCGCGCGCGAAGCGCCGGCGCAGGTCGGCGGCGAGCTCTGCGACCTCCGCCTGCTCGACGTCGAAGGCCGCGGCGATCGCCTCGCGCGTGAGGTCGTCGGGCGTGCCGCCGAGCCCGCCCGTGACGAGCACGAAGTCGACGGACGGAGCGCGGTCGCGGACGAACGCGGCGATCTCGTCGATCTCGTCGGGCAGCGCTGCGGCGAGGCGCACCTTCACGCCGAGCGACTCGAGCCTCTGCGCCAGCCACGCCGCGTTCGTGTTGACGGTGTCGCCGGAGACGATCTCGTTGCCGATCGTCAGGATCGCGGCCGTCGCCACGCGGCAAGCCTATGCTCGCTGCGTGATTCGCGAGTTCGCCGACTCCGACGCCGAGCCCGCGGCGGCGCTGATCGCTGCGCAGAGCCCGTGGCTCTGGACCGCCGGCGGGATCCGGCACGCGCTGCTCGCTCTGCCCGAGCGCGCCCGCCGGAGGACGTGGGTGGCCGCAGCGGACGGCGAGGTCGTCGGCTGGGGCGAGGCCGAGTTCGACTGGCTCGCGGAGCGGGACGACATCGGCACCGTGTGGGTGCTCGTCGCGGCGGCCCTTCGCCGACGCGGCTTCGGCTCAGCGCTCTTCGAGCGCGGCGTCGCGCACATGCTCGAGCACGGCGCCCGCGAGCTGCGCACGTGGAGCTTGCCCGACGGGGATTCGTTCCTCGAGCACCGGGGGTTCCGGCGAGCGCGGGTCGAGCGGGTCTCGGCGGTCGACCCACGGACGGTCGACACCTCGGCGCTCGACGAGCTGCCCGCCGACGTCACGCTCGTGCCGCTCGGCGAGCTCTCCGATCGGTTGCCCGAGGTGCACGAGCTCTACGCCGAGGCCGCGGCCGACATGCCCGCCGACCACGCGGAGACGAACCTGCCGTACGACGAGTGGCTGAAGGAGTTCGACTCACCGGAGCGGAGCTGGGAAGGCAGCTTCGTCGTGCTCGTCGACGACCGGCCCGTCTCGCTCTCGGCGATCAGCGTCGACGGCGAACGGGGCGTCGCCGAGCACGGGCTGACGGGCACCAGGCGAGGCTCTCGTCGCAGGGGGTTCGCGCGGCTGGCGAAGCTCGCGGCGCTGCGCTGGTGCGCAGAGGCGGGCTTCGTTCGCGTCACGACCGGGAACGACGCCTCGAACACCGCGATGCTCGGGCTGAACGACGAGCTCGGTTTCCGGCCGTTTGCGATCGAGACCGAATGGGTGAAGCAAGTCGCATGAGCGAGCTCGTCCTTTCCTACCGCGCGCCGTCGGCCGGTGTGAGGGCGGTGCGCCTGCGGGCGGACGCCTTCAAGCGCGCTCGCCCGCTCGAGTTCCGCCGCCGGGGCCGCACGCGCAACTGGGAGCTCGAGTTGCCGCGCCTGAACGGTCTCGCCCGCCTCGAGTACCAGCTCGAGCTCGTGCATGCGGACGGCACGACCGAGTGGATCTGCGATCCGGCGAACCCGTTGCGGGCGAGCGCGCCGTTCGGCGACCGCTCCGTGCTCGAGCTGCCGGGGTACCAGCCGCCGGTCTGGATCGACGACGAGGAGGCGCCGCATGGAACGCTCGAGGAGCTCTCCGTCCGCTCGCGGCTGTTAAGAGCCGACATCACAGGGCTGCTCTGGACGGCGCGCGGCGCCGACCGGTCGACCGCGCTGCCCCTGCTCGTCGTCCACGACGGCCCCGAGTACGTCGAGCACGCGTCGCTGCTGCGGCTGTTCGACTCGTCGATCGCCGAGCTCGAGCTGCGGCCGTTCCGCGCGGCGCTGCTGCATCCTCCCGGCGATCGCAACGAGACGTACTCGGCCTCGAAAAGGTACGCAGACGCGCTCGCGACCGAGGTCGTTCCGGCTCTCGGCGACGTCGCCCCCGCACCCGACCTTCCCGGCGCGCGCGTCGGGATGGGCGCGAGCCTCGGGGCGCTCGCCGCGTTCCATGCGCATCGCCTGCACCGTCATCTGTTCGGCGGGCTGTTCCTCCAGTCGGGCAGCTTCTTCCGGCGCACCACCGACCTGCAGGAGCACGGGTTCCCGCGCTTCGAGCGGATCTCCCGCTTCGTCGGCGGCGTCCTCCGCGCCGAGACCGCGCCCGCGGCGGTGCCGGCCGTGCTCACGTGCGGCCGCTCAGAAGAGAACGTCGCGAACAACCGCGCGCTTCGCGACGCGCTCGTCCGCCAACGTTACGACGTGCGACTGCACGAGCACGCGGACCTGCACAACTGGGTCTCGTGGCGGGACGTCTTCCATCCCCACCTCGTCCGCCTGCTGGAGCGGCTCTGGGGATGAACCGCCGCCAGGTGACCCTCGACGGCGGCGACGTCCTCGCCTACGGGCACTGGGGCCGGCCGCTGCTCGCGTTTCCGTCCGAGCAGGGCCCGTGCTGGCAGTACGAGGAGCGCGGCATGGTCGAGGCGATCGCGCCGCTGCTCGAGGCGGGACGCGTCAAGCTCTACTGCGTCGACAGCTACGACTCGCAGAGCTGGCAGGCCAACGAGCTCCCGCTCGAGGAGCGCGCGCGCCGGCACGGCTACTACGAGTCGTGGATCCTCGAGCGGGTTGTGCCCTGGATCGCCGAGGACACCGACGGCTCGACCGACGTCGCCGCCACCGGCGTGAGCTTCGGCGCGTACCACGCCGCGAACTTCGCGCTGAAGCGCGCGGACGTGTTCCCGCTCGCGATCTGCCAGAGCGGGGTCTACGACGTCGGGGGCCTCGGTTGGGGCGAGCGCGGCGACAGCGTTTACTTCAACAATCCGGGCGACTACGTGAACCACCTGCACGGCGACCACCTCGACTGGCTTCGCGGGCGCGTCTCGCTCCTGCTCGTCTGCGGCAGCGGCCAGTGGGAGGACACGACGGGCGCGCTCGAGAGCACGCAGCGCTTCGGCGCCCAGCTCGCGGAGAAGGGCATCCCCTGCGAGGTCGACGTCTGGGGGCACGAGTTCCCGCACGACTGGCCGTCGTGGCGCGCGCAGCTCGCGCACCACCTGCCGAGGTTTTGTTGAGAGCCCCTCCCACGATGAACCGTTGTGCCGCCGGGCCGCGCTGGGCGGCGCGCTGCCGCGTCCTCAGTCACGCCCGTATCTCGATCGATACGGGCGCTCCCTGCGTCCTTGCATCGCACTCGCCCAGCGCACCCCGGCAGCGAAGGCCCATCATGGAAGGGGCTCTCTGTTGAGCGCGCACCTGATCGGGCTCCTGCTCGGGACGGAGGAGGACTGGCCGACCGCGTTCGAGACGCTCGTCGCGCGCCTCGGCCCGGTCGAGTGGCGGAACCAGCGGCACGAGCTGACGACCGAGCGGATCGTCAACGAGCCGTTCGACCTGCGCTACAAGCCGCGCTACTCGCTCGTGATCGACCGGCTGGCGTGGTGGTACGACCTGCCGCGCGCGTGGCTGAAGAAGGTCGCGTTGATGGACGACGTCTACCTCTTGAACAACCCGTTCACGTTCCAGTCGATGGAGAAGCACTCGGCGTACTGCGCGATGCTCCGCCTCGGGCTGAAGGTCCCCGACACCTGGTTGATCCCGCACAAGGTGCCGACGCCGATCGCGCAGTTCGAGCACATGGCGGAGAAGTTCCCCGACGTCGCCGCTCGGTACAACGCGCCGTTCGAGCTCGAGGAGATCGGCGACCGCGTCGGCTTCCCGCTGTTCATGAAGCCCTTCGACGGCGGCCAGTGGGTCGGCGTCTCGCGCGTCGGCCTCGGCGGAAGAGCTGCGCGCAACCTACGACGAGTCCGGCGCGCGGATGATGCACGTGCAGGCGGCGGTGGAAGACTTCGACGTCTTCGCGCGCTCGCTCTCGATCGGCGCGGAGACGATGGTGATGCGCTTCGAGCCCGACCGGCCGATGTACGACCGCTACCAGGTCGAGCACGGGTTCCTGCCGCCGAACCTCGGCTGGGAGGTCGTCACGGTCTCGCGACTCGTGAACGCCTTCTTCCGCTGGGAGTTCAACTCGTGCGAGACGATCGTCAAGGACGGCGAGGCGGCCCCGATCGACTACGCGAACGCGTCGCCTGACGTTGCGCTCACCTCGCTTCACTACTACTTCCCGTGGGCGATCCGCGCGCTCGTGCGCTGGTGCGCGTTCTGCGTCGTCACCGACCGCGAGATGCGCATCGACCTCGACACGCGCGAGTACTTTGCCGTTGGCGACCGCGAGGACCTCCCCTACGAAGAGAAGCTACGCGAGTATCGGCGTCTTGCCGACGCGTACTTCGAGGCCGAGCGCTACGAGGAGTTCGTCTCCGAGGCGCTCGAGCGGCTCGACGCACTGACGCTCGAGTATTTCGAGAGCGCCGACTTCGACCGGCTGCTCGTCGAGACGGTGCAGACGACCTTCCCGGAGCACGAGCAGGAGCAGTTCGTCGCGCACTACCGCGGGCTCGTCGAGGCCTGGGCGCGGGACCAGGGCTAACGCAGCGGGAAGGGCTTGCGCGCGAGGGCGGGCAGCACCTGCGCGGTCACCCAGACCGGCGTCGCGGCCGGGTAGCGCCGCGAGTAGCGGTAGCTGCCGTCCGAACGGCGCATCCGGGCGAGGTACGCGTCCACCGATCTGGGCACGCGCGCGCCGGCGGCGATGAACGCCTGGATCACCCACGCCGTCGACTGCGAGTCCGACCCGCGCCCCCGCGTCAGCTCGAAGCCACCGTCCGGCGTCTGGTGCCGCCGCAGGAAGGCGAGGGCGCGCGAGATCGGGCGGCCGCGAACGCCGAGCGCACGCAGCGCCTGCACCGCGGCGGCCGTGTCGTTCGTATCGGGCGCGACGCCGGCTGTCCAGGACCAGCCGCCGCCGGCGCTCTGACGTCGCAGTAGCAGGCTCTTCGTCGCCGGCGGGACGGCGGCTCGTGCCTGCCGGAGCGCGAGCACGCCCCAGATCGTCGAGTTGAGCGTCGGGCCGATCAGGCCGCTGGGCCGCTCCGCCGCGCGCAGGCGTCCGACGAGCGAGCCCGTCTCGAGGGCGAGCACCGAGCGCGCCATCAGCGCGAGCTCGAGCTCCGGGACGTCCCGTGGCTCCGTGCGCAGAAGGTAGGCGCGTGCGGTCGAGGACGGCGTCGCCCCCTGCGCGTGGAGGCCGAGCAGGACCCAAGCGGAGAGCGAGAGGCCCGGCGTGCCGGTGCTCTCGGCGAAGCCGCCCCCCGGCCGCTCGCTGCCCGCGAGGAAGCGGACCGACGGGTCGTCGGCAGCGGCCCGTGCAGGCGCGACGGCGAGCAGCACCGCGGCGGCGAGCGCGACGAGCCTCATGCGAACACGACCTCGGTCTTCGTCCGCCGCTCGTAGCGTTCGAGCACGCGCCTGAGCTCGGGCCCGACGGCGAGCGCGATCACGAAGTTCCCGATCGCGTGCGCGAGGTTGAACGGAAACCCGCGCGCGAGCACGGCGACGAGCGAGGCCTCGGTGTGCGGCAGGTACAGCCACGTGTAGAGGTCGAGCGGGATCCCGTAGACGAAGCCGAGCGCGAAGCAGAAGAGCGCGAACGCGAGCCGCCGCCGCGCGAGCGGCCTCGCCAGCGCGCCGAGCGCCCCGCAGAGCCCCCAGCCGAGCATCTGCCACGGCGTGTGCGGTCCCTGGCCCAGGAAGACGTTCGACGCGAGCGCGGCGAGGGCGCCCACGGCGAACCCGCGCCGAGGGCCTAGCGCGGCGCCCGACGCCGCCGCGATCACCGTCACGGGCTGCACGTTCGGCACGGCGACGAACAGCACGCGCCCCGCGGCGGCCAGCCCGGCGAGCGTCGCCACGAGCGTCACGTCCTTGGCCGCGTCGGTGCCGCGCTCGAACCACGCGAACCCCGCAACGACGATCGCCGCGGCCACGAGCAGGAACGCGAGCGGGGCCCGGTCCGGGTCGAGCGCCGCCCAGGCGGCCGCTGCGAGCGCGACGACCGGCGCGGCGGCGAGCGCGCTAGGCCGCAACGAGGGTCTCCTCCCGCGCGGGCGCTGCCAGCGCCACGCGCCGGTCGGCGGGGAACGACCGATCGTGCGTCGCGATCAGCACGCCGCGACCTTGCTCCGCGTAGCCGGTGATCCACTCCGCAAGCTCCGCCTTGCGCTCGGGGTCGACGCCGCGCGTCGGCTCGTCGAGGACGAGCAGGTCGGGCTCAGCCACCGCAACGGCCGCGATCCCGAGCCGCTCCCGCTCGCCGCTCGAGAGGTCACGCGGGTGGCGGTCGGCGGCCCAGCGCAGCCCGACGGCCTCCAGTGCGTCGAGGGCTCGATCCCGGTCGCCGCCGACGCCGAGCGCGACCTCGTCGAGCGCGCGCTCGCACGCGAGGTAGCGCCCGGGGTCCTGCGAGAGGTACCCCGCGCGGCCCAGCCTGTGTACGAAGCCGGTTGCAGGCTCGAGCAGGCCGGCCGCGAGCTTGGCCAATGTCGATTTTCCGGACCCGTTGGGCCCTTCGAGTGCGACGACCTCGCCGCGGCGGACCTCGAGCGAGGCGCCCTCGAGCACCGAACGATCTCCGTACGAAAACCATGCGCCGTCGATCGTGACGACGGCATCGGACGGATCGTTGTCTCTGTCGACAACGATCGTGTCTCCTGCGAACAGGGGCCGGTATGCGCGGAGCCATGCCAAAGCCTCCGGCCGCGCCGCGTCGAGCAGAATCCGCCCCCGCTCCAGATAGAGGACGCGCGTCGCGAAGGAGAGCGCCCGAGCGACCCGCTGCTCGGAGAGGACGACCGTCGCGGCGAGCTCGGCTGCAGCCTCCAGGAACGACTCGGCGCCGTCGGGGTCGAGCTGCGACGTCGGCTCGTCGAGCAGCAGGAGCTGCGGTCGCAGCGAGAGTGCCGTCGCGAGGCAGACGCGCTGCAGCTCGCCGCCCGAGAGCTCCGTCGTCCGTCGCCCGGCGAGTTGCTCCGCGCCGACCGCCGCAAGTGCCTCGGCCACGCGAGGCCAGATCTCGCCTGGCGGCGTCGCGACGTTCTCGAGCGCGAACGCGACCTCGTTCCGAGCGAGCGTCATCACGACCTGGTCCTCCGGGTCCTGGAAGACCGTCGCAACCTCCCCGGCCAGGTCGGCCGGGCGTGTCGTGCGCGTGTCGCGGCCGGCGACCATCACCCGCCCGGAGAAGCGACCCCCGTGGAAGTGCGGCACGAGGCCCGCAAGCGCGCGGACCAGCGTCGACTTCCCCGAGCCCGACGGGCCGAGCACCGCGACGCGCTCGCCCGGCTCCAGCTGAAGCGTGACGTCATGCAGCGCGGCACCCTCCGCGTGTGGGTACGTGAACGAGACGCGCTCGAGGGACGCTAGAGCCACAGCGCACCCGTGACGACGAGGGCGGCCGCGACGACGGCGGCCCGATCGCGAGCGCGCCAGGCCGGCCGCGGCGCGTGCGTGACGGTCGCCCGGCCGAACCCGCGTGACTCCATCGCCTCGGCGAGGTTCACCGCGCGCTCGAGCGAGCCCGCGACGAGCGGCGAGAGCAGCCGAGCGTGTCCGCGCACACCGTCGACCGCGACGCCCCGTCCCTTCAGCGCCTCGAGCAACCCTTGCGCGTCTCGTTGGAGCGTGGGCACGAGACGCGTCGCGAGCGCGACGGCGAGCGCGGAGCGGCGCGCGACCGAGGCCGAGGCAAGCAGCCGATCGTGGTCGATCAGCAGCGCGTACGCGGTGAACGCGAGACCGACTGCGATCAGTCGCAGGGCGTTGAGCGCGGCGCCGAACAGCTCCTCGACGGTGACGTCGAGCGTGCCGAGCACAGGGACCTGCGGGCCTTCCCAGAGCACGCGATGACCCTCGACGCCGAGCAGCGGCCAGAGCAGGAACAACGCAATGCCCGGAACGATCGCGCCGACGAGGTACACACGCCGAAGCGGAGACCGTGCCCGGAGACAGACCGCGAGCAGCAGCAGTGCGATCGCTGCGACCGACGCAACGCGCTCGGCCAGCAGGGCCGCCACCGCGAGCGCGCCGAGCAGGATTGCGCCGGGGACCGGGCTCATGGGTAGCGGTACCTGAACCGGATCTGCGAGACGTCGCGCGCGAGCGCCTCGCCGTCACCTGCGAACGTGAACGTGACTGGGTCGCCGGGCCGCGCCGGCAGCCGCCTTGCGTCCGGGGCGAGCTGGATCGGTCCGTCGCCGGTGAGGAGGAAGACGTTCGAGCCCTCTGGCGTGGGCACCGAGGCCGGCGCGACCGAATCGGCACGGAGGAGCTGCGCAATCGCGCGCGCTCCCCGGCGAAGCTCAGGGGACGCGTAGCGCACGACGGTCGGTCGGCGCCGACCGTCGTAGCCGTGCCGGAACGGCTCTGGAAATGCGCCGACGACGACCGGCACGCGCTGCTGGCGCCGCCAGGACCTGTAGTCGAACCAGACGACGTCGCCGTCGTGCAGTCGATACTCGGCGGCCGAGCGATCGCCTTCGTACCCGTTGACGAAGTAGAACCAGTCGGCGCCGCGGGCGAGCGAGCCCTCGAGCCCGTCAACGCCCTGGACGTACCGGCCGCCGTAGCTCGTCTCGAGGTCGGTCTCGCGGTCGAGCGCCCGCATCGCGCTCTGCCCCGCGTCGACCTTGGCCGTCAAGAGGACACGCGCGCCCTGGTCGCGCGTGACCCAGAGCGTCGCGGTGCCGCCGCGCTCCTCGCCGCCGCAGCCCGCGAGCAGGGCGGCGACGAGAAACGCGGCGAGGCGCGAGCTCACGGGAGCACGTTCGAGCGGATCGCACCACCGAGGTTGGCACGGACGAGGCCGGCATGCCGCGGCAGGCACGCACGTCCCGCGCGGGTGACGAAACGGCGACCGCCGACGTGCAGCGTGGCGCCCGTGGCGACCCGGGAGTCGCCACGGTCGTTGCGGGCAGTGACTGCGTAGCAACGCGCACCCGCCTTGCGCAGGTGCAGAGTTTCAGGCCCGCCCGCGACGCCGAACTGTGCCCAGTACCAGAGGACCCGATCGCCCTCGTTGAGCACGACCTGGTCTGCGCCGACGGGCGCCGAGGCGCCGTTGACCTTGAACGCCCAACCCGCCGTGCCGGCGGCCGCGTACCTGCCGACATGGTCGACGTACGGCCCGAACGACGTGACCTGCACGTGGTAGTAGAACTCGCCGACCGCGCTCGCGGCCTCGAGCGAGTCCAGCGCGGTGACGCGCGCACTCGACTCGAAGCGCGGCTCGGCCGCGCCGAAGATGGTCTGCGTCTTGCCCTCGACGCGCACGTGGTAGCGGAGCGCGAGGGCCGGGGCGGCGAGCGCGAGCGCAAGGGCCGCGACGACGAGGGTCGTGAGGGTGCGTCGAAACACGAATCCTCCTTCCGCGAGGGGTTCGGGTTGCGACGCGCGGCAGGTCTTCTGACTCGGGGCTCCCCCTCGCACCGCCTTCCCGGCCGAAGCCAGTGGCACGTCGGGCGAGGGCATCTCCCCTTACAGCGGCGGGACCGTCCCGGACTCGCACCGGGTTCCCGAGCCGCGCGCCTTCGTTTGGACGGCGAGCCTATCATCGCCCGGGTTCGCGCCCGCGTCGTTCACAGCCGAGCCGAGCTCACCGGGACGCGGCCTAGAATCTCACCCGATGGAACGCCCGCGCCAACCTCTGGACGACAGGCAGCTCGACGCCCTGCTCGAGCGGCTCGACGGGATCCGCGACGAGCTGCGCACGCTCAACCGTCGACTCGACTCGCAGGAGACGCTGCTGCGGATCTCCTCCGAGCTCGCGAACCTGAACGAGTCGCTGCAGACGCTCGCCTACGCGGCGCTCGGCACGCAGGCACCCACCGTCCGCCGGCGCCGCCGCGCCGGCTGAGCCCCGCACCGCTGCCCACCCCTCGTTAGAGCAACCCCACCCCTCGTGGGGTGGGGAAGTGGCGTTCCACCCGCCACCCGCGTTCGAGCGTACCCGCCGAGTCGTGCCGTGTCCGTGACGCCTCTGTGCCGAGGTTGCGACGGTTCCTCCACAGGCGGCTGGCCGCAACGACGCCGAAAGGCCACCGCCGCGACCTCGCGCCTTTACGGGGCCAGCCGGTAGACGCGCCCGTTGAGCGACGTCGCATACAGCTCACCGCGCGCGTCCTCGCCGAAGCTCGACAACCCCTCGATCCGGAACGATTCGCGCCGGACGTCGGTCGAGCGGCCGTCGACCTCACGCAGGCTCCAGACGATCCCGCTGCAGTAGTCGCCGTAGAAGTACCGCCCGCGGGCGGCCGGCACCGCGGAACCGCGGTAGACGAACCCACCTGTGACCGAGCAGCCCTGGCTGTGCGAGTAGACCTCGAGCGGCTGCACCAGCGCGCCGCGCGAGAGCTCCTTGTTCTCGAACCGCGCGCGCCCCTCGTAGACGTCCCAGCCGTAGTTGATCAGCTCGCCGAGCCGCGACCGCGGCAGGAAGTCGATCTCCTCCCACGCGTTCTGGCCGACGTCCCCCATCCAGAGGTCGCCGTTCGCTCGGTCGAACGAGAACCGCCATGGGTTGCGGGCGCCGAGCGCGGCGATCTGCGGTGAAGGTTGTGTCCGCGACACGTCGATCCGCACGAGCTTGCCGAGCAGCGTGCCCATGTTCTGCGCGCGGTTCTGCGGGTCGCCGCCGGCGCCGCCGTCGCCCATCCCCACGTAGAGGCGCCCGTCCGGACCGAACGCAATCTGGCCTCCGTTGTGGTTGGGGTACGGCTGCCGAACGAAGAGCCACTGCTTCACCGCCCGGGTGAGCGCCCGCGTCCCGGCGCGGTTCGCGCGGTACTCGACGACGCGCGTGTGCCCGTTGCGGTCGGTGTAGTTGACGAAGAAGCGCCGGTTGGCGCGGCCATACGAGGGATGGAACGCGACCGAGAGGAGGCCCTGCTCGCCGCCCGACTGGACGAGCCGCCGGATGTCGAGGAACGGTGCCGCGCGCAGCCTGCCGTTGACGGCGACGCGAATGCGTCCTGCCTGCTCGACGACGTACAGGCGGCCCCGCTCGGACGCTGGAGCCGTCGCATGGGTCGGCGCAGCGGCCGAGAACAGCGAGCGGAAGGTGTACGAGGCGCGTTCGGGTTCGGCCGGCGAGCCCGAGGCCGCGCAGGCAGAGACCACTGCGGCCCCGACGAGAGCGAGAACCCCCCGGCGCACCATCGTCAGCCCCTGAGCAAGAGCTGCCGGAGCTCCTCCTCGCGCCCGGGCTGAAGGATCGCAAGCACCTGGTCGCCCGGCTCCAGCCGCGTCTGGCCGACGGCGATCTCGGCCTTGCCGTTCCTCATCACGGAGATGAGACGAGCGCTTTCCGGAAGCGATAGTTGCTCGACGCGCTTTCCCGCCGCGGGCGCGCCCTGCTCGACTTCTACCTCGACGATCTCCAGGTTCTCCTTGCGCAACTCCAGCAGGTGGATCAGCTTGTGCGCAGGCACCTCGTGCTCGATCAGGCCGAGCACCATCTGCGTCGCCGAGACCGTCTGCTGGATCCCGAGCAGGTCGAAGAGCTGCTGGTTCCTGGGGTCGTTCACGCGCGCGATCACACGCTCGATCGCGTACTTCTCGCGCGCGAGCTGGCCGATCACGAGGTTGTCCTCGTCGTCGCCGGTGACCGCGATCACGATGTCGGCCGGACGACCGATCCCGGCTCGCTCGAGCACGAAGAGCTCGGTCGCGTCGCCGTTGTGCACCTGATGCTCGAACTCCTGCTCGAGCCGCTCGTAGCGTTCGCGGATTTGTTCGATCAACGTCACCTCGTGTCCGCGGCGAAGCAGCGTGCGCGCGACGTTGGAGCCGACCTTCCCGCCACCGGCGACGATCGCGAACATCAGTTGCGGACTAGCCTCGACGCGCGCACGCGCTCGGTGACCGTCTCGTACGCCGTTTTCGTCGGACAGACGACGTCGAGCCCGCGCGCTGCGTAGAAGCTCGCGCGCGCGGGGTCGAGCAGGCGCACGACGACGCACTTGACCTCGAACATGTCACGCGCGATCTGCGCGACGACGATGTTCGTGTTGTCGCCGTCCGTGGCGACGACGACGGCCTCGGCGCTCTCGATCCCGGCCTCTCGCAGTACGGCGAGGTCCATCCCGTGGCCGACGACGAAGCCGCCGCTCCAGCGGTCGCCCAGCCGGGCGAGCGCCGTCTCGGTCTCGTCGACTGCTGTGACGTCCCAGCCCTCCTCGGCGAGCGTCCGAGCGACGGTCGAGCCGACGCGCCCGCAGCCGACGACGATCGCTCTCACGACTGGAGCGTAGCCTCCTCCTCGAGCACGCCCTGGGGGTACGCGATCACCATCACCTCGACCGCCGCCTTCCTCAGCACGTACTCGACCGTGGGGCTGAAGAAGCGCGACTGCCGCCGCCACCGGGGCGAGGAGCCGAGCAGCACGAGGTCCGCATCCAACGCAGCCGCTTCGGCGAGGATCGCGGCTCCGATCGATCGCGCCCGCACGACCCGCTCCTCGACCTCGACGCCATGCTCGGCCGCGAGCAGCTTCGCGTCGGCGAGCGATTCCGCGGCCCGCCCGGAGGCGACCGGGAGCTCGGCGTCGAGCGGCTCGTCCAGCGGGACCGGGATCACGTGCAGCGCCGTGATCGCCGCTCCGTGCTCATCGGCCAGCCTGAGCGCGGTCGCAAAGACCTCCTCGCCGATCGGACCACTCTTGACGGGCACGAGGATCCGGTCGTATGCCCCCTCCCGGCCGGGGACGAGGTCGGCGACGCTCGCCTGCACACGCCCGGTCAACGCGGCACCTCGCCGCCGCCGCACGAGCGCGTACACGCCGAACCCCGCGATCAGCCAGAGCGGGCCTGCAATCCGGGCGGAGTCGTGCGTCGCGACCGAGAGGACGAAGATCGCGCCGGTGAGCAAGGCGCCGACGACGCCGACAAGCGGCATCGCCGGTGCTCGAAACGGACGTTCCAACCCGGGCTCGGTCCGCCGCAGCCGCACGACCGCCAGCTGCGCGGCCGTGAACGCGAGCAGGATCCCGAAGCTGTAGAGGCTGGCGAGGATCACCGACGCCCGGCCGACCGCGTCGCTGACCACCAGCAGGATCGCTGCGACCACGGCAGTCGCCACGATCCCCGCCGGCGAGAGCAGCGTCCGGCGGTTGAGCCGCTCGAACGCGTGCGGGAGCATTCCGTGTCGGGCGAGCGAGTACGTGAGCCGGCCTGCGCCCGACATCGAGGTCGTTGCCGCCGCCAGCAGGACGACGACGCCGCTCACGGCGACGAACCCGACGAGCGCGTCGCCAAGTGCGCGCGGGAGCTCGGCTCCGATCGCCTCGGCGATCCCCGCGAGCGGCGCGAGCCGCCACTCCTCTCCGAGCGCGGTCGTCCCTCCAACGGCGGGGAACGCAGACAGGCCGACGACGGCGACGGCGAACGAGACCGCGACGACGGCGCCGATGCCGGCGAAGAGGCTGCGCGGCAGCGTCCGCCCCGGCTCCCGGGTCTCGGCCGCGAGGTTGGCGACGGTCTCGAGGCCGGTGTACGCGAGCATCGCCAGCGGGAGCGCGAAGGCGAGCTCGTCCCACGTCGGCTCGACGCCGAGGTCGACGCCGCCGCCGAGGGCGTCGCGGTCGAACAGGAGCGGGAGCCCGAGCAGGATCAGCAGCAGGTGCGCCGCGAGCGCGACGACCGCGACGCCGACGGCGAGCAGGTAGAGCTGCGGCCGGCGCACGAGGCGCACAGCCGCGACCCCGGCGACGACCACGACGCCGGCGACCGTGTCCCACGGTGCCTCGCTCAACGCATCCCAGCCGAGCGCTGCGAGGTAGTGCGGCACGAAGAGCGCCGCGAGCGCGGTCACGATCAGGTAGTCGAGGAGCAGCACCCACCCGGTCGCGAAGCCGGCCGGATCGTTGAACGCCCGCCGCACGAAGAGCGCCGCGCCGCCCGGCTCGGGCAGCGCGGCGGTGCCCTCCGCGTACGAGAGCGCCACGAGCAGGAAGACCAGCCCGGCGACGAGCAGGACCCACGGCGTCATCCCGAGCGCGTAGAGCGCCACCACGCCCAGTGCGAAGTACAACGACGACCCGATCTCCCCGTACGCGACCGACGCGAGCGAGCCGCCCCCGAGCGCGCGCGTCAGCCCCTGGAAGCGTCTCGGCATCAGACCCTCCGCGCCAGCCAGAGTCGGCCCGCACCGGCCGCGATCAACAGCGCACCGACGAGGAGGCCGAGGCCGCCGCCGACTCCCGCCGCGAACGTCCGCGCGACGACCGCGACGCCGAGCACCACGAGCACGATCGCGAGCACACGCGTCATGCGGCCCGCCTGCCGGCGGTCACGAGCACGCGGATCGGGCTCAGCTTCAGCACCCGTTCGGCCGTCCGCCCCAGCGTGGCCCGGCCGGTCCGGCCGCGCGGCGCCCCGAGCACGATCAGCTCAGCGCCCCGTGCGACCGCCTCGTCCACGATCGCTCGGGGCGTCGAGCGCGCGCGGAGCAGGCGCGAGACCGCGCGCACGCCGTACTCCTCGACGACCGCCTGCGCATCGTCGAGCAGCCGGTCGGCTCGATCCTCGACGGCGCCCAGGTCGGCGTCCAGCGGCCGGTCGAGCGGCAGCTCGAGCACGTGCAGTACGACGACGGTCGAGCGCCGCTCCGCGGCCAGCCGCGCGGCCGCGACCAGCGCGTCCTCGGACTCCCGGGAGCGGACGACCGGAACGACGATCGTCCGGTATTCGGCGACGAGCGACGGGCCGATCACGAGCGCGGGCGCGCGCACGGTCTCCCGCACCGGCGCGTGGACGACGAAGCGGCGGTAGACGACGTAGAACGCGAGCCCGAGCGCGATCCAGCCGAGCCCCGTCCAGCGGATCGCCGCGTTCTGCACGACGATCACGAGCCAGGAGACGCCGGTCGCGAGCCCGCCGACGATCGCGAAGACAGGCCAGTCGACGCGGCGCACGCGCAGGTTCGGACGCGCGCGAAAGGCGAGCTCGGCGCCGGGGTCCTTCACCCGCAGGCGCACGAGCGCGGCGTGCGCGACGGTGAAGGAAAGCGTCGCCCCGAACGAGTAGAGAGTCCCGATGAACGTCGTATCGCCGGGGAGGATGACGATCACCGGTGCGATCCCCGCGAACACGACGAGCGCGAGCCACGGTGTCCGGAAGCGCGGGTGGAGCCTGCGGAACACGGACGGCAGCTGGCGGTAGTTCGCCATCGAATAAGTGATCCGAGACGCGCCGATCACACCGGCGTTCGTGGCGATGAACAGAATCGTCGCCGCGAGGACGCCGACGTAGATCTCCGTCGCGTCGAGCACCCAGCCCGAGAGCCCCAGGTTCTGCACGAGCCCGAGCACCGGGTCGTTCGCGTAGCCGCCCTCCTCAGGAGGCAGGCCGAGCAGCGTCTCGTACTCGCCGTCGCGCAGCTCGACCGGAAGCGCCGAGAGCGCGATCCAGGGGAGCGTGAAGTAGATCGCGAAGACGGCGCCGGCGACGAGCTTGTAGGCGTTCGGGACCGTGCGGGCCGGGTCGCGCGCCTCCTCGGCGAGGTTGGAGACGGTCTCGACGCCGGTGTACGCGAGCATCGCCACCGGGACCGCGAGCGCCAGGTTCGACCACGTCGGGGCCACGCCCCAGTGGACGTTCTCGACGAGGATCTCGGGGCTGAAGACCAAGACGAAGCCGAGCGCGACGAGCAGCAGCTGGGTCGCGAAGTCGACGACCGCGAGCACGACGTTCAGCGCCGCGGCCTCCTGCACGCCGACTACGTTCAGCGCCACGAGCACGACGATCACGACGATCCCGAAGACGACGTCCCAGGGGTTGTCGCGGAGCGGCTCCCAGAAGATCGAGAGGTAGTGCGGCACGAAGAAGGCCGACGTCGTCACGGTCACGACGTACACGAGCATCTGGGCCCAGCCCGCCCCGAACGAGACGAGCTCGTCGAAACCGTGCCGGGCGAAGCTCGCCGATCCGCCGGCCTCGGGGTAGCGCACCGTCCCCTCGGCGTAGGTCGCGGCCGTGCACGCGAAGATCAGGCCGGCGACGATGAACACGACCGGGGTCAGCCCGAGCGCGAAGACCGCGGTGACGCCGAGGGCGTAGTAGATCGACGAGCCGACGTTCCCGTAGGCGGTCGCGAAGAGCGCGGGCGTGCCGAGCACACGCTCGAGGCCCTGCTGGCGCCGCCGCCGAGGCACCCGAGGAATCTAGCCCTCGCGCCGGTTAGCCTTGCGCCGCGTGAAGATCTACGTGATCGGCGCGGGTCAGGTCGGCTCGACGATCGTCGAGGCCCTCCACGACGAGCACGACGTGACGGTGATCGACGTGGACGGGGCCCGGCTGGCCGCGCTCGGCTCCCGCTTCGACGTCGCGACCTACCAGGGCAACGGAGCCAGCAGGCGCGTGCTTCAGGACATAGGGATCGGGGACGCCGACCTGTTCATCGCCTGCACGTCGCGGGACGAGATCAACATCATCGCAGCGATCTTCGCCCGCGCGCTCTGCCCCGACGCGAAGACCGTCGCGAGGACGACGGACGTCGAATACCTCGAGGTCTGGCACGAGCGGCAGCTGGACGTGGACCTGATCGTCTCGTCCGAGCTCGAGACGGCCTACGCCGTCTCGCGGCTGATCGGGATCCCGGCTGCGCGGCAGACCGACGTCTTCGCCAACGGCCAGGTCGAGATGGTCGAGTTCGACGTTCCCGAGACCGGGTCCGCGAGCGAGGTGGTCGGGCGGCCGCTGCGCGAGGCCCGGATCCCGCGCGACGCGAAGGTCGCGGGGATCATCCGCGGCGACCGCATGATCCTGCCGCGCGGCGACGTCTCGATCGAGCCCGGTGACCGCGTCGTCGTGATCGGCTCGCCGGCGGCGGCACGCGAGTGGAGCGAGCTGCTCGCACGCGGGAAGAAGCGCCTCGGCGACGTCGTCATCTTCGGCGCCGGGCAGGTCGGCGTTGCGGTCGCGCGCCTGTTGCTCGCGCAGGGAAGCCGCGTTCGGCTGATCGAGGCGTACCGCGATCGCGCGCTTGTGGTTGCCGAGGAGGTGCCTGACGCCCGCGTCTTCCACGCGACGGGAATGGAGCCGGAGTTCTTCGAGCGCGAGCGCCTGGCCCAGGCGGAGGCGGCCGTCTTCGCGATGCGCGACGACGCGAAGAACCTCTACGCGGCAACGCTCGCGAAGATGCGCGGGATCGGGTTCAACGTCGCGGTCGTCCACGACGCCTACTCGGCCGAGGTGCTCGAGCACGCCGCGATCGACGTCGCCGTCAACCCCCGGCTCGTCACGGCCGAGGAGATGGTCCGGTTCGCCCACGACCCGCGGACCCAGCAGGTCGCGATGCTCGAGGGCGACCGGTTCGAGGTCCTCGACCTCGTCGTCCGGCCGACGAGCGAGTACGTCGGTCAGTCCTTCCGGACGATGCCGATCCGCGGCGCCCTGATCGGAGCAATCGTGCGCGACGGCAACGCGATCTTCCCGCACGGCGACGACGTGCTCGAGGCGGGCGACCGCGTGATCGTCTTCACCGAGTCTTCGCGCGTCCCGGTCGTCGAGAAAGCCCTGTGAGCCCCCGCATCACGCTCCGCCGGCTGCGGCGGGGCGCGCGCCGCGAGGCGATCGGGGTCGACGTCCGCGCGGCTATCGGGCTCGTCGGCACGAACGTCAAGTACCTCAGCTTCGCGCTCCTCGCCCCCACGCTCGTCGCCCTGATCTACTCCGAGGCGCCGTGGCCGTTCCTCGGCGCCGGTGCGATCTCGTTCGCCGTCGGCTGGGCGATCGAGCGGGCGGGACGGCACGGAACGCTGCTCGGCGCCCGCGAGGGCTTCCTGATCGTCTCGCTCACGTGGCTCGCCGCTGCCGGCGTCTGCACGCTGACGTACCTGCTCAGCGGCGAGGACCAGCTGTCGAGCCCACTCGACGCGTACTTCGAGTCGATGTCGGGCTTTACGACCACCGGCGCAACAGTGCTCACCGACGTCGAGGGCCTGTCCCAGTCGATGCTCTTCTGGCGCCAGCTGAGCCAGTGGCTCGGTGGAATGGGGATCATCGTGCTCGCGATCGCCGTGCTGCCTCGCCTGCGCGTCGGCGGCCGGCAGCTGCTGGAGTCGGAGATGCCCGGGCCCGAGATCGAGCAGCTGACGGCGCGGATCCGCGACACGGCCCGGCGCCTCTGGACGCTGTACATCGCGCTGACCTTGCTCCTGGCCGGACTCCTCGCGGCCTACGGCTGGACTGGGATCGACCCCGAGATGAACGTCTTCGAGGCGGTCGCGCACTCGCTGACGACGATGCCGACCGGCGGCTTCTCGACCGAGGCGCGCTCGGCGGAGTCGTTCGCCGCGGCGTCGCAGTGGACGATCACGCTCTTCATGGCGATCGCGGGGGCGAACTTCGCGCTCATGTACAGGTCGCTGGTCCGGCGTCGCGCGGGCATCCTCGTCCGCGACGAGGAGTTTCGGCTCTACATCGTTCTCCTCGTGGCCGGCACGCTCGCACTCACCGCTGTCCTCGTCGGCGACGACGTACTCCGCGGCGAGGCGGCGCTGCGCCACGCCGCCTTCCAGGCCGTGACGACCATGACGACTACAGGCATGGCCAGCGCCGACTTCAACACGTGGCCGCTGCTGGCGCTCGTGATCCTGATCGGGCTGATGTTCGTGGGCGGCTCGGCCGGCTCGACCGCCGGCTCGGTCAAGGTCGTCCGCCATCTGCTGATGGGGAAGATCCTGCGGCGCGAGCTCGACCAGACCGTCCACGAGGACATCGTCAGCCGGGTGCGGCTGAACAAGCACGCGGTCGACGAGCGGATCTTGCGGGCGGTCTCGAGCTTCGTGCTGATCTACATCGGCCTCTTCGTCGTCGGGACGCTCCTGCTCGTTCTCGACGCCGAGCGGGTCGACCTCGACCTGCGGCTGATCGACGCCGTCGCCGCTGCCGCGACGACGCTCGGGAACGTCGGCCCCGGCCTCGGGATCGCCGGGCCGATGGGCTCGTTCGAGTCCTACAGCGACTTCTCGAAGCTCGTGATGATCGTGCTGATGTGGCTCGGGCGACTCGAGATCATCCCGATCGTCGTCCTCTTCACAAGGAACTATTGGCGGGCTTAGTCGCGGTGATGGATCGCGATGGGTCGCCGCCGGAGGCGGGCTTCGCCCGCCGGGAGGCTCGCTGCGGTCCTTCCGGCGCTACTTCACTCGGGTGAAAGTGCGAAGCACTTTCACCCGTGAATAGCGACGATAAGAGGGATGATCAGGATCGCGACGACGTTGGCGATCTTGATCATCGGGTTGATCGCGGGGCCGGCGGTGTCCTTGTAGGGATCGCCCACGGTGTCGCCGGTGACCGCCGCTGCGTGCGCCTCTGACCCCTTGCCGCCGTAGGCGCCGTCCTCGATCAGCTTCTTCGCGTTGTCCCACGCGCCGCCACCGGAGGTCATCGCGATCGCGAGGAAGATCCCGGTCACGATCGTCCCGATCAGGAGGCCGCCGAGCATCTGTGGGCTGATGATCCCCACGATGATCGGGAAGAGCACGGGAATCAGCGCGGGCGCGAGCATGCGTTTGATCGCGGACGTCGTGACGATGCCGACCGCGCGCGAGTAGTCGGGCCTGCCTGTCCCCTCGAGGATCCCTGGGATCTCGCGGAACTGACGCCGCACTTCCTCGACGACCTGACCGCCGACCTGGCCGACCGCCTGCATCGCCAGCGACGCGAACAGGAACGGCATCAGCCCGCCGATGAAGAGCCCGGCGATCACCCACGGGTCGGCGAGGTCGAACGTGATCCGCGCCAGCCCCTGGTCCGTGAGCCCGGTCGTGTAGCTGTCGAAGAGCACGAGCGCCGCGAGCCCCGCCGAGCCGATCGCGTAGCCCTTGGTCACGGCCTTCGTCGTGTTCCCGACGGCGTCGAGCGGATCGGTGATCGCGCGCACCGACTCGTCGAGATCGGCCATCTCGGCGATGCCGCCCGCGTTGTCGGTGACCGGCCCGTAGGCGTCGAGCGCGACGATCAGCCCGGTCATCGAGAGCTGCGCCATCACCGCGACCGCGATCCCGAACAGGCTGTCCGTGATCGCGTACGAGACGAGCAGCCCGGTCGCGATCACGATCACCGGCGCGGTCGTCGCCTGCATCCCGACGGCGAGCCCCTCGATGATGTTCGTCGCGTGCCCCGTGCGCGAGGCGCTCGAGATCGACTTCACCGGCCCCCAGCGCGTGCCGGTGTAGTACTCGGTGATCGCGACGAGCAGGAACGTCACGAGCAGGCCGACGATCGCCGAGACGTAGAGCTCGGTGAACGTGAAGCGGCCGTCGTCGAATGCCATCGTCACCGGGATGAACCCGATCGCGGAGAGGACGACGGCGACGATCACGCTCAGGTAGAGCGCGTTCATGATCGAGCCGCCCGGCCCGATGCGCGCGAAGAAGACGCCGACGACCGAGGCGAGGATCGAGATCCCGCCCAGCGCGAGCGGGTACAGGTAGAGCTGGTCGGCCTGGAACTGCGTGCCGATCAGCATCGTGGCGACGGCCGTGACGGCATACGTCTCGAACAGGTCGGCGGCCATCCCCGCGCAGTCGCCGACGTTGTCGCCGACGTTGTCCGCGATCACCGCCGGGTTGCGCGGGTCGTCCTCCGGGATGCCGGCCTCGATCTTCCCGACGAGGTCGGCGCCGACGTCGGCGGCCTTCGTGTAGATGCCGCCGCCGAGACGCGCGAACACGGAGATCAGCGAGCCGCCGAACGCGAGCCCGACGAGGTCGTCGATCGCGGACTCGGGCGAGTTGTCGAGCCCGACCGTCAGGACCCAGTAGTAGCCCGCGACGCCGAGCAGCCCCAGGCCGACGACGAGCAGACCCGTGACCGACCCCGCGCGGAACGCCACGTTCAGCGCCGGGCGGAGCCCGCTCTTGGCCGCCTCGGCCGTGCGGGTGTTCGAGCGGACGGCGACGTTCATGCCGATGAAGCCCGCGGCGGCCGAGAGCACGGCGCCGATCAGGAAGCCGATCGCGGTGCCCCAGCCGAGGTCCTCGTAGAAGCCGAGCAGCAGGAACGGCACGACCGCGACGGCGGCGATCGCGATGTACTGGCGCTTGAGGTACGCCTCCGCCCCCTCCTGGATTGCGCGGCCGATCTCGCGCATCCGCTCCGTGCCGGCGGGCTGCTGGAGGAGCCACCGGGTCAGCCCTAGCCCGAAGCCGATCGCGACCAGGGAGCAGAAGATCGCGAAGCTGACGGCGTGCTCGTTGAAGAATTCCATTCGGCTCCCGTTACAAAGTCGCGCGCCGAGGGCTTCCGGCGCGGCAGGTTTGTATCACAAGGTCGGCGGCGGGAGCCTAACCGACCTCGGCCGCGGCCGAGGCGTACGCGAGCTGGAGGTTGGCGACCATCTGCCCCAGGTCGCGGGCGAGCTCCGCGGGAACGTGTCCCTCGAGCTTCGGAACGAGGACCTGGAGGGTGTCGATCGCGAGCCGGGCCTGCTCGAGGTCCCTGCTCGACTCCTCGAGCTTGGCGAAGCCGAGCTGCCCGAGCGTCGTGACCGTGGAGAGCAGGAGGTCGGAGACCTTCAGCCGCTTGATCGCGTCGAGGACCTCCTCGGGCGTGGGCTCGGGCTCAGGCTCGGACACGCTCGATCACCTGCTCGGCGTAGATCTCGCGGAGCGTAGCGCCTTCCTCGAGCCTCGCGAGCTGACGCTCCGCCGCCGTCTGCGCCGGGACGGCGAGCGGCACGCCGAGCTCGTCGGCGACGGGCGCGACCCAGTCCGCGAGCTGCTCGAGGCGCGCCCGGGCCGGCAGCACCTCGGCCGCGGCGAGGTCGATCAGCTCGCCGGAGAGGCCGTAGCGGATCGCCCGCCAGAAGTTCTCCTCGAGCAGCCGGTGCGGGTGGTCGGGGAGCGGCTCCCCCTCGTCGAGCGCGCGGGCGACCCGGCACGTCGACCGCGTAGAGGAAGGCGGCGAGCGCCTGAGCCTCCTCGAGCGTCGGTTGCCCGTCGCAGATGCGGATCTCGACCGTCGGGAACGCGAGGTGCGGCCGGACGCTCCACCAGACCTGCGTGTGCTCGGTGATCGAACCCGTCTCGTACAGGAAGCGCACGTAGTCCTCCCACTCCTGCCACGAGCCGAAGGGGTCCGGGATCCCGCAGCGGGGGAACATGCGCGTGAAGATCTCCGTGCGGGCGGAGTGCAGCCCGGAGTTCACGCCCTCGACGAACGGCGACGAGACCGAGAGCGCGAGTAGCTCGGGCAGGAGGTTGCGGAGCTTCGAGAAGACGCGAACGGCGCGGTCGGCGCCCTTGATCCCGACGTGGACGTGCAGGCCGAACGTGTTGTTGCGCCAGACGACGTAGCGCAGGAGCTCGTCGTTGCGGCGGTAGTGCGGCGTGTCGATGATGCGCTGGTCCTTCCAGTCCGACCACGGGTGCGTGCCCGTCGCCGCCAGCACGACACCGAGCGAGTCGGCGAGCTCGACGAGCTGGGCGCGGCGCTCGGCCATCCGGCTCGATGCCTCCGCCCACGACTCGCAGCGGCCGGTGCGGACCTCGACCTCGGACGCGATCAGCTCGCCGACGAGGTGCTCCTCGAGCGGCGTGCCGCGCGCGGCCGCCTGGAGCTCTTCGAACCGGTTCACGAGCTCCAGCGTTTCCGGGTCGACGATCGCGAACTCCTCCTCCACCGCGAGGGTGAAATCGCGCCCGTCCTCGTAGGATTCGCGGGAGCGGGAGATGAGCTCCTCGTACGGGAGCCGCTGCTCGTCGCCCATTCGGCGCACTACGGTAGTTGAAGTGACCGACCGCGCGACAAGTACCCCAAGCTCGTGGGTTGCCTCAGTTGAACGCGCTTGCAGCGAGACCTACTGCAGCGGAGGTGACGACGATGCTGACGACACCGACTCTGTATCGGACGACTGCGACGAACGCCACTGAAGCGACGGTGATCACGAGCCAGTCCGGCTGCCCGTCCGAGAAGGCAGCGTGGCGTGCGACAAACACGGCGAGCCCCGCGATCACGCCCACGACCGCGATCGTGATCCCGTTCAGGGACGAAGCGAACGCCCCGGCAGTCCGGATGCGGTCGATGAGCGGTGCACCGCTGATGATGAAGACGAACGACGGAACGAACGTACAAAGGGTCGCAATCGTCGCTCCGACGAGCCCCCAGGCCAGCCCGCCCTCGACGTTGTACCCGGCGAGGAAGCCGACGAAGGTGTTGACCATGATGAGCGGCCCGGGCGTGGACTCTCCCAGCGCGAGGCCCGCGACCATATCGTCCGCGGAGAGCCATCCGAAGCGATTGACGGCTGCATCCGCGACGAAAGGGAGGACGGCGTACGCGCCGCCGAAGGTAATGAGCGCCGCGATCGTGAAGAACCCAGCAAGCTCCGCAACCAGTCCTCCGGCGAGGAGGAGCAGGGCCAGCGGAACGAGCCAGACGAGAAGCGTTATCGCGAGCCGTCGTCGAAGTCCGCGCTCGGGCGGCACGGCATCCGGCTCGTCCTCGCCGTGACCCGATAGCTGTCCGAGAAGCGTCGGCCAGCTTCGACTGATCGCGAAGCCTGCGAGCGCAGACAGGGCGATGATCAGCGGGAACGGAACTCCGGCGACGATGAGGCCGAAGGCGAGTACCGCGAGCGCGAGCGCCGCCAGGGTTCGAATCACCCGTCCGCCCACACGGATGACAGCCGCCGCCACCAAGGCGATGACCGCCGCACTGAGTCCGCGCACTATCCCGGCAACAGCCGCGACCTCTCCGTACTCGACGTAGACGGCACTCATGACGCAGAGGAGGACGAATGACGGCAGGACGAAGAGGCCTCCGGCGGTGATCGCTCCCCGGACGCCGTACATGGAGTAGCCGATGTAGGACGCGAGTTGTTGGGCCTCGGGGCCTGGTAGCGCCATGCAGAAGTTGAGCGCGTGGAGGAAGCGGCGCTCGGCAATCCAGCGTCGCTTCTCGACAAGCTCCTCGTGCATGATCGCGATTTGCCCGGCAGGGCCGCCGAAGCTGATCAGTCCGAGCTTGAGCCAGAAACGGAACGCCTGACTCTCCGTCGGGGCGACAGCTGCCGCATCAGTGCGTGCATCCGGAGCCTGACTTTCCCCGCGCAAGGCGGCGAATTATGCGGAATCGGCTCGGCTGCGAGGTTTGAGAATTACAGTTGTTGAAGTGGAGGTGAATCTCCCGGAGCCCGACGCGCCGCGCGCGCGCCGCTCGAGCGTCGCGCGTGTCTGCATCATCGGAGCGGAGTCGACCGGGAAGACCACGCTCGCGGCCGCGCTCGCGGAGCACTACCGGACGCTCTGGGTGCCGGAGTACGGCGCGCCCTACCACCACGTGGGCCGCGGCGACCCGCATCGCCCTTGGACGTCCGACGAGTTCATTCACATCGCGCGCATCCGCGAGTGGTTGGAGGAGTTCCTCGCCGGCTACGCCGACCGCGTGCTCTTCTGCGACACGGACACGTTCGTGACCGCGGTCTTCCACGAGGTCTACCTGGGCACGCCGAGCTCCGAGCTCGAGCTGGAGGCTCGGGCCTGCAAGTACGCCTTCTACCTCCTCTGCGACGTGGACACGCCCTTCCACCTCGACAGGCTCGGGCTCCGCCGTGAGGACGCGCGCCTGCGCATGCACCAGCGTTATGCCGACTACGTCCGCTCGACCGGCTGCCCGTGGCTGGAGCTGTCCGGGCCGCACGAGGAGCGCATGCGGCTCGCGACGGCGGCAGTCGACGGGCTGATCAGCTGAGTGGTTCCAGCAGGCGCGCGGCGACGCGGGACCACGACCAGTTCTCGACCGCGGCTCGGCGGCCGGCTTCGCCCAGCGCGCGACGCTCGTCGGGCGTGAGCTCCAGTAGCGCACGCAGCTTGGTAGTCAGGTCGTCGACGTCGCCGTTCGCGAAGCTCGCCGGGGAGCGCCGGTCCGGCGGGTACTCCGCCTCGAGCCCCTCCGCGACCTCGGCGAGCCCGGAGTGGCGCGCGACGAGCGGCGGCGTCCCGGCGGACGCGGACTCCGCCGCGACCATCCCGAACGCCTCGGGAAAGATCGAGGGCACGACGGTCACGTCGCAGAGCGGGATCAGGTGGACGAGGTGGCGGTGGTCGAGCGCGCCGGTGAAGAGCGTGCGAGGCGGCGCGCTCGCCTCGAGCTCCTCGCGGTAGTCGCCGAAGCCGACGATCACCGCGCGCGCGTCCAGCTGCCGAAGCGCGTCGAAGAGCACGTGGACGCCCTTGTTGTAGAGCAGCTTGCCGAAGTAGAGGACGGTCGGCTCGTCGCTCGCGAACCACTCGGCGAGCCGCTCCGCGTTGCCCTCGCGGGGCAGGCGCTCGTTCGCGCCGCCGGGGTTCGGCGGGTCGCGCCGGCACTCCTCGAGCAGCGCCGCGAGCGCCGCGTCGGGCTCCTGCGGGTGGAACGCGTCGACGTCGACGCCGGGCGGCACCTCGTGCACCCGCGCGACCTCCCCGACGACGTCCTCGAGCACCTCGCGGATGTGCCCGGAGCCGACGTAGACGGCACTCGCGTCACGGAGGCTCTCGCGCGCCCACGCCGACAGCTCCGCGTTGCCGCGGATCGAGTACTCGAGCTCGGACCCGTGGGCCTTGACCGCGTAGGGGGCGCCGGTCGCGGCGCCCACTGGGCCGCCGAGCAGCACGTGGTTGGCGAAGACGAGGTCGGCCGGCAGCCGCTCGCGCAGCGCCGACGCGTTCGCCTCCACGTATGCCTCGCGCTCGGCAGGCGTGAGGTCCTGGAGCAGCCGCGGCTCGAGCCCCGCGTAGCGGTCGAGCACGAAAACAGGCAGGAGCGGGCCGATCGCGGGCCGGACGGCCTCAGCCCCGGCGAGGTCGAACTGCTCCGGATGCGGCTCCTGGGAGAACACGGTCACGTCGTGCCCGGCGCGCGCCCACTCGCGCACGAGCGCCTGGGTGTAGATGTTCGAGCCGGTCCCGCTGAGCAGGTACCCGTGCCAGACGAGGATCCGCACGGCCCCGGAGCTACGTCAGGTGGAAGTAGAGCGCGTGCAGCAGCTCGACCGCGGGGTTGGACGTGTGCACCTGCACGTCCGCCGGAACGTCGAGGAGCGCCTCGGAGTAGTTGAAGATGATCCGCACGCCGGTTCCGACGAGGTCGTCCGCGACGCGCTGCGCGCTGTCGGCCGGCACCGCGATCACGCCGACGATGATGTTCTTGTCGCGCACGGTCTCGGGCAGGGTGGCGTAGTCGGTGACGGCGAGGCTCCCCATCGGCCGGCCGACCTTGTCAGGGTCGACGTCGAAGATCGCGGCGATGTTGATCCCGTGCTCCGCGAAGATCGGCGAGCTCGCGATCGCCTGTCCGAGGCGCCCCGCCCCGACGAGCGCGATGTTGTGCTGCCCCTGCGTCCGCAGGATCTTGCGGATCTCGCCGAGCAGCGAGTCGATGTTGTAGCCGACGCCGCGCTTGCCGAACTTCCCGAAGGCCGAGAGGTCGCGGCGGATCTGCGTCGCGTTGATGTTCGTGTAGTCGGAGATCTCCTGGGAGGAGATGCGCTCCTTGCCCATCTTCTTCGCCTGCGACAGCACCTGCAGATAGCGAGAGAGGCGGGCCGCGACGCCGACGGTCAGCCGTTCAGGCACTTTGTGACACCGCGCCGCATTCTGCCACCCGCACCCTTCCTACGGTCGCAGTGCCGTCAACTGCGACTTTGTGCGACCTTGCGACGAAGCGCGCCCGGGTCGACGAAGTACACGAACGCACGCTGGCCGTCGATCTCGACTACCGGGAGCCACTCCCGGTAGCGCTTCTCGAGCTCGTCGTCGCCGGTGATGTCGACCTGCTCGAAGCCGTCGCCGAGCTCGGCGCGCAGGACATCGCGGGCCTTCTCGCAGAGGTGGCAACCGGGCGAGTGGTAGAGGACGACCTGTAGAGAACTTGTCACGGAATTGTCACTCGCAGTGCCAGACACAGTGCCAGACACAGTGCCAGGCACTGCGAATCACGGCGCGCTGATGCTGCCGTCGGCCGACGATTCGCGTGGGCGGCGGAGGGCGGGCTTTGCCCGCCCGGAGCTCGAGCGGCAGAAGGTCGCGGGCGAAGAAGGAGGGGGCTCACGGGGGAACCATGGGTTCCCCCGTGCTCTAGGGATAAATCCCGCGAGTGGTCGTCGCTTCGGCGACCCGCTCGACCGCCAGGCCGTACGAGGCGAGGCGCATCGAGACCGACTTCGACTCGTGCAGCGCCCACGTCTCGTTGAAGGCGCGCGTGACGATGTCGTTCAGCTTCGCGTTGACCTCGTCCTCGCGCCAGAAGTACTCCTGGAGGCCCTGCACCCACTCGAAGTACGACACGATCACGCCGCCGGCGTTCGCGAGGATGTCGGGGAGGATCAGGACGCCGTTCCCCTCGAGGATGTCGTCGGCAGCGGGAGTGAGCGGCCCGTTCGCGCCCTCGACCACGATCCTCGCCTTGATCCGGTCGGCGTTCGACTCGGTGACGACCTGCTCGAGCGCGCACGGCGCGAGCACGTCGCAGTCGAGCAGGAGGAGATCGTCGTTCGAGATCGGCTCGGTCTCGCGCAGGCCGCCGAGCGAGCCCGTCTCCTCCTTGTGCGCGAACGCCGCCTCGACGTCGATCCCGTCAGCGTTGTGCACGCCGCCGCGCGAGTCCGAGAGCGCGACGACCTTCGCCCCGTCCTGGGACACGAAGCGCGCGAGGTAGCTGCCGACGTTCCCGAAGCCCTGCACGGCGACCGTGGCGCCGCGCAGGCTCAGGTCCTGCTTCCGCGCCGCACCGCGCAGCACGTAGAGCGCGCCGCGGGCGGTCGCCTCCTCCCGCCCGAGCGAGCCGCCGATCGCGAGCGGCTTCCCCGTGACCACGCCGAGCACCGAGTGCCCCTTGTTCATCGAGTACGTGTCGAAGATCCAGGCCATCACGCGCGAGTCGGTGCCGACGTCGGGCGCGGGGATGTCCTTCTCCGGGCCGATCTCGTTGATGATCTCGCTGGTGAAGCGGCGCGTCATCCGCTCGAGCTCGCGCCGCGAGAGCGCCTTCGGGTCGACGACGACGCCGCCCTTCGCTCCGCCGAACGGGATCCCGGCGAGCGCGCACTTCCACGTCATCCACATCGCGAGCGCCTTGACCTCGTCGAGCGTGACGTGCGGGTGGTAGCGGATCCCGCCCTTCGACGGCCCTCGCGCGATGTTGTGCGTCACGCGGTAGCCCTTGAAGACGCTCGTCGTCCCGTCGTCCATCTGCGTCGGGACCGAGACCTCGACCGCCTTCTTGCACTGGGAGAGGACGCCGATCAGGTTGTCGTCGATTCCGAACGCGTCACCCACTCGGTGCAGCTGGGACCGGGCGATGTCGAACGGGTTCTCGCGCAGGTGCGAGAGAGGCGCTTCCTGCAGAGTCGTCAAGCCGCGCCGAGTCTAACCCCGCGCCTCGCTTTACTTCCTGATGCGGAAGCGCACGACCGTGCGGCTGGGCGGTGCGCCACGCTCGCTCGGCCAGGCAGTCAGCCGCACCCGGTAGCGGCCGGGGTCGAGCAGGTTGCCCTCGGGGTCGCGGCCCGTCACGCCGATCGTGACGTGGCCCGGGATGACGTCGCGGAGGCGCGCGAGCAGGCCGAGCCGCTCCCCGTTCCCCCGGACAAGCGCGATGTCGAGGCGGCGGACCGGCCGGATCTCGTCGCCCGCGGCGGTGTGGATCACGCGCCCTGCGCGGAGCGTGAGCAGCGCAGGCCGCACGTCCGACGGACGGAAGGCACGGGCGGAGAGGCGCACTTCGCCGAGCAGGCTCGTCGTCGGCGGCCCGAACGTGATCGCCCAGGGAACACGCAGCGTGCGCGTCCCCGTCGAGCGAAAGACGACCACGCCCTCCGCCGGCGCTGAGCCCGACGGCTCGACGGTCGCCAACGCGTTGACCTGAACGGTGCGGGAGCGGCCCGGACGCAGGACGAACCGGTCCGGACGGACCGAGAAGGACAGCTCCGCGGCGCCGCCGCGGCGGACGACGACGCTGCCCGAGAGCGTCAGCTTGCGCGTCGAGACGTTGCGGATCCGGACGTCGGTCGCGGTCTGCCAGCCGACGTCGTTCGCACGGCCGAGCGCGAGCGTGCTCGGCGTGGCCGTGAACTCGGCGGCCGCCGCGGTGCCGAGGTCGAGCAGGCCGGCGCCCTGCGCCGCGACCGACGCGTCCGGGAGCGGCCGTGCCGTGTTCGCGAGCAGGCTCCTGAGCGCTCGCGCGTCAAGGCCCGGTCGGGCTTGCGCCAGGAGCGCGGCAGCGCCGGCGACGACCGCCGCCGCGGCGCTCGAGCCGTTGACGGTCCCGAACCGCGACGTGCCGTCGGCGTTGGCGCCGGGCTCCGACGTCGCGAGGCCGACACCGGGCGCGACGAGGTCGGGCTTCACGCGCCCGTCGAACGCCAGGCCGGCGGACGAGAACGACGCGACGCGGCGCAGGCCCGGGTTAGGACGCGTCTGCATCGCCCCGATCGAGACCGCGGCCTCGGCGCCGTCGCGGAGCGCGGCGATCGCAGCGAGTGCGGCGTCCCGCGAGATGCCCACGACCGGCACCGTCACGTCCTCGTCGAGCCCGAGCGAGCCGCTGGGGACCGGACCGTCGCCGTAGAGCACGACCGCGCCCGCGCCCGCACGCGCTGCGTTCACGACCGCGCCGCGCGGCGCCTCTCCGGCTGGGATCAACGCCGCCTTCCCGGCGACGTTGCTGAAGCCCTGCTCGTCGAAGAAGGCCCCGATCGAAGCGGCGGTCTCGCGTGGAGCGGACGGGTTCTCGAGCGGCGCGGCGAGCGGCAGGCTGAGCGTGCCCGAGGGCCGCACCGCACCGCCGAGAGGGACGCGGTCCTGGAACGCGAGCTCGAGCCCGGCCCGGACGGTGACGCGGACGTCGCGCGCGCGCCGCCGGAGGTCGGCGGCACCCACCGTCAGCGCGGCCGGCGCACCGCCCGGCCCAGCGACGCTGCCGGAGTCGCGCAGCGCCGAGTGCGACGCGCCCAGGCCGTCGTTGCCGACCGGCGCGACGACGAGCGTGTCAAGGCGGAACGCGCCCGCGACGGCCTTCGCGAGCGGGCCCTCGGCAAACGCGGAATACGGTTCCGCCACCCCGACGACGGCGATCCGAGCCGCGTCGTGCGCGATCCCGTCGCCGTTCGGGTCGACCGCGCGCTCGAGACCCGCGAGCACCTGGTCGGTGCGGGCGTACACGGCGTAGCCACCCGAGGCCGCCCGCTGCCAGCCGGCGACGCGGATCGGCAGAACCCAGGCGCCTGTGGCGACGCCCGCGAGGTCGGCCGGTCCGCTCGCGCCGACGATCAGCCCCGCGAGCTCCGTTCCGTGCCGCTCGAGCTCCGACTGGTCGTCCGGGCGTGGCGCCGCGAGCGCGAGGTCGCTGCCGCCGACGATGTCGACGCCGTCCCTGATCCGCCCGCGCAGGTACGGCTGGCCTCGGTCGACGCCCGTGTCGAGCAGCGCGACCGTCACGCCGCGACCGTCGAAGCCCGGCAGCGCGACGTCGAGCCGATGACCGCTGCCGGGCTGGAAGTCGCGCTCGTCGAGCAGCTCGGCCGAGACCGATGCGGGATACGCGGTGCGAACCGGGTAGACGCCGGAGACCTCGGGCAGGCGCTCGAGGATCGCGACCGCGCGCGGGTCGAGGGCGGCGGAGAAGCCCGCGAGCACGCGTTGAAACGACTGGTCTGGCGTGACCGGCAGCCCCTGCACGCCGAGCTTCGAGAGCACGAGCTGCTCTGCGGCGCGCACCTGCGCGACCCAGCGGCGCTGGTCGGCGTCCGCTGCACGCCCGCCCGCGGCGACGACGCGCTCGGCCAGCGACGGCGTCCGCAGCAGGACGATCATCCGCTGCCCGATCGCGACGCGGGGCCGCGGCGACCCCGCGAGGCCGGCCCACGAGACTGCCTCCTCGCTCCCGCGGGCGTCGGAGCGGCCTCCGGCGGCGATCAGAACGAGCGCGACCCCGATCGCGACGAGCGTGATCGGCCAGGCGGGCCTAACGCTCATGCCGCAGACGCGTAGGCATCCAGCGCAAGGTAGCGAGGATACGGAAGCGCCTCGACGAAGCGGGCGGCCGACGCGATCATCGCCGCGTTGTCGGTGCAGAGCGGCAGCGGCGCGGGCTTCGCCCACGGCAGCGAGGCGCGCAGCTCGGAGTTCGCGGCGACGCCGCCGACCACGGCGACGCGCGACGCCCCAATTCGCTCGGCTGCCGCCTCGGTGCGCTCGACGAGCGCGCGCACGAGGGCGCGCTGGTACGACGCCGCCAGGTCGGCGCGCCGGCGCTCCAGCTCGTCGGGGCTGAGCTTCTTGACCGCATAGAGCAGCGAGGTCTTGACGCCCGAGAACGAGAAGTCGAGCCCGGGCACGCGGGCGACGGGGAAGTCGAAGGCCTCGGGATCGCCTTCGCGCGCGAGGCGGTCGAGCGCCGCGCCGCCCGGGATAGCCGAGGCCGAGCAGCCGCGCGCCCTTGTCGAACGCCTCGCCGACCGCGTCGTCGATCGTGGCACCGAGCACCGTGAACGTCCTGTGCTCGCGCACGTCGAGCAGCAGCGTGTGCCCACCGCTCGCGAGCAGGCAGAGGAAGGGCGGGTCGAACGGCTCCGGCCGGAGGTAGAGCGAGGCCACGTGGCCGTGCAGATGGTCGACCGGGGCGAGCGGCAGCCGGTGCGACCACGCGAGCGCCTTCGCGGCGGAGACGCCGACGAGCAGCGCGCCGACGAGCCCCGGGCCGCGCGTGACGCCGACGAGCTCGAGCCGGTCGAGCGTTGCGTCCGCGTCGGTGAGCGCCTCGCGGACGACGGGCATCACGAGCTCGAGATGCCGCCGCGACGCGATCTCGGGCACGACGCCGCCGAAGCGCGCGTGCAGGTCGGCCTGCGAGGAGACGACGTTCGCGAGGATCTCGCCGTCACGCGTTACGACGGCGGCCGCCGTTTCGTCGCACGAAGTCTCCAGCGCAAGGATCACGCGACGGACTGCGCCTGCGGGTCACGCCACATGATCAGCGCGTCCTCGCGGTTGTCGGTGTAGTAGCCGCGCCGGATCCCGCGCGGCTGAAAGCCGAGCTGCTGGTAGAGGTTGATCGCGGCCTGGTTCGAGACGCGCACCTCGAGCGTGTAGCCGCGGCGTCCGTCGCCCGTCGTCAGCTCGAACAGGCGCTCCATCAGCGCGGTCGCGATGCCGACGCGCCTGCTCTCGGGGTCGACGGCGATGTTCATCACGTGCCAGGCGTCGACGTAGCGCGAGACGATCAGGTAGCCGACGAGCTCCTCGGTCTCGTCGTCGAGCGCGCCGAGGCAGACCGACGACGCCTTCGAGAGCTCGCCGGCGAACATCGAGCGGGACCACGGCGTCGAGTACGAGTCGCGCTCGATCCGCTCGATCGTCGCGAGGTCGGGGAGCTGGAGCATGCGGATGATCACGCGCTCGTCTTCTCCGCGTCGGGAACGCGCAGGTAGATCGGCTCGACCTCGTCGGCGGGGCCAAAACGCTCGGCGAGCTGCGCGTGGAAGCGCGCGTGCGGCACGTGCGCGTCGTCGTCGTCCGGCGGGACCTCGGCGCCGTGCTCCTCGAACGTGACGCGATAGTGCACGGCTCCGTCTCCCACACAGCGTCGGCCCGCGACGGCGACCTCCTCCGGACGGCAGACCCGCAGCTCCCCGTCCAGCACGAAGACCTCTCCGCGGCGTGCATCGATCACCGGCAGGGCCCCCGGCGCACCGGCCGCGAGCGCCGCGAGCGTCGAGACCCCGGCGACGGGCACGTCGAGCGCGAGCGAGAGCGCGCGCGCCACCGCGAGGCCCATGCGCAGGCCGGTGAAGCTCCCCGGCCCCGTGCCGACGGCGATGCCCTCGAGCTGCGACGGGCGCACGCCGCCGCGCCGAAGCAGCGCGTCGACGTCCTCGAGCATGCTGACGGGACGCGAGCGCAGCTCGCCGAGCACCTCGCCGTCCCAGACGAGCGCGCTCGTGGCGACATCGGTGGCGGTGTCGAACGCGAGCATCAGCATCAGAGGAGCTCCTCGATCAGCGCGGGTTCCGGCGACTCCAGCTCGATCATCCGGTGCGTCTCGTCAATGTGCCGCAAACGCACGCGCACGCGCGGCGCCGGCAGCGCGCCCTCGCCCGCTTCCGGCCACTCGACGAACGCGATCGTCCCGTCGAAGTACGGCTCGAGGTCGCCCCACTCGGCCGCCGAGACGCCGGCGAAGCGGTAGAGGTCGAGGTGCGCGACGTCGTCGTACCGGTGGCCGACTGTGAACGTCGGACTTGTGACCGGGCTCGTCACGCCCAACGCCCGGCACGCTCCGCGCACGAACGTCGTCTTGCCCGAACCGAGCTCGCCCGAGACGGTGACGACGTCGCCGGGGCGCAGGACGGCGGCGACGCGCGCGGCGACCGCCTCGGTCTCGTCGGGCGACGAGGTCGTGATCTGCACGTTGCGAAGTGTTCTAGAAGCTAGAAGAGGCCGAGCTGGACGGTCGGCTCGGGCTCCGGCGCGAGCTGAAGCCCCGGGCGGGGGGCATCCTCGGTCCCGAGGAGCGCGGGGAGCCGGGCGAAGTCCTCCTCGAGGATCCTCAGCATCGCCGGCGTGTACAGCGCAGCGGCCGGATGGTAGAGCGGGTAGAGCAGGACGCGGTTGCCGCCGAGCGTCGTCCACTGCTCCTGGCCGTGAACGCGCGTGATCCCGGTCGGCTTGCCGGAGAGCAGCTTCGTCGCGAAGTTGCCGAGCGTCGCGACGACGCGCGGGCGGATCAGCTCGATCTGCTTGAAGAGGTGGGACTCGCAGGCCTCGATCTCGTCCGGCTGCGGGTCGCGGTTGCCGGGAGGGCGGCACTTGAGCACGTTCGCGATGTAGACGTCGCTGCGCTTGAGGCCGATGCCCTCGAGCAGCTTCTCGAGCAGCTTCCCGGCCTGGCCGACGAACGGATAGCCCTGCTGGTCCTCGTGGAAGCCTGGCGCCTCGCCGACGAAGAGCAGCTCGGCGTCGGGGTTCCCCGAGCCGAACACGACCTGCGTGCGCCCCTCCGCGAGCCGGCAGCGCGTGCAGCCGGAGACGACCTGCTCGAACGCAGCGAGCTGGTGGGCGCGCCCTACCGACTCAGTGGCCGCAACCACAGCTTCCGCCGCAACAGCCGCCACCCGCCGCCGTGGCGCCGAAGGACGGCTGCTCGGCGGTGCCGTGAGTCGCGAACACGGAGAGCTGCCTGCGCACGTTCGAGGCGCCGCAGTCCGGGCAGTCCGGCTCCACGCCGTTCCGGACGAGCTCCTCGAAATGCGACTCGCAGGCCATGCACACGTACTCGTAGATCGGCATCGCCTCGGGAGTGTAGGCACCCCTCCGGACGCGCGCCGGGGTCAGTCGTCGTCGGAGCCTGAGCCGCTGTTGCCGGAGCCGCTGTCGTCCGAGCCGCTGTTGTCCGAGCCGCCCCGCCCGCGCCCACGGCCGCGTCCCCGGCCCTGCCCGTCGTCGTCGGTCTCGGTGCGGATCGTCGGCGCGGTCGGGCGTGTCCTCGGTGGTCGTCCGACCCTCGGTGGTGGCCCGATCCTCGGTCGTGGTCCGGCCTTCCGTCGTCGTCCGCCCGTCCGTGGTCGTCGAGACGAGCGCCGGCTCGAGCGCCGGCTCGTCCTCCCCGAGCGCGGCCTCCGAGGCGAAGAAGACGCCGAGCGCGAGCAGCGCAGCCAGCGCGACGCCTGCGAGTGCGAGGAGCAGTGGCCGATGCATGAGTCCAGGCTAGGCGGCGCTTCCTCCAGGCCGGGTAAAGCCTCGGTTAGGAGACGGCAGGGAAGCGGACGACGACCCGCGTGCCGCCCTCGCCGGCCACGTCGAGCTCCCCGCCCCACCGCTCCGCGATCTCCTTGACGATCGCGAGGCCGAGCCCGGTGCCCGGCGCCTGGGAGCCGTGGCCCCGGTAGAAGCGCTCGACGACCCGTGGCACCTCCTCGGACGGGATGCCGGGCCCGTCGTCCTCGACCGCGACCGCAGCGGTGCCGTCCCGCGCGAGCGACTCGACGAGCACCCGCGTGCCGCCGGGGGTGTAGGTCAGGGCGTTCTCGATCAGGTTGTCGAGCGCCGACGCGACGTCGGCCGGCTCGGCGAGCGCCGTCGCGCCGTCGGCGCGCACGTCGAGCCGGTGCCCCGCTTCCTCCGCGCGGAGCGCCCACCGTTCCCCTGCCTCCAGTACCTGCTCCGCGAGGTCGACGGGACGGCCGGTCGGCTCGTGCAGCGACGCGCGCGCGAGGCGCAGGAGGTCGTCGATCAGCCGGCCGAGCCGGTCGACCTCGCGCAGAGCCGCCTCCGCCTCGGCGCGGGCGCCGGGCTCCGTCATCAGCGCCTCGAGGCGCAGGCGCAGGCCGGTGAGCGGCGTGCGCAGCTGGTGCGACGCGTTCGCGACGAAGTCGCGCTGGGACTCGAGCAGTGCGTCCAGGTCGGCGGCCATGCGGTTGAGCGCGACGCCGACTTCGCGGACCTCGGGCGCCCCTTCGACGGGCGCGCGCGCGGTGAGGTCGCCCGAGCCGAGGCGACCGGCGCTCGCGGCGAGCCCGCGCAGCGGCCCGGCGAGCGAGGAGCCGAGCGCCCAGGCGACGATCGAGCCGACGAGCAGGATCAACAGGCCGACGCCGGCGAACGCGACCCAGCTTCGCCGCACCCGCTCGTCGATCTCCTCGGTCGCCTGCGAGACGCGCACGACGCCGGCGATCTCGTCCCCGTCCAGGACCGGAACGGCGAGGAAGAGGAAGCGCCCGCCCAGCTCCTCGCTGTTGCGCTCGAGCCGAACGCGCTCGCCGCCGAGCGCCCTGGCGACTTCGGGGCGGCTCGCGTACTGCTCGGCCGGCGCCGGCGTGCGCGTCGAGTCGGCGAGCAGCGTCCCGCTCCCGTCGGTCACGATCACGCGTCCACCGAGCTCCCGCCCGTACTCGCGCACGATCGGCGCCAGCGCCTCGCGCGCGTCCTCGCGCCCGACCGCGTCGCTGAGCGAGGCCGCGATCACCTGCGCCTGGTCGCCGAGCCGCGCCTCGAAGTCGCTGCGTGCGCGCCGCTCCACGTTCAGCGCGAGCGGGACGGCGAGGGCGACGACCGCGAGCGCGAGCAGGTAGAGGAGCGCGAGGACGATCCGCGCGCGCAGGCTCATTCGAGCTCGTCGGGCGCCGAGAAGCGGAAGCCCACGCCGCGGACCGTGTGGACGTATCTCGGCGCCGAGGGGTCGTCGCCGAGCTTGCGGCGCAGCGTGCTCACGTGCACGTCGAGCGTCTTGGTCGCGCCGAGCCAGCCCGTGTCCCAGACCTCGCGCATCAGCCGTTCGCGGGTGACGACCTCGCCCGCGCTCTCGACGAGGAGGCGGAGGAGCTCGAACTCGCGGCGCGTCAGGTCGAGCCGCTCGCCGCTCTTGCGCGCGGTCCACGTCTTCGCGTCGACCTCGACCTCGCCGATCGTGACCGGCCCGTCGCTGCGCGCGCGCTCGCCGCCGCGCCGGAGCACGGCGCGGATGCGCGCAGCGAGCTCGGCGACGCTGAACGGCTTGACGACGTAGTCGTCGGCGCCGAGCTCGAGCCCGACGACGCGGTCGGTCTCGAGGCCGCGGGCGGTGAGCATGATCACCGGCACCTGCGACGACTCCCGCAGCGTTCGCAGGACGTCGCGCCCGTCGATGTCGGGCAGCATCAGGTCGAGCAGGACGAGGTCCGGAGGCCTCGCCGCCGCTGCCTCGAGCCCGCCTCCGCCCGTCGCGCTGTGCTCGACCTCGAACCCTTCGCGCTCGAGCGCGCCGACGAGCGGAGTCGCGATCGACTCCTCGTCCTCGATCAGCAGCACGCGTGTCACGAGCGCTTTGTACCTGGCCGTGCGCGGGCCGAACCGTCTCTTAACCGTTCGCTGGGAGACCGTGAACGTGCCCTTGCCCGAGCTTTGGGCGACGCCTCCTACGTTGGGCACCGACCACGAAGGAGGACTGAGATGACGAAGAAGCTGATCGGTGCAACGGGGCTCGCGACGCTGGCGCTCGCCGGCGTGGCCTTCGGCGGGGCGTTCTCGCCCGGCGACGCCGCGGCGCGAGGCGGCTCGTCGACCGACGACTCGACCACGTCGACGCTCACGACGCCGACGTCCGCGACGACGACGTCTGCGACGACCACCGTGCGCACGACCGAGGACATCTCGGGGCCGTGCGACGAGGCCGAGCACCGCAACGACCCGCGCTGCACGGGCGGGGCAGCCCGCGCCGAGCGGCGCGACGACGACGGCAGCGGCACGTCGGGCAAGCACCGCCGCGGCAAGGGCAAGGGCAAGTCGGGTCACGGCCGGAGCGGCCGGGGCTAGTCCAACCAACCAAGGAGAAACGCAATGCTGAAGAAGCTGCTTCCGATCGCCGCGCTCACCCTCGCGCTGATGGCATCCCTGGTGCCGCTCGCGACCGGTGCGCCGTCGGCGACGCAGACCGTCCGGGTCAACGCGATGAGCTACAAGCTCAAGCTGTCGAAGGTCCCCAAGGCCGGCGTCGTCAAGTTCGTCGTCCGCAACTCGAGCGGCGACGAGCACGACTTCTGGATCCGGGGCGGCGGCAAGTCCGTCCGCACTCCGATCATCGCCCCGGGCCGCAGCGCGAGCGTCTCGCTGCGCGTCAAGAAGGGCGCCGTCTACCGCTTCTGGTGCGCGGTCGACGATCACGCGCAAGAGGGCATGCTCGGAAGCTTCCGGGCGCGCTAACTCCACCACGCTCTCTCCCCAGAGAGGCCGGGCGTTCGGGCTACACTGCCGGACGCCCGGTATCCGACGGAACTGGAGCGTGTGTGTTGATCGAGAGTGTTCGTGTCGTCGGCGCGTCAGGACGCGTCGGCTCGGCGGTCTCCGCCCGCCTGCGCGAGCGGGGCGTCGCCCTGCGCGACGACGGCGCCGAGCTCGTGCTCCTCTGCGTCCCGGACTCGGCGATCGCCGACGTGGCGCGGTCGCTCGAGCCCGGCCCGTGGGTCGCGCACACGAGCGGCGCGACACCGCTCGCCGCACTCGACCCGCACGAGCGCCGCTTCGGCCTGCACCCGCTGCAGACGTTCACCAAGCGGCGCGGCCCCGAGCAGCTCGACGGCGCCTACGCGGCCGTGAGCGCGGAAAGCGTCGGCGCGCAAGACGTCGGCTTCTGGCTCGCACGCAAGCTTGGGCTGGAGGCGTTCCCTCTCCTCGACGAGTCCCGCCCGCTCTACCACGCGGGCGCCGCGATCGCGTCGAACTACCTCGTGACGCTGCACCGCGTCGCCTCGGAGCTCTTCCTCGCAGCAGGGGCGCCGCCCGAGGGGCTCGTGCCGCTGATGCGCCGCACGATCGACAACGACTTCGAGCTGACGGGGCCGATCGAGCGCGGGGACTGGGAGACGGTCGAGCGCCACCGCGCGGCGATCCGCGCCGCCCGGCCAGAGCTGGAGCCGCTCTACGACGTGCTCGCGGAGGCAACCGCGCGGTGAAGGTCGTGCGCACGATCGAGGCGGTCCGGCGCGAGCTGGCGCCGCGGCGCGACGGGCGGATCGCGCTCGTGCCGACGATGGGCGCGTTCCACGAAGGTCACCTCGCACTGCTGCGCGCGGCCCGAGCCGAGGCCGACGTCGTCGTCGTCTCGCTCTTCGTCAACACGGCCCAGTTCAGCGACCCGGCCGACCTCAACGGCTACCCGCGCGACGAGGCGCGCGACGAGCGCCTCGCCGCCGCAGCCGGAGTCGACGTCCTCTTCGTGCCGAGCGCCGACGAGATCTACCCGCCCGGGTTCGAGACCTGGGTCGACGTCGAGCGCCTCGGCTCGATCCTCGAGGGCGTCCACCGGCCCGGGCACTTCCGCGGCGTCGCCACGGTCTGCCTCAAGCTCTTCAACATCGTCCAGCCGGACGTCGCGTACTTCGGGCAGAAGGACGCGCAGCAGGCGGCGGTGGTCAAGCGCATGGTCCGCGATCTCGACCTCGAGCTCGAGCTCCGCGTCCTGCCGACGGTTCGCGACGCGGACGGGCTCGCGCACTCGTCGCGGAACGCGCGCCTCTCGCGCGACGAGCGGGAGCGCGCGCTCGCGCTGCCGCGCGCTCTGGCGACGAAGGACCCCGCACAGGCGCGCAGGCTGCTGCGCGACGTCGACGTCGACTACGTCGAGGTCGCCGACCTCGAGCCACGAGTTCTTGCCGCGGCAATCCGCGTCGGCGACACCCGCCTGATCGACAACGTTTCTCTGGAAGGAGACGACGAATGAGCACCCCCGCCCCCCGGTACGCGTCGTGGACGCACGGGAAGCTGCCGCTGCCCGAGCTCGCCGAGCTCAAGCGCCGCGGCGAGAAGATCGTGATGGTGACGGCGTACGACGCGCCGAGCGGCCGGCTCGCGGACGCCGCCGGCGTCGAGCTCGTGCTCGTCGGCGACTCCGCGGCGATGGTGGTGCTCGGGCACGACTCGACGGTGCCGGCGTCGATGGACGAGATGCTGATGCTCACGCGCGCGGTCACGCGCGGGGCTGCTCGGCCGCTGGTCGTCGCCGACATGCCGTTCGGCTCGTTCCAGGTCTCCGACGAGGAGGCGCTCACGAACGCGATCCGCTTCGTCAAGGAGGCCCGGGCCGACGCGGTCAAGCTCGAGGGTGCCGGGCCAATGCTCACACGCGCGCGGGCGATCGTCGGCGCGGGGATCCCCGTGATGGGGCACATCGGGCTGACGCCGCAGTCCGCGACCGCGCTCGGCGGCTTCAAGGCGCAGGGGCGGACGGCGGAGCAGGCGCGCCGGCTCGTCGCCGACGCGCGCGAGCTCGAGGCGGCCGGGTGCTTCGCGCTCGTGCTGGAGGCGGTGCCGCCCGCGGTCGCGGCCGAGGTCACGCGTGTGCTCACGATCCCGACGATCGGGATCGGCGCAGGCCGCGAGTGCGACGGGCAGGTGCTCGTCTGGCACGACCTGCTCGGGCTCTACGAAGGGCGGTCGCCGCGCTTCGTCAAGCGCTACGCCGACGTCGGCACCGAGATCCGCCGCGCGCTCGAGGCGTTCGCCGCCGACGTGCGCAGCGGGAGCTTCCCCGAGGACCAGCACACCTACGCGATGCCCGAGGAGGAGCTCGAGGCCTTCTTCGCCGCGCGCTGACCGCCGCTCCTTTATCGTCCTCCGACGATGACCGAGCCCCCGCCCCCCAATCGCTGGTCGCGTCCCACTGCGGAGGCGGCCGTGGTCCTGACCGCGCTCCTGCTCGCGTTCGCCGCGGGAGTAGCCGGGTTCGTCGTCGGCCGCGAGACGGCGGAGGACGAGCCCGCCGCCGCGGAGTCCACGACGGCCCCGGAGACGACCGCGGCGACGGACACCGTCGAGCCCGAGACGACGACGACCGAGACGACCGGGACGGAGACCGAGGCGGAGACGGAGACCGAGGCTGAGACGGAGACCGAGGGTGGTGAGGCCGCCGACGGCGCCGCCGTCTTCTCGGAGGCGTGCGCGACCTGCCACACGTTCGAGCCGGCCGGGTCGAGCGGGACGATCGGGCCGCCTCTCGACGGGCTCGATCTGAGCAAGGACGAGATCGCCACGCAGGTGCGGAACGGCGGCGGCGGGATGCCGGCGTTCGAGGGCCAGCTCAGCGACGCCGAGATCGACGCGGTCTCCGACTACGTGGAAAGCGGCTAGAAGAGCCCGAACGCCCGCCCGAGCACGAGGGCGACCACGGCCAACACCGGGAGCGAGGCGAGCACCGCGCGCGGCCAGCTCCACGCGCTGTACGCACGCAGCCCGACGACGAGCAGGACCGCCGACCAGCCGATGAACGCGAGCTCCAGCGCCTCGAAGACGCGCGCGCCCGCGCCGGTATCCGAGCCGCCGCTGCGAAAGAGGTCGTCGCCGTAGATCGCGATCCGCACAGGCCAGACCAACAGCGAGACCGCGAGCGGTACCGCGGCGAACCCGAGCACGTGCCGCGCGCGGCGGTACGTGACGACTCCTCCGACGGCCCGGGCGCCGGCGTAGACGAGCGCGCCGAGCGCGAAGTAGGCGAACCCGCCGTAGATCCCGCCGGCGAGAAACGCCCAGACGGCGAGCACGAGCGCGTCGATCTCGAAGTCGTCGAGGAGTCGCGAGGCGAGGTTGGTCGAGAGCACGGCGGCGATCCCCGCGAGCAGCACGATCGCGAGCAGCGGCTCCTGGCGCTCGTCGTCGTCGTCGGCGCGCAGCGCGGCGAACACGGCCGACGGCCGCTGGAGGACCAGGATCGTGCGCGCCCACCAGTCCCGCGCCACGCGGGAAGCGTAGGGGCTGCGGCGAGGCGCTACGCGGCCGCCGCGGCCTTCGCCGGCAGCACGTTGCGCAGGAACGCGCCGGTGAAGCTCTCCTCGACGGCGGCGACGTCCTCGGGCGTGCCGGTCGCGATCACCTCGCCGCCGGCCTCGCCGCCCTCGGGGCCGAGGTCGACGAGCCAGTCGGCCTGCTTGATCACGTCGAGGTTGTGCTCGATCACGAGCACCGTGTTGCCGCTGTCGACGAGTCGTTGGAGCACCTCGAGCAGCTTCTCGATGTCGGCGAAGTGCAGGCCTGTCGTGGGCTCGTCGAGGATGTAGAGCGTCCGCCCAGTCGCAATCTTCGAGAGCTCCGAGGCGAGCTTGACGCGCTGCGCCTCGCCGCCCGAGAGCGTCGTCGCGGGCTGGCCGAGCTTGATGTAGTCGAGACCGACGTCGTGCAGCGTCTGCAGGCGGCGGCGGATCTTCGGAATCTTCGAGAAGAACTTGAGGGCCTCCTCGACGGACATCTCGAGCACGTCGCTGATCGACTTGCCCTTGAAGCGCACCTCGAGCGTCTCGCGGTTGTAGCGCGCCCCCTTGCAGGTCTCGCAGGGGACGTAGACGTCGGGCAGGAAGTGCATCTCGATCTTGATCTGCCCGTCGCCCTTGCACGTCTCGCAGCGCCCTCCGCGCACGTTGAACGAGAAGCGCCCCGGCTTGTACCCGCGCACCTTCGCCTCCGGCGTCAGCGAGTAGAGCTCGCGGATCTGGTCGAACAGCTTCGTGTAGGTCGCCGGGTTCGAGCGCGGCGTGCGGCCGATCGGCGACTGATCGATGTCGATCACCTTGTCGAACGCCTCGATGCCCTCGACGGTGTCGTGCTCGCCCGGCTTCGTCCGCATCCGGTGCAGCCGGTTGGCGAGCGCCTTGTGGACGATCTCGTTCACGAGCGTCGACTTGCCCGAGCCCGATACTCCCGTGACCGCGACGAACTTGCCGATCGGGAACTCGACGTCGATCCCCTTCAGGTTGTGCTGGCGCGCGCCGACGACACGGAAGCTGCCCAGGTCTTCCTCTCGGCGCTCCGGGATCGCGATCCGTCGCTTGCCGGAGAGGAACTGGCCGGTGATCGACGCCTTCGTCTTCTCCACCGCCCGCGCCGTGCCCTCCGCGACGACGTGCCCGCCGTGCTCTCCGGCGCCCGGCCCCATGTCGACGAGCCAGTCGGCGCTCCGCATCATCTGCTCGTCGTGCTCGACGACGAGCACTGTGTTGCCGAGGTCGCGCAGCCGCTCGAGCGTGCCGATCAGCTTGTCGTTGTCTCGCTGGTGCAGTCCGATCGAGGGCTCGTCGAGGATGTAGAGCACGCCGACGAGCTGGCTGCCGATCTGCGTCGCCAGCCTGAGGCGCTGCGCCTCGCCGCCCGAGAGCGTCGCCGCCGCGCGGTCGAGCTGGAGGTAGCCGACGCCGACGTCGTCGAGGAACGTCAGCCGCGCGCGGATCTCCTTCAGGATGCGCTCGCCGATCAGGCGCTCGGTCTGGGTCAGCCCGAGCTCCTCGACGAAGCTGATCGCGCGGTTCACCGACATGCGCGTGAACTCGTGGACGTTCAGGTCGCCGACGGTGACGGCCAGCACCTCGGGCTTCAGCCGCGCGCCCTTGCAGACGGGGCACGGGCGGAACGACATGTACTCCTCGATCCGCTCGCGCTGCGTGCTCGAGTCGGTCTCGCGGTAGCGGCGCTGCAGGCTCGAGACGATCCCCTCCCACGCGAGCATGTACGCGCGCTTGCGGCCCATCCGGTTCCGGTACGTGACGTACACGCGCTCGCCGCTCGTGCCGTAGAGGAAGAGGTTCTGCTGTTCCTCGCTGAGGTCTTGCCACGGCGCGTCGAGGTCGATCTCCCACTTGTCGGCGACCGCCTGGATCACCGACTCGTAGAAGGTCGAGTTGCCGACCGCCCACGGGACGAGCGCGCCCTCGCCGATCGAGAGCGTCGGGTCGGGCACGACGAGGTCGGGATCGATCTCCTGTTGCGCGCCGAGGCCGGTGCAGCGCGGGCAGGCGCCGTGCGGCGAGTTGAAGGAGAAGATCCGCGGCTCGAGCTCCGGGAGGCTGACGCCGTGCTCGGGGCAGGCGAAGTTCTCGCTGAAGAGCAGGCTTTCGCCGCTCTCCAGCAGGTCGATGCCGATCAGGCCCTCGGCGAGCTGCGCGGCCGTCTCGATCGACTGCGCGAGGCGCGTGCGCAGGTCCGGCTTCATCACGAGCCGGTCGACGACGACCTCGATCGTGTGCTTGAACTTCTTGTCGAGCTCGGGCGGCTCCTCGAGCAGGTGCTGCTCGCCGTCGACCTTGACGCGGGTGAAGCCCTCGCGGCGGAGCTCCTCGAAGACGTCCTTGTACTCGCCCTTGCGGTCGCGCACGACCGGCGCGTTGACGGTGAAGCGCGTGCCCTCGGGCAGCTGGAGCACCTGGTCGACGATCGCCTCGAGGCTCTGGCCGGCGATCGGGCGGCCGCAGACCGGGCAGTGCGGGCGGCCGATCCGCGCGTAGAGCAGGCGGAGGTAGTCGTAGATCTCGGTCACGGTGCCGACCGTCGAGCGCGGGTTCCGGCTCGTCGTCTTCTGGTCGATCGAGATGGCCGGGCTGAGGCCGTCGATCGACTCGACGTCCGGCTTCTCCATCATCTGGAGGAACTGGCGGGCGTAGGCGCTCAGGCTCTCGACGTAGCGGCGCTGGCCCTCGGCGTAGATCGTGTCGAAGGCCAGGCTGGACTTGCCCGACCCGGAGAGGCCGGTGATGCAGATCAGCTTGTTCCGGGGCAACCGGACGGTGATGTCCTTGAGGTTGTGCTCCCGGGCGCCGTGAACGACCAGCTCTTCCTGGGCCATAACCGACCCAGTGTAACGAGGCCTGTCGGACGGGAACAGGTGTTCGGTCAGACGGTGTTGCCGTGCGTCGACCAGCTCCACGGCCAGTCCTCCGGATCTTGGCAGAGACCGGCTCGAACCGGGTTGAGGAGCACGTAGCGGATCGTGTTCTCGAGGTGCGGCTCGTCCTCGATCACCCACGACGAGTAGCGCTCTGACCATAGATGGCCACGTCGGCCATGGCGCTTGTTGAAGGTTCGGGCGTAATCGCCGTTCAGGCGCTGCATCCCCGCCGGCAGTCGCTCGACAGCCGTCGCGACGACTAGGTGGTAGTGCGTGGTCATGAGGCAGAACGCCTCGACCCGCCACGAGCACCGGCGCGCGTTTGCAGCCAGGAGTCTCAAGAAGCGCACACGGTCGGCGGTGTCGAGGTAGACGTCGACCTCGAACACGCCGCGCGTGGTCACTTGGAAGATCCCATCCGGCAGATCGCTGCGGCGGATGCGGCCCACGGGGTCAAAGTAGAGGCCCTTAGCCGAGAACGGCTAGCTGTGGATGAACTTCCCCGAACTCGTCACCGCAGCGAGCCGCGCAGTGCCAGACACAGTGCCAGACACAGTGCCAGACACTGCGCCTGGCGCTACGCGCTGAGCCGCGCGACCAGCGTGCCGACCCGGCGGGGCTGCGGGACGAAGGGGATCTCGAGCTCGCCCGCGACGAGGGTCCCGTAGCCGAGGAGCCGGCCGAGCAGCGTCTGCTCGACCTCGATCGTCGCGACCCTGGCCAGCCGAACCGCTGCCGCGCGACGGCGCAGGGTCCCGTAGACCACGAACAGCTTCTCGGTCGTCACGACGACGCGGGTCCGCTCCCACCGCCAGACGGCGAACGCCGCGGTCACGCCGCCGACCGCGATCAGAGGCGGCCCCAGCACCATCGCCGGCCAGCCGACGACGAAGCAGGCGAAGCCGAGCAGCCCGAGCAAGACCGCGCGCCCGAGCGGCCACGCGAGCACGACCGCATGGCGCCGCGACTCCCAGCACGTCCGCTCACCATCGTCGCCCCACACGCCCGTTTTCGGTTCCCCGCGCCTGGCGAGAACCCTCTCGTGGGCCAGGCCGCCGCACGTGCCGCGATCTGGGCGCTCGTCGTCGGCGCCGTCGTGATCGCCTTGCTCGCCCTCTGGAAGCTGAAGGTCCTGATCGCCCTGCTCTTCCTGGCGTTCATCATCGCCGCGGCGATGCGGCCGAGCGTCGAGGCGCTCTGGCGCCGCGGCGTGCCGCGCTCGCTCGGGATCGTCCTGCACTACGCGGGCCTGATCGCCCTCCTCGCCGCGCTGCTCTCCGCGGTCGTTCCCCGAGCGCTCGACCAGGTGCAGAACGCGATCGGCGACCTCCCGCAGACGCGCAGCGAGTTGCGCGAGGAGGCGAACGAGTCGACCGGGATCAGGCAGCGCGTCCTCGTCGGCATCGAAGAGCGCCTCGAGCGCCTGCCCTCGCCGGACGACCTGCTCGAGGCCGGAGCCGAGGTGACCATCGTCGCGTTCGAGGTCTTCGTCGGGATCTTCTTCGTGCTCGCGTGCGCCGGCTACTGGATCTACGAGCGCTCACGGGCGGTCGACCTCGTGACCTCGATGCTGCCACGTCCGCGGCGCAAGCTCGTGCGCGACACGTGGGACCTGATCGACCTCAAGCTCGGCTCATACGTCCGCGGCCAGGCGCTGCTGATCGCGCTCGTCGCGACCGTCCTCTCGATCGTGTTCTGGCTGATCGGGCTGCCGTTCTGGCTCCTGCTCGGGATCTTTGCCGGCGTGGTCGAGATCGTTCCCGTGATCGGGCCCTTGCTGGCGGGAGCGCTCGCCGTCGGCGTCGGGCTCACGGTCTCATGGCAGGTCGCGCTCGCCGCAGGCATCGCCGTGCTGGTCGTGCGCCTGATCGAGGACTACCTGGTGATCCCGCGCGTGCTCGGAGACGCCGTCGGCCTGTCACCCCTCGTCGTCCTCGTCGCGGTCACCGCCTCGGCCGTGCTCTTCGGCGCCTGGGCGGTCCTGCTCGCGATCCCGCTCGCGGCCGTGGCCGCGACGCTCCTCGACGTCGTCGTCCTGAACAAGGACCCGGCCGAGGAGGACGTCCCGGCGGTGATCTTCGCCGCCAAGGAAGTGGAGCCGGGCCGCTAGTGGACCGAGCGCTAGGCCCGGCGCCAGCGGCCGAAGATCAGGCCGCCGAGCGTGAACCCAAGCCCGAACGTGCCGATCGCGAAGGCGCCGATCGCGAGCGACTTGCGCGCGCGGGAGAGACGCTGCCAGCGCCCCAGTGCCTCCTGCTCCTCGGCCGTGAGCGGCTCGCCGCGACGCTGCTTGCGCATCGCTCCGCCCGCCCGAAGGCCGAGATAGAGGTCGTCGAAGACTTCCGGACCCTCGGTCACGTCGACTCACTGTATAGCCTGCCCCGGCCGTCATGACACGTGTCCTCCACGTCTCCGACCTGCATTTCGGCACGCGCGAGGACCCGGCGATGGAGGGCGCGGTCGCTGCGCTGGCGGAGCGCGTTCGGCCCGAGCTCGTGATCGCCAGCGGCGACCTGACGCACCGCGGGCGGCGCGACCAGCACGAGCAGGCTGCGCGCTTCCTCCGCTCGCTCGGGCTGCCCATCCTCGCGATCCCCGGCAACCACGACATCCCGTACACCTTCCCCGCGCGCTTCACGAGCCCCTGGGGCGAGTTCGAGCGGATCTGGGAGACCACCGAGCCGGTCTATCGGTCCGACGGCCTGTACGTGCTCGGCCTCAACTCGGTCCGCCCGTGGCGTCACCAGAGCGGCGCGCTCCGCCGCTCGCACCTGCGCACGGCCTGCGAGGTCCTCGGCGACGCGCCCGAGGAGGCGTTCAAGATCGTCGCGCTGCACCACCACCTGCTCGGCGCGCCGTGGCGCTCGACGAAGAAGCCGGTCTCCGACCGCAACCGCGTGCTCGCCACGCTGGTCGACAGCGGCGCGCAGCTGATCCTCGCCGGCCACATCCACCAGGGCGCGGTCAGCGAACGGCGCGAGTTCGAGGTCACGGCCGGTGACGTGCGCGCGGTCGTCGTCTCGATCGCGCCGGGGCTCGGGCAGCCGCGACCGAACCGTCGCGGCGAGGCCCGCGGGCTGCACGTCTACGAGATCGAAGCGGACGCGCTCGTGATCCACACGTTCATCTGGCGCGTGGACGACTGGGGGCTCACGGCGGTGCGGCGCTTCCCGCGGGGCCGCGAGCCCCTGGCAGTCGACCCGGTTTCCTAGGGCGCGGTCGCGGTCCCGCCCCGTCCGGCCATGACGCGGCCGTAGACGGTGACGAGGACGATCGCGATGATTACGCCGACGACGAACCGCCAGAACCCTTCGTCGAGCAGGACGCCGGCCAGCAGGAGCGAGCCGATCCCGAGCAGGATCGTGACGATCCAGCCCATCGGGTCACGGCCGGGGTTGAGCAACCGGCCGAGCGCACCGACGATCGCGCCCACGATGATCAGCCATATCCATTCCATGCGCGGAAGCTTCCCAACGCTGGGGACCCGAAAACAAGCGCTCCGTTAGGCGACCGGCTGGCGAGCCGCGTCGAGCTCGCGGCGTAGCTGCTTGATCTCGTCCCGCAGCTTGGCCGCGTATTCGAACCGGAGCTCTTCGGCCGCGGCGAACATCTCCTCCTCGAGCGTGATCACGAGCCGCTCGAGCTCCTCGGACGACATGCCCTCGACCTTGGCCTGACCGCGGCGCCGGCGGCCGGGCACCGTCGGCGACTCCAGCGAGAGGAACTCGGCGATGTCGGAGACGCCCTTGCGGATCGACTCGGGCGTGATCCCGTGCTCCTCGTTGTAGGCGAGCTGGACGGCGCGGCGGCGGTTCGTCTCGTCGAGCGCGTGCTTGATCGCCTCGGTCAGCTTGTCCGCGTACATCAGCACCTTCCCGTTCACGTTTCGCGCGGCGCGCCCGATCGTCTGGATCAGGGCAGTCTGGCCGCGCAGGAAGCCCTCCTTGTCGGCGTCCAGGATCGCGACGAGCGAGACCTCGGGCAGGTCGAGCCCTTCGCGCAGCAGGTTGACGCCCACGAGCACGTCGTACTCGCCGAGGCGAAGCTCGCGGATGATCTGGATCCGCTCGAGCGTGTCGATCTCGGAGTGGAGGTAACGCGCCTTCACGCCGGACTCGAGCAGGTAGTCGGTCAGGTCCTCGGACATCTTCTTCGTCAGCGTCGTGACGAGAACGCGCTCGCCGGCCTGCTCGCGCCGGCGGATCTCGTTCAGCAGGTCGTCGATCTGGTTCTTCGTCGCGCGCAGCTCGACCTCCGGGTCGACGATCCCGGTCGGGCGGATGAGCTGTTCGGCGATCCGCGTCGAGTGGCGAAGCTCGAACGGCCCGGGCGTCGCCGAGACGAACACGAGCTGGTTGATCTTCTCGAGGAACTCGTCGAAGCGGAGCGGCCGGTTGTCGAGGGCGGACGGCAGCCGGAAGCCGTAGTCGACGAGCGTCTGCTTGCGCGAGCGGTCGCCCTCGTACATGCCGCCGAGCTGCGGCACGGTCTGGTGCGACTCGTCCACGAAGATGACGAAATCGCTCGGGAAGTAGTCCAGCAGCGTGAACGGATGCGTGCCGGGCGAACGTCCCTCGAGGATGCGCGAGTAGTTCTCGATCCCCGAACAGAAGCCGAGCTCCTTGAGCATCTCGAGGTCGTACTCGGTGCGCTGGCGCAGCCGGTGTGCCTCGAGCATCTTCCCCTCACCGTCGAGCACCTTCAGCCGCTCGTTCAGCTCGTGCCGGATCTCGACGACCGCGCGCTCGATCGTCGGCCGCGAGGTCACGTACTCGGTCGCGGGCCAGATCGCGATGTTGTCGAGCTTCGACAAGACCTCGCCCGTGAGCGGGTCGAAGTGCGTGATCGCCTCGACCTCGTCGCCGAAGAAGGAGACCCTGTACGCCGTCTCCTGGTTCGCCGGCTGGATCTCGAGCACGTCGCCCTTGACCCGGAAGCGGCCACGGCCGAGCACTGCGTCGTTGCGCGCGTACATCGAGTCGATCAGCTTGCGCAGGACGAGGTCGCGGTCGTGCTCCTCCCCCACCTCCAGGATCAGCACGCGCTCGCGCCACTCCTCCGGCGAGCCGAGGCCGTAGATGCACGAGACCGAGGCCACGACGATCACGTCGCGCCGCGTGAAGAGCGCCGACGTCGCCGCGAGCCGCAGCCGCGCGATGTCGTCGTTCTGCGAGGAGTCCTTCTCGATGTAGAGGTCGGCCTGCGGGACGTACGCCTCGGGCTGGTAGTAGTCGTAGTACGAGACGAAGTACTCGACGGCGTTCGAGGGGAAGAACTCCCGGAACTCGTTGCACAGCTGCGCCGCGAGGGTCTTGTTGTGCGCGATCACGAGCGTCGGCTTCTGGATCTGCTCGACGATCCAGGCCATCGTCGCCGTCTTTCCGGTGCCCGTCGCGCCGAGCATCGTCTGAAAGCGCTCGCCGCCCAGGATCCCCTCGCTCAGCTGCGCGATCGCGTTCGGCTGGTCGCCGGTGGGCTTGTAGGTGTCGGCGGTCTTGAACGGCGGCACGCGGCCAAGCGTACCGCCGGCCTACGCGACCACCGGTGGCGTCTCCGGCACGGGCTCCTCGTGCCGCAGCGTGATCGACGCGAACACCAGCGAGAGCAACGTGACGACTGCGGCGACGCCGAAGAAGACGGGGTCCACTCCCCAGCGCTCGAGCACCTGGCCCGCGAGCAGGAAGCCGAGCGGGGCGGCGACCGTGTGCAGCGAGATGATCGCCGCCATCACCTTCGGCCGCAGCGCCTCCGGCGTCCGCGCCGTCAGGACGCCGACCAGCGGCCCGTTGACGAGCGGCGTGAAGAACGTCGCGACGAAGAGCGCGAGCGTCACCAGCCACGCCTGCTCGGTCAGGGGCAGCACCCAGAGCGGAACGGCGAACGCGAGGATCCCGAACGACGCCAGCCGCAGCGGAGCCACGCGCCTGACGAGGACGACGGCGAAGATCGTCCCGACGAGCGCCCCCGCGCCGAGCGACGCGTAGAAGACACCCGCCACCCGGGCGCTGAAGGCCTCGTAGGCGAACACCGCCAGCGCGGCCGAGAGCGCAGAGACGATGAAGCCGAAGCCCGCGACCGTCGCGGTGAGCGGGCCGAGCAGCCGGTCGCGGACGACGAAGCGCACGCCCGCCAGCACGCCCCGGCGACCGGGCTCGCGCAGCGGCTTCCGCTTGGGGACGAGCGCGAACAGGATCACGAACGAGACGAGGAACGTGGCGGCGTCGACATAGAGCACGTTGGGCGCGCCGAGGAACGGGATCAGCACGCCGGCGAGCGCGGGGCCGACGATCGCCGCGAACGCGGTCCCACCCTCGATCGAGCTGTTCGCCTGCGCGATCAGTCGCTCGTCTTCCCCGACGAGCTCCGGGAGGACGACGCGCTGCGCCGCGGCGTACGGAGGGATGAACACGCCCACGAGCGCGACGAGCGCGAGCAGCAGCGGGAAGCTGAGGACGCCGGCCGCGTGCAGCAGCGGGATCGACGCGAGCAGCGGCATCCGTGCGAGGTCGCAGACGAGCATCGTCGTGCGGCCGCCGAGCTTCTCGACGACGCTCCCGCTCGGGATCCCGAGCAGCGCCATCGGCAGGATCTCCGCCGCGAGGACGAGCGTCATCTTGGCCGGAGACCCCGTCGTCACGAGGACGAACCAGGGCAGCGCCAGGTACGTCATCCGCGTCCCGAGGATCGAGACGACCTCGGCGGCGACGACGGCTCCGACTGCGCGGCGGTTGACGCTGGTCACGCCCAAGATAATAAAACGTCCGTACGGTTTTGTAAAGTGCCGAGATGCCGAAGGTCTCGGAAGAGCACAGGCAGCGCCGCCACGAGCAGATCCTCGAGGCGGCCCAGCGGTGCTTCGCCCGCTACGGCTACGAGGGGGCAACCGTCGTCCGGCTCGAGGAGGCCACCGGCCTCTCGCGCGGCGCGATCTTCAACTACTTCCCGGACAAGGAAGCCCTCTTTCTCGCCGTCGCAGTCCGCACCACCGAGCGGATGCTGTCGATCTGGCACGAGCAGGGCTTCCGCGCGCTGCTCGAGGCGATCGCGCACGAAGACCCCGACTGGCTCGCCGTGGAGGTCGAGGCCACGCGCCGCGTGCGCACCGAGCCGAGGTTCCAGCGCCTGGTCGCCGAGCACGAGCAGCGGTTCGACGCAACGCTGGCCGAGCGGCTCGAATGGCTGCGCGCCCAGGGCGTCCGGGAGGACGTTCCAATCGAAGCGATCGGCATCTTCCTCACCCTCGTCGCGAACGGGCTCGCGCTTCGGCTCACGAGCGGCGACCCGCTCCCCGACCTCGACGCGATCGCGGAGCTCGTCGAGCGTGGTGTAGGACCGCGCCGAGGGCGGAAACAGGGAGGCGAGTGGAAGAGCGCCCCCCGTACTCGTCGTACGCAGCGATCGCCGGGACGTTCGTCGGCGGCCTGACCGCGGCGGCGGTGCTCGCGCGTGCGCTCGGCCGCGAGCCGCGCGAGCTGGACGCACTCGACCTCGTCACCCTCGCCGGCGCGACGTTCAAGGCCTCGCGCACGATCTCCCACGACCGCGTGACGAGCTTCCTGCGCGAGCCGTTCGTCGAGGGCGAGGGCCTGACCGGGAACGAGCCGCCGGCGGGCGAGGGCATGCAGCGTGCGGTCGGCGAGCTCGTGACCTGCACCCGCTGCGTCGGCACGTGGGTCGCCGCGGGCCTCGGCACGGCGCAGATCGTCGCGCCGCGCTTCGGGCGGCTGCTGACGTGGACGCTCGCGGCGGCTGCCGCGAACGACTTCCTCCAGACGGCGTTCGTCGCGATGAACCGGAAGGCGGAGGAGCTCGACTCGGTCGGCTAGTCCCGGACGCCGACGCGCGTGATCTGATCGAGGCGGCGCCTCGCGAGCGCGCGGAGCTCCGGCAGCTCGCCGCAGACGTCGCAGACGTGCGTACGCACGGTGCCGTCCGCACCCGAGGTCACGACCCGCCGGCTATTGCGCGTGAAGACGGCAGTCGAGAGGTTCGCCGCGTGCCCGCGCAGGAAGTACATGCGCTTACCGTTCGCCGCGATCCAGATCCCGGCGGCGCTCGGGCCCGCCGAGACGACCCAGCGGCCGTCCCGACTGAAGGCGACGCCGAAGACGGTCGCTACGTGTCCGCGGAACGTCGCGAGGCCCTTGCCCGAGGAGACGTTCCACGTCCGCAGGTGCCCGTTCGCAGCGGCTGTGACGAGGCGCCGCCCGTCCGCGCTGAACGCGACGGCCGTGAGCTCCTCGCGGTGGCCCTCGAGCGTGTGCAACGGGGCGCCCGTCTCGGTGTTCCACAGGCGCGCGGTCCCGTCGGCGCTCGCGGTGGCCACGCGCGTCCCGTCGGGGCTCATCGCCGCAGCACGGATCGCGTCCTCGTGGCGGAGCACGTGGAGCTCGGCGCCCGACGCCGTCGACCACAGCCGTCCCGTCCCGTCGAGCGCGGTCGTCAGCAACACGGTGCCTGCGGGGTGGAGCACGACACTGGAGAGGATCCCCGCGTGCCGGAGCGTGTGCACCGGCTCGGCGCCGGACGCCCACGTCTTCACCGAGCGATCGGCCGCTCCGGTCGCAACGCGGCTCCCGTCGCGGCTGAGCGACGCGAAGCGAACGGGCGACCCGTGGACGTACGTCCTGAGCAACCGCCACCCCGCGACACGCCAGAGCCGGGCCGTGCCGTCCTCCGACGCAGTCAGCAGGTGGCCGCCGGCCGACGAGAACGCGACGACGTTGATGCGACCCGCGTGCGGCAACGTCCGGACGAGGGTGCCGTCGACGCGTCGGATCTGGATCGCACCGTCCGACCCTCCGCTCGCGACGAAGTTTCCATCCGGCGTGACGGCGGCCGTCGCGCCACCGCCCGCGTGCTTGCCGAGCTCCGCGAGGGTCGGCTCGAACGTCTCGTCCCAGAGACGCGCCGTTCCGTCCAGGCTCGCGGTCAGGATCCACCTGCCCGATGGGTGATACGTCGCCGTCGTGACGTCCTCGCGATGACCAGCGAGCGTCGCCTGCACGACGCCGCTGCGGCCGTCCCAGACGCGTGCCGTCGTGTCGGTGCTGCCGGTCACGATCGAGTCGCCGGCGGGGCCGGGCTGGAACGCCGCGTCGTTGATCTCGTTGTCGTGGCGCTGGATGACCGTGACGATGTCGCCGCTCTCGATCTGCCAGAGGCGGGCGGTCCCGCTGTCGTCGTACGTGAGGATCTGCCTACTGTCAGGCTTGACCACCGCTCCGTGCACCGCGGTCGTGTGACCGGTGAGTGGTGGGTGGCGCAGCGTCCAGGTCGAGCGCTCCCAGATGAAGAGGTTGCGCGTCCCGGTCGAGACGACGCGCGAGCCGTCGGGCGTGAACTGCGCGCTCGTCACGACGCCACCGTGCACGAGCTGCGCGACCGACCGGCCGGACGCGACCTCGAAGACTCGCGCGAAGCGGTCACGGACGGTCGGCGCCGTCACAAGCAGACGGCTGTCTGGGCTGAACCGCGCCGAGCGCACCCCGGTCGGATGCTCAAGCGTATGCAGCGGCAAGCCGGTCGCCACGTCCCACGTACGAACGGTGCGGTCCGCGCTCGCCGTCACGAGCACGCGGCCGTCGGGCGAGAACTCGACCCACGTCACGTCGTCGGCCTGGCTGTGCTGCGTGCGCAGGAACCCGCTCGCGACATCCCAGACCGCGACCTTGCCGTCCTCACCGCCGACTGCCACGAGCCGCGCGTCGGGGCTGAACGCGATCGTCTCGACGGCGGCGGTATGCCGCAGGGTTCGCACCAACGACGGCCGGCCTCCGACGCCGCCTTGTTGCAGAGTTCGGAACGACGGCCCACCGCCGCCCGAGATCCTGAAGATCCGCACGAGCCCATTCGATGCCGCCGTCGCCAGCGTCCCGCCGTCGCCGCTGAAGACGGCGCCGTCGAGCGGACCGCCCCCCGAGAGCTCGGCGCGAAGCCGAACGGCCAGCAGGCCGTCTCGGAGGGCGCTCTCGATGCGTTCGTTGCTCGCAAGCCGAGCGGCGCTCAGCGCGTGCTTGATGCTCTGCTCCGGATCCTGCGTGAGCGTCGCCTGCGCGAGCGCGGTGAACTCCCCGGCCCGCGCACGCGTTCGCTCACGCTCGGCGTTGCGCTTCTGCGTCAGTGCGCTTCGACGTTCCCGGTCCGCGACCGTCCGGTCTTTCTGCGCGACGATCCGCAACTTGTCCGCGCGCGACCTCTCGCTCTCGGCGACGGCTCGTTGGTGCCGCGCCTCGTCACGCTCGCTGACTGCGACCGACTCCTGCTCCTCCGCGCGGGCTCGTTCGGTTTCCGCGTCGGCTTCGGCGGCGCGTGCGTTGTCCCGCTGCTCGACCGCGTCGGCCTCCGCTGCCTCCGCACGGTCCGCCGCCTCGACCGCCTGCTGCTCCTGGGCCTCCGCGTTCGCGCGCTCCTGCTCCGCGATCGCGGCCTGCTCCGTCGCCCGCTCGGCCTGCCGGCTGGCCTCGGCACGCTGCGTGAGCGCGTAGGCCGCGACCGCGGTCATCGCCGCGAGCGCGACGAAGGAGATCAAGAGCACGGCGAGGATTCGCCGATGCCTGCGGTCGGCCTCGGCCCGCTCCTGGACAAGACGACGCTCGGACTCGTGCGTCGTTCGCCAGGCGAGCACTGCGTCGCCGAGAACGTCGTGAAAGATCTCGAACGGCGAGGCGTCGGCCGTTCCGTTGGCGCCGTTCTGCGGCTTCGCGACCGGGCGCAGGATGCGCTCGGTGACGAGCAGCGCAACGATCGGGGCCAACCGTTCCTCGCGCACGTGCGCGTACTGCGCAAGGTCGTGGAGGCCGTGCGCGATCTTCATCCCGGACGGCGTGACGAGGTGGCTGAAGACGTCCGCCGCGACGTCCTTGTCCTCCGGCGTCAGCTCGCCGAGCGCGCGCTCGAGATGCGTCCGCACGACCTCCTCGGCACCGCCGAGCCGCTCGAGTGTTTCGAGCCTGAGGACGTTCGAGCCCGCGGCGACCTCCTCTTCCCAGAGGCGGTGCAGCACAAGCTGGAGGTACGCCGCCTCGACGCGGGTCCGGGCGCCGTTCTGCCGCACGACGCCGCGGCCGCGCTGGCCGAGGACCACACGGCCCGCCGTCGTCTCGTCGAGCAGCGCCTCGACCAGCTCCGGTTCGATCGCGACTCTCGGTCCACGCCCAAGCTCGTTGTACTGCTCGATCGGACCGAGGATCGCGGCGCGCCCCGCACGGCGGTCCAGATGGTCGAGGCGAAGGTAGTTGGCGAACAGGTTCGGGATGCGCGCCTTGAAGCGGTCGAGCCGCGAGAGCGCGTCATCCCGGATGGCAAGCAGGACGCTGACGCGCAGCCCCGGCCGCGTGACGAGGTCCGGGAGCTCGCCGGCGAGCGTGCCGACCCCCTCCTCGTGCTCGTGGTAGAGGAAGTACTCCTCGGTCTGGTCGAGCACGAGCAGGAGATCGCAGTCGAGCAGATCGGTCCAGTCGTGGAGCGTGTCGGTCGGCGTGGCGGCGCGTTCGCCGGTCACCAGGTCCGGGCCGAACACGTGGCGGAGCTCGGCTTCGACCTCGTCCAGGAGGGTCGCGACCGGGTCCTGCGTCCAGGAGTCGAACACGACGACGACGAACTCGGGATGACCGCGGGTCTCGAGGTTGCGCTTGGCCAGCCCGCGGAGGTGGTGCGCAACGCCTGCACGAAGAACGCTGCTCTTCCCGACCCCGCTCGCGCCGTAGAGGACGGTCAGCCGCGACGCGAGGAGATTCGCCGCGATCACCTCGCGCTCGCGCTCGCGGCCGAAGAAGAGGACGGCGTCGAGGTCCGAGTCCTCGAACGGGGTCAGACCCTTGAACGGGGTGGTCACTACCTCGGGCGCCGCTGCGACGATCACGCGACCGCCTCCACGGCTCCGAGATGCGGCGCGCACGCCCGAGACGTACTCGCCAAGCGGCAGGTCGAAGATGTCGACGTTGCGGTGGCGCCAGTACTGCTTCGTCATCGCGCCGGGGTTGGGCTGGATCGCCCAGGACCGGTACGCCGCCTGCTGGTCTCCCCAGACCCGGTGCAAGAAGACTCGCAGGTGCCACTCGTCGAGCGCGTAGCCGAGGAAGAGGAAGTGGCTGCGGCGAAGCTTCGCCGCCAGCGTCACGGGCACGACGTTGGCGATCTCGGCCTGGGCGAGATAGCCGATGTAGTCGTCCTCGCTGACGACGAAGCTCTCGTGGTCGCGCTCCGGCCGCCGGTCGACCTGGCCGTGCAGCTTCAGGATTGCCGGGCGATCGGAGAGCGTCAGCTCGGCGTACGAGTTCGGGATCTCGACGATGGTCGGCTGGCCTGAGGGCGCGAAGTGGAGGAACTTCCCGCGGTCGCGGCCGGCGGCGACGTAGCAGACGACGTCGACCTCCTCGCCGGCCTCGGCGAACGCGCGCTCGAGCGTCTGGTCGTAGTGGCTCGTGACCAGGAGCGGATACGGCGCGCCGCCTGCGCGGGCCGCCGCTGCCAGCTCGACGGCGAGGGTGTGCACGGGCCCGGGCGGGTAGTCGTGGTCGAAGACGCCGTGCAGCTCGTCGTACAGCGGCCCGACGCCCTTCGTCAGGGCGACGTACTGCGAGACCTGAGCGAGGTCGTGCGCGCGCTCGCGGGGAACGTCGAACCGGTGCGCGAGGAACGCGGCCGCGTCGTCGGCGGTCGGCGGAAAGCGTGGATCGTGCGCAGACCACGTCGCGTCGCTCGGGCGGTCGGCGAGGTTGACGCCGAAGCCGAGGACGACAATGAGGCGTCCGTCGTGCAGTGCGCGGACGACGTCGTCGTAATGGTCGTCGGTGAGATCCTCCGGTGGGTGCGCCTCGAGCGGCGCCTCCTGTCGGAGGATCGACGCGTGCAGCCGTTGGAGCTCGGGTCCCGGCTCGATGCCGAGCCCCTCGACCAGCTCGCGCCTCGCCTGCTGGTAGGCCGTGAGCGCCTCAGCCTGTCGACCGGAGCGGTAGAGGGCGAGCATCAGCTGCCCGCGCAGTCGCTCGCGCATCGAGTTCGCGGCAACGAGCGCCTCGAGCTCGGGGACGAGCTCGCGGTCGCGGCCGAGCTCGAGCTCCGCGTCGATCCGCTCCTCGATCGCGGTCAGGCGCAGTTCGTCGAGCCGGCGACTCTCGTTCTCGGCCCACGGTTCGAAGGTGAAGTCGGAGAGCGCTCCGCCCCGCCAGAGCGAGAGCGCGGCGGCGATCCGTTCCGCTCGTTCGGCCGGCGTCCCGCGGCGCGCGTCCGCGACGGCACGCTCGAAGCGGACCGAGTCGATCTGCTCGCCGTCGACCATCAAGGCGTAGCCCGGCGACTTCGTGGCGAGCACCCCCGCACTCAGAGCCTTGCGGAGCTGGGACACGAAGTTCTGGAGTGACGTCGCCGCCGTCCGGGGCGGCGTCTCGCCCCAGAGGTCGTCGATCAGCCGGTCGCTGGAGACGACCTCGCGCGGGCAGGTCAGCAGCCGCGCGAGCAGGGCACGCTGCTTTTGCCCGCCCAGCGCGAGTGGTAGACCCTCGGAGAGGACCTCGAGTGGCCCGAGGATGCGGAACTCGAGCATCGCGAACGTTTGTAGCACTCGACACTTCCGACTTCTAGAGCAGGGTCGGTGAGTTTCAAAGCGGTGTGAGCGCCGTGTGAGCGGATGCCCGCGGTCCGCCCCCGTTAGCGGGCGGTTGGGAGCCGCTGAGTGGCCGGTTTGGACCCCCTCCGACGGTGGCCGCCATGGCTACCAACTCGCAGCACACCAAGCGCGGCGCACGCCGCACCAGCATCGTCTTCGTCCTCCTCGTCGCCCTCGCCGGGGCCGTTTCCACCGCGGCGGTCGCCGCCGGGACGCAGCGCGCGGCCGCGGCCGCCGACCCGGAAGGGTCGTACGGCTGGCCCATCCGCCCCTTCGGCCAGGCCCACCCCGTGCGCGGCGGCTTCGCCGACCCGCGCACCCAGTTCGCCGGGCCGCCGACGGCCGCCGGACTGAACGGCCCCGGGAACTTCCAGTACCACATGGGCGTCGACATCACGGCCGCCGCGGGCACGGCCGTCTACGCCGTCCGCTCCGGCGTCGCGCACATTCGCTCGCGCGAGACCGTCGTGGTCAGATCGGACGGCGAGACCTTCGAGTACTGGCACATCGTCCCGTCGGTTCGCGAAGCTCAGCGCGTCACGGCCTTCGAGACGGTGCTGGGCCACATCCGGCCCGGTGAGTACGAGCACGTGCACCTGACGGAGTACCGCGACGGACAGGCTGTCAACCCACTCGCTCCGGGCCATCTGACGCCCTACGCCGACCGAACGACGCCGCGTGTCGAGTCCGCCCTCTACCTTCGCGGCGGTCGCGCGCTCCTGCCGGAGTTTCTCCACGGCCGGGTGCAGCTGGCCGTGGCGGCATCCGACCAGCCTGCACTCGTGACCCCGGGCAGGTGGGACGGTTTGCCCGTCACGCCGGCGCGGATCATGTGGCGCGTCGAGCGGGCCAAGGACGGCAAGGTCCTCGTCCCGGAGCGCGAAGCGTTCGACGTGCGCGAGGCGCTCCCTCGCGCCGAGTTCTGGCAGACCTACGTGCGCGGCACGCGGCAGAACATGGCGAGCTTCGTCGGCCGCAAGATGTGGCGGCAGCCCGGCGTCTACGTGTTTCGGCTCGACGCGTCGTTCGACACGCGGCGCTTGAAGGACGACGTCTACGAGCTAGTCGTGACGGCGAGCGACACCCGGGGCAACGCCGGCACCGGGCGCTTCGTGTTCACGATCCACAACAAGCGGGGCTTCTTCAGCCGCTGACCCGCGTTCGCGCAGGCCCGCCGCGGCGAGCACGAGGCCGCAGATCGTGTTCCCGACCAGGATCGCCGCGAGCACGGCCGTGAGCGAGAACGACTCCAGCGCCGGGCCCGCCGCGAGCGCGCCGAGCGGCGCGAGGATCAGAGCGACCGTGACTGCGGCGGTGTGCACGGTCGGCCGCAGCGCCACCGGCGTCCTCATCGTCCGCACGGTGATGACGCACGCGTTCAAGACCGGGAAGAAGAGCCCGGCGACGGCCGCCGACGCGGCGACGACGGGCCACGAAAGGTCCGGCAACAGCATCCACATCACCGCGGTCTGGCCGGCGGACGACGCGCTCGCGAGGAGGATCCGGTCGACGCTCCCGATGATCCGGTACGCGCCGACGGCGCCGATCACCGAGCCGACGCCGAAGCCGCCGAAGATCCAGCCGAGGATCTCGGGGCGGTCGCCGTAGCGCTCGAGCACCAGCACCGGGAAGACGACCGCCATCGCCGTCCAGACGATGTTCATGCCGGTGATCGAGAGCATCCACGCGCGCAGGAGGCGGTCTCCCAGAAGGAAGCGGACCCCGTCGATCACGCCGGTCGGCTCGTCCTCGGCGTGCGACACGGGCTTCGGCCGCACCCAGACCGCGACGAGCACGAACGCGACCGCGTAGCTCGCGGCGTCGACGTACAGGACGTTCGTCTCGCCGATCACGGCGATCAGCACACCGCCCAGTGCGGGGCCGACGATGCCGGCGATCGCGAGCGCCGTCTGGAGCAGCGACATCGTCTGGCCGACGCGGGCCTCGTCCTCGCCGACGAGCTCCGGGACCACTACTCGCTGCGCCGTGGCGTGCGGGACCATGAAGATCCCGACGGCGAAGACGAGCGCCACGAGCGCGCCGAACGAGAGCGCGCCCATGAGGTGCAGCGTCGGGATCGCGGCGAGCAGCACGGCGCGGGCGGCGTCGGCGACCAGGAACGTGCGTCGGGTCCCGAGCCGGCTCGTCATGGCGCCGCTCGCGAGGCCGAAGAACGCGACCGGGGCCATCTCCGCCGCGACGACGATCGACGTCTTCACCGGCGAGCCGGTGGTCGTGAGGACGAACCACGGGAGCACGATGTACGTCATCTGCGAGCCGGCGCTCGAGATGCCCTCGGCCGCGACCAGCGCACGCACGCCGCGGTCGCGGAGCACGCCGGGCATGCTCATGCGGCGGCGAGAAGCCGTTTCGAGGCGCGAAACCGCAGGCCGGCGAGCGCGAACGCCACGACCGCGACGGTATCGACTGCGACCACCACCGCGAGGGTCTCGTCGACGCCGAAGTGCTCGAGGGCGGGGCCTGTGGCCACGAGCGCGATCGGGCCCAGGATCGTCGTCGCGGTGATCACCACCGAGTAGACCTTGGTGCGCAGGTGCCGCGGCGTGCGGAGCTGGAGGATCGTGTGGAGCGGCGCGTTCACGAGACCGTTCGCGAGGCCGGCCACCGCCATCGCGGCGACGAGCACGGCCGGCGGCACGTGGAAGACGAACAGCCAGAGCGGCAACGCCATGCCCAGCTCCCCCACGCTCGCAAGGAGCAGACGGTCGACCGACGCGACGATCCGGTAGGCGATCACGCTGCCGAGGACTGCGCCGATGCCGAAGCCGGCGAAGATCCACCCGACGATCTCGGGCTGCTCGCCGAACCGCGTCACCACGAGCACCGGCGTAGCGGCGAAGAACGCGAGCCACGCGACGTCGCCGACGATCACCGCGAGCGTCCACGGACGCAGTAGCGGGTCGCGGCCGAGGAAACGGACGACCGGGCCGAGACCGCGGTCGTCCTCCGCTTCCTGCGCCGCGGCGTGTTTGCCCGGCACGCGCACGAGCGCGGCGACGAGCACGAAGCCGATTACGAAGGTCGCGGCGTCGAACAGGAGCACCTCGGTGGCGCCGAACACGCCGATCAGCACGCCGGCAAGCGGCGGCCCGAGGATCATCGTCACCCGGCTCGCCGTCTGGAGCAGGGCGTTCGCCTGCCCGAGCCTCGCCTCGTCCTCGCCGACGAGGTCGGGCAGGAGCACGGTCTTTGACGCGAAGGAGGGCGTGGCGAAGACGCCGACCGCGAAGACGAGCACGAGCAGGAGCGGGAACGAGAGCGCGTCCGCGACGTGGAGGAGCGGAATCGCGGCCATCAGCGGCGCGCGCACGCCGTCGCAGATCAGCATCGTCCGCCGCGCGCCGAGCCGCGTCGCGAGCCCGCCGGCGAGGCCGCCGACCGCGACGGCGACGGTCTCGACCGCGAGCACGATCGTCATGCGCGTGGGCGAGCCCGAGGTCGTCAGCACGAACCACGGGAGCGCAACCCACGTCATCTGCGACCCCGTCAGCGAGACGATCTCGCGCGCGAGCAGGCCGACCAGACCGCGGTTGCGCAGGAGGTGAGGCTCGCCCGCGCTCAAACCGTGGTCGGAGCAGGGTGTGCTGCCTCTCGCCCGCGGTCCATCTCGCGGAACACGGGGTTGAAGACACCCGCGCTCGTGACCGCGAGGTAGCAGACCCCGATCGCGAACAGGGTCGGGCCGACGCCGAACGCGTCGACGACGATCCCGCCGAGGAGCGCACCCGCCGGGATCGCGAGGTACGACCCGGACGCGGCGGCGCCGAAGACCCGGCCTCGCAGCTCCGCGGGCACGCGCTCGTACGCCACTGTCGCGAGCACCGGGTTCAGCGGCCCGGACGCGAGCCCCCACGCCGCCATCAGCACGAGGGTCGTCGGGAGCGACGGCATGGTCGCGAGGGCGAGGTACGGAAACGCGGCCAGGAGAAAGGCGAAGACGAACGTGTTCCGGCGCGAGAACCGATGGCCGACCGCGCCGAAGGCGAGCGAGCCGACCAGGGCCGCGCCTCCGAACACGCCGAACATCGTCCCCAGGTAGACGGCGCTGCCGAACGCCTCCTGGGCGTAGACCGGGAACAAGACCGGGATCGGCGCGTCCAGGAAGTTCGTGAGCAGCACGGTCAGAACGACCGTGCGCACGAAGCGGTCGCGAGTGATGAAGCTGAGGCCTTCGCGTAGGTCCGCGAAGTAGCGCCCTGGCGTCTCGCCCTGGGGCTTCGCCGCGGGGGCAGGGACACCGCGCCAGACGAGCAGCGCCGAGATCGCGAATGTCGCGGCGTCGAGCCAGAGGACGCTGGTCGCGCCGATCGTCCCGATCAACAGGCCCGCGACGGGCGCGCCGACGAGCAGCGAGCCCCGCTGGATCGCGCCCGCGATGCCGGTCGCGCGCTCGAGGCGCGTGCCGGCGAGCTCGACGAGATCGGGCAGGAGCGATCGGCGCGCGGTCGTCCCGGGCGCATCGAAGAGCGCCCCGACGAACACGAGCGCGAACAGCTGCCAGAGCTCGATCCCGACCGTGACGTGCAGGAGCGGGATCAGCGCGACGGTCGCCCCGCTGAGCAGGTCGGAGGCGATGCTCATCCGGCGGAACCCGAGCCGGTCGACGATCGCACCGCCGAAGAACGACGCGAGCACGGTCGGGAGGAAGGTCAGCGCCGCCGCGACCCCCGTCAGCGTCGCGCTCCCCGTCGTCTGGAGCACGAACCACGGGACGGCGACGTACCCCATCGCGTTGCCCGTCAGCGAGACGGCGTCCGCGGCGAGCAGCGTGACGAGCGGGCGGCGTCGCCCTGCAGACCCCCGTTGTCGAGGCATCAGGCCCGGACGATCTTGATGTCGCCGCTCATCGCGGTCGCCTTGAGCTCGACCAGCGGTCCCTCGCCGTCGTCCTCGGCGCCGGTGTCGAGGTCGGAGGTCGCGTCACCGGTGACCGTCTTCACGTCCATCCAGACGCGGGAGCCGCGGCGGACGCCGACGAGCATGTCGCCGGACACCGACTTCAGCTCGACCGCACCCTGGGAGACGGCGCCGACGCGAAGGTTGCCGGACGCGCTGTTGATCGAGACGGCGCCGCCGACCTCGTCGAGGTTCACGTCGCCTGCGGCGGTCTTGACCTCGGCGGTTGCCCCGACCGGCCCGGCGGAGACGTCGCCGGCCGCCGTCTGCACCTTGAGCGCGCCGCCGACGCGGTCGATCTTGACGTCGCCGCTCGCAACCTTGACCGCCGCGTCGCGCTCGACCTCCTCGACGGAGACGTCGCCGGAGCCGGTCTTCGTCTGGAGCTGGCCCAGGCGGCCGCGAGCGCGGATCCCACCGGACCCGGTCGTCGCCTCGAGCGAGCTCCCGTGCGGTGCGGTGACCTTGATCTTGACGTCGTCGCGCTTGTCGAAGCTGATCGCGATCTTGATCCGCCCCATGCTCCAGCCGAATTCGTCCGGGTCGGAGTCGATCAGGAGCTCGTCGTAGTCGCCGCGCGGCTCGAGCCGGATCTCTGAGCGCTCGATCTGGTCGCGCGCGCGCTCGGTCGTGCCGGTGAGCTCGACCGTCGTCTCGGCGACGTCGGCGGTCTCGACCTCGAGGCTCCCCCGCGGCAGCTTCACGTTGACGGTGAGCGGCCGCGGGGTCGGGAACGTCTCGGTCCTCATCGCCGGATCCTCGGGCGGCGCCGCTTCGGCGGGCGCAGATCGATCTTGTAGTCCTCGTAGCTGTGGCGCCGATCGATCTTGTAGTCCTCGTAGCTGTAGTTGATGGGGACGAGCGAGAACACCATGCGGCTCCTTTCAGCTCTTGGCGAACCCGGACAGGCGACTGCCGATTCGCGGGCCACGGACCGGTGCTTGCACCTGGTGGTGCAGCGCACGGACGATCCAGGCGTTGACGGAAACTCCCTCGCGGGACGCCGCAGCTTCGACGTGGGCCTTCAGCCCTTCGGGGAGACGGAGCGTGATGCGCGCCGAGGCTTCGTCGTCGGCCGCCTGCTGCGGCGCGGACTGCTGCTCCTCCTCGACGTAGACGAAATTCGGGTCCTGGCCGCTCATCCGCACCTCGACGTGGCCGGCGGGAAGCTGCGCCGAGACCTCCACGGCCGCGACGCCGAGGGCCTCCAGCAGCCGCATCCCCGCGGAGGCGCGAAGCGCCTGGTTCAGGCGGCCGGCGGCCTGGGCGACCTGGTCGTCGCCGACCGAGGCGATCCTGTCGAGGTCGTGCTCGAGCGACTCGAGGAACTGTGCCATCTCCATGGCGTCACTATGACATCACCTGTGGCGTCTGTCAAGTGTCTCGGCGACACTCCCGCGACGCCTTGTTGAAACGGTGGAGCAAAGCGGCCTAGGCTGGGGTCGGTGGAGCAGCGAGAGGTCAGAAAGCGGGTCACCGTCGTCTTCTGCGATCTGACGGGCTCGACCGAGCTGGGCGAGCGCCTCGATCCGGAGGTGGTCCGGGCGACGATGCGGCGGTACTACGACGAATCCCGCGCGGTCCTCGAGCGCCACGGTGGCACGGTCGAGAAGTTCATCGGCGACGCGGTGATGGCCGTCTTCGGCGTCCCTCAGGCGCACGAGGACGACGCGCTGCGAGCGGTTCGGGCGGCTGCGGAGCTGCGGGAGGCCGTCTCCGGAATCGGCCTCGTCGCCCGCGTCGGGGTGAACACGGGCGAGGTCGTCGCCGGCGACGGCGACTCGCTCGTGACCGGCGACGCGGTCAACGTCGCGGCGCGGTTGGAGCAGGCCGCCGACCCGGGCGAGATCCTGCTCGGCGCGGAGACGCAGCAGCTTGTGCGCGACGCCGTCCGCGTCGAGCCGGTCGAGCTCGAGCTCAAGGGAAAGGCCGCGCCCGTCGCAGCCTTTCGGCTCCTCGAGGTCGACCCGGAGGCTGCCGGTCTCACCCGCCACCTCGACTCGCCGCTCGTCGGTCGGAGTCGAGAGCTGCAGCGGTTGCGCGACGACTTCGAGCACGTCGTCGCAAATCGCTCGTCGTATCTCTTCACGCTGCTCGGCCAACCAGGAGTCGGTAAGTCTCGGCTGGTCGAGGAGTTCGTCGGCGAGAGCACCGACCGCGCACGGATCGTCCGCGGCCGCTGCCTGCACTACGGCGAGGGCATCACGTACTGGCCGCTCGTCGAGGTCCTCCTCCAGCTCGGCGACGACGCCGAGGACGTGCTCGCGCTGCCGTCCCCGAGCGAGGCGGCGGTCGCCACGAGGAAGCTGCTCGAGGCGCACGCGACTGAGCAGCCGCTGGTCGTCGTCTGGGACGACATCCAGTGGGCCGAGCCGACGTTCCTCGACCTGATCGAGCACGTCGTCGACTGGTCGCGGGGCGCGCCGATCCTGGTCCTCTGCGTCGCGCGGCCGGAGCTGCTCGAGCTACGCCCCGCCTGGGGCGGCGGCAAGGCGAACGCGACGTCACTCTTGCTCGAACCGCTCGACGGCGACGAGACCTCGACGCTGATCGACAACCTGCTTGCCGGCGGGGAGCTGCACGCGGCCACGAGGGAGCGGATCCTCGAAGCGGCCGACGGCAACCCGCTGTTCGTCGAGGAAATGCTCTTGATGCTGCGGGACGACGGCGACTCCGAGGTCGCGGTGCCGCCGACGATCCACGCGCTTCTACAGGCCCGGCTCGACCAGCTCGCCGGCGACGAGCGCTCGGTGATCGAGCGCGGCTCGGTCGAGGGCGAGGTCTTCCACCGCTCGCCGGTCGCCGAGCTCGCGCCCGAGCGCGTCAGGAGCGGGCTTGACGCCCATCTGACCAAGCTGATCCGCAACGAGCTGATCCGGCCGGAGGCGGCGACGATGCCGGGGGACGATGCGTTCCGCTTCCGGCACCTCCTGATCCGCGACGCGGCGTACGACTCGCTCCCCAAGGAGACGCGCGCCGAGCTGCACGAGCGCTTCGCGTTCTGGCTCGACGAGCATGTGCAGCTCGTCGAGCAGGACGAGATCGTGGGCTACCACCTCGAGCAGGCGGTCCTCTATCGCCGCGAGCTGGGGCTCGACGAGGACCGCCTCGCCGAACGTGCGGGCCAGCGCCTGAGCTCCGCGGGCCGGAGCGCCAGGGCGCGCGGCGACAAGGGCGCCGCCGGGCGCCTACTCGAACGCGCGCTTGTGCTGCTGAAGGCAGACGATGCCCGTCGGTTGGAGCTGATGCCCGACCTCGTTCTCGCGTTGCTCGACGTCGGACGCCTCGCCGACTCGCAGCCGTACGTCGACGAGCTCGCGGACGCAGAAGGCGAACGCTGGCGCGCGTACGCGTTGTCGCTGAGTCCGCGAGTCGAGGCCTTAAGCGGGACGGGTTCGTACGACTCGGGACGCGCCGGGCTCGACGAAGCCGAGGAGACCTTTCGGCGGCTCGGCGACGACCGCGGGCTCGCTCTCGCGCTGGTCATGCAGGGAGACGTCGAGTGGACGCAGTGCCGCGCTTCCGCGGCGGCCGAGAAGTACCGGCTCGCGATCCCGCACGCGGAACGAGCCGGAGAAGCGTCGCTCGTGGACGAGTCGATCAGCTCGCTCTGTGCGATCGGGGCGTTCGGGCCGACACATGTCGACGAAGCCGAGCCGGAGGTCCGCGTCCTCTTCGACCGTGCAACGGGCCTGATCGCGAAGACCGCGGCGTATCGGGCACTCGGAAGGCTGGCGGCCATCCGCGGTGATTTCGAAGAAGCGCGCGCCCTGGTTCGCCGTGGCCAGGAGCCGCTGCTCGACGCCGGACTTCGTCTTTGGTACTCGGCGACGGCTCTGGCTTCGGCGCTCGTCGAAGAGTTCGCCGGCGACAACGAGGCGGCCGCTCGCGTCCTCCGCACGGGTTTCGACGAGCTCGACGAGCTCGGCGAGCACGCGTTTGCATCGACGGTGGCCGCGGAGCTCGCGCTGACGCTGCTCGCGCTCGGCCGCGACGACGAGGTTGAACACTGGGTGACAACCGCGCGCAGGCTTGGGCCGCCCGACGACGCTGCGACGCTCACGCGTTCGGACGCGGCTGAAGGTCTGCTGTGCGCCAGGCGCGGCCGGCTCGAGGAGGGAGAACGGCTCGTCAGGCGTGGCTTGGAGCTCGCGATGACCACCGACTTCTGGCAGTTCCGCGGCGGAGGCAACGAGGCGCTCGCGGAGGTTCTCGCGGCGCAGGGCCGCGACGAGGAGGCGCGGGTCGCGCTCGAAGCTGCTCTCGCCGTCTACGAGGCCAAGGGTGCCGTCGTCGCGGCTGACCGGACGCGCGAGCTACTCGCCGGCGCCTAGACCGTACGCGCGCCGATAAATCCCGCGCAGCTCGAGCACTCGGTCGACGTAGTGCCGCGTCTCCGGGTAGACGATGCCGCGGTCGATGTTGCCCTGCCCGCCGTTGTAGGCCGCGAGCGCACGGTCCTCGCTGCCGTACTTGTCGAGCAGGTGCCGCAGGTACCAGGAGCCGTAGCGGACGTTGAGCTCTGGCTCGTTGAGGTCGTCGAGCTCGAAGCGCGAGCCGCCGGTGCGCGTCGCGATCCCCTCTGCGGTCCCGGGCAGCAGCTGCATCAGCCCGATCGCCCCCGACTCCGAGCGTGCGTCCGCGTCGAACTTCGACTCCTGGTAGATCACCGCCGCAAGCAGCGCCGGGTCGAGCCGATAGTTCTCCGCGTGGCCGCGGACGATGTGCTCGTAGCGCAGCGGGTAGCGCGCGCGCAGGTACCAGTCGGGCTCGGCGACGGCGACCGCGCCGACGGCGAGCGCCCCGGCCGCGAGCAGCAGGAGGACGAGCGAGCGCGTCACGTCAGCTCCTCGACGACGCTGCGCACGAACGCGTCGAGCTCCTCGAGCGTGCCGTCGTTCACGTAGACGAAGTCGGCGCGCTTCGCCTTCGCCTCGTCGGGGAGCAGGCGCGCGGACCGCTCTGCGAGGTCGGCGACGTTCGTCCGCTCGCGTCGCATCGACTCGGGTGCGGTGATCAGCACGACCGCGTCGAAGCGGTCCTCCGCCCCGGTCTCGAATAGGAGCGGGATCTCCACGGCGACAAGCGGCGCCGTTTGTTCCGCACGCCACCTTGCCTGTTCCTCGACCGTGCGCGGGTGTAGCAGACCCTCGAGCCAGAGCAGCTCGTCGCGGTCGGCGAAGACGATCTCGCCGACGCGCTTGCGGTCGACCTCACCGCCCGCCAGCACGCCCTCACCCCAGCGTTCGACGAGCGCGCGCTTCACATCTTCATCGTGGTAGATGCGGTGGACGATCTCGTCGGCGCTCGCGGTCGCGGCGCCGTGCCGCGCGAACGCGCGCAGCGCTTCGCTCTTCCCGGCGCCGATGCCGCCGGTGACGGCGAGGCTACGCTGCGGAATCGTCCTCGGCGGGTTCATCCGCCGGGGCGGGCTCTTCCACGGGGTCTTCCACGGGCTCTTCCACGGGCTCTTCCACGGCCTCGGCGAACGTCTCGGACGGCGCCGCCGGTGTCTCGGTGAAGACCTCGTCGGAGAGGCCGAGGTTCGGCGCCTCGCCCTCGGCGGGCGAGTTGTCCTCGACGCGCTTGAGCGAGAGCGAGAGCCGGCGGCGCTCGCCGTCGACCTCGAGGATCAGCACCTTGACGGTGTCGCCCTGCGAGACGACCTCGCGCGGGTTCTCGACATGGTGCTGCGCGAGCTCGGAGATGTGCACGAGCCCCTCGACGCCGGGGAGGATCTCGACGAAGGCGCCGAACGTGACCACCTTCGTCACCTTGCCGTCGACGGTGTCGCCTTCCTTGTGCTGCTCGAGCACCTGCTGCCACGGGTCGCTCTGGGTCTGCTTCAGCCCGAGCGAGATGCGCTGGCGCTCGCGGTCGATGTCGAGCACCTTGACCTTGACCGTCTGGCCGATCTCGAGCATCTCGGACGGGTGGTTGACGTGCGACCAGGAGAGCTCGGAGATGTGGATCAGGCCGTCCATGCCGTCGAGGTCGACGAACGCGCCGAAGTCGACGATGTTCGAGATCTGCCCCTCGACGACGTCGCCGGGCTGGAGGCGGTCGAGGATCTGCTGCCGCTGCTCCTTTCGCTCGTCTTCCAGCACCGCGCGACGGGAGAGCACGACGTTGTTGCGCGAGCGGTTGAGCTCGATCACCTTCGCGCGCAGCTCCTGGCCGAGGAACTCGTCGAGGTCCTGTACGCGGCGGATGTCGACGAGCGACGCCGGCAGGAAGCCGCGCACGCCGAGGTCGAGGATCAGGCCGCCCTTGACGACCTCGATCACCTTGCCGATCACGGGCTCGCCGGACTCGGCGGCTCCCTCGATCCTCTTCCACGCGAGCTCGAAGCGGGCGCGCTTCTTGGAGAGGATCAGCCGCCCTTCGGCGTCCTCCTTCGTCAGCACGAGCGCGTCGATCTCGTCCCCGAGCGAGACCTCGTCGGCCGGGTTGACCGAGCGGCGGATACTGAGCTCGGCGACCGGGATCACGCCCTCCGACTTGTAGCCGATGTCGACGAGGACCTCGTCCTTGTCGACGCGCACGACCGTGCCGTGCACGACCTCGCCCTCCTTGATGGTGGGGAAGGTCGACTCGTAATCGGGGATCAGCTCGCCGTCCGGACCCTCGGTCCAGACGCCTTCCTCGAGCTGCGGTGGGGTGCTCATGAGCGAGCGCCAGTATAGCCCCGGGTTCGCGGCGTTCCGGAAAGCACGAGGGCCCGGTCGCCCGGGCCCTCGTGAAGCACTCTTCCGTCGTTTTTTTGCCTACGGAACCAGCGTGATCCGGTTCTGCGGCCCCGGCGCAACCGGCGAGTGCGCCTCGAAGTAGTCGACCAAGGCGTCGAGGTCGACGGCTCCGCCGAGGGGGTTCGTCCCCAGCCGGAAGACGGTGTAGTTGTCGCCGCCCTCTGCGAGGAAGTTGTTCATCGTGACTCGGTAGCTGGTCGCCGGATCGACGGGGATCCCGTTGATCCGGATGTTGCTGATTCTGCTGCCGACCGCGGCGCTCAGGCTCCGGTCGTAGGTCAGCGAGTGCGAGATCTGGAGGATGCCGATCCCGCCCTGGAACTGCTGCTCGAGCAGCGCGTCGATCATGTCGCCCGTCATCGTCTTCGTGACGAGGCTGTTGCCGAACGGTTGGACCGCGAACGCCTGGCCGTAGGTGATCGTTCCGGCAGGCAGGTCCGCGCGGATCCCGCCCGCATTCATGAACGCCACGACTGCGCCGCCCAGGCTCGGAGGCGCCGTCGCCTCGAGCTGTGCGTCCGCGATCACGTCTCCGAGCGCCGATTCACCGGCCGCGTTGCCTGCCCTCGTGATCGCCCCGGTGGTCGAACCGATGGGGAGGCTGGCCAGTGGCGCAGAGAGCGCGTCGTACTTGGCGACCAGCGCAGTGAGATCAGCGGCCCTGTCGACGTCCTGCGTGACGATTCGGTTGTTCACGCTCGCAGCCACGACGTCCTTCGTCGCGCGGCTGACGGTCAGATCGATGTCCGTGATCAGCCGGCCCGTCGCGGCCGCACCGGTCACGATCTTGCCGTCGATCACGCAGTTGAGCGCCCAGTTCGTGTGGCCGGTGACGACGACGTCGATCTCGTCGTCCATGCGCTCGACGATCGGCGGCAGCGCACCGGTCGGGTTGAGACAGAGGTTCATGTTCGTCTCCCCGCCTGCGCCTGCGCCGTTGCCCGGGGCCGACACGCTCCCGCCCTCGTGGAGCAGGACGATGATCGTCTCGACACCCTGCTGCTTCAGGCGCGGGACGAGCGCATTGACCGTGTCCGCCTCGTCGAAGAAGTTGACGGGAGCAACCGCCGTCGGCGTGACGATCGACGGCGTGCCCTCGAGCGTCATCCCGACGATCGCGACCTTGACGCCCTGGAAGTGGTGGATCGCGTAGGGCGGGAAGATCGTCTCGCCTGTGTCCTTGTAGGCGACGTTCGCGGCGAGGAACTCGAAGTCCGCGCCCTCGAAGCCGTCGCCGCCGAAGCAGCCGTCGACCGGATGGCACCCGCCGTTCTGCATGCGCAGGAGCTCGGGGATGCCCTCGTCGAACTCGTGGTTGCCGACGCCGTTGAAGTCGAGGCCCATCAGGTTGAACGCCTCGATCGTCGGCTCGTCATGGAAGAGCGCCGAGATCAGCGGCGTGGCGCCGATCAGGTCGCCCGCCGAGACGAACAGCGTGTTCGGGTTCGTCGCCCGGAGGTTGCGAACGTGCGTGGCGAGAAAGTCCACGCCTCCCGCCGGCGTCGCTCCGATCCGTCCGCCGGAGCTGGTGGCTGGGACCGGCTGGAGCTGGCCGTGGAAGTCGTTCAGCCCGAGGATCTGGATCTCCGTCGTCTGTGCGTTCGTTTCGGCCGGCGAGCCGGGCCCCGGCTTCGCCGTTGCGGCGGGTGCGACCGCCGCGATCAGCAGCCCAAACAGGAGGACTGCTGTCAGATGGATTCTCTTCATTCCCTTCCTCTCTCTCCCCTTGTTGGTACGTCTACGGCGTCGGGCGGCCGCGCAGGTCAAGCCGTACGACCTGCGGGTCGTGGTCCGACGCCTGGTCTGCGAACTCGGCGTTGACGTGCACCGGGTCGTAGTCGACTCCGAAGTTCCCCAGCAGGTTCGGGCTGACCAGGATCTGGTCGAGCACCTGCGAGTTCCCCTCGAACACGTACGAGTAGCGCTCCGGCTTCGGCAGCGTCTCCATCAGTGACGTGAGCACGCCGCCGGCGCCGAGGATCTGGACCGTCTCGGAGAACTCGAAGTCGTTGACGTCGCCCAGGACGATCACGTTCGCGTGCTCGTCCGCGGCGAGGAGCTGGTCGACGAAGTCGTTCACGACCCGCGCCTGCGCGTGTCGCTGGACCTCGCTGATGCGCGCGGGCGGCTGGAAGCGCCCGAACAGCGGCTGGTCTCCGCCCTTCGAGTTGAAGTGGTTCGTGATCACGAACACCTTCTTGCCGCGCATCCGGAACTCGCCGGCGAGCGGCTTGCGCGAGTGTCGCCCACGCCGGGTTCAGCGGGTCGATGCGGCCCGGGCTGCTCGACAGCCGCGGCCCGGACGGGTGGTCGATCACGGTCGTCGGGGTCGTGGAGCCGCCGCCCGGCCTGTCGATGAACTCGAGACCGCGGTCGGTCCGGAAGAGGAAGCCGACGCGGATGTTGCCGCCCGGCTCGCCCCCGTCCTGGTCGTCGACGGGGTTGATCTGCCTGAACTGGTAGGCGGGACCGCCGGCGGCCTGGATCGCGGCGATGAGCAAGTTGAACGTCGTCGTGGCGTCCGTGACGGCGCTGTTCGTCGCGCCGTCGTTGTCCTGGATCTCCTGCACCGCGATCAGGTCGGGCGACTTCAGGTTGTTCACGATCACGCCGGCATGGCGCGCGAACGTGCCGTCGGTCGGGTCGAGGTTCTCGACGTTGTAGGTCGCGACCGCGATCTCGTGGTCGGTCGGGGCGCGGGTGGCCTCTCGCTGGAGCCCGCCGTCCACCGCAGTCAAAGCGCTCGTGACCGCGATCTTGTAGTTGGCGAAGTCGTAGGTCATCACGCCGACCGGCGACGTCGTGAAGCCGTCGGCGACGTCCACGCTCGGAGTGGCGAGGAACAGGTCGTCGAGCATGATCCGCTCGGGGTTGAAGTCGTTGGCGCGGATCACGATCCCGCCGCGAATCGTGCGGATCGCCGCACCGAGCCCGTCGTCGGCGAGAACGACGATCTCGCCGAACGAGTTTCGCGGGCCGACGACGACGGCGTCGTTGACCTGGACGCGCATGCTCTCGAGCGTCTCGTAGAAGTCGATGCCGTCCTGGGCCGGATCGAAGGTGTTGCTCGTCTCGACGTTGCCCGTGGTCGAGTCGTCCTCGATCACCTCCGTCGGCGGAACCCGGCCGCCCATGCCGATCACGGTCGGCGCGGGCAGTGATGTCGGCCCGAGGTTCGTCACGCCGAGGCCCGGCGACGCGAGCTCGGTGATCGTCAGGTTCGAGAACGCGCTCGCCGTCGGCTCGCAGCTCGGCGTGCAGCCCGGGCGAAACTCGGTCACCGTCCCGCGGACGTGGACGAGGTCGCCGACGACGACGGCGTTCGCGACTGCCGAGCCGAAGACGAGCAGCGCCTCGGAGGTCGCAGGGTCGCCGTCCGGGGTCGCATCCTGCACCCAGACGTTCGAGCCGCGCTCGGCGATCACGACGCCCTCGACCTTCACGAGCTGGCCGGTGAACGGCGAGAGGTGGCCTGCGCCTTGCACTTCGGCGATCTGCGTCAGCGCGAGCTCGGTCGTGAAGGAGAACGAGTGGTCGGCCGCCATGTTGTCCGGCGGGTCGTCGACGTCGACGTCGGTGACGCCGGCGTCGTCGACGGTGACCGTGCACGTCTCGTTGGGGACGAAGTCGGTGGTCGGGTCGAGCGTGTAGGCCGTCGGTCCACCGCTCACGGTTGCCGCGTGCGCACCACTCGTCGTGCACGAGATCGAGAACCACGAGCCCGTGACGCTCACGGCCTCCGAGAAGGTGATGTCGACGTTCGAGGTCGCGGCGACGTCGCTGGCGCCGCCCGCGGGCGTGCTGCTCGCGACGAAGGGCGCCGCGTCCCCGCCGGTCGTGTGCGTGCCGAGGCCGTCGAAGGTGTCGATCGGGAAGCCGTCCCACTGCACCGACGGGTCGAAGGCATCGCCGCCGTTCGTGTCGCCGGCCTCGATCCCGGACTTGCGCCGGATCGTGTTGTCGGCGGTGCTCACGAGGCCCGTCCCCCACTCGCTGCCGGGGTCGAAGCCGACCTGGCCGATCACGTCGACGATGGTGCCGCTCGCGCCGCCCTTCTTCAGCACGACGGCGTCGTCGCCGTTGAACCAGTTCGTCGCGGTCGTGATCTGGTCGGCCAGGTTACGAAGCTCGAGGGAGGCGCTCAGGTTGGTGACGACGTACGCATCGCCCGACGCGAGGTTGCCCTGCAGGCCGATGGTCAGGTTCGGTGTCGTGGCGCCGTTGAAGTACATCTCGACGATGTACTGCTGTGGCGCCAGCTCCACCGTCGCCCCGGTGCCGTTGTAGATCTCGAGCGCCTTGTTGAAGCTCGAGCCCTCGACGTACTCCGAAAAGAACAGCTCCGTCGGTGTTCCGCCAGCGACGTTCGTTCCGCCCAGCACTCCGACGACCGCCAGGCAAAGCACGAGCACACGTGACCGCATGGCCGGCTCCTCTCCCCTCGATTTGGGCCCGCCCCTGCGGTCCCCGACTTAAGACCGGCCAGCATCGTATCCCGCCTTTTCGGCCATGCCAAGCGGAGCTTTTCCGCCTCTTTACGACTTGCGACTCAGGACTTGGCTTCGTGCCAGTCCTCGCCCGCGCCGACGTCGACGGCCAGCGGCGGGTCGAGCGGGAACGCGTTCACCATCTCGGTGCGCAGGATCTCCTTGACGGCGCCGACCTCGGCCTCGGGCGCCTCGGCCAGCAGCTCGTCGTGCACCTGGAGGACGAGCCGCGCCGCCCGCCCTTCGTCGCGCAGCCGGTGGTGGATCGCGACCATCGCGACCTTGATGATGTCCGCCGCGGTGCCCTGCATCACCGAGTTGACGGCCAGGCGCTCGCCGAGGCCACGCGTCTGGCGGTTCGAGGCGCGGATCTCGGGCACCGGCCGGCGCCGGCCGAACAGCGTCGTCACGTAGCCGTCGCGCGCGGCCTGCTCGATCGTGCGCGCGATGAAGTCCTGCACGTAGGGGAAGCGCGCGAGGTAGGTGTCGATGTACTCCTGGGCTTCCTCGCGCGGGATCTCGAGGTTCTCCGAGAGCCCGAACGACGAGATCCCGTAGATGATCCCGAAGTTGACCATCTTGGCGATGTTGCGCTCGTCCTTCGTCAGCGTCGCGGGGTCCTTGCCGAGCACCTCGGCCGCGGTCGTCGTGTGGATGTCCTCGCCGCGCGCGAACGACTCGCGCAGCTTCGGCTCGCCCGACACGTGCGCGAGGATGCGCAGCTCGACCTGCGAGTAGTCGGCGCTGACGAGCCTGTGTCCCGGCTCGGCGACGAACGCGGAGCGGATCTCGCGGCCGAGCTCCGTCCGGATCGGGATCGCCTGGAGGTTCGGGTTGGACGTGGAGAGGCGGCCCGTCGACGCGACCGCCTGGTTGAAGTGCGTGTGCAGGCGGCCGTCCTCGGGTGAGATCAGCGACGGGAGCGGCTGGAGGTACGTGTTGACGAGCTTCGAGTACTCGCGCCACTCCTCGATCACGCCCACGAGCTCGTGCTCGTCGCGGATCGACCGCAGGACCTTGCTGTCCGTCGAGTAGCCCGTCTTGCCCTTGCGGCCGGGGGTCAGCTCGAGCTTCTCGAACAGGATCCGGCCGACCTGCTGCGTCGAGCCGAGCACGAACTCCTCGCCCGCGAGCTCGTGCGCCTTCACCTCGAGCTCCTCGACCCGGTCGGCGAGCCGCGCGGTGATCTCGCCCATGCGGTACGTGTCGATCTTGACGCCCGCGTCCTCGAGCGACGCGAGCACTGCCGCGAGCGGCAGCTCGATGCGGTCGTAGAGCTCCTCGCTGCCGCGCTCGCGGAGGCGTTCGCGCAGGACGGGCGCGAGCCGGCGTGCGGCCTCGGCGTGGCGCACCAGCGCTGCCGTCTCCTCCTCGGGCTCAGGCTCGGGCAGCACCTCCAGCCCGTACTCCTGCGCGAGGTCGTCGAGCTCGTAGGCGGGGCGGCCCGGATCGATCAGGTACGCCGCGAGCATCGTGTCCTCGGCGGGCGTCATCGTCAGCCGCGGCAGCGATTTGAAATCGTGGGCGACGAGCTTCGCCTCGCGGAGGCGGAGGGTTGCGACCTCCGGGTCGAAGTGGCCGACGACGACGCCGTCGTCGCGGGCGAGCGCGAAACGTCCGTCGGCGACCGCGACCGCGGCGCTCTCGCGCACGTCGGGGAGGTCACCTTCGCGCCAGGTCACCGCCGTGCCGGCCGGGCGCATCGTCGGCAGCGAGGGCACCGCCTCGTCGAGCTGGTCGACGCGGCCGAGCAGGCCCCGGAACTCGAAGCGGCGGAACATCTCCTTCAGCTGCGAGCGGTCGGGTGGCTGGAGGACGAGCTGCGCCGGGTCGCAGTCGATCTCGAGGTCGCGCCGCATCGTCGCGAGCTGCTTCGAGATCGCCGCCTGCTCGGCGTGCTCCTGGATGTTCTTGCGCCGCGCGGGGGTCAGCTCGTCGGCGTGCGCGATCACCTCTTCGAGCGACCCGTACTGCCCGATCAGCTGGCCCGCGGTCTTGTCGCCGATCCCCGGGATTCCCGGGATGTTGTCGCTCGTGTCGCCTTTGAGGCCGATGAAGTCCGGGATCTGGTCGGGGCGAATCCCGTAGCGCGCCTCGACGCGCTCGGGCGTGTAGACGTTGACGTCGGCGACGCCGCGCGGGGTCATCATCAGCGTGACGTTGTCGGTGACGAGCTGGAAGGCGTCCCGGTCGGTCGAGACGACCGTCGTCTTGATCCCGGCCTCGTCGGCGCGTGTTGCGAGCGTCGCGATCACGTCGTCGGCCTCCCAGCCCTGGAACTCGAGGTTGCGGTAGCCGAACGCCTCGACGATCGGGCGGAAGTACGGGAACTGCTCGCCGAGCAGCCCGGGCGTCGGGCGGCGGTCGGACTTGTACGTCTCGAGCTGCTCGAGGCGCTCGACCGGACGGGTGTCCCAGGCGACGGCGACGCCTTTCGGGCGGTAGTCCTGGAGCAGCTTGAAGAGCATGTTCGTGAAGCCGAGGAGCGCGTTCGTCGGGAAGCCCTCGGTCGTCGCGAGCTCCTCCGGGAGCGCGAAGAAGGCGCGGTAGGCGAGGTTGTTGCCGTCGACGAGGAAAAGCTCGGAGTCGCGGGCGGGCCCGTCGTCGAGCTGGAGCTCGTCGCCGGTGAGCGTCTTCGGCATGCGCTTCGAGTCTATGCGCGGCCCCGCAGCGCCAGGCGGGACCTGGCCGGTCTCTGAGACCGACCCGCCGGCCCGGCGAACCTTTCGGCTGCTCGGGGCTGGTTCGTCTCAGAGACGATCCAGTTTTGTCCACAGGTGGACGGTCGGTTGTGGACGCGTTGTAACGTCGCGCGCCGTGCCTCGCGTGCCTCTTCTCGCCGGCGGCGGTGTCGTGGTCGCGAACGTCGGCGAAGGCTCCGTCGTGCTCCGGCCGGCGGCGCCGCGCGAGGCCATCGTGGATGTGGCCGCCGCAGTCGGCGAGGCGCTCAGGTTCCCGCTCGAAGGCCCGCCGCTCGAGGACGTCGTCCGCGGCGCGTCCCACGTGACGATCGTGCTCGAGCTCCCGTCGCTGCCGATCCCGGGCGCTCCGATCGACCCGAGGCAGGCGGCGGTCGAGGGCGCCTCGGGCGAGCTCGAGCGCGCAGGCGTGCCGACGGAGTCGCAGACCCTGCTGGTCGCCGGCGGTCTCGCGCGCAGGCCGGGCCCGGCGGACATCGGCCTGCTTGTCCGCCCGGAGTTCCGGCGCCGCTTTCGCGGTCGCGTGGTCGTGCACGACGCCGAGGACACGCTCGTCGAGCTGAGCGGCGCTAGCAGCCTGCCTCTCCGAGTGAACCGAGCGCTGGTCGAGACGGACGCCGTCGTCGTCGTGACCGCGGCGGAGACCGTCGTGCACGGAGGCCCCTCCGCGCTCCTCGCGGCTGCGGCTCCCGACCTCATACGTGCGGCCGGCGCCTGGTCGCTGCTCGAAACGGCCGCGTCGCAGGGCTGGCAGCTCGCGGTCGCGATCGAGCGCGCGCTGGCGGCGCGCACGCCGTTGATCGGAGTCTCGCTCGTGCTCAACCCGCCGCAGCTGCTCGCGACGAGCCTGCGCGGCTTTCCCTTCGAGCCGGGCGCAGCCGACCGCATCGCCTCCTCGCCGCTCCGCCGCCTGCTCACGTTCGTGCCGCCACCGCTGCGCGCCGGCCTGCTGCGCTCGCTCCGGCGGGAGCTGACCGCCGCAGGCGCCTACGCCGGGCCGCCCGCGGTCGCCCACGCGGAGGCGCTCCTACGAGCGATCGCGACACGCGAGGCGGTGCTGGATGAGCCGCTCGACGCGCTGATCGTCGGGATTCCACCCACGACCGCGCAGCTCCCGCGCGAGCTGCCGAATCCGCTGCAGGCGGCGTACCTCGGGCTCGGCCTGGCGCTTCGGCTCTGGCGCGACGCTTTTCCGATCGCCGAAGGCGGCACGGCGATCCTCGTCCACGACTTCCGCCGCCGCTTTGCGCATCCGACGCAGCAGCCGTACAGGACGTTCTTCGGAGCGACGCGCTTCGGCCGCGACCCCGACGAGCTCCGCGACGCCGAGCGCGCCGCCGCAGCGGACGAGCCCGCGCTCGACGCCTACCGCGAGGGCCGCACGTGCCACCCGCTCCTCCCGTTCGCGGACTGGGCGGCGTGCCAGCCGGCGCTCGTCCGCGTCGGCGCAGTGCTCGTCGCAGGCTGCCGAGACTCCGTCGCCGCGCGACAACTCGGCCTCGTCCCCGTCCGCGGCGTTCCTGCTGCGCTGGAGATGGTCCGCGGGCGCGTCGGCGGCGAGCCGCGCGTCGGCGTGCTGCTCGCGCCTCCGTACTTTCCGATCAGAGTCGGGTAGCTGCTGGGATCGCCGCCGGGCTACTCCTCGCCAAGGTACGTCTTGCGCACCTGCTCGTTGTCACGCAACACCTTCGCGTCGTCCGCGAGCGCGATGTTGCCGGTCTCGAGGACGTAACCGCGGTGCGCGACGTCGAGCGCCATCAGCGCGTTCTGCTCGACGAGCAGGATGGGCGTGCCCTGGGCGTTGATCTCGCGGATGATGTCGAAGATGCGCTCGACGAAGATCGGCGCGAGCCCCATCGACGGCTCGTCGAGCATCAGCAGCTTGGGGCGGGCCATCAGCGCACGGCCGATCGCGACCATCTGCTGCTCGCCGCCGGAGAGCGTCCCCGCGTGCTGGGACTTGCGCTCCGCCAGGCGCGGGAAGAGCGTGTAGACCCGCTCGAGGTCGCCCTGGAGGTCCTTGTCCGTCCGCGCACGGTGGAACGCGCCCATCTCCAGGTTCTCGAACACGCTCATGCGCGGGAACAGCCGCCGCCCTTCGGGAGACTGGGCGATCCCCATCTTCACGACCTGGTGCGCTGGCGCGGTCGTGATCTCCTTGCCCTGGAAGCGGATCGTGCCCCGGCGCGGGTGGTTGAGCCCGTTGATCGAGCGCAGCGTCGTCGACTTGCCGGCCCCGTTCGCGCCGATCAGCGTCACGATCTCCCGTTCGCGCACCTCGATCGAGATCCCCTTGAGCGCGTGGATGGCGCCGTAGAACGTGTGCACGTCGTCGAGCTCGAGGATGACGCCGCCCGCCGCGGTCGCGTTCACGCCGTCGCCGCCCGCCCGAGGTAGGCCTCGATCACGCGCTCGTCCTTCTGGACCTCCTTCGGGCCGCCCTCGGCGATCTTCTCGCCGTAGTCGAGCACCGTCACCCGGTCGGAGATCCCCATCACGACCTTCATGTCGTGCTCGATCAGGAGCACCGTCAGCTCCCGCTCCGAGCGGAGCCTGGAGACGAACTCGGTGAAGGCGGCCGTCTCCTGAGGGTTCATCCCCGCGGTCGGCTCGTCGAGGAGCAGCAGCTTCGGCTCGGTCGCCAGCGCGCGCGCGACCTCGAGCCGCCGCTGGTCGCCGTACGACAGGTTGCGGGCGGCGGCCTCGTAGCCTCCGCGCAGGTTGCAGAAGCGGAGCAGCTCGCGCGCGCGCTCCTCCGCCTCACGCTCCTCGCGCTTGACGCCCGGGGTGCGCAGCACCGACCGGACGATCCCGCCGGAGAGGCGCGAGTGCATCCCGACGAGGACGTTCTCGAGCGCGGTCATCTGCTGAAAGAGGCGGATGTTCTGGAACGTGCGCCCGATCCCGAGCTCCGTGATCGCGTGCGGAGGCTTGCCCGTCACGTCGGTGCCGTCGAAGACGATGCTCCCGGAGGTCGGCGTGTAGACGCCCGTGAGCATGTTGAAGAACGTCGTCTTGCCCGCGCCGTTCGGCCCGATCAGGCTGACGATCGCTCCCTCCGGGATCACGAAGTCGACGTCGTTGACCGCGAGCAGCCCGCCGAACTGCTTGCGCACGTTGTCGGCGACCAGGAGGTCAGTCATTGCTGCGGTCCCGGTCGGTGGCGGCCCCCTCGTGCGACACATCGTAGAATGGCGTGTCGCGGACGCCCTCTTCGAGCTCCTGCTTGTGCCTGCGCTCGGCGATCAGCCCGGTCGGGCGGAAGAGCATCACGAGCACGATGATCAGCCCGTAGATCCCGAAGTTGTACTTCGGCACGTCCTGGATCCCGAACTCGGTGCCGATCTTCGCGAGCCCCTCCTGGTCGAGGTAGGAGAGGAACAACCCGCCGATCACCGCCCCCCAGACGCTCCCCATCCCGCCCAGGATGACCATGCAGAGGATGAAGACCGAGAAGTTGAAGTAGAAGTCGGAGGGGAAGGCACCGCTCTTGAACGTCGCGTAGTACGCCCCCGCGATCCCGCCGAAGAACGCGCCGATCGCGTAGGCCCACGTCTTCGTCTTCATCAGCGGGACGCCCATCGCCGCGGCCGCGGTCTCGTCCTCGCGGATCGCGATCCAGGCGCGGCCGAGGCGAGAGTCGCGCAGGCGCACCGACACGAAGGCGGTGAAGAAGAGCAGCAGGAGCGCGGTATAGAAGTAGAGCTCGCGGCTGTTCGTCGACTGCTGGTAGTTCACCGGCAGGCCGACCGCGTCGTTGAGCGTCTGGCCGAACCCGGGCGAGTCGATCGGCGTGATCCCGAAGGTCCCATTCGTGAGGTTGAAGCCCTTCAGCGAGTCCGCGTTCCGCACGAACTGCGGGATGATCTCGCCGAATCCGAGCGTCACGATCGCGAGGTAGTCGCCTCGAAGCCTGAGCGTGGGCAACCCGATCACGATCCCGACGAGCGCCGTGAAGCAGCCCGCGATCGCGAGGATCATCCAGACCGAGAGGTGGATGCCGGAGAGGGTCGAGATGATCCCTGCCGAGCCGAGGTGGAGCGTCACCTCCTCGAAGTGCTGCGACGCGAACCACGCCGCGGTGTACGCGCCCGCCGCGTAGAAGGCGACGTAGCCGAGGTCGAGCAGGCCGGCGTAGCCGACGACGACGTTCAGCCCGATCGCCATCATCGTGTAGACGATCATGATCACGGCGGTGCCGACGCTCGGCCAGAGGTCGCCGACGAGCGGGATGTCGTCGAGGTACGGCAGCAGGGTCGGGTAGAGCACGGCCAGGACCACGACGGTGCCCGGGAGCACGAAGCGGCGCAGGCGCGGCGGCACGAAGTCGAGCCTGCCGCCGCCGACCCTTCCGCCACCGCGCCCGAACCGGCTCCGCTCGGGGGTCTCGCTCATGCGCCCTCCGGCGTCCGCTCGCCGAGGAGGCCCTCGGGGCGGAAGACGAGGATCGCGATCAGGATCGCGAAGACGAGCGAGCGGGTCCAGTCGCTCCCCGGCGAGTAGAGCTCGAGCCCTTCGTTGAACTGCTCGATCAGGCCGATGATGATCGCACCGAGCACCGCGCCGGCGAGGTTGCCGATCCCGCCGAGAACCGCTGCCGTGAAGGCGATCAGCCCGAGCGTGAAGCCGGTGTCGTAGCGGATCGACGTGAAGTGGAGGAAGAAGAGCAGTCCGCCTGCCCCGGCGAGGGCGCCCGCGAGCGCGAACGTGAACGAGATCGTCCGGTTCACGTTGATCCCCATCATCGCGGCCGCGTCGGTGTCCTGGGAAGTCGCCCTCATCGCCTTCCCCTGCTTCGTCGACGTCACGAGCCACGTGAGCGCGAGCAGGACGGGAATCGTGAGCAGGATTACCCCTAGCTTGTCCCACTGGAACTGGACGTCCCCGATCGAGAACGCGACGGTGTTCGGGATCAGCTTCTCCGTCGTCTGGAACTCGACGCCCCACCGGATCAGGCCGATGTCTTGGAGGATGAACGACACCCCCACGGCCGTGATCAGCGGTGCGAGCCGCGGGGCGTGGCGGAGCCGCTTGTAGGCGACGAGCTCGATCCCGGCGTTGAGGCTCGAGGCGAACGCCATCGAGACGAAGAGCGCGACCGTGATCACCAGCGCGATCTCTCCCGCCGACGACGTGTTCGTCACGCCGAACCACGACACGATCACGCTGCTGGCGACCAGCCCACCCAGGGCGAACACGTCGCCGTGCGCGAAGTTGATCAGCTGGAGGATCCCGTAGACGAGCGTGTAGCCGAGCGCGACGAGCGCGTAGACGCAGCCGTTCGTCAGCCCGATGAAGGCGACGTTGAAGAACTCGCTCGGGTCGTTGATCAGGTTCGCGCCGAGCCAGAAGACGATCAGCCCGACGAACGCCGTCCCGAGCCAGCCGATGACCGTGCTCGGGAGGTAGCCGCCGAGCGCTCCGCGGGGCGAGCGTCTCTGCGAGGGGGCCGCATCAGCCACGTGCGCGTGGGAGCCTAAAGCGAAAAGGGGGAGGGCGGAAGCCCTCCCCCTTTTCGACGCTCGGAGCGGCCGCTAGGTCCCGCGTGCCGCCTCGACGTTCTCCGGCTTCGGAGACAGGGTGGTCTCGGTCTCCAGCTTGTCGGTGGCCTTGTAGATCGTGAAGCCGACGACCGCGCCCTCAGCGCCGGCCGGGTCGCCGTTCTCGTTGATCTCGAACGAGCCGATGTACCCGTCCTCGACCTTCGTGTCGAACATCTTGGCGATGATGTCCGCCCTCGTGCCGTCCGACGCGGCGATCGCGTCGAGCACGACGCGGGCGGCCTGTGCGCCGTAGATCGCGTACGGGTCGATCGGCTTGCCGCCGAGCGTGGACTTGAAGCCGTTGGCGAACTCGGCGCCGGCTCCCTTGAACTGGTCGATCGGCACGCCGGCGACGCTCATGAACATCCCGGCGGCGGCCGTACCGGCCTCGTCGATCGTCTGCTGCGTCGTGAAGCCGTCGGGCGCGAGCAGCTTGACGTCGCCGTCGTTCGGCCCGAGCACGGCGACCTTGTCCTTGATCACCTTGGCGCCGTTCTCGTCGATCAGCCCGCCGAGGAAGACGGCATCGGCACCCGAGCCGCCGATCTTGCGGAACAGGCCCTCGTAGCTCGCGGCCTTGGGATCCCACGCCTCGAAGCCCGCGACCTCGATGCCGAGGTGTTCGGCGGCGTTGCGGAAGTTCGTCGCGACGCCGAGCCCGTAGAACTCCTTGTCGTTGAGGATGTAGACGCTCTTGATCCCCTGCGCCTGGGCGAACTCGGCCACTGCCGCACCCTGGTACGCATCGTGCGGGGCGACGCGGGCGTAGTTCCGGTTCCCGGTCGGGTAGTACTTGTCCGGCTCGGAGTCGTCGCAGCCGGGCCCGCCCTCGGTGATGCAGACGGCCGTGTTCGCCGGAGACATCATGGCGATGCCGCCGTTCGGCGCCTGGTTGAGGACCGGGATCAGGATCTGCGCGCAGCCCGAGTTGAACGTCCCGATCACGGCCACGACCTTCTCGTTGCCGGCATACGCCTGGGCGTTCTGGCTGCATTTGCCCGAGTCCCACTTCGCCGCCTGCGCAGTCGCGTCGTCACACGACTGGAACGCGACGTTGTGGTCACCGGCCTTCCAGTCCTGCTGGTCGAGCAGGTACCGGATCGCGCCGACGATCTGGATCGTCTGCGTCCGGCTCGAGCCCTGGAGCGGAAGGTCGGAAGTGATCAGAACATCCGGATCGCCTTCCCCCTTGTACTCGAGACCGGTGCACGATGACGAGGGCAGCGCCGTGATCTCGCCACCCCCACCCTCTTCGTCGTCTCCACCGCAGCCCGAGGCCATCAAGGCGAGGACTGCGACGAGAAGGCCGAAGAGCGCAAGCAAACCGCGCTTTCTCAATGCTCCTCCTCCGTCTACAGATCGGATGTACGCGCGTACAGCGGGGGGAAGTATCAGTGGCCGGTTTCGTTCGCGCAAGAATGAACCGTCGCCGACAACGCGCCGTTAACACGCGGGATCGCGCGTACCATGGCTCCAGCGCCGAAGTGGCGGAACTGGCAGACGCGCCGGACTCAAAATCCGGTGGCCCGTGAGGGTCGTGTGGGTTCGATTCCCACCTTCGGCATGCTTCCCCGCACATGCGCATCGGCGTCCTCACCGGCGGAGGCGACTGCCCGGGGCTGAACGCGGTCATCCGCGCGGTCGCCCGGCGGTCGTTCGCCCGCGGCCACGAGGTCGTCGGCGTCCAGGACGGCTGGCGCGGGCTCGTCGAGGGGCTGTTCGAGCAGCTCGGGCCACGCGAGATCTCGGGACTGCTGCCGCGCGGCGGGACGATCCTCGGCACGACCCGGACGAACCCGTTCAAGACCGACTCCGTCGACCGCGTGCTCGAGCACTTCAAGGCGGAGCGGCTCGACGCGCTCGTCGCGATCGGCGGCGAGGACACGCTCGGCGTCGCGGCCCGTCTCTACCGCGAGCACGAGTTCCCGGTCGTCGGCGTGCCCAAGACGATCGACAACGACCTCGCCGCGACCGACTACACCTTCGGCTTCGACACCGCGGTGTCGATCGCCACCGAGGCGATCGACCGCCTGCACACGACGGCCGAGTCGCACAACCGCGTCATGGTCGTGGAGGTGATGGGCCGGCACACCGGCTGGATCGCCGTGATGAGCGGGATCGCCGGCGGAGCGGACGTGATCCTGATCCCCGAGCACCCGATCACCGTCGAACAGGCCTGCACCGAGCTCCGACGGCGGCACGAGCGCGGCCTGGACTTCTCGATCGTCGTCGTCAGCGAGGGCTACGAGCTCACCTACGAGTCGGGCGAGAGCCGGCTCGTCGGCGAGGAGGCGAGCGCCACCGACCAGTTCGGCCACGTCAAGCTCGGCGGGGTCGGCGGCGAGCTGGCGCGCGAGATCGAGCAGCGCACGGGCTACGAGACGCGCGTGACCGTGCTCGGGCACGTGCAGCGCGGAGGCACGCCCACGGCGCGTGACCGCGTGCTCGCGACGCGCTACGGCCTCAAGGCGGCCGATCTCGTGCAGGCAGGCACCTTCGGCCGCATGGCCGCGCTCCACGGCGACGACATCGTCGACGTCTCGCTCGACGAGGCGACCGCCGAGCTGAAGACCGTGCCGCCGGGCTGGTACGAGGTCGCGCGCGCGTTCTTCGGCTGAGTTCCGCAGGTCGCGAATCCGCTCGCGCGGATCCGCGACCGCGAGAATCCCTGAAGGCGGCCGCTTCGCGGCCGCGGCCTCAGCGTTCCATCAACGCTAATCGACGACGAGCAGCGAGTCCGTCGGCGCGTAGTCGTCGGTCAGGACCGGAACGTCGCCCGTCGGGATGAGCCGCTCGTAGCGGCGGTTGATCGCCCGCGTCAGGTCGGGCGCCCGGGGGTGCTCCTCGCGCACCTCGTTCCAGCGCTCGAGCAGGAAGGAGCGCGACGGGAGCGCGCCCTGCGTGGCGACGACGATGATGTTGCGGATCGACTGCGTGTCGCGCTGGTAGTCGACCGGGTGCACGCCGACGCTCGGGAAGACCGATCGGTAGGTCTTGTAGAACGAGCGGAACAGCTTCGAGTTCTCGCCCTCGAGCGCGCCGATGATGTTCGCGACGAGGATCCCGCCCGGCGCGAGCCGCTCCTGCGCGAGCTGGAGGAACTCCTGGGTCGCGAGATGGAACGGGAGCGAGTCGGCGTAGTAGGCGTCGAGGACGATTGCGTCCCAGCGCCGCTCGTCCTTGACGAGGTAGCGGCGGCCGTCCTCGACCTCGACGGCGAGGCGCGGGCTGTTCGGCAGCGCGAACCAACGGCGGGCGACGTCGACGACCTCGGGGTCGATCTCGACCGCCTGCATCCGGACCTCGGGGAAGTCGCGCCAGAGGCGCTTCGGCGCCGAGCCGCCCCCGAGCCCGACGAAGAGCACGTTCCGTGCCGACGGCCGGTAGGCGTGGACGAGGGAGAGGTAGTCGACGTACTCGAACGGCGTCACGAACGGCTGGTCGAGCTCCATCGCGCTCTGGAAGGAGCTGTCGAAGCGCAGGTAGCGGGACGTCTCGTCGTCGACGACCGCGATCGAGTGGTAGGCGCTGTCCTTGCGGTAGCGGACGTCGAAGCCCTCGGCGGCGTAGTCGGCCGAGCCGACGACGCTGCCCTCGCGCAGCCGGTAGACCGGCGAGTAGTTCTCCGCCGCCGCCGCGCTCAGCGTCCCACCCTGCTCCGGCGCAAGCGAGGAGGAAAGCGCGGCCGCCGCCGCCGCAGCCGCCAGCGCGGCGACGCCGACGATCGGCAGCGTGCGCGCGGCAGCGACGAGCGCCGTGCCCCCGAGCAGGACGGCGGCCCCGAGGGCGAGCAGCTGGTCCGTGCCGAGCTCGGGGATGAGCACGAACGCGGTCGCGAACGTGCCGACGATGCTGCCGACCGTGGAGACCGCGAAGAGGCGGCCCGCCGTCCGCCCGAGCGTCAGCATCGAATGCGTCGCGATCCGGACGGCGACGGGCGTCACAGCCGCGAGCACGACGCTCGCCGGACCGAAGAGGATCGTCGCGGCCACCAACGGGTTCAGGCGTGCGCCCGGGTCCCACTCGACGACCCAACGGAGCACGCGCTCGTCGACGAACGGGATCGCGAGCACGAGCAGTGCGCCGAGCGCCATCACGCCGAGGAGCAGGCGGATGGACGGCCACCGGTCCGCGAGCACGCCGCCGATCCAGTAGCCGATCGCGAGCCCGGTCAGGACGACGCCGATCAGCGCGCCCCAGACGTAGAGCGAGTTGCCGAAGAACGGCGCCAGCACGCGGCTCGACGCGATCTCGACCCCGAGCAGCACCGCGCCCGAGACGAAGACGGCGAAGAACAGCGACCCCCGCTCGAGCCCGGCTCTCACGTCCCGGAAGGTAGCTGGAGTTGCGTCAGCTCCACCCGCGGCGTCGCGGCGTCGCGCTCCGTCAGCTCCTTCGTGTCGCGCACGGTCCACGTGAACGGCACCACCAGCAGGAGCAGCGTCACGGGAGCGAACGCCGTGAACCGTGCCGCCAGGACCGCGAGCACGGGGACGACCGGCAGCACGTAGCCGTCGAAGTGCATCGTCACCGGCAACAGCGCGAGGAGGTAGGCGAGCGCGAACGAGCCGAGCACGACGTCCTCTCGCTTGCGGCGCACGAGCGCGACTGCCAGCCCGACCAGGGCGACGACCAGCACGGGGCCGAGCGATTCCCAGAGGACCTCGCCGGCTCCGAGCGGCGCGAACTCGCCCTGGAACGCGCGCTCGAGCCCGCGCCGGACGTCGGCGGCAGCCTCTCCCGCGTGCACGAGCGCGAACGGCGACGCGAGCACGAACGTCGCGAGCCCGAGCCCGCCTGCGTACGCCAGGCGTCGCCACGAGCCCCAGCCGACGACGAGGATCGGCACCGCCAGCAGCAACCCCGGCCAGCTCGCGGCCAGAGCAAGCCCCGCGACGCCGCCGGCGACCTCGACTCGACCCGAGAGCAGGAGCGCGAGCGCAACAGTCACGAGCGTCGTCAGCAGGACATCGGCGACCGCGAAGCGCGAAGACGCGACGTGGACGCCCGCAACACCGACGATCGCGGCCGCGACGCCGCCGGCGACGAGACCGTACGACTGCTGCCCGAGCCACCAGGTCGCCGCGATCCCGACGAGGCCGGCGACGACCGAGACGAGTCGCCCCGTCAGGTACGACGGAACCTCCTGCCACGACTCGAAGGGCGCGAGCAGATAGAGGAGGAGGCTCGGCTGGTCGAAGTACGGGTGCGGGTCGAAGCCGCCCCCGTGCGTCAGCTCCCACGCGCCCGGGACGACGTCGACCTCGCCGGGATGGAGCAGCTCCGGGAGCCCGTGGCGGATGCCGACGAGCCGCAGCGCGGCGGCGCCGACCAGGACGAGCGCGAGGACGGTCGGCGGCCCGCCCCAGCGGCTCTCGCGGTCCTCAGACTTCTGGGGGCTCTGCACCCACGAGGGCGCGCACGTCGCGCGCGTCGACGAGGACCGCGTCGACTCCCGCTCGCTCGAGCGCGCTCACCTCGTCCCGGGACGCCGCCGCCAGGTGCGCGACCGCGAGCTTGCCGGCCGGCACGTCGGGGAGCAGCTCGAGCACGTGGTCGAGCGCGTCCACGTCGGGGTCGGGCGACTCGCCCGCGAGCAGGAAGATCTCCGGGTCGAGGTGCTCGAGCGTCTGCTGGAGCTCCTCCTCGTCGCGCACCTCGACGACGCAGTCGAGGCCGAGGTCGAGCACGCGCTCGTGGGCGTCGGCGAGCCGCTCCCAGTCCTCCCCGTAGCTCGCGGTGACGAGCAGGAAGGCATCCGCCCCGGCCGCGTCCGCGGAGTCGGGCTCGCTCGCGCCCCAGAGCACGGGCAGCTCCGTCGCGGCGCGCAGCCCGGCCACGGCCGCCCGGACGACGAGCCCGTCGGCACCCTGCTCCTCGGCGGCCCGCGCGGCTTCGGGATCGCGGGCTTCGACGAGCACCGAGATGCCGTCGCCCTCCGAGATCGCCTGGCTGAGCCGGCGCGGACTTCGCTCGTTCACGCGCGCGGGATGCTAACGGGCGGACGCGCGTGGCAGACTCGGGGCCGATGGCGGAGCAGAACGTGGCGTTGCGCGTCTCAGACGCCGACCGCGAGCGGACGGTGGCCGTCCTGGGCGAGCACCATGCCGCCGGCCGGCTCTCGTACGAGGAGTTCGTCGAGCGCATGGACAGCGCCTACGAAGCGCGGACGCAGGCCGAGCTCGACCGCTTGACGACGGACCTCCCCGCCCCGACCGGCCCGCCGCCCGAGCGTAAGCGCCGCTGGGTCGTGTCGATCATGGGCGGCACGGACCGGACCGAGGAGCTCGCCGACGAGCACGTCGTCCTCGACGTCATGGGCGGCAGCGACCTCGACCTCCGGCACGCACGCTTCCCCACAGGCGAGGCGCGCGTGACCGCGGTCGCGATCATGGGCGGCTCGGACATCTGGGTGCCTGAGGGCGCGCGTGTCGAGCTGAGCGGGTTCGCGCTGATGGGCGGCAACGACAACCGCGTCCCGCCCGGCGGCGACGGCCCGCTGGTCCGCGTGCGCGCGTGGTCGCTGATGGGCGGCATCGACGTGCGTACCGGGACGCGGCGCCGCGACCGAAAGCACGGGCTGCCGCCGCCTCCGCCGCCGCTGCCGCGCTAGGCGACGGCGTCGAGGAACTCGCCGATCGCGCGCGTCGTCGCCTCCGGCGCCGTCTCGAGCAGGTTGTGCTCGCCGGCGATCTCCTGCACCGCCGCGCTCGGGATCAGCCGACGAAATCGCGCGACGTCGCCGGCCCGTCGGTCGACGGCTGGCACCGTCGCCACAAGCAGGAGGATCGGCACACCCGCGGCCGCGACGGCGGGAAGGGCCTCGATTCCCGGCTCGACGTCGACGCCGTGAAACGCCTGCGCCGCCAGCTCGGGCTCGACGAAGTCGACGTCGGCGAACTGCGCGCGGCGCTCGTCCAACGTCGGGATCGCCTCGTAGGTCTGGTACCCGACGTCGATCAGGACGAGTCCGCGCAACCGTCGCGGCTCGAGGCGCGCGCCGACGTTGCCGCCCCACGAGAAGCCGACAAGCGTGAACGAATCGATGCCGCGCGCGGCCAGCGTCCGCTCCACTGCTCCGGCGAGCTGGGTGGGAAGCATTCCTTCGGCGGCATCCGGCGCGGATGCGCCCCACCCCGGCATCGCAGGCGCAAGCACGCGAACGTGGTGCTCCTCGGCCCAGTGTTTCGCCGCGCGTTCTACGAGCCGAGGCCCGGCAGGCCCGAGCCCGTGCAGGAAGACGACGGGGCGCCCGCCGGCGTCTCCCCACTCCAGGACGTCTAGCGGCCGATCGGGTGCCAGACGGTCTTCAGCTCGAGGAAGTCCGCGATCTGCCAGGGGCTCTGCCCGTCGGCGTCGCCTCGGACCACACGCTTGACGTTCTCCGCGGCCAGCCGCTCGATGTCGGCGACCTCGCCGTCGGCGCCGGTGACGTCGATCGCGTTCACGTCCATGTGGCCCGCCAGCCACGGCGCGAGCTCGGAGCGGAAGCCGGTGAGGATGTTGACGGCCCCGCCAGGGACATCGGACGTGGCGAGGACCTCGGCCAGCTCGATCGCCGCGAGCGGACGCGACTCGGAGGCGAGCGCGAGCACGCCGTTCCCGCCCACGAGCGCCGGCGCCACGCGCGAGACGAGCCCGGCGAGCGGAGGCTCCTCCGGGGCGATGATCGCGACCACGCCCGTCGGCTCGGTCACGGTGAAGTTGAAGTACGGCCCCGCAACCGGGTTCGCGCCGCCGAGCACCTGCGGCAGCTTGTCGGCCCAGCCGGCGTACCAGACGAGCCGATCGATCGACGCGTCGACCTCGGCCTCTCCGCTGCAGAGCTCGGCGAACTCGGCGCGACGCGACTCCATCATCTCGGCGACGCGGTACAGGACCTGCCCGCGGTTGTACGGCGTCAGCGCCGCCCACTTCTCGTGGCCGGCGCGCGCGGCGCGAACGGCGTCGCGCACGTCCTTGCGCGACGCGCGGGCGACGTTCTGCCCCTCGGCCTCGTACGTGCGGCCGGACTCGGAGCGCGGGAAGTCGCCGCCGATGAAGAGCTTGTAGGTCTTCTTGACCGGCAGGCGCTCAGCCACCGAACGCCTCGCTGTCGAACTGCAGGTACGGCTCCAGCCCGTGCCGCCCGCCCTCGCGGCCGAAGCCCGATTCCTTGTAGCCGCCGAAGGGCGAGGTCGGGTCGAAGCGGTTGTACGTGTTCGCCCAGACGACGCCGGCCTCGAGCTGCTGCGCCATCCAGAGGATCCGCGACCCCTTCTCCGTCCAGACGCCCGCGCTGAGCCCGTACGGCGTGTTGTTCGCCTTCTCGACGGCCTCCTCCGGCGTGCGGAACGTCAGCACCGAAAGCACGGGGCCGAAGATCTCCTCCTGCGCGATCCGGTAGCTCTGCGCGACGTTCGTGAACACGGTCGGCACGAACCAGTAGCCCTTCTCGGGCAGACGGCACGGCGGCTGGTAGATCTCCGCGCCCTCGTCCTTGCCGGTCTCGACGAGCTCCGTGATCTTCTCGAGCTGCATCTTCGAGTTGATCGCCCCGACGTCGGTGTTCTTGTCGAGCGGGTCGCCGACGCGCAGCGTCGTCAACCGCCGCTTCAGCTTCTCGATCAGCGGCTCGTAGATCGACTCCTGCACGAGCAGGCGCGAGCCTGCGCAGCAGACGTGGCCCTGGTTGAAGTAGATCCCGTTCACGATCCCCTCGACCGCCTGATCGAGCGCGGCGTCGTCGAAGATCACGTTCGCGGCCTTGCCGCCGAGCTCGAGCGTGAGCCGCTTGCCGGTGCCGGCGAGCTCGCGCTGGATCGCCTTCCCGACCTCGGTCGAGCCGGTGAACGCGATCTTGTCGACGTCGTCGTGCTTGACGAGCGCCGCGCCGGTGCGCCCGTCGCCGGTGACGATGTTGACGACGCCCGGCGGCAGCTCGGCCTGGCGCACCACGTCGCAGAAGAGCAGCGCCGAGAGCGGTGTCGTCTCCGCCGGCTTGAGCACGACCGTGTTCCCGCAGGCGAGCGCCGGCGCGATCTTCCACGCCAGCATCAGCAGCGGGAAGTTCCACGGGATGATCTGGCCGGCGACCCCGATCGGCTGCGGCCGCCGATTCGGGAACGCGTACTCGAGCTTGTCCGCCCAGCCCGCGTAGTAGAAGAAGTGCGCGGCCGCGAGCGGCAGGTCGACGTCGCGCGACTCCTTGATCGGCTTGCCGCCGTTGAGCGACTCGAGCACGGCGAACTCACGCGAGCGCTCCTGGAGGATGCGCGCGATCCGGAACAGGTACTTCGCGCGCTCTGCCGGCGCGAGCGTCGACCAGCCGTTCGCGTACGCCTCGCGCGCCGCGCCCACAGCCGCGTCGACCTCCTCCGGCGTCGCCTGGCCGACCTCCGCGAGCGGCCTCTTCCGTGGCGGGGCTGATCGTCGTGTACGTCTCGCTCGGCTCGAGCCACTCGCCGCCGACGTAGTGGCCGTAGCGCGGCTCGAGCTGGACGATGTCGCGCGCCTCGGGCGCGGGCGCGTACGTCCACTCCGACGGGACCGGGGCGCGGTCCTGCTTGCGCTCGAGCTCAGTCAACGGTGAAGTAGTCCGGGCTCTGGTAGCGGCCCGTCTTCTCCTTCCTGATCTGCATCAGGACGTCGTTGAGCAGCGTCGAGGCGCCGAAGCGGTGCAGGTCCGGCGTCATCCAGTCAGGCCCGAGCGTCTCGTGCACGAGCACGAGGTGCTGGATCGCCTGCTTCGCCGCGCGGATCCCTCCCGCCGGCTTGAACCCGATCACGCGCCCCGTCTCGTCGTGGACGTCGCGGATCGCTTCGAGCATGACCAGCGCGACCGGCAGCGTCGCGGCCGGGGAGACTTTGCCCGTCGAGGTCTTGATGAAGTCGGCGCCGCCCGCCATCGCGAGCAGCGAGGCGCGACGCACGTTGTCATAGGTCCCGAGCTCGCCGGTCTCCAGGATCACCTTCAGGTGCACGTCGCCGCAGGCTTCCTTCACGCGCACGATCTCGTCGTAGACCTTCGCGTAGCGGCCGGAGAGGAAGGCGCCACGGTCGATCACCATGTCGATCTCGTCGGCGCCGAGCTCGACGGCCGAGCGCACGTCGGCGACCTTGATCTCCGTCGGGTATTGCCCGGACGGGAAGCCGGTCGCGACCGCAGCGACGTGCACGCCGCTGCCCTCGAGCCGCTCCTTCGCGACGGGAACGAGGTTCGGGTAGACGCACACGGCGGCGACCGGCGGCACGGTGCGGTCGACCGGGTCCGGGCGCATCGCCTTCGAGCACAGCGCCGCGACCTTGCCGGGCGTGTCGGCGCCCTCGAGCGTCGTCAGGTCCATCATCCGGATCGCGAGGTCGAGCGCGAACAGCTTCGACTCGCGCTTGATCGAGCGCTTCGCGAGCGACGCGGCGCGCTCCTCGACCGCGACCTGGTCGATCGATCCGATCCGCGGAAGGCGCGGTTCCAGCGGCAGCTCGAACCCGCGCGGCAGCGCCGGAGCTTGGGCCATGCGTCCGAGTGTAGAGGCTTTGTCCGGGGCCACCGGGGGTAGGCCTGGCCCGTGCAGGAGCTCCGCGTCGAGAGCTGGACCGAGCTGCACGAGCGACTCTTCGAGGACACGTGGCGCGAGCAACTCGGCCGCCATCGCTCCAACGTCGCGTTCCGCGGGCGCGCCCGCGCCGACGAGGGCCTCGAGACGAGCCTGCAGCGCCTGGGCGAGCCGGCGCCGCTCGAGGGGCCGTTGATGAGGAGCTTTCGCCGCTACGCACAGCGCGGCGACGTCCCGTACGACTCGACCTGGAACTGGCTCGCGCTCGCGCAGCACCATGGCCTGCCGACGCGGCTGCTCGACTGGACGCACTCGCCCTACGTCGCGCTGCATTTCGCGACGACGGCGCTCGACCGGTTCGAGGGCGACGGCGTCGTCTGGACGATCGACTACGTGCGCGCGCACGAGTTGCTGCCGGACGCGCTGCGCGACGTCCTTCGCGACGAAGGCGCGAACGTCTTCACGGCGGAGATGCTCGACCGCGCGGCGAAGCGCCGGAGCGACCTCGACAACCTCGCGGAGGACGACGACTTCGTCCTCTTCCTCGAGCCGCCGTCGCTCGACGACCGGATCGTCAACCAGTACGCGCTCTTCTCGCTGATGTCGTCGCCGACCGCGTCGCTGGACGGCTGGGCCGAGCGCCACGGTGACCTCGTCCGGCGGATCGTCGTCCCTGCCGAGCTGAAGTGGGAGGTGCGGGACAAGCTCGACCAGGCGAACGTCACCGAGCGGGTCCTCTTCCCGGGCCTCGACGGACTGAGCGCCTGGCTCCGGCGCTACTACCTGCCGCGGCGCTAGATCCCGAGCCGCTCCAGCAAGCCCTCGTCGCGACGCCAGCGTGGCCGCACCTTGATCTGGAGGTCGAGGAACACGGTCCGTCCGAGCAGGAGCTCGAGCTCCGGCCGCGAGCGCGTTCCGATCTCCCGCACGATCGCTCCGCCCCGGCCGACCACGATCTGCTTCTGCGACTCGGTCTCGACGAGGAGCGCCGCCCGCACCACCTTCTGCTCGACCTCCTCGATCTCGACGGTGATCGCGTGGGGCACCTCCTCGCGCGTGAGCTGAAGTGCCTTCTCGCGGATCACCTCGGCGAGCTGGAGCTCGAGCGGGATGTTCGTGCGCTGGTCGAGTGGGAAGTACGCCAGGCCTTCGGGCAGCAGCTCGACGAGCTCGACCCGGAGCTCGCCGATTCCGTCGCCCGTCTTGGCGCTGACCGGGTGGAGCGCGTGGAACGCGCCGAGCTGGGCGGCCGTCGCCATCTGCGTCGCGATGTGCCCCGGCTTGAGTCGGTCGACCTTGTTCAAGGCGATCACGACGGGGACGCCGAGCGCCGAACACACGCTGGGCGATGAAGCGGTCGCCCGCTCCGATCCGCTCGCGGGCGGAGAGCACGAACAGCACAGCCTCGACGTCTTCGAACGACCGGTCGACGGTCCGCTGCATCCGCTCGGTCATCGGGTCGAGCGGTCGCTGAAAGCCGGGCAGGTCGACCAGCACGAGCTGATAGCCGTCACCGTTCGCGATCCCGAAGATGCGGTGTCGCGTCGTCTGCGGCTTGTCGGAGACGATCGCGACCTTCCCGCCGGCGAGCGCGTTCACCAGCGTGGACTTGCCGACGTTCGGCCGCCCGGCGACCGCGACGAAGCCGCTCTTCACAGGTCGAACGAGTCGGGGAGGAGCTCTGCCGTCGTTCGCGTGACGACCTCGCCGTCCGCGCGTCGGTAGGTGACACGCTCGACCTTCCACTCGTGCAGCCACTGGCGGCAACCGCCGCACGGTGACGCCGTGATCGCGATCGCCGCGACCTCGCCGGGAACGACGCCGTCCGTGGCCGCGCGCGACAGCACGGTCCGCTCCGCGCAGACGCCGAGCGGGTACGCGGCGTTCTCGACGTTGACGCCTGCGAACGTCCTCCCGTCGCGCGTCACGATCGCGGCGCCGACATTGAAGCGCGAGTACGGCGCGTACGCGTGCGCTGCGATCTCGTCGGCCAGCGCCAGCAGCTCGTCGTCGCTCATGTCCAGAACACCTGAAAGATCACGAGGGTGACGAGCGCGCCGAGCAGGCCTCCGAGGAAAACCTCGAACAGCGAGTGCACGCCCGCCTCGATCCGTGTGTGCGCCACCAGCAGCGCCATGATGAACGTCACGGTCGAGATCAGGAACCAGTAGCTCGCGTCGCCGAGCAGGTATGTGACTGACATCCAGCCGCCGAACGCCACCGCCGCGTGGCCCGATGGGAATCCCCCGCGCAGCGGCGTCCCGCGCCCCGTGTACGCCTTGGCGGCGATCACGATCATGACCGTGAGCACGAGCGCGATCAGGGTCAGCTCGAACGGCGCCTCGCGCAGCGAGTCGAGCAGACGGAGGCTCGGGTCGCGGAGCCGGTCGGCGAAGACGAGGTAGCCGACGGCGACGGCGGTCACCGTCGCGATCAGCACCGCGCCGGCCGCGATGTCCTTCGCCAGCTTCGCCATCGGGTCGAACGAGGTCGTGGCAACGTCGATCGCGCCCTCGATCGCCGAGTTGACCATCTCCGCGATCAGCACGAACGCGATCGCGATCAGCAGGGCGATCAGCTCGAACTTCCCGACGCCGGTCACGAGCGCCGCCACGAGGACCGCGAACGCGAACAGGAAGTGGATGCGCATGTTCCGCTGCGTGCGGAGCACGTGGATGATCCCCTCGAACGCGTAGTTGAAGCTCTCGACGAGCGACGGCGGGCGCGGAGCGTTCATTGGCGATGGATTCGCTCTCGCTCGTCCATCTCCGGCCCGTGGTCGTGGCCGAGCAGGTGGAGGAGCGCATGCACGAGCGGCGCGGGCCAGTCCTCGCCGACGACGTCTGGGCAGACGATCGCATCGCCGAGCTGCCTCGGCATGCCCGCCGGGACGTCCCCCAGCTCGTCGATGGGGAACGCGAGGACGTCGGTCGGCTCGTCGACGCCGAGGTGGTCGCGCTTCAGGCGCCGGATCTCGTCCGGCGGCACGAAGTGGATGCCGAGCTCGCCGTCGTCGACACCTTCGGCTGCGAGGACCCGCTGCGCGAGCTCGACCGCGCCTCGCTCGTCGACGGCTCGCCCGCTGCGGTTGACGACCTCGACGACGACCATCAGCGGTTGCGCTGCGTGCCGGTCTCCTCCGCGTGGCGCTTGTACGCCTCGACGATCCGCTGCACGAGCTTGTGCCGCACGACGTCCTTGTGCGTGAACTGGACGAAGCCGACGCCGTCGACGGTCGCCAGGATCTGCTGGACGTGGATCAGGCCCGAAGCCTGCTCCCGTGGGAGGTCGATCTGCGTGACGTCGCCCGTGACCACCATCTTCGAGCCGAAGCCGAGGCGGGTGAGGAACATCTGCATCTGTTCCGGGCTCGTGTTCTGCGCCTCGTCCAGGATCACGAACGAGTCGTTGAGCGTACGGCCGCGCATGAACGCGAGCGGTGCGACCTCGATCGTCCCTCGTTCCATGTACGCGCTCAACTTCTCGGGGTCCATCGTGTCGTAGAGCGCGTCGAAGAGCGGGCGCATGTACGGGTCGACCTTCGCGAGCATGTCGCCGGGGAGAAAGCCGAGCCGCTCGCCGGCCTCGACGGCGGGGCGCGTGAGGATGATCCGCCCGACCTGACGCTCGGAGAGCGCCGCGACGGCGAGCGCGATCGCGAGGTAGGTCTTTCCCGTACCTGCCGGCCCGATCGAGAACGTGACCGTGGAGCTCCGGATCGTGTCGACGTAGCTCTTCTGCATCACCGTCTTCGGCGCGATCTTCTTGCCGCGGTGCCGCCAGACCACGTCGTCGAAGACGTCGCGGATGTCGGCGGCCTGGTCGAGTGCCCCCAGAACGGCGTCCACGGTCGAGGGCCCGATCTCGTGACCGCCCTCGACCAGCTCGACGAGCTCGTCGACGACCGCGCGGGCCTCGACCACGTGACGATCGTCGCCCTCGAGCGTCAGCTGGTTGCCGCGCAGCCGAATCGTGCAGCGAAGCCGGTCGCGGAGCGACTCGAGGACGCCGTCGCCGACGCCCGCGAGCTCGGCGGCGACGTCGTTCGAGACGGAAAGCGTCTCCTGCACGGTTCCAGTGTAGGTGGGAGAAATCGGCACACATTCGGCGCGGAGGTGTTGCAGACGCGAGACGCTTCGCGGGGTAGCCTCGACGCCAGGGAGGCGGGTGGCCCACGACCCCACCCCGAGGGGTGGGGCTGGCTCAGGCGAGCTTCTCGCGGACGAGCTGGCTGACCGTCGAGCCGTCGGCGCGGCCCGCGATCTGCGGCATCACGTCCGCCATCACGCGGCCGAGGTCGCGCATGCTCGTCGCGCCGACCTCGGCGATCACGTCGTCGACGATCTCCTCGATCTCGTCCTCGGAGAGCGGCGTCGGCATGAACTCCTCCAACACGGCGAGCTCGCGCTCCTCCGCAGCCGCCTGCTCCTCGCGGTCGCCGGCGCGGAAAGCCTCGGCCGCCTCCGTCCGGCGCTTCCGCTCGCGCTGGAGCACCTGCAGCTCCTCGTCGTCCTTGAGCGGGCGCAGCAGCTCCTTCTCGGCGCCGCGCAGTGCGCTCAGGATCAACCGCAGCGTGTCGCGACGCTCGGCGTCACGCGCGAGCGTCGCCTGCTTGAGCTCGTCTTCGATGCGCGCGATCAGGCTCACAGGTCTTCCCCCATCGTCCGCCCGCCGAGCACGTGCCAGTGCAGATGGAACACGGTCTGGCCGCCGCCGGGGCCGACGTTGACGACGACGCGGTAGTCCTCGAGGCCGGCCTCACGTGCCGTGTCTGCGACGAACTGGAGCATGCCCTTCGCCTCCTCCGCCTCGAGTTCGCCGACATCCCGAAAGGTCTCGACGTGACGCTCGGGGATGACGAGCAGGTGCGTCGGCGCCTTCGGTGCGATGTCGCGAATCGCGGCGAAGCCGCCGTCCTTGCGCACGTGCTCGCCCTCGGCGTAGAGCCGGCAGAAGAGGCAGTCGTCAGGCAGCGAGGATTCCCTCCTCCGTCGCCTGGGCGGCGCGCGCGCGGACGAGCTCGCCGACCGGCGCCTCGACGAGCCACGGCGAGTAGTCGTCGCCGTAGCCGCGGCCGGGGCGATCGACGAGGACGACGTCCTCCGTGCCGAGCTTGGTCCGCCAACGCTCGAGCTCGGCTGCCCGCGAGAGAGCTCGCAGCCGGGCGCTGCGCTCCTTCTTGACCGCGACCGGGACAGTGTCGCGTGCCGCGGTCGCCGTGCCCGGCCGCGGGGAGTACGGGAACACGTGCACCTTCGTGATGTTCGCCGACCGGACGACCCGAAGCGTGGCCTCGAACGCGCGCTCGTCCTCGCCCGGGAACCCGACGATCACGTCGGTCGTCAGATTGAAGTCGTTGAAGGGCTCGAGCCTGCGCAGGTACGTGGCGGAGCTGTACCGCCGCCCCATCGCGCTGAGGACGCGATCGTCACCCGACTGGAGCGGCACGTGCAGGTGCCGCGCGACGTGCGGAGTCTCGCGCAGCGCGCGCTCGAGCTCGCTGCCGACGTGGTTGACCTCGATCGACGAGAGCCGCAAGCGCGCAAGCCCCTCGATCGCCGCCGCCGCACGAACGAGCCGCGGGAGGTCGTAGGCAGCCGCGCGGTCGCGGTAGCAGCCCAGGTTGATCCCGGTCAGGACGACCTCGCGGTGACCCTGCGCGACGCGGCGCTCGATCTCTCCGAGCACTGCGCCGGCAGCGTCTGCTGCGCCCAGGCCCGCGGACGAGCGGGACGACGCAGAAGTCGCACGAGAAGCTGCAGCCGTCCTGGACCTTGACGAAGGCACGCACACGCTCGAGGCGAGCGTCGGCTTGGACGCACCCGACCGCGCCGACGTCGCGGGCGACGACGTCCGGCGTCGCCTCGCTGCGCTCCGAGACGACCGCGACGTTGTCCGCGACTCCGGCGAAGGCGGACGCGAGGTTCGCGGCGCAGCCCGTCACGTAGACGCGCGCGTGGGTACGTGCGGCGCGCGCGACAGCCTTGCGCGACTTCGAGACCGCCTCGTGCGTCACGCAGCACGTGTTCACGACGGCGACGTCTCCGCTGCGCTCGACCTCTGTGTGACCGTCGGCGAGCAGACGCTCGCGAATCCCCTGAACGTCCGTCTGCGAGACCTTGCAGCCGAGGAAGCGGGCGGAGAACGTCGCCACCAGGCGGGATCGTACGCCACTCGCCTACAGCGAACGACGAAACCGGTCTGCGGCCCAGCCGTCCAGCACGCGACGTTCGACGTGCATCCACCCGCTCACCTGCGGCGCGTCGGCCTCGAGATAGCCGGATACCACGAGCTCGGCGGCGCGGACTCTCGCGGCGAGCGACTCGACTGCAGGGAGGGCAATGTTCGCAACGGCGCTCGACGTGACGGGTAGGTCGTCACGCGTGACGTCGCCGAGCAGCGCCTCGACGACGACGCCGTTGGCGGCGGCGTTCGCGCGGGTCGTCTCGATCGCGAAGGGGTCGTCGTCGAGCGCGTGCACCGGCACAAAACCGAGCTTCGCCGCCGCCACCGAGAGGACGCCGGAGCCGCAGCCGGCGTCGAGGAGCGGGCCGCGCGGCAAAGCCGGAAGGAGCTCGAGGCACAGACGCGTCGTCGCGTGCGCGCCGGTTCCAAACGCGAGCCCGGGGTCGATCACGATCGCGATCGCGTCGCTCGGTGCGCCCTCCCACGACGGCCCGACCCAGAACGGCCCGGCGCGCGCCGGCCTGTGGAAGGCCTGCCAGCGGTCGGCCCAGCCGGGCGGCACCTCGTCCTCGCGGACGGCGCCGAACGCGCGGGCGATCCGGGCGCCCGCGAGCGCGTCCGTGTACGCGGCAAGCTCGAGCTCGGGGCCGCGCTCACGCTCCTCGAACCCCTCCGGAGCGAGCTCGAGCATCAGCGCGCGCGCCTCCTCCGCCCGCTCCACCGGCACGCGCACCGACACGCGCCGGACCGCGCTCAGCGGAACGCGCTCTTCAGCTTCTCGAAGAACCCCTCGTCGGGACGGTAGTTCTCCTCGCCCGTGGCGCGCGCGAACTCCTCCAGCAGCGCGCGCTGTTCGTCGCCGAGCCGGCGGGGCACGACGACGTTCACGAGCACGCGGTGGTCGCCGCGCCCGAACCCCTGGAGGACCGGCATCCCGTGCCCGTTCAGGACCCTGATCTCGCCCGGCTGCGTGCCGGCCTCGAACGCGAGCTCGAGCGCGCCGTCGAGCGTTTCGACCGTACGCGTCGTCCCCAGTGCGGCCTCCACGATCGTCAGGTCGATCGTCGAATAGACGTCGTCGCCCTCGCGGACGAAACGCGGATCGCGGTTGACGCGCACGCGCACGTAGACGTCACCGGCGGGACCGCCGAGGCTGCCGACGTGACCCGCGCCGCTGAGCCGGATCCGTTGGCCGTCGTGGATGCCCGCCGGGATCTCGACGACGAGGTTCTTGCGCTCGATCTTGCGGCCGGATCCACCGCATTCCTCGCACGGGTGCTCGACGACGCGACCCTCGCCGCCGCACTGGGGACATGCGTGAGCGCGCACGAACTCGCCGAACACGCTCCGCCCGACCTGCTGCACGCGTCCCAGGCCGTCGCACGTCGGGCAGACGGTCGGCTCGGTTCCTGGTTCGGCGCCGGTCCCGTCGCAGGCCGCGCAGCCGGCGACGACGTCGAACGGAACGTCGCGGGTCGCACCGGTCGCGGCCTCCGCGAGCTCGATCTCCACCTCCGCGGCGAGGTCGCGGCCGCGGGCGCGGCGCGGGCGTGCCCCGACCCCGAACAGATCGTCGCCGAAGAAGGCCGAGAAGAGGTCGGTCAGGCTGCCGAAGTCGAACTGCGACGGGCGGAAGCCGCCGCCCTGGAGGCCGGCGTGACCGAACCGGTCGTAGAGCTCGCGCGTCTCGGACTTCGAGAGCACCTCGTACGCCTCGACGACGTCGCGAAAGCGCTCCTCGGCGTCGGGCTCCTCCGAGACATCAGGGTGCAGCTCGCGCGCCTTGCGACGGAAGGCTCGCTTCAGCTCTGCGTCGTCGGCGCTGCGATCGACGCCGAGCAACTCGTAGTAGTCGCGCTTCGTCGTCGCCATGGCCGGAGCGTAGCGCCGCGGTCAGTTGTCCTCGAAGACGCCTTCGACGAAGCGCGACAGCTCGAACGCGGCCGAGCGCACCGAGCGAATCGCCTTCTCGTAGTCCATGCGCACCGGACCGAGCAGCGACACCGACCCGAGCGTGCGAGTGCTGAGCCCGTAGCCTGCGCCGACGATCGCGACGTCGCGCAGGGCCGGATTCTCGAGCTCCTCGCCGACCCGCACCGACGCGCGCGGCGAGTGCAGCGAGCGGCCGATCACCTCGAGCGCCGCCGCCCGGCGCTCGAGCATCTGCAGCGCACGCCGGCACGCCTCGAGCTCGTCCTCGCGCAGCTGGCCGAGCAGGCCCGCCGCGCCGCCGACGAAGAGCTGCTGCTCGTCGTGCTCGAGCTCCGCGAACGCCGGGCGCAGGAGCGCGAGGAACGCGCGCTCACGCGGCGAGAGGCCCGGATCGTCGAAGCGCCGGCGAAGCACCCGCGTCCCGAGCTGCAGGCCGCCGACGCTCTCGTTCAGGTATTCGGCCGCCCAGCCGACGAGGCCGGGGTCGAGCGGCTCGGCGGTCGTGAAGATGCGCTTCGAGACGCCCCCACTCGACGTGATCACGACCACCATCGTCACGTTCGCTTGCAGCTGGAGGACCTCGACGTGACGCACCGTTGCCGACTCGAGCGGGGGCGCCGAGACGAGGGCGAGCAGCCTCGTCATCTCGGAGAGCATCTCTGTCGTCGCCCGGAGCGCCGCGTCGACCTCGTTCTGGCGCGTCAGCTGCAGGTCGAGCACAGCCGGGCGCAGGTCGACGTCGGCGAGCAGCTGGCCCGCGTAGTACCGGAATCCGTCCTCGGTCGGGATCCGCCCAGCCGACGTGTGCGGGTGGGTGAGCAGTCCGAGCCGCTCGAGCTCGGCGAGCTCCGCACGCACCGTCGAGGGCGAGACACGGAGCCCGCTCCGTTCGACGAGCGTCTTCGAGCCGACGGGCTCGCCCGTGGCCACGTACTCGTCGACGACGCCGCGCAGGATCTCCCGCTGGCGGCCGGTGAGCTCGAGGACGCGTGAAGGGCTCATTTGCAGGGAATTTTACGCGAGCAGGTCGGCGGTGACCGCGCCGCCGAGGAACCGGCCGCGCCGCGTCAAGGCAAGCGTCCCCTTGCGGCGGCTGACCAGGCCCAGTCCGGCGAGCCGATCGAGCGCCGCGCGGTCGAGCGCGGACTCGAGCCCGTCGAGCCGGAGCGGCTCGTCGAGGCGGAGCCCGAGCAGCACGCGTTCGCGCCGGAGCGTCTCCGCGTCGAGCGGCTCGAGCTCGCGCACGCGGCGCGCGGCCCGCGGCGAGGGCGTCGCGGTACGCCGCGAGCTTGGGCGTGTTGCGCCAACGCCGGCCGCGCACGGTCGAGACTGCGCCGATCCCGAGCCCGAGGTAGTCGCGCCCCTCCCAGTAAGCGAGGTTGTGCTGCGCCCTGAGATCGCGGTCGTCGGCCACGCTCGGAGCGCGACAGAAGTTCGCGGTCTCGTACCAGCGGTAGCCCGCGCCGGTCAGGGTCTCGACCACGCTCTCGAAATAGCCGTCCATCGCGTCGGCCTGACGCTCGAGCTCGGCTCCGTGCGCGTACGTGAAGCGAGTGCCGGGCTTCGCCTCCAGCTCGTAACAGGACAGGTGCTCGGGCTCGAGGCTCAGGGCCTCGGCGAGGTCACGTTCGAGCTCGGCGGGCCCCTGGCCGGGGATGCCGTAGAGGAGGTCGAGGTTGACGTTGTCGAAACCGGCATCACGGAGAACGTAGACCGCGCGCCTGACGTCCTCCGGCCGCGCACGCCGCTCGAGCACGTCCAGAAGGGCGGTGTTGAAGCTTTGTGCGCCGAGCGACACACGATTGACACGGTTTCGTGACAGCAGGCGGGCCAGCTCGGGCGTGACCGTCTCCGGGTTCGCCTCGACGGTCACCTCGAGGGCATCCGGCAGAGCCGCCAGCAGCCGCTCCAGCGCGTCCGCCGCCGTGAACGTGGGTGTCCCCCCGCCGAGGAAGATCGTGTCGAGCTCCGACGCGAGCAGCGTGCGCTCGAGCTCGAGCTCGCGGAGGAGCGCCTCGACGTAGGCGCCGTGATCCCCAGAGCGGCCGACGACCGTGACGAAGTCGCAGTAGCCACACCGGTGCGCGCAGAAGGGAAGGTGCACGTAGAGGTGCGCGACGCTCACTTGCGTCCTTCCTGCCCGATGTTGAGGACGGCGAGGAACGCCTCTTGCGGCACCTCGACGGCTCCGACCTGCTTCATTCGCTTCTTCCCCGCCTTCTGCTTCTCGAGCAGCTTCCGCTTGCGCGTGATGTCGCCCCCGTAGCACTTGGCGAGAACGTCCTTACGGCGCGCCTTGACCGTTTCGCGTGCGATCACGCGCGCGCCGATCGCGGCCTGGATCGCGACGTCGAACATCTGCCGCGGGATCTCCTCCCTCAGACGCTCGACGAGCGCTCGACCGCGGTCGTAGGCGAAGTCGCGGTAGACGATCAGCGAGAGCGCGTCGACCGGCTCCCCGCCGACGAGCACGTCGACGCGCACGAGGTCGCCGGGGCGGAACCCGACGTAGTCGTAGTCGAAGCTGGCGTACCCACGCGTGCGCGACTTCAGCTGGTCGTAGTAGTCGAGCACGATCTCGGCGAGCGGCAGCTCGTAGGTGAGGTGCACGCGCTCCGGTGACAAGTACTCGAGGTGGTCGAAGCGGCCGCGCCGGTCGTTGTTCAGCTCCATCATCGCGCCGACGTACTCCTTGGGCACGATGATCGACGCCTTGACGTAGGGCTCCTCGACCTCCTCGACCTCCGCCGGCATCTCGGCGGGGTTGTGCACCTCGCGCGACTCGCCGCTGGGCTCGCGGACGCGGTAGGCGACGGTGGGCGCCGTGACGAGCAGGTCGAGGTCGGACTCCCGCTCGAGTCGCTCGCGCACGATCTCCATGTGCAGCAGGCCGAGGAACCCGCAGCGAAAGCCGAAGCCCAGCGCCTGCGACGTCTCCGGCTCGTAGAAGAGCGCGGCGTCGTTGAGCTTCAGCTTCTCGAGCGCGTCGCGGAGCTCCGGGTACTGGTCCGAGTCCGTCGGGAAGAGCCCCGCGAACACCATCGGCTTCACGTCCTTGTAGCCCGGCAGCGGCTCCGCGGCGGGACGGCTCTCCGACGTGAGCGTGTCGCCGACCCTGAGCTCCGAGACGTCCTTGAGCCCGGTGATCACATAGCCGACCTCGCCCGCGGTCAGCGACTGGACCGGTCGCATCGCGGGCGACATGAACCCGATCTCCTGCGCCTCGAAGCGGGTCCCGAGCGCCATCGCACGCAGTCGCTCGCGCGGGTGGAACTCGCCGTCGATCATCCGCACGAACGCGACGACGCCGCGGTACTGGTCGTAGCTCGAGTCGAAGATCAACGCGCGCGGCGGAGCGTTCGGATCGCCCGTCGGCGCGGGGATCCGCTCGACGACGGCGTCGAGCACGTCAGCGACGCCTGCGCCGGTCTTGGCCGAGATGCGCAGCACCCGCTCGGGCGACTCGCCGATCAACTCTGCGACCTCGTTCGCCGCGCTGTCCGGATCCGCCTGCGGGAGGTCGATCTTGTTCACGACCGGCGTGATCTCGAGGTCGTTCTCGATCGCGAGGTACGCGTTCGCGAGCGTCTGGGCCTCGATCCCCTGCGCGGCGTCGACGACAAGCAGCGCTCCCTCGCACGCCTGGAGCGAGCGCGACACCTCGTACGTGAAGTCGACGTGACCGGGGGTGTCGATCAGGTTCAGCTCGTGCCCCTTCCAGGTCACGCGCACGGCCTGCGCCTTGATCGTGATCCCGCGCTCGCGCTCGAGGTCCATCGTGTCGAGAACCTGCTCGCGCATCTCGCGCTCGGAGACGGCGCCGGTGAGCTCGAGGATGCGGTCGGCGAGCGTCGACTTGCCGTGGTCGATGTGCGCGATGATCGAGAAGTTGCGGATGCGGCTCAGGTCCATGACGTCACGCGCGCCGGAAGCGCGGCCGCAACGAGAGTAGCGCCTCGATCTCGCGCACCCCGAACAGGCGCGAGGCTGCGAGGTACGCCGCCCCGCCGAGGCCGAACGCGCCCGCGAGCGCGACGGCCTGCCCGCCGAAGCCGCGGCCGAGGAGCTCGTCGAGCGCCCACCACACGCCGTACGCGACCGCCGCCAGGACGACCGAGGCGGCGACGATCCGGCCGAGCGAGGAGAGCAGGGCGGCGCCGTCGACCCGCCCGAGTCGACGCCGGAGCGCGAAGAAAAGGACTCCCGCCGCCGCGAAGTTCGCGAGCGAGATCGCGAGCGGGATGCCCCACGTCCCCACGCGGTAGAGCAGCGCGAACAGGACGGTGTTCAGGACGAGGTTCCCGGCCGCGACGTACGTCGGGACCCGCGGCAGCTGTAGGCCGAAGAAGGCGCGGTTCAGCATCAACATCGCGCCGTTCGCGGCGAGCCCGATGGAGAACGCGGCGAGACATGCCGCCACGACCGGCGTCTGATCGGGCGTAAATGCGCCGCGCTCGTAGAGGATGCGGACGATCGGTTCCGCGAGGACGATCAAGACCGCCGACGCGGGCAGCAGGAGGAAGGCGATCTGGCGGATGCCGAGCGAGACGGTGTCGCGGAAGCCGTCGACGTCGTTCCGCGCCGCGAAGCGCGAGAGCGCGGGAAAGAGCACGGTGGCGACCGCGACGGAGAACATCCCCTGCGGCAGCATGTAGATGCGGAACGCTGCCTCGATCGCACTCGGCGCGATCGTGGGGTCGACGAAGCGCGACGCGAAGAACGTCCCGATCAATGTGTTGACGTTGATCAGGCCGAGGCCGAGCATCACCGGGACCATCAAGACGAACACGCGCTTGACGGCCGGGTCCCGGACGTCCAGGAGCAGCTGAAGCCGGCCGTCGAGGCCGCGCAGCCACGGCACCGGGAGGAGCACCTGGATCACCGTCCCGACGAGGATCGAGCCCGCGTACACGTAGAGCGCGGCGTCGGTCGAGTCGGTCTGCGGCACACCGATGACGAGCCCGACGATGATCGCGATGTTCCAGAACACCGGCGTCAGCGCCGGGACGGTGAAGTGGTCGTAGCTGTTGAGGATCGCGACGAAGATGCCGCCGATGCCGAGCAGCGTCACGATCGGGAAGAGCACGCGCGTGAGGCCGACGGCGAGGTCCTCGTAGTCCGCCGGGAGACCGAACGGCGCGATCAGCAGCGGCGCGACGAGGATCGCGAGCGCAGTCAGTGAGCCGAGGCCGAGCAGCATCAGCCAGAACACGGTCGAGGCGACGCGCCACGCGCGGGCGCGCTCTCCCTTCTCGAGCAGCTCGCTGAAGACCGGCACGAGCGCAGGCCCGAGCGCCATGTCCGCGACGAGCGCGCGGACGAGGTTCGGGATCAGGAACGCAACCGTGAACGCGTTGATCGGGCCCTCGACGCCGAAGTAGCGGCGCGCCACGATCTCGCGGACGAGGCCGAGCACGCGCGAGATCCCGGTGGCGAACGAGAAGATCGCCGCGGACCACGCCAATCTGCGGCCGCGGCGCGCCTCCACGCGGCGAGTATACGAGGGCGCCTGCTACCATCCTGCCGCCCGCGCTGCGGGCGTTTTTACGCCATGGCGAACATCAAGCAGCAGAAGAAGCGCGTCCGCATCGCCGCCCGGCAGCGGCTCGAGAACCTGCGCTATCGCTCGACGATCAAGACGCTGACGAAGCGGCTCGAGCGCGCGGCCTCCGGCGACGGCGACCCCGCCGCGGAGCATCGCGAGCTCGTGCGCCTGATCGACCGCGCGGCCGCACGCGGCGCCCTGCACAAGAACACCGCCGCGCGCAAGAAGGCTCAGGCCGCCCGGATCGCCGCGGGCAGCTCGAGCTAGCTCAGGCCGCTCTCCCGCGCGTCACGTCGACCAGGGCTCGCTCGAGCTCGAGGTCGCCTGCGAGCCGCGAGCCGCCCTTGAGCGCGTGGTCGAGCTCGGCCAGGCGCACCGCGGCGTCGCGCAGCTCGTCGTCGGTGAACCCCTCCGCCTGGCGGACGAGCTTCTGGACGTAGTACGGGTGGCGCTTCAGGCGCGAGGCGATCTCCTGCGCTCCGAGCCCCTCGGCGAGCAGGCTCTTGCATTCCTGGAGCCGGCCGAGGTGGCGGGCGAGCGCGCCCACGAGGCGGGGTGAGACGTCGCGGCGCGGCGACGCTTCGCGCTCGAACGTGCTCTCCGCGGCCGCGAGCACGGCGACGACGTCGCGCGCACCCCACGCATCGGTGAGCGCGAACGAGGGCACCTCGCCGAACGGCACGACGAGCTCGCGGACGGACTCCCACTCGAGCGGTTCGCCGTCAGCCCAGGTGACGAGCTTCGCGACCTCGTTGGCGAGGTGGTGCAGGTCGGGGTCCTGCCCCTCCGGGACGACGGCGTCGAGCAGCGAGCGGCTGAACTCGCGGTCGACCTTGACACCGTGCCCGGCGAACTGCTGCACGACCCAGTCGATCATCTTCTTGCGCTCGACGTCGTAGACGAGGACGTCGCCGTGCTTCGCGACGGTCTTGGTCAGCGGGGAGTCCTTGCGCAGCCCGGCGGCGACGAGCGCAAGGACCGTGCCCGGCGCGGGATCCGAAGCGTACGCCGCCACGGCCTTGGCGTCCTCGGCGCGCCAGCGTTCGACGGCGTCGACCACGACGAGCCGCTCGCCTCCGAAGAGCCCGAGCGCGTTGCACGACGCGACCGCGTCGTCGCCCGACGTCTCCGGAGCCGCGAGCAGCACGGCGGCCTCGGGGTCGAAACGGTCGCGCAGCCGGCGGAGGGCGCGCTCGATCTTCGGCCGGTCCGACCCGGTCAGCAGGTAGAGCGGCTTCAGCTCGTCGCTCACGGAGCAAGCCTACTCAGCGCTCCGCTCGCACCCAGAGCCGGCGGCCGTCCGACTCCACCACGACGCGACCGTCCTGATCTGTGCGGTAGACCTCGAGCGCGGGCGCCCGCTCCAGCGCCCAGACCGTCGACGGAGCCGGGTGCCCGTAGTCGTTGCCGAGCCCGCTCGAGACGACCGCGATCCTCGGGCGCGTTCGCTCGAGCAGCTCGGCGAGCCCCTCGTCCGCCGACCCGTGGTGCGCGACCTTGAGGATCTCGACGGGCGGTGGGTCGAGCGGCAGCGTCACCGGCGACTCGGCGTCGGCGGTCAGGAGCACGTCGACAGCGCGGAAGGAGACGAGGAGGACGAGGGCCTGCAGGTTGGGGTCCTCGCCCGGGTAGCCCGGCCCGTCCGGCCAGAGCACGACCACCCGCAGCGGTCCCACGCGGAGCACACGGCCGGCTCTGCCGACAACGACCCGCACGCCACGTCGCCTCGCCTCCGCGAGCGCCGCGCGTTCCTCCGGGCCGCTGGTCGCGAGCCGTGGGTCGAGCACGAAGCCGACCTCGACGGCGCGGAGGACGTCGGCGGCGCCGCCGATGTGGTCGCGTTGCGGGTGCGTCAGCACGAGCGCGGTCAGATGCCGGACGCCGAGCTTTGTCAGCTGTCGCGCGACGCCGGCTTCGGGTGGGCCCTGATCGACGAGGAGCCGGACCCCGGGCGCTTCGACCAGGCACGCGTCGCCCTGGCCGACGTCGAGGAACGTGACCCGCAACCCGTCGGGCGGCGGTCGCGGCGCTGGATCTCTGCGGCGACCCATGCGACGAGCAGCATCGGCACGCACAGGCGAGCGCGGCGACGGCGCGAACCGGTCCTAGGCGCACGCAGCCGCACCAGCACGGCGGCGACCGCGCCCACGGCGGCGATCGTAAGGAGCGCCCGCCCCGAGGTCAGCTGCGCGAACGGCAGGCTCGCGACGCGTCGCGCGCACGCGATCAGATAGGCCGCGAGCCAGCCGTCGACCCACGCCAGCGCGAACGCCGCGGACGGCGCGACCGGCGCGAGCACGCCGGCGGCGAGCGCGAGCCCGAGCAGCGGCCCGACGATCGGGGCGACGAGCGCGTTCGCGAGGACGGAGAACACCGGCACGGCGCCGAAGTGGAACCACAGGATCGGCGCGGTGGCCACACCGCAGGCGAGCGAGAGCGAGACGACGAGCGCGACCGCCCGTGGCACCGGGTAGCCCTCGAGGAAGCGCAGCAGGGGCGGGACGCCGACGAAGATCGCGGTGACCGCTCCGAACGAGAGCTGGAAGCCCGGCTCGCGCAGCGAGTACGGGTTCCAGGCGAGCAGCACGGCGGCGCCCGCGAGCAGCAGCCACCAGCGGTCACGCTGACGGGCGGTCAGCCAGGCGACTGCCGTCAGCGCGCCCGCGACGCCCGCGCGAACCACCGACGGTTGCCAGCCGACCGCGAGCACGTACCCTGCGATCGCGGCGACGACGAGCACCTGGGCCGGGAGGTTGGACAGGCCCACGAGCCACGCGACCAGGAGGACGCTGAACGCGAGCAGCGCGACGTTCTGGCCCGAAACCGCCAGCAGGTGGTAGAGGCCCGAGGCCCGGAAGGCGTCGCGCAGCCCAGAGCTCAGTCCCTCGTCTTCGCCGAGCACGATCCCCGCGAGGACCGCACGCCGCTCGCCCTCGAGCCCGTCGAGGCCGCGAACGAGCGCGCGGCGCAGCCGATCGGCGAGTCCGCCGATTCCTCCGCGCGCGCCGACGACGCGCCACGTCTGCGCGCGCAGGACGACGTGCACTCCGCGCAGCCGCAGCCAGGCCCGCTCGTCGAACTCGGGGTCGCTGGCAGGCTCCTCGACGTGGGCGAAGAGCTCGAGCAGCGCGCCCTGTGGCGGCGCGCGCCCGCGCGGGAGCTCGAGCTGGACCGCCTCGGAGACAACACGACCTCGAAAGCGGAGCACGCGCGCGGCGACGCGCACCTCGTACTCCGAGCGCCGCGCCGGCGCGGTCACGACGACGAGCGCGTCGCCGGCCGCTCCGACTTCCCCAGCGAGCACGCTGCGGTCGAGCGCGTCGAGCCGACCGCTCCCCCACCACCAGCCCGCGAGCGCGCAGCCGAGCGCGAGCAATACGACCCGCGCCCGCGCGTCGTGCAGCAGCGTCGCGCCGACCGCCGCCGTCGCAGCCGCCCCGAGCGCGAACCCGCCGACGCGCGCGACGTTCGAGGCGGCGAGGCCGAGCAGCAGGGCGCCGGCGACGAGGTGCGCGGGCCACCGATCGACGACGCTCACGGCGCCACCAGCCCCTGGAGCTGCTCGAGCCGGGCGGGACCGATCCCCGCGATCGCATCGAGCTCGCGGACGGACGAGAACGCACCGTGCTGCTCCCGGTAGTCGACGATCTTCTGCGCAGTGACAGGGCCGACGCCCGGAAGCGCGTCTAGCTGCTCGAGCGTCGCCGAGCTGAGGCTGACCGGGCCGGAGCTCGGGCCGCCCGCTCCCGCGCCCTCGGGCACGAACGCGCCCGGAGACGCCCGCGCGGGCACGACGACCTGCTGGCCGTCGGCGACGGACGCCGCCAGGTTGATCCGCGCGAGATCGGCGCCCCCAGTGGCCCCGCCTGCCCGCGCGACCGCGTCGGCGACGCGTTTTCCGCGCGCGAGCCGGTAGAGGCCGGGCTGACGCACGGCGCCGACGACGTGGACGACCACCGGCGGGGTCGGCGCCGCGGCGACGGGCGCGACCACCACCTCGGCGCCGCGCTCGGCACCGGAGGCCGCCCCCGCGCCGAGCACGAACCGCCCCGCAAGCACGAGCAGCACGAGCCCGGCCGCGACGACGGCGAGCGCGCGCGACCGCGAAACGGACAGTTCCGGCATGTCGCCCATCGTGGCAACGAAAGCGTCACGCGTGTGTGACGCCTTCGTGCCGAAGCCGTGTCGGTTACTCCACGACGAGGTTGACGAGCTTCCGCGGCACGACGATCGTGTGCCGAATCTCGCCGCCGTCGAGGAAGCTCTGCACGCGCGGCGACTCCTTCGCCCTCGCGATCAGCTCCTCCTCGGAGAGGTCGACCGCGACCTCGACCCGGTCGCGGACGCGCCCGTTCACCTGCACGACCAGCTCGAAGGTGTCCCGCTCGATCATCGCCGAGTCCGCGACCGGCCAGGGCTGCTCCCAGAGCCGCTCGTGTCCCAGCCGCTGCCAAAGCTCCTCGGCGACGTGCGGCGCATACGGCTGGAGCAGCGAGACCGCCGTCTCGGCCGCGAAGCGCGCGTCCGGCCCCGCAGTGTCGCGCGAGAGCTCGTTGGTCAGCTCCATCACCGCTGCGATCGCCGTGTTGAAGGCGTAGCGCCGCCCGACGTCGTCCGTCACCTTGGCGATCGTCGCGTGCGCCTTGCGCGCGAGCGGCCCGCTTTCACCGGGTCCCTGAGGGGCGCGCTCGGCGACCTCGCTCACGATCCGCCACAGGCGGCGCACGAACCGCGACATCCCCTCGATCCCGTCCTCGGTCCACTCCATGTCCTGGTCGGCAGGACCGATGAAGAGGATGTAGAGGCGGACGGTGTCGGCGCCGAACCGCTCGACGAACTCGTCGAGGCTGACGACGTTCCCTGCACGCTTCGACATCTTCGTCTTGCCGCCCATCGTCACCCAGCCGTTTGAGAAGAAGCGCCCGAACGGCTCGCGGAAGCCGATCATCCCCATGTCGTTCAGCACCTTCACCCAGAAGCGGGCGTAGATCATGTGCATCGTCGCGTGGTCGACGCCGCCGATGTAGAGGTCGACCGGGTTCCAGTAGTCGACGGGCTCGCGCTCGAACGGCGCGCTGTCGTTGCGCGCGTCGCAGTAGCGCAGGAAGTACCAGGACGAGTCGACGAACGTGTCCATCGTCTCGGTCTCGCGCTGACCCGGCCCACCGCAGCGCGGGCAGGGCACGTTCACCCAGTCCTCCGCCTGCGCGAGCGGCGGCTGGCCCTTCGGCTTGTAGTCCTCGACGTGCGGCAGGACGACCGGGAGCTCCTCGTCGGGGACGGGCACGATCCCGCACGAGTCGCAGTAGACGATCGGGATCGGGCAGCCCCAGTAGCGCTGGCGGGAGAAGCCCCAGTCGCGCAGCCGGAAGTTGATCGCGAACCGTCCTCGGCCGTCGGCCGCGAGGCGCTCGACGATGCGACGCCCGCCCTCGTCGGCAGGCACGCCGTCGAACTCGCCCGAGTTGACCAGCACCTCGCCCTCCGTGTGCTCGACGAACGGCTCGCCCTCGGCGACGTCGCCGTCGGCCGGCCGCACGACCTGGCGCACGGGCAGCCCGAACGTCTGCGCGAACGCGAAGTCCCGCTCGTCGTGGGCGGGCACGGCCATGATCGCGCCGGTGCCGTAGTCGGGCAGGACGTAGTCGGCCACGTAGACGGGCAGCCGCTCGCCGTTCACTGGGTTGACGGCGTGCACGCCCGCGAATACGCCCGTCTTCTCCTCCGCGGCCGCGCGCTCCGCGGTCTTCTTCGCGGACGCGCGGCGCACGTAGTCGCGCACGTCGTCCGAGTCGATGCGCTCGACCAGCTCGTGCTCGGGCGCCAGCACGAAGAAGGTGGCGCCGAAGAGCGTGTCGGGACGCGTCGTGAAGACCGCGACGTCCTCGTCCCGCTCCTCGATCCGGAAGAGGATCTCCGCACCTTCCGAGCGGCCGATCCAGTTGCGCTGGCGCGCCTTGATCGACTCGGGCCAATCCACCGTCGCGAGGTCGTCGAGCAGCGCCTGCGCGTAGTCGGTGATGCGGAAGAACCACTGCTCCATCAGCCGCGACTCGACCTCGGCCCCGCAGCGCTCGCAGCGGCCGTCGTGCACCTGCTCGTTCGCGACGACGGTCTGGTCGTTCGGGCACCACTTGACCGGCGCGGCCTTCCGGTAGGCGAGCCCACGCTCGAGGAAGCGCAGAAACTGCCACTGCTGCCAGCGGTAGTACTCGGGATCGTGCGTCGAGAGCAGGCGCGACCAGTCGTACGCCCACCCCATCCTGCGCATCGACTGCGTGATGTGGACGATGTTGCGCTCGGTGATCTCGCGGGGATGTCCTCCCGCGCGGAACGCCGCGTTCTCGGCCGGGAGCCCGAAGGAGTCGAACCCCTGCGGGTGGAGGACGCGGATCCCGTTCCGGCTGCGGAAGCGCGCGACGACGTCGCCGATCGTGTAGGGCAGCAGGTGGCCCACGTGCAGCGAGCCGGAGGGATACGGGAGCTGCTCGAGGACGTACGACTTCTCGCCGGCGGGCTCGTTCGGGACCTCGAAGGCGCGCTCGGCCTCCCAGAGCTTCTGCCACTTCGCCTCGACTGCGTGCGGGTCGTACTTGTCCATCTGCACTCCTGATATGGAAACGGCCTCTTCCGAGGCCGTCGAGAGTCAGCGCGGCTCTAGGCCGCGTTCACTCTCTACGCTACGGAAGGAGCAGCTCCTGCATCTTTTTTCAATCTAGCAACCGAGGGGGATCGACGCCATGGGCGGATACAAGATCACGAACCTGAAGCAGGAGGTCGAGGACTCGGCGCCGGCGTCCGGCCTCTCGCCGGACCTCGAGGCGAGGTTCGCGCGCAAGGCGCTCGAGGGCGAGGGCGCCGGGCTCAGCTACCAGCGGCTCGCACCGAACTTCCGGATTCCGTTCGGCCACAAGCACGGCGACCAGGAAGAGATCTACGTGCTCCTGAGCGGGAGCGCGAAGCTGAAGCTCGACGACGAGGTCGTCGACGTCCAGCAGTGGGACGCCGTCCGCGTGGACAAGGACACCATGCGCAACTTCGAGGCCGGGCCCGAGGGTGCCGAGCTGCTCGCGTTCGGCGCCGGCGCGCCCGGCGAGACCGAGATGGTCCAGAACTGGTGGGAGGACTGAATGGCGGGCTACACGCTCGTCAACATGCGCGAGGACGTCGACGACCAGGGGCCCAACTTCGGGCTCGCCCCGGACTTCGAGGCCCGGTTCGCACGCGTCCCGCTCGAGGCGGAGCTGATCGGGATCACCTACCAGCGGCTCGCGCCGAACTTCCGCCTGCGCAACGGGCACACGCACAAGACGCAGGAGGAGGTCTACGTCCTCGTCAGCGGCAGCGCGCGGGCGAAGCTCGGGGACGAGATCAAGGAAATGAGGGAGTGGGACGCCGTCCGCGTGCACAAGGACACGATGCGGACCTTCGAGGCGGGCCCCGAGGGCGCCGTCCTCCTCGCCGTCGCCTGCCCCGGCGGCCCCGGCGACGCGGTGATCACCGAAAACTGGTGGGCGGACTGAGCTCCGTGCCGTGCTCGAGCTCTTCCCCGACACCGCCGCCCTCGACGGCTCCGAGCTGACGGTCGGCGGCGCGAGCGCCGCCGACCTCGCCGAGGAGCACGGCACACCGCTGCTCGTGCTCTGCGAGGAGACGATCCGCGCGCGGGCGCGCGCGTATCGCGAGGCGGCGCCGGAGGCACTCGTCGTCTACGGGACGAAGGCGTTCCCGAACGTCGCCGTCATGCGCGTGCTCGCCGAGGAAGGCGTCGGCGCCGACGTCTCGACGCTGGGCGAGCTCCGGTTCGCCCGCGCGGCCGGCGTGCCCGGCCAGTCGCTCGTCGTCCACGGCAACAACAAGGACGAGCTCGAGCTCTCCGAGGCGGCTGCCGCCGGGGGCCTGGTCGTGCTCGACGCGCTCGACGAGCTCGAGCGGGCCGAGCGCGCAGGCGTGCGGCGCACGCTCGTCCGGGTCACCGCCGGGATCGAGGCCGACACGCACGAGGCGATCCGCACCGGTCAGCGCGGGTCGAAGTTCGGGCTCCCGCCCGACCAGGCCCTCGACGCGATCGTCCGCGCCCGACCCGCAGGCCTCCACGTGCACATCGGCTCCCAGCTGACCGACAGCGAGGCCGCGCTCGCGACGGTCGACTGGCTCGCGTCGTTCTCGGCCGACTGCAAGGCCCGGCTCGGGTGGACGCCGCAGGTGCTCGACCTCGGGGGCGGGCTCGCCGTCCGCACCTCGCCCGACGACCCGCCGGTGCCGACGATCGCGGAGCACGTGCGCGCGCTGCTCGAACGGGTCGAGCAGGCTTGGGCGCTGCACGAGCTCCCGAGGCCGAGCCTGATCCTCGAGCCCGGGCGTTCGCTCGTCGGGCCTGCCGGGGTGACGCTGTACCGCGTCGGCGTGGTCAAGCGCGCGAGCGCGGATCTCACCTACGTGGCCGTCGACGGCGGCATGTCGGACAACCCCCGGCCCGCGCTCTACGGCGCCCGCTACTCCGCCCTGCTCGCGAACCGCGCCGACGAGCGCGCGGCGGCCACCTACCGCGTCGCGGGCAAGCATTGCGAGTCGGGCGACGTGCTGATCGACGGCGTGGAGCTGCCCGAGCCGCGCCGCGGCGACCTGCTCGCGGTCCCGGCGACCGGCGCGTACACGCTCGCAATGGCGTCCAACTACAACGGCGTCCCGCGGCCCGCCGCCGTGCTCGTGCGCGATGGTGCGGCGCGGGTGGTTCGGCGACGCGAGACCGTGGAAGACCTGCTCGCATGGGAGACGTAGCGCGCTCAGTCGCGATCTGGTCGGACTTCATCTGACCGTTCTGCCGCGTCGGCCAGGTTCTGGCCGAGTGGATGCGCGAGCGGTTCGGCGCCGAGGTCACGTGGCTGCCGTTCGACCTGCATCCCGAGTACCCGCCCGAGGGCATGCCGCGCGCGGAGCTGCGCCGGCGCTACGGCGAGGACGCCGACGAACGCCTGCGCGCGCTCTTCGAACGGAACGGGCTCGAGTTCAACCCGCCCGAGGTGATGCCGAACTCGCGGGCGGCGCTGCGCGTGACCGAGCTCGCTCGCGACCGGGGCCTGCACGAGCCGCTGCACGATCGGCTGATGGACGCTCTCTGGCGCGACGGCGAGGACCTCCGCGACGGCGACGTGCTGCGCGCGCACGCCGACGCGGTCGGGCTCGAGCGAGCCGAGGTCGATCGCGTGCTCGCGGGCGACGACTACCTCGAGCGCGTCACCGCGTCGACTGCGCAGGCCCACTCGCTCGGGATCAATGGGATCCCGGCGTTCCTGCTCGACGAGCGGCTGCTCGTCCTCGGGGCGCAGCCGCGCCAGGTTTTCGAGCAGGCGTTCGCCCAGCTAGGCTCGCGCGCATGATGGGACGGCTCGTTGCGGCGCCGGGCGCGTTCCTGATCGCGATCGCGGCGGCGCTCTGGGGGATGGACGCGCTGCTGCGCCGGCCGCTGGCGCAGTCGACCGAGGCCGCGACGATCGTCTTCGGCGAGCACCTCGTCCTCGTGCTCCTCACCCTGCCCCTGCTCCCGGCCGCGTTCGCGGCCGTCACCCGCGCCGGCCCGCGCTACGTTGCCGCCGCCGCCGCGATCGGCATCGGTGCGTCCGCGATCGCGACGATTCTCTTCACGCAGGCGTTCGTGCACGGCGACCCGGTCACCCCGGTCGTGCTCCAGAAGATCCAGCCCCTCGTCGCGGTCGTCGGCGCGTGGTTCATCCTGGGCGAGCGCCCACGGAGGAACTACGGGTGGTTCCTGCTCGCCGGCCTCGTCGGGACCTGGCTGATCACGTTCCCGTCGCCGTTCGAGATCACGGTGGAGACCGCGGTCCCCGCGCTGATGGCGATCGGCGCGGCCGTCCTCTGGGCGATGGGCACCGTGCTGGGACGCCTCCTGGCGACTCGGCTGCGGTTCCAGCACATCACCACGCTCCGCTTCGCGTTCGGGCTGCCGGCGAGCGCCGTTGCAGTGCTCCTCGTCGGCGCGTCGTTCACGACCCCGGCGGCGGACTTCGGCTGGATCGCGGCGCTTGCGATCGTCACCGGCCTCGTCGCGCTGTCGCTCTACTACATCGGGCTCCGCCGGACACCCGCGCTGATCGCCGCGCTCGCCGAGCTCACGTTCCCCATGACGGCGGCGACCGTGGGCTATCTCGCCTTCGGCGCGACCCTCGACGGCACGCAGTGGCTCGGCGTCGCCGTCACGACGACGGTCGTGCTGCTCCTCCCGGTGACCGGACCGCGGGTCGTCACCGTGCCCCGCGAGGTCGTCCCGGCGACAAGCTAGAGCTTTGCATCGCCGCGGAACCGGGCTGCCCGGTTTCGCTCCGCGCGATCTAGGGCACCGCCGTGAAAAGTCGAGGCCGGAGGCCGACTTTTCACGGTTCAGCGGAGATCACTTTGCCGAGCGGAGCCCAGTTGTTGCTCCGCCAGCGCTGAAGCTGTCCCTGCTCGAGCGGGAAGTGGTCGCTACCACTCGTCTTGACCGCGACGCCGGGCAGCACGAACGGGTTGCTCCGCTCGTTCAGGCTCGCGACGGCGCGCAGCATGCTCGCCCGCGTCGGGTTGCGTCCGGCCTTGCGCAGCGCAGTCACGAACGTGTGCGCGACGGCCATCGAGTAGACGTGGAAGCCGTCGTTGACGTTGCCGCCCGGAAGGTACCGGCGCATGATCGACCGGTACAGCGCCATGCCCTTGTCGCGGTTGAAGCGCGGCATCTCGGGGTCTTTGATCGCGATGAACGTGATCGCGCCGTTGACGATGCGCGGGCTCGCGGTCAGGGCGATCGTGCGCATGATCGTCGTCGCGGAGCCGACCTGGTTGATGTACACCTGCGGCCGCCAGCCGAGCCGGTTCGCGGCCACGAGCCCGCGGATCGCGAACGGCGGCGTCGCGATCACGAGCAGCACGGTCGCGCCCGAGCTGCGCAGCCGCGCGATCTGCGACGCCACGTCCGTCGAGAGCGGGTCGTAGCCCTGCGTCGCCGCGATGTTGCCGCGCTTCGGCCCCATCCCGGCGCGGAACCCGTTGAGCAGGTCGCGGCCGTAGTCGTCGTTCTGGTAGAGCACCGCGACCTTGGCGTTGGGCTTCGTCGCGCGGATGTGGCGCGCGTACACCTTTCCTTCGCCGACGTAGCTCGGGAGGTAGCCGATCGTGTACGGGTAGCGCCGGTGGTCACGGCCGAACGTCGTCGCGCCCGAGCCGGCGAAGAGCTGCGGCACGCGCGACGCGTTCAGGAACGACCGTACGGCGAGGTTGTGCTCGGTGCCGAGCGCGTTGAAGATCGCGAACACGCGGTCCTGCTGCACGAGCTCGCGGACGGCCTGGACCGTCTGCGACGGGTTGTACTGGTCGTCGACGTACTTGTAGTTGATCCGCCGCCCGTTGACCCCGCCGCGCGCGTTCACGTACTTGAAGTACGCCTCCGCGCCGCGGCCGACCGACGCGTACGACGCCGCGATCCCCGAGAGCGGGACCGTGCCGCCGATCAGGAGCTCCCGCTGGCCGACGCCCGGGTCGGCCGACGGCCGGGCCGAGGCGACTCCGGCGGAGAGGACGAGGGCGAGAACGATCAGGCCGAGCGCGCGCACGGAAAGCTAAGACCGACCATACAGGCGAGAAGTTAGGGGTTCCGAGAGCCGCCTGAGCAGGCCGCCGACGCCGGTCGGGAGCACGAACATGACCAGGATCAGGACGGCCCCGTAGATCACCGCGGGTACGCCCGGAGCCTTCGAGATGTCCTGCGCCCACTGCGGCAGGAAGACGAGGAAGGCCGCGCCCGCGAGCAGCGGGGCGAGCGATCCGAGCCCCCCGATCGCGAGCCCGAGGAGCAGCGCGATCGAGCGGTCGACCGGGAAGGCGCCCGGCTGGACGGAGAAGGTCATGATCGCCAGGAGCGCCCCGGCGACGCCCGCGTACAGCGCCGAGAGCGTGAACGCGAGCGTCTTGTGGTACGCGAGCCCGACGCCGAACGCGGTCGCCGCGATCTCGTTGTCCCGCACCGCTCGGAACGAGCGGCCGAGCCGGCTCTTGTCGATCACCCACGCGACGAGGAAGAGACCGAGCGCGATCGTCCAGGTCAGGTAGTAGAGCCAGTCGTTGAACGTCAGCGTGCGCCCGGGGACGTGCACGGCGTTGAAGATCGCGCCGGTCAGGTTGGGCGAGTCGAACAGGTTCAGCCCGCCGCTCCCGCCCGTCACGTCGCCGAACTTGCGGATCACGATCGGCGTCGCGACGGCGATCCCGAACGTCGCGAGCGCGAGGTACGGGCCCGACAGGCGCAGCGCGGGCAGTCCGAACGCTGCGCCGGCGAGCGCGGCGGCGAGCGCTGCGATCGGGATCGTGTAGAGGTCCTTCATCCCGTCGCCGAGCGGCAGCCAGTCCGGCGGCGAGAGGCCCGCCGCCTCGAGCCCGGGCCGGCCGAGCATCAGGATCCCGCTCACGTAGGCGCCGATCGCCATGAACGCCCCGTGCCCGAGCGAGATCACGCCGGTCAGCCCGGTGAGCACGTTCAGCCCGAGGATCGCGATGAAGAAGATCCCGATCAGCGCGAACTCGGAGGCGCGGAAGTCGGAGATCCGGCTCGGGAGCACGAGCACGACGCCGACGAAGAGGCCGAAGCCGAGCACGCGCAGCGCCATCCGCGCGCCGCGCATCAGACGCGCCTCACGGCGGTGCGGCCGAAGAGGCCGTTCGGTTTCACCAGGAGCACGACGAGGATCAGGAACAGCGCCGACGGCAGGCGCATGTCCGAGAGGACGTCCACGTACGTCCCGATCAGGTTGAGCGCGACCCCGAGCGTGACTCCGCCGACGATGGCGCCGACCGGGCTGTCCAGGCCGCCGAGCACGGCCGCCGCGAAGGCGTAGATCAGGACCGGGAGCATCAGGTTCTGGTCGAAGCTCCCCTGCGTCGGCGCGACGAGGATGCCCGCGACCGCGCCGAGGACGGCCGCGAGGCCCCAGCCGAGCGCGAGCATCCAGGAGACGCGGATCCCGTGCAGCCGGCTCGACTCGGGGTTGAACGCGGCGGCGCGCAGCGCGAGCCCGATCGTCGTCTTCTGGAAGAACGCCCAGAGCGCGAGCACGATCACGAGCGAGACGGCGATGATCCCGAGGTCCTGCGCGGCGACGATCACGCCGCCGATGTCGAAGGTGTCGCTCGGGAACGGGTTCTCGAGCGTGCGCTGCTCGCCCTTCCAGATCCACGCGGCGGCGCCGTTGAGCAGGATCAGCAGCCCGATCGTGACGGTGACGACCCCGAGCGCGTCGGCGCGCTGGACCGGGCGGATCACGAGCCGCTCGACGAGCACGCCGCCCAGGAACGAGAGCACGAGCGTGAGCGCGAACGCGCCCCAGTACGGGACGCCCAGGTCGAGCAGCTCCCAGCAGATGAAGGTCGAGAACATCGCCATCTCGCCCTGCGCGAAGTTGACGATCCGCGTCGAGCGGTAGATCAGGACGAGCGCGAGCGCGAGCAGCGCGTACACGCCCCCGGACGCGATCCCCGCCACGACCTGCTGGAGGAAGTCGGCCACGCCTAGTACCCGAGGTACGACCGGCGGATCGACTCGTTGCCGCGCAGCTCGTCCGCCGTCCCCGAGACGGCGACGCGGCCGACCTCGAGCACGTAGCCGTGCTCCGAGTGCTCGAGCGCGACGTTCGCGTTCTGCTCGACCACGAGCGCGGACATCCCGTGCTCGTCGATCCACGCGCGCAGCACGTCGAAGATCTGCTTGACGACGATGGGCGCGAGCCCGAGCGAGGGCTCGTCGACGAGCACGAGGCGCGGCCGGGCCATGAACGCGCGCGCGAGCGCGAGCATCTGCTGCTCGCCGCCGGAGAGCGTCCCGGCCTGCTGGTCGCGGCGCTCCTCGAGCCACGGGAAGTGCGCGAGCAGCTCGCCGAAGTCGCGCTCGTAGCCGCTGCGGTCGCGGCGTCCGTACGCGCCCAGGCGGAGGTTCTCGCCGACGCTCAGCTCGCTGAACGTGCCGCGGCCTTCGGGCACGTGGGCGATCCCGAGCCGCGCGACCGCCTCGGGCGAGCGGGGAAGCGGTTTGCCGTCGAAGCGAAGCGTGCCGCTGCGCCGGACCGTGCCCGAGATCGCGCGCAGCGTCGTCGTCTTGCCCGCCCCGTTCGCGCCCAGGACGGAGACGACCTGGCGCTCGCGCACCTCGAGCGCGACCCCGTGCAGCGCCTGCACGGCCCCGTAGCGGGCCTCGACGTCCGCGAGCTCAAGCAGCGGCATTCTCGCCCCCGAGGTAGGCCTCGATCACCGCCGGCTCGCGCTGCACCTCCTGCGGCGTCCCGCTCGCGATCACCCGCCCGAAGTTGAGGACGAAGACGCGGTCGGAGATCCCCATCACGAGGTTCATGTGGTGCTCGACGAGCAGCACGGTCAGGTCGAAGTCGCTGCGCACGCTCTGCACGAAGCGCCCGAGCTCGTCGACCTCCTCGTGGTTCAGCCCACCTGCCGGCTCGTCGAGCAGGAGCAGCCGCGGCCCCGACGCGAGCGCGCGGGCGAGCTCGATCCGCTTCAGCGTCCCGAACGGAAGGCCGACCGCGGGACGATGCGCGAGCCCGCTCAGGCCGACGTACGTGAGCAGTTCCTCCGGCGGCTGCGGCCCCTTCCGCGTCTGCGCCCCGATCCGGACGTTGTCGAGCACGGTCAGCGTCGGCCAGAGGGCGACGTTCTGGAACGTGCGCGCGATCCCGCGCCCGATCACGCGGTGAGGTCGCGTGCGCAGGAGGTCCGAGCCGTCGAACACGACGCTGCCCGCGTCCGGCGTGTACAGGCGCGTGATCACGTTGAACGCCGTCGTCTTGCCCGCGCCGTTCGGCCCGATCAGGCCGACGATCTCGCCCGGTGCGACGTCGAACGTGACCCCGTCGAGCGCGACGACGCCGCCGAACCGGCGAGTGACCTGCTCGACGGAGAGGAGCGGCGCCGCCACGGCGCCGGATGCTAGGCCGTTGCTCGCGGGGGCGCGGCGGGGAAGGAGCCAGCGTGCGCCGCTCCGGCCTCCTCGCCCTCGTTTTCGCGAACGCGGTCTCCCAGCTCGGGAACGTCGTTGCCGTTGTCGCGCTCCCGTGGTTCGTGCTGACGACGACGGGCAGCGCCGCCCGCACCGGACTGACTGCCTTCGCGACCACAGTTCCGCTCGCTGTCGGGGCGATCGCGGCGGGCTCGGTCGTCGACCGGCTCGGCCTGCGACGGACGAGCGTCGCCGCCGACCTCGGCGCAGCCGTTGCGATCTCGGGCGTTCCTCTCCTCTACGCGTTCGACGTCCTCGAGTTCTGGCACGTCCTCGTCCTCGCGTTCACGGCGGGGGCGTTCGAGGCTCCTGGACGAGCGGCACGCCGAGCGATGCTCCCGGCGCTCGCGGAACGCGCCTCCGTGCCGCTCGAGCGTGCGAACTCGATCTCGACGACGAGCGAGCACATCGGCTACGTCGTCGGTGCTCCTCTCGCAGGCGTCCTGATCGGCACGCTGGGCGCAGCGAGCGCGCTCTGGGCCGACTCGGCCACGTTCGTGCTCTCGGCCGTGACGATCGCCGCGCGCGTCCCCGCGATGCGCGCGGCGCGCGAGCCGACGCCGCTGCTCGAGGGGCTGCGCTTCGTCCTCAGGACGCCGCTCCTGCGGACGTTCTTCGCTCTCTGGACCGTCGGCGGGTTCCTGATCGCACCGCTCGCGCCTGTCGTATTGCCCGTGTACGCGGACACGGAGCTCGGCGGCGCCGGCGCGTTCGCGGCGTGCGTGACCGCGTACGGGATCGGAGGGCTCGCGGGGACGACTGGGTTCGGCGTCGTCGGCGTGCGCCTGCACCGGCGGCGCTTCTACCGCGCGATGTGGATCGCGTACCCCGCGCTCTCGCTGACGCTGGTCGCGATCCCGCCCCTCGCGGTGCTGCTCGTGGTGCTGTTCGGGATCGGCGTCCTGACCGGGCTCTACGACCCGTTCGAGTCGACGATCCACCAGGAGCTGATTCCGCCCGAGCTGCGGGCGCGCGCGTTCGCGATCCTGCTTGCCGCGGAGATGATCGTCGTGCCGCCCTCGATGCTGCTCAACGGGCTACTGCTCGAAGAGCTCGGCCTGCGCTCCGCACTCGTCCTCTTCGGCGTCGGGAACGCGGTGCTCGGCGCGTTCGCGCTCGCGAACCGGCCCGCGCGGGAGCTCTAGCGGCAGGCGCGGAGGCGGCGGTCGACCGACGCGCGGCGGCCGTCCGAGAGCGTCGCGGTCGCCCGCACGACGCCGGCCGCGGCGGGGAGCCTCGCCTGGAACGGTCGACGGCGGTCGGCGCCGGCGGGGCGCGTGCGGTACGTCCAGTCGATGCGCGTGACGAGGCGGATGTCCTCGCCGGCGACGGACACGCGGTGCGTTCGCCCCGTGCATCGGCTCGTGACGCCGAGCGCCGGCCCGCGCCGGCACGTCGCGCCGCGGCAGCCGCGCAGCCTGAGCAGACGCCGGGCCAGGTCCGAGCGCTGCTGCTCGTACGCCGGGTTCGCGTGCGCGCTCGCGAGCTGGTACGGGTCACGCAGGAGGTCGTAGAGCTCGCGCTCGCCGGTGTTGTGCTCGACGTACACATAGCGCGGCGTGTGGATCGCGACGTAGCCCGGCGTCTCGAGCAGCACGTCCCGACCCGTGAAGCGCGTGCGGTCGCGCAGGAACGAGAACAGCGAGACGCCGTCGAGCGTCCTGCCGGCGCGGGCGTTCGCCGCGTCGAGGATCGTCGCGGCGAGGTCGACGTTGACGGCGGGCTGGCTGAGCCGGACGCCGCGCGGCACACCCGGGCCGCGCAGGACGAGCGGCACGCGCACGGAGGGCTCGTAGTGCTGCACCTTGCCGTTCGGGATCCGGTGCTCACCGTGGAAGAAGCCGTTGTCGGCCGTGTACACGATCAACGTCCGCTCGAGCTCGCCGGTCTCCTGGAGCGCGCGCACGATCGACGCAACGCCCTCGTCGACCGCGAGCAGCGACTCGAGGCGCTGCCGGTAGTTCTCGGTCACGGCCGTGATCCGCTGCGGCCCGATCAGCGCCCGCCGGCGGATCGCGAGCGGCTTGTCGGAGACGTCCGCTTCGTTGAACGCGGGCGAGGTCGGCATCGCCTCGGTCGCGAAGCGATTCCGGTGGCGGGGCGCAGGAACCGGCGTCCCCAGGTTCCGCGGGTCGTCCGACTCGCGTGGGCCGCCACTGTGCGGCGCGAGGTAGGCGACCGAGAGGAAGAACGGCTCCGCCCGCGGCGCGAAGCGCTTGATCGCGTCGACGGCCTTCGCGGTGTAGACGTCGGCCTGGTAGTCCTGCTGCGCGTTGCCGTAACGGACGAGCCGGCCGTTCTCGTTCAGCGTGTAGTTGTAGAACTGGTACGTGCTCGGGTCGGTCGAGCCGAACCACTCCGACCACCCCGGAGGTACCTCCGTCGGGCGCTGCCGGCCGTAGCCGTTCAGGTACTTGCCGATGTGGATCGTGTGGTAGCCGGACGAGCGCAGCCACGCGGGCAGCGTGTTCGCGTGCGTCGGCGCGAGCTTCTCGTATCCGCCCATCGGTGCTGCGTTGCCCATGATCGTGTGGTTGTGGCCGTACTGCCCCGTGACGAACGTCGCGCGCGAGGGACAGCAGAGTGGGAACGACACGAAGTTGTTCGCGAAGACGGCGCCCTGCCCGGCGAGCAGCGCGTTCACGTTCGCCATCACGCGCATCGACTCCAGCGCCTGGTCGTCGGCCATCACGACGATCACGTTGGGTCGTGGCGCCGGTTCGGCGGCGGTGCTCTCGCGCGCCGGAGCGAGCCCGACTGCGATCGCCGCAGCGGCAAGCCCCAGCAGAAGCGTGCGTCGCATCGTGGACTTCATACCCACTCGAGCGTTACGTCTTGTAAGGATCACGTCAAATCTGTGACAGGCGCGCGGCAGGCGAAGCGCTCGCATTCGTACAGCGTCGGCCGGCCGTCGAGCCGCGTCTTGCCGGCCAGGAGCGGAACGTCGTCGGCAGGCCCGAAGGCGACGACCGCGTTGGGGTCCCAGCGCGCGAGCGCCCGCTTCGCGAGCTCGTCCGACGGCGACGCGAGCAGCGCGAGCTCACGCGGCGGCGAGAGGTAGAGGTCGAGCGCGCAGAGCGTCCAACCGAACGCGCTCGGTGCGCGCGTCAGCAGCGGCAGCACGAGGCGGAGCACGCCGGCGGCGCGGCGCTCGAGCTCGTCGTCGCCCCAGATGCGCGCGAGCCGCAGGAGCACGAACGCGAGCATCGAGTTGCCCGACGGCGTCGGGTGGTCGTCGAGGTCCTTCTTGCGCACGACGAGCTCTTCCGCGCCCTCCGGCGTCATGAAGAAGCCGCCCTGCTCGTCGTCGGCGAACAGCTCGACCGCGAGACGGGCCAAGCGGTGCGACTCGCGCAGCCAACGCGGATCGGCCGTCGCGACGTGCAGCTCGTAGAGCCCGTTCGCGACGTTCGCGTAGTCCTCGAGGTAGCCCGTCCCCTTGGCGACGCCCTCGCGCCAGGTGCGGTGGAGGCGCCCCTCGGCGTCCGAGAGCGGACCGAGAACGAACTCCGCGGCGTCCACGGCCGCGGCGACCCAGGCCGGGCGCTCGACGCGTGCGCCGGCCTCGGCGAGCGCCGCGATCGCGAGCCCGTTCCAGGACGTGATCGCCTTGTCGTCGCGGAGCGGCTTCGGCCGCTGCTCGCGCAGCTCGAAGAGACGCGCGCGCGTCTCTTCGTCGAGCTCGCCGCGCAGCACGAAGCGGCCGTGCTCGAACGGCTCGAGCAGCTCCTCCGGCGCGCCTTCGCCGGGCGCCCACGTGAACGTCAGCCCCTCGACGCCCTCCGTGTCGGCGTCCTGCGCCGACGCGAACGCACCGTCGGCGAGGCGGAGCTCGCGGAGCAGGTACTCGATCGTCTCCTCGACGACGCGCACGTAGCGCTCGTCGCCCGTGCGCAACCAGCCGTGCAGGTACGCGGGGACGAGCAGCGCGTTGTCGTAGAGCATCTTCTCGAAGTGCGGGACGAGCCAGCGCTCGTCGACGGAGTAGCGGTGGAAGCCGCCGCCGACGAGGTCGTACAGGCCGCCGAGCGCCATCCCGTCGAGCGTGCGCGTGACGGCGTCGAGCTCGTCGCGGCGCAGCAGGAACTCGAGCGCCGACGCGGGCGGGAACTTCGGTGCCCGGCCGAACCCGCCCCAGACCGGGTCGAGCTGCGCGCGGAGCGCGCGCGCGGCGTCGTGCAGGACTCCGGCGGTGAGCGGCTCCGACGACGGCCGCTGCTCGCTCTGCGTGCGCACGGCCTCGACGAGCGCCCGCGCCTGCCGCGCGACGTCCGTCGCGTCGCTCGCGGTACGCGTCCGAAACCGCGACGAGCACCTGCCGGAAGCTCGGCAGCCCGTGGCGCGACTCGGGCGGGTAGTACGTGCCGCCGAAGAACGGCTCGCGGTCGGGCGTCAGGAAGACGGTCATCGGCCAGCCGCCGTGGCCCGAGAGCGCGACGACCGCGTCCATGTAGACGGAGTCGAGGTCGGGGCGCTCCTCGCGGTCGACCTTCACGTTGACGAAGCGCTCGTTCATGACGGCGGCCGTCGCCGGGTCCTCGAAGGACTCGTGCTCCATCACGTGGCACCAGTGGCAGGCCGAGTAGCCGATCGAGAGCAGGATCGGCCGGTCCTCCTCGCGCGCGCGTCCGAGCGCCTCCTCTCCCCACGGGTACCAGTCGACCGGGTTGTCGGCGTGCTGAAGGAGGTACGGGCTCGTCTCCTGCGCCAGCCGGTTCATGCGCGGTAGACCTGGCCCGGGCAGCTCGCGGCCGAGCAGCTCCTCGAGCCAGCGCGAGACCTCGATCAGCGCGTCGAGGTCCACGCCGGTCTCGACTCCGTCGCCCGCGAGCAGGTAGACGAGGTCCTCCGTCGCGATGTTCCCGGTCGCGCGCGGGGCGAACGGGCAGCCGCCGAGGCCGCCGACCGAGGCGTCGAGCAGCGCCGCGCCGGCCTCGAGCGCGGCCGCGGCGTTCGCGAAGCCGGTGTTGCGCGTGTTGTGGAAGTGACCGCCGACCGTACGCCCGGGGACGGCGACTCTGCGAGTCAACGCGGCGACCTGCTTCGGCGTGCCGACACCGATCGTGTCCGCGAGCACGACCTCGTCCGCCGCGTCCACCCGCTCGGCGAGCTCCGCGACCACGCCGGGGTCGACGCGGCCCTCGAACGGGCAGCCGAACGCGACGCTGATCGTCACGGTGGTCGGCCGGTCGGCCGCGGCGAGGATGCGCTCGACGCGGGCGACCGCTTGCTCGAGTGTCGCGTTGCCGTTCCGCTGGTTGAAGGACTCGGTCGCGGCGAACGTGCAGTTGACGCGGTCGAGCGGCGTCGCGCGCAGGCGCTCGTGGCCCTCCTCGTTGAGCACGAGCCCCGAGTACTCGGTGCCGTCCCGGCGCTCGACCGCGCCGACAACCTCCTCGGCCCCCGCCATCTGCGGCACGCGGTCGTCCCTGACGAAGCTGACCGCCTCGATCCGCGGGAGGCCGGCCGCGGCGAGCCGGTCGACGAGCCGGGCGCGCGTCTCGGGCGCGAGCACGTCGGGCTCGTTCTGGAGCCCGTCGCGGGGCCCGACGTCGCAGACGATCACGAGTCGAGGCCGTACGCGACCACGCGCTCGGGCGTCAGCCGGGCGAGCACGCGCTGCTCGCCGGGACGCAGCGTGTAGTCGCGGCCGCGGTACTTGCGGGAGAGCTTGTTGATGTGCTCCTCGGCGCCTTCCCGGCTCAGCTCGACCGTGCCGGTGACGGAGAGCCAGCGGTAGGGGTCGTCGCCGTCCTGGACGTGGACGGTCGCGCGCGGGTCGCGCTCGAGGTTCCGGAGCTTCTGGCGCGTCTCGGTGATGTTGAAGAGGACGTCCTCCTCGTCCGCGTCGACCCAGACCGTCGTCAGCTGCGGCGAGCCGTCCTGCCGAATGGTTGCCACCACGCCGTAGTTCCTGTCGAGAAACACCCGTCGCTGTTCGTCTGTAAGGCGTGGCACCTCGTCCAACCTACCCGCCGCGATAGGGTCCCAGGCATGGCGACGGCCGTCCTCGTCGGGACTCGGAAAGGGCTCTTCAGGCTGCGCAGCGAGGACCGGCGCGAGTGGGCGGTCGAGGGTCCGATGTTGACGGGCTTCTCGATCTACCACGCGATCCGGGACCCGCGCGACGGCGCGCTCTACGCATGCACCAACTTCTACGGCGGCGGCGCCGTGCACCGCTCGGACGACGGCGGCGAGACCTGGGAGCGGTTCGAGGTCGGGCTGCCGGAGGACGGCGAGCTGAAGCTGAACGCGACGTGGCACGTCGAGCCGGGCGGCGACGGCGAGCTCTGGCTCGGCGGCGACCCCGGCGTCCTCTTTCGCTCGACCGACCGCGGGCAGACGTGGGACGTGAACCGCGCGCTGCTCGAGCACGAGACGCGCGACCAGTGGAACCCCGGCGCCGGTGGCATGTGCCTGCACTCGATCAACGTCGACAAGGACGATCCGAAGCGGCTCGTGATCGGGATCTCCGCGGCCGGCGTCTTCCGTACCGACGACCGCGGCGAGAGCTGGGAGCCCGTGAACAAGGGGACCTCCGCCGACTTCCTCCCGGACGAACAGCCCGAGGTCGGCCAGTGCGTGCACAAGGTGCTCCTGCACCCGGCCGGAGGCGACCGCCTCTGGCAGCAGAACCACTGCGGCGTGTACCGCTCGGACGACCGCGGGACGACCTGGGAGCGGCTCGACGGCAACGGGCTGCCGAGCGACTTCGGCTTCCCGCTGATGCTCGACCCGCGCGACCCGGATGCGGCGTTCGTGATCCCGGAGGAGAGCGCGATGAACCGCGTCACCCCCGACGACCGGCTCGGCGTCTACCGCACGCGCGACGGCGGGGCGTCGTGGGACCTGCTCACCGACGGCCTGCCGCAGCAGGCGTGGGTCGCGGTCCTGCGCGAAGCGTCCGCCTGGGACGGGCTCGACCCCAACGGCCTCTACTTCGGCACGCAGAGCGGCTCGGTGTTCGCGTCGGCAGACGGCGGCGAGTCGTGGGCCGAGGCCGCGCGCTGGCTTCCGCCGATCCTGTCGGTCGAGACCTCGGAGTGGCAGTAGTCCGGCTGCCGTCGCTGCTCGCGCGCGAGGCGGGCGGGCAGCGCGAGTTCGAGGTCGACGCGGCGACGCTCGAGGACGCGCTGCGGGCACTGCCGGTCCGCGACCTCTGCCTCGACGAGCACGGCGAGCTGCGGCGGCTCGTGAACGTCTTCGTCGACAAGCAGGACGTGCGCCACGGCGCCGGCCTGGAGACGCCGCTTTCGGCCGACTCTCAGGTCCTCGTCGTCACCGCCATCGCCGGCGGCTAGACCTCCTACCCGAGCTCGCGGGGGACCTGGATCTGTCCCGACGCGATCTGGGCCATGACGTTGTTGAGCTTGGCGAGATCGGTCTCCGACACGTCCTTCGAAATCGTGCCCAGCCCGACGCCGTCCTGCGTAAGGCTGAAGGTGAGGTTGCGGCCGCCCAGCCAGGTGTCGTCCTGCACGCTCTCGATCGTCCGGAAGACGCCTTCGTCCACCTTCTTCAGCGCGCTCGTCAGCACGTGCGGGCCGAGGAACGACTGGTCGGCGTCGACGCCGATCCCCCACACCTGTCGCTCACGCGCAGCGTCGAGCGCGCCGAGCCCGCAGGCGCCCGCGACCTGGAAGACGACCTGCGCCCCGGCCGCGATCTGGTTCAGCGCGATCTCCTTGCATTTCGCCTGGTCTTCCCAGTCCGACGAGTAGCCGTTCAGCGTCTTCATCCCGGGAGCGGCCGCCTTCGCGCCGGCCTGGTAGCCCGCGATGAAGCGATCCACCGGCGGCTCCTTGAACCCGCCGACGGAGCCGACGGTGTTCTTGTTCAGCTCGCGCGCTTTGAGCCCAGCGAGGTAGCCGGCCAGGTACCCGGCCTGCTCTTCGCGGAAGAGCATCCCGACGACGTTCGCCGGCTTGCCCTTCAGCGTCGTCTGGTCGACGTCGATGATCACGAACTTCGTGTTCGGGAACTGCTTCGCGGCAGTCGCGATCGCGTCGCCCTGCGCGAAGCCGACGCCGAAGATCAGGTCGTAGTCCTGGCGCGCGAGCGTCGTCATGTTCGGGACGTAGTCGGACGCCGACTTCGACTCGAGCACGCGGCCCTGGACGCCGAGCTCCGCCTGCGCCCGCTTCAGCCCTTCGTACGCGAGCTGGTTGAAGCCGCGGTCGTTGAGCTGGCCGAGGTCGGTGATCAAGCCGACCTTGAGCGCCTCGGCGCCGCCGGTCGTCGTCTCCCCGGCGCCTTCATCGTCGCCGCCGCCGCAGGCGCCGAGGGCGAGGACGAGAGCGGCGAGCAGTGCGAGTGCGAGACGGGTCATCGGGAGGTTTTCGACTGTTAGTCTAAAACTGGTGGCGGAGTCTACCACGCAGGTCGCGCTCGGGGTCGTGCTGCAGGTTCGCGACGCGCAGCTCCACGTCTTGCTCTGGCAACGCGCGAAGTCGCCGGCCAAGAACGCGTGGGCGCTTCCCGGCGGCTACCTCGACGCGCGCGAGACGCTCGAGGCGTCGATCCGCCGGCATCTCGCCGCGAAGGTGGACGTGCGCGAGCTCGCGCACCTCGAGCAGCTCGAGACGCGCAGCGAGCCGCGCCGCTACCCGCGCGAGCGCCAGCTCGCCACGGCGTACCTCGGGCTCGTCCCCGCGCCGCTCGACCCGACGCTGCCGGCCGACACGCGCTGGCACCCGCTCGACAAGCTCCCGCCGATGGCGTTCGACCACGGCGAGATCACGCTTGCCGGCAGGGAACGTCTGCGCGCGAAGCTCTCGTATTCGAACGTCGGCTTCGCCCTTGCGGCCGAGACGTTCACGATCGCCGAGCTGCGCGAGCTCTACACCGCCGCGCTCGGCCACGAGGTCTCGGCGACGAACCTGCAACGCGTCCTCCTCCGCCGCGGCGTGCTCGCGCCGACGGGGGAGCGCCGTGAGCCAGGCCCGAGCGGCGGCCGCCCGCCCGAGCTCTTCCGCTTCCGCAGGCGCTTCCTCGAGGTCACCGACCCGTTCGCGGTGCTCCGCCCACCGGCCTCTTGACAACGATGGAGAAACGTGGGATAACTCCGGAAACGTTTTCGGAAACCGGAGGGCATCATCGCAACGATCCGAGAGCTGGCCCGGTTGAGCGGCGTCTCCGTCGCCACCGTCTCGAGGGTGCTGAACGACTACGTAGACGTCAGCCCTGCGACCCGGGAACGGGTGCTCAAAGTGGCACGCGAGCTCGACTACACGCCCTCCGCAGCCGCTAGAACACTGGTAATGCAGCGCTCGCAGGTGATCGGAGTACTCCTCCACACCGGCGAGGGCCACCCCGATCTGCTGCACCCGTTCTTCCAGGAGGTCCTCGTCGGCCTGAAGCACCGATTGGGGGCCGCCGGCTACGACCTGCTCCTCTTTGCGACCCAAAATCCCGGAAACGGTTACACCGAGCACTCGTTCGTCCGCCGCGCCAAGCACCACGGCGTGGACGGGATGGTCGTGATGGGCGTCGACGCCCGCGACCCGGAGATCGAGAAGCTCGCACGCTCGTTGATCCCGTGCGTGGCCGTCGACCTCGACCTCGTCGGGCGGCGCACCGGGCACGTGATCTCCGACAACCTGGCGGGTGCTCGCCTCGCCGTCCGCCACCTTCACGACCGCGGGCACGAGCGGATCGCGATCGTCACCGGGATGCTTTCGACGCGTCCGGGCGTCGACCGCCTGCTCGGGTACCGCGCCGAGCTCGAGGCACTCGGCCTGCCCTACCGCGACGACTACGTCCAGGAGGGCGACTTCTACTTCGACAGCGGCTACGCGGGGATGCACGCGCTCCTCGAGCTCGACGAGCCGCCGACCGCCGTCTTTGTCGCGAGCGACGTGATGGCGGCCGGTGCGGTGCGGGCGACTCAGGAGCGCGGCATGCAAGTGCCGGACGACGTCGCGCTAGTCGGGTTCGACGACGTCCAGCTCGCCGCCCAGATGCAGCCCTCGCTCACGACCATCCGGCAGGACAAGATCGGCCTCGGCGCCGCCGCGGGCGACGCGCTCCTGCGGATGCTCGAGCACGCCGACACCGCACCGCCCGTGACCACGCTCCCGGTGGAGCTCGTGGTTCGGCGATCATCGGGCGCGCGGCGTACGACCAAGCGTTCGCGCGCCCGAACCGGTGAGGGGGTGGCGGGGGCCTGAGCCGCGCCTACCGGCGCTCTGTCTCGATCAAGTTTCGGCATACGGAGGGAGTCCTGTGATGCGAAAGAGGTGGATGAGGATGGCCGCGCTGACGAGTGCGATGCTCGCGCTCTCGGCAACGGTCCTCTCGGCCGCGCAGGCGCGGACAGAGTCGAGCGGGGCCGCGACCACACTGACGTTCTGGATCATGAACAACGGCCCCGAGCCCGTCGCGGACATGAAGAAGATCCTCGCGCCGTTCGAGCGTTCGAGCGGGATCAACGTCAACGTCCAGCTCGTGGGCTGGGACGTGCAGTACCAGCGGATCACGAACGCCGCGATCTCGGGCGAGGCGCCCGACGTGACGCAGGCGGGCACGACGCAGGTGCCGTACTTCGCCGCGCTCGGCGGCTTCGACAACCTCGCAAGCCGCACGGGCACGATCGGCGGCCGCAAGGCATACGCACCGGGTGTCTGGGCGACGACGCAGCTGGCCGGTAGGTCCGGCGTGTGGTCGGTGCCCTGGTTCACCGAGGCGCGGACGATCTACTACCGCAAGGACGTCTACAAGCGCGCGGGCGTCAACCCGGCGACCGCGTTCAAGACGTGGGCGTCGTTCCGGGCCGCGCTCGTCAAGCTGCGTTCCGTCCGCAGCGTCAACGGCAAGCCGATCATGCCGTTCGGCCAGCCGGGCAAGACGGCGTGGGACCTCGTGCACCACATCATGCCGTTCGTCTGGGGTGCCGGCGGGAGCGAGCTGACGGCGAACCGTCGGCAGTCCGCGATCTCGAGCCCCGCGGCGGTCCGCGGCGTGAAGTACTTCTCCGACCTCGTGACGGCAGGTGTGTTCCTGAAGTCGTCGCTGGAGAAGAATGCGCCGCAGGTCGAGGAGCAGTTCAAGGGCGGCCAGATCGCAACGTGGATCGGCGGCCCGTGGGTGCTCGCGACCGTCAACCGCGCAGACGACACCGCGTGGGCGCCCGAGGCGCGCCGCAACGTCGGCGTCGCCCAGATGCCAGTCGGCCCGACCGGGAAGTTCTACACGTTCGTCGGCGGATCGAACCTGATGCTGTTCCGCTCGTCGAGCCACAAGCCGGAGGCGTGGCGGCTGATCCAGTACCTCTCCCGCAACGACGTGCAGCGGAACTACGCCCGGATCATGGGCATGTTCCCCGCGCGGCTCGTGCCGCAGCGCCAGGAGGGGAATCGGAACGCCAACGCCCGGGCCTTCTACACGGCGATCACGCACGGCCGCACGTACGCGCCGGTCGCGTCGTGGGGCCCGGTCGAGAACGCCTACAAGACCCGGTTCGGAAACATCCTCGACATTGCGGCGGGTCAGGGACGTGTGTCCTACAGCCGCAACGCCGTCGTGAACGAGCTGCGCGCGGCGGCAAGGGAGGCGAACTCGCTACTCGCGCAGAGCGGCTAGCGAATCCGACTGCTCGCCGGGGAGCGCGGGCTGACCCCACTCCGCGCTCCCCCTCTCCCCCTGAGGAGCTATGAACACTGCGATGGCCACAGCCGAGGAGCTCCCCCTGCGCGTCGAGCGGACGCGCCGGTCGAAGCTGGCCGAGGGTTGGCGGCGGCACCGCGTCGCCTACGCGTTCATCGCGCCCGCGGTCGTCTTCATGCTCATCGTCCACCTCGTCCCGACGGGCGCCGGGATCTACCTCAGCTTCCTGCGGCTGAACACGTTCACGTACGTAGAGCTGTTCCGAGCACCGTGGACAGGGCTCCAGAACTACCGCGACGTCCTCTTCGACGAGCTGAACCCTCTCCACTCCGGCTTCACGAACGCCGTTCGGAACACCGCGGTCTACACGGCGTGGACGGTCGGGCTGACGCTCGTCGCCGGGATGGCGATCGCGGTCCTGCTCAACCGCGACTTCCCGTTCCGGCGCACGGTGCGCACGCTGATGCTCGCGCCGTGGGTCGTGCCGAGCTTCGTCGTGGCGATCCTCTGGCAGTTCATGTGGGTGAGCGACAACGGGATCATCAACAAGGTCCTCGTCGACTACGCACACCTGCTCGACGACAAGCCCACGTGGCTGCTCGGCCCGAATTCGATGTGGGCGATCATCATCCCGTCGATCTGGCGCGCACTGCCGTTCACGATGCTCATCTTCCTCGCCGGCTTGCAGGCGGTGCCTGACGATCTGTACGAAGCAGCTTCGATCGACGGGGCGAACGCGTGGCAGCGCTTCCGCTACGTCACGCTGCCGCTGCTGAAGCCGCTGATCGCGATCCAGCTCCTCTTCGGCGTCATCTACAGCGTCTACCAGTTCGCGATCCCGTACGTGATGATGGGGACGAACCCCGGCCCCTACGCCGACCTGCTGATGACGCTGATCGTCCGGCAGGCGTTCACGAACAACCTCTTCGGCTACGGCGCCGCGATCTCGTCGCTCCTGATGTTCGCGATGCTCGGCTGGGTCGCGGTCTGGTACCTCTCGTTCCGCCGCAGCCTGGAGCCGCTGACGTGATCCGCCGGCGCTCCGTCGACTGGTCGCTGAACGCGCTCACGTACCTCGTGCTGGCGTTGATGCTCGCGCCGATCGTGTGGCTCGTGATGTCGTCGCTGCAGACCTCGAGTCAGCTGGCGACCGGGACGTACGACTTCAGCGAGCCGACGCTTGGCGCGTTCCGGACGATGTGGGACGCGGTCGACTTCGAGCGCTACTTCCGGAACAGCGTGATCATCTGTACGGGGGCGGCCCTCTTCGCGACGGCGTTCGCGGCGTCGGCGGGGTACGCGCTGGCGCGTTACCGCTTCCGCGGGTCGGGGACGTTCGGCGTCGGCGTGATCGCGACGCAGCTGATTCCCGGGACGATGTTCTTGCTCCCGATCTTTCTCGCCTTCGTCTGGTTCGGGCGGAACACGCCGCTCCACCTGTTCGACACGCACCTCGGGATGATCCTCGTCTACACGGCCTTCTTCACGCCCGTCGCGATTTTCCTGATGCGCGCGTACTTCCAGGCGATTCCGCGCGAGCTGGAGGAGGCTGCGCTCGTCGACGGGTGCACGCCGTTCGGCGCGTTCTGGCGAATCGTGCTTCCGAATGCGGCGCCCGGGCTGGTGGCGACGGCGGTGTACGCGTTCCTGTTCGCGTGGGACGAGCTGCTCTTCGTGTCGACCCTGACGCAGTCGGACGCGGAGACGATTCCCCTTGGAATCCGGACGTTCATCTCGAACTACCAGCAGCGCTACGACCAGCTGATGGCGGCCGGCGTCGTCGCGACCGTGCCGGTGATGGTTGCGTTCTTCGCGACCCAACGGTGGCTCGTGCGCGGGCTCACGAGCGGGTCGGTGAAGGGATGACGTTTCCGCCGGGCTTCCAGTTCGGCGCGGCGACCGCCGCGATTCAGATCGAGGGCGCGACCGATGCCCGCGGCGCCTCGATCTGGGATTCCTTCTGCCGCGTGCCCGGGCGGGTCGCCGGCGGTCACACGACGGACGTCGCCTGCGACCACTACCACCGCTGGGAAGAGGACCTCGACCTGATGGCCGACCTCGGACTCCGCGCGTACCGGTTCTCGATCTCTTGGCCACGCGTCCTTCCCGCCGGGAGCGGCGCGCCGAGCAGGAAGGGCCTCGACTTCTACCGGCGACTCGTCGACGGGCTGCGCACGCGCGGGATCGAGCCGTTCGCGACGCTGTACCACTGGGACCTGCCGCAGGCGCTCCAGGACGCGGGCGGCTGGCCGCGCCGCGAGACGGCGGAGCGCTTCGCCGACTACGCCGCTGTCGTGTTCGAGGAGCTCGACGGTGTCTCGCGCTGGATCACGCATAACGAGCCGTGGGTGATCGCGTTCCTCGGCCACGCGTACGGGAGCAAGGCGCCGGGCCACCGCGACTGGCGCGAGGCGCTGCACGCCGGGCACAACGTGCTGCTCTCACACGGGCTCGCGACGCGCGCGTTCCGCGAGCTCTCGCGGCCTGACGGGCGGATCGGGATCGCGCTCGACTTCTACCCGGCGTACCCCGCGAGCGACTCGGAGCGCGACCGTGAGGCGACGCGGCGCTGGGACGCCGTGCGCAACCGCTGGTTCCTGGATGCGGTGCTGCGCGGCGCGTATCCCGCCGATGCGCTCGCGTGGTTCGAGGCGCGGCTCGGACCGCTCGAGCTGGGTGAGGACGGCGACTTCGAGCTGATCGCGCAGCCGGTCGACTTCCTCGGCGCGAACTACTACACGCGCGCCGTTGTCCGCGCCGATCCCGACGACGAGCCGCTCGGCCTCACGGAGGTCGCGCCGACGCTGCCGACCACCGGCATGGGCTGGGAGATCGCGCCCGACTCGCTGCACGAGCTCCTCGTCGGCCTCAAGCGCGACTACGGCGACATCCCGATCGCGATCACCGAGAACGGCTCCGCCTACGACGACCCGGTGCCGACGAACGGCGTCGTCGAGGATCCCGAGCGGCTCGCGTACCTCCGCGCCCATCTGGCCGCGGTCGAGCGCGCGGCCGCCGACGGCGTCAACGTCGAGGGCTACTTCGCCTGGTCGCTGCTCGACAACTTCGAGTGGGAGCACGGGTACGAGAAGCGCTTCGGAATCGTCTACGTCGACTACGCGACGCAGCGGCGGATCCCCAAGCAGAGCGCGCTCTGGTACCGCGACTTCATCCAACGAACAATGTGACCACGGCGTCGACGGCCGACGTCACGCCCGGCGCGGGCTGCTGGTCTTGGACTGTCGCGCCCTCGCCGATCACCTCGACTCGGAAGCCGGCGTCCTCGAGCGTCGCGATCGCGCTCGCTTCGTCCTGACCGCGGACGTCAGGGACGTCGAGCGCTTCCGCCGTCTCCTGCCCGGAGGAGACGAGGATCCGAACCCGCGCGTCGGTGTTCTTGGCCGAGCCCGGCTTGGGGAACTGGTCGATCACGCGCCCGACGGGCTCGCTGGAGCGGCGGTACGCGACGACGCCGCGAAGGCCGAGGTTCTGCAGCAGGCGCAGCGCGGCCGTCTGCCCGAGGCCGACGACGTCGGGCACGCTGACGGTGCCCGCGGACGGGGTCGTCGTGCCCGGACGCTCCGTCGGTTGGCCCCCCTGCTGCCCGGTCGAAACGTTGATGCGCACGCGCGAGTCGGGCGGCGCCTGCGCGGTCGGCCCCGGCTGCTGCGCGACGACGGTGCCGCGCGGGTCTTCGGACGGCACGTCGAAGATGCGCGGATCGAAGTCGCGCTGCCGGAGGACGCGCACGGCCTCGCGCTCCAGGAGCCCCACGACGTTCGGGACGCGCTGGAGGTTGCGTCCCTTCGACGAGATGAGCGTGACCGTCGCGCCGCGGCGGGCCTGCTCTCCCCCCGCCGGCTCCTGCTCGACGACCGTGCCCTTGGGCGCCCCCGCGAAGACGCGTCGGAGCTTCGGCCGGAAGCCGGCGGCTTCGATCTTCTCGATCGCCTCGCGCTCCTCGAGGTCCCGCACCGACGGGACCGACACGCGGACGAAGCCGCTCGAGACGAGGATCTCCACGCGCTCGCCCTCGTCGAGCTGCGTGCCGGCGCCGGGCGTCTGAGCGAAAACGATCCCCGCGCCGCGCTCGCTCAGACGGCGGTCGACGTCCGACTCCAAGCTCGCCTCGTCGATCCGCACCTGCGCCACGGCTTCGGTGAGCCCGACGACGCGGGGCATCGTCGTCTTCTCCTCGTCGCGGGCGAGCAGGAAGTACGCGAGCAGGCCGCCGAGCACGAGCAGCAGGAGCGCGAGCAGCCACGGCCAGATCCGCGGCGGCCGTGGCCGCGTCTCCTCGACGATCTCCTCGCGCTCGACCGCGACGGTCTCGGCGGCAGGGTCGACGGGCCTCTCCTCGTACGGGGGCGTGCCCACGATGCTGGAATCACCATGGCATTCCGCCCGCAAACGTGTACCCTCAGAGTGACCAGTCGTCGAGAGGAGGCCTGCGATGCCCATTGCGAGCACCTGCACTACCTCCACCCGCGGAGCCGCGGGGCTCGACGGCTAGCGCTTTTTCGTTCGAGCGTTCGCGGCGCAATCAGACCGTAAGGAGACACGCTTGAACGGCAGGACGCTGGCCGCGCTCGGCTGGACCGACGAGCTCGAGGCGGCCTTCACAACCTATGCGGAGCAGGGCTTCGAGCCTGCTCGCGTCGTCGCGGAGCACCGCGGCGGCTATGCCGTGCGCACCGAGCGCGACGACCGGCTCGCGCATGTGCGTGGCCGCCTCCGCGACAGCGAGCTCTTCGGCGGGATGCCGACCGTCGGTGACTGGGTCGTGGTCGTGGACGCGGGCGAGCGCTACGCGATCGAAGCCGTGCTCCCGCGACGGACGAAGGTCTCGCGCAAGACGCCCTGGCTGAAGGCCGAGGAGCACGTCCTCGTCGCGAACGTCGACACGATCTTCATCGTCTCGGGGCTCGACGGCGACTTCAACGTGCGGCGGCTCGAGCGGTACCTCGCGACGGCCTGGGACAGCGGCGCCGAGCCCGTCGTCGTGCTGACGAAGCTCGACCTGAACGACGACCCCGAGACGATGCTCGCCGCCGAGGCGGTGGCGATGGGAGTTCCGGTGCACGCGCTCAGCAACGTCACCGGAGAGGGCGTCGACGCACTCGACGCGTACCTGACACCCGCGCGGACGATCGTCCTGCTCGGGTCGTCGGGCGTCGGCAAGTCGACGCTGCTGAACCGGCTCGCGGGGCGCGAGCTGATGCCCACGGCCGAGCTGCGACGCGACGGGCGCGGCCGGCACACGACGCGCCACCGGCAGCTCAAGGCGCTCAGGAACGGCGCGCTGCTGATCGACACGCCCGGACTACGCGAGCTGCAGATCTGGGAGGGGGACCTCGACCGCGCGTTCGCAGACATCGGCGAGCTCACCTCGCAGTGCAGGTTCAACGATTGCGCGCATGGAACCGAGCCCGGGTGCGCGGTCCAGGCGGCGCTCGCGGACGGGTCGCTCGACCCGGAGCGCTGGGCGAGCTACCAGAAGCTCCAGCGCGAGCTCAAGCGGCTCGCGGGACGGCGGAACCGGCGCGAGCACGCCGAGCTGAAGCGGCGCTGGCGCACACGCTCGCGCGAGGTGAAGGCGATGCGACGGAAGGGGTTGCTCTAGGACTACCCTCTCGGCGTGTCCACCGACGTGTTCGTTCCGGCCGAGAAGAATCCGCGCCCGCTCCCGGAGGGCGTCGACATCGGCCACGTGCACATGCGCGCGGCCGACCTCGACCGCATCCACGAGTTCTACGTCGGCGTGCTCGGCTTCGACGTCGTCGCGCGGTTCCCGGACGCGATCTTCCTCTCCGCGGGCGGCTACCACCACCACCTCGCGTTCAACACGTGGCAGTCGCGCGGAGGTGCGCCGGCGCCGCCCGATTCGACCGGCCTCTACCACATCGCCATCCGCTATCCGACGAAGGCCGCGCTCGGCGACGCGCTGCGACGGCTCGTCGAGGCGAAGTGGCCGCTGGACGGCGCGACCGACCACGGCACGCACCTCGCGCTCTACCTCCGTGACCCGGAACAGAACGGGCTCGAGCTCGCGTGGGACCGGCCGCAGGAGGAGTGGCCGGTCGGCGAGGACGGCCGCCTGGGCTTGGTCAGCGCGCGCCTGGACCTCGACGCGCTGCTCGCCGAGGCAGGCTAGGCCGCCTCGACTTCGACGGAGAGCCTTGACTCGTGCGCCCGAGTTTGGTCAAATGACTTAGTCGTTTGACTTAGGCACTAGTCCAAGGAGGAACCCATGCACGCGCACGGCACCTCTCCCTTCTTCGGCTCCCCCGCGGAGGCCGCGCAGGCGCCTCCCGAGGAGTTTCTTTACCTCGCCTGCCTGCACGAGGGCACGGGCGTCGACGCGCCGGACTTTCTGGCCGTCGTCGACGCCGAGAACGGGCAGATCGTCCACGAGACGCCGATGCCGAACGTCGGCGACGAGCTTCACCACTTCGGCTGGAACCGGTGCAGCTCGGCGTGCCACGGCCCCGACCGCTCGCACCTGATCCTCCCCGGCTTCCGGTCGTCGCGCATCCACGTGCTGAACGTCGCCGACGATCCGCGCCGCCCGCGCATCGAGAAGGTGATCGAGGCGGACGAGCTCCTCGCGAAGACCGGCTACACGCGCCCGCACACCGTGCACTGCATGCCGGGCGACAACGTCGTCGTCAGCATGCTCGGCGACGCCGACGGCAGCGGCGCGGGTGGATTCGCCGTGCTCGACGCGAAGACGTTCGAGGTCAAGGGCCGGTGGGAGAACGGCGGCCCGACGCCGCCGCTCAACTACGACTTCTGGTACCTCCCGCGCCAGAACACGCTCATCTCGTCGGAGTTCGGCGAGCCGAACGCGTACGAGCCCGGCTTCGATCTCGAGGATGTCGGCGCCGGCCGCTACGGCCGCCGCCTCCATTTCTGGGACCTCGAGCAGCGCGAGCTGACGCAGACGATCGACCTCGGCGACCAGGGTCTGGTCCCGCTCGAGATCCGCGCGCTGCACGATCCGGACAGCGGACAGGGCTACGTGGCTGCCGCTCTCTCGAGCGTGCTCTGGCGCTGGTACCGGTCGAACGGCTCGTGGGCCGCCGATCCGGCCGTCTCGGTCGAGAGCGTCGAGCTCGAAGGCTGGCCGTTCCCGGTCCCGGGCCTGATCACCGACATCGTCGTCTCGATGGACGACCGCTTCGTCTACCTCTCGAACTGGCTGCACGGCGACCTCCGCCAGTACGACATCTCCGACCCGGCGAACCCGAGACTGACCGGCCAGCTCTGGCTCGGCGGCGTACTCGGCAAGCCGAGCGACTCCGACCGCGAGCTGAACGGCGGTCCGCAGATGCTCCAGCTCTCGTTCGACGGGAGGCGGCTCTACGTCTCGAACTCGCTCTACTCGACCTGGGACAACCAGTTCTATCCAGAGCTCCGCTCCTGGTTGCTCCGCGTGGACTGCAATCCCGAAGGCGGCATGGAGATCGACCGTGACTTCTTCGTCGATTTGAGCGACCGACCAGGCGGGCCGGCTCGGGCCCACGAGGTGCGCCTCCAGGGCGGCGACTGCACGACGGAGATCTTCCAGTGATCCTCGCGCACCACGGCGGCGAAGCCGGCCTGCTCGTCGCGCTCGCGAGTGGCCTCGGAGGCGCACCCCTCCTGCTCGCGCTCGGGCGGTGTCGGTTGGGCGAGTTCGTCGACCGTCTTCGGAGGCGGACGTGAACGCGCCGGCTCAGGTCAGCGATGATCGTGGCGTGGCGTCGGACGAGGAAGGGATCCGGGCCGTCGTCCTCGACTACTTCGAGGGCTGGTACGACGGGGACGTGGAACGCATGCGCCGCGCACTCCATCCGCAGCTCGCAAAGCGCAGCCTCGCCGACGACGGCGTGTCCCTCAAGGAGCTCACGGCGGCCGGGATGGTCGAGGCAACCGCCGAGGGACAGGGTCGGCGCGACGACCCGGAGGAGCGTCGACTGGAGATCGTCGTCGAGCACGTCTACGACACGATCGCGAGCGTCAGGGTCTTGAGCGTCCCGTACGCCGAGTACGTTCAGCTCGTGCGGACGCGGGACGGCTGGAAGATCGCGAACGCGATGTGGCAGTGGCGGTAGCGAAGACGAACCGCTCGGCCGCCGAGGACGTGCTCCTCGACGCGGCCGAGCGGTTGCTCGTCGATGTCGGCTACGCCGGGATCACGACGCGGAAGCTCGGCGAGGAGGCGGGCGTCAACCACGGCCTCGTCCACTACTACTTCGGCTCGATCGAGAACGTGCTCGTGCGGACACTCGAGCGGTTCACCGACCGGCAGATCGCGCGTCAGCGCGCGATGTACGCCGCCGACGTGCCGTTCATCGAGAAGTGGCGCACGGCGATGCGCTACCTCGTCGGCGACGACTTCGCGTACGAGAAGGTCTGGTACGAGCTCCAGGCGCTCGCGTGGAACCGTCCCGACCTGCGCGGGCCTGTCGATCGCGTCAACTCGGAGTGGCGAGCCGTGCTGACCGAGGCGTTCGCCGAGGCGCGCGAGCGCTACGGGATCGAGATGCCGCTGGACGCGCTCGTCTCGCTCGTGATCACGTTCAATGAGGGGATCATTCTCGAGCGGCTGTCCGGGGTCGAGGAGGGTCACGCGGCCCTGCTCGAGTGGATCGACGGCTGGATGGAGGCGAAGGAGAAGCAGTGGCGACGGCGGAAGTGATCGCAGCGCCGGCGCGTGAGCAGACGCGCGCCCGATACCCGGACGAGTCCGGCTACGTCGAACGGGACGGCGTCCGCGTCCACTACGAGGTGTACGGGAGCGGCGAGCCGACGGTCCTCCTGCTGCCGACGTGGTCGATCTTCCACTCGCGGCACTGGAAGATGCAGATCCCCTACCTCGCCCGACACTGCCGCGTGCTCACGTTCGACGGTCGCGGCAACGGCCGCTCGGACCGTCCGCAGGGTGCCGCCGCATACGACGAGCGCGAGTTCGCAGCCGATGCGCTCGCCGTGCTCGACGCGACCGAGACCGAGCGCGCGGTGATCGTCGGCTTCTCGCTCGGCAGCCAACGCGGCCTGATCCTGGCGGCGGAGCATCCCGAGCGCGTCACCGGCGCCGTCTTCATCGGGCCGAACTATCCGGGCGGCGGCAACCCGCTGCCGGAGCGGGCTGTCCACGATTTCGACGTCGAGTACGACACGTACGAAGGATGGGCGAAGTACAACCGCTACTACTGGCTTCGCGAGTACCGCGACTTCGTCGAGTACTTCATGTCGAAGATCTTCACAGAGCCGCACTCGACGAAGCCGATCGAAGATGGTGTCGGCTGGGGCCTCGAGACGGACGGTGAGACGCTCGTCGCCACGCAGGACGGGCGGGGCCTGAGGCCGGAGGAGGCGCGCGCGCTCGCCGGCCATGTTCGCTGTCCGGTCCTCGTGATCCACGGCAGCGGGGACGCGATCGCCTCGGTGACGCGCGGTGCGGCGATGGCTGAGCAGACCGGCGGCGCGCTTGTCGTCCTCGAAGGCTCGGGACATGCGCCGCACATCCGCGATCCCGTGTTCGTCAATTCAATCCTGTCCGACTTTGTCAAGAGGCAGGCGTGATCGTCGCCCCCGCCGCGCCCGAGCAGACGCGCGCCCGCTATCCCGACGAAGAGGGCTTCGTCGAGCGCGACGGCGTGCGCGTCTTCTACGAGGTATACGGCGACGCGCCGACGGCGTTCCTGCTCTTCCCCACCTCGCCGATCTCGCATTCACGGATGTGGAAGGCCCAGGTCCCGTACCTTTCGCGGTTCTTCCGCGTCGTCACGTTCGACCCGCGCGGAAACGGCCGTTCCGACCGGCCGACGACGGCGGAGGCGTACTCGCGCTGGGAGTTCGTCGAGGACGGGCGTGCCGTCCTCGACGCGATCGGCGCGGAGAGCGCTCTGCTCGGCGGGGTCTGCGACGGCGGCGGCTGGGCGCTCATGCTCGCGGCGACCGACCCCGCAGCTGCGCTCGGCGTGTTTGCGATCGCGCCGTTCGTTCCGATGCTGGCGCAATCGCACCCGAACTACCTTCGGTTTTCCTTCCGGGAAGAGCTCGACACCGACGACGGCTGGGCGAAGTGCAACATCCACTACTGGCGTCGCGACTTCCGCGGCTTCCTCGAGTTCTTCTTCTCGCAACAGATCCCCGAGCCACACTCGACGAAGCAGATCGAGGACTGCGTCGAATGGGGGCTCGAGGGCGGCGCGGAGCCGCTCCGCCTCGCCGACTACGACGCGCCGAGCCCATGGGAGAGCGAGGAGGACGCGCGCTCGCTCTGCCGGCGCGTGCGCTGCCCCGTTCTCGTCGTCCACGGAGACCTCGACGCGTGTCAGACGCCCGAGCGCGTCGCCGCCGTCGCCGAGCTCACGGGCGGGACGTTCGTCGCGATGAAAGGCACCGGCCATCTCCCTCAGGCACGCCACCCGGTGAAGGTGAACGGGCTGATGCGCGAGTTCGCGGAGTCAATTGTTCCGCCCGAGCCGAAGGTACGGACGTGGACGCGTGCGCTCAGCCGCCGCCGCCGCGCGCTCTACATCTCGTCGCCCATCGGGCTCGGCCACGCCCGCCGCGACGTCGCGATCGCGAAGGAGCTCAGAAAGCTCCATCCCGACCTCGAGATCGACTGGCTCGCGCAGCATCCGGTGACGGCGGTCCTCGAAGCGGAGGGCGAGCGGATCCATCCGGCGAGCGCGCTGCTCGCGAACGAGTCGTCGCACATCGAGAGCGAGTCGGCGGAGCACGACCTCCACGTCTTCCAGGCGATTCGCCGGATGGACGAGATCCTGGTCGCGAACTTCATGCTCTTCCTCGACCTCGTTCGCGAGGAGTCCTACGACCTCTGGATCGGCGACGAAGCGTGGGAGGTCGACTACTACCTGCACGAGAACCCTGAGCTGAAGTCGGCCGCGTACGTCTGGCTGACCGACTTCGTCGGCTGGCTGCCGATGCCGGACGGCGGTGATCGCGAGGCGTTCGTGACCACCGACTACAACGCCGAGATGATCGAGCACATCGCCCGCTTCCCGCGGATCCGCGACCGGGCGATCTTCGTCGGCAATCCGGACGACGTCGTGCCGGACTCTTTCGGGCCGGAGCTGCCGGCGATCCGCGACTGGACCGAGCAGCACTACGACTTCGCCGGGTACGTGACCGGGTTCGAGCCGGTCGCAGACCGTGAGAAGCTGCGCCACGAACTCGGCTACCGGGCGGGCGAGCAGGTCTGCATCGTCACCGTCGGCGGCTCCGGCGTCGGCGGCCATCTGCTGCGCCGCGTGATCGAGGCGTTCCCCGAGGCAAAGAAGCGCGTGCGCGACCTGCGGATGATCGTCGTCGCGGGACCGCGCATCGACCCCGCGACGCTGCCGGACGCTCGCAGGGCTCGAGGTCCGCGCGTATGTGCCCGAGCTCTATCGCCACCTCGCCGCTTGCGACCTCGCGGTCGTCCAAGGCGGCTTGACCACGACGATGGAGCTGACGGCGAATCGGCGACCGTTCCTCTACTTCCCGCTCCGGCATCACTTCGAGCAGAACTTCCATGTGCGCCACCGGCTCGAGCGCTACGGGGCCGGCCGCCGCATGGACTTCGAGACCGCCACGCCGGAGGTGATCGCGTCCGCGATCGAGCAGGAGATTGGGCGCGACGTCGAGTACCGGCCCGTCGAGACGGACGGCGCCGTGCGGGCCGCCGCGCGGATCGCCGAGCTGCTCTAGCGCGCCGCGCGCCGGCCGTCAGCCACCCGACCGCCAGGGTCTCGCGCCGACCTGCTCGAGGATCTCCTCGAGCATCTGGAACGACGAGAGCACGTGCTCGCGCGCGAGTGAGCGCGCGCCTTCGGCGCTGCCCGCGGCCAGCGCCTGCCTGATCGCCTTGTGCTGCTCGTCGTTCTTCGCGTAGAGGTCGTCGATGCGCGAGTCGCCGGGCGCCCACACGGCCGGCCCGGAGAACGTGCGCCGCGCGCTCTTCGCGAGCTGCTCGACGAGCGGCAGGTCGGCGACGCGATAGATCACGTCGTGAAACGCGTGGTTCGCGCGCACCCAGTCGACCGTCAGGCTGCGTCGGTCGCGGCCTGGCTCGCGCGCGCGCATCTCCTCCGTCAGCCGGTGGAACCGCCGCTGCGCGGCGTCGAGCTCGGCGAGCGCTTCGTCCGTCATCCGCGCCGCGGCGGCCTCGGTCGCGAGGCTCTCGAGCTCGGCTCGGATCAGGAACGCCTCGCGCACCTCCTCGCGCGTGATCGTCCGCACACGCACGCCGCGGTTCGGCTCGAAGGAAACGAGCCCGAGGGCGGCGAGCTTGCGCAGCGCCTCGCGGATCGGCGTGCGGCTCACCTGGAACTGCTCCGAGAGCTGCTCCTGCCGCAGGACCGTGCCCGGCTCGAGCTCGCCGGAGACGATCGCCTCCTCGATCACCAGCGCGATGTCGTCCGCCTTCGTCGAGAGCGTCGTCATCCCGTCCGATCGTACGCACAGAATCGTGAGCAGGTGACCACGCGGCGCCTCGATCCGCTAGCCGGCATCGCCGCGGTGATCCTGTGGATCCTCGGCACGTTCCTGCTCGAGAAAGACGACCGGCCCGACGGCAAGGACACCGCCGCGTTCGTCGCCTGGGTGGAGGCGAACGACACGTCGATCCTCGCGGGCGCGATCGTCTTCGGCTTCGGCGTGCTCTTCTTCCTCTGGCTGCTCGGCAGCCTGCGTGAGGCGCTCGTCGAGGCGGAAGGCGGGGCTGCGCGCCTGGCCTCGATCGCCTTCGCGAGCGGCATCGCGGTCTCGATCGCGCTGCTGTTCACGTACCTGCCGCACGCACAGGCGGCGTTCGACCACGCGAACACGTCGGCCACCGGCGTCGAGGCGCTCGTCCGCGTCGGGGACTCCTTCTTCGGCGGGGCCGTGCTCTTCTCGATCCCGCTGCTCGCCGCAACCGGGCTGGCGATCCTCCGCTTCGGCGGGCTTCCCCGCTGGCTGGCCTGGTTCAGCTTCGTGCTCGCGCTCGTGATGGCGATTCCGACGCTCGGCTTCTTCGGCCTGGTCATCGGGCTGCCCGTCTGGACACTCGCCGTCTCGGTGCTGCTCTACCGGCGCTGACGTAGGGTCGGCGAGGTGGCCGACGAGCCCACCCCCGAGCACGAGGTCACCCCGCTCGAGCTCTTCTTCGACCTGGTCTTCGTGTTCGCGATGACGCAGGTCACTGTCCTGCTGGCAGACGACCCGACGTGGGCGGGCGTGCTGCGGGGGATGCTCGTCCTCGCCGCGCTCTGGTGGGCGTGGACCGTCTACGCGTGGTTGACCAGCACGATGGACGTCGACGAAGGCGGCGTCCGGCTGGCGATGCTCGCCTCGATGGGGGCGATGCTCGTCGTCGCGCTCGCGGTACCGGGTGCGTTCGGCGACGACGCCGTGTTGTTCGGTGTCTCGTACCTGCTCGTCCGCCTCCTCCACCTCGTCCTCTCCGCGCTCGTCGGCCGCGACGACCCCGACCGCCTCAGCGCGCTGCTCAGGTTCGCGCCCACGTCGATCATCGGACCCTCGCTGCTCGTGCTTGCCGGCTTCCTCGAAGGAGACGCGCGCATCGGCGTGTGGGTGGTCGCGCTCGCGATCGACTACCTCGGCCCGGTCACGATCGGCGTCGGCGGCGGCTGGCGGGTGGCGCCCGAGCACTTCGCCGAGCGCCACGGGCTGATCGTCCTGATCGCGCTCGGCGAGTCGATCATCGCGATCGGCGTCGGCGCCGGGTTCGAGCTGGAGGCGGGAGTGATCGTAGGCGCCGTGCTCGGGATCGTCGTGGTCTCGGCGCTCTGGTGGCTCTACTTCGACGTGGCCGCGATCTTCGCGCGCAGGCGGCTGATGCAGGCGGAGGGCCTCGAGCTGCACTACCTCGCGCTGGCGTACAGCTACCTCCACCTGCCGATGGTCGCCGGCGTCGTCCTCTTCGCCCTCGGGCTGAAGACGACGCTCGACCACTTCGGAGAGGCGCTCGACGCCGTGCCCGCAGTGGCGCTCTGCGGCGGCACCGCGCTCTACCTGCTCGGACACATCGCGTTCCTCTTCCGAACCACCGGCCGGATCTTCCGGCGGCGCACGATCGGCGCGGTCGCGCTGCTCGCGCTCGTTCCCGTGGCGCTCGTGGTCCCGGCACTGGCGGCGCTCGCGCTCGTAGGCGCCGTCTGCTCGTTCGTGGTGGCGTACGAGGCGATCCGCTACCGCACCGACCGAGTCCGGGTGCGGCACCCCGAGCTCGCGGCGTAAGTCACGGCAAGCGGTCGTATGCCGCGAGCGTGAGGAAGTCGACGAAGTCGTCCGAGAGCGCGACCTGCTCGAAGACCTGGCGCGCGTCGGGCGCCTCCTCGCCGAGCTCGTCCGCCATCGCCTCGCGGACCTGCTCGCGCGTGAAGATCCCGGCCTGGACCCACTGCCAGACCTGCGAGCGAGAGATCTCCGCGGTCGCGACGTCCTCCATCAGGTTCTCGATCGCCGCGGCGCCGGTGCCGTGCAGCCACGCGTCGAGGTAGCGAACCCCGACGCGCACGTTCAGCCGTAGCCCCGCGTCGCTCACCTCGCCGCCGGGCACGCGCAGGTCGAGCAGCGCCTCGGCCGGCACCTCGACGTCCTCGCGCGTGACGTCGAGCTGGTTCGGCCGCTCGAACTGCTCGAACGCGACCGGGACGAGATCGGGGTGCGCGACCCAGGTGCCGTCGAAGCCGTCCCCGGCCTCGCGCACCTTGTCCTCCTTCACCTTCGCGAGCGCGACCTCGTTCACCTCCGGGTCGCGCCGCGACGGGATGAACGCCGCCATGCCGCCGATCGCGTGCGCGCCGCGGCGGTGGCACGTGCGCACGAGCAGCTCGGTGTACGCGCGCATGAACGGCACCGTCATCGTCACCTGCGGCCGGTCGGGCAGGACGTCGCCGTGCGCGTGCAGCTTCTTGATCAGGCTGAAGATGTAGTCCCAGCGGCCGGCGTTCAGCGCGGTGATGTGGTCGCGGAGCTCGTGGAGGATCTCGTCCATCTCGAACGCCGCGAGGACGGTCTCGATCAGCACCGTCGCGCGGATCGAGCCGCGCGGCAGGCCGAGCTCGTCCTCGGCGAGGACGAACGCCTTGCTCCACAGCCGCGCCTCGCGGTGCCCCTCGAGCTTCGGGAGGTAGAAGTACGGCCCGCTCCCGCGCTCGAGCTGCTCGCGCGCGTTGTGGAAGACGCAGAGGCCGAAGTCGAACAGGCTCGCGGACACGGGCTCGCCGTCGACCAGCACGTGCCGCTCCGGCAGGTGCCACCCGCGCGGCCGCACGACCAGCGTCGCGATCTCGTCGTTCAGCGCGTACGACTTCTCGCCGGTGTCGAGCGAGATCGTGCGGCGCACGGCGTCGTGGACGTTCCGCTGACCGTCGACGACGTTCGCCCACGTCGGCGAGCAGGCGTCCTCGAAGTCCGCCATGAAGATGCGCGCGCCCGAGTTGAGCGCGTTGATCATCATCTTCCGCTCGACCGGGCCGGTGATCTCGACGCGGCGGTCCTGGAGGTCGGCCGGCGCGGGTCTCACGCGCCAGTCGCCCTCGCGCACGTCCCGCGTCTCGGCGAGGAAGTCCGGCCGCTCGCCCGCGTCGAGCCGGGCCTGCCGCTCCGCGCGGGCGGCGAGCAGCTCGCGCCGCTCGCCGCCGAGCTCACGCTGGAGGCGCTCGACGAACGCGAGCGCCTCCGGCGTCAGGACGTCGTTCAAACCGTCGTGAACTGCGCCTCTTCGGTCGAGCCCTCGAGCGCGCGCGTCGACGCCTCGCCGCCCGTGACCGCGTCGAGCACGCCGTCGAAGTAGCCGGCCCCGACCTCGCGCTGGTGGCGCGTCGCCGTGTAGCCGGACTCCTCGAGTGCGAACTCGCGCTCCTGCAGCTCGACGTAGGCGGACATTCCGCTCCGAGCGTAGCCGCGCGCCAGCTCGAACATCGACTCGTTGAGCGCGTGGAAGCCGGCGAGCGTGACGAACTGGAAGCGGTAGCCCATCGACCCGAGCTCCTGCTGGAACGAGGCGATCTGCGCGTCGGACAGGTGCTGCCGCCAGTTGAACGAGGGCGAGCAGTTGTACGCGAGCAGCTTGCGCGGGTGGCGCTGGTGAATCGCGTCGGCAAACCGCCGCGCCTCCTCGAGGTCCGGCGTCGAGGTCTCGAACCAGATCACGTCGGCGTACGGCGCGTACGCGAGCGAGCGCGCGATCGCGGGCTCGAGGCCGTCGCGTACGCGGAAGAACCCTTCCGCGGTGCGCTCGCCGGTCAGGAACTCGGCGTCGGCCGGGTCGGCGTCGCTCGTCAGCAGCCTGGCGCTGAGCGCGTCGGTGCGCGAGACGAGCACCGTCGGCACGCCGAGCACGTCGGACGCGAGCCGCGCGCCGACGAGCGTGCGCACGAACTGCGACGTCGGCACGAGCACCTTGCCGCCGAGATGTCCGCACTTCTTCTCGGACGCGAGCTGGTCCTCGAAGTGGACGCCCGCGGCCCCCGCCTCGATCATCGACTTCATCAGCTCGAACGCGTGCAGCGGACCGCCGAAGCCGGCCTCGGCGTCGGCGACGATCGGCGCGAGCCAGTCGATCGACCCGTCGTCCTCCGCCCACGCGATCTGGTCGGCGCGCAGGAGCGCGCTGTTCAGCCGGCGCACCAGCGCGGGTGCGCTGTTCGACGGGTAGAGGCTCTGGTCGGGGTAGGTGTTCCCGCTCAGGTTCGCATCCGCGGCGACCTGCCAGCCGGAGAGGTAGATCGCCTTGAGGCCGGCCTTGATCATCTGCACGGCCTGGCCGCCGGTCATCGCCCCGAGCGCGGCCACGTAGTCCTCGGTCGTCAGCAGCCGCCAGAGCCGCTCGGCGCCGAGCCGCGCGAGCGAGTGCTCGAGCTGGAGCGAGCCGCGCAGCCGCACGACCTGCTCGGGCGAGTACGGCCGGCGGATCCCCTGCCAGCGCTCGTCGGCCTCCCAGTCGGCCGCGAGGCGCTCGGCCTCCTCCTGGATCCGAGCCTTGGGGTCGATCGGGATTGGATGCACGCAGACGCTCCTTTCGGGTCCAAAGTCCAGACGTTTCGGATCCTAGATACGGAGTCGGACGGACGTCAAACCCCGAACGGCCAGGTTTCGGATCCAGGACGACCCAGTACCAAGGCCTAACCCGGGCTTTGCCCGCCGGGTCGTAGCTTGGGCGGCACAGCTACCCAGGAGGCTCGAAACCATGTTGAAAACCGTGCTCGCCACCACCGCCGCCGCAACGCTCGCGTTCGGCGCCCTCGCCTCGGGGGCAGCCGCCCGCGACGGCGAGCGGATCGTGACCAGGAACGGGACCTGCACGGCCGGCAGCCGCGTGACGATCAAGACCAAGCTCGACGACGGGCGGCTCGAGACGGAGGCCGAGGTCGACCAGAACCGGGTCGGACGGCTCTGGCGCGTCTCGCTCGTCCAGAACGGACGCACCGTCTTCACCGGCACGCGCCGGACGAACGCGCGCAGCGGCTCGTTCGAGGTCAACCGGCTGCTGGCGAACCGCGCCGGCGTCGACCGGATCTCGTTCCGGGCGACCGCCGTCGCCGGCGGCGAGGTCTGTCGGGCCGCCCTCAGCTACTGACGACGCGTGGGGCCCTCGTGGCCCGGTAGGTTCCGCCGTCATGGACGCGCCGGTCACGCCCGACCCGCGCCGCTGGCGCGCCCTCGCGCTCGTCTGCGTCGCGTTCTTCATGGTCGTGCTCGACGTCTCGATCGTCAACGTCGCCCTCCCCTCGGCGGCGGAAGACCTCGCGCTCTCGCAGGACGCGCTCCAGTGGGTCGTGACCGCCTACTCGCTCGCGTTCGGCGGCTTCCTGCTCCTCGGCGGGCGGGCGGCGGACGTGTTCGGCCGGCGCAAGGTGTTCATGATCGGAATGGCGGTCTTCACGTTCGGGTCGCTGATGTGCGGCTTCGCGGAGAGCGGCGCCTGGCTGATCGCCTTCCGCGCGCTGCAGGGGCTCGGCGGGGCGATCGTCTCGCCCGCGACGCTCGCGATCATCAACACCGCCTTCCGGCACGCCGACGCCGAGCGGAACAAGGCCTTCGGGATCTGGGGCGCCGTCGCAGGGAGCGGTGCCGCGGCCGGCGTGCTGCTCGGGGGCGTGCTGACCGAGTACCTCGGTTGGGAGTGGATCTTCTTCGTCAACGTTCCCGTCGGGATCGCGATCATCGCGCTGACGCCGACGCTCGTCTCGGAGGGCGTGGCCGAGGACGTGGAGCGCGAGACCGACCCGTTCGCGGCGCTGCTGGTGACGGCCGGGCTCGTCTGCTTCGTCTACGCGATGTCCGAGGCGCCCGACGCCGGCTGGACGTCGCTCCAGACGATTGGGCTGACCGCGCTGAGCGCGGCCCTGATCGCGCTCTTCTTCTGGAAGGAGTCGCGCACGCACGCGCCGCTCGTCCCGCTCGGGCTCTTCCGGAAGCGGCCGGTGGCGGTCGCGAACGCGGTCGGCGCCTGTCTCGGCGGAGCGATCTTCGGCGGCTTCTTCTTGCTCACGCTCTACATGCAGCAGGTGCTCGGCTACTCGGCGCTCGAGGCGGGCATCGCATTCCTCGCCACCGCAGGGACGACGATCCCCGCCGCCGGTGCCGCGCAGGCGCTCGTGACGCGGGTCGGCGTCAAGCCGGTGATGGCCGTCGGCCTCGCGCTGACCGCGTTCTCCTATCTCTGGTACACGCAGCTGCCGCCGGACGGGACGTTCTGGAGACACCTCTTCGTCCCGTACGTGCTGAGCGGGATCGGGCTCGCGTTCGTGTTCATCCCGGTCTCCCTGGCCGCGCTCTCGAACCTCGAGGAGCGGATCGCGGGCGTCGCGTCCGGCCTGCTGAACACCTCGCAGCAGCTCGGTGGCGCGCTGGGCGTCGCGATCGCGGCGACGATCGCGAACACGCACGCCGAGACGCTGCGGGCCGAAGGCTCGTCGGCCGCCGCGGCGCTCACCGGCGGCTTCAACTGGGCGTTCTGGGTCGGCGCGATCTTCTCGATCGTCGGCCTCGTGGTCACGCTCGTCGTGCTCCGCCGTGACGACGTCCCCGCCGTGGCCGTGGCGCCCGGCGCCGCTTCGTAGGAGGGCTTGGCGAAACGTGGTCTGTGCCGCCGGGCTGCGCTGCTCGCCCCGATGCCGCGTCCTCAGTCGCGCCCGTATCACTGCGGATACGAGCGCTCCCTGCGTCCTTGCCTCGGAACGACCATCGCACCCCGGCGACGAGCAACGTTCCACCAAGCCCTCCTAGCCGCCATCCCTCGAACGAGGGTGCAGCGGCACCCATGTGCGTGCGAAGCAGAACGCGAGAGCCCGTGACCCTCCGCCGCCTCCTGCTCGCAGCATTCCTGCTCGTCCTGGCCTCGACCGGCACCGCCGGCGCGGCCGTCGAGGGTGCCGCCGCGAGCTGGATCCGCGGCCCGAAGCGCGCCGTCGCCGGGAACGAGCTGAGGATCGAGGCTCGCGTCCCGAGCGGAACGCGCTGCTCGCTCGGCTTCAAGTACAAGAACGGCGTCGGCCAGAAGGGCCTGCGGCCGGCGACCGCGAAGAGCGGCAAGGCCGTCTGGCAGTGGAAGGTGCCGAAGTCGGCAGAGCCCGGGCCGGCACGGGCGACGGCCTCGTGCGGACGTCAGGGTCGCAGCTCGCTGACGATCATGGTCATCGGCGAGGTCATCCCCGCGACGATCGAGATCGTCAAGCAGGGGTTCTCGATCCGGCCGAGGCGCTACGGCAACGGCGCCGACTCGAGCTGGGGCGTGATCGTCAAGAACACCTCACCCCAGTCGGACGCGATCGACGTCGTGATCCTCGCGAACTACGTCCTCCCCGACAACAAGCTGATCGGTTCGGCGACGGTGAAGGTCGGCCGGATCGCGCGCCAGAGCGAGTACGCCGTCGGCGGCGACCTGGCGTTTCCCGGCGTGCCGCCGGTCGTCCGGCTCGAGATCGTCGTTCAGGTCGGCAGGAGCGCGCAGCTCCACAAGACGTTCCCCGCGATCGCGAACATCCGCGTCGTCTCCGACCGCACCGACTCGGCGGTCGTGGGCTCCGTCGAGGGAGAGGTCGTGAACGACAACGCCTCGAAGACGATGGAGCGCTCGCAGCTCGGGGCCGTGGTGCTGGACGCCGGCGGCAACATCCTCGGCGGTCGCACCGGCTCCGCGTTCGCGTCGCTCCCGCCCGGCGCCCGCGAGTTCTTCAAGATCACCGGTATGCGGGCCGTCTCGTTCGACCAGGCAACGTCGGCGATCGTGTCGGTCACGCCGCAGTACCGCGGCGAGCGGCTTCCCTAGCGCTCAGCCTCGCACCGCGCCGGCCGTGAGGCCGAACGCGACCTTGCGCTGCACCAGCGCGAAGAAGACGACGACGGGCAGCGAGGTCAGCGTCGCGCCGGCCATCAGCGGGCCCCAGTCGGTGCCGCGCCTGGTCGTGAACGACGCCAGCCAGACCTGGAGCGTCTGGTTCTCCTGGGAGCTGAGCAGGACGTACGCGAAGATGAACTCGTTCCACGCCTGCACGAACGCGAACACCGACGTCGCGACGAGCCCGGGCGCGATCAGCGGCACGAGGATGCGCAGGAACGCGCCGAAGCGCGTGCAGCCGTCCACCATCGCGGCCTCCTCGAGGTCGCGCGGGATGCCGATCACGAAGCCTCGCAACGTCCAGACCGTGAACGGCAGCACGAACGTCAGGTACGTGATGATCACGCCGGTCAGGCGGTCGACCTGGTCGGCGCGCGCGAGGAGGACGTAGAGCGGGATGATCAGCGCGGTGATCGGGATCATCTGCACGCCGATGATCACGATGATGAACGCGCGCCTGCCGTAGAAGCGAAAGCGGGCGATCGCGAGCGCGGCGAGGAAGCCGATCGCGAGCGAGAGCACGACGACGACGGCGACGACGATCACGCTGTTCTGGACGTTGTCCCAGAAGTACGGCCGGTGGACCGCGTCGTCGAAGTTCGAGAGCGTCGCGGGCGACGGGACCCACTTGGGGTCGAGGCGCAGGATGTCCCGCCCAGGCTTGAACGCCGTCGAGACCATCCAGTAGACCGGGAACACCATCACGAAGAACACGACGAGACCGATCGAGTTCGCGATCAGCCGCTGTCGGCGGCGGCGGTTGCGGACGTCGAAGTACGCGACGAACGTGCTCATGCGTCGACCTCCGAGATCCGGATCATCTGACGCACGTAGACGAACGTGACGGCGAGCATGAACAGCACCATCACGACCGAGATCGCCGCGCCGAGCCCGTAGTTGCTGACCTTGAACGATTCGATGAACGAGTAGACCGCGAGCAGGTAGTAGTCAGTGCTCGGCCGGAACTCGAGCATCACGAACACCTGCTGGAAGACCTGGAAGTCCCAGATGATCGAGAGGCTCGTGATGATGACGAGGATCGGCTTCACGAGCGGGACGGTGACCTTCCAGAAGACGTCCCACGCACGCGCGCCGTCGACCTCGGCCGCTTCGACGAGCTCCTGCGGCACCTGCGAGAACGCGGCGTAGATCGTGATCGCCGCGAACGGGATCGCTCCCCAGACGACGACCGCCGTGATCACCGCGAACCCGGTCAGCGGGTTGTCGAACCAGTTGTAGTGGATCAGGTCGACGAACCCGAGCTTCGAGATCGCGTAGTTGAGGACGCCGAACTCGAAGTCGACCATCCACTGCCAGATCGCGATCCCGACGATCGCGGGCGTCGCCCAGACCCAGACGAGGCCGACGGTGAGCACCATGCGCATGATCGGCCCCATCCGCACGAGCAGGAGCGCGATCGACGTGCTCAGGACCATCGTCAGGCCGACGTTGACGATCGTGAACACGAGCGTGCGCAGTGCGATCCGCCAGAACTCGGCGTCGCTGAACATATGGCGGTAGTTGTCGAGCCCGGCCCACGTGCCCTTGTGCGCGATCAGCTCCGCGAGCCCGTAGTGCTCGAAGGAGATCCGCCCGAGCCAGTAGAGCGGGTACGCGAGCACGCCGACGAGGACGACGAGCGTCGGCAGCACCAGCAGGTACGCCGGCAGGGAGCGGGACACGTTCGCCCTGAACGCACGGCCCCGCCGCCGAGAGGAGGAGGCACTCTCGAGCTCGGCGGCGGGAACCGCGGCCCGGGGAGCGGAGCTCATCGCTCAGCGCTCCCCGGGGGTGGGGTCATCGTCCGTTGAGGATCTGCGTGATCTGCGAGCTCGCCCGGTTGGCCGCGGACTGCACGCTGCGGCGGTTCGTGAAGATGTCGGCGAGCATGTTCTGAAGCACCTGCGCGTTCTCGACGTTCACCCAGTTGGGCGCCGTCGGGACGAACCAGCTCGACTTCGCCGCCTGGGCGAACGGAGCGAGGGCAGGCTTGCCGGCGTTGACGCCGGCGAGCGACGTCGTGTTCGGGATCACGCCGGCCGAGCTCGTCAGCGTGCGCATCGACGGAGTGGACGTGAACGTCCGGATCCAGTCGATCGCCAGCTGCCGGTTGCCGCTCGACGCCGGGATCGCGAGGTCGGAGCCGCCGAGGAAGGTCGGCATGAACTTCCCCCTGTTGTGGCTCGGCATCGGGAACGCCGCGAGCACCGGCGCGAGGGCCGGGTCGCCGATCTTCGGGTCGGAGATCAGGCCGAACTCCCAACCGTTGGAGATCGTCGAGCCGACGTGGCCCTGGGCGAAGGTCTCCCACTGCTCCGCCTCGGTGCCCGTGCGGTTCGCCCGCGAAAGCGCGAGCACGGTCGACTTCAGCTTCGTGAGCCCACGGAGTGCCTGCGGTGAGTTCAGCGTGCCGACCCATCGACCGTTCTTGAAGCGCGCGATCGCGCCGCCGTAGTCGTACACGAACGACATGCCGGCGTACCAGTACTTGCCCGGGAAGTGGAGGGCCGAGTAGCTGCGGTCGCTCCGGTGCCGGGCCATCACACGCTTGCCGGCGGCGACGAACTGGTCGAGCGAGGTCGGCGCCCTGCGCATGCCCGCTGCGCTGTAGTGATCCTTGCGGTAGATGACTGCGCGCGCGCCGGCGTAGTACGGCACGCAGAAGAGGCGGGCCCGGTACGTGCACGATGCCTTGAGCCCCTGCAGCCACGTCCTGTTGTTCGGGAAGCGAGCCTTGCTCGCGGTCAGGTTCGCGAGCGCCCCGGCCGCCATGTACTTCGTGGTCTCGGTGTTGCCCAGCTCGACCACGTCCGGTGCCCGCCCGCCGGCCATCGCGGCGTCGAGCTTGGTCAGATGGTCGCCCCAGGTCTGGATCTCGACCCTGACGCTCGTGCCGGGATGCTGCGACTCGAACGTCCGGCTGGCCGCCGCGACGATGTCCTTCCACGGACTCTCGGACGCGTCGGTCATCAACCAGACGGTCAGGGTGGATGAAGCTGTTGGGCCGTCGGTTCTCGCGCCTGCCGTCGGCGCGCCGGCGGCGACTGCAACTGCGAGAGCCGCGGCGACGACGTAGCGAATCTTCATTTCCGTCCTCCCGCGACGATTGGTTCGTACCACTTCACGACAGCGGGAGCATGGCACGATCACGCCTTCGATGTCAAGACCACTTTCCGGATTTCCCTTGGATCTGGCGGTCTGGCTGCCCTCATCAGCGGAGAAATGGTCTTGACCGCTACCGCGCGAGGGTGATCTTGGCGAGCCGCTGCGGCCGATCTGGATCGAACCCCTTCGCCCGGGCGAGGGCCCAGGCGAAGAGCTGGCCGGGGAGCACGGTCAGGAGCGGAGAGAGCAGCGGCACGGGCGGCTCCGGCGTGGGCAGGCGGAAGCTCACGTCCTCGAGCGCCGGCGCGGCTGCGCCCGCCGCGACCACGCCGGCACCGGTGGCGCGGGCCCGCGCCACGGCCTCCTGAACGCCCGCGAGGTTCTCGTCGTGCGACGCGATCGCCCAGACGGGGAAGAGCGCGTCCAGCGCGGCGACCGGCCCGTGGGCGAACGCCGTCGCCGTCATCGGCTCCGCGGCGACCCGGCACGTCTCCAGCAGCTTCAGCGCGACCTCCCGGGCGGTCGCGAGCTCGAGCCCGCGGCCGATCACGAACATCCGGCCCACGTACGCGAAGGAGACGGCGAGCTCGGCGACCTGCCGCTCGAGCGTCGGGATCGCCTCCTCGAGCAGGTCGGCGACGGTCGCGATCCCGCGCGCGAACTCCTCCCCGCGGCCCGCCGCGTGCGCGGCGAGGAGCGCGAGCGCCGCGACCGTGTTCAGGTAGGTCTTCGTCGCGGCGATCGAGAGCTCGGGGCCTGCCGCGAGCGGCAGCACTGCATCGGCCGCGCAACCAAGGTCGGAGTCAGGTGCGTTCGTCAGCGCAACCGTGAGTGCACCCGCCGTGCGCGCGCGGGTGAGGTACTCGACGACGTCCGGCGTCTGCCCCGACTGGGAGATCGCGACGACGAGCGAGCCGCGCATGTCGATTTGCGCGCCAGAGTAGACCGTGAGCGAGATCGAGTCGCGAAGCGCCGTCCAGCCCGGCAGCAGGCCGAACGCGTAGACGCCGTACGACGCGGCGTTGTCCGAGGACCCGTGCGCGACGAGGCGCACGAGCGTCTGCCCCCGTTGCGTTGCGGTCGCCGCGACCGACGCGAACTCGCGCTCGTGCTCGAGCAGGCGCCTGAGCGCCGCGGGCTGTTCGCGGATCTCGTCCTGGAGCGCCGCCCCGAGCGGCAGCGGTGCAGGCTTAGGCAGCGACAAGCTCCTCACCCCCGACGAACACGCGCGCGAGCTCGAGGTTGTCGTCCAGCACGATCACGTCGGCGCGGGCGCCGCGGTCGAGCACGCCGACCTCGCGGTCGCCGACGACGTGCGCCGGGATCGCGGTCGCGGCCTGGAGCGCCTCGGCGAGCGGCACGCCCAGCGCATGCGCGTTCCGGACCGCCTGCAGCATCGTCAGCACGCTGCCGGCGAGGACGTCGTCGGAGCTCCGCGCGCTGCCGTCGCGCACCTCGACCTCGACGTCGCCGAGGCGGTAGAGGCCGTCGCCCTGACCGGCGCCCGCCATCGCGTCGGTGACCAGCGCGACGCGACCTGCCGCCGCCCGCCAGACGAGGATGGCCGTCTCGGGCGCGACGTGGTGGCCGTCCATGATCAGCTGCACGATCACGTCCTCGCGCGCGAGCGCCGCGCCGACGATCCCCGGGTCGCGATGGCGGAACGGGCGCATCGCGTTGAAGAGGTGCGTGACCGAGCGCGCGCCGCGGTCGAACGCCGCCTCCGCCTCCTCGGCGGTCGCGTCCGTGTGTCCGCAGGAGACGGAGACCCCGCGCGCGGCGAGCACGTCGACGAGCTCCAGGGCGCCGGGAAGCTCGGGCGCGAGCGTGTAGAGGCGCACGGGCCCGGCGTCGAGCAGGCGCTCGAGCAGCTCGACGTCCGGGTCGCGGCGGCCCTCGAGCAGGTGCGTCCCCATCCGCGCGGCGGCGAGGAACGGGCCCTCGACGTGCGCGCCGAGGATTCGTGGTCCGGGAGCGAGAAGCGGAACCTCGCGCAGCGCGGCGACAAGAGAGTCTTCGGGCGCGGTGATCAAGGTCGGCAGGTAGGCGGTCACACCCGTCTCGAGCAGCGCCTCGCCGGCCCGCTCGTAGCCGGCCGCGTCCGCGCTCGCGAAGTCGACGCCGCCGAAGCCGTTCACCTGGAGGTCGACGAAGCCCGGCGACGCGATGCCGCGGCCGTTGCCGCGCCGGAGGCCGTACCGGCGCACGAGGCCGTCGGCGACCTCGACGTCACCCGGCACGAGCCGGCCGCCCACGAGCGCCGCCTCGACGCCGAGCCTCACGACCGCTCCAACGCGACGCGCACGTTGTCGTCGGAGGAGGCGAGCCGCTTGCGTGCCGCTTCGGCGTCGACGCCGGCGAGCAGCGAGACGATCGCGACCTTCGCGCTCCCGCCCGCCGCCTCGAGCGCCTCGTCCGCGCGCTCGGGCGGTGCGCCGGTCGCGACGCGCACGATCGAGCGAACGCGCTCGCGGAGCTTCTCGTTCGTCGGCGCGACGTCGACCATCAGGTTTCCGTACGTCTTGCCGAGCCGCACCATCGAGATCGTCGAGAGCATGTTCAGGACGAGCTTCTGTGCCGTCCCGGCCTTCAGCCGCGTCGAGCCGGCGACGACCTCTGGCCCGACGTCGACCTCGATCGCGCGGTCGGCGAGCTCCGCGAGCGCCGAGCCGCGCGTGCAGACGAGCGCGAGCGTGAGCGCGCCCGCGTCCGCTGCCGCGGCGAGCGCGCCGAGCGCGTACCGCGTGCTGCCGCTGGCGCTGATGGCGACAACGACGTCGTCGGCGCCGACGGCGAGCGCGCCGAGGTCACGCGCGCCCGCCTCGGCGTCGTCTTCGAGCGCGTCGTCCGCGGCTGCAACCGCGCGCACCCGGTCGTTCGAGAAGGTCGTCTCGCACTCGGAGGCGTCGACCCACGCGAGCCGCCCGGAGGAGCCCGCGCCGACGTAGACCAGCCGGCCGCCGCGTGCGATGCGCTCGGCGATCGCGTCGATCGCACCGGCGATCTCGTCGCCGGCCGCTGCGACCGCCGCCGGCACACGCGCGTCCTCGTCGCTCATCAGCCGAACGAGCTCGCGCGTCGGGCGGAGGTCGAGGTCCGCGTGCTCGCGCGGGGTCGCGACGAGTGCGGCGACTCGCTCCCAGACCTCGGGCGAGTCGGGCGTCGCGAGGTGGCTCATGTGCGCGCAGGCCTCGTAGCCCCAGACCCAGATGCGGCCGGCGCCCGCGGCACGTGCGGCGGTGAGCGCGCGCTCGAAGTCGTCGAGGTCGTCACGCGTCAGCCCGAAGGCCGGCAGCCAGAGCTCGGGGACGACGCCGGCGCGCGACGCGGTCTCGACGAGGAGCCGGGCGTAGCGGTCGACGAACGGCCCGGCCTCCGCGCCGAAGCCCTTCCAGTACGGGTCGGTCGCGAAGACGTCGGCGAGGCCCGCGACTGCGTCCCAGTCGCGCACGCCGTGCGCGCCCTCGACCGCGGGCAGCAGGCAGATCGTGTTGCGGCCGCCACGCGCGCGGACGTGCTCCGTCAACTCGCGCAGGAAGTCGACGAGCGACGCCTCGCGGAACGCGAGCACCTCCTCGTCGAGCGTGCGCGGAAAGTCACGGCCGAACCGCTCGCGGCAGACCTCGCACACGCACGACCAGCGCGCGGGCTCGTCGACGCCGACGTGCGCGGGGACGACCCACTGCGGTTCGTCCCAGAAGACGAGGTCGGCGCCCGCCTCGAGCGCCGCGTCGGCCCACTCCTTGCAGAACGCGCGGTAAGCGTCGTTGTTCAAACAGGCGGCGGCGACGCGGCGACCGTCGTCGAGCACCTGGCAGGCGTCTGGCCGCATCGTCACGAAGCGGCTCTCGGCCTCGCCGCCGAAGGTCCGCCCCACGCCCCACGGGTTCATCTGCACCTCGAGGCCGAGCGCGTGCGACGCGTCGACGAGCTGCTTCATCGTGTCGCGGTAGTAGGCGAGGTCGTTCTCGGAGAACGTGTGGAGGACGCCGGTGAAGCCGCGGCGCGCGAGGTCCTCCAGGTCGCGCACGGCGTGGCGCACGATCCGCACGCCGAAGTACGAGCAGCCGGTTACGTCAATGAATTCGGCCGTCATCGCGCATCGTCAGGACCGGGACCCCGGTGCGCGGCGTCTGTGGCGTCAGCTCGCTCACGAGCACGTAGCGGTCGCCGCGGTAGATCGAGCGCACGAACTCCACCGTCTTCCCGTCGGAGGCGCGGCTGGTGCGCTCGAACAGGAACGCCGGCGAGTGGAGTGGCACCCCGAGCGCCTCCGACTCCTCCTCGTTCGTGACCGTGGGCTCGATCTGCTGGATGCCGGCCGTGATCGTGATCCCGTACCGGCTCGAGAGGAGCTCGTAGAACGACTGCTGCTCGAGGTCGCGCGCGGTCAGCCCCGGGACGAGCGAGTGCGGGACGTGCAGCGTCTCGATCGCCATCGTCTCGCCGTCCGCCAGGCGCAGGCGCCTGGCGACGACCGTCGGCTCGGACGGCGAGACGTTCAGGAACCGCCCCAGCCGCGCTCCCGCGGGGACCACCTTCAGCTCGACCGTCCGGCTGCTCGGCCGGAGGCCGCGGCGCCGCATGTCCTCCGTGAAGGAGGTCATCGTCAGCTCCTGGGCGATCTTCGGCTCGCTCACGAAGGTCCCGCTCCCCCGGCGCCGGATCAGGTAGCCCTCGCGCACGAGCTCGTCCAGCGCGGCCCGCACGGTCAGCCGCGAGACCCCGAAGTCCACGCTCAGCTGGCGCTCCGAGGGGATCGCCTCGCCGATCGTCGACCGCTCGATCAGCTCGAGCACTCGGTCGCGTGTCTCGCTCTGCTTCGTGACCCGGACGGCCAACTGGTCAGTGCCTTTCGCGTGCGCACGCCATCTTGCCGGTCATCGTACAGCGGTGGACCGCAAGTGGTCAATACCAGATGCGTCCAAATGGTGGTCCGGTACGGTCGCGCGGAATGACGATCGACCCCCGCGCCTCCGCCCCGTACTGGCTCGAGGAGGCGCCGCTCGCCGCCCGCGCCGACCCGGTGCGCGGGGTCGTCGAGGCGGACGTCGCGGTCGTCGGCGGCGGTTACACCGGGCTCTGGACCGCGCTGACGCTGAAGCGGCGCGAGCCGTCGCTTCGCGTCGTCCTGCTCGAGGCCGAGCGGGTCGGGCACGGGCCAAGCGGCCGGAACGGCGGCTTCCTCTACGGCTTCTGGTCGCGGCTCCCGCGCCTGCGCGAGCGGCTCGGGGACGCGGCGGCGCTCGAGGTCGTGCGCTCGGGCGACGGGGCGATCGACGCGGTGCGGGGACTCGGCGCCGACGTCTGGCTCCGCGAGGGCGGCTACCTGAAGGTCGCAGCCGCACCCGCCCAGGAGGCCACGATCGTCGCGCTGCTCGAGGCTGCACAGAGGCTCGGCCTGGAGGACGACGTCCGGCCGCTGACGCGCGACGAGGTCGCCGAGCGCTGCCGCTCGCCGCGCTTCCGGCGCGGCGCGTTCATGCCGAAGGCGGCGACGGTGCAGCCGGCGCGGCTCGTCGGCGCGCTGCGTGTCGCGGCGCTCGACGCGGGCGTCGAGCTGTACGAGCGCAGCCCGGTGCGGAGGATCGCGGGCGGCCGCGTCGAGACCGACGAGGGCGCGGCGCAGGCGCCGCAGGTGGTCGTCGCCGTGAACGCCTGGGCCGCCGGCTGGCGGCCGGTCGCGCACAGGCTCACGAACTTCGGCAGCTACTGCGTCGCGACCGAGCCCGTGCCGGAGCTGCTCGAGCAGATCGGCTGGACCGGCGGCGAGGCGATCAGCGACGGGCGCATGTTCCTCCACTACTTCCGGACGACGCCGGACGGGCGGGTCGTGATGGGGAGCGGCGGGGGCCCGATCGGCCGGGGCGGCCGCGTCGACGGCCGGCTCACGGTCGACGCGGCGTCGGCCGCGCGGGCCGAGCGGGGGCTCCGCTTCCTCCTCCCCGGTCTCGAGGACGCCCGGGTCACGCACGCCTGGGGCGGGCCGATCGACGTCAGCTCGGACCAGCTGCCGTTCTTCGGCACGCACCGGCCCGGCCTGCACTACGGGATGGGCTACTCGGGCAGCGGGGTCGGCTCGAGCTGGCTCGGCGGCCAGATCCTCGCCTCGCTCGCGCTCGGGGCCGACGACGAGTGGAGCCGGCTCCCCCTCGTCGACCGCAACGTGCCGCGGCTCCCGCCCGAGCCGTTCAAGTCGCTCGGCGGGCGCGTGATCCGCGCGGCGGCGCTCGCGGTCGAGGACGCCGAGCAGGACGGCCGCCGCGCGTCCGCGCCCGTGCGGGCGGTCGCCGAGGTGCCGCGCCTGCTCGGGTTGCCGCTCGGCCGCCGATGAGCGAGCGCGTCCTCACGCAGCGCGAGCTGAACCGCGCGCTGCTCGCGCGCCAGCTCCTGCTCGAGCGCGTGCGCCTGCCGCTGCCGCGGGTCCTGGAGCGGCTCGCGGGGATTCAGAACCAGTACGCGCCGAACGGCTACATCCGGCTCTGGTCGTGCGTCGAGGGATTCGAGCGCGGCGACCTGACGAAGGCGCTCGAGCGCCGCTCGGTCGTCAACGCGACGCTGATGCGCGAGACGATCCACCTGGTCTCGCGTGCGGACTACGCGCTCTTCGCCGCCGGCATCCGAAGCTCGAACCGGGAGTGGCGGCTGCGCGTGGACAAGCGGAAGGACGACCGCAAGGTCGCGGCGCTCGCCGGCAAGCTGCGCAAGCACCTCCGGGGCCGCACGATCACGCGCAAGGAGCTCGCCGCGTTCGTCGGCGGCGAGCCGGGCGTCGGCCACTGGGTCGAGCTCGTTCGGGTGCCTCCGGCGGGGACGTGGGAGCAGCGCGGCGCGCACACCTACGGCCTCGCGGAGGAGTGGGTCGGCGCGCTCGACGCGACCGAGGACGACGGCATCGAGCACCTCGCCCGCCGCTACCTCGGCGGGTTCGGCCCGGCGCGAATCGACGACGTCGCGAGCTGGTCGAAGGTCCCCAAGACCCGCCTCGCGCCGGTCCTCGAGCGGATGAAGCTGCGACGCTTCCGCGACGAGCAGGGCAAGGAGCTGCTCGACCTCCCGCGCGCGCCGCTTCCCGACCCCGACACGCCGGCGCCCGTCCGCTTCCTCCCGACCTGGGACGCGACGCTCCTCGTGCACGCGCGCCGCACGCTGATCCTCCCCGAGGAGTACCGCCCGATCCTCTTCAGCACGAAGATGCCGCCGTCGTACCCGACGTTCCTCGTCGACGGCGCGGTCGCGGGAACGTGGCGTTACGACAAGGGGCGCGTCGAGCTGAAGCCGTTCAAACGTCTGTCACGCGAGACGCGGCGCGAGCTGGACGACGAAGCGGAACGGCTGGCCGCGTTTCACGCGTAGCGACGACGATCCCGGCGCGCCATCCGGGCGCACGCCCGCCCTCCGGCGGGCGGATCCGCTCAGCGCCGAGCCCGCACTGCGCGAGCAGCCACGAGATCAAGGAGTTCGAGTTCCACATCTCGCCCGCGCGCAGCTCGTCCCGGCCCCACACGGGCAGCGGCACGGACGGCACGAGGTCGAGCAGGCGCCGCGCGACGGCCTGGTCGTCCGTGAGCCGCCGCGGACTGTCGACAGCTTCCGCGACGTCCGGGAATGACGCCGTCGCGCCAGCGGCGGATCTCGTAGCGGAACACGCGCAAGCGACCCGCCGCGCGCGTGCCGACGGGACCCTCGCCCACGACCCCGCGCTTCGCGCCGTCGTCGCGCTGCACCGGCGCCGACTCGATCACGAACCGCCCCTCGGGGACGGCCACGACGAGCGCCGAGTGGTAGAGGTCGCAGCGGCGGGCGCCGCTCGAGCCGCGCGACGACGGCCTCGAAGATCTGTCCGTTCAGCCTCGAACCGAGTGGCCGCCGGCCCCGAGCGGCAGCCAGTACAGGTCAACCGACGCGCTCACCGACCCGCCCGCTGATCGTCTCGACGAACTCGAACCCGACCTCGAGCGAACGTCGCACGGGGCAGGACTGGGCCACCTTCTCGAGGCGCGCCAGCTGCAACTCGTCGAGGTCGCCGGTGACGTGAACGCGCACGACGACTCGGCGTGGGGTCGCCTTCTGGTCGTAGTCGACGTCCACGGTGACCTCGCCGAGGTCCCACTCCTTCGTTCGCCCGTAGCTCACGAGCGCCCACGCGACGCACGCCGCGAGCGCAGACGGCAGCAGCTCGTGCGGCGACGGCGCGGTGCCGTCGCCGCCGAGCTCTACAGGCTGGTCCGTCGTCAGACGATGCTTTCCGGCCAGGATCTCCTGGCGGAGCGTCCCGGGGACCGAGCGGGCGGTTGCCGTGAGGCTCACGGGCACCTCACGCCGGCGACGGCGTCGGACGCTGCGTCGGCTGCCACGCTTCCGGCAGGGCAACGACCGCGGCCGAGACGGCCACGACGCAGGCAAGTCCGAGCCCGAGCCAGGCGGGCCACAGAATCGTGTTCGCCTCGACCGCGACGGTCGCGACCTCCACCTGCGCGCCCGAGAAGACGCCGGCGACCGTCGCGCTGACGATCGCCACGCCGAGGACGAGGTCGAGGATCCCGAAGGTCGGGGCGGGCTCGATTCCGCGGTAGAAGCGCCTCAGGTTCACGACCACGAGTGCGATTGCGGCGAGGCCGGCCAGCGCTCCCCAACTGCTCCAACCGGACCCGTCGGCGCGAACGGTCACCACACCGGCGACCTCGACGGTGGTGCGGTGCCAGTCGAGGAAGAGCACGACGATGAACGCGAGCGCCGAGCCCACCATGACGAGCGTCGACGCCACCTTCAGCGATGTCGAGTTCATGTCTGCCTCCTTTGTCGAGAACAGCGTCGTCTCTCGCCGCCGCGTCGCCATCGGGGCTTTCCGCGGTGAGGAACGCGGAGAACTACGCGTTCTTGAGCCTGAGCAGCGCGAGCACCGCGACGATGCTCACGGCCACGTCGCTGAGGATGCACCAGTCGCAAGTCTCGCCGATCAGCTCGAACTGGACGTAGAGGAGGTAGGCGCTGAACGCTGCCGCCGCGAGCGCCACGACGGCTTGCACGTTCCGGGCAAGCTCACCGCGGAGAGCGGCGGCCACGGCGAGCGTCAGGAACCCGAGCAGGCCCAGGCCCGCGACCGGCAGGCCCAGGACCTCGGCGTAGCGCGAGCTCTGCACGGTCTCGCAGCCGCCGGTCGCACACACGATGCTCGCGTCGGCGTACCGCGCGTAGAGGAGATACGCCGAGACGGCGGCGCCGAAGAGCGCGACGGCGACGGCGCCGACGCGAAGCGCGCGTTCGCTCATCCGGCGAGCAGGGCGTCGATCGCCGGGACGAGGCCCTCGGGGCCGAGCGAACGGAGCTGAACGAGCTCGAGCCGGCCGCCCGTGCGGCCGAGCTGGAACGACGGCGTCCCGGTCACGCCGGCCGCCTGCGCGGCGCGGTCGCTCCGGCTGCGTTCCACGGCGACCCACTGCGCCCAGCTCTCGTCGCGGAGATGCGCGCCGTCGAGGCCCGCCTCCGCCGCTACCTCGCGCAGCACGTCGTCGCTGACCCAGCCCGTGTTCTCGGCGCCCTGGCGCCGGTAGAGACCGTCGACGACGTCCCAGAGCCGGTTCTCTCTGCCCGCCGCGACCGCGGCGCGGAGACCCTTCTCCGAGTCCGGCCCGATGAACGCGAGCCCGCGGAAGACGATCCGCAGCTTGCCGGTCCGGACGTACTGCGACACGAGCGTCGGCATCGTCTGCGCCGCCCACTGCGCGCAGTACGGGCACTGGACGTCTGCGTACTCGACGAGCGTCACCGGAGCGTCGGGACTGCCGAGGGCGGCGCCGGCCTGGGGAACGCCGGCAAACGCCCTCGGCACAGCCGCCGCAGGCTTCGCGGCGGTCGCCCCGTCAGGCGCACTGAGCAGGCTCGCGCCCACCAAAGCTGCTGCGAGCAGACCCGCAGCGGCCAGGACGAGGAGGAAGCGAGCCCGCGTCATCAGTGCCCCATCGAGCCGGCAACGTTGCCGACCTTGAGCAGTCCGACCTGCCCGAGGTCGACGTGCGCGAACGCGTGGCTGACGAACGGGTAGAGGCCCGGCTCGTCGATCTTCACGTCGAACACGGCGCCGCCGCCCGCAGGCACGGCGACCGTCTGCACGCCGCGCTGCGGCTGCGACATGTCGCCGTTCACCCAGGCGCGGTCGAAGATCGTGCCGACGACGTGGAAGTTCGTGTCGAGCGTCGGGCCGGCCGCGACGACCCAGAAGCGGACGGTCTCGCCGGGGTCGGAGACGAGCGGATGCGTGACGTACTGGTTCGCGTACCCGTTGAAGGTCGTCCAGTCGGGCTCGGTCGCGCGGGCCTTCGCCATGTCGAGGCTCGCGGCCCCGTTGAGGCCGTTCCCGTTCAGGTACCACTCGCTCGCGACGAGCACGTACTCGCGGTCGGCCTTCGGGAGCGCGCGCGCCGGCTGCACCACGATCGCGCCGTACATGCCGTTCGCGATGTGCGCGAGCACCGGCTTGGTGCCGCAGTGGTACATGTAGACGCCGGGGTCGTTCGCCTTGAAGCGGAACGTGAACGACTCGCCCGGATTCACGTCCTTGAACGCGACGTTCGGCGCGATCCGCGCGGCGTGGAAGTCCATCGAGTGCGGGATCTGGCCGCCGTTGACGAGCGTGAACTCGACCGTCTGGCCCTGGCGCACGTGCACGATCGGCCCGGGGGCCGAGTAGGCGCCGTCGAACGCCCAGACGTTGTACTTCACGCCGGGGGCGATCTCGACCTCCTTGTGCTTCATCACCATGCGCACCTTCACGACGTCGCCTGCCGGGATCGCAGGCAGCTTCGCGTCGTAGGGCGCATGCGCCTTCGCGACCTGCTCGGCGTCCTCGGACACCTGCCCGGCGAAGCTCTCGAGCGGGATCGCCGTGTTGTGGTCGCCGTGGTCCTGCGCCTGCTGCGCCGACGACTCCGCCACGGTCACGGCCGCGTCGTCGCGGGCCGTCGCGAGCGAGTCGAGCGAGAAGAAGACCGCGCCGATGGAGATGAGCACAGCCAGGAGCGCGAGCACGAACAACAACCCTTTGAGCACCATCGTTTCCTCCTCGTCCTTGAGTCCTCCACACCGTAGGGAGAGCCGCGCCCGCGACGAATCCGGGGAGCCCGCAGAGCCCCTGCGGGAATCCCGCAACCGCTGTGCGGCGCCTCCCGATGGCCTGCGGCGATGCGGCGCCGACACTGCGCAGGCAAAGTGCAGAGAGACGCGAAAGGAGTCGCCATGACCCGCAAGCTCTTCGAATACGGTGGATGGATCGCCGGCGCCGTGCTGATCGCCTTCGGCGTCGCCGCGATCGTGATGGGCATCAACGGACGCAACGAGGTCCGGGACGCGCTCGCGGCGCAGAAGATCACCGCCGGCGACGACGCGGCCGAGATCACGAACGGCAAGCTCCAGCCCGGGCAGGAGATCACGACGGGCGCCGAGGCGAAGCAGTTCGCCAAGCATCATGGAGTTCCACACCCTGGAGGCGACGGAGGGCGAGCGGTACGCCGAGATGGGCCGCTTCCTGACCGCCGTCGGGTGAGGACACGAGCGACGAGGCGGCGGCGGCGAAGACGCCAGACGGCCGCCCCGTGGAGAACGGCCTCCGCAACATGTGGGTGACCGAGACGGCGCTGTCGACGGCGCTGAACATGTCGTACATGGCCGAGCAGCTCTCGCTGTTCGGGATCGTCGTCGGCGTCGCCCTGCTGCTCACGGGCATCGGGTTCCTCGTGCTCGCGATCGGCGGTGCGCTCCGCAAGACCGAGGCGAGCGCCTCGCAGACCTCGACGCGGCACACGGCCGCGGCGACCGGCTGAGCGGCGACTCCGCTCGCGCGCGAAGGGCGGCTTCGGCCGCCCTTCCGCGTTGCTCGGATAATGGGCGCGTGGAGTCGCGGTTCAAGGCGCTCGTCGATGCGGGCATCGCGGTCAGCTCCGAGCTCTCCCTCGACGCGGTGCTCCAGCGGATCCTCGAGGCGGCCGCGAGCCTGACGGACGCGCGCTACGCGGCGCTCGGAGTGATCGACCCCGGCGGCACCGGCCTGGAGCGCTTCCTCGTGATCGGCCTCGACGAGCAGACTCGGACCCTGATCGGCGAGGACCCGCACGGCCGCGGCCTGCTCGGGACGCTGATCCGCGAGGCGAAGCCGTTGCGCCTGCGCGACCTGACCGCGCACGCCGACTCGGTCGGCTTCCCGCCGCACCACCCGCCGATGACGACGTTCCTGGGGGTGCCGATCCTGCTCCGTGGAGCGGCGTACGGAAACCTCTACCTGACGGAGAAGCGCGACGGCGAGTTCAGCGCCGAGGACGAGGACACGATCACACTGCTCGCCGCGCAGGCCGCGGTCGCGATCGAGAACGCGCGGCTGTACGAGTCCACGACGCGCTGGTCCCGCCACCTCGAGTCGCTGATCGAGGTGGGGAACGCGCTCTCGAGCGAGATCGAGCTGCCACGGCTCCTTCAGCTCGTCGCCGACCGCGTGCGCGACCTGCTCGGTGCGGCCAACGTCTTCATCGCGCTCCCGAGCGGCGACCACCTAATCGTGCGGGCAGCGGCCGGAGACGGAGCCGAGGCGCTCGTCGGCGAGGAGCTCCCTGCGAGCTCGAAGAGCGCCACGGTGGTCGAGCGCGGGCACAGCGAGCGCGTCGACTCGCTGCTCGACGACCCGGAGGTCGCCCACGGCGTAACGCGCAAGGTTGGGGCGTCGACCGGCTTGTACGTCCCGCTGCTCGTGCGCGGCGAGCCGATCGGGATCATCGTCGCCCACGACAAGCGCGGCGCCGACCCCCGCTTCACGCAGGAGGACCAGCGCCTCGCCGAGACCTTCGCCGCACGCGCCGCGGTCGCCGCCGACCTCTCGACGCGCGTCGCGCGGGACGCGGTCGCGCGTGTCGTCGACGCGCAGGAGCTCGAACGGCGCCGGTTGGCGCGCGAGCTCCACGACGAGACCGGCCAGGCGCTCACCTCGATGCTGCTCGGCCTGCGAGCGGTCGAGGAGGCCAAGGACGAGGCTCGGGCGCGCGAGGCGACCGCGCGCCTGCGCGAGCTGCTCGTCGACACACTCCACGACGTCCGGCGCCTGGCCGTCGAGCTGCGCCCGAAGGCGCTCGACGACTTCGGGCTCGTGCCCGCGCTCGAGCGCCTGACCGAGACCTTCTCCGAGCAGACGGCCATCCCGGTCGAGCTCGAGGCGGTGCTGGGCGAGGAACGGCTGCCGCCGCCGATCGAGACCGCCCTCTACCGGATCGTCCAGGAGGCGCTGACGAACGTGATCAAGCACGCCCGGGCCTCGCGCGTGAGCGTGCTCGTGACCCGCAAGCGCGACTCGGTCGCCGCGGTGATCGAGGACGACGGCGTCGGCTTCTCGCGCGGACGAGACCCGCGACGGCGGCCTCGGCATCGTCGGGATGCGGGAGCGGATCGCGCTCCTCGACGGCCGCCTCACCGTCGAGTCGGCGGCGGACCGGGGAACGTCGATCGTCGCCGAGGTCCCGCTGCGGTGATCCGCGTCGTCCTCGTCGACGACCACGCCGTCGTGCGCGCGGGCCTCAGGCGCGTGCTCGAGGCGGAGGACGACATCGAGGTCGTGGCGGAGGCCGGCAGCGTCCGCGACGCCGTCTTCGAGGCGCGCGCGCAGAAGCCCGACGTGATCGTGATGGACGTCGTCATGCCCGGCGCGAGCGGGATCGAAGGCACGCCGCTCGTGCTCCACGAGGCGCCGGACGCCAAGGTGCTCGTCCTCTCGATGCAGGACGACCCGCGCTACGTCCGCGAGGCCTTCTCTGCCGGCGCGAGCGGCTACGTGCTCAAGGAGGCCGCCGACACGGACGTCGTCGAGGCGGTGCGCGAGGTCGCGGACGGGCGGCGGTACCTCCACCCCGCCCTCGGCGCGCGGATGATCGAGTCCGAGGCGCGCGAGCGCGAGGAGCACGAATCCGACCCGCTCTCGGAGCGCGAGCGCGAGGTGCTGCGCCTGCTCGCCCTCGGGCACACGAACCAGGAGATCGCGAAGATGCTCTACATCTCGGTGCGGACCGCCGAGTCGCACCGCGCGCACATCATGCAGAAGCTCGGGCTCGGCACCCGGGCGGAGCTCGTTCGCTACGCCCTCGCGCACGGGCTGCTCGAGGATCAGTAGTTCTCCGCACGGCTCGTCGCGGAGACGCGGATGAGGCAAGACCCGATGGCGGGCCATCGTGCCGCTCATGAGTGAACGCAAGCACGTCGTGATCGCCGGCGGCGGCGTCGCCGCACTCGAAGCGGCGCTTGCGCTCCAGCAGCTCGCCGCCGACCTCGTCGACGTCGAGCTCGTCGCGCCCGAGCCGCGCTTCTGGTACCGCCCGCTGGCGGTGTCCGAGCCGTTCGGCGGCGGCCAGGTGCCCTCGTTCGACCTCGCCGAGCTGGCGAACCGCGCGGGCGCGCTCTTCACGGTCGGCGCGATCACGCACGTCTACGCGAACAGCCGCTTCGCGGGAACCGCTGCCGGCGACAACCTGCCGTACGACTCGCTGCTGCTCGCGTGCGGCGTCCTGCCGCGGCCGGCGGTGGCGGGCGCGCTGACGTTCCGCGGCCCCGCCGACACGCCCCTCGTCGCCGACGTGGCGGCGAGGATCGACGCGGGCGAGGTCGCGCGCGTCGCCGTCGTGGTGCCGGTGGGTGCAGCGTGGTCGCTGCCGGCCTACGAGCTCGCGCTGATGCTCCGCGCGCACGCCGAAGACGCGCGCCGCGAGCTCGAGCTGGCGCTCGTCACGCCGGAGGACGAGCCGCTGCTGCTGTTCGGCCAAGAGGCGAGCGAAGCGATGAGAACCCTGCTCGAGGAACGCGGGATCGCGCTGCACACCGGGTTCTTCGCGCAGGAACTCCGCGACGGCGAGCTCCGCCTGCTGCCGTCGAAGTCGCTCGAGGCCGACTGTGTGATCGCGCTGCCGACGCTCGTCGGGCAGCGAATCGACGGCGTGCCGCAGACGCGCGACGGGTTCGTCCCGGTCGACGCCCACGGCCGCGTGGAGGGCCTCGGAGACGTGTACGCGGCGGGCGACATCACGCGGTTCCCAGTCAAGCAGGGCGGGATCGCGGCGCAGCAGGCCGTCGCCGCCGCGGAGGCGATCGCGGCCGCCGCGGGCGCCGCGCTCGAGCCGCAGCCCTTCCGTCCCGTCCTGCGCGGCCTGCTGCTGACGGGCGGTGCCCCGCGTTACCTCAGACGCGACGTCGCCGCCGCAGGCCCGAGCGCCGCAAGCGTCGAGCCGCTCTGGTGGCCGCCGGCCAAGATCGTCGGCCAGTACCTGGCTCCGTTTCTCGCGCGAGGTCTCGGGGGAGCGCGAAGAGGCTCCGGAGCAGGACGTGCTCGCGATCGAGCGCGAGCTCCGGCCCGATGAGCTCCTCGCGCGTCCCTACGTCGGGGACGACGCGGAGGACGTGTCGGCACGCGTCGGCGACGTGATGTCGAGGGAGCTCCTCGTCGTCGCGCCGGAGGACACGCTCGGCGAGGTGGCCGAGCGGATGAGCTCGATCGACTTCGGCTCGGCCGTCGTCGCCGACAACGGCCGGCTGATCGGCATCCTCACCTCGCGGGACCTGCTGCGCGCGTTCGCAGGGCGCGTCCACTCGAGCGAAGCACGCGTCCGCGAGTGGATGACCGCCGAGCCGGTCGCGGTGCGCGCCGACGCGTCGGTCGCGTAGCGCGCTCCGGCTGATGCACGAGCACGCGATCCACCACCTACCGGTCGTCGAGGGCGAGCGGCCGGTCGGGCTCGTCGGCATGCGCGCGCGCGCGCGCTGGCCGAGCGCCAGAGCTCGGACGTCGGGCTCGGCTTCTGATCAGGCCTCAGAGCAGCCGCCGCACGGCGCGGGCGAGCACGAGCTCCTCGCGCGCCGGGACGACGTGCACGGCGAACGTCGCCCAGGAAGGAGAGCCGTACGCAGACGCGTTCCCGCACCGCTGCCGAGCCCTCGCCCACGCCGCCGGTGAACGCGAGCGCGTCGAGACCGCCGAGGGCGACCGACATCGCCCCGACTGCGGTCGCCACGCGGTAGGTGAAGACGTCGAGCGCCAGGGTGCCTTCGAGCTCGCGGGGGTCGGTCGAGCCGCCGAGCGCGAGCAGGCCCGACTCGTGCTCGAGCGCGTGGTCGAGCTCGTCCGGCGTGAGCCCGCGCTGCCGCAGCAGATGGAGGAGCGCGCCCGGGTCGACGGAGCCGGAGCGGGTGGCCATCGGCACTCCTTCGAGCGGACTGAAGCCCATCGTCGTGTCGATCGAGCGCCCGTCGCGCACCGCCGTGATCGAGCAGCCGCCGCCCAGGTGGCAGACGACCAGCCGCGGCACCGGAACCTGCTCCGCGACCCACTCGACCGAGAGGCCGTGGAAGCCGTAGCGGCGCACGCCCCACTCATCGCGCCAGCGCGCGGGAACGGCATACGTCGTCGCCCGCGGCGGCATCGTCGCGTGGAAGGCGGTGTCGAAGACGGCGACGTGCGGAACGTCCGCGAGCTCGCTGCGCGCGGCGCGAATCGCCGCGAGCGCGGGCGTGTTGTGCAGCGGCGCGATCGCGGAGAGCTCGTCGATCGCGCGCACGACCTCGTCGTCGATCAGCACCGGCTCGCGGAAGCGGTCGCCGCCGTGGACGACCCGATGACCGACCGCGTCGGCGTCGACGAGCTCCTCGACGCGCGTCGACGTCGTCGCCGTCGACGAGGTGGAGCTTCAGGCTGGTCGAGCCCGCGTTGACGGCGAGCACGCGCAACGGCGTCAGCGCGGCGGCTCGGGCGCGAGCGAGTCCACGGGCGTACTCCCGGCTTCCTGCCACGTCCAGTTGCGGACATCAGGCATGTCGTCGCCGACCTCGCGCGTGTACGCCCGGTGACGCAACCGCTCGTCGACCATCGTCTGCCGCAGGTGCGCGGCGCGCGGCCCGAGCCCGGGCACCCGGTCGATCACGTCGATGACGAGGTGGAACCGGTCCATGTCGTTCAGCATCACCATGTCGAACGGCGTCGTCGTCGTCCCCTCTTCCTTGTAGCCCCGCACGTGCATGTTCGCGTGGTTGGTGCGGCGGTACGTGAGCCGGTGGATCAGCCACGGGTAGCCGTGGTAGGCGAAGACGATCGGGCGGCTGGTCGTGAAGAGCGCGTCGAACTCGGCGTCGGGAAGGCCGTGCGGATGCTCGCGCTCCGGCTGGAGCCGCATCAGGTCGACGACGTTGACCACGCGCACCTTCAGGTCCGGCAGGTGCCGGCGCAGCAGCGCCGCCGCCGCGAGCGTCTCGAGCGTGGGGACGTCGCCGGCGCACCCGAGCACGACGTCGGGCTCTCCGCCGTCGTCGTTGCTCGCCCAGTCCCAGATCCCGATCCCGCGCGTGCAGTGCAGGATCGCCTCGTCCATCGTCAGGTAGTCGAGCGCCGGCTGCTTGCCCGCCACGATCACGTTCACGTAGTCGCGCGAGCGCAGGCAGTGGTCGGCGACGGAGAGCAGGCAGTTCGCGTCGGGCGGCAGGTAGACGCGGATGATCTCCGCCTTCTTGTTCACGACGTGGTCGATGAAGCCGGGGTCCTGGTGCGAGAAGCCGTTGTGGTCCTGGCGCCACACGTGCGACGTGAGCAGGTAGTTGAGCGAGGCGATCGGGCGACGCCACGGGATCTCGCGCGTGACCTTCAACCACTTCGCGTGCTGGTTGAACATCGAGTCGATGATGTGGATGAACGCCTCGTAGCAGTTGAAGAGGCCGTGGCGGCCCGTGAGCAGGTAGCCCTCGAGCCAGCCCTGGCAGAGGTGCTCGCTGAGAATCTCGAGGACCCGCCCGTCCGGCGCGAGGTGGTCGTCGCCCGGCTTGACCTCGGCGCTCCACCCGCGATCGGTCGCCTCGAAGACCGCACCGAGGCGGTTCGACGCGGTCTCGTCGGGACCGAAGACTCGAAACGTCTCCGGGTTGCGGCGTACGACGTCGCGCAGAAATTCGCCCAGCACACGCGTCGCCTCGCTCGACGTGCGCGCCGGCGCCGGCACGTCGACGGCGTAGTCGCGGAAGTCGGGGAGGTCGAGGTCGCGCAGGAGCGCGCCGCCGTTCGCGTGCGGGTTGGCGCCCATCCGCCGGTCGCCGCGCGGGGCGAGGTCGGCCAGCTCGGCGATCAGGGTCCCGCGCTCGTCGAACAGCTCCTCCGGGCGATAGCTCCGCAGCCAGCGCTCCAGCTCCGCGAGATGCTCGGGCTCGTCGGCGAGCTGCGCGAGCGGCACCTGGTGGGAGCGCGGCGTCCCCTCGCCGGGGCCGGTCCAGCCCTTCGGCGTTCGCAGGACGATCATCGGCCAGCGGGGCCGGCCGCGCGAGCCGCGGATGTCCGCAAGCTCGGCGACGATCGCGTCGAGCGTCGCTGCCAGCAGCTGATGCACCTTGGCCGGCTCGTCGCCGGTCACGAAGTACGGCTCGTGACCGTAGCCGCGCAGCAGCTCGGCGAGCTCGTCCTCCGGAATCCGTGCGAGCACGGTCGGGTTCGCGATCTTGAACCCGTTCAGGTGCAGGATGGGCAGGACGACACCGTCGCGACGCGGATCGACGAACTTGTTCGAGTGCCAGCTCGCCGCGAGCGGTCCCGTCTCCGCCTCGCCGTCGCCGACGACGCAGCAGACGAGCAGGTCTGGGTTGTCGAACGCAGCGCCGTAGGCGTGCACGAGCGCGTAGCCGAGCTCGCCGCCCTCGTGGATCGAGCCCGGGGTCTCCGGGGCGACGTGGCTCGGCACGCCGCCGGGAAACGAGAACTGCCGGAAGAGCCGGCGCAGCCCGTCCTCGTCGCGGCCGATGCACGGGTAGATCTCCGAGTACGTTCCCTCGAGGTAGGTGTTCGCCACGAGCGCAGGCCCGCCGTGTCCGGGACCGGCGACGAAGATCGCGTTCAGGCCGTGCGCGGTGATCGCGCGGTTCATGTGCGCGTAGATCAGGTTCAAGCCGGGTGTCGTTCCCCAATGCCCGAGGAGCCGAGGCTTGACGTGCTCGAGCCGAAGCGGCTCGCGCAGGAGTGGGTTGTCCAGCAGATAGATCTGTCCCACCGAGAGGTAGTTCGCGGCGCGCCAGTACGCGTCGAGGAGGCGAAGCTCCTCGTCGGCGAGCGGATGGGCGTCGAGCGCCGGAGCCGAAGCGCTAGTCATCGCCGCCCCGGACGACGAGCACCGGGCAGAGCGCCTCGTGCGCGACGCGTTCCGACACGCTGCCGAGCGCGCGGATCCCGCGGAGCCCCCGGCTGCCGACGACGACCAGGTCGGCCTCCTCGGAGATCGTGTGCAGCAGGTCGAGGACGCGTTCGTCGCGCTCCTCGAGCGTCGGGCGCGAGCGCACGAGCCGCATCGAGGTCGAGCTGCGGCTCTCGGGTGGCCGCGACGACACGAACGCTGCTGCCGCGGCGACTCGCCAGGTCCTGTGCGGCCGCGAGCGCGAGCGCGGAGCCGGGCGAGCCGTCGACGCCCGCGACGATCGTCCGCGGCCAGCTGCTCGAGCTCCCGTGGCGAGCGCGCGACGAGCACCGAGCAGGGCGCCTCGTGCAGCAGGTGCGTGGTCACGGAGCCGAGCGCGATTCCGACGGCGCGGCTCTGTTCGCGCGATCCGACGACGACGAGAGAGGCGTCCACGCGGTCGATCTCGGCGCGCAGCACGTCGAGCGGATTGCCCTCCAGCAGGCGAGTCTCGGCCTCGTGCAGCGGTGACGACGCGATCTGCGCTTCCTCGCTCGCCGCGATCGCCTCCTGCGCGAGCTGCTCAGCCACTCGGGACATCGCCCAGCCGGCGTGGACGGCGATCGCCACGTCGTCGACCGTCACGAGCGTGAGCGAGCCTTTGTCGGCCACGACGCGGGCGGCCAGCGCGACCGCAGCCGCCGACGGCTCCGACCCGTTCGCCCCGCAGACGACGCGCTGGAAGACGTGGCTGGCGCCGGACATCGCCAACAGGTTGGCAGATGGCCAGGGGCGGCGAATCGGCGAGCCCCGCGACCGCCGTCGGGGGTGACCCGGATGCGCAGAGCATCGCCCGCGCACACACGCTCGCAGCGACCCACGGAGAGGAGGAACGCGAATGACGCTCTTCTGGTTCGTCGTCTGGTTGATCTGGAACCTCGTCGGCGACGAGGAGCCGCTCCTGTTCGACCCGGTCAACTTCTGGGCCGGCTCGTTGCTCTTCGCGTTGGCGGTCGACCTCGGCCGGCAGCACGCGCCCGAGCTGGCGAAGCCGCGCAAGCCCTGAACGCGCGAACTACCACGTCTTGGCGCGGTGCGAGACCTCGACCGCGCGCAACGCGGACGCGCGCGTCGACCGCGACGCAGCCGTCCGGGACGGCGAGCACGGGATTGAGGTCGAGCTCGGCGACCTCCGGCAGGTCCACGCCCAGCGACGACAGCCGGTGGAGGACGTCGACGACGGCGTCGGCGTCTGCGGCCGGCTTGCCGCGGTACCCGCGGACGAGCGCGCCCGTCTTCCCCTCGGTGGCGAGCTCTCGCGCGTCGACGTCGGTGAGCGGCGCGATCCGAACGCCGGCGTCCCCGATCAGCTCGGCGAACACGCCGCCGGGACCGAGCGCGACCAGTGGGCCGAAGAGCTCGTCCTGGACGAGCCCGGCGAGCAGCTCCGCACTCCCGCTGAGCATGGGCTGTACGAGCACGGGGCACGCCGATTCGCGCGGCGGCGTCGCGGGCGTCCTGCTCGGTCCCGAGGTCCGAGGACGACGCCGCCGGTCTCCGTCTTGTGCGCGCCGGCGAGGGCCGTCTTGACGACGACCGGGAAACCGAGCTCGGCGGCCGCCTGCGCGGCCTCCTCGGGCGTCCCGGCCACGCGTTGGTCGACCACGCGGGATCCCGTACGCGACGAGGAGCGCGCGGGCCTCGTCCGCCTCGAGCCACACGTCGGCGCCGCGGCGAAGCGCGTCGCCCACGACCCGGCGCGCGGTCGAGGCGTCGATCGCCGTGACCTCGGGGACGACGCCGACCGGGCGTCGCAGCCACTCGGCACGCGCGGCCGCATGACCGAGCGCCCGCGCGGCGGACTCCGGATAGGTGAACGTCGCCACGCGCGCGCCCATGAGCGCAGCCGGGATGCCCTGCGCGTCCATCACCGCCGAGAGGACGGGCTTCTCGGCGTCCTCGGCGACTCGCGGCGACCGCGACCGCGACCTCGTCGGCAGTCGCGGTCACCGGCGGGACGAACAGGACGAGGACGGCGTCGACACCGTGATCGGCGAGCACGACGGGCAGGACGGTCTCGTAGATCGCGGCCGTCGCCGAGCCGAGCATGTCGACCGGATTCGCGACGCTCGCCTCGGCGGGAAGCATCGCGGCGAGCTGCGCGACCGTCTCGTCCGCGAGCGTCGGCAGCTCGAGGCCGGCCGCGTCGCACGCGTCGGCGGCGAGGATGCCGAGCCCGCCCGCGTTCGTGACGATCGCGACCCGGCGGCCTCGCGGCAGCGGCTGCGACGAGAGCAGCACCGAGACGTCGACCAGCTCCTCGAGCGTCTCGGCTCGGATCACGCCCGCCTGATGGAAGAGCGCAGCGGCCGCGGCGTCCGAGCTCGTCAGCGCGGCGGTGTGCGACCCCGCCGCCTTCGCACCCGCCGAGGTGCGTCCGCTCTTGAGCGCGAGGATCGGCTTCGAGCGCGACACGCGTCCTGCGATGCGGGCGAACTTGCGTGGGTTCCCGAAGGACTCGAGGTAGAGCGCGATCAGGTTCGTCGCTGTCGTCCACCTCGAACCGCTCGAGCAGGTCGTTCGACGAGACGTCGGCCTTGTTCCCGATCGAGACGAACGCCGAGAGGCCGATCCCCCGCGCTTCTGCGGCCTCGATCAGCGCGAGGCCGAGCGCGCCGCTCTGCGACGAGAAGCCGATCGAGCCCCAGCGCGGGGCCTTGCGCCGCGAAGGTCGCGTTCAGGCGCGCCGACGCGGACGCCACGCCGAGGCAGTTCGGGCCGATCAGCCGCGCGCCGTGCGCGCGCACGAGAGCGAGCAGACGCTCCTGACGCTCCGCGCCTTCGGCGCCGATCTCGGCGAAGCCGGCCGAGATCACGCAGAGCGCGCGAACACCCTTGCGCATGGCGTCCTCCGCGGCAGCCAGCACGTGCTCGCCGGGGACGCAGACGACCGCGAGCTCGACCGTGTCGGGGATCTCCGCGATCGACGCGTAGCCCTTGACGCCCGCCACCGAGTCGCCCTCGCGGTTGACCGGGTAGGCAGCGCCGACGAAGTCGGCCTCGAGGATGTTGCGGAACAGCTCGCCGCCGATCGATCCGCGGCGCGGCGAGGCACCGAGGACCGCCACCGTCCCAGGCTCGAAGAACGGTCTCAGCGAGGCGACGACCGCCAGGTGGTCGCGGCTCGCGACCGACTCGAGGTACCGCTCCGTCGGCGTGATCGGGAACGTCAGCTCGACCTCGCCGCCGCCGACCTCGCGCGTGACCTCGAAGCCGACTGCCTCGAAGACGCCGAGCATCCCGCGGTTGTCCGACAGCACGTCGGCGACGAAATGCTCGATGCCGAGCGCGCCCGCAAGCGCCGCGAGCTGCTCGAGCAGCCGCGTTCCGATCCCTCGCCGCTGGTGCTCGTCGGCGACGGCGAAGGCAACCTCCGCAGCGGTCGGATCTCGCAGCCGCACGAAGTTCGCGACGGCGACGATCCTGTCGTCGATCGCGCCGACGAGCGCAGCGGCCTCGCGCCCGTCGGCCGAGACCAACGGCTCGACGAGGTGGGGGTCGAGCTGCGGGTAGCCGTGAAACCGCCGGTACAGGCTCTGTTCCGAGAGGCCACGGAAGAAGTCCAGTAGAGCCTTCGCGTCCTCGGGCACCGGCGAGCGCAGCCGCAGCGTCGCGCCGTCGCGCAGGATCACGTCGAGCGGCCGATCGAGGAGCGCGCTCACAGCGCTGATCTTGGCGAATCCGCCGAGCTGCCGGTTGCGGCTTTCCCGCACAGTTCCCCGGGCGTTCTCCCGATGCCCAGGCGCGCCCGGCACCCGACGATGGGCACATGACCGAGGTCAACACCTACGCCGTCACTTGGCAGGAAGGCGACGCCCGTTTTGTCGGCCACGCCGAAGTGGGCCCAGACGGGCTTCGCCTCGAGGGCCGTGGAGCCGGTCGCGCCGAGACCGTGAGCGAGGTGCCGTACACGGCGATCGACCGCGTCGACGTTCTCCGCACGAACGGTAGCCGCGGACTCGTCGTCGAGCTCCAGGGTTCGCGACACCTGCTGATCGGGAGCCTCGACGGCCCGGGGACCCTCGGCGAGCTGAGCGACCGACTACGCAAGCTGACGGAGGGACGATGAACGGCGAAGCGATCATCGAGGCGCGCGGCGTCTCGAAGACCTACGACACCGGCAAGGTGCAGGTCAACGCGCTGAACAGCGTCGACCTGACGATCCGCCGCGGCGAGATGGTCTCGATCATGGGACCGAGCGGCTGCGGCAAGACGACGCTCCTCAACTGCCTCTCCGGGCTCGACGCCGTCGACGGCGGCGAGATCCTGATCGAGGGCGTCGCGCTCTCGAAGCTGTCCGACCGCGCCCGCACCGACTACCGCGCGCGGCGGATGGGCTTCGTCTTCCAGTTCTACAACCTGATGCCCGTGCTGACGGCGGTCGAGAACGTCGAGCTGCCGCTGCTCGTCGCGCGAGTCCACGCGAAGGAGGCGCGTCGCAAGGCGCTTGCCGCGCTCGACCTGGTCGGGCTGGCCGCCCGCGCCGAGCACGTCCCCGACGAGCTGTCCGGAGGCGAGCGCCAGCGCGTGACGATCGCGCGCTCGCTCGTCAACGACCCGGCGATCGTGTGGGCCGACGAGCCGACCGGCGACCTCGACAGCGAGAACGCCGCCGAGATCAGCCAGCTGATGCGCCGGCTGAACCTCGAGCGCGGCCTGACGTTCGTGATCGTCACGCACGACTCGAGCGTCGGCCACACGGCCGACCGCCTCGTCCGGATGATGGACGGCGAGGTCGTCGGGCACGAGCTCCTGACCGAGATGCCGGACCGGCTCCCCGCCGAGCCCGTGCACGCGTAGAGGAGGGGTTGCGATGCAAGAGCTGTTCGGCATACCGATGGGGCCGCTCGCCGCGGTCCTCGCAATCGCACTGGCAGTCGTCGTCGCGTGGTCGCCGCCCTCGCGATCCGCAACCGCGTCTTCTTCAAGCTCGGCGTGCGCAACGTCAACGCGGCGGCGCGCGCGCACCGCGCTGATCGTCGGCGGGCTCATGCTCGGGACGACGATCATCGCCTCGGCGCTCGCGTCCGGCGACACGATGAGCCACACGATCCGCACGTCGGCGATCGAGTCTCTCGGCGCGACCGACGAGCTCGTCTCGGTCAAGGGCGCGGAGGTCGAGACGATGGTCCCGCTCGGCGAGGCGACCGGCGTCGAGTACTTCAGCGAGGACGTCGTGCCTCGCATCACGCACGAGCTGCTTCGCTCCGACCGATTCGACGGCGTCGCGCCGGCGATCATCGAGCCGGTCGCCGTGCAGAACGTGAGCGCCCGGCAGAACGAGCCGCGCGTCACGCTCTTTGCCAGCACCGGGCCGAACCTCGCCGCGTTCGGCTCGATCCGGACGGTCAACGGACTCGTCGTCAGGCTCGACGACCTTCAGCCGGACCAGGTCTACATGAACGAGGAAGCGGCCGAGGAGCTGCTCGCACGAGGCGGCGACCGGCTACGCCTGCTCGCGGGCGACCGCTCGATGCGCGTTCGCATCAAGGCGATCGTCCGCTTCGACGGCACCGGCACCGACGGGGCGGCACTGCTCACGAACCTGCCGACGGCACAGACGCTCCTCGGCCAGCCCGGCCAGGTGAAGCACATCCTGATCTCGAACGTCGGCGACGAGACGAGCGGCGTGCAGTACACCGACGAGATCGCAACGCTGCTCGCTCCGACGCTCGAGCGCTACGGGCTCGAGCTCGACCCGGTCAAGCGGGACGCGCTCGAGGCGGCCGACGAGCAGGGCAACGCGTTCATGTCGCTCTTCACCACGTTCGGCACCTTCTCGATCTTCGCCGGCTTCCTGCTCATCTTCCTGATCTTCGTGATGCTCGCAGCAGAGCGCCGCGGGGAGCTGGGCATTGCGAGGGCCGTCGGTACGCGGCGCGGGCACCTGATCCAGATGTACGTCTACGAAGGGCTGACGTACGACCTGCTGGCCGCTGCGGTCGGTGCCGCGATCGGGGTTGCCGTGGCGTTCGGGATGGTGTTCATCCTCTCGAGCGCCCTCGGCACGACCGGCGTGGAAATCAGGCACGACGTCCAGGCCCAGAGCCTCGTCGTCGCGTACGCGGTCGGCGTGCTGCTCACGTTCGTCGTCGTCGTGCTCTCGGCGTGGCGCGTGAGCCGGCTGAACATCGTCACCGCGATCCGGAACCTTCCGGAGCCGCCCGCGCAAAAGCGGCGCAAGCGGCGCTGGATCGGCGGTCTCGTCGCGGTGGCGCTCGGCGCGCTGATGACGTTTTCCGGGGTGAATTCGTCCGAGGCGATGCCGTTCATCCTCGGGATCTCGGTGTTCCTGATCGGCGCGGTCCCGGTCGCCCAGGTGCTCGGCGTTCCCCAGCGGGTCGCGTACACCGCGGCCGGCCTCGGGATCGTCGTTCTCTGTCTGCTTCCGTTCGACTGGCTCGACGCGCTCGCGGGGACCGACCTGCGGATGAACTTCTCCGTCTGGATCGTCTCCGGGATCCTGCTCGTGCTCGGGGCGTCCTGGCTGATCGTCTACAACGCCGACGTCCTGCTCGGGCTCATCTCGGCCACGTTCGGCCGGATCCGTTCGCTGACGCCGGTGCTACGGCTCTCGATCGCCTATCCGCTGAGGAACCGGTTCCGTACGGGCGTGACGCTCGCGATGTTCATGCTCGTCGTGTTCACGCTCGTCGTCGGGGGAACGATCTCCGGCTCCTTCCTGCGGTCGTTCGACGACATCGAGGCGTTCGGAGGAGGCTTCGACGTCCGGGCCGGGTCGGCGGCCGTGAGCCCGATCGACGACCCGGCGAAGGCGATCGCGAACGCGCCCGGCCTGAACCCGGCGAGCTACCGCGTCGTCTCCGCGCAGTCGTTCCTCCCCGCGGAGGGGCGGCAGCTGGGGCAGTACGGGTCGGGGTTCGAGAGCTACCCGGTTCGCGGCGTCGACGACGCGTTCGCGAACCGCACGACGTACCTGCTCGCCGCGCATGCGCGTGGATATCCCAACCCGTGGCGGGCGCTCGCAGAGGAGCCCGGGCTCGCGATCGTGGACGGGCTCGTCGCTCCGCGCCGCGACAACTGGGGCGCCGGACAGGTCCCGCCGGACTTCCAGCTGAAGGGGTTCTACCTCGAGGATGGGAGCTTCGAGCCGGTGCCGATCGAGGTGCGCGACCCGCAGACCGGCCGGACGATGAAGCTGAAGGTCGTCGGCGTGCTCGGCGACCAGGTTCCGTTCGCCATGCAGGGAATCACGACCTCGCAGGAGACGCTCCGCGCGTCCTTCGGCGGCCGCGCCAGGCCGACCGTCTTCTACTTCGACCTCGCCGAGGGCGTCGACCCGAGGGCGGAGGCGCAGAAGCTCGAGTCGGCGTTCCTGACGAACGGGCTCGAGGCGGACGCGCTCGAGGAGCTGCTCGAGGACGCCGTCAAGGAGAGCTGGACCTTCAACCGCCTGATCCAGGGTTTCATGGGCCTGGGGCTCGTGGTCGGCGTCGCGGCGCTCGGCGTGATCAGCGCCCGCGCCGTCGTCGAGCGGCGGCAGCAGATCGGGATCCTCCGAGCGATCGGGTTCCGGCGCCGGATGATCCAGCTCAGCTTCCTGATCGAGTCGTCGTTCATCGCGCTGACGGCGATCGTCGTCGGGACGGTGTTCGGGCTGATTGTCAGCCAGACCGTGATCTCGGACGTCTCGAGTCAGCCGGCCTACGAGATGGTCACCCTCCACGTCCCGTGGGTGAACCTGGCGATCGTGTTCACGGTCGTCTACCTCGTCGCTCTTGCCACGACCCTGGCGCCGGCCGTCCGCGCCTCGCGGATCTACCCGGCCGAAGCGCTGCGGTACGAGTGAGAGCATGCGTGGCGGTCGTGCTCGCGCCTCCGGCGTGAGCACGACCGCGCCCGGCATCAGGCCGTCGCGTGGACGCACGAGCACATCCTCCCGCGTGCGAGCGGGTGGGCCTCCGTCGCAGTCCGCACCGGCAGGGGACGGCGAAGAGTTCTTCGCGCCGATCGAGCGGCCCGCTGACCGCAATGCGGAGAAAGCCGCAGTTGTTCGAGGCTCGCCACGATCGGTGAGTCCCTTGAACGCCCGTGCGAGCTTTCCCGGATGCCCGCCGGGAAGCCGCGCGCAAGTCTGGGGTCGTGGTCACTCAGGCCGCGATCTCGGAGCGTCGACCGGAGCGGGCGGAGCTTCCCGCCGCGCTCGACCGCCGCTTCGAGGCGATCGTCTTCGACTGGGACGGGACCGCTGTGCCCGACCGGCAGTCGGACGCCGAGCGCGTGCGCGCGCTCGTCGAGGCGCTGTGCGCGCACGGGCTGCGACCTCGGCGTCGTGACCGGCACGCACGTCGGCAACGTCGACGGGCAGCTTCAGGCGCGCCCGGCCGGCCCGGGCCGCCTCTACCTCTGCGTCAACCGCGGCTCGGAGGTGTTCGCGGTCGACGAAGCCGGCCCGCGTCTCGTGCTGCGCCGCGAGGCGACTGCCGGACGAGGACGCGAGCGCTCGACGCAGCGGCCGAGGCGACGGTCGCGCGAGCTGGCCGCAGCGCGGGCTGCGAGCCGAGATCGTCTCGCAGCGGCTCAACCGGCGCAAGATCGACCTCATCCCCGAGCCGGAGTGGGCCGATCCGCCGAAGGCGCGGATCGCGGAGCTTCTGGCCGCGGTAGAGGACGCGACTGCGAGGCGGCCGGACTGCGCGGCCTCGACGAGGCCGTCGAGCTGCGCCAGGCGGCCGCGTCCGCGGCTGGACTGCGCCGACCCACGGGTCACGAGCGACGCGAAGCACGTCGAGATCGGTCTCACCGACAAGGCCGACTCCGCACGCTGGGTGTTCGCGGAGCTCGCGGCGCCGGGGATCGGCGCCGGGGCTCGTCCTCGTCGCCGGCGACGAGTTCGGGCCGCTCGGCGGCCTTCCGGGCAGCGACTCGTTCCTGCTCGTGCCGCGAGGCGGCGCGGCGACGGTCGTCTCGGTCGGCGCCGAGCCGACGGGGCGTTCCGGCCGGGGTGATCGCCCTCGGCGGCGGCCCGACGCGCTTCTCGCGGTGCTCGAGGACCAGCTCGAGCGCCGACGGCGAGGCGACGTGCCCGAGCTCGACGGCGACCCGCTCTGGACGCTCGACGGTCGATGGGCTCGACCCCCTGCTCGAGCGCGTCCACGAGTCGCTGCTCACGCTCGCCGACGGCACGGCTCGGCACGAGCGGCGCGCCGCTCGTCGTCCACCCCGACGGCGCGCCGCCGGTCCTCGCGTCCGGCGTCTACGACCGGCGACGGCGCCGCAGACCGACGCTTGCTGCCGTGCCCGCGTCTGGCACGCGCCCTGGACGCGCGACGCCAGCCCGACGACTCGGCGCGCGGCGCCTCGATCTGCGCACGGGCGATGCTCGCAGGACGGGCTCTCTGCGTCCGACGGCGGCCTGCGCGCGACGTCTTCTCGCTCGCTCGCTCGCCCGGGCGCGGCGGCGCTGCGCGCGCACGGCGACGCGGCCTTCCTGCGGCGGGGCTCGCGCTCGACGCCGCAGTGCGCGCGAGCTCGAGCTCGGCCCGGAGCGAGGGAGCAGCTGGATCCGGAGCCGTGCGAGCGGCGGCGGCTGTCGCGGCAGCCGCGCGCGAGCTGCGCGACGACGGGCGAGCCTCGAGCGGCTCGCCGCGTACCGGGCCGACCGGTCGACGGCGTCGACGAGGCCGAGCCTCGAGGTCGTCACGAGCCGCGGCGGCAGGGTTCGAGCGGCTGCTCGCGCGAGCACCGCGCGGCGTGGGCCGGTCCGCTGGGAGGCGGCGGACGTCGTCGTCGAGGGCGACCCGGAGCTGCAGCGCGCGGTGCGCTTCGCGCTCTTCCACCTGATGGCGTCGGTCGCCGGACGCGGCGAGGCGGCCGTCGGCGCCCGCGGGCCTCACCGGGCCCGCGCTACCGCGGCCACGTCTTCTGGGACAGCGACGTCTTCGTGCTCCCCTTCCTCGCGGCGACCCACCCGCCCGCCGCGCGCGCGATGCTCGAGTACCGCGTCCGCCGCCTCGCCGCCGCGCGCGCCGCCGCGCGCGCGCTCGGCCGCGCGGGGCGCGCTTCGCGTGGGAGTCGGCCGCCGACGGCGTCGACGTCACGCCCGCAGCGCGCACGCGACCAGGCCGGACGCTCGTCCGCGATCCGGACCGGGCGAGCTCGAGGAGCACATCGTCGCCGACGTCGCCTGGGCGCGTGCTGCTACGTGGACTGGACGGGCGACGACGCGTTCGCCGAGGGCGCCGGCCGCGACCTCCTCGTCGAGACGGCCCGCTACTGGGCGTCTCGCATCCGCGCGGGACGGCGACGGGCACGGCGCACATCTACGGCGTGATCGGCCCCGACGAGTACCACGAGCCCGTCGACGACAACGCGTTCACGAACGTGATGGCGCGCTGGAACCTGCGCCGGGCGGCCGAGCTTCGGCGGCATCGAGCCGCGGCGAGCGCGCCGAGCTGGCTGGCGCGCTCGCCGACCACGCTCGTCGACGGTTACGACCCGCGAACGGGCATCTACGAGCAGTTCGCCGGCTTCTACGGACTCGAGCCGCTCGTGATCGCCGAGCTCGCGCCGCGGCGCCCGATCGCGGCCGACCTGCTGCTCGGCGCCGAGCGCGTGGCCGGCGCGCAGGTGCTCAAGCAGGCGGACGTGCTGATGCTCCACCACCTCGTCCCCGACGAGGTCGCACCAGGCTCGCTGCAGCCGAACCTCGACTTCTACGAGCCGCGAACGGCCCACGGCAGCTCGCTCTCGCCGGCGATCCACGCGGCACTCCTCGCGCGCGCGGGTCGGCCGAACGACGCGCTCGAGCCGCTCCGGTTGGCCGCGCGGATCGACCTCGACGACCTGACGGGCACCACCGCCGGCGGCCTGCACCTGGCGACCATGGGCGGCGTCTGGCAGGCGCTCGCGTATGGCTTCGCCGGCGTGCGCCTGAACGGGTCGGTCCTGACGCTCGACCCGCAGCTCCCGGACGCGTGGGACGCGCTCGAGCTGCGGCTGCGTTTTCGCGGCAGGCTCGTGCGCATGCACCTCGCGCACGAGCGGCTCGTGATCGAGTCCGCGCAGCCGATCCCGATCGCGGTTTCCGACGGCGTCCCCGCCTACAGCTCACACGCGGTCTACGACCACGACGGCTTCCGATGGAGAGGAGTGATGACGTGACCAAGGTGATCGCAGCGATCGGCGACACGGAAGCGGCGGCGCCCGTTCTGACGACCGCACGGGCGGTCGCCCAGCTCTTCGGCGCGTCGGTCGAGGGGCTTCATGTCCGCTCGAACGGCTTCGCGAAGGCGAGCTCCGCTGCGCGCGAGGCGGGAATCCCACTCAGCGTTGTCGCGGGGGACGTCGTCCAGTCACTCGCCGCGGCGGGCGCGAGAGGCGACGTCTCGGCGCTCGTGCTCGGCACACGGGATGAGCCGTCCGAGGCCAAACCGCTGGGCTCGACCGCCCTCGAGCTTGTCGGCGCGGTCGAGAAGCCCGTAGTCCTCGTGCCGCCGCGCGCGACGCTGTCGCGCCGCATCCGCGGGGTCTTGCTGCCGCTCGAGGGAACGAGGCAGACGTCGCTCGCCCCCGCGCGGGTCCTCGAGCTCGCGCGCGACGCGGCCGTCGACGTGCTCGTGCTGCACGTCCTCGACGAGTCGGCGCTGCCGCTTTTCACCGATCAGCCGCAGCACGAGACGGAGGCGTGGGCGACGGAGTTCCTGGCTCGCTATTGCCCGCGCGGATTGCGCTCGGTCAGCCTTGCGCTTCGAGTCGGCCGGCCGGACGACGTCGTCGTCGACGTCGCCGAGGCGGGCGGAGTCGACCTGATCGCCCTGGGCTGGAACCAGCGGCTTGCTCCCGGGCGCGCCGCGATCGTTCGCACCGCTCTCGAGCGCGGGCGGCTGCCGCTGCTGCTCATCCCCACGGTGCGCGTCGAAACCCGGGAGAGGAGGAAGGCCGCATGAGCACGATGATCCAGAGCCCCTGGGAGACGGAGTACTGGCTGCGCCACTGCGAGGGCTTCCGCGTCTTCACCCCGGACGGGGAGACCGGCTTCGTCGACGCCGTCGAGCTGAGGCCCGACGGCGACGCCGCCGGGCTCGTCGTCAGGTTCGGGGAGACGTACACGCACGACGTGATCGTCTCCGTCGACGAAGTCGAGGAGCTCGACCCAGTCGCCGAGCGGATTACGATCGGGCCGCTCGCAGGCGCCCCCCGCAAGGAGCCCGCTCGTCAGCTCCGCATCCCCGCCATCGTCTGAGCCCACACCGCACGCCGGGGACGTCGCCGAGCTCCTCCGCGAGCTCGGCGGCGATCCGGAGCGCGGGCTCGAGCCCCAGGAGGCAGCGGCGCGGCTCGCCGGCGCGGGCCCGAACCTGCTCGCCCGCCCGGAGAGGCCGCCGTACCTGGCCCTCGCGTGGCGCCAGCTCCGCGACCCGCTCGTCGTGCTGCTCGTCGCCGCCGCCGCCGTCTCGGCGGCGATCGGCGAGACGCTCGAGGCCGCCGCGATCGCGGCGATCGTCGTCCTGAACGGCGCGCTCGGGTTCTCGCAGGAAGCGGGCGCGCAACGAGCTGTGCTGGCGCTGCGCGAGCGCTTTCGCCGGAGCACCCGCGTCGTGCGCGGAGGAGGCGTCGTGACGATCCCGACCGAGGACGTCGTCGCCGGCGACCTCCTGGCCCTTCGCGAGGGCGAGAGGGTCGCCGCGGACGCCCGCGTCGTCGCCGCCACCGGGCTCGACGTCGACGAGTCGGCGCTGACCGGGGAGTCGCTCCCGGTCCTGAAGCAGGTGGACCCTGTCGAGCGCGAGGCCGCGCTCGGCGACCGCACGTCCATGGTCTACGCGGGGACCGCGGTCGTCCGCGGGCATGGGAACGCACTCGTCGTCGCGACCGGGGCGCAGACCGAGCTCGGGCGGATCGCGCTGCTCGCGGAGACCGCGCGCCGCCCGCCGACCCCGCTGCAGCGACGAACCGCGACGCTCGCGCGGGCGCTCGCGATCGGCGGAGCGCTGCTGACGGTCGCGCTTACGGGCGCGATGCTGGCCCGCGGGGAGAGCGCGCAGGAGGCGTTCCTGCTCGCGGTCGCGGTCGCCGTGGCGGCGGTGCCCGAGGGTCTCGTCGCCACGGTCACGATCGCGCTCGCGTTGGGCGCACGGGCGATGGCCGACCGCGGCGCGATCGTCAGCCGTCTCGCCGCGGTGGAGACGCTCGGGGAGACGACGGTCGTCTGCTCTGACAAGACCGGGACGCTGACGCAGAACCGCCTCACGCTCGCGCGCGTGCTGCCCGCCGACGGCGTGCCCGAACGCTCGCTGCTCGAGGCGGCCGTCCTCGCCTCCGCGGACGACCCGCTCGACCTCGCGCTCTTCGAGGGCGCGGCGGCGCGCGGCGTCGAGCGCGACCGCCTGGTGGCGGAGCGCCGGCTCGTGCACGAGACGCCGCTCGACCCCACGCGCCGCCGGATGAGCACCGTCTACGACGACGGCGCCGGCACGAAGACGTTCGCGAAGGGGGCTCCGGAGGTGCTGCTCGCGCCCGAGACGCCGCTCCGATCGGCCGCCGACGAGTGGGCAGACAGCGGCTTGCGCGTGCTCGCCGTCGGCGTCGGACATGGAGACGACGAGGACGCGCTCGAGCCGGTCGGCCTGATCGCGTTCACGGATCCGCTCCGGCCCGCCGCGCCGAAGGCGGTCGCCGAAGCTCGCGCGGCCGGGATCCGCGTAAAGATGGTGACGGGCGACCACCCGGCGACCGCGAGGACGATCGGCGCGGAGCTGCACCTGGACGAGGACGACGTGCACGCGCGCGTGACGCCGAGCGACAAGCTTCACCTCGTCGAGCGCCTTCAGGACGACGGCGCCGTCGTCGCCGTGACCGGCGACGGCGTCAACGACGCACCCGCGCTGCGCAAGGCCGACGTCGGGGTCGCGATGGGCATCGCGGGCACGGACGTCGCCCGCGAGGCCGCCGACCTGGTCCTCACCGACGACGACTTCTCGACGATCGTCGCGGCGATCCGCGAAGGCAGGCGGATCCTCGCCAACGTGCGCACGTTTACGGCGTTCCTCCTCTCCGCGAACCTCGGCGAGGTCGTGCTGTTCGCAGCGGCCGTGGCGGCCGGCGCCGGCGCGCCGATGACGGTCGTTCAGATCCTGACGATCAACCTGCTCACGGACGGGCTGCCGGCTGTCGCGCTCTCGCGCGAGCCCGCGCGCCCCGAGACGATGCGCGTCCCGCCCGAGCCGGGAGGGGAACTTCTCAGCGGCTCGGCGTGGCTCGCCCTGCTCGGCATCGGGCTCCTGGTCGGCGCCGCAGCTCTCGCAGCGTTCGCGGCGGGCGACAGCTCATCGGAGCAGACGATGGCCTTCGCGACCGTCGGCGTCGCGGAGCTCATCCTGGTCTTCACGCTGCGCTCGTCCATCGCACCGGCCTGGCGAGCCGGACGCAACCACTACCTGTGGAGCGCCGTCGTCGTCTCGCTGCTCGTGCTCGGCGCGGTCGTCTACCTGCCGTTCCTCCAGGAGCCGTTTGGGACCGTCTCGCTGGGCGGCGTCGAGCTCGCTGTCGTCCTGGCGTGCGCGCTCGCGCCCGCGGTGCTCATCGAGCTGACCAAGGCGCTCCGAAGACGGTCGACTCGCTCCGCACGACCGCGCTGAGCGACGACTGTGGTCGCGCGGAGCAAAGGCGCTCGCAACAGCCGCTAGGCAGCGGCCAGACGGGCGTTCGGCCGGACGATCACGACCGGGCACGGGGCGTGCTGTGCGCACTCCCGGCTGACCGACCCGAGCACTGCGCCGACGATGCGGCCGTGCCTGCGGGATCCGACGACGAGCAGCTTCGCGTCGCAGGCGAGGTCGACGAGCGCCTCGGCGGCGAGCCCTCGCACCACCCGCTGCTCGACCTTGCCGTCCGGGTCGGGGCCGAGGACCGCCTCGACGTCCGCAGCGAGTGCCTCGCGCGCTTCCTCCTCGATCTCCAAGTGCGCCGGGATCCTCACGGGCACACCGGGCCACGGCACGGGCGCGACGACGCGGGGCGTGCACACGCGGACGGCGACGACGCGATCGCCGCGCAGGCGCGCCTCCTCGCCCGCCCAGGCGAGCGCCGCCTTCGACTCCGGCGATCCGTCCACTCCGACGACGATCCGCTCCATGGCGCCATCGTCGTGCTCGGGGCGGCACGCGGCATCCGGGAACACCACCATGACACCTCGGCTTTCTCGCAGCCTCCGCCCGTGGGCGCGGGAGAAGGGCTCGCGCGTCAGCTCGTAGATCCGGCGGGAGACCGTGGGGCTCCCACAGTAGACCTCGTCCTCGATCTCGTCGGTGTCGTTCTCGAGACCGGCGACGACCGGTTCGTAACCGTCGGCCCGTGCGGACGCCCGGGCCTACGCGGAGAAGTCCCGATCCCGGATCCGTGGCTACCCCCGATGAGCGGGTCTCCGCGGGCGGTCAGGCTTGGTTCGAAAGGAGCACCATGGCCGAGACTGTGGAGTCGACGCGCGCCTCACCCGGCGATCTCGTCGTGATCACGGCCCACCGCCTCGGCGAGGCGGAGCGGCTCGGAGAGATCCTCGAGGTGCTCGGCGATCCAGCGCACCCGCACTACCGCGTGCGCTGGGAGGAAGGCAGAGAGTGCGTCTTCTACCCGAGCAACGACGCCGTGATCAGGCCCAAGCAGTCGAAGCGCCGGCGCTGACGGTACCCCTAGGCTACGCGGACGGTGGCGTTCACGATCCGCGCGGTCGACTATTTCTACGCCAATGTCCGCGACGAGCTGGGCGCGGCGTACCGCGTGCTCTCGCAGCTCGCCGGGCGAGGCGTGAACCTGCTTGCGTTCACCGCCGTCCCGACGGGCCCGGCGCTCGCGCAGGTCTCCCTGTTCCCGGAAGACCCGGGCAAGCTGGTCGCGGAGGCGCGCTCCGCGGGGCTGCAGCTCGACGGCCCGCACCACGCGTTCCTGGTGCAGGGCGACGACGAGCTCGGCGCGTTCGCGAGCGTCCACGAGCGTCTCTTCGCCGCCGGCGTCGACGTGTACGCGTCCTCAGGAGTGACCGACGCGCGCGGCGCCTTCGGCTACATCGTCTACGTCCGCGAGGACCAATTCGAGAACGCGGTCACCGCGCTCGGCCTCTGACGCCGGGTCGTCCGGCAGCTCTCCAGCACGTGCAGGGGTTCGTCGAGGCGTAGACGATCGCGCCGTTCTCGACGGTCGGCCCGAGCACGCGAAGCCGCGTGAGCGCAGCGCCGCGACGAGCACAGCGAGCGCCTCCGGCGGCACCACGAGTGCGGCTTGCTCGGGCATTCGCTTCTGAGCCGAGCCTACAACCGTCGGGCGCCCGAAGGGTCGGGGGATTCCCGCAGCCCCGATCGGCGGCACCCCCGATGGCCCTGGGCCGGCCGCGGCTCACGATGGGCAGCGCACAGGGGTCCTCGAAAGGAGGAAACCATGGATCGAATCCTCGTCGCATATGACGGGTCCGAGAGCGCACGACGCGCGCTCGACCAGGCGGCAGCTCTCGCGAACGGGCACCGGGTCACCGTCGTGAGCGTGGCGGAGCTCCTGCCTCAGTTCGGCAGAGCCGCCCCGATGCTCGTGCCGGAGGAGGACGAAGAGCGCAAGCGGGAGCTCGCCGAGGCCGTGCAGATCCTGGCGGACCGCGGCGTCAAGGCGAACGCAATCGAGCGGCGCGGCGACCCCTCGGACCTGATCATCGACACCGCGAAGAACGAGGGTGCCGACCTGATCGTCCTTGGGACGCGAGGACTGAGCCCGGTCAAGAGCTGGATGCTCGGTTCGGTGAGCACTCGCGTGCTCCACCACGCGCCCTGCGACGTCCTCGTCGTTCGGTGATTCGTCCACCGGCCGCGGGTGCTCGCCTGAGAGTGCCCGCGGCACGGAGGGGGCGCGAAGCGGTCCGCCACTACCTCCCCGATCTCGTCTACGGCGCGAACGACGGGATTATCACGACGTTCGCCGTCGTCTCCGGCGTCGTGGGAGCCTCGCTCGCGACTCGCGTCATCGTCATCCTCGGCCTCGCGAACCTCGTCGCCGACGGCATCTCGATGGGCGCAAGCAACTACCTCGCCCGGCGCTCGCACGCCGATGCCGAGGAGCGCGCCGACCGCAGGGAGGCAGCGCGACACGGCGCGGCCACCACTGCCGCGTTCGTCGTCGCCGGAACGGTCCCCTTGCTCGGGTACCTCGTGCCTCTCGCCGACGCTGCTCAGTACCCGCTCGCAATCGGGCTCACCGCGGCAACGCTCTTCTGCGTCGGCGCCGCGCGGGCCGCCGTGACGAAGCTCAGCTGGGTGCGCAGCGGGCTCGAGATGTTGCTCGTGGGCGCCGGCGCCGCCGCGGTTGCATACTCGATCGGAGCCCTGGCCGCGAGCGTGGCGTAGTGCGGAGGTCCGTCGTTTCCGCCACGCGTGATCGGTAGGCGCGCCGATGGCGGCCGGCCCCCGGGCGACGACGATGGGGGCGACCGAACGAAGGAGGACAGATGGCGACCACTGTTGTTACCCCGCACACCGCGCCGTCGACCACCGAGACGATGACCGCTGCGGTCGTTCACGACTTCACACGTCCGCTCGAAGTCGAGACGATTCCCAGGCCGAAGGCAGGCCCCGGCGAGGTCGTCGTCCGCGTCGAGGCGTCGGGTCTCTGCCACACCGACATCCACGCCGCCCACGGCGACTGGCCCGTGAAGCCGTCGCCGCCGTTCACGCCGGGACACGAGGGCGTGGGGATCGTCGAGGAGGTCGGGCCCGCCGTGACCGAGGTCGCGGTCGGCGACCGCGTCGCGATGCCGTGGCTCGGCTACGCCTGCGGGACGTGCGAGTACTGCGTCAGCGGCTGGGAGACGCTGTGCCTCGAGCAGAAGAACATGGGCTACTCGATGGACGGCGGCTTCGCCGAGTACGCGAAGGCGTACGCCCGTTACGTCGTCGAGGTGCCCGAGGGCATCGATCCGTTCGACGCCGCCCCGCTCACCTGCGCGGGCGTGACGACGTACAAGGCCGTGAAGGTCGCGGGCACGCGCTCGTCCGACCTCGTCGCCGTCTTCGGCGTCGGCGGGCTCGGCCATTTGGCGATCCAGTACGCCGCGATCGCCGGCGGCCGCGTCGTCGCCGTCGACCTCGTGGACGAGAAGCTCGAGCTCGCGAAGGAGCTCGGCGCGGAGTTCACGGTCAACGCGGCCACCGAGGATCCGTCCGCCTTCATTCAGAAGCTGGGAGGAGCCGACCAGGCGATCGCGCTCGCGGTCAGCCCGGCGTCGTTCGAGCAGGCGTATCGCTCGCTCCGCCGCGGCGGCACGCTCGTCTTCGTGGCGCTGCCGGCCGAGAACCACATCGAGCTGCCGATCTTCGAGACCGTGCTGAACGGGATCACCGTCGTCGGCTCGATCGTCGGGACGCGAGTCGACCTGCGCGAGGTCTTCGAGCTGCACGCGGCCGGCAAGACCCGCGTGATCCGCGAGACCCGGCCGCTCGCCGACGTCAACGAGGCGATCGCGGACGTCGAGGCGGGCCGTATCCCGGCGCGGATCGTGTTCGCGCCGTAGCGAGTGCGGGGCGGGCGCGCGAGCGCCCGCCCCGCCTCCGCGTTTGAGCCACATCACGATTCCGCTTAGGATCGCGGCTCTCCGTGGCGGCCCTGCTCTCCCTCGACAGCGTCACACGCACGTTCGGAGGGCTGGTCGCCCTCGACGGCGTCTCGCTCGAGGTCGAGCAGGGGCAGATCGTCGGGCTGATCGGTCCGAACGGCGCGGGCAAGACGACGCTCTTCAACGTCGTCACTCGCCTGTACGAGCCCGAATCCGGGCGCGTCTCCTTCGACGGCGAGGACCTGCTGCGGGTGCCGGCGTACAAGATCGTCGGCAAGGGGATCGCGCGCACGTTCCAGAACGTCGCCCTCTTCCCGACGATGACCGTGCTCGAGAACGTCCTCGTCGGCGCGCACGCGACCCTCCAGCGCGGCGGCGAGTCGGAAGCGAGAACGCGCGCGCTCGAGGCGCTCGACTACCTCGGGCACGGCGACCTCGCCCGGCGCCCGGCCTCCGGCCTGCCGTTCGGGACGCTGAAGCGGATCGAGGTCGCTCGCGCGCTCGTCTCGCGCCCGCGCCTGCTGCTGCTGGACGAGCCCGCCGGCGGGCTCAACCACGAGGAGGTCGGGGAGCTGGTCGGGCTGATCCGCCGGATGCGGGACGACTTCGAGCTGACGATCCTGCTCGTCGAGCACCACATGAACCTCGTCATGTCGGTCTCCGAGCTCGTCTACGTGCTCAACTTCGGCGAGAAGATCGCCGAGGGCACCCCGGACGCGGTACGCGCGAACCCCGTCGTGATCGAGGCCTACCTCGGCACGGTGGAGACAGGGAGCGAAGCTGGCCGCCCTGCTTGAGCTGCGCGAGGTCGAGGCGCGCTACGGCCCGATCGTCGCGCTCCACGGCGTCTCGCTCAGCGTCGACGAGGGCGAGGTCGTCGCGCTGCTCGGCGCGAACGGCGCCGGCAAGACGACCACGCTGCGCGCCGTCTCGGGCACGGTGGCGAAGAGCGGGCAGGTCCTGTACGCGGGACGCGACGTCTCGCGCGCGTCGCCGGACAAGCTCGCCAAGCTCGGCGTCGCGCACGTGCCCGAGGGCCGCGGGATCCTGACCGAGCTGACCGTGCACGAGAACCTCCGCATGGGCGCCTACGTCCGGCGGGACCGCCAGGTGCGGGCCGACATCGACCGCGTCGCGGAGCACTTCCCCTGGCTCACCGACCGGCGCGAGCAGGAGGCGGGGACACTGTCGGGCGGCGAGCAGCAGATGCTCGCGCTCGCCCGCGCGCTGGTCGCGAAGCCGAAGCTGCTGATGCTCGACGAGCCGTCCCTCGGGCTCGCGCCGATGGTCGTCCAGGAGCTGTTCCGGGTCGTGCGGCAGCTGAACGACGAGGAGGGGCTGACCGTCCTCGTCGTCGAGCAGAACGCCAACATCGCCCTCGACGTCTCACAGCGCGCGTACGTCCTCGAGGTCGGGCGCGTCGCGGTCGAAGGCGAGAGCCGCGAGCTCCGCGAGCACGAGGGAATCCGACGGTCGTACCTGGGGTACTAGTGGGCGTGCCGCTCTTCTTCCAGTGGTCCGAGTTCGTCCAGCAGCTCGTCTTCGGCACCGCGATCGGCGCCGTCTACGGGAGCCTCGGCCTCGCGATCGTCCTGATCCACCGGACGACGCGCGTCGTCAACTTCGCCCAGGGCGAGATGGCGATGTTCACGACGTTCATCTGCTGGTCGCTCACGACGAACCACGGCTTCTCGTTCTGGCCGGCGTTCTTCGTCACGATCGTGATCGCGTTCCTGATCGGCGTCGTCGTCGAGCGCGTCGCGATCCGACCGTTCGGGCACGCGTCGCCCCTGACGCTGATCCTCGTCACGATCGCGCTCTTCGTCATCTTCAGCGGTCTCGCCGCGTGGATCTGGTCCGCCGAGCAGCGCCCGTTCCTCGGGCCGTTCAGCGCCCAACCGTTCACGATCGGCGGCGTTGCGATCTCGCGGCAGGACGTCGGCGTGATCGTGGTCACGCTGCTGACGGTGGTCGTGCTCTGGGCGTTCTTCCGCTTCACCAAGCTCGGGCTGGCGATGCGAGCCGCGGCGATCGGGCCCGAGTCGAGCCGCCTGCTCGGCGTGCGCGTCGAGACGATGTACGCGCTCGGCTGGGGCTTCGCAGCGGCCCTCGGCGCGGTCTCGGGGATGATGGTCGCGCCGATCGTCTTCCTGAGCCCGTCGATGATGCAGGCGGTTCTGATCTACGCGTTCGCGGCGGCCGTGCTCGGCGGGATCGACAGCCCGGTCGGCGCGGTCGTCGGCGGGCTCCTGCTCGGGATCGGGACGACGCTGATCGGGGCCTACGTCGGGTTCGTCAGCTCGGACCTCGACCTCCCGATCGCGTTCACCGTCCTCATCCTCGTCCTTCTCTTCCGGCCGGCCGGCCTGTTCGGCCGCGCCGTCGTCAGGCGCGTGTAATGGCCCGCTTCTCCCCCGCCCGCGGGCTCTTCTACGTCCTCCTGGTGGCGGCGATCGTCGCGCTCCCGTACGTGACCGGCGAGTACCGCGTGACGCAGTTCTCCTACGTCGGCGTCTTCGCGATCGCGCTGATCGGCCTGAGCATCCTGACCGGGATCACCGGCCAGATCTCGCTCGGCCACGGCGGCTTCATGGCGATCGGCGCGTACGTGACGGGGATCCTTGCCGGGAACCACGGCGTCCCCGAGCTTCTGACGCTCCCGCTCGCCGGGCTCGTCGCCGGCGTGGTCGGCTTCCTCTTCGGGTTCCCCGCGCTCCGGCTCTCGGGTGTCTACCTCGCCCTCGCGACGTTCGCGCTCGCCGTGATCATCCCCTCGCTCGCGATCGCGATGGGCGAGTTCACCGGCGGCACTGCGGGCATCCTCCTCGACCTGCCGACGAGCCCCGTCAGCTGGCTCACGCCGGACAAGTGGCAGTACTACGCGACCTGGGCGATCGCCGCGCTGCTCTACGTCGTCGCGGTCCTGTTCATCGGGGGGAAACGCGGGCGCGCTCTCCGCGCCGTGCGCGACAACGAGCTCGCGGCGACCTCCTCGGGGGTCAGCCTCTCGCACTACAAGACGCTCGCCTTCGGCGTCTCGGCGTTCTACGCGGGCGTGGCCGGGTCGCTCTACGCCATCCTCAACTTCATCGTCACCCCCGGGTCGTTCCCCGTGACACTCTCGATCCTGCTCCTCGCCGGGCTTGTGATCGGTGGAGCCGCCTCGCTCGTGGGCGTGCTGGTGGGCGCGATCTTCGTCGAGTTCATCCCCCTCTACGCCGGCGACGTCCTCGGCCCGGTGGTCAACCTGGCCCAGCGGGGCCAACTGCCCGTCGACGACGTCGATCCGACCACCCCGGGCGTGCCCGCGGTGGTCTACGGGGTGATCCTGATGCTGGCCCTCTACCTGATGCCGAACGGCGCCGCAGGGCCCGGAAATCGCATTGTCGGCCTGACAAAGCGGGTCTATAGTCGTCTCACAGAGAGTCGGGTTACCCCCTAAGGAGAGAGGCGTATGAAGACGAAGGTGTTGCTCGCGACCGTTGTCGCCGCTGCGGCGGTGCTCCTGGTTGCAATTCCCGGCGCCATCGCTCGGCCGTCGGCCGACCCAGGCGTCACATCCAGGACGATCACAATCGGCACGACGTTGCCCCTGAGCGGACCTGCGTCGCTGTATGCCCGCATCGGCACCGGCATGCGGACCTATTTCAGCTACATCAACGCGCGGCGCGCGAGAGACGGCAAGCGCGGCGTGTACGGGCGCCAGATCTCGCTCAAGGTCTACGACGACCAGTACAACGAGGCGCAGACCGTGCAGCAGACCCGCCGCGCGGTCGAGCAGGACCGCGTCTTCGCGATGCTCGGCGGCCTCGGCACCGAGAACCAGCAGGCGGTTCGCCAGTACCTGAACCAGCGGCGGGTCCCGCAGCTGTACGTCTCGACCGGCCTGAGCGAGTTCGGCCGGCTGTACCGGCAGAACCGGTGGTCGATCGGCTGGCAGCCGGACTACGTCCAGGAGGGCATCCTGCTGGGGCGCTACGTGCGGCAGAACATCCCCAACGCCCGCATCGCAGTCCTGCGCCAGAACGACGACTACGGCCGTGAGTTCGTGGCCGGCTTCTCGACTTCGGCGGGGCGGAACATCGTCGCGACCGAGACCTACCCGCGCGCGGGCGGGGCGACCGTGATCCCGGGCCCGACGGCGAGGCTGCGCGCCTCCGGCGCGGACACGTTCCTGGTCGTCGCCACCCCGACCGAGACGATCACGGCGCTCGTGACCGCGTACCGCCTCGGCTGGCGGCCGAACAAGCTCGTCAACTCGGTCGGTGCGACCCCGTCGTTCATGGCGGCCGTACGAGCGTCGACCGGCTCGGCGGAGTCGGTCAACGGCGTCGTCACGACGACGTACCTGAAGGACGTCGCCGCCCCGGCGTACCAGAACGACCCGCAGGTGCGGTTCTTCAAGCGCCTGATGGAGAAGTACGCGCCGGGCCAGCCGACGAACGAGGGCCTGTTCTACTACGGCATGGCGAAGGCGGACACGTTCGTCCAGGCTCTCTACCGCGCCGGCAGGAACCCGACGCGGGCCTCGCTGATGAACGCCGCGGCGAACCTGAAGATCCCGAGCCCGTGGCTGCTCAGGGGCTCGAGGATCATCACGACGCCGGGAAGCGCGTTCCCGATCCGGCAGCAGCGGCTCACCCGCTACAACGACGGGTCGTACTCGGAGTTCGGCCCGCTCGTGAAGACGAGGTAGGAGGCAGCTGTTTCTCGGGCGGGGCCGGCCTGTGCCGGCCCCGCCCGCCTCTTCGATGGACTTCGCGCTGACGACCGAGCAGGAGCTCGTCCGCGAGACCGCGCGCTCGTTCGTCGAGCGCGAGATCACGCCGCACGCGCGCGACTGGGACCGCGCCGAGGAGCTAGATCGCGGGATCGTCGCGAAGCTCGCCGAGGTCGGCTTCCTCGCGGGCTGGGAGCTCGACACGGTCACGTACTGCCTGGTGATGGAGGAGCTCGGGCGCTCGGACTCGTCGGTGCGCGGGATCGTCTCCGTGACCACCGGGCTCGTCGGCAAGACGATCAAGCGCTGGGGTACGGACGAGCAGCGCGAAGAGTGGATCCCGAAGCTCGGCTCCGGCGAGGCGCTCGGCTGCTACGCGCTGACCGAGCCAGGCTCGGGGTCGGACCCCGCGTCGCTCACGACCAAGGCGACGCGCGACGGCTCCGACTGGCTGCTCAGCGGCCAGAAGATCTTCATCACGCTCGGCACGTGGGCCTCCTTCGCGCTTGTCTTCGCACGCAGCGGCGGCGAGGGCGCGCGCGGGCTGACCTGCTTCGTCGTCCCGACCGACTCGCCCGGCTTCGAGGCGCGCCCGATCAAGGGCAAGCTCGGGCTGCGCGCCCAGGACACGGGCGAGCTCTTCCTCGACGGCGTGCGGGTGCCCGACTCGGCCCGGCTCGGCGCCGAGGGCGAGGGCTTCAAGGTGGCGATGTCGGCGCTCGACGACGGGCGGATCTCGCTCGCCGCGGGCTGCGTCGGGATCGCCCAGGGCTGCCTGGACGCGTCGGTCGCCTACGCGAAGGAGCGGACGCAGTTCGGCGGGCCGATCGCGCGGTTCCAGCTCGTCCAGGAGCTGCTCGCCGAGATCGCGGTCGAGACCGAGGCCGCGCGCCTGCTGACCTGGCGCGCCGCCTCGCTCGCCGACCGCGGCGAGAAGCACACGCTCGAGTCCTCGGTGGCCAAGTACTACGCGAGCGAGGCGTCCGTGCGGGCCGCCAACGCAGCCGTCCAGGTGCACGGCGGCTACGGCTACGTGGACGAGTACCCCGTGGGGAAGTATCTTCGCGATGCCCGCGTTACGACGTTGTACGAGGGCACCAGCCAGGTGCAGAAGCTGATCATCGGACGAGCCTTGACCGGGGAGAACGCATTTGCCTGAAGCAGTGATCGTCGCAGCCACGCGCACGCCGATCGGTCGCGCGCGCAAGGGGTCGCTCGTGGACGCGCGGCCCGACGACCTCGTCGCGTTCGCGATCGAGGCGGCGCTGAAGCACGTCCCCGAGCTCCCGCGCGAGGAGATCGTCGACGTCATGGTCGGCTGCGGCTTTCCGCAGGAGCGGCAGGGGATGAACCTCGCGCGCCGCGCGGCGCTGCTCGCCGGCCTGCCCGCGTCGGTTCCCGGGACGACAGTCAACCGTTTCTGCGCCTCCTCGCTGCAGACGATCCGGATGGCGTTCCACGCGATCAAGGCCGGCGAGGGGGACGCGTTCGTCGCCGGGGGTGTCGAGTCGATCACGCAGGTCGACGGCTACCCGAAGTCCGAGGAGGAGCTCCACCCGAAGCTGTTCGGCGACGACGCGCCAATCGCCAACGTCTACATCCCGATGGGCCTCACGGCCGAGAACGTCGCCGAGCGCTGGGACGTCTCGCGCGAGGAGATGGACCGCTACGCGCAACGTTCCCAGGAACGCGCGGTCGCTGCGCAGGACTCCGGTTTCTTCGCGCGCGAGGTCACCCCGTGGGACGGCGTCGCCGCCGACGACGGGCCGCGCCGCGACTCGACGCTCGAGAGGCTCGCCTCGCTCGACCCCGCCTTCAAGCCCGGCGGAAAGGTCACCGCCGGCAACTCGTGCCCCTTGAACGACGGCGCCGCCGCCGTGGTCGTGATGAGCGAGACGCGTGCGAACGAGCTCGGGCTAACGCCGTGGGCGCGCATCATCGCGTCGGCGGTTTCCGGGGTGGAGCCGGAGATCATGGGCGTCGGGCCGATCGGCGCCGTGCGCAACGTCCTCGCGCAGTCCGGGATGACGATCGACGACGTCGACGTGATGGAGCTGAACGAGGCGTTCGCGGCGCAGGTGCTGCCGGTCTGCCGTGAGCTCGGTGTCGATCCGTTCGGCGAGAAGCTGAACCCGCACGGCGGCGCGATCGCGCTCGGCCACCCGTACGGCATGACCGGCGCGCGGATCATGTGCACGCTTCTAAACGACCTCGAGACGCTCGACAAGAACGTCGGGCTCGAGACGATGTGCGTCGGCGGCGGGCAGGGCATGGCGATGCTCGTCGAGCGCCTGAACTGAGCGAGCCGATCCTGCTGATCGCCGGCCTCGGCCAGGGGCCGTGGGCGTGGCGCTGGGTCGAGCCGCTGCTGCCGGACGCGCGGGTGCTGGTGGCGCGGGGCACCGGCGAGCTCGCGCACCTGGCCGCGCGGCGGTCGGTGCCGGAGATGGCCGAGGACGCCGCCGAGCTGCTCGACGGCCGCGCGGGCCACCTCGTCGGCCTCTCGATGGGCGGCTACGTCTCGCTGACGCTCGCGCTGGAGCGCCCGGAGCTCGTGCGGTCACTCTTCCTGATCGGGACCGGCGCCGGCGGGCCCGACCGCGTGCCGCGCCCGCAGCACATCCGCGAGGCGTACGAGGCCGCGGTTCAGCTACCCGTCGGCGAGTACGAGCGCGTCACGCAGCCACTCTCGCTCGCGCCCGGCTGGCCCGAGGCGAACCCCGAGCGCTTCGAGGAGATCATCGCCGCGCGCATCGCCGACGGCCGGACGCTCGACACGATGTGGGCGCACCTCGAGGCGTGCTACGGCTACTACGCGGCGGGGATCGCGGTCGAGCGGATCGACGCGCCGGCGTACGTCCTCCACGGCAGCGAGGACGTCGTCGTACCGCCGGAGAACGGGCGGATGCTCGCCGCGCGCCTACCGAACGCGGAGTACGTCGAGCTCGAAGGCGCGGGCCACAACATCCCGCTGGAGATCCCGGAGGACGTCGCTCAGCGCGTCGACGCCTGGGTCAAGAGCGCGTCGCTGTAGACCTTCTCGCCCTTGAACAGCCGCTGCTCCTCGTCCCACGGGAAGAGGATGACGACGTTCCACGTCAGCGCCTCCCCCGTCGGCTCGTACTCGAGCCAGCGGTTCTGCTGCGTGCCGGTGACGCGCGCCCACTCGCACACGCCCTGCGGTCCGATCACGATGTCGGTGAGGTCGAAGTGGATGTCGGGGAAGGCGGTCAGCAGCTCGGTGTAGAAGCGCGTCGCGCCCTCGTGTCCCTCCCAGCGCGCGCCGTCCGGGTTCACCTCGTAGACGCAGTCGGGCGTCAGCGTCGAGATCAGGCCGGGCAGGTCGCGCTTGTCCTCTGCGATCGAGTGCTTCTTCCACAGCTCGCGGATCTCGGCGTAGGTCTCGACCGAGACCTCGCGCCGCAGCTGCTCGACGACCTCGTCGTGCTCTACGTGCTCTGGAACTGCTGCCATAGCTCCTCCATCGTCGTGTGACGTCCGCGGGCGTGGAGCAGATCGTACGGCGCGACGTTGACCGCGCGCACGACCCAGTGAGTGCCGACGTCGAGGACGTTGATGCACGCCGGCGCCTGCTCGAAGTTGCCGAGGTAGTGGCGGCCGCCCGTGAGCGCGTAGGACAGGATCGCGCGGTTGACGCCGCCGTGGAGGACGGCGAGCGCCGTGTCCCAGCGCGTGTCGGCGAGGAGGCGGTCGACGGCCGGGAGAACGCGGTCGAGCAGCGAGCCGATGGTCTCGCCGCCGAGGAAGCGCGTCTCCTCCGGGATCACGTCCTTGAAGAAGCCGAGGAACGCAGCCTCGAGCTCGTCCTCGGGCACGTCGCCGAGGCGGCCGCCCTCGAGCTCGCGGAGCTCGGGCCAGCGCTCGGGCTCGTGGCTCGGCGCGACGATCTCGGCGGTCTCGACCGTGCGCGGCAGGCCGCTCGTGAGCACGAGGTCGAGGTCGATCCCCGCGAGCGCGTCGCGTGCGGCGCGGGCCTGCTCGCGACCCTCCTCCGTGATCGAGACCTCGTCGGGCCGCACGGGCACGCCGTCGACGAAGTACGCGACGTCGGCGTGCCGCATCAGGTAGAGCCGGCGCCGGGTCACTCGTACTTCTCGAGGTAAGACGGGTTCGAGACGCGGAGCTTGGCCGCGACGTGCGCCTTCAGCAACTGGAGCACGTCCGGCGGCGGCTCGCCGGCGCGAATCGACCGGGCGAGCTCGTCGAGGTCCGGCGCTTGTGGCTCAGAGCCACTTGTGAGCTCGCGATAGGCGATCCCGAGCGCGTTCAGCGCCACGAGCGTGCGGAACTTGAGCCGGTGGTCCGTCGCGTTCGGCAGGACCTCGCTGGAGAGGAACTCCGTCACCGCCTCGAGCAACTCGAGCGCGTTGGGGCGGTCATGCATGCTCGATCAGGTGGAGCAGCTCGTACTCCATCTCCGCCGCGAGCCGGCCGAGCACCGCGTACTCGACGCTCCGGTCCTGGCCGTTCAGGTGACGCCGGCACTGCGTCAGGCACCCGACCGCCCACTTGACGTTGCCGAACACCTCCCAGACGTCGAGCTCCTCGGAAGTGAGCTCGCGGCCGGTGAGCGCGTTGTAGCGCTCGAGGTACGGCTCGACGTCGCCGACTCCACCTAGCCTCCGTTCGTCCGCGCCGAAGCGCCACGCGCGCACGATCGGCCACGCGACGTCCTCGACGGGGTCGCCGACGTGCGCGAACTCCCAGTCGAGCACGGAGACGAGGCCCTGCTCGTCGACCGCGACGTTTCCGATCCGGAAGTCGCCGTGGCAGAAGGTCGTCTCGGCAGGCGGCTGGAGACGCTCGCGCACCCAGAGCAGGCCGTACTCGATCGCCGGGTGCGGCTCGCCGACCGAGTCGAGCTCGTCGTACATGCGGGCGACCGGGTCGCCGCGCGGGAGGAAGTCGAGCGGCTCGACGGCATGGATGCGCGCGAGCTGCTCGGCCAGCTGCTCCGGGAGCGCCGGCGGCGGGTCGCGGACGATGCGCCTGCCGATCGTCTCGCCGCGCACCCGCTCCATCGCGAACGCCTCGTGCCCGTCGACGTCACCGAGGTACTGGACAGGTCGAGGCGCGGCCACGCCGGCGGCGACCGCCGCCTCGAGCACGCGGAACTCCTGCTCGAGCGTGAGCGTGAAGCTGTGGATCACGCCCACGCTCGCGCGGCGAACGAGGAGCTGCGTGCCGTCGGCGAGGTCGACCGCCCACGCCTCCTTCGACGCGCCGCCCGCGAGGAGCTGCGCGGAGGCGATCGGCCCGAGCTTCGCCTCGAGCGCTTCGTTCACAGCGCGAGCTCGGCGACCGCGCGCAGCGCGGCCGGGTCGCGCGCGGAGACGAGCAGCGTCGTCGCACCCGACTCGCGGATTGCGTCGAGCCGCTCCCCGATCCGCTCCTTCGGCCCGACGAGCGCGACCGCGTCGACGAACGCGTCGGGCACCGCCGCGGCGGCGTCGCGCTGCTTGCCGTCGAGGTAGAGATCCTGAATCGTGCGCGCCTCGTCCTCGTAGCCGTAACGCGCGAAGAGCTCGTTGTAGAAGTTCTGCCCGCGCGCGCCCATGCCGCCGATGTAGAGCGCGTAGTACTGCTTGAGCGCGTCGCGTGCAACCTGCACGTCGTCGAGCAGCACGACCGGGACGCTCGGCGCGACGTCGAACCCGTCGCGGGCGCCGTTCATGGGGAAGACCTCGCGCGCGCGCTCGGGGTGGTAGAAGAGCGGGATCCAGCCGTCGGCGATCTCGAACGCCAGCTCGACGGACTTCGGCCCCATCGACGCGAGGTAGATCGGGATCTCCGCGCGCAGAGGCCGCGCCATCAGCTTCAGCGGCTTGCCGAGGCCGGTCGCGCCGGGCCCGGTGTAGGGGATGTCGTAGTGCTCGCCGTGGTGCTCGACCACGTCGCGGCGAAGGGCGGCACGCACGATCTCGACGTACTCGCGCGTCTTCGTGAGCGGCTTCCCCCACGGCTCGCCGTGCCAGCCCTCGACGACCTGCGGCCCGGAGGTCCCGAGCCCGAGCAGGAAGCGGCCGCCCGAGAGCAGGTCGAGCGTCGCCGCCGTCATCGCGGTGTTCGCCGGCGTCCGGCCGGGGATCTGGAGGATCGCGGAGCCGATCTTGATCGTGCTCGTCGTCGCGGCGATCCAGGCGAGGACGCTGACGGCGTCGGTCCCCCACGCCTCCGCGGCCCACGCCGAGTCGTATCCGAGCCGCTCGGCCTCCTGCGCAAGCTCGACGAGCTCGAGCGGGTTCGTCCCCGGCGGCGCGTAGCCCATGTAGAAGCCGAGGCGCACCCGTGCGATGCTAACCCGCATGGCGATCGCAGACCTAACTCCGACCGACGAGCTCGCCGGCCTGCGCGCGCGCTACCGCGCGTTCATGGAGGAGCACGTCTACCCGAACGAGCGCGGGCTTGCGGGCGACGACGCGGAGCTGATCCGCTCGCTCCAGGCCCGGGCGAAGGAGGCGGGCCTCTGGGCGCCGCACGTCCCGCCCGAGGCCGGCGGAACCGGGCAGGGGTTCCTCGCCTACGCGCACCTGAACGAGGAGATCGGGCGCTCGACGTACGCGCAGCTCGTGTTCGGCTGCCAGGCGCCCGACGCCGGCAACGCCGAGATCCTGCACATGTTCGGAACGCCAGAGCAGAAGGAGCGGTGGCTCTTCCCGCTCGTCGCGGGAGAGATCCGCTCGTTCTTCTCGATGACCGAGCCGGAGGTGCCCGGCTCCGACCCGACGACGCTGCGCACGACCGCACGGCGCGACGGCGACGACTGGGTGATCGACGGGCACAAGTGGTTCTCGTCCGGCGCCGACGGGGCGGCGTTCGGGATCGTGATGGCGGTGACCGACCCGGACGCGCCGCCGCACGGGCGCGCTTCCCAGATCCTCGTCCCCGTCGACACGCCCGGCGTCGAGGTCGTGCGGCCGATCCCGGTCATGGGCCATGCGGGATCAGGCTGGTCGACCCACTGCGAAGTCTGGTACCGGGACGTTCGCGTGCCGGTCGCGAACACGCTCGGCGAGCCGGGCGACGGCTTCCGGATCGCGCAGAAGCGGCTCGGGCCGGGCCGCATCCACCACGTGATGCGCTGGCTCGGCCAGATGCAACGCGCGTTCGAGCTGCTCTGCACGTACTCGCTCGAGCGCGAGGCGTTCGGCTCGCGGCTCGCCGACAAGCAGACGGTGCAGAACTGGATCGCGGACTCGGCCGCCGGGATCCAGGCATCGCGCCTGATGACGCTCGACGCGGCGCGCAAGATCGACGAAGGCGACGAAGCCCGCGTCGACGTGTCCCTGATCAAGTTCTTCGCTGCGCAGGTGCTGCACGACGTGATCGACCGCGCGATCCAGGTGCACGGCGCCCGTGGGCTGACGGACGAGACGCCGCTCGCCGCGATGTACGCGATGGCGCGCGCGGCGCGGATCTACGACGGGCCCGACGAGGTGCACCGGATGGTCGTCGCGCGGCGGATCCTGAAGGAGTTCGAGAGCGGGGGCACGTGGCGGTTCGGGTAGCGACGAACCGGGTCGTCACGCTCGCCGCGCGGCCGACGGGCTTCCCGAGCGAGTCGGACTTCGCGCTCGTCGAGGCGCCCGCGCCCGAGGCGGGGCCGGGCGAGGTGCTCGTGCGCGTGCTCTGGACGTCGGTCGACCCGTACCAGCGCGGGCGCATGAGCGAGGCTCGCTCGTACGCGAAGCCGGTGCAGGTGGGCGAGGTGATGACCGCGCAGTCGCTCGGCGAGGTCGTCGAGAGCGGCGACTCGCGGTTCTCGGAAGGCGACCTGGTCGTCGGGCAGCTCGGCTGGCAGGAGTACGCCGTCGCGCGGGGCGGAACGCTGCGGCGCGTGCCGGAGGTGCTCGACCCGCCGACGCTCGCGCTGCACGTCGTCGGCGCGACCGGGTTGACCGCGTACTTCGGCCTGCTCGACGTCGGGCAGCCTCGGCCTGGCGACACAGTCGTCGTCTCCGGAGCGGCAGGGGCGGTCGGCCAGGTCGTCGGGCAGATCGCGAAGCTCGCGGGCTGTCGCGCAGTCGGGATCGCGGGCGGGCCGGACAAGCGCGCCGACCTGCTCGACCTCTACGGCTACGACGTCGCGATCGACTACAAGAACGAGGACCTGCGCGCGGCGCTGAAGGCCGCGTGCCCGGGCGGCGTCGACGTGTACTTCGACAACTGCGGCGGCGAGATCTCTGCCGCAGTGCACTCGCGCCTGAACGTCGGCGCGCGGATCGCGATCTGCGGGCAGATCTCGCAGTACAACGCCGAGCGGCCGGAGCCGACGTTCCAACCCGGGCTGCTGATCGTCTTCCGCGCGCGGATGCAGGGCTTCCTCGTCTCGGACTACGCGCCGCGCTTCGACGAGGCGGCGGTGCGTCTGGCGACCTGGGTCGCCGAGGGCAAGATCCGCTGGCGCGAGCACGTGACCGAAGGGCTCGAGAACACCCCGCGCGCGTTCATCGGGATGCTGAACGGCGAGAACCGCGGCAAGGCGCTCGTCAAGGTCGCCGACCGCTAGCCAGGGGACAGTCCCGGGACTGTCCCCAGAAGCAGGCGCGCCTCAGCGTGCGGTGTCGCTCAGCGCGGTGATCGCGTGGACGTGGCGGCGCTCGGCGAGCATGACCTCACGCCGAAGTGCGGCGACGTCCGCGGGCGTCGCGCCGTTGCCCTCGGCGACGGCAAGTGCCGTTTGGAGCCGCTCGACGGTGTCCTGCGCGCGATCGACCTCGGCCGCGGCCTGCCGGTAGGCGTCGGACGGCCCCGCCCGTCGCTCGCTGCTCTGGTCGGCGGAGCCGCAGCCGGCGAGACCCGCAAGGACGATCGAGACGGCGCAGATCGGGATGGAGCGGTTCATGGGCGGATCCTGCGGCGCGCCGCTAATGGCCCACTAAACCGCCGCTGAAGCCGCGCCAAATCGGCTCAGCGCGCGCTGCGGAGGATCTGCGTGCAGCGGGCGCTGGCGAGGTGCACGCCCTCGGCGTCGTGGAGCTCGGCCGCGCAGAACATCAGGCGGTTCGTCCGCTGCACGACGCGCCCGTCCGCCCGCAGCGTGCCCGGCCGCGCCGCGCGGTGGAACTCCGTGCGCAGCTCGGCGGTCAGGAACGTCTCGTCCTCGCCGAGCAGCGTCCAGCACGCGCCGCCCATCGCGGTGTCGAGGATCGTCGCCACGAGCCCGCCGTGGACGATGTGCCCGGACTCGCTCGGGAACGCGTACTCGGGTGCGGCGTCCCACTCGACAACGACGCGCCCCGGCTCCGCGACGGGTCGCCGGTAGCCGAGCGTTCGCCAGACGTGCGGCACGTCGTCGCCTACCTCCTCCCACGGGCGCCGCTCGAGTGGCTCGGTCTCGCTCATGCCGGCGGCCTCATGCCCACCGCGCCCTCGACGCGCGGCCCCGGCACGCCGGGGAAACGGAACTTCAGCGGCTCGCGTCCCGGCTGGACAACCCAGGCCTGTCCGACCTCTTCGTCGCGCGCCGCCAGCAGAACCGCCTCGGCTACTTCTTCGGGCTGCAGCAGCGGAAATCCGGCCGCCTCCAGCGCGGCGCGCCCGTCGTCGCCGAGCAGTGGCGTGTCGACGATGCCCGGGTTGACCATGTTCAGCCGGATCCCGCGCTCGGCGAGCTGCGGCGCAGTCGAGCGCACGAACCCGACGACGGCGTGCTTCGTCATCGAGTAGAGCGGGTCGTTGTCCATCCCGGTCAGCCCACCGAGCGACGCGGTGACGACGATCGAGCCGCCGCGCATCACGCGCGCCAGCCGGCGCACGCCGAAGAACACACCGTCGAGGTTCACGCCGACGATCCGCCGGTACTGCTCGTCGGACACGCGACCCACGAGCCGCTCGCCCGTGACGACCCCGGCGTTCAGACAGGCTAGGTCGACCGGCCCGACGTCCTCCCAGGCGCCGGGGTCGGACACGTCGAAGCCGTCGACTACGTCGAGCACGCGCACGTCGCAGCCCTCCCGTTCGAGCGCCGCGACGATCGCGGCGCCGATCCCGGAGCGACCGCCCGTGACGAGCGCGCTACGGAACGAGGACAACCTTCCCCACGCTGCGCCGCTCCTCGACGAGCCGGTGGGCCTCCGCCACCTCCTCGAGCGGGAACGTCGCGCCCACGACGGGCCGCACCGCGCCCGAAGACCACAGCTCGAGGAGCTCGCCGATCGCCTCGCGCACGACGTCGGGACGGTGGCGCATCAGCCGCCCAAGGTAGAAGCCGAGCACGCCGAGGTTGCGGCCGACGAGCGGCGCGGGGTCGAGCGGCTCCCACCAGCCGCCCGCGAACCCGAGCGCGACGACGACGCCGAGCGGCTCGAGCAGCCCGATCGAGCCGGCGAACACCTCGCCGCCGACCGGGTCGAGGACGACGTCGGCGCGCACGCCCTCGAGCTCGTCGTAGCCGTAGGCCTCCTCGGCGCCGAGCTCGCGCGCGAGGCTGCGCTTCTCCTCCGTGCTCGCGGTCGCCAGCACGCGGGCGCCGAGGTGCCGAGCGACCTGGATCGACGCGGTCCCCACCCCACCGGCGCCGGCGTGCACCAAGACAGTCCGCCCTTCGACCGACGGCAGCTGACGGGTCAGCGGGATCCATGCGGTCAGGAACGTGAGCAGGAACGACGCGCCTTCCTCGAAGGACGCGCCGTCCGGCAACGGCACGAGCAGCGACTCCTCGACGGCGACCAACTCGGCGTAGCCGCCGCCGCCCGCCCGCGGCAGCGCCATCACCCGCCGCCCGTCGACCTCGCCCGCAACCTCCGACCCGAGCACGGTCGGCAGCGGCGGGGCCTGCGGGTAGCGCCCCTGCCGCACGAGCACGTCGAGGAAGTTGATCCCGGCCGCGCGCACGCGCACGAGCACCTGCCCGTCCGCAGGTTCCGGCTCCTCGACGTCGACGATCTCGAGCTGCTCGGGTCCGCCCGTCTCCCGCAGGAGGACGGCTCTCAACTCGTCGCGACCGGCGCCTCCTCCGGCGCCTCCGCACGCACGTCGGCGAACTGGTCGCGCAGCGCCGTCTTCTTGAACTTCCCGACGGCCGTCTTCGGGATCTCCTCGACGAACTCGAAGCGGTCGGGGATCCACCACTTCGCGCACTGCCCGGTCAGGTGCTCGCGCAGCTGCTCCTCGGTGACGCTCTGCCCTTCCTTCGCCACGACGACGGCGAGCGGCCGCTCCGACCACTTCTCGTGCGGCATCGCGATCACGGCCGCCTCGGCGACCGCGGGATGGCCCATGATCTTGTTCTCGAGCTCGACCGACGAGATCCACTCGCCGCCGGACTTGATCACGTCCTTCGAGCGGTCCTTGATCTGGATGAAGCCCTTCGGGTGCATCGAGACGATGTCGCCGGTCCGGAACCAGCCGTCGTCGGTCCAGCGGTCCTTCAGCTCATCGTCGTCGTAGTACGACGACGCGACCCAGGGGCCGCGCACCTCGAGCTCGCCCATCGACTCGGCGTCCCAGGGCACCTCTTTCCCCTCCGCCATCACGCGCAGCTCGACCAGCGGCAGCGGCACGCCCGCCATCGCGACGAAGTCGTATTGCGTGTCCATGTCGGTGCGACGGAGGTCGCCGATCATGTCGCTCACCGACGCGACCGGAGAGGTCTCGGTCATGCCCCAGCCCTGGACCACCTTCAGGCCGTGCCGCTCGCGATAGCCCGCGATCATCGAGCGCGGCACCGCGGAACCGCCGACGAGCATCCCCTTCATGTGCGAGAGGTCCCACTTGCCGGGGTTCGCGTCGAGCAGCTGGAGCATGCCGAGCCAGATCGTCGGCACGCCCGCCGTCCACGTCACCTGCTCCTGGACGAAGTCCTCGAGCAGGCTCTCCGGGTCGAGGAACGGGCCCGGGAACACCAGCTTGCTCCCGACCATCGCCGAGAGGTACGGGTAGCCCCACGCGTTCGCGTGGAACATCGGCACGACCGGGAGCAGCGCGTCCTCCTCGGAGACGCGCTCGCCGAGCGGCGAGAGCGACGCGACGCCGAGCGCGTGCAGGATCGTCGAGCGGTGCGCGTAGACGACGCCCTTCGGCCGGCCGGTCGTCCCGCTCGTGTAGCACATCGCTGCCGCATCCCACTCGTCGATGTCGGGCTCCGTCCACTCGTCGGCGCTCGCGGTCGCGAGCAGCTCCTCGTACGAGTCCTCGACCACGAACACGTGCTCGATGTCGGTCTTGTCCTTGAACGTGTCGAGCAGCGGCAGCAGGCTCTTGTCGACGATCACGGCCTTGTCGCCGCCGTGCTTCGCGATGTAGCCGATGTCGTCCGGATGCAGGCGGAGGTTGAGCGTGTGCAGCACGAAGCCGCCGCAGGGGATCCCGAAGTAGGCCTCCATGTGCTGGTAGTGGTTCCAGCAGAGCGTCGCGACGCGGTCGCCCTTCTTCAGGCCGGCCTTGTCGAGCGCGGCAGCGAGCTGCTTCGCGCGCCGCGCCATGTCGGCGAACGTGTAGCGGTGGAAGCTCTTGTCGGGCATGCGCGTGACGATTTCCTGCCCGCCGAAGTACGTCTCCGCGCGCCGCAGCAGCGGCGGGAGCGTGAGCTGGAAGTCCATCATCTGGCCCTTCATCGCGACCTCCTCGTCAGTCCAGTAGGTGTGCGGCGACCTCTGCGCGCAGCACGCGCGGGTAGCCGCCGTACGCCTGAATCCACAGAGCGCGCTTGTAGTACTCGTGCAGCACGTGCTCCCAGGTGAAGCCGATGCCGCCGTGCACCTGGATCGAGCGCTCGCACGCCGCCACCGCCGCGTCGGACGCGAACGACTTCGCCGCGGCGACCGCGACCGACGTCTGCTCGTCCTTCTCCGCGACGCACCACGCGGCCCAGTACGCGAGCGAGCGCGCGAGCTCCGTCTCGACGTAGGTGTCCGCGAGCGGGTGCGAGACCGCCTGGTAGACGCCGATCTTGCGCCCGAACTGCTCGCGCGTCGACGTGTACTCGACCCCGAGCTCGAGCGCCTTCGCGGCGATGCCGACTGCCTCGAGCGCCAGGGAGGCCAACTGCTCCTCGCGCGGGCGCGATTCGTCGAAGAGCGACTCGCCGAGGTTCGCGCGCCCAGCCTCCTCGTAGAGGACGGCGCGGTCGAGGAAGCTCAGCTCGGCGCCGGCGATCTCCTCCTTCGACCAGCCGCCGTTTCCGAGCGCGTCGCGCGCCTCGCGGCGCAGCAGCTCCTGCTCCTCGGTGAATGCGAACTTCATCAGCGCGACCTCGGCAGCCCGAGTACCCGCTCGGCGATGATGTTGCGCAGGATCTCGCTCGTCCCGGCCTCGATCGTGTTGCCGCGCGAGCGCAGCTGCTGGTGGCGCCAGTAACCGTCGTCCTCGCCCTCGAGGATCTCCATCGCGAGCTTCGTCAGCCGTTGGTTCGCCTCGGACCACGCGAGCTTGACGGCCGACCCTTCCGGGCCGGGGATCCCGGTCTGCATCAGCGTCGTCAGCGCGCGGTAGTTCGTCAGCTTCAGCGCCTGCTGCACGATCCACTCGTGCGCGATCCGGTCGCGGATAACCGCGTCGTGGCCGTTGCGCTCCTTGGCGAGCGCGACGAGCCTGCGCACCTGCGCCTCGAGCACGCCCGAGAGCGCGAATCCGAGCGTGCCGCGCTCGTGCAGCAGCGTCGTCATCGCGACCTGCCAGCCGCCGCCGACCTCGCCGAGCAGGTTCTCCTTCGGCACCTCGACGTCGCTGAGGAAGATCTCGTTGAACTCGGCCTCCCCGGTGATCTGCCGCAGCGGCCGGACCTCGACGCCCGGCGCTTTCATGTCGACGATCAAGTACGTCAGGCCCGCATGGCGCTCCGACTCGGGGTCGCTGCGCCCGACGAGGATGCAGAAGTCGGCGATGTGCGCGAACGACGACCAGACCTTCTGGCCGTTGAGCACGAACGTGTCGCCACGGTCGTCGATCCGCGTGCGCACCGCCGAGAGGTCGGAACCCGCGCCCGGCTCGGAGAACCCCTGGCACCAGATCTCCTCGGCGGAGAGGATCCTCGAGAGGTAACGGCGCTTCTGCTCCTCCGTGCCGTGCGCCATGATCGTCGGCCCGGCCATCCCGAGGCCGATCACGCCCATGTGCGACGGCGCCTCGGCGCGGGCGAACTCCTCGAGCACGATCGCCTGGTGGCTGTACGGCGCCGACTTGCCGCCGTACTCCTCGGGCCAGGTCAGGCCCGAATAGCCCGCGTCGTAGAGCTTGCGCGACCACTCGCGCGGGTCGCCCGCAGGCAGGTTCGCCTCCAGCCAGGCGCGGACGCCGGCACGAAATTCGGCTTCGTCGGGGGTGTCGCGCAGGTCGATTGCGCAATTGAACCATTGTCCGGCGCGTCAGTACAGTCGCCGTGTGGACTTCTACGACCCCGCGCTCGACGAGCTCGGGCCGGAGGTCGCGGGCCGACTGCGGGTCTTCGCCACGACCGTCGGCGAGATCGTGGAGCCGGCGGTCGCCTCTCTGGAGGCGCAGCGGGACCTGCCGGCGACCGACGGCGAGCACGTCCGCTTCGCCCCCGAGTACGAGACCGCGGGCCGAGCCGTCTGGGACTCGGGGATCGTCTCGGCTCCGGCGCCCGAGCAGGCAGGGCTGCTCTACCTGCTCGCGCACGCCGGCGAGGGCGGGCACGCGTGCCCCGTCGTCTGCACGGCCGGGCTCGTCCGCGCGCTTCGGCTCGAGGCGTCGCCCGAGCTGCGCGAGCGCTTCCTGCCGCCGCTGCTCGAGCGCGACTATGCGCGTGCGCAGCGCGGCGCCCAGTTCCTGACCGAACGCCACGGCGGCTCGGACGTGGGCGCGAACCGCGTCGAGGCGGTCCCGGACGGCGATGCCTGGCGCCTCTCGGGCGAGAAGTGGTTCTGCTCCGTTGCCGACGCCGACCAGTTCGTCGTCACCGCGCGGCCGCGTGGAGCGCCCGCCGGGACACGCGGGATCGGCTGCTTCCTCGTTCCGCGCGCGGCCGGCGGCTTCCGTATCCGCCGGCTCAAGGACAAGCTCGGGACGCGGGCGCTCGCGACCGGCGAGATCGAGTTCGACGGCGCGCTCGGCTACTCGCTCGGCTCCGTCGGTACGGCCTTCGACGTCCTCAACACCTCGCGGTGGCTGAATGCCGCGGGCTCGGCCGGGCTGATGCGGCGCGCCTACCTGGAGGCCTATCGGTTCGCGCACGAGCGCGAGGCTTTCGGGCAGCCGATCGTCTCGTTCCCGCTCGTGCGGGAGAACCTCGCGGTGATGAGAGCCGAGGCCGCCGGCGCGCTCGCCTCGACGCTCGAGGTGACCGAGCTCGTCGACCGGATCGACCGCGGCGCCGCGTCCGACGACGACGTCACGTGGCACCGCATCCTCGTGAACGCGAACAAGTTCTCGACCTCGCTCGCGGCGACGCGGGTCGTCCGGCGCGCGATCGAGACGCTCGGCGGCAACGGCACGATCGAGGACTTCTCGCCGCTGCCGCGTCTCTATCGCGACGCAATCGTGTTCGAGAGCTGGGAGGGGACGCACAACGTCCTCTGCGCGCAGGTGCTGCGCGATCTCGGCCGGCTCGACGCCGTCGAGCTCGTGGTCGAGCGGGCCAGGGCCGAGCCGCTCGCGCCGCGCCTGCGGCGCTCCGTGGGCGAGCCCGCGTTCGGCGCGCTCCACGTACGCCGCCAGCTCGAGACGCTCGTGCGCTCGCTCCAGGTCGCCCGACTACGAAACACAGAGCCACAAGCCGCGGCCCTGCTCGCGCGCCGCCACTTGACCCCAGGCTGGGATCCCGAGGGCGACCCAGACTACCCCTCGCTGGTCGACGCCCTGGTCTAGCGCCCGGCCGCGGCGTCGCCTCGAAGCGTCATGCACGTGCACGAGGCGCGCGCGATCAGCCGGCCCTGCGCGTCGACGACGTCGCACTCGGCCATCCCGACCGTCCTGCCGCGGTGCACGACCGTGCCGTGCGCGAGCAGCGTGCCCGTCCAGAACGGACGGAGGAAGTTGATCTTCAGCTCGAGCGTCGCGAACGACTCTCCCGGCGCGAGCGTCGAGTAGTAGGCCATCCCCATCGCGGCGTCCGCGACGTCGCCGATCACGCCGCCGTGGAGCGTCCCCATCGGGTTCGAGTGCTGCTGCCCGGCCTCGAGCTTCATCGTGCAGCGGCCGTCGTTCGCCTCGACGAGCTCGATCCCGAGCAGCTCCGCCACGGGCGGCGGGACCTTCACAGCACCACGACCGATCGAATCACGTCTCCCGCCTTCATCTCCTCGAACGCCTGCTCGACGTCCTCCAACGCGATCGTCTTGGTCACCATTCCGGCGAGGTCGAGCCGCCCCTCGCGCGCGTGCTCCACCAGCTCGGGGAAGTCGCGCGCGGGCACGTGGTCGCCGCCGTGCGACATCACGAGGCGGATTCGGCGGGAGAAGACGTGCTCGAGCGAGAGCTCGACGCGCGCGTCCGGCTGCGGGAGCCCGATGTAGACCAGCGTGCCGGCGTGGCCAAGCATGCCGATCGCCTGCTCGACTGTGGCGGGAAGCCCGACGACGTCGAACACGAAGTCGAGCCGCTTCGCCTCGCCCGTGTGGGTCGCCCCGAACCGTCGCGCGACCTCGAGCTTGCGCTCGTCCAGGTCGAGCGCGTGGATCTCGGCCGCTCCCGCGATCCGGGCGCCCTGGATCGCGCACAAGCCGACCGCGCCGCAGCCGATCACGCCGACGCGGGCGCCGGGCCACACCTGAGCGGTGCGCAGAACCGAGCCGACGCCCGTCGCGACCGCGCAGCCGACAAGGCACGCCTGCTCCGCCGGCAGGTCGCTGACCGGGATCGCGGCGCGCTCGTGCGCGACGGTGCGAGTCGGCGAACGTACCGAGACCGAGCATGCGCGAGAGCTCCGCGCCGCCGCGCATGCGCACGCGCGGCCCCGCGGTGGCCGGGGTGCGGCAGAGATGGGCGTCGCCGCGCTCGCACCACCGGCACTCACCGCACGGCGAGCGCCAGCCGAGCACGACCCGGTCGCCGACGCCGACCGACTCGACGCCCGGCCCGAGCGCCTCGACGACGCCGGCCGCCTCGTGGCCGAGCAGGGTCGGCGACTCGGAACGCGTCTCCAGCTCGTGCAAGTCGCTGTGGCAGACACCGGTCGCGTCGATCCGCACGAGCACCTCGTGCTCGCCGGGCTCGTCGAGCTCGAGCTCCACGACCTCGAGCCGCCCCGGCTCGACCGCAACGACGCCGCGATCCATCACGCCAGCCTAAACTCGCTCCGTGCCGTCGCTCGAGGGCAAGGTCGCGATCGTCACCGGCGCCGGCCGCGGGATCGGGCGCGAGCACGCGCTCGCGCTCGCGCGCGCCGGCGCGAAGGTCGTCGTCAACGACCTCGGCGGGTCGCTGGCCGGCGAGGGCACGGATTCGAGCCCGGCGCAGACCGTCGTCAACGAGATCGTCGCCGCGGGCGGCGCGGCGGTCGCGAGCTACGACGACGTCTCGAGCTTCGACGCCGCCGAGCACATGATCGGACGCGCGGTCGAGCGCTACGGCCGCCTCGACATCCTCGTCAACAACGCCGGGATCCTGCGCGACCGCATGCTCGTGAACATGACCGAGGACGAGTGGGACGCGGTGATCGCCGTGCACCTCAAGGGTCACTTCGCCCCGCTCCGGCACGCTGCCGCGTACTGGCGCGCGCAGGCGAAGGAGGGCGAGGAGCTGCGCGCGCGCGTGATCAACACGTCGAGCCCCTCCGGCGTCTTCGGCAACGTCGGCCAGGCGAACTACGGCGCGGCGAAGGCGGGGATCGCCGCCTTGACGGTGATCACCGCCCAGGAGCTGCAGCGCTACGGCGTCACCGTCAACTGCATCGCGCCGAACGCGCGCACGCGGATGACGGAGCTGACGTTCGGCGAGATCCCGGTGCCCGAGGGCGGCTTCGACCCGATGGATCCGGCGAACATGTCGCCGCTCGTGGTCGCGCTCTGCGCGGACGAGGCGCAGGCGATCACCGGGCAGTGCTTCTTCGCCTACGGCGGCGCGGTCAACATGCTCCGGCCCTGGGAGCCGGGCGAGCTCTTCGCCACGGACGAGCGCTGGGACGCGGACGAGCTGCTCGAGCAGCTGCTCGAGCGCTTCCCGGAAGGCGTCGCTCCCGAGGGGATGGCACCGACGATGCAGCGCGCCGGAGGGCGGTCGATCCAGGTTGGTTGAGCTCACCCTCGAGGAGCTCGAGCAGGCCGAGGACGTCGACCTCGGCACGAGCGAGTGGACGGAGATCGACCAGGGACGCATCGAGCGCTTCGCCGAGGCGACGCACGACCACCAGTGGATCCACGTCGACCCCGAGATGGCGAAGCAGGGGCCGTTCGGCACGACCGTCGCTCACGGCTACCTCCAGCTCTCGCTGCTCCCGTACCTGGTGTCGCAGGTGCTGTCGGTGCCCGACGCGCGCATGGGGGTCAACTACGGGATCGACAAGATCCGCTTCACCTCGCCGGTGCCGTCGGGCTCGCAGGTCCGGCTGAAAGCCCGCCTGCTCGGCGGCGAGCGTCGCGGCGAGGGCGTTCGCTACCGCGTCGGCGTCGAGCTCGAGGTCAAGGACGCCGAGAAGCCGGCCTTCGTGGGCGAGGTCGTCTACCTCGTGTTCTGAGCGCGCGCGCATCACCCACTCGGGTTTTCGATCGGCTCGACGAGCTGTACGCGCTCGGCGTCGGGCCTGGAGCCAACCGCGTCGGCGGGACGCCGGAGGAGCAGCGGGCGTGCGAGCTCGCCGCCGGCTGGATGGAGGAGGCCGGGCTCGAGGTCGAGTGGGACCCGGTCGGGAACGTCGTCGGGCGCCTTCGCGGCGAGCAGCCCGGGCTGCCCGAGGTCTGGACGGGCTCCCACCTGGACACCGTGCCGGCGGGCGGGAAGTACGACGGCGCGCTCGGCGTCGTCGGCGGGCTCGAGGCGGTCGTGCACGCAGGTCGCTGCCCACGGACGCTCGCCGTCGTCGTCTTCCGCGACGAGGAGCGCGGCTGCAACGGGAGTCGAGCCCTCGTCGCCCGCGGTGCGCTCCCCGGACGCTACGTCGAGCTGCACGTCGAGCAGGGACCGGTGCTCGCCGGGCTCGGCGCGCCGCTCGGAGTCGTGACCGGGATCGCGGGCTACACGCACCGCGAGGTCGTGTTCGACGGGTCGGCCGGCCATGCGGGCACTACGCCGATGTCCGCGCGCGACGACGCGCTCGTCAAGGCGGCCGAGTTCGTGCTGCACGTGCGCCAGGCGGCGCGCGGCGTCGACGGCACGGTCGCGACCGTCGGCCGGCTCGAGGTCGAGCCGGGAGCGGGCAACGTCGTCCCGGGCCGCGTGCGCCTGACGGTCGACGCCCGGGCGCCCGACGCCGAGCGGCTCGAACGGCTGCTCGACGCGATCGGCCTCGAGCCCGGTGCCGACGTCACGCCCGTCGCTATGGCCCAGACGGTCCGCGCTGCGCTCGTCCAGGAGCTCGAGGCGCGCGGTTTGCCCGCACCGGATCTCCCCTCCGGCGCCGGCCACGACGCGGGCGTGCTCGCCGCCGCCGGTGTCGAGGCGGGGATGCTCTTCGTCCGCAGCCTCAACGGCGGCGTCAGCCATTCGCCCGACGAGCTCTCGAGCGACGAGGACGTCGAGCTCGCGGTCGACGTGCTCGCCGCGAGCCTTCGCCGCCTCGCGGGCTAGCGCTCCGTGAAGGTGATCGGCTGCGCGCCCTCCCAGAGCGTGCGCCGGCCGAGCTCCCGCAGGTTCTCGGCGCCCTCGGTCACCGTCGCGAAGTGGTTCCCGGCGAGCGGGCCTGCCTTGCTGGCGAACGCGCAGGGGCCGTACGGGAAGAGCAGCTCGGTCTCGCTGATCCCGCCGGGGTAGAGCAGGAGCTCGCCCGGCGACGGGTAGCTCGTCGCGTTCTCCGGCCCGATCCCCAGCTCGAGCTCTCCGAAGGGGATCCAGTTGGACTCGCCGCTCCAGCGGCAGTGGATGATCTTCGACTCGAGCGGGAGCAGCCGCCGGAAGGCCGCCACCGTGTCCGGCGCCGCGTCCTCCTCGAGCCGCGCGACGAAGCGGAAGTCCCCGACCGCGATCTCGATCATCGCTGCGACTGTATCCAGCGGCCGAGCAGGTCGCGCTCGTCGTCCGTCATGCCAGTCGCGTTGCCGAGCGGCATCGCCCGCGTGCGCACGGCCTGCTGCTCGATCGCGTCGGCCTGCGCGCGGATCTGCTCCTCCGTCTCGAGGACGACGCCCCCACGCTGCGCGGACGCCGAGTGGCACGTCGCGCAGCGCTGCTCGACGATCGTCGCGACGCGCGCGAACTCGACCGGCGCCTCGGCCTCGGCGGGCTCCGCCTCGTCCGGGCGGATCGCATACGCGAGCACCGCAAGTGCGATCGCGGCCGTTGCCGGGATCGCCCACACGTTCTGGCCGCGGTGCCGCATGTTGAAGTAGAGGCGCACCCACGCGCCGATCAGCATCAGGACGAGCAGGACGAGCCACGCGTCCTCGCGCGCGTACAGGAACGGGAAGTGCGGCCCGAGCATCGCGAGCACGACCGGCAGCGTCAGGTAGTTGTTGTGCACCGAGCGCTGCTTGCCGCGCAGCCCGTGCGCCGGGTCGGGCTCGCGCCCCGCCTCCTTCGCGCGGATCAGCGCCCAGTGGGCGGGGATGATCACGATCAGGACGTTGGCGACCATGATCGTCCCGAGCATCGCGCCGAGCTGGATCGGGAGGGCCCGGGCGCCGAACACCTGCGAGACGCCGTAGGCCGACACGGCCAGGAACGCGACGACCGCGAGCGCGAGCAGCAGCTCACGGTCGCCGAGCAGCCGGCAGAGCCCGTCGTAGACGAACCACGCGACTGCCAGCAGCCCGATGCTGATCCCGACCGCGCTGCTCTCGCTCAGGTCGGCGACGCTGCGGTCGATCAGGTACGTGTCGGCGTCGAGGTAGTAGAGGACGACGAGCAGCGCGAAGCCGCTCAGCCACGTCGTGTACGCCTCCCACTTGTACCAGTGGAGCGGCTCGGGCAGCGTCTCCGGCGCGACGCGGAACTTCTGCACGCGGTAGAAGCCGCCGCCGTGGATCTCCCACGACTCGCCGCCGATGCCGGCGTCCCGGTCGTCCGCTTCGCGCGGCGACCGCAGGTGGCTGTCGAGCGCGACGAAGTAGAACGAGGTCCCGATCCAGACGATCCCGGCGATCACGTGCAGCCAGCGGAGCAGGAGGTCGGCCCAGTCGCGCAGGTACGCGTCGCCGAGCAGCAAGTGACACTGAGTTACTTGGCTCACGGGTTCTGCCAGCGGTCGCGCGCGATCGCGACGAGCTCGTTCGCCGCCGTCTCGAGCTCCTCCTCGCGCGAGCGCTGGAGCCGCTCGCGGAGGACGTCGAGGATGACCGCCTTCGGCCGCCGGTTGACGAAGACGACGAAGCGGAAGCCGAACTTCTCCTCGTAGACCTGGTTCAGGTACGCGAGCTCGGTCTCGATCACGGCGTCGTGGTCCGGCCCCTGCTCGAGGCGCGAGCGCTCGGAGAGCGTCTTGGCGCCGATCGCGGGATGCGCCTCGAGCGCCTCGACGAGCTCCTCCTCGGTCAGGTCGCGGATCACGTCGGCGGCCGACTCGAGTGGATGCTCGACTTCGGCGAGGCGCTCGACGAAGCGCGTGCGACCCTCGAAGAGCTCGGCGAGCTCCTCGACGGTCAGCTGCCGCGGTAGCTCGCGCACGAGTACGAGCGAGACGAGGAGCGGGACGTGCGTGTGCCCCGGCCCGAGCTCGACCTCGAGCTCGACGCGGCGGAAGAACGGCGAGGGCGGGTGGAAGACCAGGCTGTAGGTGCCCGGCGCGAGGTCGCCGCCGAGGTCGGCGATCCGGCCGTCGGCGTCGGTGTCGCGCTCGTCGACGACCTCGCCGCCGCGCAGCAGCTCGACGCGGACGCCCTCCGCGGGACGGCCGCGCTCCGTGTCGAGGACGTGCGTGGAGAGGCTCATGGGGCGAATCTTCTCGCCTGGCGGCGATGCTCGCGCGCGATCTCGTCCTCGTCGGCGCGAACGAGGTGGCGGTCGCGCACGACCTCCTCGCCCCCGACGACGAGCCGTTCGACCCGGTGGGGCGCCGAGAGCACCAGCCCGGCGACCGGATCGGCCGCCCCGCCGAGCTCCAGGCGCTCGAGCGACCAGACGGCGAAGTCCGCCCGCTTGCCGGGCTCGAGCGAGCCGATGTCGTCGCGGCCGAGCACGCGGGCGCCGCCCACCGTCGCCAGGCGGAGCGCCTCGCGCGCGGTCAGCGCGTCCGGGCCGCCGCGGCCGCGGGCGACGAGCAGCGCCTGCTTGACCTCGAGGCCGAGGTCGCCGCGCTCGTTCGAGGCCGAGCCGTCGACGCCGAGACCGACGCGCACGCCCGCGTCGAGCAGCTCGCGCACCGGCGCGACACCCGCGCCGAGCCGCAGGTTCGAGGTCGGGCAGTGCGCGACGCCGACGCCGTGGCGCGCGAATGCGGCGACGTCGTCGTCGGAGAGGTGGACGCAGTGCGCGCACCAGACGTCGCCGTCGAGCCAGCCGAGCTCCTCGAGGTACTCGACCGGGCGGCAGCCGTAGAGCTCGCGGCAGTACTCCTCTTCCTCGACGGTCTCCGCGAGGTGCGTGTGCAGCTGGAGGCCGAGCCGGCGCGCGAGCGCGGCCGACTCGCGCATCAGCTCGCGCGTGACCGAGAACGGCGAGCAGGGCGCGACCGCGATCCCGATCCGGTCGTCCGCGAGCGCCGCCAGGCGCTCCGTGTCGGCCAGCACCGCGTCGGGCTCCTCGACGAGCTCGTCGGGCGGCAGCCCGCCGTCCGACTGCCCGAGGTCCATCGACCCGCGCGAGGCGACGAGGCGGACGCCGAGCTCGCGCGCCGCCTGCACCTCGGCCTCGATCAGCCCCTCGCGGCCGCGCGGGAACACGTAGTGGTGGTCGAACACGGTCGTGCAGCCGGAGAGGGCGAGCTCGGCGAGGCCGGTGCGCGCGGCCGCGTACTCGGCGTCGGCGTCGATCCCGGCCCAGACCGGGTAGAGCTCCCGCAGCCAGGTGAAGAGGTCGGCCTGCTGCGCGCGCGCACGCGTGAGCGTCTGGTACAGGTGGTGGTGCGTGTTGATCAGCCCGGGCGTGACGAGCGCACCGCCGAGGTCGACGCGTTCGTCCGCGGCCGGTGCCTCCCCACCGCCGACGGCCTCGAGCAGGCCGTCGTCGCCCACGAGCAGCCAGCCGTCCTCGTGCTCGGTGCCTGCGTCGTCGATCGCGACGACATACGCGCGCTCGTAGAGCGTGCTCATGCGCGGAGCGGGACGAGCTCGAAGCGGTCGACGTCGACGAGCCCGTGGTCGGTGATCTTCAGGCTCGGGATCACCGAGAGCGCCAGGAACGCGAGCGACTGGAACGGCGAGGGCAACGTGCAGCCGAGCGTGCGCGCCGCCTCGACGCAGGCGCGCGTCGCGGCCACGACCTCGGTGAGCGGGCGGTCGGAGAGCAGGCCCGCGACCGGCAGCGGCAGCTCGGCGCGCACCTCGCCGCCCTCGACGACGACGATCCCGCCGCCGAGCTCGGCCAGGCGCTCGACGGCGCGATCCAGGTCGCGCGGATCCATCCCGACGACCACGACGTTGTGCGCGTCGTGCGCGATCGTCGAGCCGAGCGCTCCAGCCCGCAGCCCGAACCCGCGCACGAACCCGCGCCCGATCCTGCCCGTGCCGAGGTGACGCTCGACCACCGCGACCAGCGCGAGGTCGCGCGACGGATCCGCGACCGCGTGGCCATCGGAGACGGTCGGCTCGTCCACGAGCGCCTCGGTGACGATCTGATCGGGGACGACGCCGATCACCCGCGCGCGACCACCTTCCCAGGGCACGGCGAAGTCCCGGGGCGTCGTCGGCTTGAGCCGCACGGTGTGCTTGACCCACTCGGGCACCTCGGGCCGGCCGATCTCGCCGACCGGCCGCCCACGCTTGAGCACGAGCTCGGGCTCGAAGCGCTCGAGGTCCGGCAGGACGAGCAGGTCGGCCTGGTAGCCGGGCGCGACCGCGCCGAGGTGCGCGAGGCCGTGCCACGTCGCCGGATTGTGCGACGCCATCACGAGCGCGTCCTCGGGCGCGATTCCCTGCGCGACGCTCGCGCGGACCATCGAGTTGACGTGCCCTTCGTCGACGATGTGCTCGGGCTCGCGATCGTCGGTGCAGAACGCGATCCTGCTCGGACCGAACTCGCGCACGACCGGGAGCAGCGCCTCGAGGTTGCGCGCGGCGGACGCCTCGCGGATCAGGAGCCACATGCCCGCGCGCAGGCGTTGCCGCCCCTCCTCAGCCGTGTACGCCTCGTGGTCCGAGCGGATCCCGGCCGCGGCGTACGCGTTCAGCTGCTTGCCCAGCACGCCCGGCGCGTGGCCGTCGACGTGCGAGGCGCCGTGCAGGTCGAGCTTCGCGAGCTCACGTGCGTCGCCCCCGACGACGCCGGGGAAGTTCATCATCTCGGCGAGCCCGATCACGCGCTTGCGGCGCAGCAGCCCCTCGAGGTCGCCGGTCGTGAGCTCGCGCCGCGGCGACTCGAACGCGGACGCCGGGACGCACGACGACGCCATCACGAAGACGTCGAGCGGGACCTCGTCGCACGCGTCGAGCAGCCAGTGGACGCCGTCGGTGCCGAGCACGTTCGCGATCTCGTGCGGGTCGGCGACGACTGCGGTCGTGCCGAGCGGCAGGACGAGCCGCGCGAACTCGTCCACGAGCAGCTTCGAGGACTCGAGGTGCATGTGCGCGTCGACGAACCCGGGCACGACCCAGCGGCCGCTCGCGTCGACGACTTCGTTCCCGTCGTAGTCGCCGAGCCCGGCGACGTAGCCGTCGGCGATCGCGACGTCGACGTCGAGCCATTCGCGCGTGAAGACCGAGAGGACGTGTCCGCCGCGCACGACGAGATCCGCGGGCTCGTCCCCGCGAGCTACCGAAAGACGCCGCGCGAGATCGGCCATGCGCACCTAACGTACTACGCTTGGCCGAGTGGAGGTTCTGACTCCGCGTTCGCTCGACGAGGCGCTGCGGCTGAAGTCGGAGCGGCCCGACGCCGTGCCGATCGCAGGGCGGAACCGACGTGATGGTGGCGCTGAACTTCGACCGGTTGCGGCCCGCGACGATCCTCAACCTGAACGAGGTCGCCGAGCTTCGCGGCTGGTCGCGGGCGAACGGGACGCTGCGGCTGGGCGCGGGCCTGACGTACACCGAGGCGATGGCGTCGCCGCTCGCCGAGCTCCTTCCCGCGCTCGCCGAGGCGTCGCGGACAGTCGGCTCGCCGCAGATCCGCAACCGCGGCACGATCGGCGGGAACCTCGGGACCGCGTCGCCGGCGGGCGACGCGCTGCCGCCGCTGCTCGTCGCCGGCGCGGACGTCGTCGTCGCGAGCGTGCGCGGCGAGCGCGTGGTCGCGCTCGAGGAGTTCGTCGTCGGGGTGAAGCGCAACGCGCTCGCCGAGGACGAGCTGATCGCCGGTGTCGTCGTCCCCGTCCGCGACGACGCGCGCGAGACGTTCATGAAGGTCGGGCCGCGCAACGCGATGGTGATCGCGGTCGTCTCGCTGGCGCTGCGCGCGGACGAACGAGCTATGTGCCGCGTTCGGCTCGGCCGGGCCTGTGCCGATCGTCGTGCGCGGCCGTGTCGCCGACGCCGAGTCCTTCCCGACGCGCGTCGCGGAGGCGGCGCGCCCGATCGACGACGTGCGCGGTTCCGCGGCGTACCGTCGGCACGCGCTGCGCGTGCTGACGAAGCGTGCTTTGGATCGCTGCCTCTCGTGAAGCTCGAGCTGACGGTCAACGGCGAGGCTCGCGAGGCCGACGTCTGGGAGGGCGAGAGCCTCCTGTTCGCGCTGCGCGAGCGGCTCGGGCTGCCGGGGTCGAAGAACGCGTGCGAGCAGGGCGAGTGCGGCTCCTGCTCGGTGCTGCTCGACGGCACGCTCGTCTGCGCTTGCCTCGTGCTCGCGGCGCAGGCGCACGGACACGACGTCGTTACGGTCGAGGGCCTGAGCGAGAACGGTGAGCTCCATCGCGTCCAGGAGGCGTTCGTGGAGGCGGGCGCGGTGCAGTGCGGGTTCTGCACGCCGGGGCTCGTCGTCGCGACCGCCGACCTGCTCGCCCACAACCCGCGGCCGAGCGACGACGAGATCCGCGAGGCGCTCTCGGGCAACCTCTGCCGCTGCACCGGGTACGCGAAGATCTTCGACGCCGTCCACCTGGCCGCGGCGGCCGACTGAGGAGTGATCGGCACGGAATCGGCACGGAGGCGTGACGGACGCGTGACCACTTCGCCGGGTAGCCTCGACGGCGGGAGGCGGGTGGCCCACTTCCCCTCCCCGAGGGGTGGGGCTGGCGTGAGCGCTCCCGCGCGCAAGCTCGAGCTGGGGCGCGTCGGGGAGAGCGTCCGGCGCGTCGACGGGATCCCGAAGACGACGGGCGAGTTCGCCTACTCGAGCGACCTGTTCGCCGCGGGGATGCTCTGGGGTCACACGCTCCGCAGCCCGCACGCGCACGCTCGCATCGTCGAGATCGACCTCTCCGCAGCGCTCGCCTCGCCGGGCGTGCACGCGGTGCTCACGCACGCGGACGTCCCCGGCCAGAAGCACTACGGGCTCGAGTTCGCCGACCAGCCCGTGCTCGCGATCGACCGCGTGCGCTACTTCGGCGAACCGGTCGCGCTCGTCGCCGCCGAGCACCCTGAGGAGGCACGCCGCGCAGCCGAGCGGATCCGGGTCACGTACGAGCCGCTCGAGCCGGTCGTCGACGCCGCGCGCGCGACCGCGCAGCCGCCGATCCACGGCCAACGCTGGACGCACGGCCACGGCTACCGCGAGGACGACCGGCCGAACGTCGTCCGCCACATGGTCATCCGCCACGGCGACCCCGACACACCCGCCGCGATCACGGTCACCGGCGAATACGAGCTCGGGATCCAGGACCAGGCGTTTCTCGGCCCCGAGTCGGGTCTCGCGGTGCCCGACGGGGAAGGCGGCGTCGACATCTACGTCGCGACGCAGTGGCTCCACATCGACCGCGCGCAGGTGGCTCCCTGTCTCGGGCTCGAGGCGGAGCAGGTGCGCATCCACCTCGCCGGCGTCGGCGGCGCGTTCGGCGGGCGCGAGGACCTCTCGATCCAGATCCACGGCGCGCTGCTCGCGCTGCACACGAGCCGCCCGGTGAAGATGGTCTACAACCGCGAGGAGTCGTTCGTCGGCCACGTGCACCGACACCCCGCGCGCATCTGGGCCGAGCACCGCGCCGACCGCGACGGGAAGCTCGTCTGCGTGCGCATGCGGATCCTGCTCGACGGCGGCGCGTACGCGTCCAGTTCGACCGCCGTGACGTCGAACGCCGCGTCGTTCGCGGTCGGGCCGTACGCCGTTGCGAACGCGCTGATCGAGTCGACGTGCGTCTACACCAACAACCCGCCCTGCGGCGCGATGCGCGGCTTCGGCGCGGTGCAGACGTGCTTCGCCGCCGAGGCGCAGATGGACAAGCTCGCGCAGACGCTCGAGCTCGATCCCGTCGAGCTGCGGCTCCGGAACGCGCTCGCGCCAGGCGACCGCCTGCCGACCGGCCAGCGGATCGACGGCTCGCTGCCGGTCGCGGAGGTGATCCGCCGCGCGGCGGAGCTCGAGCCGCCCGAGCTCGAGCCGCTCCCGCGCGAGGCGATCCGGCTCCCCGGCGGCGCCGGCAACACAACGCGCGGCGAGGGCGTCAGGCGCGGCGTCGGCTTCGCGGTCGGGTTCAAGAACATCTGCTACTCGGAGGGCTTCGACGACTACACGGCCGCCCGCGTGCGGCTGCACGAGGACGGCAGCGCAGAGGTGCACTGCGCCGCGGCGGAGGTCGGGCAGGGCGTCGCCAACGTGATCGTCCAGGTCGCGCGCACGGAGCTCGACACGGACGACGTGCTGCTCGCCCCGCACACGACCGCGAGCGTCGACTCGGCCGGCTCCTCCTCGGCCTCGCGGATGACCTGGATGGCCGCGGGCGCGGTTCAGCTCGCGTGCCGCGCTGCGCTCGAGGAACGAGAGCGAACGGGCCGCGAGGTCGACGTCGAGCGCGTGTACCGCCATCCGCGCACGTCGCCGCTCGACCCCGAGACCGGCCAGACGACCGGCGAGCGCTCGCACGTCGCGTTCGCCTGCGCCGCGATGCGCGTCGTCGCCGAGGTCGACGTCGACCTCGGGCTCACCCGCGTCGTCTGGATCGGCACTGCGCAGGACGTCGGTGCCGCGATCAACCCGCTTGCGGTCGAGGGCCAGATCGAGGGCGGCACCGCACAGGGCCTCGGCCTCGCGCTGATGGAGGAGATCCAGACGCAGGGCGGCCTGATCACCAACGCGAGCTTCACGGACTACCTGATCCCGACGACGCTCGACATGCCGCCGGTCGAGTCGGTGCTGGTCGAGGTCCCCGAGCCCGACGCGCCTTACGGCGTCAAGGGCGTCGGTGAGCCTCCCACGGTCGTCTCTACCGCGGCGATCGTGTCGGCGCTACGCGACGCCACCGGACGCGAGCTGACGCGCGTGCCCGTCCGCCCCGACGACATCGTCGGCCTCTAGGAGGGCTCAGCACGTGTGCCTCACGGTGTCGATCCCGCGCTTCGGCGCGAGCTCCGGGTCGAGGATCGCCTGGCGCACCGCCGCCTGGATCCTCGGCACGTTCGGGTACGGCCAGCCGTCGAAGCGGCGACCCGCGAAGTACTCCGGGCCGAACGACTCGCTCAGTGTCAGCTGCGGATCGACCCCGCGCGCGAGCCGCGCAAGGTCGGGGACGCGGCGCAGCGGGATGTCGGTGTGCACGCTCGACTCGATCGCATCGGTGAGCGAGCCGAAGTGCCTCAGCACGGAGCCGACGTCGAGCTGCCGCGCGAGCGCGCTCAGGAAGCACCGCTGCCGCGCCATGCGGCGGTAGTCGCTCGACGCCTTGCGCGAGCGCACGTACGCGAGCGCCGTGCGCCCGCTGAAGTGGTACGTCCGCCCGGGGTAGACGTCGATGCGCGGCTTCGTCTCGCGCCAGGCGGGCCGCGTGACCTCGTCGACGAGGCGCTCCCTGACCTTGATCCGCACGCCGCCGAGCGCGTCGACGACGTCGACGAAGCCGTCGAGATCGACGAGCGCGTAGTACGTGATGCGCAGGCCGAGCAATCGCGAGATGCCGCGCTTCAGCGCGGTCGCGCCGGGATCGCGCCCGCCGCGAAAGAGCTCGGGCCGCGCGTGCGCGAAGCGGTAGAGCCAGTTCAGCGGCTCGTGGTAGCGCCAGCGCGCGGCCAGCGGGACGCCGACGAGGTTGCGCGGGACGCCGAACAGCACGGCGCGGCCGGTGTCGCGCTGGATCGCGGCGACGATCATCGTGTCGGTGCGATGGCCGGCCTGGCGGGGCCCGCGATCGCTGCCGAGCAGGAGGATGGTGACCCACGGCGGGTAGTCGTACGTCGCCTGCTCCGTCGCGACGACTCGCGACGCGGCGGCGAGCGGCTGCTCCGTGCCGCTGAAGGGCGTCGGGTCGGGCTCGGGCGCGGCCCGCAGCGGGCGCTGCGCCGGCGGGTCGAGGTCGCGCGGCGGGCGGCCGAGGGGCGGGAACGCGAGAAACAGGCCGCGCGCGCCGAGCACGTCCTGCGGTTCTTCGTCCGCGAAGACCGACTCGAGCACGCCGTAGCCGCGCACGGCCACGTAGGCCGCTGCGACGTGCGGCAGCGCCGCAAGGGCGATCACCGCGACGAGCCCGGCGACAGCCGCGCCCGAGGCGAGGCGCCAGGCGTCCGCGATCGCGAACAGACGGAACCCGAGCAGGGCCGCGTTCGCGACGAGTACCGCCGCCAGCAGCTCCGGCCCGACCGAGGAGAGGACGAAGTCGGTCGGCCGCGCGACGACCAGCACGACGACCGCAACGCAGAGTGCGACCCACGCCGCGAGCAGCACGAGCCCGCGGCGGCGCGCGCCGAGGTAGAGCTGGCCGGTACCCGGCGCGAGCAGCGAGAGCGTCGCCGCGACGAGCGCGCGGCTCACGGCGCGACGCCCCAGGTGTCCGGGAGCTCGTAGCCCTCGGGGAAGGGATCGGACGGGTCGACGTAGACCTGCCAGACGCCGGTGATCCAGGCGCTGCCGCGGATCGCCGGGACGATCGCCGCGCGCGTGCCCACTTGTGTCTCGGAGACGATCCGGCCCTCGAACGTCGAGCCGAGAGCGGACGCGTGCGACATCGAGTCGCCGACCTTCATCGACCCGCGCGCGTGCAGCACCGCCATCCGCGCCGAGAGCCCGGTCCCGGTCGCGGAACGGTCGAGCCGCCCGGGCGAGACGACGACGGCGTTGCGCGTGACCTCCCCCACCCCGCGCCAGGGCTCGGCGAGCTGCACGATGCTGACGCCGGTGATCGCGTCGTTCTCGGGATGGACGCAGGGGAGCTGCTCGCGCGCGGCCGTCCGAATTCGCTCGCCGGCGAGCGAGAGCTCGCGGGCCTCGTCCGGCTCGATCGCGAAACCGAGCGCGCGCGCGTCGGCGATCGCGTACCACATCCCGCCGTACGCGACGTCGACCGAGAGCGTGCCGAGGCCGTCGACCTCGAGCGGGGCGTCGAGCCGCTCCGCGAACGACGGGACGTTCGTCAGCTCGACGCTCTCGCACCGTCCATCCCGGCATGCGGCGCGCACCTCGACGACGCCGCCGGGCGCCTCGAGCCGCAGCACCGTCTCCGGCTCCTGCATCTCCACCATCCCGGTCTCGAGCAGCACGGTCGCAGTGCAGATCGTGTTCGACCCGGACATTGCCGGGTACTCGGTCGGCTCCATGATGATGAACCCGGCGTCGCAGTCGTCGCGCGTCGGGGGGACGACGAGGTTCGCGTGGCAGGCGACGCTGCCGCGCGGCTCGCGGAGCAGCAGGCGGCGCAGGCCGTCCCCCTCGCGCTGCAACGTCTGCATCTGCTCGAAGACGGTGGTACCGCGTGGAGGAAGCACGCCTCCGACCACCACGTTGCCGATCTCGCCCCCGGCGTGGCAGCCGACGACCGTGATCGCGCGGCGCGCTCGCACGCGCCGACGATAGCGCTAGGCCGCGACGGGCACGCGCACCGACTCGCCGACGAGCTCGGAGACGGCCTCGGCGAGCTGCCGCCGCACGTTCTCGTCCACGAGCTCGCCACTCTTCGCAAAGCGCGTCTCCGCCAGGCCGACGGCCACCTCGCCGTCGAGCACGCGGGCGCCGGTCGCGGCGAGCACCTTGCGGAGCTCGGCCTGCGCCCAGACTGCGCCGAACACGCCGGTGCTCGCGCCGACCACAAGGACGGGCTTGTTCCGGAGCGGATTCGTCGCGAGCGGGCGGGACAGCCAGTCGATCGCGTTCTTGAGCACGCCCGGGATCGACGAGTTGTACTCGGGCGTTGCGAACAGGACGGCGTCGGCGCCGGCGACCGCATCGCGCAGCTCCGCGACCGCGGCAGGTGCCGGCGCGACGTCGTCGTCCTGGTCGTAGGGCGGGACCGCTTTCAGTCCTGTCCAGAGCTCGAAGTCGACATCCGCCGGCATCAGCTCGTGGGCAGCCCGGAGCAGGCTCGCGTTGTGCGAGCCGCTCCGCAGGCTGCCGCTGATGCCGAGGACGCGCATCTACGCCCGCACGAGCTGGAGCTCGGCCGTGAGGGTGACGTCGTTCGCGAGCGCGGGCTCGCCGGTCGGGAGCGGGTTGTTCCAGTCCAGGCCGAACGCGGTGCGGTCGACCGTCGTCTCGAGCACGAGGCCGAAGCGCGCGTTGCCCCACGGGTCGGTAATCGGCTCACCGACCGTGCCGCGGAGCTCGACCGGACGGGTTGTGCCCTTGATCGTCAGCTCGCCGCCGATCGTGACGTCGTCGCCGCCGAGCTCGATCCGCTCCGAGCGGAAGGTCAGCTGCGGGTGCCGCTCGGCGTCGAAGAACTCCGGGCTCTGGAGGTGCGCCTCGAGGTTCGGGTCCTTGACCTGGACGCTCGAGACGTCCACGGAACCGCGAAGCTTGCCCTCCTCGACTTGGACCGCGAACGTCGTGAACGTGCCGCGGAACGTCCCGGCCATGTACTCGATGCTGAAGCCGAGCTCGGAGTGGACGGGGTCGGCCGTCCAGGTTCCGGTCGGCAGCTGCGTCTGAACCACTGTGCTCACTGGATGCCTCCTGGGCAGAGAAAGTTGCGTGCGCAAGAGATAGTAGCGCAGATCATTGCGCCGTCAAGCATCCGGGTGAGCGGGTCGCTAGCTCGCGACCCAGGAGCGCCGGACCTCGCGGGCCCGGCCGTTCAGCGCGTCCAGCAGCCCCTGCAGCTCGTCCAGGTCGGGCCGCAGCTCGTTCACCTCGCGCAGGGATGCGGCGATCTCGGTGAGCGAGCTGGCCGGGTCGGACGAGAGGCCGACGAGCGTCTGCTCGGCACGCTCGAGCTGCGCCCCGAGCAGCAGGGAGCAGGCGACGCCCTGCTCGCTGAGCTTCCGCAGTTCGGCCTCGGTCACGCGCTCGTCGTCGAGCACCGCGCGGAGCCGCTGCTTGAGCTCGGCGTCGAGCTGTATGGGCACGCGGGCCATTATCGCGGCCGAGGCGCCTCGAGGACGCCTCGACCGCTACGACGTCTGGGCTCAGACGTCGGCCGACGTGTCGGCGCGGTTGTCCTTGAAAGGACAGTCCTCGTCCGACTCGACGCCCCCTCCGGAGTCGACGTTCGAGACGCCGGGGCTCGCGGGGGAGGACGGCGCGGAGCCGCCGGCGAGCGACGTGCCCGCCCAGATGGCCGCGGCCGCCAGCACGCCGGCGATCGCCAGGAACAGCGGTCGCCGGTCGAACGAGCGGGCGCGGACGTGCGTGTCTCCGTCCATCCCTGAATCAGAGCACAAGCCGCTGGGAAGCGGCTGAGAACGCCTACTCGAGCACGAAGTCGAAGCGGGCCGCACGGCGCTTGCCGACCCGGCGCCAGTTGCGGAGCAGGAGCTCCGGCATGTAGATCCCGTCGGTCCGGTTGCGCGCGACGCCCGGGAAATAGAGCTGTGTGGTCAGGATCGAGCCGCCCGGGCGCTGCACCTTGACGTGGATGTGCCGCGTCCGGCCGGGGTAGAGCCCCGGCACGACGGTCGTGAGCGCAAAGCGGCCCTGCGCGTCCGTGAACTGGTGGCCGCGGAAGCGGTAGCCGCTGTTGTCGTACGCGCCGCGGGCGTCGCACTGCCAGACGTCGACCAATGCGCGCGCGACCGGGCGGCCGGTCGTGCGCAGGACGCGGCCCGTGATCGTCAGGCGCGTGCCCGCCGCGCCCGCGGGGACGATCGAGCGACGGAGCGGCGAGTTCGGCGTGAAGTACGGGCCCTCCGTCTGCGCGGGCGTCGGGTCGTCGTCGTCGGCGATCGCGGGCGTCGCCGCGAGCACCGGCTCGCCGGCCCGCGCGGCGATCACCGCGAGCGGCGGCAGCGCCAGGCCGAGCGCGAGCAGTCGCCTACGGGTGAGCTCGAGTTCGGTCATGTTCGGGTTCTCCTTCCGGTTCGGGTTCGGTGGTCGGCTCGGCGAGCGGAAGCGCGATCGCAAACGTGGCGCCGTTGGCGTCGGAGCGCGCGGCGACCGTGCCGCCGTGCGCCTCCGCGACCGCGGCGACGATCGAGAGCCCCAGGCCGACGCCGCCGCTCGTCCGCGCGCGCGAGGGATCGGCGCGGTAGAAGCGCTCGAAGACACGCGAAGCCACTTCCTCGTCCAGCCCCGGCCCGCTGTCGGAGACCTCGACGATCGCCTCGCCGCCGACGGGGTTCACGCGCACGCGCACGGGAGCAGTGGGCGGCGTGTGCGCGCGCACGTTGCTGAGCAGGTTGTCGACGATCTGGCGCAGGCGGTCGCGGTCGCCGCACGACCGTGACGGGCTCGGCCTCGAGGTCGATCGGCCGTTCGGGGTCGAGCGTCGCGGCGGTCTCGACCGCCTCGCGCACGACCTCGTCGAGCTCGACGGGCTCGCGCGCCAGCGGCCGGCCCTCGTCGAGCCGCGCCAGGAGCAGGAGGTCGTCGACGAGCAGCGTCATCCGCTCCGACTCGCGGCTGATCCCGGTCATCGCGCGCTCGAGGTCGTCGGGCCGGCGGTCGGCGCCGCGCGAGAAGAGCTCCGCGTAGGCGCGCACCGCGGCGAGCGGCGTGCGCAGCTCGTGCGACGCGTCGGCGACGAAGCGCCGCAGCTTCCGCTCGGACGCGGCGCGCGCGTTGAACGCCGACTCGATCTGGCCGAGCATCGCGTTCAGCGCGAGCCCTAGCCGGCCGACCTCGGTGTTCGGCTCAGCGCGCTCGACGCGCTTGGAGAGATCGCCGGCGGCGATCCCGGCAGCGGTCGTCTCGATCGCTTCGAGCGGGCGGAGCCCGAGCTTGACGACCCAGAGCCCGAGCGCCGCGAGCGCGCCGAGCACGGCGAGCGTGACGAGCAGCTCGATCAGCAGCAGCCGGCGGAGCGTCGCGTCGACGTCCTCGAGCGAGCGCGCGACGAAGAGCGTCCCGCCCGGCTCGACCGTCGTCCGGAGGCGGTAGCGACCGCCGCCGTCCTGCGCGGGCACGGTCGAGTAGCCCTGCTCGCGCTGGTCGGGAGGTCCGGCGGCGACGGCGCCGACTCCCCGCTCGACGCGACCTGGAAGCTGCAGAGGACCTCGCCGTCGGTCGAGCGCACGTGCACGACGTCGCCCGGCTCGAGCCCGGGCGGAGGCCGGTCGCCGTGGCCACCGCACCTGCCGCGGCTGAGGTCGTGCTCCACCGCCCCGCCCGACTCCTCCAGCGACGCGTCAGTCCGGTCGAAGAGGAACGAGCGCAGCGAGGCGTACGTCGCGACGTTCGCGACGGCGAGCCCGACCGCGCCGAGCACGATCACGCCGAGCACGAGCCGCGCGCGGAGCGAGAGCCGGCTCATCACGCCTCCGGGCTCTCGAGCATGTACCCGGCCTGCCGGATCGTCCTGATCAGCGGCGGGCCGGTCACGTCGAGCTTCTTGCGCAGGTAGCTGACGTACGTCTCGACGACGTTCGAGTTGCCGCCGAAGTCGTAACGCCAGACGTTCTGGAGGATCTGCGACTTGGAGAGCACGCGGCGCGGGTTGAGCATGAAGTAGCGGAGCAGGCTGAACTCGGTCGCCGTCAGCGAGACCAGCTCGTCGCCCCGGTGGACCTCGTGGCGGCTCTCGTCGAGAACGAGGTCGCCGAAACGCAGGACGTCGCCGGGCAGCGCGCCGGCCGTGCGGCGGAGGATCGCCTGGGTGCGCGCGACGAGCTCGGCGAGGCTGAACGGCTTCGTGACGTAGTCGTCGCCGCCGGCCCGGAGCGCCTCGACCTTGTTCTCGGTCGCGTCCTTCGCCGTCAGGAAGAGGACGGCCGACTTGAAGCCGCGCTCGCGCAGGCGGCGCCCGACCTCGATCCCCTCGACGTCGGGGAGCATCCAGTCGAGCACGATCAGGTCGGGCTCGCGGCGCGCGGCCGACTCGAGCGCCTGCCGGCCCGTGAACGCCTCCTCGACCTCGTAGCCCTCGTAGCGGAGCGCAGTTGCGACCGCGTCGACGATCGACGGCTCGTCGTCGACGACGAGGATCCGCTGGCTGTCGGCCATGGGCGACATGGTTGCCCGCTTTCTTGTGAGTTGGCTGTGAGCACGGTCAAGAGTGCCTGGCTCTCAGCGCCCTCCCAGCCCTTTCCCACTCGCGGGTGGTGAATTCTCGGGATGGCGCGTGTCCTCCTGATCGGCGGCGCTCCCGCAGTGCAGGCGGCGCTCGGGTCAGCGTTTCGCGACGCCGGCTTCTCGATCCGCGCGGCGCGCGACGGCGCCAGCGGCGAGCAGCATCTCGAGGAGTTCCGTCCCGACCTCGTCCTGCTCGATCCGCGCTTACCGGACCGCGACGGGCTCGAGCTCGCCCGCGAGATCACGAGCGTCGGGCTGACGGGCGTCGTCCTGATCGGCTCGGGCGACGGGACCGACGACAAGGTCGCCGGCCTCAGGGTCGCAGACGACTACGTGACGACGTTCGCGCACCCGAGCGAGGTCGTCGCGCGCGGCCGGGCGATCGTCCGGCGCCTGCGCGGAGGAACGCTCGGCTCGCTGCGGTTCGCGGACCTCGTCCTCGACGAGGAGGCGCACCAGGTGACGGTCGCGGGGACGGCGGTCGAGCTGACGCCGAAGGAGTTCGAGCTGCTGCGCTTCTTCATGCTCAACCCGCGGCGGGTCCTCTCGAAGCGTCAGCTCCTCGCCGCCGTCTGGGGCAACACCTCGAACGCCGAGGAGGCGACGGTGCAGACCTACGTGGGCTACCTCCGGCGGAAGCTCGGCGAGCCGCCGCTGATCCACACCGTGCGCTCCTTCGGCTACGTGCTTCGGGACGGCGATGGTTGACCGCGCCAGCGGCCGCGAAGCGGCCGCCTTCAGGGGTGTTCGCGCGTCGCGGATCCGCGCGAGCGGATCCGCGACTTGCGCAACGAGGTCAGCCTAGCGGCGGCCCCTGCTCCGGTTGAGGTACCGGTCGACGAGCCTCGAGAGCGTGTCCTGGTTCCACGCGTTGACGAAGTCCGCGTGCCCGGAGAAGTCGCCGCCCGACGAGAGCTCGGCCATGGGCCCGCCCTCGGACGCGTAGTAGACGACGAGCGTGAGCGACGGAACCTCGACCGGGTGCGTCGCGGGACAGACGCCTTCGTTCGAGTACGCGAGGTGGGCCTTGTGGTCATCGCTGTCGAGCTGCCTGCCGTTCCAGCAGTTCGGAAACCGCAGCTGGAGCCGCAGCGACCCGCGGACGCACGTGGGGATCTCGCTCGACGCCGAGCGCCCGCCGCAGCTCCAGAGCGTGATCAGGGAGCTCTGCGGGCTGCGAGCGGCCGCGCTGCCGGCGATCACCTCGAGGTTCGCCGGGAACGCCTGCACCGGTTCGATCGTGCGGCGGACGTAGTACGCGATCGCGCCGCGCGGCCGGACCGCGTTGCCGTTGACCATCAGCGTCGGCACCCAGTACGCGGCCGTGTCGGACCTGAGCCGGCACGTGGTCTCGCCGGAGGCGCGGAGCGCCGCGGGCGTCGAGTTCGCGTTCGTGGCCGTGTTGCCGAAGTACGTGTGGTCGTGCGAGCGGCCGGCCTGCCGGAAGAAGACGATCGGGTCGTCCTGGTTGCGGTGGCTGAACCCGCAGGCGACGGCGAAGTAGCCGCGGCCGCGGAGGAGCCCGTCGCCCCCGCCGCCGCCGTGCCCGCCGCCGCCTCCTCCCTGTGGCACGGCGCTGGCGACGGCCGCTGTTCCGGCCGCCCCGAGACCGAGTAGGAGGAGGACGATGAGACGTCGCATCACTGACACCTCCGCGTCGTGCGTGACCCCGAGCCGCTATCGCACCACCGTGGTCTGAGAGCCGTCGGGGAGCGCGGTAAGGACTTGGTTAACGTGGACGCGTGCTCCTCTACGACAGTCCGGTCTCCGGCAACTGCTACAAGGTTCGCCTGCTGCTCGCGCACCTCGGCGTCCAGTACGAGCGGCGTTCGGTCGACGTCGTCGACCGGTCGGGCCGGCCGGAGCTGCTCGGCGCGCTCAATCCGGCGCTGCGCGTGCCGACGCTCGTGCTCGACGACGGCCGCCCGCTCGCGGAGTCGAACGCGATCCTCTGGTACTTCGGCGAGGGCACGCGCTTCGTGCCCGAGGACCGCTACGAGCGCGCGAAGGTCTTGCAGTGGATGTTCTTCGAGCAGTACGACCACGAGCCTGCGCTCGCGGTCGTGCGCTTCTGGGTCGCGTACTCGGGGCGTCCCGAGACGTTCGCCGACCGGCTCGAGGAGCGGCGCGCGGCCGGCTACCGCGCGCTCGCGGCGATGGAGCGGCATCTCGCCGAGCACGAGCTGCTCGTCGGCGACGGGCTCACGCTCGCGGACATCTCGCTCTACGCGTACACGCACGTCGCGCACGAGGGCGGCTTCGAGCTCGAGACGTACCCGGCGGTGCGCCGCTGGGTCGAGCGCGTCGCCGCCGAGCCCGGCCACGTGCCGATCGACGCCTAGGCTCGTTCGAAGAGCGCCGCCTGCCCCTGGCCGACACCGACGCAGAGCGTCGCGAGGCCGTAGCGGCCGCCGCGGCGGCGGAGCTCGTGCAGCAGCGTGACGACGAGCCGGGCGCCGCTCATCCCGAGCGGATGGCCGAGCGCGATCGCGCCGCCGTTCACGTTCACCTTCTCCGGATCGAGCCCGAGCTCGCGGATGACGACGAGGCTCTGCGACGCGAACGCCTCGTTCAGCTCGACGAGGTCCAAGCGGCTCGGGTCGATCCCGACTCGAGCCAGGAGCTTGCGCACGGCCGGAACCGGGCCGATGCCCATCACCTGCGGGTCGACTCCGGCGACCGCACTGCCGACGAACGCGCCGAGCGGCTCGACGCCGAGTTCGCGCGCGCGCTCCTCGCTCGCGATCACGAGCGCGGCCGCGCCGTCGTTGATCCCGCTCGAGTTGCCGGCGGTGACGCTGCCGTTCTCGCGGAAGGCGGGCTTCAGCGCCGCGAGCTTCTCGTCCGACGTGTCGGGCCGCGGGTGCTCGTCGCGGGCGACGCCGTCGACGGCGACGAGCTCGTCCTCGAAGCGGCCGGCGGCGTCCGCCGCCGCCCAGCGCTCCTGCGACCGCAACGCGAACGCGTCCTGCTCCTCGCGGCTCACGCCCCAGCGCTCGGCGACGTTCTCGCCCGTCTCCCCCATCGACTCGAGCGGGAACTGCTCCTCGAGGCGCGGGATTCGGGAAGCGCCAGCCGAGCGTCGTGTCCCAGACGCGCTGGTCGCCGCGCGGAAACGCGCGCTCCGGCTTGGCCAGCGCGAGCGGCGCGCGCGTCATCGACTCGACGCCGCCGGCGACGAAGAGGTCGCCGTCCCCGGCCGCGATCGCGTGGCATGCGCCGACGACCGCGGAGAGCCCGGACGCGCAGAGGCGGTTGACGGTGACGCCCGCGACCGACTGCGGCAGCCCGGCGAGCAGCGCGGCCATCCGCGCGACGTTGCGGTTGTCCTCGCCCGCCTGGTTCGCGCAGCCGAGCCAGACGTCCTCGATCGCGTCCGCGGGGACGCCGGCACGCTCGACGGCGGCCGCGATCACGTGCGCCGCGAGGTCGTCGGGCCGAATGTGCGCGAGCGCGCCGCCGTACCGGCCGACCGGCGTCCGCACCGCGGAGAGGACGACCGCCCGCACGCTACGGCGCGGTGAACTTGACGTCGAAGTAGAGGTCGTTCGGCGAGTCCTCGACCGACTTGACGATGCACCGTTCCTTCAGCCGCGTCAGCAGGTCGGTGTCGGGGACGTTGTGGTAGGTGTCGGTGCACGTCGACACGACCGCGTAGCGCTTGCGGTTGTCGCGTGCGGGCACAGGCAGGATCTTGTCGAGCAGCTTCCCCGAGGGCGTTCCGTTCCAGCTCCCGTGGTGCGCGACCTTGAGCAGGTGGACCGGCTTGAGCAGCCCGCGCTTGTCCATCTCCTTCCAGCTGCGGTGCTCGGCGTCGCCTGGGAAGAGCAGGCGGAAGCCGCGCCACTCGAGCGCGAACACGACGCTGCTGTTGTTCGCGGCGCGGTCGATCGCGAGCAGGTTGTCGAAGACGCCGCGGACGCGGCTGTCCACGAGCCGGTAGAAGGCGCCGCTGTCGACCCCGCGTGGCGGGGTCGGAACGTTCAGCGAGCGCAGGCGGTCGCCGGTCGAGCCGTTCGCGCTCGCCCCGAACGCGACCGGCTGGAACGAGCCGTAGTAGATCGAGGTGTCCTGCTCGGGAGCCCAGAGCTCGAGCTTCGCCTCGCGAAACGGATGCGTGCCGCGCAGGTCGAGCCCGCGGTGAACGTAGGTCGGCTTCGTCTGCGAGAGCTTGCGCAGGTAGCCGACGCAGTGGCCCGTCCGCTCCGGGTTGTTGTTCAGGAGCAGCGGCTGGAGCGCGTCGGCCGCCTCCTCCGGCGCTGCCGAGAGGAAGCGCGCGGCGTTCCGGTACGCCGCCGCGGCCTCGAGCTTCTTGCGCTCGGCGTTCGGATGCCTCGTGTAGTAGCCGGGCTCGGCGGAGGCCGTGATCCACGAGCGCCGCACGTCGAGGTCGACGCCGAGCTCGTTCGACGCGAAGAGGAGACCCTGGACGTGGTCGAGATGCTCGTGGGTCATCACGTAGAGGTCGAGCGGCTTCCCCTTCAACTGCTTCTCGATGTCCTCGACGACGGGGCGGAACACGGCGTCCTCACCGCCGTCGCCGCGGAGGACGTTGCCCACGTCGACGAGGATGTGCCGCTTCGTCGTCTTCGTTCCGTGCCGGTCGGGCACGGTGATCAGGACGGCGTCGCCAAAGCGGACGTTGTAGACGCGTACCCGAAGCGTCGCCATCAGCGGCGCGGTGCGACGTGGAGGGTGCGGGCGGTGCCGCGGACGCGCATGCGGCCGCCCATGATCTCCGCGCGGACGGAACCACGGAGCGGGGCGCCGTCGAACGCGGTCGCCTGGTGCGCCGGGAGGAGCACGCCCTCGTCGTCAAGTCGGAGCAGCAAGCGGTCGCGCTCGCGGCGCTGGTCCGCGAGGCGCGTCTTCAGCCTTGCGCGGACGACCCGGGCAGGGTCACCCCACTCGATCGCGAGCGTCGTCCCGGTCGTGATCTGCCGCTCGTCCGGGAACCAGCGCCCGCCCGGGTTCCTCTCCGGCTGGCGCCAGGCGACCTTGAACAGGCACTCGACCACGTCGCGGCGCTCGCGGCCGCGATGGTACGAGCGCTTCTTCGTCTTCAGCCGCGGACGGACGTCGAACGGAATCTCCGGCGGGATCCCGAGCAGCCTGCGGTTGCGGTTGGCGAAGTCGTACGCCGCCCAGTCGCTGTCGAACAGCGTCTGGAGGTCGACGCCCGCCAGCGCGCGGCTGACGCGTGGCGGCGGGACGTGGAGCTCGTCGAGGTCGCGCACGATCCGCCGCCTGACGAACTCCCTGCACAGCCACGTTCGACCCTGTCCGGCCTCCGGGTGCTCGGCCTGGTCGGAGGCGATGATCGCGCGGCCGAAGTCCGCGAACGAGATCTCTCCTGGCGGGAGGTAGTCGAGCGCACGGAAGACCATCCGCTGGAACTGCTCCGCCGCGACGAAGAGCGCCTTGCCCGAGACCGAGGACTCGCTCTCCCCCTCCGCCTTCATCAGCCGGCGCTTTTGCCGCTCGTGCAGCTTCACCATCACGGTGTAGAGCGCGCCCGTCAGCACCTCGCTGAGGTCGTGCGGCTCGGTCTCGTCGACGTTCTCGTCGCCGAGCTTGCGGTCGTTGAGGACGTTGCGCAGGTAGAACTGCCGCCGCTCGGGGTCGAGCGCCTGCCCGAACTCCTCGGCCAGACGCGTGAACGCGGTCGAGTCCCGGATCGAGCCGTTCGTCTGGCTGAGCACCGTCTCGCGCACGGTCGGGCTGCGGAACGCCATCACGAGCGCCGTCATGTCGGCGATCGCCTCGTGGAGCGCCAGCGACTGCGGCGTCAGGGCGTTGTAGAGGTCGGGCGCGATCCCGTCGAGGATCGCGTGGCCGCACTCGTGCGAGACGATGTCGTGGGAGAGCGACGTGTACACGGTCGTCAGCGCGTTCGTCGGGCTCTTGGACGGGAAGTGGAAGAACTGGAGGCTGTGCGACTCGCGTTCGTAGAACGCGTTCGCCCACTGCCCGGCGCGCGGGACGATCAGGAGCTGCGGGGCGCCGAACGCCCATTCGAGCGGGCGTCCGAGCGTGTCCTGCTCCTCGAACATCTGCATCGTCCGCAGCGCTGTCGCGAAGACGCTCACCTGCATGAAGTCCTGCGACTCGACGGCGGTCTCGTCGGCGATCTCGTACCTGCCCGGCTCGATGCCGCTCGGCGGCACGAAGCGCGCGCCCTTCCGGAGGCGATTCGTCGTCGGGTTGAAGTCGAGCACGGCTAGGCGACTGTTGACCGGCCCGTCGAGGAAGACCTCGTCGCGGTCGACCGTGAAGCTCTCGACCGGGTTCATCCCCTTCTCCCCGGCCGCGGCCTGGTCCTGGACGATCAGCGGCAGTCGAACCTTCACGAGCGTTCTCCCTCAGCATAGGTTGCGCCGCGCCGATCGTTCCACTACCGTGGAATCGCAGTGGCGCGCACAGGCTTTACGTTTCTCGTTACCCTCGTGCGCCCGCACGCGCGCTAGCCGGCGTTCGCTTCCCCCCGCCCGGCCGACTAGCGAAAGAGACGGAGGCGGGGACGTGACTCGCGCCCTGCGCTGCCGCCTCTGCGAGCGCACGCAGCCGCTGGCGCCGCGCTCGCACTGCCCCGAGTGCGACGGCCCGCTGGACGTCGTCTACGAGCCGGCGTTTCGACACGCAGAGCCCGCCCGCACACCGCTCGTCCAGGCGGAGCGGCTCTCGGAGCTCCTTGACGTCGAGCTCCTGCTCAAGCTCGAGGACGCGAACCCCACGCACTCGTTCAAGGACCGGATCGCGGCGACCGCGGTTGCCGCAGCGCGGGAGTTCGGGTTCGAGACGCTCTGCTGTGCCTCGACCGGCAACCTCGGCGAGGCGGTCGCCGCCCAGGCTGCTGCCGCCGGGCTCGAAGCGGTCGTCTTGTATCCCACCGACGCTGTCGACGTCGCGCCGACCCCCTCGTACGGCGCGCGCGTCTTCGGGGTCGACGGAACGTTCGACGAGTGCCGCGAGCTCGAGCGCCAGCTCGAGGAGCTCTTCCCGTGGGGCTTCCTCGGCGGGAACCTGCATGCGCTGGCGTCCGAGGGTGCGAAGACGATCGCGTACGAGCTCGTCGAGCAACTCGGCGAGGCGCCCGACGCCGTCGTCGCTCCGGTCGCGTCCGGGACGCTGCTCGCGAAGCTCGCCCAGGGCTTCAGCGAGTCCGGGGCCAGGCCGCGGCTCTACGGCGCGCAGGCCGGCGGGTGCCCTCCGCTCGCGGCCGCCTGGGCCGACGACCGGCCGCTCTCGAAGGTGCGCCCGCAGACCGAGGTGCGCTCGCTCGCGATCGGCGACCCGGCCTACGGCGAGCTCGCGGTCGGCGCCGCGCGGATGTCGGGCGGGGCGATCACGTGCGTGCCCGAGGACCAGATCGCCGATCGCACGGCCCTGCTCGCCGAGACGACCGGGACGCTCGCCGACTCGGCGGGCGGCGTGGCGCTCGGCGCGCTGCTCGAGCTCGTCCGCACGGGCGCGATCGGCGAGGGCGAGCGGGTCGTCCTCGTCGTCACGGGGACCGGGTTGAGGCCGTACGCGGTCGCGCGGCGCACGCCCGCGGCCGAGGTTGACGGAGACCTCGACTCGCTGCTCGCGGCGCTCGGCGTCTAGGAGGGTTTGGCGGAATGGCGCTCGTTGCCAGGGTGCGATGCTCGTTCCCAGGCAAGGACGCAGGGAGCGTTCGTATCCTTGTGATACGGGCGCGACTGAGGACGCCGCCTGGGGGCGAGCAGCGCGGCCTGGCGGCACAGCCGCTATTTCGCCAAACCCTCCTAGCGCGCGAGCGGGGCGCCAGGGACGAGCCACGAGCGGCCGTACGCCGTCATCGCGTCGATCACGGGCAGCAGGTCACGGCCCTTCGCGGTCAGCTCGTACTCGACGCGCGGCGGCGACTCCGGGTAGCTGCGCCGGCGGACCACGCCGATCTTCTCGAGCGCGCGCAGGCGCTCTGCGAGCGTGCGGCTGCTGATCCCTGCGCACGAGTGCTCGAGCTCGCGGAAGCGCTTCTTGCCTCCGGCCAGGTCGTAGATCAACAGCGCGGTCCACTTCGCTCCGATGATGTCCGCGGACGCAGCGACGGCGTCGCGCTTCTCGTCGGAGAGCCGCTCTGTGCTGACCGCCACTTCCAGGAAGTTTAGTCCCTAGGCGGCCACGGGCTCGTCGTGGGCGGTGCCTTCGGCCGCCGCCTCGAGCCGGCCGACCTCGGCGCACGGCCGCACGATGCGGAACTGCGTCACCGCCGTGGGCCACGAAGCGAGCAGCGCGGCCGCACGGGTCGACCCGGTGTACGCGTGGTGGCGCAGGAGCAGCGAGCGCAGACGCTCTGACCCGTCGCCGTCGAGCCGTTCGGCGTTCACGAGCTGCGTGTTCAGCCGCAGCGCGAGACGGGCGTGCGGGTCGTAGACGAACACTTCGCCGCCGGTCATGCCGGCGCCGAAGTTGCGCCCGACGTCGCCGAGGACGGCGACCGTGCCGTCCGTCATGTACTCGCACGCGTTGTCGCCGACGCCCTCGACGACCGCGGTCGCGCCGGAGTTGCGCACGGCGAAGCGCTCGCCCGCCGAGCCGGCGCAGAAGAGCTCGCCGGCGGTCGCGCCGTAGAGCACGGTGTTCCCGGCCAGGCAGGGGTCGCCAGCATCGTCGGGCGGCGCACGAACGATGATCCGCCCGCCGCTCAGGCTCTTGCCGACGTAGTCGTTCGCCTCGCCCTCGAGTACGAACTCGACACCCTCGGTCAGGAATGCGCCGAAGCTCTGCCCTGCGCTACCGAGGAACCGGACGCGGCGGTGCCGCACCGACCCCAGCCGCGCCGCCTCGCCCGCGAGCCGGGCGCCGACGGTGCGGTCGACGTTGCGAATCGCGTACTCGGCGACGGCGCGCTCGTCGGCCGCGAGCTCGGCCCCGAGCTCGCCACCCGCCACGACCGGGCGCGCGACGCCGCCGAAACGCACGTCGCCCTCGGGCGGCGCGAGCAGCTCGTCGAGCTCGAGCAGCTCCGCGCGGCCTTCGACGGCCCGCCGCCGCAGGAGATCGCTGCGCCCGACGGCGTCCGCGAACGTCCGCAGCCCGAGCGCGGCGAGCACGCGCCGCGCCTCTTCGGCGACGAGCAGCAGATAGCTCTCGATCATCGCCGGCGTCGCCGCGAACTTCGCGCGCAGCTCGGGCCGCTGAGTCGCGATCCCGACCGGGCACGTGTCGACGTGGCACGACCGCACCATCAGGCAGCCCTCGGCGAGCAGGAGCGCCGTGCCGAAGCTGACCTCGTCGGCCCCGAGCAGCGCGGCGACGACGACGTCACGCCCGGTCTTGATCCCGCCGTCGACGCGCAGGCGCACGCGACCGCGCAGGCCCTCGCGCGCGAGCGTCCGCTGCGTCTCGGTGAGCCCCAGCTCCCACGGCAGGCCCGCGCTCTTGATCGAGCTGAGCGGGCTCGCGCCCGTGCCGCCGTCGGCGCCCGCGACGTGCACGACGTCGGCCAGCGCCTTGACCACGCCGGCAGCGACCAGCCCTACGCCGCTCTCGGCGACGAGCTTGACCGAGACGTCCGCGCGCGGGTTCACCTGCCGCAGGTCGAAGATCAGCTGGGCGAGGTCCTCGATCGAGTAGATGTCGTGGTGCGGCGGTGGCGAGATCAGCGCGACGCCGGGCTGCGTGTGGCGCAGGCGCGCGATCTCCTCCGTCACCTTGTGCCCGGGGAGCTGCCCGCCCTCGCCGGGCTTCGAGCCCTGCGCGATCTTGATCTGGAGCTCGTCGGCGAACGCCGCATACTCGGCGGTGACGCCGAACCGCGCCGACGCGATCTGCTTGATCCGCGAGTTGCGCTCCGTCCGGTAGCGCGCGGGCTCCTCCCCGCCCTCGCCGCAGTTCGAGCGGGCGCCGAGATTGTTGAACGCGACCGCGATCGCCTGGTGCGCCTCGGCGGAGAGCGCCCCGTGCGACATCCCGCCCGCGGAGAAGCGCCGCACGATCGACTCGACCGCCTCGACCTCGTCCAGCGGCACGGGTGCGGCAGGCGCGAGCTCGAGCAGGTCGCGCAGCTCCATCGGCGCGCGGCTGTTGACGAGGTCGGCGAACACCTCGTAGCGCTGCCACGCCCCGTTTCGCACTGCCGCCCGGAGTGCGTGCGCCGCTTCGACCACGTCGGAGTCGGTTTCGTGCGGCTCGCCCCCCTTCCGGAACTTCACGTAGCCCGGGTTCTCGAGCCGCGGCTTGTCGCCGCCCGCGCTCGCCGCCCGCGCGACCGACTCCTGCTCGAGCTCGGCGAGCCCAAGCCCCCCGGACGCGCACGGCGTGCCGGGGAAGCACTCCTCGACGAAGGCACGGTCGAGGCCGAGCGCGTCGAAGATCTGTGCGCCGCAGTAGCCCGCGACGTCGGAGATCCCCATCTTCGACATCACCTTGAGCACGCCGTCCTCGACCGCGCGCTCGAAGCGAAGCTGCGCCTCCGCCGGGGACGGGCGGTCGCCGCCGAGCCGGTCGGCCTCCGCGAGCGCGGCGACGGTCTGGAGCGCGAGCCTGGGGCAGATCGCCTCGGCCCCAAAGCCGAGCAGGCAGGCGAAGTGGTGAACCTCGCGCGGCTCGTCGCTCTCGACCACGATCGTCGCGAGCGTGCGCAACCCTGACGCGACGAGCCGATGGTGCACGGTCGACGTCGCGAGCAGCATGGGTACCGCCGGCCGGTCCGGTGCCGCCTCCGCGTCCGTGACCAGCAGCATCCCGTGGCCCTCGCTCACCGCCGCCTCGGCCGCGTCGGCGAGACGCGCGCACGCGCGTGCGAGGCCCTCGTCGGCCGTGAAGGTCGCGTCGAGCCGCACGACCGCGAGCTCGTCGAGCGCGGACGGGAAGAGGAAGAAGCTCTCGAGCTCGATCCCCGCCGCGGCCTCGGGCGCCTCCACGAGCAGCGGGGCTCGCGCGCCGAGGACGACGCCGAGCGACATCGTGAAGCGCTCGCGGACGTGATCGATCGCCGGGTTCGTCACCTGCGCGAAGCGCTGCCGGAAGTAGCTGTAGAGCGGGCGCGCGCGGCCGGCGAGCAGCGGGAGCGCGGTGTCGTCGCCCATCGACGAGGTCGGCTCGTGCGCCTGCGCGGCGGTCGGCCGCAGCACGACCGAGAGCTCCTCGCGGGTGTAGCCGAAGAGCACGTGCCGCGCGGTCAGCACCTCCTGCGGAACCGGCGCCGGCTCGCCGCCGGAGCCCTCGCGGCGCCACTCGTCGAGCCACTTCGCATACGGAGCCGAGGCGGCGAGGCGGCGCTTGACCGCAGCGTTCTCCTCGAGGCCGCGGTCGGGGTCGACGAGGATCGTCTCGCCCGGGCCGAGCCGGGAGCGCCGCACGGTCGAGCCCTGCGGCGGGTCGAACACGCCCGCCTCCGATGCGCAGCAGACGTAGCCGCCCGCGACGACGACGCGCAGCGGCCGGAGGCCGTTGCGGTCGAGCGCGGCGCCGACGACGCGGCCGTCGGAGAAGACGACACCCGCAGGGCCGTCCCACGGCTCGATCAGGCCGGCGTGGTAGCGATGGAAGGCACGCACGTCCGGCTCGAGCTCGGCGTCCTCCTGCCAGGCCGGTGGGACCAGCATCGTCAGCGCGTGCTCAGGCGGGCGGCCGCCCCGCACGAGCAGCTCGAGCGCGTTGTCGAGCATCCCGGAGTCGGAGCTCCGCTCGTCCAGCAGCGGCGAGCCGAGCTCGAGCCCGATCGTGCCCGCCCGCGCCCGCATCCAGTTGACGTTGCCGCGGATCGCGTTGATCTCGCCGTTGTGGCAGAGGAGCCGGAACGGCTGCGCGCGCTCCCACGACGGCTCGGTGTTCGTCGAGAAGCGTTGGTGGAAGACGCCGAACGGGACGGCGAAGTCCGGGCGGCGGAGGTCGGCGTAGAACTCCGCGAGCTGGTCGGCGGCGCAGAGCGCCTTGTAGACGACCGTGCGGAACGAGAGCGAGGGCACGTAGAGGTCGTCGCGCGCGTCGAGCCGCTTGCGCGCGCGGAACGCCGCGAGCTCGGCGTCGCTGTCGGCCGGCGGCTCGAGCAGCGCCTGCTCGATCAGTGGGGCCGACCCGCGGGCGGTCGGGCCGAGCGCGTCCGGGTCGACCGGCACCTCGCGCCACGCGCGCACCGCGATACCCTCCGCGCGGCACGCGTACTCGACGGCGTCCCGTGCGCGGCCGAACACCATTGCCACGCCGAGCCCGGGCTCAGGGAGCAGCGCCGCCGGAAGCGGCAGGAGGAGCCCGGCGCCGTCTCCAGTGCGCGCGTCGGCGGCGACCGCGCCGCGATGGCGCACGCGCCGGAGCGCCTCGAGCACGCGGTCGAGCACGTCCCGCGACGCCGCGCCGTCGAGCCGCGCCACGAACCCGATGCCGCAGGCATCGCGTTCGAGCGGGATCGGTTCGAGCGTCGCCGGTCGCGACACGGAGCACCTTTCGTTCGAGGGAGGCCCGCCCGGGATCTGGGGCTAGCCGGCGAGGGCGGAAACGAAGACGCCGGCTAGCGGGCGCGCTCGCGCGCGGCAATAAAGAGGAAGAACGACGCCGCTGTCGCGCGCACCATGAAAACCAGGATAGACACGTCGGTCGGACGGAACAACCCTCCAAACCGCCAGGGAACCGAAATCTGTCGATTTGAAAGCGACTTGACAAGGGAAAGCGCTGTGGCGACACTGGCCGATCACACAGGCTTGCGCCGAGACCGTCCGCGTGGGTGCCGACGTGGTCCACCTCTCCCCACCACCTCGGGCACTTCCCTCCCGACCGATGCGCGCGGCGGTTTCGGCGCAATTCCCCGCCGGATGACGGCGGTCGCGTACGCGGGCGGTGCGGGCGCGCACAGCGCCGCGGCGGCGGAGCGGCTGTTCCCGTTCGCCACGGAGCTCCTCGCCGTCGACACCTTCGCCGACGTCATCCGGGCAACGGTCGACGCAACGGTCGCCTACGGCGTCCTACCGATCGAGAGCTCGCTCGCGGGGCCTGTCGCCGAGACGCACGACTTGCTCTGGGAGTCGCCGGTCTCGATCGTCGCCGAGACCGCGATCCCGATCAGGCACCACCTCGTCGCGCGCGAACCGGTCGAGCTGGAGGCGATCCGCGTCGTGCGCTCGCACCCCGTCGCGTTCGAGCAGTGTCGCGGGCTGCTCGCAGCACTGCGCGGCGTACGGGCGATCGCGACGGCGACGACCGCGGAGGCCGCAGCCGAGATCGCGGCCTCGGGCGAGCACGGAGAGGCGGCGATCGCCGGTGAGCGCGCCGTCCGGCTCCACGGTCTGCACGTCGTCGCTCGGGACGTCGGCGACCACCCGGACGCGTACACGCGCTTCGTCTCGGTCGCGACGCACACGCGCCTCGACCGCGTGCACGCCGACTGGCGCACGGCTTTCTCGTTCGTGACCGACCATCGCGCCGGCGCACTGCACGCGGCGATCGAGCCGTTCGCGCTCCACGGGATCGACCTCGTCCAGCTCGTCTCGCGACCGATCCCGCAGTCGCCGTGGACGTACCGCTTCGACGCGGTGCTGGCCGGCCATCCGCTCGACGACGTCACCCGTGCGGCGCTGACCGAGGTGCGGGCGTGTGTGCGCCGCCTGCGCGTATTCGGCTCATACCCCGCCGGCGCTTAGAGTCCCACCCGTGGAGGCGATCGTCGTGCGACCCGGCGAGGGTCGACGGGTCGGGAACATCGAGTTCCTCGCGCGGAGCGAGGACACGCCGCGGTTCAACCTCGGCGTGATCACGATCCAGCCGCACCGCGAAGGGCCCGAGCCGCACGAGCACGCCGACGAGGACGACTCCTTCTACATCCTCGAGGGCGAGCTGACGTTCCTGCTCGAGGGATCGGACGACGTAGTCGCGGGGCCGGGGACCTTCGTGCTCGTCCCGCCCGGCGTGCGGCACACGTTCGCGAACCGCAGCGACGCGGTCGTGCGGATGCTCAACATCCACGCGCCGGCCGGCTTCGACCGGCGAATGGCCGGCGACTGAGTGCTCGAGCTCCGCCGCATTTCCGAGCTGCCGCCGTACGCGTTCGCCGAGATCGACGGACTGAAGCTCCAGCTGCGCCGCGAAGGCATCGACGTGATCGACCTCGGCTTCGGCAACCCGGACATCCCCTCGCCGGAGATCGCGGTCGCGAAGCTCGCCGAGGCGGCGGCGAAGCCGCGCAACCACCGCTACTCCGCGAGCCGCGGGATCCCCAACCTGCGCCAGGCGGTTTGCGAGCTCTACGCGCGCCGCTTCGGCGTGGAGCTCGATCCCGAGCGCGAGGCGGTGACGACGATCGGCGCGAAGGAGGGGCTCGCGCACCTCCTCTGGGTCCTCGTCGAGCCAGGCGACGGCGCCCTCGTGCCGGCGCCGAGCTACCCGATCCACCTGTTCGCGCCCGTGCTCGCCGGCGCGACCGTGTCGCAGGTCGCGATGGGCCCCGACGAGGACGTGCTCGCGAACCTCGCGGCGGCGTACGAGCGCTCCAGACCGCGCCCGCGCGTACTGGTCGTCTCGTTCCCGCACAACCCCACGACGACGGTCGTGGACTCGGGCTTCATGCAGGAGCTCGTCGACTTCGCCCGGGAGCGCTCGATCGTCGTCGTGCACGACTTCGCCTACGCCGACATCGCGTTCGACGGGTACGAACCGCCCTCGATCCTCGCGGCCGAAGGCGCGCGCGAGGTAGCGGTCGAGCTCTACACACTGACGAAGGGGTTCTCGATGGCCGGCTGGCGCGTCGGCTTCGTCGTCGGGAACGCCGAGGTCGTCGCGGGGCTCGCCCGGCTGAAGTCGTACCTCGACTACGGGACGTTCCAGCCGATCCAGATCGCCGCGACCGTGGCGATGCGCGAGGCGAGCGAGTACCCGGCGCACGTCTGCGAGGTCTACCGCGGTCGGCGCGACGCGCTCTGCGACGGACTCGCGCGCGTCGGCTGGCACGTGCCGAAGCCGCGCGGGACGATGTTCGTCTGGGCGCGCATCCCCGACGTCTACCGCACGCTCGGCTCCCACGCGTTCGCGCTCCAGCTGCTGCGTGAGGCGAAGGTCTCGGTCAGTCCCGGCGCAGGCTTCGGTCCGGGCGGCGACGGCTACGTCCGCTTCGCGCTCGTCGAGAACGAGCAGCGGATCGGGCAGGCGGTGCGCGGAATCCGCTCGGCTCTAGGCCTGCTCGCGGCCTGACGTCCACTGGCGCAGCTCGCCGACCTGCTCGAAGCCGAGCCGGCGGTAGAGGCGCTCGGCCTCGTGGCTCGGGCTGAGCACCGTCGGACGCTCCGGGTCGATCAGCGCGCGCGTCAGCGCCGTGGCGTATCCGCGGCCGCGCGCCGACGCGACCGTCGTGACGCCGTAGATGCCGGTCGCCTCCTCGCCCCGAAAGCTCATCGCGGCCGCGACCGCCCTCCCTTCCACACGACCGGTGAGCATCCGCATCCGCGCGTCGCCGAGGATCGACGGCGGGTGGAACGTTGCTTCCACGGTCGCGTCCTCGCCGCCGAAGCCGCGCGCGCTCGCGAGCTCGAACTCGGCAACCTCGTCCGGCGTCGCGACCTGCACGACGTCGAGCTCGACCGGCTCCTCCTCCGGCTCGAGCTCGCCGGGCGGCCGCACGAACCACGGCTCTCGCACGCGCTCCTGGAACCCGAGCGGCCCGAGGTCGAGCGCCGACCACGAGTCGCAGAGCGTGCCACGCACGTCCGCGAGCTCCTCGGCCGTCGTCTGCGGGCTGAGCGTGATCGCGGTCAGGTAGATGAACGGCGGCGGGTCGAGCGCGCGCCAGACCGTGCCGCGGCGCTCGGAGCGGAGGCCGAGGGCCGTCAGCCACGCTTCGTGCCAGCCGGCGCCGGTGTCCGCGCAGAGAGCGACGGAGTCGGTCAGCGGCCGGTGAACGTCGGCTGCCGCTTCTCGATGAAGGCGGTCACGCCCTCGAGCCCGTCCTCGCTCGCGAGGCAGCGCGCGAACGCGGCGGCTTCGCGGCGCAGGCCCTCCTCGAGTGGGAGCTCGCGCGTCTCGCGGGAGAGCTCCTTGAGCACGGCGATCGCGTGCGGCGACTGGGCCGCGAACGAGCGGCCGATCGCGAGCCCCGCCTCGATCAGCTCCTCGCGCGGCACGACCTTTTCGACGAGGCCCCAGTCGTACGCCGTCTGCGCGTCGACGAACTCGCCGCTGAGGTTGAGCAGCATCGCGCGGCCGCGACCGACCAGGCGCGGCAGCCGCTGCGTCCCGCCCGCGCCGGGAATCAGCCCGAGCTTGATCTCAGGCTGGCCGAGCTTGGCGTCGTCCGAGCAGACGCGCACGTCGCAGGCCATCGCCAGCTCGAGGCCGCCCCCGAGGCAGAAGCCCTGGATCGCTGCGATCGAGGGCGTGCGCGCAGACTCGAGGCGCAGGCCCAACGTGACGAGCCGCGAGGGCGTGCCGTCGCGGGACTCCGCGATCACTTCCCGGAGCCGCGGGAACTCCTTGATGTCCGCGCCGGCGACGAACGCGCGATCCCCCCCGCCGCGGAGCACGATCGCGCCGACGTCGTCGTCCTCGTCGAGCCGCTCGACCTCGGCGGTGAGCTCCTCGAGCAGCGGCGCCGAGAGCGGGTTCATCGGCGGGTTGCTGATCGTGACGACCGCGACGCGCCCGTCGACCTCCGTCGCGACGTAGTCCATCGCGCGTGAGTCTACGGTTACGCTCGCCGCGATGGGGCCGCTGCGAGGACCTCCGCGTGGTCGAGCTCGCGGGGCTCGGGGCGACGCCGTTCTGCGCGATGCTGCTCGCCGACCTCGGGGCAGACGTGATCCGGATCGACCGCCCGGATTCCGTCGGCGCCGAGAGCTTCCCGAGCGAGCCTTCGCTCCTGCGCGGGCGCCCGTCCGCCGCCGTCGACCTCAAGCATCCCGACGGGCCCGAGCTCGTGCTCCGGCTCGTCGAGCACGCCGACGCGCTCGTCGAGGGCTACCGGCCGGGCGTCGCGGAGCGGCTCGGCGTCGGCCCGGAAGCCTGCCTCGCGCGCAACGAGCGCCTCGTCTACGGACGGATGACCGGCTGGGGCCAGACCGGCCCGCTCGCCGCGCAGCCCGGCCACGACCTCACGTACATCGCCGTCTCCGGAGCACTCGCCGCGATCGGGAGTCCACCGCTCAACCTCGTCGGCGACTTCGGCGGCGGCGGGCTCCTGCTCGCGTTCGGGATCGTCAGCGCCGTGCTCGAGGCGCGGCGGTCGGGACGCGGGCAGGTCGTCGACGCCGCGATGGCGGACGGCGCGGCGCTGCTGATGACGATGATCTACGGCCTCCGCAACGCGGGGCTGTGGACGGACGAGCAGGGCGACAACCTGCTCGACGGCGGCGCGCCGTTCTACGACGTCTACGAGACGGCGGACGGCGAGCGCGTAGCCGTCGGCTGCCTCGAGCCCAAGTTCTACGCCGAGCTGGGCCGCCTGCTCGAGGTCGAGCTCCCCGCGAACTACTTCGACCGCGCGACCTGGCCGGCGATCCGCGAGGTGCTTACCGACACGTTCCGCTCGCGCACGCGGGCCGAGTGCGAGGAGCTGTTCGAGGGCACGGAGGTCTGCTTCGCGCCCGTGCTCGGCCTCGCCGAGGCACCGGCGTACGCGCACAACCGGGAGCGCGGGACGTTCTACGAGACCGACGCGGGCCCGCTCCCCGCCCCCGCACCGAGGTTCGAGCGGACGCCGGCGGCGCAGCCGGGACCGTCGTCAGCCGCCGGCGTGGACACGCGGAACGCACTCGCTCGCTGGGGCATCGACGACGCGGAGGTCGACCGGCTCTGCGAGTCGGGCGCCGCGGTGCAGGCGTGACGCTCGAGCGGCTCGCGCCGACTCGCGTCCATCGCTTCTACACCGGCGGCGCGTTGATCGACAGGTTGCGGGGTGAGCCGGAGTCGGACACGAGCTTCCCGGAGGACTGGCTCGGCTCGGTCACGCCGGCGAGCAACCCCGGCCGCGACGACCCCGAGGAAGGACTCTCGCGCCTAGCGGACGGCCGACTGCTGCGCGACGTGATCGAGGCGGATCGGAAGCACTGGCTCGGGGGTGCAGACTCGACAGGTCTGCTCGTGAAGCTCCTCGACGCCGCCGAGCGGCTGCCGGTGCACGCGCACCCCGACCGCGCGTTCGCGCGCCGCCACCTCGACTCGCCCTTCGGCAAGACCGAGGCCTGGATCGTGCTCGACATGCGCGACGACGAGAGCGAGGTCTGGGTCGGGTTGAGCCGGGCAGTCGACCCGCGGACCTACCGCGCCTGGATCGAGGCGCAGGACGTCGCGTCCCTGCTCGGCTCGCTGAACCGGGTCGCCGTTCGGCGCGGCGACGTCGTCTTCGTCCCCGCAGGCGTGCCACACGCGATCGGAGCCGGCGTGCTGATCGCCGAGCTGCAGGAGCCGACGGACTATTCGCTGCTCTGCGAGTGGGCCGGCTTCCCGATCGACGCCGAGGACGCGCACCTCGGGCTCGGCTGGGACGCGGCGCTCGGCGCGCTCGACCTCCGCAGCCACGAGCCGGTGCTGCATTTGCCCCGCGAGGCGGCGGAGTTCTTCTGGGCCGACGACGTCGCCGAGCCGGCGGGGCGGTTCGGCGTGCTGCTCGTCGCCGAGGGCGAGGGCGAGCTCGGCGGTCAGCCGGCGCGCGCGGGCGACGCGTTCGCGCTTCCGGCACGGGCCGAACCGTTCTCGGTCAGCGGCGTTCGCGTCCTACGCTGCCTCGCGCCACGGCCGCCCGAAGCGATCGACGATCGCGCCGAGCTCACGTAAACGCGCGACGGACTGATCCAGGAGCGTCGTGTCGGCGAGCGCGTTCGTCCACAACGCGCGCCCGGCGAGAAGGCCCGACGCGCCGCCCTCGCACGACGCCCGTACGGCGCGCGGGAAGTCCGCGGGGTCCACCCCCTGGGAGAGGACGACCCACGGGACGGGCAGCGCGGAGTCGATCTCGCGCGCCCAGCGCGTGATCTCCGCTGCCTCGCCCCTGCCGCCGAGCGGCACCTGGCATTTGTAGAGCGAAGGCCCGACCGCACCGAGCTCTCGCGCGGCCTCGACGATCGCCTCCTCACGCCGCTCGTCGGGAACTCGCACGACCGGCTCGAGCACGGACAGGAGGCCGTGACGCCGAGCGAGCTCGACGAACCGCGACGCCAGCTCGACCCGTTCGGCGCGGCGACCGTCGTCACGCCAGATCACGAGCAGCTTCAGCGCGACGACGCTCGGGCTCAGCTGCGGGTGCTCCTCCAGCGACGTGTCCTCGACCGGGCCGTCGCGCCGCTGGTCGAGGACGTCGACGGCGAGGATCAGCCCCCGCTCCACGAAGGGCTCGACCGCCGAGCGATGCGCGCCGTCGATCAGGAACCCCGACGCGTGCGGCGCGAGCGCGCGGGCGACCGCGAGCTTGAACCCCTCCACGTGCGCATCGCCGTCCGGCCGGCCGCGCTCGCGGAGCATCGTGCGGAGCGACTCGCGCTGGTCCATCGCGACCATCAGGAACGTGCCGGTCGGTCTCGCGAGCGCGTCGAGCGTGATCACGGGCGCGCGGCCTCGTCGAGCCAGATCTCCGCGTCGTCGTGGTCGTGGACGACCGTCGCGGGCCACTCCGGATCGAACTCGGCACGCTCGAGCAGGCGCGCGGCGGCGGCACGCTTCTCGCGTCCGTGCAGCACGAGCCTGAGTGCCCGGGCCCTGCGGATCGTCCCGAGGCCGACGCTGACTCCCTCACGCGGCACGTTTTTCAGCTCGGGGAAGGTCGCCCGGTTGTCGCTGCGCGTCGTCTCGGCGAGCGCGACGACCGCCGTACCGACGTCGCGATCCGAGCCCGGTGCGATGAAGGCGACGTGGCCGTCCGACGCGCCGGACGCCAACAGGAAGAGATCGATCCCGCCGGCGCGCGCGATGCGCTCGTCGTGCTCGCGGGGCCGCTGGGGATCCGGGAGCCAGACCTGGTCGCCGCGCAGGCCGAGCGGCGTCCGTAGCTCCCGTTCCGCGAAGCCCCGCGAGCTGTGCGGCGCGTCGGTCGGAGGCACCGGGAGGTACTCGTCCATCAGCACTACGACGAGCCGGCTGAAGTCGGCTCCCGTTCGCGCGAGCGCGCGGTACGTCGTCAGCAGGCTGCGGCCGCCGGGGCAGCCGAGCACGAACGCGCGGCCGTCGACCCGCTCGGCGACGTTCGCGGCGAGCGCGACGCCGAGCGCCTCCGGGTCGGGAAAGACCCGAGTCTCAGCCATGAAACGCGGCGCGCAGCCGGGCGGCCGCCGCCTGCGACGCTCCCGCCGCGTCGAGCGCCGCGAGGGCAGAGCCGAGCACGGGCGGCTCCCGCAGGACGATCGGTCGCGCCTGCGGCGGCAGACGCTGCACGACCATGTCGGCGAGCACTTCGCCGCGCAGCAGCCCGCCGCCGAGCACGACGTCCGCGTCGTCGAGGCCGAGGTCGCGGAGCGCGCGCCGCGCGAACAGCGCCACCTCCTCGGCCAGCCGCTCGACCAGCGCTCGCGCGACCTGGTCGCCGCCCGAGACGGCCGCCATCACGGCAGGCGCGAGCTCGCCGAGCCGCTGCGGGCCGACACGGCGGTAGTGAATCGCCTCGCCGACGTCCTCGACGGACTGCCCGAAGTGCTCCTCGATCACCTCCACGAGCGCAGTCGGCTCCCCCCGACCGTCCTTCGCCCGAGCGGCGAGGAAGAGCGCCTCGCGACCGAGCGGCTCGCCGCCGCCCCAGTCGCCGGTCGTCCAGCCGAGCGAGGGGTAGCGCGCGATGCGGCCGTCGGCGGAGCGGCCGACGCAGTTGATGCCGGAGCCGCAGACGACGGCCACCGCGTCCGCCCGCTCGGCTCCTGCCCAGAGCAGCGCGAAGGTGTCGTTGTCGACCAGCGCGCGCCGCGCCCAGCCGCGGCGGTCGACGGCCGACTGGAGCTCGGCCAGGTCCGCGGGGACGTCGGCGCCGCAGAGGAAGAACACGCCGTGCTCGGCAGGCGCCCGGAGACCGGCTTGCTCGACGAGCGCGCCGACCACCTCGACGCAGCCGTCGGCTCCGACCGCGTGCGAGTTGCTCCCCGGACCGCGCACGTGCGAGACGAGCTCGCCCTCGAGCGTCGCGACGACCAGCTCGGTCTTCGAGTTCCCGCCGTCGACCCCGATCACGTCCACGACAGGAACTCCCGGTTCGCCGCGAGCATCCGGTCGGTGAGCGTGTCGGCGAGCTCGGCCTGCCCGATCAGCGGGTGCGCGAGCAGCGCGCGGAAGACACGCTCGCGCCCGCCGCGCAGCGCCGCGTCGAGCGCGAGCTCCTCGTACGCGGACACGTGGGCGACGAGGCCGCGGTGCATCGGGTCGAGCGGCGGCATCGTCAGCGCGCGGACGGCGCCGTCCGCGACACACGCGGGAACCTCGACGACCGCGTCGTCCGCGAGGAACGGCAGCGTCCCGTCGTTCCGGAGGTTGACGACGTGCCGGTCGCCGCCCGCTCCGAACAGCCCGGCGAGCAGCTCCACGGCGGCCTCGGAGTAGAACGCGCCGCCGCGACGCGAGAGGAGCTCCGGCTTCTCGGCGAGCGACTCGTCGGCATAGAGCTCGAGCAGCTCCCGTTCGATCTCCGCGACCTCCTCGGCCCGCGACCGCTCGCGGCGCTGGCGGTCGACGACGTCGTCGTGCTCGTAGAAGTAGTGCAGGTAGTAGGAGGGCACGACGCCGAGCCGCTGCACGAGCTCGGCCGGCAGGCCGGTCGCGGGCGCGATCTGCGCGGCGCGCTCGGAGAGCAGCTGCGGCAGGACGTCGGCTCCGTCGAGCCGAACGGCGAGCTCCCAGGTGAGGTGGTTGAGCCCGACGTGGTCGAGCTCGACGCGCTCGGGCGAGACGTCGAGCACGCGCGCGAAGTGCCGCTGGAAGACCACCGCCGCGCTGCACAGGCCGACCGCACGGTGACCCTCGTCGAGCAGGGCCTTGGTCACGATCCCGACCGGGTTCGTGAAGTCGACGATCCAGGCGTCCGGCGCGAGCTCGCGCGCCCGCTCCGCGATCTCGAGCACGACGGGCACCGTGCGGAGCGCCTTGGCGAGCCCGCCGAACCCGGTCGTCTCCTGGCCGAGGCACCCGCACGAGACCGGGACCGACTCGTCGACCATGCGTGCGGCCTGGCCGCCGACGCGGAGCTGAATCAGCACGGCATCGGCACCCTCGAGCGCCTCGTCGAGACGACCCGTCGCCGAGAGCGCGGCCGGATGCCCTCCGCGGTCGAGCATGCGCCGGGTCAGCCCACCGAGGATCGCCAGGCGCTCGGCGTCGGGGTCCTGCAGTGCGAGCTCGTCGACCGGCAGCAGCTCCCGCAGACGCACGAGCCCGTCGACGAGCTCGGGCGTGTACGTCGAGCCCGCGCCGACGACCGCGAGCTTCACGGCGGCACCAGCTCGTTCGCGCGAGCGATCCGTGCGTAGTAGCGCCCGCTGTCCTTGACCGTGCGCGCCTGCGTCTCGTAGTCGACGTGGACGAGCCCGAAGCGCTGCGCGTACCCGAGCGCCCACTCGAGGTTGTCGAGGAACGACCAGTGGAAGTACCCGAGCACGGGCACGCCGCGCTCGATCGCCTCGTGCAGCGCGGCGAGGTGGTCGTGGATGAACCGCACCCGCCGCTCGTCGCGCACCGGGTCGCCGTACACCGCGCCGTTCTCGGTGATCAGGATCGGGACGTCGCCGTAGTCGTCGCGCAGGCGGACGAGCAGGTCGCCGAGCGCGTCGGGCGTGATCTCGTTGCCGCCCTCGGTCTTCTCCACGTTCTCCGGAACCACGACCTCCCAGGGATAGCGCGCGGATTCGGTGTCTGCCCGGACGACCCGGCGCGCGTAGTAGTTCACGCCGAGGAAGTCGCCGGGCGCCGCGATCGTGTCGAGGTCGCCGTCGTGGACGAACTCGAGCGGGCCGATCAGACGCTCGTAGACCGCGCGCACGTCGTCGGGGTACGCGCCGAGCAGCACGGCGTCGAGGAACCAGCGGTTGACGTACCCGTCGGACAGGCGCGCGGCCTCCTCGTCGCCGTCGTCCGCGGGGTAGTGCGGCGCGAGCGAGAGCGCGATCCCGATCCGACCCTCGCGGCCGGAGTCCCGGAACGCCTGGACGGCGCGCCCGTGCGCGAGCAGCGTGTGGTGGAACGCGGTCGCCTCGCCGAGCACGTCGTCCTTGACACCCGGCGCGTGCAGACCGTGCAGGTAGCCGAGCAGGCCGATGATCCACGGCTCGTTGATCGTCACCCACCAGCGCACCCGGTCGCCGTACGCGTCGAAGCACGCGGTCGCGAGCTCGGCGAAGCGCTCGACCGTCGCGCGCGAGAGCCAGCCGCCCTCGTCCTCGAGCCCCTGCGGGAGGTCCCAGTGGTAGAGGGTCACGACGGGCTGGATCCCACGGTCGAGCAGCCCGTCGATCAGCCGGTCGTAGTGGTCGAAGCCCCGGCGCTCGCGCGGTTCGCGCCCGGTCGGGAAGAGGCGCGGCCACGAGAGCGAGAAGCGGTACGCGTTGACGCCGAGCTCCCCGAGCAGGTCGACATCGTCGCGCCAGCGGCGGTAGTGGTCGCAGGCGACGTCGCCATTCTCGGGCAGACGTGCACGCGCGAAGCGGTCCCAGATCGACTCGCCCTTGCCGTCGGCCTCGGGCGAGCCCTCGATCTGGTACGCGGACGTCGCGACGCCCCAGAGGAAGCCGTCAGGAAAGCGCATCGAGCTCCAGCGCTTCCTCGCATGCGTAGAGCAGGACACCGATGCACCACGCGTGCGAGACGGGCAGCAGCGAGCCCTTCGGCTCGAAGTAGTCCGTCTGGTAGTAGCGCTCGCTCGCCATGCCACGCAGCGCGCCGAAGTCGCCGTCCTCGCGCGCGATGAACTGGCGGAAGCAGTCGAGGTGCTCGCGAGAGCGGCGGAAGTAGTAGGTGTCCCCCAGCTCCCGCGAGAGCCGCTCCACCTCCGGGAGGCAGATCAGGCCGAAGTCGTGGAGGTGCGGGTTCGCCGGCGACGCGTTGTCGGCGCCGAAGGTGCGAAAATCGTGCTCGGCGAGCGTCGTGCCGGGCGGGAACGCGACGTCGTAGGTGTAGCGGAAGGTCAGCATCCAGTCGGCCGCACGCCTGGCGGCGTCCCAGTCCTCGAGCGCGGCGAACGCCATCACCGCGGCGTACCCGTCCTCCGAGGTCGGCGCGAGGTCGACGTCCTCCGGTGCGCCGTAGAAGCGGTCGAAGCGCGCGTAGTAGTCGCCGGCCCGCCGCGCCGCTTCGAGGTGACCGGCGAGGACGAGCGCCGGGACCCACGCGAGCCCGGCCGTCCCCTCCCACGAGAGCGCCTCTCCGGTCCCCGTGCTGTGCGCCGCCGGCAGCGCGCCGTCCTCGCGCTGCGTGCGCACGGCGACAGCGACGTTCGCGCGCGCCGACTCGGCCCAGCGTTCACCGGCGCGCAGCATGAACAGCGCGGCGTCCGCGAGCGTGCGGGCGTGCAGGCGCGTGGGATCGCGATGCCAGCTCGTCGTCCACCCGCGGTCGGCCGTCCACTGCGCCCAGTACGTCCCGCCAGGCGTCAGGTTCTCGGCGACGTGGTCGAGCACGGCTTCCGCCGCTCGCACGTACTCATGGTTGTCGACGCGCAGGCCATGGCGGCGGAGCGCGTACGCGTACGGGACGCCGCTCACCCACGAGACGTGCATCGCGTCGCGAATGTCCGAGACACCGTCGAACCCGACCGTCTCGAGCAAGCGCGGCGGATCGGGGCGGAAGTGCCAGCGGTGCAGGCCCCACGCCGCGAGCTCCGCCGCCTCCTCGATCGAGACCCAGGCCGCTTCGCGGCGCTCGGCGTGGGCGTGGACGTCGCGGAGCGCCTCGGCGTAGCCGGTGCGGTAGAGAGAGAAGCCGAGCGTTGCGGTCTCGCCCTGCTGCCAGGGGTGGACGCGTACGTCGGGCGCCGCCGCCGTGTCGCTGCCGTCGTAGCGGACCGGCTCCTCGCGGTAGGGAAAGTGGAGGCGCAGATGCGGCCGCCCCTCGACGTGCGCGAACCCGACGCCGCTCTGGCCGAGCGCACTCTCCTCGGTCGTGACGAGCCCGCCGCCGTGCGCGAACGCGCCAGGCGTCGCGCAGCGGTCGGCGCGGAACGCCCACTCGGCCGACTGCATCGCCGCCACGTCGGTCGGGCCAAGCGCGAAGCGCGGGAAGATCCGCCTCGACTCGGGCGGCCGGTTCTCCCCGTAGAAGATGCCCGGCACGAGCCAGCCCGGGTCGTCGGTCGGGTCGAGCCGCAGCTGCACGCGGACACCCGCCTCGACCGGCGCGCTCGCCGTCACCTGGAGCGTCACGTCGGTCCGGACGCCGTCGCGCGTTTCGGCCGCAGCGAACTCGAGGGCGTCGCAGGCGGTGCCGTCGGCGTAGAGGCCGGTGTACTCAAGGGACACGCAGCGGCCCCACGTTCCAGCCCTCGACGAGCAGCGGCCCGCCGCCTTCGACTTCGATCGTGCGCGACTCGCCCGGGAGCAGGTCGAGCACGTTGTCCTCGAAGGTCTGCCAGCCGGAAACGTCGAACGGGCGCGCGTCCTCCAGGACGATCCCGAGCGCCGCGACGCTCCCGACGTTGTGAAGCAGCAGTCTGCTGCCTATTCGCGCGACGTCGACCGCCGCGGACGGGAGGTCGAGCAGCGGCTCGAGCGTCTCGGTCCGCGTCATCACATAACGGTTGCCGCCCACGTCGAGCAGGAACACGTCGCCCGCGAATGCGTCGAGCGGCACCGCGAGCTCGCCCTTGCCCTCCGCGACCACGGTCCCGTCGAGCTCGAGAAAGAGCGCCGGTTCCTCGCTGCGGACTCGCGCCTCTTCGCGTCCGCCCCATGCGCACGTCTCGAACGACGCCGACGGATGGTCGGGCCGGTACGCGCGCGCGACGCCGTAGTACGCAGGCTTCGGGTCACCGCGGTGGTCGACCGCCGCCGTGCACCACGCGTTCGGGAACGACTCGTTCAGCTGCCACGGGATCGTCCCTGCGCCGCGCCGCAGGTTCGCCTCGACCGCGTAGCGCAGCCCCTCGTACTGGAGCCACTGGCTCGCGCGCCGCAGCGCGTCGAGCCCGTCGAGTCGGCTCCCGAAGGCGGCCTGCACGAGCGGCGCGTTGTTCCACCACGCGCCCAGGTGCTCGTACACCGGGTTCGAGCGGTCGGCGGGCCAGCGGTGCTCGTCGCCGATCAGCGCTTCGTGCGGGCGTCGGTTCGTCATCCCCTCGACGCCGAACTCGCTGTGCAGGCGCGACGTGCCGCCGTCGTAGTGCCCGTTGTGACGCTCGAGCCCCTGGTGCTCCCAGGGCCCGTGCACGTCCTTCTCGCCCAGCGGCGAGGTCGGCAGCCAGGCGCGCTCGGGGTCGAGCTCGTGCACGACCTTCCGCAGCGCGCCCAGCACCGGCGCCGAGTCGTCGGCCTCGAGCTCGTTGCCGCCGCACCAGACGGCGAGTGACGGATGGCGACGCAGGCGCGGGACGATCTCGCGCGCCTCGTGCTCCATCAGCGCGACGAACTCGGGATCGTCCGACGGGACGCTCCCCAGCATCGAGCTCGACATGCTGAACTCCTGCCAGACGAGCAGGCCCAGTCGGTCGCAGAGCTCGTAGAACTCGCGCGTCTCGATCAGCCCGCCGCCCCAGACCCGCAGCAGGTTCGCGTTGGCGCGTGCCGCGAGCCGCAGCAGCTGCTCGAGCTTGTCCGGTCGCGGCACGCCGTAGAGCGCGTCGAGCGGGACCCAGTTCCAGCCCTTGATCGGCACCTCGACGCCGTTGACGACGAGGCGGTAGTCGTCGTCGAGCTCGACGGTCCGGAAGCCGACGGCGAACCCGACGGCCTCGTACAGCCGCGCCTCGCCGAGCCCGTTCGGCCACCAGAGCTCGGGCGACTCGACGCGCAGGACGACCTCGCCGTCGAGCTCGACGGTGCCGACGCCGTCCTCGAGCCGCACTCGCGGATGGCGCTCGGGCTGCCCGTTCGGTACGACCGGGCGCCAGATGCCCTGATGCACCAGCCGCGGGCAGAAGTCCCAGCCGTACCCCATCCGGCTCTTGTGCACGCGCACCCGGCTCGTGTCGCCCGCCTGCGGCTCGCTCGGCGGCGCCGGATGCACGACGACCGCGAGCAGATGCTCGCCGCCGCCGTCGAGCTCCACCTCGAACGGCGTGAACGAGCCTTCGTGCCGCGCGACCTCGACGCCGTCGAGAAAGACGGTCGCCTCGTGGTCCACGCCTTCGAAGCGGAGAACGCCGTCGCCGCGCAGCCGACGCCGGTACACCCACGACCGCTCGGCGACCCACTCGACGAGCAGGCTGTTGCGCTCGAAGTAGGGGCTCGGCGCTGCGCCCGCGCGCACGAGGTCGTCGACGACGCTGCCGGGCACCCGCGCAGGCAGCCAGCCCGGCGCGTCCCACGGCTTGTCCGGACGGACGTGCCACTGCCACTCGCCGCCGAGGCAGCCGCGGAGCTGCCAGACGTCGCCGTCGAGTGGGATCACCACTCGAGCAGGTTCGTCTCGACGACCGGCCTCGAGTCGTCGCGCGGCACGAGGAACGTCTTGATCTCCGCTCGACCAAAGTCCGCCTCGATCGTGCGCCCCACGAGCGGCAGCTCGATAGTCGCGCGCGCGGGACGCCCCGCGCTCTCGTACGCGCGCACGACGAGCGCGTCGCCCTCCTCGGCCGCCTTGAGCACGGTCACGACGACGTCTCCGCCGCCGTCCGTCGCGAACGAGGCCGACGCCGGCAGGTCGCCGGCGTGCGACGACTCGATCAGCGCGAACGCGGGCTGGTTCAGCTCGGCCGCGAGCCGAACCGTCCCCGCCGCGCGCCAGTCGCCCGCGTGCGGAACGAGGCGGTAGGCGAAGTCCTGGCGGCCTTGGTCGAGGTACTCGTAGCGACCCTCCGGGTCGTCGAGCGCGCGCGGGTCGTGCCACGCGTAGACCGGACTGCGCGCGACGGTGATCCCGATCTCGCCGCCGCGGACGTCGTGGCCGTACTTCGAGTCGTTCAGGACCGAGAGACCGGCCCGCCGGTCCGAGACGTCGACCCACGCCTGTGCCGGCTGCTCGTCGCCGTTCGCCGGGCGCTCGAGGTGGCCGTACGGCACCTCGAAGCGTCGCGCGGTCGGTCTCGATCGACGTCGGGAAGCGCAGCTTGAGCAGCCGGAGCCGCTCGCGCCAGTCGAGCGTCGCGCGCACGTCGAGGAAGCGCGCCCGCGTTCCGAGCACGAGCTCCTCGACGAGCGTCGACGAGCCGAAGCGGCTCTCGATCCGCAGCACCGCGCGCACCGGGCCTTGCTCGACGAGCCGCACCGAGAGCGCACTCGAACGCGCCGGCGACGTCGTCGAACGCGCGCACGGTGTGCCCCCAGGTGTCGGAACGGTCGTCGACGACGACGGCGTGCGCACTGCGCCCGGCGACGTCCACTCCGGTCGCCTTGTGCTCGAGCCGCGAGAGCCAGCCGGTCGACGGGTCGACCTCGACGGCGATGAACTCGTTCTCGAGCGTCGTCCCGGTGGCGCGGACCGGCGTCGTCTCGTCGCCGGCGCCGTCGTGGATTCGATAGAGGCGGAAGCCGAGCGGCGGCACCTCGGCCGGGAAGACGAGCCGCCCGCGCGAGCCGCTCATCGTGGTGTGTGGGCGGATCTGCTGCGAAGGGACGGGCGTACCCTCGTGGTCGGTCACGCGTAGGCCGCCCGCCGGCACCCAGGTGTACTCGACCTCGACGTCGGTGCGGAGCGCCCACGGATGCGGGTTGAAGACGACGATCGGGCGCAGCGCCGGCTGCGCCGGAATCTCGATTCGCCTGCTGATCGTCTGCACGGCGCGGTTGAACGCGTTCGCGGCGAGCGAGGCAGCGTGGCCGTACTGGTCGCGCGCGTCCTCGTACGCCGGCCGGATGGACGTCCCGGCGAGCGTGTCGTGGAACTGGTTGAAGAGGACGAGCTTCCACGCCTCGGTCAGCTCCTCGAGCGGATACGAAGCGCCGCCGAGCACCTCGGCGACCGCCGCCCACTTCTCCGCGCGCTGGAGCAGGTTCTCCGCGCGGCGGTTCCAGCGCTTCACGCCCGAGTGCGCCGAGTAGCACCCCACGGCATGGTGGAGCAACTCGCCCGCGTGGACGGGGATGCCGTCCCCGTCCGCGACCGAGTCGAAGAACGCGCGCGGCGAACTGCACGTGGCGCCGTCCAGCCGCCGGATGCTGTCGAGGTTGGCGCGCGTCGGCCCGCCGCCGTGGTTGCCGACGCCGTAGAAGACCATCGCCTCGGGGCCGTCGGTGGCGAGCTGCGCGAGCGCGGCCTCGACATGCTCGTCGATGTCCCCGCGCGGGCTGCAGTACTCGTGCGGGATGCGGTACGCGAGCACCCGCGAGCCGTCGGGCGACTCCCACCAGAAGAGCTGGCCGGGGAGCTCGAGCTCCTGCGGCCCCGGCCGCAGGAACACGTACGAGTCGAGGCCGCTCTTGCGGAGCAGCTGCGGGAGCGTCGCGTTGTGGCCGAACGGGTCGATGTTGCTGCCGGTCGTCGCGACGAGGTCGAACCGGTCGCGCAGCCAGCGCTGGCCGTACAGCGCTTGCCGAACGTACGACTCGCCCGAGGGGATGTTGCAGTCGGGCTCGACCCACCAGCCGCCGATCACCTGGAAGCGCCCGTCCGCCACGCGCGCGCGGATGCGCTCGAACAGCTCGGGATCGCTCTCCTCGATCCACTGGAGGTAGACGACGGAGTCGCACGTGAACACGAACTCGGGGTACTCGTCCATCCGGTCGATCGCCGACCGGAACGTCGCGAGCACCTCCTGGTAGCCCTCCGGCCACTGCCAGAGCCAGACCGGGTCGATGTGCGCGTTGCCGATCATGTGCAGCACGCGCTGCGGTTCGGTCACGCGACCCAAGCGTCGACCTGCTCGATCACGAGGTGGAGCAGAAACAGGTGCATCTCCTGCACCCGCGCCGTCGTCGTCGACGGCACGACGAGGGCGTGGTCGGCGTGCTTCGCCGCGGGCAACCCGTCGCCGCCACTGAAGAGCACGGTGGTCGCGCCCTGCTCGCGCGCCGCCGCGAGCCCGCGGACGACGTTCTCCGAGCGGCCGCTGGTCGTGAAGCCGATCGCCATGTCGCCGGCACGCGCGAGCGCGCGCACCTGGCGCGCGAAGAGCTCCTCGAACGAGAAGTCGTTGCCGATGCACGTGACGACTGACGGGTCGGTGCTGAGCGCGACCGCCGCGAGCGGACGGCGATCGCGGTCGTAGCGTCCGATGAGCTCGGCGGCGAGGTGCTGCGCGTCGGCGGCGCTCCCGCCGTTCCCGAACGCCAACAACCGGCCGTCGCGTTCGTAGACGTCGATCAGGCGGCGTGCGACGCGATCGACCTCGGGCAGCAGCTCCTCGACGCGCGCGACGAGCTCGCGATGCTCCGCGAGCGCGTCGAGCGCGACGTCAGCCACGGCGGGCTCCGTCGTACGCGATCGCCGCCGCCCCGACGACGCCGACGCGCTCGCCGAGGGCCGACTCGACGATGCGGACGAGCTCGCCGGCGCCGCCCATGGCGTCGGCGCGCACACGCTCGCGCACGGGGCCGAGCAGCTGCTCGCCCGAGTGGCTCACGCCGCCGCCGACGACGACGACATCGGGCTCGAAGACGTTCACGATCGAGGTCATACCGGAAGCGAGCGCCGCGACCGTCGCGTCCCACACGGCGGCCGCGATCGAGTCTCCGTTCCGCGCCCCGGCGGCCACGTCGGCTGCGGAGGCCCCATCGAGCCCTGCTTCGCGCGCCCGCTCGGCGATCGACGTGCCCGACACGTACGCCTCGAGGCAGCCACGCCGGCCGCAGCCCCGGCACGGGCGGCCGTACCAGTCCACGGTGATGTGCCCGAGCTCGCTGCCATTCCCGGTCGAGCCGCGATAGAGGTGGCCGTCGAGCACGACGCCGCCCCCCACGCCGGTCGAGATCGTCAGATACACCATGTTGCGCGCCCCCGCGCCCGCGCCGTAGCGGTGCTCGCCGGCCGCTGCGGCGGTCCCGTCGTTCTCGAGCAAGGCGGGACGGTCGTACGCCTGCTCGGCGAGCGCGGTCACCGGCACGTCGCGCCAGCCCGGGAGGTGCGGGGGTGCGACGAGGATGCCGCGCTCGGCATCCAGCGGGCCGCCGCAGCCGATCCCGACGGTCGAGATGTCGGCCCAGTCGAGCCCGGACTCGGCGACGGCGCGGAGCCCGAGCTCGAACAGCCGCTCGAGGACGCTCTCGGGGCCGTTGTCCGCCTCGCTCGGCACGACGAGGAACGAGCGAACCGTGCCCGACGACTCGACGACGCCGGCTGCCAGCTTGGTGCCGCCGATGTCGAGCGCGAGCACGTGCCCCGGACGCGCGGCCGAGCCGTCGCCGTCGACGACGAGAGTCCCTGCCTCCGTCCGCATCCGCTACCCCTTGCGTCCCTGCGTCGCGATGCCCTCGACGAAGTACCGCTGCCCGAGGAAGAAGATGACGATCATCGGCAACGTCGCGAGCACTGTCGCGGCGATGATGATCTCCCACTGGTTCTCGCCGCTCTGGCCGAAGCCGTCGAGGACCGACTTCAGGCCGAGGGGGATCGTGTAGAGGTTCTGGTCCTGGAGGTAGATGAGCGGCTTCATCAGGTCGTTCCAGCTCGCCTGCAGCTCGAAGATGAACGCCACGATCAGCGCGGGCTTCGCGAGGGGGAGCGCGATCCGCAGGAACATCGTGAAGAAGTTGTCGCCGTCGACGCGCGCCGCTTCGAACAGCTCGCGCGGGATCCCGAGGAAGAACTGCCGCAGGAGGAAGATGTAGAACGCGCTCCCGAACAGGTTCCCCGCCCACAGCGGGACCTTCGTGTTCACGAGCCCGAGCTCGTTCCAGATCAGGAAGACCGGGATCATCGTGACCGCGAAGGGCAGCATCATCGTGGCGAGCACGAGACCGAAGAGGAAGTTGCGCCCGGGGAACCGGAAGTACGCGAAGCCGAAGGCAACGATCGCGCTCGACAGCGTGACGGCGCCCGCGGCGAGGATCCCGACCTGGAGGCTGTTGAGCATCCACGTCAGGAACTTCGTCGACTCCCAGACCGTCCGGTAGTTCTCCCACTGGGCCGGGTTCGGGATCAGCTCGCTGTTGAAGACCTCCGCGCGCGGCTTCAGCGACGCGCTCACGGCCCAGACGAACGGGTAGATGAAGATGATCGCGAGGCCGGAGAGGATCACGAGGTAGAGCGCGCGCCTCAAGTGGCCGGTCCGCAGCCGAGGCCAGCCGCGACCACGCCCCGCGATCGGCGGGACCTGGGCGCTCGCGACGTCTGCGGAGCGCGTCGTCATCGGCCGCCGAAGTAGAAGACGTAGCGCTTCGTCACCTGCACCTGGACCACGGTCACGATCAGGATCACGCCGAAGAGGAGCCACGCCATCGCCGACGCGTAGCCCATGTAGAGGAACTGGAAGCCCTGCTGAAAGAGGTAGATGACGTAGAAGAGCGCTGCGTCGCTCCCCGTCGTCCCTTCCTGGGTTCCGTAGAACGCGGTGTACGCCTCCGCGAACGACTGGAGGCCGGCGATCGTCAGGATCAGGCCGGTGAAGTAGAGCGCCGGGCTGATCATCGGCAGCGTGATCGTCCGGAACCGGCGCCACGCCGACGCGCCGTCGATCGCCGCAGCCTCGTAGAGCTGCTGCGGCACGCCCTTCAGCGCCGCGAGGTAGATCACCATCGTGCCGCCGACGGACCACGCGCCCATCAGCGCCAGCCCGGGCTTGACCCACGTCGGGTCGGTCGTCCAGAACGGCCCGGGAATCCCGATCGCCTCGAGCCCACGGTTGACGACGCCGGCCGTGCCGTTGAAGAGGAACAGGAAGAGGATCCCGACAGCGACCGGCGGGGTCATGTTCGGCATGTAGAAGGCCGTGCGGAAGAAACCGCCCGCGCGCCCGACGCGGCTGAGCAGGAGCGCGAGCGCGAGCCCAACCAGCATCGTCATCGGCACGAGCATGAGCGTGAACACGAGCGTGTTCCGCATGCTCGTGACGATCTTCGGATCGTCGAGCATCTGGCGGTAGTTCTCAGCGCCGATGTACGTCGGCGGGTTGATCACGTCGTACTCCGTGAACGAGAGCACGAGGCTGGCGACCATGGGCCCCGACGTGAAGATCAGGAAGCCGAGAATCCACGGCGCGAGGAACGCGTACGCCGCCCACGTCTCGCGCTCGCCGAACCCGCTCAGCCAGCGCCGGGCTCTCGTGCGAGAGCCCGGCGCCTCTGAGCGCGAGACGGTGGTCAAGCCGCGCTAGCGGTTGGCGCGGTCGAGTGCAGTCTGCGCCGCACGGTCGGCCTGCTGCAACGCTGCCGCCGGCGACTGCTGGCCGCTGAGCACGCGGTTGACGGCCTCCATCCAGATCGTCTGGAACTCCTGGCCCGCTGCGGAAGCCGGGACGATGAAGCCGGAGCCCTGAACGCGGAGGATCATGGCGACCGCGCGGTTGAAGTCGCGGTTGCCCTGCGGCTCGTAGATGCGCCGCACGATCTGGCTGTCGGCGTTCTTGTTCGCCGTCCAGACCGGCAGGAACGGTGCGCCCTGCGCCTTGCGCGCGACCTTCCGCGCCTCGGCTGCCCGCACCCACGAGTTCGTCGCCGTCATCACCTTCATCCACTCGCACGCGGCGGCCGGGTTGTCTGCGCCGCGCGGGATCGCCCACGCGTTACCGGTCGAGTAGTTGATGGTCTTGCCGTTGCGTGCCTTGAAGGGCACCGCGTCCAGCCTCACGGCCGGCGAGACGCGCGCGAGCGTCGCGAAGTAGAACTCCTCCATCGGCCACGCGCCGATCTGATTCTCGATCAGCTGGTTCTTGGCACCGAAGAAGTCCCACGTGTCGCGGAACGACTTGAAGGGGCCCCAGCCGCCGTGTGCCCTGATCAGGCTCATCGCGTACGTCAGGGCCGCGATTGCCCGCGGGTGATTGAGGTTCGACGTCCGCCCGTTCGCGCTGAGGATGTCGACGCCGTTCGCCTTGGCCCAGAGCGGGAAGAACTCGGGCAGCTTCGGATCGAAGCCGATGCGCGTGACACGGTTGCCGGACCGACGCATCAGCACCCTGTTCGTCCGCGTGATCGTGCTCCAGTTCGCGGTGTTGAACGCGGTCAGCCCGAGCTTCGCCGAGATGCGCGCGCTCCGGTTGATGATGATCGTGCGGCTCTGGTTGAACTCGGGAATGCCGTACACGACGCGGTTGAACGTCACCTCGCGAACGGCGAACTGCCGGAACTGCGCCATCGGGATCCGCTGGCTGCGGATGCACGACGTGAGCGGGACAATGGCACCGCGCTTCGCGTATTGCCCGATGAAGTTGCGGCTCATGTAGATGAGATCCGGCGGATTCCCGCTGGCGACCGCCGCGAGGAACTTCTGCTCGTCGAAGCCCGCCGTGTCCATTTCGACTTGCACGGGCGCCACCGCAGCCTTGGCCAGGTCCGCGCGCACGCGCGCGATCTCGTCCGGTAGGGCGAAGCCGCTCGTGCGCATCGTCGCTGCACCTTCCGTCGCCGGCGCGGCCGTCGGTTCTCGCGCTCGCCGTGCTGACCGCTGTCCCGACGACGACCGCGACGAGCGCCGCCGACCAGACGTTCCGCCTCCTCCCAACACCCATTCTGCGCCTCCAAGTGAGAGAGAACGGGACCCCACTTCGCCCCAATGTGACAACGTTGTCACACTCGCGGCGGCGCCGTCAAGGCAGGCCGCGCAAGTAACACGGTGTTACTTGTCCGCGGGCGCCGGGCCGGTCGACCCGCGAACGACGAGCGAGGGCTCGAAGCACTCGACCGCGAGCTCGCAGAGAGGGTCTTCGATTCGGCGCAGGAGCAGGTGCGCCGCCTTGCTGCCCATCTCGTCGGTCGGCTGGTCCACGGTGGTGATGCCCGGCGTGACCATTGTCATCCACGGCATGTCGTCGAACGCGACGAGCGAGACGTCGCCGGGGAGCGCCAGCCCACGGCGCCTGAGCACCCTCCACGCCTGCTCGGCGAGCAGGTTGTTCGCGCCGAAGATCGCGGTCGGACGCTGCTCGTCGAGGAGGCGCTCGATCCGAGCCTCCGCGTCGGCGGCCTCCGGCTCGATCGCGAGGATCAACCGCTCGTCGACGCCGACGCCCGCCTCACGCAGCGCGGAGCGGTAGCCGTCGGCACGGCCGGTGTCGGTCGTCCAGTCCGTGGGCGCAACGAGCAGCGCGATGCGCTCGTGCCCCAGCTCGAGCAGGTGCTGGGTCGCCATCGTCCCGCCACCCTCGTTGTCGATCACGATCGCGTCGCAGGGGATCTTTGCGAGTTGACGATCGATCTCGACGACAGCGACGCCGTGCCGCGCGAGCAACGTCGCGGCCTCGTGTCCAACCGGAGTCAGGATCACGCCCGGCGCGCGCATCGCCAGGAACGTGCGTGCACCCGCGAGCTCCTCCGTGCTCTCGCTGTTGTCGGAGAGGAGCACCATCTGGTAGTCCGCGGCGCGCAGCGTCTGCTCGATTCCAGCGGCAAGGCGGGCGTAGAACTGGTTGCGGAGATCGGAGACGACGACGCCGACGACGCGGCTCGTCCGGTGCTTGAGCGTGCGCGCGGATGCGTTCGGGACGTAGCCGAGACGGTCAGCCGCCTCGCGCAGCCGGTCGCGCGCCGAGGCCGAGACGTAGCCGCGGCCGCTGAGCGCGCGCGAGGCCGTCGATGCCGACGTCCCGGCCTCGCGGGCGATGTCGGCCAGCGTGACGGCGCGCGCGTGGCGAACGTCGCCGTCGGTCTCGCGCTCTACCAACTGTTCGCCCGTCCGGTCCAGGGACTGAGAGTAGTACAGCGACGAAGCGCCGAGGACGACGCCGACATCACTCGACCTCGACCAGCGCCTCGGCCTGCTGCCCGAAGGGGACGCCGCCGACCGTTACGTCCGCGGCGATGCGTCCGCGCTGCTCCGCGCCGTCGATCGCCACGCTGAACGAGACGGTCGCCTCGCCGCGCGCGTCGATCCGGACGTCGTGCTCGCGTGGGCTCGCGCGCCAACCCGACGGGACCGCGAGCGAGACGAGCGCCGTCTCGGCGCTTCCGAACGGGTTGCGCACGGTGACATCCAGCGTGACCAGGCCCTCGCCGGGCTTCGATCGGTAGGGCTCGATTCGCGCTGCGAAGCCCTCGCCGCCGAGGTCGAACTCGTCGAGCGGCAGCAGCTGACGATGGAGCTCGGCGACGCGCGTTCCGTCGTCGAGAAGGCGCTGAAGGTAGGCGTCGTCGACCTCACGCGGGTGCGTGTGTCCCGTCACGATCACGTCGGGGCGCAGCGACCGGTAAAGCTCGGCGCTCGCGACGAAGTCGTCGAAGCGGAACCGGTTGCGGTACTGGTAGTTGACGATGTCCACCTCGGGCCGCGGCCCGCCGGCCTGCTGGTCACCGGTCGCGAGCACGCGCTTGCCGTCCACCTCGAACTCGAGCGCGGCCGCGTAGAGCGTGTGTCCGGGGAGAGGGTGTGGCGTCAGCTCGTACTCGTGCCACGTGACAGGCGTGCCGAGCGCGAGCACGCGGTCGACGGGGACGGGGTCGAACCACAGGCACGGCAGGTCGTAGCGCGAGGGATGCTCGATGATCGGCGCGACGTTCTCGGGCGACCAGACCTCGGTCCCCTCGACGTCGCGCAGCAGGTTGATGCCGGCCACGTGGTCGTCGTGGTAGTGCGTCGTGAACACGACCTCGACGCGGTCGACACCGAAGTCGCGGCGGAGCACGTCCAGCGACGCGAGCAGCGGGCGGCGGGCAGCGCGCTCGGTGACCGCCGGGGTGCCCGTGGTCAGGTCGTAGCCCCAGTCGATCAGCAGCGCCGCGCCGGTCTCCGAGATCAGCGCGTACGAGTGCGCGAGGCACGTGCGATTGCGCAGCAGGTGCGGCGTGACCGGCGCCCAAGGCCGGTGGAGCCACGCGTCGAGGTCCCACGGTTCGCCGCGGCGGAGCTCGAGCAGCTCCTGGAGCCGCTCCTGCGTGAGGGCGAGCGCCGGCCCGGGCTCTTCGATCGGCCCGCCGTGCGACGGGAGGAGCACGTCGAGCCCGCGGTCGGCAAGAACCCCGCACGAGACGACGGTCGCCGCCTGGCCCTCGACGCCGCTGTACGTCCACTGCGTCGCCGCGAGCGACCACACCTGCCCGGGGCCGTAGAGCAGGTCTCCGACGAAGGCGATGCGGCGGCCCTCGACGTCGACGAGATACGAGACCGAGCCGATCGTGTGGCCCGGCGTCGGCAGCGCGAACACGTCGTGCTGCCCGTAGCGGCGCGTGCGGTACTCGTCTACCGTTCCTGCCACCGGCACCTGCTCGAGTAGCGAGAAGCGGTCCTGGCGCAGGTCGTAGTCGTTCTCGACGCGTCGCCGCTCCCAATGCCGGTCGACGGCGGCGATCAGGTCGCGCTCGACCGGCGGCACCCAGACGCGCGCGCCGGCCGCGACTGCGCGCCCGAGCCCCTGGACCTGGTCGCGGTGGTGGTGCGTGACGAGCACGTCGGTGACCCGGTCGACCCCGAGCTCGGCCAGCCGGTCGAACACCGCACCCGTGCCGACGTCGATCAGCGTCGCGTCGCGCCCCGACCGGAGCGCGTAGACGTTGCAGCTGTCCGGGAAGCGGGCGATCCCCGGGACGACGTCCACGCGGCGAGTCTATTCGATGTGGCAACGATTCCATTCCGGGCCGGAACGCGTTAGATTCCGCGTTCGTGGGCCAGATCGTGCTCGACCGCGTCACGAAGGAGTTCGGAACGAGCGTGCGCGCGGTCGACGACGTCTCGCTGACGATCGAGGACGGCGAGTTCATGGTCCTCGTCGGCCCTTCAGGCTGCGGGAAGACCACCCTCCTGCGCTCGATCGGCGGGCTCGAGCGCGTGACGTCCGGGCGGATCCTGATCGGCGACCGCGAGGTGACCAAGCTCGCACCGTCGGCGCGCGACATCGCGATGGTCTTCCAGAACTACGCGCTCTACCCGCACATGACCGTGCGCAAGAACCTCGGCTACGGGCTGAAGGCGCGGAAGACGCCGCGCAAGGAGGCCGAGCAGCGGGTGCAGGCGGTCGCGCGCATGCTCGGCCTCGGCGAGCTGCTCGACCGGCGCCCCGGCCAGCTCTCGGGCGGTCAGCAGCAGCGCGTGGCGATGGGGCGCGCGATCGTGCGCGAGCCTGCGGCGTTCCTGATGGACGAGCCGCTCTCGAACCTGGACGCGAAGCTGCGCGTCGGGATGCGCACGTCGCTCCAGCAGCTGCACTCGCGGCTCGGCACGACGACCGTGTACGTCACGCACGACCAGGTCGAGGCGATGACCCTTGGCCAGCGCGTGGCCGTGATGCACGCCGGCAAGATCCAGCAGGTGGACGTCCCGCAGCGGCTCTATGACGAGCCCGCGAACCTGTTCGTGGCGGCCTTCATCGGGTCGCCCGCGATGAACCTCGTCGAGGGGACGATCGACGACGGCTACGTCACCGCCGGCTCCTGGCGCATCCCGCTCGCGCCCGACCGACGCCCGGCCGCGTCGGCCAACGGACGTGTCGTGGTCGGCGTGCGGCCCGAGGCATTCGAGGACGCGTCGTACGCGTCGCCGGACCTCCCGCAGGTCGATGTCGACGTCGAGGTGCTCGAGGAGCTCGGGGCGGACGCGTACGTCTTCTTCGAGGTGGACGCGCCGCCCGTGGTCGTCGAGGAAGCGCTCCGCGAGGAGGACGAGGAGTCCAGCCTGTTCCGAACAGGCGACCGCACGCTCTTCAGTGCGCGCGTCGACCCGCGAACGGTCGCCAGGATCGGCGAGCGCATGACCCTGGCCGTCGATCCGTCGCGCTTCTACTTCTTCGCTCCCGACTCGGGCGAGAGCCTGGTCGGAGCTCACGCCGCGGCGGCCGCTCCCGCGTAAAGCGCGTGCCGGCCTACGTTGTCTGCGTCGGCCTCGCGACCGTCGACACGATCGTGGCCGTCCCCCGGCATCCGGAGGCGGACGACCGTGTCTGGGCGTCCGACTACGCCGTCGCCGGCGGCGGACCCGCGGCGACGGCGGCGGTGACGCTGGCCCGGTTGGGTGTGCAGACGTTCTTCGTCGGGGCGGTCGGCGCCGACGAGACCGGCGAGGAGATCCGGGCCGGGCTCGAGCGCGACGGAGTCGACGTCTCCGAGCTCGCGACGATCGAAGGGGCGCGCTCGCCCCACAGTGTCGTCCTCGTCGGCCCGGAAGGGCGCTCCATCGCCGCCTTCACGGGCACGGCGCGCTTCGAGTTGAACGAGAGTGCGGGGGAGCTCTGCCGCGGGGCAGCGTGGGTCCACGTCGACCAGACGGGCTATGCCCCGGCGTCCGAGCTGCGTTCGGACGTGCGGCTCTCGATCGACGGCGGCAACCCGATCGAAGGACTGGACGTCCGCGGTGTCGCCCTCTACGGGCCGACGGAGTCCGCTCTCCGCGACCGCTACGGCGACGCGCGAGGCGCGCTGGACGCGGGGGCGGAGCTCGTCGTCGTCACGCGTGGTGAAGAAGGCAGCGTCGCGTACTCGCGCGACGGCGAAGTTGTCGAAGCGCCCGCGGCTCCCGTGGACGCGCTCAGCACGCTCGGCGCCGGCGACGTCTTCCACGGCGCACTGCTCGCGCAGCTCGTCGCCGACGTTCCGCTCCGGGAGGCACTCACCTTCGCGAACGCGTGCGCCGCGCTCTCGTGCCGCGCGCTCGATGGACGCTCGGCGATCCCGACCGCAGCCGAGGTCGCGGCATGAGTCTCGACGTCGCGGTGATCGCAGGCGACGGCGTCGGGCCCGAGGTGGTGGCGGAAGCGCGCAAGGCGGTCGATGCGCTCGGCCTCGACCTCGCCTGGCACGAGCTCGACTGGGGCACGCACCGCTACCACGCCGCGGGCGCGCTGATGCCGCCCGACGCGCTCGAGATCGTGCGCGGGCATGACGCCGTGCTGCTGGGCGCCGTCGGCGATCCGTCGGTGCCCGACCACGTCACGCTCTGGGGGCTGCTCCTGCCGCTCCGTCAAGGGCTCGACCTCTGGGCGAACTTGCGTCCGGCGAAGCTGCTCGAGGGCGTTCCATCGCCGCTCGCCGGCGGGCCGACCGTCGACATGCTTTTCGTGCGCGAGAACACGGAGGGCGAGTACTCGGGCGTCGGCGGCCGCGCACACGAGGGACTCGAGCTCGAGGTCGCGCTCGAGACGAGCGTCTTCACGCGCACCGGCGTGCGGCGTGTGCTCGCGCACGCGTTCGAGCTCGCCGAGGGCCGTCGGGGCGTGCTCACGAGCGCGACGAAGTCGAACGCCTCGCGGTACGGCTACGTCCTCTGGGACGAAGTCGCCGAGGACGTCGCGGCGGAGCATCCGGACGTGCGCTACGAGCGCGTGCTCGTCGACGCCCTCGCGGCGCGCATGGTTTCCGACCCGGCGAGCCTCGACGTCGTCGTCGCGTCGAACCTCTTCGGCGACATCCTCACCGACCTCGCCGCCGTGCTGCAGGGCGGCATGGGGATGGCCGCGAGCGCGAGCGTCGCACCCGGTTCGGGGACGCCGGGCATCTTCGAGCCGGTGCACGGTTCGGCACCGGACCTTGCGGGCCGCGGCCTCGCCAACCCGCTCGGCGCGATCTGGAGCGTCTCGCTCATGCTCGAGCACCTGGGCGAGCGCGACGCCGCCGAGCGGCTGCTGCGTGCGGTCGAGTCGGTCTGCCGTGAAGGACCGCGCACGCGCGACCTCGGCGGGAACGCCTCGACGTCCGAGGTCGGCGACGCGGTCGCGCGGGCGGCGGCCGGATGAGCGAGTGGTGGCGGACGGCCGTCCTCTACCAGGTCTACGTCCGCAGCTTCGCGGACTCGGACGGTGACGGCGTCGGGGACCTGCCGGGCATTCGCTCGCGCCTGCCGTACCTGCGCGAGCTCGGCGTCGACGGGCTCTGGCTGACGCCGTTCTACCCGTCGCCCGGCGCGGATCACGGCTACGACGTCAGTGACTACACGGACGTCGATCCGCAGTTCGGCACGCTCGCCGACTTCGACGCGCTGATCACCGAGGCGCACGAGCTCAAGCTGCGTGTCGTCGTCGACATCGTCCCGAACCACACCTCGAGCGACCATCCGTGGTTCCGCAACGCGCTCTCGTCGCCCGACCATCCGGACCGCGCGCGCTACGTCTTCCGGCCGGGGCGCGACAGCGGCCCGCCGAACAACTGGACGTCCGCGTTCGGGGGCTCCGCGTGGACGCTCGACGAGATGAGCGGAGAGTACTTCCTCCACTTCTTCACGCCCGAGCAGCCCGACCTCGACTGGCACAACGAGACGGTCCAGCGCGACTTCGAGCAGATCCTGCGCTTCTGGCTCGAGCGCGGCGTGGACGGCTTCCGCATCGACGTCGCGCAGGCGCTGTTCAAGGCGCGCGACCTGCACGACATGCACGAGCCCGTGCCGCGCACGTGGCACGCCGACTGGGTCACCGCCGTCAACCAGCCCGAGCTCCACCCGCTCTACCGCAGCTGGCGTGCGCTCGCCGACGAGTACCCGGGTGACCGCATCTTCGTCGGCGAGATCGTCCTCGCCGACCACGAGGCGGTCGCCCGCTACCTGCGCCCCGGCCAGTTGCACCTCGCCTTCAACTTCTCGCACCTGCACGAGCGCTGGGACGCCGACGCGATGCGTGAGACGGTCGACCGCACGCTCGCCGCGCTCGACGACGTCGGCGCGTCCGCGACGTGGGTGCTCGAGAACCACGACGTCACACGTCTGCCGACCCGGTACGGCGGCGGTGAGGACGGCGCGCGGCGCGCGCGTGCGGCGGCGCTCCTGCTGCTCGCGCTCCCCGGAACGGCGTTCGTCTACCAGGGCCAGGAGCTGGGGCTGGACGAGGTCGCGCTCGCGGACGAAGAGCGACGCGACCCGATCTTCTTCCGCACGAACGGCGAGCGGCTCGGCCGCGACGGGTGCCGCGTCCCGATCCCGTGGGAGCGCGAGCCGCCCGCGTTCGGGTTCACCTCGGGCGCGCCGTGGCTGCCGATGCCCGAGACCTGGGGCGAGCGCAGCGTCGAGGCGCAGCGCGGCGACCCCGGCTCGACGCTCGCCCTGTATCGGAACGCGCTGGCGGCGCGGCGCGCGAGCGAGGCACTGACGTCGGGCGCATTCGCGTGGGTCGAGAGCCCATCGGGATCGCTCGTCTTCGCCCGGTCGGCGGGGTCGGAGACGGTGGTCTGCGCAGTCGGCGTCGAGGCGGACGACGTTCCGTTGCCCGACGGGGAGGTCCTGCTCGAGACCGACTCGGCCGCCTGGGTGCGGATCCGCTAGCCGCGGTTGTGGTTGACGACCTCGACGTTGTTGCCGTCGGGGTCGAACACGAACGCGCCGTAGTAGCCCGCGTGGTAGTGCGGGCGCTCGCCGGGCGCGCCGTTGTCGCGGTAGCCGGCGGCCAGGGCCGCGCGATGGAAGTCGTCGACCGTCTCGTTGGAGCTCGCGCCGAAGGCGAGGTGGACGTTCTCGGTCGGCGTGCCGGCGACGAGCGTGAACGAGCCCGGCTCGCCCGGAAAGTCGAAGTGCGCGCGGTCCGGCTTCTCGCTCTTCAGGCGGAAGCCGGCGTGCGACGCGATCGTCTCGTAGAAGCGCTTCGCCGCCGCCACGTCGGCGACTCGCATCCAGACGTGGTCGATGCCGGTGCGGGCCGCGCCGCCGTGAACGGCCTCGGCGCTGTTCCCGTCGGGGTCGAGCAGGAACGCGCCGTAGTACTCGGGGCTGTACTGCGGTCGCGGACCCGGTGCGCCGTCGTCGCGGTAGCCCGCCTCGGTGCCGACGCGCCAGAACTCGTCGACGTGCGCACGTGACTCCGCCGCGAACGCGACGTGGAGGCGCTGCGTCGGCGGCTTCTCGTCGTCCGCCCCTGCGAGCGCGAAGTCGTTCCACTCGGCGAGCTCCTCGTCGCTGTGCGTCTGCGCGACGCCGACCGTGCGCAGGACCGTCTCGTAGAAGCGCTCGGAAGCCTCGCGGTCCGAGACGCGGATCTCGACGTGGTCGAACACGCTACAGCGTGACCGCTACCGCCTCGGACTCCTCCGCAAACACGGTCCGGTAGCCGAACTCGCCCCGCAGGTCGTCGTCGTCCCAGATCTCGTTGTGCGTCGACCGGTAGTTGAAGACCAGCGTCTGCTCGTCGCCGCCGCCGGTCTTCAGCACCCGTGCGATCGCCTCGGGGTGTGGGTGCTTCGTGCGCGAGCCGTTGCTCGAGAAGAGATGGAGCTTGCAGTCGAGCGCGCCGAGCAAGGCCGTCGAGAGGTTGAAGCGGCTGCCGTGATGCGGCACCTTGAACGCGTCGAGCGCGAGCCGCTCCTCGCCGCCGAGCCGGGGTATGGCCTCGAAGACGTCGGTCGGGAACCCGTCCCCGGTCAGCAACGCCCGTTTGCCCTCGTGCTCGAGCAGCACGACGATGCTCGAGCCGTTCGCCTCCGCCGTGTCCTCGCTGAAGCGCACGGTGCTGAGTGCCTCGACGTCGGGCTTCTCGGCCACGCCGAGCGGCTCGAGGCCCTCCGGCACGGGCGGAAGCGGCTCCCGTGGCCGGTCCGGGTCGAGCCCCGCGGCCTCGACCTCCTCGCGCCAGACCGCCTTGAGCTCGGCGAGCCGCTTCGGCGGCGGTGTCAGGACGGTCAGCGAGAGGCCGCCCGCCAGCTGCTTGCGCGGCAGCTCCCCCTCGGTCGGAGCGACGACGGGGCCGCCGTCGAACGCCGCGTTCCAGGGCAGGTTGCGGCGAACGATCACGTCGGTCAGCAGCTCGCCCTCCACCGGGCCGAGCGACTCGAGCGGCGAGTCGGGGAGGTGCCGGAACCCGTTGAACCAGACGTCGTCGAAGGTGACGCCGAGGTCCTCGGCGTCGAGCAGGCCGAGGGCGCCCTCGATGTGGTCGCCGTCGATGTGCGTGACGATCAGCAGCTCGAACCTGCGCTCCTCCTCGGGGAGGCCCTCGATCCGCTCGCGCAGGCCCTCCGTCCAGGTCCCCCCCGTCCCGCCGTCGATCACCAGTCGCCGCGTGCGCGCACCGTCGTCGTACTCGATCCAGAGCGCGTCGCCGTTCCCGGCCGGCAGCATCTCGATCTTCAGCATCGGCTGCTCACACGCCCTCGTCGGGAAACGGGAACGCGGCCGGCTTCTGCGCGCCGCGCTCGACGTGCGTGCGCATCGCGGTGTCGCAGATCGCGTAGCCCCAGTTGACGAGGCGCCGCTGGGTCGTCCGGTCGAGCTTCGCGAGGCGCGTCGAGACCCGCGCGAGCTGCTTCGTCCGTTCGTCCGGACAGGGCAGCGGGTCGGCGAGCGGGAAGTCCTTCTGCTCACTCCAGATGCTCCAGTATGCGCCGTCACGCCAGGGCACACCGTCGCGCTTCGGCAGGCGATAGCCGCCGAGCACCTGCCGCTTGCGCAGTGCGCGCACCTGGCCGTCGATCACGCCGAGCACGCGATGCGCCTGTACGCCCCAGTTCGGCCAGCTCCCGGAGTTGGACGAGAAGTGGCCGCCGCCGTCGCTGACGAGGATCGTGCGGTACCGCTTCCAGGCCGTCTCGAGCCCGAGGTTGTCGTACACGCCGCCGTCGGTCAGCACCGGTCGCCGCATGTACTCCTCCCGCTGGAGGTCCTTGCCGGTCCCCGGCTCGTAGTCACCCACGTCCAGGCGCAGCGTCAGCGGCGAGAGGAACGGCGGGAACGCGGACGAGGCGGCGACGGCGACCGCGAGGCGCTCCTGCGGCTTCTCGACCTTGCCGACCCGGTAGTCCCACATGTACGGCTTCGAGAAGCGCCAGAGGGCACCCGACTGGAGGTTCGTCGCGTTGAAGACGAAGCGCGGCCGGTCCGGCAGCTCCGAGAGCTTCGTCTCGCCGAGCAGATGCTCGCCGTAGGCGCGTGCCAGGCGGTCCGCGACCGAGCCGCGCAGCACGATCCCGCGCAGGCCCGCACCGATGTCGAGCGTCCGGTTCGCGAGCGCGTGCAACGGGGCGGCCACCGCGGTGTCGAACGCGCGCGCCACGCCCGCCTCGTCGAAATCGAGCGCTCCCCAGCTGCGCGCGAGCGCGCCGCTCGTGATCGAGCCGCCCGAGACGCTCGAGACACGGTCGAGCTTCGCGAGATATCCGAGCTCGTTGAGCCGGCGAAGCGTCCCGAGATGGAACAGCATCGCCCGGTAGCCGCCGCCCGAGAGGCAGAGCGCGATGCCCGGCTTCGGATCGTCCTCGAGCTCGCCGGGCGCGTGGACGGGCGAGGCCGCGAGCTCGAGCGCGCTGACCTCGGGCTCGCTCACGACGGCCCGCCGGAAGGCCGGAGCAGCTCGATCGGGTCGGCCGTGAACGTGAGCAGCGGCTTGCCGAAATCGACGATCGGCGCCAGCCGCTTGAGCAGGTCGAGGACGTCGTCGCACCGCTTCTTCGCGGCGTCGCCGAACTCGCCGGACTCGAGGTAGAGCCTGAGGCGGTCGAGCGTGTACGAGAACCCGTCCAGGAACGCCGGGACCCCACGTTCCTCCAGGGTGAGGAAGATCTCGAGGGCCCGCTCGTGCTCGCCGTGGCGCGCGAGGTGCTCGCCGCGAATCGCGGCCGCGTCGGCGAAGTCCGGGAAGCGTTCGTACAGGTTGGCCGTCCAGTCGTGGAGCCGATCGAGGTCGGCGAACCTGAGCAGCGCGTACGCGCCGACCGCGGCGCCGATCGGGTCGGCCATCTTTCCTCTGAGCAGCTCCTCGGCGTTGAGGTTGGGCGACTCGAGCGTCTCGGCCGCCTGTCGCGCAAACCCGTGCGCGCGATAGTGGACGAGCAGGTTCGCGACGGAGTTGCCGAGATGGACGTCGAACGACCAGTTCCCAGCCGGCTGGCGGACCCAGGTCAGCGTCGTCGTCGACGGTCCCACCGCTGCGGGCGTCGAGATCGTGATCGGCGCGAACCCCTCCTGGAGGATCTGCACGAGCGCGACACCGGGGCCTGCTGCTCCGTGCGTCGTCCCGCCCTCGGTCGGCTCGAGGTCCGTCTCATCCTCGATCTCGAGCTCGCCGCGGTAGGGGTTGCCGGTGATGCGCCGGAGCGTCACCTGCCCGAGCGGGGGCCCTTCCGGCCCCAGCGTCTCCAGCTCCGAGGTGGCCGACTCCGGCGACGTGCCGGTCTGCTCCGGTTGGGTGAGGAAGTGCGTCTGCTCCATCGACTCCTCGGGTGACTCGTCGCCCGGCTCCGCTTCGAGCGCGACCGTGGCGGACTCGCCCTCGGCCTCGACGTACCCGATCAGCTCGTGCCCCGAGGGCAGGCGGGCGACCGCGTAGTAGGCCTCGCCCTCGTCCACCTTGACCGGTTGCGACGAGGTCGTCCGCGCAACCGTCTTCATGTCCTTCGTGAAGACCTCGACCGGCACGTCGAGGCCCTGCAGCTCGGACGACTTGAAGTCGGGTTTGAACTTCAGCTCCGTCACGGCGTCACCCGGAGCACGCGCTTGACCCGAGGCGGCCGCAGCGGCCGGGCGCGGCCGGGCAGCGGAACGTACGCGGCGTTCGCGGGCTCGATCACGGCGCTGATCGTGTAGATCCCCGCGGGCAGGTCGGTCGAGTACGGATACGGCGCGAGCGGTTTCGGGACCTGGGCCGCCGGCGCGCCGGCGTCGTTCAAGATCCCGATCTGCGTGAACTCGAGCGCATCCGGTGGATCGATCTCCAGCTCGATTTTCACGGTCGGCGGTGCGTCGAGGTAGCAGACGACGCCGTCGGCGCCGAACCCGTCCGACCTGATCGACTGCTCCGCCTCCGCCTCGGCGGCCAGCTCTTGGACGTACTCCGACAAGCGCTCCGCGAGCGACAGGTGCGTCACGACCCAACGCTCCTCTTCACCTTCGTCGCGAAGCTCTGCCGCTCCCCCGCGGAGGCAGTCGAGCAACGCTTCGCTGAACAGCGTCTGCTTCGCGCGCCGGGCGTACGCGACGGTGCCCGGCACCGATGCGAAGTACATCGGTGCGCGACGGTCGTCGACGCCGGCGAGCTCGACGTCCCAGACGGCTGCGGTCTCCAGCTGTTCGTAGTCCCGAAAACGGTCGGGCATCAGCCTGCACGCGTCGATGAAGTACAGCTGTGTTCGCGCGACGTCCGGGCGGCTCGGCGAGGGTGCCATCCCGTTCTGCAGGTTCTTCGTGTTCACCGCCTTGTCCAGCGTCCCCCCGACGCCGTCGCCGAAGTCCTGGAGCAGCAGCACGGAGTCGCCCTTGGTCCGCTGCACGCCGTGTCCGGCGAAGTAGAAGAACGTCATCCCGCCCGGATCCGCGGACGCGTCCTTGCGCCAGTCGCTCGCCTCGGTCCGAAAGTCCGCGAGCGTGCACGAGGACGCGCTCGCGGCGAGAGCCGGCTCCGCGTCGAGCTCTGCCTGCGACGGAGCGAGCAGGAGGCGCACCGTCCCGAGGGGGACGGGGAAGTTCGCCTGGTGTGCGACCACCCACTCGTAGACGCGGAAGGCACTGAGCGCGGTCGACGACAGCTGCTGCATCCCGAAGTCGTTCGGTGCCGGCGCGCCGTCGCCGCCCGGCAGGTGCCGGTACGAGCTGTCGCCCGCGATCAGCACGTGCAGCGCCGGAGCCTGACCGAGCGCGGCGCGGTTGTCGACGACGAGCGTCAGCGCCGACGCTCCGCAACGTCGGGGAAGAGGTCGCGGGCCAGCGCCGCGTGCGACCTGGCGAGCGCAGCCCCAGCCTCGCCGCCGGGCCCGAGCGTCTCGAGGTCGCCGCCCCTCCCGCCGGCTTCCGGTTCGTCGGCGATCAACGCGCTGGCGAGCGCACGGCCGCCCGCCGCATCGTCGGCGTTCCGGCGCGCGTCCGCTTCCGCGTTCTCGGCGCGGGCGCGCTGAATGCTCGAGCCGAAGAGGGCTCCGGCCGCCCCGAACGCGATCGCCTCCACCGAGGCGAACAGCCACGCGAGCCGCGTCCAGCGAATCTCGCTGCTCCCGACCTCCGTGACCATGAACACGACGAGGCCGGCGAACGCGACCAGGACGACGGCAGCGGCCGCCAACCCGAGTGCAGGAACCTTGCCGGTCTTCGGCGCGCTCACCGGGTCGGTCCCGACGGCGTCCTCCTTCCTCGACCGACGCGCGAACGAGTGCAGCCTCCCACGCGCGACGAGCTCGGTCAACCCTTCGGCATGATCGTGCCCGTGCACGCTGAAACGGTCGACACGAACGCCGCAGCACTCGGTAACGCGCTGCGCAGCGTCGGCTACTCGGAGGACGCCGTCACCGAGATGCTGGGCGAGGACGCGTACGGCGCCGCGCCGGAGGAAGTGCCCGCGCTGGCACGTCGGCTCGACCCCGGAAAGCTCGGGACCGCGACCGACCTGCTCTTTCTCGCCCGCCCGGTCCCGCGCCGCGACGCGGTGCGCGCGCTCGGTCGCCGGGGCGTCGCCGCGCTCGAGGCGACCGGCCTCGCCGAAATCGCCGGCGGGGATGTCGTTCCGCGGGCACGCGTCGTCCCGGTCGACGACCTGCTGATCGCCGGCGACAGCCACTCGAAGGGATTGGACGATCCGCCCGACTACGTCGCCTCGTTCTCCCCGACCTCGCGCGTCTGCGCCGCGCTGACGCCGCGCCGCCGCGTCGACTCCGCCCTCGACGTCGGCACGGGTAGCGGTGCGCAGGCGCTGTTTGCCGCGCAGCATGCTCGGCGGGTCGTCGCGACCGACGTGAACGAGCGCGCACTCGAGTTCACGCGCCTGAACGCGCATCTGAACGGCCTGACGAACATCGAGTGCCGTCGCGGTGCGCTGTTCGAGCCGGTGGGAGACGAGCAGTTCGAGCTCGTGACCTGCAACGCGCCCTACGTCGTCTCACCCGAGCAGCGCTGGATGTACCGCGACGGCGGGCACATGGGCGACGAGCTCTCCGCTCTGATCGTCCGGGGCGCGGCCGAACGCCTCACCGACGGCGGCTTCGCGACGCTCAACGTCAGCTGGCTCGCCGACGACGAAGACGAGCCGGACGAGCGGATCGTCGAGTGGATCGACACGCGCCGCTGTGACGCGTGGGTGCTCGTCGCGTGGGAGGCCGACCCGCTCGAGCACGCGGCCGACTGGACCGCCGAGCACTCACACGACGTGGCGGCGCTCGACCAGGTGCTCGACGAGTGGACTCGCTACTTCGACGCGCTCGGCGCGCGCTGGATCAGCGAGGGCACGGTCGTGCTCCGGCGCCGCGCTGGACGAGGGCGCACGATCCGGATCGACCCGATCGACCCCGACACGCTCGGCGACGCCGCCGACCAGATCGAGCGCGCGTTCGCCGCCCGTGAACGGCTCTCCGAGCTCGACGCGCGCGACGACGTGCTCGACCTGCACGTGGCGGTGGCGGCGCCGCTCCGTCTCGAGCAGGAGCTCGACGGTCGAGGCAGGCGCCGCGGTGCGACCGTCGCGCTCGTGGAGGGGACGGACTCCGAGGTCGAGACGACGCCGGAGGCACTCGAGCTCGTCTCCGCGCTCGACGGCAGCAGGCCGCTCCGCGACGTCGTCGACGAGGACGTTCGCCGCGACGCGGTCAGGCTGGTCCGGGAGCTGCTCGAGCTCGGCGCCTTGACGATCGAGTGAACGAGCTCCTCGCAGCTGCGCTCGCGGCGCAGCTCGAGCGCAGACGTGCCACCGTGGCCGCGGGTGCGGAGCACGTCGGCTGGAAGCTCGGAATGGGCGATCGCGAGAGCATCGGCGGCGAGATCGCGGTCGGCCACCTCACGTCGGCGACCTGCCTCCCGACGGGCTCGACCTACACCGGTGCGGACACCGGCGAGCTCCACGCCGACGCGGAGGTCGCCGTCGAGCTGGACGAGCACGGCATCGCCCGCTACGGCGTCGCGCTCGAGCTCGTCGACCTCACCGTCCTGCCGGGCGAGCCGCGATCCGTCGTGGCGGCGAACGTGTTCCACCGGGCGGTCGCATTCGGGCCGCTCACGACCGCCACGGCTGCCGGCGCGCAGGGCCGGCTGCTCGTGAACGGAGAAGTCCGCGCGTCGGCGGCGGCGGCGAACGATCTCGCCGGACGCGTCGAAGCGGCCGCGAAGCTCCTGGCCGCAGTCGGCGAACGGTTGGGAGCGGGTGACCGGATCATCACGGGTTCGATCGTCCAGGTTTCCATCCGCCGTGGCGACGACGTCGTTGCCGAGCTGGACGGTCACGGCGAAGCCCGCCTGACGATCGGCGACTAAGGTCTCGAAGAATGGAAGCGCTGGCCGGGCAGACGTGCGTTGCCTGCCGTCGGGACGCGCCGACGGTGACCGAGGACGAGATCGCCGATCTGCACCCGCAGGTGCCCGACTGGGAGCTGATCGAGGTCGACGGGGTCAAGCGGCTCCAGCGCGTCTTCCCGGTCGCGGACTTCGCCGAGGCGCTCGCGTTCACGAACAAGGTCGCGGCGATCGCCGAGGAGGAGGGCCATCACCCGGCGCTGTTGACCGAATGGGGCCGCACCACCGTCACGTGGTGGACGCACAAGATCAAGGGACTGCACCGCAACGACTTCGTCATGGCGGCGAAGACAGACCGGCTCTAGCCGGCCACTCTGCAGCGTCAACCACCGCGCGTGAGCGACGCGACGACGGCGTCCGGGGCCGAGCGGCCGCGCGCGAACGCCACGGCGAACCCGTCGCCGAGCGCACGGTCGAGCGACGCAGCCGTCTCGTCGAGCACCGGCCGCTCCCACCAGGCCTCGACGCGTAGCCCGCTCGACTCGCGAAGGCCCTCCCCGGCTCCGAGCATCGTCGCCGCGCGCTCCGGATCGTTCCCTGCGGTCGCCGCCGCGAGCCCCGTCAGGCACGAGACGATCCGCTCCCGGAATCCGAGCTCGACGAAAACCTCGAGGCTCTCCTGGAATCGCCGCTGCGCCGCGTCGAGGTCGCTCTGCATGCGGAGCGCGACGATGCCGAGCGACATCAGCGCGAGCGCGCTACCGCGGAGGTCGCCGGCCGCGCGGCACACCGCGAGGCTCTCCTCGTAGAGCTCGCGCGCGGCTGGCTCGTCTCCTTCGAGCTGCGCGACGTCACCCAGGTTCGCAAGGGCGGCCCCCTCGCGCTCCGGCTGGCCGAGCGCGTGCGCCAGCCGGCGCGACTCTTCGTGGTCGGCCTTCGCGCGCTCGAGATCTCCGCGGTCGTGAGCGACGAGTCCCGATGTGATCAGCGCCCCGACCGTGCCCGAATCGTCACCGGCCAGCCGGAACAGACGCAGGCTCTCAGCGACCGAGCGCTCGGCCCTCTCGAGGTCGCCTTGCGCCCACGTGATCACAGCGTGGGCGCGAAGCGCAGCGGCACGAAGAACGCCCGTCGGCTCCGGCAGGGCGAGTGCGCTCTCGAGCTGCGCGCGGCCCTCACTCAGGAATCCGCGCACGTACCAGTACCGCCAGAGGCGCGCACAGAGCCGAAGCTGCAGCTCGCGCAGGCCCTCTTCGGCGCAGAACGCCAGGGCCGCGCGCAGGTTGTCCTGCTCGGGGTCGAGCTCGCGCAGCACGTCGTGCTCGCCGGCGGACAACTCGAGCGGCTCGGTCACGGCGACGAAGAACTCGGCGTGCGCGCGCCGCACGGTCTGCTCGTCTCCCGCCTCGACAAGCTGCTCTTGCGCGAACCGGCGGACCGTCTCGAGCAGCTGCAAACGCTCGCCGTCACGTCGCACGAGACTGCTGTCGAGCAGGGTCTCGATCACGTCGAGCTCGGCCTCGCACACGCGCTCGGCCGCAGCCAGGGTGCAGCCGCCGGCGAACACCGCGAGCCGAGCGAAGACGCGGCGTTCACGCTCCGCCAGAAGGCGGTAGCTCCAGTCGATCGTGGCCCGGAGCGTCCGGTGCCGCGACGGCGCGTCCCGCGCGCCGGTGCCGAGGAGGTCGAGCCGCTCCGCGAGGCGCTCGCTGAGGACGTCCGGCGGCAGCAGCCGGCTGCGAGCGGCGGCGAGCTCGAGTGCGAGCGGCAATCCGTCTACGGCGCGACAGATCTCCGCGATCGCCGCTGCGTTTTCCGCGCGGAGCTCGAAGCCGGGCGCGACCGCGCTGGCGCGGGCGACGAAGAGCCGAACCGCGTCGTTCCGCGCGAGCGCTGCTGGGTCATGCTCCGCGCCGCCTCGAGGAACGTCGAGCGGCGGCACGTCATACGCGTGCTCGCCGGACACGCGAAGCGGCGACCGACTCGTGACGAGTGCTTTGACCTGCGGCGCGGCCGCGAGTAGGGCGGTGACCTCAGGCGCGGCCTCGACAACGTGCTCGAAGTTGTCGAGCACGAGGAGAAGCTCGCGGTTCCGCAGCGCAGCGGCGACGCTCTCCACCGGAGAGCTTCCGGGCGCCTCGGTCACGCCGAGCGCCGCCCCGACGGCGGAAGGCACGAGTGTCTCGTCCTCGATCGGCGCCAGATCGACGAAGGCGACGCCGTCGGCGAAGTCCGAGGCGAGTGTGCGCCCAAGCTCGAGCGCCAACCGGGTCTTGCCGGTGCCACCGGGGCCTAGCAGCGTCAGCAGGCGGATCTCCTCGTGCTGCAACAGCGCGGTCGCAGCCACGAGCTCGAGCTCGCGTCCGACGAGCGGCGTCGCGGGCATGGGCAACCGGACGTGCAGAGGCTCGGGACCTGCCGAGTCGATCGCCGGGTCCTGGCGCAGGATGCTGCGCTCGAGCTCCCTCAGCTCCCGGCCGGGCTCGATCCCGAGCTCGTCGAGCGCGCGACGCGCGTCCGCATAGGAGGCAAGCGCGTCCGCCTGCCTGCCTGCGCGGTAGAGCGCAAGCATCTTGAGCACCCGTAGGCGCTCGCGGAGCGGGTGTTCGCGGATCAGCGGTTCGAGCTCTCCGACCACGTGCTCGTGCCGACCCTGCTCGAGCTCCGACTCGATGTGGCACTCAAGCGCGGCAAGGCGCGCCTCCTCGAGGCGGGCGATCTCGGCCGCCGCGAACGACTCCTCCTCGAGTCCCGCCAGCGGGGTCCCGTGCCAGAGCACGAGCGCCTCGGCGAACCGACGATCTCGCACGAGGCGCTCGAACCTCTCCAGGTCGAGCTCGCCCTGCTCGACGCGCAGGCGATACCCCGTGCCATGCGTCAGCACGCGGTCGGCACCGACTGCCTTGCGCAGGGCGTGCACGTGGACCTGGAGCGCATTCGCCGCGCTCGACGGCGGCTCCTCGCCCCAAAGCGCGTCGACCAGGCGCTCGCGCGGGATCGTCTCGTTCGCGTGCAGCAGCAGGTAGGCGAGCAGCGCCCTAGGCTTGCGCCCCGCGACGGCGACCGGGCCGTCGACGGCGACCACCTCCAGCGGGCCGAGGATTCGGAACGAGAGCGAGTCGGTCAGGTCACAGGGTCGTTGCCGGAAGCCTTGCGACTCAACCGCCGACTCCCCCTGCAGCGTCGAACTAGAGCGCTTGCTCGCCGCCGACGAGCGCCCGCAGGCTCTCGTGCTCCTCGCGGCACGCGGGGCAGCCCTCGAGATGGGCGCGCAGACCCGGAATCGCCGCGTCGGCGTCCCGGCCGGCCAGCTCGAGCTCGACGTAGTGGTCGAGCGCTTCGAAGCAGGCGTCGCAGCCGACCTCGGGTTCGCCGGGCCCCAGGAGCCGGCCCAGTGCCTGTTTCAGATCGGGTCGCTCCATCGTCATTTTTCCTCCAGCCAGTCGTCGAGTCCAAGTCCGCGCTCGTCGAGATGCGTTCTCAGCTTGCGCCGTGCGTCGTGCAATGTCTTGTAGAGCGCGCCGCGGGTGCTGTTCAGCCGCTCCGCGAGGACGTCGATCGGGACGCCGTTCAAGGCGAGGGCGACGAGCACGCGCCGCTGGTGCGGCGTCAGCACCTCGTCGATCGCGCGCTGCAGCGTCACCAGGAGCTCGCTCTGCTCCGCCTGGCCGCCGGGACCAAGGCTTGCGCTCGCGAAGAGGCTCCAGGCTTCGGGCTCGAGCGGGACCTCACGCCCCTGCCACGCGCGCTTGCGCAGCTTCACCGCCGCTTCGAGCAGCGCGAACTTGTAGACCCACGTCGTGAAGCGACTCGTGCCGCGGAAGTCGTCGAGGCGCCGGAGCACGCTCATCAGCGCGTCGTCGGCAGCCTCGTTGGCGATGTCGTCGAGCTCGTCGCCTCGCACATGCGGCAGTGCGGGTCGCCGTCGCGCGACCTCGAACCGCGCCGCCCGCAGGAGCAACGAGTGCAGGCGCGCGATCGCGTCGTCGCGCGTCGCGCCCTCGGCGCGCAGCGTGCGCAGCCACTCGCGCGAGTCAGGATCCAACGGCCGTTCAGGCGTGAGCGTCGGCAGCGGGACGACCGGGTCCATGAGCCCTACGCTAGCCGCGTTTCTCGTCGACGTGGGCATCCCTCCGTCTGTGTCGTTCAGGGCGCGTTTCTTACCCCTCAGCCCCGGGCGCCGGCTCGTTCGAGCGTCTCGACCATCTCCGCGTAACCCTGTCGGCGCGCGTGCGCGAGCGGTGTGACGCCCTCGCGGTCGGCGATGTCGACGTCGACCCCGTGAGCGACGAGCCGGCGCACGACCTCGGTGTGGCGAGCGTCGCCGCCGCCGAGGATGATCGCCTCCAGTAGCGCCGTCCAGCCGAGGCGATTGACGTGGTCGACGTCGATCGCCGTCGCGAGCAGGCGTCGAACGATGGCGACGTGGCCGCGATCGGCGGCGCGAATCAGCCCGGTGCCGTTGTAGCTGTCCTTGGCGTCGACGTCCGCGCCGTTCCCGAGCGTGAGCTCGAGGAGGCGCGTGTCGTCACCGACCTCGCTGGTCGCGATCAAGAAGGCGCTCTGCTCGGTGTCGTCCTTGGCGTTCACGTCGGCGCCGGCGGCGACGAGCAGACGCGCGACCTCGACGTGATTCCCATACGCGGCGGCGACGAGCGCGGTCGCGCCGCCCTCGTCGCGGGCGTCGACACGCGCGCCGTCGTCGAGCAGCGAGCGCACCTTCGCGGCATCGCCTGCCCGGGAGGCAGCGATCAGCTCGCGGTCGAGCGACGCCTGCGGGCGAGACTCGCCGCCGCACGCGCCGGCCGCGACGACGAGCAACGTGGCTGCGACGAAGACCGGCACGTGCTTGGGATCATGATGCTGCTAGCGGAACCGGCTCGGGAACTGCCTGATCAGCCCGTTCGAGAGCAGGTCGGACATGTGCAGGGCGTGGCGGTGGATCTTGTCGTACGCCGCGACGTCCGCTCCCCAGTCGGCCCGCAGGCGGGCGACCGCTTCTTCGGTCGTCAGTCGCAGGTGCGTGCGCAGCTCGGCCTTCATCGTCGCGAGCTTCCAGAAACGAGGGTTGACCGAGGCGAGTACCGCGGCGATGACGTCGGCGTTCTCCGCCCAGCGCGCCTGGGCGTCGGCCAGCTTCGCTGCGTCACCGGCCTGTGCGGCGGCGACGACGTCGGCGGCGATCAGGATGTGCCGGCGCAGCTCGCTCGGTCAGCCGGTTGCCAGCCGCCTGGCCGTAGAAGGGCTTGACGGCGTTGCCGATGTCGCTCTGGTTCTCGAGCAGTCGCGCGACCGTCGCGTCGGTGTCGGGGGACTTCGGTCGTCAGGCTGATGATCGCCAGCCGCGTCCACGTGATGTGGTCCTCCCAGAGGCGCCGCATCTCCATGCGCAGCACGACCTGCTTCTGCGTCAACGCCGCCGGCGCGGTGCCGTGAGCGTGCGCCTGGTGGCCACTCGAGACGGCGAGTGCGGCCAGGGCGCTGAAGAAGGCGACGAGCGCGGTCAAGGCGAGCGGGATCGGGCGTGGGGCTCGTGTCGTTTCCATGTCGGTCACGTTCCTTTCGGGTTCGGGAAGGCGAGGGCGACCGGCCGCCGGAGGAGGCTCGCTGCGGCGATCAAGCCGACGACCTCGATCCCCTTGGTCGCGAGCGCGAGACCGTCGAGCGGCTCGGGTTGCGGGTGGAGCACCGGCAGCCCGGTCGTGACGGCGAGCAGGTAGCTCGTCAGCAGGCCGAGCAGGACTGCGGCCGCGGCCGCGAGCATCCGACTGCTCGCGGGAAGCAGCGTCAGCCCGACGACGAGCGCGGTGAGCAGGACGGTCGCGGCGACGAAGCCAAGGCCCGCGCCGGCGCCCTCGTCGAAGTGGGCCGGAACGAGGGCGCCGTGGATCCCCGCGCTGATCGCGCAGGCGACGATGACGATGTCGCGCCTGAGCTCGAGCGAGCTCACCGGACGACCACCGTCCCCTGCATGTCCCGGCTGTGCAGCGTGCAGACGTAGTCGAAGGTGCCGGGCTCGTCGAACGTGAGCGCGACGCTCTCCCCTTCGCCGACCTTGTGATCCCCCTGGCCCTCGACCTCGACGGTGTGGGTGAAGTTGTCCTCGTTCGTCCAGGTGACCGTCTGTCCGGCCTGGATCTCGATCGTCTCGGGGTCGAAGCGGTAGCTCTTCGCCATCGTCACCTCGGTCGTCGCCACCGGTGCGCTGCTCTCGTCCGAACCGCCGCAGCCCGCGAGCAGGCACGACGAGCAAGAAGACGAGCCTTCGCGTCAGCGAACTCGTCGTCTCGAGCGCCGGCCGGCGTACGACGGAGTACACGGCAGCCGCGAAGACGAGCACGAAGGCACTCAGGTCGAGGACCTCGGCGATCGTGTGCGCGAACAGGAACACGGTCCAGTCGAGGTGGTACGTCATGTAGACGAGCTCGGCGGCCGCGAACAGCGAGAACGCCGTTGCGAGCAGCGTCAGCTCACGCTTGAACGCCACCCAGGCGAAGCCTGCTCCGAGCGCGAAGGCGGTGATGTGCACGACCAGGAAGAACCCGGTCGGGAGATCGTTGATCCAGCTTCCCCAGGGCATTCGCTCCTCCTTGTCTCAGCGGTGTCGGAGGAGTTGGTGTCGCCGCGGGCCCGGCCTTACCTCGGTGCGCTCTTCGAGCGTGAGGACGACGTTCCCGACCTTCTGCCCCGTCTCGACGTATTTCGTGGCCTCGACCACGTCCTCCAGCGGGTAGCGCCGGTCGATCACGGCCCGGTACTTCCCTTCCTCGAGCAGCTGTTTGACGAAGCGGACGTTCTCTTTCGTGTACTTCGGGATCGGGAGCGTCACCCGCTTGTCGCCGATCCACCGGCTCGCCAGCGCGAGCGGCGGGACGTGCCACATGAACCCGAGGTCGGTCTCGAGATAGATCCCGCCGGGCTTCAGCGAGCGCCGGCAGCGCCTGAACGAGTGCTTGCCGACCGCGTCGAAGATCGCGTCGTAGGTCTGGCCGTTCTCGGTGAAGTCCTCCTGCCTGTAGTCGACGACCTCGTCGGCACCGAGCGAGCGCACGAGCTCGAAGGTCTCGGCCGTGCACACGGCCGTGACGTGCGCACCGAAGTACCTCGCGAGCTGCACCGCAGCGGTGCCGATCGACCCGGAGGCGCCGTAGACGACCAGGCTCCGCCCTTCGCGAGGTGCAGCTCTTCTCATCGCCGCGAGCGCGATGATCGCCCCGTCGCAGACCGCGGCCGCCTCGTCGAAGCTCAGGCCGGCCGGCTTGTGCGCCAGCGCACCACGCTCGCGCACACAGACGAACTCCGCGTGCGCGCCTGCGCCGGTGACACCGAAGACCTCGTCACCGGCCTTGAACTCGGTGACGGCCGCGCCGACGGCCTCGACCTCGCCGGCCAGCTCCATGCCGAGGATCCTCCGCCTGGGGCGGCGGAGGCCCGTCAGGAAGCGGACGAAGAACGGCTCGGCGCCGCGCATGCCGCAGTCGGTCCGGTTGACCGTCGTGGCGTGGACTCGGATCAGGACCTCGTCGTCCTTGGGGACCGGCCGCTCGACGTCCTCGAGCCGCAGAACGTCCGGAGGCCCGTACCGGTCGTGGACGACGGCCCTCACGTGGTGACGACGATCTTCCCGCGGGCGTGACCTTCCCCGAGGTACCGGAGCGCGTCGGGCAGCTCGCTCAGCTCGAAGCGCCTGTCGATCACCGGTTTCACCTTCCCGGACTCGAGCAGCTCTCCCAGGACCGCGAGGTCCTCCTTCGTGATCTTCGCGAGGAACATGCTGACGGTCTGACTTCGGAGCACCGACGCCAGGCGCGTCGCGACGAGGTGAGGCAGAGGGCCGAGGCCCTTGGCTGACATGCGCGCGCCGACGAGCACGACCGTCGCGTCGCGGGTCAGCACCCGGCGAAGCTCCGAGAGCCTGCGGCTCCCGCAGACGTCGAGCATGAGCTCGTGACGCTCGCCGCTCCGCGTGAAGTCCTCCTGCGTGTAGTCGACGACGCGGTCCGCTCCCAGCGAACGGACGAGCTCGACGTTCCTCGTGCTGCACACGGCAGTCACGTCGGCTCCGAGCGCCTTCGCGATCTGGACCGCGAACGTGCCGACGCCACCCGACGCGCCGTTGATCAGCACCTTCTGCCCGGGCTGGACGCGCCCCCTGTCGCGCAGAGCCTGGAGGGCGGTGATCGCCGCGATCGGCACGGACGCTGCTTCCTCGAACGACACGTTCGCCGGCTTCCGCACGAGGCGCGCCTCGCGGGCGGGCGCGTACTCGGCCCACGACGCGCCGGACGTGCCGAACACCTCGTCGCCCGGCTTGAACTCGGTGACGTCCTTGCCGACGGCCTCGATCGTCCCGGCGAGGTCGCCCCCGATCCCGGGTGCCTTCGGGCGCAGCAGCCCGCTCCCGTGACGCGTGATGAAGATCGGGCCCATCACCGCGTACCACTCGGCGGGGTTGACCGACGACGCGTGCACGCGCACGAGCACCTGGTGGTCTTCGATCGCCGGCCGGTCGACCTCGCGAGCTCGACCCCGTCCGCCGAGCCGTACGAATGGTGGACGATCGCCCTCATCTTCGTGGGCGTGGTCCAGGTCCTGCGAACGGGTGGCGGTGGCTGCTTCCATGACTGTCTCCTTGGCCGACGTACGGTGTAAGTTGTGGAGGGAACGTTAGGCATACACCGTAAGTCTGTCAACGACGTCGATGGCCACGCAGACCGACCAGACGACCGAGCCCCGTGTCCCCCTCAGCCGGGACCGGGTGCTGCAGGCAGCGATCCGGATCGCGGACGAAGGCGGGATCGAGACGCTGAGCATGCGCCGGCTCGCGAAGGAGCTCGGCGTCGAGGCGATGTCGCTCTACAACCACGTCGCCAACAAGGACGAGATCCTGGGCGGCATCGTCGACATCGTCGCGAGCGAGGTCGAGATGCCCGCGAACCGGGGGAACTGGAAGGCGGAGGTCCGCCGGAGCGCGATCTCCGCGCACGACGAGTTCCTGCGCCACCGCTGGGCGTGCCCGCTGATGATGCGGACGACGAGCCCAATCCCGTCGCGGATGCGCTGGATGGAGTGGCTGCTCCGAACGCTGCGCGAGGCGGGCTTCTCTCCCAACCTCACCCACCACGCGTACCACACGCTCGACAGCCACATCACCGGCTTCACGCTCTGGCAGGTGAGCTTCCCGTTCGAGACGCGCGAGGAGCTGCGTCGACCTGGCCGAGGACTTCCTCCCCAAGATCCCCGCCGACGAGTACCCCTACGTGATCGAGCACGCCAAAGAGCATCTCGCGGAGCCGGACCCCGACGAGCCGAACGAGTTCGAGTTCGGCCTCGACCTGATCCTCGACGGGTTGGAGCGGATGCGAACGGCTCCGACGAGCGCTACTTCTTCGTCACGCGCACGCGGTAGTCGCGCCCGTCGCTGGCGAGGACCTCGACCTTCACGCGCTCGTCCTCGAAGCTCGTTCCGGTCCTGAACGCGCCGGACGCAATCAGGCCACAGCGAACCGGGCCGCGCATCACGATCGCGTTGTCGTTGCCGGTGCGCTGCGAGTCGACGCTGTAGATCACGACTCCCTCCTCGCACGCGTGGCTGTCGAACCCGATCCGCCTGCGGGCTTCGACCACGTAGGCGAAGGACGCCGTGATCGGCACGACCACGATCTTCTTCCCTCCCGCGACCGCGATCGGTGTCAGCGTCTCCTCCAGCGTTCCGGGCGCCGTCAGGCAGGTCAACTGCGGTGGGTCGAGCCAGCGGAGGAGCCACTTGTGCCAGCCGAACAGGTGCGCCGGCGTCGGCGCCGCCGTCCCATAGGACATCGGGTCCCAGTCGAGGGCGCGACCGCCGAGGTCCGGATAGACGATCCCGAAGCGTTTCGAGTAGCCGCGCGCCCACTCGAAGTTGTCGAGCAGGGACCAGACGAAGTAGCCGGCCATCGGCACGCCGGCGTCGATCGCGCGGCGGATCGCTTCGAGGTGGGCCTCGATGTAGGCCCACCGCTCGGGATCGTCCACCTCCCCGTCGTGCGTCGGATGGTCGCCGAACGCGGCGCCGTTCTCGGTGATGTAGATCGGCGGCGGGTCGTAGTCGTCGCGAACACGCACGAGGACGTCGAAGAGGCCGTCGGGATAGATCTCCCAGTCCATCGCGGTGTACGCGGCGTCCGGATTGCGCACCGCGAGCGGGCGCCCGCCGTCCGGGTTCGCGCGCAGCACCTGACGCGAGTAGTAGTTGACGCCGATGAAGTCGAGCGGCGCGGCGATCGTCTCGAGGTCGCCGTCTTCGACCGGCGGCGCGGACGGCTCGAAGTACTCGAGCATGTCCGCCGGGTAGCTCCCACGGAACACGGGATCGAGGAACCAGCGGTTGAAGAACCCGTCCGCGTTGCTGCGCCGCCTCACGATCGGGCTCGCTGTCGCTCGCGGGGTACGCGGGGCTGAGGACGAGCGTGATGCCGACGTTCGCACCGGGAGCCGCTCGCCGGATCGCCTCCGCAGCCCACGCCGTGCGAGAGGAGCAGGTGATGCGCAGCGGCGAGCGCGTCGTCCGCGTTCGCGCGTCCCGGCGCGTGCTCGCCCGACCCGTAGCCGAGCCACGCGGCGACCCACGGCTCGTTGTGCGTGATCCAGTTGGAGACGCGGTCGCCGAGCCGCTCCGCGACCACCTCGGCATAGGTGACGAAGGCCTCCGCAGTCGAGCGGGCGGCCCACCCGCCCTCGTCCTCCAGCGGCTGCGGCAGGTCCCAGTGGTAGAGCGTCGGGAACGGCCGCACGCCCTGCGCGAGCAGCTCGTCGATCAGCCGGTCGTAGAAGTCGAGCCCGGCCTGGTTCACCTTGCCCCGCCCCTCCGGGAGGATGCGCGGCCAGGCGATCGAGAGGCGGAACGCGTCGAGCCCGAGCTCGCGCATCAACCGGATGTCGTCGGGAAACCGGTGGTAGAAGTCGCACGCGACCGCTCCGCTCTCCCCGTTGCGCACCTTCCCCGGCGTCGCGCAGAAACGGTCCCAGATGCTCTCGCCGCGGCCGTCTTCGTCGACGGCGCCTTCGATCTGGTACGCCGCCGTCGCGGCGCCCCACGCGAAGTCGGCGGGAAACGCGGTCTTGTCGGTCATGGCGCTTGCCTCCTGACGAAGTGGTCGGGTCGTTCCTCGACGAGCTCGGTCCCCGGGCCGTAGTCGCCGATGTCGCGGCCGGCGCGGGCGCCGAGCCGCTCGCGCCCCTGCTCGGGATGCGGTACGGCCGAGAGCAGGAGCCTCGTGTAGGGATGGAGCGGCTCGAGCAGCACGGAGTCGGTCGGGCCCTGCTCGACGATCTGGCCCGCGTACATCACGAGCACCTCGTCGGCGACGTACCTCGCGCTCGCGATGTCGTGCGTGATGTACAGGAACGCGAGCCCGAGCTCGTGCTTCAGGTGCAGCATCAGGTTGAGGATCCCGATGCGGATCGAGACGTCGAGCATCGAGATCGGCTCGTCGGCGAGGATCACCGACGGGTTGACGGCGAGCGCGCGAGCGATCGCAACGCGCTGCCGCTGGCCGCCGGAGAGCTCGTGCGGGTACTTCGCCGCGAACTTCTCGGGTGGCACGAGGCCCACGGTGCGGAGCAGCTCGTGCACGCGCGGCTTCACGTCGCGCCTGGACACGAGGCCGTGGATTCGTACGGGACGCTCGAGGTGGTGCTTGATCGTCCGTACCGGGTTCAGCGAGTCGAACGGGTCCTGGAAGATCATCTGCACGCGCGAGCGGTAGAGCCGGACGTCGGTGCGATGGAGGATGTCCTTCCCGTCGTAGAGCACGGACCCCGAGCTCGCGTTGTGGAGCCGCACGAGCACGCGTGCGACCGTGCTCTTGCCGCTGCCGCTCTCGCCGACGAGCGCGGCGATCTTGCCGCTTCGGAGCGTGAAGCTGACGTCGTCGACGGCGCGGAGCTCGCCGAAGTCCTTCGTCAGCCCGCGGACCTCCAGCTCGGCCGTCACGAGCTCGACCCCTCGACGAGATGGCAGGCGACCTCGTGGTTGGGAGCGACCGGCTTGAGCAACGGCCGTTCGGTGAGCTGACGCTCGTACAGAGCTGCGTCCTCGAGCCGGCAGTGCGGGCACCGCGGGTGGAACCGGCACCCGCTCGGCGGATCGGCTAGATCGGGCGGGCTGCCGGGAATGCCCATCAGGCGCTCGATCGGCCCGGTGAGCGGAGGGAACGAACTCAGGAGCCCGACGGAATACGGGTGCAGTGGATTGGCGAGGAGCTCCCTCGACTCGGCGAGCTCGACGATCTCTCCCGCGTACATGATCGCGACCCGGTCTGCGAACTCGAGCAGCAGCGAGAGGTCGTGCGTGATGAACAACACGGCGAAGCCGAGCTCGCGCTGCAGTTGCTGGACCTCCTGCAGGATCTCCCGCTGGACGACGACGTCGAGGGCGGTCGTCGGCTCGTCCATGATCACGAGCTCCGGCTCGAGCGCGAGCGCCATCGCGATGATCACTCGCTGGCGCATGCCGCCGGAGAGCTCGTGCGGGTAGGCGCGCACGCGGGTGCGGTCGATCCCGACGAGGGCCATCAGGTCGCCCGCGCGTCGGAGCGCGTCGCGTTTTCCGATGCGCTCGTGCGCTTGCATCATGTCCACGAACTGGTCGCCGACGCGCATGACCGGGTTGAGCGCGCTCATCGCGCTCTGGAACACCATCGACACGTTGCGCCAGCGGTAGCGTCGAAGCTGCCGCTTGCTCAGCCCACCGAGGTCGACGCCGCGGAACCGGATTTGTCCACCGGTCACCTCGGCAGGTTCCTGCAGGATCCCCAGGATCGCGTTCGCCGCCGTCGTCTTGCCGCAGCCCGACTCGCCGGCGAGACCGACGATCTCTCCGGCCCGGATCGTCAGGCTGACGTGGTCGACGGCCCGCAGCGGGCGGTCGGCCTCGAGGTAGTCGACGACGAGGTCGTCGAGCTCCAGCAGGACTCCGGTCTCGACGTCGGCAGCCATCGCAGGCGGAGCGTCGTACACGAGGCCGGTCACGCGCGTTCCCTTCCGCCGGCGCAGCCGCGGATTCGCGAGCTCGTCGACGCCGAAGTTGATGAACACGAGCGCCGCGACCGAGAGCGCGAGCGCGACTCCGGGGAAGACGAAGTGCCACCAGGCGCCCTGGAGCACGCTCGAGTTGTTCTGCGCCCAGTAGAGCGTCGTCCCCCAGGTGATCTGGTTGACGTCGCCGAAGCCGAGGAACTCGAGCCCCGCCGCGAAGATGAGCGAGAGGTAGAAGACGAGCAGGAAGCCGGCCGCGATCCGGCTGACCATGTTCGGCATGATCTCGCCGAAGACGATCCGCCACGCGCCTTCGCCGGAGACCTTCGCCGCCTCGATGAAGTCGCGGTTCCTGAGCGTGAGCGCCTGGCTGCGGAGGATGCGCGCCTCGACGGCCCAGGTCGTCAGGCCGAGGATCAGCACCATCGCGACTGGCCCGCGGGCCGGCAGGAACGAGTAGATGACGATCAAGAGCGGCAGTGCCGGGATCACGAGGAAGACGTTCGTGACCGTGTTGATCGTGTCGTCGATCCAGCCGCCCGTGTAGGCGGCGACCATGCCGAGCGTTGCCGCGATCACAGTCGAGATCACCGCCGCGGCCGCGCCGACGGCGAGCGAGATCCTCGCTCCCCACACGACCTGCGAGAAGACGTCGAAGCCCTGATCGGTCGTGCCGAACCAGAAATCCCGGTTCGGCGGCTGACCAGGCAGGGCGACGAACTCGTTCGGCGGATTCTGCGCGAGCACCGGCGCGAACAGCGCCGCCAGGACCATGCCGCCGAAGACGACGATGCCGAAGCACGACTTCGGATTCGTCAGCAGCAGGCGCGCCCACTCCGGCGAGCGGAACCGCCGCTCGGGCACTCCGGGCAGAGGCATCGCGACCGGGTCGATGGCCACGATCAGCTCGCTCGCACGCGCGGGTCGAGGACGACGTACAGCAGGTCCATGATCAGGTTTGCGACCAGGACGCAGACCGAGAACACGAGCAGCAGGGCCTGGGCGAGCGGATAGTCCGAGCCGAGCGCGGCCTGTTGCAGCGTCAGTCCGACGCCCGGGTAGCTGAACACGAACTCGATGAAGATGAGTCCGCCCACCGCGGCGCCGAACTGCGCGGCGAAGCCCGTCAGCGGCGGGAGGATCGCGTTGCGCCCCGCGTACATCGTCATCACTCGCCCATCGGGAAGACCTTTCGCGTGGGCCATCGCGACGTAGTCCTCACTGATCGTGTTGATCATCACGTTGCGCATGCTCAGCATCCAGCCGCCCGTGAAGATCGCGAGGATCACGAGCATCGGCAACTGCGCGTGGCGGCCGGCGCTCTGGACGAACTCCCAGGTCCAACCGGGCTCGATGTTCGTGTCGTAGGCGTGCTGGATCGGGAACCACCCCCACTTCAGCCCGAGGAAGTAGACCGCGATCAGCGCGGTGAAGAAGGCAGGGAACGCGCCGACCGCGGTCAGCAGCGGCGTGAAGACGCTGTCGACGAACCCGCCGCGCCGCCACGCGGCGAGCATTCCGAGCAGCGTCCCGATCGCGAACGCGAACATGAACGAGGCGCCGACGAGAAAGATCGAGTACGGGAGCGTGCGCCCGATCACCTCGCTCACCGGAACCGGGAAGTTCGAGGTCGAGATGCCGAAGTCGCCGTGGAGCAGCTGGCCCAGGTAGGTGAAGTAGCCCTGGAGAAGCGGCTCCTTCTGAAAGCCGAGCGCGTCGCGCAGGTTGTCGACCGCGTTCGGGTTGGCCGCGAGCTGCGCCGGCGAGAGCCGCGCGAGCAGGCCGTCGATCGGCTCGCCGGGCATCAGCCGCGGCAGGAGGTAGTTCAGCGTGATCGCTCCCCAGAGGGCGATGGCGTAGAAGCCGAGGCGACGGAGGAGGAAGCGCACGCGGGTCTCCGAGTATCAACCGGCGGGCGCCCTGCGGCCAGGGCGCCCGCCGGCGGGGAGGGTCAGCGGATCCGGGTCCTCAGCGCCTTGCCGCCACGACAGATCCTCGTGAGCAGCACCGAGTTCTCCGGGTAGGTGTTGAAGATCGGCCGCACGTAATGGTTCGTGGGCGACGGGAAGCAGTGGAAGTACTTCGTGCTGTAGGTCGACCACTGCGGCCCGATGAAGAGCGGGATCACCGGCAGCTTCTCGAGCCACAGCCTCTGCAGCTGCGTCGCGTAGCGCTTCTGGCCCGCGACGCCGAGGGTGGCCTTCCACTGGTCGAGGAGCCTGGTCGCCCTCGTGTCCTGGAAGTGCGCGAAGTTGCCCGTGTTGACCGCGTCCTCACCCGAGGGGAGGTACGTGTTCCGATGCATGTTGTTGAAGAAGAAGCCGAACGGGGAGCCCGTCGCCGCGGTCTGCCACAGCAGCGTTACGAACTTCGTGCTCGTGGCGTTCGGGAACCACTCGCCCCAGCCCGGCTCGAGCTTCACGGTCGCGTTGATGCCGATTGCCTGGAGGTTCCTCGTGATGATCTGGAGCGAGGCGACCCAGTCGGACCAACCCGAGATGACGTGGATCGTGAAGCCGACGCGGTTGCCCCTCGGGTCGAGGAGCCGGTCGCCGTCGTAGCGGAAGCCGTTCGACGTCAGCATCCGCCTGGCTGCGGCGGGGTTGTAGGCGGCGAGCTGCTTCGCGTCCGCCTTGATCTTCTTGTCCGTCACCCACTTCGGGAACAGCTGCGAGAGGCCGATCGCGTCAGTGGGCGGCGCGTATCCGTACTCACCGAGCACGGAGACCTGCTTGCGGTTGATCGCCATGCTGACGGCTTTCCGGAACGGGATCAGGCTGTACGGGTACTTCCCCGTGTCGAACATCAGGGAGATCGGATACGCGGACACGTCGTAGAACGCGTGGTAGTAGCGCGGGTTCTTTGCGATGTACGCCCGCTCGACGTTCGGGACGAAGTTGTGCGTCCAGTCGGCCTGGCCGCTCACGATCTGCAGCAGCGCGGCGTCGTTGGAGGTCGCCTGGATGTACTCGAGACACTGGAACTTCGGCTTGCCGCGCTGCCAGTAGCGCGGGTTGCGCTCGAGGACGTAGTCCTGCGAGTTGAACCTCGAGACACGAACGAACGGGCCTGAGCCGACCGGGGTCCGGTTCGTGAACTCGTTGATGTCGCGGACCTGCGAGAAGATGTGCCTCGGGACGACGAAGATCCCGTTCAGGTTCACGGAGACGAACTGCGAGTCCTTGCTCTTGAGCCTGATCACGACGCCGTGGCTGCCACGCTGCCGGACCGAGGCGACGTTCGAGCCCTCGCGGAACATCCCGAGGATGTCCATCGCCTTGTCCTGCCGGCCCGCGGTGAGGCTGTAGACGACGTCGGCGGCAGTCAGCGGCCTGCCGTCCGTCCAGCGGACGTTCCTGCGAATCGCCAACGTGAGCGTCCTGCCGTCCTTGCTCCACTTGTAGCTCTGCGCGAGCCACTTGTACTCACGCCCGCCGCCGGCGGGCGTCACGACGATGAGCGGCTCGTACATCCCGCCGCGGACGAAGCTCGACGACGGCAGCCCCTGCACATACGGGTTGAAGTTGCGCACAAAGGCCGGGTCGCCGGAGCCTGTCGCGACGAGGCAGCGATGGGCGCTCGCGGATGTCGTCGCGACCGCATCCGTGACCGCGGCCGAGCTCCCCGCGAGGATGCCCACGAGCGTCGCCGCCCCCACGATGCCGACGACCGCCGGCGCTCGAAAGCGTGCTGGAAGGAGCATTTCCCGTTCCTTTCTTCCGCGATCGCCCCTGCGAGCGGAGGGTTCACTGGGGTGTGCTCTGAAACTTTCCCGGTAACGTTACACCAGTCGTTTTCATGAAGTCAAGCCGAAGCCGTCAGAAACTCCGGATTTGACCTTAGGTCCAAAGGAGCCTACACTGCGATCCGTGCGTAACCGTTCCCGGAACAACGACGGTAACGGCGGGCTCGGCACCGAGGGCATGCCCCGGGCGACCATTCGGGACATCGCCGGCGCTGCCGGCGTCTCGACCGCGACCGTCTCCCGCGTCCTCAACGGTCGCCCGGACGTGTCCCCGGGGACCCGGGAGGCCGTGCTCCGGGTCATTCGCGAGCAGGGCTTCGCGCTCAACCGCAGCGCCCGCGCCCTCTCCGGAGGGCGCACCGGCCTGGTCGGCGTCACCGTCCCGATGGTCCACATCGAGTACTTCAGTCGGATCCTCTGGGGCGCCTCGGAGGCGCTCTACGAGCACGACATGCGGGTCGTGCTCTGTCCGACGATGCACGAGCGCGAGCGGGAGGTCACGCTCCTCGAGCAGCTCCTCCACGGCACCACTGACGGCGCGCTGCTGCTGCTGACGCTGGAATCGAACCAGGCACTCCGCGCGCTGGCGCAGCAGGGATACCCGTTCGTCATCCTCGACCCGAGGCATCCGGTCGAGGAGGGCGCGCCGGTCGTCTCGGTCGCCCACTGGGCGGGCGCCAAGGCGGCGACGCAGCACCTGCTGTCGCTCGGGCACCGCCGGATCGGAACGATCACCGGGCCGCACGGCTGGGTGGCGAGCATCCACCGGCTCGAGGGCTTCCTCGCCGCGCTCGCGGGTGCCGGAGTTGACTCGGACGACGATCTGATCGCCAAGGGGAACTTCACCTGGGAAAGCGGGCACGCCGCGGCCTCCAGGCTGCTCGCGCTCGAGGAGCCGCCGACCGCGATCTTCGCCTTCAACGACGAGATGGCCCTCGGTGCGATGCGGGCCGCGGAGGAGCGAGGGCTACGGCTGCCCGACGAGCTCTCGATCGTGGGCTTCGACGACGTCGAGAAGTCGGAGATCGTGTCGCCGGCCCTGACGACCGTGCGTCAGCCCCTCGCGGAGATGGGGCGCATGGCCGTGAGTTTGCTCACTCGGCTGCTCGAGCGTCAGCCGATCGAGGCGATGCGGATCGAGCTCGAGACGAAGCTCGTCCTCCGCGACTCCACGGCGCCCCCGCGCGGCTGACTCAGCCGGCGAGGAACGCTTCCAGACGTCCGGCTTCCTCGTCGAGCTCGCGCCGGACCGACCGTGAGAGCGGCGCGAACGGCTCGACTGCCACGCGCCCGTCCTCGTGGCTCCACGTGCCGGCGACGAACCCGTCGACGAGGAACGTCTGCGCGACGTCGCCGTTCGTGCGGATGACCGTCTTCCGGTGCTCCTCGGGGAGCACGCGCGTCCGGTCCGCGAACGCGAGCAGCAGGTTGTCCCACTTCGGCAGGAAGCGGACGGGCGCAGGCGTGTCGGTGTCCGGCAGCGGCGCGCGCGGGACGTCGAGGAGCTCGCGGCCCTGCTCGTCGCGGAAGCGGCGCAGCGGCTCGAGCAGCTCGAGCGCCGCGTCGATCTCGGGCATGTGCATCATGCTCCACGCGTTGAGGTCCCGGCGGGACGCAGGCCCGAACGCGGCGAGGTAGCGACGGAGGATCTCGGCGAACGCCTCGGTCGGTTCGTGCGCTTCCGGCTCTTCGAGCGCGACAAACCGAGCATCGGTACGCGCGTCCCAGAGCGCCGACTCGTAGTGGGGCAGGAGGTGCGCGCGGATGCGCGCCGCGCGCCAGGCGCGACGTGCCTCGATGCCGGTGAGGCCGTGCTTCCGCTCGAGCTGGTCGAGCGCTTCCGCCGTGGTCACGGGACCCTTCGCGGCGAGCACCCGCATGGACGGCGCGAGCCGCTTCGCGGTCGCCGTGTTCTCCGGGAAGTTCGTCGTGCTCCGCGCTGCACAGAGCAGCGCGTAGCCGCGCCGTGTGTGCAGGTGCAGCGTCTGCCGGAGCACCGTCGCCTTGACCACGGTGGTGCGCGCGAGCTCGCGCTCGAGCGCCTCGCGCCGGAAGCTCGTCGTCCGCGTCCAGATGCCGACGTACGGCGCCTGCGGCGACTGCGCCTGCATCCCGACCAGGCGTTCGATCACCGCCGTCGGCGAGAGCCGCTTCCGCTCCAGCAGGAGCTGACGCGCGAGCGTCGCCCGGTTCAGCTCGCGCAGCGTGAGGACGCGCTCGGCCACGCATCCACGCTATCGCGACGCGTCACGTCAGGCGACTCGCATCGCCGTCGACTTGTGGACGACCCAGCCGAGCCCGGCGCCGTCGCGCGCCGGTAGGTCGCGCAGGTGCGCGAGCCCGGCGCGCAGGTCCTCCTCGTCCGTTCCCGGAACCTGCTTCAACGCGTCGAGCGCGCTCTCGATGACGTCGGCGGCGTACGGCGCCTCGGAGGCGAGCTCGCCCCCCTCCCACCAGAACGGCCGCTCGCCTTCGACGACGTTCGCAAACCCGGCGTCCCGCAGCCAGCCGGGCAGTCGCGTCCCGGCGTCGCTCCACCCCGCCGCGCCCATCGCGCTGACCATCGCACGAGCCAGTGATTCGAACGCCGACGTCGTCGGGTCTGCTCGAACCGTCGAGTAGTCGACCTCGATCGCGGTGATCGCCCCACCGGGAACGAGTACGCGTCGCGCCTCGCGCAGCGCTTCAACAGGGTCGTGCACGTGCTCGAGGAACCACATCATCCAGACGTGATCGAAGGACTCGTCGTCGAACGGAAGCGCGAGCGCGTCCGCTTCGGTCAGCGTTGCCTCGACGCCTGAGCGCTCGAGGTGCTGCGAAGCGAACGCGAGTTGCTTCGGCTCGCGGTCGACTCCGAAGAGGCGTACGTCCGGGAACTCCTGTCCGAGCACAGCGAGCACAGCACCCGCTCCGCAGCCGACCTCGAGCAAGCGCGTACCCGGCGGAAGCGTGGTGCCGTCGCGGATGAGCCGCTCTCGCCAGTGCTCCGCCTGCGCGACCAGGCGTTCCTGCTCCGGGGTTCCGTATCCGTGCACGTACTCGGCCACCCACGCAGGGTAGGCGCCGCGCCGCACGTGTCGCCGGCGACGCTACGACAGCGCGCAGTGCGGCCCGCCGAGAGATCGGCGGGCCGCACCGGCTGCGTCCAACGTCAGTCGAACGCGTACTCCTCGTAGTCTTCGACGTTCTCCTGCGTGACGACCGCGGCGGGAACGACCAGCATGCGCGGGACCTCCGGCGGAACGAGCTCGGAGAAGCCCTCACCCAGGCCGATCAGGCGCGCCATGTTCACGGCGGTGGCCGCCATGTTCGGGTTGTAGAGGAAGGTGGCGCGGTAGAGGCCGCCCTCCTTGATCTGCTGCATCGCGTCCTGCGATCCGCCGACGCCCGTGAGGAACATCTCGTCCTCGCGGCCGGCGTTGCGGATCGCCTGCACGACACCCTGCGCCATGTCGTCGTCGTGGGTGTACACGGCGTCGATGTCGTCCTGGGCCTGGAGGATGTTCTCCATCACCGTCAGCCCCTTGTCGGGGTTGAAGTCACCCGGCTGCGACGCGACGATCTCGATGCCGCCGCCCGGGCACTTCTTCTTCAGCGTGTCGGTGAACCCCTTGGTCCGGTCGGTCGTGACCGAGATTCCGGCCAAGCCCTGGATCTCGACGACGTTGCCGTTGCAGCTCAACTCGTCGGCGATGTAGGTCGCCGCGAGCACGCCGATCTGGTAGTTGTCGCCGAGGATGGTCGCCGTCGCCGCGTCGGGCGCGGTGAAGAGCCGGTCGATGTTGACGACGCGGATGCCGGCCGCTTCTGCCTTCTGTGCAACCGGCGTCAGCGCCGCACCGTCCTGAGGCAGCACGACGAGGACGTCCGGCTTCTGAGCGATCGCCTGCTCGATCTGCTGCGCCTGCGAGTCCGCGTCCGCGGCCTCGAGCAGCTCGAACTCGACGTCGTCGAACTCGTCGGCGGCGGCCTGGGCGTTCTTCGAGATCGCTCCGAGCCAGCCGTGGTCCGTCGGCGGAACGCTCGCGATGATCGTGACCGTCTGGCCGGAACCGCCTCCGGCGGCCGTTGTCTCCTCTCCGACGGTGACCGTCGTCGTTGCCGTCTCGCTGTCGCTCATGCACGCAGCCAGGGCCATCGCGAGCAGCAAGCCCGCGGCGAAGGAGACGAAGAGTCGCTTTCGCGACATTGCATACCTCCTGGTGGGTTGACGGGTTCGCCCGGCCGTCTCGGGCATCAGTACCGCGACTCCGGGCGCTGCAGCAGGACGGCACCGACGACGATCAAGCCCTTCGTCACCTGCTGGATCTCGGTCGAGAGGTTGAGCTGTGTCATCAGGCTGAAGATCAACGCGAAGGTGAGGACGCCGAGGAACGTGCCGACGATCGTCGCCCGGCCCCCGGCCAGGCTCGTCCCGCCGATCACGACCGCGCCGATCGCGTCGAGCTCGTAGAGGTTTCCGCTCACCGGAGAGGCGCTCCCCAGACGGGCGCAGAGCAGAATCGTCGAGATCCCCGCGAGGAACCCCGAGAGCACGTAGACGCTGAAGATGATCCGGCGGACCGGGACGCCGGCGATCCGGGCCGCCTCGCGGTTCCCGCCGACCGAGACGACGTAGCGCCCGTAGCGGGTGCGGTTGAGGACGATCCAGCCGAGGATCGTGATCGCGAGGAACACGTAGACCGACACGGGGATCCCGAGGATCCGGCCGGTCCCGAACCAGAGCAGCGAGAACGGGCGCGGGTCCCCGAACGAGCCGCCGTTCAGATCGAGCAGGCTCACGGGCAGCTTGTCGTTCAAGAGCAACGCCAGGCCTCTGGCGACCGAGAACATCGCGAGCGTCGCGATGAACGGCACCACGCGTCCGTACGCGATCGCAGTCCCGTTGACCGTGCCGAGAAACGTCGCGAACAGGATCGCGCCGAGGATGAACACGAGGCTGCTCGTCCCGTCGGTCCCGACCATGATGCCCCCGAAGACGCCGGCGGCCGCGACAATCGACCCAACCGAGAGATCGATGCCGGCGGTCGCGATCACGAACGTCATCCCGATCGCGAGCACGCCGACGACGCTCGCCTGGGTGAGCATGTTGCGGATGTTGTCCCAGGTCGGGAAGGTCTCCGGCCTCAGGATCGCTCCGGCGACGAACAGCAGCAGGACCACGATCGCGAGCGCGTACTCCTGGAACTCGAGCCCCTTCACCCGCTGGGCCAGCGCGGTGTTCATACGACCTCCTCGACGAGATCTGGCGCGTCGGTCGGCGCGACGGCGTGGCGGAGCAGCGCCACCTCCGTCGCGCTGTCTCCGTCGAGCTCGGCGACGATCTCGCCCTCGCGCATGACGAGGACGCGCGTGCAGATGTGCGCGAGCTCTTCGAGCTCGGACGAGACGACGAGCACGCCCAGCCCTGCGCTCGCGAGCTCGCCGATGATCCGGTAGATCTCCGCCTTCGTCGCGATGTCGACGCCGCGGGTCGGCTCGTCGAGGAGCAGCACCCGGCACTCGTGGAGCAGCCAGCGGGCGAGCACGACCTTCTGCTGGTTGCCGCCGGAGAGCAGGCGGACGACGCGCTCCGGATCGTCCGGGACGGTGTTCAGCGCCTTGAGCTGCTTGCGCGCGGTCTCGCGCTCCTTGCGGACGTCGAGCAGGAGCCGCGAGAAGCGGCCGAGGTCGGCGAGCGTGACGTTCTTCGTTCCGCTCCAGTTGAGGACGAGTGCCTGTGACTTGCGGTCCTCGGGCGCGAGCCCGAGCCCACGTCGGATCGCGGTGCGGGGACGGCCCGAGGGCAGGCGCTTGCCCTCGACGACGATCTCGCCCTCCTCGAGCTCGTCGAGCCCGTAGATCAGTCGAAGCAGCTCGGTGCGCCCCGAGCCGACGAGCCCACCGAGGCCGACGACCTCGCCGGCCTTGACCTGCAGGCTGACACCGCGCACGGCCGGGAGCCGCCGGGCGTCGCGAACCTCGAGCAGCACCTGGTCGGTTCCGACCGGACGGTCCGGGTAGAGCTGCTCCACCTTGCGGCCGACCATGAGCTCGACCAGCTGGTCGGTCGGGGTCGTCGCGGGCAGCCCGGTCGCCGCCGTGCGGCCGTCGGCGAGGACGGTCACGCGGTCCCCGATGCGCCGGATCTCGTCGAGGCGATGCGAGATGTAGACGACCCCGACGCCCTCGGAGGTGAGCCGGCGGACGACGTCGAACAGCGTGCCGATCTCCGCGTCGTCGAGAATCGCGGACGGCTCGTCCATGATCAGGAGCCGCACGTCGCCGGACAGCGCGCGTGCGATCGAGACGATCTGCTGGGCGGCCGGGCGCAGCTTCCCGACCTTGGCGCGCACGGGAATCGAGTCGTGGCCGAGGCGCGTGAGCAGCGCCTCCGACTCGCGGTACATCCGGTCGAGGTCGAGCAGCGGGCCGCGACGAGGCTCGTGCGCGAGGAAGATGCTTTCGGCGACGCTGAGGTCGGCGACGAGATCGAGCTCCTGGTAGATCGTCGCGACGCCGCGCTTCAGCGATCCGGCGGGATCGCCCGCCGGCAGAGGCTCGCCCAGGAACAGGATCTCGCCGCTCGTCGGCTCGACGGCCCCGGAGACGCACTTGATCAGCGTCGACTTGCCGGCGCCGTTCGGGCCGAGCAGGCAGTGGACCTCACCCTCGAGGACCTCGAGGTCGACTCCCTGAAGCGCTTTCACACCCGGGAACTCCTTGACGAGGTTCCGGACCTCGAGGACCTTCGTCATCGGACCACCAGCCCGCGGAGGTTGTTGTGCGCGATCCGAAGGCCCGCCTCGACCAGCTCCGGCGTGCCGCGCCAGACCGGATCCTCGTGCTCGACCGAGAGGACGCCGTCGAACCCGCCCTCGTAGAGGGCGTCGACGTAGCGGGTGAAGTCGACCTGCCCGAGACCCGGGATTCGATACCGCCACCACCCCGCGTCCCACGCGTCCTGCTCGCGCGTCGACGTCCGACCGAAGAAGCCGAAGCGGTTCCGCTCGCTCTCGAACGTCTCTGCGTCCTTCGCGTGCGCGTGCGCGACCCGGTCGACGTACGGACGCAGTGCGTCGACGGGATCGATCCCGAGCCAGAGCAGGTGCGACGGGTCGAAGTTGAGGAACAGACCGAGCGAGAACATCCACTCCCACAGCTCGGGCGAGTACGCGAGGTTGCCGGGGTAGCCGTCGGGGTGCCAGCCCTCCATCACGCAGTTCTCGATCATCAGGCGCACGCCGCGTTCACCCGCGTAGTCGACGAGGGGCGGAAAGATCTGTTCGGCCTCACGCAGGTTCTCCGCGACGCTGCGTCCGGGGTCGCGCCCGATGAACGTTCCGACGGGCACGCCGCCGAGCGCAGCCGCGGCGTCGATGCACTTGCGGAGATGCGCGTGGTACTGATCGCGCTCCTCGGTGTCCGGCGCGAGGTTGTTGTCGTAGTACGCGAGCGCCGAGAGGACGAGCCCCTTGTCGGCGAGCGTGGTCTGCACCCGCTCCTGCTCGGCCTCGTCGAAGGAGTCGGCCTTCACGTGGCTCGCCGTGAACGGCCGGTCGCCCAGCTGCGGCCACGCGGCGAGCTCGAGCGCCTCGTAGCCGTTGCCGGCTGCCCACGCCGCGATCTCCTCGAGGCTGCGCTCCGGCATGCACGCGGTCAGGAAGCCGAGCTTCACGAAGCGACCGCCTGCGAGCCGGCGACTGCCCTGGTCGGCTCGACGTCGACCCACTGCTCGTCGCGGGCGGACGCGAGCACGGCGTCGGTGATCACCGCGGTGCGGAGGCCGTCGGCGAACGTCGGCGTTCCCTCGGGCAGGGCACCGTCGCGAACGCCGTCGTAGAAGTCGCGCACGAACGCGTCGAAGCAGTCCGCGTAGCCCTGCGGATGGCCGCCGGGAAGGAACGCGAAGCGCGCCGCGGCGTCCGAGAGCGTCGCGGGGTCACGGCGGAGGATGGTCGACGACTCGCGACTCCCGACCCAGAGCTCCTCAGGGTGCTCCTGGTCGAACGCGATCGCCTCCTCGCTCCCGTCGAGCTCGAGCCAGAGCCGGTTCTTGCGGCCGGCGGAGACCTGACTGACGACGACGGAGCCGAGGGCGCCCGAGTCGGTCTCGAACTGCACGAGCGCGGCGTCCTCGGTCGTGACCGGTTGGACGTCCCCGCTCCGCACGCTCGACCCGAACGCGCGCCGATCCGGGTCGCTGACCCGGTCCGGCACCGCGGTCAGCAGACGTGCGCACAGGCGCGTGATGCGATGGCCGGAGACGAACTCGGCGAGGTCGCACCAGTGCGAGCCGATGTCCGCGAACGCCCTCGAGGCGCCGCCCCGCGCGTCGTCCACTCTCCAGTTCGTGTCGTCCGGTCGCAGGAGCCAGTCCTGGAGGTAGGTGCCGTGCAGCAGGTGCAGAGCGCCGGTCCGTCCGCTCCGGACGCGCTCTCGCGCTTCGCGGACGGTGGGGTAGTACCGGTAGACGAACGGCACCGCCGCCTGCCGTCCCGAGTCGGCAGCGGCGTCGACGAGGCGCTTCGCTCCCGTTGCGTCGAGGGCGAGCGGCTTCTCGCAGACCACGTGCTTGCCGGCGGCCAGCGCCGCCTCGGCCAGTGGGAGATGGAGGTCGTTCGGCGTGCAGATGTGGACGACGTCGATTTCCGGGTCGCGCACCAGCTCCTCGGCCGAGCCGAAGGCTCGGCGAGCCCCGAGCTCGCTTGCTGCGACGGCGGCGGACTGCGGCGACGAGGCGGCGACCCCCGCGAGCTCCGCGCCGGCGAGCCGGACCGAGCGGGCATGCACCCGTCCGATGAAGCCCGTGCCCGCGATCGCGGCCTGCGGTGGCATCGGGGCGGGAGGCTAAACGGAACTTAGTCCATCTGTCAAGCAAAAGGTATGGATCTTCGTCCAGCCCGTGCTTTACTTTCGTCGAATGGCGACGAACCCGGCTACGACCGTTCCGTCACCGTCGAGCGCGGGATCGCTCCTCCATCTGATCCGCGAAGAGGTCGCCGTGACGCGTGCGGACCTGGCCAGGGTGACCGGGCTCGCTCGCTCGACGGTGGCCCAGCGCGTGGACCTGCTGCTCGCGAAGGGGCTCGTCCACGACACCGGCGGCAGCGTCTCGACGGGCGGCCGCCCACCGGCCGTGCTGGTCTTCAACCGCGACGCCGGCGTCGTCCTGGTCGCCGACCTGGGCGCGACCCATGCCCGGGTCGCGGTGTGCGACCTGGTCGGAACGCTGCTGGCGGAACGAGCCGGCGACCTGGACATCGCCCTCGGGCCCGACCGCGTGCTCGAGTGGCTGGACGAGCGGTTCAAGGAGTTGCTCGACGAGGTCGGCCGCTCGCGCGACGACGTGCGCGGGATCGGTGTCGGCGTGCCGGGGCCGGTCGAGTTCGCCAGCGGGCGGCCGGTCAACCCGCCGATCATGCCCGGCTGGGACGACTTTCCGATCCCCGAGTGGTTCGACGGTCGCTACCGCGCCCCGGTCCTCGTCGACAACGACGTCAACATCATGGCTCGCGGCGAGCACCGGGTGCACTGGCGCGAGACCGAGCACCTGCTCCTGATCAAGGTGGGAACGGGGATCGGCTGCGGCATCGTCGCGGACGGCCACATCCACCGCGGCGCCCGCGGCGCCGCCGGCGACATCGGGCACATCCGGGCGACGAGCAGCGCCGACGTCGTGTGCCGGTGCGGGAACGTCGGCTGCCTCGAAGCGATCGCAGGAGGCTTGGCGCTCGCCGAGCGTCTCGCCGAACAGGGCGCGGATGCAACCCGCAGCCGCGACGTCGTCCGCCTCGTTCGGAGCGGTCACGCCGGCGCGATCCGCATGGTCCGCGACGCCGGCCGCACGCTGGGCGAGGTGCTCGCCGGCACCGTCAACTTCTTCAACCCGGCCGTGATCGTGATCGGGGGCGACATCGCCGAAGCGCACGCGCAGCTCCTGGCCGGCGTGCGCGAAGGGATCTTCAGCCGGTCGCTCCCTCTCGCGACTCGCGACCTGCGGATCGTTCCGTCACGGCTCGGAGACCGCGCCGGGGTGATCGGGGCCGCGACGATGGTGATCGAGCACGTTCTCTCCCCGGAAGCGGTCGACCGCTCGCTGCGTCCCGCCGCCTGAGTCGGGCAGCGCTCGAGATGGCGTTAGGCTGAGCGACGTGGACGTGCTGATCCGAATCGTGCTCGCCGCCGCGGTCCTGTTGTTCCTGGTGATGTGGGTCCGCGCGGTCGTCGACGTGATTCGCCGCGGTGATCTCTCGCTGCTCGCCAAGGTGGCGTGGGCAGTCGCGATGCTCGTCTTCCCGTTCATCGGCCTGCTCGTCTACACGATGCTCCGTCCATCCGAAGCCCAGATCGCCGAGCGCGCTCACCGCTGACGGGGTGCAGTGGCCTCGTACTCCGTCAACAAGCGGGCGGTCGCTCGAGCAGAGCAGCTGATCAAGGGACGCCAGTACGTGCTCCGCAGCGAGTGGGGAGACGTCCAACCGACAGCCAAGGACGAGAACGCCTTCCTCGAGTCGCACTCCTGGGAGGAATACGCCGAGTGGCATCTCGGACTGACCGAGGGTGCCGCCGACGAGACGAAGGCCAGGTACGCGTTCGTCTACGGAGACCTCCGCCGTGTGCACCGTTCCGGGCTGATCGCGTGCCACTACCGAGCCGCGGAGTGGCGCCACAAGGAAGTCGAACTTGCGGCGCACAAGCTCCTCCAACTTCTCGACGCCACGAGCGGCTAGAGCGAAGGCATGATCGCGGCGCTGCGAGACCGCGTCCTTTCGATCGGGGCAGACGAAGCCGACTCGTCCGAGCTGCGCTTTCGCAAACGGCTGCTCGTCGGGAATCGCGCTCCTGATCCTCCCGGTCGCGTTCGTCTGGGGCTGCGTGTATTGGCTCATGGGCGAGGAGGCGGTCGCGCTCACGCCGTGGGCGTACGCCACCGGGTCGATCGTCAGCGTCGCCGTCTTCGCCCGGAACCGAAACCTCGCGTTCCTGCGGACGGCGCAGTTCCTGCTGATCCTCGTCCTGCCGGCGCTCGGGACGATCATGCTCGGCGGCCTCGACGACTCGAGCACCGTGATCGTCTGGTCGTTCCTGGCGCCGCTCGGTGCGGTCGCCTTCGACCGCCCCCAGCGTGCCTGGCCGTGGTTCGCCGCCTTCGTACTCACGATCGTGCTCGCGGTCGTTCTCGCCGAGGTCGTGCGGCCGGAGGGCGCCGACCTGCCCGACGCGTTCGTCCGGACCTTCGAGGTCCTGAACATCGTCCTCGTGTCGCTCGTGGCGATGACGTTGCTCGTGACCTTCGCGCGGGGACGAGAGACCGCACAGGCGCGCGTCGAGGCGCTCCTCCTGAACGTCCTGCCCGAGGACATCGCCGAGCGCCTGCAGGCGGAGCCCCACACGATCGCTGACCACTTCGACGCCGCCAGCATCCTCTTCGCGGACGTCGTCGACTTCACTCCGCTTGCGAGCGGCCTCGATGCGCGCGAGGTCGTGGGGATGCTCGACCGTCTCTTCACGGCCTTCGACGAGCTCGTCGACCGCTACGAGGTCGAGAAGATCAAGACGATCGGAGACTGCTACATGGTCGCGGCGGGGGTTCCGCGGCCCCGGCCGGACCACGCGCACGCGCTTGCCGGCCTCGCGCTCGAGATGAAGGACTGCGCCCGCACGTGCCTGCCGGGGAGCGACCTGCGGCTTCGGATCGGGCTCAGCTCGGGGCCGGTCGTGGCGGGCGTGATCGGGCGCCGCCGCTTCCTCTACGACCTCTGGGGCGACACGGTGAACATGGCGAGCCGCATGGAGTCACACGGGGCCTCGGACGAGATCCAGATCACGCGTCCGACCTGGGAGCTGCTGCGCGACGACTTCGTGACCGAGCCGGTCGGGCTCGTCGAGGTGAAGGGCAAGGGTGAGGTCGAGACCTGGCGGCTCGTCGGCAGGAACGGCCGTTAGGGCTGGAGCGAGGGGTCGGGGGCGCGGTTGCCCGAGCCGGTCGACCGCGCGACAATCCGGGCGTCATTCCGAGCCGCGAGCACCTGCCGGAGGGTCGCGTCACGTTCCTCTTCACCGACGTCGAGGGGAGCACGCGGCTGCTGGAGCAACACCCCGGCGACTACGGCCGGCTGATCGCACGGCACCACGAGCTGCTCGCGGCGGCGGTCGAGCGTCGAGCCGGAGTCGTGTTCGAGACGATCGGCGACGCCGTGTACGCGGCGTTCGGCGACCCGCAGGGCGCCGTCGAGGCTGCCGCGGACGCGCAGCTCTCGCTGCTCGAGGAGGACTGGGACCCGATCGAGCAGCTCAGGGTCCGGATGGGCCTGCACACGGGCGACGTCGAGCGACGAGGCGCCCACTACTTCGGCCCCGCCCTGTACCGGTGCGCGCGGCTGATGGCGACGGCGCACGGCGGCCAGACGGTGCTGTCGGAGACGACGGCGAAGCTCGTCGAGCCGGCCCTGGGCGAGGGAACGACGCTGATCGATCTCGGCCGACACCAGCTGAAGGACTTGCAGGAGCCGGAGCGCGCGTACCAGCTCGCACGGCCGGGCCTGATCACCGACTTCCCTCCGCTCCGGTCCGCCGGCGGGCGGCCGAACAACCTGCCCAGCGACGTGAAGACGTTCGTCGGTCGCCAGCAGGAGCTGGACCGCCTCCGGGAGCTCGTGCTCTCGCCCGGCGTCCGGATCGTGACGCTGACGGGGGCCGGCGGGAGCGGCAAGACGCGCCTCGCGCTGCGTGCCGCCGAGACGCTGCTGGAGCCGTTCAAGGACGGGATCTTCCTGGTCGACCTTGCCCCGCTCACGACCCCGGAGCTCGTCCTGCCCGCGGTCGCGGACGTGCTCCGCGTCCCGGCGACCGCCGGGCGCAGCCTGGTCGACAGCCTCGCGACGAATCTCGCGGGCAAGGAGCTCCTGCTCGTCCTCGACAACTTCGAGCACCTCGTCGCTGCGGCGGCGGACGTCGCGGCGGTCCTCTCTGCGGCCCCGACCGTGAACGTGCTGACGACCAGTCGCGTCCCGCTCCGGGTCCAAGGTGAGCACGAGTTCCCCGTCGCGCCACTGCCACTGCCGCCCGTCGATGTCCGCGTCGACGAGCTGACGCGTTGGCCGGCCGCGCAGCTCTTCGTCGAGCGCGCGCGGGAGATCCGCGGAGACTTCGAGCTCGACGACGCGTCGGCTGCCGCGACCGCCGAGATCTGCCGGCGGCTCGACGGGCTTCCGCTCGCGATCGAGCTCGCCGCAGCACGCACGCGGGTGCTCTCGCCCCCGGCGCTGCTCGAGCGACTCGACGATCCCCTTCGCCTGCTCACCGAAAGCGCGGCCGACGTGCCGGCGCGCCAGCGAACGCTCCGGAACGCCATCGCCTGGAGCTACGACCTGCTCGAGGAGCCAGAGCGGTCACTCCTGCGTCGGCTCGGCGTGTTCAGAGGCGGTTGCAGTCTCGACGCCGCCGACCGCGTCTGCGGCGGCGACGCCCTCGACGGCCTGTCCATCCTCACGGGGCACAGCCTCCTCGTCACGCGCTGGAACCAGCTCGGCGAGCCACGCTTCGAGCTGCTGGAGACGATCGCCGAGTTCGCGCGCGAGCGGCTCGCCGCGAGTGGCGAGGGCGACGAGATCGCGCGCCGTCACGCGTCGTACTTCGCCGAGGTCGCAGAGGCGGCGGAACCCACGCTGCGGACGGACGCGCGCGGTCCCTGGCTGCAGCGGCTCGGTGAGGACCGCGACAACATCCGTGCGGCCCTTGCCTGGTCGGTCGACAACGACGAGGCTTCGATCGGCCTCCGTCTCCTCTACCCGCTCTGGTTGTGGTGGTGGACGTCGTTCGTCGAAGGGTGGGCGTGGGCCGAACGGATCCTCACCCTGCCGAGCGCGGCCGAGCCGACGCCCGCCCGCGTAGGTGGCCTCTTCGTCGCGGAGATCTGCTCGGCCGGGGCCGGTGACCTCCCAGCAGCGCGAAGGTATGCGGAAGAGGCCGTCGCACTCAGTCGCTCGCTCGGCGAGGATCGCTGGCTCGCGCTCGCGCAGGCGCTCGGCGCGGGTGCGATGGCGGGGCTGACGGCCGTCGGAGACTTCGAGGACGCCGAGGGGCACAGCCGCATGCGCGCACTGAGCGTCGAGGCAATCGACGTCGCTCGGCGGACGGGTGATCCGTGGGTCGCCGCGTGGACGAAGATGATCTCGGGCCTCGTGTCCCTGCTGGCCGGCGATCCCACGCCGACGCCGGCCTGGGAGTCCGAGGCAATGAATGAGTTCGCGGAGCTCGGCGACTCGTGGTCGCGCGCGTCGGCGTCGATGTCGCTCGCGTTCGCGCTCGTCCAGCTCGGAGAGCTCGAGTCGGCAGAGGCGGCACTCGACGGGAGCGTGCGCGCGCTTGTCGACGTCGGCGATCTGAAGATGGCGAACGGGTGCCTGATCGCGCACGGTCTGATCGCCCGGTTCACCGGGAGGCTCGAGGACGCCGAGAGTCACTATCGCGAGGCGCTCGAGCTGTGCGTGAAGACGGGTGATCCCGCGAATGCGCCGGTGTGCCTGGAGGGGATCGCTGCGTCGATCGCGCCCCGCGATCCTGCTTCTGCCACGCAGATGCTGGGCGCTGCACGCGCGCTCTTCGACGCCGGCAACATCCCGAACGTTCCCGGCTTCGAGGTGTTCTACGAGGGCACGTGGTCGCAGCTGGCCGACGGGCTCGGTGAGGAGATCGCCGAGGAGCTGCGCGCTCGCGGCGCCTCGGCCGCCCGGACGACGCCACTCGCAGACATCGCCGCGGTCTAGCGGCTAGTCGCGCCCCAGCGCGCTCAGTTCGGCGCGGGTTGCCCGGACCACACGGCGGTGGAGCTGGAACAGAAGCTCACCGTCGGACGTCAGCCGCTCGCGTGCGACGGTCAGCAGTCGCCGGTACGGCTCGAGCCCGTCGCCTGCCGCGTAGACGGCCTCGGGCGGCTCGCCCGCCAGGTCCGCGAACTGCGACGCAGCCGACGCCGGAAGGTAGGGGAGGTTCGCGACGATCAGGTCGACCGAGCCGGGAACCGGCTCGAGCAGGTCGCCGTGACGTACGAACACCCGATCGTCGACCCCGTGGCGGCGCGCGTTGAGCGTCGCGAGAACGACGGCGTATGGACTGGTGTCGGTGGCCCAGATCTCCGCACGCGGTGTCGCCGCGGCGATCGCGACCGCGATCGCGCCCGAGCCGGTGCCGACGTCGGCGACCGTGACCGCGCGGTCGCCGATCACCTCCAGTCCGCTCGCGACCAGCTGCTCGGTCGCCGTTCGCGGGGTCATCACGCGACCCGGCTGCGTCGCCAGGCGGAGGCCGCGGAAGGAAACGTCGGCGCTCATCGACCAGTTCGTGTCGCGAGGCGGCGCGGTCTTACCTCGAGCGCCGTGTCGGATACGGTCCTGAACCCGTGCCGCGGCTACGAGAGCTCCAGCGGAAAACCGAAGAACTTTTCCTGCGAGCCGACTCGGCGGAGTCGCCCGTCGAGCCCGCCGCAGTTCGCTTCTCGCCGTTCGTTCCGGCGCACGTGGAGGGAGCGCTCGAGCTCGTCGAGCGCTGGATCGGGCTCGTCGAGGCCGGGCGCGGCAACGAGGGCCTCGAGGCCGCGCTCGCCGACGCCGAGCGCGAGATCGCCGGCCCCGATCCCGACCGCGCGAAGCACGCGCTGATGATCTTCATCACGCACTACCCGAAGGCCGCCGGCCTTCCCATCCCCGCGCTCGAGGAGCGCCGTCCGGACCTCGCGGCGAAGGCGGCCGAGACCGACGCCGACGAGCTCGAGGCGGTCGGCGGAGAGGAACAGCTCGACTGGTTCCGCGAGGACCCGCTCGCGAACCAGCACCACGAGCACTGGCACGTCGTCTACCCGGTGAGCGGCATCCCCGACGGCCGGGGTGGCCGAACGGGCAAGGACCGCCAGGGCGAGCTCTTCTTCTACATGCACCAGCAGATGCTCGCCCGCTACGACGCCGAGCGTCTCGCCGCGGGGCTCCAGCCCGTTCGCTCGCTCGCGAACTACACCGGGCCGATCGCCGAGGGCTACGACTCGGGGCTGCCGGACTTCACCCCGCGCTCTCCCGCGCGGCGCCTCGCAACGGTCGATCTCGGCTTCGGCCCGTACACCGTGCAGCAGCACGCGCAGCTGCGGGAGCGCATCAAGCGCGCCGTGCAGACGAGCCGCTTCGAGGACGGCTCGCCGGTCGAGCCCGACCCGCTCGGCGCAGCCGTCGAGCCGAGCCTGCGCCGCGGCGGCCCGGACGGGTACGGGAACTTCCACGGCTTCGGCCACGTCCTGATCGCGCTCGCCCAGAACCCGGCCGACACGCGACGGCCCGGCGTGATGTGGACGACGGCGACCGCGATCATGGACCCGGTCTTCTACCGCTGGCATCGGCACGTCGACGATCAGCTCTTCCGCTGGCAGGAGAAGCAGCCTCCGCACGACCTCACCGACGCGCCGCCCGCGGTCGCGACGCCTCCGCTGCTCGTCTTCAACGACAAGGTGCCCGCGGGAAGCCGGACCGGCGCGGCGCTGCAGACGTGGGCGCGCACGACGTTCGGCGGCTCGAAGTGGGGAGACACGTTCGAGGGGTCGCCGCTCGTGACTCGCGAGCTGGAGACCGGCTTTCGCACGCGCCGCACACCCGTGGGGCCTCTCCAGTACCTCGACCACAAGGGTTTCCTCTACGTGCTTCGACTGGAGAACTCGCGCGCCGAACCGACCGACGTGACGGTGCGGATCTTTCTCGCGCCCGAGGCGACCGCGCAGAGCCGGCGGACGTGGATCGAGATGGACAAGTTCCATCACCGGCTCGGCCCGAGCGAGAAGGCCGTCGTCGCGCGGTCGGAGGCGCTTTCGTCCGTCGTGCAGAAGCCGGCCGTGCGACCGCCGCGCCCGCGTCGCGATCCCACGGCCGACCCGCAGGCCGCCGAGAACTACTGCAACTGCGGCTGGCCCTTCCACCTGCTCGTCCCGCGCGGGACGCCGGAGGGGATGCCGTTCCGCCTGCTCGTGATGCTGACCGACTGGAACGAGGACCAGGTCTCGCGCGCAGCGCACTGCGGGTCGATGAGCTTCTGCGGTGTCCGCGACGCGTCGTATCCCGACCGCAGGCCGATGGGCTATCCGTTCGACCGCCCATTCCCCGACGGGGACACGATCGACGACGTCGTCGAGCGTCAGTCGAACATCGCGCTCCGCGACATCGCGATCCGCTTCAAGACGCGGCTCTAGACGGCCTGGAGCGCCCGGAGCACGTCGAGCATCCCGTTGCCCTGGAAGTAGCGCTCGCGGCCGAGGTCGGTCGCGCTTTCGCAGAGCACCTGCTTGATCCGCTCAGGCGCGCCGATCAGCTCGTCGTGCCGGGCCATCAGCAGCGCGGCCGCCGCGCTGACGTGGGGTGCGGCCATGCTCGTCCCGTCCATGGTGTCGATCCTGCCGCCGGGGATCGGCGCGGTGATCTTCTCGCCGGGAGCGACGAGGTCGGGCTTGACCCGTCCGTCGCCGGTCGGGCCGCGGCTGGAGAAGTAGGAGACCCCGTACGCGTGCGGCTGGAAGCGGTGGGTCGCGCCGACGGTGATCACGCCCTCGGCGTTGCCCGGGTCGGTGATGCTGATGCTCCGGTAGCCCTCGCTCGAGCCGCCCTCCGCCGACTCGTAGCGCGTGTACCCCTCGTTGCCCGCGGCCGCGACGACGACCGTCCCCGCGCCGATCAGCCGCGCGCACTCCTCGCAGACGGGCGTGCGCCCGCACGCGTAGTTCGCGACGTCGTGACGAATCGAGAGGCTGACGTTGACGCCGTGCACGAGCACCGTGTCCTTGCTCGCGTTCAGGTGGCGGACGAACTGGAGCGCGGCAATCAGCGTGAACTCGTCGCCGCGGCCTTCGCCGTCGAGCACGCGCAGGTCGTAGAGCTCGAGGCCCGCCGCGATCCCGAGCAGGTTCTGCTCGTCGGGCATCCCTTTGTCGTCGGTGCGCCAGTCGGCGGTGAGGATGCCGGCGACGTGCGTGCCGTGCTCGTGCGTCGGCGGCTCGTACTCGTCCGCGTCGTGCGGGACGCGGAGCAGCGGCTCGAGCGCGAGCCAGTCGATCGGGCGGCCGGTCTCGATCGAGCGGCGGAGGTCCTTGACGCGCTCCTTCTCGTCGCGCGTCAGCTTCGCGCCGCGGAGGTCGGCATCGGGTCGCAGCAGCCTGCGCAGGCGCGTGAAGTCGTACGAGGCGACGATGCGCGTACGGTTTTGCCCGGCCTCGAACGGCTTCGCGTACAGCTTCCCCTTCTCGTTGCGCTTCCGGAACGCCGGATGCGTCGCGTCGATGCCGCTGTCGACGACGGCCCAGCGGAGCTCGCGGCAGTTCAGGTCGAAGAGCCGAACCGCGGCGTCGGCCTTGACTGCGAGGATCGAGCGGGAGACGGCGGCCGTGGCCGGCCGGTTGCGGTCGACCCGCCACAGCAGCGGCTCGGCCGGCGCATCCTCCACCTCGCCGCTCGCGACGAGGTCGAGCACCGCTTCGACGACCTGCTCGTGCGTCGGCTCGGTGGGCGTGTCTTCGGCCGCGCCGCTCGAGCTCGATCCACCCGACGATCCGGATCAGCCAGAGCAGATCGGGCGAGATCTCGCCGCCGAACCCGGACGGCCCCGGCGCCGCGAGCTGCTCCGCCATGCGCTTCTTGAACGCCGGCTCGCGAAGCTGCTCCGCCTTGTTCAGGTCCGCCTTCGTCGGCCAGACGTGTGCGCGCCACCAGTGCGTGAGCGGCAGGACGACCTCGACGAGCTCGTGGAAGTCGAGCTCGGCGACGACGTACGACTCGTTGTAGGCGACCCGCGCCTCGTCCTGCCGCTCTGCGCGCGTGTCGTGGCCGCCGAGACGGCGGCGCAGCTCGGTCGCGAGCTCGGGGGCGCTCGCTTGCACGTGCGGCGTGAGCAGCAGGTCGAGGCGCGCCTTTGGATCGAGCCCGAAGGCGATCCACACGTCTGGCATCACGGGCGAGTCCTGGGTGAAGCGCCGGAACCTCTCGGTCCCGAAGATCAGCTCGTCGAGTTTCTCGGCGGTGAGTGCCATCGTCCGGCCCGGGCGATGCTACTCCGCGACTCGCGTTCGCGAGCCGCGCGCGAGATACTCAGCACGCCTCGCCCGCCGTCGTCGAGGAGCAACCGATCGTGACCGCCCCGATCAAGATCTTCCTCAGCTACCGCCGCGACGACACGTCGGGCCACGCGCTCCATCTCCACGAGGACCTGGCCGAGCGGTACGAGGAGGTCTTCATGGACATCGGGATGAAGCCGGGCGTGCCGTGGGAGGATGAGATCGAGAGCAAGATCGGCTCGTGCGACGCGTTCGTGGCCCTGATCGGCCCTCGCTGGCTGACCGCCGTGGATTCGCAGGGGCGGCGGCGCCTCGACGATCCGAAGGACCCTCTTCGCCGGGAGATCGAGGCGGCGGTGTGGCGAGAGGTGCCGCTGTTCCCGGTGCTCGTCGAGGACGCCGAGATGCCGACGGAGGAGGACCTCCCGACCAGCCTCGCGCCGCTCCCCCAGCGCCAGGCGCTCGAGATCCGCAACCGCAGCTGGCGCTACGACGTCGACCAGCTGTTCGAGATCCTCGACGAGGTCGCGGCCGGGAAGGCTCCGCCGCCACCACCACCGCCGCCGCCGCCTCCGCCGCCACCGAAGCGGCCGTCGCGGGCGCGTGCTGATCGCCGCGGCCCTGCTGCTCGTCGCCGTGGCCGTGCTCGCCTACGTCCTCTTCCCCCGCGACGGCGACAACGGGGGTGACGGCAACGGTGGAGGCGGTGGAGGAGGCGAGAGCGAAGAGCGGATCACCTACGCCTCCGATGCGGGGATCTTCACGGTCGGCCTCGGCGGCGGGGAACCGGTCCGGGTCGAGGGAACGAAGCCGCGCGACAAATCACCCGACTGGTCGCGCGACGGCAAGCGTCTCGCATTCTCGCGCGGCGGGGGTATCTTCGTCGCCGGCGAGGACGAGCCCGTGAACTTGGGCACCTCCGGCGAGTCGCCGGACTGGTCGCCGGACGGATCCATGATCGCGTTCACAAGGGATGAGAAGGACGTCTGGGTCGTCGCGCCCGACGGCTCGCGCGAGAAAGACCTGACCAAGCGACACGAGCGGCGCGGTGCCCGACTGGCTACCCGATGGCCGGAGGATCGTCTACCAGCGAGAGCAGCAGATCTACGTGATGCGGCTCGTCGACCGCCGGCAGCGCCCGCTCGACCGTCTCGACTTCGAAGGGAGCGACCTCCGGAGACCGAAGTGGTCGCCGTCCAGAGACGAGCTCGCGATCAGGGTCGGACGGAACAACGAGTGGGACATCTACATCGTCGAGCCCCTCACCGGCGAGGTGCTCGAGAACGTCACGGAGGACGAACGGGTCCCCGACGACGCGAACTTCCCTGCCTGGTCGCCCGACGGAGACCGGATCGCGTTCGCGGCCAAGAACGGGATCTGGGTCGTGAACCGGGACGGAACGGACGCCGACCTTGTCGTCGAGGGGACGGGCCTGAGCCACCCCTCGTGGCAACCCTCGTCCGAGGGTTGAAAACAGCCGACCGGCGCGCTCTAATCGAGGTCTCGCACACCGCATCTGCGGCCGTGCGCGGCGGCGAGGAGCTGAGCACCGCATGGCCGCCGTCGCATCTCATCTCAGGTTCGGGCGCGGGCGATGAGCGCCACGGCGGCGCCGCCCGACCCAGCGGCGGGCACGCAGCCGCCGAAGCCCGAGCGCCCGGACGTCTTCTTCTCCTACTCGCGCAAGGACGCGACGTGGGTCCTCGGGCTGATCGCCGAGCTCGAGGAGCGCGGAAAGGACGTCTGGGTCGACTCGGACGACATCCGGGCGACGGCGGTGTGGCGCAACGAGATCGCCGCGGGAATCGACGCCTCGGACTCGTTCGCGTTCGTGATCACGCCTGACTCGCTCGACTCGGAGGAGTGCGGCCGCGAGCTCGCGCACGCGCTCGAGCAAGGCAAGCGGATCGTCCCGCTCCTGCGCCGCGACCCCGACGGGAAAGTCGTGCCGACGGAGCTCGAGTCTCGCAACTGGATCTTCTGCCGCGACGCCGACGACTACGACTCCGCGGTCAGCACGCTCGTCGAGGCGCTCGAGACAGACCTCGAGTGGGTGCGCGCGCACACTCGGCTGCTCGTCCGGGCGCGCGAGTGGGAGCAGCGCAAGGGCGAGAAGAGCTTGCTCCTGCGCGGCGCCGACCTGCGCGACGCCGAGCAAGAGCTGGCGAGCATCGCCCCCGGCGTCGAACCGCAGCCGACGCCGCTCCAGCGCGAGTTCGTCCTCGCGAGCCGCCGCGGCCAGAGCAGGCGTCAGCGGATCACCCTCGGCGGCGTCGCGACCGGGTTGGGCGTCACGGCGGTGCTCGCCGTGCTCGCGATCCTCGCGCGGAACGACGCGATCGACAACGAGCGCACGGCTCGTTCGCGAGAGCTCGCGACAGCGGCCGCGGGGCAGCTGGAGATCGACCCAGAGCAGAGCGCCCTGCTGGCCCGCGAGGCGGTCGAGCTGAAGCCGACGCGGGAGGCGGAGGACGTCCTGCGGCGCGCGCTCTCGCAGACGAACTCGCTCGCGGTCACGCCGCCCCACGGCGGCTGGGCCAGCGGCGTGAGCTTCAGCAGCGACGGCCGGCGAATCCTCACGCCGAGCCGCGACGCGACCGCGCGCGTCTCCGACGCGAACGACGGACGCACGCTCGTCGTCCTGCGCGGGCACCGCAACTGGGTCCCCTCGGCGCGGTTCAGCCCCGACGACCGGCGGATCGTCACGGCGAGCAGCGACGGCACCGCCCGGATCTGGGACGCGCGCAGCGGGCGCGCGCTGCTGACGCTGAGCGGACACCGCGGGCGCGTGTCGCGCGCGGAGTTCAGCCCGGACGGTTCGCTCGTCCTCACGGCCGGCCTCGACGCCACCGCACGCATCTGGGACGCGCGCACCGGCGAGCAACTGCGCGTGCTGCGCGGCCACCGGAAGTGGGTCACGCGCGCGAGCTTCAGCCCGGACGGCAGGCTCGTCGCGACCGCGTCCGACGACGGGACCGCACGGCTGTGGGACGCGCGCTCGGGCCAGCAGCTGCGCGTGCTCGACCCCGGCGAGGGGCTCGCGCAGTCGGTCGCGTTCAGCCCGGACAGCCGCCTCGTCGCCGCGGGCGGCTTCGACGGCGGGCTCGTGCTGGCTCCTGCCACCGCGACCGGCCGCGTCACGACGCTGCGAGGGCACGTCGACCAGGTCGTCGCGCTCGCGTTCTCCCCCGACGGCAAGCGGCTGGCGAGCGGAAGCGCGGACACGAGCGCGCGCGTCTGGGACGTCGCGGGCGGTCGTGCCCCGCGCGTGCTGCGCGGGCACGGCGACGTCGTCACCGCGGTCGACTTCAACGGCGACGGCTCCGTGCTCGCGACGGCCTCCGGCGACGCGACGGGCCGGCTCTGGGACACCTCGGGAACGGAGGTCGCGGCGCTTCGCGGCCACCGCGCCTGGGTGACGTCGATCACGTTCGCCCCTGACGACCGACGCGTCGCGACCGCCAGCGCCGACCGAACCGCGCGCGTGTGGGACGCGACGCTCGGCGCCAGCCGCGCCGTCCTCCGCACGCCGGGCAAGCTGATCACCGCCGTCGAGTACAGCCGGGACGGTCGCCTTCTCGGGACGACCGGCATTCCGGGACAGGTCTGGAACGCCAACGCCCGGCGTGTGGCGGCGACGCTGCTGCCGGGTGCGGCCGTGCTCGCTTTCTCGCGGGACGGCCGCCGCGTCGCCGCCGCCACGTCGCTCGGCGACGTCGCGATCCACGACGCCGCCTCGGGCCGGATCGTCGCGTCGCCGCCCGACCACGAGGGCGCGGTGAGCGATGTCGAGGTGAGCCCCAACGGCCGGCTCGTCGCGACCGCGTCGAAGGACGGGATCGTGCACCTCTCGCGCGCGTCGAACGGCGCGCCCGTAGCGACGTTGAAGCACACCGGTCCGGTGAACGCCGTGGCGTTCTCACCCGACTCGACGCTCCTCGCGACGGCGAGCGACGACGACCTGGCGCGCTTGTTCAACACCAGGACGGGCCGCGCGATCGCCGGCCTCGAGCATCCGCAGGACGTGCAGGCAGTCGCGTTCAGCCCCGACGGCAAGTCGCTGGCGACGGGAGGGAACGACGAGGCGGTACGGCTCTGGACGACGGACGGCCGCTCGCTTGCCGCGCTCCGCTACCACACGCGCCCGATCCTCGCGCTGACGTTCAGCGACGACGGGCGCCTGCTGGTGAGCACGTCGAGCGACACGTCCGCGCGGATCTGGGACGTGAAGGCCCGGCGCGGGATCGCCGACCTCCGGCACGGCGGCCCGGTCCCCGCGGCCGACTTCGCTCCCGGCGGCCGCTTCCTCGCGACGGCGAGCTGGGACCGCACCGCGCGCATCTGGGAGGTCGCGACGGGGAGGCAGCTCGCGCGCCTCTGGGGACACCCGTCGATCCTCACCGACGTCGAGTTCGACCCGACCGGACGCTGGGTCGCGACCGCCGCCTTCCCCGACGACGCGGCACGGCTCTTCGCCTGCGACGTGTGCGGCTCGCTGGAGGACCTGCTCGCGTTCGCCGAGACGCGCATCGGCCGGGAGCTGACGCCCGAGGAACGGGCGAGATTCATGCACGAGGAGGGATGAGATGAACATGCGAACCAGACTCGGGCGAGCGCTGCTGGTCGTGCTCGCCGTGGCGGTCGTGGCGACGCCTACGGCGGCCGCCGCCACGGTCGAGCCGTGCGCGACCGACCGGAAGCTCGTCGACGCTTGGAACAAGGTCTTCAACGAGCACGTGCGCATCACGGCCCGGCAGACGCAGCTGCTCGGCGAGATCTTCTCGGCGCTCGCGGCGAACGAGCCGGTTCCGCGCGCAGTCGTGATCGAGCTCCAGTCGCTGGTCGCCAAGCAACGCATGCTGATCGCGAACGGCGAGCGGACGCTCGCTCGGAAGAAGGCGGGAACGGCGAATGGCGTGCTGTTCAAGCGCCTGATCCTCCGGTACCTACGAGTCGTCGCGCGACCGCTCAACGAGTGCATCGCGAAGCTGCTCGTCGCCGACTCGCCGGCGGAGATGCAGGAGGTGATCCGCTGCGTCGACTCGACGGAACGGGCTCGCATCGCGCTGTCGCGCTCGCTCGACGGCGCACTGAAGAAGATGAAGGTCCGGCGGAGCAAGTGCCGCTGAGAGCGCCACGCGCCTCTCGAGCCGTGATTCGTGATTTGATCGGAGCGCCGTCGTGTTCTCGCGACCGTTGATGTCCTTGAGCGACCTGCTCGACCGCAGGCGCGGCTGGGACCGCGTCGGGTCCCCGCTCGGCGTGCTGACACTGCTGGGTCTCAGGAAGCGACTGCGCCAGCGCAATCTCTACGACACCGGGCTCGCGGAGCCGAGCGACGAGCTCCGCGCGAACGCCCGAGACGAGCGCTTCACCTCGGCGCGCACGATCGACGGGACGTTCAACGACCTCGACAACCCGCTGATGGGCAGCGTCGGCGCCCGCTTCGGCCGCAACGTCCCCCTCGAGCACACGTTCCCGGAGGCGGAGCCCGACATCCTCGAGCCGAATCCGCGCGTCGTCAGCCGCGAGCTGCTCACGCGCGACCCGTTCATCCCCGCGACGACGCTGAACGTGCTCGCCGCGGCCTGGCTCCAGTTCGAGGTGCACGACTGGTTCAGCCACGGCAAGCACGAGGAGCAGCGGCCGTGGTCGCTGGCGCTCGCGGACGACGACGACTGGCCCGACCGGCCGATGCTGATCCCGCGCACGCGGCGCGACCCGACCTCCGACGTCGACCCCTCGACACCGCCGACGTTCACCACCGCCGACAGCCACTGGTGGGACGGCTCGCAGATCTACGGCACCGACGAGCGCTTCGCCGCGGCGCTTCGCGCGCACGAGGACGGCAAGCTGCGGCTCGACCCCGACGGGCTGCTGCCGCGCGACCTCGAGCAGCACGTCGACCTGACGGGCGTCGCGGCCAACTTCTGGGTGGGCCTCGGCGTGCTGCACACGCTCTTCACGCTCGAGCACAACGCGATCTGCGACCGTCTGCGCGACGAGCACCCGACGTGGTCGGACGACAAGCTCTTCGACACGGCGCGACTGGTGAACGCCGCGTTGATGGCGAAGATCCACACGGTCGAGTGGACGCCCGCGGTGATCGCGCACCCGGTCACGCGCTACGGGATGAACGCGAACTGGTGGGGGCTGGCCGGCGAGCGCTTCGGGAAGCGGTTCGGCCGCCTCGGCTCGGGCGAGGTGCTGAGCGGGATCCCGGGCTCGACGACCAACCACCACGGCGTCCCGTACTCGCTCACCGAGGAGTTCGTGGCCGTCTACCGGATGCACCCCCTGCTCCCGGACGACTACGTCTTCCGCTCCAGCGAGAACGACGCAGTGCTCCAGGAGCGCACGTTCCGCGAGCTCGGCGCGCTCGACACGCGCCCCCGGCTCGAGGAGCTCGGCGTCGCCAACGCGCTCTACTCGCTGGGCACCGAACATCCCGGGGCGATCACGCTGCACAACTACCCGCGCTTCCTCCAGCACCTCGAGCGGCCCGACGGCACGGTGATGGACCTCGCAGCGACCGACGTGATGCGCATCCGCGAGCGCGGCGTCCCCCGCTACAACCAGTTCAGGCGGCTGTTCCGCCTGAAGCCTGCGGACACGTTCGAGGAGCTGACCGACAACCCGACTTGGGCTGAGGAGCTGCGCCGGGTCTACGGCGGCGACGTCGAGCGCGTCGACCTGATGATCGGGCTCTACGGCGAGCCGAAGCCGAAGGGGTTCGGCTTCAGCGACACCGCCTTCCGCGTCTTCATCCTGATGGCGTCGCGCCGCCTCAAGAGCGACCGCTTCTTCACGCGCGACTACACGCCGAAGCTCTACACGCAGGCGGGGATGGACTGGATCAACGCGACGACGATGTCCACCGTGCTGCTGCGGCACTACCCGCAGCTCGCGCCGGCCCTCGACGGCGTCGACAACGCCTTCGCGCCCTGGCGGCGCACCGCCGCGTAGCTACTGCTCTGCCAGCTCTTGCACGAGGTCGGCGGCGCCATCGGTGACGGGCTCGCCGTGCCCGACGCCGACGACCTTCGCGTCGAGCGAGGCGAGCCGCGCCAGCGAGTCGCGGTGCTGCTCTTCGTTGAGCTGGAACCCCTTCCACCCGGGCTCCACCGAGGGCCAGGTCGCGATTGCGTCACCGACGATCAGCACGCCTCGCTCCGCCCAGTGGAACCCGAGATGACCCGGTGAGTGGCCCGGGATGTGGAGCACCTCGAGCGGGCCGAGCGCGTCGCCGTCGTCGAGCGTGTCGTCGACAGGGCACGGCACGTGCTTCGGCCTCCCCAGCGCCAGCCCGACGCGGAACGGGATCAGCCTGAGCGGGAAGAGCGGAAGCAGCCGGCCGGCCTGCGCTTTCCGCTCGCCCGCGACGATGTCGGCCTCGAACTCGTGCGCGTACACCGTCGCGTCGCTCAGCTCCTTCAGCTTCGCGACGCCGCCGAGGTGCGAGCGGTGCCCGTGCGTCAGCACGATCTGCGTCAGCTCGGCGGGCGTCCGCCCGAGCTCGCGAAGGTACGCGAGCACGTCGCGCGCGTCGTCGTCGAAGAGCGTGTCGACGAGCGTCAACCCGTCCGCGTGCTCGAACAGGAACGCGTGGACGCGGCCGCCCTTCTTCTGGCCGATGCTGTGGACGCCCTCAGCCAGCAGCACGCGGGGCTACGACCCTCCGTCGAACTCGATTCCCGCCTTCTTCAGCAGCCGGTCGCCGGCCAGCTTCCAGAGCGCGACCGCCTTGTTCGCCTCGAGGTAGCGGCCGGAGAAGTGCAGGCCGAGCACACGATGCGACTCGAGGTCGATGACGCACGAGCCGGAGTTGCCGCCGAGCGTCGAGCAGTCGTGCTTGAACTCCGAACCGGAGATCCGCACCACCTCGCCCGGCTGGAGCCGCTTGACGTTGTAGATGTTGTCGAAGATGCGGCGCATCTCGTCCGGATCGTTGCGGCGCGAGTCCGACGCGGGGAAGCCGATCACGTAGACCTGCTGCCCCTTCTTCGGCCTGACCTTGTGCGACGCGATCGTGAGCGGGGGCGGGAGCGACTTGCCCGACGCCCGACGCGCGACGCGGAAGACCGCGAGGTCGAGGTCGCTGTGGACCCCGATCACCTCGGTCAGCCGGTACTCGGCAGAGCCGCCCGCCCCGCCGAACTCCTCCTTGAAGTCGATCCGCCCGCGCATCCCGGGCTCGAAGACCCAGTTGCGGCCGTCCTGGCGGGTGAACTCCTTGGCGACGTGCCGGTTCGTCATCACGACGTCGTCGGCGACGAGCCAGCCCGTGCCGATCCATTCGAGCGCGGGGTGCCCACGAACCTCGATCCGGCCCACGCTCTGGATCGTCGTCTCGATCGCGTCGCGGACCTGCTCGAGCTTCGACCACACCTGCGGCGGCGGGAAGAAGCGGCCCTCCTGGATCAGGATCGCCGGCCGTCCCACGAGCAGGACGATGGCCTCGGTCCCGACGATCTCCTCGGGGTCGAGCTGGGCGTTCGTCCCGTCGCGCTTGATCTTGCGGAGCGCGCTTTTCGCGCCTTCGGCGGTCCGCTCGACGGCGGTGCGGACAGGCTCTCCAAGCGCAAGCTCGACGTCGCCCGGCGAAGCGCCGAGTTCCTCACGAGCGGCGTCTTCTGCCCGGCGCGGCCGGTGCAGCGCCGCACTGAGGACGCTTTCCGGATCCGCGTGGAGCCGTTCCTCGAGCTCGTCGAGGTCGGGGACGACCCGCTGCGCCTCCGCGATCAGCTCAGGCGTCGGTTTCACTGGTTCTCCTTTCGGGTCAGAGCTGCCGGGCGTACTCGTTCGTCCACGCGAGCAGCTGGTCGGTCGGGCACTGCCGCCCGGGATCCCAGTGGCTGCCGCCGAACGCCTGCGAGCAGAGCGCGTGCGTGACGATGCCCTTCTGGCCGGCCTTGAGCTGCGGCGCGCTCAGCATGCGGATCGGAATTCCGAACTTCTTCGCGTTGACGGCGGCCTTGTAGGCCGCCCGCCTGAGCGCGCCGCTCCGCTTCATCCAGTCGTCCTTGCTCCACTCCGCCCAGCCCGTGATCTCGATGTGGAAGCCGCGCGTGTTCGCGCCCTTCGCTCCCCAGGGGATGACCTCGTTCGGCAGCGTACGGAAGCACTCGAACTCGTCGAGAACGAGATGCGCGGAGCCCTGCGCCCGCGTGTTCTCGAACCACTGCGCGGAGGAACGCGCAGAGTTGCTCTGCGTGCAGTGGATCACGATCAGCCCGATCTGCGACAGCGGCCGCCCGCCGCTCTGCCGCACGGCCGCGTAGCGGCGCGAGCAGGGAGCCTCGATCGGCTGCGGCGTCCGCTCCTCGTCTTCGTCCGAGTCGCCCGCGAACTCCTCCGGCACGGTGCAGTCGTAGTCGCCGCTCTCGGCAGGCGAGCTCAGCAGCTCCTCGACCTCGGCCTCGGTGAGCTCGGACTCCGTCTCTTCACTCGTGGACATGAACCCTCCCCTCGTCGGAGGGAGAACGTGCGGCCCTGCCCGCGATGCGAAGGCGTGCATGCGACATGGTGGTCGGAGCCGTCACGTTCTCACCCATCCCTGCCGCAGCGTTCGAACCTTCGCGGCAGGTCTACTCCCTCGGGCAGCGAGCGTCAAGGGGTGCGCCGGCGCGTGCGAGACTGGGCGCAGACGGCGGGAGGCGAGTGGGAGGCGGACGCTGAGAATCCGGCGCAGAGCCTCTGCGGCAACAACCGACGGGCTCACCGCTGCCGCCGCGTTCGACGCGTTCATCTCCTACAGCCACGCGGTCGACGGCAAGCTCGCTCCCGCGCTCCAGGCAGGCCTCCATCGCTTCGCGAAACCGTGGTATCGGCTCCGTGCGCTGCGAGTCTTCCGCGACGAGACCAGCCTCTCGGCCTCGCCCGAGCTCTGGCCGTCGATCGTCGAGGCTCTCGACCGCTCGCGCTGGTTCATCCTCCTCGCCTCGCCCGAGGCGGCGAAGTCGAAGTGGGTCAACGACGAGGTCGAGCACTGGTGCAAGGACAGGTCGACGAAGCACGTGATCGTCGTCGTCACGAAGGACGTCCGCGACGGAGACTTCGACTGGGAGCAGACGACGTCGTTTCCGCCGGCGCTTCGAGCGGCGCTCGAGCAGGAGCCGCGCGTCGTCGACCTTCGCTGGGCGCGCGACGAGGCGGACGTGTCGCTCCACAACGCGAGGTTCCGCGATGCGGTCGCCGACGTCGCCGCGCCGCTACACGGTCGCGCAAAGGACGAGCTCTCTGGTGAGGACGTCCGGCAGCACCGGCGCGCGATCAGGCTCGCCCGCTCGGGTGTCGCGGCGCTGGCCCTGCTCGCGCTCGTCGCCGCCACGGCCGCCGTGCTCGCGCTGATCAGCCGCAATCGCGAGGCGGCGCAGGCTCGTCTGGCGACCTCGAGGCAGCTCGCGGCCGAGTCGAGGGCCGCGCTCGGCGACGGCCGGCTCGATCTCGCGCTGCTGCTCGGCGCGCAGTCCTACGAGACTCAGCGCACTGCCGAAGCCCGAAGCGTCTTGTTCGAGGCGCTGGCCGCCAGCGGTAGCCTCGAGCGGTTCCTGTACGAGCGCCCGATCGCTCACTCGACCGTCAGCGGCGATGGTCGGCGGCTTGCGGTCGTCCGCACAGATGGTCGCGTTCGGATCTGGGATCTCGCTGCGGGGCGCCCGCTCGGCCCGCCCCTACGGGTCAGCAAGGAGCCGACGAGCATCGCACTGAACTACGAAGGAGGTCAGCTCGCGGTTGGGGTCCAGGGGCATCCCTACGTCTGGGACGTGCAGCGGAGACGCTGGGATCCGCGGCTGGGCGAGCCCGCATCGACCCGTGCCTTCCCCCGGCCTGTGACGAGCCTCGCGGTCGGGCGCAGGGGAACGCCGGTCGCTTGGATGGGCGGCCGCGTCAGCGCCGAGCGAGTCGGCATCTGGAACGGGCGGTCGACGGAGTACCTGAACACGTTGGGCCACGCATGCCAGGTCTTGATCAATGCCGATGCTTCGCTGGTGGCGGTGGTCCTGACGTTGGGCTTCGTCGAGGTCTGGCGGCTCGCGCCGTCGGGTGTGCCAAGCGAGCGGGTTGAGCTCCTGAGGATGTCGGGGGTCACGCCGTTGTCCGATGAGTGCGAGCCGAAGGGCAGGGCGACCTTCAGTCCGACGCAGCCTGAGCTGCTCGCCATTGGAGGGTGGGACGGCGTTATCCAACTCTTCGACGCACGTCAGGGCCGCGCCCCGAAGTCGTCGCTGAGAGGCGGACAGGGCGTTGTTTCGTCGCTCGCGTTCAGCCGGGACGGGCGCCGGATCGCGGCTCGGGACAGCCGCGGCCTCTTGGTGGGGAGCGTGGACAGTCCGTCTCCCCTCACCGACGCGATCGCGCGGTCATCCGGAGATGCGGGTCTGGGGTTCGGCCCGGACAGCAGCGTCGTCGCCGCTGTCGGCTCGTCGGGGACGGTCGCGTTGAGCGACGTTGACGGGCGTCGATTTCAGCTCGCGTCGAAGCTCAATGCTGGCACCCGTGTGTGGAGCGGAGCCTTCAGCCCCGACGGAACTACCCTTGCGTTGGGACTCAATAAAGGGGTCCGGCTGTGGGAGGTGGCCTCGCGCCGCCCTCGGACGACCACGCTGCTTACCGCGTTCGTCTTCCCCCGCGTCACGTTCCGCTCCGACGGCCGTCGGCTGGCGGTCGAGGAGGGGATCACCCGCACCGTGGCAGCGATCGACGTTGCACGCCGCGCGCGGGTCGGGAAGCCGGTCACCCTCCCAGAAGGTGTCGAGTTCGCCGGGTTCGGTCGCGACGGTGGGCTTGTCGGGATCCGGGCCGGCAACGATGGTTCGACGGTCTGGCGCCCGGGCGCCGCGGGCAACGCAGTCCCTGTGGTGCCGGGCCGGGGGGTTTGGGACCCTGAGACGGGCCGCAGAGTCGGAAACCGCTTACCGCGCAGCGTCCTGTCCAGCGCCCTTACGGCATGGTCGAAAAACCGAGCGATGCTCGCGTCCGCGTTCGGCGACGGCACCATCTCGCTCTGGAACGCTCGCACCGGCGCCAGGGTGGCTGTCCTCGCGGGTGCGAGGTCACCGAAGAGGCTCGCGTTCAGTGAGGAAGGCGAGCTGCTCGCCGTTCTCGTGGTGAGGGAGCAGCTCTCAATTACGTCGAACTCGGAGCTCCACGTCTGGGACGTGCCGCGGCGGTCGCTGCTCGGTGTCCAACGACTCGCCGACTGGGCGCCTGACATCAGGGTCTTCGACTTCTCGCGCAACGACGTGCTCGCGCTCACGGGCAGCCGCAGCGACGAGCTGATGCTGTGGGACCTCGAGCCGGACCACTGGGCCGAGACCGCATGCCGGCTGGCCGGGCGTCGGCTGTCAGAGGCCGAGTGGGAACGGTTCCTGGGGACGGCCGACTACGCGCCGGCCTGTTCGCCTTGACATCGCTCGACGAACAGCGGAACCTCCGAACCGCCCTCGCCGTCGGAGGTACGCCGTGAATCGACCGCTCTGCTTCGTGCTGATGCCGTTCGGGAAGAAGCCCGACGGGTCCGGCCGGTCGATCGACTTCGACGCCGTCTACGCCAACGTGATCGCGCCCGCGATCGAGGCCGCCGACCTCGAGCCGCTCAGGGCCGACGAGGAGCAGTCGGGCGGGATCATCCACAAGGCGATGTTCGAGCGGCTGCTGCTCTGCGAGTACGCCGTCGCCGACCTGACCACCGCGAACCCGAACGTCTTCTACGAGCTCGGCGTGCGGCACGCGCTGCGGCCCTATCGCGCATGCGGTCCAGCACGGCGCGCAGCTCGTCGACGGTCGCGCCGACGCACGTGAAGTGCGCCATCGCCTCCAGGCCGTGGTCGGCCTTGATGCGGCCGACGATGTCGATCGTCTGGCCGCGCTGGGCGGGCGTGCCGCCCGCGCCGTAGGTGACGGAGACGAACGTGGGATCGAGGCGGGCGAGCTCCGCCAGCGCGGCGAACAGGTTCGCTTCGCCCTCCTCGGTCTTGGGCGGGAAGAACTCGAACGAGAAGGCCGGCTCGGTCCCGCTCGCGATCCGTTCGTCGATACGCATCGCGCCGAGTCTACGAGGCGAGCGTCCAGTGCTCCACGGGATCTCCACCATCGTTGAGGACCTCCCCCAACCCCTGGAGGTGCACGAGCCAGGCGCGCGTGAGCGTGATCAGCCAGCTCGCCATCGCCGCGTTGAACGCCCCGTCGTAGACGGCGCGGGCGAGCTCGTACGCGCTCTTCGGGCCATCGGCGAGCGCGGCGCGGGTGGCGTTCACGCGCGCTTCGACTTCGCTGCGATTGGCGTCGATGTGCGCCTGGATGTCGGTGAACGGGCGAGCGTGGCCGGCGAATGCGAGCCGCGCGTCGAGTCGTTCGATCACGGTCAGCGAGTTCAGGAACTCGCCGACGGGGTCCGGCGTGTAGCCGACGTCGAAGTACTGCGAGACGCGGCCCATCAGGTGGTCGCCGGTGAGCAGCACGCGCTGGTCGGGCTGGTGCAGGCACACGTGCGACGGCGCGTGGCCGGGCGTCTCGATCACGTTCCAGGTGCCGGCGTCGGTCTCGAACGTCACACCGGGGACGAGGTCGCGGTCGGAGTAGAGCGTGCCCGCCTGGCCGCTGCCCATGCCGCGGCGGGCCTCCGCCCAGCGCTCCAGCGGCTGCGCGGGCACGCCGCTGAGCAGCGCGATCTCGATCGTCTTGTCGAGGTCGTCGTGCGCGTGCAGCTTCCAGTTCGGGTGCATCCACACCTCGCACCCCGCGCGCTCGGCCAGCGGCGGCGCCTGGCCGCAGTGGTCGATGTGCGCGTGGGTGATGACGATCAGCTGGATGTCGCCGACGCGGTGGCCGATCCGTTCCAGGGCCTGCTCGAGATGGCCCATCGTGCCGCGGTCGTGCATGCCCGTGTCCACGAGCACGAGGCCGTCGCCGGCCCGGAGGGCCCAGGCGTTGACATGGGGGACGCCAGGGAGGTCGAGGGGGAGGCGGAGCCGCCACACGCCGGGCAGCACGCGCTCGCCCCGGCCCTGCTCGCGCGGTCGGGTCGGCTTGCGCACGGCCAAGACGCTACCGTCGAGGCCCATGGCGAAGAAGTCCCGCCTGAAGGCGCCCGAGTTCTCGTACGGCGACCCGGCCGATTCCGTGCTCGTGCTGCGCGGCTCGATGACGCCCGCGACGCGGCTCCAGTACGCCGAGGTCGTGGGCGGGAACATCCTCTCGCGCGAAGACGCCTGGCACCGGGCCGTCGAGTTCCTGTTCGAGCGGCTCGTGGTGCGCTGGGAGGTCGCAGGCACGCCGCCGATCGCCAAGCAGAAGGAGCTGCTCGCCCGCTACCGCTTCGCCTCCCAGGACGAGCGCGTGTGGATTCGCGGCGTGCTGCGCGAGCACCTGGCCGAACACTTCCCGGAGATGCAGGCGCCATGAACGTGGATGGATTTGCTCAGCTGCTGACGGACTACTGCCTCGATGTGTCCCCCGGGCAGCAGGTGCTGGTGCAGTCGTCGTCGTTGGCCGCGCCGCTGCTGTTGGCGCTGCAGCGCGAGATCCTGGAGCGCGACGCCTGGCCGCTGATCCGCGCTTCGCTGCCCGGGCAGGACGAGAGCTTCTGGAGCGCCGCGCGCGACGTGCACCTGGACGGCTTCGCGACCGCCGAGCTGGCCGAGGCCGAGGAGATCGACGCCTCGCTGCGCATCCAGGCCACGGAGAACGCGAACGCGCTGGCCGGCGTGGATCCGGCGTTGCTCTCGCGGGCGGCGATCGCTCGCGCACCGCTCCGCGAGGTGGCGCTGTCGCGCCGCTGGGCGATCACGTTGTTTCCGACCGCCGCCGCAGCCCAGCAGGCCGGCATGGGCACGCGCGAGTTCGAGGCCTTCGTCACCCGCGCGCTGTTCCTCGACCGTGAGGACCCCGCCGCCGCCTGGGGCGAGCTGCGCGCCTTCCAGGCTGCTCTGATCGAACGCCTCGCCCCGGCGCGCGAGATCCACATCGAGGCGCCCGGGCACGGACCTGACGCTGAACGTCGAGGGCCGCACCTGGATCAACTCCGACGGCAAGCGCAACATGCCGACCGGCGAGGTCTTCACCGGGCCGCACGAGACGTCGGCCGAGGGTGTGATCCGCTTCACCATCCCGACCTCGCCGCGGGGCGTGGTCGTCGAGGACGTGACGCTGGAGTTCCGCGAAGGCCGCGTCGTGAGCGCGAAGGCCGAGCGCGGCGACAGCTACCTGCAGGCCACGCTCGAGACCGACGCCGGCGCCCGCTTCCTCGGCGAGCTCGGCATCGGCACCAACTTCGGCATCGACCGCCCGATCGGCGCGATCCTGTTCGACGAGAAGATCGGCGGGACGGTCCACCTCGCCCTCGGCCGCTCGTATCCGGAGACCGGCGGGACGAACGAGTCCGTCGTGCACTGGGACCTGATCTGCGACCTGCGCCAGGGCGGGAAGCTCAGCGCCGACGGCGAGACGATCCTCGCCGACGGCCGCTTCACCTAGTCCTTCTTGGCTCGTCGCGCAGCGGCAGGTAGGGCTCCTTCTCCGGCGGGTGCCCTTCCTGGATCGCCTTGCTGCGCTCCATCTCGGAATTGAACTCGGCGCCGAGCAGGATGATGATGTTCGAGATCCACAGCCAGGTGAGGAACACGATCACGCCGCCGAGCGAGCCGTAGGTCTTGTTGTAGGAGCTGAAGTTCGCGACGTAGAAGGCGAACAGGGCGCTCGCGGCGATCCACAGGATCACGGCGAGGAAGCCGCCGGGCGAGAACCACGGGAAGCCCGGCTGCTTGACGTTCGGGCATGCCCAGTAGAGCAGCGAGACCATGAAGCTCACGAGCACGAGCAGCACGGGCCACTTGGCGATGTTCCAGACGTCGACGAATTGGTCGCCGAGGCCGATGATGTTGCCGATCTCCTGCGCCACAGGGCCGGTGAAGACGATCGCCAGCGAGGTGATCGTCAGCAGGACGAGCATGACGATCGTCACGCCGAGGCGGACCGGGATCTTCTTCCAGATCGGCCGGCCCTCGGGGACGTCCCAGACGTTGTTGGACGCGTCCATGAACGCGCTGATGTAGCCCGAGGCGGACCAGATGGCGAGGACGAGGCCGATGATCAGCGCGACCGTCGAACCGCCCTGGTTCTGCTCGAGGCTCGTCAGGACGTTGGTGAGGATGTCCTTGGCCGGGCCGGGGGCGACGGTGCCGAGCTGGTCGAGCAGCGGCTGGGTGGCCGACGGGCCGATCACGCCCAGGACGGACACCAGCGCCAGGATCATCGGGAACAGCGACAGCACACCGAAGTAGGTGAGCGCCGCCGCCCACGTGGTGAGCTGATCCTCGCTGAACTGCTTGAAGGTGCGCTTGAGGATCGCCGGCCAGGCCTCCTTGCGGGAGGTCGGTCGGCTTGTCCTTCTCGTCGGCGTCGCGGCCGAAGCGCTTGTCCGACGACTGGGGCTTGGACTCGCTTGCTGCTTGGGCCATGTTGCTGAGCTACCCATCGAGCGGACCGACGGATCGTAGGCCCGCTAAGTTCCGGACCACCCATGGAGCGCCGCACGAAGATCGTCGCCACGATCGGCCCCGCCTCTCGCGACCCCGAGGTCCTCGCCAGGATGATCGAGGCCGGGATGGACGTGGCCCGCCTGAACTTCTCTCACGGCACCGCCGACGAGCACGCGGAAACCGCGCGCCTCGTCCGCGAGGCCGCCGGACGCGTCGGCCGCCAGGTCGCGATCCTGCAGGACCTGCCCGGGCCGAAGCTGCGTATCGGCAAGCTGCGTGACGGCGTCGTCGAGTTCAAGCCCGGCGACACCACGACGTTCGTCTGCGGGCCCGACGTCGGTGAGGGCGACGCGTCGAAGCTGTTCATCACGTACGCCGGCCTGGCCTCGACGGTCGAGCGCGACGAGATCATGTACCTGGCCGACGGCTCCGTCCGCCTGCGCGTGACCGAGGTCCGGGCCGACTCGGGCGAGATCGACGCCGTGGTCGAGATCGGCGGCGCGGTCGCCTCCCGCCAGGGCCTCAACATCCCGGGCGAGACGGCGGCGCTCCCGTCCGTGCCCGACGAGGACCTCGAGCACGTGCGCACCGGCGAGCGGATCGGCGTGGACATCGTCGCCCTGTCGTTCGTCCGCCGCGCCGAGGACGTGACGGAGCTGCGCAAGCACACGCGCCTCCCGCTCGTGGCCAAGATCGAGAAGCCGCAGGCCGTGACGCGCCTGGAGGAGATCGTCCGGGCCACCGACTGCGTGATGGTCGCGCGTGGCGACCTCGGCATCGAGATGGACATCCAGGACGTCCCGATCGTGCAGAAGCAGATCATCGCCCTCTCGGGCGCGCTGGCCCGGCCGGTGATCACGGCGACGCAGATGCTCGACTCGATGGTCGCGTCCTCGCGCCCGACCCGCGCCGAGGTCACCGACGTCGCCAACGCCATCCTCGACGGCACGGACGCGGTGATGCTCTCCCAGGAGAGCGCCGTCGGCCAGTACCCCGTCGAAGCCGTGGCGATGCTGGCCTCGGTCGCCCTGCGCACGGAATCCACGGCCCCGTACCGCGAGTGGAACGAGCGCCGCGTGCGCCGCGACCGCCGCGATCCCGCGTACACGCTCGCCTACACCGCCACGCGGGCGGCGCAGGAGCTCGGACTCGCCGCGCTGGTGTGCCCGACGCTCTCCGGCCGCAGCGCCCGCCTGATCTCCGCGCACCGGCCGACCGTGCCGATCTACGCGTTGTCGCCGGGCCGCGAGACCGTGCGTCGCTGCGGGCTGATGTGGGGCGTCCAGGCCGCGTCGATGCGTCGCTACGAGGTCACCGAGGAGCTGATCGCCGCGTCCGCCAAGCGCGTCGTGGAGCTCGGCTGGTGCAAGCCCGGCGACCGCGTCGGGATCACCGCTGGGTTGCCGTCCGGCAAGCCCGGCACGACGTCGCTGCTGCAGATCCAAGAGGTCTAGACCGTGCTGTTCCGGCCGGCTGATCTCGAGGGGATCGCGGCCGGGACGATCACGGTCGCCTTCCGGCGCTGGGACAAGCCGCGCGTGAAGGTGGGCTCGACGCAGAAGACCCCGGTGGGGGTCATCGAGTTCACCTCGTGCGAGATGGTGGAGTCGATCACCGACGAGGATGCGCGGGCGGCGGGGTTCGCTTCTCCCGACGAGGTGGAGGCCCGGATGCGCAAGACCGGGCGCGTCTATCGGGTCGGGCTCCGCGTGGCGGGGCCGGACCCGCGGGTGGCGCTCGGGACACGCCGCCCGACGAGGCGGTGTTCGCGGCGCGGTCGGCGAAGTCGGCCATGGGCCGGACTGCCGGAATCCTGGGCAGGCCACGTTCGCGCGACTCGAGCCTCGGGCGCGGTCGCTGCGGTACCGCCGGCCGGAGCTGGCTGCGCGCGCACGTCCGTTGCGCGGCGCTCGAGACGCGCGTGCGGTTCGCCCGCGCCGATCGTGCGGCGGCTCCGTGAAGGAGCTCGGGCTGACGGTTGGTTGCTTCCGGTCACCGTGACTGGCGATAGGACCGCGCTTCGAACGAAGGGGGATGTGCAAACGTCACCCAGGAGCGAACGTTTGTACATCACCCCTGGCCAGCGCGTGTCGTTTCCGCGAGATCCGCAGGAGGCCGGCGGACGGGCGTGGCGCCCCACGATTTGTCAGTGGCCCGTAACTCGACGGAGAGCGGCAAGCCATTGCGACCGTGCCACGCGGAGCTCGGACCCCGACGTTCGCGCCGCGCGAGCGCAAACGCCGCTCCCTTCCCCCTCGATGGCCGTTTTCGGCCGGTCCTAAGTGACGCTGAGATCCCGCGCGAAGGCGCGCTTGAACAAGTCGCCCTGGCGCTCGGCCGCCCAGCGCGCGATCCGCGTGTCACCCGAGGCCTGGAGGTGCAGCTCGGCCGTGCCGTTCTCCAACGACACATGGCACGCGTGGACGGACTGATCGCGCGAGCGCTCGAGCTGCTCGGCCAGCCGGACACAGGCCGCGATGCGGTCGAGCTCGCCGCGGTCGCCATCGTGCATCTCCGGCGCGAACTCGCCCAGGGACGGAGTGCCCTTGCGGTGATAGCGCGCGGCTTGGCCGATCAACGCCGTCTCACGCGGCGAGAAACCCGGAAGGCCGGCATTCAAGATGAGGTAGCGGGAGTGCTTGTGGTGGTCGTCGTAGTCCACGGCGACGCCGATGTCGTGGAGCATCGCGGTGGCCCAGACGAGCTCGCGCTCCTCGGCATCGCCGCGGTGCAGGCCGTGGGCGCCGAGGGCGTCCCAGATCTCCAGGGCGAGCCGGGCGACGTGCTCGGAGTGGGCGAAGTCGGTGTCGTACTGGGAGGCGAGGTTGCGCACGGCGTCGCGGCGCACGTCGGAAGACAGCCCTTCCGGGTAGAGGCGCTCGAAGAAGACGCCTTCGCGCAGGCCGGCCTCGGTGGCCTCGAAGTCGGCGAAGCCGCCGGCCTCCATCACGCCGTCGATCACCAGCGCGCCCGCGAGGATGAGGTCGCCGCGCGCGGCCTTGATGCCGGGCACGTCGGCGGGCGGGCCCGACGAGAACGCCTCGATCAGCGCGCCGAGCGCGTCGCGCGTCACCCGGTAGCCCTGGATGCCGTACGAGGGCATGCCCGCGGCGAGTTGCGCCGCCGCGGCCAGGTTGCGGACCGTGCCGCCGACGGCCACGAGCCGGTCATCGGCGCCGAGCCATTCGGCGCTCGCCAGCTCGGCAGCGACGTGCTCACGCAGCGCCTCGGTGCGCTTCTTCTTGCCCGGCGCGAAGCGCTCGGTCATGCGCACGGCACCCAGAGGCCACGAGCGAGCGTCGACCGCGGCCCGGTCACCCACGCGCGTGAGCTGCATCGAGCCGCCGCCGAGGTCCAGCACGACACCGTCGGACAGCGTCGTCGAGTTCACGGCCGCCAGGTAGCCGTAACGCGCCTCGGCCGGCCCGGGCAGGACCTCGATCTCCAGGCCTGACCGCGAGCGCGCCGCGGCGAGGAACTCGGCCTGGTTGGACGCGTCACGGATGGCCGAGGTGGCGACGGGGCGGATCTCGTCGATCCCCGTCGCCGCGCAGAAGTGCGCGTAGAGCTCCAGCGTCTCCAGCGCGCGCTCCATCGGCTCCGGCTGCAGCGCGCCGGAGCCCTCCAGGCCTTCGCCCACGCGCACGGCCTCGTGGATCTCGTCCGTGCGCTTCCACCACGTGTCCGTGTAGGTGAAGACGACGAGGCGGAACGAGTTCGACCCGCAGTCGATGACAGCGAGTCGAGACTCGGAGGGCATCTAGCCCTTGTTCTTCTCGATCAGCTCGATCCGGTAACCGTCGGGGTCGCGGACGAAGGCGATGAACGACCCGCCCTCACGCACCTGGTACGGGCGGCTTCTCGGGCTGGATGCCCTGCTCCCGCCAACCGCTCCAGCGTCCCGTTGATGTCGTCCACGGTGAGCGCGATGTGGTTGTAGCCGGTGCCGAGCTCGTAGGAGTCGACGCCGTGGTTGTAGGTCAGCTCGAGCCGGTCACCGTCGCCGGGCAGGCCCATGAAGACGTTGATGGCCTCTTCGCGGATCGGCATGCGCCGCCGCTCCTCGAATCCCAGGGCCTCGTAGAAGGCCACTGAGCGGTCGATGTCGCCGATCCGGTAACAGGTATGGATGAGTTCCATGACGCGGCGAGAGTACCGTCATGGCCATGATCGTCGAGCGTTCCATGAGCGATGGCTGGCTGACCAACACGTACCTCGTCGCCGCGGGGGAGAACTCGGACGCGTTCCTGGTGGACGCGGGCGGCCCGATGGAGCCGCTGTTCGCCAAGGCCGAGGAACTCGGCCTCAACGTGACCCACGTCCTGCTCACCCACCACCACGGCGACCACGTCTCCGCGCTGGGTGACACGCTCGAGCGCTACCCCGACGCGACCGTCCTCGCGCACCCGGACGAGCGCGTCCCGGGCACGACCGGCGACATGCACCCGGGCGACGAACTGACCATCGGCGGCCTGACGATCAAGGTCCTGCACACGCCCGGCCACACCGCCGGGATGCTCAACCTGCTCGTGGACGACAAAGAGCTGTTCACCGGCGACACGCTCTTCAAGGGCTCCGTCGGCGGCGTCCGCGCGCCCGGCAGCACGTCGTTCGAGGACATCAAGCACTCGATCATGGAAGTGATCCTCACGCTCCCGCCGGAGACGGTCGTGCGGCCCGGCCACACCGACCCGAGCACGGTCGGCGACGAGCTCGAGCACAACCCGTTCGTGCGCATCTGGCGCGGCGCGGACGAAGAGGGCAGCGAGCAGTGCACGGCGCTCGGCGACCCCGCCACGCTGGTGCTCTGGGGGCCCGACTACGACGGCGGCCACAAGGCCTGGGTGCGCTGGCCCGACGGTCGCGACGACATCGTGCCCGGCTCCAAGGTGGAGCGGTAGCCACTCGCTAGTGTCGAAGGGGTGAGTCCTGAGCCCAAGCAAGAAAAGGGCGGCCTCCAGCTTTCAACGCTGCTGATCTCGAGTCTCTCCGCGGTTGCCGCGGCAGTGATCGTCCCGTACTTCTGGGAACGAGGCTCGTTGCTCGCGGTGGCCGTCACCCCGATCATCGTGGCCCTCGTGACCGAGGCCCTGAACCGCCCGACCAAGGTCATCACCAAGGCCGCGCCGCGCGTCACACGCCGGACCGCCGCACTCGACCCGCAGCAGGTCACGGGCGTCGCGGAGCCGGAACGGGTAGGCCGGTGGGGCAATGAGGACGACCCCTTCGGCCTGCGGACCCCGCAGCGCTCCAAGCAGCGCCGCGGCTTCCCGTGGAAGCTCGGCATCGTCACCGGTCTCGTGGCCGCAGTCATCGGCGCGGCGGTCGTGACCGCGTCCGAACTCGCCATCTTCGGTCACGCGGTGGGTGGGAAGGAGCGCTCGACCAGCGTGTTTGGTGGCAGCAGCTCCAACTCCAGCGACGAGGAGGAGACTCCGACGGCGACGCCCACCGCGACCGAGGAGGCGACGGAGACCGCCACCCCCGAGGCCGACGAGACGCCGGCGCCCACCGTGACCGTGACCCCGACTCCCTCCGCCACCCCCACCGCCACGCCGCCGCTCGAAGCGACGCCGAACCCGCAGACCGTCCCGACGACCACTCCCACGATCGCGCCGACGCCCTAGTGGCCAAGGACAAGATCCCGACCTCGCGCATCGCCCGCACGGCGAAGGTGTCCAGCCTCGCCGCGGGCCAGGCGGCGCGCCACCTGGGCACGCGGGCGACGAACGTCGGGCGCTCGGACGAGGGCAAGGCCGCCGCGCTCGAAAAGCGCCACATCGAGGCGGCCGAGCAGATCGTGACCGCGCTGGGGACGATGAAGGGCGCGGCGATGAAGCTCGGGCAGGTCATGAGCTTCCTCGACGTCGGGCTCGTCCCCGAGGAGCACCGCGAGGAGTTCCAGCGCAAGCTCGCGCAGCTGCGCGATGCCGCGCCCAACGTGAGCTTCGGCGGCATGCGCAAGGTGATCGAGTCCGAACTCGGCGGCAAGCTCAAGGACCACTTCGCCGAGTTCGACGCCGACGCGATCGCCGCCGCCTCGATCGGCCAGGTCTACCGCGCCCAGCTGCACGACGGCCGCGACGTGGCGGTCAAGGTCCAGTACCCGGGCGTCGCCGCCGCGGTGCGGGCGGACATGCAGAACCTCGGGCTGATCCTGCGGCTGATGAAGCGGATCGCGCCCGGGCTCGACGTCAAGAACACGGCCGAGGAGATCCGCCTGCGGATCTACGACGAGCTCGACTACGAGCTCGAGGCGCAGAACCAGCGCGCGCTCAACCGCATCTTCAGGGGTCACCCGTTCATCGTCGTGCCGAGTGTCGTCACCGAGCTGTCCGCCGAGAAGGTGCTCGTGAGCGAGTTCGTCGAAGGCGCCGGCTTCGACTCGCTCAAGGAGGCCGACCAGGCCACGCGCGACCGCCTCGGCGAGATCATCTTCCGCTTCTACTTCGGCTGCATGTACCGCCACCGCCAGTTCTCCGGCGACCCGCACCCCGGCAACTTCCTGCAGATGCCCGACGGCCGGGTGGCGTTCCTGGACTTCGGCCTGTTCAAGGTGATGCCCAAGCACCTGATCGAGCTGGAGCTGGAGACCCAGCGCGCCGGCCACGAGGGCGACGCCCAGCGCCTGTGGGAGATCTGGGCCGAGGGTGGCCTGCTCAAACAGCCCGACAAGTTCCGCCCGGACAAGCTGCTCTCCCAGTTCCTGGACGCCACCTGGTGGTACCTGACCGACGAGGAGATCGAGCTCGTCCCGAGATCGCGACCCAGGTCATGATCGACATGGCCGACCCGCGCTCGGAGCACTTCGGCCAGATGCGCCACGAGACGTTGCCCGCCGACCATATCTTCGGCCGCCGCGTGGAGACGCTCACGCTCGCCGTGCTCGGCCAGCTGCGGGCGCAGGCCAACTGGCACCGGATCGCCCGCGAGTGGATGTATGGCGACCCGCCCGTGACCGAGCTGGGTCGCCAAGAGGCCGAGTTCTACGGGTGACAGCACCCCGCCGCCTTTGACGGCGGCATGTCGAGCGCGGGGTTGCCGGCGAAGAAGCCGGACGGCTTGAGCTTGAAGCCGACGTGCGTGACCGGCATCACCGGCCAGTCCTCCGGCCGGACCACGTGGTGGGCGCCGAACGTGTACCAGAGCACCACGTCCGTGGCCTCGGTGTCGCGGCCCGCGGCGGCGTAGGCCGGGACGCCGTCGCCGCCGGGGTGCTGATTCGGGTAGTCGCCCGCGGCGAAGCGCTGGCTCGGGTCGTACGCCGTGACCCACACGTGCTCGGCGGTGAACCCGGCCCGCTGGGCGAAGCGCGAGTCCGGCTGGAACATCGGCGCCACGTTCTCACCCGGGACCAGCTTGTAGGCGACGGGATCGCCGACGAAGTTCTTGGACTCCGGGTTCTCGATCCGCCAGAACCGACCGCGCAGCGGGTCCACCTGCCCGCGCGCCGACTCGTCCCCGTACACCGTGCGCTTGGTCACCCAGGCCGTGCCGGTCGGGTTCTCCGGCCCGTACGGCAGCGGCTCGGAATCCACCTGCACGACGGTGTTCGTGTTGCCGTCCACGGCCATGTCCAGGCGCACGCAGAAGAAGTGCTGATGGTGCGGCCCGTACAACCCGGGCGCGACCATCGTGCCGTGCGCGGACCGCGCACCCGGCTCCAAGGCACCCGTCGAGATCACGCCCGTGAGCTTGACCTCGTACTCGATCGTGCCGTCGGTGTAGAGGTACCAGAAGTACCCGTACTCGTAGTTGCCGACGGTGGCGATGCTGGAGATCACGAGCCGGCGCAGCCGCCGGACCTCGACGTCCTCGGTCCGGAAGTCCGTGTGCTTCCAGCCGATGCCGTAGTCCTCCTCGTGCATGCAGATGGCGTTCTCGATCGTCGCCGGTTCGCCGTCCTGGTCGTTGACGACGCCGTCGAAGTAGAAGATCTCGCCGACGCAGTCACAGCCCAGCGTGAGTGAGTTCGCCAACCAGCCGACGCCGTACTCGCCCTGGTCGAACACGTTCTTGAAGCGGTGCGTGGGCGCCGGGTCGCCGTAGGGGACGAACATCTCCGCCAGCGACGCGCGGTAGACGATCGGCCGCCCGGCGTAGCCCAGCTCGTGCAGGACGAGCCCCTCGCGCGGCGTGAAGCCCACCCGCACCGACCATTTCTGCCACTCGACGTGGTGACCCTCGACCGTGAAGCTGGCCCCTTCGGGCTGGGTGATCGAGATCGGCTTCAGATCCGGCCGGGGAGCGGCAAACGACGGCACGTTGTCCGGCGCCGCCATCCGCTCGATGTCGTAGTTGCCGGGCTGGGGCGGCAGCGGCACCACGCCGTAGTCGTCGACGCCGATGACCGCCATCGCGTCGAGGTCCACGGTCACCACGAGGCCTTCGACCGGCCGCGCGTAGCCGTGCTCGCCCGGCTCAGAGCGCACCCACGTGAGCGGCCGCACGATCCGGCGCTCGGACGGGTCGTCCTCGGGCCCGGTGTAGCCCGCGGCCCACGGGTCGACCATCGCCAGCGAGAAGTCCTCGATCCCGCGCCGGCGCATCGCCGCCTGCCAGTCGGGGTCGCTCTGCACGACCTCCTCGCAGGCCATGAACTCCTCGGCCATCACCGGCGCCTGCACGCCCGGGATGTGCGCGAAGGCCGTGACGGCCTCGTCGGTGAGCGAGACGACGGCCTCGTAGGTCTTGCGCTCGGCCTTCTCGTAGAAGACGACGAAGGCCTCGCGTGGGGTGTCCGCTCCGGCCTGGATCGCCGTCTTGGGCGGCTCGTGCAGGCTGATGAAGACGAAGCGCGCCGTCGGCGCCAAGCCCTTCTCGGCCTTCAGAATCGCGCTCGCGGCGCTCACCTCAGCGGCGCTGAGCGGCTCGAGGGGATGCAGCACCGGGGGTGCGTCAAGGGTGCTCATGACGGGATTTCCTCTCGGCTGAACCGGCCGACCTTGGCGTACGTCTCCTTGTCCTTGGACCGAAGGTACAGCGCGAGGAGCATGCCGGCGACGAAGACCGCGAGCACGACGAACGGGATCGCCTTGATGAAGATCGAGTCGCCGGCGCCCGACAGGACGGCGCGGTTGGAGATCAGCAGGTAACAGGCGCCGGCCATCGCCAGCGCGCCCAGGATCGGGGCGATCAGGGTCTTG
>CAWKDZ010000003.1:0-570499 GCA_963848525.1 uncultured Actinomycetes bacterium
GGCGACCAGCACAGCGGTGAGACCGAGCTCGACGAAGCCCACACCGCCGGGCGTAATCGGGATTGCGCCGAGGATGCGCGCCAGCGTCCATGCCGCGAAGACCTCGACGATCGTCACCTCGGCGTGCGTGACGCCGACGGCGCGCAGCGAGACGGCCAGGACGACGAAGACCGTCAGGTGTCCGGCGAGCGTCGCGGCGGTGAGAAAGGGCCAGCGCCGGCGGATGAGCTCGATCGACTCATCGCGGAACCGGACGAAGGACGCGCCGTTCCACTTGACCGGGGCCTTGTGGAGGAGACGCCCAGCGGCGCTGACAAGACGTGCGGCGTGGTCGCCGACCCGCTTTGCGAGCCGCTCGCTCGAGAGGGCGATCGCGAACCCCGCGACGATCACCGCGAAGACGGCGAGGCCGACGAGCGCCGCGATCTCCAACGTGCGGTTTCGGGCCCCCTGCGCCGCTAGGCCCGCGACGGCGAGGATCGGGAAGCCGAGGATCACCGACTGGTTCCAGAGACTCATGACGACGACGGCGAGCCCGACGGGGCGGCCGTTGAAGCCGCGCGCGCGCAGCATCCCGACCGTCGTCGCCATGCCAACCGCGGCGCCGCCCGGAGCGATCACGGAGAGCGCCGTCGACGCGAGCGTGACGCGCGACGCGTGGAAGTAGGAGAGCCCGGGAAGCGCGGCCATGAGCGGCGGCCCGTAGGTGGCGAGGTTGAGGAGCGTCGCGAGCCCAAGCACGACGAGCCACTGCCACGACAGCTTGTAGATCTCGTCCCAGACGTCCCCGTAGTCCGCGATGCGCGGCAGTGCGAACGCGAACACGGCCCCGATGACAGCGACGGAGACAAGGGTGCCGACGATCCGCGCGCGTCCCGTGCGGCGCTTCCGGCGCGCCTCGTCGAGCTCGGCGCGGACGAGCTCGTCTTCGTGAGAGGAGGCGCCCGTATCGCCCTCGGTCGAGGACCGGCTCGTGCCAGAGCCGTCACGACGCGATCTTGGCAGCGACTCGCTCAAGTGGAGCCTTGCTCCTGCGCTTGCTTCCGGCCCGTCCGCGAGAACAGCTGCTTGGTCTGTGCGTAGCCGAACGCCCAGAGCATGAGCGCGACGCCGAGAACGACGTTCCACATCATCAGAACCGCGTCTTGCGTGACCGAAAATGCGGCGACATTCTCGGTCGGAGCGTGTCTGCCGAGCGTGGCGACGTCGAGCGCCTGCGTCTGCCCAACCCCACCCGGTGTTATGGCGAAGAGCCCGGAGAGCATGTGTGAGGAGGCAACGAGAGCAACCGTGAACAGGGTGATGGGGATGTCGAAGGCGGCCATGAAGACGACGTTGACGCCGATGCGGCAGCAGTACGAGGCGCCGGACGGAAGCGCCACCTCCCTCGCGTAGCGACGCCAGTCGCTGAAGATGGCGAGGCCCTGCTTCCCCTTGCGCCATTGCTCGAGGAGCCACGGTTTCAACCGCGGCCAAAGAACGATGAGGATCACGATCGCCGCGACGACGACGGCCGGAATCAGGACGGGGTGCGACGCGAAGAAGCCGCCGGTCTCGTCCGAGGGCGAGCCCTTCGAGACTACGCTCGGGAGGAATACCGCCACGCCGATCAGCATCAATACGCTCACCGCCGTGAAGAAGAGCGCCTGGGCGGCCGTGGCGGCGGCGACTCCCGCGACCGACGATCCGGGAATGCTCGTCCGGAAGATGCCGATCATGGCAACGGTCCCCGCCTGCGCCGGCGCCACCGCGTTGATCGCCGTCCCTCCCTGCGATGCCGCCCACGCCGTCTTGAACGAAAGGCCACTTCGCGGGTACGCCACGCGCAGGATGTTGCGCCAGCCCAGCCCGATCAAGGCCGACTCGCCCGTCTTCAGCACTAGTGCGAGAGCGAGCCAATAGGGGGAGACGTCGGCGATCCGCTCGAAGACGTCGACGACCCAGTCCCACAGGTCACCGAGAACGTTGCCGCTGACGATCACAGCGCTCAGGACCGGCGGCCGTCGAGTTCCCCGCAGGCCTTCGTGAACCGAACGACCACTACGTTTTCCTCAGCCATGGCTACTTTCCCTTCGTTCGAACAGCTCTGACGACCGCACCCTGTCGCGCGTCGCTGCCAAACCGATGCCAGGCTGGACCTTGCCGCTGCCACAGCGGCCGCTCACAGTGCCGTGTATCCCGCGGCGCGCTTTCCGCGCGCTCTGAATCGAAGCCGTGGCAGCGGGTGGCAGCCGGCTGGCAGCCGTTTGGCAGCCGCAACTCGTACGCTGGTGACATCAGTAACTCGACGTGATCCTCCGAGCCAGCGGCCCGGAGAAGGAGGGAGCAGCGATGGACGGGAGTCCCGGTTCCGTGCAGACGCCGCCGGCGGCGGCTCGCGACTCGCGGCTCGCCCGCCACGATCTCCCGCTTCCGCGCCGTCGGCACCATCGGCCGGGCTCGCCGCCTCCGCCCGGGAGGCGAAGTCGTTGACTGAGATGGCCGTGGGACGGCGGCGCTTGGTCTTCGGCGCGCTGCTGCTCGTGCTCTTCGTCGCGGCGCTCGACCAGACGATCGTCTCGACGGCGCTGCCGACCATCGTCGGCGAGCTGGGCGGCCTCGAGTATCTCTCGTGGGTGGTAACCGCGTACCTGCTGGCATCGACGGTCGTGGGCCCGATCTACGGGAAGCTCGGCGACATGTACGGGCGCAAGCGCGTCCTGCAGGCCGCGCTCGTGCTCTTCCTCGTCGGCTCCGTGCTGTGCGGGCTCGCCGGGAGCATGCTGGAGCTGATCGTCTTCCGCGCCGTGCAGGGGCTCGGCGGCGGTGGTCTGATCGTCGTCTCGATGGCGATGGTCGGGGACATCGTCTCGCCGCGCGAGCGCGGCCGCTACCAGGGCCTGTTCGGCGGCGTCCTCGGCGTCGCGGTCGTCGCCGGGCCGCTGCTCGGCGGATTCTTCGTCGACAACCTCTCCTGGCGCTGGATCTTCTACATCAACCTCCCCCTCGGCCTCCTCGCGCTGGCGGTGATCGGGAGCGTCCTCCAGTCGCGGCAGGTGACGGAGCGGTGCCAGATCGACTGGCTCGGCGCGCTCGTGCTCGCGGCGGGGCTGTCGGCGGTCATCCTCTACACGAGCCTCGGCGGGGCGAGCTACGCCTGGGACGCGCCGTGGATGCTCGCGACGATCTCCGCCGGGGTGGTGCTGCTCGCGCTCTTCCCGCTCGTCGAGGCGCGCGCCGCGGAGCCGATCGTGCCGCTCGAGCTCTTCCGCAACGCCACCTTCCGGACGACGAGCGCGATCGGCTTCATGATCGGGGTCGCGCTCTTCGGCTCCGTGACGTTCATCCCGCTCTACCTCCAGCTCGTCAAGGGCCACAGCGCCACCGCCTCGGGCCTGCTGCTGACGCCGGCGATGCTCGGCGTGCTCGTGACCTCGACGGGGAGCGGTTACCTGATCTCCCGCTACGGGAGCTACCGCCGCTTCCCGCGCGCCGGCACCGCGCTCGCGGCGGTCGCGCTCTACCTGCTCTCGACGCTCGAGCCGGACACCCCGACGTGGGTCGCAGGCCTGTACATGTTGCTCCTCGGCCTCGGGCTCGGGCTGGTGATGCAGGTGCTCGTGCTCGCCACGCAGAACGCGGTCGACTACCGGCTCCTCGGCGTCGCTACCTCGGGCGCGACGCTGTTCAGGCAGGTCGGCGGCTCGATCGGCGTCTCCGTCTTCGGCGCGATCTTCGCGAACCGCCTCGGCGTGGAGCTCGCGGACCGCCTCCCGCCCGGCGTGCAAGTCCCGACCGACGCAACCCCGACCGCAATCGAGCAGCTCCCTGCCGCGATCAATGCCATCTACACCGCAGCCGTCGCCGCCGCGCTCCACCCCGTCTTCCAGACGGCGGCCGCCGTGATGATCGTCGCGTTCGCGCTGAGCTGGCGCCTGCGCGACGTGCCGCTGCGCGAGACGACGCAGGCTCCAATCGGGGCGCCAGAGCCCGAGCCGCGAACGCTCGCAGGGTCGAGCGCCTCGTGAACGCGCTAACGGCAGACGGACTTACACGGCGCTTCGGGGATCTCGTTGCGGTGAACAACCTGACGTTCGAGGTTCCTGCCGGTGGTGTGGTCGGCTTTGTGGGGCCGAACGGCTCCGGGAAGTCGACGACGATCCGCGTCTTGCTCGGCCTGATCGAGCCGAGCGCTGGTTCGGGAACGGTTCTGGGCGAGTCGATTCAGCACCCGGCAAGCTTCGCCGACCGGGTGGGCGCGCTGATCGAAGCCCCCGCGTTCGTGGGGTCGTTGTCGGGCCGGGACAATCTGCGCAGTCTGGCCGCGCTGCGCGGCTTGCCCGCCAAGCGCGTTGACGAAGTGCTCAAAATCGTGGGTCTGGCCGGGCGGGAGCACGACAAGGCCTCGACCTATTCGCTCGGCATGAAGCAGCGGCTTGGTATCGCGGCTGCGTTGCTGCCGGATCCGGAACTGCTGGTGCTCGACGAGCCGATGAACGGGCTCGATCCGGCCGGCATTGTCGAGATTCGCGAGCTGCTCAAGGCGTTGGCCGCCGGCGGCCGGACGGTGGTGGTCTCCTCGCACCTTCTCGGTGAGCTCCAGGCGATGGTGGACAGCCTCGTCGTGATCCGGTTCGGGGAGCTCGTGTACGCGGGCAGCCTCGACGGTCTGATGAAGGAAGCGACCGAACGGGTGGTCGCAGCGCCCGAGTTTGCGTCCGACCTGCCCCGGCTGGTCCAGATGGTCGAGGACAACGGCTGGACGTACGAGGCCTCCGCTGACGAGGTCATCGTCAAGATGCCGGCCGGGCTTTCTGCCGATCTGTACCGGGCGGCCACTGCGACCGGTCTCACCCTCCGGATGCTCAATCCAGAGGCTGACTCGCTCGAGACGGTGTTCCTCCGGCTGACGGGAGCGACTGACACCGAGCTTTCCGAAGAACGTCGCGTCCAGCGGCACGGAGACGGCGGCTGATGCGCGCCTTCCGCTCGGAGCTGATCCGGATCCAGCGGCCGGCGTTTCTCTTCGGAGGCATCGGACTGATGGCGCTGTTCGCGGGCCTGGTCTCGGTCTTCATCTTCACGTCGGCCGCGAGCGCACCCGCTGCTCCGCCGCAAGCCGGACAGGGCCCCGGCGCGTACACCGTCGCCGAGATCGCCAGCCCGGGCGGCTTCCTCACCGCCCTGCCGACAGTGAGCACGCTGGCCGGGGTGGTCTTGCTCGCGCTCTGGGCGATCGCGGTGGCCACCGACTACAGCACCGGACTGATCCGCATCCTCACCCAGGCGCATCCGAGCAGGACGCGCCTCCTGGGCGGCAAGATCGCCGCCCTGGGCGTCTTCACGGTGCTGGCCACGACCGTGACGACGCTCGTCGTCGTCCTCTTCGCGCGGCCTCTCGCCAAGCTCGAGGGCATCCCGATCGAGGCATGGAAGACCGACTTCGCGTCCGAACTCGGGAAGGGCTTCTTCGACTTCACGGTCGCAGGGCTCGTCTGGGGGCTCATCGGCCTCATGCTCGCCGTGCTCACCCGCAGCTCGGCCATCGCCATCGGCATCGGGCTCGGCTTCCTGCTGGTCGCGGAGGGCCTGATCTCCATCGTCGCCCCGAACGCCAGCTCCTATCTACCCGGCGGCACGCTGGACACGCTCGCTGCCGGCGGAAACGACCAACTCGCCTGGGGTGCCGCGCTCGGGCTGGTCGTCCTCTACGGCGTCATCGCCGCCACTGTCTCCCTTGCTGTGTTCCGCACCCGCGACATCGTCTCCTGACCTGGACCTCGGCCCCGCCAAGGGGCTGTGGTTGCACGCATTGGGTGATATGCCTAGAGCGGTTGGATTCGATAGCGGATGGGGGGAGCATGACCAACACGACCACGAGATTCTTCGAGGGCCTCAAGGCGCGCGGTCACGAGCCTCGACTCGAGAAAGTGAAAGCCTCGATGCGCTTCGACCTCACTAACGGTGAGCAGACGAAACGCTGGCATGTCGCGATCGACAAAGGCGACATCGCGGTGTCGCGCAAGAACGCCAAGGCCGACTGCGTTGTTCGCGCGGACAGCTCCGTCTTCGACGGCATCACCAGAGGTGAGGTGAATCCGGTAGCCGCCGTGCTCCGGGGGGCAATAGCCGTCGAAGGCGACCCCGAGCTGCTCATCCTGCTCCGCCGCCTAGTTCCCGCATCGGGGAGGGAGCAATGAACGACGGTCTCGTCAAGATTCTCGACGGGAATACCTTCGTCGTCAGCGACTCGCGCGGCGACATCGAGGCCTCACTCACCGACCCGACCGGCCTCTTCTCGTTCGACTGCCGCTTCCTCTCCACGTGGATCCTCACCGTGGACGGTCAGAGGTTGAACCCGCTCTCCGTCGACGACCTCCAGTACTTCGAGTCTCAGTTCTTCCTCGTGCCGGGGACGGGCACGGTCTACGTGGACGCGAAGCTATCCGTGATCCGTCGACGTGCCGTCGGCGATGGGTTCCACGAGGAACTCACGATGCTCAACCACGGCGCCGAACCGGTGGGGCTGACCGTGCGCGTCGAGGCCGCGAGCGACTTCGCCGATCTCTTCGAGGTGAAGGACGCGCTGCAGAAGAAGGGCAAGTACTCGGCGACCGCGGACAAGCGACAACTGCTGCTGACCTACCAGCGAGACACCTACAAGCGTCAGACCGCGATCTCGGCGTCGGCGCCTGCGCGCATAGACGAGCGCGGGCTGACCTTCGAGGTGGACATCGCTGGGCACGGTGCCTGGACGACCGACCTCGACGTGGTGACGGCCGCGGGCCCCGGCGGAACCCGCGCCCGGCCGAAGTACGAACGCGGCGAGCGGCAAGCACGACCGAACATGGAGCGCAGCCTCGAACGGTGGCTTGCCGACGCGCCGCGTCTCGAGTCCGACTCGGACTCGCTGAAAGCCACGTACCGCCGAAGCCTTGTCGACCTGGCTGCGCTGCGCTTCTCGCCCCCCGTGGTCGGAGGCGGGAAGAGCCTCCCGGCCGCCGGCCTGCCCTGGTTCATGACGATGTTCGGTCGCGACAGCATCTTCACGAGCCTGCAGGCGCTTCCGTTCACACCGGAGCTGGCGGCGACGACGTTGAAGGCGCTGGGCGCCTGGCAGGGGACGCGCAGTGACGACTTCCGCGATGAGGATCCGGGCCGGATCCTGCACGAAATGCGCTACGGCGAGATGACCGCCTTTGAGGAGCGCCCGCACAGCCCGTACTACGGGAACGCCGACGCGACCGCGCTCTACGTCGTCCTGCTCGACGAGTACGAGCGGTGGACCGGCGACCGGAAGCTCGTTCGCGACCTCGAGGACGAGGCGCGCGCCGCGCTCCGCTGGATCGACGAGTACGCCGACCTGATGGGCAACGGCTACGTCTCGTACCAGCGCCGCAACGAAGACACCGGTCTCGAGAACCAGTGCTGGAAGGACTCCTGGGACTCGATCTCGTACCACGACGGGCGCCTGCCCGGGTTCCCGCGGGCGACTTGCGAGCTGCAGGGCTATGCCTACGACGCGAAGATCCGTGGTGCGCGCCTCGCACGGCTGGTCTGGAAGGATCCAGCGCTCGCTGAGGCGCTCGAGGACCAGGCAGCCGACCTCAAGCGCCGCTTCAACCGCGATTTCTGGGTCGAAGACGGAGAGTTCTTCGCCCTCGCGCTCGACAACGAGGGAAAGCAGGTCGACGCCCTCTCCTCGAACAACGGCCATCTGCTCTGGAGCGGGATCGTCGACAAGTCGAAGGCGAAAGCGGTCGTCCGCCACCTCATGGGCCCGCGGCTCTTCTCCGGCTGGGGTGTCCGCACGCTCGCCGAGGGCGAAGGTCGGTACAACCCCATCGGCTACCACGTCGGCACCGTCTGGCCGTTCGACTGCTCCTTCATCGCCTGGGGCCTGCGGAAATACGGCTTCAAGCAAGAGGCGGCTCAGATCGCTGCCGGAATCCTCGACGCGGCCGAGTTCTTCGATGGACGCCTTCCGGAGGCATTCGGCGGCTACGAGCGCGGACTGACGAAGTATCCGGTGCAGTACCCGACCGCGTGCAGCCCGCAGGCATGGTCCACGGGGACGCCGCTGCTGCTGCTCCGGACGATGCTGGGTCTCGAGCCGGTCGGGGACAACTTGATCGTCGATCCTGCGCTCCCGCAGAGCATCGGCCTCCTCGCGCTGCTCGACATTCCCGGACGCTGGGGCCGGGTCGACGCCTTCGCGCGGGGCCGTGATCCACTCGAGGCAATTCGCCCGCGCACACGAAGCGCGGTTCGGGCCTAGGAGGACCGGCCGTCGCACGACCGCAGACGTTCGGGGCCCGCCGACCTTCCGGTCGGCGGGCCCCAACACAACGATCCTCACCTGCCGGCACCATCAGCGCGGGAGCGGCGGGTCGCAGTCAGGAGATGTTGAGTTTCTCCTTCAGCGTTCCGACGCGCGCGTCGAGGCTGGCGGTCAGCTCGGCCTTTCGCTTTTCGCGCAGGGTTCGCCGCGCTTCGCGTGCGGCGGCCTCAGCGGCCTCCTCCGCGACCTCGAGCTCATCCATGACCTCCGCGACCGGGCGGCGCGTCACCTCGCCCTCGAGCTTGGCCATCTCGCCGTCGATCACCTCGACCGCCTGCTCGGCCACGGTCGCGATCACAGCGGTCGACTCGGGCGGAATCGCCCTGCCGAGAGCGGTGAGTGCCTCATCCGACTTCACGGCGCGATCGACGTCGAACGCCCCGCCCATCAGAGCGCCGGCGCCCCAGCCCACGAGCACACCCACCGGCCCGCCCAGGACGCCGATGAGCATCCCGATCAGCGAGCCGCTCGCCGTGCCCACGAGGCCGATGTTGTCGGTGCCCTCCGGGACACGCAGCTCGCCCTCCGCCGTGCGTTCCACGATGGCCGCCGACTGCAGCGCGATGCGACCCTCGGCGTCGCACTCCTTCAGCACGCTCAACGCCTGGTAGGCCTTGCTCGGCTCCGTGAACCGAACGACCACCACGTTTTCGACTTCAGCCATTTGCTCCTCCTTCGAGTGGGATCTTCCTGTCGCACGCACCTTCTCGCCCACTCGCTGCCAAAGCGCTGCCACGCCCGGCGCGGGTGCTGCCACACCGCTCTCGTGGAGGAATCCGGCGCGCCAGCGCTCGCGCGTCAGGAGGGTTCGCAACGCGCCACCATGTGACGGACGTAACCCGGTCCAACGGCGGCAGACCGACGAACACAGCGGCGAGACCACTGACATGAACCGACACGATCAGCAGCTGGTGCACCGTGGCTGGCGACGCGCCGATCCGCCGCGACAACCGGTGTTGTTCGTCAACCCGGCGTCCGGCGGCGGAAAGGCCGTGCGCGCGGAACTGGCCAAGCATGCGCGCGAACGCGGGATCGAGGTGAGCGTCATCGGGCCCGATCGGACGCTGGCGGCGCTCGTTCGTGAGGCCGTCGAGGGCGGCGCGGATGCACTCGGCGTCGCCGGGGGCGACGGGTCGCTCGCCGTCGTCGCAGCGGCCGCCCAGCAGCACGGCGTTCCACTTGTCTGTGTTCCTGCGGGCACACGAAACCACTTCGCGCTCGATCTGGGCGTCGACCGGCACGACTTGGTCGGGGCGCTCGAGGCGTTCACCGACGGCGTCGAGCGCCTGATCGACATGGGCAGCGTGAAGGGTCGCCTGTTTCTCAACAACGTCTCGCTAGGGATCTACGGCGAGGCGGTTCGCCAGCCGGCGTATCGCGGCGCGAAGGCGCGAACCCTGTTAGAGACGGCGCGCGAGGTGCTCGGACCCAGCGCGGCGGCACCTGAACTCCGCCTCGTCGACGACCAGGGCCGCGAGCACCGTAATCCGGCTGTCGTCCTCGTGTCGAACAATCGCTACGCCCTCGATCGGCCGCTGGCGCAGGGCACGAGGCCCAGGCTCGACAGCGGCTGCCTCGGGGTCATCGTCCTCGACGCGCCAGGCACCGGCCGGACGCCCGGGCGAGCGTGGACCGCGACCTCGCTCGAGGTGGACGGGCCGGCGCCGGTGCACGCCGGCATCGACGGCGAAGCGGTCGATCTGAGCCCGCCGCTCGAATTCGAGATCCTGCCCTCCGCGCTGCGGGTCAGGATCTCATCACGCCACCCGGGTGTATCCCCGTCGGGTCTGCTTCCCTGACGCCGGCGCGGCGTCGGCCTCGTCGCGTTCGAGGCTTTATTCGGGCCGTTCTCGCATCAGGCGCGTCTTCACGTGAAGCTTCGCCGGCGGCCGGACGTTGCGAAGCGGGCCCTGGCTCATGCCGAAGTGGCGCTGATCGACCATGGCCGTCGCCTCGAGCTCGAGCTCGCCGTCGATCACGCGCACCGATGCGTCGAACGCGAGCGGAATGGTCGTGCCGGCCGCCTCCAGCTCGCCGCTCACGTACACGTGTCCGTTTCCCAGTCCGCTGATGTCCTTCGACGTGAACCGCACCTCCGGATGCTCGGCGACGCCGAAGAAGTCGGCCGACCGGAGATGCTCGTCGCGCGTCGCGTTGCCGGTGTCGATGCTCGCCGCGTCGATCGTCAGCTGGATCTGCGAGCCCGCCAGTCCTACGACATACGAGCCGTCGAAGCGGCGGAAGCGGCCGCGAACGGTGTGAAAGCCCCACATGTGCTTGACCTCGAACTCGACCGTCGTTCGTCTTGGATCGGCCGTCCACCGCTCGAGAGTCGTCTGCGTCTCAGTGATCGTGCTGGTCATCACGTCTCCTTGCTCGTTGGGTCGCCGCGAGCATCCCGGGGGCGGCTGCCATGCCGCTGCCGTTCTGGGAGTCCGCCGCTGCCTCGTCGCTAGGAGCGCGACTCTTCCGCTGCCAGCGAGGCGAAGACGGCACTCACGACTGCCGTCACGGGCACAGCCAGGTATGCGCCCGCGATCCCGAACAGCGAGCCGCCGGCAGCGACCGCGAGCAGGATCACCGCCGGGTGGAGGTCGACCCGGCGGCTCTGGATGATCGGCTGTAGGAACGTGCCCTCGGCGAACTGAACCCCAATGACGAGGCCGAGGACCGCGAGCGCGAGCTGCCAGCCTCCGTCCGCGAAGGCGACGAGCACCGCGACGAGACCGGAGAAAAAGGCGCCGACGTAGGGAACGAACGAGCCCATGAACACCAGCACCGCGAGCGCGAAGGCGAGGGGTACGTCGAGGAGCCAGAGCCCGATGCCGATCAGCACCGCGTCGATCGAGGCGACCATCGCCGTTCCGCGGACGAAGCCGCCGAGCACCTCCCAGGCGCGCCTGCCCGCACGATCAATCGCGGGCCGCAGCTCGGGACCAACGCTGCGCAGGATCGCGGACCAGAGAGCCGCGCCGTCGCGCAGGACGAAGTAGAGCATCGCGACGGCCAGAGCGACGCCCGCCATGATGCCTGCCCCGGTCTGCACGCCGGCGGCGGCGTAGCCAGAGGCTTCGCGCCAGGCATCCGCGAGTGACGACTCGAGCTCGTCGGTTCGCGCTCCAGACAGCTCGATCGGCTCGCCCTGGAGCTGGCCGGCTATGTCTTCGACCGCCGTTGAGACGGCCGCCCGGAGCTCGTCGAACTGCTCGACGACCGAGATCGTCGCCACGGCGACGAGCCCGATCACCACCACGAGACCCGTCAGCAGGGCGAGCGCGGCCGCGGGCCGCTCGAGGTGCCGACGGCGGCGGAACCACGAGGCAACGGGCGACAGCGCCGGAGCGATCGTGAGCGCGACCGCGATCGGCAAGACGATCACGCGGAGGTACCAGAGCAGCGCGAGGACGAGCGCCAGCGCCGCGGTGCAGACGAGTAGCCTCCACGCCCATCCCGCGGCCCGTTCGAGGTTCTGCGATGTGGCTGGCAGCTTCATCGGACGATTAGTCGAGCGTCGTGAGGGCGTAGGCGACGAGGAAGCCGGCGCTCGTGGCGAAGGCGACCAGCGGCCCGCCTTCGGCGTACGCCTCGGGCATCACCGAGTCGGCGAGCGAAGCGAGCACCGCGCCCGCTGCGAACGCGGACAGCATGCCGAGCGACTGCTCGGACGCGACATCCGCGCCGAGCCTGCCCGCGACCAGGGCGACGGCGAGCAGTACGGCGGTCAGCCCCCAGACGAGGAGAACGCGGCGCGAGGACAGGCCTCCCTGGCGCATGTTGGCGGCGCCGCCGAACGCCTCCGGGAAGTTCGAGGCGACGATCGAGGCGAGAAGCGCGTACGAACCGCCCCCGGCAAGCCCGACACCGAGGGCGAGGTTCTCGGGGACGCCGTCGAGCGTGACCGCCGCGACGAGAGCCAGACCGACCGCGCCGGCCCCGGCAAAGCGCTGGAGCAGAAGATCGACCACGATGAACGCGGAGGCGCCGACGAGGAGCGCAGCGGACGCACGGCCAAGGCCGGCCGCTCGGTGCGCCGGCTCGAACAGCTCGAACGCGACTGCAACGACCAGCGCGCCGGAGGCGAACGCGAGCATTCCAGCCGTGAGCCGCTTCGGAGGCGTCCGGAAGCAGCCGAGCGCAGCGCCCAAGAGGAGCGCTCCTGCGGTTGCAGCGACGTAGAGGGCGACCTCACGCATGGCAGCGTTCAACGCGGCGCGAGCTCCGACCCTCCGCCGTGTAATGAGGGCGGGCGACGGTTACGACCGGGAAGCGACGCGCAGGGAGACCGTCGGAGAGCAGCAGCATGGAGCCGACGGTCCGCGAAGGCGCTGCCAGAGCGCTGCCGCGACGCCGCTCGTCGCTGCCTCGGCCGCCGACGCGGGCACCGGTGACGCGGCGGGTGCGCCGCAGCGGTAGTGACGAGGTCAAGCGCGTCGTCGAGGAGGCACACGACGAGGCGATCCGCCTCCTCACCGAGAACCGCGGCCGCCTAGACGGGCTCGCCGAGGCACTGCTCCGCGCCGAGACGCTCGATCAGCCGCAGGCATACGCCGCCGCCGGGCTTACTCAGCCGGCCGAGGACGAGGCCGCACCCGTCGAGGCTGCGCTGCCCGTCGCGACGTAACGCTCTCGTTCTCGGCCTACACACACGCGCACGAGGGTGCCAGACTGGTGCGTGTAGGCACCCCTGCCCGCATGACCCACTCCCTGGAAATTCGGCTTCTCGGCCCGTTCGAGGTCTTCGCCGGCGGACGGCCGGCGAACGTGAGCGGCAGCAAGCGCCAGGGTCTGCTCGCGCTGCTCGCGCTTAGCCGCGGTCGCGTCGTCGGCGTCGACTCGCTGATCGACGCGTTGTGGGGAGACGACTTGCCTGCCGCGCCACGCAACGCCGTCCAGCACCATGTCGCTCGTCTTCGCGCCGCGCTCGGCCAGGAGACGATCGTCGCCTCGCCCGATGGGTATGCGCTGACCGATGCGACCGTCGACGCGCTGCGATTCGAGGAGTTGCTCGGAGAGGCGCGTGGTGCATTGCGGGCGGGCGAGGCCGGTGCGGCGGCCGAGTCCGTTGCCCTCGCGCTGGAGCTTTGGCGCGGCCCGGGGTTGCACGGGCTCACGGACGCGGCCTGGTTCAGGGCCGAGGCGCGGCGGCTCGAGTCGCTTCGAGTTGACGCGCTCGAAGAGCAGTTCGAGGCGGCGCTCGCGCTCGGAGACCATCGCGAGATCGTCGCCGCGCTTCGAGCGGCGCTCGAGGAGAACCCCTTCCGGGAGCGGCTGTGGGGGCAGCTGATGCTCGCGCTCTATCGCTGCGGCCGCCAGCCCGACGCGCTCGAGGCTTACGGCGAGGCCCGGCGCGTGCTCTCCGACCAGATGGCGCTCGAGCCTGGCCCCGAGCTACGCCGGCTCCAGGAGGCGATCCTCACACACGACCCCGCGATCGCCCCCGCCCCGGTTGCGCCGAGGCGCCGCGGCAACCTGCCCGCCGCGTCGACGTCGTTCATCGGTCGCGAGCAGGAGTTCGCCCAGGTGGTCGAGCTGCTGCGCGAGCACCGGCTCGTCACGCTGACAGGGCCGCCCGGGGTCGGAAAGAGCCGGCTCGCGCTCGAGGTCGCCCGCGCGCTCGAAGCCGAGTCCCGCGCCGGCGCGTGGCTCGTCGAACTCGCGCGCGCGGGCAGCTCCGACGACGTCGTCCGCCTCGTCGCCGTAGCCGTCGACGCTCGCGGCGCCGACCCGCTCGCTCGCACGGTCGCGCGCCTCCGCGACGGCAACGCGATCCTCCTCCTCGATGCGTGCGAACCGGTCGTCCAGGAGGCGGCGCGAGTCGCAGCGGCCGTGCTCGCCGAGTGTCCGGGCGTGCGGGTACTCGCGACAAGCCGTGAGGTGCTCCACCTTCTGGGCGAGGTTCGCGTCACGGTCGAGCCGCTCGCGCTGCCCGACCCGGAGTCGACCGACGGCACCGCCTCACCGGCGGCTCAACTCTTCCTCGAGCGCGCCCGCGCTGCCCGGCCGCGGTTCGAGCTGACCGCCGACGCCGCCGAGATCGTCGGCGAGATCACCCGTCACGTCGACGGACTGCCGCTCGCGATCGAGCTCGCCGCTGCGCGGCTCAACGCTCTCGGGCTCGCGGAGCTCCTGCTGGTCGTCGAGCGCCGCCTCGGGCTGCTTCGCGACCGGCCGGCGTCGGACGCGGGCCGCGCCGCGCTCGGGGCGCTCGTGGAGTGGAGCTACGACCTCTTGCACGCGGACGAGAAGGCGCTGCTCCACCAGGTCGCGGTGCACCGCGGCGGCGCGTCGTTGCCGTCGCTCCACGCCGTCGGTGGGAGCGAAGGGCTCGACGAGGCGACCGTGACGTACCTGCTCGGCGTGCTGGTCGACAAGTCGATCCTCTCCGTGTCGTTCCCCGCCGAAGGTGCGCGCTACGACCTGCTCGACACGGTGCGGGACTACGCGCTCGAGCGTCTTGCCGAGGGCGGCCGTCTCGCCGCCGCTCGGCGGGCGCACGCCGAGTACTTCGCGACGCTCGCCGACGCAGCGTGGGGGGAGCTTCGCGGACGCGACTGGCAGACCTGGGTCCGCCGGCTCGACCTCGAGCACGACAATCTCTGGGCCGCGCTCACGTACGCTCGCGATGCAAGCGACAAGGGGATCGCCACCCGCCTGGCGTCGCTCGCCTGGTACTTCACGCTCGTGGAGCGCGTGACCGAAGGGCGGCGATTCGTCGAGCTCGCGCTCGCGGAGGCGTCGGACGACATTCCGTTCGATCGGCGGCTCGACGCGCTTGGCGGTCTCTGCTTCCTCGCGACCGAAGAGCTCGACCTCGACGCGGCAATCGAGATCGGCGAGCGTGCGCTCGCGCTCGAAGCGACTGGCACGGACGCGCCGCAAGTCGGTTTCGCGCAGGCAACGCTCGCACTTGCCGTCGCCGCTGCCGGCGACGTCGACCGCGGCGCCACGCTGGCGGAGCAGGCCCGTGCGACCCTCGAAGGAGGCCAAGATCACTGGTCGTCCGCAGTCGCCAGCCTCCTCCGTGCGCAGATCGCGGCAGCCGTCGGAGACGCCTCCACGGTCGCGGCCATGGCGGCGGACGCGCACCGCCACGCCGATGCGATCGGGTTCGACGCATTCCACGTCCCGGCGATGCTGCTCGATGCGTGGGTCGCCGAGCGGCGGAACGACGGCGACGCCGCCACGGACGCGTACCTTCGCGCACTCGATCTCGCGGGCGACGCAGGCTTCCTGGACCATGCCGCTTTCGCCCTGTCCGGGCTCGCTTCATGCGCCCTTGCGCGCAAAGACCTGCACAACGCCGAAGAGCTGCAACGGCGCGCCCTCGCAACCGCCGAGGGAGCGCGTGCGGACTGGGCCGCCGCCCATGCGCGCGTCGAGCTCGGCCGCATCCTCGCCGCTGCCGGCGACACCGACACCGCCGCGAAGCTGTACCGGAACGTCCTCGAGTGGTCGACGCGTCCGCGCCGGCACGGGCCGCGCGAGAGCCTCTTCCTCGCGCTGGCCGAGGACCCGGCCGCGGCCGCGTCGGCCGGACTCGCCGACCTCGGCGATGCCCAACCCATAACGGCTGCCGCAGTCGCGCCTGTGTGAACCGGCCGTAGCGCCGCGTACGCCGAGTGGCAGCGGCGGCGCAGGCGACGGCAGCGGTCTGGCAGCGGCGAGGCGCACGCTTGCGTGCATCGGTAAGCACGGGAGAGGAGCCCCATGGCGACAGCCACCAACGAACACCTCGGCGAGGTGCGCCGCCGCATCGACCGCCTCGAGCTGAAGGCCCAGCTCGGCTCGCCGGACGCGACGTCGCGGATGCAGCGGTACATCGAGAGGCTTCGGCGCGAAGAGGAGTCCGCGCGGGCATCGGCCCGCGAGTGCGAGGCCGCTCTCGACGAGACGTTCGAGCAGCTCGACAACGAGCTCGAGCTGGCCGAGCACCGGGTGGCGGCGGAGTTCGCCGCTACAGAGGACCAGTTCACGGACGCGCTCGAGGCCGAACTGCGCCGCTGGGACGCGTACCTGGACCGGATGCAGGCGAAGGCCGCGGCCAAGACCGGGGCACCGCGCGAGCGGGCCGAGGCGGAGATCGCCCAGCTCCGGCAGCGCCGCGTCTCGATCGGAAGGAGCCTGACCTACGTCGGCACTGAGGCCGCCGGCGGCTGGCCCGACGCGAAGACGCGCGTGCTGGCCGAGCTCGACGAGCTGAGGAACAAGGCCGACGTGGCCCGACAAGACAAAGGAGGAAGAACATGAAGACGGAATCGACACACGACCCCGGTTCGGCGCTTCAGGAGGGCGAGCGGATCTTCGCCCGCGCCTGGAAGTTGCTGGCCCTGCGCGGCGCCATCGCGATCGCGTTCGCGTTCGTCCTGCTCGTGTGGCCCGACATCGGGCTCACGGCGATGGTCGCGGTTGTGGGCGCGTTCGCGCTCGCGAGCGGGTTCATGTCCGGCGTGGCCGCATGGATGCTGCCCGGCGCGGCGAGGCAGCAGCGTGTCTGGCTGGCCGTGCACGCGATCCTCGGGCTCGTCGTCGGCGTGGCCGTGCTGTTCTGGCCCGACCTCTCGGCGAAGGCGCTCCTCTATGCGATCGCGCTCTGGGCGATCGCCGCGGGCGTGACCGAGCTCGTCGCGGCGTTCGTGCTGCCGCTCAGCGGCACGCGGACGGTGCTGGTCGCGATGGGCGGCATCGTGCTCGCCGCGTTCGGCGTCGTGATGTTCGTCGAGCCGGGCGACGGGGCGATCGCGCTGCTGGCGCTCGTCGCGGCGTTCGCGCTCGTCCGCGGCACGTTCGACATCGCGCTGGCGGTCGAGCTACGGCGAGTGGTCGGTGAGCTGAAAGAGCGCTTCCAGCAGCCTCTCCGACCGAAGCCCATCCCCCACGGGTGAGAAGCAGGACGACGCTGATGCAGACGCTCGACCCACCGCTCGTGATCGGGCGGCCGGCGTGAGGCGCCGGCCGCCCCCTTCGGAGGTGAGCCAGATGCGGTCCGTCGTCGCGTCCCTGACGCCAGGCGGTGTCGGCGTCAACCAGGCAGTCGCGTCGCTCCACGATGCGACGAACGCCACCGCCCCGCGCCGCGGTGAGGCAAGCTCGTGACGGCGACGGTCGAGCCGGCCCGAGGCCGCCTCCTCGCGGCGCCCCGACGCGACAACGTCCGGTTCGGCGCAGCCGTCTACGGGTCGTTTCTCGTGGCCTCCGTCGTCGGCGTCGCCTTCGAGGCCGGCCAAGACGCGCAAGTCATGACGACGACGGCGCTCGCCTCCGCCGTCGTCTTCTGGCTCGCGCACTGGTGGTCGGAGGTCATCGGCGAGCAGATCTCGGCAGGAGAGGAGTTCCGGCGACGGGACGTTCTCGTCGTTGCCCGTCGCGAGTGGCCTCTGGTCGAAGCGGCCGTCGTTCCTACGGCCCTCCTCGCCCTCGCCTGGGCCGGCGTTTGGTCCCGGGAAACGGGCGCAGAGCTCGCGCTCGGTGCGGCCGTCCTCCAGATCTCCGGGTGGGCACTGGTCGCCGGCCGTCGCGCCGGATGGACATGGCTGCGCGCTGGCCTCTTTGCCGCGATCGATGGAGCGCTCGGCACAGTCGTGCTACTGCTTCTCGAGAAGTTGGTTCACTGAGACACGACGCCGGCCACGAGTTCCGCCTGCTCGCGAGCGGGGTGGAGCATCGCCGTCGCGTTAAAGGGCTACGAGACCCCGCTCGACCCCCTCCTCGCGGTCAAGGGCGTCGGCTTCTCTCTGAGCCACACCTAGCCGGAACGTAGGGCGTCGCGGTCGATCGCGCGCCTCAGGATCTTGCCCGTCGGCCCCTTCGGGAGCTCGTCGGCGAACACGATCCGGCGTGGGTACTTGTACGCGGCCACCCGCTCTTTCGTCCACGCTTGGAGCTCGTCGGCGGAGGCGGTCGCGCCGGGGCGCCTGACCACGACCGCCGCCACCTCCTCGCCCAGTCGCTCGTCCGCGATTCCGACGACGGCAGTCTCGAGGACGTCGGGGTGGGCGTAGAGCGCCTCCTCGACCTCGCGGGGGTAGACGTTGTAGCCGCCGCGGACGATCAGGTCCTTCTTCCTGTCGACGAGGAAGAGGTAGCGCTCATCGTCGAGGTAGCCGACGTCGCCGGTCGAGAACCAGCCGTCGTGGTCGATCGCCTCGCGGGTTGCCTCCTCGTCCTGCCAGTAGCCGGCGATGACCGACGGGCCGCGGAGCTGGACCTCGCCGACGCCGTCGACGGCTTCGTGGATGCGGATCTCGGTGCCGCCGAGCGGCTTGCCGACCGATCCGGGCTTTCGACGCTCTCCGACCCTGTACATCGTCGCGATCCCGCTGAGCTCGGTCAGCCCGTAGCCCTCGAGCACCTCGCCGCCGAACGTGCGCTCGAAGTCGTTCGCGACCTCGATGGGGACGGCGGCGCCGCCGACGTGGGCGATGCGGATCGGCGGCAGCTCGCTCGCGTCCCGTGCCGCCTGGCAGAGCGCGATGCACATCGTCGGCACGCCGAGCAAGATCGTCGTCCGCGTCGCCGTCATGGTCGCCAGCGTCCGTTCCGCCTCGAAGCGCGGGACGACGGCGACGGCGGCGCCTGCAAGGAAGGTCGACACCAGCCCGGTGGACTGTCCGAGCACGTGCGTGAACGGCGCGGCCCCGAGCACGACGTCGTCCGGGCCGAGGACCAGCGCCTCCGCCGCGTTGCGGGCTGCAGCGCGGATGCTGCCGTGGGTGAGGACGGCGCCCTTCGGCCGCCCGGACGTACCCGAGGTGAAGAGGATCACGGCCGGCTCGTCGTCCTCGCGCTCGACGATTCCGGCGTTCGCCCCGCCGCCGACGGGCAGCTCGTCGTCGATGACCACGTGCGGCGTCGAGGCTCGCACGCGCTCCTCAACCTCAGGCGGGGCGAGTAGGACGTTCAGTGGCACGACGACCGCGCCGGCGCGCAGCGCGCCGAAGAACGCGGCCACGTACGCGGGGGAGTTCGGGAGCCTCAGCGCGACGCGGTCGCCCGCCCCGACGCCGCGGGCGGCGAGCGCGGCAGCCGCCTCGGTGATGCGACGGTCGAGCTCGGTGTAGCTGACCGTCTCTCCCTCGAAGTACAGCGCCGGCCGGTCCGGGGCTTGCGCGGCGGAGTCCGCGACGATGTCGGCCAGGTTCATCGTGCATGACGATCGCACTTCCGGCGGGAGCGGGAGCGCGCGGACCCCGAGGGCCTTGCCGAGACTATCAGGTAGCCTGATTCCCCCGGCATGCGAAGGAGGAAGAGAGATGGGTGTGCTCGACGGGAAGGCTGCGATCGTCACGGGCTCCGCCCGCGGGATCGGTCGGGCCACGGCCGAGTTGCTCGCCGAGCATGGCGCGCGCGTGCTGGTCAACGACCTCGACGCGGAGCTGGCCGATCAGGCGGCGGCGGAGATCGAGGGTGAGACCGCGGTCTTCGGCGCCGACCTGACGCAGGATGGCGTGCCGGAAGAGCTCGTACGGCGAGCGGTCGACGCGTTCGGTCAGCTCGACATCGTCGTCAACAACGCCGGCTACACCTGGGACGGGATGGCGCACAAGATGAGCGACGAGCAGTTTCGGGCGATGCTCGAGATCCATACCGTCGTCCCGTTCAGGGTCCTGCGCGCCGCCGCGCCCTACCTGCGCGACGCGGGCAAAGCCGACCGCGAGGCCGGTCGCGAGATCTTTCGCAAGGTCGTCAACGTCGCCTCGATCTCGGGCACGCAGGGGAACCTCGGGCAGGCGAACTACTCGGCTGCGAAGGCCGGCCTGGTCGGCCTGACGAAGACGCTCGCGCGCGAGTGGGGCGCGTTCAGGGTCAATGTCAACGCGGTTGCGTTCGGGTTCGTCGAGACGCGCCTGACGGCGGCATCCGACGAGGGCGGCGGCGGCGAGACGTTCGTCAAGAACGGGCAGGAGATCCGGCTCGGCATCCCGGAGAAGATGCGCCAGCTCGCGCCGACGATCATCCCGCTCGGCCGGCCGGCGACGGCGGAGGACGCCGCTGGGCCGATCTTCTTCCTTTGCTCGCCGTGGTCGAACTTCGTGCACGGCCAGGTGCTCACTGCGAGCGGCGGCCAGACGACCGGGATGACGACCTGAGCTTCGACGTCCATGCGATTGGCCGCGCCGGGGACGGGCGACGCTACGAAGTGTCGGCGGCCGCACTCCGAGCCTACGCCGAGGCGACGGACGATGCTCCCGGCGGCCCGGTGTTCGCGATCGTCCCGGTTTGGGACGCGATCGCGCCCGCGTCGCGGGCGGTCGCCTCCGACGAGGCGCGCAAGCGGGTCGTGCACTACGAGCACGACATGCTGCTTCACCGGCCGATCGAGGCGGGGATGACGCTGGTGTCGCAGGCGACGCCCGTCGCCCTGCTCGGCCGTCCGAACGGCACGTCGCTCGTGATCAAGACGGAGACGCGGATGTCCGACGGCACGCTCGTCAACGAGCAGTACGTGACGGAGTTCTTCCGCGGCGTCGAGGCTGAACGCAGCGTCGGCGAGCGTGCGCCGGACCACCGCCTCGAGAGCGACGGAGACCCGATCGCAGAGGTCGCCTATCCCGTCGCCGACGACCAGACGGTTCGCTATGCCGCTGCCTCGGGCGACGATTTCGCGATCCACCTCGACGACGAGTTCGCCCGCACGGTCGGGCTGCCCGGAAGGATCGTCCATGGCCTCTGCACGATGGCCTTCGCCGGTCGTGCCGTCCTCGAAGCGGCGGGCGTCGACGATCCGCGCACCGTGCGACGCCTCGCCGTGCGCTTCTCGGCGCCGCTCTTTCCCGGCGACACGGTGACGACCCGTCTCTGGCGCGTCGACGGCGGCTTCGGCTTCGACGCGCTCGGCGGAGACGGCAAGGCCGTGATCAAGGACGGGCGCGCGGAGCTGCGGTGACCATCGACGTCGCCTCGGTCCGCGCGATCGATTTCCACACGCATGCCGAGGTCGGCCGGACGGGCGAGGACGGCCTCCGTCCGGAATGGCGGGACGCGGCGAAGAAGTACTTCGGCGAAGGGGGCGAGCCGACGGTCGAGGACGTGGCGGCGTACTACCGCGAACGCAACATCGCAGCGGTCGTCTTCACCGTCGACGCCGAGACCGTCACGGGTCGCGCCGCGGTGCGGAACGAGGAGATCGCCGAGGTCGCCGCTGCAAACCCCGACGTGCTGATCCCGTTCGCATCCGTCGACCCGCACAGACCCAACGCGGTCGACGAGGTGCGCCGCCTCGTCCGCGACTACCGCGTGCGCGGCTTCAAGTTCCACCCGAACATCCAGGCGTTCTTTCCGAACGAGAGAGCGTTCTACCCGCTCTACGAGGCGATCGAGGAGGCCGGAGTCCCTGCGCTCTTCCACACCGGCCATTCGGGGATCGGCTCCGGCCTGCCGGGCGGCGGCGGCATCCGGCTCAAGTACTCGAACCCGATGTGCGTGGACGACGTCGCCGTCGACTTCCCCGAACTGAAGATCGTGCTCGCCCACCCGTCCTTTCCCTGGCAGGACGAGGCGATCTCGGTTGCGCTGCACAAGCGACAGGTCTACATCGACCTGTCCGGCTGGTCGCCCAAGTACTTCCCGCCGCAGCTCGTCCGCTACGCGAACACGCAGCTGCGGGATCGCGTTCTGTTCGGCTCCGACTACCCGATGATCACGCCCGACCGCTGGCTCTCCGACTTCGAGCAGGCCGACTTCAAGGACGACGTCCGGCCGTTGATCCTGAAGGACAACGCGGCCCGTCTTCTCGGATTGTCGTGACAAAGCACCCGTATGCGACGATGGCCGGTGTGGCGCACCCCGCTTCCGCCGACGAGCTCCACGACGAGGTCGGCGAAGAGCCGCACGTCAGCTACGTCGTCGCCCGGCTCGAGCGGGCGCTCCGCCAGGCGATCAACGAGCGTGTGGGGGAGCATGGCTTGACGACGTTGCAATACACGACGCTGAGCGTGCTGGGCCGCCGCCGCGGCGGCCTCTCGAACGCGCAGCTCGCACGCCGCTCGTACATGACGCCGCAGTCGATGAGCGAGGTGATCGAGGCGCTCGAGCGGGCGGGGCTGATCGAGCGGGCGCCGCATCCGAATCACCGGCGCGTCCTCCCGGCGACGCTGACGGCGAAGGGTCGTCGCGTGCTCGCGGTCTGCGAAGACGCCGTCGCTGCGATGGAGGAGGAGATGATGCGCGAGCTTGGGCCCGCGGAGCGCACGGCGCTGCTCGAGGCGCTCAAGAGCTGCGTGCGCTCGCTCCACGCCGGCTTCCCGAACGACTGACTGACGACCTCGGCGGAAGGGAGAGGACGGCCTCCCCCTTCCGCCGAACGTCGACTCAGCAGCCGAGCAGCACCTGGATGTCGCGGGCTCCGGCGACGAGCTGCGCGGCCTGACCCGCGGTCAGGCTCCGACCGGACTCGCTCTGCGCAGTCGCCACGAACTCGGCGAGCTCGTCGCACACGATCCGCGTGTGCTCCTTCGGCAGCTGTCGTCCCACCTGCTCGAGCGAGCGCAGCAGCTTCCCGTTCTCCTGCTTGTCCAGGTCGTACGACGCCAGCAGCGCCGTCAGGTCGTCGAGGAGCTCGGCCGGCCCCTTCGAGACAGGCGCCTGGCCGAGCGGCTGCCCGCCGGGACCGTTCTCGAAGGTCAGCCAACGGGCCTTCGGCGGCCGCTGCGACACACCGGGCCTCGTGTAGTCGCACACGCCGGTCGGGAAGGCGGCCTGCAGGCGTGCCCACTGGTCGTCCGTGAACGCGATCACGCCGTAGTCGGTGCGTGAGAGCGGCTTCGTCTGGCACTTCATCACGTCCTGCGTGAGCGGCCCGCCCGCGGCGATCCGCGGCGCCCCGTAGTGCTGCCACGTGCCGTTGCAGGTCATGTCGCCGCGGACCCCGCCCGCCATGAAGCACGTGTCGACGAGGTCGGCCGGCTTCGCGCGCTGCACCTTGACCGACCGCGGGTCTCCACTCGTGTCGGCCGCGAGGTTGTCGAGCCACTGCCGCAGGCCGTCGAACTGCGACGGGACGACTCCTCCGGGCCGCGAGAGCCACACGATCTGGTTTGCGTGATGTCCATTCGAGCGGTCGAGCCGCGCGCGGTAGGAGAAGGTCTCGAACGCCGGATGGAAGCCCGTGTCGTCCATCTGAAAGCCCGTGCGGTTGTCGATCTCCGGGATGTCGGCGGCGCCGCTGCCGCTGTTCATGCGGCCGGTGCCGTAGAGGATCTCGAGCGCCGCCGGATCGGCGGTCTTGCGCTCCGGCGTGAAGTTGCCGTCGATATCGATGCCGCCGATCTTCGAGTTCAGGTCGACGAACTGCTCCGGTGTGATCTCGCCCGCGAGCAGCGCGCGCAGTCCGTACTGGACGCCGGCGTTGTCGGTTGCGCTGCGGCCTTTTCCGTTCGGCGCGTCGGCCGTCACCACGACGCCGAAGACCGATCGTAGGAAGTCGAACGTCCCACACCGCTCGCCCGTCGGATTCGTCGGGCTCCAGATCAGCGCGGCGGGCAGGCCGCAGCCGACGCCGGAGGCCGGCAGCAGCTCGGTCCGGTCGGCGCCGAAGGCGAGGATCTTCTGGCCGCAGAGGTTGTCCGGGTTCGTGGGGTTGCTCCCCCAGACCGGCAGCCGCGAGGCGGCGGTCGGGAAGAGCGCGTTCGGCGGCGAGGTGGCGTGTCCCGGATTGAGGAGTGGGCTCGTCGGCCAGAAGTAGTGGTAGAGGAGCCGGCAGTCGAGCGAGCCGAGGACCTGCGTCAGGTGGTCGGGAAAGACCTGGCTCGTGCTCAAGCCGTCGAGGAGGCCGGGGTAGTTCTCGGCGAGGAGGTGCTGCTGCATCGAAGCCGCCGAGCCGCCGCTCCCCATCGTGTAGAGCACCGGCCCGTAGCGCTCGACGACGATCTCCTTCGTCATCATCGTCGCCTCGGCGGAGGTCAGGTCGCTGCAGTTGTTCGCGTAGATGTTGAGGCTCGACGTGGCGACCGCAAAGCCGAGCCCGAGTTGCGCCGCCTGCAGCACGTTGCCAGGCGCGGTCTGAACGTGCTGGTTCCCGCACGCGCCGCCGAACGGATGGAAGAGCTTTCTGCTCCACGGCTGGCTCGTCGACCACGGCTCGATCGGCCTCGTCGGGTCGACGAGCACCGCGATCTGGTAGATGCCGCGGTTCGCAGTTCCGGTGACGCGCTGCACGATGAAGGGGACCGTCTTGCCCGCGTCCGTGGTCGTCTGCGCGATCGATGCGGCCGGCGGCGGGCTCGCCGGGTCGTACGGGACGAACTGGGGCAGCGTGGCCGTGTTCCGGTAGAGGAGCTCGACCCTCGTCGGTGCGTTGCACTGCGCGTCGATCGCGGTGCCGAGCGGCGGGCTCGACGCGTTCGGGTTGCAGAAGAAGGGCGTCACCTGCGGCCCGGAGAAGACGGGGCCGCCGATCGGGTGGTTTCGGATCACGACTTGGCGGCCGTAGCCGCCCTCCGGTCGCGCGACGAGCACGTTCGGGCCGACCTGGAGCCCGGTGACGAGCCCCTCGTAGCGGCCGTTCTCGCGGACGGCGAAGGCGCTCGTCACGTCCGTCCCGTTCAGGGCGACCTTCACCGACGCGGCGGTTGCGTCGCCGAGGTCGATCCGGACCAGCGCGTCGCCGCCGGAGATGAGGTCGGCGCGGTTCGACAGCACGCTGATCGCGCCGACGCTTGTCGGCGTACCGCCTGCGTTCCCCTGGGCGAGCGCCTGACCGGCGGACGCCGATGCGACGACAGCGAGCGCGACGACCGTCACCGCGGACCGGAGACGCCGCCCTCCAAAGAGAGCTTGCACCATCGTTACCCCTCCTTCGGAGACGCCTGGTCACGCCTCCGTCTCGCCCCACGGGCCGGCGCGCAGTGCGCTGCCCCTACCTCCAGTCCGGCGACCGTATCAGACTACCTGATACTGATCAACAAACCTGACACAGGCCGCGGACGTACGTGTATCAGGCTCCCTTCCATTGGGCGCGCGGACCCTCTAGAGTCGCGCACACGGAAACCGGACGTCCGCCCCAAGTCGGCCAAGCGTCCCCGAGACCAAGGAGCACGGGATGAGAAGAAGGCTCGCCATCGCGCTGACCGTCCTCGCCTGCGTGGCGGTGCTGCCGCTGCTGACAGGCTTCGCCAAGGACGAGCAGGCGTTCAGGGGCACCGTCTACCTCGGCATGGACACGCCGCTGACCGGCCCTCAGGCGGTCGTGGGCCAGGGCGACCGCGAAACCGTGACGGCGCTCGTCAACTACTGGAACTCCCGCGGTGGGATCAAGGGACGCAGAGTCGTCGTCGACGTCCTCGACAACGCCTCGAACCCGTCGCAGGGCGTGCAGAACGTCCAACGCTTCATCGGCGACTCGAAGTACGTCGGCATCCTCGGCTCCGGCAACGCGGCGGCTGCTGTCGCAACCGCACCGCTCGCCACGACGGGTCAGATCCCGTTCATCGCGCTCTCGCCGCCGACGACGATCGTTTATCCGCCGCGGCCGTACGTCTACGTCGCGCTGCCCACGTCGCGCCTGTACGCCTACAGCATGGCGCAGTACCTCCGGCGCCAGGGCATCCGCCGGATCGCGCTGATGGGCGACAACGGCGGCTTCGGACGCGACGGCGTCGGTCAGGTCCAGGCACTCGTTCGCGCCTACGGCTTCACGATCACCGAGAGCGTCATCTTCGCGCCCACCGCGACGAGCTTCACCGCGGAGTTGACGCGGATCAAGAACTCCAACGCCCAGGCGCTCTGGCTCTGGACCGTCACCCCGGCCGCAGCCACGATCGTGAAGGAGTTCCGCCAACTCCAGCTCTCGCAGCGCCTCGTCCTGACGGGCGGGAACCTCGCGCCGCAGTTCCTGCAAGGCACGTGCCCGGACGTCAACGGCGCGCTGGTCAACGGCTACCTCGGAAACGTCTGGAGGTCGCTGCCGAGGAGCAACCCCAACCGCGTGCACGGACAGCTGGTCGAGCGGCTCGTGAAGCACCCGATCTCGGTCTTCAACGTCGACGCCTCCACGGCGCTCTACGCGTTCAAGGCGGCCATGGAGCGCGGCGGCTTCTCGCGCAGCGCCATCAACACCGCGCTCGAGACGAGGATCCGCGGGCTACCGACGCCCGGCGGCAGGCTCTACTTCTCGCGCGTCAACCACAGCGGGATCCAGATGCCGAGCATGTGGGCCGGCCGGATCGCTTCGTGCAGGCCGAGGCCCCTGTTCGGAACGGCGTTCACGAAGAGGTAGGCGAGCCGGCGAACGGAAGCACTGCACGTGACGGAGGCGGCGTCCTCGTACGCCTGCGAGGTCGACGGCGTCGGTAAGTCCTTCGGCGCCGTAGCCGCCGTCGACGACGTCAGCCTCCGCATCGAGCGCGGCTCGCTCACGTGCCTGATCGGCCCCAACGGAGCCGGGAAGTCGACGCTGCTCGGTTGCATCTCGGGATTCGTCCGGGTCGACACGGGACGCGTGCTGGTCGACGGCGCCGACGTGACCCGCTGGACGGCGCACCGACGCGCGGACGCAGGACTGGCCGCCGTCTTCCAGACGACCCGCGCGGTCGGAACGCTCGACACGCTCGCCAACGCGATGATCGGCTGCCACCGCTGGACCCGCGCGGGTGTTCTCGAGGGGATGCTGCGGCCGCCTTGGCAATGGCGCGAGGAACGGCGCGCGCAGGCGGCCGCGTACGAGGCGCTCGAGCTCGTCGGTCTCGCCGACCGCGCCCGCGTGCCGGCCGCCGCGCTGCCGCTCGGCCAGCTGCGCCTGCTCGCGGTCGCGCGCGCCTTGGCCCAGCGGCCGAGCGTCCTCCTGCTCGACGAGCCGGCCGCCGGCCTGCGCGCCGCGGAAAAGGCACAGCTCGTCGCGGCGTTCAACGACCTGAAGCGCACGGATCTGACCCAGGTGCTGGTCGAGCACGACATGCAGTTCGTCGGCTCGCTCGCCGACCGCGTGATCGTGCTCGACAGGGGACGTGTGATCGCCGACGGGACGCCCGCTCAAGTCCGCGAGGACGCGCGCGTCGTCGACGCGTACTTGGGGTCCGCGACGCTGTGACGGCGCTGCTCGAGGTCGAGGAGCTCGTCGTCCGCTACGGCGAGGCGGTCGCGGTCGACACCGTCTCGCTGCGCGTCGACCGCGGCGAGCGGGTTGCTCTGATCGGCCCGAACGGCGCCGGCAAGAGCTCGCTCTTGAATGCCGTGTGCGGGGTCGTCCGTCCCTCGTCCGGACGCGTCCGCGTCGACGGCGCCGACGTGACCGGGGCTGTGCCGGGCGCGCTCGTCCGGCGCGGCGTCAGCCAGGTCCCAGAGGGCCGACACGTGTTCGCGTCGCTCCCGGTCGAGGCGAACCTCCAGCTCGGAGCCTACGGCCGATTCTTCAGCCTCGAGATCGATCTCCTCGACGCTCCGCTACCTCCGCCGGAAGGACGAGGTCCAGGAGCGTCTCGAACGGGTCTACACACTCCTGCCGAAGCTGCGCGAGCTGCGCGAGCGTCCCGCCGGACGCACGTCCGGCGGCGAGCAGCAGATGGTCGCGATCGGGCGAGCGCTGATGGCCGAGCCCCGCGTCCTCGCGATCGACGAGCTCTCGCTCGGCCTCGCCCCGCTCGTCGTCGAGCAACTAACGGAGTTCCTCGTCCGCCTGAACGAGGAGGAAGGCGTCGCCATCCTGCTCGTGGACCAGAACGCGGTGCTGGCGTTCTCGCTCTGCGAGCGCTCCTACGTGCTCGAGACGGGCAGGATCGCCATCGAGGGGTTGAGCTCGGAGCTCCGCGATCGGCCGGAGGTGCGCAGCGCCTACCTCGGAGGCGGGAGCGGTCCCAGGTGACGACGTTCCTCCAGCTCGTCGTCGTCGGGATCTCGACGGGCTCCGTCTTCGGGATCATCGGGATCGCCCTCGTCCTCGTCTACCGGACGACCGGGATCGTCAACTTCGCCCAAGGGGTGTTCGCCGTCCTCGGCGGCGTGTTCACGTTCGAGTTCGCCCAGCACATACCCATGCTCCCGGCAATCGTCCTCGCCGTCCTGCTCTCGGCGGTGCTCGCCACGTTCGCGGCGGTCGTCGCCGTCGGGATCCGAGGACGGACTACGCACCTCGCGAGCCTCGTGATCACCGTCGGCATCGCTCTCACCGCAGAGGCTGTCCTGCTCGCGAGCTTCGGCGAGGTCCCGCGCTCGTACGCAGGCATCTCCGAGCACGCCTGGGACATCGGCGGCGTCCTCGTGCAGCCGCAATACGTGCTGATCGCGGCCGTCGCGCTCATCGCGGCGGTCGCTCTCACCTTCTTCCTCCGCCGAACGATCGTCGGGCAGGCACTCGTGGCGTCCGCCGACTCGCCCCGCGCCGCGGAGCTCGTCGGCCTCAACGTCCGCTCGATCGCGGTGATCGCCTTCGCCGTCGCCGGCGCGCTCTGCGCTGTCGGCGGCGCGCTGCTCGCTCCCACCGTCCCGGTCGTCTACAACGCCGACCTCGCCCTGACGATCAACGGCTTCGCCGCCGCCGTCTTCGGAGGCTTCGCCTCGATCCGGCTCGCGCTGCTGGGCGGCTACGCGCTCGGGATCGTCGAGCAGCTCGTGGTCGGCTACGTCGACCCGCAGTACAACCTCACGATTGCGCTCGTCGTCATGCTCGTGCTGATCGGCTGGCGCTCCCGGAAGGAGCTCGCGATTTGAGCACCGAAGCGGCCGCCGGGACGCAGCGTGTCCGCGTGGGGAAGGGTTGGCTCCGTTTCGCGGCGATCGTGGCGGCCGCCGCGTTCGCCTGCTGGCTGCCGTTTCAGCTGTCGCGGCTCGACCTCGCCCTCTACGACCGCATGGGCCTCTACACGCTCGTCACCGTCGGGCTCACCCTGCTGATGGGGTTCGCCGGACAGGTCTCGCTCGGACAAGGCGCCTTCTTCCTGATCGGCGCCTACACGTCGGGCCTGCTCACCGTCGGCCTCGACCCCGACACGCGTCTCGTCGACCTCGAGGCGGGGATCACGCCGCTGGCCGCGCTCGCCGCCGCCCCGGTCGTGACCGCAGTCGTCGCCGCGGTCATCGGTGTACCGCTCCTGCGCCTCCGGGGGCACTACCTCGCGTTCGCGACGCTCGCTTTCCACCTGATCATGCTGTCGCTGCTCTACGCGCAGGACCGGTTCACGGGCGGCCAGTACGGCGTCACGGTCGCGAAGCCGCTCGAGGTCTTCGGCCACTCGATCAGCGGCGCCACCCACGCCGCCGTCGTGTGGGCCATCGTCGCGATCGCGCTCCTGCTGTCGGCGAACCTCGTCCACTCGCGCGCCGGCCGCGCCTTGCAGGCGGTCGCCGCGAGCGAGCCCGCCGCCGCGGCCGCGGGAGTCAACGTCGCGACCTACAAGCTGCGGCTCTTCGTCCTCGCAGCGGCGCTCGCCGGCCTCGCCGGCGGTCTGTTCGCGTTCTTCGCGCAGTTCGTCGGACCCGAGGACTTCTCCATCATTCTCAGCCTCCAGTTCGTGGTGATGGTCGCGGTCGGCGGGCTCGGCAACGTCTACGGCGCCGTCGTCGGCACCGTCGCAATCCTGTGGCTCGAGCATCGCGTGCGCGATCTCGGAACGCACGAGAGCCTGCTCGGCTGGGACCTGCCCCCGCAGGCGCCGAGCGTCCTCTCGCTCGGCGTCCTGGGCGTGATCTTGATCCTCGTCATGCTCTTCTTCCCGAACGGGCTCCTCCCCGCTGTGCTCGGCGGCGTCCGGCGCGCGCGCAACCGCCGCCGCCGCCGGACGCCAGCGAGCGCCCTCCCGGTCTCCGACCGCAGGCCCGACACGCGCTGAGGCGCGATCGCGCGCCTCCGGTGTGTGCTCAGGCCGCGGCGAACCCCCGCGGGATGCAGGGGTACGCCGTCGGCCGCTGAGTGCGTTACGGAATCGCCACGCTCGAGACGGTGAAGGGGAGCACCTGCGTCCCCGTCGGCCGCTGAGCGAACTGCGAGTTGACGACGAGCATCCGCCCGCGCGCGATCGCGTTGGTCGTGGGCGATCGGAATGACGGGTCGGTGGTCCGGGAGACGACGTCGCCCGACGAGTAGTCGCCCGAGAGGCGCACTTCGACGATCGCACCACCGGCGATCGCGTAGAGCGTGTGGCCTCGCAGCTGCAGGCCGTCGCCGCCGGTCGGCTCGTCGGTCGTGATCTCGACGACCTCCTTCGTCGCGAGGTCGATCCGGAAGAGCTCGGCCGAGTTCGACTTGGCGACGATCAGGTACTTGCCGTCGGGCGTTGCGACGATGCCGTTCAGGTTGAAGCCGGGCGTGTACGCGGCCGGCGTCCCGGTGAAGTCCAGCCATGGCTCGACCGTCGTCAGGTCGGCCGAGATGCGCCAGAGGGTCGGCCGCATCGAGTCGGTGACGAAGGCGTCGCCGGACCTGGTCGTCGCGATGTCGTTGAGGAACCCACCGGTGCCCGTCGCGAACGACGCGAGCAGCGCCTTCGTCTCGGTGTCGTAGACGAAGAGGCGCCCGGTCGGGCCGCCGGCGACGTAGAGCCGGGTGTCGTCGACCTCGAGGCCGATGGCCGTCGTGCGGCCGTCCTGGCCGCCGGCGAGGAAGATCTCGGTCATCGGCTCCGAGACGTGGCCTCGGAAGATCGTCCCGTCGCCGGTCGAGGTGACGAAGAACGCGCCTGTCGACGGCTGGAAGGCGACGCCTTCCGGGAATACAGCCGGGCCGGGCACGACGTACGCCGAGGGTCTCGGCTCCGCGCCGGCCGCCGTCGCGAGGACGAGCGACGCAAGCGCCGCGAGTGCTGCAATCCGCATGTTGTGCAAACCCCCCTGAAGTTGTGTACGCAACGGAAGCTATCGAAGGTACGGAGCGGCTCGCGCGCTGGTTTGGCGCGTCGCGCTAAGGTGGCCGAGCTTCGCCCCCGCCTGCGGGCCAACTGTTGAACCAACAGCATCACCAAGGGAGCCGACGTTCGGTAGCAAGCGCGAAAGCGTCAGGCGCCGACTAAGCACCCACCTGAGAACCGAGGTTCTCAACGGCTCGTAGGCGGGCGGCGGGGCAGTCGCACTGCTTGATGCGGGTCCCTGCGCGGTGGTACGGTCGCTCGAGCTGCGGCAGGAGAGACGATGGCCGCAGCATTCTCGGAAGTCCATCGATTCGGCCGCGGGACGCTCTAGCGACGTGTCCGTCTCGTGTGGCCGGTACATCGACGCCCTCTGGGCGAACGAGGAGCGCTCGAACGCCTGGGTCTGGTTGCGCGGGAGCGGCTGGCGCAAGCTGGACGACCGCAACGACGACACCTGCACGAACCTGCTGGCGATCGCTGCCACTGCGAAGAAGGAGCAGTGGGCCGTCTCCGTCCACGAAGAGGTGCGCGGCGGCCGCCCGTACATCACCGAGATCTACGACTTCCCGACCGGCGTGGTCGGGCCGACCCAGGAGATCAGCTTCGCCGTCTCCGAGTGTTCGTTCAACTGGACGGCCGCCTACGCGCAGCGCGGCACCCAGATCACGGTTCGGATCCGGCTCGTTCCCGACGCCGGGATCACGGACGCGACGATGGACACGCTCCGCGACCGGTGGCGAACCGGCATCGAAAGCAAGTGGAGTAACCGCTTCGGCTGCTGCACCGATCCCGGCTGCATCGGACGCTGCGCGCTCACGTTCCGCGTCGAGTGGGTCGACTCCGGGGAGCACCATCGTGTCCGCGTGATGGTCGGCCCGGCTCAGAGCAACATGACGAACTGGGACACCGAGGACAGCGGGAACGTCGCCTCGCACGAGTTCGGACACATGCTCGGTCACCCCGACGAGTACAGTTCGAGCGCCTGCCCGAACCGAAGCCCGGTCAACACGGGGACGGTGATGGACGACAACACCGAGGTCGTCGAACGCCTCTGCCGCCCGTTCTGCGATCGGCTCGGTCAACCGATCTACACGGTATGAACGAGCAGCCCGACGAGACCAGCAAGGCCTCGCCCGCGGGCACGCCGTTCGCGTCGACGGAGCTGGCCGCGAAGGTCCGCGAAGCAGTCGAGAAGCCGGAAGCGCGACGCGACCTCCAGGTTCGGCTCGAGATCGAGGGCGGCCAGCACGAGGACCGCTACCTGTTTCAGTTCACGGCCGTGGGAAGCGGTGAAGCCGAAGCGGGGCTGAGCGACCGCCTCCGCGGACTCACGCTCGAGCCGAAGCGGGCGAAGCTCGCGGCTCGCGACGTGGCGAGCCTGTTGAAGCTGGTCGATGTCGAGGGGCTGATCGCGGCTTCGAGGATGCGCCCACGCATCCCCCCGGACAGCCTCGTCGGCCGGCTGCACGTCGGCGACGGCGCGCAGGGAGTGACCGTCGTCTTCATGGCGGACGAGGAGCAGGCGAAGACGGCCGGCTACGAGCCCCCGCGCGCGGTCTCGCGCATCGTCGATCAGATCTACGAGCTGGGCGCCAAGGCGATGGGCACCCGAGACGTGCGCCCCAAGTGACGAAAGGAGGTGGAGGACGATGCCGTGGCTGAACAACAAGAAGGTCCTCGCGCTCTGGTCGAACTCCGAACGGTCGAACGCGTGGGGTTGGATCGACGGCGCGTGGCGGAAGTTCCACGACGACCACGACGACGCGTGCACGAACTTCACGATCCTCGCGGCTCACGCGAAGGACGGAAACCGGAACGTGAACGTCTTCGTCGACGCGAACCGAGTCAAGGAGATGTACGTCTGGTGATGCACGACGACGAAGCCGAGGCGGTCGGCGCACCGGCGCCGTTCACCCAGGGCCAGGTCGACGAGCTCGTGCGGGGAACGCTCCCCGAGGAGGCGGTGGCAGCCGTCCTGAAAGCGTTCTCGCCCCGTCGAGCCGGAAAGCGCCCCCGCTCGACGAAGCGGTCTCCGATCTCGGTGACCGAGGACGACCTCTTCAGGCTCGCCGAGGACGGCGTGACACCGGCCAAGATCAAGAAGCGCCTGGCTTCCCGGAAAGCCGCCGCCGATAGGTCGGAGCCGGAGGAGACCGGCGAGCGGCCGACCAAGCGCCCACCGGGCGCCGGTCGCTAGCGCACCCAGAGCTGGTCGACCAGCAGCCTCCACTCGGGGTTGTACTGGTAGTTGCCCACCCGCTTGGAGACGAGGGTCGTGTGCGCCGGCGTGAACAGGGGCACCCAGGGCGCAAGGTCGACGAGGTCGCGCTCGATCCTCGCCCACGGCGCGACCGCGGCGTCCGGGTCGGAAGCCTGCAGCTCGAGCGCGCGCGAGATCCGGGCGTCGAAGCGCCGGTCGCAGAAGAAGCTCCAGTCGGGTGACTCGCACAAGAAGATGTCGAGGAGCGAGCGGGCCGTTCGGGTGACGCCGTACCAGCCGATCACCCCGGCCTGCACACCGCGCGTCTTCTCGTCGGTCACGGTCGCGACGTACGCGTTGAGGTCCTTGGCTTGCTTGATGCTCGCCCGGTAGCCGAGGTCGTCGAGCGCTCGAACCGCTCCCTGCGCGCCCGGCTTCCCAGAAGCCCGGGGACGGTCCAGACGGTCACGCTCATGCCCCGCGTCCCCGAAGCGGCGACGAGGCGGCGGGCACGCGCGAGGTCGGGCGCCTTCCACTCGCCCGTCCCGTCCGGAGCGGCGGTGTAGGGGCAGTAGCGTCGGAAGCCGACGGTGCCCGGCGGGCGAAGCTGACACGTCGGCCGGGCGAATCCCGGGCCGTACGAGGCCGAGATCGCGGCGCGGTCGATCGCGAAGTTGACCGCGCGCCGCACCCGGACGTCGTCGAACGGCGGATGCTTCACGTTGAGGAAGGCGAGGACCGTCGCCTGCTCCTCGTGCAGGTGGGCTTGCGACGGGTGGCGTGCCTTGAAGTCCTCGAGCGCCTCGATCGCCTCGGTGTGCTCCAGCGAGACGCCGCCGACGTCCATCCGTCCTCGCTCGACGGCCGCGATGCCGGCGTTCACCGGCCCGCCCAGCCTGAAGACGATCTCGTCGGGGAACCCGTCCGGGCGGGCCGGCGCCCGCACGCGGAAGTGCGGATTGCGGACGAGCGTCAGCGCGCCGCTTCGGCACGTAGCTCTCGACCATGTAGGGCCCGGTCGAAGGGACCGGACGCGTCCCCTGCTCGCGGTCCGGCGTGCCGCGCGGGATGGGTGCGAGCAGGTAGAGGCCCCGCATGAACTCGCTCTCGGGCCGCCGGAGCTGGAACACGATCGTCCCGGTCGCGTCGTCCGTCCGGATGCCCCGGCTGAGGTCGCAGCTGCGCGGCTCTTTCCTGCAGGCCTCTGCTCCGACGAGCGGGAGCCCACGAGGGTGGTATCTCCGAACGGAACTCACGCTCGAACGCGCGGCGGAAGTCGCTCGCCTGGAGGGGCATCCCGTTCGAGTAGCGGATGCCGCGGCGGAGCTGGAAGGCGTACCGCGTGTCGCCGGCCGTGATCACCGGCAGCGAGATCGCGAGGTTCGGCACGACCTGGCCGCCCTCGCTACCGCCGCGTCGCGCAGGGCCGACGAGACCGTCGTAGGCCGCGCTCAGCGACGACTCCGTGCCGGCCCAGGTCATGTAGCTCGGGTCGATGGAGCCCTACGATCAACCCGTTCGCCCCGACGACCAGCCGCCCTCCCCGGTGGCCCTCGCCGGAGGCCTGGACCGCGAGCCAGACGCGGTCGTCGAAGAGGGCGAGCCCCTTCGGCCGGTTCGCGATCGGGATCCGCTCGACGACTCGGTTCTCCGACGGGTCGATGCGCGCAACCGCCTCCGAGAACTCACCGCTCACCCAGACGACGTCGGGTCCGACCGCGATGCCGTCGGGCCCCTCGCCGACCGGGATCGTGGCCAGGACGCGATTCGTGCGAGCGTCGATGCGCGAGACCGTGCCGTCGAGCGAGTTCGCGACCCACACGGAGCCGTCGCCGAACGGCGACGCCGGTCGGCCCGTTGCCCACGCCCACCGTCTCGACGACGCGGCCCCGCCGAGCATCGATGCGGACGACGCTCCGACTCGACTCGTCCGTGACCCACACACTCCCGCCGCCGACCGCGATGCCGCGACCGAGCGCGCCCGTCGGGATCGTGTCGACCACGCGGCCGCGACGGCGTCGATCTTCGTGACGCTGCGCTCTTGCGCGCTCGTCACCCAGACCGCTCCGTCGCCGACCGCGAGAGCTGTCGGCGTCACACCGACCGGAATCACCTGTGCCTCGCGGTTGGTTTGCGGGTCGATCCGGGACACGGTGCCGTCCAGGGAGTTCGCCACCCAGATCGCACCGGCCCCGACCGCGATCCCGCTCGGATCGCCGCCGACGTCGATCCGCTGGACGAGGCGACTCGTTCGGGGGTCGATCCGCGAGACGGAGCGTCCAGCGAATTGGTCACCCAGATCGGCCCCCTCTCCGACCGCGACGTTCGTCGGGCCGCTCAGCGACGGGGACCTCGGCCACGAGCCGATTCGACTTCGCGTCGATCGCCGCCACCGAGTTCTCGGAAGCCGAGCTCAGTCCCGCGGCGTCTCCGCCCGCGCGCTCGATCACGGCGACCGCAGCTGCCGTCGCCAAGAGCAGGGCGGCACCGATCGCGATCAGGACGCCGCTCCGGCGTCGGGGTGGGCGGAGTCGGGCGACCGGTCGCCCGGGCGGATCGAGCTGCGCGTCCTGTCTCAGGATCGCGCCCTCGAGTTCCTGCAGCGTGCGCCCGGGCTCGAGGCCGAGCTCCTCTGCCAGCAGCCTGCGTGCCTGCTGGTACGCGGCGAGCGCCTCCGCCTGGCGGCCCGAGCGGTAGAGGGCGAGCATCAGCTGCGCGCGTAGACGCTCCCGCAGAGGATGCTCGCGGACGAGCGCCTCGAGCTCGGAGACGAGCTCGGCGTGGCGGCCGACGGCGAGGTCGGCCTCGATCCGCTCCTCGAGAGCGGCCAGGCGCAGCTCCTCGAGGCGGGCGATCTCGCCTTGCGCGAACGGCTCGGACGCGAAGTCCGACAGCGGCGGTCCCCGCCAGAGGACGAGCGCGCTCCGGAGAACCTCCGCCGCGCGCCGAGCATCGCCTTCGGCGAGGAGCTCTCGACCTTCGGCGTGCAGGCGCTCGAACCGGCCGAGGTCGAGCTGCTCGGGGTCGAGCGCGAGCTGGTACCCGTGCCCGTGCGTCTCCAGGTGCCCGTTCCCGAAGGCCTTGCGGAGCTGGGAGACGTAGACGTGGACGCTGTTGAGTGCGCTCGCCGGCGGGCGGTCCTCCCAGAGCGCGTCGATCAAGCGGTCCGTGGAGACGGTCTCGCCGGAGTTGAGGAGCAGGAGCGCAAGCAGCGCCCGCTGCTTGCCGGCGCCCACCTCGAGCGGCTCCCCGCGGTTGTACGCCTCGAACGGGCCGAGGAGGCGAAAGTCCAGCGTGTCGTCGCGACCGGCCAAGCGACCCATTGTCGTCGCCTCTCAAGCGCTCTACAAGCGGAGATCAAGCCCTGCGCAAGCGCGCCGGTTCATGTTCGGGTGGTCGTTGCGGCAGGGAGGTGGTGGGATGCGGATCACGAGCTCGTGCGTCGCGCTGGCGGTGATGCTGTCGGTGGCGGCGGCGTGGAGCCCTGAGGCGAGGACGAGCTCCCCACCCGATCCCAGCCGTGAGCGGCCCTCCACGATCGTAGTCAGCGTCCCAGAGGACGGCTTCCACTGGACGGACGCCGGTGTCGGCGCTGCGGCGATGCTCGCGACGACGCTGCTCGCGCTCGGCGTCCTGCTGGCGCTGCGACCCGACCGCGGAGGAACAGGCCAACTATCAGGCGCTCGAGCGAGCGCGGAAGGAGTCCCATGCGAAAAGTGAAGTGGCTCGTGCTCGTCTGCATCGTGGGCGTGGCTGCGTACGGGGTCAGCGTGCTGGCGACGCCCGATGTCGCGGAATCGAGCCCGGCCGCGATGCACGCCGCCCACAGTGGGGGCGTGGACATCGCTCTGCTGAACAAGGTCCGGCGGGGGTTCAACCTCCATTGGCCCGAGCAGGCGATCAAGGCCGGTTACGAGCTCGGGTACGTGAACGGCCTCGGCAACCGGATCATCACCGGCTGCGTCGCACACCCGACGGCCGGGGCGATGGGGTACCACTACTTCAACAAGGCGCTGATCGACGACCTGGTGGTCGACGAGCTGAAGCCCGAGGGCCTGGTCTACGCGCGAGAACCAGGCGGTCGTCTCAAGCTCGCCGCTGTGGAATACGTCCTCCCGGGCGCAGCCTCCAATCCGCCCGGGCCCGCCGTGGCGCCGACCGTGTTCGGAATGGAGATGGTGATTCTCGTTCCGGCCGTGGGTTTCCACACGCTGCACGCCTGGATCTGGCGTGACAACCCGGCGGGGCTGTTCGCCCACTGGAACCCGGACGTCACCTGCCCGTAGCAGCACGCAGAGTCGGAGGGCGCGCGGCACGCTCTCCGACTCTCTGCTCGGCCAACGGGCATGCTCACTCCATGAGTGAAGACGAGCTGCGTCGCAAGGTCGAGGAGGCCGAGGAAGGACTCGAGCGCGCGGAGGAACACCAGGAGCGCGTCGAGGAGCAGATCGAGGAAGCGCACGAACACGTCGGCGACGACGAGGAGCAGCCGGCCGGCGCGTGACCCGCGGGCCGCGCCCGGTGTAGGACTCACTGGGTGGTGGGCCGGCCCCCGGAAACCGACCTCGTCGTGCGTGCGAAGCGCGGCGACGCGGATGCCTACGAATCCCTCTTGCGCATGCACGAGCACGTCGCCTATCGGACCGCCTACGCGATCGTCGGCTCCGCCGCCGACGCGGAGGACGTGACCCAGGAAGCGTTCGTCAAGGCGTACAACGCGCTGGCGCGTTTTCGGACGGGCTCGCCCTTTCGCCCCTGGCTGCTGCGGATCGTCGCCAACGAGGCCCGCAACCGCCGGCGAACGCTCGGGCGGCGCGCGCACCTGCTCAACCGGGCCGCCGAAGAGACCGCCTTGGGCGATCCGGCCCGATCGCCCGAGGCGGAGCTCGTCGACCGCGAGCAGCGGGACGAGCTCCTCGCCGCGATCGAGCGGCTGAAGGACGAGGAACGCGTCGCGATCGTCGCGCGCTACTTCATCGGGCTCACGGACGACGAGACGGCGGCCGCGCTGGGCGTGCGGCGCGGCGCCGTGAAGATGCGCGTCCACCGGGCACTGAAACGGCTGCGGGAGGAGCTCGATGTCGACGCCTGAGCTCGACCAGCGGCTGCGCGCCGCGGCGCCGCACTATCCCTTCCCGCCGACGCCGGAGCTGGCGCAGGCGGCCCGCGCCCGGCTGCCGGAGCGCAGGCCGCGCAGCCGCGCGCGGATCGCGGTCGCCGTCGCCGTGTTGCTGGCCGTCCTCGGTGCGGTGACCCTCGCCGCGTCGCCGGGCGCGCGGAGCGCCCTGCGCGACCTGCTCGACCGCGTCCCGGGCGTGCACATCGAGCAGCGCGAGTCGCTGCCCGCCGTCCCGTACACGGAGACGCCGTACTACGGCGTCGAGGTCGGGCTCGACGAGGCCGAGCGCCGCTTCGGGCGCCCGCTGTTGCTCCCGCGCGGCTTCGGCGAGCCGGACGCCGTCTACTCGCTCGTCGACCTGCCGGGCGACATGGTCACGGCGGTCTACGGCGGCGACGACGAGCGCGCGGAGCTCGTCTTCAGCCAATGGAAGACGAGCGGGCGCGACCAGTTCTACAAGGTGCTCACGTTCAACGCGGCCGCGGAGCCGGCCGAGGTGGCGGGGGCACCTGCGCTCTGGATCCACGGTGCCGACCACGGCGTCTGGTACGCGGCGCCCGACGGCTCCGAGGAGATCTACGACATGAAGGGCTATTTGGCCGGGAACGTGCTGGTCTGGCGAGTCGGCGACCTGCTCTACCGGCTCGAGGCCGACGTGACCAGGGAGCGCGCGCTCGAGCTGGCGGCCTCGCTGCGGTGACCTGCACGCGGGTGCCGGTGTACCGGAACCGTGCGCCGCCTGTCCGCCTCGACGCTCGTGCTCGTGCTCGCCGTCGGCTGCGGGGCGGCCGACGCTGCGCCGAGGAAGCCGAAGCCGATCCGGATCGCCGTTCCCGGGCCGCTCGCGCTCACGCCCGACGGCCGCGCGCTCGTGGTCGGCGACCGGCAGCTGCGCCGCGTCGTCCGCGTCGACCTGCGCACGCGTCGCCGGACGATCGTCGCGTCGGGCTTCCCGGACGCCGTCGTCGGGCTCGGCTACGACGACACGAACCGCCTCTACGTCGCCTCGCTCGACCGCGTCTACCGCCTCGACGGCAACCGGAAGGTCGTCGTCGCGGGAACCGGCACGCGCGGCCACACGGGCGACGGTGGTCCCGCGACCGCGGCCCAGCTCGCCGGCGCGACCGGGATCGACGTCGACCACGACGAGCGGATCGCGATCGCGGAGTACGACAACTGGATCCGGGTGGTCGAGGCGGACGGAACGATCCGCACCGTCGCGGGCAACGGCGGCACCGGCCGCGACGGCGACGGCGGGCCGGCGACGGCGGCGCTGCTCGGTCATCCGCACGACGTCGTCTGGCGGCGGGACGGCTTCGTGATCGCCGACTCGCACAACGGCGTGCTGCGCCGTGTCGACGCCGTCGGGGACGATCACGACCTTCGCGGAGGTCGGCGTACCGATCGACGTCGTCGGTGCGCCCGGTGATGCGCTCTACGTCACCGATGCGCGGGGGTGGGTCGCCCGCGTCGCTCCCGACGGCGCCGTCACGCGGCTCGCTTTCCTCGCAACGCCGATCGGGGTCGCGGGCGACTACAACGGGAACGTGTACGTCGCGCAGCTCAACGCGCGGCGGATCATGCGCGTGTCGCGCGCCGGGCGCGTCACTGTCTTCGTGCCGCGGGGCTGATCCTCCTAGAGCTCGACGTAGCGCGCGCCCAACGTCGCCGCGAGCGTCCGGTGCGCCACGCTCGTCCCGATCAGCGTCGACCGCGCAGGGTCGACCGCGTGTGCGCGTGCGAACGCGAGTGGGAGGCCTGGGAGTGGCGGGCGGCACCAGCACTTCGGCGGGCCGCCGCCGTGAGGGCAGACGGCGCCCGCGACCGGACCTGATACCTCGGCCGCGACCCGAGCGACCTCGTCGGCGACGTCGCCCGCGCGCCAGTCGAACACGAGATGCGGCGCGCTCGGGTCGGCCTGCGCGAGCGCTTCCTCCCACGCGGCCTTCGTGAGGGCTGCGGCCGCGACGAATACGCCCGACCGCGAGTGCGCCGACGCGGCGCGCGTGAACGGCTTCCGCTCGACGGCCGCGAAGCCCTCGTCGTTCGACGGCGGCTCGAGCTCGCGGAGCGCGCGCATCTGCGAGGTCGGCGCGTGCACTCCGGCCTCGCGCCGCGCGGCGTCTCGGAGCTCGTCCGGATCCGGAAGGCCGTCGAAGCGGTCGAGCAGGCGCTCCACGAGGTTGACCTGCGCCTGCGCGAGGGGCGCGTCGATCCAGACGCAGCGCGCGGTGATGCCGTGGCGGCGCGCAGCGTCGACCACGTAGCTGCGCGAGGCGCGCGTGAGATAGGTGTTGTCGAGTACGACGCGGCGGCTCCCCGCGGCGAGCGCGTCGTCGAGCGCCTCGGCGAGCTCGCGCAGCGACCCGCCGCGCTCGTCGCGGTTCAGGCGGACGTAGCCGCGGGCGACGAGCTCCTCCGCGAGCCGGGTCTTGCCCGCTCCGGGGATGCCCATGACGACGACGACGTCGCCCTCGCCCGACGCGGCTCGCGGCGAACCGCGTCGTCCGAACGCGCGGTCCAGCGTCGCGCGCTCGTCGCGCTCGAGCGCGATCCCCGCGGCACGCGCGGCAGAGCGGGCCGTCTCGGGGCGACGGGCGCCGGGGATCGCGACGACGGCCGGCGAGAGGTGTAGCAGCCACGCGAGCGCGACCTCGGCCGGTGTCGCGTCGTGGGCGTCGGCGACCTCGGAAAGCGTTCCGTTGCGCGCGAGACGCGTCGCGCGCTTCGGCCCGCCGAGCGGCGAGTGCGCGATCAATGCGATCCCTAGCTCCTCGCACCGTTCGACGACGCCGCCCCGGAGCGCGCGGTCGTCGAACGGGCTCAGCGCGACCTGAACCGCGGCGATCGGCGCGAGCTCGGCCGCTTCGTCGAGCTGCACCCGGTTGACGTTCGAGAGGCCGACGCGCGGCACCAGCCCGTCGTCGACGAGCCTCGAGAGCGCGCGCACGGTCGTCCGCCACGGCGTTCGCGGATCGGGCGCGTGGACGAGGTAGAGGTCGATCGGCAACCCGTCGAGCGCCGCGAGGCTCGCCTCGCAGTCCGCGCGGATCGCCTTCGCCCGGCCGTCGGGGAGCCATGCACCCTCCGGGCGCGCCATGCCTCCCTTCGTGACGATCCGCGCGCCGCGTCCGCAAAGCGCCTCGGCGAGCAGCCGCTCGTTGTCCCCGTACGCGCGCGCGGTGTCGAACACGGTGATGCCGGCGTCCACCGCGGCGGCGACCACGTCGGCCACTTCGTCCGGGGCCAGCCGCATGCAGCCGAGACCGATGCGGAGCTCTGACGGTTCGAGCCAGTTCACTCGTGCGGGCGCAGGTCCAGCGGTGTGTTCACGTTCGCGAGCTCGCGTGCGCCGAGGGCGACCACGGCTGCGTCGAGCTCGGCGACGGTCTCCCGCAGCGCGAGCGCGCCTGCCGAGAGCGCGCGTTCGAGCGCGGGCAACGCGCGCTTGCGGTACGCGCCCGGGAGTGGGCCCGTCGGTGGAACCGCCGCGTCGCGGCAGGCGTTTGCAAGCGCACGGAGCGACGCCTCGGTGAGCCATGGCATGTCGACGGGGACGACGAGTGCGATCTCGTTGCGTGCAGCGCGCAAGCCGGCGACGACGCCGGCGATCGGGGCGCGCACGTCGGTCCCGTCGTCGAGGAGCTCGAACGGGAGGGGGAGCTCGTCCGCGGCCTTTCCCACCGCCAGCCGCTCATCGCAGACCTCGAGTAGGCGCCACGCGCGTTCGGCGAGCGTCTCGCCGTCGAGCTCCGCGAGGGCCTTCGGCGAGCCGAACCGCCGGCTCGCGCCGCCGACGAGCAGCACGCCCGTCAGCTGCTGACGCGCCACGGCTCCGAGTAGACGTTCATGCGCCCGTCGCGCACGAAGCCGCAGAGCGTCACTCCGCGGTCGCGCGCGAGCTCGACCGCGAGGCTCGACGGAGCGCCGACGCCGGCGAGGAGCGGGCAGCCGGCGACCGCGGCCTTCTGCACGAGCTCGAACGAGAGTCGCCCGCTGACGCAGAGCACGTGCTCCGAGAGCGGCAGCAGCCGTTGCCCGAACGACCAGCCGACCACCTTGTCGAGCGCGTTGTGGCGGCCGACGTCCTCGCGCAGGCAGAGCAGCGTCCCGTCAGGCGCGAAGAGGCCGGTCGCGTGCAGCCCGCCCGTGACCTCGAACGCGGCCTGCGCCTTGCGGAGGCGGTCGGGGAGGCCGGTGACGAGCGCCGCGTCGACGCGGAGGTCCGACTCGACCCGCGGCGCCTCGACCGCGACCGCCTCGAGGGCGCCCTTGCCGCAGACGCCGCACGACGACGAGGTGTAGAAGCTCCGCTTGAGCTGCGTCAGGTCGACGCCCGGAGCCTCGACCTCGACCACGTTCGCGGCGAGATCCTGTGGCAGCGCAGCGCTTAGCGGCGCGAGCCCTTCGGAGAGACAGAACCCGAGCGCGAGCTCCTCGTCGTGGCCGGGCGTGCGCATGGTCACCGCCACCGGCTCACCGTCGATCCGGATCTCCAGCGGCTCCTCGACCGCGACGCCGTCCCGCTCCTCGACGCCCTGCGGCAGGCGGAGGACTTCGACGCTCGCGGTCGAGTAGGGCGGCGGTTCGCTCATGGGCGTAGCCTGCCACCGTGGACGACTGGCTGACCCGGGCGCGGGACGCGCTCGCCGAGGCGGCCGGGATCGACCCGGCCGAGCTCGAGCTCGACGCCGAGGACGAGCGCACGCTGCTCGACCTCGCCCGCGTCGCGGCGCACGTGAGCGGCGAGCGGACGAACGCGCCGCTGCTCTGCTACCTCGTCGGCCGCGCGACGCGTGGTGGCGCGACCCTGGACGAGCTCGCGGACGCCGTTCGCTGACGTGGACGCGCTCCGGTTCGCGTCCCTCCTGAGCGAGCTCCCCCGCGAGCGCACGCGCCTGCTCGACAACCTCGGCCGGATCCGCCGCGAGGTGGGGCCGATCACGCCCGAGCTCTCGGACGCGCTCGCCGACCACATGAACATCCGGCGCGGCGAGGTCGACGAGGTGCAGTCGTTCTACTCGTTCCTGCGCGTGCCGGCCGACGCCTACCGCGTCTGCACGGGGCCGGTCTGCGACTGCTTCGGCGCCCGCGAGCTGCTCACCGACGGACGCGGTCGAGGTCCCGTGCCTCGGGCACTGCGAGCTCGCGCCGGTCACGACGCGCGGCGACACGATCCTTCAGCCCGTCACGCACCGCACGAACGAGGGCGCGTCGCTCGGTCTGCAACAGGCCGACGAGACGCTGGCGGACTACGAGCAACGCGGTGGGCTCGCTCTGCTGCGCGAGCCGTTGCCGAACGACCGGATCGTCGAGGAGCTGAAGGCGTCGGGGCTCTCCGGCTACGGCGGCGCCGGCTTCCCCACGGGCGTCAAGTGGGAGGCGGTCGCGCGCGAGCCCGCACCGCGCTACGTGGTCGTCAACGCCGACGAGGGCGAGCCCGGGACGATCAAGGACCGCTACGTGATGGAGCTGCGGCCGCACCTGCTGCTCGAGGCGACGGTGCTCGCGATGCGCTTCGCGGACGCGTCCGAAGGGTTCATCTATCTCCGCGAGGAGTACGCCTTTGCGCGCAGCAGGTTGCTGCGCGCGATCGAGGAGTTCCGCGCCGCTGGGCTCCTTGACGGCTTGTCGCTCGAGCTCGTCGTCGGAGCGGGCGCGTACATCTGCGGCGAGGAGACGGCGATGCTCGAGTCGATGGAGGGCCGGCGCGGGATGCCGCGGCTGAAGCCGCCGTTCCCGAGCCAGTTCGGCTACCTCGGCCGCCCGACGCTGATCAACAACGTCGAGACGCTCGCGCACATCCCGGCGATCCTGCGCGGCGGCGGCGAGGCGCTGGCCGCGCGTCCGGCTCTGGTCGGTCACCGGCGCGGTGCGCGAGCCGGGGTGCTACGAGGCGCCGCTCGACGTCACGCCGCGGCAGCTGATCGACGACTACGCGGGTGGCGCGACGGACGAGATCGGCGCGCTCGTCCCCGGCGGCGCGGCGAGCGGCATCCTCCCGCCGGACGCGCTCGACGTCCCGCTGACGCGCGAGGCGCTGCGCGAGTGGGGCGCCGGCCCGGGCTCGGCGGGGTTCCAGGTCTTCCCCGCGTCGCTACCCGCCGCTGCGCCTGCTCGCCGAGACGATGCGCTTCTTCGCCGAGGAGTCGTGCCAGAAGTGCACACCGTGCCGGATCGGCAACCGCGCGCTCCACCACCTGCTCGAGGAGCTCGAGCACGGCCGCGTCGCGATGCCGCGCTGGCAGGTCGAGGAGTGGCTCGAGGCGATGGCGCAGACGTCGATCTGCGGCCTCGGCCAGGCCGCGCCGTTCCCTGTCCGCAACGCGTTCCGGCACTGGCCGGAGCTCTTCGCGCCGCTCGAGCGCACGGCATGAACCTGCGCGTTGTCGGTGCGGGGCTCCCCCGAACGGCGACGAAGTCGCTCCAGCTTGCGCTCGAGCGGCTCCTCGGCGGACGCTGCTACCACATGCACGAGGTTTTCGCGCACCTCGACCATGCGCCCATGTGGCGGGCCGCGCTCAACGGAACAAGCCCAGCGTGGAGTTCCTTCCTGCACGACTACTCCGCGGTGGTCGACTGGCCGGCGGCGGCGTTCTGGAGAGAGCTGAGCGCTGCGAACCCGGACGCCCTGGTCGTGCTCAGCACGCGGGAGGACGCCGCGACCTGGTGGCGCAGCGCAGACGCGACGATTCTCGACGTCGCGCGCCTCGACGACTATCCAGCGGCGCGGGACTGGTTCGCGCTCTTCCAGGAGCTCCTTCGGACACAGCTCGGCGAGGAGTGGGACGACGCTGAGACGGCGATGGCCGCCTACGAGCGGCACAACGCGGCCGTGCGCGCGTCCGCGCCATCTGAGCGGCTGGTGGAGTGGAGGGCAGGGGACGGGTGGGGGCCGCTGTGCGCAGCTCTGAACGTGCCGGTGCCGCCGGAGCCCTTCCCGCACGTCAACACGACCGAGGACTGGCACCGAGAGAGCACCTCCTCCGCGTCGGAGGGCCACGCCCTACGATGAGCGCGATGGTCGAGTTCACGCTGGACGGGCGACGTGTCACCGCGCCCGAGGGCGAGCTCCTCGTCCACGCCGCAGCGCGGTACGAGGTCTTCATCCCGACGCTCTGCCACGACGACCAGCTCGACCCGTACGGCGGCTGCCGCATGTGCGTCGTCGGCGTCGAGGGCTCGCCGCGACCGCTGCCCGCCTGCGCGCTGCGCGTGACCGACGGGCTCGTCGTCTCGACGAACGGCTCCGACCGACGCGTACCGGAAGACGCTGACCGAGATGCTGCTCGCCGAGCACCTCGACGCGGACCCCGGTGGACGCCCGAACGAGCTGCTCGACCTCGCGAACGAGCTCGGGGCGGAGGCGCCGCTCGTCCTCCCCGACGCGAAGCGCGAGCAGTACGAGGACCGCAACCGCTTCATGGGCTACACGCCCGACGCGTGCATCCTCTGCAACCGCTGCGTGCGCTACACGCAGGAGGTGATGCAGTGCTCCGCGCTGACGTTCGAGGGGCGCGGGCCGACGGCGCGTGTGGTGCCGACGCACGGCCACTCGTGGCTCGACACCGAGTGCGAGCTCTGCGGCGGCTGCCTCTCCGTCTGCCCGACCGGCGCGCTCTACGAGAAGTTCGAGCACAAGACGCACCGCCCGGAGCGCACGCTCGAGAAGGTCAAGACGACGTGCACGTTCTGCGGCGTCGGCTGCCAGATCGACGTCAACGTCGATCCCGAGACGAAGCGGATCGTCAAGATCACCTCCGACCCGAGCTACGTCTCGAACGACGGCAACCTCTGCGTCAAGGGGCGGTTCGCGTTCAACTTCGTGCACCACCCCGACCGGCTCACGCAGCCACTCGTCCGCCGCGACGACGGCGAGCTGCACCCGACGACCTGGGACGACGCGCTCCGCGTCGCCGCAGAGGGCCTGAAGGGGGTGAAGGAGCGGCACGGCCCGCAGTCCGTCGGCGTCCTCTCGTCGGCGCGGCTGACGATGGAGGAGAACTTCCTGATCCAGAAGCTCGCGCGCACCGCGCTCGGCACGAACTCGGTCCACTCCTGCGAGGCCACTTGACACGCTCCGACCCTCTACGGCCTGGTCAGGTCGTTAGGCAGAGGAGCAACCACCAACTCGATCCCCGAGATCGAGAACGCCCGCTTCCTGCTCGTGATCGGGTCGAACACGACGGAGGCGCACCCGGTGCTCGCGCTGCGGATGAAGAAGGCCGTGCGCAAGGGCGCGACGCTCGTCGTCGCCGACCCGCGCAGGATCTGGCTGACGAAGATCGCGAAGCGCCACCTCCAGCTCCGCCCGGGCTCGGACGTCTGGCTCCTGAACGCGATCATGCACGTGATCCTGCGCGAGGGGCTCCAGGACGAGGCGTACATCCGCGAGCTCACCGAGGACTTCGACGCGGTCGCCGAGGTCGTGCGCGCGCTACACGCCCGAGGAGGCAGAGCGCGTCACCGGCGTGCCGGCCGCGGACATCGACGCGACCGCGCGCGAGTACGCGACCGAGCGGCACGCGGCGATCTTCTACACGCTCGGGATCACCGAGCACGCGTGCGCGATCGACAACATCTGGTCGCTCTCGAACCTCGTGCTGATGACGGGCCACCTCGGCTACGAGTCGACCGGCCTGAACGCGCTCCGCGGACAGAACAACGTCCAGGGGCTGAACGACGCGGGCGCGAACCCCTCCTACTCCCCGGCTACCAGGCGATCGACGACCCGGAGGTGCGGCGCAAGTTCTCCGAGGCGTGGGGAGTGCGAGGTGCCCGAGACGCCCGGCTACCGGCTCGACCAGATGATGTCCGGCCTCCACGACGGGCGGATCAAGGCGCTCTACCTGGTCGGCGAGAACCCGGCGCAGACCGAGCCGAACGCGCACCACGTCGAGGAGGGGCTCGCGCAGCTCGAGTTCGTCGTCGCGCAGGACATCTTCCTCAACGACACCTCGCGCGAAGCACGCGAACGTCGTGCTTCCCCGCGTCGAGCTTCGCGGAGAAGGACGGGACGTTCACGAACACGGAGCGGCGCGTGAACCGCGTGCGCCGCGCCGTGCCGCTGCCCCGGGCGACGCGCGCGAGGACCTGCAGATCGTGGTCGATCTCGCGAACGCGCTCGGCCAGCGACTGGCGGTACACGGCCGAGGACGCGTGGAACGAGTTCGCCGACCTCTCGCCGAACTGGTCGGGCATCCGCTACGACCGGATCGAGGACGTCGGCCTCCAGTGGCCCTGCACCGACCGCGACCATCCGGGCTCGCAGTACCTGCACGCGCCGCAGCCCCGCGCGCGAGAACGGCAGGGGCAAGTTCTTCCCCGTCGAGTACAAGCCCGCCGATCGAGCCGACCGACTCCGAGTACCCGTTCGTGCTCTCGACCGGCCGCACGCTCTACCACTACAACTCGGCGACGATGACGATGCGCGAGGACGGGATGCTGGACAAGCAGGAGGACCCGTTCGTCGAGATGAACCCCGAGGACGCCGCCGCGCTCGGCGTCGTCGAGGGCGACTGGGTGCGGCTCGTCTCGCGGCGCGGCGAGCTCGAGGCGCGCGCGGCGATCGGCGACCGCGTCTACCCGGGGCTCGTGTGGATGGCGCTCCACTTCGCGCAGGCGAAGGTGAACTGGCTCACGCACGACGTCGGCGACCCGCTGATCGGCACGCCGGAGTACAAGGTGTGCGCCGTGCGCGTCGAGCGCGTGTGAGCTCGCTCGAGTCGCCCGCCGCTCACGGGGCGCTTCGGGCGACCGTACGTCTACCGCGAGACGTGCGAGTCGACGCAGCTCCTGCTTCGCGACGCGCGCGAGGGCGCGGTCGCGGTCTGCGACGAGCAGACGGCGGGGCGCGGCCGGCTCGGGCGGCGCTGGGATGGCTCCGCGGGGCACGGCGATCCTCTGCTCGGTCGTGCTCGAGCCGCCCGCACGACCGCCGCGCCGCGGAGCTCTCGCTCGTGGGCGGGATGGCGGCCGCCGACGCGGTCGAGCGCGCGCTCGGCCTCGCGGCGCAGATCAAGTGGCCGAACGACGTCATGGTCAACCGCACGAAGGTCGCGGGCGTGCTCGCCGACGCGCACGACGGCGTCGTCGTGCTCGGGATCGGGATCAACGTCAACCAGACGCGCGAGCAGCTGCCGCCCGACACGCCGACGCCGGCGGCGTCGCTGCGCACGGTCGACGGCGTCGAGCGCGACCGGGCGCCGATCCTGGTCGAGCTGCTCGAACGCCTCGAGGAGACGTATGCCGACTGGCTCGAGGGCGGGATCGCGGCGCTCTACGGCCCGCTCGGCGCGCGCGACTTCCTGCGCGGGCGGCGCGTCTTCCGCGACGGGACGAGCGGCGTCGCCGTCGGCATCGACCGCGAAGGGCGGCTCGAGCTCGACGTCGGCGGAGTGCGCCAGTTCGTCGAGAGCGGCGAGGTCACGTACGAGCGGTGAACGAGCTCCCCGACCCCACGATCCCCCAGGACCCCGGCATCCCGGGCGGCGACGTCAGCGATCCGAGCGATGCTCCGCTGCCCGACGAGAAGGACGTCGCGGCGGAGGAGCGGGAGCATCCGGAGTCCGACGACGAGGGGCACATGCGACCGCCTGACGAGGCGTAAGGGGGACAGTCCCGGGACTGTCCCCATCGGGTGCGGGGCATGACGACGAAACGTGAAGGCCCAGCGGCTCAGGACGCCGCTTTGCGAGAGGGCTCCGCCGCGCGGAGCTGCTCTGTCCCGGGACTGTCCCGGGACTGTCCCCGCAGCGCGAGCGTTGTTCGGCGGCGGGCGACGTCCTCGTCGGTTAGCGCCCACTCGTGCGTGCGCGCGTAGAGGGCCTGCGCCGCGATGTCGGGCGCGCCTGGAGCGAGCGGCTCCAGCAGCGTGGGGTCGTCGGCCGCCGGCGCGAGCACCTCCTCCGCGAGTGAGCCGTAGAGCCGGAGGAGATGCGATCGCGTCGCAGGATCGAGCTCCGCGGGAAAGCGCGCGCGGCCGAGCTGATCGGCGCCGGGCAGCGGCCACGGGCGCCGGTCGAGCCGGTGCAGCCCGAGGTCGGCGCGCAGGTGGTCGAGCGCGTCGAGCGCGATCCGGCGGTAGGTCGTCAGCTTGCCGCCGGCGACGCTGAGCATGCCGCTGCGGCCGCGCGTGAAGACGGTCTCACGATGGGCGCGCGCCGTCGCGCCGTCGCCGCCCGGCAGGACGCGAAGCCCCGCGAAGCTCGCGCGGACGCGCTCCCGCCCGAGCGCATCGGCTCCGATCGCGACGGACGCCTCGGCGAGTACCTGCTCGACGTCCGAGTCGTCGACGCCCAGCTCGTCGGGCTCGCCGTCGAAGAGCGTGTCGGTGGTGCCGAGCAGGAGCAGCCCCTGCCAGGGAACGGCGAAGCTGACGCGGACCTTGTCGTGCGGGATCGTCAGCGCCGCCGACCACGGTCGCTCCTGCTCGAGCAGCAGGTGGACTCCCTTGCTGAGCCGCACCGAGCGCCCTGCACGGGGGTCCTCGAGCCTGCGCACGCGGTCGACCCAGGGCCCCGCGGCGTTCACGGTCGCCCGCGCACGCACGCCGACGACGGTCCCCTCGACCGCGACGGCCGCACCGCCCCGTCGCAGCTCGACGACTTCCGCGTAGTTCAGCACCGCCGCGCCGGCATCGGCCGCCGCGCGCACGTTCGCCAGCGTGAGCCGGCAGTCGTGCGTCGTCGCGTCCGCGTACACGCCGCACGAGCGCAGGCCCTCGACCCGCAGCTCCGGAACGAGGCTGCGGGCGCGCCCGGCGTCGACGAGGCCGTTCACGCGTGACCGCGCGAGCGCCTGGTAGACGACGATCCCGCTCTGGACGACCCACGGCCTGTAGGGGCCGCCGCGGTAGAACGGAAAGAGGAACGGCTGACGCCGGACGAGGTGGGGCGCGACAACGCGCATCAGGATCCGGCGCTCCTGGTGCGACTCGCGCACGAGGCCGACGTCGCCGAGGCGCAGGTAGCGCAGCCCGCCGTGCACGAGCTTCGACGAGGCGCCCGACGTCGCGCCGCCGAAGTCGCCGCGGTCGACGAGCGCGACCGAGAGCCCGTGGCGGGACGCGACGGCCGCGATCCCCGCGCCGAGGATGCCGCCGCCGATCACGAGCAGGTCGAACTGCTCGCCGGCGAGGCGAGTCAGCGTGTCGGTTCTCGGCTCCACAGCGGGTTCGTCCACGCGCGGGTCCCGTCGGCGCCCGAGACCTCGACTCTTCCGTACGGCGCGCCGCGCGGCCGCTCGAGCCGGACGGCGGTGATTCCCCCGTCGCCCGCCGTCTCGAGGATCTCCGCCCGGTGCAGGTAGCCGTTCGCGCCGGCGTTCGCTCGCGCCCCGCGCCGGCGGCCGGCGAGCAGGGTCACGCTCGCGGCGGGACTGCAACGCACGACGACCGCGCCGTCGTCCAGCTCGAGCGCCTCGATCGTCGGCCCGGTCGAGCTGTAGAAGCGGCCGTCGCGGAGCGCCGCGAGCACCGCCTCGCGCGTCCGCTCCGCGCAGCGCGCCCAGACCCATGCGAGCGCGCTGTCGTAGCCGGGATGGTGCGAGTCGTCGACCGCGATCCCGTACAGCAGGCGTCCACGCTCGAGCGCCTCGTCCCAGTGCAGGCCCGCGTCGCCGCGGCCGACCTCGAGCTCGCAGCCCGCATTCCAGACCTCGAGCCCGACCAGGCCCGGGCACGCCTCGAACTGGGCGGTGCGGAGGCCGCTCCAGTACGTGTGCGCGAGGAAGGCGACGCCGCCGTGCTCGTGCACCCAGTCGACCGTCTCGCCGAGCCCGGCGAACCCGTCGCTCGGGCGCTCGGGATCCGCCTCGACCCCGAGCGCAAGCACGTGCGCGTCGTGCTCCGGCCCGCCCGCCTGGGCGTTCAGCTCGGTGCTAGGGAGCACCAGCAGCTGCTCGGTCGACGGCTCGTCGGTGCGAACCCAGTGGTCGGATATGGCCAGGACGTCGAACCCGGCGGCCTCGTAGTGGCCGACGAGTCCGGCCGGAGGCAGGTCTCCGTCCGAGTTCGTCGTGTGCGCGTGGAGCGCACAGCGCAGCCAGGTGCCTTCGCCTCGAAACGGACCGGTGATCACCTGGTGTCGACCCTACAACCGCCTCTTGTATTCACCATTTCGCCACCGTAAGTTGGACCCTCATCTTTCTCCCAGGAGGGGCGTATGAACAAGGACTGGGAAGTCGACGAGATCCTGGAGCGCGCTCTCCAGGAGGACGACCTCGAGCAGGCCGACGCGGTGATCGCCCGGCTCGTCGCGGAGGAGGGGATGAGTCGTAGCGCTCTGCTCAAGCGCAGCGCTGCGGCCGCACTCGGCCTCACGATCCTCTCCGCGCCGTCCACCGCGCTCGCAAGCAGCTCTGTGACGAGGCGGCCGCCGCTTCGGGGCAGCGGCGTCAAGTTCGCCGAGCTCGTCCGGCAGGCGAAGCGCGAAGGAACGCTCAACACGATCGCATTGCCGCCCGACTGGGCGAACTACGGCGAGATCATGTCGACCTTCCGGCGGCGTTACGGCCTCCGGATGACGAACGACAACCCGAACGGGTCGTCGGCCGAGGAGAACCAGGCGGTGCGCTCGCTGAAGGGCGACCGGCGCGCGCCCGACGTGCTCGACGTCAACCCCGGCTTCGCGATCGCGGGTGCGGCCGAGGGGCTGTACGCGAGGTACTACAACCGCTTCTTCGGCAGCGTCCCGCGGGCGATGAAGGACGGCCGCGGCCTCTGGGTCGGCGACTACTGGGGCGTGATCTCGTTCGGCACGAACCGGAACATCGTCAGCAACGCCCCGCGGACCTGGGCCGACCTGCTCAAGCCGGAGTACCGGAACCGCGTGGCGCTCAACGGCAGTCCGCTGACGTCGGGCTCGGCGGTCGCCGGTGTGTTCTCGGCGGCACTCGCGAACGGCGGGTCGCTCAACAACATCAGCCCGGGGATCGACTTCTTCGCCAGGCTGAAGCAGGCGGGGAACTTCGTCCCGGTGAACGCGACGCCGCAGACGATCGCCTCCGGCCAGACGCCGGTCGTGATCGACTGGGACTACCTGAACCTCGGGTACGCGAAGGAGTTCCCGGCCGCGCGGATCCAGACGACGATCCCGTCGACCGGGGTCTACGGAGCGCACTACTGCCAGGCGATCAGCAACTGGGCCCCGCATCCATGGGCCGCCCGGCTCTGGCAGGAGTTCCTCTACTCCGACGCGGGTCAGCTCCTGTGGCTGAAGGGCTACTCGCACCCGGCGCGGTTCACCGACATGGTGCGCCGCAAGGTGATCCCGCGGGCGCTGATCACTGCGCTGCCCGCCGCGGCGATCTACTCGCGGGTCCGGTTCGCCAGCCCGACCCAGAACACGCGGGCACGGACGACGATCAACGCGGAGTGGCCTTCGAAGGTCGGCGGCTAGACACCTGACCACGACTGCCGATACGGCAGAGGCGCCGCGGCCGGCACAGGCCGGCCGCGGCGCCCGCGTCTCGCTCGCGTGGTTGGGCGTGGTGCCGTTCTTCCTCTACGCGAGCCTCTTCCTGTTCGCGCCCGCGGGCCAGGTGCTGCTCGGCGCCTTCAGGGACGTCGACGGCGGCTGGACCCTCTCGAACATCCGCGAGGTGTTCAACGAGCCCTACCGGGGCGACTTTCGCAACAGCATCGAGGTGAGCCTCGTCACCGCCCTCGCGGGCGGGCTGCTCGGCTTCCTGTTCGCGTACTCGGCGATTCGCGAAGGGACGCCGAGGATCGTGCGCACGACGCTGACGACCTTCTCCGGCGTCGCCGCGAACTTCGCCGGCATCCCGCTCGCGTTCGCGTTCATCGCCACGTGGGGGACGATCGGGATCGCGACGCAGTTCCTCAGGGAGCACGGCTTCGACCCGTACCAGCACGGCTTCAGCCTCTTCTCCAAGACCGGCGTCGAGCTCGTCTACCTCTACTTTCAGATCCCCCTGATGATCCTCGTGATCGCGCCGGCGATCGACGGGCTGCGGCGGGAGTGGCGTGAGGCCGCAGCCAACCTCGGCGCGACGCCGCGGCAGTTCTGGCGGCACATCGGGTTCCCGATCCTCGCGCCGTCGCTGCTCGCGACGACGGTGCTCCTGTTCGGCAACTCCTTCTCCGCGTACGCGACCGCCTACGGCCTGACCGGCGGCCAGATCCCGCTCGACGCCGATCAGGATCGGCTACTTCTACACCGGCGACGTGCTCGACGACCCGCATCTCGCCGAGGCGCTCGCGCTCGGGATGTTCGTCGTCCTCGCGCTGATGATGCTGATCTACATCCCGCTCGCCCGGATCTCCTCGAGGTGGGTCCGGTGAAGCGGCGGATCGCGCCGGCCGCCGTCTTCTGGCTCTTCCTCGCCGCGGCCTACTTCCTGATGCCGCTCGTCGCGACGCTGCTGTTCAGCCTCAAGAGCGTCCAGACCGGTACCTGCTGCAGCCTCGAGAACTACCAGACAATCTTCGAGGACCCGCAGTTCGCGAAGACGCTCCGGACGTCGTTCGTGCTCGCGCTCGAGACGATCGTGATCAGCCTGCTGCTGCTCGTTCCGACCGTCTACTGGGTGCACCTGCGGCTGCCGCGCCTTCGGCCCGTGATCGGCTTCCTCGCGCTCGTCCCGTTCGTCGTGCCACCGATCGTCCTCGTCGTCGGGCTGCTCGGCGTGCTCAACTGGTCGCCGGACTGGTTCTACGGGCGCCCGTACGGCTTCCTCGTCGGCGCGTACGTGATCCTCGCCTTTCCGTACGTCTACTTCTCGCTCGACGCCGGGTTCCGCGCGATCGACGTGCACACGCTGACCGAGGCGTCGCAGAGCCTCGGCGCGAGCTGGCGGACGACGCTCCTGCGGGTGATCATCCCGAACATCCGCGCGGCCGCCCTGGGCGGCGCGTTCCTGACGCTGGCGATCGTGATGGGCGAGTTCACGATCGCGAGCCTCGCCGCGTTCGACACGTTCCCGACCTACATCCAGTACATCAACGAGACGAAGGCGTACGAGCCCGCCGCGTTGACGCTGATCAGCTTCGCGATCACCTGGGGCGCGATGCTCGCGCTGCTCTTCATCGGGCGCGGTCGCGTCGTGCAGGCCGGAGGCGCTCGCTGATGGCGTACGTCGAGCTGCACCAGCTGCGGCGGCAGTTCGGGGACGTCGTCGCGCTGCACGGGATCGACCTCTCGCTCGAGCAGGGCGAGTTCCTCTCGTTGCTCGGGCCCTCGGGGTGCGGCAAGACGACGGCGCTCCGGCTGATCGCCGGGTTCGACCGGCCGGACTCGGGCCGGATCGTCGTCGACGGCAAGGACATGACGCGCGTGCCTCCCAACCGCCGCGACATGGGCATGGTCTTCCAGGCGTACAGCCTCTTCCCGAACATGACCGCCGAGCGGAACGTCGAGTTCGGGCTCAAGGTCCGCGGCATCGCCCGCGAGCGGCGCGCGGGGAAGATCAAGGAGCTGCTCGAGCTCGTCGGCCTCGGCGACGCGGCGAAGCGCTACCCGCACCAGCTCTCCGGCGGGATGCAGCAGCGCGTCGCGCTCGCGCGCGCGCTCGCGATCGAGCCGAGCGTCCTGCTGCTCGACGAGCCGCTCTCGGCGCTCGACGCCAAGGTGCGCGTCCAGCTCCGCGAGGAGATCAGGCGCATCCAGACGCAGCTCGGGATCACGACGCTCTACGTCACGCACGACCAGGAGGAGGCGCTCTCGATCTCGGACCGGATCGCGGTGCTCTCGCAGGGGCGGATCGAGCAGATCGGCGGGCCCTCGGAGATCTACGGCGCGCCGACGACGCCGTTCGTGGCCGAGTTCGTCGGCACGATGAACCGGCTCGAGGCGACCGTGCTCGACGGCGAGCGCGGCGAGGTCGACCACGGCGGCACGCGGCTGGTGGTCGACGCCGCGCGCGGGCGGCGTCGGGGCGAGCGCGTGCTCGTGCTCGTGCGGCCCGAGCTGCTCGAGCTGTCGGTCAACGGCGCGGAGGGCGACAACGCGCTCGCGGGCGAGGTGCTCACGCACACGTTCCTCGGCCCGGTCACGCGGCTGAAGATCGTCGGCTCCGGCGCCGACCTGATCGCGGACGTTCCCACCGCACGGGTCGAGTCGCTGCCGATCGGTTTGCGCGTCGTCGCGCGCGTGCCGTCGAGCGGCACGCGCCTGCTGTCGCTCGACTCAGCCGAGCAAGCGCCGGACTAGCTCCACGTCGACGCGGTCGACGAGCTCGTCCGCCGCGCGCAGCCGCTCGGGCGCGAGCGTGCCCGCGACGGCGATGCAGCGCATGCCCGGCCGCCTTCGCGGCCGCGACGCCGGCCTCGGTGTCCTCGAGCACGACGACGTCCTCGGCGCGGACGCCGTCGAGATGCTCCAGCGCGCGGAGGTACCCCTCCGGATGCGGCTTGCCGTGCTCGACGTCGTCGGAGGCGACGATCGCGCGCACGAGCGGGGCCAGGCCCGCCGCGTCGAGCACGGGCTCGATCTCCGCGCGCGCGGCGCCGGAGACGATCAGCACGGGCACCCGCTCGGCCGCGTAGCGCACCGCCTCGCGCACGTGCTCGTGGACGCTCCCTCCGTCGCCGACCGCGGCCCGGTAGCGCGCGACGCGCTCCTCGATCACGGCGTCGACGTGCTCGTCGCCGAGCCACGTCCGCACGATCTCAGGATCCGAGAGTCCGGCGAGCTCGTCGTAGTACTCCTGCGTCGAGAGCGGCTTGCCGTGCTCGGCGAAGAGCGCCTGGAAGATCTCGCAGAGGATCGGCTCGTCGTCCGAGATCGTGCCGTTGAAGTCGAAGACGACGGCGCGGACGATAATGCGCCCGGACGTTACCGATGGAGATCGCCGCCTTCGACGCCGTCTGGCTGCGGGACAACTGTCCGTGCGACGAGTGCCGCCACCCGAGCGGCCAGCGGCTCCTCGACAGCGTCGCGATCCCCGACGACCTCGAGCTCGCCGACGTCGAGCGGGTCGACGGGTCGTTCGTCGTCCGCTTCACGGACGGCCACGTCGGCCGCTTCCCGTTCGACTGGCTGCGAGCGCAGGAGCTCGTGCCGACGCGACGACGAGAGCTGTGGGGGGCTGAGCTCGCTGGCGCTCTGCCTGCCGAGCGCTTCGACGACGTCGCCGCCGGCGGCGAGCCGCTGCGACGCTGGCTCTCGGCGCTCGACCGGCTCGGCTTCGCGATCCTGCTCGGCGGTCCGACCGAGCCGGGGACGGTCACGCGCGTCGCCGAGCTGTTCGGGTACGTCCGCGAGACGAACTACGGGCGGCTCTTCGACGTCCGCTCGGTCGTCGAGCCCGCGAACCTCGCCTACACCGGTCTCGGCCTCGGCGCGCACAGCGACAACCCGTACCGCGACCCGACGCCGACGCTGCAGCTGCTCCACTGTCTCTCCTCGAGCGCAGGCGGCGGCGAGAACACGCTCGTCGACGCGTTCCGCGTCGCGGCCGACCTCGACGGCGAGGCATTCGAGGTGCTCGCGCGGCACCCGCTCCGCTTCCGCTACCGCGACGACTCGACCGAGCTCGAGGCCGAGCGGCCGGTGCTGGCGCTCGACGTCCGCGGCGAGCTCCAGGCCGTGCACTTCAACACGCGCTCGGCGGCGCCGGCGCCGACGCTGCCGCGCGAGTGGTACGACGCCTACCGCGCGTTCGGCCGCGCGCTCGCGGCGTCGCGCTACCAGATCCGCTTCAAGCTCGAGCCGGGCGACCTGTTCGCCGTCGACAACCTGCGCGTCCTGCACGGCCGCACGGCGTACTCGGAAGCCGGCGAGCGCCACCTGCAGGGCTGCTACGCCGACCGCGACGGACTGCGCAGCACGCTCGCGGTCCTGAACCGCGGCGCGATCGACGAGATCTTCCGCACGTTCCGCGAGCGCGGCGCCGGCGCCTACCTCGGCGAGCCGGTCTCGATCGCGGAGCACTCGCTCCAGGCGGCGCTCGCGGCGGAGCGGGACGATGCCCACGCGACGCTCGTCGCCGCCGCGCTCCTGCACGACTACGGCCACCTGATCCACGACCTGCCCGAGGACAGCGCCGAGCACGGCGTGGACACTGCCCACGAGGACGTCGCGCACGCGTTCCTGACCGGCCTCTTCGGGCCCGAGGTCGTCGAGCCGATCCGGCTGCACGTGGCGGCGAAGCGGTACCTGTGCGCCGTGGAGCCCGCGTACGTCGACGCGCTCTCGCCCGCCTCCGTGCTCAGCCTCGAGCTCCAGGGCGGGCCGTTCGACGAGCGCGAGGTCGCCGCGTTCGAGGCGTCGCCCCACGCGGAGGACGCCGTTCGCCTGCGCCGCTACGACGACGCCGCCAAGGTCGCCGGCGCGTCGACGCCGGAGCTCGAGCACTTCCGGCCCGCCCTCGAAGCAGCGGCGCGCTGAGCGGCACCGCGCTCGCGCTGGCGCTTGGCGCGGCGGTGCTCCACGCCGTCTGGAACCTCCTGCTCGCCGGGTCGCGCCAACCAGAGCCGACGACCGCCGTGGCACTCACGGTAGCCGGGCTCGCCGCGACGCCGGTCGCGCTCTGGTGGTGGCAGGTCGACGCGGAGGCCGTTCCGTTCCTCGCCGCCAGCTTCGTGCTCCAGCTCGCGTACTTCGCACTGCTCGCGGCCGCTTACCGGCGGGCCGACCTCTCGGTCGTCTATCCGCTCGCGCGCGGCCTCGCGCCGGTGTTCGTGCTCGCCGGTGCGGTCGTTTTCACGACGGCGACGACGTCGGCGCTCCAGGTCGCCGGCGTCCTGCTCGTCGCACTCGGCGTGCTGCTCGTGCGCGGCTTGCGGCGCGGCCACGGGTTCGGGTTCGGATTCGTGATCGCGCTGCTGATCGCCGCGTACACCGTGGTCGACAAGCACGGCGTGGCGCACGCGTCGCCAATCGCCTACGTCTGGATCATCACGCTGCTCCCGGGAATCGCCTACGCCGGAGTTCTCGCCGCGCTTCGCGGGCCGGACGAGCTGCGCGCGGCGCTCGGGCCGCGAGCGGTCGCCGCGGGAGTGGCGTCGCTCGTCGCGTACGGGCTCGTGCTGGCGGCGCTCGAGCGTGCGCCGGCGGCTCCGGTGGCCGCCGTGCGCGAGTCGAGCGTCGTGATCGCGACCGTGCTCGCTGCGGTCGTGCTGAAGGAGCGCGTCACGCCCTGGCGGCTCCTCGGTGCGGTCCTCGTCGTCGCAGGCGTCATCCTGCTCGTGGCGTGATCCTCGCGATCGACCAGGGCACGACGGGGACGACCTGCCTCGTCGTCGACGACGAGCTGAACGTGCGCGGTCGCGGCTACGCGGAGCTGCCCCAGCACTTCCCCCGCCGAGGCTGGGTCGAGCACGACCCCGACGAGATCTGGGCCGGCGTCGGCGACGCCGCCGCGAGCGCCGTGGCGGCGGCCGCTGTGCGGCCGAGCGAGCTGCGCGGGATCGGGATCACGAACCAGCGCGAGACGACGGTGCTCTGGGAGCGCGCAACGGGCCGCCCGGTGCACAACGCGATCGTCTGGCAGGACCGCCGCACGGCCGAGCGCTGCCGCGAGCTCCCCGGCGAACGGCTGCGGGAGCTGACCGGTCTCGTCGCCGACCCGTACTTCTCCGCGACGAAGCTCGAGTGGCTGCTCGCGCAGCACCCGAACGCGGACGGGCTCGCGTTCGGCACCGTGGACACGTGGCTGGTCTGGAAGCTGACGGACGGGCGCGTGCACGCGACCGACCCGACGAACGCGTCGCGCACGCTGCTCGTCTCGCTCGAGACGCTCGACTGGGAGGACGAGCTGCTCGAGCTGTTCGGCGTGCCGCGCGACGTGCTCCCGGAGATCCGGGCGTCGACGGGCGTCGTCGGCGAGGGGGAGCTGCTCGGCGTGACGCTCCCGATCGCGGGGATCGCGGGGGACCAGCAGGCCGCGCTGTTCGGCCAGGCCTGCTTCGAGCCGGGGCAGGCCAAGGCGACCTACGGGACGGGCAGCTTCCTGCTCGCGCACACGGGCGGCGAGTTCGGCGCGCCCCCGCACGGGCTCGTGCGGACCGCGGCCGCGCGGGTCGGGCCGCCCGCGTACGCGCTCGAGGGCTCGGTCTTCGTCGCCGGCGCGGCGGTGCAGTGGCTCCGCGACGGCCTCGGGCTGCTGGCCACGGCCGAGGAGAGCGAGCGGCTCGCGACGTCGGTCGACGACAACGGCGGCGTGTACTTCGTGCCGGCGCTCGTCGGGCTCGGGTCGCCGCACTGGGCGCCGGACGCGCGGGGGCTGATCACCGGGCTGACGCGCGGGACGACGCGCGCGCATCTCGTTCGCGCCGCGCTCGAGTCGATCGCGCTCCAGACGCTGGACGTGGTCGAGGCGCTGCCGGACCGCCTCACGTCGTTGCGCGCGGACGGCGGCGCTGCCGCGAACGCGTTCCTGATGCAGCTCCAGGCCGACCTGCTCGGCCTGCCCGTCGAGGTCGCCCTCGAGCGGGAGACGACCGCCCTCGGCGCGGCCGCCCTCGCCGGGCTGGGGCTGGGGATCTGGGGCTCGACCGACGAGCTCGCCGTGCACTGGCGTCCCGGCGCGGTCTACGAGCCCTGGGAGCGGCCCGACGAGGTCGAGCGACTCCGGACGGGCTGGCAGGACGCCGTCCGGCGCACGATATATCAGTAGTATACGAGTGTGAACATCACGGTTCTCCCGCCGGCAGGGGGCGCCCGCTCGCGGAGCGACGAGGCATATCTCCGCATTCGCGACCTGATCGTCTCGCTCGAGCTGCCCCCCGGGGCGATCGTGAACGAGCGCGAGTTGATGGAGCGGCTGCGGCTCGGGCGGACGCCGGTCCGGGAGGCGCTGCGCGCGCTCGCCCAGGAGCGGCTCGTCGAGGTCTACCCGCGGCGCGGGATCTTCGTCTCGAGCGTCGACGTCGGCGATCTCGCGAGCCTGTCCGAGGTGCGCGCCGTGCTGGAGAGCTACGCGGCGCGGCTCGCCGCCGAGCGCGCGACCGACGCCGAGCGGCGCGAGGCCGGCGAGCTCAGCGCGGAGCTCGAGAAGACGGCCGGCGCGCGCGAGCTGATCGAGCTCGACCAGCGCATCCACCGCCACGTCTACCGCTGTGCGCACAACCCGTTCCTCGAGAAGACGCTGAACGAGTACTACGTGCTGACGTTGCGGATCTGGTTCCTCGCGCTCGACCGAGTCACGAGGCTCGACGAGGCCGTGCGCGAGCACCGCGAGTTGATGGACGCGATCCGCGACGGCGACGCGGCGCGCGCGGAGGACGCGATGCGCCGCCACGTGCTCGGCTTCGAGCGCGCGATCCGCGAAACGCTGTAGAACCGGGGACAGTCCCGGGACAGTCCCGGGACAGAGCTCGACAACGGCGCTTTTGCCTGCAGCAAGCGGCATTCTGTTCGGACTTGTCGTTAGCGGGGCGCGGAGTTGGGGGGACAGTCCCGGGACTGTCCCCCCGTACTAGCTCAGGAGGTCCAATCCGCGACCTTGTCGGCGTTCTCGCCGACCCACTGCGCGGCCGCCTCCTCCGGGTCCATCTTGTCCCCGGCGATCAGCTTCGCGACCGCTTCCTGCTCCTCGTTCGTGAGCTGGAACTTCCTCAGCACGTCGTAGGCGGGCGAGCCGCTGTCCGCGAACTCCTTGCTGAAGAGCTTCTTGATGATGGTGACGTCGTACGCGCACTTGTACTGCGCCACGTCGCCGCCCGACTTGGCGTCGTCCTTGCAGCCGTCGAACCGCTCCGGCAGCTCGACCTCCGCCAGCTCGTACTCCTGGTTCAGGAACTGCGGCGTGTACCAGTAGAAGATCACCGGCTTCTGCTGCTTGTAGAGCTGGCTCCAGCGCGCGACCTGGGCCGGCTCGGCCCCGGCGGTCACGTGCTTGAAGTTCAGCCCGAGCGCCTGGATCAGCTCCTTGTCCTTCTGGACGTAGGACGGGTCGCCGCCGAGGAACATCCCCTGCGAGCCCGACTCGGCCGTCTTGAAGAGCTCCTCCTTGCCTTTCAGGCCTTCCCAGGTCTCGAACTCGGGGTTCGCGTCCATCACGTACTTCGGGATGAACCACCCGATGTGACCCTCGACGCCGAGCTCGCCGCCGTCGACGACCGTGCCCTGCTCGTCGATGAACGTCGCGTACTGGTCGACGTGCTGCCAGTCCTCGAGCACGGCGTCGACCTCGCCGTCGGCCATCGCCTGGAAGGCCGGGATCTCGGTGATCTTCGTGACCTCGACCGTGCAGCCGAGCTCGTTCTCGAGCACGTGCTTGGCGATGTAGACGTTGGCGGTCGAGCCTGCCCACGCGTTCTCGTTGATCGTGACCGTGCCGCAGTCGGCCTGCGCCGCGCCGCCCTCGGTCGTCGTGCCTTCTGCCGCTTCCTCCTTCTCGCTGCCGCAGCCCGCACCGACGAGTGCGAGCGAAACCGCGAGCAACGACCACACTCGCGTGTGTCTCCTCATGCAGCTCTCCTTTGCTGTTGCCTGACCTTGAGCAGCGACCTGCGCCCCGCCCCGCGCGGACCCGCGCGCCGCTCCCCCTGCGTCACCCGATCGAGGGCGATGCCGAGAGCAAGGATCGCGAGCGAGGCCACGACTCCCTGCCCGAACTCGTTCCGCTGGAGACCGCGCGCGACCTCGTCGCCGAGCGCGCCGGACCCGACGAGCCCGCCGATCACGACCACGGCGAGCACCATGATGATCCCCTGGTTGACGCCCAGCATGATCGCGTCGCGGGCGAGCGGGATCTTGACCTTGGCGAGCAGCTGCCAACGCGTCGCGCCGAACGCGGACGCCGCCTCGACCGCGTTGGAAGCGACGTCGCGCACGCCCCGCTCGACGAGCCGGATCACGACGGGCACCGCGTAGAGGACGCCAGCGACGACGCCGGGCACCCGTGAGACCGGCATCAGGTAGATGAACGGGATGATGTAGACGAGCTGCGGCAACGTCTGCAGCACGTCGTTGACCGGACGCACGAAGCGCGAGACCCGCACGCTCTCCGCCGCCCAGACGCCGAGCGCGACGCCGACGAGCACCGCGATCAACGTGGCGACGAGCACCTGCGAGGCGGTGTCCATCGCGAGGTCCCAGACGCCGAGCACGCCGATCGCCGTCAGCATCAGCAACGCCGTGATCGCGGGCCGGAGCCCGCTCACCACGAACGCGATCGCGACGAAACCGCCGAGCGTGACGAACCACGGCGTCTCGACGAGAAACGCCCGCAGCGGCTCGAGCCCGTACTGGACCAGGAAGTTCCCGATCGGCTCCGTGATCGCGAAGACGAACGACGTCGGGTCCTGGACGTAGTCGAGCGCGGACTGGATGCCCTGGAGCAGCCAGTCCTGGATCGTCGCCTCGTAGACCGTCGTCGCTGGTCTCGAACTCGTCGGGATAGACGGCGGCTACACCGAACGCGCGCCCGACCACGACGGCGAGCACGGCGCCGAGCCACGCCCCGGCCGTGAGCAGCCTCAGTCGCCGTCGGCCCTCGCCGGTCACGTGGCGGCGGGTCGGGTCGGTGCGGTCGGCGATCGCCGACGTCGCCCGGTCGAGCGCGATCGCCATGATCACGATCGCGAACCCGCCGAGGATCGCGAGCGCGGGGTACGAGTAGAGACCGTTCGTGACGACGTCGCCGAGGCCGCGCCCGCCGATCAGCCCCGCGATCACGACGAGCGAGAGCGCGAACAGGATCGTCTGGTTGATGGCGAGGATGATCATCCGCCGTGCCAACGGCAGCTGAACCTTGAACAGGGTCTGCAGGCGCGTCGCGCCCATCGACTGCGCGGCCTCGACCGTGTTCGCCTCGACGCCGCGGATGCCGAGCGCCGTGATCCGCACCGCGGCGGGGACGGCGTAGATCATCGTCGCGATCACCGCGGCGGCCGGGCCGACGGAGAACAGGATCACGACCGGCATCAGGTACGCGAACGCCGGCACGATCTGCATCGCGTCGAGCACGGGTGTGATCCCGCGCTGCACGCGGTCGGACCGCCCGGCGAGGATGCCGATCGGGATCCCGACGAGGAGCGAGAGCGCGACCGCAGCCAGCATCAGCGCGAGCGTCTGCATGCTCTCCTCCCACAGCCCCATCAGCGCGAAGGACGCGAACGCGGAGAGGACGACCAGCCCCGCGCGCCAGCCGCCGTACCGCGCGACGAGCAGCGTGCCGGCGACGGCGGTCCCGAACCAGGTCATCCACTCGACCAAGTCGTTCAGCCAGGTGACGAGGTTGTCGGCGAACACCCGAAAGCCGTCGAAGATCGCGAAGAGCGGGTTCGGGTCGGCAGCGTTGCGCTGCCCGATCAGCCACGCCTGGAAGTCGTCCAGCGTCGCGCCGAGGGTGCTCCACGTGAGGGACTCCGGCCACGGGAACTCGTCGCGCGCCACGAGGAAGGCGACGAGCATGAGCGCGAAGACGATGCCCACCCGACCGGCGCGACTCCGCCACCATGGCCCGCGTTGGGCGACGACCGGGGCGCGGACTCGCTCGGTCGCGACCGACATCAGCTGCGGCCGGCGATCGTCTCGAGCACCATCAGCCGGTCGACGACGCCGACGACGCGCCCGTCCTCGACGGCCCGCACCGGCTTCTCGTTCGCCGCGATCACCGGCAAGGCGTCGCGGACGGTCGTGCGCACGTCGAGCGCAGGCCCGTCGTCCGCCTCTCCGTCGACCGGCGGACGCATGATCCAGCGCAGCGTCAGCACGCGGCTGCGCGGGATGTCGCGCACGAAGTTGGCGACGTACTCGTTGGCAGGCGCGCCGACGAGCTCTTCGCCGGTGCCGAGCTGGACGATCTCGCCGTTCCGCATGATCGCGATCCGGTCACCGAGCCGGAGCGCCTCGGCCAGGTCGTGCGTGATGAAGACCATCGTCTTCTCGGTCTCGACCTGGAGCCGGACGACCTCGTCCTGCATGTCGCGGCGGATCAGCGGGTCGAGGGCGCTGAACGGCTCGTCGAAGAGCATCACGGCGGGGTCGCCGCAGTAGGCGCGCGCGAGCCCGACGCGCTGCTGCATCCCGCCGGAGAGCTGATCCGGGAACTGTTGCTCGACGTCCTCGAGGCCGACGAGGTCGAGCACCGCGCGCGCCCGCTCGAGCCGCTCGGACTTCGGCACCCCGCGCACCTCGAGCCCGAACGCGACGTTCTCGACGACCGTGCGGTGAGCGAGCAACCCGAAGTGCTGGAAGACCATCGACACGCAGGTGCGGCGCAGCTCGCGCAGCTCAGCCGTGCTCGCGCCGGTGACGTCGCAGCCGTCGATGCTGATCGAGCCGGCGGTCGGCTCGATCAGGCGGATCAGCGTCCGCGCGAGCGTCGACTTGCCCGAGCCCGAGAGACCCATCACGACGAACACCTCGCGCGGCCACACCTTGATCGAGACGTCGCGCACGGCGACCGTGCAGCCCGTCTTCGCGCGCAGCTCGCGGCGCGGGAGGTCCGCGTCGGGCGACCCGACGAGCCGCTCGCCGTGCGGCCCGAACACCTTCCAGACGCCGTCCGCGCTGACGATCGGCTCGCGTGTGCGGTCGACGCGGTCGCCCGGCCAGTCCAGGACCGCTGGGACGCTCAGCTCAGAAGAGGCCAACCGTCCGACCCTCGGAGTCGATGTCGACGCTGAACGCCGCCGCGCTGCGGCCGAGCCCCGGCATCGTCTGCATGTCGCCGCAGAGCGCGACCAGCCAGCCCGCGCCCGTGTAGGCGCGCAGGTCGCGGATCGTCACGGTGAACCCCGTCGGTGCGTTCGTGAGCGTGGCGTCGTGTGAGAGGGAGAGGTGGGTCTTGGCCATGCAGATCGGCAGCCGGTCGAGCCCGGTGCGGTTGTAGAGGCCGATCTTCTCTCGCGCGGTCTTCAAAAGAAAGACCCCGTCCGCCCCGTAGACCCGCGTCGCGATCGCCTCGATCTTGTCCTCGATCGCCGCCTCCAGCGGGTAGATGTAGTCGAAGGAGCTCGGCTCGTCCGCGGCGGCGGCCACGGCCTCGGCGAGCGCGGCCGCGCCGGCGCCGCCGTGCTCGAACGCGTCGTTGACCTCGGCCGCGTACGCGCCGTGCTCGAGGGCGATCCGCCGGAGGAGCTCGACCTCGTCGTCGGTGTCGTCCGGGAAGCGGTTCACGGCGACGACCGCCTTGAGCCCGAACTCGCCCACGATCCCGAGGTGGCGGGCCAGGTTCGCGCCGCCCTGCTCGAGGTCGCCCCCGCCGTGGTGCTTGAGCGCCTTCGCGGTCGCGACGAGGACGACCGCGTTCGGGCGCAGCCCGCCGGCGCGGCAGACGATGTTGAAGAACTTCTCCATTCCCATGTCCGAGCCGAAGCCGCTCTCGGTGACGACGAAGTCGCCGAGCTTGAGCGCGAGCCGGTCGGCGACGAGCGAGTTGTTGCCGTGCGCGATGTTCGCGAACGGGCCGCAGTGGATCAGCGCGGGCTGTCCCTCGAGCGTCTGCACGAGGTTCGGCTTGATCGTCTCCTTCAGGAGCACGGTCATCGCGCCGCCGGCGCGGAGCATCTCGGCCGTCACGGGCTCGCCCTCGAACGTCGAGCCGATCGTGATCGCACCGAGCCGCTCCCGCAGGTCCTCGAGGTCGCGCGCGACGGCGACGATCGCCATCACCTCCGAGGCGGCCGTGATGTCGAAGCCGGTCTGGCGGACGTAGCCGTTCGCGCGCCCGCCGAGCCCGACAGCGACGTCGCGGAGCGCGCGGTCGTTGATGTCGACGCAGCGGCGCCAGGTGATCGAGAGCGAGTCGATCCCGAGCTCGTTGCCGTGGAGGATGTGCGCGTCGACGATCGCCGCCAGGAGGTTGTTCGCGGCGCCGATCGCGTGGATGTCGCCGGTGAAGTGCAGGTTCAGGTCCTCCATCGGGACGACCTGCGCGAACCCGCCGCCGGCGGCGCCGCCCTTGATCCCGAAGACCGGGCCGAGGGACGCCTCGCGCAGGCAGAGCACCGCGCGGTGACCGATGTGGCCGAGGCCCTGCGTGAGCGCGACCGACGTCGTCGTCTTGCCCTCGCCCTGCGGCGTCGGCGTGACGGCGGTGACGTCGATCAGCTTCGCGTCCTCGCGCGCAGCCAGCCGGTCGAGCACCGTCAGGTCGACCTTCGCCTTGTAGCGGCCGTAGGACTCGAGCTCGTCGGGAAGGATCCCGGCCTCGTCGGCGATCTCCGCGATCGGCCGCAGCTGCGCGTTCTGCGCGATCTCGAGGGAGGACGGTAGCTGTGTCGCCATAGTCTGAAATACCCGTGCGACGGTCGCTAATATATCACCCGTGACGGGCTTTCCCAGCTCCGCGCGGGCGGTCGTGATCGGCGCCGGGATCGTCGGGAACAGCCTTGTCTATCACCTCGCGCGGCTCGGCTGGCGCGACCTCGCGCTGGTCGAGAAGGGGCCGCTGCCGAACCCGGGCGGCTCGACGGGCCACGCCTCGAACTTCATCTTCCCCGTCGACCACTCGAAGGAGATGACCGCGCTGACGAAGGACAGCGCGAGCCAGTACGAGGAGCTCGGCGTGCTGACGATCAGCGGCGGCGTCGAGGTCGCCCGCACGGAGGAGCGGCTGGAGGAGCTGAAGCGCCGCGTCTCCTCGGCGACCTCCTGGGGCGAGCCGGGGACCGAGCTGCTGACGCCGGAGGGCGTCGTCGAGCGCGTCCCGTTCGTGAACCCCGACGTGATCCTCGGCGGCTGGTACACGCCCGGCGTCTCGGTCGTCGACCCGCTGCGGGCGGGGACGCTGATGCGCGAGTACGCGCAGGAGCACGGCGGCCTCTCGACCGTGAACGCGGAGGTGACCGGGCTCGACGTCGAGAACGGCCGCATCCGCCGCGTGCGCACGACCGCAGGCGACATCGAGGCCGAGGTCGTCTTCATCGCCTGCGGCGTCTGGAGCCCTCGCGTCGCGCGCATGGCCGGCGCGTCGATCCCGCTCACGCCCGCGGTGCACCAGTTCATCACGCGTCGGGCCGATCCCGCTCTTCGAGCAGACGGCCGGCGAGATCGCCTACCCGATCGTGCGCGACGTCGACACGAACATGTACGAGCGCCAGAACGGCAGCGACATGGAGGTCGGCTCGTACGCGCACCGGCCGATCCTCTGGGACCCGGACGAGATCCCGTCGGTCGAGGACTCGGCGCTCTCGCCGACGGAGCTGCCGTTCACGTCGGAGGACTTCGACCCGCAGCTGGAGCAGGCGCTCGAGCTGATGGGCGACATCCTCACGGTCGAGGGCGCCGGGATCCGGCACGCGATCAACGGGCTCCTGTCGCTGACGCCGGACGGGATGCCGATCCTCGGCGAGACGCCGGAGGTGAAGGGGCTCTGGTCGGTCGCCGCGGTCTGGATCAAGGAGGGCGCGGGGATCGCCCGCGCGGTCGCGGAGACCGCAACGGAAGGCGCGTCGGAGATCGACATCCACGGCGCCGACGTCGCGCGCTTCTGGCCGCACCAGCGCACGCACCGCCACGTCGCCGCGCGCTCGTCCGAGGGCTACAACAAGACGTACGGGATCGTCCACCCGATGGAGCAGTGGGCGTCGAACCGCGGCGTCCGCCTCTCGCCCTTCTACGCCCGCGAGCAGGAGCTCGGCGCGGTCTTCTACGAGACGGCGGGGTGGGAGCGCCCGTGGTGGTACGAGTCGAACGCGCCGCTCGTCGAGGAGTACGGCGAGCGCGTGATGCCGCGCGAGGCCGAGTGGGAGTCGCGCTGGTGGTCGCCGATCGTCAACGCCGAGCACCTCGCGATGCGCGACCGCGCCGCGCTGATCGACCTGAGCGCGTTCGCGATCTTCGACGTCGTCGGGCCCGGCGCGCTCGACTATCTCCAGCGCGTCGCGCTCGCGCAGGTCGACGTCGAGCCGGGCCGCGTCGTCTACACGCCGATCCTGAACGAGCACGGGGGCTTCAAGAGCGACCTGACGATCATGCGGCTCGACGACTCGCACTTCCGGATCGTCACCGGAGGGCTCGACGGGCCGCGCGACTTCAAGTGGTTCGGCGACCACTTGCCGGCGGACGGCTCGGCGTCGCTCCTCGACGTCACCTCGGCCTGGTGCACGCTCGGGCTCTGGGGGCCGCGCGCGCGCGACATCCTCTCCTCGGTCACGAGCGGCGACGTCTCGCACGAGGGCTTCCCGTTCATCGCCTGCCGCGAGATCGAGATCGGCCCGGTGTGCGTGCTGGCGTCGCGGATCTCGTACGTCGGCGACCTCGGCTGGGAGCTGTACGCACCGATGGAGCAGGGGCAGGCGCTCTGGGAGCTCCTCTGGGAGGCCGGGCAGCCGCACGGGCTCGTCCCCGCGGGGATCGGCGTCTACGGCACGACCGGCCGCCTCGAGAAGGGCTACCGCCTGTTCGGCGCGGAGCTCGAGTCGGAGTACACGGTCGTCGAGGCCGGGATGCAGCGCCCAAAGGTCAAGGACGCCGAGTTCGTCGGCCGCGAGGCGCACCTGCGGCACCGCGACGAGGAACCGGCGGCGCTCCTCTGCACGCTGACGGTCGACGACCACTCGGCCTCGAACGGGGTCAAGCGCTACATGCTCGGTCGCGAGCCGATCCTCACGCCCGACGGCGAGCGGATCGTCGACGGCAAGGGCCGGGGCTCGTACGTGACCAGCGCGGGGTCAGGCCCCTCGGTCGGCAAGCACCTGCTGCTCGCGTACCTGCCGCCCGAGCACGCAGTCGAGGGGACGTCGCTGCTCGTCCAGTACATGGGCGAGCGCTATCCGGTCACGGTCGCCGTCGCCGGGTCGCGGCCGCTCTTCGACCCCGAAAACGCCCGCGTCCGCTGCTGATGAACACGCTCGTCTGCGTCAAGCGCGTGCCCGAGACGGGTGCGCGGATCACGCTCACGGCCGACGAGCAGGCGATCGACACGAGCTTCCTCGGCTTCACGATCTCCCCGCACGAGGAGTGCGCCGTCGAGGAAGCGCTGCGGATCGGCGGGACGACGACGGTGCTCACGCTGGGTCCGGCGGCGGCCGTCGAGCAGCTCCAGAACGCGCTTGCGATGGGAATCGACTCTGCGGTCCTGCTCGAGAGCGACGTCGCGGACTGGGGCCCAGAGGCGACGGCGGCCGCGATCGCCGACGCCGTGCGCGCGCGTGCATTCGACCTGCTCCTCTTCGGCAACGAGTCCGCCGACACGGGCGGCTACCAGGTCGGCGTGCGCGTGGCGCACGCGCTCGGGCTCCCGTGCGTGACGGGGATCAAGCGTCTCGAGCTCGGCGACGGCGTCGCGGTCGCGGGACGCGAGGCCGGCGGCGGCTGGGAGATCTTCGAGGTGCCTCTGCCCGCGGTCGTGACCGTCAAGGAGGGGATCAACCTGCCCCGCTACCCGTCGCTGCCGGGACGCCTGCGCGCGAAGAAGGCGACGATCGAGCGGATCGCGGTGACGCCGCGCGCGTCGAGGCTCGAGAAGCTGCGGCTGATCGTGCCCGAGGAGGAACGTCGCACCGTCGAGCGCCTCCCGGACGCAGCGCGCGTCGTCGAGGTGCTTCGCGAGCTCGGGCTGGTCGCGTCGTGAAGGTCGTCTGCCTCGTCGACGACGAGCCGGTCGCGCTCGAGGCGCTCGCGTTCGCGCGCCGGCTCGGCGAGGCCGAGGCGGTGCGGATCGCGGGCGAGTACGCGCCCGAGGCGTGGGGACAGGCGCTCGCGGCGGAAGCGGCCGACGTGCTCGTCGCTCCGGGGACGGACCGCGGGCACGAGGTGCTCGCGCACGCCGCCGCGCTGCTCGACGCGCCGCTCGCCGCCAACTGCGTCGACGCGCGCTCCGACGGCGACTCGCTTCTGCTGACGCGCCAGCGCTGGGGTGGGAGCCTGCTCGAGGAGGCGCGGCTGACCGGCTCGCCGAAGCTGCTCACCGTCGCGCCGCACGTCGTCCCGCCCGGCGATCCCCCGGTCGAGATCAGGGAGCTGACGCCGCAGCTCGACGACGTTCGGGTGCGCGTCGCGCGCCGGGAGGAGCCGGAGGCGGGCGCGGTCCGACTCGACACGGCGCGCGTCGTCGTCGGCGGCGGGCGGGGGGTGGGCAGCGCCGAGGGCTTCGCCGTCCTCGAGGAGCTGGCCGAGCTCCTCGGCGGAGCGGTCGGCGGGTCGCGCGTCGTCACGAACCTCGGCTGGCGCCCGCACGCCGACCAGGTCGGCCAGACCGGCGCGCGCATCGCCCCCGAGCTCTACATCGCGTGCGGGATCAGCGGCGCGATCCAGCACATCGTCGGCTGCAAGGCGGCGAAGCGGATCCTCGTCGTCAACAAGGACGAGCACGCGCCGATCGTCGCCCGCGCCGACTACGCGATCTTCGGCGACCTGCACGAGATCCTCCCGGCCGTCGTCGCCGAGCTGCGCAAGACGGCCGTCCCAGCGGCGCGACCGGCGAGGTCGTAGCATCGCTCTCGATCTTTGGCCCAAGGAGGTAGCCCCCGTGACGCAGATCGTCGAGAAGCCCGCAGTGATGCTGTACTCGCGGATCCGGAAGTCGCCCTTCTTCTACAAGTCGCGGCTTCAGGGCGTGCAGGTGTACAGCTTCTACAACCACATGTACCACCCTCGGCACTACGGCGATCCCGTCGAGGAGTACTGGGAGCTGCTGAACGGCGTCACGCTCTGGGACGTGGGCGTCGAGCGGCAGGTGGAGATCACCGGGCCTGACGCCTTCACGCTCGCGAACATGCTCGTCCCGCGTGACCTGAACAAGTGTGAGGTGGGACAGTGCAAGTACGTCTTCATCACCGCTCCAGACGGCGGGATCATCAACGACCCGATCCTGCTGCGGCTGGGCGAGAACCACTTCTGGCTCTCGCTCGCCGACAGCGACGTTCTCCTCTGGGCGATGGGTGTCGCGTACAACTCGGGACTCGACGTGCAGATCGGGGAGCCGGACGTCGGGCCGCTTCAGATCCAGGGGCCCAAGTCGCGGGAAGTACTGACCGACCTGTTCGGCGAGGACGCGCTCGAGATCCCCTACTACTTCCTGCGCGACTACCAGCTCGACGGGATGGACGTGATCGTCTCGCGGACCGGCTACACCGCCGAACTGGGCTTCGAGATCTACGTGAAGGACGCGAGCCAAAACGCCGAGAAGGTCTGGGACAAGGTCCTCGAGGCCGGGGAGCCGCACGGGCTCAGGGTCATCGGTCCGTGCCACATCAAGCGGATCGAGGCGGGGATCCTCGCCCTCGGCGCAGACATGTGGTACGACACGAACCCGTACGAGGTCGACATGGGCTACGAGTGGATGGTCGATCTCGAGCAGGAGGCGGACTTCGTCGGCAAGGAAGCGCTGCGCCGCATCAAGGCCGATGGGATCAAGCGGAAGCTCGTCGGCGTCGAGATCGGCGGCGAGCGGCTCGGGTCGTACAACGACGGATCGATGATCGACTTCTTCCCGGTCCACTCGAACGGCGACCGGATCGGGAACGTCACCTCCGCTTGCTACTCGCCCCGGCTCGAGAAGAACATCGGCTTCGCGATGGTGCCGATCGAGCTCGCCGAGTTCGGGACGGAGCTGGAGGTCGAGACGCCGAAAGAGCGGACCTCCGCCGTCGTCGTCCGTCGGCCCTTCATCGACCCCGAGAAGGAGGTCCCGAAGCAGGATCTCGCGGCGGCGGGCACCACGAACGACTAGGAGGCTCTAGGAGGGTTTGGCGAAATACCGGCTGTGCCGCCAGGCCGCGCTGCTCGCCCCCAGGCCGCGTCCTCAGTCGCGCCCGTATCACTACGGATACGAACGCTCCCTGCGTCCTTGCCTGGGAACGAGCATCGCACCCTGGCAACGAGCGCTATTCCGCCAAACCCTCCTAGACCCCGCGCGGGGCCTCGTCGTCCGCACCGCCGAGCAGGTCGCGGATCGAGAGCATCCCGACCACGCGCCCCGCCTCGACGACCGGCACGTGCCGGAAGCCGCCGTGCAGCATCACGAGCTTCGCTTGCGCGAGTGACTCGTCCGGCTCGACCGTCTCGGGAGTCCGCGTCATCACGTCCTCCACACGCGCGTTCGGGTCGCCGGCCGCGAACACGCGCAGGACGTCGCGCTCCGTGACGATGCCGACGAGCCGTTCGCCCTCGAGCACGACGATCGAGCCGACGCTGCGCTCGACCATGCGCTGCGTCGCCTCGCGGAGCGTGGCGCCCGGCTCGGTCACGAGCACGTCGCGCGACATCCGGTCGGCGACGGTCACAGCCCGAAGACCACCGTCTTCGACTCGCTGAACGTCTCGAACGCGTTGCCGCCGCCGACGCGGCCGAGGCCGGACGACGAACCGGAGCGCCCGCCGAAGGGCAGGTGGCTCTCCCAGTAGTTCGTCGACTCGTTGACGTTGACCCAGCCGGCCCGCACGCTCTCGGCGAAGCGTAGGCCGCGCGCGAGGTCGCGCGTCCAGACCGCGGTCAGCAGGCCGTACGGGGACGCGTTCGCGATCTGGAGCGCCTCCTCGTCGGAGCGGATCGTCGCGATCGGGACGACGGGGCCGAACGTCTCCTCGCGCGCGACCTCCATCTCGTCCGTGACACCGTCGAGGACGGTCGGCTGCCAGTAGAGGTCCGTCGGGAACCCCGAGGCGCGCGAGCCGCCGGCCACGACGTCCGCGCCGCGCTCGACCGCGTCGGCGACGTGGCGGTCCATCTTCTCGGCGTTGCGCTCGTTGTTGATCGGGCCCATTGTCGTCGCGCTCGTCGAAGGGATCGCCGAGCCGCACGTCGCGGGCAACGACGTCGCGCAGCCGCTCGACGAACTCGTCGTGGACCGCCTCGTGGACGAGGAAGAGCTCCCCGGCGGTGCAGCTCTGGCCGGCGCAGAGGAAGGCCGCGGCGATGCTCGCCTCGGCCGCGGCGGCGACGTCGGCGTCGTCGAGCACGACCATCGGCCCGTTCCCGCCGAGCTCGAGCAGCGCCGCCTTCCCGGCCGCCCGCGCCGCGACCTGCTCGCCCGTCGACGTCGAGCCGATGAACGCGACCGCGTGCGTCCCGCGGCTGCCCGCGAGCTCGTCGCCGACCGTCGAGCCCGGCCCGGTGACCATGTTGAAGACGCCGGCCGGCAGCCCCGCGTCGACCACGCACTCCGCCAGCTTCACGGAGCACACGGCCGTGGTCGAGGCAGGCGACCAGACGACGGCGTTGCCCGCCGCGAGCGCGGGTGCGACGAGCTCCGACGGCATCGTGTACGGCCAGTTCCACGGCGTGATCACGCCGACGACCCCCCGCGGCACGCGGTAGACGAGCACGCGCTTCGACGAGTCGACCGACGCCGGCATCGACCCGGCGAGCCGCCTCGCGTCGGCCGCGGCCATCCGCCAGTACTCGACGAGCTCGTCGACCTCGCCGAAGGCCTCCGCGTGCAGCGGCTTGCCCTGGTCGAGCGTCAGCGTCCGCGCGAGCTCCTCACGGCGCTCGACGATCAGCTCGGCCACGCGCTCGAGCGCGTGCGCCCGCTCGAACGGCGAGCGTGCTGCCCACTCGCGCCAGGCGGCGTTCGCCGCGGCGATCGCTCTCGCCGCGTCCTCGCGCGTGCCCTTGGGGACGCTGCCGATCGTCTCTCCGGTCGCGGGGCTCGTCGCCTCGATCCGCGCGCCCGACTCCGACTCGACCCACTCGCCGGCGACGACCATCCCGTAGTCGGTCGTCGCGGTGCTCAACGCTTCCCCCTCGCGAACGCGTTCCGGTAGATCTCCTCGTAGTCGGAGACCTCGAGCTCGCGCGGGTTGCCGAGCGTCTGCGGGTCCTCGTGCGCGATCCGGGCGAGCAGCGGGATCTCGGCCTCCGAGAACCCGAGCTCCTCCATCGTCGGAATGCCGACGTCCTCGGTCATGCGATGGATCGCCTCGACGCCCGCAGCACCGTCGGCTTCGACGCCGAGGGCCTGCGCGATCCGCGCGTAGCGCTCCGGCGCGGCGACGAGGTTGAACTCGCAAACCGGTCCGAGCACGCGGGCGGTCAGCGCGCCGTGCGGGCAGTCGTGCACGCCGCCCGCCGACTGGCTCATCGCGTGCGCTGCGCCTGCGCTCTCCGTGCCGTACGACATCCCGCCGAGCAGCGCCGCGTGCGCCATCCTGGTTCGCGCCTCGAGGTTCGAGCCGTCCTCGACCGCGACGCGCAGCCAGCGCCCGACGAGCTCGATCGCCTGGAGCGCGACGGCGTCGTTGAAGGGCTGGTGGTAGTCGCAGGTGAAGCACTCGATCCCGTGCGAGAGCGCGTCCATGCCGGTCGCGGCCGTCACCGCCGCGGGCAGGCCGAGCGTCAGCTCGGGATCGAGCAGCGCGACGTGTGCGCCGATCAGCGGGCTGCCGCCGACGTTGAACTTGATCTGCCGATCGTGATCGGTGATCACCGACCAAAGCGTGACCTCGCTGCCCGTCCCGGCCGTCGTCGGGATCGCGACCAGCGGCGGGATCCGCTCGGTCAGCGGCGTGCGGCCGTACTCGTACTCGACGATCGAGCCGCCGTGGACGACCTCGACCCCGACCGCCTTCGCCGTGTCGATCGGCGAGCCGCCGCCGATCGCGACGAGCCCGTCGCAGCCGAGGTCGACGTAGTGGGCGCTCGCGTGGGCAACGAGCTCGACGTCGGGGTTCGGCCGGACGTCGGCGAACGTGACGGCGTTCGGCAGCTGCTCGAGCGCGCGCGCCGCGAGCCCGGCGTCCTCGACGCCGCGGTCGGTCACGAGCAGCGGGCGGTCGAGGCCCAGCTCGGAGACGAGCTCGCCTAGCCGCGAGATCGCCCCGGGACCGTGCACGATCCGCGTCGGCAGCTCGACGCTGCGAACCGTCTCGACCTCGACGCTCACGGCGGCGAGCGTATCGTCTGGTCCTTGGCGTACGCCAAGCAGGAGATCGGCTCCTTCGCGGCTGCGGTGGGCGAGCGCACGCCGGCACCGGCCAGCGGTTGCGCGATCGCCGTGTCCGCCGCGCTCGCGGCGGCGCTCGTCGAGCTGACCGCGCGCTTCTCGGACGACGAGGAGACGATCGGTGAGGCGGTGCGACTGCGCATGCGGTTGCTCGAGCTCGCGGACGAGGACGCCGAGGCCTACGAAGCGTTCATGCACACGCGAAGCGACGAAGCGCGACGCCGAACCATCGAGGTCCCGGCCGAGCTCGCCGAACGGGCCGCTCGAGTGGCGGACCTCGGCGAGCGGCTCGCGCGCGAGGGCAACCGGCGGCTGGTCGGCGATGCGGACGCGGCCGTCCTGATCGCGCGCGCCGCCGCCGACGCGGCCGCGCGCCTCGTGGAGATCAACCGCGACGAAGCCGACTAGGTCTCGGCGCGCTTCCCGGCGAACAGGCGCCGCAAGGCGGGGATGTCCTCCTCGCTCGTCAGCACGTGCACCTCGTCGGCCGGCTCGAGCACGTACGAGCCGCGCGGGTGCCGCGCTTCGCCCTCGCGCACGACGAGGCTGATCCACGTGTCCTCGCCGAGCGGAAGCTCGCGGATAGCGCGCCCGACGACCCGTGAGCCCTCGCCGACGACGAAACTCCGGATCGATTCCGGGCGCGAGCGCAGGCGGATCGAGTAGTCCCACGGGCTCAGCTCGACGGCCCGCATCGGCACGCGGAGGCGCCGCGCGACGAGCGGGATCGCCGAGCCCTGCACGATCACCGAGAACGCGACGACGACGAAGACGATGTTGTAGACGGCGAGCGAGTCGTCGAGGTCGGCGATCAGGACGAACGCGGCCAGGAGAATCGGCACGGCGCCCTTGAGGCCGCCCCACATGATGAAGAGGCGCTCACCCCAGCGAAGCGGGACGCGCGGGAGCAGCAGCAGCACGGCGATCGGTCGCGCGACGAACGCCGTCACCAGGGCGAGCAGGAGCCCCTCGGGCAGGTCGTCGAAGAGGTCGCTCGGCCCGGCGATGGTGAGCCCGAGCGCGATGAACACCGCGATCTCGGCGAGGCTCGCGAGCGCCGTGTGGAAGCGCTCGATCTCGGTCTTGTACGGCGCGTGCACGTCGGCGATCAGCAGGCCCGCGATGAAGACCGCGAGGAAGCCCGAGCCGTGGAAAATCGACGCGAGGCCGTACGCGAACCCGGCCGCGATCAGGACGCGGATCGGGTACAGGCCCTCGCGCGGCAGCGCGAGCTGGATCACGCGCGCGAGCACGAGGCCGGCTGCGACACCGACGGCGAGCCCGACGACCATCTGGAACGCGAACTCTTCGGCGATGTCCCAGAGCGAGCCATCGTCGGCCTGCGCGAACTCGATGATCCCGATCATCAGCGCGATCCCGACCGGATCATTGACGCCGGACTCGCCCTCGAGGATCGTGCCGCTGCGCCCGCCGACCTCGCGGTTGCCGAGCACCGAGAACATCACGGCGGGGTCGGTCGGGGCGAGGGCGGCGCCGATCAGCCACGACGTCGTCCACGAGAAGTCGAGGAGGTAGTGCGCCGCGACCGCGACGACCGCCGCGGTCACGAACGTGCCGACGATCCCGAGCGCCGCGATCGGGACGGCGGAGCCGCGGAAGCGGCGCCAGCCGACGTGGATGCCGCCGTCGAGCAGGATGATGATCAGCGCGACGACGCCGATCCGCTCGACTGTGACGATCTTGATCCCGAGCTCCGGCGCGAGGTCGGAGGCGACCGCGGCCGTGAGCAGCAGCAGCGCCGGCGCCGGGATCGGCACCCAGCGCGTGACGAAGAACGCCGCCAACGCGATCAACAGGGCGACGGAGACGATCAGGACGTCGGTGTTGAACTCCTCGACGACGTTCACGCGCGCGAGTATCGCGGCTAAACAGCCACTCTCGTCGTCTTAGATAGGAGCGATGCGGACAGCGCTCGTCGGTTCCGCCCTCTTCGCGCTCCTCGTCCTCGCGGCCGTGGGGAGCGCCGACGAGCGCTGGGGCGGAGGCGTCGAGGAGCGCGGGGTTCCGACCGGATTGATCGACTACTCGTTCACGATCCTCGTGCTCCTGTTCGTTGCGCTGCTCGTCGTGATCGTCGACGCGCTGCGCGACCGCGGGAACTTGCCCAAGCTGCCCGAGCGCAGCGGCGTCCACCCGCTCGTCAGCTTCCTGCTCGTGCTCGCCGCGCTCGCGGCGTACGGCGCGCTGACGGACCGCGACTTTGGCGGCGATTCGGAGGCAGCGGAGGGCGGCGCCCAGCAGCGGGACGGCCGGGCGTCGAGCCGCGGCGGAGGCGAGGAGCAAGGCATCGAGTTCCAGTGGTGGCTCGCGATCACGGTCGGCGTGCTCCTGGCCGGGTACCTCCTCTACCGCCGCAAGCGTCGCCAGCACGCCCGGCCGACTGCCGCCGAGGAGCTCGAGGCGGTCCTGACCGAGACACTCGACGAGCTCGAGCTCGATCCGGACCCGCGGCGCGCAGTGATCCAGGCGTACGTGCGCATGGAGTCGGTGCTCGCGGCCCACGGGCACGGCCGGCTCCCGCACGAGGCGCCGCTCGAGTACCTCGCACGGGTGCTGCGCGACCTCGACGTCCGCGCGGACGCGGCCCACGCTCTGACCGAGCTGTTCGAGCGCGCGCGCTTCAGCACGCACGAGATCGACCTGGCGATGCGCGCGGAGGCGGTCGCGTCCCTCGAGGCCGTGCGCGACGACCTGCGGGCCGCGGCGTGAGGAGCGTCCTCCTTCGCCGCGTGCCGCTCGCGTTCTTCTTGACGATCGGGCTCGGAGTCACGCTCGCGCTCGTGCCGGTCGACCGCGAGCTCGTGCTCCGCATCTACGCGCTCGTCCTCGGCGCGCTCGCGCTCGCGACGATGTCCGCGGCAACGGCGTTCGCCGCGCGGCGGACGCGCTCGCCGTTCGCGGAGGCGCTGCGGCGGCGACCCGAGCGCCAGACGCGACCCGAGGCGCTGGAGCGGCTCGAGCGTCATGTCGTGCTGGGCTCGCAGGATGCGTCCGACTTCCACTTCCGGCTCCGCCCGTCGCTCGTCGAGGCGGCGGACGCGGCGGTCTGGCGGCATTACGGGCTCCCGCTCGAGCGCGCGGAGAGCCACGTCTCGCCCGAGCTGTGGGAGGTCGTCCGGCCCGACCTGCCCCCGCCTGAGGATCGCCGCGCGCCGGGGCCGAGTCTGAGCCGGATCGAGGCGCTGCTGGACGAGATCGAGAGAATAGGACCGTGACGGTCGACCAGGTCGGCGAGCAGGCCGAGCGCATCCTCGACGAGGTCGAGAAGGCGGTCGTCGGCAAGCGCGGCGCGCTCGAGACGTGCCTGCTCGGGTTCCTCGCCGACGGGCACGTGCTGCTGGAGGACTTCCCGGGCCTGGCGAAGACGCTGATCGCGCGCTCGTTCGCGCAGGTCTGCGACATGCGCTTCGCGCGGATCCAGTTCACGCCCGACCTGATGCCCTCGGACGTCACGGGCTCGTCGATCTACGACCAGCGCGCGGGTGACTTCGACTTCCGTCCGGGCCCGATCTTCGCCAACCTCCTGCTCGGCGACGAGATCAACCGTGCGCCCCCGAAGACGCAGGCGGCGCTGCTCGAGGCGATGCAGGAGCGGCAGGTGACGATCGAGGGCACGACGCACATGCTCGAGCGGCCGTTCCTCGTGATCGCGACGCAGAACCCGATCGAGTACGAGGGCACGTACCCGCTCCCCGAGGCGCAGCTCGACCGCTTCCTGATCCGGCTCGGCGTCGGCTACCCGGAGCGCGAGCAGGAGTGGCGCATGCTCGAGGGACGGATCGCGCGCGCGGAGGACGAGGTCCGGCTCGAGCGCGTCGTCGACCGCGAGACGCTGCTCGCGATGCAGCGCTCGATCGAGCAGGTCTACGTCGCGGAGTCGATCGGCTACTACATCGTCGATCTCGTCGCGGCGACGCGCGAGAGCGGCCAGGTCGAGGTGGGGGCGAGCCCGCGCGGGTCGCTCGCGCTGCTGAAGCTCTCGCGCTGCCGCGCCGCGCTCTTCGGCCGCGACTTCGTCACGCCCGAGGACGTGAAGGCGGTTGCGGTCCCGGCGCTCGCGCACCGCCTGATGCTGCGGCCGGAGCTCTGGGTCCGCCGCGTGCGGCCCGAGGACGTCGTCACGCAGGCGCTCGACTCGGTGCCGACGCCGGCCGCCGAGGACGTCGCCAGCGCTTGACGCGAGGCGCGACCGCGAAGCTCGCCGGCTACACCGGCGTCGCGGCGCTCGCGATCTTCCTCGGCCTCGCGCTGCGGCTGCCGGAGCTCGTCGCCCTCGGCGCCCCGTTCGCGCTCGTCACCGCGCTCGGCCTGCTCGGCGAGCAGCGGCCTGACGTCGACGTCGCCGTCGAGCCCGAGCGCTCCCGCGTGCTCGAGGGCGACGAGTTTGCGCTCCTGGTCGACGTGCGCGCGACGGCGCCGGTCGAGCTGTACCTGCCCCTGGCGCGCGAGCTCGAGCTCGTCTCCGGCACGAACCCCTTCGCCGTCCGCGGGACCGACGTCGTCACGCTGCGCGTGCGCGCCGCCCGGTGGGGCGCGTACCTCCCGGGAGACGTGTACGTGCGGGCGTATGACCGCTTTCGTGTCGTCCGCTGGGAGACGCGGCTCGATCGCCGGAAGCCGCTGAAGGTCTATCCGCAGGCGGAGTACCTGCGCACGCTCGCGCGGCCGATGCGCACGCAGGTCTTCGCCGGCAACCAGGTCGCGCGCGAGAAGGGCGACGGCATCGAGTTCGCCGACCTGCGGCCGTTCGCCCACGGCGACCTCGTGCGCAGGGTCAACTGGCGGGCGAGCGCGCGCCGCGGGGAGCTCTGGGTGAACGAGTACCACCCGGAGCGGAACGCCGACGTCGTCCTCTTCTTCGACGCGTTCGCCGAGGCGAAGCGCGGCGCGACGTCGACCCTCGACCAGGCTGTGCGCGCCGCGGCGGCGCTCGCCGCGCGCTACCTGCGGGAGAAGGACCGCGTGGGCTTCGTCAGCTTCGGCGGCACGCTCAACTGGCTGCTTCCCGCCACGGGGCTCGCGCAGCTCTACCGGATCGTCGACTCCGTGCTCGACAGCCGCGTCGTCCTCCACTACGCGTGGCGGAACCTCGACGTCGTGCCGCGGAGGACGCTGCCGCCGCACGCGCTCGTGCTCGCGATCTCCCCGCTGCTGGACGAGCGCTCGACCGACGCGCTGCTCGACCTGCGCGCGCGCGGCTTCGACCTCGCCGTGATCGAGGTGTCGCCGCTCGAGTACGCCGGGCCGGGGCCGACGCCGGCCGACGCCCTAGCCCACCGGCTCTGGCGGTTGAAGCGCGAGGCGCAGCGAACGCGGTACGAGCGGGCGGGCGTTCCCGTGTCCGTCTGGACCGGCGACGCGTCGCTCGCGGGTGCGCTGGAGGAGGTGAGGGCATTCAGGCGTTACGCGCGAAGCGCACGCTGAGCGCCCTCGGCGCGCTCGCCGCGCTCGGCGCGGTCGCGGCGTACGCGGCGCTCGCCGCCGACGACCTCGCCCCGGCGCTCGCCGGCGGCGGAGGCGCCGCGGTTGCGCTGCTCGCGCTCGGCCTGGCCGGGCGCTGGGCGCCGCTCGTGCAGCTGGGGCTCTCGCTCGTCGTCGTCGAGTACGCGGCCTTCCTGCTCGAGCGCGGCGACGTCGACGCGCGCGCGCCGTTCGTCGCCGCCGCGCTGCTCGCGAGCGGGGAGCTCGCGTACACGTCGATCGAGCCGCCGGCCCGCGGCACGTGGCCGTTCTCGCTCGCGCTGGTCGTGGGCGCCGGCGCGGTGGCCTCGCTCCTGCTCGGGGCGGCGGGGACCGGGCCGGGCGGCGTCGGCGCGATGATCGCGGGCGTCGTCGCGGCGGTCGCGGCCCTCGCGCTCGTCGCGCGGCTCGCGGCGACCGCGGTCCGCCGCGCCTAGAGGCTGGCCCCGAGCGCGCTCTCGAGCGTCTCGTGGACGCCGAAGTGCCCGTCGAGGCCGGCGAGCTCGAGCGCACGCCGCGTCTGGGCGCCAGGCGCCGCGAGCAGGAAGCCGCGGCGGTTCGGCAGCTTGGTCCGCGCCTCGATCAGCACACCGAGCACCGTCGAGTCGACGAACGCGACGTCGGAGAGCTCGACGACGATCCGCTCGGGCTCGGCCGCGGCCTCGGTCAGCAAGACCTCCCGAACCTCGTGCGCGTTGTAGAGGTCGAGCTCGCCCGTGAGCCGGACGACCGACACCGTGCCGTTCCGTTCGACCCGCGCGACGGGAGGAACGCGCACGCCCTCGTGCTCCTCACGACTCGTCACGACCGCCGCGATTGTACGTTCAGCCCGAAGCGCCGGTTGTCTCGTGCGCCGAGCCGACGGGCTTCGACTCGGGCGATCCGCGCTGGCGAAGGTAGATCGTGAACACCGCCATCGTCCCGACTGCGAGGAACTCCGACTGCCAGTTCTGCAGCGTGCGGTTCCAGAAGTCCGGCGTGACGACGTAGCTCAGCCACGAGACGACGGGCTCCGCGTGCGCGGTCTGCTCGTTGTTGTACTGCGACCAGTTCGCGAGCGACTGCCCGAACCACGAGCCGAGGAACAGCGCGAGCATCACGATCAACAGCGAGTTCTCGTAGAGCCGCCGCCGCCAGTCGTTTGCGCGCGCCCACCGCGGCGAGCGCGGATGCGAGAAGCGGCCGACCTGCTGGCGCTGGTCGGACTCGACGCCCACGTCCTCAAGCGGCTTCGACTCGTTCGAGCCGCGCTGGACGAGCCAGACCGTCGCGAGGATGAAGGTCGTGAACTGGAGAAACTCCGACTGCCAGTTCTCGAGCACGTCGCCGCCGAAGTGCGACGAGAGCAGGTAGCGAGCCCAGGAGATCGTCTCGTCGCCGTGCGCGAGCTGCTCCTCGTTGTAGAGCCGCAATCCCGTGAGCGACTGGCCGAGCAGCGTGAGCAGGAAGAAGGCGAGGAAGAAGAGCGAGAGCCCTTGCTCGACCGACCACCGGCGCATCAGTGGTGCGTCGCCCCCACGACCGTGTAGACGGAGATCCCCGCGAGGATCAGCACGAGATAGACGGTGAACATCGTGCGCATCGCCGTTCGAGCCGGTTGTCACCTGAACGAGGGAGGCTCGAAACCCGCGCGGCCCGCTAGGCTACGCGCCAGTGGCCGCTCCCAAGGCGTTCGACGAGCTGAAGACGCGGCTCGCCCAGGTGACCGACCTGGGCCGCGTTCGGCGCGTGCTCGCCTGGGACATGCAGGTGATCATGCCGCCGGCCGGCGCCGCGGTCCGGGGCGAGCAGCAGGCGACCCTCGACCGGATCTCGTTCGACCTCTTCGTCTCGCCCGAGACCGAGCGGCTGCTCGGTGAGCTCCGTTCGTACGAGGACTCGCTCGACCCGGACTCCGACGACGCGTCGCTGATCCGGGTCGCGCGCAAGGACTACGAGAAGGCGGCGCGCGTGCCGCCCGAGCTCCGCACCGAGATCGTCAAGGCGGGCACGGAGGGCTTCATGGCGTGGCGCGAGGCGAAGCCGGCGAACGACTACGCGTCCTTCCGCCCGTTCCTCGAGCGCCACCTCGAGCTCCGCCGCCGCTACGTCGAGCTCTTCCCCGAGGCAGACGAGCAGTACGACGTGTTGCTCGACGATTACGAGCGCGGGATGAAGGCGGCGGAGGTGCGCAGCGTCTTCGACCGGCTCAAGGAGGAGCTCGTCCCGCTCGTCGCCGAGGCCGGGGAGCTCTGGGGCGAGGACGACGGCACCCTCGCCCGCTCGTTCCCCGCGGACGAGCAAGAGGCGCTCTCGCGCGAGGTCATCGACCTCTTCGGACACCGCGAAGGGGCCTGGCGTCTCGATCCGACCGTGCACCCGTTCGCGAGCGGCGGCGGCATCAACGACGTCCGGATCACGACGAAGTACGAGCCGACCGGTCTCGAGTCGTTCTTCGCGACCATGCACGAGTACGGGCACGGCCTCTACGAGCACCAGGTCGCGGCGGAGCTCGACCGGACCCCGCTCGGCTCCGGCGTCTCGCTCGGCATCCACGAGTCGCAGAGCCGCATGTGGGAGAACCTCGTCGGCCGCAGCCGTCCGTTCTGGCGCTTCTTCTACCCGCGGCTCCAGGAGCGCTTCCGCACGCAGCTTCGCGACGTCGACGAGGAGACGTGGTTTCGCGCAGTCAACCGCGTGCAGCCGTCGCTGATCCGGATCGCCGCCGACGAGGTCACCTACAACATGCACGTGATCCTGCGCTTCGAGCTGGAGCAGGATCTGCTCGCCGGCACGGTCGACCTACGCGACCTGCCGAACGAGTGGAACAGGCGCATGGACGAGTACCTCGGCGTCGACGTGCCTGACGACGCGCGCGGCGTGCTCCAGGACATGCACTGGGGCACCGGCACGATCGGCTACTTCCCGACGTACTCGCTCGGGAACGTGATGAGCGTGCAGATCTGGGAGCGGATCCGGGACGACATCCCGGACCTCGACGACCGGCTCGAGCGTGGGGAGTTCGGGCCGCTGCGCGAGTGGCTCGGCGAGCACATCCACCGGCACGGGCGCAAGTTCCTGCCGCAGGAGACGCTCGAGCGCGCGGTCGGCGCGCGCATCGACCCCGAGCCGTACCTGCGCTACCTGCGCGAGAAGCACGGCGCCGCGGCGCCCGCGTAGCTCAGCGGCGAACGTGTAAGAAGGCGGGAGCTCGGGGACACCGCCGACGGTGGCGGACAAGGTCGCCGACTTCCTGATCGCCCGCCTGCACGAGTGGGGTGTACGCCGCATCTACGGCTATCCCGGCGACGGGATCAACGGGATCATGGGAGCGCTCGCTCGTGCGCGCGACCGCGTCGAGTTCGTCCAGGTCCGGCATGAGGAGATGTCGGCCTTCATGGCGTGCGGGCACGCGAAGTTCACCGGCGAGGTCGGCGTCTGCCTCGCCACCTCGGGTCCGGGCGCGATCCACCTGCTGAACGGTCTCTACGACGCCAAGCTCGACCATCAGCCGGTCGTCGCGATCGTCGGGCAGCAGGCGCGCGCTGCGCTGGGTGGGGCGTACCAGCAGGAGGTCGACCTCCTGACGTTGTTCAAGGACGTCGCCCACGAGTACGTGCAGATGGCGTCGGATCCCGAGCAGGTGCGCCACCTCGTCGACCGCTCGATGCGCATCGCCCAGGCGGAGCGGACCGTCACGTGCGTGATCGTCCCGAACGACGTCCAGACCCTCGACGCGGTCGAGCCCGAGCACGCACACGGGACGATCCACTCCGGCGTGGGTTACGCGGCGCCGCGCGTGGTTCCCGGCGACGAGGAGCTCGCGGCGCGCCGCCGAGGTGCTGAATGCGGGCGAGCGCGTCGCCATGCTCGTCGGCCAGGGCGCCCTCCACGCCACCGACGAGGTGATCGAGGTCGCCGAGCTGCTCGGCGCCGGCGTCGCCAAGGCTCTGCTCGGCAAGGCGGCCGTCCCCGACGAGCTCCCGTTCGTCACCGGCTCGATCGGGCTGCTCGGAACGAAACCCAGCTACGAGCTGATGAGGGGCTGCGACACGCTGCTGATGGTCGGTTCGAGCTTCCCGTACGCGGAGTTCCTGCCAGAGGAGGGCAAGGCGCGTGGCGTGCAGATCGACATCGACGGGCGCCTGATCGGGATCCGGCATCCGATGGAGGTCAACCTCGTCGGCGACAGCGCCGAGACGCTGCGCGCGCTCGTCCCGCAGCTCGAGCGCAAGGCGGACCGCGGCTGGCGTCAGGAGATCGAGGAGAACGTCGCGGCCTGGTGGCAGCTGATGGAGGAGCGGGCGCTGATCGACGCCGATCCGATCAATCCGCAGCGCGTCTTCTGGGAGCTCTCGCCGCGCCTGCCCGACAACTGCATCGTCACCGGCGACGCGGGAACGACGGCGAACTGGTACGCGCGCGACCTCAAGCTGCGACGCGGGATGATGGCGTCGCTTTCGGGGACGCTCGCGACGATGGGATGCGGCGTGCCGTACGCGATCGCGGCGAAGTTCGCACATCCGGACCGGGTCGCGATCGCGCTCGTCGGCGACGGCGCGATGCAGATGAACGGGATCAACGAGCTGATCACGATCGCCAAGTACTGGCGTCGCTGGAGCGACCCGCGGCTCGTCGTGCTCGTGCTCAACAACCGCGACCTCAACCTGGTCACCTGGGAACAGCGCGCGCTCGAGGGCGACCCGAAGTTCGAAGCGTCGCAGGAGATCCCCGACTTCCCGTACGCACGCTACGCGGAGCTCGTCGGGCTCAAGGGCGTGCGCGTCGACGCGCCGGAGCAGATCGGCGACGCCTGGGACGAGGTGCTCGCCGCGGACCGGCCGGCAGTCCTCGAGGCGGTCACCGATCCCGAGGTGCCGCCGCTCCCGCCGCACATCACCTTCGAGCAGGCGAGGCACTTCGCGCTCGCGGTGGCGCGCGGCGACTCGGGACGGCGGGGAATGATCGAACAGTCGCTGAGGGCGAAGCTGAAGGAGCTCTTGCCGCGCCGCTAGCGCGGCGTGACCGGCTCGGCGCTCAGGCCGGGCGGGTCCGCTGGTCGACGATGATCGCCTTCTCGTCGGGGATGCTCGGCAGCACCGTCTCGAGGTAGGAGTCGACCGCCTCCGCGAACGGCACGGCGCGCTCCTCCTGCTCCGACATCAGCCAGCGATGCTCGAGCAGCTCGTGGTAGAGCTGCGCGGCCTGCCGCTTGGTCCACTTGTGGAGCGGCACCGAGGCGATCGTCGGCTCGAACACCTCCGTCAGCCAGCGTCCCGCGAGCGCCGCGTCCGAAACCGGCTGCTCGCCCTGCTCCTCGACCGCCTCCCGGAAGTCGTCGATGTCCTCGAGCAGCCGCCGCGCCTGGTTCTCCTGCGCGTCGAGGCCGGTCAGCCGCGCAAGCCGCCGCCGGTGGTGGCCGGGGTCGACCGACTGCGGCCGGATCCGCAACCGGTAGCCGCCGTCGATCGCCTCGAGCTCGAACTCGTCGACGTCGAAGCCTCGCTCGTTCAGGCGGTGGAGCCGGTCGGCCAGCATGGACGAGTCGCTGACCGTGAGCTCCTCCTCTCCCGTCAGCTCCTCCCAGAGCCGCTCGTACTCGCGTCGCACGTCCGCGCCGAGGTCGACCGGATCATCGAGCCCGAGCTCTCCGACCTCCGCCTCGAGGTCGAGCAGCTCGCCCGTGATGTTCTCCTCCGCGATCTCGAGGTCGTGCTCGCGCAGCCCGGTGCTGAGCTCGTCGTGCCGCTCGCCGGTCTCGAGGTCGACGAGGTAGGCGACGAGCGAGCCCGCATCGCGGCGGAAGAGCGTGTTCGAGAGCGAGCAGTCGCCCCAGAAGAACCCGGCCAGGTGGAGACGGACGAGCAGCTCCGCGAGCGCGTCGCGCAGCCGCGCGCGGACGTCCGCGACCGGCCTGCGCGCGAGCACGAGCCGGTAGGGCAGGGAAAACTCGAGGTAGCGCGTCAGCAGCACGTCTTCGAGCTCGGGGCGGTGGACGATGCCGACGGCCTCGACCGCCGGGAGGCCTTCCCGGGTGAGCGCCCGAAGGAGCTTGTACTCGCGGTGCGCGACGTCGTGCGGCAGCTCCTTCAAGGCGTAGAAGCGGCCGTCGTACTCGACGAAGCGCACGACGTGCCGGCCGACGCCCCGGGCGACGACCGCGAGCCGATCGGACTCCCAGTCGTCGAGCGGCTGGTCCCAGGGCAGGTCGAGGAAGTCCGGGACGGCCCGGCTTCGGGACGAGCTGGAGGCGGAGGCCCATGCCCTAAGGATGCGGCAAGCGGAGGAGGCTGAGCAGCTTCTCGGCGTAGAGCGGTGCCGTCGGCTCGTCCTCGTGGCGGAAGTACGCGTACACGTCGATGCCGGCGTCGAGCAGCGGCCGGATCCGCGCGGCGAAGCCCTCGAGGTCCGAGTCCGTGTACGGGGGCTCGCGGAAGCGGACGTAGCGGAACGGCGCGTCGGCGTCCCAGCCGTCGACGCGCACGCCGCGCGGCAGCTCGACGTCGGCCCACGAGGCGTGGCGGAAGTCGAACGCGAGCCGGAGCGACGGGTCGAGCGAGCCGAGCAGCAGCGTCAGGAAGCCCGGGTCGGCGGCCTGGCTCGCGACGACGCGGACGACACCGAGCCGCTCGCCGAGCAGCGTGACGCGCTCCTCGAACACTCCGAGCTGGCGCGTGAAGTGGCCCGGGAGCTTGACGGCGAAGCGGAAGCGCGTCGGCGTCTGCTCGGCCCAGCGCCGGAAGCTCTGCTCGGAGGGCAGCCGGTAGCCCGTCGTGTTCAGCTCGACCGAGGGCAGCCGCTCGGCGTAGCGGCGCAGGAACTCGTCGGGCTTGGCTTCGCGCGGGTAGAAGCCCGGCTTCCAGGTCGGGTACGAGAAGCCCGAGGCGCCGACGTAGATACTGCCCGGCGTGGCGGGTTCGCTCGAGGTGATCTGCGGGCCCATGTTCAGTGGAAAGACTGGCCTGCTGATCGAGCGCTTGGCAAGTGCGGGACAGCTGGGGCTCGAGGCCGTGGCGCTCAAGCCCGTGCGCGACACCCGCGATGCGGCCTACCTGGTCAGCCACACCGGCCGGACGTATCCGGCGCAGCCGTGGGGCGGCGGCGCGCTCGACCTGGGCGTGGTGCAGCTGGTCGCGGTCGACGAGGCGCAATTCCTGCCCGGCGACGCCGTCGCCGCTCTGGCCGCGCTTCGCGACGAGGGCCGGACGGTCGTGGCCGCCGGCCTCGACCTCGACTTTCGCCGCGAGCCGTTCGGCCCGATGCCGGCGCTGGCCGAAGCCGCCGACCTCGTGCACCGGCTGACGGCGACCTGCTCGCGCTGCCTCCGCCCCGCCGAGTTCACGCAGCGCCTGGTCGACGGCCGCCCGGCTCCGCTCGACGACGAAACGGTGCTCGTCGGCGCGGAGGAGCTCTACCAGCCGCGCTGCGCCGAGTGCTACGAGGCGGAGCGCGCGGATCCGTCCGCCGTCGGCCCTACCGTTGCGGAGCCGTGGCGATCGCGCCCGCCGAGATGACGACTCCAGCCGAGGGGATCCCGGTCCTCGACCACGGCTTCGTGCGGCTCGACGACGCGATGGCCGACGACCTCTCGGTCGTCAACTCCGCGCGCGTCAGCTTCGGCCGCCGGGTCACGGAGATGTCGGACGCCGACGTCGGCCTGATCAAGTTCCTGATGCGCGACCGGCACGGAACGCCTTTCGAACACAACTCGTTCCGCTTCCACATCCGCTGCCCGATCTTCGTGGCGCGCGAATGGTTCAGACACCGGGTCGGCTCGTTCAACGAATTCTCCATGAGGTATGCGCGCGCGACCGACGACTTCTACGTCCCCGAGCACGACGACGTTCGCACGCAGGTCGGCAAGCCCGGTTCGTACTCGTTCGACCCCGTCGAGCCCGAGGTCGCGGAGACGACGCGGGATGAGCTGCGCGCGGTCTACGAGACGGCGTACGCGGCCTACGAGCGGCTTGTCGAGCTCGGCGTCGCGCGCGAGCTCGCGCGCTCGGTGCTGCCGGTCGGCGCCTATACCGAGTTCTACTGGACGGTCAACGCGCGGGCGCTGATGAACTTCGTCTCGCTGCGCGCCGCCGAGACCGCTCAGCGCGAGATCCGCCGCTACGCGGACGCGGTCGAGCAGTTGTTCGCGGAACGGATGCCCGTCACGCACGCGGCGTTCGTCGCGAGCGGGCGCGTCGCGCCCTAAGTCTCCAGGAAGATCAGCTGGTTGAACTTGTCCCGGTCGTGGATGTACGGCCGTACGACCCAGCCGTCGAAGTTGCCGAGGTCGTAGGACGCGCCGAGCGGGACGGTCGTCGAGCCGCGGGACCTGACCTTGAACGAGCCGCACGTCGCGACCGGCTCGCCGTCTCTCGTCAGCAGCAGCTCGTAGTACCCGCCCTCGGGCAGCGGCTCGAGCCCGCGGACGGTGACGAGCATCTGCCAGTTGCCCTGGGCGTCGGGGTAGCCGAGCTCGATCTGACCCCACGCGCCGGGTGCGTTCGCCGTCGCGTGCATCTCGACCGCGCGTCGCACCTCGAAGCTCTCCTCGCTTCGATCGGAGAGGAACCAGCCCGCGCCGAACGCCGCGAGCGACAGCGCCGCGGCGAGCAGCAGCGCGGCGACCCGGCGACGGGTGAGCACGCGAACGGGCGGCGACGCGAGCGATTCCGGCAGGTCGGGCGGAGGCCCGGCGGCCACGAGCAGGTCGTGCGCGCGGCGCAGGCGCTCCCGCTCCGCCTCGGGGACGTCCGGTCCGACGAGCTCGTCGAAGTCGGGCGACTTCACGAGAACTCTCCGTCGAGCAGGTCCGCGAGCCGCCGCAGCCCGGAGCGCGTCCGCGTCTTCACGGTCCCCAGCGGGATCTGCAGCCGTGTCGGCGATCTCGCTCTGCGAGAGACCGCGCCAGTACGCCAGCTCGAGCACGATGCGCTCGCTCGCCGGCAGCTCCTCCATCGCGCGATGCACGCGCCAGGCGGTCCAGCTCTGCTCCGCGCGCTCGGGCGGGCCGACCTCGGTGGACGGTTCCTCGCGCGCCTCCCCGAGCGGTGGCTCGACGCGCGTCCGCGCGCCGTCGACGATCGCGTTGCGCGCGACGGCGTACAGCCACGGCGCCCCAGGCCCGCGCTCGGGCCGGTATGTGCGCGCCGATCGCCAGACCGACGTGAACGTCTCCTGCACCGCCTCCTCGGCCCGGTTCCGGTCGCCCAGCCTGCGGAGCGCGAGGCCGAACACCGGCCGCGCGTAACGCCGGTAGAGGGTCTCGAACGCCCCGCCGTCCCCTTTGCCGACGCGCCGGAGGAGCTCCGAGTCGGTCACTTCGGGCTCGGCCACGACCCGCATCCTTGCGAATGGGGCCTCCGGCTGCGGCGAGGCGCCCCTGGAAGCGGTGCTCGTGAGCACGGTCGCTTGTTCTACGAACCCGCTCGGCTAGCGGATTCGCGGCGCCTCCTGTAAGGGGTTTGCTAGCGCCCCGCGTGACTCCGTGTAAGGAGTTCGCATGGGCCCGCTCCCTGCGCTCGCGCCCGGGCAGAACTGTGAGCAACGGGCTACTCGAACTTCATCCGAGCCTAGGGGGAGGGCTCCGAGGGCAGGAGAGGGGCGTTGCGGCGCCCCTCTCCTGCCTCAGCGGGGTAGGCGCGACGCCACCGCGTCCCAGTTCACGACCTGCCACCACGCGTTCAGGTAGTCCGGTCGCCGGTTCTGGTAGCGGAGGTAGTACGCGTGCTCCCAGACGTCGATCCCGAGCAGCGGCGTCCGGCCTTCCATCAACGGTGAGTCCTGGTTCGGCGTCGACTCGACCGAGAGCGCGCGGTCGTCGCCCGCGACGAGCCACGTCCAGCCGGAGCCGAATCGCTTCACGCCCGCGTCGTTGACCTGCTGCTTGAGCGCGTCGACGCCGCCGAACGAGGACTCGATCGCGTCCGCGAGGGCGCCGCCCGGCTCGCCGCCGCCGTCGGGGCTCATCAGCTCCCAGAAGAGCGTGTGGTTGTAGTGCCCGCCGCCGTTGTTGCGGACCGGCGCGCGCTTTTCCTCGGGCAGCGAGTCGAGGCTCTGGAGCAGCTCCTCGATCGGGCGGTCGGCCCAGTCGGTGTCCTTGAGGGCGGCGTTGAGGTTGTCGACGTAGGCCTGGTGGTGCTTGTCGTGGTGGACGCGCATCGTCTGCTCGTCGATCGCGGCCTCGAGCGCGTTGTAGTCGTAGGGCAGCGGCGGAACCTCGTGCGGCATGGCGCTCTCCTCGTCGCGGGTCGCGCTGAGGCTAACGGTTATGCTCCCGCCCCGATGGCCCAGGTCGCCACCTTCGACGAGATCATTCCGCGCGAGCTCAAGCCCGCGCTGCTCGAGCTCGACGGCATCTCCCGCGAGACGATCGAGGCCCACTACAAGCTCTACGAGGGTTACGTAAACAAGCGGAACGAGATCCTCCGCGAGCTCGAGGGGGCCGACCTCGCGAGCGCGAACCAGGCGTACTCGGAGCTGCGGGTCCTCAAGGTCGAGCTGTCCTTCGCCGTGGGCGGGATCAAGAACCACGAGGTCTACTTCGAGCACCTCGGCGGCGACGGCGGCGAGCCGGACGGCGCGTTCGCGCAGCTCGTCGACCGCGACTTCGGGACCGCGCAGAGGTGGCGCGACGACCTGAAGGCCACGGGGATGGGCGGGCGCGGTTGGGCCTGGACGGCGTACGACTGGGACGAAGGGCGGCTCTTCAACTACATCGGCGACGCCCAGAACACGTTCCCGATCTGGAACGCGACGCCGCTCGTCGCTCTCGACGTCTACGAGCACGCGTACTTCCTCGACTACCGCACAGACCGCTCGTCCTACATCGACGCGTTCTTCGACAACCTCGACTGGACGACGGTGAACGACTGGGTGTCGAGGTATCAGATCCCGCTGAAGTGAGCTACCTCGCCGCCGTCCTCGGCGGCTACCTCGCCGGTTCGATTCCGACGGGCTACTGGTTGGTGCGGCTGGTCCGGGGGATCGACATCCGCCGGGTCGGCTCGCGCTCGATCGGCGCGACGAACGTGTGGCGCGTGATGGGGTGGAAGCTCGGCGTGCCCACGATCCTCGTCGACGTCGCGAAAGGCCTCGTGCCCGCGCTCGTCGCCTCGTTGCTCGTCAACGACCTCGCCGGCGTGCTCGCGGGGTTCGCGGCGATCGTCGGCCACGCTCGGCCGGTGTTCCTGAAGTTCGAGCGCGGCGGCAAGGCGGTCGCGACGACCGGCGGCGTGATGATCGGGCTCGCGCCGCTCGTCGCTGTCGGCGCGCTGCTGGTGTGGGCCGTGACGTTCCTCGTCGCGCGCTACGTGTCGGTCGCGTCGATCGCCGCGGCGCTGTCGCTCCCGGTGTTCGCGTTCGCGCTGGCCGAGTCGTGGCCCGTGCGCGTGGTCACGATCGCGGCCGCGGTCGCGATCGTCTTCCTGCACCGCGAGAACATCCGCAGGCTGTTCGCCCACCGTGAGCCCAAGGTCGAGCTCGCGGCGATGTTCAGGCGCTGAGCCATGGGGACAGTCCCGGGACTGTCCCCATGCAAACGACGCACGGTCACAGCCGACGGGTCGCGGCGAGGCGTAAAAGCCTGCACATGGCAAAACTTCGCGGTCTTCGCGCTCTGTCCCGGGACTGTCCCGGGACTGTCCCCGCGCTACGAGCTGAGCCAGGCGCGGAGGTCGGTGTGCCGGGCCGCGGGCTCGCCGGTCTCGAGCTCGCGCCGCAGCTCGCCGACCGTGCCAAATCGCTCGGCAACGACGTCGTGGTCGTGGATCGTCTCGAAGTTGACCTGGCGCGCGAGCAGGAAGTCGCCGTCGGCGAGGGTCGGGTACCGCTCGAGCGCGCCCGCGAGCGAGTAGCGCACGGAGTCCTCGACGAAGCGGGGCTGCAGGTGTGCGTGCTCGACCACGAACAGCTCGTCCGGACGCTTGAGCAGCGCGTACACCGGCGCGCTCATCGACCCCTCGACGACGTCGGCCAGCTGCTCCGCGTTGACCGTGGCGGACGTGCCGACGTAGAGGGTGCCGAGCCCGCGCTGGTTGTGCGTCGCGAGCGGGACGAGCTCGAGGATCCGCTCGACGTCGCCGTCCTCGAAGCCGGCCTCGAGCAGCCGCTCGACTGCCTCCCCGCGCACGAGGCCCTGCGCGCACGGACACGCGTTGATCCCCGGCGCCTCGACCCCGACGACGCGCCGCGCGCCGCGTTCGCTCGCCGCCGCGATCCCGATCAGCGTGATCAGCTCCTGCGTCGGCAGGCCGGTCACGGGGGTCCGCCGCTCGCGCGGATAGCGAGTGACCACGTGCACCTCGGCCCGCCCCGCGCGCTGCCGCTCGACGATGTGCTGGGCGATGTGCTCCGCGAGCTCCTCGACGAGGAACGACTCGCCGATCACGACCTCGTCGATCGCCTCCTCGAACAGCTCGGGGAAGCGCGACATGTGGACGCCCTTCTGGGTCGGGTCGAGGTCGACCGTGCAGTCGATCTCCGCGGGGATCAGCTTCTCGGTGCCCCCCCAGCGCAGCCGAACCGCCTTCTGGACGCGCGTGACGCCGGCGCGCGAGAGGCCGATCCGCACCTCGGGCGAGGAAGCCTGCAGGTCGGGTGTGAGAAGGTGTCGCCTCGTGTCCACGCCTGGCTCGGAGGATACGTTCGCGCGGCTGGTGTCGCTGGCCGTCCACGATCTGCGCACGCCGCTGGCGACGGTTTCGGGGTTCGCGCGAACGCTCCAGCGGACGTCGCTGGGCGACCCGGTCGACAAGTACGTCGAGTTGATGGTGAGCGCCGGTGCGCAGCTCGCCGAACTCCTCGACGAGCTCGGGCTCGCGGCGCGGATCGAGGGCGGGCGCTGGGAGCCGAACGTGCAGGAGGTCGACACGCGCGGGCTCGCCGAGGCCGCGGCCGAGCGCGTCGGCCCCGCAGACGTGGACGGCGACGGCGCGACCGTGCAGGTCGACCGCGACGCAGCCAAGCTCGCGCTCTTCCAGCTCGCCCGCTGCACGCTCCGCCACGGCGGCCTCGACCGCGTCGAGCTGCGAGTCGACGGTGCTGAGATCGCGATCGGGCCGGTCGTCGAGGGCGCACGCCCGATCCTCCTGGGCGAGGAGGCACGGGACCTCGGCGCGCTGATCGCAGGGCGGATCATCGCGGCGCTCGGCGGCTCGCGCGAGCTCGAGGGAGAGCGGCTGCTCGTCCGCCTCCCTTCGTGATGCCGGTCTCGGCCGCCCGCGTGAGCCTCCTGCGCTGGCTGCGGCGGCAGCTTCGCCAGCCCGTGCCGCTGCGCGAGCACCTCGAGGCGGCCGTCCAGAACGACGACCCGGCCGAAGCGAGGCGCCTCGTCGAGCGGATGGCGTTCTCGGAGGAGCAGCGCCGCCACGTGCTCTCGCTCGTCGACGCGTGGGAGGACGAGCTCGCTTGACAGCGGGCCGGCGCCCGCCGCGGGCTCACAGAGCTTCGGTCCAGACGAGCGCCTTCCCGTCCCTGCACGTGTCCTAGCGGAGCAGTCTCGAGAGCCGCCGGTCCTTGAGCACGCGGCCGCCGGTCTGGCACTGCGCGCAGTAGTAGATCGTGTGCTCCTCGAAGTCGACGCGCGCGATCGGCGTGCCGCAGACGTAGCACGGCTCCTGGAGGCGGTCGTGCACGCGGTACGTCTTCTTGTCGTTCGCGCCGGCTTCGCGCAGCTCGAGCCCTCGGGAGAGCTCGTCGTCGATCGCCGCCGCGAGTCGCTCGACCTCGTCCGACGAGAGCTCCGGAGCGAGCGCGTAGGGCGAGAGCTGCGCGCGGTGAAGGATCTCGTTCGCCCAGGCACGGCCGATGCCCGCGATCACACGCTGGTCGCGCAGGAGCGAGTGCAGGCGGCGCGACTGCGTCGAGCAGATCTCCGCGAGCCGCTCGGCGCCGAGCCCGAGCGCTTCCGGCCCGAGGTGGGCGAGCTCCTCCTCGGCCGCGTCGGGGGTCAGCAGCCAGACGCCGGCGCGCTTCTTCGAGCCGGCCTCGGTCAGTACCAGCCGCGCACCGCCCTGGAACGTCAGCTGGAAGGCGGGTGTCTTCGGGCCCTTCTCGCCCGCGAGCAGGTAGCGCAGGCGCCCGGCCGTCATCAGGTGCACGAGCAGAACGAGGTCGCCGTCGTCGGTCGGCAGGAGCAGCCGCTTCGCGCGCCGCTCGGCACCGGCGAGCCTGCGTCCCTCGAGCACCGAGAGCGGCGGGTCGAACGTCTTCAGGGTCGCGACGTGCGCTGGACCAGCCTTCTCGATCGGAAAGGCGGAGACGGGATCGTTGAGCTGCCGGCGCCACGCCTCCATCTCGGGCAGCTCGGGCATGCCCGAAAGGCTACGGCTCTTCGGGCTGCGGCAGTGGGCCGGGCAAGATCGCGCCGTCGGCCTGCGCGATTCGCTCGGGCGGCTCGTCGCCGACCGCCGGCACCTCACGAAGCGACCAGATCGGCCCGATCACGAGCGGAAGCCACGCGAGCGAGACGCCGACGGCCCCGGCCCAGATCGCAGCCCTGAGGTCGACGGCGGTCGCGAGCGCACCGCCGAGCAACGTCCCGAGCGGCATCACACCCCAGACGATGAACCGCATCACCGAGTTCATCCGTCCCTGAAGGCGCTCGGGCGTGATCGCCTGCCGCATGCTGACCTGCGTCACGTTGTAGAGCACCACGCCGAAGCCGACGATCATCTCCGCGACGAGCAGGTACGCGAACGCGCCGTCGGCGTTCTGGGGCGCCAGCGGGATCAGCAGCATCGCGACGCCGCAGAGCCCGCCGGCGACGATCGCAGGCCCGACGCCGATCCGAGTCGAGATTCGATTCGAGGTCAGCGCGCCGGCGAGGTAGCCGACGTTCGCGAGCCCGAACAACAGCCCGATCATGCTGGGCGACATCTCGAGCGTGCGGACGAGGTAGACGATCAGGATCGCGCCCATCAGCGACCCGAAGAAGTTGAAGGTCGCCGTGCACGCCGCGATCGTCCGGAGGTACCTGTTGCCGAGGACCCAGCGCAGCCCTTCGGCGAGCTCGGTGCGCATGCCGGTCTTCGCCTCCTGGCGCTCGGCGCGCGTCGGGACGTTCTCCTCGCGCTTGCTGATCCGGAGCACGAACAGGCCTGAGGCGAAGAAGCTGATCGAGTCGGCGAGGATCGCGACGGGGGCCTTGAGCACCTGGACGAGCACGCCGGCGATCGCGGGGCCCCCGAGCTGAGCGGCGGAGCGGCTGAGCTCGAGCTTCGAGTTCCCGTCGACGAGCTGCTCGCGCTCGACGAGCGAGGGCAGGTACGACTGGTAGGCGACGTCGAAGAAGACGGTGAAGACCCCGAACAGGAACCCGACCGCGTAGAGCTGCCACATCGTCAGGACGTCGAGCGCGAACGCGATTGGGATCGACGCCAGCAGCGCCGCGCGGGCGAAGTCGCCAGTGATCAGGATCGGGCGGCGAGGCAACCGGTCGACCCAGACGCCGGCCGGGAGCGAGAAGAGTAGGAACGGCGCGAACTCGACGACGCCGAGCACGGCGACCTCGAACGCGCTGACCTCGAGCGTGATCACGGCGACGAGCGGAAGCGCGAGCTGCGTCACCTGCGTGCCGAACTGGCTGATCGTCTCCGCCGACCACAGCTTGAGGAAGTCGCCGTGCCGCCAGAGGCCGCCGCGGGGCCAGAGGCTACGCATCGCGTTCAGGCGTCGTGCGTCGCGGGGGCGGGCATGACCGTGGCGAGATCGCCTGGGCCGGGGGTGACCGGCTCCTCCGCTTCCGGCTCGGGGATCTGGTCGAGCGTGCGCTGCGCCCGCGAGAGCATGATCGGCAGCCCCGCGAGCAGCCCTCCTGTCGCCCCGACGAACAGCGTCTCCCGCAGGCCGATCGTCGAGCCGAGCGCACCGCCCACGAGCGACCCGAGCGGGATCGTCCCCCAGACGAGGAAGCGCATGACCGAGTTCATCCGGCCCTGGATTCGCTCGGGCGTGATCGCCTGGCGCAAGCTGACCTGGGTGATGTTGTAGACGACGATCGCGAACGAGGAGATCAGCCCGAACGCGACCAGGAACGGGTGCGGGAAGTCCTGTGGCGCCAGCGGCACCAGGAACGCAGCGCTGCCCCACATCAGTGCCATCGCGATCGTCGTCCGCCCGACGCCGAACCGCCTCGTGATCCGCTGCGACGTCAGCGCGGCGGCCAGGCCGCCCAGTCCACCGATCGTGAAGATCAGGCCGACTTCCGCCGCCGAGAGGTCGAGCGTGCGCACCGCGTAGACGAGGAAGACCGCGAACGTGACGTTCGAGAAGAAGTTCGAGGTTCCGGTGCACAGCGCCTGGGGTCGCAGCAAGGGGTGGTGGACGACGTACTGCAGCCCCTCCCACAACTCCGTCCGCATCCGCGGCTTCGCGCCCTCCGCCGTCACGGGCTTCTCCTCGTGCTTCCGGATCGCCGTCAGGAACACGCCCGACCCCAGGAAGCTGATCGCGTCCAGGAGCACCGCGTACGGCGCCGTGATCAACCCGATCAGACCGCCGGCGACCCCCGGGCCCGTGATCTGCGCCGTCGTCCGACTGACCTCGAGCTTCGAGTTGCCCTCGATGATCCGCTCGCGCTCGACGAGCGACGGGAGGTACGACTGGTAGGAGACGTCGAAGAACACCGTGAAGGTTCCGACCAGGAACCCGACCACGTAGAGCTGCGCCATCGTCAGCGCGTCGAAGGCATATGCGAGCGGCACCGTGAAGAGCAGCGCGGCGCGGCCGTAGTCGGCGACGATCAGGATCGCGCGCCGCGGCAGCCGATCGACCCAGACACCCGCCGGCAGCGTGAAGAGCAGGAAGGGCAGGAACTCGACCGTGCCGAGTGCGGCGACCGCGAACGGGCTCGCCTCGAGGACGACGATCGCGACGAACGGCAGCGCGAGCTGCGAGACCTGCGTGCCGAACTGGCTGATCGTCTCCGCCGACCACAGCTTGAGGAAGTCGCCGTGCCGCCAGAGCCCGCCGCGCGGCCAGAGGCTACGCATCGAGCTTCTCGGTTCGCCAGAACGCCAGCGCGAGGCGGTGAGCCGTGCCACCGGCGGCGTCGGCGGTCCGGAAATCCTCGATCAGCTTCTCGAGCCGGCGGTCGAACCGTGCGATCTCCTTCGCGCTCAGCCGCGAGAGCACGAAACCCCAGCCGGCCCCCTCGGGCGCGCGCTCGAGCTGGAACGCGGCGTCGCGAAGCGTCGCGGCGCCGAACGCCCGGACGTCGGCGGGGTCCTCGGCCTGGAAGAGAAACAGCCGCGCGACCCGCCCGTAGAACTTCTCGGTCATCGCGCGCACCTTCCGCGTGTGCACGACCCGGATCAGGCCCGCCCGCTCGAGCACCTTGAGATGGTGTCCGACCGTGCCCCTGGGCAGGCCCAGCTCGCGAGCGAGCTGCTGCGTCGACCAGGCATGCTCCCGGAGCAGGCTGACGATCCGCCCGCGCAGCTCGTCGGCGAGCGCGCGGAGCTGTTCCGGCTCCGAGACCACGAGCGTCTCGTCGGCCTCGTAGTCAATGGTCGACATATCCCGACCATACGACAAATCCCGACCATTCGCAAAGCTCGTTTAGGGTCCACGCGTGGAGCCGCTGCGAGTCGAGGTCCGGCGAGGCGGCACGGTCGAATCGCGCCACGTCGTCCATGCCGTCGCCGTTCGAGACGGCGAGGTCGTCGCGACGGCCGGCGATCCGGCGCTCGTGGCCTTCCTGCGCTCGTCCTCGAAGCCGCTCCAGGCCCTGCCGCTCGCGCACGCCCGCGAGGACCTCGACAGCCGCGACCTCGCGATCGCCTCGGCGTCGCACCGCGGCCGGCCCGAGCACCTCGACGCGGTCCGCCGGCTGCTGGCCAAGGCGCCTGCGCGCGAGCGCGAGCTCGAGTGCGGCGTTCAGGACGGCCGCCCCCCAAGCCCCCTCCATCACAACTGCTCCGGCAAGCACGCCGGCATGCTCGCCCTCTGCCGGGCGCGCGGGTGGCGGTCCGAGGGCTACCGGCACGAGGGCCACCGCGTCCAGCGGGCGATGGCGGCCGCGCACGCGCAGGCGGCCGGGGTGGACGAGGACTCCATGCCGACGGCCGTCGACGGCTGCGGCGTCGTCACCTTCGCGCTCTCGCTCGAGCGAGCCGCGCGCTGCTTCTCGGTCCTCGCGGCGCTGCCCGGGGGAGACCGGGTAGTCGAAGCGATGCGCGCGCACCCGGAGCTGGTCGGCGGGGCGGGACAGACGGACACGGAGCTGATGCGGGCCGCGCCGGGCTGGGCGGCCAAGGGAGGCGCCGAAGGCCTGATCTGCGCGGCGGGCCCGGACGGCCTCGGCGTCGCGCTGAAGAGCGAGGACGGCAGCGGCCGCGCGCACCGGCCGGCGCTGCACGCGTTCCTCGGCCACGTCGGCCTACAGCTCCCGGACGAATTCGCCCGCGTGGCGGTCGTGAACGCCCACGGCGAAGACGTCGGCGCGATCGTGAGCGTTCGGTAAGGAAATCTCTACCGATTCGTCAAGAAGCGGTGTAACATCCGCCGCCTGAGAGGGTGAGCCGGGGGAAGGTCGCACCGGCTTTTTGCGTGTCTTTGGCGTCCGTTCGTCCCCGCGAGGAGGTCCATGCTCACCGTCGATATCTCGCTTCCCGAGGTTGAAGAGCTTCAGAAGCTCGTTCAGGACGGCATCGACAAGGGGTTTCTGAATTACGACGAGATCGCCTCGGGGCTCGAGGAAGTCGAGCTGACCAAGGACCAGATCGAGGACTTCTACACCTACCTGATCGACCACGGCGTCGAGCTGATGGAGGGGGAGCAGCACAAGCACCCGCCGCACGAGCAGCCCGAGCCTGAGGAGGAGAAGACGACGCCGAAGCTCGACCTGACCGTCGAGCCGTCGCTCGACTCGCTGCGGCTCTACCTGCGCGAGATCGGCAAGGTGCCGCTGCTGACCGCCGACCAGGAGGTCTATCTGGCGAAGCGGATCGAGCGCGGCGACATGGGCGCGAAGAGGCAGATGATCGAGGCGAACCTCCGCCTGGTCGTCTCGATCGCGAAGAGCTACCTCGGGCGCGGGCTCACGTTCCTCGACCTGATCCAGGAGGGCTCGCTCGGCCTGATCCGGGCGGTCGAGAAGTTCGACTACCGCAAGGGCTACAAGTTCTCGACGTACGCCACCTGGTGGATCCGCCAGGCGGTGACGCGCGCGATCGCCGACAAGGCGCGCACGATCCGGATCCCCGTGCACATGGTCGAGAAGCTGAACAAGGTCGTGCACATCGAGCGCCAGCTCGTCCAGCGGCTCGGGCGCGAGCCGAGGCCGGACGAGATCGCCGAGGAGCTCGAGATGACGACCGAGGAGGTCCGGGAGATCCTGCGCATGTCGCAGCTGCCGATCTCGCTCGAGAAGCCGATCGGCGAGGACGAGGAGTCCGAGCTCGGCGACTTCGTCGAGGACGAGAGCGCCGAGTCGCCGTTCGACACCGCGACGCTCTCACTGCGGCGCGGCGACATCGAACGCGCGCTCGATTCGCTGCCGGACCGCGAGCGGAAGGTGATCGAGCTTCGCTTCGGACTCTCGGGCGCGCAGCCGTGCACGCTCGAGGAGGTCGGCAAGGCGTTCGGCGTCACGCGCGAGCGGATTCGCCAGATCGAGAACAACACGCTCAAGAAGCTCGAGTCGCTCCCGGAGGCCCAGGGCCTCAAGGACTCGTGTGGTGGGTTCCCCACGACCTTCGCCGCAGCGATCCAGGCGCGGTAGCTCACGGGCGGGCGTCCTCCGCGGCGAGCAGCCGGTCTCGCGTGACGCTAGACGCTCGGCTGGGCTCGCCGGCTCGTCCACGCGCTCGAGCGGGACGAAGAGGCGGCAGTGCGGGCACTTGAAGCCGTTGTAGCGGGCCGCGCCGCCCTCGAGCAGCTCGCCGCGGAACGGCTTGCTGCAGTGCGGGCAGGTGACCTCGTACGAGCCGGCCTGGGCGGAAGCCTCGCTCACCGTCCCAAGCTAGCAGTTACGTCCGACCGTATTTCTACGCTGAACTCGTGCCGAAAGACTGGTACCGCCGAGCCGTTGCCGAGTTCGTCGGCACGTTCGCGCTGATCTTCATCGGCGCCGGCGCAATCCTCGTCACGAACGGGCAGGACATCGTCGCGACCGCGTTCGCGCACGGGCTCGTGATCGGCGTGATGGCGTCGGCGGTCGGCCACATCTCGGGCGGCCACTTCAACCCTGCGGTCACGTTCGGCTTCGTCGTCACGCGGCGGATGGCGCTGCCGCTCGCGGCCGCCTACTGGGTGACGCAGCTGGTCGCTGCGGTCGTCGCCGCGCTCGCGCTCAGGGCGGTGTTCCCCGACACGGTGAACCTCGACCAAGGCGTCCCGACCGTCAACCCCGCGGTCAGCGCCGGTTCCGGCGTCCTCGTCGAGGCGATCCTCACCTTCTTCCTCGTCTGGGTGATCTTCGCGACCGCCGCCGACGAGCGGGGCGCGTTCAAGTCGATCGCCGGCCTCGCGATCGGGTTCACGATCACGCTCGACATCCTCATGGGCGGCCCGATCACCGGCGCCGCCATGAACCCCGCCCGCGCGTTCGGGCCCGAGCTCGTCCAGGGCGTCTGGGACGACTGGTGGGTCTACTGGATCGGGCCGCTCGCCGGCGGCGGGCTCGCGGCGCTCCTCTACGAGCTGCTCTACCTCCGCCCGCTCGAGCCGGCTGTGGTCGGGCCGCCCGAAACCGGGCTCGAAGAGCCGCGCCCGGGCGAGACCGCGGTTTCGTAGACCACGCCCGCGGGGCAGACCGCGGACATGAGCGAGCCACGAAGACAAGCCGGACGAGCCGAGCGAGGCCGACCCGGGCTGGATCGGCGGCGGCGGCCCTGCGTCCACGATCGAGGGCGACGAGCCGACGGACGAGGAGCGGCACCTCGAAGACACGGACCACTCCGTCGCGGATTGAAGCGGGCCTAGAAAACCGGTAAGAAGGCTGGCAGTGGCCGAGCCTTCTGCCGTCCCTGCGCTCGCCGAGCCCGTCGTCCGCCTCGAAGGCGTGACGAAGAGCTTCGGCGACAACGTCGTCCTGCGCGAGATCGACCTCGAGGTCGCAGCGCGCGAGGTGCTGGTCGTGATCGGTCCGAGCGGCAGCGGCAAGAGCACGCTCCTGCGCTGCGTCAACCTGCTGGAGCCGATCGACAGCGGCCGGATCTTCTTCGAGGGCGCCGAGATCACGGGCAAAGGCGTGCGCGTGCCCGAGATCCGCCAGCAGATCGGGATCGTCTTCCAGCAGTTCAACCTCTTCCCGCACCTGCGCGCGATCGACAACCTCACGCTCGCGGCGCGGCGGATCAAGAAGATGGACCGCAAGCAGGCGGAGCTGCGCGCGCACGAGCTGCTGGCCCGCGTCGGGCTCGAGGAGAAGGCGCGCAGCTACCCGCACCAGCTGTCGGGCGGGCAGCAGCAGCGCGTCGCGATCGCGCGGGCGCTGATGATGAGCCCGCACGTGATGCTCTTCGACGAGGTCACGTCGGCGCTCGATCCCGAGCTCGTCGGCGAGGTGCTCGTCGTCATGCGCGACCTCGCCCACATCGGGATGACGATGCTCGTCGTGACGCACGAGATGCAGTTCGCGCGCGAGGTCGGCGACCGGGTGATCTTCATGGACGAGGGCCGGATCGTCGAGCAGGGCAAACCAGTCGACATGCTTGATCGTCCTAGAGAGGAGAGGACCCGGCGCTTCCTGCGCCGGACGCTCCAGCTCGCAGACTCACTGGAGGAACTGACCATCGAGGGAGAAGGAGGAGTTGGATGAAGCGGCTCATTGTGCTCACGGCCGTGCTCGCCGTCACAGCGGCGGCGCTCGCGGCACTGGGCGTTGCGGCAACATCGGGGACGGCCTCGTCGCCTGCGGTACCTGCGGCGACTAAAGCCGCAAGGCTGCCCGCGCTTCCCGCCGAGGTGCGGCAGCGCAAGCGGTGGAACATCGGCGTCAAGTGCGACGCGCCCCCGTTCGGCTACATCAACGTACAGGGCAACAACGCAGGGTTCGACGTCGAGATCGCACGCTGGTTCTCGCGCTTCGCGTTCGGCAGGAGCAACCGGGTGAACTTCATCTGCGCCCCGACCCCGACGCGCGAGCCCCTGCTGACGACGGGACGCGCCGACCTCGTCATCTCGACGTTCACGTACACGCGCGACCGCGACACGCGGATCGACTTCTCGCGTGCGTACTACAAGGCGAGCGGCCGGCTGCTCGTCAAGAACGACTCGCCGATCAGGAGCGTGGCGGATCTCGCGAACCGCACGGTTTCCACGACGAGCGGCTCGATCTACGACACCTGGATGCGCAGGTGCTTCACGAGCACGCAGCGCATCGTCACCGACAACCTCACGAACGCGACGCTCGCGTACAACCAGGGTCGTGCGGACGCGCTGATGTGGGACGACACCGTCCTCGTCGGGCTCGCCGCGGCCGACCGGAACTCGAAGCTGACGAACGACGTGTTCCTCGCCCTGCCCTACGGGATCGGGATCCGGCAGGGGAACGCGGCGATGTCGCGCTGGGTGAACGCCCGGCTCGAGGTGATGCGCAAGAAGGACACGTTCATGTCGATCCTGCGCAACAACGTGCCGGCACGGTTCGTGCCCGCGTTCTCGCGGAACATCCTGCGCCCGCGGAACACGTTCGGGTACGCGCCGGCGGGATCGCCGGCCGTCGAGACGGTGTGCCCGTAGCGCACCGCTCGACCACGAGTGACGGGAGCGGCCGCATCATGCGGCCGCTCCCGCGTTAGCGATGCCGCTCGGCGTCACGTACGACCTCGGGTCGTACCTCTCCGAGAACTGGGAGTTCCTGCTCAAGGGGCTCGGGCGGACGCTGCTCGTCTCCGCGATCGCGATCGTCGGCGCGTTCGTGATCGGCGCGGTCCTCGGCGCCGCCCGCGCACATCGCGTCCCCGTGGTGAGCCAGTTCGCCGCGATCTACGTCGAGGTGATCCGCAACACGCCGATCCTCGTCCAGATCTTCTTCCTCTACTTCGCGCTCCCGCAGGCGATCGGGCCCTGGCCGGGCGTCCGGCTCGACGTGTTCACCGTCGCGTGGCTCTCGGTGATGATCTGGGGCGGGGCGTTCAACACGGAGAACTTCCGCGCCGGCTTCGAGGCCGTGCCGTTCCGCTTCCGCGAGGCCGGCCTCGCGCTCGGCTTCTCGCGGGTGGCGACGTTCTTCAACGTCACGCTGCCGATCGGCGGGCGGATCGCGCTGCCGTCGTCGATCAACACCTACATCGCGGTCCTGAAGAACACCGCCCTGCTCTACGTGATCAGCTACGAGGAGCTGACGACGTCCGCGCTGCAGATCAACGCGCTCACGCTCGAGACGCTCGAGACGTTCACGGTGCTCGGCGCCGTCTACCTGACGCTGGTCTGGACGCTGTCCGCGTCGATCCGCGCGCGTCGAGTCGCGCCTGGCGCTGCCGGAGGAGCGATAGCGATGCCCGACTGGGTCGAGCCTGTCGCCCGCTACATGTTCGAGGAGGGGCTGATGAACACGCTGCGCATCGCCGCGATCGCCGTCGTTCTGAGCACGGTGATCGGGGTCGTGCTCGGCACGCTGCATGACGATCCGCTTCTGGCCGACGCGCGCGCTGATCCGCGCCTATGTCGAGGTCTGGCGCGGCCTGCCGATCATCGTCACGTTCTTCGTCATCTTCTTCGTCGCGCCCATCCTCGGACAGCCGTTCGAGTTCGACCCGTACACCGCCGGCACGATCGGCCTGACGCTTTGGGGGAGCGCGCAGGTCGCCGAGGCGACACGCGGCGCGGTCCAGTCGATCCCGCGCGAACAGCACGAGGCGGCCGCTGCGCTCGGGTTCGGCTGGGTCGGCCGCCACGCTTTCGTGATCCTGCCGCAGGCGCTGCGCCGCCTGATCCCGCCGCTCGTCAGCCTGCTCGTCGGGATCATCCTGAACACGACACTCATTCAGGTGCTCGGCGGCACCGAGCTGCTGGAGTCGGCCGAGCAGTCCGTCGAGCGCCTCAACGCGCCGCCGCCGGTCGGGCTGTTCGAGATCCACGCGTTCGAGATCTACGGCGCGGTCGCGGTCGTGTTCTTCCTGATCTGCTTCCCGCTCACGCGCCTCGCCGCATACCTCGAGCGGAGACTCGTGGTGTGACGCTTCCGTACGAGCGGGGTTCGTTGCTGCCCGATACGGCGGCCGACGTCGCGAAGGTGCGCGCCGCGTGGCGGATCGTCGAGCGCCGGCAGAGGGACGGCACGCTGTTCAACTTCACCGGGCTCGAGCGCTCGTTCCGGATCGACGGCGCCGACGAGACGCCGCTCGACGACGACCTCGCTCCGGCCCTCGTCGGCGACCGCCTGAACGAGCTCGCGCTCGAGCATCTCGGCGGCGAGCATGGCCGCGACGACGTCTTCGTCGCGAACCGGCTGACCGCGGCGATGGTTGCGGCGATGCAGGTGCTCGTGCGTCCCGGCGACACCGTCGTGGGCGTCTCGCCGACGTACACGCACCCGACCGTCGCGCGCTCGGTCGAGCTCGCAGGCGGGAAGTTCCGCGACGGCGGTCCGCTCGAGGGCGCCGACCTGGTCGTGCTGACCCGGCTCGCGGTCACCTACGACGTGTTCTCGTCCGAGGAGCTGGCCGCGCACGCGGCCGAGGCGGACGCTCACGGGCTCCCGGTCTTCGTCGACGACGCAGGCGGCGCGCGGGTCGGCCCGGCCGTGCTCGGGCAGCCGAAGATGCTCGAGCTCGGCGCGGTCGCGGGGGCGACCGGGCTGGACAAGTACGGCACGACCGGTCCGAGGCTCGGCCTCCTGGCCGGGCGCGCGGAGCTGGTCGGGCGGATCCGCGCCCGCGCGATCGAGCTCGGGCTCGAGGCGCGGCCGATGCTCTACCCGGCCGTCGTCCGCTCGCTCGAGCAGTACCGCCCCGAGCGCGTGCGCGAGCTCGTCGCGGCGACCTCGCAGCTCGGCGACGCGCTCGAGGCCAGGCTCGGCGGCCGCGTCACGCGCACCCCGGTCGCGGTCAAGCTCGAAGCCGAGGCGATCCTGGCCGAGGCCGCAGCGCGGGCCGGAAAGCAAGTAACACAGTGTTACTTGGTGCCGTACGAGGCGACCGCAGCGCTCGCGATGCTGCTCCTCCGCGACCACGGCGTCCTCACCGTCCACTTCGCCGCGCTGCCGCCTGGGACCGCGTCGCTCCTGCTCAAGTTCGTCCCGCCGGAGGTGCTCGAGGGCTTCGGCGGCCCCGCGCGCTTCGGCGCCGCGGTCGACGCCTCCCTGGCCTCGCTCGCCGGGCTGGTGGGGGACGAGCAGGCACTTCGCAGCCTGCTCTCAGGCGAGTCTTAGCTTTCTCTGGTTCCCTTTCGGAGCTATCCCCCCGAACCAAGGAGTACGAGACGTGGCCGACGACGCTGCCGTGCCCACCCCCGCCGAAGCGAAGGAGCGCCTCGAGCAGGCGCTGTTCGAGATCCGGCGCGTGATCGCAGGACAGGACGCCATGCTCGAGCGGGTGCTGGTCTGTCTGCTCTCGCAGGGCCATCTGCTGCTCGAAGGCGTGCCTGGCCTCGCCAAGACGCTGACGGTGAAGACCGCGGCGAGCGTGCTCGGCGGGACGTTCTCGCGCGTGCAGTTCACGCCCGACCTCGTGCCGTCGGACCTCGTCGGCACGCGCATCTTCCGGCCGGACTCGGGCGCGTTCGACACCGAGCTCGGCCCGGTCTTCTGCAACTTCCTGCTCGCGGACGAGATCAACCGCGCGCCGGCGAAGGTGCAGTCGGCGCTGCTCGAGGTGATGCAGGAGCGCCAGGTCACGATCGGTCACACGACGTACCCCGTGCCTGCTCCCTTCCTCGTGATGGCGACGCAGAACCCGATCGAGTCCGAAGGCACGTATCCCTTGCCGGAGGCCCAGGTCGATCGCTTCATGCTCAAGGTCCTGATCGGCTACCCCGAGCACGACGAGGAGCTGACGATCGTGCAGCGCCAGCTCGTCGAACCACCGGACCTGCGCGAGGTCCTGACGCTCGAGGAGCTCGAGTCGCTCCAGCGGACGGTCGCCGAGGTCTACGTCGACCCGGGGCTGATCAGCTACTCGGTCGCAGTCGCGACCGCCACGCGCGAACCGGGTCCCGAGCTGAAGGACTACGTCGCGTTCGGTGTCAGCCCGCGCGGCCCGATCAGCCTCGTGCAGGCGTCGCGCGCGCTCGCCGTCGTGCGCGGGCGCGACTACGTGCTCGTCGAGGATCTCCAGGCGCTCTCGATGGACGCGCTGCGGCACCGGCTAGTCCTCACGTACCAGGCGCTCGCCGAGGGCGTGACGCCCGACGCGATCCTCGAGCGCGTGCTCGCGTCGGTGCCGCTGCCGGAGCTCGACCTCGGGCGGGCGACGAGCGCGGCGTGAGCGCGTCCTGCGACGTTCGCGGCGTTCGCGGAGCCGACCCCGGACCGGCCGGGCCCGGGGGAGATGCCCGACGCGCTGCTGCGCGCGCTCGACGTCACGATCGGACGGCGGGTCGAGGCGTTGCTCGCCGGCGACTACCGCAGCGCCGTGCTCGGTCAGGGCAGCGAGCTCGCGCAGGTGCGGCCCTACGTCGCCGGTGACGACCCACGGCAGATCGAGTGGAACGTGACCGCGCGCACCGGGCTGCCGCACGTGCGCGTGCAGCTCGCCGAGCGCGTGATGGTGACGTGGCTCGTCCTCGACACGTCGCCGTCGATGACGTTCGGGACCGCGGACCGGCGCAAGGCGGACGTCGCGGAAGGCGTCGCGCTCGCGGTCGGGCACGTCGCGACGCGCCGGGGCAACCGCCTCGGCGTGGTCACGTTCGGCGGCGCCGACCCGACCGCTCTGCCGCCGCGTCAGGGGCGTGCCGGGCTGCTCGGCCTGCTCCTCGCGCTCCGCAACGAGGCCGACGAGGCCTCGCCCGGCGCGACCTCGCTCGGCGAGGCGTTCCTTCGCGCCGGCGGGCTGGCGCGCCAGCGCGCGCTCGTCGTGGTCGTCTCCGACTTCCGCGGCCCGATCGACTGGCGCAGGCCCCTGCTCGAGCTGGCGGGACGACACGACGTGATCGCTGTCGAGATTCGCGACCCGCGCGAGGAGCGCCTGCCGAACGTGGGCGACCTCTGGCTGGTCGACCCGGAGACCGGCGAGCAGCTGCGGGTGAACACGCGCGACCGCAAGCTGCGGGAGCGCTACGAGGCGGCCGCCGTCCAGGAGCGCAGCGGGCTCGCCCGCGTGTTCGCCGCCGCCGGCGTCCGCCACGTCGTCCTGTCGACCTCGGGCGAGTGGCTGCGCCCGCTCGCGATCTTCCTGCGCGGAGGGCGGCGGCGGTGAGCTTCGAGTGGCCGCTCGCGCTGCTCGCGCTGCTGCTCGTGCCGCTCGTGATCGTGCTGTACGTCTGGCGCGAGCGCCGGCGCGCCGCGTCGGCCTCGCAGTTCACGAACCCCGCCCTCCTGCCGAACCTCGTCCCGCGCACGCCCGGCCGGCGGCGCTACGTCCCGCTCGCGCTGCTCCTGCTCGCGCTCTCGACGATGCTCGTCGGCGTCGCGCGTCCGCACGCCACCGTCTCCGTGCCGCGCGAGGAGGCGACGATCGTGCTCGCGATCGACGTCTCCGACTCGATGCGGTCGAAGGACGTCCCGCCGACTCGGCTCGTCGCGGCGCGGCGGGCGGTGCGCGAGTTCGTCGCGGACGTCCCTGAGAAGTACCGCGTCGGGCTCGTTTCGTTCAACGCCCGCGCGATCGCGATCGTCCCACCGACGCGCGACCGGGTCGCGCTGGAGAATGGGCTCATGTCGCTCCGCCCCGGACCGGGGACGGCGATCGGGGACGCGATCCAGCTTTCGGTCGACCTCGCGCGCCGCGCCGGCTCGCGGCGGGAAGCCCCGCCGCCGGCCGCAGTGGTCGTGCTCTCCGACGGCGCGCAGACGGTCGGCCGCGTCCAGGCGCCCGCTGCGGCGAGACGCGCCCGCGCGCTCCGCACGCCCGTCTACACCGTCGTGATCGGCACGCCGAACGGCACGATCGAGCGTACGCTCGTCGGCGGCTTCCGCGAGATCACGCGCGTCCCGTCGAACCCGGCGGCGCTCGACCAGATCGCGCGCACGTCCGGCGGCGAGGCGTTCGCGGCGGCGGACGCTGACAGCCTGAAGCAGGTCTACGAGCAGCTCGGCTCGCAGCTGGGCTCGCGGAAGGAGGAGCGCGAGATCACCGACTACTTCTCCGCGGGCGCGGTGGTCTTCCTGCTCGCGGGGGCGGCGCTGTCGACGCTCTGGTTCCGGAGGGTCCCGTGAAGGTCGCGCTTGCGGTGGTCGCCTGCTTCGCGACCGCGCTGGCGGTCGGAGTCGGCGACGCGCGCGCCACGAACGAGTGCCGCGGCCTGATGGTCTGCGTCCCGGTCGCCGGGCCCTGGGTCGTGGTGCCTGCGCCGACGCGGCGCGTCGAGTACGAGGTCGCGTGCCCGCGGCGCTACATCGTCGGCGGCCTCGATGCGGAGCTCAGCGACCGGGCGATCGACGTCACCTTCCCGGGCAACCTCGGCAGCCCGGTCAACCCCGGGATCACGACCTCGTCGACGGCGATCTTCCGCGGCCTCTACACCGGCGCCCGGGCGCGGACGGCGACGTTCCGGCCCCACATCGGCTGCATCCCGCCGACGGGCGGCGGCGGCAGCCCGCCCGCGCTCGTCAACTTCGCGATCTACCCGCCCGGGCGGCCGACCGTGCGTCGCGTGCGCACGGTCTCCCTCGGTGCCGGCGTCCGCCGCGTCGTGCAGGGCTGTGCCCGCGGTGAGCGGCTGCTGTCGGCCTCGCACGCGATCGGCTTCTTCACGAGCGTGCCGCCGGCGAGTGCGATCGTCGCGGCCGTGAGCTCGTCGCGGACGGTGAGGAACGCACGCGTCGCCGTGCGCGTCGAGGTCGAGCCGGTGGCGCGGAACGCGCGCGCGGTCGTCCAGGTACACGCCCTCTGCGCGGGGACGGGCCGATGAGCTTCGAGCGTCCCTGGCTCCTGCTCGGACTGCTCCTCGTTCCGCTCGCCGTCTGGCTGTACGTCGTCGTGCAGCGGCGGCGCGCCCGCTACGCGGTGCACTTCACGAACCTCGCGGTGTTGCGCGAGGTCGCGCGCGGGCGTGCCTGGCGGAAGCACGTTCCCGCCGTGCTCCTGCTCGCGGCACTTGCGGCGCTGCTCGTCGGCGTCGCCCGGCCGCACATGCGCGGCCTCGTCCCGCAGGACCGCGCGACGGTCGTGCTCGTGCTCGACGTCTCGCGCTCGATGGAGGCGAGGGACGTGAAGCCGAACAGGATCGAGGCGGCGAAGCAGGCGATCCGGCTCTTCCTCGACGAGGCGCCGGACAAGCTGCGGGTCGGGCTGGTCGTCTTCGCGGGGGTGCCGCAGGTCGCGTCGCCGGCGACGACCGACCACGAGCAGGTGAGCCTCTCGCTCGACGTGCTCGGTCAGTACGCGACGTTCGGCGGCACGGCCATCGGCGACGCGCTGGCGATGGCGGTCGACCTCGGCCAGCAGACGCTCGCGCGCGACAATGCCGACCCCGAGGCGGCGCCGGCCGACGGGGAGGAGCGGCAGAAGCTCGTTTCGATCCTCTTCCTCTCCGACGGCGCGCAACGCCAGGGGATCCTGCAGCCGCTCGAGGGCGCGCAGCTCGCCAAGGAGGCGGGCATGCCGGTGTACACCGTCGCCCTCGGGACGCCGAACGGGACCGTCCCGGGCGACCCGGGCGGCTTCGGCGGGGGCGGCGGCTTCTTCCCGCCCGAGCGCATCCCCGTGCCGCCGGACCCGATCACGCTCCGCGCGATCGCGGACGAGACGGGCGGCGAGTTCACGGACGCGCGCACCGCCGAGACCGTCACGAAGGCGTACAAGGAGCTCGGGCGGAACGTCGGGCGCCGCACGGCGGAGAAGGAGGTCACGTACGCGTTCGTGCTGGCCGCCGCCGGGCTGCTCCTCGCCGCCGGCCTGCTCTCCAACCTCTGGTCGCCCCGGCTCCCTTAGGCGACAAGGCAAATGAGAACGGCCGGGGTGGCCGGCCGTTCTCTGTCCCAGGTTGACCTCCCGAAGGAGGAGGTGAGACGAATCCGCGAACGGCCGCCCCGCCCGCGGATCCGTCGCTATGGACCCCGGCGGCGCCGGGGTCTTGCGGTCTGCCGGGAATGGCATGGGGGCGTCGTCGTTGAAGTGCGCATGGGAGCGGTCGAGGAGCTCAGGCTCGTCCTCACGGTCGCGGACTTCGAAGGGGCGCTGGCGTTCTACCGAGACGCCCTCGGGCTCGAGCAAGGCCCGGCGTGGGAGAACCAGCCGGGACGCGTCGCGATCCTGCAGGCCGGCAACGCCACGATCGAGCTCGTCGACGAGGCGCAGGCGGCGGCGATCGACGAGATCGAGGTCGGCCGGCGGGTTGCGGGGCCGGTGCGCGTCGCGCTCGAGGTCGCGGACAGCGAGGAGACCGCACGGCAGCTGACCGACGCCGGCGGCGAGCTGATCGCGGGCCCGGTCGTCACTCCGTGGCAGGACCGCAACGTTCGCCTGCGCGCTCCCGACGGCACGCAGCTGACGCTCTTCACCGTGGTCGGAGAGGGCAAGTGACCGCTGACGACCGCCGCGCCCGCTTCCGTGCGCTCCACGAGCGCGAGCAGCTCTTCCTGATGCCGAACCCGTGGGACGTGGGCTCGGCCCGGCTGCTCGAGGCGCGCGGGTTCGAGGCGCTCGCGACCACGAGCGCCGGCTTCGCGTGGTCGATCGGGAAGCGGGACCGCGAGGTCACGCGCGACGAGCTGGTCGCGCACGTCGCGACCCTCGCCGGCGCGACCTCGCTGCCGCTCAACGTCGACAGCGAGCGTTGCTACCCCGACGATCCCGGCGGTGTCGCCGAGACGGTCGCGCAGCTTGCCGAGGCAGGGGCCGCGGGCTGCTCGATCGAGGACTACGACCCCGGCGCCGACGCGATCGAGGACGTCGCCGTGGCGGCCGAGCGGGTCGCGGTCGCGGCGGAAGCCGCGCGCGGGCTCCCCGAGCCGCTCGTGCTGACGGCGCGCGCCGAGAACCACATCCACGGAGTCGACGACTTCGAGGACACGCTCGCGCGCCTGCTCGCCTACCGGGAGGCCGGGGCGGACGTCGTCTACGCGCCCGGGCTGACCGACCTCGCGCAGATCGCGAAGGTGGTCGAGTCCGTCGGCCTGCCCGTGAACGTGATCGTGCTGCCGAACGGGCCCTCGGTCGCCGAGCTCGCGTCGGTCGGCGTCCGCCGTGTCTCGACGGGCGGCGCACCGGCGCGCGCGGCCTACGGAGCGCTGCTCGACGCAGTGCAGGAGCTTGCTGACGCCGGAACGGCCGGCTACGCGGCGCGGGCCGTTTCGACCGCCGACCTCGAGGGGATGCTCGGAGACCGATGAGTTCCGGAACCGCCCGCGGTCTAACCCGTAGACCAATGAGAGCGACGGAAGGACGACCCCGATGACCATGGACAGCCGCAAGCGCTGGCTCGCGCTCTACGTGCTCTGCCTCGGCGACCTGATGATCGTGCTCGACGGAACGATCGTGAACGTCGCCCTGCCGTCGATTCGCGACGACCTCGGCTTCTCGCAGACGTCGCTCGCGTGGGTCGTGAACGCGTACCTGCTCACGTTCGGTGGCTTCCTGCTGCTCGGCGGGCGGCTCGGCGACCTCTTCGGGCACCGGCGGCTGTTCCTGATCGGGATCGCGCTCTTCACCGCCGCCTCGCTCGCCTGCGGCGTCGCGAACTCGCAGGAGTTCCTGTTGATCGCGCGCGCGGCGCAGGGTGTCGGCGGCGCAATCGTCTCGGCCGTCGCCCTCTCGCTTCTGATGACCCTCTTCACCGAACAGGCGGACCGCGCGAAGGCGATGGGCCTGTTCGGCTTCGTGCTCTCGGCCGGAGGCGTGATCGGCGTGCTGGCCGGCGGCGTGCTCACGGACGTGCTCAACTGGCACTGGATCTTCCTCGTCAACATCCCGATCGGCGTGGCCGTGTACATCCTCTCGCTGCGTCTGCTGCCGACGGGGAAGGGGCCGGGGGCGACCGGGCGCGTCGACTTCGCCGGCGCGATCACGATCACGGCGTCGTTGATGCTGGCGGTGTACGCGATCGTGAACGGCAACGAGAAGGGGTGGACCTCGCCGCAGACGCTGGGCCTGCTCGGCGCGGCGCTCGTGCTGTTCCTCGCCTTCCTCGCGATCCAGGCGCGCGTCTCTTCGCCGCTGGTGCCGCTCGGCCTGTTCCGCAACCGCAACGTCTCGTCCGCGAACGTCGCCGGCGTGCTCCTGGCAGCCGGGATGTTCGCGTACTTCTTCTTCTCGTCCCTCTACCTCCAGCTCGTGCTCCAGTACACGCCGATGGAGGTCGGGCTCGCGTACCTCCCCGGCACGATCGTCTGGGGCGCCTCGTCGTTCCTGCTCTCCGACCGGCTCGTGATGCGCTTCGGGATCAAGCCGCCGCTCGTCACCGGGCTCGGGCTGATGACGCTCGCGCTGCTCCTGCTCGCGCGGGTGCCCGTGGACGGCAACTGGGCGGTCGACGTGCTCCCGGCGACGCTCGCCGCGGGTCTCGGCGCCGGGATCGCGTTCAACCCGCTGCTGCTGGCGGCGATGAGCGACGTCCCGCAGGAGCAGGCCGGGCTCGCCTCCGGCGTCGTCAATACCGCGTTCATGATGGGCGGCGCCGTCGGTCTCGCGATTCTGGCCAGCCTCGCCGACCGCCGCACCGAGACCTTGCTCGCCTCCGACGGGCAGGCCGCGGCGCTGAACAGCGGCTACCACGTCGCCTTCGTCGTCGGGGCCATCTTCATGGCCGCAGCGGCGATCGTCGGGGCGGTGCTGCTCCGTGTCGAGGCTCCTCAGGCGCACGGCTACGCCGAGCCGGCGATGGCGGAGGCCGACTAGCGGAGTGACGCCCGTCCACCCGGCTCGGTACCTGCTGCGGGCGAAGGACCTCGCCGACGCTCGCTACCGCGAGCCGCTGGACGTCGCCACGCTCGCGCGTGCGGCCCACCTCTCCCGGGCGCACTTCAGCCGCGAGTTTCGCCGTGCGTTCGGTGAGACGCCGCACCAGTACCTGCTGGCACGTCGACTCGAGCGGGCAGCGGCGCTGCTCCGCAACACCGACCGCTCGGTTGCCGACGTCTGCTTCGCCGTCGGGCTGCGTAGCGTCGGCTCGTTCACGACGAGCTTCGGGCGTGCGTTCGGCGTCTCGCCGACCGTGTACCGCGCCGCGCACCCCCCGGCGGCGGACCGCGCGCGAATCCCGGCCTGCATGCTGCGCGCCCGCGCCCGCCCCGTACAGCAGTTTTCGAGAAGACAGGCGCACGCGTCGTGGCTAGCGTCGCAGGCGTCATTCGAAACCGCTGGAGGCTGACATGCTGAAGCAGCTCACTCACGTCAACGTCTGGGTCCACGACCAGGAAGAGGCGCTCGCGTTCTACACCGAGAAGCTCGGCCTCGAGCTTCGCGACGACGTCACGGTGCCCGAGTACGACGACTTCCGCTGGCTCACCGTCGGCGTGCCGGGGCAGCCGGACACCGCGCTCGCGTTGATGTCAATCCCCGGAGCGCCGGTCTTCGACGCCGAGACGCAGGAGCAGGTCAAGGAGCTGGTCGCGAAGGGTGCGGTGCTGGGGCTGTTCTTCTCGACCGACGACTGCCGAGCGACGTACGAGGAGCTCAAGGGCAAGGGCGTTGAGTTCACGGAAGAGCCCTCGGAGCGGCCGTATGGGATCGACGCAGCGTTCCGCGACCCGTCCGGAAACCACGCGCGTCTCGTGCAGGCGACCGTCTAAGGTGCGGGCGTGACCAACGTCGCCGCCGCGCCCGAGCTCCAGCTGGAGCAGCACCGAACCGAGCTGACCGCCTACTGCTACCGGATGCTCGGCTCGGCGTTCGACGCCGAGGACGCCGTGCAGGAGACGATGGTGCGCGCGTGGCGCGGCTTCGACCGCTTCGAGGGTCGGTCGGCGCTGCGTTCGTGGCTCTACCGGATCGCGACCAACGTCTGCCTCGACATGCTCGAGGGGCGCGAGCGACGGGCGCGCCCGATGGACCTCGGCCCGGCGCGCGAGCCGATCGTGGCGAACCTGAACACCTTGCCCGAGGTGACCTGGATCGAGCCGATCCCGGACACGCGCGCGGTGCCGGACGACGGCGATCCCGCGGAGGTCGCGGTCGCGCGCGAGACGATCCGGCTCGCGTTCGTGGCGGCCCTCCAGCACCTGCCGCCACGTCAGCGCGCCGTGCTGATCCTCTGCGAGGTGCTGCGCTGGAAGGCGTCGGAGGTCGCCGAGCTGCTCGAGACGACGGTCGCGTCGGTGAACAGCGCGCTCCAGCGCGCGCGCGCGACGCTCGAGGCGAGCAACGCCGTCGCCGCCGAGACGTCGCCGTCGGTCGACGAGGCAGACGCGGAGCTCCTCGCCCGTTACGTCGACGCGTTCCAGCGCTACGACATCGAGGCGCTGACGGCGCTCGTCCACGAGGACGCGACCCAGTCGATGCCGCCGTTCGACCTCTGGCTCAGCGGACGCGACGACATCTTCACGTGGTGGTTCGGCCCGGGGATCGGCTGCCGCGACTCGAAGGTGATCCCGACGATCGGGGCGAACGGCGCGCCGGCGTTCGGCCAGTACAAGCCGAGCGAGACCGGCGACGGCTACGAGCCCTGGGCGCTTCAGGTGCTTCGGGTCGAGGACGGCAGGATCGCCGAGTTCACGTTCTTCCTCGACACCGAGCGGCTCTTCCCGCTCTTCGGGCTGCCGCTCGAGTTCGACGGCTAATCCGGCAGCACTTCCGTCAGGCCCATGAAGGCGACGAGCTCGCGCAGCTCGTCGGAGGCGTTGCGGAAGCGGACCACGCAACCGTGCCGCCTCGCCGCGAGCTGGAGCCGGCAGAGCGCGTCGACCGTGACCGCGTCCGGCTCGATCCCGCGCACGTCGCAGAACGCGACGTCGGGCCGGGCGTCGCCGAGCAGCTTGCAGACACGGTCGCAGAGCCCGGGCAAGTCGTCCCGCGCGATCGGGCCCTCGATCGCGAACGCGATCGTGGTCGGGGGCCTCTTCACCATCTGGAAGTAAGACCCCGGAAGCCGGCGAGACTCATCGGTCGCAGGCCGGTCGTAGACGTAGGGCATGATTGCCGAATGAAGACCTTCAATCTCAACAGCGACGAGTGGGACGGGACGAGGGACCGCGAGGGCTGGCGCGTCAAGGGCGTGCTCGTCGGCCAACGCATCGGCGGTGAGCTAGTCGGCGCGACCATGTCCGAGGTCGAGCCTGGCAGCAGGCTCTGGCCTTACCACACGCACTACCTGAACGAGGAGTGGGTGATCGTGCTCCGCGGCGAGCCCACGCTGCGCACGCCCGACGGTGAGCAGGTGTTGAAGGAGGGTGACGTCGTCTGCTTTCCGCGGGGCAAGGACGGTGCGCATCAGATCATCAACCGAACGGACTCAACCATTCGCGTGCTCATGCTCTCGTCGATGATCCCCGGCGAGATCATCGAGTACCTCGACACTGGAAAGATTCTCGCCAAGGGCGCCGCGGACGAAGACATCATGTTCGCGAGGCCCGGGCCCACGCCCGAGTACTGGGAAGGCGAGGACTAACCACCCGCCGTGCGGGAGGGCTCGGGACAGCTTGTCCTACGCGAGATCGAAGATCGTGATCTCGACGTGCTGTTCGAGCACTCGAGGGATCGCGACGCGATACGGATGGCCGCGTTCACCTCGCCGGAGGCCGATGATCGAACGAAGTTCGAGCAACGGTGGGCGCGGCTGAGGCGCGACGGCTCTACGACGAACAGGGTCGTCGAGGTCGACGGTCGGGTTGTGGGTCACATTGCGAGCTTCGACTTGGAGGGTCACCGCGAGGTCACCTACTGGATCGGACGTGAAGATTGGGGCCGCGGCATTGCCACGCGTGCCCTACAGGAGCTCTTGCAGCTGGAGGCAACCCGTCCGCTTTACGCTCGCGCTGCGAGCGACAACGCCGCGTCGATCCGCGTGTTGACGAAGTGCGGTTTCCTTGTCGTGGGCGAGGGGCGCGGGTTCGCTCATGGGCGCAACGAGGAAACGGACGAGGTCGTGCTCCGACTCGATGCATGACCCCAAGCTGCCCTCGGCTGGGCCAGCGTTCGGGAAAAGTTCAACCCGCTAGCCGATCTGCTCGGCCAGCCCGATGAGGATGCCCTCAGGGCCTCGGACGTAACAGAGCCGGTACTGGTCCTCGTACTGCGCCAGTTCACCAACCAACTCGGCTCCGTGCGAGCGGAGCCGGGCGAGCGTATCGTCGATGTCCTCCACGGCGAACATGATGCGTAGGTAGCCGAGAGCGTTCACCGGGGCGTTCCGGTGGTCGGCGACCGCAGGCGGCGTGAGAAATCGCGAGATCTCGAGCCGGCTGTGGCCGTCCGGCGTGCGCATCATGGCGATCTCGACGCGCATGTCGCGCAGTCCAGTGACGCGCTCTGCCCAGTCTCCTTCGATCGTGGCTCGCCCTTCGAGCTCAAGGCCGAGCTCGGCGAAAAACGAGATAGCGGTATCGAGGGATTCCACCACGATGCCGACGTTGTCCATCCGCTGAAGCGTCACGCGGCCGACTCTAGTCCTGTTGTCGCTTGGACAGGCTCACCGGACGTCTCCATGCCCGCAGACATAGCATCCCGTCGATGCATGAGCTGCGCCCCGGCGTCTGGCATTGGCAGTCGCCGCACCCAGGCTGGAACGAGGAGGAGTGGTGGCCCGAGCTCGTCTCGTCATACGCGATCGAGCTCGGCGACGACTTCCTGTTGTTCGACCCGCTCTCCGTTCCCGACGAGTTGCGTGAGCGCGCGACCGCCGTCGTCCTGACGGCGCCCTATCACGAGCGCGATGCACGTCGGCTTGGCCTCCCGGTGCACACGCCGCCCGCGGACACCTGGGAGGACTGGGTCGAGAAGTTCGGCATCGACCCCGACCGCGTGCGCGGCATGGAGAGCGAGGACCTCGCCTGGCTGCGCGCCGGCGAAGGCGAAGGACACTTTCACGGTCCCGGCGCGTGGCCGTTCGGCATCAGCGCGTACGCGGGCCGCGAGGACAACGACCTCATCCTCTGGCTGCCGTCGATCGGCGCGATCGTCACCGGCGACTCGCTCTCCGACTTCGGCGCTGGACTGGACATCCAGCTCGGCGGTCGCAAGCACGTGACGCGCGACGATGTCGTCCGAGGGCTCCGTCCGCTGCTCGACCTGCCGGTCGAGCTCGTGCTGCCCGCGCACGGCGAGCCGACGGATCGCGCGGCGCTCGAGCGCGTGCTTTCGTTTGGCTGACCTCCTGCAGGTCTAGGACGTCTGCACGGGATAGCGCAGATGCGTGACACCCACACCGGTGGCGACTGTCGGATTCCCGAGGACGGCCGGTGTGTTCGCGAGGTGGTCGAACAGCTGCACTCCTGAGCCCAGCAACACGGCAGCCAGATCGATGTGGATCTCGTCGAGCAGCCCGGCGTTCAGGCACTGCTGGATCGTTTGGGCACCGTGCACCAACACGGCCTTCGTGCCGGCAGCCGATTTCGCTCGAGCAACGGCGCTTTCGATGCCGTCGGTGACGAACTGGACTGTCGAGCCCGGTCGTGGCCAGCCGTCGGGCACGTCGTGGGTGACGACGACAGTGGGCACATCCCACGAGTGCTGGCCCCCGTAGCCGTCGGCGACCTCGAACGTGCGCCGACCGATGAGAAAGGCGCCTGTCTCATCCATCAAGCCCCTCAGGTGGTCGGCGCTCGGCGACGAGACGTGGAACGTCATGCTCGACGAGAGGTCCGACCTCGGTGTGGGGACTTCGACGTCGCCCGAGAAGTACCAGTCGAAAACCTCGGCGACCCCGTCGTTCGCGTCGGCGACGTACCCGTCGAGAGACATCGACATGAATGCGACCACCTTGGTCATGGTGCAGCTCCATCGACGGAGACGAGCGTCGTGGTCGTCGGTTTCATGGGTTCGTCCTTTCTCTCGTGGTGGCCTTCCTCGTTACGACCGCACCGAGGCGCGGATCTCATCGGTCGTAGCGGGCCTTCAGCGGCGGGGTGTGAAGGCATTCGGCAAAGCTGAAAGGCCGCGTGGCGAGCGGCGGCACACGCGGCGCATCGCGGTGAGTCGGGTTCATCAGCACCACGTCCGCCTCGGGCAGGACCTTCGAGCGCACCGCGGCGAGCAAGGAGCGGCGCTCCGTCAGCCAGCGCATGACGTAAGCGCGGATCGCCTCCTCGCCCTGGTCGTCCGGGACGCGGTCGGGCGTGGCGTCGATCTCGGTCCACCCGAGAAGGTAATCGTCGGGAACTTCCGGCCGGATCGCGCGGCAGGTAGCGGAGCGCGACCAGCACGGCGAGGCCGGCCTCGGAAGCGAAATTCACCACCGGAACCCCCGGCGGGGTATAGCGCCCGCCGTGCCGCAGCGTCCCCGCCCCGTCGAGCGCTGTGTGCGCCGCGCGGGTGAGACGCCAGAGCTTCATCCCCCGAGTTTGAACGAGAACGATCTACTCGATCGGGATCTCGAAGCGAGCGATGATTCCGGCGTCGCCGCCTTCGGGCACCGGACGTTCGGGATGGCGGGTCGCCACCCATGCGACTCCCCGCTCGGGGTAAGCGACAACATCGGGAAAGCGCTTGGAGGAGATGGCGAGCAGCCGGGCCGCCTCGTCGGTTGGGTTCGAGAAGTCGTGCAGCCCGTCCGGGCCTTCAGGGAAGTACACGACATCTCCCGGCGAAAGCTGCTCTTCGCCCTCCGGGGTGCGCACGGTCGGTGTACCGGCGAGGACGAAGAACATCTCTTCCACGCCGTAGTGCATGTGCAACGGGCCTCCTTGCGCGCCTGGCAGAAGCTCGCGCAGAGAGGCTCCGAGGACGTCCGCTCCAAACGCGTGCCCGAACCAGCGAGCGCGCACCCGATCGTCGTCGTTCACCTCATCCCAGGGTTCGTCGGCCAGGAAGTTCAAGCGGTGCATGGCTCCTCCGTCTCGATTCGCCGGTGCGGGTCGGGAGAAAAGTAACTCTGTAGTGACCGCCGAGATCCTCGAGCGCCGCGCGCTCAATCGAGCGCTGCTCCAACGGCAACTGCTGCTCGAGCGCGTCGCCGCGCCGGTGGCCGACGTCGTCGAGCTCCTCGTCGGCCTCCAGGCACAGGAACCGCTGCCGCCGTACCTCGGGCTCTGGGCTCGCATCGACGGCTTCGACCCGCACGAGCTCGGAAGGATGCTGATCGAGCGCGAAGCCGTGCGGCTGACGCTGATGCGCGGCACCGTCCACCTGGTCACGGTCCGCGACGCGCTCGTCCTGCGACCGCTCGTGCAGATCGTGATCGAGCGCGTGCACAACGGCGCGTTCGGCCGGCGCATGGGCGGCGCCGACCCGACGGAGCTCGCCGCCGCCGTGCGGGAGCTCCTCGCCGAGGAGGCGCTGGGCGCGCGCGAGCTCGGCCGGCGCCTGGTCGAGCGCGGGATCGGCGAGGACGTGGAGGCGATCGGCAACGCCGCGCGAGTCCACGTCCCGCTCGTGCAGGTGCCTCCCCGCGGCGTCTGGGGCGAGCGCGGCGGAGCGCGGTACGCGCCGCTCGAGTCGTGGACCGGCCGCGAGCTCGAGCGCGAGCCGTCGATCGACGACGTCGTGCTCCGCTACCTGCGCGCGTTCGGTCCGGCCTCCGTCAAGGACATGCAGTACTGGTGCGGCCTGACGAGGCTCAAGGCGGTGTTCGAGCGGCTGCGCGCGGAGCTCGTCGCCTTCCGCGACGAGGAGGGAGCCGAGCTCTTCGACCTACCCGAGGCGCCGCGACCGGGCCCGGACGTTCCGGCGCCGGTGCGCTTCCTCGGCGAGTACGACAACGTGCTGCTCGGGCACGCGGACCGCCGGCGGCTGATCCCCAAGGGCTTCCCGTGGCAGGAGATGCTCGCGCACGGCCGCTTCGTCAACAACGTGCTCGTCGACGGGACGCTGCGCGCGACCTGGTGGATCGAGCGGGAGGAGAAGGGTCGCTCGACGCTCGGGATCCGCCCGTTCGGGAAGCTCTCCCGTGCCGAGCGCGCAGACGTGGCGGCCGAGGCGGAGCGCGTGGTCGAGCTCGTCGCCGCGGACGCCGACCGGCGCGACGTGCGCTTCGAGGCTCCGGTCTAGGCGTCGGCCAAGAGCCCGGCGACGTACCACTCGTCGAGCGGGTCGAAGATGTCGTACGCCTGGCCGACGACCGCGATCACCTCGAGCGGATGCGGGCAGATCACCTCGTCGGCCTCGGCGCGGATGCGGGCGAGGCCGTCGACATGGCCGACGGGCGTCGCCGCGATCAGGCGCTTCACGTCCTCGGCGCGCGCCCAGCGGCACGCGGCCGCGAGCGTCAGGCCCGTGATCAGGCCGTCGTCGACGACGACGGCCGTTCGCCCTGCGACGGGCAGCGTGCGGTGCTCGAGCCGCGCCTCGAGCACCTCGGCGGCCCGGCGCGCCCGCGCGAGCGCCGACTCGACCTCGGCGTCCGGCACGCCGTGTCCTTCGCGCAGGTAGGGCGGGCCGTTCGCCGTCGCGCCGCCGACGCGGACGCCGCCCGCGTTGACCCGCTCGACGTCGACCGCCGTCAGCGGCGCCTCGAGCGCCCGCGCGACCTCGGCCGCGACCGCGACGCCGCCGCGCGCGACGCCGACGACGATCGGCTCGACCAGCTCCAGCTCGGCCACCGACTCGGCCAAGGCTCTGCCGGCGGCCGCGCGGTCGCGGTAGACGGGCGGGATCCAGGGGACGAGCCGCATGCGGCCGATTCTGTTGAACCGGCGCGGCGAACGCGTCATCGTCGCAAGCCTTGCGGGACGCCATCGCTCGTCACCCGATCGCCGCCTTCCTGATCATCAGCATCGCGTCGAACCTGGCGGCCGCGCTGACGCCGGGCCTGAACGACGTCGAGCTGCCGTTCGGCGCGCCGCTCTTCGGCGTCGTCGGCGGGTTCCTCGGCGTCGGGCTCGCGGCGTTCGTCGTGACCGCCGCGGCGGACGGCCGCCCGGCGTCAATGACCTTGCGCGGCGGACGCTGCGCTGGCGCGTGCCGGTTCGCTGGTGGCTGCTCGCGCTGTTCGGCGTTCCCGTCGCGGCCACACTCGTGGCCCTCGCGGTCTACGGAGGCGAGGCTATGGAGGCGCCCGACGGCGGCTGGCCGGCCGCGCTGGTCGACGTGCTCGTGGTCTTCGTGCTCCAGCTGCTGCTCTTCCAGCTCGCGGAGGAGATCGGCTGGACCGGCTTCCTCCAGGAGCGGCTCTGGGACCGCTACACGGGTCTGAAGCTGAGCGCGCTCGTCGCGCTTCCGTGGGCCGTCTGGCACGTACCGGAGTTCTTCGCGGACGAGGGCTGGACGCTCGAGAGCCTCGCGATCGCCCCGATCTTCCTGGTCTTCGAGTTCGTCTCGCTCTTCTTCGCCCGGGTGCTGTTCGTCTGGCTCTACGACCGAGCCCTGCACAGCGTCCTGATCGTCGCAGTCATGCACGCGAGCTTCGACGCCTCGATCGGCGAGCTCTCGGACGACATCGTTCCCGGATCGGACACGGCGCGCCTACTGATCCTGAGCGGCGTGATCGTCGGAGCTGCGGTCGCGATCATCGTCGCGACGAGGGGGCGGATCAAGAGCTCGGCCCAGCCGCCGATTCCTTGAGCCGTTCCGCGAGCTCACGGACGCTCGTCCGCAGCTCGTCCGGCCGGTTGATCGTGAACCCGCAGCCCAGGCCGGCGAGGACGCTCGCCATCCACGACAGCGAGCCGACGCGCATGCGCAGCATCGTCCCCAGCTCCGTCTCGAACAGCTCGCCGAGCGTCGCCGGGATGCGTTCGGCGGCGCGGTCGATCGGGACGTCGAGCAGCACCTCGACCTCCCACTTCCACGGGACCCGCGCGAGCGACCGGCTGACGTGGGTCACGGCGTCGAAGCCGGCGGCGGCGGGACGCGCCGAGTCGTCTCCAACGGCGAGCCGCTGGATCCGGTCGACCCTGAACACGCGCAGGTCCTCGCGGCCGTGGTCGTACGCCGCGAGGTACCAGCGACCGCTGTGCACGACGAGCCCGTACGGGCTGAGCTCGCGCTGCGTCTCCTCGCCCTCGAACGACCGGTACCGGATCTCCAGCCGTCGGCGTCGGCGGATCGCGTCGGCGAGCAGGAGCACGGACTCCCCGCGCACCGGGACGCCGGACTTCTCCGCGGTCGTGAAGCCGAGCGTGGTCTCGAGCGCTTCGACGCGGCGACGCAGCCCGGTCGGGAGGACGCGGTTGAGCTTCGTCAGGGCGCTCTCGACCGACTCGGCGCGCTCGATTCCCAGGCGGGCGCTCGCGAGCAGGCCGAGGACGACGACGACCGCCTCGTCGTCGCTCAGCATCAGCGGCGGCAGCCGGAAGCCGGGGCGCATGCGGTAGCCGCCGCCGACGCCGCGCTGGCCCTCGACGGGGATGCCGAGGTCCTGGAGCGCGGCGACGTAGCGTCGCACCGTGCGCGCGTCGACCGCGAGCCGCTCGGCCAGCTCGCGCCCGGTGATCAGCGGCCGGGCCTGGAGCAGCTCGAGCAGCTCCAGCAGACGGGAGGTCGGCGCGAGCATCGCTCGAGTCAAGCAGAGATAGCGGGCTTATCCCGCCCTATTTACCGACTAGCGTCGCACGGTCAACGCGAAGGAGGTCTGGATGAGCCAGGTCGTGCAGGCGGTGCCGAGCGCGAAGGACTTCGATTTCTGGCCGGGGCGGTGGCGTGTGCACAACCGCTACCTGCGCCGGCGCCTCGCAGGGTCGGACGAGTGGGACGAGTTCGAGGCGGCGGTGGTCGCACGCGCCCTCCCCGGCGGGCTCGGCAACGAGGACGAGTTCCACACCGAGTACCAGGGCGGCTTCGTCGGCATGTCGTTCCGCTTCTTCGACCCGGTCGAGAAGCGCTGGGCGATCTACTGGGCGGACACGCGTCGACCGGGCGAGCTCGACCCGCCGGTCTTCGGGACGTTCGACGGCGACGTCGGCGTCTTCGACGGCGAGGACCTCCTCCGAGGCCGCCCGGTCCTCGTGCGTTTCACCTGGTCCGGCGTGACGACGCCGACGCCGCGCTGGGAGCAGGCGTTCTCCGACGACGGCGGCGTCACGTGGGAGACCAACTGGATCATGGAGTTCACGCGCGAGGAAAACGTCGACTAGCCCGGGCTGCGGGGGGCGAGGCTGCACGCCTCGCCCCCCGCAGGTTCACGCTTCGCTCGGCTTCGGCACGGGCGCCTCGGCGGCGCTCTCGCCGTCGTGCGGCGGCTCGATCGTGATGTTCGGCAAGACCCGGTCGAGCCAGCGCGGGATGTACCACGTCTTCTCGCCGAGCCAGGTGAAGAAGGCCGGCACGAGGGTCATCCGCACGACGAGCGCGTCCGTGAGGATCGCGGCCGCGAGCAGCAGGCCGAACTCCTTCGAGATGCGGTCGGACGTGAGGATGAACGCCGCGAAGACGGTGCCCATGATGATCGCCGCGGCGACGACCACGCGCCCGATCGCCGCGATCCCGTGCTCGACCGCCTCGCGCGTGTTCAGGCCGTGCACGTGCTCCTCCCGGATGCGGCTCATCAGGAAGACCATGTAGTCCATCGACAGCCCGAAGAGGATCGCGAACGCGATCGGCGGCACGAACGTCTCGATCGGGCCGGTCCTGTCGAGCCCGACGACGTCGAGCAGGTAGCCCTCCTGGAAGACGAGCGTGAGCACGCCGAAGCCGATGAAGGCCGAGAGGATCGTGGTCACGGCCGCGGTGAGCGAGATCACGATCGACCGGAACGCCATCGCGAGCACGATGAACGTGACGCCGATGATGTAGAGCAGGAAGAGCGGCAGCCGCTCCATGATCCGGTCGCCGATGTCGATGAACGCCGCGTTCAAGCCCGAGACGTAGACGGCCGCGTCGCTCCCTTCGGTCGCTGCGGGCACGATCTCGCCGCGCAGCCGGTCGACGAGCTGCTCGGTCTCCACGTCCTGCGGCGCCGAGTCGGGCGTCACGAAGACGATCGCGACCGTCTCCTCGTCGTTGAACTGGGGCTCGCCGGCCGACGCGACGCCTTCCAGGTTCCGCACGCCGTCGTAGACGCGCTGCGCCACCTCCTCGTCCCCGTTCACGTCGACGACGATCGGGATCGGCCCGTTGAAGCCGGGGCCGAACCCCTCGGCGAGCAGGTCGTACGCCCGCCGCGCGGTCTGCTCCGTGGGTTGCGTCCCCTGGTCGGACGCACCGAGCCTGACGAGTGCCGAGCTCGCGGCGAGCACGAGCCCGGTGACCAGGAGGACGACGAAGACCGGCTTGTGGTTCCTGGTCACGAAGCGGCCCCAACGGCCGACCACGGAACGCTCGCGCGCAGCCTCGGAGTCGTCGAGCGGGCGGAGGAACGGCACCTTGAGCCGGTCGACCTTGTGCCCGAGCTTCGCGAGCACGGCGATCAGCAGCGAGTTCGCGATCAGCACCGTGGTGAGGACACCGAGCGCGGAGCCGATGCCGAGCTTCGTGACGAAGTCGAGCCCGAAGAACGCGAGCCCGGTCACGGAGATGGCGACCGTGAGCCCCGCGAAGAGCGTCGCGCGGCCCGCAGACGCGCCGGCCTCGGTGGCGGCGTCCTGCGGTGAGAGTCCCTCGTGCAGGAGCTGCCGGAAGCGCGTGACGATGAAGAGCGAGTAGTCGATGCCGACGCCGAGCCCGATCATCGAGACGAGTAGCGGCGTGATCGTGTTGATGTCGGTCAACGAGGCGATGATGAAGAGCAGGAAGAACGCCGTCGCGAGCGCCGTCAGCGCCAACGCGATCGGGATCGCGGCCGCCGTGAACGTCCTGAAGACGATCAGGAGCACGATCAGCGCGGCGAGCAGGCCGAGCAGCTCCTGGGTTCCCTGCTCGATCGGCGGGAACTCGGCGTCGCCGTTGAACTCGGCCGTCACCCCGACGGGCTCGACTGCCTCGCGGACGGTCTCCTGGACGGCGAGCACCGACTCGCGGTCCTCCTCGAAGATGACCCGGTCGAACTGGGCCTCGGCGTAGGCGATCCGGCCGTCGTCGGAGAACGTGTTCTCCTCGAACGGGTCGCCGACGTTCTCGATGCCCGCCTTGTCCTCGGTCGGCGCGAACTCCGACGTCTGCAGCTCCGCGATCACCTCGTCGATCGCCGCCTTGCGCTCCGCCGTGTCGAGCCGCTCGCCCGCGGGCGCGGCGAAGACGAGGTTGAGCACGCCGCCCTGCTCGGCCGCGAACTCCGTCTCGATCAGGTCCGTCGCCTTCTGCGTGTCGGAGCCCGGGATGTCGAACTCGTCCTTCAGCTGCCCGCCGACCGTCGCGACCAGCACGATCAGGGCGGCGATGATGCCGATCCAGGCGCCGACGACGCGCCAGGGATGCGAGGCGCAGGCGCGCATCCAGCGCGCGAGCCCTCCCGTGGACAGCCGCTCGTGGGCTAGGCGACGCTCTGAACCGTTGTTCACCATTTCGACTCCTTGGGTGGCGGCGGGGTTCGACCTAGAGACCGGGCGGGCGCCGGAAACTCATCGGTCTCCGCCGAGGTTAGCCTGCGAGGAGTGGGGCACGTCGAAGTGACCTTGCTCGACGCCGTCGTGGCCGCCTCGAGCGAGGTCGCCGCCACCAGCTCGCGTTCGGGGAAGGTCGCGACTCTCACTGCGTTGCTCCGCCGGCTCGAGCCCGGCGAGGTCGCGGCCGTCGTCGGCTTCCTCTCCGGGACGCCGCGCCAGGGCCGGGTCGGCGCCGGCTACTCGACCGTCTACGGCGTCGAGCACGCGGCCGCGGCGCAGCCGACGCTCACCGTCGCCGAGCTCGATCGCGCGATCACGGAGGTCCAGGCGGCGACCGGGAGCGGCTCCGCCGGTGAGCGCAAGCGGATCCTCGGCGAGCTGCTCGGGCGCGCGACGGACCGCGAAGCCGACTTCGTCAAACGCCTCCTCACCGGCGAGCTCCGCCAGGGCGCCCTCGCCGGGCTGATGGTCGACGCGATCGCGAAGGCGGCCGGCGTTTCCGGGGAGCTGACACGTCGGGCGCTGATGCTCTCCGGCGACCTCACGCGCACGGCCGAGCTCGCGCTCACCGGAGGCGAGGACGGATTGCGCGGCGTCGGCTTCGAGCTCTTCCGCCCGATCTTCCCGATGCTCGCGTCGACCGCCGCGAGCGCCGGGGACGCAGTTGCGGCGTTCGAGCGCGCGTCCGTCGAGTGGAAGCTGGACGGGATCCGGATCCAGGTGCACCGGCGCGGCGACGACGTTCGCGTCTACACGCGCAACCTCAACGAGATCACGGACGAGCTGCCCGGCATCGTCGACGCGGTCCGGCCGCTGCCCGTCCGCCAGGCGGTGCTCGACGGCGAGGCGCTGTGGACGAGCGGGAGCACCGCGACGTTCTTCGACCTACTCCACGTCGACGGCGACGATCTGCTCGACACGCCGCTCGCGGAGCGCGCCGCGCTGCTCGAGCGAGTCGCTCCGCACCTGAAGATCCCCAGCGTGCTCACGTCCGATCCCGAGGCTGCGCAGCGCGTCCTCGACGAGGCGCTGAGCGCGGGACACGAGGGGATCGTCGTCAAGGACGCCGCCTCCACCTACAGCGCCGGCCGCCGCGGCAAGACGTGGCGCAAGGTGAAGCCGGTGCGCACGTACGACCTCGTCGTGCTCGGCGCGGAGTGGGGGCACGGTCGTCGCCAGGGCCGGCTGTCCAACCTGCACCTCGGCGCGCGCGACCCCGGCACGGGCGGCTTCGTGATGGTCGGGAAGTGCTTCAAGGGACTGACCGACGAGCTGCTCGAGTGGCAGACGAGGGAGCTGCTCGCCCGCGAGGTCGAGCGGAAGGGGATCGCCGTGCTCGTCCGCCCCGAGCTCGTGGTCGAGATCGCGCTCGACGGCGTCCACACGTCCACGCGCTACGCGGGCGGCGTCGCGCTGCGCTTCGCGCGCGTCAAGCGCTACCGGCCGGACAAGGACGCGCGCGAAGCCGACACGATCGACGACCTCCGCGAGCTGCTCGAAAGGCCTCAGCCCGCGTAGGCCCGCTCGAGCTCGGCGACCTCGATCTTCTTCATCTTCAGCATCGCCTCCATCACGCGGTTCGCCTTCTCGGGATCCTCGTCGTCGAGCAGCTCGCCGAGCCTGCGCGGAATGATCTGCCACGAGACGCCGAACCTGTCCGTCAGCCAGCCGCACGGGCCCTGCTCGCCGCCCTCGGAGAGCCGCTCCCAGAGCTCGTCCACCCGCTCCTGTGTCTCGCAGTCCACGAACAGCGAGATCCCCTGCGCGAAGGAGAACGACGAACCGCCGTTCAGGGCCATGAACTCCTGGCCGTCGAGCTCGAACGTCGCGGTCAGCAACGAGCCCTCGGGCCCGGGTCCCGCCTCGCCGTAGCGTCGCGTGCTCGTCACCTTCGAGTTCGGGAACACGGACGTGTAGAGCTCGATCGCCTGCTCGGCGTCGCCGTCGTAGGTCAGGAAGGTCGTGATCGTCTTCTGCATCTCGGTCTCCTCGTTTCGGATGACTTCTAGACTCGCGTCGTGGAGACGACAGTCGTCGGAAGCTACCCGCAGCCCGATTGGCTGATCGACCGCGAGCGGCTCGGCGAACGGCTGCCGCCGCGCGTGCGGGCGCGGGAGCTCTGGCGCGTGCCGGAGGAGCTCCTCGAGGAGGCGCAGGACGACGCGACCCGGCTCGCCGTGCAGGACATGGAGCGCGCCGGCGTCGACGTCGTCACCGACGGCGAGATGCGCAGGGAGAGCTACTCGAACCGCTTCGCGACCGCGCTCGACGGGGTCGACCTCGACAACCCAGGCGTCGCGCTCGATCGCACGGGCCACGAGAACCCGGTCCCGCGCGTCGTCGGGCCGATTCGGCGCACGCGGCCGGTCGAGGTTCGCGACGTCGAGTTCCTGCGCGGGCTCACCGACCGCAAGATCAAGATCACCGTGCCGGGGCCGTTCACGATGACGCAGCAGGCCCAGGACGACCACTACGGGGACGAGCGCAGCCTCGCGCTCGCGTACGCCGAGGCAGTCAACGAGGAGCTGCGGGACCTGAAGGCGGCGGGGGCCGACGTCGTGCAGATCGACGAGCCGTACCTGCAGGCGCGTCCCGAGCCCGCGCGCGAGTACGCGATCGAGGCGATCAACCGCGCGCTCGACGGCATCGAGGGCGAGACCGTCCTGCACACGTGCTTCGGCTACGCGCACATCGTCCACGACCGCCCGAGCGGCTATCCGTTCCTGCGCGAGCTCGGACGAGTGCGTCGCGACCCACCTCTCGCTCGAGGCCGCACAGCCGGACCTCGACCCGGAGGTGCTGCGCGACGTCGCCGACAAGACGATCGTCCTCGGCGTGCTCGACCTCGGGTCGAGCGAGGTCGAGACGCCCGAGACGGTCGCGGCGCGGATCCGGCGGGCGCTCGAGGTCGTGCCGCGCGAGCGGCTCGTCGTCGCGCCCGACTGCGGGATGAAGTACCTGCCGCGCGGGCTCGCGTTCCGCAAGCTCCAGGCGATGGTCGACGGTGCGCATGCCGTCTGACCCAGTCAGCCGGATCAGCAAGGCCTACCCCGACCGCGTCGAGGTGCGGGGACGCGACCTCACCGGCGATCTGATGGGCAGGCTCAGCTTCACCGAGTACTTCCACCTGCTGCTCACCGGTGACGAGCCGACCGAGGACCAGCGCTTCTTTCTCGATCTGCTCCTGGTCGCGATCGCCGAGCACGGGCTGATGCCGACCAACGTCGCCGCGCGGATGACGCTCGCCGCCGACCCCGACTCGCTTCAGGGCGCCGTCGCGGCCGGGATCCTCGGCGCCGGCCCGGTCGTGCTCGGCACGTCCGAGGCCTGCGCGCGGCTGCTCGTCGAGACAGTTCGATCCGGCCGGGAGGCGCGCGATGTCGCGCGCGAGCTCCACGACGCCGGCGAGAAGGCGCCCGGCTTCGGGCATCCGGTCCACCGGCCGGTCGATCCCCGCGCCGAGCGGATCCTCGAGCTCGCCGACGCGCGCGGTGTCAGCGGCCGGCACGTCGCGCTCGCGCGCGAGCTCCACGACGCGGTCGCCGAGACGTGGGGCAAGCCCCTCCCGATGAACGTCGCGATGCCGATCGCAGCCGTGATGCTCGACCTCGGCTTCTCCGCCGACGTGGTCAAGTCGGTGCCGATCCTCGCGCGGACGGCGGGACTGCTCGCGCACCTGGCCGAGGAGCGGGAGCGGCCGCTCGGCTTCCTGCTCGCCCGCGCGGCGGAGGAGGCCGTCGGCTACGAGTGATCCTCGATCCGGAGGTCGAGACGAGGCCGTGGGCGGAGCAGCTCGCGCTCGACGACGCGAGCTTCCGCGCCCAGCTCGACTACCTGCTCGAGCGCTCGCCGTTCTATCGGGAGAAGCTCGCGGGCCAGACGCCCGGAGGCCTGGCCGACATCGCTCGGCTGCCGCTGACCGACAAGCAGGAGCTGAGGGCGACGTGCACGCCGGACGAGCCCGATCGGCGCGCACCTCTGCGTCGCCGCTGTCCGAGCTCGTCCGCATCTACTCGACCAGCGGCACGACGGGGACGCCCAGCTACGTCCCGCTGACCGCGGGCGACCTCGACAACTGGGTGACCGGCTCGGCGCGGAGCTACGCGGCGTCCGGCGTCGTCGCCGGGCAGCGGATCGTCTCGACCTACAACGCCGGGCCGTTCGTCGCGGGCGCAGCGCTGGACGCGTTCGAGCGCATCGGGCTCACGCACGTCCCGGTCGGGACCGGGAACACCGAGCGGTTGCTGCGCGCGGTCGAGCTGCTCAGGCCCGAGGCCGTCGTGCTGACGCCTTCGTACGCCGCGTACCTCGCCGAGAACCACGACCTACGCGGGTCGAGCGTCGAGCGCGTGCTCGTCGCGGGGGAGCCCGGCGGCGGCGAGCCCGCGTTCCGCGCGACGCTCGAGGAGGGCTGGGGCGCGAAGGTCACCGAGGCGATGGGGATCGGCGACATCGGCGTGTCGCTCTGGGGCGAGTGCGAGGAGCAGGCGGGGATGCACCTCGGCGCGCGCGGGCTTCGTCCACGCGGAGCTGATCGAGCCCGAGAGCGGCGACGCGGTCGAGCTCGAGGACGGCGCGAGCGGCGAGCTCGTGCTCACGCACCTCCGGCACCGCGCCGCGCCGCTCCTGCGCTTCCGCACGCGCGACCACGTCCGCGTCTGGACGAGCCCGTGCGCGTGCGGCCGCACGAGCCCGCGCGTGCGCTGCCTCGGGCGAACGGACGACATGCTGATCGTGCGCGGCGTCAACGTCTTTCCCTCCGCGATCCGCGAAGTGGTCGCGGCTTTCGCGCCCCAGGCGAGCGGCAACATCCTCGTCAAGCCGGCCTCGCCGGGGGTGAAGCAGGAGCCGCCGCTGCCGGTGGTCGTCGAGCTCGGCCGCGGTGCGGACGACGATCCGTTGCTCGCGCAATCAATCCATGAGAGACTGCGCGCCGTGCTCGTCGTCCAGGCGCGCGTGGAGCTCGTCCCGTGGGGGAGCCTGGAGCGCAGCGAGTACAAGTCGAAGCTCGTCGAGCGCGTAGAGCGAGGGAGGAATCGATGGCAACGAACACGCTCAACATCCTGAAGCCGAGCGTCAACAACCTGACCGTCCGGATGTTCGTGCGGGCCGCAGGGCTCGACTTCGAGGAGCAGGACGTCTGGGGCAAGACGACCACGCCCGAGTACCTCGAGAAGTACCCCGCGCACCTGACGCCGATGCTCGAGGAGGAAGGGCTGCCGCGCGGCTCGATGGGCGAGAGCTGCGCGATCATGGCCTACCTCTGCAACAAGCACGGCCTGACGCAGTTCTATCCCGACGAGCCGGGCAAGCGCGCGATGGTCGACAACGCGATGTTCTACTTGATCGGCACGTTCTATCCGCTCGTCACGCGCGCGACGTATCCGACGCTCCAGTTCGCGCAGTACCCGGGCGAGGTCGCGACGTCCGAGGCCGACGACGCGATGAAGGCGAAGGCGCAGCAGGACGCCGAGGCCGCGCTGGCCGAGCCGCTCGAGGTCTACAACACGTTCTTCCTCGCCGGAAAGCCGTTCATCGGCGGCGACTCGCCCGTCGATCGCGGACTTCCGGTTCGCGGCGACGCTCGAGTTCCTGCGCGCGATCGACTACGAGTTCCCGAGCTGGGCGGAGGAGTACATGGGCCGCATGGAGGAGACGCTCGGCGACGCGTACTCGGAGCCGGCCGCCGACGTGCGCGGCTACATCGAGTACGTGAAGTCGCAGAGCGCATAGGAGGGCGCGATGAGTTTGAGCCGACTCGCCGGTCTAAGTACTTGAGATGACCGCTTCACCGGAGATGCTTCAGGCTGCGCGGAGCGGCGACGAGTCGGCGTTCCGCCGGATCGTCGAGGAGCATCGGACAGAGCTCCACGCCCACTGCTACCGGATGCTCGGCTCGCTCCAGGACGCCGAGGACGTCCTCCAGGAGACGTTGCTGCGCGCGTGGCGCGGGCTCCCCGAGTTCGGTGGGCGAAGCTCGCTGCGGACCTGGCTCTACCGGATCGCGACGAACGCCTGCCTGGACGCGCTCGAGCGCAGGCCCAAGCGCCTGCTCCCGGTCGACTACGGACCGCCGGCCTCGACGAACGACGCGGGGCCGCCGCTCGTCGAGTCCGTGTGGGTCGAGCCGTATCCCGACGAGGCGCTCGGGGTCGCCGACGGCTACGCGACGCCCGACGCGCGTTACGAGCAGCGCGAGGCGGTGGAGCTGGCGTTCATCGCCGCACTCCAGCATCTCCAGCCCACGCAGCGCGCGGTGCTGATCCTGCGGGAGGTCCTCGGCTTCTCCGCGCGCGAGGTGTCGGACTCGCTCGACACGAGTGTCGCGTCGGTGAACAGCGCCCTGCAACGGGCCCGCAAGGCGGTGGACGAGCGCCTCCCCGAGCGGAGCCAGCAGGAGACGCTGCGCTCGCTGGGCGACCACCGCCTCCGGCGCCTCGTCGAGAAGTACGTCGACGCGTGGGGTCGCGGCGACGTCGACGACGTCGCCGCGCTCCTCGCCGAGGACGCGGTCTTCTCGATGCCGCCTTGGGCGGCCTGGTGGCGGGGCCGCCAGACGATCGCCGAGTTCGCCAAGGACGCTCTCGAGTTCTGCCCCGAGACCCGTGCCGTTCCAACGCGCGCGAACGGCCAGCCCGCCGTCGCGTACTACTCCTTGGACGACGAGACGCGGCGCTACACGGCGTCGGCGATCGACGTGCTCACCCTCGAGGGTGAGCTGATCAAGGAGCTCACGGCCTTCATCCAACCGGCCCTCTTTCCGCGCTTCGGTCTTCCGGCCGAGCTCGACTGAGCGCGTCGTCGAGCCTCAGTCGGGAAGCAGCGGGACCGTCAGGCCCTGATCGCGGCCGAGCAGCACGGCGCGGGTCACCGCGTTCGGCCCGAAGCGCTCCCGGATCTCGTCCAGCGCCGCGTCGAGCGCAGTCAAGTCGATGCGGTCGAGCGGGAGGACGAGCTGGAGCGTCTCTTCGTTGTCGAGGTTGGCCACCGAGATGCCGACCAGCGTGATGCCCTCCCGCTCGATCGTCGGCATCGCCGCCGCGAGGAGCTCGCGCGTCGCGTCGAGAATGGTCGCGGTGCTCGCCGTCGAGCGAGCGAGCGTCTGCGAGCGCGTCGCGCGGGAGAAGTCGTCGAACCGCAGCCGGAGCATGACGGTGCGACCGACACGGCCGGCGCGGCGCATGCGGCGGGTGACGCGCTCGACCAGGCCGATCGCGACGGCGTCGATCGCGTCGGGTGACTTCGGCGCCCGGCCGAGCGCGCGCTGGGACCCGATCGAGCCACGGCGCCGGCGCGGATTGACCCGGCGAGGGTCGCGGTTGTGGGCAAGCGCGTGGAGCTGCCGCCCCTGAGCCTGGCCGAGCAGGAGCACGAGCGTTTCCTCCGGGAGGCTTGCGATGTCGCCGACGGTCCCGATCCCGAGCATTCGGAGCTTGTTCGCCGTGACCGCGCCCACGCCCCAGAGCCGCTCGACCGCCAGCGGGTGGAGGAACTCGAGCTCGCGGTCCGGCGGAACGACCAGAAGGCCGTCCGGCTTGGCGACGCCGCTCGCCACCTTCGCGAGGAACTTCGTCCGCGCGACGCCGACCGTGATGGGGAGGCCGACGCGCTCGCGGACCGCGACCCGTAACCGCGCCGCGATCTCCACGGGTGAGCCGGCGAGCCGCTCGAAGCCGCGAACGTCGAGGAACGCCTCGTCGATCGACAGTCCCTCGACGAGCGGCGTCGTGTCCTCGAACACCCGGTAGGCGGCCTTGCTCGCCTCGGAGTACGCCGCCATGCGCGGCGGGACGACCACCGCGTCCGGGCACAGCTGCCTCGCCCGGCGTAGGCTCATCGCGGTCTGGACGCCGTACGCCTTCGCCTCGTAGCTCGCGGCCAGCACGACCCCGGCGCCCACCACGACCGGCCGTCCGCGCAGCCTGGCGTCGTCGCGTTGCTCGACGGAGGCGTAGAAGGCGTCGAGGTCAGCGTGCAGGATTTCCGCCTTCATGCGAACATATGTTCGCATACCGCAGGCGAGGGGCCGCGCCGATGCGGCCCCTCGCTCGATCGCTTCAGCGCAACGAGATCGCGACCTCTTCGAGCAGGTCCATCGCGTCCTGCATCCCGGCTTCCATGCCGGACTCGATGATCGCGTCGCGGACTTCCTTGCTCGGCGCCTGCACGAGCACCGTCAGCGTCGTGCGCCCGTCGGCCTCGCTCAGCGTCAGCGTGTTCAGCGTGCCCTCTGCGCCTTCCGGAGGCGCACCCTCGTAGACCTCGGTCGAGACGATCCGCTCGTTCGGGACGATCTCGCGGTACTCGCCGTGGAAGCCGACCTCGAAGCCGTCGGCGTTCATCACGTAGCGCCACTTGCCGCCGACGCGCAGGTCGATCTCCGCGATCGTCACCTCGCCGCGCTTGGCGTTCCACCAGCGCTTGACCAGCTCGGGCGTCGTCCACGCCTTGTAGACGAGGTCCTTCGGTGCGTCGAACTCCCGCGTGATCAGGATCTGCTCGTCGGTGGGGAGCTCCACCGTCGCCGTCCCGCTACTTGCCACTGCCATCTCCTTCCTCCTTCTGCTTGAGCTCTTCCAACACGACGTCCAGCTGCTCGAACCGCTCCGACCAGGTGCGCTCGTAGCCCTGCACCCAGTCGTGGATCGGCTTGAGCGCGTGCCCGTTCAGCCGGTAGAGGCGCTGACGGCCTTCGTTTCGCACGTCGACCGCCCCCACTTGCCGGAGCACCCGCAGGTGCTTGGACACCTGCGGCTGTGCGACCCCGAGCACGCGCACGAGCTCGTTGACGGGGCGCTCCCCGCCGGCGAGGGCGTCCAGGATCTGCCGCCGCCGGGGCTCGGCCACCGCGTTGAACGCGTCTGCCGTGGTCGCTGCTCGGGCCATGGCGAGGATCATATATACCTATATCGGCATATGTCAAGCGGGAGGAGAGAGACCGCCCAGTCGCTGCTCGAGGAAGCTCCGCTCGGCGTCCGAGTGCACGAGCTCGAGCGCGCGGTCGTACGCCGCGCGGGCCTCGTCCACGCGACCGAGCCGGCGCAGGAGCTCGGCGCGGGTCGCGTGCAGGTAGTGGTAGGAGTCGAGCTCCAGGCGCTCGACTGCGGCGAGCGCCTCCTCGACCTCGCCCGCCTCGGCCACGGCGACCGCGCGGTTGAGCTCCACGACGGGTGAGCCCGTGAGCCCGGCGAGCTCGCCGTACAGCGCCGCAAGCCGGTTCCAGTCCGGCGGCTCGTCCAGGTGCAGCGAGGCGATCTCCGCCTGGAGCACGTAGACGCCGCCGCCGAACGCGCGCGCGCGTTCGAGCGCTGCGCGTCCTGCGGCGATCTGCGCTAGGTCCCAGAGCGAGCGGTCCTGCTCGCGGAGGAGCACGACGGTGCCGTCCGCGAACCGCGCTTCGCGCCGAGCGTCGTTCAGGAGCAGCAGCGCCAGCAGCCCGTGCACCTCGGCCTCGTCCGGCATCAGCTCGGCCAACGCCCGCGCCAGCCGGATCGCCTCCGCAGAGAGGTCGGCGCGACCGCCGTAGCCCTCGTTGAAGATCAGGTAGACGACCGCGAGCACAGCAGCGAGTCGGTCCGGGAGCAGGTGCGGCGGCGGGACGCGGAACGGGATCCCGGCGGCCTTGATCTTGCGCTTCGCGCGCGTGAGCCGCTTGGCCATCGTCTGGTCGGGGACGAGGAAGGCGCGGGCGATCTCCTCGGTCGTCAGCCCGCCGAGCGTGCGGAGCGTGAGCGCGACCTGCGACTCGAGCGCGAGCGCCGGGTGGCAGCAGGTGAAGACGAGCTCGAGCCGCTCGTCCGGGATCGTCGTCTCGTCCAGCTCGTCGGTCATCGCCTCGGGCACCTCCAGCAGGCGGGTCTTCGCGGCGAGGGTGCGCTCGCGGCGGATGCGGTCGATCGCGCGGTTGCGTGCCGTGGTCACGAGCCAGGCGCGCGGGCTGTCCGGCACGCCCTCGCGCGGCCACCGTTCGGCGGCGATCGCGAACGCCTCCTGGGCGGCTTCCTCGGCGAGGTCGAAGTCGCCGAGGAAGCCGATCAGGCCGGCGAGGACGCGGCCCCACTCGTCGCGGAAGACCTGCTCGAGCGTCAGTGCTCCACCAGGGGACGGACCTCCACCGCGCCGCCGAGGCGGGCCGCCGGGATCCGGGACGCCAGCTCGATCGCCGCGTCGAGGTCGTCGGCCTCGAACAGCAGGTAGCCGCCGAGCGCCTCCTTGACCGCGACGAACGGGCCGTCCGTGGTCAGCGTCTTGCCGTCCTGCACGCGGACGGTGGTCGCCGTCTCGGGCGGCTGCATCCACATCCCGGGACTGACGCCGGCGGTCTCGTTGACCGCCTGGTAGTCGGCGTAGACCGCCTGCTGCTCGTCAGGCGACAGGCGCTCCCACCCGTCCGAGCCCGGCGTCGGCGTGTCACCCTGCTGGATCAGCAGCATGTACTTCATCGCTCTTCTCCTTCTCGTCGTGGATCATCGTCGCGTCCAAGACGAACGGCGGACGGGGAAAAGGACACACTGACGGCCACACTCGACGAGTACCACGACGAGGTCGTCGCCGCTCTGCGCGAGCTCGGGGACCCGCGCCTGGGCGCGGCTATTGCGAAGGACCGCGGCTCGGCCCTCGAGCACCTCGGGATCCGCTTCCCCGCACTGCGCAAGCGCGTCAAGGAGGGCTTCTCGTTCTCCGACCTCCCGGAAAGCGAGACGCTCGCCGTCTGGGACCACCTCTGGCGCAGCTCGCCGTACGGCGACGTGCTCTTCGCGGCGCTGGAGCACTACGCGCCGATCGTCCGCAAGCGGGTGAGCCCCGCGCTCTGGCCCGTGGTGTGCCGCTGGCCCGCGCGGGTCGACAACTGGTGCCACTCCGACGGGCTGAGCTCGCTCTACTCCTGGATCCTCGCGGCCGAGCCCGAGCGGGTGTATCCGCAGCTCGAGCAGTGGAACCGCGCCGCCGACCAGTGGCTGCGGCGAATCTCGATCGTCAGCCTGATCCACTACACGGGCAAGAACGCCGTGTTCCTGCCGCTCGAGCGCGCCCTGCCGCTCGTGACGGAATGCCTGGAGGACGAGCGTGAGTACGTGCAGAAGGCGGTGGGCTGGGTTCTTCGCGAGCTGGGCCGGGCGTACCCGGACGAGGTCAGGGCCTACCTCGAGCAGCACATCGAGTCGATCTCGGCCGTCGCCTTGACCCGCGCCGTCGAACGTCTTGGCCCCGATGTGAAGGCGGAGCTACGGGCGCTCCGCAAGGCTGCCCGCGCGTGACCGCCGTCGGCGGGCCACTCGTCCCGGTGCCTGCACCTCGGGGATCACGCCATTGTTCGGCGGCGGGCAGCCACGTGCGCAGCCGCCGACCAAAGGTGTCGGCCGGGAACGCACCGTCACGAGCGCTCACCGGCCACGCCTAAGGGTGCCAGCGGGAACTTCCGCCGAGATAGCACGACCGCGTCATAGCTATAGCGAGTTTGCGATGTCACACTTCCTCTCGAACCGGGCGACGTTGGTCGACCGGGAACCGTCACCAGAACAGAGAGGACTTTGCAATGAAGAAGTACATCGTCGCGATCGCCGCACTCGTCGCGCTCGCAGTTCCGACAGTCGCCATGGCCGCCAGCACCGACGCCAACGGCGTCGTCACCGTCTCCAAGGGCGAGATCATGGCCCAGTTCCCCGGCATGAACGAGAAGGCATTCCAGAAGATCGCCATGGCCCCTGGCGAGTCGCTCACCGGCTCCAACGTGTTCACCGCGACGACCACCACCGGCGTGGGCTGCTCGGACGGCACCATCCAGAACCACTTCCGCAGCACGCACATCACCAGCCCGATCACGCTCACCGAGATCTACAACGGCTCGGCCGACAAGGTCACCGGCTGGAACCTCGGTGCCAAGGGCGCGAGCGTCGTCACCGAGTCCAACACGTACGGCACCGCGTCGTCGGGCCGCTCCCCGAACTACGCCACCATCTGCGCCGGACACGGCAGCGTGACGAACTACTTCGCCACCTTCGCGCAGAGCCACAGCGACGTCACGTCGTTCACGTTCAACGGCACGCCCGTCAGCATCGTGGTCACCCCGTACGTGGCCCCCACCGTCTGATCCAACTCCGCACCAAAGCAACCAACCCGCACCACCGCAGCGCCCCCCGGCTTCCGCAGCGGAGGGCGCTAGCCGTTTTCGATCCGCAACTGGTGACGCCCGCGCACCCGGCAGCCTGGGTGACTCCGACCGCCTAGCCGGGTCGGCGAACGACGACGGCTCTCCGCGCTCCGGGTTCTGGCCGAGCTTGGGCAGGTTCGGGCGGGATGCGCAGCCCGTCAGACCGCGGCGCGGGTTCCCCAGCGGTTGTCGCTCAGCGTCATCAGCGCGCGGATGCGGATGGGAATCAGCAGCGCCGCATGGACGAAGCCGTACAGGATGAAGAGGGCGAACGACGGCTTCCGCGTGCGGTAGATCGCGTACGCGCAACGCGCCAGGCCCATGACCGCCACGATGAGTGCGTACTTCACGAGCCGGTGCGGGTCGACGATCAAGGCGAAGCAGACGGATGAAACGATCGCAAGTGTGAGCAGCAGGGGAAGCACCGTTTGAACGACGATCTCGAAGACCATGTACGGCGAGCGGGTCGCGACGAACGGAAGCGTCCACAGCAGCTCCCGGTAGAAGCTCTTGTTCCAACGCAACTGCTGCTTGAGGTAGCCGCGGATCGTCTCGGGGGCATTCGTGATCGCCGTCGCTCGCGGAACGAAGAGCGTGTCGTACCCTGCGGCGAGGACGAGATTCGTGAGATGGCGATCGTCGCCGTACGTACACAGCACTCCCCGGAAGCGCTGGCGAACGTAGTCGTTCCAGACGATCGCAAGCACTGATCGTCGGTACGCGGCGAGCGGGCCGGAGCAGCAAAGCACCGTCCGGAACCAGCTCTGGGCCGCGCGCTCCTGGTTGAACGCGATCCAGTAGCGCATCCCGATCAGGCGTGTGAGCAGGTTGCTCCGCCAGTTCGTAACGCCGACGTCGCCGGTGACCGCCCCGACCGAACGATCCTCGAACGCGGTCACGATCTCGCGAACGCCGTCGGGCGCGACGATGGTGTCGGAGTCGATGGTCACGACGATCTCTCCCTGGGAGATGCGAATTGCCTGATCCTGCGCGTGTCGCTTCCCGCGGTTCTGCTCGGGCAGGAGTACTTGCCAGTTCGGCAGCCCTCCGTAGCGTGCGTACAACGGCATCAGCTCGGCGCGATTCGGCGAAAAGTCGTCGACGACGTAGACGTTCACGGTCCCGGCGTAGTCCTGCGCGCGGAGCGATTCGAAGCATGCCTCGAGATCCGCCCACGCCTCGTTGTACGCCGCGACGACGACGTCGACGGACGGCATCGGCCCCGAGCCGGGCTCGCTCTCGCGTCGAGACGACGCTCGATGGCTTCGGTGCGCATAGAAGATCTGCAGCGCGAAGTGGGAGACCACCAGCAGGCTGTAGGCCAGGAACGTCGCGCCGAGGACGTGGTGCAGCAGCTCGACGGCGAGCGAGCTCACTTTCGGCGCTCCCGAGCGAGCTGGCCCGCGACGACCTGCGTCCCGAGGCGTGAGAGGGCACGACTCAGCGAAGGATTCGGATCGCGTCCGGGTGCCCGGAGATTGAGCACGCCGAGGACTGCGGCGGCGAGCGAGGAACGCTCGGGGCGCGCACTCGCGCTCGGTCGGGCTCGTGCGCTTGCGAGGAGGACGACTCGCTCGTGCTGGACACGCCCGCCGTGCAGGACCGGCGACTGCCATGCGAGGGCGTGCCAGACGGCACGAGACGTTCGATAGACGAAGAGCTGACCCGTCACGCCGGCTCCGAGCTCGAGGTGTCGGGCAGCTTCGATCCGGTAGCCGTGGAAGCTGTAGCAGCGCGCGACCGTGTGCGCGTTCAGCGCGCCGAGATCGGGACTGACGACGGCATCCGCCCAGACGGTGAAGGTGCGATTTTGTTTCGGCGGCCCGGAGGGACGCAGGCGATATCGGACCCAGGCCGAGTCGCGGCCGTAGTACTGCCGTGCCCACCTGATCCGCTCGCCCCGGCCGACTCGCCAGCCCGTGCCGGCGACCGGGCGCTCGACGAACGACACGACGGCTGGGCGACCGGTTCCCTCGAAGCCCAGCGCGGACCCCGCGAGCTGACCGTTCGCGAGCGCAAGCGTCGTCGTCGCGGCGGCAAGCAGCGCGAGGCGTCTCGTGAACCGCATCGGCGTCGCCTGCTGCTGCGGGGGTGCCGACCGCGCGAGCGGTGTGTCGATGGCCTCGTGCTCGTCCTCACCGATTGGCCGCCGGTGCAGCCCGAAGAGCGGCAACACGCAGAGCAGAACGACGAAGGCGAGATTGAGCGCGATGATTCCGGCGACCGGATGCAGTAGCTCGAACGCGGCGTGCTCGCCGAAACGACCGGCGACAGCGAGCACGGCGACGATGCGAATGACGTTGAGCGCCCAGACGAGCGCGCCACCGGCAAGCAGCCACGCAACTCTGAGCAGGAAGGGTCCACGGACGAGCCAGAGCGCTGCGACACCGACGACCAGGAACCCGACGAGGCTGTTGACGCCGGAGCACGCGCTCGCGACGCTGACGACGAAGTCCGCCCCCTCGTGCTCGATCACGTACCTCTTCTCTCCCGATCCCGCCACGGGCGCCGCCAGGTTCGTCAGCGTTGTAACGTGAGCCACCGCCGCCGCAGTCGCATTCGTGAATGCGTCGAGCGCGTGCTCGAGCGCGGCCAGATACGGGAGCGGCCAGGCGAGCAGGAGAAACGCAAGCGGAAACGCGAGTGGAACGAGCGCCCGCGACCCGAAGAGTAGGACGACTGCGGCCGCCGCGAACAGCGGGAGCGTCAAGAGATCGAGCCGCATCGCCCAGAAGTACTTCGACCACAGCACCGGACCTGCGCCGACGATCAGCAGCGCGGGCAGGAAGAAGGCCGCCGCGAACAGAAGGTCGAGCCGACCGAGCCGAAACGACGCCACGTGACGATGGCGCAGGCACGCCCCGAGGAGCAGGATCGCCGCCAGCGGCGGCACCAGGACCAGATGCGCGAGCGGCGTGTCCTGGCGCCAGTCGCTGGTCAGCGTGCCGAGTGAGAAGTAGTACGCGGCGCCGACGGCGACAATCGTCGCGGCCGCGCGCACCGTGGCGGGCACACGCCGCGAGACGGCCGCGTCTTCCACGTTCAGGCGAGCGGTGTGCGGCGCGCCAGCAGCAGAGCCATCGTCCCGACCAGGCTCAGCGACAAGAGCAGGACAACCGGTGCTTCCGGTACGTCCCGCCCCGGCGCGCACGCGGCCGCCGGCATGACCGACGAGACGAAGCGGTACCGCGGAGGCGTCCGCGCGTCGACGACCGAGAGACGGTACGCGGCGGCGTCGAGCGTCGAGATGTCGAAGCTGAAACCGTAGGTTCGCCGCCCGCGAGCGCTGGTGAACGTCTGCTCGCGGCTGGTTGCCACGAACGGCGCCCCTCTGGCACGACGCTGAAGGAGCCGGACGGTGAGTCGCGTTCTCGCCGGCGTTCGGACGAGGAGGCGTGCGGACACGACGTCACCTGCGCACGCGGGCGTGATCTTGACAGCGGGCTTCCGAGCGGGGTTCGCGGCTGCGTTGGCGGCTGCCGGCGCGAGCAGACAGCACGCGACTGCGGCTGCGACACGGAGGTTGTGTGAGGCGGACACGGGTGTCTCCCTATGTTTGAAGCCGACAATGACGCCGCAGGAAGAACCATCCGGTCATCGGTAAGCGCCTGAGCAGCACCTCCACGAATCCCTCGCGCGAGGGACGCCGTTCCCTCGATCGAGGGACACGCGCGGCTCGCGCATGAGCGTCTTGCGGATCACCACGCGCCAGGCGCTCGCCTGGCGGATGCGCCGGCAGCTGCTCGACCCGGTCGGCACGCAGCCGGTCGCCGGGGTCGTGCGGCGGCTCTGCGGCGTGCAGGCGCAGGTCGCGTCGTCGGCCGAGCTCGCCATCCGAGTGCGGCGCACGGCATCGCGACCCGGCGAGGTTGCCCGCGCGCTCTCCGCGGGGCGGCTCGTCAAGACCTGGGCGATGCGCGGCGCGCTGCACCTGCTCACGCCGGAGGATGGCGGAGCGTTCCTCTCGCTCATGGCTTCCGCGCGCACGTGGGAGCGGCCGAGCTGGCAGAAGTACTTCGGGATGACCCCGAAGCAGATGGAGGCGCTCCAGGCCGCGGTTCGCGACGCGCTCGAGGGCAGCGTGCTCACCCGGGAGGAGCTCGTCGCTGCGGTCGTCGCGAAACGCGGGCTCAAGCACGTCGGCGAAGGGCTCGCTTCGGGTTGGGGGACGCTGCTGAAGCCGCTCGCGTGGCAGGGGGACCTCGTCTACGGCCCGAACCGTGGGACACGCGTCACCTTCATGCGCCCGGAGGCCGCGAGCGCGCGCTGGGCCGGCGTCCCCGATCCCGAAGAGGCGGCGCCGGTCGCCATCGCCGCGTACCTCGGCGCCTACGGGCCGGCGACGATCGAGGCGTTCGGCAACTGGTTGTCCGGCGGCTGGTTCGGCAAGCGTCAGCTGCGCGCGTGGTTCGAGGCGCTCGGCGACGTCGTCGCGGAGGTCGAGGTCGACGGCGAGCGCGGGTACGTTCTGGCCGAGCACCTCGACGAGCTCGCAACGACGAAGCCGACGTCAGCGGTGCGGCTGCTGCCGGGGTTCGACCAGTACGTCCTTGGCCCGGGCACCAAGGATCCTCACGTCGTGCCGCCGGGTCGTCGAACCGACGTGAGCAGGCAGAGCGGCTGGATCTCGCCGGTCGTCGTCGCGGGCGGCGTGGTGCGCGGCACCTGGGAGCTGGACGGTGACCGCGTGCGCGTCGACTGGTTCGCCGAGCTGGGGCGTCAGCCGCGGACGGCGCTGCGGGCGGAGGTCGCGCGGTTGTCCGCGATCCTCGGCCGCGAGCTCCGCTAGGTCAGTACCGGCTTGCTCTCGTCGGCGCCGCGCGCCCTGAACGCGCTCAGGGCGAGCTCGAGGACGACCGTGACGACGGCGATCGTGATCGACGCCCAGATCGTCGTCCACCAGAACTCGTCGATCGTCAGGTGGCTGGTGATCGCGTCGGTCAACGCGAGCATCAGCGCGTTGATCAGGACCGCCAAGAGACCGAGCGTGAGAAAGATCAGCGGCAGCGCGAGGATCATCAGGATCATCCCGAGAGTCGCGTTGATGAGGCCGAAGAGCAGCGACACCCAGAGCGCGCCGAACACGCCGCCCGAGAGCTCCACTCCGTCGAACACCCACGCCGTGAACATGAACGCCAGCGCGACGATGACGAGCCGGATCAAGAGCGTCACGAGCATCGGTGCCGCGGATTCTAGCTTTCCGGTTCGGACGCGAAGAGGTCCAGGCCGAGCTTGCGCGACAGGAACCGGGCGGCCAGCTGGCCCTTGACGCTGTTCCCGGCGTCGTCGAGGCGCGGGCCGAACGTCCCCATTCCGCCCTTGCCGGGAGCGACGGTGACGATCCCGCCCGCCGATGCCGCTCTTGCCCGGCAGGCCGACGTCGTAGAGCCACTCCCCTGACGTTTCGTACAACCCGGCGGTCGTCATCACCGCGAGCGTGTACCTGCACGTGTCGGCGTCGACGACGCGTTCGCGCGTAACCGGGTGCAGGCCGCCGTCGGCCAGCGTCGCGCCCATCACCGCGAGCTCTCTGGCGGTGACGCTCAGGCAGCTCTGTCTCGTGTAGAGCTCGAGCGCTTCGGCGGGAGGGCAGTAGACGCGCTCGAACGTCCGCAGCAGGCGGGCGATGCTCTGGTTGCGGTCGTTCGTCTGCGACGCGGAGTCGTACACCTCGTCGTCGAGCGAGAGCGTGCGGCCGGCGAAGCGGGACACGCCGTCGCGGATGAACTGCCACTTCTCCTCGACGCTGCCTCCGGGGACGAGGCTCGTCGTCGCGATCGCGCCGGAGTTCACCATCGGGTTCGTCCGTCCGTCCTCGCTCTGCTCGATCGCCGTGAGCGAGTTGAACGGCCGCCCGGTGCCGTTGACGCCGACTCGCTCGCGCATCTCCTCCGCGCCGAGGACGTCGCAGACGAGGGCGAAGACGAACGGCTTGACCACGCTCATGATCGTGAACTCGACGTCCGTGTCGCCCGACTCGACCAGGTCGCCGCCCGTGTTCGCGACGCAGATCCCGAACAGGTCGGGCGGCACGCGCGCCAGCGCCGGGTACACCTCCGACGTCTCGCCGTCAGTGTTCGAGCGGTAGCGCTCGTGCGCCTCGGCGACGAGGTCGGCGACGAGCTGCCGGCGCGGTAGCGCGCCTGTCGAGACGTAGCGGTCGGGCGCGTCGGTCATCGCGTCGCGCTAGTCGAGGTGCACGGACGACCCCGGGCCGAGCGGTATCCCGATCAGGTACCAGGCGACGAAGAAGAGCGTCCAGATCACGGATAGGACGACCACGTACGGAAGCATCATCGCGACGACGGTGCCGATGCCGGCGTCCTTGCGGTAGCGCTGCGCGAAGATGATGATCAGCGGGAAGTAGGCCATTAGCGGCGTGACCACGTTGAACGGCGAGTCGCCGACTCGGTAGGCGGCGAGCACCGTCTGCGGCGCGACGTCGAGTCGCAGGAAGAGGGGGATGAAGATCGGCGCGAGGATCGCCCACTTGGCGATCGCCGCGGGCATGATGAGGTCGACGAGCATCGTCACGAGCACGAAGCCGATCAGCAGCCACACGACCCCGATGTCGGCCTCTTCGAGCCAGTCGCCGAGCTTCACGGCTGCCACCTGCGCCATGTTCGAGTAGCTGAAGTACGCGATGAACTGCGCGATCAGCAGGAACAGGAACAGCAGGCTCGCGAGACCGGCCCACGACTTCGTGATCGACGCGAGCACGTCGTCACTCGTACGGATCGTCCCGGCTCCGCGACCGTAGGCCAGTCCTGCCGCGAAGAAGATGATCGTGATGATCACGATCAAGCTGTCCATGAACGGCGAGTCGCCGACGATGTCGCCCGTGACGGGGTCACGCAGCGGTGCGTCGGGGAGCACGGTGAGCAGCGTGATGCCGCCGAGCACGGCCAGGGTTGCGAAGAGGGCGTAGCGAAGGCCTCTCGCCTCTGCCTCCGGCGACACCTCGGGGCCCTTGTCGGCGTCGAGCGACTCGTCGTCGCTCTCGAGCGCGGGGTCGTGCTTGCCGAGGCTCCGCTCGACGATGCGCACGGAGATGAACGTCATCACGGCGGTGACCAGGATCGTCGAGGCGATGCCGAAGTACAGGTTCGCCGCGAGGTCGATCGAGCGATCGGCGTCGACGAGCGCGCTCGCGTCGTTGGTGATCTCGGTCAGCACGCCGTCGAGCGGGGTGATCAGGAAGTTGACGCCGAACCCCGCGGCGACTCCCGCGAATGCGGCCGCCATCCCGGCAAGCGGATTGCGCCCGACGCTCTTGAACGCAGCGGCGCCGAGAGGTATCAGCACGAGATATCCGGCGTCGGAGGCGATGCTCGAGAGGACGCCGATGAAGATGATGATCGGCGTCAGCATCGCTTCCGACGAGACGCCGACGAGCTTGCGGATCAGAGCGCCGATCAGCCCGGCGGCCTCCGCGAGGCCGACGCCGATCATCACGATGAGGATGATCGCGACGGCTGCGAAGTTGCGGAAGTTGGCGACGAACGAGGTGAAGAGGAAGCGGACGCCGTCGGCGGAGAGCAGGCTCTGAACGGCCGCCGTCTCCTCCTTGACCGTGTACTCGCCTTCCTGGACGGACGCGTCCGGCAGGCCGCCGGAGGGCTGCGTGGAACCGCCCTGGACGACCTCCTCGACGGGGACCGGCGGGGGCTCGGCGACCTGGTAGGTGACCTTGATGTCCGCCCAGGAGAGCAGGGCGGAGAGCACGATCACGATCACGCACAGCCAGACGAACAGGATCGCGGGGTTCGGCATCTTGTTCCCGCCGCGCTCGATCGCGCCGAGGATGCGCTGCATCATCGGCGGCTTGGCAGGCAGCGCTTGCGGTGCGCTTGTCACGATCTCTCGTGACGGGTCTCGAAGGACGCCGCGTAGCGGCCGAAGAACTCGGCCTCGGCGAGCACTGCCTTCTCGAACTCGTCGAGGAGAACGCGCTCGTTCGGCGCGTGGATGTTGGCGAAGCCGTCCGTCGTACCCAGCAGCAGGATCTCGGCGTCCGGGACGGCCTCGGCCAACGCGCTCACGAGCGGGATCGAGCCGCCCGTCGCGACCAGTTGCGTGTCCGTCCCCCACGCGCTCGCGAGAGCGGCGCGCGCCGCGTCGTACGCCGCCCCTGTCGTCGTCGCGGCGAACCCCTTGCCGGTCTCGGCGGCTTCGACCTCGAGTGCGACGCCGAACGGACGCAGCCCCTGGAGATGGTCGAATCAGGGCGGCCTGCCCTTCGGCCGGGTCCTGTTCTGGATGCAGCCGCAGGTTCAGCTTCGCGCGCGCGAACGGCACGACGGCGTTCAGCGCACGATCGACCGGCTGCGCGTCGATACCGGTGACCGTGAGCGCCGGCCCCGACCAGACGCGCTCGCCCAGGCCGCCGGTCCCGAAGAACGGAACCCCGGTCCGAACCTCCGCCAGCTCGCGGAACTCGTCCTCGTCGTACGACGCACCGGTCCACTCCTCTCGCCGCAGGCCCGGCACGGCGACGTCGCCCCGCTCGTCGTGAAGGGCGGCAAGCGCGTGCAGCAACACGAGCAACGCGTCCGGAGCGGCGCCGCCGAACTGACCACTGTGCTTCGGCCCGGCGAGCGTTCGCACCTCCACGATCACCCCCGCCATGCCGCGCAGAGCGATGGTCAATGTCGGGACGCCGGGACGAAGGCTGCCCATGTCCCCGATCACCATCGCGTCGCACGCGAAGAGCTCGGGCCGCGACGGCGGGAACGTGCTCAGCGCGCTCCCGATCTCCTCCTGGCCTTCGATCACGATCTTGATCCCGACGGGCGGCTTGCCCTCCCACGCGCGCAGCGCGCCCAGGTGAGCGAGGATGTTCGACTTCGAGTCCGCCGTGCCGCGACCGAAGATCGCGCCGTCGCGCTCGGTCGCGTCGAACGGCGGCGAGTCCCACTTCGCCTCGTCGCCGGCGCCGACGACGTCGTAGTGGCCGTAGAGCAGCACGGTCGGCGCGCCGTCCGGCGCCGGGATCTCGCCGGTCAGCACCGGCGCCGTGTTCGGCAGCTCGAGCGCGCCGAGCTTCTGGACGCCGGCGTCGCGGAACAGGGTCAGGAGTGCCTCGTAGCACTCGAGCAGCGCCGGGCGCGTCTCCTCCGGGAAGTCCGATGCCGAGACCGACGGAATCGCGACGAGCTCCCCGAGCTCGGCCTTCAGCTGCGGGAACAACGCGCGCACGGCGTTCGCGCTGGGCGCAGCCGATCCTGCCGGTGCGCCGGTCTCGTTGTGCATCAAGTCTCCGTTAGGGCGACGAGCGGGATGAGATCATCCGCGGCAGGCTCACACGCTGTCAAGCGGCTACCTGTGCCCCGGTCGATGCCCCACGCGACGAATCCACTGGACGGTGTCCGCACCTACTTCGAGGACTCGGGTGGGGACGCGCCCGCGGTTCTCTTCTACACCGGCTTCGGCGATCCGCTCGAGGTTGCGAAGTCATCGAGCCTCGCCCGTGAGCTGAGTGGTGAGTTCCGCCTGGTCTTCGCGGATCATCGCGGTCAGGGCGGAAGCGACAAGCCGCACGACGTCGATGCTTACGCCCTGACCAGACGGGCCGCCGACGCTGTCGCGGTCCTCGACGCGTTGAACATCGAGCGCGCCCACTTCCTCGGCTCGTCGTGGGGAGCCCGGCTTGGGTACGCGCTCGGCGAGCATGCGCCCGGAGCGTCTCCTGTCGCTCGTCCTGTGCGGCAACCAGCCGTACGCTTGGAACTTCGACTCGCCGACCGCTCGCGCGGTTGCAGCCGCGGTCGCTGCTTCCCGGGAACACGGCATCACGGGCTTCGTGGAGACGTTCGAGTCGGGGCTCGACTATCGGTTCCCGGAACCGGACCGGACGTGGATCCTCGAGAAGAACGACCCCGCTGCGCTCGACGCGGCGTGGCAGTCCACGCACTTCGAGGGACCGGTCTCGCAGGACCTCACCACCTGGCGTGTGCCGTGTCTCATCTGCGCAGGCGAAGGAGACGAGATGCGCGACGACGCCGAAAGGGCGGCCGGTGAGATCCCCGGCGCGAAGTTCGTCGCGCTCGCGGGCCATTCGCACATCTCGGCCTTCTACGAGGCGGACGACCTGCTGCTCCCGCACATCCTCGAGCAGCTTCGCTCGGCGCGCTAGCCGATGCTGATCTCGGCGGGGCGCTCGACGACGTCCTCGGGCGGCTCGAGCTCGAACCGGCTACGCGCGTCGAAGTACACGTAGCACGTCGTCACCGCGACGAACGGCAGCGCGAACGTGTAGACGACGCCGGCGACGACGTTGAGCAGCGCGAGCGGCATGTCGGTGACGAGGATCAGAAGCGCGCCCAGGACCGGGCCGGCCAGCAGCGCGAGCAGGGCGCCGAAGCCGACGAGCGATGCGACTCGGAACCAGTGCTCGCGCACGAGCTCGGCGCTCCGCCTGAGACCCTCGATCGCCCCGCGGCCTTCGAGCTCGACCACCTGCGCCAGCAGGGCCGAGCGAAGCACCAGCCAGACCGCGACCGGTAGCAGGAGCACCGTCACCGAGAGCGCGAGCCAGACCGCGACGATCAGGCCCGCGCCGCCGAGCAACGACCGCAGTCCGCCGGCCGCGTCGCGGTACGCGTCCACCGGGTTGATCCCACGACCCTCGTCGATCGACGCGACCGCGCGCGAGGTGGCCGCCTGGACGAGCAGCAGGCCGAGCAGCGTCAGCGTCGTCCCGAGCCCGACGACGACGAACGCGGCCGCGCCGGCGACGACTCCGGTCCCCTCGATGCCGGCGAGCCCGAGGCCGCCGAGCAGCAGCGTCTGGGCGAGCGCTGCGAGGATGGTGAGCGGGATCAGCACCAGTCCGATCCCGATGAAGAGCGGCGCTCGGCGGAAGTACAGCCGCGCCGATGCGGCCAGAATCTGGCCCCAGGTGCGGCGGCGCGCGACCCGGAGCGGCGCGGTTGGCCGCCACTCGGTCCGCGACGCCAGGAAGACCGCGAGCAGAAGCAGCGCCGCGAGTGCCAGCAGCACGGTCTCGGGCGAGCGCAGGAACTTGGTCAGCGCGCGGGACCCGGCCGCGACGGCGTCGCAGAAGAAGTCCGTCGCGTCGGTGCCGAGGAGTCCGCCGGCGGGCACGGCATAGCTCCGTTCGCGCCAGCCTTCGGACACGGTGATCGGCTCCGTCCAGGACTGCTTCAGGTTCGGCCCCGTCGGACCGTTGAAAAACGCGTCCTGGAGCTCACCCCACCTGCCCTCGAATGCGATCCACGGGTACGCCTCGCGGGCGTCCCCGAAGTCGCTCGGGATCGTGACGACCCTCGGCTGAAGCTCGAGGTGCGGTCCGCGCGTGTCGTCGCAGCCGACGCCCTGCTCGGCCGAGCTGCCGAGGTAGAGCCCTTCGTCGAAGAAGTTCGCGTGCGACCCGGCCGCGGGATAGACGACGGGTCTCGTCCCGTCCACGAGCTCGAGCTTCTCGTCGTCCCACTCGCCGCCCTCGGAGCCCTCGTGCTGGCTGTACCCGACTGCGACGGGCGTCTCGTCGAGCGCCTCGCGCGCGTCCGCTGCGTCGAAGAGGAGCTGGACGTTCTCCCAGTCGCCCTCGTGCAGGTTGTTCCAGTCGTTGTACGCGTAGAAGAACCAGTACTGGAGCGAGAGCTGGCCGGGCCGACCCTCCTCGGTCGCGACGTGCGCGTAGACGGCGGGTGCGCGTTCGGCCGTCACGCGGCGCGCCCACAGCTCGTAGGAGCAACCCGGGTTGAGCGCATCGCCGGGGAAGTCGAGGTGGTACTCGTAGAGGTCGACGAGATCGTCGGCGGTCGGCCCGATCTCGACCAGGTCGAACCGGTTCCACGGCCCTCGCAGCGCAACGGTCGGCTCGTCGAAGAGCGCGTCGACGTCCATCGGCCTGTACGGCTCGCCGAAGCCGCACTCCTCGAGCTGCTCGACGAGGCGGACAACGGGCGCGTGCCGGTTCGCGAGCGCCTGCTCGTCGGCGAGGTCCGCTGTCGCCGCGGGAGCTCCGGCGAGCGCGGCCAGGGCGACGAGGAGGACTGCGACCGGTTTTAGAACCCCTTTCACAAGCGCACCCCGGCGACGAAGGCCCATCATGAAAGGGGTTCTAAGCTGCTCGCGGGCATGGGCGACGGGATCGAGTATCTGCTCTTGCGCCACGCGCTCGCCGACGGAGAGGTGACGACGGTGTATGCGGTGCGGTATCCCGCCCGTTCGACGCGCGCTCGCGTCATCTTCTTTCCGCGGACCGAGCACCTCGACGTCTGGTGCGCGGCGAACGGCGTCGAGGAAGCCGTCGTCGGCGGCTTCTTCCTGCGCGACCCCTATCGACCGCTCGGTGAGCTCTGGATCGACGGGCGACCGGTGCGCCACGAGCCCGTTTCCGAGCCGTACGCGGGCCGCCGTGGCAGTGTCGTGATCGAGGACGGAGTCGTGCGGCTCGTGGAACGCGGCGCCGCACCTTCACGACCATCCGGCGATCTCGTGCAGGCCGGTCCGCTGCTCGTCGCGGACGGAGCCGTCGTGTTCGACGCCGAAGAGGATCGAGAGGGCTTCTCCGCCGGCGCGGGGCAGTTCGACTCCGACATCACCGACGGGCGCTATCCGCGCGCCGCCCTCGGCGTCTCGGCGGACACGTTGATCGCGGTCGCGTGCGACGGCCGCCGTTCGAGGGTGGACGGCGGCCTGTCGATGCTCGAGCTCGCGGAGGCGATGGTCGAGCTCGGCGCCGAGAACGCGATCAACCTCGACGGCGGCGGCTCGACGACGCTCGTCCACCGCGGGCACCTGCTCAACCGCCCGTACTCGACGCAGGACCAGCCGGCGCCCGCATCGCGGCGCGTTGTGAGCGCGCTCGCGTTCGAGCCTCGATCGTGACTCGGGGCTAGAGTTGCCGTGATGCGCTGCGTGGCCGTCTCGCTCGCGCTCCTGCTCGCCGTTCGCTGCGGGCTGCGGCGGTGACGACGACGAGGACGACGCGACAGCGGCCTCGTTCGTCGGCGTGCCCTGGCTTCTCTCCTCCGGCCTCGACGTCGAGGGCTGGGAGGCGAGGCCGCCGAGCGCGACGTTCACGGACGACACGGTCGGCGGGTTCACCGGCTGCAACCGATTCACGGGCCCCTACACGTCCGACGGCGACGCGCTCGAGCTCGGCCCGCTCGCGTCCACGCGGATGGCCTGCGCGCCGCCGGGCGACGCGATCGAGCGCGCGTACCTCGCCGCGCTCGAGCGAGTGGCGGCGTGGCGCCTGGACGACGAAGAGCTCGTGCTCCTCGACGGCGACGATGCAGAGCTCCTCCGCTACGTCGGCGCGACGCCGGTCGGCGACTGGGAGGCGACCGCGATCCAGACCGGGAACGCGCTCGCGAGCCCGCTCGCGGGGACGGAGATCACCGCAAGCTTCGCCGACGACCTGACGCTCACCGGCTCGGCGGGCTGCAATACCTACCGGACGACGTTCACGACCGACAGCGGCGACATCGAGATTTCCCCTGCGGCGGCGACCAGGAAGACGTGCCCCACGCCGGAGGGCGTGATGGAGCAGGAAACGGCGTACCTCGCCGCGCTGCCGACGGCGGCCGCCTACCGGGTCGACGGCGACTCGCTCGCGCTCCTGCGAGCGGACGGAACGTACGTCGCGTCGTTCGTGCGCGCTACGCCGTAGCCGAGCTCAGGACGAAAGGCCCGAGCGCCGCTGCTTCTCGCGGCGATCGACGACATAGGCGAATCCGAGCGCGATCACCGCGAATACCGCGATCGCGCCGAGGAGGCCCCACGAGTACCAGATGGTCCCGAAGAACCAGAACAGGAGCACACCTGCCAGAGCGACGCCGACGACTGCCGCGATCAAGCCCAGCCAGAACTTACCGCCGAGATCCATCGCACCAGTATTTCACGGCGGCACGGTCCCTACCTGCGCCTCGGGAACGGGCCGCCGGTGGCGTCGCGAGGTTCCCGCGGCCACGAGGCCGATCGCGATCGTCGGGACCATCGTCAGGAAGCGGAAGACGAGCACTGCGGCCACGACACCCGCGTTGTTTCCGCCGAAGGCGACGAGCGTGCTCGTCAGCGCCAATTCGACGACGCCGATGCCCCCGGGCGTGATCGGGATCGTCGCGAGCAGGCGGACGAGCGCCCAGGCGGCGAACGCCTCGATCACCGAGACCTCCGCCGCGGGAACGTTCAGCGCCCGCAGCGAGACGAGCAGGACGGCGAAGACGCTCAGGCTCCCCACGAGCGAAGCGACCGTCAGCGCATGCCAGCGGCGCCGGACGAGATCGCCGGCCGAGGTCCGGAAGCGCTCGAAGCTCGGGCCGCCCCAGCTGACCGGGCCCCGGCGCACCTTTCCGAGCGTCCAGCTCGCGAGCCGCGCGGCCTGCTCCCCGACCGCGAACGCGAGCCGACCGCTCGCCAGCACGAGCACGAAGCCGGTGACGCCTACGCCGAGCGCCGCCACGCCGACGAAGGCCGCGGTCGCGAGTAGCGCCGTCCGTTCCCCCTCGCCCGAGATGGTGAGGAGGAAAACCGCCACGATCGGGAACCCCAGGTTGAGGAACTGGTTCCAGAGCGAGACGAGCGTGAGCGCACGCGTGATCTCGCGCCTGGCGAACCGCCAGCTGCGCAGCATCCCGAAGGATGCCGCGGCTCCGGCCGCGGGGCCGCCGGGGACGACGATCGAGAGCGCGGTCGACGCCTGCGTCATTTCGAACGCCTGGACGAAGCGCAGCCCGGGCAGCGTCACCATCCAGGGCGGCGCGAAGGTGGCGAGGTTCACGACGGTCACGACGAGCAGCGCGACGACCCAGCCCCACGTCAGCGACGTCACGACGTCCCAGACGTCGCCGTAGTCGGCGATCATCGGCAGGAGGAAGAAGACGGTGGCGACGACGAGCGCGAGCCCGCCCGCCGCGAGCAGCAGCCGCTTGCGCGTCAAGAGGTCACGACGTCGCGCGACTGCATCCCCCGCAACTCCGCTTCCGCCGCCCGGAGCTGCCGCCGCAGCACGGGCAGGGCGACCAGCTCCCAGACGAACGCGCGTGGTCGCGGCACGAAGCGAGCGACGTGGAACGCGCTCTCGATCCCGCGCGGCCCGTAGAGCCGCGAGAAGAGGAAGCGCGTCCGGTAGACGTGGAGCGGAGCGCACACGACGACGGCGCGCGCGATCCCCCGCTCGAGCAACAGCGGGACCGTGCGGGCGGCGTTCTCCGCGGTCACCGACGCGGTCGGCTCGACGACGAGCTCGACGTCGGGGCCGTCCCAGGCGGACTGCATCTGCTCGGCCTCGGAGGGGCCGCGGCCGCGCGACCAGCCCGTGAACACGACCGCATCGACCGGCTGCGCCTCGGCGAGGCGCTCCGCCTCGCGCACGAGCCTGAGGCAGACGGGCCCGATGCACCACTCGCCGTCGGGACCGCGGACCTCGCTTCCCGGCACGACGATCGCCGTCCTCGCGTTCACGGCAGCTCGAGCTCGCCGCCGGGTTCGATGATCCGAACATCCACGTCCGGCGCGAGGGTACCGGCGAACCCCGCGAACTCCTCGGCGGGAACGCGCAGGAGCGCAGCGTCCCGCGACATGCCGATGCGCCGGTACGTGCCCCAGTGGATCGGGACGGTGACGCGCGGGCGGAGCATCGCGAGCGCACGAGCGGCAAGTTGCGGATCCATGTGGCCCGCCGGCAGCCGCGGGCCCCAGCCGGCTACCGGGAGCAACGCCACGTCGAGGTCCGGCGCGAGCTCCGCCATGCCGTCGAACAGGTCGGTGTCGCCGGCGAAGTAGACGCGCTCCGAGCCGACGACGAGGTACCCGACGGCCGGGCCGCTCGGGCCCCACGGGCGCCGTTGTCCCTCGTGCGTTGCGGGCGTGACGCGGATGGAGAGCGCGCCGACCTGAACCTCGTCTCCAACCGCGACCTCGGTGACGTCGAAACGGCGCCGGCGCAGGAACCCGCCCGCGCCCTTCGGCATCACGACGCGTGGGCGCGGCTCGAGGCGACGGAGCGACCACACGTCGAGGTGGTCGTAGTGGAGGTGCGAGATCAGCACCGCGTCGATGTCGCGCAGGGCCTCCGGGTCAGCCGGTCCGGCGACGCGCCGCACGTGCGCGACTCGGCCCCGCAGGAGCGGGTCCGTCAGCAGCCGCACGCCGTCCAGCTCGAGCAGGACCGTGCTGTGCCCGAGCCAGGCGATGCGGAGCGCGCTCATGCCGGGTCGTCAGCGTCCACCACGACAACGGTACGCGCGAGGAAGTCTTGCAGCCCGCGACGCCGCCGGTCGAACAGGACCGGGATGAACCCGGCGCCTAGGGGAGCGATCGCGAGCACGAGCCCGACGAAGCGAACGAGCGCGCGGCGGGCTCTGATCGGGCCGCCGTCCCCGCCCGTGACGCGCACACGAAGCAGCCGTTGGCCGGGCGTCTGCCCTGCGGTCGCCCAGAAGAAGACGAAGTAGCCGCCGACGAACAGCGCCCAGCCGACGCTCCCGAGCGCCGCGACCAGCCACGTGGACGCGGCGATCCCGAGCAGCGAGCCGGCAAGGCCGATGAGCGTGCCTACGAAGAGGGTCGTCAGGTGGGTGATGGCAAAGTCGATCGCAAACGCCGAGCCACGGCTTGCCAGCCCGCCGTAGCGCACGGCCTCGACCTGGGGGCGTCTGAGCAGGCGCTCGTCCAACCGGTAGGCCGACTCACGGACTCGTGCCGACACGTCGTTCCAAAAAGTCATCGTCTCGCGACGGAGTGCGTTCTTCACGGCCGGCCCGACGAGCACCTCCTCGAGGGCGCGCTGCAGTTGCGGGCTCCGCACTGCGTCGTCGATCAGGTCGCGAGCCAGCCGGCTCTGCGCCGCGTCGCGCAGCGCTCGTTCGAACGCCGGGCTCTCGAGCAGCCGCTGAGTCAGTCGTTCGATCGCCTCGTCGCCGACGCCCTCCGGGAGCGGCGCCGCGAGCGCACGGTCGACGGCCTCCTCGAGCCGCTCTCGCCCCCGGGACTCGACGTCCCGGCCCGCCGCCGCGAGCGCCTCGGTTCCGCCACGAACGGCCGGCTCCGCAAGGGGGGACCGGGCGAGCACGCGCCCGGGGAGGAGCGCGAGGCGCCCGAGCCGCAGCCCGAGGTCGAACGCGAGGGCGGCCAGACCGAGGACGGCCTCCGTGCGATCGGGCGCAGCCGGCGGCTCCTCTGGCGCGGCTCGCCGCGTGAGGTTCACGGCCCGAGCGTGCCGCAGAGGGGCGAGCGAGGCATCGTCTGGTTCGGGTGAACTACCGCGACTCGAGCCCTTCGAGACGGCCGTCGATGGAGTCCAGGCGCTCGAGGATCTCCTGGAGCTCACGCACCTCCTGCTCCCGCGCCGCTCGCGACGCCTGCGAGACGAGGATCGACACGACCACGCTCGTGACCAGGGGGATCAGGCCGATCCCGGTCAGCATCAAACCCGCGGCGATGAGCCTCCCCGGCCCCGTCTCGGGGACGACGTCGCCGTAGCCCACTGTGGTCACCGTCGAGATCGCCCACCAGAGGGCGTCCCCCCACGTGCCGATCGCCGGATCGACCAGCCTCACGAGCACCGACGCGGTCAGCGCGAGTGCGGCCGCCACGCCGACGATCAGGGCGACGGCCTTGCGGAGCGTCAAGTGGGTGAGCGCGTACGTGAGGCGTCGTTCGAAGCGTTCGTACACCGAGGCCGGTGTTCGGCGCGGGCTTCACAGGCCCTGCCGCTCGAGGCGGGATGAGCGAACATCAGTGGCGTGTGGGGCGGGCTCAGGCGGGTCGTGCTCGGCCGGAGGCAAGGCGTCGCGAGCGTCGTCTACGGGACGATCATCGTGATGGCGACCGTGGCCGCGGGCTCGCGCGGAGCAGAGACCGACGTGCCGAACCTGGCGGGTGCGGTGGCCGTCACCGCCCTGGTGCTCTGGATCGCGCACGTGTACGCGCACACGTTGGCCGAGAGCCTCGAGCGCGGGCGAAGACTTGATCTGGCGGAGTTCACCGAGGTGGCGCGCCGCGAGCTGGCGATGCCCTACGCCGCGGTGGCGCCCGTCGCCACGCTCGTGCTCGCCGCTGTCGGCGTGCTCGAGGCGCAGACCGCGGTCTGGATCGCGCTCGGCTTCGGCGTGGTCACGCTCGCGGTCCAGGGTGTGCGCTACGCCGCGCTGGAACGGCTCGGTCGCACAGGGACCGCGATCTCAGTGACGCTGAACGTGGCTCTCGGGCTCGTGATCGTCGGCCTCGAGGCGTGGGTCGTCCATTAGCGCTGCGTTGCTCCCGGTCAACGCATTCGCCTCGGCCACCTTCGCTCGCCGCGCCGTGGTCAGCTCCTGGACGAAGATCTGGATCGTCGCCGCCAGCGGCACGGCCGTGAGCGCTCCCAGGACGCCGAGCAGCGAGCCGAAGAGCGTGACGGCGACGATGATGAAGAAGCCGGAGAGGTTCACCGCCTTGCCCTGGATCTTCGGCGTCAGGACGTTGTTCTCGACCTGCTGGTAGACGAGCACGACCGCGAGCATGATCAGCGCGGCCGTGATGCCCTCCTCGGCCCAGATCGCCGGGACGAGGATGAAGCCGGCGATCGTCGCGCCGAGGTTCGGGATCATGTCGAGCAGGCCCGCGATCACGCCCAGCGCGAGTGCGTAGCTCGAGCCCAGCAGCCAGGCCGTCACGCCTTGCGTCGTCCCGGCGATCGTCGCGATCACGACCACCCCGATCGCCCAGCGCGAGACCGACTCGGTGATCCGCTCCCACACGCCCAGCCACCGCTCGTCTTCGCCGGGCATGAGCACGCTCGCGAGAGAGCGCTTCAGGTTGGCGACGTCCGTGAGCAGGAAGAGGCAGGTGAAGAGGATCGTGAAGCGCGGCGACGAAGATCGTGAAGAAGTCCCCGGCGACCCCCAGCACGGCCGAGATCGCGTCGGGGACGGAGGCCGACGACCTCTTCTGCGCCCGACTGGACGTTCTCGGCCGCGCCGGAGTCGCCGAGCCACGACAGCTCGTCCGACTCGCGCAGCTGCTCGACCGTCGCCGGCAGCTCCTTGAGGAAGTCCCGGACCGACGCAGACGATCGGCTCGAGCAGGAGGAGCGCGAGCACGAGGACGGCGAGCGCGGCACCGAGCACGGTGATCGGTCGCCGCGAGCCCGCGCGACAGCCCGGTCTTCTCGATCACGATGCGGACGGGGAACTCGAAGACGAGCGCGAGGAAGATGCCGACGAAGACGACCAGGAAGGTGCTGCCGATCGACGACGAACGCGGCCATCACCCCGAACGCGGCCGCGACGAGCAGGACCGTGCGCATCGGGAGGAGGAGCGCTACGCGTTGCGGGTCACGAGGCTCCAGCACGGAGGCCTGACCTTATTCTCGGTCGGGCGCGGCGTTCTCGGCCGCGGATTCCTCGTCGCTGAGCGCGCCCTGCGTCGGCCGCCCGACGGTCGAGCGGGAACCTCCTGCGCGGTCTGGCGTCGGAGCAGCTCGACCGCGAGCACGAGCAGGCCGGCGGCGGCGAGCATCAGCGGCGCGCGGCTCGTCTGCACGGTCGGCTGCCACCAGAGCAGGAGCGAGGAAGAGCAGCGCAGCGGCGCCGTACGCGATCTCAGCCCGCGCCAGGTACGGAGCCAGCGTGCGCCGTGCTCCGACGCCGCTCGTCGACCGGCCGCCCAGCCAGCCGGCGAGCAGGAAGATCAGACCGAGCCCGAAGAGCGTGAGGCCGCCGTCGCGGAGCTGCGCGGTGAGGATGTCCCAGGCGTTCTGCACCGCGGGCCGCACCGTCTCGGACTGCACGAGCTCCTCGACGACGTACGAGCCGGCGAGCCTGCGGACGACGAGGACGAGCAGCCCGGCCAGGATCGACGCGATCGCGATCATGCGGAGGATCGAGAGCCGCCGACCGCGTGCGATCCAGAGCGCGATCGCCGCGAGCAGGACCGGCAGGACCCAGAGCCAGGAGCCGAGGAACTTGAGCGTCTGCGTCAGGTCCTGCGCGGTCTCGAGCCGGTCGGCTTCCATGATCTCGATGCGACCCGCGTCGGGCCCGAAGCGCTCGGCCACGGCGCCGAAAACGGCTATCCGCTCGCCGAGCTGGATCATCAGCGGCTGGAGGTCGAGGACGACCTGGCCGCCCTCGGTGCTGAAGGCCGGCACGTCGTCCTCCAGCACGTTGATCAGCTGCCTGTGCGCCCGGGTCACGCTCTCCACCCAGAGCGTCTGGACTCGCGGGCGCTCGAGCATGCGCACGGCGGCCCGGTCCGAGAGCTCGCGCAGGCCAGCGGCGGCCGGGCCGGCCAGGCCTTTCTGCTGGGTCGGGCAGCTGCTCCTCGAGCGCCGCCGCGACGTCGACGTTCGTGAACAGCTGCTCGACGAGGCTGGCCGCGACCTGGTCGCGGATCTCGTCGTCGGCGATCATCTCGGCGGCGGTGTCCGAGACCGTGTCCGTGTCGAGTCCCTGGAAGCGGATGTAGCCCGCGAGCAGGCTGAGCACGGCAAGCAGGGCCGCCAGGACGACGAGCACGCGTGCTACCGCGATGCGCACGAGGTCTTTATCGCAGACGCGTCGGCGGGCGGGAATCACACCATCGGGATGAATCGGCCAGCCCGCGCCGATTGCGTGGGTAGCCTATTGCGGGATCGTCAGGAGGGGACTGGTCGTCCTGAAGGGCAACAAGAGCCGAGCCGGGAACGGCGGCCGAGTCCGCACGGGCTCTGCTCCAGCCTTCGAGCTCCTACGCTCGAAGCTGACGCCCCCGCCGAGCGGCCGGGCCTCGTCGAGCGCCGGTCGCGTCGTCGATCGTCTGGCCCGCGCTCGGGGCCGCCGCTTCGTCAGCGTGGTCGCTCCGCCCGGCTACGGGAAGACGACGGCTCTCAGCCAGTGGGCGGGCCGCGACCCGCGCGCATTCGCCTGGGTCTCGCTCGACCAACGCGACAACGACCCGGTCGTCCTCTTCTCGTACGTCGCAGAGGCGCTGAACGCTGACGGCTCGATCGCCCGCTCCGTCTTCAAGGCGCTGGCGGCGTCCGGCGACTCGGTCTGGGCGAGCGGCCTCCCGCGACTCGGCGCGGCACTCGCCTCGCGGCGCGAACCGTTCGTCCTCGTGCTCGACGACGTGCACGTTCTCCACGACCACGGCTGCCTCGACGCGCTCGCCGCACTTGCGCTCCACGTTCCGGCCGGCTCGCAGCTCGTCTTCTCCGGTCGGAACGAGCCGCAGGTCGGCCTCGCGAAGACTGAGGGTCGACGGGGAGCTGTTCGAGCTCGGCGCACCGGACCTCGCGCTGAACGACGCGGAGGCACACGCGCTGCTGACGGAGGCTGGAGTCGAGCTCACCGCGACGGAGACGGCCGAGCTGAACCGGCACGCCGAGGGGTGGGCCGCCGGCCTCTACCTCGCCGCCCTCTCGCTCTCGCGAGGCAACGCGTCGCGTCGCCTCGTTCGGCGGGAGCGACAAGTTCGTGACCGACTACCTGCGAGGCGAGGAGCTCAGCCGGCGCGAGCCCGGACGAGACCGAGTTCCTCCTGCGCAGCGCCGTGCTCGAGACGATGTCCGGGCCGCTTTGCGACGCCGTCCTGCGAACGCTCCGATTCCGCCGCGATGCTCGAGCGGCTCGCGCTCGAGAACCTCTTCGTCGTCGCGCTGGACAACACGCGCAGCTCGTTCCGGTACCACCACCTCTTTCGGGAGATGCTGCTCGCCGAGCTCGAGCGAGGTCGCCCGGGCGTCGTCACCGAGCTGCAGGGACGGGCGGCCGCCTGGTGCGAGGCGAACGGACGGCTCGAGGACGCGATCGAGTACGCGTCGGCGAGCGGCGACACGGACACGCTGTGCGCGGCTCGTGATCGCGAACGCGTTTCCGTACTACCGCAGCGGGCGCGTCTCGACGGTGGAGCGGTGGCTGAACGCGTTCGACGAGCCCGAGCTGCTCGCCCGGCATCCCGGGATCGCGGTCTTCGGCACCTGGCTGCACGCGTTGCGCGGTCGCCCCGACGCTGCCGAGCGCTGGGCGCTCGCGCTCGAGGCGTCCGAGCAGCGGGGCCCGATGCCCGACGGAAGCCCGTTCGACGCCTGGGCCGCGACGGTCCGGGCGCTGCTCTGCCGGGGCGGCATCGAGCAGATGCGAAAGGATGCCGAGCTCGCGGTGCGCGAGCTGACGCCGGCGAGCCCCTGGCGTCCGGCGTCGTTGCTCCTCAGCGGCGTCGCCGCCCTGCTCCTCGGCGACGAGCACGCCGAGACCATGCTCGGGGAGGCCGCCGAGGCCGCGACCGCGAGCGGCGCCGTCTGGGCGGGAGTCGTCGCACGCTCCGAGCTCGCGCTGCTGGCCCTGGACCGGGGCGACCTCACGATCGCCGAGGCCGAGGCGGCGCTCGCCGGCGAGTTCCTCGACGAGTCTCTCTCCGCCGACTACGTGGTCACGGCGATCCTCCACGCGGTCACGGCGCGGCTCGCGATCGCCCAGGGGAAGGGGGCCCGGGCGCGCCAGGCTTTGGCCGCGGCGCAGCGGCTCAGGCCGATGATGACCCACGCGTTCTCGTGGTACTCGGTCCAGGTGCGGCTCGAGCTGGCGTCGGCCCACCTCGCGCTCAAGGATCCCAGGGGTGCGGGGATGCTGCACCAGGAGACGGAGGCGATTCTCCGGCGGCGGCCGCGCCTCGGCGCGCTGGCCGCGCGCGCGGAGCAGCTCCGGGACGAGATCGCGCAGACCGCCGAGGAGTCGTCGGGCTGGGCCTCGACGCTGACCGCCGCCGAGCTCCGCCTGCTGCCCCTGCTCACGAGCCACCTCACGTTCCGCGAGATCGCGGAGCGACTGTTCGTCTCGCGCAACACGGTCAAGACGCAGGCGATCTCGATCTACCGCAAGCTCGACGCGTCGAGCCGCGGCGAGGCGGTCGAGCGTGCGGTCGCCCTCGGGCTCGTCGACGCGGGCCCCGGTTCCCGTACCGCGGATTTCACCCGCTCAGGGTGATGTTGACCGGGCCGGGAAGGCGTCGAATGGAGTGGGCATCCCGTGGACGAGTACAAGCTGACGCTTCGCAGGCTCGCGCTGCGCGACGACCGCTACATCGACGCGTTGCTCAGCGAGGAGCAGGCCAACGTGACGCTCGCCGGCATCGACGCCCGTTCGCACGCATTGGCGCGGGTCGCGGCGCTGATCGCGATGGACGCGGCGCCGCCCTCGTACATGAGCGCCGTCGAGGCGGGCCTCAACGCGGGGGCCTCTGAGGACGAGATCGTCGGGACGCTGATCGCGGTGCTGCCGATCGTCGGCGCGGCGCGCGTCGTCGCGGCCGCGCCGAACCTCGCGCTCGCGCTCGGCTACGACGTCGCCGAAGCGCTCGAAGCCGTCGACACGTAGCGACCTACTGCCGCGCCATCGCGACCCTGAGCCGCTCCTCCGGGCTGATCAGGTGGTCCTCGTCGGCGCCGTCCTCGTCCAGGTCGATCTGCACCCAGCGGACGCGGCCGTTGAACTCGCGTCTCGCCGGCCGCGATGTCGTCGATGACCGGCGTCGCGCTGTCCGAGCCGATGTCGGTCGTCTCGTCGGCCGAGAAGAGCCATCGGCACGGTCGCGTCGACGCGCCCCTTCCCGACCTCCTCGCCGTCGAGGTAGAGAACGGCGTCTCCGCCCTTGCCGAGCCCGCCGCCGTCGTAGGTGAACTCGACGCGGACCTGGTGCTCGCCTGGTGAGAGCTCCCCGTCGCCGTAGACCTTGAACTGCTGCAGCCCGAAGAGGTTGTAGCAGTACGCCGGGCGGCCGTCCTTGACGTAGAGCGTCCAGCCGCCGAAGGCGCCGCCCTGGGCGACGATCACGCCTCGTGCTCCGTCGTCCGGCGACGACGATCTCGGCGGTGACGGCGTGCGACTTGTTCTTGACGACCACGACCGAGTTCTCGGACAGCCGGCCCATGCCCCCGAAGAGGAGCTGACGGCTGCCGCGCGATCAGCTGAGGCCGACCTGCGAGGTCCGGGTTGAACCGCTCGAACCTGCGATCGTCGAGCGGCAGGACGTTGTACTTCCCCGCCTCGATCAAGAAGAGCCGCTGCAGCTCCCGCAGCTTCTCCGGCTGCTCGCTCGCCAGGTCGTGCGCCTGCGTCCAGTCGTCCGGGCCGTAGAGCTCCCAGACGTCCTCGTCGAACGGGGCCATCTCGGTCGCCACCCAGGGCGTGCTGTGCCTCGTGACCGCGGTCCAGCCCTTGTGGTAGATGCCCCGGTTGCAGAACATCTCGAAGTACTGCGTCTCCCGGCGCTCAGGCGACGAGGCGTCGTCGAACGACGGTGCCATCGAGACCCCGTGCAGCGGCATCTGCGCGATGCCGTGCACGAGCGAGGGCTCGCGGTAGGCCCGCCACGTCGAGCACCGTCGCGGCGACGTCGATCACGTGGTGGAACTGCGTCCGGAGCTCCCCGCTGGCCTTGATCCCGCTCGGCCAGTGGACGATCGTGCCGTTCCTCGTCCCGCCCCAGTGCGACGCGACCTGCTTCGTCCACTGGTACGGCGTGTCCATCGCGTGCGCCCAGCCGACCGCGTAGTGGTTGTACGCCTTCGGCGTCCCGAAGTCGTCGATCCTCGAGACCATGAACTCGGTCGTCTCGAGGCCGAAGGCGCCGTTGAGGACGACGAGCTCGTTGAAGCAGCCGTTCGGCGTGCCCTCTGCGGAGGCGCCGTTGTCGCCGACGATCACGTAGACGAGCGTGTCGTCGAGGATCTCGAGGTCGTCGAGCGCGTCGACGAGCCGGCCGATGTGGTGGTCGGTGTGCTCGAGGAAGCCCGCGTACACCTCCATCTGGCGGGCGAGCACGGGCTTCAGGTCGTCGGGCATCTCGTCCCAGGCCGGGATCTCCGCCGGGCGCGCCGTCAGCTCCGCGTCCTGCGGCACGACGCCGAGCTCCTGCTGGCGGGCCAGTATCTCTTCGCGCAGCTCGTCCCAGCCCTGGTCGAACTCACCTTTGTACTTCGCCGACCACTCCGGCGGGACGTGGTGCGGGGCATGCGTCGCGCCCGGCGCGTAGTAGACGAAGAAGGGCTTGTCCGGCATCAGCGCCTTCTGCTGGCTTGATCCAGTCGATCGCGTGGTCGGTCATGTCCTCGGTGAAGTGGTAGCCCTGCTCCGGGGTCAGGTCGGGCTCGACGGGAACCGTGTCCTGGTAGATGGCGGGGGCGTACTGGTTCGTCTCGCCGCCGATGAAGCCGTAGAAGTGCTCGAAGCCGCCGCCGCCGCTCGGCCAGGCGTCGAAGGGCCCCAGCGGGCTCGTCTCCCACACGGGCACCTCGTGGCACTTGCCGAACTGCGCCGTCGAGTAGCCGTTCAGCTTCAGCGTCTCGGCGAGCGGAGCAGCGGACTTGGGCCGGATCGAGTTGTACCCGGGAGCCGACGTCGCGATCTCGGTGATGCCGCCCATCCCGACGGCGTGGTGGTTGCGGCCCGTCAGGAGCGCCTGCCGCGTCGGCGAGCACAGGGCCGTCGTGTGGAAGCGGTTGTAGCGGAGACCCTTGTCGGCCAGCCGCTCGAAGGTCGGGGTTTGGCACGGCCCGCCGAAGGCCGACGAGGCAGCCGAAGCCCACGTCGTCGAGCAGGATCACGAGCACGTTCGGCGCGCCCTCGGGAGGCCGCAGCGGCGTGATCGGCGGGAACTCCGTGTCGGGGTCCTTCGCGTCGTACGTCGTCAGCCCGACCGGTGTGGGGTCGGGGATCGGCAGAACTGCACGCTGCGGCTCGGACATCAGTGCCTCCCGGTTGCGATTCGCTCGTGCCAGCTTCGTCCCGTCGCGGTCCCGAGCCTCATCGCCCGATGCGGATGAATCGTGCGATGCTCCGGAAGCGATGTTCCTACTCGTCGCCTTCGTGCTGCTGCTCGTGCTGCCCTCGCCGTGGAACCTCGTCGGCGGCGCCGTCGCCGGCGCGCTCTTCGTCCTCGAGGTGGGCTTCTGGCACCGGCGCGTGCGCGGCCAGCGCGCCGGCACCGGCGAAGAGGCCCTCGTCGGCGCCCGCGGTGTCGTCGTGCGGCGACTCGCCCCGACCGGGCAGGTCCGCGTGCTCGGCGAGCTCTGGGAGGCGCGCTCGGCGACCGAGGTTCCGAGCGGCGCGTCCGTGGTCGTGACGGCCGTGCACGGTCTCCTGCTCGAGGTCGAAGCAGCGGAGAACGGCTCGGGGCCGGGAATCACACCGATCGGATGATGTTCGGCCCGCGTCGCGCACGCGAAGCTCCACGGTAGTGGCCACGACCAGCGTGCCCGCGTCCGAACCGGCGGAGCCAAAGCCCCGCGCCGCGCTGCCGTTCGGCGATCCCTCGCGCAAGCGCCGCCTGGTCAAGGTCGGCGCGTGGCTCGTCGGCGTCGCCCTCGCGGTGCTCGTGCTCAACCTGCTCGGCATCGACATCGTCGGGTGGCTGTCGGACCTCTGGGAGCAGATCAAGGACGTCCCTGCCGGCTACATCGTGGCTGCGCTGGCCTTTCAGGCCGGTCAAACGCTCCTGGCCGGGGCCTCGTACTACGGCATCCTGCGCGCGGCGTATCCGGGACAGGTCGAGCTCTGGCCGATCGTGACCGCGTATGCCGTCGGCGTCGCGATGAACAACTTCCTGCCCGCGAACATCGGCACGTTCGTGACGCTCGTCATGTTCGTCGCGATCATCCCCGGGGCGACGTTCGCGGGCTCGATCGCCGCCTATCTCGTGCAGAAGATCTTCTTCACGATCGCCGGCACCTTCGTCTACCTGTACCTCTTCCTGTCCGTACCGGGCTCGTTCAACGAGAACCTCGGCGGTCTGTCCGAGAACCCGGTCGTCTCGGTCCTGATCGCCGTGGGGATCGTCCTGCTGATCGTGATCGTGGGCCGCATCTTCTGGCGACAGGTCAAGAAGCTCTGGGAGCAGGCCAAGCAGGGCGGAGCGATCCTCTCCCGTCCGAAGGAGTACTTCGCCCGCGCCTTCCTCCCGTCGCTCCTCTCCTGGCTTTGCAAGCTGGCCGTCATCGGCATCTTCCTGGCCGCGTTCGCGATTCCGGTCACGTTCGAGTCGGTCATGTGGGTAACCGGCTCGGGCTCGCTCGCGAACGTCGTCTCCGTTACGCCCGGCGCGGTCGGGATCACGCAGGCGACGAACGCACTCGCACTCGACACGTGCTGCGACGTGGACAAGGGCACCGCAGTCGACTACTCGACGGCGCAGCAGCTGATCACGACCGCTTGGAACGTCCTCTTCGCGCTCGTCCTCGTCGTCCTCGTCTTCGGGTGGACCGGCGGGAAGCTGCTGGTCTCCGAGTCGTACGTGGACGCGAAGGGGAAGGTGGCCGAGCAGAAGGCGCAGCGCGCTGCGAAGAAGGAGGCGAAGCGCGCGGCGGAGGACGAGGAGTGACGCGCGCCGCCGAGCCGGTCCCATACGGCGAGGGGTTCGCCTGGCAGCCCGAACGGCCGCGCTTCAAGCCCGTTCGGCTGGTCATCTCCTGGGTGCTGACGGCGACGGCGCTGTGGGTCGCCGCCGCGCTGCTCCCCGGCGTCGACATCGACGACCCGGTGGGCGCGTTCGTCACCGCCGCGGTCATTGCGGTGATCAACGCCGTGCTGCCCCCGCTGCTCGCGGCGCTGCGGCTGCCGTTCATGGTCGCGCTCGGCTTCGTGCTCGTGCTCGTTGCTCGACGCGCTCGCGCTCAAGCTCGCCTCGGACTTCCTCGAGGGCACGTTCACCGTCGACAACTTCGGCTGGGCGCTGCTCGCGGCGCTGGTCGTCGCTGCCGTCAGCGTCGCGCTCGAGGTGATCTTCGGGACGAACGACGACGACACCTACACGGTGCGGGTCGTGCAGCGGATCGCGCGCCGGCAGGGCGGCGCCGTCGAAACCGACGTCCCGGGGATCGTGTACCTCGAGATCGACGGCCTGGCGCTCCCGGTGCTCAGGCGGGCGATGCGGGACGGCAACGCACCGAACATGGCGCGCTGGATCGCGGACGGAACGCACGCGCTCGCCGAGTGGGAGACCGACCTCTCGTCGCAGACCGGGGCGAGCCAGGCCGGGATCCTGCTCGGCTCGAACGACGACATCCCCGCATTCCGCTGGGTGGACAAGGAGACCGGGCTGCTGAGCGCCTGCTCCGCGCCCGACGACTGCGCGCGGATCGAGCGCGAGCGCGCGACGGGCATCGGCCTGCTGGTCGACGGCGGCACGAGCCGCGGCAACCTGCTCTCCGGCGAGGCGGAGGAAGTGATCCTCACGGTCAGCCGGATCGAGGCCGAGAAGCGGGCCAACCCGGGATACCGCGCGTTCTTCGCCAACGGGTTCAACGTCACGCGCGCGCTCGTGCTCTTCTTCTGGGAGGTCGTGCTCGAGTGGGTGGCGGCCCTGCGCGCGATCAGGCGGGACGTCCGCCCGCGCGGCCACCGCGGCGGCGCGTATCCGTTCATGCGCGCGGCGATGTGCGTGATCGTCCGCGACCTGATCGTCTACGGCGTCCTCACCGACATGATGCGCGGCCGCCCCGCCGTGTACGCGACCTTCTCGAGCTACGACGAGGTCGCGCACCACTCGGGCCTGGAGCGCGCGGACACGCTCGAGGCGCTGCGCAAGCTCGACCAGCAGTTCGGCCGAATCGACCGCGCGCGCCGCTACGCGCCGCGGCCGTACGAGATTGTCGTCCTCTCCGATCACGGTCAGACGCAGGGGGCGACGTTCAAGCAGCGAAACGGCTACGGGCTCGACGAGCTCGTGGAGCGCTCGCTGGAGCGCGGGTCGGTCACGGAGGTCTCGGGCGGCGACGAGCAGCAGGCGATGGTCGGGCACGCGCTCAAGGAGGCGACCGGAACCGGCAAGAAGCGCGAAGCGTTCGAAGAAGGACGTCTCCGACCGCTTCGTCGTCGTGCTCGGCTCAGGCAACCTCGGGCTGATCTCGCTGCTCGAGGAGCCGCGCCGGCTGACGCTGGAGGAGATCGACGAGCGCCACCCGCGAGCTGATCCCGGCGCTCCGCGCGCACCCGCACGTGGGCTGGCTGCTGGTGCGCTCGTCCGAGCACGGGCCCGTCGCGCTCGGCGCAAGCGGGGCGCACTACCTCGCCGTGGGCAAGGTCGAGGGTGACGATCCGCTGGCGCCGTTCTCGCCGACCGCCGCCGGCCACCTGCTGCGCACGGACGGCTTCGCACACGTCGCGGACATCATGGTCGGCAGCTTCTACGACCCCGACGCTCGAGGAGGGCTGCGCCTTCGAGGAGCTGATCTGCTTCCACGGCGGGCTCGGCGGCCCACAGACGCGGCCGTTCATCCTCCACCCGGTCGAGCTGCGGGTACCGGACGAGCCGATCGTAGGCGCCGAGCAGGTCCACGGGGTGCTTGCCGGCTGGCGGCGGCAGCTGCAGGGCGGCGGCGTGCAGGCCGACGCCGTCGTCGCCTCGTGAACCTCCTCTGGGGGTTCCTGATCATCGCGGTGACGGCGTCGCTCGCCGTCGCCGCGATGCTGCTCGTCCGCCGGCGCGCACCGGAGGGGAGCTACTTCGCCGACGGCGACCGCGCCTCCGGCGTCTTCGGCGTCCTGGCCACCGGGTTCTCGGTGCTGCTCGGCTTCATCGTCTTCCTCGCGTTCACGAGCTACGACCAGTCGCGGATCGGCGCCGAGGAGGAGGCGCTCGTTCTCGTCGCAGCAAGTCGAGACGGCACAGTTCTTCGCGGATCCGACCTCCAGCGAGCTGACCGGCCAGCTCATCTGCTACGGGCGCTCGGTCGTCAACATCGAGTGGCCGCGCGCCGAGCACGGGACGCCGGAGGAGATCAACCCCTGGGGCGTCGCGATGTTCCGGACGATCGGAGCCTTTCAGCCGCGGACTTCGAGCGAGGAGACCGCCTACGCGAAGTGGCTCGATCAGACCTCCGACCGGGAGCGCGCGCGGATCGACCGCCTCCACGGTGCCGTCGGCGTCATCCCCTTGCCGCTCTGGATCGTGCTCATCTTCCTCTCGGTCGTGATCTTCATCTACATGCTGTTCTTCGCCGACAGCGCGGAGCGCGCAGTCACACAGGCGCTGCTGATGGGGGCGGTCGCGTCGGTCGTCGTCGCGTTGCTGCTGCTGATCCGCTTCCTCGACCACCCGCTCACCGAAGGCGTCGGAGGCGTGCGGCCCGTCGCGATGGAGCGCACGCTCGGCGTCATCGACCAGGCGCTCGCGGCGGTGGGTAAGGAGGTAGAGCTGCCCTGCGACGACGCGGGCAATCCGTCCGGATGAGCTCGGGCGGACACGACCGGGTCGAGATCGCCGCGGCGCTGCTGCTCGCCCTCGCGGCGGTCGCGACGGCGTGGAGCAGCTACCAGGCGACCCGCTGGAACGGCGAGCAGGCGAAGGCGGCCGCGCCGCGTGAACAAGACGCGGATCGACGCTGCCCGCGCCGCCGACCTCGCATCGAGCCAGACCCAGGTCGACATCGCCACCTTCATCCAGTGGGTCGACGCGTACGCGCTGGAGGAGTCCGAGCTGACGGACTTCTACCGCACGCGCTTCCGCCCGGAGTTCAAGCCCGCGTTCGAGGCCTGGCTCGCGACGAAGCCGCTGCAGACCGCGGGCGCGCCCGCCGACGCCGTTCGCGATGCCGGAGTACCGGCTGAAGGCGACCGCCGACGCGGCGCGGCTCGACGCCGAGGCAGAGGTGATGTCGGCCCAGGTGCGGAGCTACATCCAGCGCTCGTCGAACTACGTGCTCGGCGTCGTCCTCTGCGCCGTCGCGCTCTTCTTCGCGGGGATCAGCACGAGGCTCTCGTCCTCCGGCGTGCGCACGAGCATGGTCGTCATGGGCTGGCTCGTGTTCACGGGCGCCGTCGCCTGGATCGCGACGTCGCCCGTGAGCGTCTCGATCTGACGCGCCTCTAGATCTTCAGGCGAGAGCCTCCGTACACGGCGAGGGCGAAGATGATCACGATGTCGACCGCGAACATCGAGATCGACCACAAGGGGTAGGCGGGCAGGAACATCAGCTGGCCGATCGCGTTCAGGCCGGCGACGCCGATCCCGAACCAGCGCGCCCACTCGCTGCCCGTCGCGACAGAGGAGGCCGCGAGCAGCTGCAACACGCCGAGGATCAGGACGACCCAGCCCCACGTGTTCAGGTCGCTGAACACGAACGTCGACTCGGCGACATAGACGCGCGAGTCCGCGATCGCCAGGACCCCCTCGATCAGGTTGAACAGGCCGACCAGCCCGAGCATCGCGGCCGCGAACACGACCCAGCCTTCTCCCTTCGGCGCCTCGTACCACCCCGAGGCGCTCGCCCCGCCAGAGCCCTGCGTGGCCATTCGTTCTCCTCTCGTTTCGCTCTCAGAGACCGAGGATCTGCTTCTTCTTCGCTTCGAACTCCTCGGGCGTCAGGATCCCCTGGTCGCGCAGCTGGGCGAGCTGCGCCAGCTCCGCCATGTACTCGGGCTCGGCCGCGGCTGCGGGCGGCGGTGCCGCCGCCTGCTGTGCGGCCAGCTGCTGATCGTAGGCGGCCTGATCCTGCGCCGCATACTTCTGGTCCTGGTGGTGGCGAACCGCGCCCGCGGTTCCCGCGATGACCGCCGTCCCCGCAGCCATCCGGACGAGCCCTGGACCTCGCCTTCTCATCATCGTTGTCTCTCCTTCTCTCTAGACCGTTGCTTGCTCGAGCGCCCACTCGCGGGCGGCCTGGACGACGTCGTGCGGAAGCCGCTCGAGGGCGATTAGCTGACCGCCGGCGTCGCGCATCGCCTGTGCCACCTCACGCGCCCAGACGTTCTCCCAGACGAGCAGGGCCGCCGAGGAGTTCGGCTCGAGCTCCTCGCCGACCGTCATCAGGTCGTCCTCGTTGAACAGCCCGGTCACCTCGACGCCCATCTTCTCGAGTCCCTTGCGAACCTCGGGGTCGAGTTCCATCAGCTCGAACGCGACGACCTCGCCGTCGGCGCTCTTGCCGACGAACGCGATGTCGATGATGCGAATCGTTTCCTTCTCCACGAGGTCGGCGAGCGCCGGGGCGATCTCGCCGCGGAACTGGTTCCCGGGGAAGGCGACGATCAGGTAGTCGACGGGTCCGATCTCTTCCGCCATTTGCTCTCCTCTCTCCTTACGCGCTCGCGAGCGCCTTGGCCTTGATCGCGTCGAACTCGCTCTGGTTGATCGCGCCGCTGTCGAGCAGTCCCTTGGCCCGCTCGATCTCGGCGGCCGCTCCGCCCCCTGACACCGTGCGGATGTACTCGTCCGTCTCCGCACGGGCCATCTGTGCCTGCTCCATGTTCCTCTTGGCCATGTCGTCGGAGTTCGTGATCAGGTACACGAAGACGCCCAGGAACGGCAGGAAGAGCACGAAGATCAGCCACAGGGCCTTGTTCCAGCCGCTCGCGTCCCGGCGCCGGAAGATGTCGATGACGACGTGGAACAGCACGATGAACCACGCCACCCACAGAAAGAAGACGAGCATGCTCCAGAGCGCGTCCATGAACGTGAAATCGGCAAGCACCATCTACAGCCTCCTCAAGATCGAGCGTTTTCTGGGCGTCAGCCTCACGCCAGGGGTCGGGGACATCATCATGCAAAACGGGTGATTGCGTGCGGGGTAGTGTGCTGACAGCCGCCCGTCCGCCCGGGCAGCGTCAGGTTTCGCCGACCGTCGGAGGGGGCCGAAGATGCCGAAACCGTTCAAGGGCACGATCAACCTCGACATCCGCGACTCGACGCCGGATTGGGAGGCCTTCCTCCCCGGGAAGGCGCCCGAGGGGGCGCCGAACGTTCTCGTCGTGCTCTACGACGACACCGGCTGCGCTGCGTGGTCGCCGTACGGCGGTCGGATCGAGATGCCGACGATGCAGCGGCTGGCCGACGAAGGTCTCACCTATGCGCAGTGGCACACGACGGCGCTCTGCTCGCCGACGCGCTCGGTCTTCCTCACGGGCCGCAATCACCACCAGAACGGGTTCGCGTCGATCTCGGAGACCTCGACCGGGTTCCCCGGCTACAACTCGCACATCCCGCGCGAGAACGCAACGATGGCGACCGTCCTGCGCGACGCCGGCTGGAGCACGTTCTGGGTCGGCAAGAACCACAACACGCCGGTGGACGCGTGGACGATGGGCTCGTCGAAGAAGGACTGGCCGCTCGGGCTCGGGTACGACCGCTTCTACGGGTTCATCGGCGGCGAGACGAACCAGTGGTATCCCGACCTCGCCGAGGACAACCACTACATCGACCAGCCGTACGGCCCCGAGGACGGCTACCACCTCTCGAAGGACCTCGCCGACAAGGCGCTCGAGTTCCTTCGGGACACGAAGCAGTCGGAGCCTGACAAGCCGTGGTACCTGTGGTTCTGCCCGGGCGCGAATCACGCGCCGCACCACGCGCCGCAGGAGTACATCGAGAAGTACAAGGGCCGGTTCGACGACGGCTACGACGCGTACCGCGAGTGGGTCCTGGCGCGGATGGTGGAGAAAGGGATCCTCCCCGAGGGGACCGAGCTCACGCCGACCAACCCGATGACGCCGGGGACGTTCAGCGCGGGCGACTCGATGCGGCCGTGGGACACGCTCTCCGACGAGGAAAAGCGGCTCTTTTCCCACATGGCAGAGGTCTTCGCGGGGTTCTCCGAGTACACCGACGCGCAGGTCGGCCGGATCGTCGACTACCTCGAGGAGTCGGGGCAGCTCGAGAACACGCTGATCCTCTACTGCGCCGACAACGGCGCGTCGGGCGAGGGGAGCCCGAACGGCTCGGTCAACGAGAACAAGTTCTTCAACGCATGGCCCGACACGATCGAGGACAACTTGGCCCTCGCGGACAAGCTCGGCGGGCCGGACACGTACAACCACTACCCGACGGGCTGGGCGGTCGCCTTCTCGACGCCGTACCGGATGTTCAAGCGCTACTCGTACCAGGGCGGCGTCTGCGACCCGCTCGTGATCCACTGGCCGAAGGGGATCGAGGCGAAGGGGGAGGTGCGCCAGCAGTACCACCACTGCACCGACATCGTCCCGACGATCCTCGACTGCTGCGGCGTGGACATGCCGGAGGTCGTCGAGGGCTACGAGCAGGTGCCGCTGCCCGGCGTCTCGATGCGCTACTCGTTCGACTCGGCCGACGCGCCGACCACGAAGGAGACCCAGTACTACGAGATGCTCGGGACGCGCGGCATCTGGCACAAGGGCTGGAAGGCGGTCGCCGAGCACGGGCCGGTCCCGCTCAATCTCGGCAAGTTCGACGAGGACCGGTGGCAGCTGTTCCACACCGACGAGGACCGCTCGGAAGCACGCGACCTCGCTGACCAGCATCCGGACAAGCTCGAGGAGCTCAAGGCGCTCTGGCTCGAGGAGGCGAAGAAGTTCGACGTCCTCCCGCTGAACGACCTCGGGATCATCGAGTTCCGCGCGCTCGAGTACGAGATCGCGGTGCCCGAGAGCGGGCAGTACACGTATTACCCCGGCACCGCGGAGGTCCCGGAAGCGTCCGCCGCGAACACGATCAACGTCTCGTACAGGATCCTCGCCGAGGTCGAGTTCACCGAGGACTCCGAGGGCGTGATCGTCGCGCAGGGCTCGCGCTTCGGCGGCTTCTCGCTCTTCGTCAAGAACGGGCAGCTCATGTACGTCTACAACTTCCTCGGCATCCCGCCGGAGCAGAGGATCGCCGCCGACGCGCCGACCTCAGGCACGCACATCGTCGGCGTCGACTTCGCGAAGGAGCGAGTCGGCGAGTACCACGAGCCGCACGGGACGCTGAAGCTCTACGTCGACGACGACGTCGTCGCCGAGGACGAGATCCGGACGATCGCGTCGCGCTACAGCCTGTGCGGCGAGGGGCTCTGCATCGGCTACGACGGAGGCGACGCGGTCAGCTCGGAGTACACGCCGAAGTTCGAGTTCACGGGCGGCAGGATCGTGAAGGTCGTCTTCGACGTCGCCGGCGACGCGTACATCGACGTCGAGCGGGAGCTCGCAGCCGCAATCGCGCGCGACTAGCGACGTTGGACGCACGCGAAGGAATGGCCTGGATCCCAGAGGGGGCGTTCCTGATGGGCTCCGAGGACTTCTACCCCGACGAGCGACCGGTCCGCGAGGTCGCGGTCGAGGGCTTCTGGATCGACGCGCAGGCCGTCACCGCCGCGGAGTACCGCCGGTTCGTGCGCGAGACCGGCTACGTGACCGTGGCCGAGCGGCCGCTCGACCCGGCCGACTACCCGGACGCCGACCCGGAGCTGCTCGTGCCCGGGTCGCTCGTGTTCAGGGGAACCACCGGCCCGGTGCCGCTGAACGACGCCCGCAACTGGTGGGAGTACGTTCCCGGTGCGTACTGGAAGAAGCCCGGCGGTCCGGGCACGACGATCAACGGGCGTGACCGGCACCCGGTCGTCCAGGTCGCCTACGAGGACGCCGAGGCGTACGCCACGTGGGCGGGCAAGCAGCTGCCGACGGAGTCCGAGTGGGAGTACGCCGCGCGCGGCGGGCTCGAGGGTGCCGCCTTCGCCTGGGGCGACGAGCACTTTCCGGGCGGAGAGCCGATGGCGAACAGCTGGCAGGGCGAGTTCCCCTGGCAGAACCTCAAGCACGACGGCTTCGAGGGAACGGCGCCGGTCGGCAGCTTCCCGCAGAACGGCTACGGCCTCTACGACATGACCGGGAACACCTGGGAGTGGACGAGCGACTGGTTCACGGCCAACGGTGACGGCCGCGAAAGCCCCTGCTGCGCGCCGCCGACGCTTCCGGGTGAGCGGTTCCCGCGCAAGGTGATCAAGGGCGGCTCGCACCTCTGCGCGCCGAGCTACTGCCTGCGCTACCGGCCCGCGGCCCGGCAAGGCGAGACGATCGACACCGCCACGAGCCACATCGGCTTTCGCTGCGTGGTGCGACCCTGAGCGGCGCGTTCTTCTGGGGACTGTTCGCCGGGTCGTCGCTGATCCTCGGCGGAATCGCCGCGCTCACACTGCCGATCCGCGAGCGCCTGCTCGGCTGGATCATGGCGTTCGGCGCCGGCGTGCTGATCAGCGCGGTGGCCTACGAGCTCGTTGCCGAGGCCTACGAGACGTCGGCCGGATCGGGCGCGCTCGCCTTGGGCCTCGCGTCCGGGGCGCTGATGTTCTTCGTCGGCGACACGCTGATCGATCGGATGGGCGGCGACAAGCGCAAATCGATGACGCACACCGCCGTCGCGGGCTCCGGCCTCGCGATCGTGCTCGGCATCGTGCTCGACGGCATCCCCGAGTCCGCCGTGATCGGTCTCGGGCTGCTCGAAGGGACGGGCGTCAGCATCGCGGTGATCGCGGCGGTGTTCCTGTCGAACCTGCCCGAGGCGATCGCCGCGACGACGGGACTGCGGTCGGGCGGCTGGGCGTCGCGCAGGATCATGGGTCTGTGGGTGCTGGTGGCGCTCGTCTCCGGCCTCGCGTCCCTGCTGGGCTACGCGCTCTTCGACTCCGCCGGCCCGGACGCGGTCGCGTTCGTGCTGGCGTTCGCCGGCGGGGCGATCCTGACGATGCTGGCCGACACGATGATGCCCGAGGCGTACGAGCACGGCGGCAAGCTCGTCGGCCTGTTGACCACGCTCGGGTTCGTCGTCTCGTTCGCGCTGACCACCCTGGAGTAACGGGCCGCCGACCTGTTTAGGCAGGGGCTCGCCGGGTAGGAGCCTGCTGCCGGATCCCTTGTGGGGAACGGCGTCCGAGGAGCTAGCGCGTAACGACGCGCACAAAAGGGGGAGATGGCTTTGCTCGACCAGCAGACGAAGCAGCAGATTCAGCAGCAGTTCCAGCAGATCAAGCCGCAGCTCAAGCAGCGGTTCCCGGATCTGCAGGACCAGGATCTGCAGAAGGCGCAGAGCGACCCGGACCAGCTCGTCAAGGCAGTCGCCCAGAGTTCCGGGCAGGACGTGCAGCAGATCGAGCAGCAGCTGATGCAGCTCGTTCGGCAGCAGTCCCAGCAGTCGCCGTCGCAGAGCTGATCGGCACGAGCACGGGAGACGGCGGACCTAGCGGTCCGCCGTCTCCGCTCTGCCACGAGCAAGCTCGTCGGCCTGCTGACCATGCTGGCTTGGCGAATGGACGTCGGCGGATCAGTATCCGCGGCAAATGGATCTTCCGTTTGAGCTGCGCCAACTGCGGTATTTCGTCGCGGTCGCGGAGGAGTTGCACTTCGGGCGCGCTGCAGAGCGTCTGCACATGTCTCAGTCGCCGCTGTCGCGCGCGATCCGCGAATTGGAGCGTGAGCTCGGGCTCGTGCTTTTCGTCCGGACGACGCGACGCGTCGAGTTGACGCCGGCCGGCACCGCTCTGCTCGAGCGCGCGCGGCGGGCGCTTGCCGAGATCGACGCTGCGGTCGACGACGCGCGTAGCGCCGCACAGCCGGATCGTGGCGTACTTGCCGTGGGGTACACGCCGTTCAGCCTCTCCCAGGCGACGCAGATCGTCGCAGAGATACAGAGGCAGCGTCCCGAGCTCCAGCTTCGGCTGGAGGAGGACGTGACGCCGGACCTCCTGCGGCGTGTCGCCGGCCACTGGCTGACCGCGGCGGCCGTGCTCGAGATGCCGGCCGCGGCGCGACGCTACGGCGTTCGCATCGACGCGCTCAAGGACGAGCCGCTTCTCGCCGCGCTCCCGGCGACCCACCGTAACGCCGACGCAGACGCGATTCCGATCGGCGCGTTCGCCGCGGAGCGTGTCTTGTTGCCGCGCGAACCAGCCGGGCGGGCGTTCAACACGTGGCTCCGTGCGGTTGTGAGGGCAGCAGGATTCGAGCTCGAGCGGACGCTCGAGACCCTCAGCGCTCCCTGGGATCGACGTCTGCTGCCCGTCGCGAACGGCGAGGCGGTCTCCGTAGTCGTCGGTGAGTGGGTGCGAGAGGCGATTCCCGGTGTCGCTGCCGTCCCGTTCGATCCGCCGCTGAGCCTGCCGCTCGATCTCGCGTCGTCCTCGACCGACGGCGCGGAGTTGCTGGTAGAGACCGCGCTTCGCCTTCGAGATGCCGAAGGCTGGCTGACCCAGCGGCCCGTGCGGACCGAGCTGCCGAGCGATTGAGTCGCTTCCGGTCTCGGTCGGTGCGCCGATCGGACTTTCTCGTCGGCATGCGCGTTACCTAGCGTCGCCGAGGACTACTCGACTGAACAGGAGGCAGACGTGACCAGCACCCGCACCGAAAGCGACCGGATCCCGCTGATGTTGATCCACGGCGCGTGGCTCTCTTCACGCAGCTGGGAGAGCTTCGCCGAGTACTTCGAGCAGCGCGGCTTCGCCGTCTCCGCTCCCGAGTGGCCGCGCAAGCACGGAGGCGTCGAGGAACTGAGAGAGGACGCCGAGGCGCTCGAGGGCCTCGGCATCGCCGAGATCGTCGAGCACTACGAAGCGCTGATCCGCGAGCTCGACCAGCCACCGGTGCTGGTCGGCCACTCCTTCGGCGGTCTGATCGTCGAGCTGCTGCTCGATCGCGGCCTCGGGCGCGCCGGCGTGGCGCTCAGCCCGGCCCCGCCCAAAGGCATCCTCGTGCTCCCGTTCTCGTCACTGAAGGCAGCCGCTCCCGCGCTTGCGCATCCCTCGAAGTGGCATGGGGTCGTGGCGCTGACGCCGGAGGAGTTCACCTACGCATTCGTGAACACGTTCTCTCCCGAGCAGGCCGCCGCCGCGTACGAGCGCTACGCCGTTCCCGAGACGGGCCAGATCCTGTACGAGGCAGGCTTCGCCAACTTCCACCTCCACCCGCCGACGGAGGTCCACTTCAAGAACGACCAGCGGGCGCCGCTGCTGATCGTCGGCGCGGAGAAGGACCACACGGTGCCCGCCAAGGTGTCCCGCGCGCAGTACAAGAAGTACGAGCGCTCGCAGGCGGCGACGGAGTACCTCGAGTTCGAGGGCAGGCCGCACCTGTTCATGGTCGGCGAAGGCTGGGACGAGGTCGCGGGGGCAATCGACAGCTGGCTCGACGGCGTGCTCGAAGCTCCCGAGCGTGCACCGCGTGAGGCGATGGCGTAGAAAGTGCAGATGCCCAAGCTGACGATCGTCGGGCTGGGCGGCTCGATGGCGAGCAGTTCCAAGAGCCGCGCCGCCCTGGTGACGGCGCTCGAGGGAGCCGCGAGCGCCGGCGCTCGGACCCAGCTGCTCGACATCCACCAGCTCGACTTGCCGATGTACAACCCCGAGGACAACGAGCCGACCGACGCAGCAGCGAGCTTGCTCGAAGCGTGTCACGCGGCGGACGGGATGCTCTGGAGCAGCCCGATGTATCAGGGGACGATCTCCGGCGCACTCAAGAACGCGCTCGACTGGTTGGACCTGCTCGCCGGCCGTGACCCGCCGTTTCTCCACGACAAGGTAATCGGGCTGATCAGCACCGCCGGTGGAACTCAAGGGTTGCAGGCGATCAACACGATGGAGTTCGCCGTTCGCGCGCTCCGCGGCTGGGCCGTCCCCTACGTCGTGCCCGTGGGTGCGGCGTCGCGCGTCTTCGATCGCGCGGGCCAGATTCAAGATCAAGCAGTCGAGCTGCAGCTGAAAACGCTCGGCGGCGAGGTCGTCCGCGTCGCCGAGCGGTTCGCTGCCGACGATTCCCTGCATCGGCAGCACGAGTGTGCGCAGGCGGCTGAACGCGCGGCGACCGTTGGCAATCAGCCGCCCGACGAGCCCCCGGAGACGGCGGCCGTCGAGCCGGCCGCCGTGCCGCCGGCGTCGACTGCGAGCCTGTGAACGACGAGAGCTGAGAAGAGCAGCAGTCGCAGCTCTTCCTCGGTGAGGGCACGATCAAGACGCACGTATAAGTGTCGATCCTGGGCTGACGCGTTCGTGGTCCTTAAGCAAGGCTGGACACCGACCGACGGGAGGAAGCGACGATGCAATTCCTGATGCTGGTCTGCTGGGACACCGAGGACATGAACGCCCTGACCGAGCCCGACCCGAACGACGCGAGAGACGACGAGAGCTTTCCCTGGCTCGACGACCTCCAGGCGCGCGGCAAGTGGGTTACCGGCGACCAGCTCGCGCCGCCGCGACGCGCCCGCTCCGTCCGCGTTCGCGATGGTAAGGCGAGCGTCACCGATGGCCCGTTCGCCGAGACCAAGGAGGCGGTCGGCGGGTTCGACCTGATCGAGGCGGACAGCCTGGAGGAAGCGGTCGAGATCGCGGCCGGGCACCCGGTCGCACAGATCGGGACGATCGAGGTCCGGCCCCTCTGGGGGTAGTGACCTACGAGAGGCCGGAGATCGCGTCGCCGATCAGCTTGACGCCGATCACGACCAGCAGCACGGCCATCACGACTGCGTTGTTCTGCACCATCCACGTCTTCAGGCGCTCGAGCAGCGGACCTGCACGGTCGCCGAGCGCGAAGAAGATGACGGCCGGTGCGGCGACGCCGGCCGACGCGATGATCGTGAAGACCATCCAGGCGACGGCTTGCTCGCCGGCCGGGATACCCGTCTGCGCGACGGCAGCGGCCCCGGCGACGATCAGCAGCAGGTTCTTCGGATTGAGAGCCGACAAGACGACGCCGGCTCCTCCGGCCTTGACCGGCGTGAAGGCGTCGAGCGCTCCCATCCACTTCGGCGTTGCGGCTTCCTCGCCGTCGTGCGGTCGCCCGCGCCATTGACGGAGCGCGACGAGCAGGAGCAGGACGCCGAGCAGTAGCTTCAGCCAGCTCACCCAGTCGGCTGGAGCGCCGTCCTCGTGCGCGCCGGCGCCCCCGGCGACGACGAGCAGGATCGCGCCGGCTCCCAGGACGCCCGCCACCCAGCCGAGCAGGAACGCCGGGCCGTTCACGCGGCCGCGCGCGCTGACCAGCATCAGCACCATCGCGACGATCGGGAGAGGGCTGATCGCGACGCCGACCGCGCTCGGGAGCAGCTCGCCGATCGCTCTGCCCATGCTCGCAGGCGATCGTCGCACAGCGGCATACACTCGCGCGCGTGCGGCTCGTCCCTCCCTGGCTGGCGAGCTACCGGCGCGACTGGCTCGTTCCGGATCTCGTCGCGGGACTCGTCGTCTGGAGCGTGGTCGTGCCGCAGTCGGTCGCGTACGCGCAGGTCGCCGGGCTTCCGCCCGAGGCCGGGCTGATCGCAGCGCCCGGAGCGCTGATCGGCTACGCGCTGCTCGGCACATCGCGCTCGCTCGTCGTCGGCGCGACGACTGCGACGGCAGCAGTGTCGGCGGCTGCGGTCGGCCCGTTGGCCGACGGTGACGCGATGCGGTACGCGGCGCTCTCCGCCGGGCTCGCGCTCGTCGCCGCGGCCGTCTTCGTCGCCGCGGGGCTGCTCAGGCTCGGTGCGGTCTTCGACTTCGTCTCGCCGCCGGTGATGACCGGGTTCCTCTTCGGTCTCGGGCTGACGATCGCCGTCGGCCAGGCGGCGAAGCTGCTCGGCGTCGAGGCGCCCGGCGGCGGCTTCTTCGAAAAAGTCTGGGAGCTCGTGCGAGACCTCGGCGACGCGAGCGGCTGGACCGTCGCGACCGGCGTGCTCAGCATCGCCGCGCTGCTCGCCGTCTCGCGGCTGGCGCCCGGCCTGCCCGCGACGCTCGTCGTCCTCGGTGGGGCGATCCTCGTCTCGACGCTGCTCGACCTGAGCGGGCGCGGCGTCGATGTCGTTGGTGAGTTGCCGGACGCGCTTCCCGATCCCGGCGTTCCGGACGTGTCCTGGAACGACCTCGTCGACCTGGTCGCTCCCGCGTTCGGCGTGCTGTTCGTGAGCGCCGAGGCGGTCGGGGTCGCGCGCTCGCTCGGCGTCCGGCACCGCTACGCGATCGACACGAACCGCGAGCTGATCGGGCTCGGCGGTGCGAACCTCCTGTCCGCGCTCTCGCAGGGCTTCGTGCAGTCGGGCGGCTCGAGCCAGACCGCCGCCGCCGACCGCGCCGGCGGGAAGACACAGCTCGCGTCGCTCGTCGCCGCCGGCCTCGTACTGCTGACGGGAGCGTTCCTGGCCCCGCTCTTCGAGAACCTGCCGCAGGCGACGCTGGCGGCGATCGTCGTCGTCGCGGTGTCCGGCTTCTGGCGGGTCGGAGAGCTCAGGCGGTTCGCGCTGATCCGCCCGAGCGCTCTCTTCCAGGCACTGGTCGCGCTCGGCGGTGTGCTCGTGCTCGGTGTGCTGCCAGGGCTGATCGTCGCGGCGGCGCTCTCGCTGATCCTCGTTGTCCGGCGGTTGAGCCGACCATCGGTCGGGGTGCTCGCGCGCGATCCCCAGAGCGGTGCGTGGGGTCGAGCCGACCGCCACCCGGACTGGACAACACCGCCCGACCTGGTCGTCGGCCGCGTCGACGGGCCGATCTTCTACGCGAACAGCTCACTCGTGAAGGAGCGGCTGCTCGAGCTCGCCGCCGGCGAGCCGCCGCCGCGCGCGGTCGTGCTCTCGCTCGAGGGCAACTACGACCTCGATCTGGCGAGCGTCGACGCGTTCGCGGAGCTCGCCGACGCGCTCGCCGCGCGCGGCAGCGAGCTCCGCCTGGCGGCGGTTCACGTCGGCGCGCTGAACATCATTCGGCGCTCGGGTCTGAACGAGCGCGTCCGGATCGAGCCGACGATCGACGCGGCCGCGGACGCGCGGTAGCGTTGCCCGGGCATGGCCAACCCGCAGCGGAAGCGCCCGTCCGCAACGGTCATCCGCCAGACCTTGTCGGACCGCGACCCGGCGCTGCGCAGCGTCTTCCTCGATGTCCACGGCCTTGTCCGGGAGACGCTGCCCGACGTCGAGTTCACGATCGACCTGAAGGACGGAGCGATCGGCTATGGCGCCCACCAGTACGGCCTCGACGGCTGGGGGATCGGCGCCGTCTCCTGCCACAGCCACTGGGTCACGCTCGCGTTCATGCGAGGCGCGCGCCTACCGGACCCGGGCAAGGTCCTCGAGGGAACGGGCAAGAGCGTGCGCCACGTCAAGCTCCGTTCTCGGGATCAGCTCGCAGAGCGCCGAGGCGCAATCAGGGCGTTGCTGCTGGCGGCGATTGCACGTGGAGGTACGCCGGCGCTACGCGGAGTCGGCGCGCGCGTTACCGAAGGAACCGGGACGGCGAGCTGCGGCGGCGGATCGTGCTGCGCGGAAGGCGAGAGCGATGCGTCGTTCGGGCAAGCGTTGTACGACGCGGTGCAACGGAGCGAGCTTCCCGAAGCGGCGACGCTCGCCTACCTCGGCTGCGGCAACCCGACCGCGGTTGCGGACTTGCGCGAGGGCGAGACTGTGCTCGATCTCGGCGCGGGCGGCGGCATCGACGTGATCCTGTCGGCGAAGCGCGTCGGGCCGACCGGGACCGCGTATGGGCTTGACATGACCGACGAGATGCTCGTGCTCGCGCAGCGCAACGCGCGGAGGCGGGCGCGACCAACGTGCACTTCCTGAAGGGAATGATCGAGCAGATCCCACTGCCGGCGAACTCCGTGGACGTGGTGATCTCGAGCTGCGTGATCTACTCTCGGTGACAGCCGGTGCTGCAGCGCCGATCGACCAAGGAGCGAACATGCGCGCAGCGTTCATGTCCATCGAGAAGGCCTTCGTGACCTACTTGGAGGGTATGACGCGTGCTTCGCAGAACGTTGAACTTGGGGATCCTGGCGCATGTCGACGCCGGTAAGACGACACTCACAGAGCGGCTGCTCTACGCGGCCGGCGTCATCGACGAGCTCGGCAGCGTCGACAAAGGCACCACCCAGACCGACTCCCTAGCGCTCGAGCAGCAGCGCGGGATCACGATCAAGTCCGCGGTCGTCTCGTTCGAGATCGACGACGTCACCGTCAACCTGATCGACACGCCGGGGCATCCCGACTTCATCGCCGAGGTGGAGCGGGTGCTGAGCGTGCTCGACGGCGCGGTGCTCGTCGTCTCGGCCGTAGAGGGCGTGCAGGCGCAGACGCGCGTGCTGATGCGTGCGCTCGAGCGGCTGCGCATCCCGACGCTCGTGTTCGTGAACAAGCTCGACCGCGTCGGCGCGGACTCCGAACGGGTGCTGGACGAGATCACCGAGCGGCTGACGCCGGCGACGGTCGCGATGGCGTCCGTCGAGGGCGAGGGGACGCGCGCCGCCGCAGTGACACGGCATACAGACAGGTCACGGCTCGTCGAGGTGCTCGCCGAGCACGACGAGGCGTTGCTCGCCGCCTACGTCGAAGACGAGACGAGCGTGTCGTCGCAGCACCTTCGCGAGCTGCTCGCGACGCAGGTGAAGCGGGCGCTCGTACATCCCGTCTTCGTCGGCTCGGCGATCACCGGCGCGGGCGTCGACTACCTGACCGTAGGGCTCGTCGAGTTGCTGCCCGCAACCGAGGGCGATGCGGACGGACCGCTCGCAGGAACGATCTTCAAGATCGAACGCGGTTCGGCAGGCGAACGGATCGCCTACGCCCGGATCTTCTCGGGGACGGTCCGCACGCGGGACAAGGTCCTCTTCGGCGTCGACCACGAGGAGAAGGTGACGGCGATCGGCGTCTTCGAGCACGGGACTGCGGTTCGACGGCAAGCCGTGTCCGCAGGGCAGATCGCCAAGCTCTCGGGCCTCGGTGAGATTCAGATCGGCGACCGGATCGGCGACGTGGCGGGCCGCGAGCTGCACCGCGAGTTTCGCCCGCCGACGCTGGAGTCCGTGGTCGCGCCGCTCGATCCCGACGACGGGCAGCGGCTTCGCGTCGCCCTGGCGCAGCTCGCCGAGCAGGACCCGCTGATCGACGTCCGGCAGGACGACGCGCGCCGGGAGCTCTCCGTGTCGCTCTACGGCGAGGTCCAGAAGGAGGTGATCGAGGCGACGCTGGCCGACGACTTCGGCATCGCGGTCGTGTTCCGCGAGACGACGCCGATCTACGTCGAACGTCCGACCGGGACCGGCGAGGCGATCGAGGTTCTGCACGCGGAGTCGAACCCGTTCCTCGCCACGATCGGCCTCCGCGTCGGGCCCGGGCCGGAAGGGTCGGGGTTCGAGTTCCGAGCGCAGCTCGACCATCGCACCGTCCCGCTGTACATCTACAAGACCGTCGAGAGCTTCGCGGCGAGCATGCGCGAGTACGTCGAGCAGACGCTGCACGAGGGGCTCTTCGGCTGGCAGGTCACGGACTGCGTCGTGACGATGGTGGAGTGCAGCTACAGCGTCCCCGACGGTCCTCCGTCGAGACGGGGACCGCTGAGCACGGCCGCCGACTTCCGCAAGCTGACACCGCTCGTCCTGCAGCAGGCGCTCGAACGGGCGCGGACGGTGGTCTGCGAGCCGACCGTCCGAGCCCGCGTAGAGATCCCGACCGACGCGATCGGAGCCGTCATGGCCGCGTTGGCGCGGCTCGGCGCCGCCGCCGGGACGCCGACCATCCAAGGCTCGCTGTCGACGATCGAGGCGGTCCTACCGGCGCAACGGGCGGACGACCTCCAGCGGGAGCTCCCCGCGCTGACGGGCGGCGAGGGCGTGCTCGAATCCGACTTCGCCGGCTACCAGCCCGTGACCTCGTCTATCCCTCGGCGCGGAAGATCTGCCACTCGTCGGGAACGCCTCTGAGCTCGTGCGGGCCGAGGTCGTGGAACTCGAGTCCCGATCCCGCGACGAGGTCCTTCACGGTCCGCGAGACCAGCACGTCGTCCGCAGCTCCTAGCGCCATCACTCGCGCAGCGATGTGGACTCCGATCCCCGCGACGTCGTCACCGCGGCGTTCGATCTCGCCGGCGTGCAGGCCGGCGCGGATCTCGACGCCGAGAGCGTGCACCTGGTCCCGCAGCGCGAGTGCGCAGCGCACCGCGCGCGCCGGACCGTCGAACGTCGCCAGGAGACCGTCCCCGGCGAAATCGGCGATGAGACCGCCGTGAGCGCTCACCTCGCGGCGTGCAATCTCGTTGTGCGCATCGAGGAGCGTGCGCCAGCCACGATCGCCGAGCTGCGCTGCGCGCTTGGTCGACTCGACGATGTCGGTGAACAGCACCGTTGCGAGGACCCGGTCGGCGTCGTGCGAGGGGCGTGACCCCGTCACGAACTCTTCGATCTCGTCGATGACCGGGTCGACATCACCGAGGGCGAGGCCGTAGTCGGCCCCCGGCACCTCGACGAACTCGGCTCCGGGAACGAGCTCGGCGACCGCACGGCCGCTCGCGCCCGGGAAGAAGGCGTCCCGTCGGGAGACGACGAGGGTCGGCACGCGAATCGTCGGGAGGATCGCCCTGACGTCGAGCTCGAAGATCATGCGCAGCACCGCCGCGGCGACCGCCGGGCTCGCTGCCAGGCGAAGGAAACGCCCCCAGGCCTGGATGGCACGGTCGTCCCCGGCGACGCTCGGGTTCACCGCGGCCATCGTCAGCCCTCGGCCCCAGGTCTCGTCCACGGACTCGACGAGAGCTTCGACGACCTCCGGCTGGATCCCCGAGGGGTTGTCGGGCGCCCAACCGGGCCGGGCTGTGGCATTCGCGAGCACGAGGGCCGTGACCCGTTCCGGATACGTCGCAGCGAACAGCGCGGCCATCATCGTTCCCTCGTTCGCGCCCATCACGACAGCGCGCTCGGAGCCCACCGCGTCCATCACGGTCCGCACGTCGTCCATCCACTCCTCCAGGAGCGGCAGCCGCTCGAGATCGACCGGGTCGGAGAGGCCGATCCCGCGCTTGTCGAAGGAGATCAGCCGGCTGAAGGACGCCAGGCGACGGAGGTAGTACGCGAAGCCCGGCAGGTCCCAGCGCGCTTCCACGTGGCTGAACCAGGTCGACACGAGCACGAGATCGGGCGGTCCTTCGCCGACGACCTGGTACGCGACATGAACGGCACCGGCCTTGGCGTACTTCGTCTCAGGCGACCCCATAGGACAGGATACGATCGGCCGAGCAGGCCCCGGAGGAGACGCGATGGCAGTCGATTACTTCCTCAAGTTCGACGGCATCAAGGGCGAGAGCGTCGACGCCAAGCACAAGGACGAGATCGACGTCGAGTCGTGGAGTTGGGGCGAGACCCATCCCGGCGCCCCCTCGTCGGGCAGCGGCGCGGGAGCCGGCAAGGTCTCGATGCACGACTTCCAGTTCGTGATGGGGTTGAACCGGGCGAGCATCGGCCTGATGAAGGCCTGCGCCACGGGCCAGCACATCAAGACGGCGACGCTCTCGTCCCGCAAGGCCGGCAAGGGGCAGCAGGAGTATCTCACCTTCAAGTTTCACGACGTCCTGATCAGCTCGTTCCACACGGGCGGGTCCGAGGACATGGACGTCCCGACCGATTCCGTCTCGTTCAACTTCGCCAAGCTCGAGGTCGAGTACAAGCGGCAGAAGGCGGACGGCACGCTGGCTTCGGGCCTCGAGTTCAGGTACGACCTGAAGGCGAACAAGACCTTCTAGCGCGTCGCGATCGGCCGCGCAGCCGTGGAGCCCGTCCGCGCCGTCCCCCCGCCCCGGCGCCCCGACCCGCCGCGCGCGAAGACACCACAAGCTGCGGTCGAGCTCGCCCGCCTGCTGCGGGACGCCGGCTACGAGCCGCAACAGATCCAGGAGCGGCTCGCGACCGGCGACCAGCTCCTCGCGCGGTCGCCGGAGCTGCCGTCCTACCTGCGGCGGCTCGGAGACGCGGACGAGCTGGCCGTGCTGCTCCGACTCTTCCTGCTCGGCGTTCCCGTCACACGCACACGGCTCGATCGAACTCGTGGGCGCGCGGCTGCAGGCCCGCCTCACGGGCGCCGGGCTGCTCGTCCAGGACGGCGAAGTCGTCCACGGCGCGGCGCGCCTCGTCCCTCACGACGAGCTGCTGATCGCGTCCGACCACGCGGGTGGGGCAGAGGCCTATGCAGATCACGTGCCGGGCGTGCACCGTCCGTCCGTCGCGCTCGCGCACCTGACCGTTCGCGGCGAAGGCGAGCGAGCGCTCGACCTCTGCACCGGCAACGGGATCCAGGCGATCCTGCTCGCCGCCCACGCAGAGCACGTCGTCGCGACGGACGTGAACGAACGGGCGCTCGCCTACGCCGCGTTCAACGCGGCCCTCAACGGTGTCGACAACGTCGAGACGCGAGCGGGCAGCTTCTTCGAGCCGGTCGAGGGCGAGCGCTTCGACCTCGTCGTCGCCAACCCGCCGTACGTCGTCTCGCCGGAGAGCGCTGTACCTGTTCCGGGACGGCGGCCTGCCCGGCGACGCCGTCTCGGAGCACGTCGTGCGGGCGGCGCCGGCCGTGCTCGCGCCCGGCGGGTTCGCGGCCGTCCTGATCGCCTGGGCGCTCGACCCGGACGACCCCGCCGAGCGGCCGCGGAGCTGGCTCGAAGGTTCAGGCTGCGACGCGTTCCTGCTCCACACCTCGACGGACGACCCGATCGAGACCGCGACGGCGTGGAATCGCGATCTCCTCGACCGGCCCGACGAGTACGCCGATGCGCTCGATCGCTGGCTCGCCTACTACCGCGAGCTCGGGATCGAGCAGCTGGGCTATGCGTGCCTGGTCCTGCGCAAGCGCGGTGACGGCCGTGACGGCTGGCTGGAGGCGCAGCAGCTGCCGCGCGCGGCGCTTCGCCCGGCGGGGCGACACGTGAGGAGGCTCTTCGAGACGCACGACCGGCTGGCCGAGCTCGACTCGGACGAGGTGCTCCTCGACCGGCGACCGCGCGTCGTCGACGACGCCGTCGTCACCCAGGAAACGCGCTTCGCGGCAGGTCGCTGGCAGGCGGAGACCCTGACGATCCGGCTCGAGAACGGGTTGCCCTTTTCTGCAGAGCTCGATCCATCCGCGGCGCGATTGATCCGCGGGCTCGACGGCTCGCGGACGCTCGGTGAGGCGCTCGCCGCAGCCGTGGAGAGTGACGCCGGGCGCGAGACGGGTCTCGCGCTTGCCCGCCGGATGCTCGAGATCGGCTTCCTAGAACTCGGGTACTGATTGCTCGAGCCGACGCCCGGCGTATCGTTGCCGGTCGATGGAGACATGAGCGTCCGCGGCGCAGCGTTCCTCGGCATCGGCGCGATGGTCGGCGCGGGCATCTTCGCGCTGCTCGGCGAGGCCGGCACGGTCGCGGGCTCGGCCGTCTGGCTCTCCTTCCTGATCGCCGGGATCGTCTCGGCGCTCCTCGGCTACACCGTGGTCAAGCTCGGCGTCCGCTTCCCCTCCTCGGGCGGCATCATCGCCTACCTGATGGAGGGGTTCGGAAACGGGCGCCTCGTCGGAATCGCCTCCTGGCTCGGGTACGCCGCCGCAATCGTGATCGTGTGCTCGATGGTCGCGGTCAGCTTCGGGAGCTACGCGACCTCGCTCTTCGTCGGCGACGACGCCGCGGGCTGGTGGGACAACGCCTTCACGTCCGCCGTCGTGGTCGCGATGGCTGCAATCAACCTCGTCGGCTCGCGCATCGTGGACAAGGCGCAGACGGTGATCGTCGTCCTTCTGCTCGCCGTCTTCGCCGTCTTCATCGCCGTCACCATCTTCGAGATCGACTGGGATCTGCTCGCCTTCAGCGGGTATCCGTCCTTCTCGAAGATCCTCTCCAGCGTGGCGCTGACATTCTTCGCCTACCTCGGCTTCAGCGTGATCACCTTCGCCGCCGGCGACCTGCGCGATCCCGCCCGCGAGCTTCCGAAGGCGATGTACGGCGCCCTGGGCGTGACGACCGTGCTCTACATCCTGATCTCGCTCGGCGTCTTCGGCACGTTGACGGTCGAGGAGGTGATCGGGTACGGGGAGACGGCGATCGCTGAGGCGGCCCGACCGGCGCTCGGCGACGCGGGCTTCACGATCATGGCGGTCGCAGCGCTGCTCGCGACCTCTTCCTCCGTGAACGCCACGCTGTACGCGTCCGGTGGCCTCACGGCGATGCTCGCAGGCGCCGGCCAGTTCCCGACCTTCTTCGGGCGCGGCTCGCGGCTCGGTCCCAACGCCGGGCTGCTCATCACCGCCGCGCTCGTGCTCGTGATCGCCAATCTCGTCGATCTTTCGGCGATCGCGTCCGTCGGCAGCGCGATCTCCCTGGTCATCTTCCTGCTCGTGGGCATCTCCGCGTACAAGCTCCGGGCCGAAATCGGCGCGCTCGCTGCGATCGTCCTGGCAGCGATCGCCCTGACGGGGCTCGTGCTCGTCTTCTTCGCGATCGACACCCTGCGCAACTCCCCCGAGACCTTCGTGGCCATCGTCGCGATCACCGTGCTCGCAGTCGTCCTCGACCTCGTCTGGAAGCGCATGAGGCCGGCGGAGCCGGTCGCCGCCGAGCCGGTGAAGGCGCCGCCCGCGAGCTCGACCTGACCGCCGGCCACCTCTAGGAGTCGAGGCTTCGAGGGATGTAGCGGTCGCGGAGCGCCGAAAGGGTCGGCGCCGGCAGTGCACCGGTGTCCATCACCTCCTCGAGCGTGATCGAGGAGAAGGTCGACCGGTCGGCGAGCAGCGCTCGATACCGGGCGCAAGCGTCGGCCAAGTCCGTGTTGCCGGCGGGGTGGACGACGACGTAGCGGCCCCAGCTCCACGTGCCGCTCGCGTGCTGGAGCATCGACAGCAGCAGCAGGTGCTCGAGCCAGATCACGGCGAGCTCCGTCGTCCCCTCGAGCGCGTCGGCCACGTCCGGCGCAAACGCGCCCGAGCGTTCGGCGACCTCTCGGTTGCGCCACATGTTGCTGGGCTTCGGCGTCTCGGGCTTGGCGCGCTCGTGGTAATTGACGTCGACGCCGACGATCCCGCGCGTCCCGTCGCCGAGGTCGAGCACGAACGCCGTGTCGAACGCGCGGAGGCTGTTGAGGTAGGCGGGATCGAAGCGTCCCGGCGAGTGCGCGAAGCGGACCTCGCGCACCGTGCCCGGCGAGTCCGGCCACCAGGTGTGGACGGCCCGGTCGGCCAGCCCGGCGTCTCCGGCCGTGTCGCCGAACAGGTTGAAGGCGAGCGTAGGCGACCAGAGGAGGTCGGCCCAGATGCGCTGGTGATCGAAGCTCTGGTGCGGCTCGACGACCGACGTTCGCGCCTTCGCCGCGTCGAGGGCGCCGGCGGTGACGAAGTTCGCGCCGGTCTCGCGCGCGTATTCGAGCGGCAGGCGGCTCCCTACGGGACGGGACGGTTTCCCTTCGCGTGGCACGATCGGCTGCGAGCCGATCGGGTGCCCGTTGGCCTCGCGCCAACGCGCCTGGTGGTAGCGGAGGGCGCGACGGTAGTCGGTCATCGCCCGTCGCCCCGGCACCGTGTCGTCGGCTTCCCAGCAGTGCAGCTCCTCGAGCTCCTCCCTGGACGGAGTGTCGGTCAAGGGCCCGCCGTCGTCAGCGCTCGACGGCGAAGAGCAGGAACTGCGTGAACTGCGCCGGCGCGAAGTTGTTGTCGCTGACGAGGATCAGCGAGCGGCGGCCGTCCGGGAGGTCGGGGCCGAACGCCATGCCCTCGACGTTGTCGAGCGGGATGCCCAGTGTGTCGAGGTCGAGGAGGAGCGTCTTCTCGGCCGGCCGCACCGAGCCGAGAATCCCGGCCAGGGTCGCGACGCCGTCGACGTTCGTGGCGCCCGCCAATTCGACACGGTAGAGCCTGATCGTGTTCCCGGTCCCGGGCGCGCCCACCGAGAACGAGCGCTCCATGGAGAGGAGGAAGTTGTTGTTGAGCGGGAGCAGCTCGACGAGGCCGCTGACGGCGAAGGCCGTCGGCGGGACGGGCGGCTCGGCGATCGGGTCGGTCCAGTAGACGTACTGGCGGTCGAGCCGGTTCGTCTGCAGGTTGTAGCGGAGCAGGCGGGCCGGGCTGCCTGCTCCGAGCGTCGCCGGCGGGCCGTCCTGCACGAGCGCGGCCTCGGTTCCCGTGAAGAGGAAGCGCCCGTTCGGCGCCGTCGCCGCGCTCTCGAAGCCGAGGTTCTGGCGCACGCCGCGCGTCGCAGCGGCGTTCGGCAGGAACGGATCCGGCACGAGCAGCGCGCCGATGAAGTCTCCGTCGAGCTCGAACTCGCGCACGAACGGGTCGATCAGACGGGTCGCGAACCCCTCGGACGTGACGACGAGCGTGTCGTCCTTGGTCAGCGCGATCCCCTCGGGGTCGAGGCTGAGCGGCGGGAACGGCTGGCCGTCCGGGGCCTCGATCGTCGTGACGTCGAGGAAGTCGACGTCACTCGGGTCGAACGGGGCGTCGGAGACGTCGATCCGAAGCGTGTAGAACCGCGCCGGATCGATCTGGCTGGGGTCGTCGGAGAGCGCGTAGAAGACGTTGCGCTCCGCGTCGTAGGCGAGGCCCGAGAGACCGCCGACTTCGGTGCCTTCGAACTGCGTCCCGGTTGGGATGATCGCCTGGCCGAGAAACTCGAGGTCGGGCGTCGGCCCTTTCTCCGGAGCTGCGGACGCTGACGCGCCGGCCGCTGCGACGGTGAGTGCTGCGGCGAGCGCGAGGAGAAGTCGGAGCGAGCGGGAGCGTGCGCGGACCGTCATCGAAACCTCCTGTTCCCTACGAGCCGCGCAAACCATAAACGCAGACCCCTGCTGCGAGCGGCCTCAGGGCTTCCATTCGACCGGCATTCAAGTGAGACTCAACCGGTGCCCACCAAGCTGCCGGCGACGTGGAGGTCCGACGAGTGACGCGCACGGAGACGAGAGAGCCGGAGCGGGGCCGGAAGCGACGCCTGGCCGCAGCCGCCGCCGTTGCGGCTGCCGCTGTGCTCGTGCAGCCGGGCGCGGTCGCCGGCACGCCGGAAGCCGTCGACGGCGGCGTCTTCCGCGTCGCCTTCGCGCGGTTCGACTACGTCGATCCAGCCCTTGCGTATTCGGTCGAGTCGCGGGCGCTGCTCGACACGACGTGCGCCCGCCTCATGTCCTACCCCGACAAGCCGGCGCCGGAGGGCCTCCGGCTCGTGCCCGAGGTGGCGGCGGCGTATCCACGCGCGTCGCACGACCGCAAGACGTGGACGTTCAGGCTTCGAAGCGGCTTCCGCTTCAGCAACGGGGCGCCGGTTCGCGCCAGCGCGTTCGCGCGCGCGATCAACCGGACGCTCGCACCCGGAATCACCTCACCGGCCCTGCAGTACACGCAGAGCGTCGTCGGCGCGGGCGACGTGCGGTCGGGAAAGACAAACTCGGCACGCGGCGTCGCGGCGCGCGACAACACGCTCGTCGTGCGCTTCACGCGGCCCGTGCCTGACTTCCCCGCGTGGACGACGATGTCGTTCTTCTGTGCCGTCCCGCCCGGTCTTCACGTGGACCCGGAAGGCGTCGATACGTACGCGTCCGCCGGGCCGTACTACGTTGCCGACTACCGGCCCGGAGAACGGGTCGTGATCAGGCGCAACCGGTTCTACGGCGGCCGCCGCCCACACCACGTCGACGGGTTCAACGTCGACCTGCGGCCGAGGTCGGCGGGCGAGCTCCTCGACCGCGTCGAGCGCGGCGAGGCGGATTGGAGCTACGTCCCCGCGCCGATCTATCTCGACCCGAGCCGAGGTTTGGCGGCGAAGTACGGGCTGAACAAGTCCCAGTTCTTCGTCCGGCCGGGATTCACGCTGCGGGCACTCGTCCTGAACTCTTCCCGACCGCTGTTCAAGGACAACCCGAACCTTCGGCGTGCCGTCAATCTCGCGCTGAATCGTCGCGCGCTCTCGAGAACCACCGCCGGAGCGCAGGGCAGCGGCACGCCGACCGATCAGTACTTGCCCTCGCTCGTCCCGGGGTTCCGCGACGCGCGCATCAACGCGCTGACGAGCTCCGACGTCCGACGGGCGAAGGACCTCGCCCGCGGCCACACGCGCGCGGGCACGGCCGTCTTCTACGTGCCCAACTTCCCGCAACCGCTCGCGCTGGCGCAGTTGGCGAAGCGCCAACTCGCCGAGATCGGCCTCGAGGTCGAGCTGCGACCGGTCCCGTTCCACGTCACGAACTCGGGCTACCTCGGCCCGCTGGGCGTTCCCGGCGAGCCGTGGGACATCGCGATCATGCTCTGGGCTCCCGACTACATCGACCCCTACGCGTACGTCAACCGGCTGCTCGACGCCCGCTTCATCGGGGGGACGAACCTCGGCCGCTTCGACTCGCCGAAGTACAACCGGCTGATGCGGCTCGCTGCGCGCCTCGAGGGCGCTGCGCGTTACGAGAAGTACGGAGCGCTCGACGTCGAGCTCGCGCGGAAGGCGGCGCCGCTCGTCCCGATCGAGTTCTTCGACGAGCCGACGCTCGTGTCGAAGCGGGTCGGCTGCATCGTCTTGCGCCCGGTGCTCGACCTGACCGCCGCCTGCCTGAAGCCGTAGCGCGCCGGTTCGCCGCTACCGCTCGCGCACCGTCACCCAGACGCGTCCCGCCGCGACGGCGATCCCGGCCGGCGCGCCGCCGACGTCGATCGTCTCGACCTCGTAGGTCACCGGATCGATCCGCGAGACGGTGCCGTCGCCGGCGTTCGCGACCCACACCGAGCCGGCGCCGACCGCGACGGCTGCGGGCTCGTCGCCGACCGGAATCGACCTGACCGAGTGCCCATTCGGGTCGATGCGGAAGACGGTGTCGTCGCCGCCGTTCGCGACCCAGACGGCTCCCTCCCCGTACGCGATCCCCGTCGGCCGGTTGCCGACGCTGATCGGCGGTGCGACGGGCCCCTCTTCGAAAGTCGCCGGGTTGAAGCGCTCCACCGTCTGCCCGCCACCGTTCGCGACCCAGACGGACCCGGCGCCGACGGCGACTGCCGGCTGGACGGATGCCCGCGAAGGTCGCACCCGTGCGGCGGAACGCCCTCGGGTCGACGCGTGCAAGCGTCGAGTCGCCGTAGACGGCCCAGACGTCGCCGAAACCGACCGCGACGCTGCCCGTCGACGTCCCGAACGCGGTCCTCGTCACGTCGATCGTGTCCGTCACGCGCCCGAAGGTCGGATCGACCTTGGAGAGTTGGCCGCTTCGGCCGTGCGCGACCCAGACGGCGTCGTAGCCGACCGCGAGCCCCGTCGGCGTCGCGGGCAGCGGGACGTTCTTCTGGACGCGTCCCGTTCGGGGAGCGATTCGCGTCAGCGTCCGGTCCTCGACAACGGCGACCCAGACCGGGCCGGTGCCCGCGGCGACCGGGCCGGGCCGAAGGCCGACCGGAACGGCGTCGACGACGCGGTTGCGCTCGGGATCGATCACGGCGACCGAGTTCGGCGGGACCGCGACCGTCGCCGGCTCGTCGCGGAGGACCACGGCCGCGACCGCTGCGCCGGCGAGCACCAGGGCGACGGCGGCTGCCACGACGAGGCCGCGGGCCCTTCGAGAGCGGCCCGGCGGCGCGTCGCCGGGAGCTTCGACCGGCGGCAGCGCCGGCTTGATGACGCCGTCGTCAGGCTCGCGCTGTGCGAGGGACTCGTCCTGCCGCAGGATCGCCGCCTCGAGGTCGCGCAGCTCCTGGTTCGGCTGAAGCCCGAGCTCGTCGGCGAGCCTCCGGCGAAGCGCCTGGTAGGCGGCGAGGGCGTCCGCCTGCCGCCCCGAGCGGTAGAGGGCAAGCACGAGGAGCGCGTGCACTCGCTCCTGGTACGGGTGCGCCGCGGCGAGCGACTCGATCTCTCCGACGATGGCCGCATGCCGGCCGAGCTCGAGCTCGCCTTCGATCCGCTCGAGCTGCGTGCTCAGGCGGAGCTCTTCCAGCTGGGCGAGCGCGAACCGTGCGGACCCGTCGATGACCACGTCTGCGAGCGGTCGCCCACGCCACAGCGAGAGCGCGTCCCGCCGTAGCTCCACCGCCTCCGGAAGCGGCGCTTCGCGCGCCTCGGCGATCAGGCGCTCGAACTCCAGCAGGTCGAGGCTATTCGCCGCGACGTGCAGCCTGTAGCCGGGCCCCTGCGTCACGATGACGTCGGCGTCGAGCCGCTTGCGGAGGGCATGGACGTAGCCCTGCACGAGCTTCTCTGCGGTCGCGGGCGGACGCTCCCCCCAGAGCTCGTCCACCAGCCGCGACGTCGGGACGAGCTCGTTCGCGTGCAGGAGGAGCACGCCGAGCAGCGCGCGTTGCTTCGCGGCGCCGAGCTCGACCGTTCGCTGCCCATCGCGGATCTCGAGCGGGCCGAGGATCCGAAACTCCATCTCTCCGCCCTCCGACGCGGGACTACGCCTCAACTGACTCTCTACCACGCCTCCAGTGGGCGTCAACCGGCGCCACGGATGCTGGGCGTGCCAAAGGGAACCGACAAGGAAGGAACACGATGATCACTGGAAGTGTCTCCATGACTGAGGCCCGAGCGACCCGAGTGAGGCTCGTCGGCGTTGCGGTCGCCGCGGGCGTGGCAGTGGTGTTCGCCTGCCTCTCCGTACGTGCGACTGCCGCTCCGGCACCGTTCTTGCTGACGTTCGACGGCGCGCACTCCGTCGACTCCACGTTCTCCGGCGGGGTCCGGCACGACGGGCGCTTCGCCGCGTCGGCGCCTTTCTGCACCGCGGGACAGGCCCACGACGCCCGTCAGTCCACGGATGTGGCGGGAATGCTCAACGTCCTGCGCACCCACACGTGCGACGACGGCAGCGGCAGCTTCACGGCCGACATGCCGACTGTGCGGAGCGAGCACGGTGGTACGGGCACGTGGAGGATCGTCGAGGGCACGGGCCGTTACGCCACGTTGCGCGGACTCGGCACCTACACGGGCACGCTCGTCAGCGGCGACCCGAATGTGTTCGAGAGCATCGTCTACAGGACGAACTGGCAGGGCGTCGTCGACTTCGACGCGGATCCGCCGACGATCGAGACGTTCACCACGACGCCGCGCAAGCTTCGCCTGCGGGTCCGCACGTACACGTTGCGGGTCGGCTTGGTGGTCCGCGATCCCAGCGCGCCTGTCTCGTACACGGTGGACGTTCAGGCTGGGCGCGCGGCGCTCGCCTTCAAGCAAGGCTCGACGGCATCTGGGCAAGCAACGGTGACGCTTCGGATCCGTCCGCCGAGGGCCGCCCGGAGCGCGAGTGTCTTGCTCACCACGAAGGACGCTCTCGGTAACGAGACGAGCACGTCGCGGACGGTCACCCTGCGATAGCGGACCTCGCTACGGCCCGCCTGGTGCGCGGGCTGCCGGCGGCAGCTCCATCGACGCGCGCAGGTCGACGAGCGGCGTGTCGGGGACGCGCACGAGCCCGCGCACCGGCCGGTCGAGGTCGAAGGTGACAAGCAGCAGCATCGAGACGAACGCGGCGGCGAGGACGACGCTGATCACGCCGCGCGCGAGGATCGCCAGGTAGAGGGCGAGCAGGCCGAGCGCGATCGAGGCGCCAATCACCTCGAACACGAGCACTGCGCCAGGGACGCGGTTGTTCAGCGCGGAGACCTGCACCGTCTGCATGTCGATCATCTCGTTCAGGGTCTCGATGTAGAGGCGGGGCGCACTGTCGGTGGGAGAGCCGGCGAGCGCCTCGCCGCCCAGGCGCCAGAGCGAGCGGTGGAGGCGATCCCCGTCCGCGACCGCGTCCCGAGCGGCCGCGCTCTGCGGGACCGACACTGAGAGGCGGATGGTCGTGTCGGTGTAGCGCTCGAGCAGTTCGAGCGAGCGCGAGCGCATCGGCTCTCGCAGTGTCTGGGCGCGCAGGTACGTCGTCCCGATCGCGTTCGCTGTGTCCACCACAGCTGCCCGGCGAGAGTCGTAGCGTCCGACGGCCAGCGTCAGGCCGAAGGCGAGGATGAGCGCGACGAGCCCCAGCAGCGCGGCCTGGAGGACGCCGACCGGCTCGCGCAGGGAATCCGCGTGTGCCCGCAGCCGGCGCCCCGCGGCGACACCGAGGAGCGTCGTGCCGAGCACGATCGCGAAGATCAGCAGCCCGAGTTCGAGGCTGCTCAGCCGAAAGAACACAGCCTGCTCGCTCCGGCAACCGCGGACACCACTTCACGGTCGATCATGCGCGGAGAGGCAGACAGACCTCGGTCTACGTCAACGAGCTTCAGCCCGCCAGCGGTGGAACGCGTCGTCTTTCGGCGGAGCACTCGACGAGCGTGGCGAGTCGTCGGGCGCGCGTCTCGGGCCGCTTGGCGCTCACGACCCAGAACGTGGCCGACGTCCTGTACGACGGTGTCTGCGCGGAGAACCATTCCCACGCCCGCTTGTTCGCGCGGAACATCGCTTCCTGCTCGGCGTCGAACGCCGCCTCGTGGCGCCGCTCGTACGAAAGCGTCCCGGGTGGTTCCTCGCGCCGCGCAGCGAACGCAGCCTCGCCGGCCGGCGTCATCCGACCCTGCTTGCGGAGCTCGGCGACCTTAGCGATGTTGACTTCGCTCCAGTTGCTGTTTCGCTTGCGGGGTGTGAGCCGCTGTCGATACCGGTGCTCGTCGATGCTCTGGACCTTCCCGTCGATCCAGCCGAAGCAGAGGGCCTCGTCGACGATCTCGGGCCAGGTCAGCGACTGTCGGCCGGATGCCTTCTTGTACAAACCAACCCAGAGTTCGGACGCTGTCGCGTGATGCAGCTCGAGCCAGTCGCGCAACTCGCCCGGCGTCGAGAAGAAGATCGCCTCTTCGCTCATCGTGCCGCCGCGCTCTCGACACCATGGGCGAGGCGCGAACCGATCACCGCGGACGCCGCCTCGAGCGCGGCGGCGTCGGCGGTCACGACCCCGACGAATTCCTCGCGATCGACGGCGTACAGCTCGGCGTTGCCGAGCGAAGTGACGGTCGCCGTCCGCGGTACGTCGCGCAAGAGCGCGATTTCGCCAAAGTGGTCCCCGCGGCCGAGCGTTGCCACGCTTCGCCCGTTCACGGTCACCGCGACGTCGCCGCGCTCGACGACGTAGAACCGATCGCCGGTCTGCCCCTCTCGCACAAGGTCGGTCCCCGCCGGTACCGCGAGTGGAGTCGCGGCCTCCGCAAGGCGCTCGAGCGCCGGCAGCGGGAGCGGCGCGAACAGCGGCACGGCGCGCAGCAAGTCGACCACGGGTGACGGCGCGGTCGCCGCGTCGATTCTGCGCAGCGAGCCCCAGACGGCGAGCGCGAGCAGGGCAACCGGCGCGCCTGCCGCCACCAGCGTCCAGCGAATCCCCAGCAGCTCGATGAGCACCGGCGACGCGATCGCGCCAAGAGCGGCGGCGCCCCACAGGATCATCGCGAGCGCGCCGAAGGCCCGGGACAGGACGTCTTCCGGGACCGTCCGCTGGAGGATCGTGAGACCGGACGCGTCCGCCACGGTGTCGCCCAGGCCCGCGACTGCCAGCAACATCAGGGCGAAGGCGGGCGTCGGCCACGCTCCGACGAGCGCGACGGCGGAGCCCCAGACGAGCACGCCGGCGCCGAGCGCGACGGCGAGCCGACGGCCGCCGAGCGCGAGGCCGACGAACGCCCCCACGAGACCGCCGGCGGCCATCACCGCGCTCGCGAGGCCGACTCCGGCCTGTCCGAGCTCGAGCACGTCGATCACGGCGGCGATCATGGCGACGCCGAAGATTCCGACGGCGAGGCTCTCGACGAAGTACAGGGCCACGATCACGCGGGCCCGTGGCTCTGCCAAGACCGAGCGGAAGCCCTCGAGCGCCTCGCGGCTGAGCCGGCGGCTCCGTGGCCGCGCCTCTCTGCGGCGACCCTCGTCGACCGCGATCCCGGCGACGGTCGCAGCCGAGAGCCCAGAGAGGACCGCCGCGCCGGCGAATGCGACTTCGGGCTCCGCGATGGCGAGGAGCAGGCCCCCCAGAGTCGGGCCGAGCAGGGCCGAAACGCTGTCCGTCGTCGTCCCCGCGACGTTGGCCGCAGCGAGCTCCTCGGGCGTTCTCGCCAACGACGGCATCAGCGCCGCGCGTGCCGGGCCCGACGCGGTGCCTGTCACCGACGCGACGGCTGCGAGCGCGACGACCGTCGCGGTCGTCGGGTCCGCAGCGACGGCAGCGGCGGCAACGAGCAAGACCGCGGTGCGCGCCAGGTCCGAGACGACCATGACGCGCTTCCGTGCAAAGCGATCGCCGAGCAGTGCGCCGAACGGCGAGACGAGCGAGACGGCGAACATGCGCACGGCCGCGACGAGCCCTACGGCTGCCGCGCCACCCGCCTCGTAGGCGACGACGACGAACACGATCGCGTAGGCGGAGACCGCGATCGCGCTGGCCGCACGTGCCACCTCGATCCGCCGGAGGCCCGGGTTTGCGAAGACGCTCCGCAGTGCCCGGGCGGAATCGCCGAGCATGTGCTTCGCCGCGCCCACGCGCGCAGGATCGCAGGGTTCCATTGCGCGCTTGCGGCAAACGGGGGAAGATGTCCCGGATTCGCGCCGTCTGGTTAGCGACCGCTTCACAACGAAGGGAGTCGGAGTGCCGGAAACCGATCAGCCTCTCGAAGAAGAGGTAGAGGGGCACGGCTTCGTCAGGCCCAATCCGGGCGACAGCCTCAACCCGCCCGACCCGTCCCAAGCCGACGACGACGACGACGTCGAGGGTCACGGCTTCGTCAGGCCCAATCCGGGCGACAGTCTCAACCCGCCCGACCCGAGCTAAGACACCGACTGCAGTACGGAGGAAGCCGGGCGTGGTGCCCGGTTCCCTCCGTACCGAGTCAAAGCACTAGTGCAATCCGCCTGTTGGCGGACTGTTGGCCCAGTGTGAGCGGACGGCGCCACGCTGCGATCCATGTACTGGAGGCAGTTAGCGGCGGCAGCGCTCGGAGGTCTTCTTCTGATCCAGGCTGCCCCCGCAGCGGCGGGGACGAAGCGGCCGCGGCCGAGCAACGTGCCGAATGTGCAGACGGCGGTCGCGCCGAACGACTTCCAGCTGTACAACGACTACAGCTCGCCGGAGCTCACGTACTCGTCGCGGTCCGTGGTCGTCCACTACGTCGTGCTCGGCATCGACGCGCCGCCGCTCAACGACGACGATCTCGACGCGGTTCCCGACTACGTCGAGCGCGTCGGCGAGGCGGCCGACCGCACGCTCGCCTACTTCGTGCGGCGAGGCTTCCTGATGCCGCACCCTGATACCGGCGGGCCGGACTCCCGGCCCGACCTCTACGTCTCCCGCTTCTCGCCCGGGACGCTCGGCGTGGCGTTCCCGTCCGGACGGGCCGAGGGCGGCGCCTTCCTCGTGATCGCGAACAACCTCGACCCGAGTGCGGAGCGCAGCTTCGCCAGCGTCCACGCGACGGTCGCGCACGAGCTGTTCCATCTCGTCCAGTTCGCGTACTTCCGTGACCCCGACCCGCCGATCCCGACCTGGATCCTCGAGGGCACGGCCGCCGCGGTCGAGGGCCGCGTGAACCCGGAGCTCGATGACCTCGTTACGACGCTCCAGCTTCGCCGTTGGCTCTCCGCCCCCGCTCGGGGCCTGGCGAGCCAGGGCTACGGCGCGCAGCTCTTCTGGCGGTACTTCGACGCGCGCGTGCCCGCCTTCGTCCCGGAGCTGCTCACGCGCCTGGCGACGCGGCCCGTCGTGGGGGAGGGGGAGCGCACCGTCATCTCGACGTATGCGCGGACGAGCGGGAGGCCGTTCGCGCCGGCCTTCCACCGCTTCGCGCTCTCGGTCGCCGCCGAGCACGCCGACGCGATCGCGCCGGCCGCCGTCGTCCGGCGCGGGGCCGACCACCGCGCGGGCGCCGCACCGCTCTCGATCCACTACCTGCGTCTCGCGCTCCCGCGGACCAGCGGCCGCTCCCTCACGATCAGCTTCCCGCGCGGATCAGCGGGCGCAACGGCGACGCTCGTGTACGAGCTCCAGAACGACGTGGCGGGCGAACCAGCGCAGAGCGGATACCTGGTTCCGCGCGTGACCGACCACGGCCGTACGCGCACGCTGGTCGTACCGGCAGCGCTCCTGCGGAACCCGCGCCTCGCGAACCCGCTCCTCGTGATCTCGAACGCCGGCCCGCGCCGTGTCGCCTACGCCGTCAGCGCGCGCTGAGCCTGCTCGGCCCTGCGCTGCGCGACTACATAGCCGAGCCGCTCGGCGATGCGAGCCGCCCCGGAGACGAGCGTCGCCGCCTCCTCGTCGTGTCCGGCTGCCCGGAGCGCGTCCGCGCATTCGAGGAGCGCGTCCGCGTGGAAGCCGCTCTCGTCGACGGACGCCAGTCGCGCAGTCACCTCGTCGACCAGCGCGCTCACGCCCGACGCGTTGCCGCGGTTGGCCTCGATCAGAGCGAGGACGACCCGCCACCACAGGTCGACCCAGAAGCCGCGATGTCCCGAGCGTTGCGCGACTCGAACGAACGGCTCGGCTTCGTCGTAACGCCCTTGCCGCGCGAGCGCGAGACCGAGGCGCCAGGCGACGTTCGTCACGGAGTGCTCGTCTCCGAACGCGGTGACCGCCTCGAGGCCGGCCCTCAGGATCCGCTCGGCAGCCGCGTCGTCGCCGGCGATCGCCTCCACTTCGCTCACGGCGATCGCGTGTGCCGCCACGTCGTGGCGCGCCCCGAGCTCCTCGAGCATCCTACGATCCTCCTCGACCAGGTACCGCGCATCGTCGAACTCGCCCTTCATGGCGCGAAGCAGACCGAGAGCCCCCATCGCGGACGCCCGCGTATAGGTCGAGCTGGAAGCGTCGAGGATCTCGGTCGCCCGTGCGATCGCCTCGTCAACGGGCAGTGTCCCGCGGGGCAGCGTGATGCAGATCCAGTTCATCACGGAGCGCTCGAGATGGCGCGCGTTCGCCTGGCGGGCGTACGCCACGGCGAGCGGAAACCCCACCTCCGGACCGTGAGAACCGGCCCGGTCGAGCGCGTGGAACCGGAGCATCTCGGCCATGGCGAGGCCCTCGTAATCGCCGGCCTGCTCCAGCACGGGGACGGCCTCCTCGATGTCCCGGAGCATTTGCTCCGGCGGCACGGCGGCTTCGGTCATCAGCAGCGCGAGGCCGGCCGCGAGCCTCGCGCGTGCTGCCAGTCTGGCCTCCCCGAGCTCGACGGCGGTCGCGTAGCCCTCGGCCAACATCGACTGAGCGGCGGCGACATCGCCGCGATGGACCAACGCCGCCGCGAGCTTGGGCAGCAGCTCGAGCCGCTCGAGCGACTCGCGAGGCAAGAGTGCGTTCGCCCGGGCGAGCAGCGACGCCGCCGCAGCCAGGTCGTCGCGCTCGTACGCCGCGACGCCCGCGCGCGCGAGGTGCTCGACGGCGCGAACGGCGAGCGCATCGACGGTGGCGCCTTGCTCGCCGGCCTCGCGCCTGGCGGTTACGGCTCGATCGAGGTGGTAGCCGGCTTGGAGATCGACCTCGCCGTCACGCTTGCTAGCCAGCTTGGCGAGTCGCTCGTGGAGCTCGGCGCGCCGACGTTTGGTCAGCGTGCCGTACGCGACGTCCCGGATCAGGCTGTGCCGGAACGACCAGCCCGCGCCGCCTGGGTCGTCGGCCTCGCCGGGACGAACGAGCTCGCGGCGGACGAGGGTCAGCAGGGACGCCGAGGGGTCCGCCTCCACGAGCTCCGCGACGTCCTCGGTCGTGAACGACGTTCCGGAGACTGCGGCGGCCTGCGCCACGCTGCGGTCCCGGTCGTCGAGGCGGTCGAGCCGCGCCGCCAGCAGCGTCTGGATCGAATCCGGTACGGCCTCGGCGTCCCCTTCCAGGGCGGCCACGAGTAGCTGCTCGATGAAGAGGGGGTTGCCCTCCGCAACCGAGACGATTCGCTCGCGCGCCGCAGGCTCGACCTTCGCTTCCGCGAGTCGGTCGAGCAGCGCGTCGGACTCCGCCTCCGTCAGCGCGTCGAGGAGCACCGAAGAGCTGCTCAGTCGACCGCCTCCCCATTGCGGCCTCAGGTCCAGGAGGTCGGGACGGGCGAGGCAGAGGACGAGCACGGGAGCGTGGGCGAGCTCGACGAGCGACTCGACGAGATCGAGGAACGCCGGCGCGGCCCAGTGCACGTCGTCCAGGACGACGAGCAGCGGCCGGTCGTGCGCCAGCCCGGCCAGCAGCCGCCGCGCCGCCCAGGCCGTTTCCTCCGGCCTGCCCGGCTCGCCGCCCACACCGATCGCCGCGGTGAGCCAGGCCGCGAGCTCCGGCTCGAGGCGTCCGCGAATCCACGTCTCGAGATCGCCCTCGGCAAGCCCTTCCAGGACTTCGCGGAGCGGCGCATACGTTGACGCCTCGTCGCCTGCACGGCAGCGACCGAAGACCGGTGTGGCCGCATCGCGAAGGCGCTGCACGCACTCGACTGCCAGGCGCGTCTTCCCGATGCCCGGAGCTCCGAAGACCGTGACGAGGTGGGGACGGCCCTCCTGCGCGGCCCGCTCGAAGTCGTCGGCGATCTGCTCGAGCTCCCGCGCGCGCCCGACGATCGGAGTCTCGAGGTGCAGCGCGAGTGGTGCGGCGTCAGCATCGATCGACTCGATCACCCAGGCCCCGTCGTCGCGGAGAGACGCCGCGATCGCGTGGCGGACGAGCCGCCACGTTCGCGCCTCGGCGAGAACTTCGCCGGGAGCCGCAGTGTCGCGGAGGCCGAGCGCGTGCTCGACCGGGGCGCCGGCGACGAACGGATCGCCCGTGACCACCTCGCCCGTCGCGAGCGCGACGCGGCTGGTGAGCTGCGCGGCGCCGAGCACGAACGCGGCGCGGATCGCCCGCAGCGAGTCGTCGTCCCGCGCCGTCGGGACGCCGAAGACGGCGAGCACTCCTCCGCCGCCGAGCACCTGCACCGCGGCACCGTGACTCTCGAGCTCGCGCTCGACGAGGCCGCTCCGCTCGCGCAGCGCGGCACGGCGGGCTTCCGGGTCCTCCGGCGAGGACTCGAGCAGCACGTCCGCGGTAAGCACCGTGACCGTCCGCCGCTCCTCGGCGCGCCGACGCGAGGCAGGCGGAGTCGCGGCACCGGCCGGCATGTCCAGGGAGGCGTCCTGCTGGAGGACCGCCCGGTGCAGCTCCCTGAGCTCACGACCGGGCTGTGCGCCGACCTCGTCGAGGACGCGCCGCGCAGCCACGTACGCCTCGAGCGCGTCGGCCTGGCGGCCGGACCGGTACAGCGCGAGGATCAACTGCCGGCGCAGCTGCTCCCGGTACGGCTCCAGCTGGACGAGCTCCTCGAGCTCGGGCACGAGCGCCGTGTGGCGACCGAGCGCGAGGTCCGCCTCGACACGGGTCTCGAGCGCGGCCAGCCGAAGCTCGTCGAGGTGGGCAGCAGCGAGTCCCGCCGGTTCTCCGGCGAGATCCGCGAGCGGTGCGCCTCGCCAGAGCGACAGCGCCTCGCGCAGCCTTGGCGCCGCGGCGGCTGCTTCCGCTCCGTGCGCCTCGTCGACCAGGCGCCGAAAGCGGTCGAGGTCGAGCTCGTCGGGCCCGACCCGAAGCAGGTACCCGGGTGCCCGGGTCTCGAGCCGGTCGCCGAGCACGTCGCGCAGGCGCGAGACATGGTTCTGAAGCGACGCGTGAGCCGAAGCCGGCGGAGCGTCGCCCCAGACGCCGTCGACGAGCCCGTCGACCGAGACAACCCGGTTCGCGTCCAGGAGCAGGAGGCCGAGTACGGCCCGGCGACGAGCTCCTCCGAGCGCGAGGACGCGCTCGCCGTCGCGCACCTCGAGCGGTCCGAGGATCCTGAACTCCATCGACCGAGCCTAGCTCGGTCGATGGTGAGCCTCAGCGCCGCTCGAGGCGCAGACGTTGCGGCCCGCACGCGGCTACGCGGCGACGGCCTCCGCGAGGTGAGCGGCGATCGCGACCGGCGCTCCGATCACGATCACCTGCGGCCCGCCCGGCTCCAACGGCCGCTCGAACGTCGAGACGACGGTCGAGCTCGAGAACGTGCCGAAGACCCGAAGCACGTCGTCGCCGATGTTTCGCAACCCGTGCGGCGCCATCGGCGGCACGAGCGCGACCTCATGCTTCGCGATCCGACCTACCTCGTCTCCGACGCTCGCCTCGGCCGTGCCCTGCACGATGACGAGGAGCTCCTCCGCGCTGTCCGTATGCACAGGAAGCTCCGCGCCTGGGTCGAGCTCGAACAGCACGGTGGCCGTGCTCGCCGTCCCGGTCGCGCTGTGGAGGGGGAAGCTCACACGCAAGCCCGGCCCCGCCGGGTGAAGCTCGAAGTCATCGAGATCGAAGGTGAACACAGTGACTCCTTTCGTTGCACGTCAATGTGCAGCGATTCTAGGATTGAGTTGGCGCGCTTGTCAAGGATCGGGGTACACTGGTGTGCAATGAAGCGAAGATATGAGCTGAAGGAGCGCGCGCGGCGGCAGGCCGAGACGAGGCAGCGGATCGTCGAGGCGACGGTCGAGCTGCACACGTCGGTCGGTCCGGCGCACACAACGATCTCGGCGATTGCGGAGCGCGCCGGCGTCGAGCGGCACACGGTCTACGCGCACTTTCCCGACGACCGGACGCTCGTTCGCGCCTGCTCCGCGCATTGGCGAGGCCAACACCCACGACCGGACGTCCGACGATGGCTCGAGCTCGACGTCCCCGAGCAGCGACTCCGCGGCGTGCTCGCCGACGTGTACGCGTGGTACGAGGATGTCGAGTCCGATCTCGGGATCCTCCTGCGCGATGCTCCGCTTGTTCCGGCACACGCGGAGGCCATGGCGGACACCGTCGAGGCCGCGCGGGAGCTTGCCGACGACCTCGCGCGCGGCTGGCCGCGACGGAAGGCCGTGCGCGCCGTCATCGGCCACGCGCTCGAGTTCGAGACCTGGCGCTCGCTGGTCCGCCGGCAAGGGCTTTCGCGCCAGCAGGCCGTCGAGGCGATGCTGCGCCTCGTCGCGAGCGTCTAGGGGGCGGTGCCTCGTGCGACGTCGCCGATGATCGCGGCGAGCTCCTGCGGGCGCGACCACATCGGCCAGTGGCTCGTCGGCAGGTCGACCCAGGTCACGTTGCGCAGCTCGGTGACGCCGGCGAGCCAGCCGTAACCCTCCTTGACCGCGTCCTTGTACTGCTCGGAGGTGTAGCCCGTGCAGATCATCGTGGACGGAATGTCGAGGCGCGCGTCGTTCGTCAGCTCGACGGCCTCGCGCAGGACGCCACCGGGCTGCGGGACCGCCCGCTGCCGGAACGTCTCGAGCTGCTCCTCGCTGAGCCCGTCCAGGTTCTCCTCCTTCGCGATTTCCTCCCAGACCATGGGCTTGTCGACGCCGTCGAACTCGGCATCCATGGCTCCTTTGCCGGGGCCGGAGTCGACGTAGACCATGGCCGCGATCCGCTCCGGAACCCGGTCGCTCGCGGCGTAGCCGGTGAACCCCGCCCCGCTGTGCACGGCGAGCACGACCGGCGTCCCCGCTGCCGTCACCGCCTCGCAGATCGCGTCGACGTGGTCGGAGAACGTGATCGAGGACCGGTCGGCGTCGGCCGACTCGAGACCGGGAAGCGTCAGCGCCGTGACGTCGTGGCCCGTCGGCGCGCAGGGCGGCGGCGACCTCGTCCCACGCCCACGCACCGAGCCAGAACCCGGGAACCAGGACGATCGGTGTGGTGTTCATCGCGCTCCCTTCTCCGCTTGGAATTGCTTGAGTCGAACGAGGTTCGAGTATAGCAATCCTGTGTCGGTCGTCAAACGTCGATGCTACAGTCGAACGATATGCCCGACACGACCGTCGACGTCGAAGCCCTCTACGCCGCGCTCGACAGCAAGCGTAAAGCCGCTCGGACGAGCTGGCGCGACGTCGCGCGCGAGCTCGACGTCAGCCCCTCGACGTTCAGCCGGATGGCGCAGGGGAAGCGTCCGGACGTGGACACATTTGCGACGCTACTGAGGTGGCTCGAGATGCCCGCGGAACCGTTCATGCGCTCGAAGAGAGCCGGGGCTGAGCAGGAACCCGACCCCTTCGCGATGGTCTCGTCGTACCTGCGCTCATCCCGCAACATCAGCGCCGAAGAGGCGGAGGCGCTCGAGGACATCTTTCAGGCTGCGTACAGGCGGTTGGTCAAGGAGTCCTGACGGTGGCGGATGAACTGCGGCGCGGCTTCAAAGCCGATGCCGAGCGACTCGCCGAGTCCGTTCGCGCCGAGCTCAGCGTCGAGCTCTGGCAGCCGCTCGATTGTCTCGCCCTCGCCGACCACCTCGGCATCGAAGTCGTCACCCTGCGAGAGCTTCGCCGGCACGGGGCCAAAGACGCAAGCATCCGCCGGCTGATCTCGGACGACGCCGGATTCTCCGCGACGACGGTCTGCGCCGGCACACGACGGCTGATCGTCTACAACCCGAGGGAGCCGCAGGGCCGGCGCGCGAACTCGCTGGCGCACGAGCTCTCGCACGTCCTCCTCGAGCACGAGCCGAAACCCGCGCTCGGCGCCGGCGGCTGCCGCTACTGGGACAAACGCGAAGAGGCCGAGGCCGATTGGCTTGGCGCCGCCCTGCTCGTGCCGCGCGAGGGCGCGCTGCGCCAGATGACTCTCGACGGTGATCTCGAGCGCGGCGCCGAGCACTTCGGCGTGAGCATCGAGCTCTTCCGCTGGCGGGTCAATCACACGGGCGTCAGCCGCGAACTCGCCCGCACGCTCGGACGCTGACAGCGCCCTCAGCGCACCGCTTTCTTCACGAGCGCGACGATCTTCTTCTCCTCGGCGGCGGTCAGCTCCTTGAGCGCCCAGGAGGTCGGCCACATCGCCCCCTGGTCGATGTTCGCCTCGTCGCTGAACCCGAACGTTGCGTACCTCGCGCTGAACTTCGCCGCGTCCTGGAAGAAGCAGACGATCTTGCCGTCCTTGGCGTACGCGGGCATGCCGTACCAGGTCTTCGGTGAGAGGGCCGGCGCGGCCTCCGTGATGAGCGCGTGGAGGCGGGTGGCCATGGCGCGATCCGTCCCCTTCATCTCGGCGACCTTCTCGAGCAGGGCTTTCTCCCCGTCGGCCTTGGCCGCCTCCGCCTTCAGCTCCTTGGCGCGCTCCTTCATCGCCGCCTTTTCCGCGGCCGAGAAGCCCTCGGACTTCTTGTTGGTCGCGGTGGTGCGCTTTGCGGACTTCTGTGTGGCCTTCTTTGCGCTCATTCGCTACCTCCCTCGCAGGCTCTCGCAACGTCTTGCTGCACAGTTTCTATCTGTCCGGCTAGGGGGTGAGAGCGGTTGCCTCTCCGAGCTGTCGGGACGCCGGCGTCCTGCCGCCAGTCGCGTGAACGAAGAGGCGGGCGCGATAGGGACCGATCATCCGTGGTTCCCGCTCGGCGAACGCGGGGAACGGGCCGTCGTCTGAGCTCACCAGGTCGGCAACCGGGATCGCGACCGCGTGCGAACTGACCGTGCAACGGAAGTGGCGGAAACGTTCAGGCCGGACCGCCGCTCCCGCCCCGGTGCACTCGGCCGCACGCACCGGGAGTCCTCTCTGCACGATCTTGCCCGCGGTCGAAAGCCTGTACCAGAAGTTGTGGAAGCGCGCCGACGCCTGGTGATCACCCTCGAACCATGCAACCTGCTCGAGCATGGCGTACCGCTGCCTCAACGGGGCGATCTCTGCCGTGAGGGCGCGCTCTGTGCGCGCCGGAAGCTGCACCAACACGGTCCGCTTCACCGCGTCCTGCGCCATTCGGGTGATCCAGGTTTGCCCAGTGTTATGCGCCGACACGGAGGGAGGCGGCACGAGTAACGCCCCGATGAGACACGACACCACCCACGATCGCCTGTACGCGAGCGGGCGGTACGGCGAACGACGCAAGCCTGTCATCGGATTCTTCGACACGGTGAGACCTAGACGGGCCAGGCGCCCCCGCTGTTCCCATTTGGGTCGACGCGTCTACTCGAAGCGGAGCGCGTCGGCCACGTTGATCGCGGCGGCGCGTCGGGCGAGCGGCGCAGCGAGCAGCGTGACGAGCGCGACGAGCGCGGGCACGAGAAGCGCGAGCGACCACCACGACGGGTATGCGAACTCGTCCCCGCCCCCGGTCGCGCCGACGGCGCCGCGAAAGATGAGCAGGCCGAGCGGCAATCCCACGAGCCTGGCCAGCGTTGCCACGAGAGCCTGCTCGGAGACGAGCGAACCACTGACCTGCCGCGGAGTCATCCCGACGGCGCCGAGCACGCCGAGGTCGCGAACGCGCTCCCGGGTCGTGAGGAGCAGCGTCGCGAGCAGGTTGACGAGCCCGACGAACAGGAGGAGCGCGGAGAGGCTGTAGACGACGGGACGGAGGATTTCGGCCTCGCCGGCGTCGTCGTTCACCGGGTCGAACTGGGGCGTGTCCAGGCCGGGGATCGGAGGAGCGACGCCCGGGTCGGTGCCGACGTCGAGCGATGCCTCCATGCCGAGCGTCGCCACCGCTGAGGTCAGCGTCAGCGCGAGCGCGAGCACGGTCAGGATCGTCCGTCCGCGTCGTGAGAAGGAGCCGCGGATCCCGACCTGCGCGGGAACGGGCAGCCCGAGCCGATCGGCGAGACCGAAGTCGTCATTGCGTCTCACCTTCCGGCGACTGGTTGAGGAAGCGCTTCGTGGTGATGTCGGTGATCGACGGACGGCTGCGAGATCCCGCAACGACGACGTGAGCGGGATCGCCGCCGTACTCCCGTGAGTTGCTCACGCGCCCAGTGGATCACCTTCTTGACGTCGATCAGGTAGTCCGGGAACGTCGCGGAGGGGACGCAGGCGGTAGTTGGCGCTGATGCGCACCCAGCCGTCGCGGGTGCAGTAGACGTCCAGCCGGTTTCGTCTGCCGAGTACCTGGTCATCGAGCACACCCCTATCAGCGTTCCGGTGCGAAACGCCGCGCGAGGCCCAGGACTTACAGGATCCTCTCAGCGCCGCACGCGGTGAGCATGGGTCCCACGCCCGCAGAAGCAGCAGTCAGGCGGCCGTTATCGCCTATAGGGTCGAGCCAAGCGCGGAGGAGAAGAGGGTGGTGGACGGACCGCAGCCGTACCCAGTTCGCATCGAGGGAGAGCTGGACACCGGGCTGAGCCGCTGGCTCTGGCTCGTGAAGTGGTTCCTGGCGATCCCGCACTACATCGTGCTCGCGTTCCTCTGGCTGACGCTGCTCGTGCTGACGATCGTCGCGTTCTTCGCGATCCTCTTCACGGGCCGCTACCCGCGAGGCATCTTCGACTTCAACGTCGGCGTTCTCCGCTGGTCGTGGCGGGTCGCGTTCTACTCCTACGGCGCGCTGGGCACCGATCGCTATCCGCCGTTCACGCTCGACGACGTGCCCGATTACCCGGCGCGCCTGGACGTCGCATACCCGGAGCAGCTCTCTCGCGGCCTCGTCCTGGTGAAGTGGTGGCTCCTCGCCATACCGCACTACATCGTCACGGGAATCCTGCTGGGAGGCGGCAGCTACGCCGCGGCACGCGTCGAGGACTGGTTCTGGGGTATCGGCTTCGAAACCGGGCTGATCGGCATCCTGGTGCTCTTCGCCGGTGTGGCGCTGCTCTTCACCACGCGGTACCCGGGCGGGCTCTTCGACTTCGTTGTCGGGCTCGACCGGTGGGTCGCGCGAGTCGCCGCCTACGTGCTGCTCATGCGCGACGAGTACCCGCCGTTCCGCCTCGACCAGGGAGGGACCGAAAGGCCCGCGGAGGCAGCTGCCGTGCCCCCCGCCGCCTTGATCGCCGGCGAGCCAGTTGCGCCGGCCGAGGCGGCTGAGCCGGCCGAGCCGGCCGAGCCTCCTGCCCGCAGAGGCTGGACCGGGGGGCGAATCGCGCTCGTCGTCCTCGGCGCGATCGCGGGCATGCTCGCGCTCGGGCTCCTCGTCGGCGGTTGCGCCCTCGTCACGGTCGACCAGGCACAACGCGATGACGACGGGTTCCTCATGTCACCCACGCAGGACTTCTCGACGCCGACATACGCGATCGTTTCGGAGAGGGCCGACCTCGACACCGAAGGAGCTGACTGGGCGCTCGACACGTTCCTCGGCACGGTCCGGATTCGCAGCGAGAGCGACCGGCCCGTGTTCGTCGGGATCGGGCCGGCCGGCGACGTCACGCGGTACCTCGGACGCGTCGAACGCGACGTGGTCGACGACCTCGACAACAGCGGTGACCCGGAGTACACGCGGCGTTCGGGCGGCGCGCCAACCGGCCAGCCGGACGACGAGACCTTCTGGGTCGCGTCGACGGCAGGTTCCGGCGAGCGGACGCTCGAATGGGAGCCGGAGGACGGGGACTGGCAGGTGGTCGTGATGAACGAGGACGCGTCGCGCGGAGTCTCCGCAGAGCTGAGCATCGGCGCCGAGCTGGACACGATCCTCTGGATCGCCATCGGACTGCTCGTAGCTGGCGCCCTCCTCGCCGCAGGCTCCGCGCTCGCAATCACGGCGGCCGCGCGCCGCGGACGCTGACCCCGAGCAAGGACTTCGGACTTCAGCACGAGACGAGCAGGAGTCACGCCGACCGTGGACGGAGTCGTGTGAGTTCGAGGTCACCCGGACCGCGTGCGCGCGGGGCGCACAGCTTCGGAGACGGTTGGTGCAAGGTTGGGCTTCGTTGGTTCAGCATCTCGACGTCTGGACGCACCTTCAGAACGATCAAATGAGGGGGACGAGGAAGACGGCGACGATCGCGTAGCTCATGTAAGAGAGGGTCGAATCGCTCGTGCCGCTCAGGTCGAAAGCCCGCTCAGGCGAGAGGGCGCTCGCGCACCGCACCGTGGCAGCTCCCGGCGAGCCATCGCTGGGCTGTCGGATGGCGCTCGTCCGGAGTAGTCTCTTCGCGAGTTGGCGCTTTCGACGTCCGACATCTCCGACATCCGCGCAGCTGAGAAGACTCTGGCTGAGGCTTTCGAGTCTTCCGAGCGAACGACCTGGGTCGACTTCTACACCGACGACGCGATCTTCGTGGGGCCTGGGGTGCCGGCGATCGAGGGACGGACTGCCCTCCTCGACATCGCCCCGCAGATCAGCATCTCGTCGATGGAGATCGTCGCGGAGTCGACGCTCGGGACTGATGAGTTCGCCGCGACGCTCGGGCGTGTGACCTGGGTGAGCGGGCCGAATGGCTCGGATGCGCCGAGGGTGCGAAGACGCTTTCTCATGGTCTGGCGCCGAGAGCCCGACGGGCGGTGGCGCATCGCCCGTGAACTGCTGAACGAGGACGTATAAGCCCGCGGACCGTCGCGACCCGCCCTCGGGCGTCATTGCCGCACGCTGGCGCAGGTGGGCGTGGTTATGTCCGCTGGGATGGAAGGTTCGAGCCGGGCGCGGCCAGCCGAGGTGAGCAAGCTCCGTCGACGATCCGGGAGGACGAGATGAGCCGAGAGATTCACATCAATGTCAGGTTCCAGGCGAAGCCGGGGAAGCAGGCCGAGCTCTCCCGGCGAATGCTCGAGCTGCGCGCGGATGTCGAAGCGCTCGGAGGGACGAGCATCGTCACCGTCGACTCCGAAGACGAAACCGTCTTGTACTTCATCGAGACGTTTCCCGACCAGGCCGCGTTGGACGCTGACATGAAGACCCCGCTCGTACAGGCCCTCATCGCCGATCTGGGCGAGCTGACGATCCACGGGACCGACTTCCGGATCGAGCGGAGCTCGCCCGTGGCTGCGTAAGAGCAGGTGACGCCTTCCACCGTGCGGGAGTCGAGGCCGGTTTTCAGTCGATTGGTGCACCGGGGTACCGCGACTACGCTCCTGGTTACTACGCGGCTTACCTGCTCGACCCGGATGGGAACAACGTCGAGGCCTTGTACCGCGACGTCGGAAACATCGGCCACGGTGAAAGTGCGGCGCTGCAAAGGCTCCATCCTTCGTTGTCTACTATGACTACTCGTGGTGTCTCGCCGGCGGCTGCGCATCACTTCTACGAAAGCGCCAAGCGCGTCAGGTGCTCGCGGTGATCGGGATCGTCGCGGAGTTGTGTGAGCACGAGTGCCCGTTCGGCCTGCGGAGGGCGAGTGGGAGCGACGCGGCGGGCTTCAATCCCGCGATCGACACCGCATCGAGATTCGGGTCGACCCCGGATGTTTCGACGCCTTGGACCGGTTCACGCCTCGGGGCCGAACGCGCGGGCGAGCGCAGCGGTGCGTGTGTGGACGCTGAGCTTTTCGAAGATGTTCTCAAGGTGCGTTCTGACCGTTCCGGTCGCGATCACGAGCCGATCGGCGATCTCGCGGTTGGTCAGGCCTTGGCGGAGGAGGCGTAGCACCTCGGTTTCGCGCTCGGTCAGCCCCGGCGGACAACGTCGTCGCTCCCATCTCTCACGAATCGCAGCCAGATGGGGCCGGAGAACCGTGAGGACCGACCGGTCGCGTTCGTCGAAGTCTCGGTCACGCACCCCGCGGACGAGGAAGAAGCCGCGCACGACCCCAGACGATGAGGGCAGCCAGAGCTTGCACTCGTACTCGACCGATCGCGGACGCATCACCTCGACATACCAAGGGTTGTGGCGCTGCACCGTCCCGTTGGCGAGGTCGCTGAACTTCATTGCAGTCTGCGTAGCGTGCCGTTGGCCGTCGCGCAGAGGCCAGCACGACAACAGTTCCTTGGAGACGCCGGGCCAGCCGAAGTCGTACGTCGGCTTCTCGGCGTCGAACAAGTTCGGTCCGCCGCAGCCAGCGACCTCGTACTCGTAGTAGCCGGCTCGATCCGCGCGGACAAGCTCGAGCAGGCGCTCGATCACGGGCAACTCGAACGGCTGCGGGCCGTCTGCTGCCGCCGCCTCGGCGACGACCGCGAGAACGCGATCGACGTCGCGCGAATCAAGCCTCGTTACGCGCGGCACGAACTGAAGATACGACGTTCGTCAGATTGTGGCAACCGACGGAGCCAGCGATCCTTGCACAATGAAAGGCGGAAGACGAACGAGGCGTGATCGCGGCCGCATCAATTCCCGCGAGAGTCGTCGTAGTGAAGACAGTCGGCCTCGTCCGGGTGGCACAGCATTGGGTCTGGTTGCTCCCGCCGGCCCGATTTGCGGCGTACCTCGCCGAGGACTGTCCGCAATGACCCATCGCTTCCACGTATGCGCGCCGAGCGCCGCGCCAGGCTCGAGTCACACGTGCGGGAGGAGGCGATGACAACCAAGGAGGAAGGCATGACCAGCATCAAGGTGATCTTCGGATTGCTCCTGGCCGCCGTCGCGGCGGTCGTCGGGGTCGTCGCGTTCGGGGCGGCACAGGCGTCCGCGTCCAGCGCTCCGATCGTGATTACGTACACGAAGACGTGCAGCGGCGGGACGTGCGCGGGCACCACCGGGGACGGCGACACGCTCGCGATGCAGGTCACGAGCCTCCACGCCACCGGCAAGGCCGCCCAGCTAACGGCGACCGAGGAGATCACGGGCGGAAGCTTCGAGTTCACGGCCGAGCTGAACGGGCACGGGACCCCGGCCGGGTTCATCGTCCTGAACGGCACGGTCACGAGCGGCCCGTACGCGGGCGCGCAGGTCCACCAGCGGAGCAACCTCACGGGCGTTGACGGGACCGCGACGGTGTGGGCCGGAGAGCTCCGGATCATGCCCGCGAGTGCGTGATCCGGATCACCGAAGCGGGAGGGGGCCGGGCTGGATCCCGGCCCCTCGCCAGCGGTGCTGCTGCGAAGGCAGACCGGGGACAAGAGGAGGAACCGCAAGAGACGAAAACGGCGGCCTCACGGGGCGGATCCAGATCTGAAAGCTCCATAATCGGCTCCATACCTAATGCACGTTGTTGGACGTGCAATTCGATCCGAAAGGAAAAGTCCCGCGTTTTGCGGCAAGGACGTGGACATGGTGCCGAGCCTGAGCGCGCAGAGCATGGAGGCCGTGAAGATCGGCAAGGACTTCATGTTCAGCCACGGCTACATCGAGAACGACTTCGACGCCCGGGTGAACGGGCCGATGTTCCTGGCCGGCCGGGTCGTCGCCCTCGGCATCGTGAGCGCGGTCGCGTACGCGCCGGCGGACGCGGGCGACGCCGCGACCGACAGCACCGCAAGTGACACCGTCTCATGGGGAACGATGGCGTCGGCGTCCTCTTCCTCCTGATCGCCGCGCGCCAGTGGCGCAGCCGGCCGACCCCGGGCGCAAAGCCCGAGATGCAGAAGTGGATGACCGGTATCGACGCGTTCTCCCCGGTCAAGGCATTCACGCTCGCCCTGCTGCTCGCGGGCGTGAACCCGAAGAACCTCCTGCTCTCGGCCGGCGCAGGAGCGTCGCTCGCCCAGCTTGGCCCGACGACAACGGACGCAGTCGTCTCGCTGATCGTCTTCGTCCTCCTCGGCAGCATCACGATCGCAGGCCCCGTCGTCTACTACGTCGTGGGCGGCGACCACGCAAGGGCGGCGCTCGACTCGATGAAGGAGTGGCTTGCCCTCCACAACGCGGCCGTGATGACGGTGCTGTTCCTCGTCTTCGGCATCAAGCTGATCGCCGACGGGCTACCGGTGCTCGGCGGCTGAGAAGGCCGACAGATGGCCGAGACACGGGTCGTGGGCGGGGCGCCCAGGACTCCGCGAGCGGCGACGTCCGCCTCGCCCGGCGGACGCCGATGAAGAGGCGGTGAACGGGTAGTCGACGCTGTGGACGTCCATCGCGCGCCGCCGCGCGAGTATGTGCAGGCGCTCTCGTCAGCGCCCGGCGGACGCAGCCTCGGCGACCGCGCCCGATTCCGCGCTGCCCTCCCGGTGCGCGTGCGGAGGACGGGGCCACCAGGTCCGCTCTCCGAGCTCCCACGTCAGTGCAGGCACGAGCACCGACCGAACGACGAACGTGTCGAGGAGGACGCCGAACGCGACGGTGACGCCGACCTGGGTGAGCGCGACGAGCGGCAGCACGGCGAGCACGGCGAACGTCCCGGCGAGCACGATCCCGGCCGAGGTGATCACGCCGCCGGTGACCGCGAGGCCCGTCAGCATCGCCTGGCGCGTCGGCCCGCGCATCGCCTCCTCGCGGACACGCGCCATCAGGAAGATGTTGTAGTCGACGCCGAGCGCGACGAGGAAGATGAACGAGATCAGCGCGTAGCTCGGGTCCTCGCCGGGGAAGTCGGCGAAGGCCTCGAAGAGCAGCAGGCTTCCGCCGATTGCGGCCAGGAACGACAGCACGACGGTGCCCATCAGCATCGCGGGCGCGGCGAGCGACCGCAGCAGGAGCACGAGGATCGCGAAGACGACGAGTAGGACGAGCGGCACGAGGAGACGCGTGTCGCGGTCGGTCGCGCTGCGGAGATCCGCCTCCTCCGCCGTCGGGCCGCCCACGAGGACGCCCGGGCCGGCGGCGGCGCGGAGCCGCTCGCGAAGTGGCTCGACGGCGGCGAACGCGCGCTCGCCGAACGGATCGGTCGTGAGCGTGACGTCGAAGCGCACCCCCGCCTCACCGCGCTCGACCCGCCCGACGGACGCGACGCCGGGCGCGTTCCGCGCAGCTTCGAGCGCCGCTTCCGTTCCCCGCTCGTCCCGGACGAGCACGACCGCCGGCGCGCTCGCCCCGGCCGGGAACGATTGCTCGAGCAGGCGCTGGCCCTCGACCGCCTCGACCGTCCCGCGGAAGAAGTTCGCCGTCGTCAGGTCGTCGTCGAGCGTGAACATGCCAAGCGCGAGGAGGGCGAGCGCGGCGGCCGAGCCGACCCACACCCGCCGGTGCCGCCGCTCGACCGCGCGTCCGAGCCTTCCCCACGCGCCCCGTCCGGGATCCGGCGCCGCGGCGCCGTAGCGCGGGACGAACGGCCAGAATGCACGTCGGCCGCCGACAAGCAGGAGCGCGGGGAGGACGGTCAGCATCGCCGCCGCGGCGACGGCGACGCCCATCGCGCCGACCGGGCCGAGGCCGGACACGGAATTGACCTGGGCGAGGCTGAGGCAGAGGAGCGCAGCTACGACCGTGCCCGCCGACGCGACGATCGCCGGCCCGGCGCGGCGGAGGGCGATCGCCATCGCCTCGTGCTTGTCCTCGACGCGATGCAGCTCCTCGCGGTACCGAGCCGTCAGGAGCAGCGCGTAGTCGGTGCCGGCGCCGAAGACGAGCACGAGCAGGATCCCGCCCGTCTGACCGTTGATCACGGCGCCGGCCTCCGCGAGCAGGTAGCCGAGGCCGCGCACGACCGACTCGGCGAACAGCACGGAGACGAGCGGGATCGCCCAGAAGATCGGGCTCCGGTAGATCAGGACGAGGAGGACGAAGACGAGCCCCACGGTCGCGAACAGCAGCGTGGTGTTGATGCCGTCGAACGCACTGCTCGCATCCGCCGAGAACCCGGCGGGGCCGGTCACCTCGACCTCGATTCCCTTCGGGAGTTCCTGCCGGACGAGTTCGCGGACGTCCTCGACCGCGCCGATCAGGACCTCCTCGTCGCCCTCCGCGCGAATCGGGACGGCGAAGAGCGCACCCGTGCCGTCGCGCGAGTAGACGACGGGGGCAAGCCGCTCGACGCCTTCGAGGTCGGCGTTCTCGATGCGGCTCCTCGCGCGCTCGACGGCGCTGCGGGCCCCGGCGATGCCGTCGGGGTCGCGGAAGACCGCCACGGCCGGCGTCACCTCGCCCGACGGGAAGCCGGCCGCCGACTCCAGCACCTCGACCGACTCGACCCCTTCCGGGAGGAAGCTCGACGGCTCGTTCCGCTGAACCTGCTCGAAGCGCCCCGCGAACGGCCCGAGCGCGAGGACGAGCAACACCCACGCGCCCAAGACGAGGAACTTCGAGCGGCGACCCGCCACGACGGTTGCGAACCGGTTCACACGTTCAGTATATAGTTTGTCTAGAGTTTGTACAACTCGGTTGCACGACGCACGGCCGCGGGTTGCCAGCGTTGCGACCGCTGGGCTCCATCACGGGTCCATCGTTATGGGCGTGCGGCAATTCCCCTGGTCGTCATCTGCCAGTGTGCGGTGGCGCGGCGGGTAGTTGCACCGTGACGCGGAGCCCGCCAGCGGCCCGGGGGGTGAGGGTGAGGGTTCCTTCGTGTGCCCGGGTGATGCTGTTGACGATCGCCAGGCCGAGGCCGACACCTGCGTGGTCGGTGCGTATGCGTTCGTTGCCGCGAAGAAACGGCTCGGCAAGCGCGGAAACAAACTGTGGGGTGAGCTTCTCGCCGGTGTTCTCGACAGTGAGCACCGCACTCTTGTCGCGAACGCTGGTGGTGACCCACACGGTGCCCTGTTCAGGCAGGTTGTGGACGATCGCGTTTTGCACGAGGTTCGTGCTCAACTGCAGCAGGAGCGCGTGTGAGCCGATGGTGGGGGTCATGTCGCCAGAGGTCTCGATGGTGAAGCCGCGTTTTTCTGCGAGGGGGAGGAGCGTTTCAGTGGCTTCTTCCGCTATGAGGGACAGGTCGACGTGTTCTCGGGTGAAGGACCGTTGGTCGGCACGGCTGAGCAGGAGCAATGCTTCAGTGAGGTCGATCGCTCGGGTGTTGACGGCGTGGAGGCGGTCGACGAGTTCGCCGTTGTCGCGGTTCAGATCGTTGCGGGCCACGTCGAGAAGTGTTTGTGTGATCGCCAGCGGGGTGCGCAGTTCGTGGGACGCGTTGGCTGCGAATCTCTGCTGTTCGGCGATGTGTGCTTCGAGCTGCGCGAGCATGGTGTCGAAGGCGTCGGCGAGTTCGCGGAACTCATCGCTGCGGCCCGGTAGCCGGATTCGGTGCGAGAGCGAACCGGTCGCTGCCATGCGTGTGGCATCAGTGATGCGCGTCAGGGGGGCGAGCATGCGGCCGGCGAGAAGCCACCCTCCCAGGAGACCGAATACCAGCAGAAACGCCAGCACGATCGCCGCGGCCGGAGCGAAAGCGCGCAGGAGGAAGGAGTTGTTCCCGGGCACTAAGCCACCGAGCGTGCTGATCACACCGTCGGGTACGTATCGCAAAAGGGAGTCGAACGATTGCCCTGGCTGGCCTGCGAGCCACGCGGCCGCGAGCATCAAGAAACCTGCCAGCATGAGGAACCCGGCGTAGCTCAGGGTGAGTTTGAGGCGAACGCTCAACCCACGCTCTCTATCCACGCTTCAATCCCTCACGCCCGGCATCTAGTTGAGCGTCAATGCGGTAGCCGACGCCGGGTACCGTGGCGATGATCCAGGGTTCGCCGAGCCGTTTGCGCAGTCCCGAGACCGTGATGCGCACGGCGTTGGTGAACGGGTCTGCGTTCTCATCCCACGCCCGTTTCAGTAGCTCCTCGGCGCTGACGACACCGCCTTCGGCAGCGACGAGGACTTCGAGCACTGCGAACTGCTTCCTGGTCAGCGCGACGTAGCGGCCGTCACGGTAGACCTCTCGGCGGAACGGATCCAGCCGCAGACCTGCGATCTCTCGCACGGGCGGCCTGTTGTGGGCGCGCCTGCGGTCGAGCGCTCTGAGACGGAGCACGAGTTCTTGGAGTTCGAACGGCTTCGTCAGGTAGTCGTCGGCGCCGAGCTCGAACCCGGTGGCCTTGTCGTCGAGACGGTCGGCAGCGGTGAGCATGAGGATCGGCATGCCGCTGCCGGAGGCGACGATGCGGTTGGCGATCTCGTCACCGGTAGGTCCGGGAACGTCTCGGTCGAGGACGGCGATGTCGTAGGCGTTGACGCTCAGCAGCTCCAGAGCGGCGTCGCCGTCACCTGCGATGTCTGCCGCGATCGCTGCCAGGCGTAGGCCATCGCGGATGGCTTCTGCCATGTAGGGCTCGTCCTCGAGGAGCAACACACGCATGCTCCGATGCTACGAGCTGGCGCATGTCGTCGGCGTATCGAAAATCACGTACGTGCTGGCAACACCACGCTGCCTTGAATCGAGGCGTGACCTACCGCGAACCAGCACGAACAACGACCCGTCGGATTCGGGTTCGCAGGATCCGTGCCGCCGGCCTGCTAGTCGTCATCGCGGCGATCGCCGCACCCCTCGCCTACCAGTCGCTGGCGTCCTCGTCCTCGACGGCTGCATCACCCATTGACGTCCTTCGCGGTGAGCACCGTGGTCTTCGCAGTGAGCCCCGTGGTGCGCTTGGTGAGGCCGACGGTGCCGTCCCCGACGGCACGACGGTCTTCGACGACGAGATTCCGGGTGTAGCCAACCTCGACGCCGATCTGCTCGGTGCCCTGCGCCAAGCTGCAACCGATGCCGCGGGCGACGGGGTGGAGCTCGTCGTCGATAGCGGTTGGCGTTCCTCGGAGTACCAGAACCAGCTTCTTCGTGAGGCGGTTTCCGAGTACGGATCCGAAGAGGAAGCCGCCCGGTGGGTGGCCACCGCGGAGACGTCTCCTCACGTGTCGGGGGACGCGGTCGACATCGGGCCCTCCGATGCCACGGCGTGGCTGTCCGAGCACGGCGCCGAGTACGGGCTGTGCCAGATCTACGGCAACGAACCCTGGCACTACGAACTGCGCCCCGATGCCATCGATCACGGTTGCCCTCCCAGGTACGCCGACCCGACGCACGATCCAAGGATGCAGCGGTGACTCAGCACGACCGGCACAGACCCGGTTTCACCGCAATCACCACACGCACAAGGAAACGTGAGTAGAAACCGCTTCGGCGGTCGACCCCCTCTTACCATGCGCTCCGATCGGCGACCAGTCGCAACCCACGGCATGGTTTTCGCTTGTTTGAGCGGTTTCTCGGGGCTTCCGATTTGCCACCGGTCGCCACAATCGCGACCGCTCGCGAGGTGCCAGTCCTGCACTCCCGCCACCGCCGTGGCTGAGCGCGAACGCCGCCAGCGCCGCCACGCTATCGGGCGATACCGTCTCGATGTGATGCGCAGGGGCACGGAGTCCCGGTGGAAAAGATCGCCGTGAGCCCAGTCGAGGTCCGCGACCTCGGCGAGCCCGAGGCGGTGGTGACGTATCCGCTTGGTGCGAACTACCAGGTGCGCCTGTCCGGAACGGTGGTCACCCGGCATGTCCTGCAGCCGGGCTGGAGCTGGGAGACACACGCCCAGCCGCTGGTCGGCACCGCCTCGTGCGAGCTGTATCACCGCGGCGTGGTCCTCAGTGGGCGGATGGGCGTTCGGACCGACGAGGGCGAGGAGGTGGTCATCGGGCCTGACCAGGTGTTCGACCTGCCACCCGGCCACGTCACCTGGGTGGAGGGCGACGAGGAGTTGGTGATGGTCGACTGGGCCGGGGGCGCCGGATTCGACACGCAGCCGGGCGAGGGCGCACGCGTGATGGCCACCATCCTGTTTACCGACATCGTCGACTCCACGGCTCAGGCGCGACAGAAGGGTGACGCGGCCTGGAAGCACACGGTGACCATGCAGGAAGACATCGTCCGCACCGTGCTGGTCCGCTTCGGCGGCCGCGAGGTCGAGACCGCGGGGGATTCGTTTCTCATCGCGTTCGACGGCGCCGAGCGCGCGATCCGCTGCGGACTGGCGCTCGTCGATGCCCTGGCGGCTATCCGGGTCCCCATCCGCGTCGGCATTCACAGCGGCGAGGTGGCACTGTCCGAAGACCGTGTCCGGGGTGTCGCCGTCCACGCCGCCGCTCGCATCCTGGCGGAGGCGGGTTCGGGCGAGGTGCTCGTGTCCGGCACCACCCGCGATCTAGCTGAGGGCGCTGCAGGGCTGGCGTTCGAGTCGCGCGGGCGATACCGACTCAAGGGTCTGGAGCGGGAGCACGAGTTGTTCGCCGCGGCAGCATCCGCCGGGTAGGCGTCACAGCAGGTGCCGACGAGTCAAGGCGCCGGCCCCAGTCGGGACGGGTCAGCCACCTAGGTGCGTGTCTGCCCCGTTGCTTCGATAGGCAACGGCGCGACTGACCACCAGGTAGTAGGCTCGATGAGATGCGCAAGGTGGTCGTCCAGCAGTTCGTGACGCTGGACGGCTATGCCGCCGGCCCGAACGGCGAGCTCGACTTCGTCAACGAGACTGGGGCGGCCGCCGACCCGACCTCCGGTCCGTTCGTCGAGGGCCAGCTCGCCTTCATCGAGAGCCTCGACACAATCCTCCTCGGCGCCGTCACGTACCAGATGTTCGCGGCGTACTGGCCCGAGCAGACCACGGAGACTCAGCGCATCGCCGATGCGTTGAACGCGACGCCGAAGGTCGTGTTCTCGAGCACGCTCAAGAGCGCTCCCTGGGGAAGATGGGAGCCGGCGCGCGTGGTCGCTGGGAGCGCTGCCGAGGAGGTTCGGCGGCTGAAGGCCGACTCCGGGAAGGACATGGTCGTCTGGGGCAGCCTTACGCTCGCGGACTCGCTCATGAGAGAAGGCCTCGTGGACGAGTACCGCCTTCAGGTCTGTCCCGTCGTGCTCGGCCGCGGCAAGCGGCTCTTCGAGGACGGCCTCGCGACGCAGTGGCTGACACACGTCGAGACGAACACGTACGACGATATGGTCGCGGTTCGTTACGCGCCCAGGTCGTAGTCGACGGTCCTAGACCAGGCGTTTCGCGGGCGCCGCACCGGCCGGGAGGGAATCCTCATCGAGCTAGCGGAGCGGATCGGCTAACGGGTCGAGTCCGTCCCCGCGACGACGTCGACGGTGTGGTGCCGGTGTCGTGCGGCCCGCGGTCGGGCAGCCGCTTCTCGATCGGCGCACGGTCGTTTACTGCACGGCGGCGGACACGAGTGGCAACACAGGGACCGCGACGTTCCTGATCACGGTGAAGAAAGGACGATGAGCCATGACGATCACCAAACCCTCAGGGGCGCGAGTCGGGCACGAACTCGCGGACCTCCTGCGCACAGCGGCAGGCGACGGCGATCTTGGCGGCCCACTGGAGCGCCTCGTCGCGTGAGGGCACGTCGACGACTGCGAAGCCGCCGATGTACGCCTTGCTCTCCGTGCCGTCGGTGACCGTCCCGTCGGTGGCCACCACGCTCACCTCTTCGTGGGAGTGCAGCCCGCCGCCGAACACCCAGACGCCGGCGTCCACGGCCTGGTCGACCACCGCGTGCGCAGCCTTGGCCACGTCGGGCAGATCCTCGTCGGGGAAGGTCATCGCGCCGTCGTCGAACGAGATCAGGTACCGCGTCATCTCACGACTCCTCTCTCGGCGGCCTGCTCCAGCCGCATCTCACCCTGCTGCGGTCACACGCGCTATGGAGACCGACAAACCACCGAGAACTCATCGGTCCGGCCGGTCAGCCCACCAGTCGCGCTGACCATCGACGTCGTCGCGCCGAGCCTCCCCGAGATTCGGCGCGCCGATGACGAGGATCTCGAGGCCCTGCGGCCCAGCTTCGTAGCCTCGCCACGTACCGGGTGGGACGCGCACCGCGTCCAATTCCTTGAGCTCGACGATCTCGTCGTCGAGCTTCATCCGCCCGCTCCCGCGCAGGACCACGTACACCTCCTCTTGCGTCATGTGCGTGTGGCCGTACGGAAAGCGATAGCCGGGCGGGACGCGCTGGTAGCTCAGGCCCGATTTCTCAAGCTCGAGCGCCTCGGTCGCCAAGCGGAACTCCAGGTCTGGCGCACCGTCGAACCCAGAGCCGACGTCCTGCAGATCCTCCTTGATGTTCCTGAGCGTGAACGGCACGGCGTAATCCTAGGGCGTCATTCCGGAACGCTGGCCGTGGCTCACCATTGCGTACGTGGAATTGAGACGCCCCAAAGTACGTGGTATCGACCACGCCACCAACGGCAAAGGCGAACACGACCGTCCTCAGTGACCTTCTGCGCGTTGTCGACCCTCGAAGGTAGACGGATGTGAGGCCGAGTAGCGTGGTCGAGCCTGCCGACCACGGAGCGCTAATCGACCGTGATATTGCCTCTCGAGAGCACGCCGCCCCGCGTGTAGAAGACGGTCGCGGGGTCGAGCTCGCCGAGAACCGTCCCGCTCGACAGCCTGATCTCGAAGTAATCGCCTGTCCCCGGGCCGCCGTTCATGTCGTTATCCCGAACGGTGACCTCGAAGCGACACAACGGCGTGGTGTCGGTTTCACGCGCCGGGCACGTCGAGGGGAAGCCGTCCGGCGCCGATCCCACCAGCCGGTAGCGCCCCATGAAGAACAGCTCATTCCCGCCGAGCGGCGGCTCGTCACCGATACAGATCATGGATTCCAGCACCGGATCGATCTCGTCGGCGATCCCATGGATTCCGAACGACGAGCCGATCGGGTTACTGCCGTGGTCGTGGTAGGTGAGCTGGACGCGGAGCCGGCCGGGTTTCGGATGAAGGTTGGTGCTGCGGGCCGAGCGCTCGCAGCTGAAGTTGAAGCCGAACGTCGCCGGACCCGTGAAGACAACGCCGTCGGGCGGCAATTGTCCGCCCCCATGGGCCGAGCACCCCGTCAGCGCCACAGCCAGGATGCCGGCAGTGGCGACTAATAGAGATCGCCAGACGTACGGACGTGAGCCGGTCTTCATAGGTGTCCTCCGAAGCCGTCGGGCGCGGCGGCCTTATTGACGCATGCGCAGTGTAGGAAATACCTCCAGTCTCCGCGGTCTCACCGTTTCTCCTCGGTCAGACGCTCGGAAACGCCGCTAGTGCGACGAACGTGATTCGGCGGCAGTGGCCCAGCGACGGGCTGTCTGTCACGTCGTGGGGTGCGCCGCAAAGACGTGGGCGACGGCTCCGCCGCTGAAGGGCAATAGGGACACGGCTTCGACCAGAACGTGACTCGAACGGCCCGGCGTGAATTCGGCTGTTCCCGCGCCGGGGCGACTCGTTCGGCGGAGGCGAGCAGTCCGCGAAGCCCGCCGATTCGCCGAAGGCTGACAAATGAGTGGGGGGCGAGTCCCGCCGGCTCGAATCGCTTTGCACGCGGTGCCGCAGTCGTCGCGTGGTTGCCCATGGCGAAGGAGTCAGCGGAGTTCATTCCGGGAGCGTCCAGACGTAGGGGCTGAGACCAAGGTCCGCTGCGAAGTCGGCCCACGTCCGGATCCGATGAGCCTCTGGGCCAGGGGGAAACGCCCAGTACAGGATGGAGCGGTTGTGTTGATACAGGCCAGTGGCGGGACCGAGCTTCGTTGCCAGCACGCCGTCGCGCGCCAGCTGGCTCCAGGCCCGCGTCAGAAACGCTGTAACCGAGTATCGACGAGGTCCTTGGCTCACATGGCCCCACCGGTCGATCATTTCCAGATACGCCGCGGGGCACAGCTCCTTGTACCGATGCTCGACGATGCCGTGCTCCAGCCAGGGCTCTCCCGGCGACAGGCAGAGGAAGACATCGTCGTATACCCCGAGCTTGGCGCCGATCCCGCCGCCGCGGGTCTTGGAAGAGATCCTGTGGCGCCGGCGCTCCGGCATCCGCGTCATCTTGAACCTAGTTTGAACCCGGGGGGCCTTTTCGCTCGAAAACCGCGGTCGCGTGCCCGGTGCTGACTACGAATCGGGGCGGCAACTCAACCGACTGGGGTCACTGGACGCGGATGGCGAGCTTGCCCTGGGTGTGGGTAGTCGGAAGCGCCGTGAGCGCGTCGGGGGCCTGCGCGAGCTCATACGTCGCCTGCACGTTCAAGCGAAGCGTGCCGTCGGCGAGCAGGCGGGCGAGGCGCTCGAAGTTCTCGGGCGTGGGCGCGGCCACGCGGCAGCGCCCGCGATCGAATGAGGTGCCTAGGGCGAACCCGTCGGCCACAGCAGCGCGCCTAGGGCCGCCCGATCACGCAAACCGCGGGAACCGGGCGCAGGTCCTTGACCAGCACTTGGTTCACGGAGAACTCGGCCAGCCGGATCCTCTCGCTCAGCTGGTCCGCGAGGTCGCGAGCTCGGCCGGGCTGCGTGTGGCGAGCGTCCCAGAAGAGATAGACCGCTCCATCGGGGGCGAGATGCCGCCGGACGATCCCCAGCGCCTCCTTCGGCTCAAGCCAGAAGGGCGCGACGTTGAAGGCGAAGGCCTTGTCGAATCGCTCGTCCCCGAAGTCCGCCTGCTCGAGCGAGGCCGTCTTCAGCACGGCCCTGCCTCCCGCGACATGCTCGCGATTCCTACGCGCGGCCATCTCGATCATCTTCATCGAGCGATCGATCGCGGTGATCCGTCCGCTGGTCAGCCGCTCGCAGACCAGCGATACGGCCACGCCGTGTCCGCAGCCGACCTCCAGCACGCGATCGGCTGGATCGAGCGCCAGGGTGTCCACCGCCCACACGAACCGCTCCGAGGGCCTGCTCGCCATGCCCTACGCTCGCGGTGGTTGCTGGATGGACAAAGCGAAGAGACTCGAACCGCCTCCGCCTAGCCACCCTCGGGACATGGGCGCTGCAAGTAGCGCCGGCACTCCTCGACGGTCAGCGAGCGGGTGACGCGGTCGCGCGCGATCCGGAGGAGGAGCTCGGGGTCGAGCGCCCAGACGTGCACGAACGGCGCCGGCTGCCTCGGGCGCACCGTTGCGACGAGCCGGCCGTCCGGGCTGAGCGCGACACGGTAGCCGCTGTCGCGGAGCTTCAGGATCTCGACGCCCGCGGGCCAGTCCCAGAGGCGGAGCGCAAAACCCCGCTCGTCGACCGTCGTACCGGCGAGTCGCGACCCGTCGCGACTGAACTCCATGTCAGATGATGCAGCGCCCGTCGCCAGCGTGCGCAGCCGCTCGCCGTTCGACGCGTCCCGAACGTCTGGGCCGAGTCCCGATTCGATGAGCACCTGTGCGCCGTCGGGGCTCCAGACGGCGGAGGCGCCGGGGCCGCCGAGGGGCGGGACCGCGCGCAGCTGCCGGCCGGTGCGCGAGTCCCAGATGCGGGTTCCGTCCGCCGCCATCGAGAGGAGTCGGGCGCCATTCGGGCTCCACGCGACCGGATACGTCCCGAAGCCGCCTGGCGTATGCCCGCGGAGGATCCGGAGCTGACGACCGGTGGCCGCGTCGAAAATGCGGACCGTGGCGTCCTGGCCTGTCGTCGCGAGTCTCGAGCCGTTCGCGTTGAAGACCGCGCGGTTGACGCGGCAGAGGCGACGTCGAAGGCAATGGCGCCCGCTGATGACGACCTGCTGTCGACCCGTCTCGGCGTCGAAGATCCGTGCGCTGCCATCCGCGCTCGCCGTTGCGATGCGCGACCCGTCCGGGCTGACGTCGACGCCGATCACCGCACGGGCCGGAGCGTCCGTTCGGGCATGCGCCTGGAGTTCGAGGAGCTCTGCTCCGGAGTCGACGCTCCAGACGCGCACAGTCCCTTCGCGCCCGGAGGCGGCGACGAGCCGTCGACCGTTCGGCGTGAACGCGATGCCCGAGTGCTCGTCGGTCTCAGGCCCGGGCAACGTGAGGACCTCCCCTCGGCCGGCGGGGGAGACGTCCCAGACCCGCGCCGCGCCGGGCTGGCCCGACGTGGCGAGCTGGCTCCCGGTGCGGTTGAACGAAACGCTTCCGACCGGTTTCGTGTGACCGCGGAGTGTCACGGCGTCCCGTAGCTTTCCGCGGGTCGCGTCCCAGGTTTTGGCCAGCCCGTCCACGCCGCCCGTGGCGACGCGCCGCCCGTCGCGACTGAACTCGACGTCGAGGACAGCTCCTCCATGAGCGCGAACGACGTCGAGCTGCTTCCCGGACGGCAATCCGTACAGCTGTAGCTGTCCAGTTTCCGCGTGAACGGCGACGAGCATCGTGCCGTCGGGGCTTACGTCGAGGTCGACGACCCTGGCCGTACCGCCAGGATCCATGACCACGGCGACCTGCTTTCCGGACACGAGGTCGAACACCCTCGCCACGACCGGTGAGGGAGCGCTTCCGCGCATCCACGGCGAGACCGCGATGCGGTCGCGGCCGACGAACGCCACGCCCTCGCCCCAGGCGACGCTCGCCTCGGTGCGCTCGTGGACACCGGCGAACCCGCGGAGCTGTCGGCCGGAGCGGACGTCCCAGACACGCACCGCGCGATCAGCGCCCAGGGTCGCGAGCCGTGATGCGTCCGCGTTGAACCGCGTCGCGAACACGCCACCGCGGTGTGCGCGGAGGACATGAACCGGGTCGCCGGTGGCGGCATTCCAGAGCCTCGCGGTGCCGTCGGCGCCCCCCGTTGCGACGAGACGGGCATCCGGGGCCGTACGCGGTCGCGAACACCTCTCCCTTGTGGCCAAGGAGGCGCACGAGCTCCTCGCCAGTGCGCGCGTCGCGAATGCTCGCCCCGCCCGCGAGGTCGGCTGCGACGATGCGGGATCGATCTGGCGCAGACGACACGACGTGACCGATCCCGGTCTGCCGTCCAACGCCGGGTACGGCCGACAGCACGCGAGAAGTGCCGAGCGCGTCGTGCAGAGCCTGCTGGGCTTCCGTGAGCACCGTGCCGTCGTGCCGCCGAGTCGTCTCCGCGGCCTCGATCGCGAGCAGGATGCTCCGCTCGGGATCGACGGCGAGATTCCCCTGCGCGGACGCCGCAAGCTGACGGGCCGTCGCGAGGCGCGCGTCGTCTCGCGCCTGGCCCCGCAACACCAGCGCGAACGCTGCGAGGACCGAGGCCGCTGCAGCAAGCGTCGCGAACCCCGCCAGCGTCGCTCGCCGTCTACGTGCCTCGCCTCCTTGCCGCCGCGTCGGCTGCATCCCGCGCCTCGGCGAGGAACACACGCTCGCCGGCCGTGAGGGCGACGTCGGTAGCGCCCGCCCAGGCTTCGAGCTGGGCCAGCCTCCCCTCTCGCGGGAGGTACTCCGGATCGCGGCCAGCGTCGTCCCACTCCGTGACCGCTTCGACGAGGCGCCGGTGGAGCAGGAGGTCCTCACGGCGCTCTTCGATCCACGCACGGAGCCGATCCCACTCGGGACAGGATCGCCTCGTGCGCGACCTCGACGGTCGGCGTCCGCGTCCGCGGCTCGCGGTCGAAGGTGAGCAACCGGTGCTCGCCGTAGCGCGTAAGGATCTCCTCGACTGCGCCTGGCTCGAGCTCGAGCTGGCGGAGCTCGCTGCGACGCACCCTGCGCCTCGTGTCCTGGGCGGCGGGGTCGACGCCGACGAGGCGAAGGAAGACGTGACGGCATGCCGCCTGCGCCGACGGACGGAGGCGCGTGTACAGATCCTCCGCACGCCGGCCGAGCGCGCCGACGACCCCGCCGGTCGCGACGTAGCCCTCGCGCGTCAGCGTGTCACTCGTACGGGCCACGAACAGCTCGGTCAGCGCGTACTGCAGTAGCGGCAGGGCGCCAGGCTGATCGCGGACGTGGGCGACGATCTCGGAGACGAGCCCCGGCTCGAAACTGAACACCGACGCGTCGTGCCGGCCACTCGATTGCCGCCGCGAGCTCGTCCTCGGAAGGCGCGGCGACTGCGACCATCCCGGCCCGCAGCAGCTCCCCGAACTCTGGGTAGCGGAGCGGATGGTCGAGGAAGTCGGCGCGCAGCGTCACGAGAACGCGCGCACCCGAGCGTGGGTCGTTGGCGAGCGCGATGAGGCCGGCGAGGAACCGGCGGCGCGTCTCCTCATCGGCCGTCAGCGTGAAAAGCTCTTCGAACTGGTCGACGACGAGGAGCAGCTCGCTTCTGGGCGGGAGGATCTGCTTCACAACGCGGCGGATCCCGAGCTCGTCCCGCGCCAGCTCCTCGACGAGGTCATCCGGCCGCTCGACCGCAATACGGAGGAGAGCGGCCGCGAGCGCCTCGAAGGGATACGAGCCCGGGAACATGTCGGTGACGAGCCACCGCGCCGATCCCGACAGCGCCCCGCCGCGGAGCGCCGGGACGAGCCCAGCCTTGACGACGGACGACTTTCCGATCCCGGACGGGCCGACGACCGCAACCAGGCGCCGGTCGCCGACCGCATGCACGAGCTCGTCGACGAGCGCAGCGCGTCCGTAGAAGTCGGCGGCGTCTGTCTCGCCGAACGCCTGCAAGCCTTTGTACGGGTTCTCCGCGGGTGTGTACGTCTCGGTCAGCGGGGTCCCAACCGCTGTCGGCGAACGCGGCGACGAGTCGGTCGACCGACTCGTAGCGCTCGTCCGGATCCGACGCGGTTGCGCAGGCGACGACCTCGTCGAGCGCTGCCGGCAGCTCGGGCCGGATCGAACGCAACGACGGTAGCGCCCCGTCCATCGGTGGCCGCTGACCGGTGAGCAGCTCGAACGTCAGCAAGCCGAGCCCGTAGATGTCCGACCGCGGCGTGAGCGGCTGACCTGCCAGCTGCTCTGGTGGGACGTACGCGGGCGACGAGGTGAGCGGGCGACCTGCGGGCTCCGAGCCTGCCAGGCGGGCGGCGATCCCAAAGTCGGACAGGTAGGCATTCCCGTCCTCGTCGAGCAGGATGTTCGCGGGCTTGACGTCGCGGTGGACGACGCCCTGCCGGTGGGCGTAGGCGAGCGTGCTCGCCACCTGCGACAGAACATGCGAGGCGGGCTCTAGGTTCCACGGGCCCCGCTCGAGCGCCTGCCGCAGCGAGCCCCCTCGCAGCCAGCGCATCACGAGGTACGCCCCTTCGGGGTCTCGCCAGTAGTCGTAGAGCGGAACGAGGTGCAGGTGCTCGAGCTGGGCGATCAGCTGCGCCTCGGCCTCGAACCCGCGCACGAACGAGGGCTGGTTGACCAGCTCTGGACGGATGATCTTGATCGCGACCTCGCGCCCGACCGAGGGCTGGTAGGCGCGATAGACGATGCCGAAGTCGCCGCTGCCGACCTGCTCGCGGAGCTCGTAGCCGCGCACCGAGCGGCCGAACGCTCCGGGCGGGATCGCGGGGGGCAGGCGGTCGATCCGGAGGGGCGGGAAGTCGGCGGGAAGCCCCTCCAGCAGTAGCTGGAAGACGTGTTGCGGGCTGCCGATGCCCTTGAGCCGGACCTCGCCCAGCGCCTTCGCCTGCCAGCCGCCCTGCGACGCCGACAATGCCGCGTGCCCGTCGGCCGAGAGGAGCACCTGCCCGCCGTGCGCGGCGGCGAGGAGACGGCCGGCGCGATTGAGCACCGGCCCGAAGTAGTCCCCTGCGCGGGCCTCGACCTCGCCGACGTCGATCGCCATCCGCACCTGTAGCGGCTCCAGCTCGCCCCAGTCGGCCGCGGCGAGCTCGCGCTGGATCCCGCTCGCGGCGGCGACCGCCGCCCCGACGTTCGCGAAAGCGAGATCGACGCCGTCGCCGACGCGCTTCACGACTCGCCCTCCGGCCGCCTCGGCTGCGCTGAACACGAGCCGGTCGTGCTCGGCGACCGCGGCGCGCATGACCTCCGTGTGCAACTCCCAGAGGACGGTCGAGTCCTCGATGTCCGTCAGCAGGAAGGCGAGCGTCTGCACATGCGGCTCCGGCTCGAGCAGGAGTGACGGGTCCTGGTTGAGGATCCTCCGCTCGAAGTCCTGCAGCTGCGCCGAGGGCTCGAGCCCCAGCTCTTCCGCGAGGTACGCGCGCGTCCTCTGGTACGCGCGAAGCGCTTCCGCCTGCCGGCCCGAGCGGTAGAGCGCGAGCATGTGCTGAGCGCGGAAGCGCTCGTACACGGGGAACTCCTCGCACAGCACCTCTAGCTCCGCGATCAGCTGGCCATTGCGCCCGAGCGCGAGCTCCGCCTCGATCCGCGTCTCGACGGCGCGGAGCCGGAGCTCCCCCAGGCGCCGCGCCTCGAGCTCGAGCGCGAACGGGCCGGGCAGGTCGGCGTACGGGTGGCCACGCCAGAGCGCGAGCGTTGCGCGGAGCCGGTGCGCGGCCTCGGCGGGATCGGTCTCCACGAGTGCGGTCGCGTGCTCGACCGCCCTCTCGAACTCGACCGCGTCCACGTTCTCCGGATCGGCTACGAGGCGATAGCCGCCGTCGTCGCGAACAATGACGTCGCCGATCGCGGCCCTGAGGTTCGAGACGTACGTCTGCAGCGTCGAGCGCGCCCCGGTGGTTGGCTCGTCCCCCCAGACGCCGTCGATCAGGGCCTCGACCGAGACCGGCTTTCCCACCCCCGCCACCAGCAGCGCGAGCACCGTGCGCTGTTTCGGGCCGCCCAGGCGAACGTCGACGCCATTGCTTAGGACTTCGAGGGGCCCGAGGACGTGAACGTTCAACTCGGGCGCACGATACGACGCGGCGCCGGAAGTGACTAGCCCACTCGCGGATCGAAGCTGTGTCTCGCTCATGGCCGTGAGAGGCCGAGGGGGCGCGCCGAGGCGCGCCCTCCAGCTTGTCGCATCGCGGATCTACGGTCGATCCGGGATTTGCTCGACTTCGAGCCTGACACCTTGAGCAGTGCCCCGCAGACCCTCGACGACGAGCGCTCCGGTCGGGTCCCGCTGCTCAGAGACCGAGACGGCAGTGAACGTCTTGCCGTCCTGCGCGACTCGCACGGTCGCATTCACCTTCTGCGTACCCAGAAAGGCGCCCGTCTGCGGATTGAATCTGAAGAAGACCCTCGTTACTGCGAACTGGTATGGGCCTATTCGCTCCCAGGCTCCGTGGGACGCACCGCGAAGCCCCGGTGGGGCCGCCGCGCTCTCGACAGTGCCGCCGTCACCGGTGAACGTCGCCAGGACTCGTCCGGGGGGCTGCCCCAGGAGCGACAGGGCTACATCCCACGTGCCGACGAGTGCATATCCCGGACTCGCCTTCGGCGGCGTCTTCGAGGCCGATGCGGACACCGCTGCGGTTGCGACCATCACCGTCAGCGCGAACAGCGTCGTCGCCGCGACGATTGACCTCTTTCTTTTCATCGTGAGTCCTCTCCTCGCGATAGTCGTAACGAGCCGTGATCGACTCGCCCGCGACCGTACGCCCGGCCGCTCCAGAAACGCTCCAAACGTCAAGCCGTCCCGGGCCGAACCCGCGCCTGTCGGCGTAGCGGATTACGTGTACCTCGGCGTCGCAAGGTCCGGTTGTGCACCTAGGGCGATACGAACAGCGGCGGCCACGGGCTCCTGGGACCCGAGCACGGCTGATCTCCTCTAGCGAGGGAGGTGGTCACCTTCTCGCCGTCCCCAGGCAACGGAAGTCGCCTTTAGCCGGGAGTTGTCGACCCAACTCGTCGGCCCTTCTCAGAACGGTGTCGGCAGACGTCGCAAAGCGACGTAGTGCGTCGCACGTACCGTAGATGTGTCCGGAATGTGTCCGCGTGTTCTACGGACGGACAACATTAAAGTGCCGATTTGCAGGTACTTTGCTGAAGCCCTCTGACGGACTCGAACCGTCGACCCCCTCCTTACCATGGAGGTGCTCTACCAACTGAGCTAAGAGGGCGAGAGTGAACAGGGTACCGCACCCTTCGTCCGTCCTTGCACGGCCGCACCGCGGGTATCCGTTAATGATTTGTGCCGATGCCGCCCGCCGACGCCGCCGTTCGCCGCTTCGCCGACTCGTTCTCCGGCGAGGTCATCCGCCGGGGAGACGTCGGCTACGACGCGGCCCGCGTCGTCTGGAACGGGATGATCGACCGCTACCCCGAGCTCGTCGTGCGGCCGACGAACGCGGACGACGTCGCCGCCGCGATTCGGTTCGGCCGCGAGGGCGAACTCCCGATCGCCGTCCGCAGCGGCGGCCACAGCATCCCCGGGCTCTCCACCTGCGACGACGGGATCGTCATCGACCTGTCGCGGATGAACGGCGCGCGCGTCGACGCCGGCGATCGCACCGCTTGGGTCAACGGCGGGGCCCTGCTCGGGGAGCTCGACCGCGAGGCGCAGGCGGTCGGGCTGGTTTGCCCTGTCGGCGTCGTCTCGCATACCGGCGTCGCCGGGCTCACGCTCGGCGGCGGCATGGGCCGACTCCAGCGCAAGCACGGGCTCACGATCGACAACCTCCTCGCCGTCGACCTGGTCACCGCCGACGGTCGACGCGTCCGCGCGAGCGAAGACGAGAACGAGGACCTCTTCTGGGGGGTGCGTGGGGCCGGCGCGAACTTCGGCGTCGTGACGAGCTTTCGCTTCCGCCTGCATCCGCTCGCGTGGCCGGTCACGCACGGCACGGTTGTGTACCCGATCGAGCGCGCGGCCGAGCTCGCCGCGCACTTCCGTGGGCTCCTCCAGGACGGGCCTGACGAGCTCTGGGCGAGCTTCGGGCTCGCGCGCACGCCCGACGGCGACGCGACGACGTACGTGACCGTCCTGCACAGCGGCCGCCCCGAGCAGGCTGAGCGCGAGCTCGCGGCGCTGCGCGCGTTCGGTCCGCCGGTGAGCGGCTCGATCGAGCCGAAGCCACACCTCGAACCGCAGACGATGGCCGACGAGGAGCAACGCTGGGGCCAGCGGTTCTCGATGAAGAGTGTGTTCGTCCCGTCCCTTGCCGACGACCTCGTCGCGTTGTGCATCGACCACCTCCAGCGAGCGCCCGCCGACGGCGAGTCCGGCTTCTCCGTGTGGGCGTGCGGCGGCGCGGTCGCGCGCGTGCCCGAGGACGCAACGGCGTTCACCGGGCGGCGCGGAACGTTCTGGGTCTCGGCCGAGTCGCTCTGGCACGACCCCGCGAGAGATGACGAGCTCCGCGCGTGGTCGCGTGAGGCGATCGCGGCCGTGCAGCCGTACGCGACCGAGGGCCTCTACGTGAACGACGTCGCCGAGACCGGTGAGGACGTCGTCCGCTCGATCTACGGCGCGGCGAAGTACGACCGGCTCGCGACGCTGAAGCGCGTCTGGGACCCGGACAACGTCTTCCGGCTCAACCAGAACATCCGCCCGGCCGCCGCCTAGGGAAACTCGGAGCTCGCCGCGTCGAGGTCGAGGCGGCCGCCGTCTCGGCACTCCGGCGGCACGAGGTACTCGACCGCGCCTTGCCCTCGCAGCTGGTTCTCGGCGAGCTGCTGGCGCATCATCCGGCGCGCGGTCTCCACGCTGAGGCCCAGGCGCCGGCCGAGGTCGACGCCGGACTGGAGCGCGTAGCACTCGGTCGCGCCCTCGTTCCGCTCGCCGCGCAGGTGCCACGCCTCGTGCGCGAGGACCGCGAGGGCGCGCGCGGTCTGGCTGAACGTGATCTCGCCCTCGAACGCGAGCCGGTAGAGGTCGAGGCAGCGCTCGGGCGTCAGGTATGCGAGGCGACCGCCGACCGCTGCGACGCCGTCCGCGTGCTGGACGGCACCGACGTAGTCGCCGCTCTCGTCGCAGCGGATCTGGACCGGCCGCCCGACGATGCGCGACGCCTCCGAGGAGAAGCGTGCGGAAGCCGCGGCCTGTGTGTCACCGTCGAGCCCGTCCCAGCCGCCGCGGCCCGCGAACGCGACGATCGCCGCCAGTGCGACCAGGACTGCCGGCCCGATCAGGAAGCGGAGTCGGGAGCGTGGCCTCGGCGGAGGCGGCGGCCCTTCGTAGCCGTACCGCTCGAGATCGATCTGCTGCGGACCGGGATCCCGGTCGACGGGCTCCGCGCGCCAGACGCCTAAGAAATAGTGCAGCTCCAGGCCGAGCGCGACCAGGAAGGGCAGCCAGACCGGCACGAGCGCCCGGATCCCGAACAGGTCGAAGATCCACGCGACCACGAAGGCCGCCAGGCCGAGGCGTAGCGCAAGCACGACTCGACGCTAGCGCCAGATCGCGCCGATGCGCTCGCGGTGACCCTGCGGCAGCGGCAGCGCCTCGCCTCGGGCGTACCGCTGTGCGGTCCACGCCACGATCGTCGCGTCGAGCAGATCCGGCTCCGCGATCCGCGGCGCCGACGCCGGCACCTCGAGGCCCGCATCCTCGAGCAGCGAGCGGCGTTCGACGAGCCCTTCGAGCCGGTGCTTCGACTTCAGTGGTCGATGCGCTAGCTCGCGGAACGACACCTCGGGGTGGACCTCGATCACGCGTTCGTCGCGCGTCGCGTACTCGTCGACCTCGAGGATCCGCCGGCCGAGCGCATACGCCTGTGCGGAGACAGACTTCCCGGTCAGCCGGGTCGCGACCCGCCGCGCCTCCTCGTATGTCGGCGCCTCGAGCACCGCCCGGACCGGCGTGCTGAAGACGCTGGACGCGCGCGCGCCGACGAAGCGCCGCGCCTCCTCGTCCGCCGCGCGGCCGCCCGACTCCGGAAGCCCGATCTGGATGTCGACGCCGATGACCTCGGCGTCCACGAGCAGCGCCTCGGCGAACGTCTCGCACCGGAACGCGTCGACGACCCGATCGCCCTCGAGCACGACGACAGCCAGCGCGCCGCGCGCGAGGTCGACACCGGCGGTGCGAACCGGGCGAGGCCGCTCCGTGAGCGTGACGAGGATTCCGTCCGGATCGCGATAAGCGGCCGAGCCGTCCGCCGGCTCACGGACGACGTCGATCCCCACAGTGACGGCGCGCGCGTGCGCCGCGGCGAGATCCTCAACGACGAGCCCGAGCTCGACACCGTGCTCACCGGTGCGCAGCTCGAGCGTGACGTCGCTGCTCTGCACGCCGAGATCGAGGCCGAACGCTTCGCGATAGAACCGTGCCGACTCAGCGGCATCGCGAACCCGAAGCCCGACGAAGAGTGAGGTGCATCCCGGAATCGTCGCCGATGCCGGCTTAGCCGGCGTCGGCTCACTATGCATGCAAGAGAAAGGAGCCCGGAAAAATTGAGGCGCCAAAGGCGCCGATTTTTCCGGGCGGGAATGGGGGCGGAAGGATTCGAACCTTCGTAGGCTGAGCCGGCGGTTTTACAGACCGCTCCCTTTGGCCGCTCGGGCACACCCCCGGGAGGACGGCATTGTAGCCCCGCTCAAGGCGGCTCCTGGCTCTGCCGACAACGCCCGTATGGATCTCGACACGCTCTTGCGGCGTGCGGTCGAGCTCGGCGCGACCGACGTGCACTTCAAGGAGGGGCAGCCGCCGATCCTCCGTCGCGACGGCTCGCTCGAACCGATGGACGGCATCGGCGCCCTCGCGCTGCCGCACCTCGAGGGGATTCTGGCCGCAGTTGGCGCCGGCGCGCCCGCTCGGGTGCAGGCCTTCCACAACACCGGCGACCTCGACCTCGCGTACCAGTCGACCGACCTGCCGCGCTTCCGCGTCAGCGCTTTCCGGCAGCGCGGCTCGATCTCCTTCGCCTTCCGCGTGATCCCGAAGCGCGTGCCGACGTTCGCGGCCCTGAACCTCCCGCCGGGCGTCGAGCGCCTGACGCACGAGCACCGAGGCCTGGTCCTCGTCACGGGCGCGACGGGCTCCGGCAAGACGACGACGCTCGCGGCGATGATCGGCGAGATCAACCGGACGCGGCGGCAGCACATCGTGACGATCGAGGACCCGATCGAGATCCTCCACGCCGACGACCAGTGCATCGTCAACCAGCGCGAGGTGGGGCTCGACACCGAGTCGTTCGAGCAGGCGCTGCGCCGCGCGCTCCGTCAGGACCCGGACGTGATCCTGATCGGCGAGCTGCGCGACGCGGAAACGGCGCAGACGGCGCTCCAGGCCGCGGAGTCCGGCCATCTCGTGCTCTCGACGATGCACACGATCGACGCCGCCGAGACCGTCAGCCGCCTGGTCGAGTTCTTTCCCGAGGCCAAGCAGGTGCAGATCCGCTCGATCACGGCCGGCGTCCTCCGGGGAGTCGTCAGCCAGCGGCTGCTTCCGAAGGTCGACGGTGGCCGGATCGCGGCGGTCGAGGTGATGGTCAACAACCTCCGGATCGCCGACCTGATCCGCGAGCTCCGGACGGACGAGATCCCGGAGGCCATCTCCGAGGGCTCGTTCTTCGACATGCAGACCTTCACGAAGGCGCTGGTCGACCACGTCCTCGCCGGGACGATCGACGAGGAGGTCGCCGCCGACGCCTCGTCGAATCGCCACGACTTCCTGATCGCGCTCGAGCGCGCGAAGAAGCTTCGGATCGCCGCCGCGAAGAAGGCCGAGGAGGACGCGCGCGCTCCCGACCCTTCGGAGCTCGGGATCCCGGAGCTCCGCGTCGCCGAGCAGCCCTCAGCGGGATGAGGCGCGTAACCCTCGTCGCCGCCCTCGCCGTCCTGGCGGTCGCGGGGGGATCAGCCCGCGCGGACGTGTTCGTGGTCGCGCCCGAGCCCGCTGCGCTCCCGCTCGCGCTTCCGAGCGCGGAGACGCCGAACACGCCCGGCTCGCTGCTCCTGCCCGCGGCGTGGACCGAGCGCGCAATCGCCCCGTCGACGATCTCGTACGCGGAGCTCGAGGCGCTCTGGCGTCGCGCGGGGGCGGCGTACGGCATCCCGTGGCACGTGCTCGCCGCGATCAACAAGATCGAGTCCAACTTCGGCCGCAACATGGGCCCCAGCTCCGCGGGCGCGGTCGGCTGGATGCAGTTCATGCCCGACACCTGGCTCCGTTGGGGCACGGACGGTGACGGCGACCGCATCGCCGACCCCTGGGACCCGGAGGACGGCGTCTACTCCGCCGCCCGGTACCTCGCAGCGGCGGGCGGCGACGCCGACCTGCGCCGCTCGATCTTCGCCTACAACCACGCGAACTGGTACGTCGACGACGTGCTCGAGCTGGCCGCGCTCTTCGGCCAGGGCGGCGGCGAGACGACGATCGTCTACGACGACCTCCAGGAGGACCTGCGCACGGCCGAGCGCGCGGTGGTCCAGGCGAGCGAGGCGCTGACCGCCGCGCGGGCGGAACGCAAGCGCACTGCCCGGATCGAGGCCGAGCTCTTCGCCGACGCGGCTCGGCAGACGCTGCTTTCCGACCAGCTCGCCGTGCAGAGGCGAACCACGCTCGCAGGTGTCGCGGCCGCTGCCGCTGCGGACCGCGTCGAAGCGCTCAGCGGGGCGCTCGGCGAGGCCGAGCGCGCGCTCGCGGACGCCCGCCGCCGCTCGCGGGCCGCCTCGTTCTCGCCCGTGGCCGGAACGCTGCTGGCCGCGCCGACGTACTCGGGCTCCTACGTGTTCCCGGTCGGCGGCGGGCCGAGCGTCGTGTCCGTGGCAGCGACGCATCACGACTACCCCGCGGCCGACATCGCCGCGCCCGAGGGCGCGCCGCTCTACGCGCTCGCCGACGGCTTCGTCGTCCGCTCGTGGAGCCACGACTCGCGCTGCGGCATCGGCTTCACGATGCGCACCTCCGACGGGCCGGCGTGGACGTACTGCCACCTCGCGTATCTGGAGCCCACAGTGGTTGCAGGAGCCGCGCTGACCGCCGGGACGCCCGTCGGACTCGTCGGCTCCACGGGTCACTCCACAGGCCCGCACCTCCACCTCCAGCTCCAGTCGCCGACGGTCTACCCGCAGGCCCAGGCCTGGTTCCAGTCGTTCGCCGGCACGGCGTTCTCCTGGCAGGGGGAGGCTCCGACCCTCGCAGCCACTGCCGTCCCCCGGCTCGGGGACGTCTTCGCCGAGGTCGCCAGCGACGACGACGTCGTGTTCTTCAACCGTTGAGGAGGGCTTGGCGGAACGTGGTCTGTGCCGCCGGGCCGCGCTGCTCGCCCCGAGGCCGCGTCCTCAGTCGCGCCCGTATCACTGCGGATACGAGCGCTCCCTGCGTCCTTGCCTCGGAACGACCATCGCACCCCGGCGACGAGCAACGCTCCGCCAAGCCCTCCTAGCGGGACTCAACTCCGCCGTGGTTTCTGCCGATTCGAAACGCATGGCCGGACGGCTGGCGTCACTCCTGCCGCGCTTCGTCGCGCTTCCGCTGTTCGCGTTGCTCGCGACCGCGACGCTGACGTTCGCCGCCGACCAGCAGCTGACGCCCCCGACGGCGCCCCCTGAGCCCGCCGCGGCCCCGGTGCCGTCGGTCGTGGTCGTCCCCGACGTCCGCCGCCAGGCGTTCGTGTTCGCGAAGGGCACGCTCGAGGACGCCGGGTTCGCCTGGAGAGTCGTCGGGCCGGTGCACGGCTACGCGGCGAACTTCGTCGCGACGCAGTACCCGCTGCCTGGTACGCGCGTCGTCGACACGGGAGCACCGACGGTCCGGCTCACGCTTGCGACGAACAGGCAGTACAGGCAGGAAGGCTCGCCCGAGAACGCGGCCCCGTACGTCGGTTCGGAGGTCGAGCTCGCGGGCGGCGCGGCCGCACCCGCCGAGCCCGCGGCGCCCAAGCCGAAGGCCGAGAAGCCAAAAGCAGCGAAGCGCACGGTCGCGAAGCGGCCGCGTGCGTTCGCGGTCGCCGGTGCGCCCCGGGAACCGCTGGACGAGATCCCGTTGACCGAGCGCGCGCGGCGCCTGAGCCGGTACGTCGCGAAGCACCCGCACCGTTCCGCCGCTGCCCTCGCACACTTCCGCTACCAGCACGCGTGGATCGTCACCGGCGCGAAGTTCGGCTGGTGGCGCGGCGCGCAGGCCCTCGAGCTTCTGATCGCCGTCGACCGCCGCGCGCAGCGAGCCTGGGGCGTCGGCAAGAAGAACGAGGCCGTCGCCCGCGCCGCGCTCCAGCGGGTCCGGGCCAAGTCGAAGTGACGTTCCGGATTCGGCCGGCGGACGAGCGGGCGTACTCGCTCGTCGAGATGCTGACGGTGATGGTGATCTTCAGCGTCGTCCTGACGGGTCTGACGACCCTGTTCGTCCAGGGCACGAACGCGGGCACGGACTTGAATCGCCGCTTCGAGGCCCAGGAGACCGCGCGGATCGCACTCGACAAGATGCGGCGCGAGGTCCACTGCGCCAGCTCGGCGACGACCGGCGTCGGCGTCGGCGAACAGCCGCTCGTCACGCTGACGTTGCCGACGCAGTGCCCGACGTCCGGCGGCAGCACGCAGGTCAGCTGGTGCACGGTCAGCGTCGCCACCGGGCGGTGGGCGCTCCATCGCCTGCCGGGAACGACCTGCGACGCGACGGGCGTCAAGTGGGGCGACTACCTGACCTCGTCGACGATCTTTCTCTACCAGGCCTCGTCGACCAACGGGCTCGCGAAGCTGCGCGTGCGCTTCCCGGTCGACGTGAAGCCCGGAGACAACATCCCGACGTACGAGCTCTGCGATCAGCTCGTCCTGCGCAACAGCACACGGACGGGCGCCGGAGGCACGGCGCTCCCACCCTGCTGAGCCCGCCCGAACGAGGGATGTTCCGGGCACGTGGCTCCTGCCGACCTTAGGAGGGTCCTGATGGCTTTCCTGCGGCTGCGCACAGAAGAGGGTTTCGTCTTGCCCGTCGCCCTGGGCATCCTCGCGGTCTTGTCGATCGCGGTCGTCGTCGTGGTCGACTCGTCGTCCTCGAGCGCCCGCAGCTCGACGCGAAGCGGCGGCGACAAGGTCGCCTTCGCGCTCGCCGAGGCGGGCGTGAACAACTCGATGGCGGTGCTCAACCTCCCGACCAACAACGCGCTCAAGCAGCAGACGCTCGTCTCGTGCGCGGGCGATGCCGAGACGACCTGGAACCGCTCCGACTACGAGGGCGGCTACGTCCTCTGGTGCGGGACCTTCAACGCGAGCGGGGCCTACTGGGACGTCTCGGCGGTCGGCAAGGTTCGCAACCCGAACGGCACGAAGACGATCGAGCGCAGGATCGGCGCGCGCGTCGTCGTGACACCGACCTACACGCAGCCGCTGAACAACCCGGCCTGGAACTACATCTTCTCCACGCGCACCGGCAACACGTGCGACCAGTACCTGAGCAACAACGTGGGCGGGGGCTCCCGCTTCTACGTCACGGGGAACCTGTGCCTGAACAACAACGTCGGCATCACCTCGTCGACGCTGATCGTCGGCGGCAGCCTCGATCTCGCCAACAACGCGTTCGTCGGGGCCTCGACGAACATCGGCACGCGCGTGGAGACGTACGTCGGCGGCGACTGCCGGTACGGCGGCGGCAGCTGGGCCGACTGCAACGGCAACCAGGACGCGAAGCGGGTCTACTCGAAGAGAGATCCACCGGACTACGTCGTCGGTGTCAACGGGACCGCGCCCGTGATCGCCGTTCCGACGTCCGACTTCGCGAACTGGTACGCGAACTCGATCCCTGGTCCGTCGTCGGCCTGTACGACCGTGAGCGGCACGCCGCCGGTCTTCGACAACGACGCGCTCCGCAACGCCAGCGTCACGAGCATCTTCGAGCTGACCCCCGACACGTCCTACACGTGCAGGGTCGGCCCTGCGGGCAGTCCGAGCGGCGAGCTCTCCTGGAACGCGACGACGAAGGTGCTCACCGTCAGCGGGACGATCTACATCGACGGGAGCGTGCGCGTGAACAACGGCGCGCTCAACCAGTACAACGGCCAGGCGACGCTCTACCTCTCGGGGACGTTCCTGCTCAACGGCAAGCTCTGCGGCGGCGTCAGCGGCGGCCAGTGCGACTTCAACGCCTGGAACCCGAACACGGAGATGCTCACCGTCGTCGCGAACGGGATCGGCGGCCAGGTGCCCGAGAGCTCGAGCATCTCGGTGAGCAACAACGGGCAGTTCCAGGGCGGGCTCTTCGCCACCGGGTCGATCAACTTCTCCAACAACTCGAAGTCGGACGGGCCGATGGTCGGCACCGAGATCGTGATGGCGAACAACATGACGAGCGACTCCTTCCCGACGATCACGACCGTGCCGGTCGGGATGCCCGGGAACCCGGCGGTGTACGCCCAGCCGAACCCGCCGCAGATGTTCAGCGGCTAGCGCTCAACCTTCCGCTGCCGGCCGCCGATACTCGCCTCGTGGAAGCCGCTGTCGCCGTCGTCGCTCTTGCTCCCGCCCTCGCGCTTGGGAGCTTCCTCAACGTCGTCGCCGCGCGGGTCCCGCTGCGGCGCTCGGTGGTCACGCCGGCCTCGGCGTGCATGAGCTGCGGGACGCCGATCGCTCGGCGCGACAACGTGCCGGTGCTCTCCTGGCTGCTGCTCCGCGGGCGCTGCCGCCGCTGTGACGCGGCGATCCCGTGGGTCTACCCCGCGGTCGAGGTGGCGACCGCGCTGCTCGTGGCCGGCTGCATCCTCGCCTTCGGGGTCACCGCGTATGCCGCGGTCGCGGCGTTCTTCTGCGCCGTGCTGGTCGTCGTCTCCGCGACCGACCTCGCCCATCGGATCATCCCGAACCGGGTCGTCGTCCCCGCGGCCGCGGTCGTGCTGGTCGCCCAGACGCTGCTGGAGCCGAGCCCGGAGTGGGCGCTCGCGGCGCTCGGGGCGTCGGGCTTCCTCCTGCTTGCCGCACTTATCTACCCGGCGGGAATGGGCATGGGCGACGTCAAGCTCGCGCTGCTGATGGGCGCGATGCTGGGCCGCACCGTCCCGGTCGCGCTGATGCTCGGGATGATCCTCGCGCTCGTGCCGAGCGTCGTCCTCCTGGCGCGCCACGGGGCTGCGGCACGGAAGATGGGCATCCCCTTCGGGCCGTTCCTCGCCCTCGGCTCGGTGATCGCGCTCTTCTGGGGCGATGCCTTGCTCGATAGGTATCTAGCCCTGCTCTGATCCTGCCGATAACTCGTTCGAGGGATGCGGACACCATGAGCGAGTTCGAGCAACAGTCACCGACGCTGCGTACGGTCGGCGCCGAGGACGTCACGAGCGGAGCAGTGCAGCCGGTCGGCGGCGGCATGCCGATCAACCCCGTCGCCGAGCTGGTCGTCGACCTGCTGGAAGCGACGGGCCTGATCGCGCCGGACAAGCTGGCGCTGGTGCGCGGCCGCTCTCGACAGGGCGTTCGCGTCGCGCAGGCGCTCGTGGACGAGGGAGCCGCGACGAGCGACGGCATCGCGCGAGCCGTGGCGACTCACTTCCAGCTCCCGCTCGTCGACCTCGCTCTGGCGGGCGTCGACGACGACGCCGCGCGCCAGGTGCCGCTGCACGTCCTCGAGCGCATCGCCGCGATCCCCTACGAGCTCCACGACGGGATCCTGCGAGTCGCGGTCGCGGACCCGTCGAACGTGCACTCGATCGACGAGCTGCGGCTGGCGACGCGCTTCCCGCTCGAGATCGGGGTCGCGTCGCGCGACGACATCGAGGCCGAGATTCGCCGGCTGGCGCGCGCGTCGGAGGCCTTCGGAGCGCGGGCAGCGGTCGAGGAGGAGCTCGACGTCGCTCACCAGGAGGAAGAGGACGCGGACGACCTCGAGGTCGACGACGGCATCTCCGACGCGCCGCTCGTCCGCCTCGTCAACTCGGTGATCTTCCAGGCCGCCGAGGACGGCGCCTCGGACATCCACTTCGAACCTCAGGAGGACGCGCTCGTCGTGCGGTTCCGGATCGACGGCGTTCTGCAGGAAGTGCAGCGGATTCCGACCCGGATGATGGCCGGCGTGACGACTCGCCTGAAGGTGCTTGCGAAGCTCGACATCGCCGAGCGCCGGAAGCCGCAGGACGGCCGCATCACGCTGAACGCCGCGGCAGCCGGCCGCATGCTCGACATCCGCGTCGCCACCCTGCCGACCGTCGAGGGCGAGTCGCTGACAATGCGTCTTCTCGACAAGTCCAAGCAGGCGCCGACGCTGGCCGAGCTCGGGCTCTCGGAGGAGATGCAGGTGCGGCTCGCCGAGGTCATCCGGCGCCCGACCGGCGCGCTGCTCGTGACCGGGCCGACCGGCTCGGGTAAGTCGACGACGCTCTACGCCTCGCTGACCGAGATCAACAGGCCCGAGATCAACATCATCACGGTCGAGGATCCGGTCGAGTATCGGCTCGCGGGCGTCAACCAGGTGCAGATCAATCCGCGCGCCGGCCTCACGTTCGCGGCCGCGCTCAGGTCGATCCTGCGCTCGGACCCCGACGTCGTGATGGTCGGCGAGATTCGCGACGGAGAGACGGCGAAGATGGCGATCGAAGCGGCCCTGACCGGCCACTTCGTGCTCTCGACGCTGCATACGAACGACGCTCCGGGCGCGCTGACGCGGCTGAACGAGATGGGGGTCGAGCCGTTCCTCACGGGGGCCGCTGTTACAGGTGTGCTCGCGCAGCGGCTCGCGCGCAAGCTCTGCCTGCACTGCTGCGAGATGTACCAGCCCTCCGTCGACGAGCTGTTGAAGGCGCGGGTCTCGCCCGAGCTGGCGGCCGCGTCCGACGGCATGGTCTTCTACCGCAAGCGCGGCTGCCCCCGTTGCGGCCAAACCGGCTACAAGGGCCGGATCGGGATCTACCAGCTGCTGACGATGACGGAGCAGCTCGAGTCGCTCGCCGTGCAAAAGGCCTCGCGCGAGGAGCTCGAGCGGGCCGCCCTCGGCGAGGGCATGCGAACGCTCTGGGACGACGGCCTCGCGAAGGTCGCAGCGGGCCTCACGTCGATCGAAGAGCTCGCACGCGTTTCAATCTGACGAAGTCGCCCCTTCGGGGCTCAACTTCGTCAGACCGCTCGCCCAGCAGCGCAGCTGGCGCACGCCGGCAAAGCCGGCATGCGCGGCGATCCAGGCCGATGTCGCCGCGGGGTGTGGCTTGCCGCACCCCGCCAACTGAGAAAGACGGAGTAGCCCCGACTGAAATTGAGGCGGCGGAGCCGCCGATTTCAGTCGGCAGAGATGTCGCAGCCCAGGTGCATGAGCGCCTCGACTGCTTCTGTGACGAAGGCCGTGGCCTCGTGCGCCGTCGCGAACGTGTAAGGGCCCGGGCTGACGACCCCGGCCGCCACGCCTGACGGGCCCGCGCGAGACACCTCGGCCTCGACGATGCAGGTCCTCCCGTGGTCGACCGCCCGGAGCACCGCGACCGCACGCCCGTCGCGGCGGGCGTGGCGGACGAACAGCTCGCGCGGCTCGGTAGGCGCGACGCCCGCTCCGAGCGGCTGGCCCGGGCTCCGCAGTCCGCCCAGCTCGGGCACGTGCTCGCTCATCTGAGGGCGTTGAAGACGGCCTGGGCGACCGCGTCGCGGTCGCGGAACCCGTCGAGCTTGTACGCGAGCGTGTCGGGTCGCGTGAAGAGCAGGACCGCCGGCGCCCGTAGGACCGACCCGACCTCGAGGGTCAGCGCCTCTGCTGCGCGGCCGCTCGCGATCACGTTCAGCGGGACGAACCCGGCCCGGGCCGCTCGAGCGCCCGCAGCGGCCTCGGCGCGCGCGAGCCCGTCGATCGTCCCGCCGCCGCTCCAGAGCGAGACGACGACGACGTCGTGCGACCGCAAAGCCCTCGCGATCACCGTCGGCAAGCCGTTCGCGGCGACCACGGGAGCGGGCTTCGGCTTGGCGACGGGTTTCGGCTTCGGCTTCGCCGCCACCTTCTTGACGGGGGACGCCGCGACGGGCTCGGCCTTCTTCTTGATCGGGACCAGTACCGGCTCGGCGTCGGCCTCCGTCTGCCCTGGCGCGAGCAGCATCATCCCGCCGCCGAGGACGAGAGCGGCGAGGAGCGCCACGAGGGCGAAGATCTTGATCGGAGCGGAGACGTTCACCACGTCGGTATCGGCACCCGTATGCCGTTTCTGAAGGCGGTCGGGCTCAGGACTCGAGCCGCAGTTCGTCGGCGCGCACGCTGACGGGCCGGCCGTCGGGGAGGTAGCTGACCGGGCCCTTCCAGCGCACGGTCCACACGCCGTCCGGGACCCCGAGTGCGACCGTGGCGGGCGAGCCCGGGGCGACCTCGACCGTCCGGCTGACACCAGGCGCGCGGAACACGAGGCGGGTCTTCGCCGCCCCGGGAGGCAGGGCCAGCCGGAGGACGAGCCTGCCGGGCGAGTCCCAGACGCGGACGTAGCCCGAGTTCGCGAGCCAGCCGTCGAAGAACCGGCCGCCGGCGAGCAGCCGGAGCCGCGGGCGACCGGCCGGCTGCCAGAGCTCGAAGAGCCGCGTGGACGCGACGCTCTCGGCGCCGCGAAGCTCGGCGGTGGCGGCGTACTCGTTGATCAGCAGCGGCCCGTCGAAGCGCCTCCCGTCGACGAACAGGCGTCCGTCTCCTCCGACGCGTAGCCGCGGCGCGGCGAAGGCATCCGGCGAGTCCGCTCGGCGGAGGCGCACGAGCCGGGTGATCGAGCGGTTCCAGAACATCTGCTCGAGCGTCAGCTCGCGCGGCGACCCCGGCGTGTTCACGATCGTCACCTCGCGGAGGCCGGCCCGGTCGACCCAGCGGGCGTCGGCGTCGAAGAACCGCTCGTGCGCACGCTGCGAGTAGCGAGCGTCGAGCGACCATGCGCCCGCGCCGACGGCGGCGAGCAAGGCGCCCGTCACGGCCAAGGCGACGGGCGCGATGCGCGGTCGAAGCGCGACGGCGACCGCCCCGGCGGAGAGAGCCGCGACGATTGCCGCGACGAGGAGCGACCCGCTGCCGTAGCCGATCGCCTCTTCCAGTCGGTAGACGCCCATCAGGAGCGGCGAGTCCTGGCGACCGTGCTCGTCGGTCCAGCCGGACAGGGGGAAGCGCGCGGACACCGCGACCAGGAGCGCCGCCAGGGCCAGCACGACGCCCCGCGCGTGCCCACGCCGCTCGAGCCACACGCCGAAGGCGAGCACGAGCAGGGGGATCAGCGTGAACAGGTAGCGCTCCTGGAAGCGCCCGCCCGGGCCGGCCGTCGCGTTCGCTGCGTACAGCGCAGCCTCGACGAAGACGCCGCAGGCGAGGAGCACGGTCAGCGCCGCGAACGCCCGCTCCACCGTGCCGCGCGGCGTCGCCAGCGCGACGAGCGCGCCGGGGACGATCAGCCATCCGGCCGCGTACGCCAGCAGCATCGCGTCGACGCCGGCCCAGCGGATCAGCTGAGCCGGGTCCAGCGAGAAGTCGGAGATGCCCGAGTAGTAGCCGAGGCCCTTGACCGCGACCGGGATCGAGGCGAGCCCGAACAGCGCGAGCGTCAGGCGCAGGCGGCGCAGGCCGGTCCGCACGAGCAGCGCGGCACCGAGGAACGCGAGCGGGAGCACGACGAACTGGATGCGGGCGAACGAGGCGAGGCCCGCGAGCGCGACGAACGCGAGCTGGTTCTTGCGCGTGGGCTCCGTCAGCGCACAGACACCCGCGTACACGGCCCCGAGCACGAGGGGGTAGGCGATCGGCTCGCCGAGGACGAACGGGACGTAGAAGAGATCCGGAACGAGCAGTGTCAGCGCGGCGGCGGCGAGAGCGAACCACGTGCGGAGGCCAAGCTTCCGCCCGAGCAGAAAGACCGGGACCGCCGCGACGGACATCGCGACCGCGTTCAGGCCCTGCGTCAGCCGCAGCGCGACCCCGGCGTCGCCGAGGAGCCAGAACGGCGCGGTCAAGATCGGCTGGAGGAGCGCGGGAAAGCCGGCGGCTTCGCCGCGGATCGTCGGCCGGCCGGTCGTCGCGAGCTCGTGGGCGAGCGTCGAGTAGATGTACTCGTCCGCGAAGAGCAGCGGGGTGGGGTGGAAGAGCGCGAGCAGGAAGCGGACGGCTGCGCTCGCACCGACGAGAGCGACCAGGACGACCGGTGCCGAGAGCGCGAGTCCACGCGTCCGCGTGGCCGCACGCAGACGTGCCGTGACCGCAGCTGCCTCCACACGCCCGTTATCGGCAGCGACCCGCGGGCGCTTGAAGAACGGAGAGGGCGCGGTCTCCCGCGCCCTCTCGGCGAAGCGGTGCAGCTCGAGCTACGGGCCGGTGCAGGCCGTGCTCGTGATGTCGCCGCCGGGGCCCTGCTTGTACCAGGACTTGGTGCCGACGGTGCTCCTGATGCAGTACGAGGTCGCCGTCGAGGAGCCGAGGATGACGACGTTCTTGACACCCTGGTCGTACGCCTGCATCTGCGTGAGCGTGAGGCCGACGTAGCCGGTCGCGTGGTCGGCGTTGTACGCCTCGACCGCCGGGATGGCGGCGCGGACGTTCGCCTTCGCGGCCGAGTTGTTCGCGCGATCGCGGAACGAGAGGTACGACGGCACGGCGATCGCGAGCAGGATCCCGAGGATGATGATGACAACGAGGAGCTCGATGAGCGTGAAGCCGCTCTCTTCCCGAGCCAGCCGCTGCCGCATTGCCTGAATCATTCGTGCTCCTTCGTGGAGAGGTCTTGGTCGCTACCCAGGTATCGGTCGGAGCGCGCGCCTCGCACTAGCCTCGAATGAGGGATCGGTATCCCTCACGGTGGGGGAGGCGGCCGGCGCCCGAGAAACGGAGAGGGCGCGGTCTCCCGCGCCCTCTCGGCGAAGCGGTGCGGCCGGGCTTACGGGCCGGTGCAGGCCGTGCTCGTGATGTCGCCGCCGGGCCCGCGCTTGTACCAGGACTTGGTGCCGACGGTGCTCCTGATGCAGTACGAGGTCGCCGTCGAGGTGCCGAGGATGACGACGTTCTTGACGCCCTGGTCGTACGCCTGCATCTGCGTCAGGGTCAGGCCGACGTAACCGGTCGCGTGGTCGGCGTTGAACGCCTCGACCGCGGGGATGGCTGCGCGGACGTTCGCCTTCGCGGCCGAGTTGTTCGCCCGGTCGCGGAAAGAGAGGTACGACGGCACGGCGATCGCGAGCAGGATCCCGAGGATGATGATGACAACGAGGAGCTCGATGAGCGTGAAGCCGCTCTCTTCCCGAGCCAGCCGCTGCCGCATTGCCTGAATCATTCGTGCTCCTTCGTGGGAGTGGTCTTGAGCCACCCACGTATCGGTCGGTGCGCACGGCCCGCACTAGCCTCGAATGAGGGATACGCATCCCCCGCGGCGGGGGAGGCGCCCTCAATTCAAGGAGTCCTACAGCCCTGCCGATAGCTCGGACGAGGGACTGGATGCGGACGTACTCGATCGACGACCTGTTGGAGCTGGTGGTGGCGCACAAGGCGTCGGACCTGCACCTGACCGCGGGCACGAACCCGGCGATCCGCGTCCACGGCGAGATTCAGCGACTCGACGAGATCGAGCCGCTGAGGCCGGAGGACACGCAGCAGCTCATGTACCAGATCCTCTCGAGCGAGCAGCAGAAGGACTTCGAGATCAAGCGGCAGCTCGACTTCGCGCACGGCGTTCCGGGCCTCGCGCGCTTCCGCGTCAACGTCTACTTCCAGCGCGGCTCGGTCGGCGCCGCCTTCCGCCTCATTCCCGAAGCGATCAAGACGCTCGAGGAGCTCGGACTCCCCGCGTCCCTGCACCAGCTCGCCGAGAAGCCTCGCGGCCTCGTCCTCGTCACCGGCCCGACCGGGTTCGGGGAAGTCGACGACGCTCGCGTCGCTGATCGACGAGGTGAACCGAACCCGCTCCGACCACATCCTCACGATCGAGGACCCGATCGAGTTCGTGCACCGCCACAAGCGGTGCGTCGTCAACCAGCGCGAGATCGGCACGGACGCGTCGAGCTTCGCGGAGGGGCTGCGGGCGGCATTGCGCCAGGACCCCGACGTGATCCTCGTCGGCGAGCTGCGCGACCTCGAGACGATCGCCGTGGCGCTGACCGCGGCGGAGACGGGCCACCTCGTCCTCGGGACGCTGCACACGCAGAGCGCGTCGAGCACGGTCGACCGCATCATCGACGTCTTCCCGCCGGCGCAGCAGGAGCAGGTACGCATGCAGCTCGCCGGCTCGCTGCAGGGGATCGTCACGCAGGCGCTGCTCCCGACCGCGAGCGGCGACGGCCGCGTCGCCGCCCTCGAGATCCTTCTGCCCGACGATGCCACGCAGGAACCTGATCCGGCAGGGCAAGGTCGAGCAGATCTACTCGATCCTCCAGACCGGTACGCAGCGCGGGATGCAGACGATGGAGCAGTCGCTCGCCGAGCTGACGTTGCGCCACGTGATCACGCTCGAGCTCGCGCTGTCGCGGACGAGCCGCCCCGACCAGCTGCTCGGCCTGCTCGAGCGCGGCGGGTTCGACACCAGCGCTGCGTACGCGGAGCCGGAGGCGCCCGACGTCCCGCTCCAGCCGCTCGGCGGGCTGCGGGTGGCGGAGGGATAGGCCGGTGGTCGACTGGAAGAAGGAGATCAAGCTGTCCGACCTCGTCGGCGCCGGCAAGAAGGAGGACGAAGCCGAGGCAGAGGTCGTCGCCGAGCCCGCGGCGGTCGAGCTGCTCAGCGCGTACGTCCCGCCGGAGGTTCCTGCGGCGCCGGCGGTCGAGCCCGCCCCGGAGGTGATCGACCTCGCGTTCCCGGCGCAGCCGGCGAGCGCGCCGCAGCCGGCGCCTCCGCCGGTCGAGCTCCCCGAGGTCGCCGTGCCCGCTCCGGCACCCGCGCCGGTCGTCGTGCACCCGCCCGTCCCGTCCGCCCAGCTTCCCCCGGTCGCCGAGGAGCGGCCGCCGGCGAACGTACAAAGAGAAGAGGAGGCGCGCGTCCCGTTCTACAAGCGCGAGCTCGGGCGCAAGAAGGACCAGACGGAGAAGCCGCGGCGCTCGGCGGCGCGCGGAGGAAAGCTTCCGAAGCGGGTCGTCGGCCTGAAGATCGGCGCCTCGCAGCTCGCCGCTGCGACGGTCGAGAACAACGGGAGCTCCGAGCTCGTGCAGGTCGCGCGCCACCAGCTCGACGCGGGCATCGTGTCGAACGGCGAGGTCCGCGACCCGGACAAGCTCGCGGAGGCGCTGAAGGTCTTCTTCAAGCGCAACAACCTGCCCAAGCGCGGTGTCCGGCTCGGGATCGCGACGAACCGCATCGGCGTCCGCACGCTCGAGATCGCCGGCGTCAGCGACGGGAAGCAGCTCGCGAACGCGATTCGCTTCCGCGCCCAGGAGGCGCTGCCGATCCCGATCGACGAGGCGGTCCTCGACTACCAGGTGCTGGACGAGTCGAAGGACGAGGCCGGCGAGACGACGCGCCGGATCCTGCTCGTCCTCGCCTATCGCGACCTGATCGACCGCTACGTCGCCGCGTGCAAGAAGGCCGGCCTCCAGCTCGTCGGGATCGACCTCGAAGCGTTCGCGCTGCTGCGCGCGCTCGCTGCACCGCGCGAAGAGGATTCGGCCGCGCAGGCGGCGCTTGTTGCGGTCACCGTCGGCCACGACCGGACGACGTTCGCCGTCTCCGACGGCCGCGTGTGCGAGTTCACGCGCGTGCTCGACTGGGGCGGCCGGACGCTCGACGTCGCGCTGGCCCGGGCGCTCGACGTTGCTCCGTCCGAGGTCGAGGAGATCAAGCACCAGCTTTCGCTCGACGGCCACGAGGTCCCCGCAGGGCTTCGGGAAGAGCAGGCATACAAGGCGCGGGAGGCGCTGCGTCGCCAGGTGCAGGCCTTCGCGCGCGAGCTCGTCTCCTCGCTTCAGTTCTACCAGGGCCAGCCCGGGTCGCTCGGGATCGGCGAGATCGTGCTGACCGGCGGCACCGCGCACCTCGCGGGCTTCGCCGAGGAGCTGCAGCGGCTGATCGGCGTGCGCGTTCGCGTCGGCGATCCGCTCGTGCGTGTGCGCGTCGGCAAGAAGGTGAGGGAGCCCGAGCAGCTCGGTTCGTTCGCGGTCGCGATCGGTCTCGGGATCGAGGACTAGGGGCTCACCGAGATGCGCGCAGTCAACCTCCTCCCGAGAGACGATCAGCAGCGCTCGCGAAAGCGGCAGAACGTCCCGGCGCTCGTCTCGACCGCGCTGATCGTGCTGGTGACGGGTCTGCTCGGCGTCTTGTACTTCTCGGCGAAGAGCACGGCCGAGGCGCGCGACTACGACCTCCAGGGCGTGCAGGCCGAGCTCGCCACGCTCCCGAGCCCCGTCGAGCTCGCCGCCGAGAACGCGCCCAAGCAGAAGCTGACGGCCGAGCACGACGCCCGCGTCGCCGCCCTGTCCGCCGCCCTCGCGCACCGCGTCGCCTGGGACCGCGTGCTGCGCGAGATCTCGCTCGTGCTCCCGGAGGACGTGTGGCTCAAGGAGCTCACCGCTGACGCACCGAACAAGCCCGGGCTCGCGCCCACCCCGGCCACGGCCGCGGGTCAGCCCCCTCAGCTGCTGAGCCTCGCCGGCTACACGTACTCGCACGCGGCGGTCGCGCGCTTCCTCACGCGGCTCGCGCTGATCCCGGACCTCCAGAACGTCTGGCTGGAGCGGAGCCAGAAGATGATCCTCGCGGAGCGCCCGGTGATCTTCTTCACGGTCAAGGCCGACGTGCGCGCGGCGGGAGCGCCCTCGTGAACGTGACGAAGCGCAAGCTCTCGCCTGCCGCGACCGCGGCCGTCGGCGTCGGCGTCACCGTCGTCGTCGCGGCGGTCGGCTGGTTCCTGCTGGTGTCACCGCAGCGCTCGCGCGCGGCGGGGCTCGCCGACGAGATCGTCGCCGTCGAGGCACAGGTCAGCGAGGCTCGGCGGGCCGGGGTCGCGCTCGGCGACGCGAAGCCGATCGCGGTCGCGGACCTCTTCCGGCTGACCAAGGCGATGCCCGACGACAACGACATGGCGGGCGTGCTGCTCGAGCTGAGCCAGGTCGCGCAGGAGACCGGGATCGAGTTCGAGCAGGTCATCCCGCAGGCGACGGTCGCGGCCGCTACCTACCGCGCCCAGCCGATCCAGCTCGTCTTCACCGGGAACTTCTACGAGCTCTCCGACTTTCTCTACCGGCTGCGGAACCTCGTCTCGGTCCAGCGCGGGCGGCTGCTCGCGAACGGGCGGCTGTTCGCGGTCGACAAGCTCCAGTTCGTCGAGTCCGACCGAAGCTTCCCGAACATCAAGGCGCTCCTGTCCGTCAGCGCCTTCCTCTACGGGACCGGCCCGGTCGCAGGCGCGCCGCCGGCGACGACGACCGACACGACTGCGACGGGTGAGGCGACGCCGACGGACACGACGGCGACGACGCCCGAGCCGACCGACGCCGCGCCGAGCGCAGCGGGGACCCCCTGATGGCGAAGCGGTTCGACGCCAAGGCGAAGGCCAAGCGCCAGAAGATCATGGCCGCGGGCGGGGCTGTGCTGCTGCTCGGCATCCTCGCGATCCAGGTCCCGCGCACGATGAAGATGCTGAACGGCGAGGCGCCGCCACCTCCTCCTGCGGCCGCGCCAAGCACGGTTCCGAGCGATCCGAGCGTCGTCCCGACGCCCGGCACGGTCGGTGGGGGTGCCGCGTCCACCGCCTCGGGCGCCGGCACCCTCATCGATTCGGACGTGAGCCCGGCAGCCACCGACGGACAGCTGATCGTCTTCGGCCGGTTCGAGAGCAAGGATCCCTTCAAGCAGCAGATCGACGAGCGGGCCGCCGCATCGCCCGCTCCGTCGACGAGCCCGGGCTCGAGCTCGAGCTCGGACGCCGAGCCGCCCGGAGGGTCCGCCGTGCCCGCTTCCCGCGGCCAGGACGCGCCGCCCGCGCCGGCCGCGCCCGCCGGCTCGGCCGTGATCGCCGTCAACGGGGCCGAAGAGACCGTCGCCGTGCGAGGGGTGTTCCCGAAGGACTCGCCCGTGTTCAAGCTCGTCAAGCTCACCGGGAGCACGGCCAGGATCGCGATCGCCGGCGGCTCGTTCGCCTCGGGGTCGGCCACGGTGACGCTCGAGCGGGGCAAGACGCTCACCCTCGTGAACACGGCCGACGGCACGCGCTACGAGCTGAAGCTCGTCTCGATCGGCTAAGGCGGCGGGCGGCCGCTGCCGATAACACCACCGTGCGGCTGCGTGCCTCCGATCAGCAGGGCTTCGGCCTGATCGAGCTCCTGATGTCGATGACGATGCTGAACATCGGCATCCTCGCGCTCGTGGCGGCGTTCCAGTCGGGCGCCTTCGCCCTGAAGCGCGCGAGCGCGCACTCGACCGCCGCCGCGATCGCGGACATCCAGATGGAGCGGTACCGCGCGTACAAGTACTGCGGGATCCTCTTCACGGCGACCGACGTCACGACAGCGCAGGCCGACCCGACCTACACCGCCGACGCCGAGTACGTTCGCGCTCCGACCCAACTCACTCCCGCGAACGACCCGTCATGCCCGGGAGCGACCCCGCCGACCGATTCGCTGCCGATTCAGAACCTGACGGGCCCCGACCAGAAGCCCTATCGGGCCGACGTCTACATCGTCGCGGACACCGTGACGTCCGGGCGGCCGATCAAGCGCGTCACCGTCGTGATCCGCGACCGCCAGAACCTCGGCGGGCGTCCACTCGCCCGGGTCGCGTCGACGTTCGACCAGGCAACGGGCAGTTAAGCGTGGCCACCTTCGCGTACGCGGCGATCAACGCACAGGGGCTCGAGGCCTCCGGCGAGATCAGCGCGCCCGACGCGCTCGCCGCACGCGAGCAGCTTCGCGTCCGCGGGCTGCTCGCGAACGCGCTCGAGGAGCTGCCCGCGAGCGGCGAGGAGTCCGTCCGCACGGTCTTCAAGAAGATCAAGCCGAAGTCGCTGCAGATCTTCTCGCGGCAGTTCGCGACGATGATCGAGGCCGGCCTGAACGTCGTCAGCGCGCTCGTGATCCTCGAGGAGCAGACCGACGACCAGTACCTCGGCCAGGTGATCAGGGAGATCCGCGGCGACGTCGAGGGCGGCTTGCTGCTCTCGCAGGCGCTGGAGCGGCACCCGAAGGTCTTCTCGCGGCTCTACGTGTCGATGGTCGAGGCCGGCGAGGCGGCGGGCATCCTCGACACGGTCCTCGACCGCGTCGCCTTCCAGATCGAGAAGGACACGCAGATCAAGCGGCGGGTCAAGGGCGCGATGATCTACCCGACGATGGTCCTGATCTTCGCGACCCTCGTCCTGATCGGGATGCTGATGTTCCTCGTCCCGGTCTTCGTCAAGATCTTCGGCCAGCTCGGCGGCGAGCTGCCGACGCTGACGCAGTGGGTCGTCAAGGCGTCGAACCTGCTCCGCGACAAGTGGTTCATCATCATCCCGGCCATGATCGGCTCCGTCGTCGGCTTCCGGCGGTGGAAGCGGTCGGAGTCGGGCCGCAAGCTCTGGGACCGGTTCAAGCTCCGGATCCCGATGAAGATCGGCGACGTCGTCCTCAAGGTGACGATGGCGCGCTTCTCGCGGACGCTCTCGACGCTCGTCGCGGCCGGCGTCGACATCATCAAGGCGCTCGAGATCACGGGCCAGACGGCAGGCAACTGGGTCGTCGAGGAGGCGCTCGCCGACGTGCGCGTGCGCGTCCACGAGGGCGTGCCGATCGCGCAGCCGCTGATCGAGAACCCGATCTTCCCGCCGATGGTCTCGCAGATGGTCAAGATCGGCGAGGAGACCGGCGAGCTCGAGAAGATGCTCGGGAAGATCGCCGACTTCTACGAGGACGAGGTCGACGCCTCGATCCAGTCGCTGACCTCGATCATCGAGCCGCTGATGATGATCCTGGTCGGCCTGATGGTCGGCGTGATCATCATCGCGATGTACCTGCCGATGTTCAAGATGCTCACGCTGCTCCAGTAACGAGGCTGGGCGCGGGCGGGGTGTCACCGTCTCGCGACACCCCGCCAGGTCCGCTACTTGACGTTCACCCAGCCGTACATGTCGAACTCGGCAAAGTGTGGCGTGAAGTTGCACAGAACGAGGTAGCGGCCCGGTTCGTCGAACGTCGCCGGGGCCGTCGTCCAGGTTCCCGTGCCGGTTGCAACGTTCACAGCGGGTCCCATCTCGACTCGGCCATCGGGATCGTTGATGAACGGGAACGGTCCCTGGAGGTCGATGTCGTCAGGTGTCGTCCCGGCCTCGTACACCGCGGGCTGGTGAATTCCGAACCGTACGAGGATGTCGTAGCTCACGCGGCCACCCTTGGCGATCGTGACCGTCCTCGGGATGAGGTTGAACTTCCCGTTGCCCGACTCATCGTGCTCCGTGATCGGTGGAAACGAGCTGCCCACGTCGTCGTTGCCGAAGCGCACCGTCGCGCTTGTATCCCGTCCTGCGAGAACCGCCGGGGCGAGTACCGCCACCGCCCCGACGACGGGCACTACTGCGAATGCCAATCGTCTACGTCTCTGCACATTCCCTGCTTTCTCTCGACGTTCGTTCGAGCCTAGGCCTCGCCTCTAACCGCGCTCTAACGCGGCCTGGTCGGGCACCGTCGCCCTCAGCAGGTCGGTGTTACGGTCGGCAGATGACCGCTCTCCAGTTCCGTGTCTTGGGTCCGCTCGAGGTCCGGCGGAACGGGAGCCCGGTGCCTATCGCAGCACCCAAGCAGCGAGCGTTGCTCGGGTTGCTTCTCCTCCATGCGAACGAGCCCGTCTCTCAGGACGAGCTCATCGATCAGCTGTGGGGCGATCGAGCCCCGCCGACCGCCCGCGCTTCGCTCCAGAACCAGGTGTACGCCCTGCGCAAACTCCTCGGCCCGGAGACACTCGAGCGGGATGCTCGCGGGTATGTGATCCACGTCGAGCCCGGCGAGTTGGACTTGGAGCAGTTCGAGCGCTTGGTGAGGGAGGCGCATCGCTGCGAGCCGAAGGAGCGCGCCGCCAAGCTACGGGAAGCGCTCGCACTCTGGCGCGGTCGCCCTCGTGGAGTCCCCTCGTCGAGCCGTTCATGCAGCCGGAGATCGCGCGCTTGGAGGAGGCCCGGGTTACGGCCCTCGAGAGCCGCGTCGATGCCGAGCTGGCGCTCGGGCTTCACGGGGATCTCGCGTCGGAGTTGACAACACTCGTCGAGCGCTACCCGCTCCGCGAAAGGATCTGGGGTCAACTCATGCTTGCCCTCTACCGTGGGGGACGACAAGCTGACGCGCTGACGGCCTATCGACGAGCGCACAGCGCATTCGTCGACGAGCTCGGAGTCGAGCCGGGCGTCGACCTACGGGAGTTACACCGTGCAATTCTCGTTCAGGACGCCGCGCTAGACGACTCCGAGCATCGAATCGGCTGGACGCTCGAGCGCGCGGCCGCAATCCTGCCCTGGTCGCCGCACGAGCGCGCGGAGTCGCTGTACGAGTACGGCCTTGCGCTCTACCGGACGGGCGAGCGCAGGCGAGCGTTTTCGTCGCTCGAGGCTGCGGTGCGTATGGCGGCAGCCGCTGGTGACGAGAGCGTCGAGGACCGGGCACGCCTCTACCTCTCGTACTTCTCCCAATGGAGCCAGGGGAAGAGCCAGCTCGAGTTCTTGACCGAGGCGGAGCGGGCTTCTGAGCGCTTCGAGATGCGGAGCGACGGCAAAGGCCTCGCCGTCGCCTTGCGCCACCGCTACCAGACCCTTTCGGCGCTGGGGCGAACCGACGAGGCGGCCGAGCTTGCTCTGCGCGCCGCCGAGCTTGCGGCGGAGCGCGACGATTCAGTCGAGGAGGCAGCCGCGCTCGTGAACCGAGCGGGGGCTCTGGCCTACGGTTCGACACCGGTCGAACGGGCGCTCCGCGAATGCGAGGAGATGCTCGAGGCCGGCCTTCGGCGGGACCTCTGGAGTTCATCACCGAATCCGTTGCGGCTACTCGCTGCACTCGGGTCGCTGTACGCACAGGCCGGACGCATCGAGGACGCCCGTGGCGTCCTCCACCAAGCCGTCGACCAGGCACGGGAAGGCGGGTTGCTGTGGTTTCTCGCGGGCATGACCTTTGAGCTTGGCTCGGCGGAGTTCATCGCGGGCAACCTCGCTGAGGCCGCAGGCCACATGCGCTCGGCGCACGCCTTGGTCGAGACGGAGGATGACCACGTCTTCAAGCCACAGCTTGCGGGCGAGCTCGCGTGCGTACTCGCTCTCTCCGGTGACGCCGGCGCAGCGAGACAACTCGCGCTCGACGCCCGTGCGATCTCAACCGGCGACTTCGCCCTCGAAGTTCTCTGGCGACGCGCGCTTGCGCTCGTGGCAGCCTCGGAGGGGCAGTTCAAGGAAGCGCGCATGCTCTCCGACGAGGCGCGCGCACGCGCAAACGCGTCCGACCTGCTGACCGTTCCGCGGCCAGACACTCGAGGAGGCCGCGCGCGTGCGGGAGCTTTCGGGCGACTCGGTAGCCGCAACGACAGCGCTCGAGGAGGCCCTCGCCGCATACGAGCAGAAAGGGAACGCCGCGGGTGCGCAGCGTGTGCGATCGAGGCTCGGCGGAGCTCGATCTGGCGACGACGCCTGAGGCACAATCGGGGCGTGAGCGAGCCGATCGTGCCGAGGGAGGAGCTCGAGCTCGCGGTCGAGACGCGGAAGGAGCTCGGCCTCGAGCGTGAGCCGGAGGTGATCGACGCCTTCCTCCAGCGGATCGAGGCGCGGGCCGCGGAGCGCGTGGGCGCGAGCGAGGAAGCGCTCAAGCGAAAGCGCGACCACCAGAAGGAGATGACCCTTGGGGCGATGGGGATCTCGATCCCGTTGCTCGTGATCGCCGCCGTCTTCACCGGGCTCGCCGGCGTCATCGCCGTGTGCACGGCGCTCGCGGTGATCGCGATCATCGCGTCGCGTTCGGACTAGCGACGCCTATCGGCGGTCCAAGCGGGCGACGAAGCAGCCGGCTTTGGTGTTGCGCACGTTGACGTGGTCGACGTCCGCCAGGTCGAGCAGACGCCCGATCGCGCTCTCGACGTCACCGCCCGCGGTGCGCTCGAGCGCGACGACTCGAGGCCCCGTCGCAACCCCCTCGAACGTCAGCTCGAGTGCACGCAGCGCCGGGGGGAAGCCGTCTCCTTCGTAGCGGTCGCAATCACCGGCGTGGATGTAGACCGGTCCCGGTTGGGGGAATTCGGCGACCCCGGCGTAGGTGTCGTAGGTGAACAACGTGCGCATCTCCTCGCCCTCCCGGAACGTGCGCAGGCAGAGCCGACAGGGTCCAAATCCCGTGGCCTGCTGCGTGAGGGCCGGGTGACCCCAGATCGGGTCGCGGCCCTGTTCACGCACGAACGTGGCGACGTCCTGCGGCAACGCTGTCACGGCAAAGCGAGTGGCGGCGATCGCGGTCATCTCGTGGTCCTCTCGTGGACGGTCGTGATACGAGGGGAACGCCCGGCGAGGCGAAAACGTGAGGTCGGCGCCTAGCCTCGCAGCTGGTTCGCAGTGCCGATCGCGATCTGCGGCGCGTTCCCCGGGCGCAGCCAGCGGAGCACCGAGCGCAGCTGCGGCCGCGCGATGCTGACGCACCCGTTCGTCGGTCCACCCGTCGAGGCGTGCAGGAAGATCCCCGAGCCGCGGCCGGGGACGACCGGCCGCATGTTGAACTCGATCACCGCGAGGTACGGGTAGGCGCGCGGGCTCTGCCACATCCCCTCGCTCTTGAGCCCGAAAGGCGGCTTGCGCCCGCAGCCGACGCGCTGGAACGAGTTGTACGTCCGCGACGACGGGTCCTCGTTCCACCAGTCGCCGCAGCGCACCTTGACGTAGCGGTACGCGACCCCGGGGTTCGGCTCGTTGCCGTACATCGTCGGGTGGATGCGGAAGGTGCCGGCGGGCGTCGTCCCGTCGCCCTCGCGTCGTGACGCGGAGAGCCCGTTGGCGCCGAGCCGCGCCGGGTATGGGCCGCCGGCGGCCGTCCAGCAGCCGCCGGATCTGCGCCAGAGCCGGAGCGTTGCGCGCGTCGTCCGTGTCGTCACGGCCTGAACGGTGATCAGCTGCGTCCCGGACGGCTCGACGCGCAGGTCGTTCGCGAGGTTCGAGGGACAGGCGGCGGCGAGCGAGGCGAGCAGCGCGGCGAGCAGCACGAGGGCCAGAGTAGTCTCGGAGCATGCCGCTCGCCGCCTTCCTCGCGGCGGCCGCGATCGCCGCGCCGGTGTTCAGCGTGGCTCCCGTGAGCCCCGCGGAGCTTCGTCACTCCTACCGCTCGGGCTGCCCGGTGCGGCCGGCCGAGCTGCGAACCGTCCACCTCTCTTATTGGGGGTTCGACGGCCGCCCGCACCGGGGCGCACTGGTCGTCAACCGCCGCGTCACCGCCGACGTCGTCGCGGTCTTTCGCCGCCTCTACGCGGCTCGCTTCCCGGTCCGGCGCGTGCGGCCGGTCTCGGCGTACCGCGGCAGCGACGACGCGTCGATGGCGGCGGACAACACATCGGGCTTCAACTGCCGCTTCGTCTCGGGCACGCGCCGCTGGTCGATGCACGCGTACGGGCTCGCGATCGACGTCAACCCGGTAGAGAACCCCTACGTGTCGGGTGGCCGCGTCAGCCCGCCGGCCGGTCGCCGCTACCTCGACCGCGACGAGGCACGCCCTGGCATGGCGGTCGAGGGCGGCGTGCTCGTGCGGGCCTTCGATGCTCGCCGCTGGGGGTGGGGCGGGCGCTGGCGCGGCTCGCCCGACTACCAGCACTTCTCAACCACGGGACGTTGATCTACGCTCCGGCGATGGCGGTCAGGGTCGCCGCTGCGGTCGTGGCGCTGCTCGCGTTTCCCTCGACCGCGGCCGCTTCGAACGAGGCGTTGAGCGTAGACGGCGCCGTCTACCGGTCCGGGCTGACCGGCCGGTACTTCCACCCGCTCGGCAGCTTCGCGCGGCTCAACCGACTCGTGTCCGGTGGCCACCGCGTCCGCGCGCGCCGGCTGGCCGCGTCGTTGATCGCGCGCGGCCACCGCCGGGGTCGGTTCGCGCTCGTCTGGCACTACGACGTCCCGGGCGGCAAGTACGGCTGGACCTCGGGGATGGCGCAGGCGGTCGCGGCGGAGGCGCTCGCGCGCGCCGGCCGCAAGGACGCGGCGCGCCGGGCGTTCCTCGCGATCCCGAACGGGCTCCTGATCCGGCTCCCGCAGGGTCCCTGGATCAAGCTGTACGGCTATAGCAGCGTCGTCGTTCTCAACGCCCAGCTCCAGGCGGCGCTCTCGATCGGCCGCTACGCGCGGCTCGTCGGCGACCCGCGCGGCAAGAGGCTCGCGCGGCAGCTCCGCCGGACGGCGCTCGCCCTGCTGCCACGCTTCGACTCCGGCTCGTGGTCGCACTACTCGCTCGGCGGCGGCGCCTCGAGCATCTCCTACCACCGCTACGTCACCGAGCTGCTGTGGCAGCTCGCCGACCGGCAGGCGGGCGGTCCGTGGCGGGTCTACGCGAACCGCTTCGCGAAATATCGGAAGCTGCCGCCCGTCCTGCGACGCGGCGATCGGACCGCGGAGATCTTCCCGCAGCCGGCCGACGGTTTCCGCGACTACGCGCCGATCACGTTCTGGCTCTCCAAGCCCTCGACCGTCACCTTCCGAATCGCCGGCACGCGGACGTCGCAATGGTTCCGGCGCGGCTGGCAGACCTTCCATTGGTGGCCTGACGACGTCGAGCCGGGCCGGTACCCCGTCTGGGCGTCCGCGGTCGACTTCGCCGGGAACACGACGCTGCTCGGGCTGCCCTGGGTGCGGGTCGTCCGCGACGAGGAACCGCCGGCCGTCAGGGCCGCGCTCCACGGGTCGCAGCTGCGCTGGCGGGCCTCCGACTACGCCTCGCCGTGGTTCGAGGCGGCCCTCGAGGTGAGGTCCGAGGGCCGTGTGGAGATCGTTGAGCTCGGGCGCTTCGACCGGACCGGCGGCATCCACCTCGACACGCCGCCGACCGAGCCGGGGACGACCACGCTGATCGTCACGGACAACTCGGGCAACCCGGCGCGGATCCCGCTTTGCGCGGCCTCCTAGCTATTCTGCTCCCGGCACGGCGGCGTAGCTCAGTGGTTAGAGCGACGGACTCATAACCCGTAGGTCGGTGGTTCGAATCCACCCGCCGCTATCACTCCGACGTCCCGGCACTGCGGCGTTTCTGCGCTACGATGGGCGACTCGCGGGCGAAGTGCCCTGCTTTTCCGCGCCCTTGGGATCTAGCAAATGGCCACTGGAGTAAGAGTCGGGATCACCCTCGCTTGCGTCGAGTGCAAGCGGCGGAATTACCAGACGACGAAGTCGAAGCGGAACGATCCCGACCGGATCGAGTTCCGGAAGTACTGTCGTTGGTGCGGCCGACACACGGCGCACCGGGAGACTCGCTGATGGCATCCAGATCACAGCGGCGCGCGATGCGCCGACAGCAGCAGGCGGCCGCCGCCACGGCCGGCGAGGGCTCGGGCTCGATCTCGCAGCGCGCGCGCTCGCGGCAGGCGCAGGTGCGCCCCGCGCAGCAGCAGACGCGCGGCCAGACCGGCCGCAAGGAGACGCCGCGCGGGTCGTTCGTCCGCGAGTCGATCGCCGAGCTGCGGAAAGTCGAGTGGCCCGATCGCCGTCAGGTGACGACCGGCAGCGTCGTCGTGATCATCGCCTGCGCGATCACCGGCTTGTACCTCTGGATCAACGACCTCGTCTGGCAGCGAGTCGTCGAGGCGATCCTCTGATGTTTCGCTGGTACGTGATCAATACGTACTCGGGTCACGAGAACAAGGTGAAGGCGAACCTCGAGCACCGGATCGACTCGATGAACCAGCGCCCGCGCTTCCGCCGCGTCGTCGTCCCGACCGAGCAGGTGATCGAGACGAAGGACGGGCAGAAGGTGCAGGCCGAGAAGCGTGTCCTCCCCGGCTACGTGCTCGTGAACATGGACCTGAACGACGACGCGTGGACGGTCGTGAAGAACACCCCGGGCGTGACGGGCTTCGTCGGCGCCGGCAGCAAGCCGATCCCGCTCTCGCAGCCCGAGGTCGACCGGATCCTCCACACCGGGACGCCGGCCGCGGAGCGCGCCCGCACCCTGGTCGAGTTCGTGCTCGGCGAGTCGGTCAAGGTCACGAGCGGTCCGCTGAGCGACTTCGACGGCGAGATCGTCGACGTCAATCCCGACCAGCAGAAGCTGAAGGTGCTCGTCGACATCTTCGAGCGCCAGGTCCCCGTCGAGCTCGGCTTCGACCAGGTCAAGAAGATCGACTGATGGCGAAGAAGATCCTCACCATGATCAAGCTGCAGATTCCCGGAGGCCAGGCGAACCCGGCCCCGCCGGTCGGCCCTGCGCTGGGCCAGCACGGCGTCAACATCATGGAGTTCTGCAAGGCGTTCAACGCGCAGACCGCGGATCAGAACGGCCGCATCATCCCCGTCGAGATCTCGGTCTTCGAGGATCGCTCGTTCACGTTCATCACCAAGACGCCGCCGGCGGCCGTCCTGATCAAGGAGGCGCTGCGAGTCGAGAAGGGCTCAGGCGAGCCGAACCGCGAGAAGGTGGGGCGGCTGTCGAAGGCCCAGCTCCGGTCGATCGCCGAGACGAAGATGGAGGACCTGAACGCGCGCGACGTCGACCAGGCGATGCTGGTGATCGCCGGGACGGCGCGCTCGATGGGTGTGGAGGTCGAGCGGTAATGGCGCAGCACGGCAAGAAGTACCGCAACGCGCGGGCGCAGATCGACCGCGAGCAGGCCTATGCGCCGGTCGACGCCGTCCGGCTGCTGAAGGGCTTCGAGGGCGTGAAGTTCGACGAGACGGTCGAGGTTCACGTCCGGCTCGGCCTGAACGTCCGCCACGCCGACCAGCAGCTGCGCGGCACGCTGATGCTGCCGCACGGGACCGGGCGCGACATGCGCGTCGCCGTCTTCGCCGAGGGCGACAAGGCGCGCGAGGCGCAGGAGGCCGGCGCGGACGTCGTCGGCACTGCCGACCTCGCGGCGAAGGTCGAGGCGGGAGAGATCGACTTCGACGTCGCCGTCGCCACGCCGGACCAGATGGGCGTCGTCGGCAAGCTCGGCCGGATCCTCGGTCCGCGCGGGCTGATGCCGAACCCCAAGACCGGGACCGTGACGATGGACGTCGGCAAGGCCGTGCGCGACGCGAAGGCGGGCAAGCTCGAGTACCGCACCGACCGCGGCGCGGTTGTCCACGTCCCGATCGGGAAGAAGAGCTTCGACGAGCGGCAGCTGGTCGAGAACTACGCAGCCCTCGTCGACGAGATCGTGCGGGCGAAGCCCGCCGCGGCCAAGGGCCGCTACATCCGGGGCATCACGCTCACGAGCACGATGGGCCCGGGGATCAAGGTCGATCCGGCGCGCACGCGCGGGATCGCGGAAGACCTGGAGGAGCAGGCAGAGACCGTCAACGCGTAGAAACGAAGCGCTCGTCGCCGAAGACAGCTGGCAGGTGCGCAGCACCAGAAGTCCAGTCGAGGCGGTCCTCTGCTCAAGGAGTTCTCCTTGTCGAAGGCCCGCCGTCAGGCGGGCCTTCGAGCTTGGAGGTGAGATGCAGAAGCAGGAGAAGGAACGTGTCGTCGCTCAGCTGACCGAGCGGCTCGAGTCGAGCCAGACGCTGATCGTGGCCGACTACCGCGGGCTGACGATGACCCAGATCGACAACCTGCGGACCAAGCTGCTCGAGCACGGAGCACGGTTCCAGGTCGTCAAGAACACGCTGACCCGGCGCGCGGCAGAGGCCGCGGGCGCGGACGCGCTGCTCGCGTTGCTCGAGGGGCCGACCGCGATCGCGTTCCTCGAAGCCGACGGCGACCCCGTCGCGGTGGCGAAGGCGATCGGCGCCACGGCGCGTGAGACCCGCGTGCTGGAGGTGCGCGGCGGCATCCTCGAGGGGCGGTCGGTCACGGCCGCCGAGATCGAGACCCTCGCGGCGCTCCCGCCGGTCGAGCAGCTCCGCGGCCAGGTGCTGGGCGCGATCGCCGGGCCGCTGTACTCGGTCGTCGGTCTCTTCAACGCACCGCTCCAGAACCTCGTCGGGCTGATCGACGCCCGCATCGAGCAGCTGGGCGGCGAGGCAGAGGAGACCCCAAGCCAACAGTCCACGGAAACCACTGAGGAGCCCGCCGAGGAAGCGACAGCTTCCGAGGCGGCGAAGGAGGAGGAGTCGTAATGGCAGCGAGCGGTGTCGACACCGTCTTCGACCAGCTGGGCAAGATGACCGTGCTCGAGCTGGTCGAGCTGAAGAACAAGATCGAGGAGGAGTGGGGCGTCACGGCGGCGGCCCCGGTCGCGGTCGCGGCCCCCGGTGCGGCCGCCGCGCCCGGCGACGGCGCTGCGGCCGAGGAGCAGACCGCCTTCGACGTCGTGCTCACCGCGGCTGGCGGCCAGAAGATCCAGGTGATCAAGGTCGTCCGCGCAATCACGGGCCTCGGGCTCAAGGAGGCGAAGGACCTCGTCGACTCGGCACCGAAGCCGGTCAAGGAGGGCGTCGCCAGCGAGGAGGCAGACTCGGTCAAGGCCCAGCTCGAGGAGGCCGGAGCTACGGTCGAGGTCAAGTAGTCGAGCTAATCTCGGGGAGGGCGCATCGCGCTCTCCCCAGCTCGTTTTACAAAGCGTTGACCTTCTGCCGCAGAAGTCGGCCTACGCTTGACCCGCGTTCGGCCCGGTCGGGTCGGACCGGCACCCAACGCACACACGGAGGACGAAGACCACATGCGCTTGAAGACCATCCTGCTGGCTCTCGTCGGCGCGCTGCTCGTCGCGGCGCCCGCCGCGGCCCAGAACGACCCCGGCAAGCCGGGCAAGGCCGCGAATCGCGCCGAGGTCCAGAAGATCCGCGCCGAGGCGAAGGCCGAGCGGCAGAAGATCCTCGCCGACGCGGCTGCGAAGGCGAAGGCGATCCTCGCCCCGGCGATGACGGCCTGCAAGGCCGTGCGCCAGGCAACCGACGCCACGAAGGAACAGGCCCGGGCGGCGTGCATGGCCGCGCTCGAGGCCGCGAAGCCGGCGCTCCAGGCGCTCGTCGCCCAGACGAAGGCAGCCCTCAAGGCGAACCGCGCAGCGACGAGGCAGAAGCTTCGGGTGCTCCGCGCCAGCAACCCCTAGGGACTGCCCGAAAAGCAGCCGCGACGAAGGGGCCGCGAGGCCCTTTCGTCGTTCTGCCCCTTCCCCCGAACGAGGGTTCCACACGGGTGGAGCGCGAGCCCCGCCGCGCCGAAGCACTATCCTGAGTCCACCAGATCCGCGAAGGGAGAGCCCAGTGAAGCTCAAGGCACTCGTCATCACCCTGGTGTTCGCGGCCGGCATCGCGACATCAGTGGCGATCGCGAAGGGCCCGCCCGAGGGCAAGGGGAAGAAGCAGCCGACGGCCTCGACGTCGACCGGCACGGGGACGACGACCGACAAGCACTCGGCCAAGAAGCTCTGGGTCTGCCACCGGACGGGCAACGGCAAGTTCGTCAAGATCCGGGTCAGCCGGAAGGCGTGGCCGGCCCACAGGGCACACGGCGACCGCGAGCTCACCCCGGCCGGCGGCACGACGACGACGGGGACGACCACGGGAACCACCACCGGCACGACCACGGCGAAGAACAAGGGTCAGAGCAAGAAGGGCTCAGGCAGCTGCGCCGCGGCCGGCGGTGGAGGGACGACAACCACCACCACGACGGCGTCGCCCTAGCCGACCGACGACGGCCGAAAGCCGGCTGCCAGAGGCGCCTGCGGGCGCCTCTGGCATTTCTCGGCCAGGGGCGCTACCATCCCCTCACCGCGGCGGCGAACCCGTCCGGGAACCCTTGCGCACGGAGGGGGGCTACCGCTACCCTTAGCGGTTCCGCGCCGGTTCCGCGTCCGTCCGCTCATCACCAAGCCGTTTCTTCAAGGGAGGCTGTTCGCACTTTGACCACAAGGGTCACTGCGCCTCGCGCGCGCAAGAACTTTTCTCGCCTCAAGCACGTACTCGACCTCCCCAATCTGATCGACATCCAGAAGGCCAGCTTCGACTGGTTCCTGGACGAGGGTCTCCGGGAGACGATCGACGACATCTCCCCGATCGAGGACTACACGGGGACCCTCGCCGTCGAGTTCGGCGAGTACCGCTTCGGCGAGCCTCCGGTCTCCATCAAGGAGTGCCGTGAGAAGGACCTGACCTACCAGGCACCGCTCTCGATGACCGTCCGCTTCGTCAACAAGGAGACGGGCGAGATCCGCGAGCAGACCGTCTTCATGGGCGACTTCCCGATGATGACGGAGTGGGGCACGTTCATCATCAACGGCACCGAGCGCGTGATCGTGACGCAGCTCGTTCGCAGCCCGGGCGCCTACCTGATGGAGCCCAAGGACCCGACGAAGCAGGTCTTCACGGCCAATCTGATGCCGTCTCGTGGCTCGTGGCTCGAGCTCGAGATCGACAAGAAGGGCATCGTCTTCGCCCGCATCGACCGGAAGCGCAAGCTCCCGATCACGACGCTCCTGCGCGCGCTCCCGGCCGAGGACCCCTCGACCGGCGTCGCGATCGACACGTCGACGAACGAGGCGCTGCTCAAGCTCTTCGACAACTCGATGTTCATCGTCAACACGCTCGAGAAGGACCCGGCAGAGACCGAGGACCAGGCGCTGATCGAGGTCTTCAAGAAGCAGCGCCCCGGTGAGCCGCCGACGCTCGACAACGCGCGCAACCTGCTGCGGGCGCTCTTCTTCGACCCCAAGCGTTACGACCTGACGAAGGTCGGCCGCTACAAGCTCAACCAGCGGCTCGACGTCGACGTCCCCGAGGGCATCCGCGTGCTGACGAAGCAGGACATCGTCTCGCTCGTGCGCAAGCTCGTCGAGCTCCCGAAGCTGCTCGGCGTCGAAGAGGAGTCCAAGGACTACGCGGCCGACGCGATCGCGCTCTCACGGACGCCGATCGCGAACGAGCTGGACGAGTACGAGCACTTCGGCAACCGGCGACTGCGGACCGTCGGCGAGCTGATCCAGGAGGCGTTCCGCGTCGGCCTCTACCGCATGGAGCGGGTCGTCCGCGAGCGGATGACGACGGAGGACGTCGACACGATCACGCCGCAGACGATCATCAACATCCGGCCCGTGGTCGCGGCGCTGAAGGAGTTCTTCGGCTCCTCGCAGCTCTCGCAGTTCCTGGACCAGACGAACTCGCTCTCGTCGCTCACGCACCGCCGGCGCCTCTCGGCGCTCGGCGCGGGCGGCCTGACCCGCGAGCGCGCGCCGATCGAGGTCCGCGACGTGCACCCGACGCACTACGGGCGCATGTGTCCGATCGAGACGCCCGAGGGCCCGAACATCGGGCTGATCTCGTCGCTCGCCTCGATGGCGACGGTGTCCGAGTTCGGCTTCATCCAGACGCCCTACCGCCGCGTCGTCAACAGCAAGGTGACCGACGAGATCGTCTACCTCGACGCGATCGAGGAGGCGCAGTACACGATCGCGCAGGCTTCCGAGCGCGTCGACGAGCGGACCGGCAAGTTCGAGCATGACCAGGTGCTCTGCCGCTCGGCCGGTGGTGAGGCTGTGATCGCCGCGCCGAAGGACGTCGACTTCATGGACGTCGCCCCGGCGCAGATCGTGTCGGTCGCGACCGCGCTGATCCCGTTCCTCGAGCACAACGACGCAAACCGTGCGCTGATGGGCGCGAACATGCAGCGGCAGGCGGTGCCGCTGATGATCACGCAGGCACCGCTCGTCGGCACGGGCCTCGAGTACCGCGCCGCGGTCGACACGGGCGACGTCGTGCTCGCGGAGTCCGCGGGCCAGGTGACCGACGTCGACGCCGAGAAGATCGTCGTCGAGACGAAGGACGGCAAGGAGGAGTACCCGCTCACGAAGTTCATGCGCTCGAACCAGGGCACGCTGATCCACCAGAAGCCGATCGTCGGCCTGGGCGAGCGCGTGAAGAAGGAGCAGGTGCTGGCGGACGGGTCGTCGACCCGCGACGGCGAGCTCGCGCTCGGCGCGAACCTGCTCGTCGCCTTCATGCCGTGGGAGGGCTACAACTTCGAGGACGCGATCGTCCTCTCCGAGCGCCTCGTCAAGGAGGACGTCCTCTCGTCGATCCACATCCACGAGTACGAGATCGACGCCCGCTCGACGAAGCTCGGCGACGAGGAGATCACGCGCGACATCCCGAACCGCTCGGAGGAGTCGCTCCGCAACCTCGACGACCGCGGCATCGTGCGGATCGGTGCCGAGGTCGGCTCGGGCGACCTGCTCGTCGGCAAGGTGACGCCGAAGGGCGAGACCGAGCTGACCGCAGAGGAGAAGCTGATCCGCGCGATCTTCAAGGAGAAGGCGCGCGAGGTCCGCGACACCTCGCTCAAGGTGCCGCACGGCGAGGGCGGCGTCGTCATCGACGTCAAGACGTTCTCCCGCGACGCCGGCGACGACCTCAGCCCGGGCGTGAACGAGCTCGTCCGCGTCTACGTCGCGAAGAAGCGCAAGATCGCGGAGGGCGACAAGCTCGCCGGCCGCCACGGGAACAAGGGCGTGATCGCCAAGATCGTCCCGGAAGAGGACATGCCGTTCATCGAGGACGGCACCCCGGTCGACGTCGTGCTCAACCCGCTCGGCGTCCCGTCGCGGATGAACATCGGCCAGATCCTCGAGACGCACCTCGGGTGGGCCGCCGCGCACGGCGTCTTCGCCGAGGACGGGGAGCAGAACGGCCCGACTCCGGTCGCGTCGCCCGTGTTCGACGGGGCCACGCCGATCGACGTCGACGAGGCGCTGATGGAGTGGACGCGGCAGAACCCCGACCACCCGGTCAAGTTCAAGGTCGACGAGAAGCGCCCCGAGGGCCGGCGTGCCTCCGGGAAGGTGCGCCTCTTCGACGGACGCACGGGCGAGGCGTTCAAGCAGAAGGTGACCGTCGGCTACATGTACATCCTCAAGCTGCTCCACCTCGTGGACGACAAGATCCACGCGCGGAGCACCGGCCCGTACTCGCTCGTCACCCAGCAGCCGCTGGGCGGCAAGGCGCAGTTCGGCGGCCAGCGCTTCGGCGAGATGGAGGTGTGGGCGCTCGAGGCCTACGGCGCCGCGTACACGCTCCAGGAGATGCTCACGATCAAGTCCGACGACACGGTCGGGCGCGTGAAGGCGTACGAGGCGATCGTCAAGGGCGAGAACATCGCCGAGCCGTCGATCCCCGAGAGCTTCAAGGTGCTGCTGAAGGAGATGCAGTCGCTGGCGCTCGACGTCCACGTGCTCTCGGAGGAGGGCGGCGAGGTCGAGGTGCGCGAGGAGGACGACGAGCTGCTCCGCGCCGCGGAGGAGCTCGGCATCGACCTCTCGCCGGGCTCGCTGCGCGCGGCTGCTCGGCCGCCGACGGCGGAGGAGCTCGAGGAAGGGCAGGAGCGGGTCGACCAGGACGGCGACCTCGCGCTGCCGGCCGACGAGGCGCTCGGTGATCTCGACGACGTCGAGGTGTCGCCGGGCGCAGAGACGGCCGAGGAGGAGGCCGGTGCACAGGCCGGTCCCCTCGCGGAAGTGGACATGGCGGATCTGGAAATCGAGGAGTAGGGAGCGCTTTGATCGACATCAACGACTTCGACGCAATTCGGATCGGCCTCGCGTCGTCGAAGCAGATCCGCGACTGGTCCTCGGGCGAGGTGACGAAGCCCGAGACGATCAACTACCGCACGCTCAAGCCCGAGCGCGACGGCCTCTTCTGCGAGCGCATCTTCGGTCCGACGAAGGACTGGGAGTGCTACTGCGGCAAGTACAAGCGCGTCCGCTACAAGGGCATCATCTGCGAGCGCTGCGGCGTGGAGGTGACGCGCCAGAAGGTCCGCCGCGAGCGGATGGGCCACATCGACCTGGCCGCGCCCGTCTCGCACATCTGGTTCTTCAAGGGCGTTCCCTCGCGCATCGGCTACCTGCTCGACATCGCTCCGCGCGAGCTCGAGAAGGTCCTCTACTTCGCCGCGTCGATCGTGACCGCGGTCGACGTCGAGGCGCGCGCGAAGGACGTCGCGGGCCTCGAGGACCAGGTCGAGGCCGAGAAGGAGCGCATCTACGTCGACCGGGACGAGGCGCTCGCCGCGCTCGAGGACCGGCTGTCGCGCCGGCGCGACTACTTCACCAAGGGCAAGGAGTCGCGGAACTTCGACGAGGACGACGACTTCTGGGTCCGCGGGCTCTCGAACTGGGCCGAGGAGGCAGTGCTGCCGCCGCTCGACGGGGCGCGCGATCTCGTGGGCGGCATCTTCAAGGAGCTCGCGAAGCAGATCACGACGGAGGACTCGAAGAAGATCCGCGAGCTCGTCCGCGACGCCGCGATTCGGCCGGACCGGAAGCTGAACTCGCGCGAGCTCGAGCAGGTCGCGCTCGCCGCGGAGCAGATCCGCGACTCGATCGCCCCGCTGACCAAGCAGTTCGAGAAGGCGGCGGGCGCGAAGAAGGGCGCGATCACCAAGCACATCAACCGCGTCCTCGATGCGCTCCTCGACGGCACCGAGCTGCACGAGGAGGACGTCGACCTCGTCTCGAAGATCGACATGAAGAACCTCGACAAGGCGCGGACGCTGGGCAAGGGGCTGCTCGCCGAGACGCTCGAGAAGGACGCCGACGTCGAGACGCCTGAGGACCTGCGCGAGCTCGTCAACGACCTCTGCCTGAAGACCGACGGGAAGATCCAGAAGGAGGATCTCGACGCGATCGTGCAGTGGTCGCTGAAGGTGCGCGAGATGTACCAGGACATCGAGCAGCGCCGTGCCGACGCGCGCGACGCCGCCGAGGACTCGCGCGAGCGGCTCGACCAGACCTGGCTGCTGTTCAAGGACCTCGAGCCCAAGCTGATCGTCAACGACGAGCAGCTCTTCCGCGAGCTCAAGGACCGCTTCGGCTCGCCGTACGGCTTCGGCGTCTACTTCCGCGGCGGCATGGGCGCGGAGTCGATCCGCGAGCTGCTCAAGGACCTCGACCTCAAGGCCGAGGCCGCCAACTTGCGCGAGACGATCCGCACCTCGAAGGGCCAGAAGCAGCAGCGCGCGATCAAGCGGCTCAAGGTCGTGAACGCGTTCATCACGAGCGAGAACCGGCCCGAGTGGATGGTCCTCGAGGCGGTCCCGGTGATCCCGCCGGAGCTCCGCCCGATGGTCCAGCTCGACGGTGGCCGCTTCGCGACGAGCGACCTCAACGACCTCTACCGGCGCGTGATCAACCGGAACAACCGGCTCAAGCGCCTGCTCGATCTCGGCGCTCCGGAGATCATCGTCAACAACGAGAAGCGCATGCTCCAGGAGGCCGTCGACGCGCTCTTCGACAACGGCCGCCGCGGGCGAGCGGTGACGGGGCCCGGCAACCGGCCGCTGAAGTCGCTGTCAGACATGCTCAAGGGCAAGCAGGGGCGTTTCCGCCAGAACCTGCTCGGCAAGCGCGTCGACTACTCGGGCCGCTCCGTGATCGTGGCGGGCCCGTACCTGAAGCTGCACCAGTGCGGCCTGCCGAAGCTGATGGCGCTCGAGCTCTTCAAGCCGTTCATCATGAGCCGGCTCGTCGAGCGGAAGACCGTCCAGAACATCAAGGCGGCGAAGAAGTACGTCGACTCGATGACGCCCGAGGTCTGGGACGTCCTCGAAGAGGTGATCGCCGAGCACCCGGTGCTGCTCAACCGCGCGCCGACGCTCCACCGCCTGGGCATCCAGGCGTTCGAGCCGGTGCTGGTGGAGGGCAAGGCGATCCAGGTCCACCCGCTCGTCTGCCACGCGTTCAACGCCGACTTCGACGGCGACCAGATGGCCGTCCACGTCCCGCTCTCCGCGGAGGCGCAGGCCGAGGCGCGAATCCTGATGCTGTCGGCGAACAACATCCTCTCGCCGGCGCACGGGCGCCCGCTCGCGACGCCGTCGAAGGACATGGTGCTGGGTCTCTACTTCCTCACCTACAGCGTGAAGGACCTGACCAAGGCCGACCCGGAGAAGCTGAAGCCGCGGCCGAAGCGGTTCCAGTCCGAGGAGGAGATCGAGCTCGCGCTCGAGGCCGACCAGGTCCAGATCCAGCAGCCGATCGAGTACCGCTTCGAGAACGGCGAGACGATCGTGACCACCCCAGGCCGCGTGATCTTCAACGCCGAGGTCGAGGGCTGCCTCTCGGAGGCCGTGCGCGAGAACGGCAACAGCGACGGCGAGTGGCTGCACCCCTACATGAACGCAACGCTCTCGAAGCGCGAGATGGACACGTTCCTGAGCCAGCTCTCCGAGAGCTACGGAGCGCACGCGATCTCGACCGTGCTCGACAAGGTCAAGTCGCTCGGCTTCCACTACGCGACGCTCGCCGGCGTGACGATCTCGAAGAACGACGTCGTCATCCCGCCCGAGAAGAACGAGATCCTCGACCGCTACGAGGTCGAGGTCCAGCTGATCGAGGACCAGTACTTCCGCGGCCTGATCACTGACGACGAGCGCAAGGACGCCGTTCGGAACAAGTGGACGGAGGCGACCGACGAGGTGGCGGACGCGATGGAGCGCAACCTCAACGAGCTGAACCCGATCTTCATGATGGCCAACTCGGGTGCGCGTGGCTCGATGAAGCAGATCCGCCAGCTCGCCGGGATGCGCGGCCTGATGGCAAACCCGAAGGGCGAGATCATCGAGCGTCCGATCAAGGCCAACTTCATGGAGGGCCTCTCGGTGCTCGAGTACTTCATCTCGACCCACGGTGCCCGTAAGGGTCTCGCCGACACGGCGCTCCGCACGGCCGACTCGGGCTACCTGACGCGGCGTCTCGTCGACGTCGCCCAGGACGTGATCATCCGCGACGAGGACTGCGGGACCGAGAACGGGATCGTGCTGCCGCTGACGACGAACGACGGGCCGAACCGGAGTCTCTACGGCCGTCTGCTTCCCGACGACCTGCGCAAGCCGCTCGCGTCGGGCCGCCCGGGCAAGACCGTCCTCGCCGAGCGCGGTGCGATCATCACCAAGGGCCTGGTCGAGGAGTTCATAGAGGAGCTCGGCGCCGACGCGACGATCCTGGTGCGCAGCGTCCTCAAGTGCCGCTCGGAGCACGGGGTCTGCCGCTCGTGCTACGGGATCTTCCTCGCGACGGGCGAGCTCGCCGAGATCGGCGACGCGGTCGGGATCATCGCCGCGCAGTCGATCGGCGAGCCGGGCACGCAGCTGACCATGCGGACGTTCCACACCGGCGGCGTCGCCGGCGCGGACATCACGCACGGCCTCCCGCGCGTCGTCGAGATCTTCGAGGCGCGGAACCCGAAGGGCGCCGCGGTGCTCGCCGAGATCACCGGCCGAGTCACGGTCGAGGACAGCGAGCGCGGACCGAAGATCACGCTCACGCCCGACGACGCCGAGGCGGACGAGAAGGAGTACCAGCTCCCCCGCCGCACCCGGCTGCTCGTCAAGAAGGGCGACGTGGTCGCTCCGGGCGACCCGCTGAACGAGGGTTCGATCGCGCCCGCCGAGCTGCTCGAGCTGCACGCGCATTCGGGCAGGGGCTCGACGGAGACCGAGGTCTACCTCGTCGGCGAGGTGCAGAAGGTGTACCGCTCGCAGGGCGTCGACATCCACGACAAGCACATCGAGCTGATCGTCCGCCAGATGCTCAAGAAGGTCCGGGTCGAGAACCCGGGCGACACCGAGCTCCTGCCGGGCCAGCTCGTCGACAAGGTCGTGCTCGAGCGCGAGAACCTGCGCGTCAAGAAGGAGAAGGGCAAGAAGGAGGAGGCGACGTTCGAGCCGCTGATCCTCGGGATCACGAAGGCGTCGCTCGCGACCGAGTCCTTCCTCTCGGCCGCCTCCTTCCAGGAGACGACGAAGGTGCTGACCGACGCCTCGATCGAGGGCAAGATCGACCGGCTGCTGGGGCTGAAGGAGAACGTGATCATCGGGAAGCTGATCCCGGCGGCGACGGGGCTGAAGCGCTACCGGACAATCGACATCGGCCCCTCGAAGAAGGTGCCGCCGTCGGCGTACACGCGGCCGGCGACCGAGGAGCAGCTGCTCGCGGCGCTCCAGGAGATCGGCGGCGACGGCGAGGGGCTCGACCTGAAGTCGCTCGGGCTCGACTTCGGCGGCACGCCGGGCGCGGACACGACGTCCTCGCACGACGCCGGCGAGGCCGAGGAGACGCCCGAGGTCGACAGCCCGCTCGACGAGTGATCTTCAGCCGATAACGATGTGAGCGAGGCCCGGCAAATGCCGGGCCTCGTTGCTTTTTGGGCACGAAACGGTTGTGTGCTAACGTGTGTGCGTGCGACTACACATTACGCTCGACGACGAGCTGGTCGCGGCGCTCGATCGACGACTGAGCCCCCGGCGGCGGAGCGCCTTCATCGCGCGGGCAGTTGAACGCGCGCTCGAGGACGAGCTGCGCTGGGAGGCAATCCTCGCCTCGGTCGGAGCGATCGGCGACGACGAGCACCCATGGGACGAGGACGCGGCGGCATGGGTTCGCGCCCAGCGCCGGGCCGACGAGCGGCGCCTCGGCTAGTGGCCGCAGTCCTGCTCGACACGACCGTACTGATCGACGTGCTCCGCGGTCGCTCGGGTGCGCGCGAGCGGCTGCTTCAGCTCCGCGTCGCGGACGACGAGCCGGCGACGTGCGCGATCAACGTGGAGGAGGTCGTGCGGGGCCTTCGCCCTCGGGAGGCTGCGACCGCGAACCTCCTCTTCGGCGGACTTCGCATCGTCCCGCTGGCAGCGGAGGAGGGTCGTCGAGCCGGCGAGTGGCGGCGCGCGTACGCGATGCGTGGACGCACGCTCGCGCAGGCCGACTGCCTCGTCGCGGCGGCCGCGTTGTCGGTCGGCGGACGCCTGGCGACGGGCAATCCGAAGGACTTCCCGATGCGCGAGCTCCGCGTCGAGCACTGGCCTGTGGGCGAGTAGGCGACGCAGGACCGAGCTACCGCCGCCACGGAAAGCCGGCGTCGGTTCGGAGCTCGGACGCTGTTGGCCCGTACAGCGCGATGACGCGAACCGTCTCGTCGCCGCGCGGGTCCGGGAGAACGCTCCGAGGCAGCTCGAACTCGAACCCGTTCTTGCCGAGCTCGTGCTGGCCGAGGATCGCGTGCGGCCTGAGCTTCCTGGCGTTGCCGACGTACGCGGCGCGATCGCCGACAAAGACGACGAGCGTGTGGACGCTGTGGTTCGTACCCCGTCGATCGGCGAAGCCGCTGAACACCCAACCCGTCTTCTCCGGCTTGACGCGCAAGACGCCGCGGATCGCGTTCGCGCTGACCGGGATCCGGCGCCCTCGGGCGAGGACGGCCTCGCCGCCTTCCACGAGCGAGTAGACGACGTCGCTCCCCCGCACTCGGGAGAGCCGGGTCGAGGCAGCTCTGCCGTGAATCGCGTAGACCTCGACGGCGTTGCGGCCGTCCCTGAGCGCGTCCTCCGGCAGCATGGCGGAGAAGCGTGTCCGCCCGTGCTGGTCGAACGTCCGCGTTACGGCCGCGATCGTCCCGTTGACCGCGAGGGCGAGGTCGAGCCTGCGCGGCGCGCCGCTGACCGAGCCCTCGACGAACGAGGGGACCAGTCCGGAGCGCTTGTCGACGGCGTCGAGCAGCGTCGCGCCGTCGATGCTCACGGCGACGTCGGTGTTCGCCGCGACGCTGAACGAGCTTGCGCTACGGCCGACGAGCTCGCGGTGCGGTCCGATCGCGTAGACCCGTGAGAAAGCGCCCGTGCCGAACATCTCGATCCGCCGGGCGTTCGCGCGCGCACGCCGCGCGCGGAGCGCGGACAGGCGCTGCGACACGCGCGACCCGTCCCGCTCCAGCACCCAGACGTCGCCGTCGTGCGGCAACCGACCGCCGACAAGCGGTCGACCGTCAACCCGCCACCCGAGCGGAACGCCGAGGACGCGCGCGATGGTCGGCAGGACGTCGAGCGTCCTTGCGAGGCCGTCGACGATCCGTCCCTCCCGCTGCCGGGGCAGCTTCACGAACAACGGGACGAACGCGATCTCGTCGAGATTGGTCGCGGTGGGGAGGCGGCGCTGGTCTCGGACCCGGAAGCCGACGCCGTGATCGGCGGTGACGATCACGAGCGCGCGGTCGAAGAGTCCCGTCTCACGCAGGCCGCGCAGAACGATTCCCAGCGCGGCGTCGGTGTAGCCCAGCTGGAGCAGGTATCGCTGCTCGCCCTGGACCGCCGGCCAGTGCTCGAGCCACAGCCCGTCGTCGATCCCGCGGAGGATGCGGGCATCGACCGTGTACCTGCGGCCGGAGGGAAGGTAGACGTACGGGACGTGCGGTAGCAAAGAATCGAGGAAGTACAGCGTCGGCCGGCGCCGTGACGAGAGCAGCTCCGCGAAGCGGCAAATGCTTCGTGCACACGCCTCGACGTTGGTGCCCCGAGCGGGCTGCGGCGCCTCGTTCGCCCGTACTCCGCCGGCGCCGAAGTTTCCCCACGAGTTGTCGATCGGCGGAACCCGCCGCGCGTACGGCTCCGGCAGGACGAGGTGGAGATACACGATCGAAGTGTCGGACGCGAGCGAACCCGCCTGGCCGCGCACGACCTGGGTCTCCTCCGCGACGGCCTCGTGGCAGAGCGACGGGGGACAGAGCCGGGTCAGGGACTCGATCACGTCGAGCCGATAGCTCCCGCCGAGCAGCGTGAAGAGGTTCCGCGGGTACTCCGACGCAACGGGAAGCTTCTTCGGGTCGGGCGTCAGCCCGGTGAGGATCGACGGGATCGCCACCTCGCTGAGCCAATACGTCGTCGTCGCGTCGCGGTACCAGTTGGACTTGCGCGCCAGTGCAGCGAAGTTCGGGAACCGTCCCCCGTCGATCTGCTGGCGCTCGTCCATCAACGAGGTCGTGTTGAGCTCGTCGAACACGATCACGACGACCGGCGTCCGGGCATCAACCGTGGCCGCGCGCACTACCGGCGGCTCGCCGCGGACGAGCTCGGCGACCGGCGAACTGAACAAGAACAACGCCGCGAAGACGATCGGGGCGGGCGCGAGGACGGTCAGGACGAAGCGTGCGGTCGAGGCCCGCCCGTAGGCGATCGACGCGGCAGTGCCGACAACGATCGCGGCGACGACCGCCGCCACGCCGCCTAGCACGTCGAGTTGTGTCAGCAGGTGGAGCGCGAGCAGCCCCGCGAGGCCCCCGACGAACGCGACGTGCAGAACGTTCGCAAGCGTGCGGCTCGCGAGTCCGACGACGAGCTCGACCGAGACGAGTATGAGCGCCGGCCCGAGCGCCACGGCCAGCGCGAACAACACGATCTCCTGGTCCGAAGACCCGCGCACCACGAAGAACGGCGGGTTCCGGCCGAGGACGTCGAGAAGCGGCTGGGCGACGGCAAGTCCGGAGAGCGCTGCGAGGTGAGCGAAATTCCGGAGCAGTTCGAGGGCACGTGAGCTACGCGCCGTCATTGTCGTGTTTTCGACCCTTCACGAGGGCGCCCCGATTATCGCCGTCGGCGCGTCGTTTTACCAAGAACGGCGGGCGGCTCTGCTACAACCATGCGGGTCGTGAAGAGGGGGCTTGTCGTCGCGCTGCTCGCACTCGCCTTCCCGGCGAACGCACTCGCAGGCCCTTGCGGTCTTCCCGATGCGCAGACGCTCTGGATCGACTTCGGCACGCCCGACCTGCGCAACGTCTTCGTTCGTCCCGGGACGATTTTGGCCGTCTCCACCGGCAACTTCCCGGCGGAGGCGCGCGCCGCCGGGTCGCAGACGATCTACTGGGACATGAACCTGAACAACCGCGTCGGGACGCCGACCGCGCCCGCGGATCCCGCGCTGATGGACGAGCGCGCGGCGCGCCTGTTCGTGTTCGCGGCCTCGCAGACGGGCTGCGCGACGCCGTGGATCGTCCTCAACGAGCTCTTCGGCTCGCAGCTCGAGACTCCCTGGACGCCGAACAACGCGCAGTACCGCGCGAACGTGCTCGCACTCATGCGCGGCCTCGCAGCGCGCGGCGCCCGTCCGTTCCTGCTCCTCTCGCAGCCGCCCTACACCGGCGAGGAGGAGGCGGACAACTGGTGGCGCGCCATCGCGCAGGTCGGCGACCTCGTGCCGGAGGTCTATCCGAGCGCGAGGTCGATCTGGGCCTCGGGGCCGATCGTCGGCAACCGGCGCCTCCGCGCGTCGTATCGGCGCGCGGTTGCGAACCTCCTCAGCATCGGCATTCCGGTCTCGAAGCTCGGGCTGATCCTCGGCTTCCAGAGCGCGCCCGGCACGGGCGGGCGCGAGGGGCTGCGCCCGCGCCAGGCGTGGTTCGAGGTGATCAAGTGGCAGGCGCTCTCGGCCCGCCAGGTCGCGGCGGAAATGAACATCCCGACGGTCTTCTCGTGGGGCTGGGGCACGTTCAGCGAGGCCGGGATCGACCCGGACAAGGCCGACGCGGGCTGCGTCTGGCTCTGGACGCGCGACCCGAGCCTCTGCAACGGGCCGGCGGTCGCGGGCAAGGGCTTCTCGACGTCCAGGCGCCAGGGGCAGCTGATGCTCCCGAACGGCGCGATGTGCCGGATCGGCCCGTACTCGATCCGGGCGGACGCGATCGCGCGCCTGAACCGGATGGTGCAGGACCGCGACGTCGCGTACACGGCGCTGCTCCAGCGGCTCGCGAACGCGCGCCACGCCTCGGTCTCCATGCGCGAGGTGCTGGCGGCGGAGCGGGCGATCGTCTCCCGCCGCTTCGGCGGACGCCGCTCCTCGTACGTCGCGGCGCTCGGCGCGGCGCGGGCGAACCTCGACGTCGCGCGCGGGGTGATCGCCGACGAGCTGCGGCGCCGCAAGCTCGCGGCGCGGATGCGCGTCTCGCGTCCGTCCTACGGAGCGATCGCCGGCTTCTACGCGTCGTATCCGGATCTGCAGGTGCGCGCGCTGGAAGCGTCGCCCGCCCCCTGGTGGCTCGACGGTCGCAGGGCCGGGCTCGCCCTCTCGTCGCTCGCGCCGCCGCAGGTGTTCGACGTCCCCAGCGGGCGGCGCTCGTACGTGCGGACGACGACGGGGACGTACTTCGTGCGGCCGCTCGACGTCTCGCGACCGCTCGGCTCGGTCTCGCTCTCGCAGGCGCGTCCGGCGATCGCCGCGGCGCTCCGCTACTTCGCGCAGAGCGAGGCCGTCCTCCGCTGGAGTGCCGCGCAGCAGACGTCGCTCCTGCGCGAGGCCGTCTGCCGCCGGGACGACCTCCCCGAGGTGGGCGCCATCGACCTGCAGGACTTCCTTCCGTTTCTCGCCCTGAACGGGTAGCGCCACGCGCGAGGTCCTGACCCGCGCAGCGCACCTCGCCGTGCTGTCTGCGTTCGCGCTCGCGCAGCCGCTCTTCGAGATCCTCGGCAAGAACGCGGAGTTCTTCGCGGTCCGGGGCTCGACGAGCCGGGAGATCGTCGTCTTCGCGCTTGCGCTCGTGGTGCTCCCGCCGGCGATTCTGCTCGCGGTCGAGCAGCTCGTGGCGCTCGTCTCGGCACCGGCGATGCGCGCGATGCACCTCGTCTTCATCGTCGGCCTCGCGGCGCTGATCCTGCTTCAGGTGACGAGGCGGTTCCTCCCCGGCTGGGTCGCGGTCGGCCTTGCCGTCGCCCTCGCGGTCGCTCTCGGCGTTCTCTACCTGCGAACGCGGCTCGTCCCGACGTTCCTGACCGTGCTCGCACCTGCGCCGCTCGTCTTTCTCCTGCTCTTCCTGTTCACGACCTCGGTGTCCAAGCTGGTCTTCGTCGAGGAGGTCGCCGTGCGCACTGCAGCGGTGCGCTCGAGCACGCCGGTCGTGCTGCTGGTGCTCGACGAGTTCAACCCGGCCGGGCTGATGGACGCGAACCGCCGGCTCGACGCCGAGCGCTTCCCGAACTTCGCGGCGCTCGCACGGCAGTCCAACTGGTACCGGGACGCGACGACGGTCCACGCGCACACGGAGAAAGCCGTCCCGGCGATCCTCACGGGGCGTCTGCCGGACCCGGGTGCGTTACCGGTGCACGCGGATCACCCGCGGAACCTGTTCACGCTCCTCGGCCGGCGCTACCGCATGAACGTGCTCGAGACGCTGACGCGACTCTGTCCGCGGACCGTCTGCAGCGGCACAGCGGCCGCGCAGTCCGAAGAGCCTGTCGGCCCGACGCGCACGGAGTCGCTCGTCTCCGACGCGTCGGTCGTCTACGCGCACGTGCTGCTGCCGGAGGAACTGGCGGGTCGGCTGCCGGCGATCACCGACACGTGGACGAACTTCCGCGGCGGCGACGAAGAGGCCGAGGAGGCTCGCGCCTGCGGGCGCAAGTTCTGCGCCTTCACGGCCAGGATCGGTGCGTCGCAGCGGCCGTCGCTGTCGTTCCTGCATGCGCTCCTGCCGCACGTGCCGTGGCAGTACCTCCCGCAGGGGCGTCGCTATGCCAACGAGGTGCGCCGCATTCCGGGCGTCGAGAACGCGCGGTGGGGGCGCGACCGCTGGCTGGTCGAGCAGGGCTACCAGCGCTATCTGCTCCAGCTCGGGTACACCGACGCTGCGCTCGGCCTCGTGCTCGAGCGGCTGCGCGCGACGGGCCTCTACGACCGCTCGCTGATCGTCCTCACCGGCGACCACGGCGCGGGCTTCACACCCGGCGAGCCTCGCCGGCTGATCACGCGCGGGAACGCGCCCGACCTCGCCTTCGTGCCGCTCTTCGTCAAGCTGCCCCGCCAACGCACCGGTCGGACGATCGGCGGGCTCGCGCGCACCGTGGACATCGTCCCGACGATCGTGGACGCACTGAACATCCGGACGCCGTGGCGCTTCGACGGGCGTTCGCTGCTCGGCCGGCTGCCCGCGGACGGCCCGGTCGCCGTCGGCGGCAACGCAGGCACGGTCTCCGGTCGCCTCTCGGACCTCCGGCGGCGCCAGCAAGCGGCGCTTCGTGCCCGCGCGCGGCTGTTCGGCGCCGGCTCGTTCGAGGAGGTCTACCGCCTCGGCGCCGAGCGCTCGCTCTTCGGGCGGCGGGTCGCAGAGCTGCCGAGCCTCCGCGGCGGGGCGCGGGCGCGCGACCGTCAACGGCGCGAGCCTCTTCGCCGACGTCGACACCCGGTCGGACCTCGTCCCGAGCTACCTCACCGGGAGCGTGAGCGGACAGGGTGCGGGCGCTCGGCTCGCGGTCGCCCTCAACGGCGTGGTCGCCGCGGTCACGCGAACGTACGGGTCGGGGCGCTTCGCGGCGATGATCTCGCCCTCGGCTCTGCGGCCGGGCAAGAACGACGTCGCGCTCTACGCAGTCCGGGGCGGCAGCCTGCAGCCGCTCGGCGGCGGCAGCGCGCCGTTTCGGCTCGAAGGGGGCCGTCTCGTCTCCGAAACGCGTTCGGTCCCGGTCGTCCGCGGCGCGCTGCGCGGCCAGGCGCGGATGAGCGTCCGGCCCGACACCGTCCTCTTCAGCGGCTGGGCCGTCGACTCCCGGGCGCGCCGCGCCGCCGACTCCGTCGTCGTCCTCGCCGGGAACTCGTCCGTGTACGTGGGCAGCGCCAGCAACTTCGCGCGGCCGGACCTCGAAAGGCGCTACGGGGTCCGCGAGGCGGGGTTCTTCTTCGAGGTCCCGCGGAGCGCGGTCGGCGACCTGCGCAGCGTGCGCGTCTTCGTAGTTCGCGGCAACGTCGCGTCGGAGCTACCCCTCCGACGCTAACGGCGCCGCGCGTGGTAGAGCACGCGCGCGCCTTCGCCGAGCTGCTCGGAGCGGACGACCTCGAACCGAGCCGAGAGGCAGCGCTCGAACCAGTCGAGCCGGTAGTCGGGATGGTCGTGCTCGCGCTTGCGCGCCAGCAGCCGCGCGACCATCGGGTCGTCCGGCGTCGGGAACTCGACGACGACGGCCGGCGTCAGGTCGTGGAGCCAGTCGACGAACGACTCGACCGGAACGTTGCCGCCGATGGAGACGTGGTGGACGAGCGCAAGGGCGAGCGCCAGGTCGGGACGGCCCCGCTCGGGCAACGAGCGGCGTTCGCGCCCGCGCCAGCCGAGCCCGGGTGACGGGTCGGCGACGTCGGCGACGAGCGGGAGGATCCGCTCCGAGCCTTCCTGTCCGAGCTCCGCGTAGAGACGGTCGAGCACGACCGCGTCGGCGTCCAGCGCGACGACGTAGTCCGCGCGCTCCGCGGCCGCCCGTGCGTGCCTGCCCTCGTTCGCGCCGACGTCCCAGACCCGGCTCGGCGACTCGGCGGCAACCGCCTCGGCGACGAAGCGGAGCTTGCGCTCGGCATCCTCCTCCGAGTACGTCGTCGTCGCCCCGTACTCGGACCACGCCGAGGGCTCGTCCGGCGGCCGCAGGCGTCCGATCAGCCGCTCGAGTCGCCCGACGTTGGCGACGATCAGCTCCTTGCGGAAGCCGGCCTTGCGCAGCTCGCCGCGGACGTCGCGCTCCGTCGCGGCGTAGCGCCGCTCGAGGCGCGCGTGCAGGAAGACGTCGGTCGTCGCACCGCGCCGGAAGCGGTCGCGGAAGGACACGAGGCCGCGGAACTCGGCCGGCGTGATCCCGGCGACTGCGCCGCGCAGGCGCGGCTGGAACGGAACGCCTTTCCAGCCCTGGAGCAGGAGCGGGTAGAGGAAGAGCATGCAGAACTGCCGGTAGCCGGCCCAGGGCTCGCCCTCGCGCAGCGGCTCGAACGAGCCGACGTCGACGAACACGGGCCGCGCTCCGACGAACTGGACGTTGTAGGGCGTCGCGTCCTTCAGCATCAGCCCGGCGCCGATCGCGCGCCGGACGAGCTCGAGCTGGAGCAGCGCGGCGTCGCGCAGCATCCCGAACGTCCACTCGTACGGGTACGAGACGAACGGGACGACGTCGTGCTCGAGCACGGCGCTGACGCCGTCGGGCACGTCGAAGGCGGCGTCGCGCAACTCCCTGGTCGGGATCAGCTTTCCCTCGCCGACGAGCTCGCCGAAGAGCGGGGAGGCCGCCAGCGCCTGCCAGTCCGCGAGCCCGCGGTCCGAGAGGAGGCGGTAGACCCGCCCGTCCGCCAGCGCGACTCGGCTGTCGGGATCGCGGAACGATCCCGGCTCGAGCTCGATCAGTGCGGCGCGGCCTCGTCGTCGGGCTGACGGCGGAAGACGCGCTTGACGCGGCTCCAGTAGAGCTTCGCCGTCACCGCCGCAGCCGCGACGCCGCCGGCGATCGCCTGGAGGACGAGGCTGCCGGTGCCCGGGTCGATGTAGGCGAGCATGTGGCCGGGAGGATAACGACCGGTGAAGACCACGTGACTAGCCGGTGTCGACGGCGGTGATTATTTGGCCCTTGCCGGACTCCTTGGCGCGGTACAGGGCGTTGTCCGCGCGCTGGAAGAAGGTGACGGCATCGTCGTCCGGCCGCAGCTCCGCTACCCCGGCGGAGAAGAGCAGGCGCCCGGCCGGCCCGGTGGGCCTCGTCCCGACCGAGTGCTGGATCCGGCGGTAGAGCTGGTCGGCGTCGGCCATCGTCGACTCGGGCAGGATCACGGCGAACTCGTCTCCGCCGACGCGGCAGGCGATGTCCGCGGAGCGCACGACCTCGCGGACGCGCGCGGCTGCGTCGGCGAGCACGCCGTCGCCGGCGAGGTGGCCGATCCGGTCGTTGATCGCCTTGAAGTCGTCGAGGTCGAACACGATCAGGCCTAGCCGGCGGTCGTAGCGGTGCGCGCGGGCGACCTCGCGGGCCAGCGTCTCGTGGAAGAAGCGCCGGTTGTGGAGGCCCGTCAAGGCGTCCAGGTCGGCCAGCTGGCGCGCCTCACGGAAGCTGCGGGCGTTGTCGATCGCGGGGCCGGCGCGGGAGGCGAGCTCCTCCAGCTCGCCGATCACTTCGTCGTCGAGCGGGCTCTGGCGGCGAGAGAAGACGACCAGGTAGCCGTCGTTCTCCGCCGCGAGCGGCATCGGCACGGCGAGGCCGGCGTGGATCAGCTCGTTGCCGCCGCCGAGCTCCTCCGGCGCGTAGCGGTAGGTCATCCCGATCGCGCGGGCGCGCTTGCCGTTCGGCGGCCCGGCGATCGCCTGCCGCTCGGCCTCGTCCTGCGAGAGTCCGAGGGTCGCGACGAGCGGCGGTCCCGACGAGTTGGAGAGCCAGATCAGTGCCGCGTCGGTCTGCGTCTCGTCGGTGGCCGCCTCGAGCGTCCGGCCGAGCACCTCGTCGAGGTCGATCGTGCCGCCGAGCTCGTTCAGGAGGCGGGTCCGGCGGAGCTCCTCCTCCGCTTGCTCCCTCGCCGCGGCGAGCTCCCGGGCGAGCTCGTCGATGCGCGAGTTGAGCACTTCCACGAGCTCGGCGACACGGGCATCCGACCCGCGGGAGGAGCGGCGCGCGAGCAGGAAGGCCAGCAGGAGCGCGAGGAGCGCGAGAGCTGCCACACCGAGGGCGACGTACAGAGTCATGGTCCGAAGTCGCCACCCCGCCGCCGGGCGGGGGTCGTCTCACTGTAGTGGCGCTCGAGCAGTAAGTCTCCAGGTTGAAAGCGGGAAAAGCGAGGACTAGACGATCGCAGGTGAACCGGACGCGAACGCCGGCCGGACGCGCTCTGGAAGCGGGTTCGGCGCGTTTGACGGCTGTTCCGAGCGCCGGTACCATGGCCTCCGCGGTTGGCAGGGCGCGCCCCTGCCAGCCTTCTGTGTGTCAGGACGCACATCAGCCGCCCGAGACCATGCCGACTGTCAATCAGCTCATCCGGAAGCCCAGGACCACGCCCAAGGCGAAGGTCAAGACGCCCGCGCTCCGCGGCGCCCCCCAGAAGCGGGGCGTCTGCACGCGCGTGTACACGACCACCCCGAAGAAGCCGAACTCGGCCCTCCGGAAGGTCGCCCGCGTCAGGCTGACGAACCAGATGGAGGTCGGCGCCTACATCCCGGGCGAGGGTCACAACCTGCAGGAGCACTCCGTCGTCCTCATTCGTGGCGGCCGGGTCAAAGACCTGCCGGGCTTCCGCTACAAGGTGATCCGCGCGGCGCTCGACACGTCCGGCGTCTCCGACCGCAAGCAGGGCCGCTCGAAGTACGGCGCCAAGCGGGGTTCGTAGTGCCCAGGCGCGCAGAGGTCCAGGTCCGGCCGATCGAGTCGGACGCCGTCCACGACAGCCAGCTGGTCACGCAGGTGATCAACAAGGTGATGCAGGACGGCAAGAAGTCGCTCGCCGAGCAGATCGTCTACGGCGCCCTGGACGAGATCGGCGAGAAGACCGGCCGGCCGCCGGTCGAGGTGCTCGACCAGGCGGTCAAGACGGTCACGCCCGTGCTCGAGGTGCGCTCCCGCCGCGTCGGCGGGGCGAACTACCAGGTGCCCGTCGAGGTGCCGCAGCGCCGCGCGCGGACGCTCGCCGTCCGCTGGCTCGTCCAGTACGCGCGCGAGCGGCGCGAGAAGGGGATGCAGGCCAAGCTCGTCGGCGAGATCCTCGACGCGCTCAACCAGCAGGGCGGCGCGTTCAAGAAGAAGGACGACATCTACCGGATGGCGCAGGCCAACAAGGCCTTCGCGCACTACCGCTGGTAAGCACGATGGCAGTCACACAGCAGGCGATTGCGCTCGACCGCGTCCGGAACATCGGGATCATGGCCCACATCGACGCGGGCAAGACCACGACGACGGAGCGGATCCTCTACTACACCGGCCGCACCCACAAGATGGGCGAGGTTCACGAGGGCGCAGCGACGATGGACTGGATGGCGCAGGAGCAGGAGCGCGGGATCACGATCACCTCCGCCGCGACGACGGCGCAGTGGCGCGACCATCGCATCAACATTATCGATACGCCCGGGCACGTGGACTTTACGATGGAGGTGGAGCGGAGCCTGCGCGTCCTCGACGGCGCGATCGCCGTCTTCGACTCCGTGGCGGGCGTCGAGCCGCAGTCCGAGACCGTCTGGCGGCAGGCCGACCGCTATGCCGTGCCGCGCATCGCCTTCATCAACAAGCTCGACAGGACCGGCGCGGACTTCTTCGCCTCCGTCCAGTCGATGGTCGACCGCCTGGGCGCGAAGCCGGTGCCGATCCAGCTGCCGGTCGGGCAAGAGGAGCACCACCGCGGCGTCGTCGACCTCGTCGAGATGCGCGCGATCACTTACGCCGACGACCTCGGCACGAAGATGGAGATCGAGGAGATCCCCGCCGAGCTGCTCGAGCAGGCGCAGGAGTACCACCACCAGCTGATCGACTCGGTCGCCGACCACGACGACGAGCTGATGGAGACGTACCTCGTCGACGAGACGGCGGTGACCCCCGAGATGCTGAAGCGCGCGCTCCGCGCGGCGACGCTCGACATCTCGGTCACGCCGGTGCTGGCCGGCTCGGCCTTCAAGAACAAGGGCGTCCAGCCGCTGCTCGACGCGGTCGTCGACTACCTGCCGAGCCCGCTCGACGTGCCGCCGATCCACGGGATCGACCCGCGCACCGAGCACGAGCTCTCCCGCCTGCCGGCTCTCGACGAGCCCTTCGCGGCGTTGGCGTTCAAGGTCATGTCCGACCCGTACGTCGGGAAGCTCACGTACATCCGCGTCTACTCCGGCCAGCTGAAGGCGGGCGACCGGGTGCTGAACACGACGACGGGCAAGACCGAGCGGATCGCGCGGATTCTGCAGATGCACGCGAACCACCGCGAGGAGCGCGAGGACCTGGGCGCCGGCGAGATCGCCGCGCTCGTCGGGGTGAAGAACACGACGACCGGCGACACGCTCGCGGTCGAGACGGCCCCGATCAAGCTCGAGTCGATGGAGTTCCCGGAACCGGTCATCTCCGTCGCGGTCGAGCCGAAGACGAAGGGCGACCAGGACAAGCTCGGGCAGGGGCTCCAGCGCCTGACCGAGGAGGACCCGACGTTCCGCGTGCGGACCGACGAGGAGACGGGGCAGACGCTCATCGCCGGGATGGGCGAGCTGCACCTCGAGATCATCGTCGACCGGCTCAAGCGCGAGTTCAGCGTCGACGCCAACGTCGGCCGCCCGCAGGTCGCCTACCGCGAGACGATCGACCGGCCGGTCCAGAAGATCGAGGGCAAGTTCGTCCGCCAAACGGGAGGCCGCGGCCAGTACGGCCACGCGGTGATCGACATGGAGCCCTTCTCGGGCGGCGGCTACGAGTTCGTCGACAAGATCGTGGGCGGGAAGATTCCGAAGGAGTACATCCCCTCGGTCGACCTCGGCATCCAGGAGGCGATGGAGGCGGGCGTGCTCGCGGGCTACCCGGTCGTCGACATCCGCGTCGAGCTCGTCGACGGGTCTTTCCACGACGTCGACTCGAGCGAGATCTCGTTCAAGGTCGCCGGGTCGATGGCCTTCAAGGAGGCGATGAAGCGCGCGAAGCCGAAGCTGCTCGAGCCGGTCATGGCCGTCGAGGTCGTGACGCCCGAGGAGTACCTCGGCGACGTGATGGGCAACCTGAACTCCCGCCGCGGCCGGGTCGAGCACCTCGAGCCGCGCGGGAACGCGCAGTCGATCCGCGCGAAGGTTCCGCTCGCCGAGATGTTCGGGTACGCCACCGACCTGCGGTCGATGACCCAGGGTCGCGCAACCTTCACCATGCAGTTCGACAAGTACGAGGACGTTCCGCAGTCGATCGCGACGGAGCTCGTCGCGGCTGAGGCGTAGGAAAGGAGCAAGGGAGCAGAATGGCCAAGCAGAAGTTCGAGCGCACCAAGCCGCACGTCAACGTCGGCACGATCGGTCACATCGACCACGGCAAGACGACGCTCACAGCTGCGATCACCAAGGTGCTCGCGGAGCAGGGCACGAACACCGAGGTCAAGAGCTTCGACGACATCGATAAGGCCCCGGAAGAGCGGCAGCGCGGGATCACGATCAACACGACGCACGTCGAGTACGAGACGGAGAACCGCCACTACGCGCACGTCGACTGCCCCGGGCACGCCGACTACATCAAGAACATGATCACGGGCGCCGCGCAGATGGACGGCGCGATCCTGGTCGTCTCTGCGGCTGACGGGCCGATGCCCCAGACGCGCGAGCACATCCTGCTCGCCCGTCAGGTCGAGGTGCCGGCGATCGTCGTCGCGCTGAACAAGGCCGACATGGTCGACGACCCCGAGCTGCTCGAGCTCGTCGAGATGGAGGTCCGCGAGGAGCTCACCAAGTACGAGTTCCCCGGCGACGAGATCCCGGTGATCAAGGTCTCGGCCCTGAAGGCGCTCGAGGGCGACCCCGAGTGGACGCCGAAGATCCTCGAGCTGATGGAGGCCGTCGACTCGTACATCCCCGAGCCGACGCGCGACATCGACAAGCCGTTCCTGATGCCGATCGAGGACGTCTTCACGATCACGGGCCGCGGCACCGTCGTCACGGGCCGCGTCGAGCAGGGCCAGATCAAGACTGGTGAAGAGGTCGAGATCGTCGGCATCCACCCGGAGACGCAGAAGACCGTCGTCACGGGTGTCGAGATGTTCAACAAGACGCTCGACTACGCGCAGGCGGGCGACAACGCCGGCGCGCTCCTGCGCGGGACGAAGCGCGAGGAGGTCGAGCGCGGCCAGGTGCTCTGCAAGCCCGGCTCGATCACGCCGCACACGCACTTCAACGCCGAGGTCTACGTCCTTTCGAAGGAGGAGGGTGGCCGCCACACGCCGTTCTTCAACGGCTACCGGCCGCAGTTCTACTTCCGCACGACGGACGTGACCGGCTCGATCAAGCTCCCGGAGGGCCAGGAGATGGTCATGCCGGGCGACAACACGAACATGGAGATCGAGATGATCCAGCCGATCGCGATGGATCAGGGTCTCCGCTTCGCGATCCGCGAGGGCGGCCGCACCGTGGGTGCGGGCGTCGTGACCGAGATCAAGAAGTAGGAAAGGGAAACGGGGACCGGTGGCTCAGTCGAAGATCCGTATCCGCCTGAAGGGCTACGACCATCAGGCACTCGACCGCTCGGCGGCGTCGATCGTCGAGACGGCGACGCGTACCGGCGCGACGATCACCGGTCCCGTTCCGCTCCCGACGGAGAAGAACGTCTACGTCGTCATCCGCAGTCCGTTCAAGGACAAGGACTCGCGCGAGCACTTCGAAGTGCGGACGCACAAGCGGCTGATCGACATCCACTCGCCCACGCCGAAGACGGTCGACTCGCTGATGCGGCTCGACCTCCCGGCCGGCGTCGACATCGAGATCAAGCTGTGAAGGGCATCCTCGGCAAGAAGCTGGGCATGACCCAGATCTTCGACGCGGATACCGGCGCAATCACTTCCGTGACCGTGATCGAGGCCGGGCCGTGCCCGGTCGTGACGGTGCGCACGCAGGCCGAGGACGGCTACGACGCCGTCCAGCTCGCGTACGAGCCGGTCGCCGAGCGCAAGCTCAGCGGCGGCGAGGTCGGCCACCTGCGCAAGCACGAGGTCGAGCCGCACCGGCACGTCCGCGAGTTCCGCGGGGCGACCGAGCTCGTGCCCGGCGAGAGCGTCACCGTCGAGACGTTCGAGCCCGGCGACAAGGTGAAGGTCTCGGGGATCGGGATCGGCAAGGGCTTCGCGGGGACGATCAAGCGGCACAACTTCCACCGCGGCCCGGTCTCGCACGGCTCGCACAACGTCCGCAAGCCGGGCTCGATCGGCGCGTCGGCGACACCGTCGCGCGTCTTCAAGGGCATGAAGATGGCCGGCCGGATGGGCGGCAAGCGCCGGACGCAGCTAGGGCTGACCGTCCACTCGACCGACCCCGAGCGCAACCTGCTGCTCGTCAAGGGCGCCGTCCCGGGCCCGAAGAACGGCCTCGTCGAGGTCAGGGAGCAGCGCTGATGGCCGCCCCGAAGGCACCGCTGCTCGACTCGTCCGGCAAGAAGTCGAAGGACGTCTCCCTCGAGGAGAGGGTCTTCGGCGCCGACGTCAAGCCGCACCTCGTGCACGAGGCCGTGCGCGCCGAGTTCGCGTCGCACCGCTCCGGGACGAAGGCCGTCAAGAGCCGCGGGCTCGTCGCCGGCGGGCGCTCGAAGCCGTGGCGGCAGAAGGGCACGGGCCGCGCGCGGCAGGGGACGACGCGCGCCGTGCAGTGGAGGGGCGGCGGCGTCGCGTTCGCGCCGCGCACGAACTTCGAGGTCAAGGTGAACCGCAAGGAGCTGCGCGCCGCGTTCCGCTCGGCGCTCTCCGACCACGTCCAGGCCGGCACGCTCGGCGTGCTCGGGGCCGCGCTCGCGGAGCCGTCGACGAAGGAGGCTTCGGCGCTTCTGACTGCGTGGGGCCAGGAGCTGCCGCTCGTCGTCGTCGCGACCGAGACCGAGGAGGGCGTGCACAAGTCGTTCCGCAACTTGGACGACGTGCTCGTCACGGTCCCGGGCGAGCTCGAGGTCTCCGAGCTCGTGTGGGCGCGCTCGGTGCTCGTGACCGAGCCGGCGCTGCCGCTGATCGAGAGGAGGGCTTCGTAGTGTCGCTCCATCCGAACGAAGTGCTGCTCGCGCCCGTGGTCTCCGAGAAGAGCTACTCGCTGATCGGCGACAACAAGTACTCGTTCCGCATCCACCCGGACGCGCACAAGACGCAGGTCCGCCAGGCCGTCGAAGAACTCTTCGAGGTCAAGGTCGAGCGCGTCAACATCGTCAAAGTGCAGCCGAAGCCGAAGCGGCGCGGGATGACCCGCGGCATCCGGCCCGGCTGGAAGAAGGCGATCGTGCAGCTCCGCGAGGGCGAGTCGATCGAGATCTTCGAAGGAGCACAGGTCTGATGCCGGTCAGGAAGTTCAAGCCCACGTCACCGGGCCGCCGCTTCATGACCGTCTCGACGTTCGACGACGTAACGAAGTCGAAGCCCGAGAAGTCCCTGCTCGAGCCGATCAAGAAGAAGGCCGGCCGGAACAACAAGGGCCGCATCACCACGCGCCACCAGGGCGGCGGCCACAAGCGCCGCTACCGCGTAGTCGACTTCAAGCGCAAGAAGGACGGCGTCCCGGCGAAGGTCGCCGCGATCGAGTACGACCCGAACCGCTCGGCGCGGATCGCGCTCCTGCACTACGCCGACGGCGCCAAGTCGTACATCCTCGCGCCCGCGCGACTCCGCGTCGGCGCGACCGTCGAGTCCGGGCCGGCCGCCGACATCAAGCCGGGGAACGCGCTCCCGCTCGAGAACGTCCCGACCGGCACGCTCGTCCACAACGTCGAGCTGAAGCCGGGCCAGGGCGGCAAGATGGCCCGCTCGGCCGGGTCGGGAGTCCAGCTGGTCGCGAAGGACGACGGCTACGCGGTGCTCAGGCTCCCCTCCGGGGAGATGCGCAGGGTGCCGCTATCCTGTCGGGCCACCGTCGGCCAGGTCGGAAACCTCGACCACGAGAACGAGACGGGCGGCAAGGCGGGCCGGAGCCGGTGGAAGGGGAAGCGACCATCGGTGCGCGGCTCCGCGATGAACCCCGTCGACCATCCGCACGGCGGCGGCGAAGGGAAGTCGAAGGGCGGCCGTCACCCGGTGACGCCGTGGGGCGTGCCCACGCTCGGCAAGCCGACGCGGCGCAAGCACAAGGACTCGGACAAGTTGATCGTGCGGAGCAGGAAGCGAGGACGTAAGTGAGCCGGAGCTCGAAGAAGGGGCCGTTCGTGGAAGACCGCCTGATGCAGCGCATCGAGGCGATGAACACGTCGGGGTCGAAGCAGATGATCCGGACCTGGTCGCGCAGCTCGACGATCTTCCCCGAGATGATCGGGCACACGATCGCGGTCCACGACGGACGTAAGCACGTGCCTGTGTTCATCTCCGACCAGATGGTCGGGCACAAGCTCGGCGAGTTCGCACCGACCCGCACGTTCCGCGGCCACTCCGGTGACCGGAAGGCGCAGGTGAAGAAGTAGTGGCCACCGCGACCGAGACACGCGAGGTCCGCGCCCAGGCGAAGTGGGTGCGCTCGTCCGCGCGCAAGGCGCGGCTGGTGCTCGAGCACATCCGCGGCCGCAGCGTCCCCGAGGCGCGCACCGTGCTCGCCTTCAGCGAGCGCGCGGTCGCGCGCGACATCGAGCTCGTCCTGCGCTCCGCCGTCGCGAACGCGGAGGCCAACCACGGCCTCGCCGGCGACGAGCTCGTCGTCTCGGCGGCGTACGCGGACGAGGGGCCGACGCTGAAGCGCTGGCGCCCGCGCGCCCGCGGCCGGGTCTCGGCGATCAAGAAGCGCACCTGCCACATCACGGTCGAGCTGACGGCGTCGGAGACGAACGGTGCCGCGCCGGCGAAGCCGAAGCGCGACACGCCGAAGACCGAGACCGCGAAGCCGCGCGCGCGCAAGCAGCGTCAGCCGCGGGCCGAGAAGACCGCGTCGGCGCCGAAGCAGGCGGCGGCCCAGAAGCCGCAGCCGGCGCGTCGAACCCAGAAGAAGGGGAGTTAGGAGACCAGTGGGCCAAAAAGTTCATCCGGGCGCCATGCGCGTCGGCGTGATCCACGACTGGAAGTCGAACTGGTACACGGGCAAGAAGGACTTCCCGCAGTACCTCGTCGAGGACATCAAGATCCGCGACCACATCCAGAACAAGCTGGGCCACGCGGGCATCTCCGACATCCTGATCCGCAAGGACAAGCAGCGGATCACGGTCGACATCTACACCGCGCGTCCCGGGATCGTGATCGGCAAGTCGGGCGTGGAGGTCGACGCGCTCCGTAAGGAGCTGCACGCGATCACCCAGAAGAACGTCCACATCAACATCAACGAGATCAAGCGTCCCGAGCTCGATGCGAAGCTCGTCGCGCAGTCGATCGCCGAGCAGCTCCAGAACCGCGTCAGCTTCCGGCGCGCGATGAAGCGCGCGCTCGCGTCGGCCGTGCGCTCGGGCGCCGAGGGCATCCGCATCCAGTGCGGCGGCCGGCTCGGCGGCGGCGAGATGAGCCGCTCGGAGAGCTACTCGGAGGGCCGCGTGCCGCTGCACACGATTCGCGCGGACATCGACTACGGCTTCACCGAGGCGAAGACGACCTTCGGCCGGATCGGCGTGAAGGTCTGGATCCACAAGGGCGAGATCATGCCGGAGGGCTTCGAGGGCTCTCTGGGCGGCAAGGAGCAGCGGCTCGGCGAGCAGGACACGCGCCGCCGCCGCGGCGGCGTCACCGAGGGACTCGGCGCCTCGCGCGAGGGCGGCCGCGACCGCCAGCGCGACCGCGAGGGGCTCGGGCCCGTGCGGCAGCGCCGGCGGCCCGGCGGCGCCGGCGCGGGGAAGCCGTCCGGCGCCCGCGGCGGGCGCGGTGGACGGTCCCGCGGCCAGGGCAGCGTCGAGCGCCCGCGCACCGACGAGCAGGCGGTCTCCGCCGAGGGCCGCGAGCAGCCCGAGATCAAGCCCGAGGTGACGACGACGCCGGCCCCGGTCGCAGACGCGCCGGACACGACGACGGTCAAGCAGCAGACGGAGGATCCGACGAAGCTCGAGCAGTCGGGCGGGGGCCAGGCGGCCGAGAAGCCGAAGCGCACGCGCAAGAAGGCGAGTGATTCCTAGTGCTGCTCCCGAAGAAGACCAAGTACCGCAAGGTCCAGCGCGGCCGCCGCCGCGGCACCGCCAAGGGCCAGACGAGCGTGCAGTACGGCGACTACGGGCTGAAGGCGCTCGAGGTGGGGTGGCTGACGAACCGGGAGATCGAGGCTGCGCGAATCGCGATGACGCGCAAGATCAAGCGCGGCGGGAAGGTCTGGATCAACCTCTTCCCCGACAAGCCTGTGACGCAGAAGCCTGCCGAGACGCGCATGGGGTCCGGCAAGGGCTCGCCCGAGCACTGGGTCGCCGTCGTCAAGCCGGGCCGCGTCATGTTCGAGCTGGCCGGCGTGCCCGAGCCGCTCGCCAAGGAGGCGCTCCGCCTCGCCGCCAGCAAGCTGTCGGTCCGAACGAAGGTCGTGAAGCGGGAGGGTGATCTCTTTGAGGCCTAGGGAGTTGCGTGACCTGAGCGACCAGGAGCTCGAGGACGCCCTGCACGAGCGGCGCCAGGAGCTGTTCAACCTCCGCTTCCAGGCAGCCACGGGCGCGCTGGAGAACCCGAGCCGCGTGCGGCTCGCGAAGCGGGAGATCGCACGGATCCTGACCGTGCGCAACGAGCGCGGTGCGCTGGAGAGGACGAAGTGAGCGAGACCGAGAACGAGAACGTCGAGGCCGACGAGACGACGAGCGCCGGCGAGCCCGAGGCGCCGGTCGCCCCTGCCGCGGAGGAGCCGGCAGAGACCGAGGCCGAGGCCATCGAGTCTCCCGAAGAGACCGCGCCGGCACCTGCCGCGGAAACCGAGGCGCCGGCCGCGCCCGCCGCGCCGGCGAAGCCGCAGCGGTCGCGGAAGCACGTCCCGCGCTCGCAGCGCCGGCAGCGGCCGAAGACGAAGCGCGGCAGCGCGGAGGGCGTCCGCAAGCCGATCGTCCGCCAGCCGAAGCCCGAGTACGAGCGGGGCCGCCGCCAGGAGCGGCGCGGCGTCGTCGTCTCGAGCTCGATGGACAAGACGATCGTCGTCAAGGTCGACACGCTCAAGATGCACCAGCGCTACAAGAAGGTGATCCGGCGTTCGCAGAAGTTCCACGCTCACGACGAGCAGAACCAGGCGAACGTCGGCGATGTCGTCCGCATCGTCGAGACGCGCCCCTTGTCCAAGACCAAAAGCTGGCGCCTTGCCGAGGTCGTGGAGGCCGCGAAGTAATGACGGCCCCCTCCTGCACGTTCCGCACCCGCTGGGGTGCGCAGGGCGGCGTCTCGCCGCGTCCTCAGTCGCGCCCGTACCTTCCAGGTACGAACGCTCCCTGCGTCCTTGCGAGTCACCACCCTGCGCAGCCAGCGAGCACGGCTCGCACAGGAGGTGACCGTTGATCCAGCAGGAATCCCGCCTCAAAGTCGCCGACAACACGGGCGCCCGCACGCTGCTGACGATCCGCGTCAAGGGCGGGTCCAAGCGCCGCTACGCGCGCGTGGGCGACATCATCACCGCGACGGTCAAGTCGGCGACGCCGCAGGGCGCGATCAAGAAGGGCGAAGTCGTGCAGGCGGTCGTCGTGCGCACTCGCAAGCCGTACGCGCGCGACGACGGGACGCTGATCGGCTTCGACGAGAACGCCGCTGTGATCATCGACGCCGCGCGCAACCCGCGCGGCACGCGCATCTTCGGCCCGGTCGCCCGCGAGCTGCGCGAGAAAAATTTCATGAAGATCGTCTCGCTCGCGCCGGAGGTCCTCTAGGTGTCCGTGAAGGTCAAAGTCAAGAAGGGCGACCTCGTCCAGATGCTGACCGGCAAGGACCGGGGCAAGCAGGGCCGCGTGCTCGAGGTGCGCAAGGGCGACCGGCGGGTGATCGTCGAGAACCTCAACGTCGTCAAGCGGCACCAGCGCCCGAAGCCGATGAAGGACCCCAGCCGGATGGGTGCGCCGCAGGTCATCCCGGGCGGAATCATCGACAAGGCCGCCGCGGTCCCCGTCTCGAACGTGATGGTCGTCTGCCCGGTGTGCAACCGGCCGACGCGCGTCGGCATGGGTGCGAGGGAGATCAAGGGCGAGACGACGCACGTGCGCGTCTGCAAGCGCGCCGACTGCGGCCAGGAGATCGATCGCTGATGGCGACCAACGGCACCAACGGCTACAAGCCCCGCCTCAAGGAGCAGTACGTGAACGAGCTCCGCGGCGCGCTCCAGCAGGAGCTCGAGCTCGGCTCGGTCATGCAGGTCCCGCGCGTCTCCAAGATCACGCTCAACATGGGCGTCGGCGAGGCGAAGAACGAATCGAAGCAGCTCGACTCTGCCGTCGAGGAGCTGACGATCATCGCCGGGCAGCGCGCCCAGGTGCGCCGCGCCCGCAAGTCGATCGCCGGCTTCAAGATCCGCGAGGGCATGCCGATCGGCGCGAAGGTGACGCTGCGCGGCGACCGGATGTGGGAGTTCCTCGACCGGCTCGTGTCGATCGCGCTCCCGCGCATCCGCGACTTCCGCGGGCTCAACCCCGGCTCGTTCGATGGGCGCGGGAACTACTCGCTCGGCATCCGCGAGCAGCTCATCTTCCCGGAGATCAACTACGACGACGTCGCGCAGATTCGTGGGCTCGACGTCGCGATCACGACGACGGCCGAGAACGACGAGCAGGCCCTCGCGCTCCTGCGCGGGCTCGGGCTCCCGTTCGCGGGCGAGAGAAGGGACAACGAATAGTGGCGAAGAAGTCGCTGATCAACAAGCAGGCCCGGCCGCAGAAGTACAAGGTGCGCGAGTACACGCGCTGCAACCGCTGCGGGCGCCCGCGCGCGGTGTTCCGCAAGTTCGGTCTCTGCCGGATTTGCCTGCGGGACCTCGCGCACCAGGGCGCGATCCCGGGCATGACGAAGTCGAGTTGGTAGGAGGCAGCACGTGGTAACCGATCCGATCGCGGACATGCTCACCCGCATCCGCAACGCGAACAAGGCGCTCCACGCGGAAGCGCGCATGCCGACCTCGAAGATGAAGGTCGAGATCGCGCGCCTGCTCAAGGAGGAGGGCTACATCACCGACTACCGCGTCGAACGCGGCGACCCGTTCGACGTGCTCGTCGTCGAGCTCAAATACGGCCGCAGCCGCGAGCGGATCCTGACCGACCTGAAGCGGATCTCCAAGCCGGGCCGCCGCGTGTACGCTCGCAAGGATCGCCTCCCCCGCGTTCTCGGAGGGATGGGGACGGCGATCATGTCCACCCCGCAGGGGCTCGTCACGAGCCGAACCTGCGAGCGCGAAGGGATCGGCGGCGAAGTCATTTGCTTCGTCTGGTAGAGCCATGAGTCGAATCGGAAAGAAGCCCATCGAAATCCCGACCTCGGTCAGCGTGGCGATTGGCGCTGGGCGCGTTCAGGTCAACGGCCCGCTGGGCGAGCTCTCGCAACCAGTCCCGACTCGCATGAAGATCGAGCAGCGCGACGGCGAAATCGTGGTCGAGCGCCCGACCGAGCGCGGCGAGGATCGCGCGCTACACGGGCTGACGCGCACGATCGTCGCGAACATGGTCGAGGGCGTGACGAAGGGCTTCGAGAAGCGGCTCGCGATCTCGGGCGTCGGCTACCGCGCGCTGCTCAAGGGCACCACGCTCGAGCTGAGCGTGGGGTACTCGCACGTCGTCACGATCGAGCCGCGCGCGGGGATCAGCTTCGAGGTGCCGACGCCGACGGAGATCATCGTCAAGGGGATCGACAAGCAGGCCGTCGGCCAGACCGCCGCCGAGATTCGCAAGGTGCGCCCCCCCGAGCCCTACAAGGGCAAGGGCATCCGCTACGAGGGCGAGTACGTCAGGCGAAAGGTTGGTAAGCGCGCATGACCGTCGCCGTTCGTGAAGCGAGGCTGCGCCGCCACAAGCGCGTGCGCGGGAAGATCTCCGGGACGGCGGAGCGCCCGAGGCTGGTCGTGTTCCGCTCGAACCGCGGGATCGAGGCGCAGCTGGTCGACGACGTCGCCGCGAAGACGGTGGCGGCGGCGAGCTGGCTGCAGCTGAAGGCGTTCAAGGGCAGCAAGTCGGAGCAGGCGGCCGAGGTCGGCAAGCTGCTGGCCGCGAACGCGAAGCAGGCCGGCGTCAAGACCGCCGTGTTCGACCGCGGCGGCTACCTCTACCACGGCCGGGTGAAGGCGCTCGCGGACGCGGCGCGCGAGGGAGGACTGAAGATCTGATGGCAGCCCCCTCCCGCTCATCTCGCGTCCTCTGGCGCGCTGCAAACCTTCGCCGGGACAGCGTCCTCAGTCGCGCCCGTAGCCTCCGGCTACGAACGCTCCCTGCGTCCTTGCCCGGCTCGGTTTTCGGCGGCCAGAGAACACGATCTGATCGGAAGGTGACTGCTTGAGCAACGTCGACATTCAGGAGACACGCGAGCTCAAGGAGCGCGTCGTCGAGATCAACCGCGTCGCGAAGGTCGTCAAGGGCGGCCGGCGCTTCTCGTTCACCGCACTCGTCGTCATCGGCGACGAGCACGACCGCGTCGGCGTCGGTTACGGCAAGGCGCGCGAAGTGCCGCTCGCGATCACGAAGGCAGTCGACGACGCGAAGAAGAACCTCTTTACGGTGCCGAAGCACGGCACGACGATCACGCACGAGGTGATCGGCCGCTTCGACGCGGCACGCGTGCTGCTCCGCCCGGCGAGCGAGGGAACCGGCGTGATCGCCGGCGGCGGCGTCCGCGCCGTGCTCGAGCTCGCGGGCATCCGCGACATCCTCGCGAAGAGCCTCGGCACGACGAACCCGATCAACATGGCGAAGGCGACCGTCCACGCGCTCAAGTCGCTGCGGCGGCCCGAGGACGTGGCCCGCGCGCGCGGCAAGACGATCGCGGAAGTTCTTCCCTACAAGGCACCGGCACCCGAGAGCAATGGCGACGAAACTGAAGATCACTCAGACGCGTAGCCAGATCGGCCAGAGCGAGCGCCACCGCGGCACGCTGCGGGCGCTCGGGCTGGGCAAGATCGGCCGCTCGGTCGAGAAGCCGGAGAGCCCGCAGCTCGCCGGTATGCTCAGGAAGGTCCGCCACCTCGTCAAGGTGGAGGAGGTCTAGAGGTGGCCGACCGCAAGCTCTCGCTCAGCACGCTTGGCCCGGCGCAGAAGCGGCAGGACCGCAAGCGCGTCGGCCGAGGCCTGGGCTCGGGCAAGGGACGCTACTCCGGCCGCGGGATCAAGGGCCAGAAATCGCGCGCGGGCTCGCACAAGATGCGCGCGGGCTTCGAGGGCGGCCAGATGCCGATCTACATGCGCCTGCCCAAGCAGCCCGGTCACTCGTCCAAGGACGCGATGCCGGTCGGTCCCTTCCGCACGGAGACGCAGGGCGTCAACGTGCGCGACCTCGAGGCGCGCTTCGACACCGGGGCCGAGGTCACGCCCGAGGCGCTCAAGGAAGCCGGCCTGATCCGGAACACGCGCACCGACGTCAAGATCCTCGGCTACGGGGAGCTGACGAAGAAGCTGACCGTGACCGCGCATCGCTTCTCCGCGACCGCGCGCGAGAAGATCGAGTCGGCGGGCGGCACCGTCACCGCGCTGCGCGAGGAGCAGGCGCCGACCCGCTCGCGCAAGCGCAGGAAGATCGCCGCGGCGAAGCGCGCGGCGGGGATCGCAACGCCCGTGGCCGAAGAAGCGCCCGAAGCCGAAGCGCCCGCCGAGGAGTAACGCGTGTTCTCCTGGCTCACCAACGCTTGGCGTGTGCCGGAGCTGCGCACGAGGCTCCTCTTCACCGCGTTCATCCTCGCGGTCTACCGCTTCGGCTCGTGGCTCCCGGCGCCGGGCGTCAGCTCCGACCAGATCACGAACTACTTCGACCAGGGCGGCGGCAGCGGGACGATCCTCGGGCTGCTCTCGCTCTTCTCGGGCGGTGCGCTCTCGCGCTTCAGCGTCTTCGCGCTCGGGATCATGCCGTACATCACGGCGTCGATCATCTTGCAGCTGATGACGGTCGTGATCCCACGGCTCGAGCAGCTCCAGAAGGAAGGCGAGTCGGGCTACGCCAAGATCAACCAGTACACGCGCTACCTGACCGTCGCGCTCGCCGCGATGCAGGCGGTCGGCTACACGTACCTGTTCAAGCGCCAGGGCGCGCTCGAGGCCTCGACCGCGCGCGTGATCCTGATCGTGCTCACGCTGACCGCCGGCGCGACGCTGCTGATGTGGTTCGGCGAGCAGATCACGAAGCGCGGCGTCGGCAACGGCATCTCGCTGCTGATCTTCGCCTCGATCCTGACGGCGCTCCCGACGGGAATCAGCGCCTGGGCGAACGGCGGCCCGGTCGAGAAGATCATGTTCCCGCTGATCGCGCTCGGCGTGATCGTCGCGGTCGTCTTCGTCCAGGAGGGGCAGCGCAAGATCCCGATCCAGTACGCGAAGCGAATGGTCGGCCGCCGCATGACGACGGGCGGCTCCACGTACATGCCGCTGCGCGTGAACATGGCGGGCGTGATCCCGGTCATCTTCGCGGCCGCGGTGATGGCGTTCCCGCCCACGATCGGCACGTTCTTCCCGCAAACGCAGGGGTTCGTGAACAACTACTTCACGCCGAACAACTTCCCGTACCTGATCTTCCAGGCCGTCCTGATCGTGATCTTCACGTACTTCTACACGGCGGTCCAGTTCAACCCGGTCGATCAGGCGGACAACCTGCGCAAGCACGGCGGCTACATCCCCGGCATCCGTCCCGGGCCGCCCACGGCGCAGTACCTCGACCGCGTGCTCACGCGCCTGACGCTGCCCGGCGCGCTCTACCTCGCCGTGGTCGCGACGCTGCCCTCGCTGTTCATCGTCTACGGCGGCTTCTCGCAGGCGACGGCCGGCGCGCTGGGCGGAACCTCGGTCCTGATCGCGGTCGGCGTCGCGCTCGACACCATGCGGCAGATGGAGTCGCAGATGATGATGCGCTCCTACGAGGGCTTCCTGCGCTGAACATCCTGCTCCTGGGAATCCAGGGGTCGGGCAAGGGCACGCAGGCGAAACGGATCGCTGCGGAGTACGAGATCCCGCACATCGCGACCGGCGACCTGCTGCGGGCCGCGATCGCCGCGAGAACACCGCTCGGCGTCCAGGTCGAGGAGATCCTCGAACGCGGCGACCTCGTCCCCGACGAGGCGATGATCCGCCTGATTCGCGGTCAGCTCGAGCGCGCCGACGCGGGCTTCGTGCTCGACGGCTTCCCGCGCACGATGGAGCAGGCCGACGCCCTCGACGAGATGCTCGACGAGGAAGGCAAGCCGCTGACGATCGTCTTCGAGCTCCAGGTCCCGGACGACGTCGCCCGCATGCGACTCCGCCAGCGGGCGATCGACGAAGGCCGCGCCGACGACACGCCCGAGGTGATCGACCACCGGATCCAGCTCTACCACCGTGAGACGGAGCCGATCGTCCAGCACTACCGCCTGCGGGGGAACCTCGTCGGCGTCCACGGGACCGGTACCGTGGGCGAGGTGTTCGCCGAGATCCAACGGGCACTCCAGCAGGTCGAGGATCGCGTGTGATCGTCCGCAAGTCCGAGCGCGAGATCGAGCGGATCGCCGCGGCCGGCCGGGTCGCCGCCGACACGATCGTGCACGTCGGCCGGGCGATCGAGCCGGGGATCACGACCGGTGAGCTCGACCGGATCGGCGAGGAGTTCATCCGCTCGCACAACGGCATCCCGACCTCGAAGGGCTACCCGCCGAATGGCCGCAACCCGTTCCCGGGCGCGCTCTGCATCTCGCCGAACGACATGATCGTCCACGGGATCCCGGGCGGGTACGCGGTCGCCGACGGCGACCTGCTCACGATCGACGTCGGCGTGACCCTCGACGGCTACGTGGCCGACACGGCGTACACGTTCGCTGTCGGCGAGGTGGGGGCGGAGGCCGAGCGGCTGCTCGAGGTCGGCCAGGCAGCGCTCACGGCCGGGATCGAGCAGGCCCAGGTCGACAACCGGATCGGCGACATCTCGAGCTCGATCCAGCGCGTCGTCGAGGACGCCGGCTTCGCGGTCGTGCGGGCGCTCGTCGGCCACGGGGTCGGCCGCGCCTACCACGAGGACCCCCAGATCCCGAACTACGGCAGCCCCGGCAGGGGCGCCCGGCTCTCGCCCGGCATGACCCTGGCGATCGAGCCGATGATCACGAACGGTGGGATCGACATCGTCGTCGACGCGGACGAGTGGTCGGTCTTCACCGCCGACGGCTCGCTCTCGGCCCACTTCGAGCACACCGTGGCGATCACCGAGGCCGGGCCCTGGATTCTGACTCCGGTCGGGGCGGGTTTGCTACAGTAATCGGCGGCCGAAAGGCCGTCTTTTCGTGTTCAATTGCGGGCTCGCCAGGGCCCGTGCCGTCTGGAAACACTGACTGAAAGGCATGCCCGAGAAGGAAGAGAAGATCGAGGCCGAAGGCGAGGTCGTGGAAGCGCTCCCGAGCACGATGTTCCGGGTGCAGCTGGACAGCGGCCACAGCGTCCTGGCCAAGATCTCCGGGAAGATGCGGAAGCACTACATCCGGATCCTCCCCGGCGACAAGGTCAAGGTCGAGCTCAGCCCGTACGACCTGACCCGAGGCCGAATCACCTACCGACACCGATGAAAGTCCGCCCCTCAGTCAAGCCCATGTGTGAGCGCTGCCGCGTGATCAAGCGGCACGGCAAGACCATGGTCATCTGCACCAACCCTCGACACAAGCAACGGCAGGGCTAAGGAACGAATGGCACGCATCGCCGGAGTCAACCTCCCCAACCAGAAGCGGCTCGAGGTCGGCCTGACCTACATCTACGGGATCGGCCGCTCGACCGCGGTCAAGATCTGCTCGGAGCTCGGCCTCTCGCCGGACGAGAAGGTCCGCGATCTGACCGACGAAGAGGTCACGAAGCTCCGCAACTACATCGACGGGGACCTGACCGTCGAGGGCGACCTGCGCCGCGACCGGCAGCAGGCGATCAAGCGGCTCGGCGAGATCGGCGCGTACCGGGGCATCCGGCATCGGCGCGGTCTCCCCGTGAACGGACAGCGCACGAAGACGAACGCTCGCAGCCGCAAGGGCGCGAAGAAGACCGTCGGCCGGGGCAAGAAGGCGAAGACCTAGATGGCTCCTCCCCGGAAGACTGCGGCCGCCCGCGGCCGTGGGCGCAGGCGCGTCAAGAAGAACATCGCCATCGGCCAGGCGCACATCAAGACGTCGTTCAACAACACGATCGTCGCGCTGACCGACAAGGACGGGAACGTGATCGCGTGGGAGTCCGCCGGCTCGGCCGGATTCAAGGGCTCGCGCAAGTCGACGCCGTTCGCCGCGCAGGTCACGGCCGACAACTGCGCGCGCAAGGGCATGGAGCACGGCCTGCAGAAGGTCGAGGTCTTCGTCAAGGGGCCGGGCTCCGGTCGTGAGACGGCGATCCGCTCGCTCCAGGCGGCCGGCCTCGAGATCCTCGGCGTCAAGGACGTGACCCCGCAGGCGCACAACGGCGTGCGGCAGAAGAAGCGGCGGAGGGTCTAGTGGCGAGAGATCTCGGACCGAAGTGCCGCGTCTGCCGGCGCGAGGGCATGAAGCTCTTCCTCAAGGGTGAGCGCTGCCTGACCGAGAAGTGCGCGATCGAGCGCCGGTCGTACCCGCCGGGCGAGCACGGCCGCGGCCGGATCAAGCAGAGCGAGTACCTGCTCCAGCTGCGCGAGAAGCAGAAGGCGCGGCGCTACTACGGCCTGCTCGAGAAGCAGTTCCGCAACTACTACGAGAAGGCGTCGAAGCAGCAGGGGATCACGGGCGAGGTGCTCCTGCGCATGCTCGAGATGCGCCTCGACAACGTCGTCTACCGCCTCGGCTTCGCCGCCTCGCGCTCGCAGGCGCGTCAGCTCGTGCGCCACGGCCACTTCCAGGTCAACGGCCGCCGCGTGAACATCCCGAGCTTCCAGGTCCGCCCGGACTCGGTCGTCTCGATGAAGCCCGGCAGCTCGGCCGAGCAGGTGCTTCGCGACGCCACCGACCTCACGGCCTCTGTCGCGCCGTGGCTCCAGGCCGACCACGACAACCTGACCGGCAAGATCCTCCGCGCGCCTGAGCGCGGCGAGATCGACACGCCGGTGCAGGAACAGTTGATCGTCGAGCTCTACTCCAAGTAATTACGAAGGAAGGAAGCGCTTTGGCAGTCCGCACCAGCCTGATGGAGTTCCAGGTCCCGAAGATCGTCCACGAGGAGATCAACGAGAACCGTGGCGTCTTCGAGATCGAGCCGCTCGACCGCGGCTTCGGTTACACGTTCGGCAACTCGCTGCGCCGCGTGCTGCTCTCGTCGCTCGAGGGCGCGGCCGTCACCTCGGTCAAGCTCGAGGGCGTGCAGCACGAGTTCTCGACGCTGCCCGGCGTCCGCGAGGACGTCACCGACATCATCCTCAACCTCAAGAACCTCGTCTGCATCCTCCACGGCGACTCGCCGGAGATCGAGGTGCGCCTCTCGAAGAAGGGTCCGGGCGCGGTCACCGCGAGCGACCTGGAGGCGCCCGCCGAGCTCGAGATCCTCAACCCGGACCTCGAGATCGCGAACCTCGCCGACCGGGGCCGCCTGGACATCACGCTCACGATCGGCCGCGGTCGCGGCTACGTCCCGTCGGAGAACAACCGCGGGCCGGAGCACACGATCGGCGTGATCCCGATCGACTCGATCTTCTCGCCCGTGCGGCGCGTCTCATACGACGTCGAGGCCGCCCGCGTCGGCCAGCGGACGGACTACGACAAGCTCCGCCTCGACGTGACGACGGACGGCTCGTTGAACCCGAAGGACGCGATCGGGCAGGCGGCGGAGATCCTGATCCGCCAGCTCGCGATCTTCACGGACCTCGAGCGGATCGAGGGCTTCGGCGAGGCCGCGGCCGCCGAGGGCGCCGGCGCGGAGCCGTCGCTCGCCCACGGAATGGAGAACTTCCCGATCGAGGAGCTCGAGCTCGGCGTGCGCTCGTACAACTGCCTCAAGCGCGTCGGGATCGAGACGATCGGCGACCTCGTCTCCAAGACGGAGGGTGAGCTCGCGGCGATTCCGAACTTCGGGCGCAAGTCGATCGAGGAGGTCAAGGAGACGCTCGCGACGCACGGCCTCCTGCTCCGCGGAGAGAACGGCTCGTAGTGCGCCATCAGCGCTCCGGCAAGAAGCTCGGGCGCGACGCGTCACACCGTCGCGCCCTCTACGCGAACCTTGCCGGTGCGCTGATCGAGCATGGCCGGATCAAGACGACCGAGGCGAAGGCCAAGGCCGTCAAGCCGATCGTCGAGCAGATGATCACGCTGGGGCGGCGCGGTGACCTGCACGCGCGCCGCCAGGCGCTCTCGTTCCTCCGCTCCCAGGACGTCGTCCACGTGCTCTTCTCCGACGTCGGGCCGCGGTTCGCGGACCGGCCGGGCGGTTACACGCGCATCGTCAAGCTCGGCCCACGCGCCGGCGACGCCGCGCAGATGGTCTACCTCGAGCTCGTCGACTTCGTGCCCGAGGCGACGCCGGTTCCGGCAGCGCGCGCTCCCGCGACCGCTGTAGCAGCCGAGAGCTAAGGCCCCGCTCGCGCGGTGACGCTCGTCGTCGCGCTCCTGCTCGCGTTCTTCGTCCTCGACGCGCCCTGGGACGTGCTCGTCGTCGTCGGCGCGCTCGTGCTCGAGGTCGGCGAGGTCTTCTTCTGGACGTGGTACTCGAAGCGCCGGCGCATCCAGGCCGGCGCCGAGACGCTGATCGGAGCCCTCGGCGTCGTCGTCACGCCCTGTCGCCCTGTCGGGCAGGTTCGGCTCCAGGGCGAGCTCTGGGAGGCGCACTGCGCGGCGGGCGCGGCCGCCGGCGAGCGGGTTCGCGTCGTCTCGCGCGAGGGCCTCAGGCTGGAGGTGGAAGCGGCGGCTCCGTGAGGGCGGCCTCTTCCGAGACCTCGCGCCGTCGCCACGGCACGAGGACGTCGCGCACGAAGACGTCGACGATCGCGGCGAGCGGGACGGCAATGAACGCACCGGCGAAGCCGCCGAGCGTGGCGCCGACGAGGACGGCGACGAAGACCAGCAGCGGGTGGATGTCGAGCTGGTCGCCCTCGACGTACGGCGAGATGAAGTAGCCCTTCCCGTTCTCGATCACGACCGAGGCCGCGAACACGAGCCCGAACGTGGTCAGGCCTTCGAGTGCGGCGATCCCGAGCAGCGGGATGCGCGCGAGCCACGGCCCGGCGCGGGGGATCGCCTCGCCGAGCGCGACGATGAACGCGAGCACCAGCGGGAACGGGACGCCGATCGCGAGCAGCGCTAGGTAGGTGAGAGCTCCGACGATCGCCATCACGATCACCTTCGCGCGCAGGTAGGCGCCGACCCGCGACCACATCTGCTCGAGCAGACGCCCGACCAGCTCGCGGTCGGTGGGGTGGACGAGCGAAAGCGTGAAGCCGAGGATGCGCTCACGGTTCGTCACCAGCAGCGTCGAGATCACGAAGACGCTGAGCGCGTCGAGGAACAACGCGAAGAGCGCGCCCGGAAGATCGAACGCGCGGTCGCCGGCGCGCGCGAGAATCGAGTTGCCGAGGCGCTCCAGCTGTGCGTCGAAGGATGGGAGCGACGGGTAGCTCTCCCGCAGCTCCTCGTACGTCGTGCGCAGCTCGTCGTAGCGTTCGGCGTACTCGGGGGCGCGGTCGCCGAGCGTTGCGACCTGGTCGAAGAGCGGCGGTGTGACGAGCCAGAGCGTTCCGACCACGAGCGCGACCGCGAGCACGTAGATCGCGATCACGGAGACGGCGCGCGGGATCCGCCAGCGCTGGAGCCAGCGCACCGGGCCCGTCAGGGCGGCCGCGAACAGGATCGAGACGAAGACGATCACGAGCACGTGCGTGAGCTCGGCGAGTGCCTGGATCGCCACCCACGTCAGGAGCGCCAGCAGCAGGGCGAGGTAGATCGGCTTCGCGCGCTCCCAGACCGGCTGCACGCGGCCAGTCTCGCGAGCGTCCCGGACGGTCACGGCCGTGGCTTCGCGGCCGCTGCGCCGGGCCGCAGTGCCTGGCACTGTGCCAGGCACTGTGAAGCGATTGGCACGGAATCGGCGCAGTTCGCACCGTTGAGACAGGTCAGTTGCGGCTGAAGCTCACGCTCGAGTACGACGGGATCGGTTTCTACGGCTGGGCCGCGCAGCCCGGGCTGCGGACGGTCGAGGGCGAGGTTCGTGCCGCGCTGGACAAGGTCTTCCCACGCTGGTCCGACCTCGTCGTCGCCGGGCGCACAGACACCGGTGTCCACGCGACGGGCCAGGTCATCTCGCTCGACGTCGACGGCGGGCCGCCGCCCGAGCGCGTCCCGGGCGCGCTCAACGCCGAGCTGCCGGACGACGTCGCCGTCCACGCGGCCGTCCAGGCGCCCTCCGACTTCCACGCCCGCCACTCCGCCAGAGCGCGCAGTTACCGCTACCGCATCTGGCGCCGCCGGAGCCCGTCACCGTTCGAGCTCGGCCGCAGCTGGTGGCTACCGCGGCCGTTCGACGAGGACAAGCTCGCCGACGCGGCCGACGTCGTCCTGGGCGAGCACGACTTCCGCGCGTTCACGCCGACGGAGTCGCAGCACCGCTTCTTCGTGCGCAACGTCCACTCGGCCGCCTGGCACCGGCGCGGCGACGTCCTCGAGCTCGAGATCGCGGCCGACAGCTTCCTACGCCACATGGTGCGGACGCTGGTCGGGACGATGATCGAGCGGACGCCCGAGGAGGTGGCCGCGCTGTTCGACGGCGGCTCACGAGAGCGACGCGGGCACGACCGCGCCGCCGTGGGGCCTCTACCTCGAGCGGGTCGACTACTAGCTGATCGAGACGGGCCAGTTCGCCCGCTGCGTGCCGCCGTCGCCCTCGACTTCCGCCTGGAACACGACCTCCTTGCCGCGGAGCGCCCGCTGCCAACGGTGGGTCCTCGTCAGGCGGCCGTCGAACGGGAACCAGCCGAGCGTGTCGATCAGCTCGCCGTCGAGGAAGACGCGCATCTTCGCGGTGCCTCCCGCCGGCTGAGCGCCCTTGCGAGCCGTGACGGTGTAGTCCCAGGCGGCCCCGGCGGTCGCCTCGTGGCTCTGCCCTCTCAGCGTCACCTCGAAGGTCGGCTCGCCGGACGGCTCCTCCGCGGGATCCGCCGTGTCCGGCACGGTCACGGTGACCACGCCCGTGGGCGTCGGGGCCGCGGTCGTCGTCGGCGACGCGGCGTCGTCGTCGGCGCCCCCGCCGCAGCCGGCGGCGAGGAGCGCGAGCAGGAGGGCGAAGCGGCGCACGGGCAGCATTGTGCCCACTCCGGCCGCCGATACGATCGCCCAATGCGCTTCGGAACGGTTCTTTTCGACCTGGACGGCACGCTGGTCGACTCCGGGGCCATGATCCTGGCCTCTTTCCGCCACGCCACGAAGACCGTCCTGCGGCGCGAGATCCCGGATCACGAGCTGCTCGCCGCGGTCGGCGGCCCGGGCCTGCGCGAGCAGATGGAGGCAATCGACGCGCAGCGGGTCGAGGAGCTGATCGAGGTCTACAGCGCGCACAACGCCGACCTCCACGACGAGCTCCAGCCCTGCGTGGGGATCCTCGACGCGCTGCCGGTGCTGCACGCCGAGGGGCGGCGCCTGGGCGTCGTCACGGCGAAGCGGCGCGCGACCCTCGCGCTCGCGTTCGAGGTCCTGCCCGAGCTCTCGCGCTACTTCGACGTCACCGTCGGCGCGGAGGACACCGAGCGGCACAAGCCGCACCCGGACCCGGTCCTCTGCGCGCTCGAGCGGCTGGGCGCGGACGCCGCCGGCGCGGTCTACGTCGGCGACTCGCCCTTCGACGTCCAGGCCGCGAAGGCGGCGGGCATCGCGGCGATCGCCGTCACGTGGGGGCGCATCCACTCGCGCGAGCGGCTCGAGCGCGAGCACCCGGACGCCGTCGTCGAAACCGTGGAGGAGCTGCTTGGCCGTCTCTGAGCTCGAAGCCCGTGTCGAGGAGCTCCGCAAGCAAGTCGACTACCACCTCTACCGCTACCACGTCCTCGACGACCCCGAGATCTCGGACGCGGAGTTCGACCGGCTCTGGGACGAGCTGCTCGAGCTCGAACGCCAACACCCGGAGCTGGAGACGCCCGACTCCCCGACGCAGCGCGTCGGCGCGCCGCCCTCGGATGCGTTCGAGAAGGTCGAGCACCCGTCGCCGATGGGCTCGCTCGAGAAGGTCACGACCGACGAGGCGCTGCAGAAGTGGCACGACGACGTCGTCAAGCGCCTCGGCAGCAACGAGGTCGTCTACGTGACCGAGCCGAAGATCGACGGCCTCTCGATCAACCTGATCTACGAGCACGGCGCCTTCGTGCGCGGTGCGACCAGAGGCGACGGCCGCCGCGGGGAGGACGTGACCGTCAACCTGAAGACGATCCGCGCGATCTCGACGAGGATGCAGCTCGGCGACGGCGACGCGCCGCCCGCGCTGCTCGAGGTCCGCGGCGAGGTTTACCTGCCGCTCTCCGGGTTCCGCGAGCTGAACGAGCGGCTCGCCGCCGAGGGCAAGAAGACGACGCCGAACCCGCGCAACGCCGCGGCCGGCTCGCTCCGCCAGAAGAACTCGGCGATCACGGCCGCGCGCCCGTTGTCGATCTGGATCCACGGCCTCGGCCACACCGAGGGCCTGCCGGCCGAGGGCCACTGGGAAGCGCTCGAGTGGCTCCGCGAGCACGGCTTCCGCACGAATCCGCTCGCCGAGCGCCACGAGTCGATCGAGTCGGTCGCGCGCGCGTGCCGCGAGTGGGAGGCGAAGCGGATCGAGCTCGACTACGAGATCGACGGGCTCGTGGTCAAGGTCGACTCGTTCGCGCAGCAGCGGCGACTTGGCGCGCTGCACGACCGCCCGCGCTGGGCGCGCGCGTTCAAGTGGGCGCCGATGACCGCGACGACGAAGCTGGAGAAGATCCTGATCCGCGTCGGCCGAACGGGCGCGCTCAACCCGTGGGCGCTGCTCGCGCCGGTCGAGGTCGGCGGCGTCACCGTCTCCCGCGCGACGCTGCACAACGAGGACGACATCAACCGCAAGGACATCCGCGTGCGCGACACGGTGATCGTCCAGCGCGCCGGCGACGTGATCCCGCAGGTCGTCGGCCCCGTGCTCCCCCACGCGAAGGGCACGCGGCGCTTCCGGATGCCGAAGAACTGCCCGCTCTGCGACGCCGAGATCGTCAGGCCCGAGGGCGAGGTCATGCACCGCTGCCCGAACCGCGCCTGCCCGTCCCGTGGCCTGGAGTCGTTGATCAACTGGGTGATGGCGGCCGCCGACATCGAGGGCGTTGGCGAGCAGTCGGTACGGCGCCTGTGGGAGCTCGGCCTCGTCCGCTCGCTCCCCGAGCTCTACCGCCTGACGAAGGAGCAGCTGCTGGAGCTCGACGGCTACGCCGAGATCTCGGCGACGAAGGCGGTCGAGTCGATCCAGGCGTCGAAGTCGATCCCGTTCAGCCGCGTGCTCTTCGGCCTCAACATCCCCGACGTCGGCTGGGTGACGGCGCAGAACCTCGCGCGCCACTTCGAGACCGTCGACCGGATGCTCGAGGCGACGCAGGAGGACATCACCGAGGTCGACGGGATCGGCCCCGACCGCGCGGAGTCGATCGCCGAGTGGTTCGCGGAGGACGAGAACCGCGCGCTCGTCGCGGAGCTGCGCGAGCTGGGCCTCCGCTTCGCGCTCAGCGAGGAGGACAAGCCGAAGGAGGGCCCGCTGACGGGCTCGACCTACGTGATCACGGGCACGCTCGAGGCGTTCTCGCGCGAGCAAGCCGCGGCCGAGCTCGAGGCGCTCGGCGCGAAGGTGACGAACTCGGTCTCGAAGAAGACGACGGGCCTCGTCGTGGGCGAGGAGCCCGGCAACTCGAAGCTGACGAAGGCGCAGCGCGAGGGCGTGCCGCTGCTCGACGAGCCCGCGTTGCTGAAGCTACTCGGACGCGGCTAGCACGAGCACGAAGCGGTCCTGCGCGCGCCGCGCCCACGTCGTCGAGACCGGGCGCCCGTTGTGCAGGATCGCGAACGCGTAGCGGCCCGTCACGTAGCCCGCGAGCGTCGAGGCGCCGCTCGTCGTGCCGGTCTTCGCGAACACGCGGCCGCGTGCCCGCATGAGCCGCGTTTTGAGCGTCCCGCTCATGCCCGCGACCGGGAGCGTGCGCACGAACGCCGGGCCCACGGCGGGGTCGGCCCACGCGAGCCGGAGCAGGCTGACGAGCGAGGTCGCGGTCAGCCGGTTCAGCCACGAGAGCCCGGACCCGTCGACGACGCGCACGCCGCCCAGCGGGACGCCGAGCAGGCGCAGCGACCGCCGTCACGACCGCCGCGCCGCGGGCGCTCGTGCCGACGCCGGTCTGGTACGCGCCGAGCTGCTTGAGCAGCATCTCGGCCGTGAAGTTGTCGCTCTCGAGGCCCATGTAGCGGACGATCGAGCCGAGCGCCGGCGAATTGACGAGCGCGAGCGGGAAGTCGGCGGCTGTGGTCGCGCCGACGCGCGACCGGCCGGCCACGACGACGCCCGCCGCCTTCAGCTCGGCCTTGAAGAGCGCGGCCGCCGTGAGCGCCGGGTTCCGCGCCGTCGCCCGCCCGACCTTGCCACGGTCGACGATCAGCGCCGACAGCGGCGGCGACTCGTAGATCAGGTACCAGGGCTTCCAGCCCGTCACGGTGCGCTGCGCGTCGAAGTACGACTCGTCGCCGATCACGCCGCCGGTGACGCTGCGAATCCCGAACTCCCGGACGCCGCGCGCGAGGGCGCGGAGGTCGGCCGTCGACAGGGTCGGGTCACCGAAGCCCTTCAGCACCAGGTTGCCCTTCCAGGTCGTCCCGTCGAGCTCGCCCTCGCCGAGGACGTCGGTCTCGATCCGGATAGTCCGCGCCGAGCTCGTGCAACGCGGCGTAGGCGACCGCGAGCTTCTCGGTCGACGCCGGCAGAAGCGCGCGCTGCGGGTTGAGTGCGAACACCGTTTGGCCGGAGCGGAGGTCGAGCGCGAGCGCGCCGGTGCGGGCGCTCGAGACGTGGGGGACGGCCAGCGCCTTCGCCAGGCGCACCTCGAGCGGCGCTGCGCCGAGCGCCGGCCCGGCAGGGACGAGCAGGGCGAGAGCTGCGATTACCGTCCGCAGCCGTAGGCCGGGCCGCGGTCGAAGATGGGTCGTGCGGCCCATGATCCGCTGCGCGCTGGATCTCATAATCGGTTGCGAGCCGTTCGTACGCCCATGCCCGAGAACACACTCATCTTCGCCGAGATCGAAGCGCTTCTTGCCCCCGGCTCGAAGGCACCGCTGGACGAGCTCGAGGACACGCTGACGACAGGCTACGCGGCGGCGCTCGCCCTCGAGGCCGAGCGCTGGCGGCTCGAGCGCCGGATCGCCGAGGTGGCCGCGCTCGTCGGGGAGGGACGCGGGCGCGGGAAGACGCGCGAGCTCTCGACGCTCGCGCACCGGCTCACGTCGACCGACACGGACCTCTCGAAGCTCCGCGTGCTGCTCGGCTCGCTCCGCGAGCGGGCGGACGAGGTCCGCGCCGCGGCCTAGCTACACGATCCCGGACTTCACTGCGTAGACCGCCGCCTGGATGCGGTTGTCGATCTGCAGCTTCATCAGGATGTTCGAGATGTGGTTCTTGACCGTCTTCGGGCTGATGTGCAGCTCGGCCGCGATGTGCGCGTTGTCCTTGCCGTTCGCGATCAGCTTCAGGACCTGGATCTCGCGGTCGGAGAGCTCCGACCGGATCGTCTCGGCGATCGCGGGGACGCTGCTCATCGAGCGCACGCGCTGAAGCACCTTCGACGCGATCGTCGGCGAGATCAGGGACTCGCCGACCGCCGCGGCGCGGATCCCGGCCATCAGCTCCTGGATCGACGAGTCCTTGAGCAGGTAGCCGCATGCGCCCGCGAGAATGGCATCGAGCACGTCGCTGTCCTGGTCGGAGATCGTCAGCACGAGCACGCGTGTCAGCGGAGCGATCGCCGTGATCTGGCGCGTCGCCTCGACGCCGGTCATGCCCGGCATGTTCAGGTCCATGACGACGACCTCGGGTGCGAGCTCGCGCACGGCGCGGATGGCCTCGCCGCCCGCCGCGGCCTCGCCGACCACCTGGATCCCTTGCTCTTCGAGCAGGTTGCGGAGCCCGGTCCGGAAGAGGTCGTGGTCGTCGACGATCAGGACACGGAGCCCGTCGTGGCGCTGCTCGCTCGGCTCAATGGCTTGCGACATGCCCACCTCCGCCATGGGCCAGTCTAGCTACGGGTTGATCGTGATCGTGACGGTGCGACGTCCCCAGGCGAGTGCTTCGGCGACCGAGGGGAACCACAGGTCGATGTGCGCTCCCCGGACTGCGCCGCCGGTGTCGGCCGCGACGCCCTCTCCGTAACCGGGGATCGACAGTCGCGTGCCGAGCGGGATCACGGAGGGGTCGACGGCGACGACGCCCCAACCCGTCGGCAGGCCCGTCGCGGTCGTGCCGCGGATCGAATAGCCGCTCGCATCGACCGTGAGCGTGTTCCCGCTCAGGTACGCCGGCGCCGGCGCGGCCGCGTCGGCGGTGGAGGTGACGGGCGCGGAGGTGACGACGGAGCGGCGCTCGGCCGCGCGGGCCATCCCTTGCAGCTGGGCGATCCGCTGGGCCGTGAACCCACTGGCGGCGGCGAGCCGCGCGAGGTAGGCCTGCCGCTCGGCCCGCGCCGACTCGAGCCGGGCCGCCGTCGCCTCGGCGGCGCTCTCCGCCTCGCGCAGTGCGGCCACACGCGCAGCCACGAGCCGCTTGGCCCGGGTCAGCTCCGAGCGGGCCCGCCGGAGCTGGTCGACGAGCTCGCGGTCCTGGGTCGCCAGCCGGCTCAGGCTCTCGAGCCCGTTGATCGCCTCGTCCATCGACTCCGCGCCGAGCAGCACGGTGACCGCGTCGGCCGGGTCCGTCTGGTAGACGTGGCGGATCCTGTCCGCGAGCCGGCGCTCGGCCACGAAGGAGGACTGCCAGGCCGCGTCGACCTGGAGTCGAAGGCTGCGCAGCTCCGCCTCCGCGGACTCGCTACGCGCCCGAAGCGATGCCAGCGTCGACCGGGCGCGGGCGAGCTCGGACTCGAGCGCATAGACGTCGAGCGTGGCCGCGCGCTCGCGGGCGCGGAGCGAGTCGGCGCGGTCGCGTAGCTCGCCGACCCGGTTCGCCGGAGAGGCCACACCGCCCGCCGCAAGGAGCCCGAAGATCGCCACAGCTCCGAGGCACAGTGCGAGTCGGCGCGCCGCGAGCATGCTCGAGCACCCGCGCACGAAGGCGGGGACCGTACCAAACGGCACCGCGGCTTGTAACACACAAAAAGTGCCCGCTCGCAGTCCTTCTCGGCCGCTCTGGACGGCTTTTCTTAGCCTTTCCTCACACGGTTGCGGGCATCCGGCTTGGTTGCTAGCCTCCGACCCTTGTGACGGGGCCGCCCAGCGCCTCGCCCGCCCCAGGACCCCCGGAGACCAGACTGCGCCGCAGAATCCTGTCAGCGTTCGTGCTCGGTTTGGTCGCGATCCTCGTCGCGGCCGGTGGGGCCGTCGCCGAGCCCTCGCAGCTCGAACAACAGCAGGCGCGCGCCCAGAACGTCCTCGGCCAGATCCAGGCGATCGACGGCCGGCTCAGCCACGCGATCGAGGCCTACAACCTGGCCAACCTCAAGCTGGACCGGATCGACGCCGAGGTGGCGCGGAACAAGCGGCATCTCGGGATCGCGCGCAGCAACCTCGGCCTCGCGCGCAGCCGCCTCGCCGACCGGGTCGTCGCGCTCTACACCGCCGGCGAGTCGGGCTCGACGGTCAGCGTGCTGCTCGGCGCCGAGAGCCTCGACGAGCTGCTCGACCGGATCGAGACGGCCAACCGCGTCTCCGAGCAAGACGCGAACACGCTCGAGCAGGTGATCGACTACCGGGCCGAGGTGAAGCGCCGTTCGCGCGAGCTCGCGCGTGCGCGCATCGCGCAGGCCCAGATCGTCGAGACGAAGGCGGCGCAGCGAGCGTCGATCGAGAGCCAGCTCGCCGAGCGCGAGCGCATGCTCTCGGGCATCCGCAGCGAGATCAGGCGGATCCAGGCCGAGGAGCGTCGTCGTTCCCAAGCACTCGCGAACCAGCTGCAGAGCCAGGCTTCGACAAGCGCGCCGTCGGGCCTCGGCGCGGTCGGCGCGACGCCCGAGGGAGCCGTCGTCGCGCCCCCGTCCCGCTACGGCGGGGTCGTCGGGATCGCGATGCGCTACCTGGGGACGCCGTACCGCTGGGGCGGCTCGTCTCCGTCGACGGGCTTCGACTGCTCCGGCTTCACGATGTACGTCTTCTCCCAGATCGGCGTCTCGCTGCCGCACTACACCGGCGCGCAGTGGAACATGGGCACGCCGGTCTCGCGCGAGCAGCTCCAGGCCGGGGACCTCGTCTTCTTCAACGGCCTCGGCCACGTCGGGATCTACGTCGGCGGCGGCAGCTTCATCCACTCGCCGCACACCGGCGACGTCGTCAAGATCTCATCCATGAGCGGCTGGTACTCGTCCACGTTCATGGGTGGCCGCCGCCTCTAGCCGTCTCCTCAGTGGTGTGAGTGGACGACCGCGTGGCCGCGGCCGCGCGCGATCATCGCGCGGTTGACCGGAAACGCCGCGACGAACGCCACCGCGAGCGCGAACGCGAGGCTGCCCCAGAACAGCGCGTCGCCGAGGCCGGCCTCCATCGCGCCGGGCACGAGCAGCAGGACCGCGTTGTCGACGATCTCCATCACCGTGATCGAGACCGTGTCGGCCACGAGCGCGATCCCGGCGGCGGCGCCCAGCGCCATCCCCGAGCGCAGGAGCGGCACGACCGTGAACGAGTAGCCGAAGAAGAATGCGAGCACGATCGCGAGTGCGATCGTCGCGACGTCGCCCCAGCCGAGCGCGGTCCCGATGATCATCCCGAGCACCTCGCCGATCGCGCAGCCCGTCAGGCAGTGGAGCGTCGCGCTGAACGTGACCCTGTTCAGCGACGCGTGGTGCGCGTGCACTAGGGCCCGTAGAGAGCTTCGATCTCGTCCGCGAAGTGCTCCTGGCAGACGCGCCGCCTGAGCTTGAGCGTCGGCGTCACCTCGCCGTCGGCCATCGTGAAGTCGCGCGGGAGGAGCTCGAACTTCTTGATCTGCTCGTAGCGTGAGTGCTCGGCGTTGACGCGGTCGACGATCCCCTGCACCAGCTCGCGCACGCGATCGTCCCGCGACAGCGTCGCGAGCGAGAGCTCGCCGGTGAGCCCGTGCGCGTGCGCCCACTTGACGAGCTCCGGCTCGTCCAGCGTGATCAACGCGACGCAGTACGGACGCTTGTCGCCGACGACGAGTGCCTGCGACACGAACTTCGACGCCTTCAGCTCGTTCTCCAGGTTCTGCGGGGCGACGTTCTTGCCGCCGGCCGTGACGATGATGTCCTTCTTGCGGTCGGTGATCGTGAGGAAGCCGTCCTCGTCGATGTGGCCGATGTCGCCCGTGCGCAACCAGCCGTCGCCGGGGAGCACCTCGCTCGTCGCCTCCGCGTCCTTGTAGTAGCCCGCGAACAGCGTCGGCGTCTTGATCAGGACCTCGCCGTCCTCGGCGATCTTCAGCTCGACGTTCGGGAGCGCCGTCCCGACCGTGCCGAAGCGGAACTTCGACGGCTGGTTGACGGTCGCGGCGGTCGTGCACTCCGTCAGCCCGTAGCCCTCGACGATCAGCAGGTCGAGCGAGTGGAAGAACTCCGCGATCTCCTTCGCCAGCGGAGCGCCGCCGGAGATCCCGACACGCAGGCGGCCGCCGAGCTGGTCCTTCACCTTCGAGTAGACGAGACGGTCGGCGAGCCGATGCTGGAGGCCGAGCACCGGGCCCAGCGGCTTGCCCGCGGCGCGGCGCTGTGACGCCTTGCGTCCGACGCCCAGGCCCCAGTCGACGATCCGGCGCTTCAGCCCGGTCGCCTCGTCGAACTTCGCGAGCACGGCGGTGTGCACCTTCTCGTAGACCCGCGGCACGCTCGGGAAGAGCGTCGGCCGGACCTGCTTGAGCGCCTCGCCCGCGCGCAGCGGGTCGGGGAGGAACGCGAGCGTGAAGCCGCAGTAGGGACCGGAGAGGTGCATGCAGCGACCGAAGTTGTGCGCGAGCGGCAGGTACAGGAGCATCGTGTCGGTGGAGTTGTAGAAGTCCTCCATCCCGTCACCCGCCGAGACCATCGCGTAGTAGTTGCGGTGCAGGATCATGCAGGCCTTCGGCGGCCCGGTCGTGCCCGAGGTGTAGATGTACGTGAAGAGGTCGTCGGGGCCGATCTCCGCGACCGCGCGTGCGAGGGCCTCGGGATTGGCGGCCGCGTACTCGCGGCCACGTGCGCGCAGGCCGTCGAGGTCGGCGAACGCGAGCACGTGCTCGAGCCGCGGGTTGCGCGCGCGGTAGTCGGCGATCTTGGCGAGCTGCTCGTCGTCCTCGACCAGCACGCCGACCGCCTCGGAGTGGTCGAGGATGTACTCGCAGTCCTTCGGCGAGCTGTTCGCGTAGATGGCCGCGCCGACCGCGCCGACGTGCGCCAGCGCGAAGTCGAAGAGGGCCCACTCGAGGCTGGTCTGCCCGAGCAGGCCGAACGCGTCGCCCTTGCGCACGCCCAGCGCGAGCAGGCCGTTCGCGAGCTCCTCGACCGCCGTGCCCGCCTCCGCCCAGCTCACCGGCTCCCAGCCGCCGTCGCGCTCGACCAGATAGGCGGCCTGGGGCCACTGCGCGGCGAGGGCGTCCTGCCAGAGCCGGGGGATCGTCAGCGGCTGGGCGCCCCTCGCCTCAGGCTGCGTCTCCGGGGCGACTTGCGTTGCCATCTCGCCTAACTGTACGCAGAAGGAAACGCCGCGCAAAGGCAGAAAACGGCCGTCCGCGACTAGACTTGAACGCGGCGGCCCCATGCGCACGATCTGGAACGGATCCATCTCTTTCGGCCTGGTCAGCATCCCGGTGGGACTGGCTCTGGCCACCAAGCCCGCGGCGCGGCAGTCCGACGTCAGCTTCCGGATGCTGCACCGCGAGTGCCGGACCCCGATCAAGCAGAAGCGCTGGTGCCCCACGCACGACCGCGAGGTCGGGCCCGACGAGATCGTCAAGGGCTGGGAGGTCGCCAAGGGAGAGTTCGTGGTCGTCGAGGACGAGGACCTCGAGGCGATCGAGCAGATCGACGACTCGCGCTCGATCGAGATCAACCGCTTCGTGCCGCTGAGCGCCGTCGACCCGATCTACTTCGACCGCACCTACTTCCTCGCGCCGGCGAGCAACGAGGCGCAGCGCCGCCCGTACGTGCTCCTGCTGGAGGCGATGAAGGAGACCGAGGTGGCCGCGGTCGGGCGCTTCGTGCTGCGCGGCCAGGAGCACTTCTGCCTGATCCGCTCGCGCGGCGAGGCACTGGCGCTCGAGACGCTCTTCCTCGCCGAGGACGTCCGTTCGCAGGCCGAGATCGAGGAGGCCGTCGAGGAGACCAAGGTCAAGGACGCCGAGCTCGCGCTCGCGCGGCAGGTGATCGAGAGCCTCGAGGCCGACTTCGAGCCGGAGGAGCTCCAGAGCGAGTACCGCCGCGACCTGCGCGCGATGCTCGAGGCGAAGCTCGCGGGCGAGGAGATCTCGCGCCCCGAGCCGGTCGCCGAGGACGCGCCGGTCGTCGACCTGATGGAGGCGCTGCGGAAGAGCGTCGAGGAGGCGACGAAGCAGAAGAAGCCGGCCGCGGGCAAGGCGGCGGCGAAGAAGAAGACGGCGGCCCGCCCGAAGGCGAAGGCCGCCGCCAGAAAGTCCGCCTAGACCCTCTTAGTGACTTTGAGGCATCGCCCCTAGCGCCTGGAGCTGCGCCTGGAACAACGTCTTGTCGATCTTGCCCTGGTAGATCGGCACGCCTTCTTGCACGCACACGCGGATCACCTCTTGCCGGTCGATCCCGAGTTCCTTCGACAGCTCCTCGGGCGTGAGGTGATTGGCCATCCCGCTCCTTTCTTCGCTTCCGGAAACGAAAAACCCCGCCTGCGCAGGCGCGCGGCGGGGCTCAAAAGCTCCTGTTCGACGAGGCAGGCATCAGCGTGCCCGCTGCTCGGTTCCAACCATCCGGACGTAGGATAGTCGGCCCCGGTGACGGCTGCCAGGCTCCTGCCCGGGTTCGTCGAGCGCCTGACCCAGGTCAAGGGGACTCGGGTTCGCTCCTTCGTCGGCGGGCCGGAGGACGGCGAGCCGCTGCTGCTGCTCCACGGCCTCGGGGGAGCGGCCGCCAACTGGGCCCTGCTCGCGCCCCAGCTGGCCAGGACGCGCCGCGTCTGCGTCGTCGACCTCCCGGGCCACGCCGGCTCGGAGCCGCTCCCGGCCGCCCCCGGCCTGGCGCCGTTCGCCGACCGGGTGGCCGCCGTGGCCGAGCGGGAGGGGCTGCTCCCCGCCGACGTCGTCGGCCATTCCCTGGGCGGGCTGGTCGGGCTCCGCCTCGCCGTCCGCAGGCCCGAGGCCGTGCGTCGGCTCGTGCTCGCGGCGGCCGCGGGGATCAGCTCGAGCACGCGAGGGGCCGAGCGCGTGCTCGCATTCCTCGGCTGGGTCCAGCCCGGCCGCAAGATCTCGCCGCACTGGCGGGTCGTGGCGCGGAGCGACCGGCTCAAGCGCGCGATCTTCGGGCACTGGTTCGCAGCCGACCCCACTGCCCTGAGCGACCGCTCGGTCGAGGCGCTGCTCTCCGAGGTCAACCTCAGCGCCGACACGGACAGCGCCTGGCGCGCGCTGACCCGGGACGACCCCCGTCGGGACCTGCACCTCGTCCGCGCCCCGTGCCTCGTGCTCTGGGGCGCGAGCGACAACCAGCTCCCGCTCGCGGACGCGGTCGACTACGCCCGCCGGCTGCACGCGCCGCTGCGCGTGATCGCGGACTGCGGTCACCTGCTGATCGTCGAGCGGCCCGACGCCTGCCTCGACGCGATCGAGATGTTCCTGGCTGCGGGAGAACGCGGGGTTCCCCCGCAGCCGGCCCATCGGGGTGCCCAGATTTGAACTGGGGACCTCTCCGACCCGAACGGAGCGCGCTACCAGGCTGCGCCACACCCCGAGCGGCTACAGGGTAGCGCCTGGTGCGAGAAGCCGCCTGTGCACGATCGCCGTGCACTCGTCCTCGACGTAGTCGACGCCCGCGTCCTCGCAGATGCGCCGCGCTTCCGCCGAGCGGAGACGCAGCTGAAGCCAGAACGCCTTCGCGCCCACGGCGACGGCCTCGTGTGCGTGCGCGGCGGCATGCTCCTCGCGGCGGAAGACATCGACGAGGTCGATCGGCTCGTCGACGTCGGCCAGCGACGCGACGCACGGGACGCCGAGGACGTCGTCGCAGTCGAGCGGTCGGACCGGGATCACGCGGTAGCCCTGCGCGAGCAGGTAGCGCATGACGCCGTAGCTCGGGCGCTCGGGTCTGGGCGACGCGCCGACGAGCGCGATGGTCTTCGCCTCGCGCAGGATCTGCTCGGCACTCCGCACATCGGGAAGCTAACGAGCGAGGGCTATCCTCGCCGCCGTGACGCTCCAGGCCGTCCTCTTCGACGTCGACTTCACGCTCGCGAAGCCGGGCCCCGACCTCGGCCCCGAGGGCTATCAGCGGCTCGCGGCCCGCTACGGCTTCGACCTCGACCCGTCCCGCTACGACGACGCCCGTCGTGATGCGCTCGAGACGCTCGAGCGCCATCCGGAGCTCGAGCACGACGAGGAGATCTGGGTGCTCTTCACCGAGCGAGTCATCCGTGGCATGGGCGGCGATTCCGCGCGCGCGTACGAGTGCGCCGCGGAGATGACCCGAGCGTGGGAGCACGCGCAAAACTTCGACCTCTACGACGACGTGCTGCCCACGCTGGCCGACCTGCGCGAGCGCGGGCTCAAGCTCGGCCTCGTCTCCAACACGGCGCGTGACCTCGACGCGTTCGTGGCGCACCACGGGCTCGACGTCGACGCCGCGCTCTCGTCCCGGGCGCACGGCAAGGTCAAGCCGCACGCCTCGATCTTCCGCGCGGTGCTGGAGCAGCTCGCCGTCGAGCCCGACGCGGCCGCGATGGTCGGCGACTCACCAGACGACGACGTCGCCGGCGCGCGCTCGCTCGGCATACGGGCCTTTCTCCTCGACCGCGACGAGCGCTACCCGGACGAGCGCGACCGCCTGACCGATCTGCGCGAGCTCGCGCCTGCGCTCGGCCTGCCGCCGGTTCGCTAGCTCAGCAGCGCTCGGAGCCGCCGCAAATGCGGAGGACTCGGATCCCCGGCACGCCGCCGCGACGCGTGAGCCGGAGGCGCACGGAGGCGACGTTGTTGTCGTACCGGCGCTCGCGCAGGAGCCCGTCCGCGTTCGCGCGGTGCACGAGCACGTAGATCCCGGCGGGGACCCCGGTCAGGTCGACGTTCTGGCCATGGAAGTGGGCCGGGTAGCGGTCGGTGTAGCCGACCGACGAGCCCTGCTCGACCGTCTTCGCTCCGGGCTCGCCCTGCCGGCAGTTGCCGAGGAAGAACGGCGGCGCCGGTCGCACGCGGCGGGCGTGCCCGTAGTGGTCGGCGAGGCAGAAGCCGCTCTTGCGGTCGCGCACGACGAGCTCGTGGTCGCGTGCCCGACGGAGCTCGTAGCTCTCGAAGCGGAGCAGGTGCCAGTGCGAGTGGCTCGCCGACCACGTGTAGCGGATCGCGCCCGCGTCCAGGCTGGTCTCGGCCGCTCCGCCGACGACCCTGACGCGCTGGCGCGCCTGCATCGTCGAGCCGACGCGCACGCCGCGAATCCAGAGCGGGCCGCGCCCGACGTTGTCGACCGCGGAGGCGAAGCCGAGCTTGTAGCGGCCGCCGAGGAAGGAGACCTGGAGCTGGCTCGGAGCGCGCTGGTCGAGGTCGGGAAGGCGTTCGGCGCCCACCGGAACCCGGCGGACGTCCACGGCGACGCCGGGGCCGAGCGGGCGGGCCGCCGTGCCGTCCGGCGCGTATGCGATCATGTTGCCATCATGGACAACGACCAGTTCGGACCCGTCTGCAGACCACACGGGCGAGCCCGCCTGCGGCTGCGGGACGATCAGCCGGAGGTCGGTCCCGTCCGCCGCGGCCGTCGCCACGCCGGCCTCCTGCGCGAGCGCGATCCTCCGCCCGTCGGGTGACCAGTTCGGGTCGTCGCCCGGAGCCACGGGCGCGACCGCGCCGCCGGACGCCGAGACAATCGAGACCACGCCGGCACGGACGAACGCGAGCCGGCGGCCGTCCGGGGCCCATGCCGGGCGGCTGTCGCTCGGTCCGTCGGTCAGCGCCCGCACGCCGTGCCCGTTGCGGCGGGCGAGGACGATCCGACCGTCGCGGGAGAACGCCAGGCGCCGGCCGTCGGGTGACCAGGCCGGCTCGCCGCCGCGCGCGACGAGTCGAATCCCGGTCCCGTCGCGGTTGACGACGTGCACGTTCCCGCCGCGCTCGAACGCCAGCTCGCGCCCGTTCGGCGCCCAGCTCGCGGCGACGGCCCCGCGCGTGCTCGGAATGAGCGTCGACCGCCCGCCGGCCGCAGAGACCCGCCAGACGCCGTCCTCGCGCAGGACGAGCAGGACGGGCTCGGGCGGTCGCGCCCGCGCCGAGTACGCGGCCGCCGCCAGCCCGAGACCGAGGGCCGCGAGCGCGACCGTGACGACCGCCGCGCCTCGTCGCCGCTTCGAGCGGCCGGGCAGGCCTGCGACCGCAGCGGCGACCACGACGGCAGGGTAGAACACGGCCGTGAGCGACTACGAGCAGGTGGCGGGGCTCGCGTTGACGATCGAGAGCCTGGAGCTCCAGCGTCGCGAGCTCGCCCTCGACGCGTTCACGCGCGTCACCACGACGGTGCGCCTCGGCGGCGCGGGCGAGGCCGGCGAGGGCGAGGACGTCACCTACCAGGCGAACGAGCACGACGGCTTCCCCGAGCCGGACCTGACGGGCGACTGGACGCTGAACGAGCTCTCGCAGCGGCTCGAGCCGCTCGAGCTCCCCGACTATCGCCGCTGGGCGTTCGAGAGCGCTGCGCTCGACCTCGCGCTGCGGCAGGCGGGGCGCTCGCTCGGCGAAGCTGTCGGACGCCCGTACCGGCCGGTTCGGTTCGTCGTCTCGACGCGCAGCGACATCAGAACGTTCCTGGCGGAGCAGCCGGACCTCGAGTTCAAGGTCGACCCGATGAGCGACTGGTCGCGCACGGAGATGGAGGAGCTCGCGGCGACCGGGCGGATCCGCGTCGCCGACCTGAAGGGCTACTACAAGGACACGCCGGTCGACCAGCCGGCCGATCCGCGCCTCTACCGCGACGTCGTCGAGGTCTTCGCGGACGCGGTGATCGAGGACGCCGCGTTCACCGACGAGACGAGGCCGATCCTGGCGCCGGCCGCCGACCGGCTGAGCTTCGACGCGCCCATCCACTCGGTCGACGACGTCCAGGCGCTCGAGGTCGAGCCGCGCTGGCTGAACGTCAAGCCCTCGCGCTTCGGCACGCTGCGCCGCCTGCTCGAGACGATCGCGTACGCGCAGGAGCGAGGCATCAGGCTCTACGGCGGCGGGCAGTTCGAGCTCGGCATCGGGCGCTCGCACATCCAGGCGCTCGCGAGCCTCTACTACGCCGACTCGGCGAACGACGTCGCCCCGGCCGTGTACAACCACCCCTCGCTCGGCGACGGCCGCCCCGCGAGCCCGCTCCCCGTGCCCGACACGCCGCAGGGGCTCGCGTTCGGGCCGTGACCTAGCCGACCTGGGCCGTTCGGCCTATCCTCGGGCGATGGCCGCGTGTCGCCACTGCGGCTCCGAGCTCCCCGACGCCGCCCGTTTCTGCCCCTCCTGCGGGGTCTCCGTCGCCGCGCATCGAGGCGAGGAGCGCAAGGTCGTCACGGTGCTGTTCGCCGACCTTGCCGACTCGACGTCGCAGGCGGACGGCCGCGACCCGGAGGACGTGCGGGCAGCCGTGCGCCCGCAGGTGACGAGGATGCGCGAGGAGCTCGAGCGCTTCGGCGGCACGTTCGAGAAGTACGTCGGCGACGCGGTGATGGCGGTGTTCGGTGCCCCCGTCTCCCACGAGGACGACCCCGAGCGCGCGGTGCGCGCAGCGCTCGCGATTCGCGACGCGCTGCCCGGCGTCCGCGCGGCCGTCGCGACCGGGGAGGCGGTCGTCTCGCTCGCGGCGGCCCCCGGGACAGGCGAAGGGATCGCAACGGGCGACGTCGTCAACACGGCGTTCCGGATCGAGGAAGCGGCCGAGCCGGCGACGGTACTCGTCGGCGAGTCGACCTATCGAGCGACGCTGTCGGTGATCGAGTACGGCGAGCGCCGGCTGCTCCAGGCGCGCGGCAAGGCCGAGCCCGTCGCGGTCTATGAGGCGCTGCGTGCGACCGCCGACCTGCCCTCGCACGAGGCCGGGCCGCCGCTCGCGCCGCTCGTCGGCCGCAAGGAGGAGCTGAGCCTGATCCTCGACACCATCGCGCGCGCGCGGCGCGACCGCACGGTGCAGCTCGTCACGTTGACCGGGATCCCGGGCATCGGCAAGAGCCGCCTCGTCTGGGAGCTCCAGCGCGCGCTCGAGGGCGAGTCGGGCCTCGTCACGTGGCGGCGCGGCCGCTGCCTGCCCTACGGCGAGGGCGTGACGTTCTGGGCCCTCGGCGAGATGGTCAAGGCCCAAGCTGGCGTGCTGGAGACGGACGACACCGCGACGGCCGAGACGAAGCTGCGCCGCGCTGCGCGCGACCTCGTCGCCGACCCGCGCGAGGCCGAGTGGGTCGAGAGCCAGCTTCGGCCGCTGCTCGCGCTGGACGCGCCCGTGGGCGAGCGCCGCGACGAGGCGTTCACCGCGTGGCGGCGCTTCTTCGAAGCGCTCGCCGAGTGGGGGCCGCTCGTGCTCGTCTTCGAGGACCTGCACTGGGCTGACGAGGGGCTGCTCGACTTCCTCGACCATCTCGCCGACTGGGCGACGAGCGCGCCGCTCGTCCTCCTCTGCACTGCGCGTCCCGAGCTCCGCGACCGGCGGCCGACGTGGGGTGCCCGGGCGAACGCGGCGTGGATCGCCTTGCCGCCGCTGAACGACGCCGAGACGGGGATCCTCGTCGGCTACCTGCTCAAGCAGACCCTCGTCCCGGCCGAGCTACAGCAAGCCTTGCTCGCGCGCTCAGAGGGCAACCCGCTCTACGCGGAGGAGTTCGTCCGCATGCTGGTCGACCGGGGCTTCCTCTATCGCACCGGCGGCGGCTGGCAGCTTCGCGAGGGACACCTGCCGCTGCCGGAGTCGGTCCAGAGCATCATCGCCGCGCGAATCGACGCGCTGCCGCCCGACGAAAAGCGCGTCCTCCAAGACGCCGCGGTGATCGGGCGCGGCTTCTGGCCCGGAGGGGTCGCGGCGGTCGTCGGCGTCGAGCGCGACGAAGTCGAGCCGATCCTGCGCGCGCTCGAGCGGAAGGAGCTCGTTCGACGCCTCGCGTCGACCGCCGTCGCCGGGGAGCTCCAGTACTCGTTCCACCATGCACTCATCCGCGACGTCGCGTACGGGCAGATCCCACATGCGGAACGGACGGCGCGCCACCTGCTCGCAGCCTCGTGGATCGAGTCGCTCGCGCGGCGCGAGGACCACGCGGAGACGCTGGCGCACCATTACCTCTCCGCATTGGGGTATGCGGACGCGGGCGAGCACCCCCGTTCGAGCTTCGCCGACCGCGCCCGCGAGGCGCTGCGCGACGCGGGCGAGCGGGCGCTCTCGCTAGGCGCCTTCGCGGTCGCCGGGCACTTCTTCGCCGGGGCGCTCGAGCTCTGGCCGGAGGATGACCCCGCGCTGCCGACGGTCCTGTTCCTGCGCGCGAAAGCGCTGTATCGAACCGGCCACCCCGACGAGGGGCTGCTCGCGCGGGCGCGACAGGCGTTGGTCCAGGCGGGACAGGTCGAGAGAGCCGCCGAGTGTCAGACGATCCTGGCAGACGTCCGCTGGCGTCAAGGGGACCGCGACGCAGCGTTCCACCAGCTCGAGGAGGCGATCGCGTCACTGACGACGCCCTCGTACGCGAAGGCATACGCGCTCGCGGAGCTCGCCCGGATGCGCGACGCGGCCGACGAGCAGTCGACTGCGATCGCGCTCGGCCGCCAGGCCCTGGCGATCGCCGATGAGCTCGAGCTGAGCGAGCTTCGTGTCTCCGTGCTGACGACGATCGGCCTCTCGCGAGCGTTGACAGGCGACGACGAAGGCCTCGACGACCTCCGCCGGAGCGTTGAGGTCGCCGAGGAGATCGGCTCTCCGGAGGCCGTCCGCACGTACTACAACCTCGGTGCGATGCTTGGAACGCGCGGCGACCTTCCGGGGGCGTTCGCCGCGTACGCGCAGGGACGCGCCCTCGCGGTGCGCTTCGGCGACGCGGCGTGGATCAACTGGTACGAGGCCGAGCACATGTACGAGCACTACTGGTCCGGTCGCTGGGACGAGGCGCTCGCGCTTGGAGCGGAGCTCGACGGCGGTGCAGGCTCGGCCGCGCCCGTGAGCGTGCAGTTCGACGTATCGGTCGTTCGCGCGTGGATCGAGCTCGCCCGGGGGAACGACGACGACGCGCTCGCGAGCATCGAACGGGCGCTCTCCTTCGCCAGGGAGGCGCCCGATCCGCAGAACCTCTATCCCGCCCTGGCGGTGCACGCCCGGCTGTCCGCGGCCCTCGGCGACCGCGAGGAGGCGGAGCGGTTCGTCGAGGAACTCCTGGAGCGGTTCGCCGAGCGGCCCTCGTTGCCGATCCACTGGATAACGGACCTTGCGATCGCGTGCAGCCGGATCGGCCGCGGGCCGGAAGCGCTCGCGTCGATCCGGAGCTCCGCTCCGTCGACGCGGTGGCTCGACGCGGCCGAGTCGATCGTGCAGGGCGATCTCGCCGTAGCCGCCGACCTGTACGAGCAGATGGGCGCACAGCCGGAAGCGGCGTACTGCCGGCTCATTTCCGTCGGCGACGGGCGCATCGAGCAAGCGCTGGCGTTCTACAGAAACGTCGGCGCCTCGGCCTACGCGCGGGAGGCCGAGGCGCGGTTGACCGCTCGAGGATCGGCCTGACGAGCTACGACGTCTTCGCGCGGTTCTACGACGAGGTTCAGGGCGACCGGGCGTACCACGCCGAGTACCTGCGCGCGCTGATCGAGCAGCACCACAAGCGGGCGAAGACCGTGCTCGAGCTCGCCTGCGGCACGGGCTCGATCCTCAAGCAGCTGGAGTCGGACTACGAGGTGACCGGCGTCGACCTCTCCGAGGCGATGCTCGCGGTAGCCGCCGGGAAGGTTCCGAATGCGCAGCTCGTCCACCAGGACATGACGCGGCTCGATCTGGGCCGGACGTTCGACGTCGTCCTCTGCGTCTTCGACTCGATCAACCATCTCCTGACGTTCGAGGAGTGGGAGGCGGTCTTCCGCGGCGCTCTCGAGCACCTGAACGACCGAGGCATCTTCGTGTTCGACATCAACACCGAAGGGCAGCTTGCGACCTTCATCGCGCAGCAGCCGTGGACACACTGGTTCGGCGACGGCAACCTGGTCGTGTTGGACGTCACCGACGCGGGCGACGGCATCGGCCTGTGGACCATCCGCATCTTCGAGCGCGTCGGCGACTCGGCGTACCGCCTGCACGCCGAGGACGTCCCCGAGACCTCGTTCCCGGCGGATCGGGTCAAGGCGAGCCTGCTCGAGCGCTTCCGCCGGGTCAGCGTTTACGACGCCGGGCGTTCGCGCCCGTCCGCGCGTTCAGGGCGTCTGCACTTCGTCTGCTGGAAATAGCCGGTCGTCGCGGCTACGCCGAATAGCCCTCGCCCGACCCCTTCTCGTCGGTGTTCAGCTCCTTCCTGACCTTGAGCGGCTCGAGCTCCGCGAGGGCCCTCTTCGCGTTCCCTTCCTCGCCCTCGGTCAGCGACACGTACACGAACCAGTTGAACCGGTCCCACCAGATATCGGCCTCGCACCCGTTCTCAGACGCGATCGTTTCGATCTCTTCTCTGAGCGCTTGCGGATTTCTCGCGTGCGGCCGCAGACGTGGCGGCGTGCTGCCGGTGTCGATGATCGCATTCCAACGCACCTGCGCCTCCTAGGCTTCGAGTGGCCCGATCTTCGGCGATCTCGCCTGGCGATGCAACTTCCTAGCCGCCCGCGGCGACGGGCGGGCCGGGCTCACGGGCGAGCAGCGCCGGCGCCCAGGCCGCGATCGGCGACGTCACGCCCTCGCTGCCGTTCAGCTTGCGGTACCCGAGCGCGTGCTCGGCCTGCATCAGCTTGTGGATCTGCGTCGTGCCCTCGTAGATGATCGGCGCGCGGGCGTTACGGAAGTAGCGCTCGATCCCGTACTCCGCGCTGTACCCGTAGGAGCCGTGCACCTGGATCGCCAGGTGCGCCGCGCGGAACGCCGACTCGGTCGCGTGCCACTTCGCGAGCGACGTCTCGCGCGTGTTCCGCACGCCTTCGTTCTTCAGCCACGCAGCCTGCATCACCAGCAGCTTCGACGTCTCGTAGCCGAGGACCATCTCGGCCAGCATGTCCTGGACGAACTGGTACTTGCCGATCGGCTGACCGAACGTCTCCCGCTCGCGCGCGTACTCGACCGAGCGCTCGAGGCAGGCGCGGATCACGCCGCACGCGCCGGCCGCGACCGTGAAGCGTCCCTGGTCGAGTCCGTACATCGCGATCTCGAACCCCTGGCCCTCCTCGCCGATCAGGTTCTCGGCCGGCACCTCGACGTTCTCGAAGAAGAGCTCGCCGGTCGAGCCCGCCCAGACGCCGAGCTTGTTCTCGGTCTCGCGCGAGGTGAACCCGCCCATGCCCTGCTCGAGCACGAACGCGGAGATGCCCTTGTGCTTGGCGCTCGGGTCGGTCTTCGCGAAGACGAGCGCGTGGTCCGCGACGGTCGCGTACGAGATCCAGTTCTTCTGCCCGTTCAGCACGTAGACGTCGCCGCGGCGCTTCGCCGTCGTGCGCATCGCGGCGACGTCGGAGCCGGCGCCGGGCTCCGTCAGCCCGAAGCACGCGAGCTTCTCGCCCCGAGCCTGCGGCGCCAGCCAGCGCTGCTTCTGCTCCTCGGTGCCGTAGCGGAGCAGCGAGAGCGAGTTGAGCCCGACGTGGACCGAGATCAGCGTTCGGAACGCTGCCTCGCCGCGCTCGATCTCCTCGCACGAGAGCGCCTCGGCGATGAAGTCGAGGCCCGCGCCGCCGTACTCCTCGGGGATCACGATCCCGAGCAGGCCGAGCTCGGCCATGCCCTCGATCAGCGACAGGTCGAGCTTGTGCGCGATGTCGTTCTCGACCGCGACCGGGAGCACGCGCTCGTCGACGAACGCGCGCACCGTGTCCTGGATCAGCCGCTGCTCGTCGGTCAGCGAGAAGTCCACGTCAGGAGCCTAGTTAGAAGCCGCTGTCGATGGTCCTGAAGAACCAGAGCGAGCTCGTCCACCAGACGACGAGGAGGACGGTGAAGAGGAGGCCGCCGGCGATCGGCAGCACGAGCACCGGGAAGCGCTTCAGCCTCACGATCGTGACCTTCGCCGCGTAGGCGCCGAAGAACGCGCTCCCGAGCAGCGAGTGTGCGTACGCACGGGTCGTGCCGGTCTGGAAGCCGAGCTGGAAAACGCAGTGGTACGCCACCGGCAGCGTCAGCACGAACGCGAGTCGACCCGACCAGCGGTGCACGGTGTTCACCCACGGCGGCTTCGGCCACGGGAGCTTTCCGTAGATCCACGAGGCGGTGAACAGCTGGAACACACCGCAGGCGAGCGCGGCGCTCGCGAGCCAGGCCTTCATGTGGATCGTGTCGCTGAAGACGAGGTCGAAGTACCGGCCACGCGGCCCGCCGAGCTCGCGCGCCACGACCCCGACTGTCAGCGCGATCAGCGCGAACAGCACCAGCGGCAGCGCGAGCCAGCGCAGCGAACGGCGTTCTGTCGACGGGGCCGGGACGGCGACGGCCACGACGCGAAGTCAACCGCGACCGGCCGTCGCGCGCAATAGCCTGCGGCCATGGTCGGGTCTCTGGCCGCCGTGCTGGTCGCCGCTGCGCTGACGCCGCAGCAGCAGGCCGCGCTCGTGGTCGTGTCCGGGCTGCCGGCGCCGCCCGGTGTCGGCGGCGTGCTCGTGAGGCAGTGGAACACGGCGGCGCCCCGGCCGAAGGGGGCGCTCGTCTTCGTCGACCAGGAGGGCGGCGAGGTGCGAGCGTTCCGCGACGCACCGCCCTCGGGGCCTGCGAGCTCGTACCGGTCGGCCGCGCAGGCCGCGGCTGCGGGACGGGCGACCCGGCGCGCGTTGCGGAGGAGCGGCGTGCACGTCGACCTGGCGCCCGTGCTCGACCTGCGCGGCCCACTCGGCTCGCGGCACTTCCGGCGCCCGGAGCTCGGCCTGGCGTTCGCGCGAGGGCTCGGCGACGCGGCCTGCGTCAAGCACTTCCCCGGTCTCGGCACGGCGCCCGTCTCGACCGACGAGCGCCCGCACGTCGACGCGCGTGTGCGCGAGCTCGACCTCGCGCCCTTCCGCGCGGCGATCCGCTCCGGCGTGCGCTGCGTGATGACGAGCAACGCGTTCTACGACGGCGCCCGCTACCGCGCCTCGATCTCGCCGGAGACGTACGCGCGGCTGCGCCGCCTCGGGTTCGACGGCGTCGCGATCACGGACTCGCTCTCGATCGTCCGCACGGCGCCGGTCGAGCGCTGGTCGCGGCAGGCGATCCGCGCGGGTGCCGACCTGCTCCTCTTCACCAGTCCCGCGCACGCGCGCCGCGCGATCGCCGCGCTGACGCCGCTTGCGCGGGCGGGCGAGCTCGAGCCCGCGGTGACTCGCGTGCAGCGCTTTCGGCAGACCTACGGACTGAGCCGGTAGAAGCGCCAGAAGTCGTTGTCGATCGGGAGGATCTCGACGCCCGCGAAGCCGGCCTCCTCCGCGTAGCGGCGGAGCATGTCCGGGCGCATCGCCGTCCCGGTGCCGGCGGACGGCTGCTCGGCCATGCCAACGGGGAGGCAGTGGAGCACGCTCCAGACGTAGAAGACGCGCTCGAGCTCGTCGCCCGGCGCGGTGAAGGCCTCCGCGGCGCGCTCGTCGGCGATCAGCAGCGTGCCGTCCTCGGCGAGCGCGGCGCGCAGCGCGCTCAGGACCTCGACGGGGCGCGAGAGGTCGTGCACCGCTTCGAAGACGGTGATCAGGTCGTAGTTCCCGTCGGCGAGCGCGGCCGCGTCGCGGACCTCGAAGGTGATCCGGTCGGCGAGTCCGGCCGCGTCGAGGTTCTCGCGGGCGAGCCGGATCGACTCCTCGTCGAGGTCGAAGCCTGCGACCTGCGCGTTCGGGTACGCCCGCGCGATCGAGATCGTCGACCAGCCGACGCCGCAGGCGACGTCCGCGACACGCGCTGGCGGATCGGCGCGCAGGCGGGCGTCGACGTCGGGCATCGCCGGCAGCCACTCCGGCCCCAGTAGGTTCACGAACTGGACGCGGTTCGCGTCGCCCTGGCCCTCGACGAAGTCGGCGTCGAAGTCGGCGTAGGGGACGCCGCCACCGCTCCGGAACGCCTCGAGCACCTGCGGCAGGGGCCGCGCCATCCCGACCATCATCCGCACGAACGCCGCCATGTAGTTGAGGCTGTCCGGGTCGACGAAGACCTCGCGGTCGGCCTCGGGAAGGGAGTAGCGGCGCTCCCCGTCGACCTCGAGGATGCCGGTTACGGCCTGCTGCTCGAGCCACTCGCGCACGTAGCGGGCGTTCGTGCCGGTGGCGTCCGCCAGCTCCTTCGCCGTGGCCGGGCCACTGTCGGCGAGCGCGCGGTAGAGAGCCGAGCCGATCGCCGACGTAGACCATGTAGACGTCGCCGAACCCGAGGACGGCGTTGAAGAGCCGCTCGACGAGCTGGTCGCTGATGGCCGGGACTCTACGCCCGGGCCGGTTCGCCCGCGAACGCTCTCAGCTCGGCGTCGGTCAGCTCGTAGCCGCGCTCGATCAGCGCCTGCTTCGCCTCGAGCGTCCACTCGGCGCCGCTGCGGACGCGCGCTTCGAGCGCGGCGCCCTCGGCGCCGGCGCGGACCATGATGCGCGGCACCGTCCGCTCCCGCTGGAACGGGAAGCGCGTCTCGGCGAAGCGGCGCTCGACCGCGACCCGGGACCGCCGAGGCACGAGCTCGAGCACGTCCCTGCGCAGCTGCTCGTACTCCGCGATCGAGAGGTCGGTCGCGTCGGCTTGGCGCTCCTCGAGCGACGTGCCTCGCAGCACGGACAGACGCATCAGCCGCGTGATCATGTCCACGTAGTGAGCGGGCTCGCCGCGAAGCGAACGCTGCTCGGCCTCCTCGAGCTCGGCGATCAGCGCCCGCACCGGCGGCACGCGGCCGAACGGCCGGAGGCGCCGCTTGAGCTTGCCGAGCGCGGCGACGTCGAACCGCGGGTAGCTCGGCAGGTAGCGGAACGCGACGATCATGCCGACCTCGGGACGGTCGTAGGCGTAGCCGAGCGGGAAGTTGCGAGTCCACGCACCGTCCGTCGCGATCCGGTCGCCGACGCGGAGGGGCAGCACGAGCGTGGAGATCGCGGCCGAGGCGAGAATCGCCTGCGCCATCACCTCCGGCGGCGTGTGCCGCGACGAGTACGCCAGCTCGAAGTCGTCCTCTGCCCCGTGCTCGGTCTCGGTGACGTCCGAGGCGAACACGACCAGCTCGCGCTCGGCGTGCGAGAGCTCCTCGGAGACGGCGGTCAGGTCGCCGAGCTTGCGGGCGATCGTCGCCGGCAGCGCGTACTCGTGCAGGCCGATCAGCGGCAGGCGCCAGAGGCGGTTCGGCTTGAAGACCTCGTCCGGGCGGAGGTCGAGCAGGAACGACTCCAGGTCGTCGAGGCGGTCGAGCGCCGCCATCGTCCCGGCGAGCGCGCCGGCCGAGGTGCCGAAGATCCAGCCCACGCGGGGCCAGAGCTCGCTCTCGCGAACGCGCTTCAGGAACCCGAGCTCCATCAGCACGCCGTTGATCGCCCCGCCCGAGAGCACGAGGGCGACGTCGGGCCGCTCGTTGTCCACGCCGATAGGATGCTCTACGCTTGACTGACTAGTCAATCAATCCTTTCGGAGCGGCATGACGACGATCGATCAGGCGGTCGGGACCGGGGTCTCGTTCGCCCTCACGGACGAGCAGAAGGCGCTGCGGGAGCTCGCGCGCGAGTTCGCGGCCAACGAGATCCGGCCGAAGGCGGCCGAGTACGACGAGCACTCGACCCACCCGGCCGACGTGATCGCCAAGGCCCACGAGATCGGGCTGATGAACCTCCACGTGCCGGAGGAGTACGGCGGGCTCGGGCTCTCCGCGTTCGACGGGATGCTCGTCGGCGAGGAGGTCTGCTGGGGCTGCTCCGGGATGGGAACCGCGATCTCGGCGAACGCCCTCGGCGCCGGGCCGGTCCTGCTCTCCGGGACCGAGGAGCAGAAGGCCGAGTGGCTGCCGCCGCTCCTCGAGGAGCCGCTCCTCTGCTCGTTCGGGCTGAGCGAGCCGGACGCCGGCTCGGACGTCGCGCGGATGAAGACGACCGCCGTCAGGCGCGGCGACGAGTACGTCCTCAACGGCTCCAAGACCTTCATCACGAACGCCGGCTACGCGGCTTGGACGGTCGTGTTCGCGAAGACGGATCCGAGCAAGGGGCATCGCGGGATCTCCGCGTTCATCGTGCCGATGGACTCGGAGGGAGTCACGATCGAGAAGCACCTCGACAAGATGGGCCAGCGCTCGACCGACACGTCGGCGTTCGCGCTCACCGACGTGGTCGTCCCGGCCGCTAACCGGCTCGGCGAGGAGGGCGACGGCTTCAAGGTCGCGATGCGCACGCTCGACTTCACCCGGCCGGGCACCGCGGCGGGCGCGGTCGGCGTCGCGCAGGCCGCGTACGAGCTCGCGGTCGACTACGCGAAGCAGCGCGTCACCTTCGACGTCCCGATCGCGATGCACCAGGGCGTCAACTTCATGATCGCCGACATGGCGACGCAGATCGAAGCCGCCCGCCTGCTCGTCTGGCAGTCGGCGTGGGCGCACGACCAGGGTCGGCGGGCGACGCTGCAGTCCTCGTTCGGAAAGCTCTTCGCCGCCGACACCGTGATGAAGGTGACCACCGACGCGGTGCAGGTCTTCGGCGGCTACGGCTACATCAAGGAGTACCCGGTCGAGAAGCTGATGCGCGACGCGAAGCTGTTCCAGATCTACGAGGGCACCTCGCAGATCCAGCGCCTCGTGATCGCGAAAGAAATCTTCTTGCCGCGTGGCGATTGAGCTCGATCTCACCGGACGAGTCGCACTCGTCACGGGGGGATCGCGTGGGCTCGGACGCGCCGACGCGCTGACGCTCGCGCGCGCGGGGGCCGACGTCGCGATCGCCGACATCCAGCTCGAGTCGGACGAGGCGAGCGTCGAGGAGTGGGGCCCGCTCGCGCAGGCGGCGAAGGCGCAGGGGATCGTCTACACCGAGTCGACCGCCGAGGAGATCCGCGGGCTCGGGCGGCGGGCACTCGCACTCAAGTGCGACGTGACCGACCGTGCCCAGGTCGACGAGACAGTCGCGCGCGTCGTCGAGGAACTCGGCTCGGTCGACATCCTCGTCAACAACGCGGGCACCCTCGACCACGCTGCGCAGTTCCAGCACCAGTCACCCGAGCTCTGGGAACGCGACCTGCGCGTGAACCTGACCGGCGCTTTCAACTGCTCGCAGGCGGTCTGGCCGCACATGCAGGAGCGTGGCTGGGGCCGGATCGTGAACATGGCCTCCGTCGCCGGGACGCTCGGCGGCTTCGGCCAGGCGAGCTACTCCTCGACGAAGGCCGGCCTGCTGGGGCTGACCAAGACCCTGGCGATGGAGGGCGGCCGCCACGGAATCACCTGCAACGCGATCGTCCCCGGGGTGATCGGGACGGAGTCGTTCAAGTTCGCGAACCCGGCCATGAACGAGCGGATCGTCAACCGGACGGTCTTCAAGCGGCCGGGCGAGCCGCAAGACGTCGCCAACGCGATCGCGTTCCTCTGCTCCGACCTCGCCGCGTACATCACCGGGGTCGGGCTGAACGTGAGCGGCGGCGTCGAGCTGTTCGTGTTCTAGGAGGACGCCGCGGCGCGGCTACCCTTGGCGCCGTGGCTGTCGGAGCACGGCGAGGCGTGTTGGGGGCGCGCTCGCGGCGCGCCCGCTCCCGCCTGCTCTGGCAGGTCGTGGCCGCCGTGGTCGCCGTCGCACTCGCGGCCGCCGCGGTCTTCGGGGCGGTCTTCGCGGGGTCGGACGCGCGCATCGCGGCGGGTGTCCAGATCGCGGGCGTCAGCGTCGGCGGCCTGACCCCCTCGCAGGCGCAGGCACTGCTCGAGCGGCGCGCCGCGGCGCTCGAGAGCGTCCCCGTCACGTTCTTCGCCGGGGACCAGCGCTGGCGGATCACGCCGCACCGGCTCGGGGTCGAGGCCGACTGGGGCACGGCGGTCGACGCCGCGCTGCGGCACGGCGAGGGCCCGGGGCCGTTTCAGGGTTTTCAGCGCGTGCGCGTGCGCGTCTTCGGCGCCGACATCGTGCCGCCGGCCACGGTCTACGAGCCTGCGCTCGACTACCAGCTCGACCAGCTCGCGGCGAGCATCGACCGGCCCGAGCGCGAGGCGGCGGTCGTTCTCAACGGGTTGAAGCCCGTGCTCGTCGACGGGCAGTCGGGACGCAGGCTCGCTCGCCAACGAGCCGCCGACTCGATCGTGGGCGCGCTCGTCTCGCTCTCGCGCGCGCCGAGCCCGCTCCCCATCGCGATCGAACGGCCCGAGGTGCGCGCCGGAGATCTGCAGCCGGCGCTCGTGCGCGCCCGCCGCGCGGTCTCGGCGCCGATCCGCCTCGAGCAGGGCGAGACCTGGTGGCGCCTGCGGCCGCGCCGCATCGCGCAGCTGCTCTCGCTGCCGCACGACGGCTCGACCGACGTCGAGATCGGCGGACCCGGCGCCGAGCGCTGGTTCGCCCGCTTCGGCAAGACCGTCGGCAGGCCGCCCACGGACGCGCGCTTCGTCGTCGCCGCCGGCGGCTCGGTCGCGATCCTCCCGCACAAGCAGGGCGTCCAGCTCGACGTCGAGCGGACGCGCGCCGAGTTGCGCAGGGCGGTTCTCGCACCGAGGCGTCGCGTCGCGAACGTGTCCGTCACGACGAAGGCGCCCGAGTTCACGACCGCCGAAGCGCGGGCGCTCGGGATCTCGACCGTCCTCGCCTCGTTCTCGACCTTCTACTCGGGGACCGCCGACCGGATCAACAACCTCCAGCTCGCCGTCTCGCTGCTCGACGGCACGCTCGTCGCGCCTGGCCAGGACTTCTCGCTCAACGAGGCGGTCGGCCCGCGCACGGTCGAGCGCGGCTTCCGCGTCGCGCCCGTGATCATCGGCGGTGAGTACGAGGAGGACGTCGGCGGCGGCGTCTCGCAGGTCGCGACGACGGTCTTCAACGCAGCCTGGGAGGCCGGGCTGAAGCTCGTCGCGCGTGCCCCGCACTCGCTCTACATCAGCCGCTACCCGCTCGGGCGCGACGCGACCGTCAACTACCCCGACCTCGACCTCAAGTTCCGCAACGACACCGATCGCTGGCTCGTCGTTCTCGGTGCCTCCGGTCGCGACGGGATCGCGATCACGATCGCCGGCGCCCCGACCGGCCGCCGCGTGGAGAGCTCTGCCGGGCCGCTCGAGGTGACAGGCCCCGTGCCGATCAAGCGCGTGCCCGATCCCGAGCTCTTCGTCGGCAGCAAGGTCGTCGAGGAGGTCGGGTCGTCTCCGCGCTCGGTCACGGTCGAGCGGACCGTGTACGACCGCAACGGCGACGTTCTCTACGACGAGACCTGGCGCACGAACTACCGCGGCGACAAGCGCGTCGTCCGCGTCGGGACGAAGCCGAAGCCCGAGGAGCCCAAGCCGCCGCCGACGACGACGACGCCGACGACGACCACGCCGACGACCCCCACAACGCCGACGACGCCGAAGCCGCCGCCGCCCGCGCCGCCGCCTAGTCCGTAGCCTCCGCCTGCCGGATCGCGTCGACGAGCCACGCCGGCACACGGGTCGGACGCAGCGTGCGCGCGTCCACGCAGGCGTGGTGCGTCTCACCGTCCGCGACCCGCGTCCCGTCCCGGTCGAGCTCGTAGGCGAAGCGGAAGCGCGCACCGCGGACGTCGCCGCAGCTCGCGCGGAGCGTCAGCCGGTCGTCGAACCGGGTCGGCTCGAGGTAACGCACGCGCGACTCGGTCACGTACGCCTCGATCCCGCGAGCGCGGAGTGCGGGATACCCGCCCGCGTAGCGCTCGAGGTACTCGACGCGCGCGAGCTCGAACCAGACGAGGTAGACGCTGTTGTGCGCAATCCCCTGCGCGTCCGTCTCGGCGAACCGCACCCGCACCTGCGTCTCGAACACAGTGCGGACCGTACCGCTCGCTGGCACGGATTCGTACTACGGTCTGGACGCGTTGGGCCGAGACGAGTGGCAATTCGACGAGGTCGGGCACGCCGGACCGGAGCACCTGGACCCCGAATACGTCGCCGTCTACGACACGAAGTCGCCGACCGATTGGACCGCGGACGTCGAGACGCTGCTGGCATGGGCATCGGCGGAGTCGAGCACGGTGGTCGACCTCGGCGCGGGCACCGGGGCGTTCGCGAGCGCGGTGGCTCCGCATGTCGCACGCGTCGTCGCCGTCGACATCTCGGAAGCGATGGTCGCCGCGATGCGGGCGAGCGGCATCGAGGCCGTGCGCGCGGGATTCCTCACGTACGAGCATCAGGGCGATCCGCCGGACGCCGTCTACACGCGGAACGCGCTGCATCACCTCCCGGACTTCTGGAAGGCGATCGCGCTCGGACGCATCGCGCGGCTGCTCCGGCCGGGCGGCGTCCTCCTGCTGAAGGATCTCGTCTACTCGTTCGAGCTGCGCGAATCCGACGAGGCGATCGACGCGTGGCTCGACGCCGCGCCCAACGATCCGGCGGTTGGGTGGACGGCGACACAGCTCGCCGAGCACGTGCGGGACGAGCATTCGACCTTCACGTGGCTGCTCGAGCCGATGCTCGTGCACGCCGGGTTCGAGATCCGCGAGCGCCGGCTGACGGAGAATCGTGTGTTCGCTGAGTACGTGTGCGTGCTACAGCAGCCGGCGTGAGCGTCGACGCACTCGCAGCGCTGATCCGGGAGCGCCAGCCCTGCGTCGCGCTGACCGGCGCCGGGATCTCGACCGAGAGCGGCATCCCGGACTTTCGCTCGGCGGAGGGTCTGTGGGCCGAGTTCGACCCGTTCGAGTACGGCTCGATCCAGGCCTTCCGCCGCGACCCCGAACGAGTCTGGCGCTTCTACGCGCCGCGCTTCGCGATGCTCAGCGGGGCGCAGCCGAACGCCGCGCACCTCGCGCTGGCCGAGCTCGAGCGCCGCGGCCTGCTCGCGGCAGTGGTGACGCAGAACATCGACCAGCTGCACGAGCGCGCGGGCAGCGTCGACGTCGTCGAGGTGCACGGCTCGATCCGCACGTCGACGTGCCCGCGCTGCCGGGCGGCGTACTGCGCTCGACGAGGTGCTGCGGCTCCTCGACGGTGCCGCCGCGCCGCGTTGCCCCGCGTGCGCGGCCGTGCTGAAGCCGGACGTGGTCTTCTTCGGCGAGCTGCTGCCGGCGGCCGCGATCGACCGCGCCACCGAGCTCGCGCGCGCGGCGCGGCTGCTGCTCGTCGTCGGCTCGACCCTCGAGGTGCACCCGGTCGCAGGGCTCCCGCTCGAGACGCTCGAGGCCGGCGGCTCGCTCGCGATCGTCAACCTGGGCCCGACCGCGCTCGACGATCGCGCCGAGCTACGGATCGAGGGGTCCGCCGGCGAGGTGCTCGACGGGCTGGTGAGGAGGCTCTAGGCCGCGGCGCGGCGGAGCGGTTTCTCCTCGAGGACGCGCTTGCACTCGGGGCACACCGTGCGCGCGATCTCGTAGGGGACGCCGCTTCGCCGGCGAATCGCGTGCAGCGTCATGCTCGTGTGACGGTGCTCGCGGGTCTGCTCGTGTTCCAACTTCTTCATCGCTCCTCAAGGTACGACGTTCTCGGCTACTTTCGACGCGCAAAAGGGGGATAGGTTCGTAACGGTTCGGTGATGAGGGTCCGTTCTTACGCACTTCTTACAGTTGCCGTGCTCGCGGGGTGCGGCGGCGGCGGCGAGGCGGCTGCCCTCGTGCGGCCCGCGGAGATGGTCGAGAAGCCAGGCTGCGCACCCCGGGCGTTCGTGCCCATGGGCTCCTCGAATCGTGCGTTCGGCGCCGCCGCGCGGCACGAGCTCGGCGTCTACACCCGGCCCGGCGGCCGCGTGCTCGAGCGCTTCCGTCGCGTCAACCCGAACGGCGTCACGACCGTCTTCGGCGTGCTCGGGCGCAACGTCGAGCCCACCTGCCGGCCGAGCTGGTACCGCGTGCGGCTCCCGCGCCGGCCGAACGGCCGCAGCGGCTGGGTCCGCGCCGAGGACGTGACGATCGGCGCCGTCCGCACGCGGATCCTGGTCGACCTGTCTGCTCGCCGGGTGACGCTGTACCGCGCCGGGCGGAAGCTGATCTCGACCACGGCCGCGATCGGCTCACCGGCCACGCCGACGCCGACCGGGACGTACTACGTCGACCAGCGCCTCTACGCCGCCGACCCGTCCGGGCCGTTCGGGCCGGGCGCCGTCGGGATCGCGGCGTACTCGCCGGTGCTCACCGGCTGGGCGCAGGGCGGGCCGATCGCCATCCACGGGACGAACCGGCCCGACCTGATCGGCCGGGCCGTCTCGAACGGCTGCGTGCGCGTCCGCAACGACGTGCTGCGCCGGATCTTCGCGGCGACCCGGGCGGGGACGCCCGTCGTGATTCAGCGGTAGGGGTTGGGCAAGAGCAGCTCGACGTTGCGGTCGGCCCGCGTGCCGCGGCGGTCGGACCGGCCCTCGCGCCCGTTCTCGGCGTCCGGGTCGTTGTAGGAGAGCTCGCGGGCGACCGAGGCGAGCCACTCGACCTCGCGCGCGCTCAGCGTTGCACCTGCGCGCCGTGGCCGCGGTCCGGGCCGCGCGGGGCCGCCGTGGTCGACGAGCGTGCCGAACAGGGAGAGCGTCCCGTCGCCGTTGTCGACGAGGTCGAGGATCCGCGACTGCTGCGGCCAGTCCATGTGCGCCGCCGTGACGATCTCCCAGAACCCGGCGCGCGGGACGATCCGGTTTCGGTGCTGGTGCCCGACGACGAGCGCGACGACGCCGGGATGGCGGCCGAGCAGGCACTCGACCGGCTCGAGCGCGCTGCCGCACGGGCCGCTGCCGAGGTGCACGTCGGGGGCGGCCTGCGTGAGCGTGCCGATCCCGTGGTGGGCGAAGACGAGCACGAGCTCCCGCCGCCCCTCGGCCGCGCGCAGCTCGGCGTCGAGCCAGAGGAACTGCGTCCGGTCGAGGTTGCCGCTGTCACCGTTGTCGGCCACGGTGTCGAGCACGACGAAGCGGAGCCCCGGCTTCGGCGAGAACGCGTAGTAGCCGATCCCGCGCGGCGCCGCCTCGCGGTCGTAGCCGTGGCCGACCGGCAGGCCGCGCGTGCGGAAGTGCTCCTGCAGGTACTGGGCGGGCGCGAGCAGCCGGCGGCGCGCGTCGCGCAGCACCGGCTTCCAGCGGTCGCGAGTGAGCTGCGGCCCGAAGACCGTCTCGACGACGTCGCGCGCGAGGATCTCGACGATCCGCGCGCGCTCGAGGAGGGTGAGGCCCCCGGCGACGAGACCGCGCACCTCCTCGAGGCCGCGCTGCGAGAGCCGCATCGGCTTCACGCACCCGATCGCCGCGAGCGCGAACAGTTCGTTGTTCGGGACGTTGCCCTGGACGAGCCCGTCGTGGTTCCCGAAGACCGAGTACCACGGCAGGCCGAGTCCGGTCGCGCGGAACGGGCGGTTCATCAGCTCGTACAGGCCGGGGTAGTCGCGCACGACGTTCGCGCGTCCGATCGCCCGCCGGTTCGCCGCCGCGCCCGGCGCGTAGCCCGGGCCGTCGCTGCCGCGGGTGCTCCGGTCCGGGTCGTAGTAGAAGCCGCCGCCCTTGACGCCGTGGTAGCGGCCCGCCGGGACCCGGCAGACGCCGCGGTCGGTGCCGGAGTTCGGGTCGACGACCGTCCCGCCGTCGAGCAGGTCGATGTACCAGCGCGTCTCGTTCAGCTGCGTGTTGTCGACGTTGTCCCCGGTGACGATGACGAGCTCGGGACGGCGCCCGTCGACGGGACTGCGCACGCGCCGCAGCTGCTGCACCGACTCCTCGACCACGAACGGCCCGAGGCCCTCCTGCGGCCGGTACGCCGCGTCGAGTGAGCCGCCGTAGCGATCGACGAGCTCGATCCGCGCGGGCGACTCCTCGTCGACGAGCTGGAAGTCGGTCATCTGCACGAACGAGATCAGCAGCCGGCGCCTCGCTTCGCGACCGGGCTGCGGCGCCGCGAGCTCGCCGCGGACCAGCCGGGGCTCGCCCGCGACGGCGTCCAGCCGGCCGTCGCCGTTGCGGTCGGCGATCGCGCCGGCGAGGGTGGTCGGCGGCGGGGGGGCCGCGCCGACCGTGAGCGCCGTCGAGGCGGCGAGCACGAGCGCGGCGAGCAGTGTGCGTGAGCGCACGTGTGGCAGGGTACGGAAGCGGAAACCGATCGCAAAGGAGACTCGATGGCGGAGGGCGGACAGAAGGACCTGCTGGCTCGGCTGGCCGACGCGGGCGAGGAGGCGCTCCAGCGCCTCGCCTCGTCGCCGGGCGCCGACAGGGTGACCGGGGTGGTCACGAACATGCGCGATCAGGTCGACGCCCTGACCACGAAGGTCCGCGGCATCGACCAGCTCGAGAAGCGGCTCGCGGCGCTCGAGCGGAAGGTCGACCGGATGGCGAAGGCTTCGTCGTCGGCTCCGGCCCCCAAGACCACGACGGCGCCCAAGAAGTCGACGACGCCGAAGAAAGCTAGTCAGGAGGGCTAGGCACCCGCACGCGCAGCGCGCGCGGGACGATCTCGAAGCGCGCGGGTGTCGTGCCGGGCTGCTCGCCGTCGAGCTCGATCGGAAGCGCCTCGTCTGCGTCGATCTCGACCACGGAGCCGCGCAGCTGCTCGATCTTCGGGTGCGAGAGGTGCGTTCCGCGATAGATCTTGCCGACGTTCCGGACGAAGTCGGCCTTGTTCAGGTCGCCGAAGACGAGCACGTCGAAGAGGCCGTCGTCCGGCCGCGCCTCGGGCGCGAGCCACATGCCGCCGCCGTGGTACTGCCCGTTCGCGACGACCGTGTTGTTGAACTTCCCGCTGCGTTCCTCGTCGCCGACCCGGACGCGCATCTCGACGTTGCTCCAGCGGAAGAAGACCTCGACGAGCGCGACGAAGAAGCTCGCCTTGCCGCCCATCGCCTTCGACTTCGAGTTCGCGCGGCGCGCGACCGCAGCACTCATCCCCGCGCTGCCGATGTTCCCGAAGTGCTCGACCGCCTCGGGTCCCGCCCAGGAGCGGTACGTGACCCGCCCGAGGTCGAGCACGCGCGGCACCCCGTTGACCGCGACCCTGGCCGCGTCCTCGGTCTTGGTCGGGATCCCGTACGTGCGCGGGAAGTCCATTCCGGTGCCGCGCATCAGCAGCGCGAGCTCGACGTCGCGCCCGACGACGCCGTTGATCACCTCGTGCAGGGCCCCGTCGCCGCCGACGACGACGAGCAGCTCGGCGCCGTCGTCGACCGCACGGCGAGCCAGCTCGGTCAGGTCGCCGGGCGCCTCGGAGAAGAGCGCGTCACCGGTGAGCCCCTGCGCGGCGGCGACGTGCGCGATCTGGGGCCAGCGCTTCCCCGTCGACCCGTTGGCCGACGCCGGGTTGACGAGGAAGACGGTCTTGCTAATGAGCGCCCGTGACCGTGCGCAGCGCGAGCTGCGTCATCTGGTCGACCGCCGCGCGCATCTCCTCGTCGCTGATCCGGACGAACTCGCCCTCGATCACGACGTCGCTGACGGTGAGCAGGCAGCCGGCCTTGACCTTGCGGAGCGCTCCGAGCGTGAACAGCACCGCCGCCTCCATCTCCACCGCGAGCACGCCGCGGTCGGACCAGCGCTGGTACTGCCCGCCGTCGGGGTTGTAGAACAGGTCGCTCGAGACGATCGGCCCGACGCGCACCGGCTTGCCGAGCTCCTTCGCCGAGTGCACCGCGGCGTGGACGAGGTCCCAGTCGGCGGTGGGCACGTGCGGCTCGTCGACGAGGTGCTGCGCGGTCTGGTCGGCTGCGATCGCCGACACCGCGACGATCAGGTCGCCGAGCTTCATGTCCGGCTGGAGCCCGCCGCACGTCCCGACGCGCAGGAGCCGCTTGACGCCGAGCTGGACGAGCTCCTCGATCACGATCGCCGCGGACGGGCAGCCCATCCCGGTCGCCTGCACGGAGACCGGCCGCCCTTCGAACTCGCCCGTGTACCCGTACATCGCCCGCTCCTCGTTCCGGAGCACCGGGTTGTCGAGGTAGGTCTCGGCGATGTACTTGGCGCGGAGCGGGTCGCCCGGGAGCAGGCACGCCTCCGCGTAGTCGCCCTCGTTCGCGCGGACGTGGATCGGCATGGGGCGAGAACCTATCGTCTGGCTCGTGGGTGAGCTCGTCGAACCGCGGGTGGAGCAGATCCTCGAGTTCTGCGCCGAAGCCCCGATCGAGCGCGTCTTCCTCGAGGACGTCGCGCGCCGGGGGCTCGGCCGGTTCGCGGCGACCGCGCAGGACGGCCGCCTGACGGGCCTGTGCCACCTCGGTGCGAACGTCGTCCCCGCGGGGAGCGAGTGCGGACGCTTCGCCAAGCGCGTCGACCGGCATCGCGCGCGGATGATCATCGGCGAGGAGCGCGCCGTCGGGGAGCTGTGGGCCGCCGTGAGCGGCCGGCTCCCGGAGCCGCGCGAGGACCGTCCCGGCCAGCCGGTGTTCGTGCTCCACGAGCCGCCAGAGCCGGCTGGGACCGGGCTGCGTCCAGCCACCGCCGACGACCTGCCGCGGCTCCTGCCCGCGTGCGCGCTCGCGCACCAGGAGGAGCTCGGCGTCGACCCGCTCGCGCGGGACGCGGACAGCTTCCGCTGGCGGACCCGCGCGCAGATCGAGGAGGGACGCTCCTGGGTCTGGCTCGAGGACGACGTGATCCTGTTCAAGGCGGAGGCGTCCGCGTGGACTCCGTCGGCCGTGCAGCTGCAGCAGGTCTGGGTCGACCCGGAGGCGCGCCGACAGGGCTTCGCGACGCGGGGGATGCGGGACCTTTGCCGGCTGCTGCTCGAGCGGACGCCCGCGGTCTGCCTCTTCGTGCGGCCCGAGAACCGGGAGGCGATCGGCCTCTACGAGAAGCTCGGCATGCGGCACGCGCTGGACTACCGCAGCCTCGTCTTCTGATGGCCGTCGCTCCCGACGGCAGCCCGGTCGAGGTGTACCTCCGGCTTCCCGGCGACGCGGAGGCCGACCTGATCGCGTCGGTCGTTCCGGACGGGGCCGAGATCCTCGAGCTCGGCAGCGGCGTGGGCCGCGTGACGCACGAGCTCGTCGCTCGGGGTCATCGGGTGACCGCGGTCGACGAGTCGGCGGAGATGCTGGCCCACGTTCGCGGCGCGGAGACCGTCTGCGCCCGGATCCAGGAGCTCGACCTGTCCCGGACCTTCGACTGCGTCCTGCTCGCGAGCCACTTCGTCAACGTCCCGGACGAGCGTGAGCGCACTGCGCTGCTCCGCGCCTGCGCGCGCCACCTCGCGCACGGCGGCCTCGCGCTGATCGAGGCGTACCCGCCGGACCAGTCCTGGGAGCCGGGGGAGGCGCGCCGGCTCGGCGGCGTGACGCTGCGCCTGGCCGAGGCCGAGCAGGTCGGCGACCGCGTGCGGGCGACGATGGAGTACGAGGTCGACGGCCGCGTCTGGCGCCAGCCGTTCGAGGCGGCGCTGCTCGACGAGGCCGACCTGCGGCGCGCGCTGCGAGACGGCGGGCTCGAGCTCGACCGCTGGCTCGACCGCGACCGCGGCTGGCTCGCGGCCCGCAGGTACCCTCGTCCTGTTGGTTGAGTCGTTCGAGCTCGTGCGCGCGTGGGACAGCGCGGCCTCCACTTTCAGCGAAGGGGTGCGGTGGGAGCCGGCGACGTTCGTGCTCCTGCTCGCGTCAGCCTGGTGGGTCAAGTGGCCGCTGTTCGCGGCGATCGCCGCCGCCGGCGACTGCCGCAAGCGCCGCCTGCCGCGCGCGACGCTCGCCGCGCTCGGCGCGGTTGCCGCCGCCGGCGTCCTCGTGACGATCCTCAAGGAGCTCTTCGACCGCGCGCGTCCGCCTCTGGCCGGCATCGACGCGGTCGGCGCGATCCCGTCCTCGGCGTCCTTCCCGTCGGGGCACTCGGCGACGGCGTTCGCCGCCGCGGTGGCCGTCGGGCTCTTCTACCCGAGGCTCAGGCGGCCGCTGCTCGCGCTGGCTGCGGTCGTAGCGCTGTCGCGCGTGTATCTCGGAGTGCACTACGCCAGCGACGTGCTGGTCGGAAGCCTGCTCGGAGTGCTGCTCGGGCTCGCGTCGGTGTGGGTCGTTCGAGCGGCTGCACCAATGCCCAGAGCACCTTCGCCGAGTCTCGTCCCGCTCGGAACGAGCTCTGCTCCTCTGCGTAGATCGCCGGAATAGGCACCCAGGCGACCGGCACCCCGTCGCGCAGGACGCGGCGGAGGTGGATCGTCTCGGCCTCGTAGCCGCCGGCCGGGAAGGTCGCGAGCGCGCGGCCGCGCAGCAGGCGCATCCCGTTCTGCGTGTCGCGCACCTCGCGCCCGGTCGTCACCTGGAAGAGGCGGCGAGTGGTGCGGTTCGCGATCCGGCGGTGGAGCGGCATCTGCGCGAGGTCGTCGAAGCGGTCGCCGACCACGAGCTCCGCGTCGCGGGCGGCATTCAGGAACGAGGGGATCGCGTCCGCCGGGTGCTGGCCGTCGGCGTCGATCACGAGCACCGCGTCGGCCCGCGCCCGCTCGATCCCGGCGCGCACCGCCGAGCCCTTGCCGCTCTGTCCGGGGAGCCGGAGCAGCTCGACGCGCGGGTCGGTCGCGATCCGGTCGAGCTCGCGGGCGACGTCCTCGCGCGAACCGTCGTCGACGAGCACCAGGCGGTCGACGTGCGCGAGCACCTGGTGGACGAGCTCCCGCTCGGGAACGTCGTCGTAGGACGGCATCACCGCGACGACGGTCGGCGAGTCGGGCAGCGGCTCGGCGTCCGCGACGCGGGGGCGGCGCCGCTCGAACGCGAGCGCGACGAGCAGCGCGCTGGCCGTGCCGAGCGCGGTGCCGGCGACGACGTCGAAGGGGAAGTGCGCGCCGAAGAACACGCGCGTGAAGGCGACCGCTGCGACGTACGCCCAGAGCGCGAAGCGCAGGCGCGGGAAGCGCAGCGCGACGGCGACGGCCAGTGCGGCGGTGATCGCCATGTGGCCGCTGGGGAACGAGTTCAGGTGCGCCCACGAGTGCCCGTTCAGGCTCGGGTCGGCGACGACCTCCTCGGGCCGCGGCCGGTCGTACACGGAGTAGACGGCCTCGAGCAGGGCCCAGGCGAGCAGCGCCGAGCCGAGCACGCGCGCGAACGTCGCGGGGACGCTCCGGAGGCTCGTGACGGCGGCGGCGGCGAGGCCGACGGCGATCAGCACGAGGTAGTTGCGCGTGTGCGGGTCGAGGATCGTCCAGAAGACCTCGGGGCCCGGGCCGAGCCCGTTGATCGCGCTGTAGAGCCATTCGTCGAAGCGGTGCGCCGAGGTCTGGGCGACGAGCAGCCCGAGCACGGGCACGACTGCGAGCAGGCCGAGGGCGAGGCGGAGCCGGCTCTTCACCCGCGGGAGGCCGACGAGTGGGATGAGTGCGGTCATGGTCGCGATGCCTCCCAGGAGAAAGAGTGAGCGGTAGCTCCCCGTCGCCTGCACCGTCCAGCCGGCGGCCGGCAGTGCGATCGTCGAGGAGATCGAGCGAACGGAGAAGTAGAGGGCGGTGTAGGCGCCGGCCTCGCGCTCGGGGATCATGGCCGAGAAGAGCGGGAAGCCCAGCGTCGAGACGAGGCCGAAGCCCGCCGCGCCGAGGACGAGTGCCGCGCCGACGGGCACGAGGCTCGTCGAGAGGCCGACGCCGAGGAAGCCGCCGCCGAGCAGGACGATCCCGGCGAGCAGCAGCGGGCGGTGCAGCGCGGGGTTCTTGACCCGTCCGGCCAGCACGATGCCCATGCCGGTCGCGAGCCCGAACCCGGCGAGCCAGAGCGAGGCGGCCCCGGCGGCGAGCCCGAGCTCCTCCTCCGCGTAGAGCAGGAAGAAGGCGGGAAGCGCGGCGTAGCCGAGCACCCAGAGGATCTGCGCGAGCAGGAAGCCGCGGACGCCCGGGCGCGCGGCGGCGCGAAGGTAGTAGCCGGTCGGCCGCGACGCGGACGAGGCTGCGGCCGGCTCGTGCTCCTCGGGCTCGGTCACGCGCCTGATCGTCGGCAGCGCGAGCAGCGGGACGAGGACGGCGCTCAGCGCGAACGGCGCCCAGAGCGCGAGACCGGTGAGCGCGCCGCCGACCGCGAGGCCGAGCAGCCCGCCGACGAGCATCGCCAGCTCCTGCGCGCTCGTCGCCTTCGGGCGGCCGGAGGCGTCGAACGTCTCGGGGATCAGCGAGCGGTGCGCGGTCGTGACGGCGTTCAGGCCGGTGTAGACGACCGCCGCCGAGAGCGCGAGCACGAGGTAGGAGCTCGACGAGCCGAGCGCGATCGCGAGCAGGCCGCCCGCGGTGACGACGGCGCCGCCGAGGATGAACGGGAGCCGGCGGCCGTGGCCGCTGCGCCCGAGCCGGTCGCTCCAGAGCCCGACGACGAGCGGCACGGCCATCCCGGCCCCGGCGTTGACGAGCATGACCATCCCGATCAGGCCCGGCGCGTCGTTGATCCGCTCGAGCAGGAGCGGCAGGTAGGTCGTCGTGACCGCGCGGCCGAGGCCGGCGGCGAGCGCGGCGGCGGCGAAGGCGACGACGAACGGGAGCCGCAGGAACGGCAGCGCTGCGGGGCGGCCGAAGGCGATGCTGGTCATGCCGCCGCTCCGACGACGTCGAGCGCGTGGGGGACGACGGACAGCTCGACCGTGTCCCCGAAGGTGGTGGTGTCGGCGATCACCGGCGAGCGGCCGCGCGTCGCGATCCGGACGGTGCGCGCGCGGGTGTGCGTGACGCCCGGGCGGCCGAGGTGCGTGCCGCGGCGAAGGCGGGGGATCATCGCGAGGATCGCGCCGCGCCCGCCGTCGATCGTGACGACGTCGAGCAGCCCGTCGGCGGGATCGGCGGGGGCGACGCGGAGGCCGGGACCGAAGAGCGGCATGTTCGCGACGAAGAGCTGGCCGATCCGGACGAGGCGGCACGCGCCGTCCTCGGAGAGGGCGACGGTGAGCGGCTCGAAGCGGGCGACTGCGGAGAGCCCGGCGCGGATCGCAGCCCGGGTGTCCGTCGAGTTGACGCCGGTGTAGCGGGAGCGGGCCAGCGCGTGGAAGCCGGCGCTGACGCCCTCGACGGCGAGGTAGCGCTGTCCCGCGCTCTTCACCGAGATCGCGTCGAGCGGCCGTGCGGCACCCTGGACGGCGAGGCGCGCGGCGGCGGCGAAGTCGGTGGGGATGCCGAGGCTGCGCGCGACGTTGTTCGCGCCGCCGGCCGGGATCAGGGCGAGCTCGGCGCGAACGCTCGAGTTCGCGGCCGCATGGAGAGACCCATCGCCCCCGAGCAGCACGACGCGCCGCTCAGCGGTCGCGAGCGCATCGTCGAGCTCCTCGAGGGACGTCGTCAGGCGGGTCTCGACGCGTGCTCCAGCGGAGCGGAGCAGCAGCGCCGAGTCTTGGAAAAGGGAGGGCCGGCGCGACAGTCCGCTTGCGTTCCCGTTCGCCACCAGGAGGAGATGGGGCGAAAGCGAGCGGAGTCGCGCTGGCCGGGGAGCCACGACGGGGCGGGAGAAAAGGGCGGGAAGCGCATGCGTCGCGGTCATGGGGAGAGCATGCTCCGCGGGGCTCGCGCGGCCCAGGCGGGCAACTGGCGTTTCGGGGTGCGGTTGACCGCACCCCCTTGGGTAGGAGGGCTCGGCGAAACGTAGGCTGTGCCGCCGTGCCGCGCTGCTCGCCCCGATGCCGCGTCCTCAGTCGCGCCCGTATCACTGCGGATACGAGCGCTCCCTGCGTCCTTGCCTCGGAACGAGCAGCGCGCCCCGGCGACGAGCGACGTTCCGCCAAGCCCTCCTAGGGTCGTCGGCCGTGGAACTCGCGATCCTGGCCAGGCACGCGGAGAGCGAGTTCTCGGTCCGGGGGGCGATGAATGGCGATCCCGGCGTCGCGGGTGCGCTCACCGACGAGGGCCTCGAGCAGGCGAGCCTGCTGGGCGAGTTCCTCCGCGACGAGGGCGTAGACCTCTGCGTGACGACCGAGTTCGAGCGGACGAAGCAGACCGCCGACCTCGCGCTCGTGGGCCGGGACGTGCCTCGCCTCGTCGTCCCGGAGCTCAACGACATCCGCGTCGGCGACTTCGAGGGCGGGCTGCTCGAGGCCTACCGGGCCTGGGCGCGCGAGCGCTCCCCGGTCGAGATCCCGCCCGGCGGCGGCGAGAGCCGGGCGCAGGCCGCGGAGCGCTATGCGCGCGGCTTCAGGGCGGTGCTCGCCCGCCCCGAGGAGACCGTGCTCGTCGTGACGCACGGCCTCCCGATCCGCTACCTCCTCCTCGCGGCCGAGGGCTCGGAGCCGCGACCGGTCGTGGAGAGCGTCGACTACGCGACGCCGTACCGGTTCTCGCGGACCGACCTCGAGCACGCCGTCGAGCGGCTCGAGCTGTGGGTGCGAGATCCGATCTGGCGATGAGTCAGGCGCCGCGGACGATCGCCGTGTAGCTCATCGCGTCCTCGAGCGCGACGTCACCAGGCGCGATCGTCTCCAGCGCCAGGCCGACGTCCTCCAGCAGCCTCGCCAAGTCCTGCGGTGCGTAGCACCGTAGTCGCTGGGCGACCGTCTCGTCGCGTGCGCCGTCCGGCCACCAGAGGTCGATCATCGTCTGCGTCCCCTCGTCGAACTCGTAGCGACGACGCGCGCGGTCGAAGACCATCTCCTGGCCGGCAGCGGCCGCCCAATACCACGGCGTATAGACGTCGATCAGCGCCCGACCGTCATCGGCGAGCCACTCGCCGACGCGGGACAGGAGCACCTGCTGGTCGCTGTCGCTGCCGATGCCGAAGCCGTCCCAGTAGCAGACCGCTCCGAAGGGGCCTTCGACCGCGACCTCGTAGAAGTCGCCCTCGATCACTCTGATCTGCGGAGTGCGCGACGCCAACATCCGGGCGTGGGCTGCGAGACGAGGGACGAGCTCGACAGCTTCGACGGAGAAACCGAGCTCGGCTGTCGCGACTGCCATCTGTCCCCCGCCTGCCCCGAGTTCGAGCACACGGCGCAGCCGCCCGCAGTGAGCCTCCAGGAGCGATGCCTTCGCCCGGTGGTGGTCCGCGACCTCACCGCTGTAGGCCCCGGAGAGCTCCTCCTGTCGCTCGTAGAAGGCCGCCGGCTCCCAAGCGCCGTGTGAGCTGCCCACCCGCCGAATGTAGCCTCGGGCCGCTACCCGAAGGGGTCATGACGCGCAGCCGCGCCGGCCTGCGCCGGCGCGGCTGCGACGTCTTGTCACTGCTCCGAATCGAGCAGGGCGCGGTCGAAGAAGCCGACCACGCGGCGCTCGTACTCCCGCGGCTGGGCGTCGATCCCGCCCATGTGCCGCGAGCCCGGGACCTCCCAGAGCTGCTTTGGCCCCTGTGCGGCGGCGTAGAAGGCCTCGTTCGGCCGCTCTTCGACCGCACTGGTCTTCTCTGCGTAGATGAAGAACGTGGACCGAGCTCCGATCTTCGGCACGAGGCCCTTCAGGTCGGCAGGGGCAACGTTGCTCGTGAAGACGGCCGTCGCGGCCGTGATGGCTCCGGTCATGAGCACCGCCCCCAACGGCGTCCCGGGATTCGCGATGTCGTCCCGGACCGAGCGGCCGCTGGCACCTTCGGACACGATCGCCTTGAGCGCGGTCGACTCGGCGGCGGCCTCGATCAGCATCTCACCGCCGACCGAGAGCCCGATCGCGCCGATGCGGTCCGGGTCGACGTCGGGGCGGCTCTGGAGGAACTTCACGGCAGCGTGGACGTCCCGCTCGCCCTTCCACCCGAACATGTTCGGGTCGCCGTCGCTCTGGCCCTCGCCACGGCGGTCGAACAGGAGCACGCCGTAGCCGTGGCGCGCGAGCATCTTCGCCCGCTTCTGGGACGCGGCGCGACCGGGGAAGGAGATCACCGCTGCGCCGTTCTTTGATCGGATGTACCAGCCGTTCAGGCGGAGTCCGTCACTCGTCGTGAACTCGACCTCTTCGTAGGGGGCCCCGAGGTCGGCCGTCGGCACGTGCGCACGGGCTGCGTGCGTGACGACGTACGAAACGGCCAGCGGGAAGAGGAGGACGGCGACCGCCACGAGCGCGCCGGCCGAGAGCAGCAGGCGGCGTGGGTATCGCCACCAGAGGCGATCGGTCGTCTTCCGTGAGCGCCACAGGGTGACGGCTCCCAGGCCGATCAGCGTCAGGCCGGCGGCGACCGAGAGCAGGCCCGTGTAGTCGTCGCCCGAAGGGCCAACGGCCCTCGTGTAGTGGATCGCCTCGGTCCCGAAGAGGAGCCCGAGGAAGCCGGCGAGGAGCGCGATCGTGGCACGCGCGCCGGCCCGCACCCGGCCGTACGCCACGCCCGCGCCGACGAGCAAGGCGAGCGGGATCAGGCCGCCGGCGAGGTGGTCGCCGGCGCTGGTGCCCGGGTTCGGCTGGAGGAAGTTGTCGTCGACGACGTGCAGGGCGACAACTGCGAGGGCGGTGAGCGCGACGGCTCGTTCCCTGGTGGTGACGGTGCTGTTCACGGCGTGCTCCTTCGAGTAAACGCCGGCGGCGCCGCGTGAGAGCGGCGCCGCCGGCGGGGGAGGGTGGTCGGGCCTACGCTGCGGGCTGAGGAGCCGGCTTGGCGTCGATCGGCTCGACCGAGCCGTCGTGCTCGAGCCGCGGCAGCCACCCGAGCCAGCTCGGGAGGTACCAGTTGCGCTCGCCGAGCAGCTTCATCGTCGCGGGCAGGAGCACCGCGCGGACGAGGGTGGCGTCGATCAGCACCGCGGCGGCGAGGCCGAGGCCCATCTCCTTCATGTCGATGAGCGGCAGCATCGCGAACACCGAGAAGGTGGCGACCATGACGACGGCCGCGCTGGTGACGACACCGGCGGTCGACTTGATCCCGTGCCTGACGGCCTCTTCGTTCGAGAGGCCGCGGTCGTAGGCCTCGCGGATCCGGCTGATGATGAACACGTGGTAGTCCATCGAGAGCCCGAAGAGGATCACGAACAGGAACATCGGCAGCCACGGGGTGATGCCGCCGTTCGACTCGAAGTCGAGCAGGTTCTCGCCCCAGCCCCACTGGAAGACCGCGACGAGCACGCCGTACGCGGCAGCCACGGAGAGCAGGTTGAGGACGATCGCCTTCAGCGCGACCACGATCGAGCGGAACGAGATCAGCATCAACACGAACGCGAACAGCAGGACGAAGCCGAAGACGAGCGGCACGGACTTCTTCATGCCGTCGCTCCAGTCCTTGTCGGCCGCGGTCAGGCCGGTGACGGCGTACTCGACGTCGTCGACCTGGCCGACGGTCTGCGGCAGCACCTCGTCACGCAGCGTGGCGAGAGCGGCCATCGACACGTCGTCGGTGCCCTTGCCGGCGAGCGCGATCTCGACCGTGGCGACGGTCTTGTCGTCGCTGACCTCGACGTCGATCGGGTTGCTCATCTGGCCGGTCGCGAGCGCCTTGCGCTCGAGCTGGACGATCGCGTTGCGGACCGGCTCGGCGGTGACGTCGTTGGCCTTGATTGCGACCAGGGCGGGCTCGTTGCCGCCCGGGAAGGCGTCCTCGAACTTCTTGACGGGCTCGATCTCCGGGATCGAGATGTCGTCGACGCCGGTGCTCACGGTGTTCAGCGTGAGCGCCGGTGCCGCCAGTGCGAGCAGCAGCGCTGTGGCAGCGACCGCCGAGACGAGCGGGCGGCGAAGGACGCGGTCGAGGATTGCTCCCCAGACACGCGACTCGCCGTCCTGGCGGCGCAGCCGGTGCACGAACGGGATGCGGCCCTTCTCGACGCGGTCGCCCAGCTTGGAGAGGAGCGCGGGGAGAACCGTGAGCGAACCGATCATCGCGACCGCGACGACCATCATCGTCCCGATCGAGAACGACATGAACGCTTTGTCGCCGGAGAAGAACATGCCGGCCATCGCGATCAACACGGTGATGCCCGAGATCAGGACGGCCCGGCCGGAAGTGGCCGCGGCGGCCTGCAGGGCAGCGCCCTCGCTGCGTCCGGCAGCCCGCTCCTCACGCTCACGACGGAGGTAGAAGAGCGAGTAGTCGACGCCGACCGCGAGGCCGATCAGCAGGACGACGTGCGAGATCGACTCGTTGACGGGCATGAACTGGCTCGGGATGGAGATGAGCGCGTTCGTGGCCATCACGGCCGTGATCGCGAGCAGGAGCGGCACGAACGCCGCGACTGCCGAGCCGAACACGAACAGCAGGATGAGCAGCGCGAGCGGCAGCGCGATCATGGCCGCCTTCATGAGCATCCCGTTGAACGCGGCGTCGGACGCCTTGTTGGTGCTGACGCTACCGAGCTCCTCGACGTAGAAGCCGTCGTGGCGGTCCTGCGCCTTGTCGACGGCGGCCTCGATCTTCTCGATGTAGAGCGACGCCTCCTCGAAAGTGCCCTTCGGCGAGAAGGTCACCATCACGGCGCGACGGTCCTTCGAGACGAGGTCCTCGTTGCCGGCCTCGAGCGGGTTGTCGATCTCCGAGACCTGCGGGAACGTGCCCAGCGTCTTGGTGACGTCGATGACCACGGCCTTGAAGGCCTCGTCGGTCACCGTGTGCTTGTCGGACTGGATCAGGACGATCTCGCCCTGCTTGTCCGCGTCCGACGGGAAGCCGGCGTCGATCATCTTGTCGGCCGTGCGGGCCTCGCCGACGTTCGTGTCGGTGTCGTCGAGGTACTTGACGCCGACGGCGTTGCCGATCACGAACGCGGCGACGACGAAGGCGAGCCAGCCGAAGACCGCGGTCTTCCAGTGGCTCGCGCTCCAGCGGCCCATCCGGGCGGCGAAGTTATTGGAGTGCTTCAAAGGGGACAATTCAGCTCCTTGTGTGCGAGTGGTTTGGCTTGCACACGGAGCCTTGCGCCCAGCGGCGCTCGCGAGAATGCGGCCCTCAGGCGTATGCGGGTGCGGCTGTCCGCACCGTCAGCCGTGCGGCGAGCACCGCAACGAGCACGACGAGGCCGCCCATCGCCGCATCGAAGAGGAAGTGGTTCCCCGTCGCGACGATGTCGAAGAGCATGAACGGCGGGTAGAGCGCGCCCAGCACGCGGACGGCCGGGCGGCGGGCATAGGCGGCGACGGCGAAGCCGACGATCAGCGCGTAGCCGAAGTGCATGCTCGGCACCGCCGCAAACGGGTTGTAGAGCGCCCCGAGCAGGTCCGAGCTCAGGTTCACATGCGTGTGCGAGGAGACGGTGTCGACGAAGCCCTGGCCGGCGAGCCGGGGCGGCGCGGCCGGGTAGAGCACGTAGCCGACGAGCGAAAGCGCCGTCGAGAGCATGAGCACGTTGCGGACGAGCGGAAAGCGCTCCGGGTGGCTGCGATGGAGCCAGAAAAGCGCCAGCCCGGTTGCCCCGAGGTGGAGCGTCACGTAGGCCAGGCCGAGCAAAGCGGGCAGCAGCGGGATCGAGGCGGCCCAGTCCTGGACGCCGCGCTCGACGAAGACGCCTAGGGAGAGCTCGAGCTGGACGATGTCCCGGGCGTGGTCGCGGGCGACGGCGAGGCTCGCGTCGCCGAGCCCGCGGAGCAGCTCGTAGGCGGCGTAGAGCAGGATCACCGCGCCGAGCTCGGCGAAGCCGGTCTGGCGCCGGGAGGAGTAGGTGCGGAGCGCTGCCGTCATGCCCGCACCCTCGCGCTGCGAGGCGCGTACGGAAATGCGGCGGGCAGGCGTCCGCGGGTGCGGGTGGCCGAACTAGGCCGCTACGGGCTGGGCCGAGACGGGCTCGTCTGCGGGAGCGCTGCGGTAGCGGAACTCGAGCAGCGCGAAGCCGACGAGCATGATCCCCATGCCGGTCGGCCCGAACGGGAACGGGTGCCCGACGGCGAAGACGAGGCCGCCGATCCCGATCAGGAGCGAGACGAAGAGCGGCGCCAGCTGCCTGACGGCGATCGCGACCGAGAAGATCGAGACGATCCACAGGAGCGCGGCCGCGGCGGCGATCGCGATCACGACGATCGTGTCGAGGTTCTCCAGCAGCCTCGCGGCGGCGGCCTGGTCGGCAGCCGGCAGCTGGCCCCCCTCACGGGCGATCAGGCCGGTCGCGATCCCGGCAAGCGAGTCGAAGATCGCGTAAGTGATCGCCCACGGGACGACGGCGACGCGGGCGACCTTGGCCGCTCGCCCAGGCAGGCCCTCGACCGTCAGCCAGAGGCCCCAGGCGAGCAAGACGATCAGGAGCGGCTGGAACAGGTGCAGCCCGATGAAGAACGCGGCCGAGTCGCCGACCTCGGGGTCGGCCGGGTGGACCAGCCCGAGGACGCCGTAGCCGATCACGGCCGAGAAGATCACGACGCGCCGCAGCGTGGTCTTACTCATGCGTTCAGAAACGTGATCACGGCGAGCACACGGCGGTGGTCCTCCGAGCTGGCAGGCAGCCCGAGCTTGGTGAAGATGCTGGTCACGTGCTTCTCGACCGCCCTGGCCGTTACGACGAGCTTCTCCGCGATCGCCTGGTTCGAGCGGCCCTCGGCCATCAGCTCGAGCACCTCGCGCTCGCGGGGGGTGAGGGCGTCGAGCGGATCCTCGCCGCGGCGGCGGCCGACCAGGCGTGAGACGACGGTCGGGTCGAGCGCCGACCCGCCCTCGGCGACGCGCCTGACCGCGTCGGCGAACTCCGCGACGTCGGCCACACGGTCCTTGAGCAGGTAGCCGACGCCCTCGGCGCTGCCCTGGAGCAGCTCGAGCGCGTAGCCGGCCTCGACGTACTGCGAGAGCACGAGCACGCCGACCTCCGGGTGGCGCTCGCGGATCTCCTTCGCCGCGCGCAACCCCTCATCCGTGTGCGTCGGGGGCATGCGGATGTCCACGATCGCCACGTCCGGCTTGTAGCTCCGAACCTTCAGGAGCAGGTCGTCGGCCGTGCTCGACTGGCCGGCCACCTCGAAGCCGACCTCCTCGAGCAGCTTGGCGATCCCCTCGCGGAGCAGGACCGAGTCGTCTGCGATCACGACGCGCGTGGCGAGTCCTTTCTCGGAGCCGTGTTCCGCCGGCGGCCGGAGCTCACTCGGCAGGTCCTCGTGGAGTACCTGGAAGATTCTCTCTCGTTCGCCGAAGCCGGGGAGCCTGTGCTCGCCGAGGTCGGCGAAACTGAGCTCGGGGTCGTCCACGCGGGCCCGCGCCGACGCCGAGACGAGGATCTGGCCGCCGTTCGCGGCGGAGCAGACACGGGCCGCCCGGTGCACCTCGATCCCGACGTAGTTCTCGCCGCCGAGCTCGACCTCGCCGGCATGAACCCCCATGCGGACGCGGGGCATCGCGCCCTGCGGCCACTCCTGGCCGTGGATCGCCCGCTGGGCCGCCACCGCCGCGGCGACCGCGTCCGGGGTCTCGGCGAAGGCGGCGAAGAACTCGTCCGCCCGGCAGTCGACCTCGCGCCCGTTCGCTCCGGCGACGGCCTCCCGGATCAGGCGCCGGTGCTCGTCGAGCACGCCGCGATAGGCCTCGCCGAGCTCCCTGGCGAGCGCGGTCGAGGCCTCGATGTCGGTGAAGAGAAAGCTGACGACCCCGCGCGGCAGATCCACGCGGTGAGTCTAGGAGGGTCAGACCTCGACGGGCTCGCGCGTCCTCGTCGTGAAGGGGACACCGTCGAACGCGGCGTAGGCGAACGGGTGGTAGAAGGCGTCGAGGGCGCGCTCGCGCGGCACCTCGAGCTCGAACGACTCGCCGACGGCCTCGTCGAAGACCTCGACGGTCACGCGGCCGGTCGCCGGGTACCAGAGCAGGGTCACGTGGATTCCGTCGGTGACGCGGTGATGAAGCTCGCGGGTTCTCATCTGGCTCTCTCCTTCATGGGTGACGCCCCGAGCTTCGTCCTTACCGGCCGGGGCGACGATGTGGCTGCCCGGCGTCCGCGGGTGCGGTCTCCCGAACCTGCGTTGTCGCCTGGTCCGTAGGCGCGTACCATCCGCCCCGATGAGGCTGAAGCGGGGGGAGCCCGAGCAGGTCGAGCGGCTGCAGGCGCTGACCGAGGCGTTTCGCCCCGCCGCCCCGATCGACCGCCGCGCGCTCTTCTCCGGCCGGACGCGCCAGCTCGGCGACCTGTTCGACGTCGCCGACCAGCCCGGCCAGCACGCGGTGGTGTACGGCGAGCGCGGCGTCGGCAAGACCTCGCTCGTCACGGTCGCCGCCGAGGTCCTCGCAGCCGCCGACGTCCTCACCGCCCGCACGACCTGCGACCGGAGCGACGACTACGAGAGCGTCTGGCGAAAGGCGCTCGGCGAAGTGCAGTTCACCGTCTCGCGGCCGGGAATCGGCTTCACGGGTCAGGCTCGCGACGTGCGCGTTAGTGCGGCCGCGCTGCTCGCCGACGACGCGACGCCGCACGACGTCAGGCGCGGGCTCCAGTCGCTCGCGGGTGAACGGCGGGTCGCCGTCTTCCTCGACGAGTTCGACCGGCTGGGCTCGGCGGAGGACCGGTTGCTGTTCGCCGACACGATCAAGACGCTCTCGGACGCGCTCCCTCGCGCCACGGTCGTGCTCGTCGGTGTGGCCGACGACGTCGAGCAGCTGATCGCCGAGCACCAGTCGATCGAGCGCGCGCTCGTCCAGATCCACATGCCGCGCATGTCGAACGGCGAGCTCGCGGAGATCGTCACGGGCGGTGCCGAGCGGGCGAAGTTGACGATCGCGAAGGACGCCGTCGACACGATTGCCCGCCTCGCGCAGGGACTGCCCCACTACGCCCACCTCCTCGGGCAGCTCTCGGCGCGCTTCGCGCTCGAGGATCTGCGCACGAACGTCCGCCTGGGCGACGTCAACGACGCGGTCGCCGAGGCGATCGAGAAGACGCAGCAGACCGTCCGCGAGACGTACCGGCGCGCCACGGAGGAGGACGGCGACGCGCGCTACCGGGACGTCGTGCTCGCGTGCGCATTGGCTGAGGCGGACGAGTATGGGTTCTTCGCCGTGTCGGACGTGCACGTGGCGGACGTCGACGCCTCCGGCTACCTCGAAGCGCTCGCCGAGCCCGGGCACGGCGGACTGCTCCAGCGGCGCGGGAACGCGAACCCGCGCTACCGCTTCGTCAATCCGCTCCTGCAGCCGTACGTCCTGATGCGCGCGCTCTCAGAGGGCGCCGTCGCGCCCGCGGGGCTGCCCTCCTAGAGCGGCTCGACCGGAATCCGCGCGGTCACGCGCGTCCCAGCGCCCGCGGGGCTCTCCACCGTCAGCGTGCCGTCGAGAGCCGCGACGCGGTCCTCGAGCCCGCGCAACCCGGAGCCGCGGCCGGGGTCGGCGCCGCCCACTCCGTCGTCCTCCACCTCGACGACGATCGCTTCGCGCTCGCGCCGAACGCGCACGGACGCCTCGGTCACGCCGGCGTGCTCGAGCACGTTCGTGAGCGCCTCGCGGACGACGAAGTAGCCGCCGGTCTCGGCTGCGGGCGAAACCCGCTCGTCGAGCTCGTTCGCGTAGTCGACCGTCAGCTGCGTCCGGTCGAGCAGCGCGACGATCGCGCCGTCGAGCCCGCGGTGGGTGAGGATCGCCGGGTGGATCCCGCGCGCGAGCTCCCGCAGCTCGGCCAGCGCGGCGTTGAGCTTCTCGACCGCGGCGTCCAGGATCTGGAGCGCCTCGGGGTCGCCGGCGACACGGGCTCGGAGCATCGACAGCTCGAGCGACAGCGCGACGAGGTGCTGCTGGGCGCCTTCGTGGAGCTCGCGCTCGAGCCGGCGTCTCGTCTCGGTGCCGGACTCGACGATCCGGGCACGCGACGCTCGCAGCTCCTCAACACGCGCGCGGAGCGTGCGGACCGCGTCGTCGTGGGGCACTCCCGAGTCGAGCAGCCGCCGCTCGACGGCGCGAAGCGGGCGCGCGAGGCCGTCGAAGACCGCGACCGAGACGACCGCGGACGCCAACGCGAGCACTGCGAGCACCGCGCCCACGGCCGGACCGAGGGCCCAAGGCCCGAGGAAGAGCTCGCTCGACCCGACGAGCCCCTCGGCCGCTCGCACCGCGAGCCCGACGGTCAGCGCGACCGGCACGAGCGCGATCACCGCGGCCGCGACCGCCGCCGCCAGGCGGAGCGGGAGGCGCGCGGCGAGCCGCCTCGCCTCGGCAGTCGCCTCCGCGGGCAACTCGGGGATCCTCGCGTGGAGCGCGGCATTCGCCAGCCGTCGCTCGCGTTCCGCGAGCCGCCACGTGAGGGTCGACCCGAAGAGCAGCGTCGGCAGCGCGAGGACGCCGAGCACGCCGAGCAGGACCGCAAGCGGCAGGTAGCCGGCCACGCGCGCGGCTGCGACGAGCCGGTCCCGCGTTCCGAGCGGCTGGGCTCCGGCGAGCTCGAGCGCGGTCATCCGGCCTCCACCGTCACGTCGCCGCTGTTGCTGAGGGCCTGGATCCTGGGCGTCGCGGCGGGGTCGTCGGCGAGCCCTTCGAGGGTCACGTCCCCGTCGAGCGTCTCCGCGTCGATGCTGTACTGGCCGAGCGGCACGCGTGCGGTCATGTCGCCTGAACCGGTCCGCATCGTCAGGCGCTGGGGGGCGCAAGTCAAGCGGACGTCGATGCTCCCGCTGCCGGCGGTGACGTCGAGGATCGAGCCGCACCATGCGTCCACCGTGACGCTCCCATCGCGAGTGGACAGGACGCCCGAGCCGCGGTACCCGGTCACCCGGATGTCCCCGTGGACGGCCACGATCCGCAGCGGCACCCGGTCGGGCACGGTCAGTCGGTAGTCGGAGCGCGCACGCGCCGATCACCAGCTCGGGGCAGCCCGACTCGAGTCTCAGCACGCCGTTTCCGACGAAGCGCTGCTCGGTCGGTGTGTGGCCGAACGCCGACGAGTCGACGCGGCTGACGAACACCTCGCGGCTGGCACCGCCGACGATCTCCACGTCGCCCTCGGCCACCTCGAGCTCGATGCCGAGCAGCGTGCTCGGGAGCTGCGCCGTATACGACGTCGAGCTCGTCGACTGCGACGTCCACCAGAGCGCGCCGAGGAGCAGGGCGGCCGCGAGCAAGAGCGCCGCCGACACGAGGACCACCACCGCCCAGGGGCTCGGCCGGGCTCTCGGCGTTCGCTGCGGCGGGGCGTCCACCGTGAGCTCAGTCATGCACGCGCCAGCAGCTCGTCGAGCGCCTTGCCGGAGAGCGCGTCCTTGGGCAGGAACCCGCGCGCACCGGTTCCGGCGACCGCCGCCGCGTAGTCGTCGCGGCTCGAGACGAGGACGACGTCCGGTGGCTCGTCGAGCTCGCAGAGGAGCGCCGTGACCTCGAACCCGTTCAGGTCGGGAAGCTGCACGTCGAGCACGACGAGGTCGGGCCGCAGCTCCCGCGCGAGCTGCACCGCCTCTGCTCCCGTCTCGGCCTCGCCGATCACCTCGTAGCCCTCGCTGACGAGGAGCGCCCGCGCGCTGCCGCGGAAGCTGGGATGGTCGTCGACGATCAGGACCCTGAGCATGGGATCTCCGCCCGGATCCGCGTGCCGCGCCCGACCTCGCTCGACACCGTCAGGCGACCGTCCAGTGCCTCGACGCGGTCCGCGAGCCCGCGCAGCCCCGAGCCGCGAGAGACGTCGACGCCGCCGACGCCGTCGTCGACGACCTCGACGATCGCGAACCCGTTGTCCTGTACGACGCTCACGCGGGCGGTGCTGGCCTCGGCGTACTTGGCCACGTTCGTCAGGGACTCGGCGACGACGTAGTACGCGGCGGCCTCGACCGGCGGCGGCAGGCGCTCGGGGAGCACACCATCGAGCTCGACGGGCAGCGGGGCGCGCGTCGCCAGCGCCTCGAGCGCGGCCCCGAGCCCGCGGTCGCTGAGGATCGCCGGATGGAGGCCGCGGGCCAGCTCTCGGAGCTCCTCGAGCGCGGACGCGAGCTCGCCCGACGCGGCGTCCAGCAGCTCCCGCGCCGCCGCGGGCGTCCTCGTCGAGCCTCGCCTGCGCGAGCCTGAGCGTGAGTGAGAGCGTGACGAGGCGCTGCTGCGCGCCGTCGTGCAGGTTCCGCTCGAGACGCCGCCGCGCGGCGTCGCCGGCCTGGACGATGCGTGCGCGCGACGCCGTCAGCTCTTCGATCGCCTCCGCGTTCGCGAGGGCGACGGCGACGAGGCTTGCGAACTTACCGAGACGTTCCTCCGCGTCCGGCGGGAACCCGCGGGTGACCGGAACGGAGATCGTCGTAGCTCCCCAGAGGCGGCCGGAGACGACGATCGGCGCGGCGACCATCTGCCGCATGACGTCGCTCTGCAGGATCGTGTAGTCGACCCGCGCGGGACGTCCGGTCCGCTTCACCTGCCCGATCGCGCCGCTGCCGAGGCGGAAGCGGTCGCCGACCAAGAGCTCGCTGCCGTCGGCGTTGTGCCAGTTGCCGACCACCAGCCCCTCGTCGTCGCGGTCGTACTTCACCGTCGACCCCCACTGCGCGTCGAACAGCCGGGTCACTTCCTCGGTCACGGTGTTGAACAGCCGCTCCGGAGGCTCACCGGTGGCCACTGCGACGGCCACGCGGCTGAGCGCGGCCTGCTCGTCCGCGAGCGTGGAGAGCTCCTCCCGCGCCTCCGCGTTCGCGAGCGCGACCGCGACGAGGCTCGCGAACTGCCCGATGCGCTCCTCGGCGTCGGACGCGAACGTCCGGTCGCCGGTCAACGTCACGACGACGGCTCCCCACAATTCACCCGACACCTCGATCGGCGCCACGACCATCGACCGGACGCCGCGCTCTCGGAGCTGGTCGACGAGCGCCGACGGCGCGACCTCGGGATCGTCGATGTGCCCTCGCGCCGGCCGGCCGGTGCGGCGGACTGCGCTGACGGGACCTCCGGTCAGCTGCAAGCGTTGGCCGACCGAGGCGATGTCGGCCTCGTAGTTGCTCCACCTGCCGACCACGATCCCCTCGAGCTCGTTGCGGGGGTTGAACCGGATCAGGTTGGCCGCGTCGGAGCCGAGCCGGAGCGCCACTTCTTCGGTGACGACGTTGAACAGCACCTCCGGCTCCGACGCGGTTGCCACGGCGACGGCGACGCGGCTGAGCGCGGCCTGCTCCTCGGCGAGGCTCGAGAGCTGCTCGCGCGCCTCCGCGTTCGCGAGCGCGACGGCGACGAGGCTCGCGAACTGCCGGATGCGGTCCTCGGCGTCGGCCGCGAACGTCTGGTCGCCGGTGACGGACACGACCACCGCGCCCCAGAGCTCTCCGGACACATCGATCGGCGCGGCGACGAGCGAGGTCACGCCGAGCTCTTTCAGGCGGGCGACGAGCGCGGGTGAGTTCTCGGGATCGTCGATGCCCCCTCGTGCAGGGCGGCCGGTTCTGAAGACGCGCTCGAGCGCGCCGCCGAGGATGTCGACGCGCGTTCCGGCACCGGGAATCCGGACGCCCGGCTCGCTCCACTTGCCGACGATCACACCCTCGTTCGCGCGCGGGTCGAAGCGGACGAGGTTGGCCGCGTCGGCACCGAGCAGTCGGGCGACCTCCTCGGTGACGACGTCGAAGAGCACCTCCGGTCGCGAGGCCGTGGCGACGGCGACTGCGACGCGGCTGAGCGCGGCCTGCTCCTCGACCAGCGCCTCGAGCGCGTGCTGCTGGAGCGTTCGGTCGGTGATGTCGCGGACGATCGCGACCGACTCGTCGTGGCCGCTCTTGACGATCCGGGCCTCGAGGTGGCGCCGCGAGTCGCCCGGGAAGTCGAGGGTGTAGTTGACGACCTCGACGCTGTCGTTCGCCGCGGCCCGCTTCATCGCGGCGAAGACCTCGTCGGAGGCCTCGGGCGAGAGCACGTCGCGCACGTTGAGGCCGACGAGGTCGTCGGCGTCGATCGGCAGCCGCGCGGTCTCGCTCAGACGGAACTCGATGAAGGTCCCGTCGGCGTCGACGCGGTACATGCTGTCCGGGATCGCCTCGAGCAGCGCGGTCGCGCGGCGCTCGCTCGACTCGAGCGATCCGAGCGAGACCCCGCGCTCCATCGCGATGTGCACCGCGTCGAGGACCTCGTCGAGCTCGGGCTGGTCCCGCAGGGCTGCGTCGTGGACGATCACCTCGTCGGCGACGGTGGTGAAGGCTCGGTCCTCGCCTTCGCCCGGTAGCACGAGCGGCTCGCCCTCGACGTCGACGTATCCGTCTCCGGCCCGGTAACCGAGCAGGAGGTCGGGATCGCGGAGCGCGCGGCGCAGCACCGCCTGCACCTCGACCGGCTTACGCTTCTCCGACAGCTCGGCGACGAGCCGGCGCGTGGTCGCGGCGAAGCGGGAGCGCAGCAGGCCGTAGAGGAACGAGAGCGGGACCGCGAGCACCCCCACGAGCGTGAGCCAGTTGATCGCCTCGGCGAGCTCCTCGGAGAAGAAGCCGACGATCGACTGGAACACGACGAGCGCGATCAAGACCGCGGCCGACACGAACACGGGCGCAAGCGTGCGGCGGAGCGCCGCCGAGGCGCGGCGCCAGCGCTGGACCATCCGTACGAGCACCAGCGCGGCGAGCGCGAGCGAGCCGAACGAGTAGACGTACGCGACCGCCGTCGCGAGCGGCTGGGCGCCCACGAGCGACAGGACGTTGTCGGGACAGGGCCCGTCGCAGTTCCTCGTCGAGAACTCGCCCTCGTCGAACAGGAAGACCAGCAGTGGCCCGAGGAGGACGATGGCGTAGAAGAGCCCGACGATCCGCCTGTCGGTTTTGTTCGTCAGCCGCCCGGTCGGAAAGGCGAGGAACAGGTGCGCGAGCATGGCCGTGAAGATCGTCCCGAGGACGAGCCCGGCCGTGAAGACGTACTCGTTGTTCGCGGCCGTCAGCGCGCCGAGCGCCCAGGCGAACCCGACGACGATGAGCAGGATCCCGGTCGCGTTCGACGGGCGCTGGGAGCGCGCGATGATCCCGCTCCCGATGAAGGCAAGAGCGGTCGGGACCGCAAGCAGGAGGGTCGGGACCTTGTCGGTCTCGTGGTCGCTCGCGAGGACGAGGAGCGTCGCGCCCGCGGCGGCGAGCAGGGCGAGCGTCCAGACGCCGAGCACAGCACGGGTCGTCACTCCAGGAGCGCCGCCAATCTCCGCCCGGAGAGCTCCGCTTTCGGGATGAAGCCGCGTGCGCCGCAGTCCTGGACGATCGCGCCGTACTCCGAGGCGTCGCGGCTCGAGATCAGGACGACCTCGCAGGAGTTGCCGTCGGCGAGCAGCCGCAAGGCGATCTCGAAGCCGTCCAGGTCCGGCAGCTGGACGTCGAGGAGGACGAGTTCCGGTCGGAGCCGGGCGACGCAGGCGAGGGCCTCAGCGCCGTCCCCGGCCTCGCCGACGACCTCGAAGCCCTCGGCCTCGAGCAGCTGCCGGGCAGTGGCCCGGAAAGTGGGGTGGTCGTCGACGATCAGAACAGTGGGCACGGCGGAATCGTGGCACGGAGCCGAACCGGGCGCCATACGGCTAGCCGTACCCTTCGCTCGTGGACGTTTCGGCCCGGGTCGAGGCGCACATCCGCTCCGCCGAGCTGATCCCGCCCGGCGGGGACGTCACCGTCCTGGTCTCGGGCGGGCCCGATTCGACCTGCCTCTGGCACGTTCTGGGCGAGCTCGGGTACCGGGTCGACGCGCTGCACGTCGACCACGGCCTGCGCGGCGCCGAGTCCGACGAGGACGCCCGCTTCTGCCGCGAGGTCCTCGGCGCCGAGGTCGTCGACGGGCATGGCGGCACGACCGAGGAGCAGCTGCGCGAGATCCGCTACTCGTTCGCGCGCGACCGGCTCCGCGCAACGGGGCACACCGCCTCGGACCAGGTCGAGACGGTGCTCTACCGGCTCGTCTCGCGTGGTGCAGTCTCGGGAATCGAGCGCAAGCGCGCCGACGGCGTCGTCCGCCCGCTGCTCGTCCTCTGGCGCGAGGAGACGGAGGCGTACTGCCGGGCGGTCGGCCTCGAGCCGCGTCTGGACAGCTCGAACAGCGAGACGAAGCGCGGGCTGATCCGCGAGCAGGTCCTGCCGCTCCTGCGCGACCTCCACCCCGGCGCCGAGCGGAACCTGATCGCGCTGCTCGAGGACCGGGAGGCCCCGCTGCGCGACCTGCTCGCCGGCACCGGCGTGACGAGGCGGCTCGATCTCGGCGGCGGGGTGACGGCGGTCCGCGAGCACGACTCGGTCTGGCTCGAGCGCGCGCCGGTCTCGCTCGAGGGTGAGGTCCGCTGGGGACGCTGGCGGATCAGCGCCGACGAGAAAGGGCTTAAGGTACGCGGGTGGCGCCCGGGCGACCGGCTCGCGGGCCGCGGGAAGAAGATCCAGGACGTGTTCGTCGACGCGAAGGTTCCACGCTCCCAACGAGAAGCCTGGCCCCTGGTCGTGCGCGGGGCCGACGTCGTCGCGGTGCCGGGGATCGTCGAGGCGCCGGGCGTGAAGGTCGAGCGTGTCGCAGACTGAGCTGACAGCGGCGATCGGCGAGACGCTGATCGAGGAGGAGCGGCTGAAGCAGCGCATCGCCGAGCTCGGCGAGGAGATCTCCGGCGACTACGCCGGCCACGACCTGCTGCTGGTCGGGGTCCTCAAGGGCGCCGTCTTCTTCATGAGCGACCTGATGCGCCACCTGACCGTTCCGTGCGAGATCGACTTCATGGCGATCTCCAGCTACGCGGGTGCGACCGAGTCGTCCGGAGTCGTCCGAATCCTCAAGGACCTCGACATGAGCATCGAGGGACGCGACGTGCTCGTGGTCGAGGACATCATCGACTCGGGACTGACGCTCTCGTACCTGATCCGGAACCTCGAGGCGCGGGAGCCGTCTTCGCTTGAGATCTGCGCCCTGCTGACGAAGCCCGAGCGGCGGGAGATCGACGTCCCCGTCCGGTACGTCGGCTTCGAGATCCCGAACCGATTCGTGGTCGGTTACGGATTGGACTTCGATGAGAAGTACCGGAACCTCCCCTATGTGGGGGTCTTGGACGAGCGTCTGCTGCCCGAAGTGCCCTAAACGGGCCAGGGTAGGCGCCAAGCAGGCTGCTACCCTCAGTTCGAGGTCGCCTGAGTGAATCGGTTCTTCCGCAGTGCCTTTTTCCCGCTCCTCGTGATCGTGGCGCTCGCCTGGCTTGCGAGCGAAACGCTTCGTGGAGACGATCCCAAGAGCGTCGACAAGACGTTCTCCCAGGTCCGCGCGGACGTCGCCACACAGCCGCAGTCGATCGAGAAGGTCACCTTCGACCCGAAGAAGCACGGGGTCAAGGCGGAGTACCGCGACGGCACCACCGCGAAGGTCAACTACTCCACCGATCAGTCGCAGCGTGACTTCGAGGCGCTGCTGATCGACGAAGGCGTCCCCTTCGACTCGAAGGGCACGGGCTCGTCGGCGGTCTGGCTCCTGCTCTCGACCCTGCTCCCGTTCATCCTCCTCTTCGGCTTCTGGATCTTCCTGATGAACCAGGTCCAGGGCGGCGGCTCGAAGGTGATGTCCTTCGGCAAGTCGCGCGCGAAGCGGATGACGCCCGACTCGCCGAAGATCGGCTTCAAGGACGTCGCCGGCGCGGACGAGGCGGTCGAGGAGCTGCACGAGATCAAGGAGTTCCTCGAGAACCCGAAGAAGTTCCAGGCGCTCGGCGCGCGCATCCCGAAGGGCGTGCTGCTCTACGGGCCGCCCGGCACCGGCAAGACGCTGCTCGCGCGCGCGGTCGCGGGCGAGGCGGGCGTGCCGTTCTTCTCCATCTCGGGCTCCGACTTCGTCGAGATGTTCGTCGGCGTCGGCGCCTCGCGCGTGCGCGATCTGTTCGAGCAGGCGAAGCAGGCGGCCCCCTGCATCATCTTCATGGACGAGATCGACGCGGTCGGCCGCCACCGCGGCGCCGGCCTCGGCGGCGGTCACGACGAGCGCGAGCAGACGCTCAACCAGCTCCTCGTCGAGATGGACGGGTTCGAGCTGAAGGACAACATCATCCTGATCGCGGCGACGAACCGCCCCGACATCCTCGACCCGGCGCTGCTGCGCCCCGGCCGCTTCGATCGCCAGATCGTCGTCGACCGTCCCGACCGCTCGGGCCGCCGCAAGATTCTCGAGGTGCACTCGAAGGGCAAGCCGCTCGACACGTCGATCGAGCTCGAGTCGCTCGCCGCGGGCACACCGGGCTTCACGGGCGCCGACCTCGCGAACCTGATCAACGAGGCTGCCCTGCTCGCGGCGCGGCGCGGCAAGAAGATGATCGAGCAGGAGGAGCTCGAGGAAGGCGTCATGCGCGTGATCGCCGGGCCGGAGAAGAGGACACGGCTCTTCTCGGAGGAGGAGCGCCGGATCACCGCGTACCACGAGCTCGGCCACGCGATCGTCGGCCACTACCTCGACCAGGACAGCGACGTCCACAAGATCTCGATCATCGGGCGCGGCCAGGCGCTCGGCTACACGATCTCCCTCCCGCGCGAGGACCGCTACCTGACGACCAAGAAGTCGCTGATGGGCAACCTCGCGATGACGCTCGGCGGCCGCGCGGCCGAGGAGATCGTCTTCAACGAGGTGACGACCGGCGCTGCGAACGACCTCGAGAAGGTCACGAGCACGTCCAAGCAGATGGTGATGCGCTTCGGGATGAGCGAGAAGCTCGGCCCGCGCGTGCTCGGCCGGAACCACGACTTGCCCTTCCTCGGGCGCGAGATGTCGGCCGAGCCGGACTACTCCGAGGAGATCGCGCGCGAGATCGACGACGAGATCCGCCGCATCATCGACGAGGCGCACGAGATGGCGCACAAGGTGCTCCGGGAGCACATGGAGCAGCTCCACCGGATCTCGAACATCCTGATCGAGCGCGAGACGATCGACAAGGACCAGTTCCTCCGCCTGCTCGCCGGCGATCCGGAGGAGGCCGTCTTCCCGGACGAGGCCGAGGCGAGGCCCGAGCCCGCCGACAAGCCGGTCGAGGAGCCGCGCCGCGCACCGAAGCCGCGGCCGTTCCCGATCCCCGGGGCGACGATGCAGCCGCCCGCCGAACCAGAAGCCACGTAAAGTCGGCGGCTTCGCCGCCTCGACTTTCCGTGGCGCCTCGCCCTCGAGCGCAGTGTGCCGACGCCGGCGAAGCCGGCATCGGCGGCGATCAACCAACTACATAGCAATCGCGCCGACGCTTATACGAGCGCCCGGGCGCCGCTGCGGCTGTGCGGGCGCCGACGACTACCTCGCCCGGCTTCGCCAGGCGCACGCGCCGCGCTGCGAGCACGGGGGCGGGGCCCTTTGCGCGGACGGCGAGCGTCACGTCCGCGGTCGCGATGCCCGCGCGCGGCGCCACCGCGTCGCCGAACTCCGAAGTCAGCCTCGCCACGACGGCCGTCGCGGCTGCGATCGCGTCGTCCGCGTCGCTGAAGACTGCGAGCAGCGCGTCGGCGAGGCCGCGCTCGACCCGCGCGGCGGTCTTGCCCAGCTCGTCGCTCGCGACCCCGAGCGCGCGCTCGGCGACGACGTCCACCTCGCCCGTGACGCCGAGGTCGAGGAAGACCGCGCTCGCCGAGATGGTCTGCTCACCCGCCTCCGCGAGCGAGACGTCCTGGCGGAGGATCGCCTGCTCGAGCTGCTGGAGGCGCGCGCCCGGCTCGATCCCGAGGTCCTCGCTCAGCAGGCGGCGGCCGTCGCGGTACGTCTCGAGCGCCTCCGCCTGGCGGCCCGCCCGGTAGAGCGCGAGCATCAGCTGGGCCCGGAACGACTCGCGGAGTGGGTGAGCCGCGACGAGCGCCTCGAGCTCGCCGGCGACCTCCGCAGCCGCGCCGCGCGCGAGGTCTGCGTCGATCCTGCGCTCGACCGCGGCCAGGCGCAGCTCCTGGAGCCGGGCGGCCTCCAGCGGGAGGTCGACGTCGGCGAGCGCCTCGCCGCGCCAGAGCTCGAGCGCCTCGCGGAGAAGCGAGGCCGCGCGCTCCGGCTCGACGCCTGCGGCCTCGGACGTCAGCTGCTCGAACCGGCGCAGGTCGAGCTCGTCCGGCCCGCAGCGGAGGACGTAGCCCGGCGCGCGCGTCTCGATCGCACCCTCGCCGAGCGCCTTGCGCAGCTTCGAGACATAGACCTGGAGCGCCGTCGTCGCCGTCGGCGGCGGCTCGTCGGCCCAGAGCTCGTCGATCAACCGCTCGACCGGGACGACCCGGCCGGCCTCGAGCGCGAGGACGGCCAGGAGCGACCGCTGCTTGCCACGACCGATCGAGATCGTCCGGCCGTCGCTCCGCACCTCGAGTGGACCGAGTACGGCGTACTCCACGGGACAGTTTTAGCGCCCGTTTAGTCGTCTGAACAGGGCGGCTTTAGCGCCGCCGCCGATTCTCCGGGCTCGTCTGTCACCCCGAAGGAGAGCAATGCGTAGGACTCGGAGCAACGGTGGAAAGGCCCTGAAGGCGCTGGCGCTCTCGTTTCCGCTCGCAGCGGTCTTCACGGGGACGCCATCGTCGATGGCGCGCGACCATGCGGCGTCGCGGCCGGAGATCCCGCAGCATCGTAGAGACGGGGGACGGGAGGGGAAGAGCGGCCCGCCTCGGCGGGCCGCTTGCGTTTAGCCAGCGTTTAGCGGTCCGACCAGCGCGGCTTTAGCGCCTCCGCCGATCCTCCGGGCTCTGCCGCAACCCCCGAAGGAGGAACGATGAGCAGGACTCTCAACAACCACAAGCCGATGAAGGCGCTGGCGCTCTCGTTCGCGGCCGCCACGATCTTCACCACCGCGGCGTCGGCCAAGCCGACGTCCGAGCCGCAGGTGCAGTCGAGCCCCGACTCCGTGCTCGCCGAGGTTCCCAGCGACTACGCAGCCGACTGGCTCGTCGAGTCGCCCGCCGGCGTCACCCCGACCAATCTCGCCCGGCCGTACGAGCCGCAGTTCGTCGGCGTGCCGCAGCCCGACGGCTACCTGAGCCGGCACGGCGACGAGCCGCTGATCACCCGCGACGCCCCGGACGGGCTGCTCCCGCAGGCGCCGCCCGTGGAGGTCGTGACCGTCTCTGCAGGCTCGGAGGGCTTCGACCGCGACGACGTCGCGATCGGGTTCGGTCTCGGGCTCGTCCTCGCGACCGCGTGCGCGGCGGCTCTCGCCGCAGGCCGCGGCCGGATGCGGATGGCCCAGTCCTAGAAGACGGGGAGGGCAGGGGAAGCGAGCGGCCCGCCTCGGCGGGCCGCACGCGTTCTTGTCCGCAAGTTCGCGAATCCGCTGGCGCGGATCCGCGCCCGCGAGAACCCCTGAAGCGCGCCCGCTTCGCGGTCGCGGCTTCGGCCGCACGCGTTAGCGCACCTTTAGGCGCGTGGGCGGTGCGGCGTAAGCCGCGGCGCCGATCCTGGGGCTTCGTCTGTCGAACCCCCAAGGAGGCAAGAGCAATGAGTAGGACCCGAAACAGCACGCGGAAGGCCCTGACGGCGCTGGCGGCTCTCGCTCGTCGCCGCAGCGGCCCTGACCGCGACGGCCTCGGGCCAGCAGTCGCCCGAGATCCCGTACCTCAGCCACGGTCAAGGCGTCGACGAGACGCAGTTCCAGGGCTCAGACAGCGGCGGGCCGATGTTCCCGAACGGCGTCCCCTATGGCTACGTCGGCAGGGGCGTGGACTCGGGCTCGGAGTCGGCACTCGCCCGCGGCGCCACCGACGCGCCGATCCAGAGCTCTGCGGCTGGCGGGCCGATGTTCCCGAACGGCGTCCCGTACGGCTACGTCGGCAGGGGCGTTGACTCGGGCGCCGAGTCGGCACCCGGCACCAACGTCACGCCGTTCCAGAGCTCTGGGGATGGGCCTGTCTTCATGAACGGTGTGCCCGACGGCTACGTCGGCTCGGGAGTCGAGTCGGCGCCGGGCGGCGTGACTCCCCCCGACCTGGCGCGGGCAGTGCCCGACGCGCCGTCTGCCGTCGTCGCGTCGGCGCCGGCGGGCGCCGAGGGCTTCGACCGCGACGACATCGCGATCGGGTTCGGGCTCGGAGCGATCCTGGCGGCGGTCGGCGCGATCGCGCTCGCGATGGGCCGCGGCCGCATCCGCATGGCGCATTCCTGAAGCGGGTACACAGGAAGCTGAACGGCCCGTCTCGGCGGGCCGTTCCGCTTGCGGCAGACTCCGGACGTGTCCACGCAGCCCGTCGAGGAGCGGTTTCCCCGCCCGTCTGTGATGGGCGTCGTCAACGTGACACCGGACTCCTTCTCCGACGGCGGCGTCAACATCAGGGCCGACGACGCGATCGAGTCGGCTCGACGCATGCTCGCGGAGGGAGCCGCGATCGTCGACGTCGGCGGCGAGTCGACCCGGCCTGGCTCCGAAGGCGTGACGCTCGAGGAGGAGCTCCGCCGTGTCCTGCCGGTGCTCGAGGCGCTCGGGCGCGAGCTGCCCCTCTCGATCGACACCGCCAAGGCCGAAGTCGCCCGACGCGCGCTCGAGCTCGGGGCGGAGCTCGTCAACGACGTCACGGCGCTCCGCGGCGATCCCGAGCTCGCGGGCGTCGTCGCCGACGCCGACGCCTACGTCTGCCTCATGCACATGCTCGGCGCGCCACGGACGATGCAGGTCGACCCGCGCTACGACGACGTCGTCTCCGACGTCGCCGCATTCCTGGAGGAGCGCCTGCGCTTCGCCGTCGCGGAAGGAATCCGCGAGGAGCTGATCTGCCTCGACCCTGGGATCGGCTTCGGCAAGACCGTCGAGCACAACTTCGAGCTCCTGCGCCGCTTGGACGTCCTCGTCTCGCTCGGCCGTCCGGTCGTGATCGGCTTTTCGCGGAAACGCTCGCTCGGCCGCATCCTCGGCGACCCGGACGCGGTCACAGGGCCGCTCTCCGCCAGCCTCGCGGCGGCCGTGACCGCCTACGAGCGCGGGGCGACGATCCTGCGCGTGCACGACGTCGGCGAGCACGTCGAGGCGCTGACGGTCGCCGCGGCGGTCGCGCGATGAGCGTGCTCGTGGAGATCCAGGGCTTCGAGGTGTTCGGCCACCACGGCGTCGACGAGGCCGAGCGACGTGAAGGTCAACCGTTCGTCTTCGACGTCGCGCTCGAGTTCGACGAGCCGCAGACCGATTCGATCGACGCCGTCGTCGACTACCGGGCCGTCCGCGACGTCGTCCGCGCGGTCTGCGAGACGCAGCAGTTCCAGCTGCTCGAGACGCTGGCCGGGGCCGTCGCCGACGCGCTGGCCGGCACGCTCGAGCCGCAGTTCCTGCGGGTTCGCGTGCGCAAGCCCGGCGTCGCGTGGGCGGAGTGGACGGCGGCGACCGTCCAGCGCCGGGCTAGCGGAGGGTAGTCACCGTCACGCGGTACTCCGCGTCGAGCGGACCGTTCCGCGGGAGGTAGACGTCGAGGTACGCGTAGAACCCTCTCCGCGTGCGATTCCGGACCGAGACGGTCTCCGCGCGCCGGCCGTCCCGCCCGCTGGACGCGAACAGCTGCCGCGCTCGCGCTCGTCCCCGCAGGAACACGGACGACGCCGACGGTCTCCAGAGGTCGACGTCGACGTCGGTGTCCGGCGTGACCGTGACCAGCACGCGTCGGCCGGCGGGGACGTAGACGCGGTAGACGTCCTCGGGATCCTCGGTCACGTCGAGCCGTGCCGTGAACGAGGCGCTCGGGCGGCCCGGTGCCGTGATCGGGGTCGTCGCGCGCCCGAAGAGCCCGCCCGCCCGGACCTGGCGGATGTCGTCGTTCGGCTCCTGGAGGTCGCTCGACGGCGCCTCCTTGGCGAGCGCGGCCGGGATGTCGAGGATGCCGAACCCCGTGTCGCGGTCGAAGCCCTGAGGCGCGACGTCGCGGGCGGAGTAGCGCATCAGGTCGAACACCTGGGTGTTGTCGAGCTGCGCTCGCACGGTCCAGACCCACGCGGTCGCACCGGTGACGATCGGCGCCGAGAAGCTCGTCCCAGCCATCAGCGAGTAGCCGCTCTGGCTGAACGACGTGGGCACGGCCGCCGGGATCTCGACGCCCGGCGCGGCGAGGTCGACGCCGAGCGAGGAGGTCGAGAACGTCGTCGGGCGGTCCTGCCGGTCCGTGGCCGCGACCGTCAGCACGTGGTTCAGGTTGGCCGGCGACGCTGCCGTGTTCCCCTGCTGCCGCTCGTTGCCGGCGGCTGCGACGATGATCGAGCCGGCCCCGAACGCGGTCAGCACGAGATCCTCGAACAGGCGGCTGTACGGGACGCCGAAGCTCATGTTGATCACGCTCGGCCCGGCGCGAATCGCGGCGTCGAGCGCGCCGATCACCTGCGAAACGGAGAGCTGGCGGACGTCTCCCGAACGGACGACCGCCTGTGGGTAGACGCCGACGACGCCGACGCCGTTCTCCTGCGCGCCGACGATCGAGGAAACGGCCGTGCCGTGGAACTCGGTTCGCGTGTCGGCGAGGCTCTGAGCTCCGAGCACCGACGTGTTCGCCCGCCCCGCGAACTCGGCGTGCGCCAGGTCGATGCCGGTGTCGAGCACCGTCACGGCCTTGCCCGGCCCCGGGGGCGCGGCCCGGTCGGCGCCGACGAGCGGCCGCCAGTACTCGAGCGAGGCCAGCGGGTCGGCCTCGGCGCGCAGCAGGGTGACCGGACGGTCCGGCTCGACGGCCTGCACCACCCCGCGCGCGAGCAGGGCGGGCAGGAGCCGCTGCGCTGTCCCCGTCGGCAGCCGCCAGATGCGCTGCCGTCGCGAGACGAGAACGGCGTCCGCGGCCGCCGGCGTACCGTTGGAGAGCTGGACGAGCGCGTGCTCGTAGCCGCCGATCGAGAGGAGGCCGGGAGCTTCGGGCGGGGCGCTCGCAGCCCGCGCTGCCAGCGCCGGCGAGGCCGTGGACAGCGCGGCGAGCGCGGCGAGGACGATCGGCGGCTTTCGTCAAGGCCGCCCAGGCTAGCGGCGGTAGGAGGGTTTGCCGGAACTTCGCTCGTCGTGGGGGTGCGATGGTCGTTCCGAGGCAAGGACGCAGGGAGCGTTCGTATCCGTAGTGATACGGGCGCGACTGAGGACGCGGCCTCGGGGCGAGCAGCGCAGCACCACGGCACAGCCGACGTTTCGGCAAACCCTCCTCTAGGGTCGCGGCCGTGACCCGCGCCTACGTGGGCCTGGGTGCGAACCTCGGCGATCGGGAGCAGACTCTTCGCGCGGCGCTGGACGCGCTCGGCTCCACGCCGGGCGTTGACGTCGTCGCCGTCTCCAGCATTCGCGAGACCGAGCCCGTCGGCTACGCGGACCAGCCGCGGTTTCTGAACGCGGCGGCGGCGCTAGAGACGAGCCTCACGCCGCGAGAGCTGCTCGACGTGCTGCTCGAGGTCGAGCGCTCGCTCGGCCGCATACGAACCGGGCCGAGGTTCGGCCCAAGGACGATCGACCTCGACCTGCTCCTCTACGGTGACGAACGCGTGGACGAGCCCGGCCTGCGCGTGCCGCATCCTCGCCTCGCCGAACGGGCGTTCGTGCTGGAGCCGCTCGCGGAGCTCGAGCCGGGCCTGGTCGTGCCCGGGAGCGGGCCGCTGGAGACCCTCCGCCGAAAACTAGAATCAGGGTGAATGTCCCACCTCGACGAGCTCGACGAGTTCGAGGCCGACGCCGAGCTCCGGCTGAAGAAGGAGTACGCGGCCGTCTTCGGCCTCTTCCGCTACTGCGTCCTGACGCAGGACGCGACCTACCTCTGCAACAAGCTCGAGCTCCAGTACGTCCCGCAGACGAGCTACCCGTTCTTCCACGTTCGCATGGAGGACGTCTGGGTCTGGGACAAGAACCGGCCGACGCGGATGATCCCCCGCGCCGAGGCGTACACGTCGGGCGACGTCTCGGTCGAGGAGCTCCGCGGCGACGAAGACCCGATCCTCTCGGCCGAGGCGCTAGCCGAGCGCATGCGCGAGAAGCTGTCGTCCGACGACACCGAGTAGGTGCTGCTTGCCGCCGACGTCGGCAATACGCAGACGGTGTATGGCGTCTTCGACGGCGACCGGCTGACCGACCACTACCGCGCCGCCACCGACGGGCGCCGGACATCCGATGAGCTCTACGTCCTGATCCAGGGCCTGCTCGAGCTCGACGACGTCGACGGCTTCTGCCTCGCCTCGACCGTGCCCGCGCTCGTGCGCGAGTACGAGCGCTTCGCCGACCGGGCCGGGCTGCCCGTGCTCGTCGTCGGGCCCGGCGTGAGCACCGGGATCGCGATTCGCTACGACGACCCGCGCGAGGTCGGCCCCGACCGGATCGCGAACGCCGTCGCGGCGAAGGAGCGCTACGGCGCGCCGTGCATCGTCGTCGACTTCGGCACCTCGACGAACTTCGACGTCGTCTCGCCCGAGGGCGAGTACGTCGGCGGCGTGCTCGCGCCGGGGATCGAGATCTCGATGGACGCGCTCTTCGCCCGGGCGGCCCGGCTTTTCCGCGTCGACTTCTCGGCGCCGCCGACGGTGATCGGCAAGACGACGCAGACGGCGCTCCAGTCCGGGCTCGTCTACGGGTTCGCCGGCCAGGTGGACGCGCTCGTCACGCGGATCCGTGAGGAGCTCGGCGCCGAGGCTCCCGCGGTCGCGACCGGCGGGCTGGCCGACCTCGTCGCGCCGCACTCGCGCACGCTCGAGCGGGTCGATCCGTTCCTCACGCTCGAAGGCCTGCGGCTCGTCTACGAGCGGAACAGTTAGATGGGAGCGGCCGTGAGGCCGCTCCCATCAGTGCACCTCGACGTCGCGCAGCTCGCGCGCGTCGAGCAGCGTCTCGTCCGCGAGCCGGTGGTAGCGCGCTCCCCACAGCCCGCCGAGCAGGCCGCCGACGAGCATGGTCACCGCGCCGATCACCCCGCTCACGATCGCCGCGGTCGTCACGGCGTCCTCGTTGAACCACTGCGGCAGGTCGACGTTCGCGAGCACGTCGTACTCGTCGCCGAGCCAGACGCCGAGGCCGGCGAGGATCGCCGCCAGGATCAGCGTCCAGACTCCGGCCATCAGGCCGTTGCGCGCGCCGTCGTAGCGCGCGATCCGACCGGCCGCCCAGCCGCCGACGACGTACGAGACGAAGAGGACGACGAGGCCGCCGACCAGGCTCGCGGTCGAGATGTCCTCGACCTCGTCGCCGCTGAGGCCGGTCTGGTACCCGATCGCCCCGACCGCCGCGCCGACCAGTCCTCCCAGCAGCACGACCGTCGCCAGCGCCGTCAGCATTCCGACAAGGCTGGCCGGGAAGTCGATCCCGCCGAAGCGGTCCTTCGCGACTGCGATCGGGTGAACTGTGGGCCGCTCGGCGACGACCGTGCGCTCGCCTGCTTCCACGCGCTCGGCCTCGAGCGCCTCGCGATCCGCGGTCTCGGCCGGCGTTTCGACGTCGACCGCGTCGGCGCGCGTCCGTTCTGAGGTGCTCATGAAATCTAACCCCCTTTTTCTCGCGTTCGCGAGGGGGATTCCCGCGCGCTCGGTCGCTAACCGCCGCCGTAGATCGAGATCGGCAGGTCGAGCGTGACCTCGTCCCCGTTCGGCTGCTCGGACTCGAGCCGGGCGAGCACGAAGCGGGCGCCGGGCGCAGCCTCGAACAGGCGGCGCTCGACCTCCTCGAGGTCGTCGACCTGGGTCAGCTCGGCCTTCAGCTGCCGCGGGAAGCGGCCGCGGCCGAGGTACCAGCCGTAGAACTTCTTCAGGAAGCTGCGCGCCTTTCGTTCCCCGAGCTCCGGACCGTCTCGCGCATGAAGAGGACGAGCTCGGCGACGACCTCCTCCTGCGTCGGCGCCTCGGCGCCGTCGTCGAGGATCTCGCGGAGCACCCACGGGTTGCCCTGGGCGGCCCGGCCGACCATGACGGCGGCTGCGCCCGTCGTCGCGAGCACCGTCTGCGCACGCGCCTTCGAGGTGACGTCGCCCGAGGCGATCACCGGCACGTCGACGAGCTCGACGAGCTCGCGGGTGAGCGAGTGGTCGGCGAAGCCGGTGTACATCTGCTTGGCCGACCGCGGGTGCAGCGTCAGCGTGGCGGCGCCCGCCTCGACCAGCCGCGGGCCGACGGTGAGGCACGTGCGCGAGCCGTCCTCGAGCCCGCGGCGCATCTTCACGCTCACGGGGAGCCCGGCTGCGTCGGCGACGGACTCGACGATCCGGCACGCCCGGTCGGGGTCGTCGAGCAGCGTCGCGCCGGCGCCGGTCTTGGTCACCTTCCGGACCGGGCAGCCGAAGTTGATGTCGACGATGTCCGCGCCCGCGTCGGCGACCATTCGGGCCGCCTCCGCCATCAGCGCCGGCTCGGCCCCGAAGATCTGCACGGCCAGGGGATGCTCGTCGCTTGCGATCCGCAGGTAGCCGAGCGTCCGCTCGTTGCCGTGGTGGAGCCCGGCGCAGCTGACCATCTCCGAACAGACGAGCCCGGCCCCGTAGCGGCGCCCCTGGCGCCGGAACGCCTGGACGCTGACCCCCGCCATCGGCGCGAGCACGAGCCGCGTCGGGATCTCGACGTCGGCGATCCGCCAGGTCTCGTGGAGATTTCCCTGCATAGAGCGTGAAATAGTAGCCGCCGGAGGTGTTGACGAGCCGTCGGAAGCGAGGCTACACTTCCGGGTTCGCGGCGGCGCCGGATGCGCGCCGCGCTTTGTGTAGGAGGGGGCAGGACCTTGAAGGAAGTCATCCTCACCAAAGAGGGTTACGAGAAGCTGAGGAAGGAGATCGACCACCTCCGCAACGACAAGCGGCGGGAGGTGGCCGACCGGATCCGGGTCGCGCGCGAGTTCGGCGACATCGCCGAGAACGCCGAGTACGACGACGCGAAGAACGAGCAGGCGATGCTCGAGCACCGGATCGCCCAGCTCGAGGAGCGGATCATGGCCGCGCGCGTGATCGAGAAGAAGGAGATCTCGAAGGACTCGGTCTCGATCGGCTCGAAGGTGAAGCTCCGCGACGTCGAGGCGAAGAAGACCAACGAGTACCACATCGTCGGCTCCGCGGAGGCCAACCCGGCCGAGAACAAGCTCTCGAACGAGTCGCCGGTGGGCAAGGCGATCATGGGCAAGAAGAAGGGCGAGACGGTCGAGGTCGCCACGCCCCGCGGCAAGCTCAAGTTCAAGATCATGGAAATTGCCGCCTGAAGTCGCCGCCTGCGGCGGCTCGACTTCACGCGGCTGATCTGACTCGATAGCGCTCGAGCGAGGACGGAAAAAACCCGCCCTCGCGTCGTACTGTGAGGCCGTGTTCGAACGGTTCACGGAGCGTGCGCGCCAGGTGGTGGTCCTCGCCCAGGACGAGGCGCGGCGTCTGCGGCACAACTACATCGGGACCGAGCATCTTCTTCTTGGACTGCTGCGCGAGGAGGAAGGACTCGCGGCACGCGTGCTCGAGTCCCTCGACATCACGGTGGAAGAGGTTCGTGCCCAGGTCGCTCGCATTGTTGGCCAGGGCGACGAGATCATGACCAGCCAGATTCCGTTCACGCCGCGCGCGAAGAAGGTGCTCGAGCTCGGGATGCAGGAGGCCCTCGCGCTCGGACACAACTACATCGGTACTGAGCACCTACTGCTCGGCCTCGTGCGCGAGAACGAAGGCGTCGCTTCGAGGGTTCTCCTCGACTTCGACGCAGACGCAGACACCATTCGTAACAAGGTGATCCGAATGCTCACCGGTCCGCGCCGGGCTCACATTGCGCCAGGGCCGGTGACCGCCGTCGAGCAGTACACGCCGCAATCGCCGCCGTTCGCGGAGGAGGTGCTGCGTGAACTCGATCGCGTGCGTTCTGAGAAGGAAGAGGCGATCGAAAACCACGACCTCGAGCGCGCGGCAAAGCTGCGAGATCGCGAACGAAGACTGCGAGCATCCGCGAAACGGTTCGAGCGCGCTTGGCGGGATGAGCCGGACCCGATCGAAGCATCCGAGCCGATGTGGAGCCCGACTCCGCCCTCGTCGTGGGTGTGGCGCTACGTCTTTGGTCTCGGCTGGATGCTCTTCGGGGTCGCGGCTGCACTCGGGGTTCTCGCGGGTTGGCTGATCTGGGGCTGAGGCCCGAATAGACTCGCGCGCCATGGCGCCCTTGCCGAAGCGGTTTCCGGACCGCGTCGAGATCGCGAGCGTGCGCGCCGAGGCCGAGCGGCTCGAGTCGGGCGAGGAGCGCGGGGAGGAGCGCCGCGTCGCGGGGCGCGTGCTTGCGCGGCGCGACATGGGCAAGCTGGTCTTCCTGGACCTCGTCGACCGCTCGGGCCGGCTCCAGCTGCTTTGCCGCGAGGAGAAGACCGGGGCGGTCGACCTCGACCTGGGCGACGTCGTCGGGGCGACGGGCGTCCCCGCTCGCACGCGGCGCGGCGAGCCGTCGCTGGCCGTGACCAAGCTCGAGTTGCTGGCGAAGATCCGGCGCTCGCTGCCCGACACGTACCACGGGCTCCAGGACGTCGAGACTCGCTACCGGCAGCGCTACCTCGACCTGCTCGCGAACGAGGAGTCGCGGGCCGACGCACTCCTGCGTTCGCGTGTCGTCGCAGCTATCCGCCGCTACCTCGAGGCGCAGGGCTTCGTCGAGGTCGAGACGCCGATCCTCCAGCCGCGCTACGGCGGCGCGTTCGCGGAGCCGTTCGTCACGCACTACAACGCGCTCGACGCCGACTACTACCTGCGCATCGCGACGGAGCTGTACCTCAAGCGGCTGATCGTCGGCGGCCTCGAGAAGGTCTATGAGATCGGCAAGGACTTCCGCAACGAGGGCACCTCGTACAAGCACCAGCCGGAGTTCACGATGCTCGAGTGGTACGAAGCGTACGCCGACTACCGCGACACGATGGCGCGCATGGAAGAGCTCGTCGCGACGGTCGCGCAGGAGGCGACCGGGTCGACCAAGACGACGTTCCGAGGTAACGAGATCGACTTCGGCACGTGGGAGCGCAAGAAGCTCGTCGACGCGCTCGACGAGCACGGCCTCTGGACCCGCGACGAGGCTGAGCTGCGCGGACGGCTGCTCGAGCGGGACGTCGACACACGCCACGACAAGACCTGGGCGCAGCTCGTCGACCACGCGCTCTCGCACTTCGTCGAGCCGGCGCTGATCCAGCCGACGGTCCTCTACGACTACCCGATCGAGCTCTCGCCGTTCGCGCGCGCCACGGACGACGACCCGACGGTCGTCGAGCGGTTCGAGTACTTCGTCGGCGGGATGGAGCTCGGTAACGCTTTCACCGAGTTGACCGACTCAGACGAGCAGGCGCAGCGCTTCGCGATGCAGGCCTCCGAGCGCGAGGCCGGAGCGGGCGAGACGGAGCTCGGCGACGACGACTACGTCGAGGCGCTTGCCTACGGGATGCCGCCGACCGGCGGGCTCGGCCTCGGGATCGACCGGCTGACGATGGTGCTCGCGGGCCGCGACACGATCCGCGACGTGATCCTCTTCCCGGCGCTGCGGCCTCGTTAGGCCGCGAACGACTCGTACGTCACGCGCAGTCCCTCGTCCAGCGGGACACGCGCGCTCCAACCGAGCTGGGCGCCCATCCGAGAGATGTCCAGCGCGCTCCGCTGCAACTCGCCGGGGCGCAGGGGCTTCTGCTCCGGCGTGATGTCCGTGCCCGCGATCTGCTGCATGCGCGCGAGCAAGTCGTTCACGGACGTGGCGACGCTCGTGCCGACGTTGAACGTGCCCGCGCGGCCGCTGCGTGCGGCGACGAGGAACGCCTCGGCGACGTCGCCGACGTAGACGTAGTCGCGGGTCGGCATGCCGCCGCCGTAGACGACCGGCGTGCGGCCCTCGAGCAGGCACGCGCTGAAGATCGCGACGACGCCTGCTTCGCCGTGCGCCTCCTGTCGCGGGCCGTAGACGTTGCCGAGCCGCAGCACGACGTTCGGCTGCCCGTGCAGCCGCGACCACGTCCCCACGTACGCCTCGGCCGCGAGCTTCGACGCGCCGTACGGCGAGCCGGGCTGCGGCTGGACCTCCTCGGGCGTGGGGAGCGGTGCCTCGTCGCCGTAGAGCGCACCGCCGGTCGACGCGAAGACCGTGGCCGCACCTACCTGCCGCGCCGCCTCGAGCACGTTGAGCGTGCCGAGCACGTTGACGGACTCGTCGTGCGCGGGGTCCTCGACCGAGGCGGTCACGCTCGCCTGGGCCGCGAGGTGGCAGACGGCCGACGGCTCGAAGTCGGCGACCAGCGCTGCCAGCTCGTCGCTGCGGATGTCGAGCACGCGCAGCTCGACGCCGTCGGGAACCTTCGCGCGGTCACCGCTCGAGAGGTCGTCCACGACGAGAACCTCGTAGCCCGACCCGGCGAACCGCTCGGCCACGTGAGAGCCGACGAAGCCCGCCCCGCCCGTGACCACGGCCCGCACCGCTGCGTGCCGCCTAGACCGGCTCTTCGGCGAGCACGGGCGTGCGCCGCGTGTGCTCGATCACGTCCGCGAGGATCCGGTCGAGGTCGAGCGTGGGGCGCCAGCCGATCGCGTCGCGGATCTTGTCGATTGCCGGCTCACGGTGAAGCGTGTCCTCGATCCCGAGCCCGTACACGCGGTCGTACGGGACGAAGACGACGTCGGAGCCCGAGCTCGTCGCGCCGCGCACGCGCTCGGCCAGGTCGAGGATGCGCACGCGCTCCGTCGAGCCGACGTTGAAGATCTCGCCCGAGATCTGCGTCGCGTCCATCAGGCCCTTGAGCGCGCGGATCGTGTCCGAGACGTGGCAGAACGAGCGCGTCTGCGTGCCGTCGCCGTGGATCTCGAGCGGCGCCCCGGAGAGCGCGTTCTCGACGAAGCGGGGGATGACCATCCCGTACTGCCCGCTCTGCCTCGGCCCGACGGTGTTGAAGAGCCGCACGACGACGCAGTCGAGCTGCCGCTCCTGGAAGTAGCCGAGCGCGAGGAACTCGTCCATCGCCTTCGAGTCGGCGTACAGCCAGCGGCGCTCGGTCGTCGGTCCGTAGATGCGTCGGTCCTCTTCCTCGAGCGGCCGCTCCTCGCGGTGGTCGCCGTAGACCTCCGAGCTCGAGGCCACGAGCACGCGCTTGCCGAAGCGGTTGCAGTAGTCGAGCACGGTTTCCGTGCCCTGCACGTTCGTGACCATCGTGTGCACAGGCTGCTCGACGATCAGGCGCACGCCGACGGCCGCGGCGAGGTGGTAGACGACGTCGCACTTGTAGACGAGCTCGCTGACGACCGACTGCGAGAGCACGGAGTCGACGACGAGGTGGAACGCGCTTCGCTCGCGCAGGTGCGCGACGTTGTGGATCGCGCCCGTCGAGAGGTCGTCGAGCGCGTAGACCTCCCACCCGTCGTCGAGGAGGAGCTCTGTGAGATGCGAGCCGATGAAACCGGCGCCGCCGGTGACGAGTGCGGCGCGTGTCGAGGCCACGGTGTCCAAGCCTAGCCGCGGTGGACGTCGAAGAGCGCCCGCGCGAGGCGCGTCGTCAGCTCGTGCACGCGGTCGGCGATCTCGCGCTGTACCTGCGGCGCTCGGCCGATCGGGTCGTCGATCTCCGCGGGGCTCCACTGCGCGTCGACGTCCCGCGGCCGAGCGTCCAGGAGCGCGAGCGCGCGCTCGGCGCGCTCGACGGGACCGGAGCTGGGCTCGACGTCCAGCTCCTCGAGCGCGGCGACGAGCTCGAGGATCGTGAACGTGCGCTCGCGGCGCGCGCCTGCGTCGACGACCGCAGCGACGCCGTGGTGGCGCTCGAACCCGACCACGAGGTCGGCGCGGGAGAGGTCGGCGCGCGAGACCGAGCGCGAGCGGTGGGCCGAGATGTCCACCCCGAGCCGCTCGGCCTCGGCCCCCGCCTCGGCGAGCGCCGACACGCCTTCGACGTCGAGCGTGCCGAACGAGTGCGTCCGCACGGCGTCGGGCGGTGCCGCTGCCCGGAACACCGCCTCGGCGAGCGCGCTCCGGAAGCGGTTGCCGGTGCAGACGAAGACGATCTCGAGCGGCGCGGTCACAGCTGCTCGTACAGATCGAGGTAGCGGCGCGTCATCTCGCGTTCGCTGAAGGCGTCGGCGAGTGCGTGTCCGGCCTCCGCGAGGCTCTCCGCGAGCTCGCGGTCCTCGAGCACGCGGCGCAGCGCCGCTGCGACGTCCTCCGCGTCGTCGGGCCGCGCGAGGCACGCGGTCACGCCGTCGTCGAGCAACTCGCCGACGCCCCGAACTGCCGTCGCGACGACGGGAACCTCGGCGGCGAGCGCTTCGAGCACGACCATCGGCAGCCCTTCCCAATGCGACGTGAGCAGGAGCGCGTCGGCCGCGCCGAGCAGGGACCGAGCATCGTCGCGCCCTCCGGCGAACACGACGCGGGCCAAGCCGACCGCGTTCTCCAGCTCGGTCTGCAGCGGACCCGTGCCGATGACGACGAGCTTCGCATCCGGAACGAGCGCGAGCGCGCGCATCGCGAGCTGCTGGTTCTTCTGCGGAACGAGGCGCCCGATGTTCACGACGATCGGTCCGGTGTGCCGCGCAAGCCGCTCGAGCCCCTCGCGGTCGGGGGGCGGGGCCGGGCTCACGCCGTTGACGACCGTGGTGTGCACCTCGAGCCCTTGCTCTGCGAGCGCCGCTGCGACACCCGGCCCGCACGCGACGACCGGCAGGCGCGAGAAGCGAAGCGCGCGCGCCGCCGCCGCGTAGTCCTCGTCCGGCACGCCGTGCACTGTCACGAGCCCGCGCAGGCTCCGCGGCGCGGCGAGTCTCGCGGCGACGGCCATCGACGGGTTGTGCGCGTGCACGACTTCCGGCGACCACTTCCGCATCACTCCGCGCAGGGCGAGCGCCGCGCGCGAGAGGCCGAACGCCGAGCGTCGCACGAAGGGCAGCTCGAAGTGCTCGGCGTGCAACTCGGCCGCGAGCGGTCCCGGCGCTGCCGCCACCGCGGCCTCGTGCCCGGCGGCACGCGCGCCGTGCGCGAGCGAGAGCACGACCCGCTCGGCGCCTCCGCGCTGGAGCTCCTGGACGACCTGCAGGATCCGCACGAGCCGCTAGTACAGCTGTTCTTCGCCGAACCCGAGTCGCTTGTCGAGCCGGAGCTGGCGGGCGCGCGCCAGCCGCCCGACGAGCGCGGGCGACGTCGAGAGGGCGCGCGCCTTCCAGACGAGCATGCGTTCGCTCGGCATCAGCGCGGCAGCCCGGCGGAAGTCCCGCGCGGCGGCGCCGTAGTCCCCGGCCCGGAGCGCGCGCTCGGCAGCCCGGGCGAGGCGCCGCGGGCCTGGCTCGGAGAGCCGAAGCTCGACGTACGCGCGCTCCTCGCCGTCGAGCGGCAGGTGCTCGAGCGCGCTCCGGAGGACGGCGTCGGCGTCGTCGTCCATCCGCTCGCGGTCGGCGGAGAGGCCGGCTCCCCAGCGCAGCAGCGCGAGCGGTCGCGGCTGCAGCGTCACCCGCGTGCCGGCGAACACGGCCCGCAGCCAGAAGTCCCAGTCCTCGGCGCTGCGCAGGTCCTCCCGGAACGGTCCGAGCTCGTGCACGAGCGTCCGCGGGAAGACGGACATGATCGAGACGAAGTTCTGCTCCAGGATCGCGCGCCGCTGGGCGTCGGGGGCCGGGAACCCCCGCCGGAAGCGGAGCTTGCGCGGATGGATGCCGCCGGGGAAGAGCAGGTACGCGTTCCCCGTCACGATCCCGCCGTGGCGCTCCCAGAGCCGCACGAGCTCCTCGAGGTGGAGCGGGAGCAGCACGTCGTCGGCGTCGCAGAACGCGATCAGCTCCCCGCGCGCCTCCGCGAGCCCACGGTTGCGGGCCGCCGCGACGCCCGCGTGCGCCTGCCGGAGCACACGCACCGCGCCGGCGTGCGCCTCCGCGATCGCCGCGGTCTCGTCCTCCGATCCGTCGTCGACGACCAGGAGCTCGAAGTCGCCGAACGTCTGCGCGAGCACGGAGCCGATCGCCGCGCCGATCGTCGCGGCCGCGTTGCGTGCGGGCATGACGAAGCTGACGCGCGTCACCGGCGCAGCGCCTCCTCGTACACCGCGACCGTCGCGTCCGCCATCGCGTCCGTCGAGAAGCGCTCGCACACCGTGCGCGCGCCCTCGCGCGCGAGCCGCACGCGGAGCTCCTCGTCTGCCGCCAGCCGGTCGAGCGCGCGCGCGAGCTCGTCGGCGCGGTCGGGCTCGACGAGCAGGCCGTTCTCGCCGTCGCGCAGGAGCTCGGGGACGCCGCCGACACGCGTCGCGACGACCGGCAGCGCCTCGGCCATCGCCTCGAGCGCTGCCATCGGCAGGTTCTCGTCGCGCGAGGCGAGCACGAACACGTCGAGCTCGCCGAAACGCCTGCGGGCGTTCGGCACCTCGCCGTGGAAGCGCGCGTCCACACCCAGGCGCGCCGCCAGCGCCGGGAGCTCGGCCGCGAGCGGCCCGTCGCCGAACACCTCGACGCGCAGCGGCGCCTCGACGCGCGCGGCAGCCTCGAGCAGCACGTCCACGCCCTTGCGCTGCTCGAGCACGCCCGCGGTCCCGACGACGAGCGGCTCGCGGCGCGGGGCCGGCTCGGCCGGCTCGACGGTGACGCCGTTCGGCACGACCCGTAGCCGCCGCTCCGGCAGGCCGTGCGCGGCGAGGAAATCCGCGACCGCGCGCGAGGGGACGATCACGAGCCCGAGCCGCGCGAGCGCGTTCTCGATCCCCAGGTTGCCGTGCAGGAGCCAGGCCCGGCGCGACCGCGAGACGCCCGGCAGCGGAGCGTCCGGCCGGCCGACGAGGGGAGCGATCTCGTGCGGCAGCCCGTGGAACGTGTGCACGCAGGCGGTGCCGAGCGTCCGACCGAGCACGCGCGCGAGCAGTCCGGCGCGGCGGTCTTGCGTGTGCACGAGCTCCGCCTCGCGCAGGTCCGGGCGCAGGCGCACGAGGCCACGCACGTCGAGCTTGTGCGAGAGCGGCGTCGCGCTCGCCTCGACGCCGAGCCGCGTGAACGTGGTCGCGACCTCCTCGTTGGCGCAGAGCACACGCACGTCGTGGCCGCGGGCGGCGACGGCCGGCGCGAGCTCACGCAGGTGCGTGACGGGGCCTGCACCCGGGAGCGTGGACACGTACACGACCCTCATCCAGCGCGGCGGCCCTCGACCCACAGGGCCGTCGCGATCCCGCCGATCAGCCAGAAGGGCGCGTAGTACTGCTCGGACAGGAACAGCGCCGACACCGCCGCGACGATCAGGGCCGTGCGGACCGCGGCCGCGTACCCGGGCGCGCCGTAGCCGCGCCGGACCGAAGCGGTCAGGCGTCCGAAGGTCTCGACCAGGAAGGCGAGGAAGAGGACGAGCGCGACGAAGCCGAGCTCCGCGGCGACGTCGAGGTACGCGTTGTGAACGACCAGGGTCAGGTCGGCCGGGTCGAGCGTCTCGCCGAGCCGCGCGTACTGCGTCTTGAAGTTGCCCGGGCCCACGCCCAGGAACGGTTGCTCGCCCGCGAGGCGCGCGGCCGCGCGCCAGGCGTCGAGGCGGGTCTGCACGTTCTCCTCGGCGACGCTCTGCTTCGCCTCGAACCCGACCTCGAACCGGTCCGGGCTCGACTGGATCAGCGTCGCCGCGCCCGCGGCGCCGAGGAGCAGGCCGACGAGCAGGATCGGGACGTGGCGGCGCTCGGTGAAGAAGTGCCAGATCGCCGCGGCGGCGAGCCCGACGAGCGCGCCGCGCGAGAACGTGAGCACGATCGAGGCGCCGATCGCGCCGATCAGCGCCAACACGAGCGGACGCAGGTAGCGGCTCTCCCCGAGCAGCCAGAACGTCAGCGGCAGCGTCGTCGCGAGCACGAACGCGAGGTCGTTCGGGTCGCCGTAGGTCGGCTTCGCGACGAGCGCGTCGTGGGTGCCGAGGAAGTTGTAGACGGCGAGCAGTCCCGCGGCGGCGGCCGCGAGCGAGAGCGTCCACGCGAGCCGTCGCTGCAGGACGCGGTCGCCGAGCAGCTGGCTGACGATCACGAACATGGCGACGAACGCGGCGTAGCGAACCGCGGTCGACGCTGCGGCCGGGATCTCGTCGGCCTGCACCGTCGACGCGAGCACGATCGCGAGCAGCAGGAAGACGATCGCGTGGCTTCGGTCGAGCACGATCTTGTGCCGCACGGCCAGCGCGTAGAGCGCGAAGCTCGCGAAGCAGACGAGGCCCGCGACCTTCGTGATCGTGATCGTCTCGTTCGAGCTGATCGCGACGGCCGACTCGAGCGGCGCAGCGGCCGCGAGGAGCAGCACAGCGAAGTCGACGCGGAGGACGCAGAGCATCAGCCCGGCCACGCCGACGGCGGCCCCGATCGCGGCCAGCGGGTCCAGCACGGCGAGCAGCGCGAGCGGGACCGCGAGCAACGCGCCCGCGACGCCGACCGCGAGCAGGACGCCCGGGCGGTCGTCGACCCGTGGCGCGGTCGTGACGGTCACGCGTTACTCCTGGCCGTAGTAGTAGTCGCCGCGAGGCATGCGCGAGCGGTTCAGCACGACGGCCGTCGGCTTGACCGCGACGAGCGAGAGCCGCTCGATCGCCTCGCGGACCTGGCGCCGCTTCGTCGAGTCGGCGCTCGCGACGATCAGGGTCGTCTCGACCGCGCTCGCCATGATCCGCGCGTCGTTGACCGGGACAAGCGGCGTGCTGTCGAGCACGACGACGTCGTACTTCGCCGTGAGCTTGTCGAGCGTCTCGGGGAACCGCGTCGAGAGCACCTCGCCTGGGTTGTCCGCAGGCGCTCCGGCCGTGAGCACGTCCAGTGTCGCGAGGCTGGTCTTGTGCAGGGCCTTCGCAACGTCGAGGCCGTTGAGCACGTCCCAGAGCCCGGGCGACCGAGGCAGGTCGAGCAGCTCGGCGATCCGGCCCCGCCGGAGGTCGCCGTCGACAAGGAGCGTGCGCGTCCCGGCGCGCGCCAGCGTCGTGGCCAGCCCGAACGAGACCGTCGTCTTCCCGTGCCGGCCCTCCGGGCTTGTGACCACGACCGACTTGAAGCCGTTCTCCGAGAACTGGAGGTTCGTGCGCAGGTCCCGCATCGACTCCGCGATGATCCGGAACTCGGTGTTGGCCGAGAGTTCGTCGGGCGAGCTCAGGCTCGGCAGCTTGCGCTCGAGCGGGATCTCCCCGTAGACCGGAACGCCCGCGATCGCGGCGAGCTCCTCGGCGGTCTCGACCTTGCTCGTCAGCGTCTCGCGCAGGAGCGCCGCCCCGACGCCGAAGCCGAGACCGAGGACGACCGCGACGGCGAGCGTGAGCGCCTCCTGCGGGAAGACGGGCTCCTCCGCCACGGCGGGCTCCTCGACCTGGTTGACCTCGACCTGCTCGAGGCCGAGCCCACCGTTCTCGACGCGGTCGATCAGCACGTCGGTGACGGCCTGCGCGGCCTGCTGCGCCTGCTCCGGGTCCTCGTCGCGGACGCGGATCTTCAGGATCGGGACGTCCGAGTCGGAGTCGACGGTGACCGGGCCCACTTCACGGCCGAGCCGCCGCGAGGCCTCGAGCCTCGTCGTCCGTGAGGACGCGGCGTTCGCGTACACCGGCACGACCGCGCCGAGGGAGAGGAAGAAGGAGAGGTCGTCTCGCTCGCCCGTCGGCTCGAGCACGATCGTCGAGGTCGACTCGTACTGCGGCGTCACGACCTGAAGCGCGACGATCGCGACGGCGATCACCGTGGCGAACGTGGCGAGGAAGACCAGCTTTCGACGCCACAGCACCTGGAGGAGCTCGTTGAGATCCATGTTCCCTCTGTATTAGCGGTGCCGGCCGCGGACCGGCAACAATACTTCCGTGCAGGCTCCCCCCCGACGGCGCCTGCTGGTCGTGTCGCAGCCGCTCGGCGAGGGAGTGCCGCAGCAGGTGCTCGACACGCTCGAATTGCTCGATCGCGGCCGTTTCGAGGTCGAGGTGGCGTGCCCGCCCGAATCGACCCTCTGGGACGGCCTGGCGGGCTCGGACGTCCGTCTGCACCGGATCTCGAGACGGCGCAGGCCGGGCCCGAGTGACGCGGTCACGCTGCGCACGCTGCTCCCCCTCGTCGGGCGGGCGGACGTCGTCCATCTGCACGCCGCGAAGGCGGGGTTCGTCGGGCGGCTCGCGTGTGCGCTCCGTGGCCGTACGAATCGGTGCGTGTTCACGCCGCACGCCTGGTCGTTCTGGGCGCGGCGAGGCTACGTCGCCGCGGAGCGGCTCGCGGCGCGCTGGTGCCGGCACCTGCTCGTCGTCTCGGAGGCCGAGCGGGCAGCGGGCCTCGCGGCCGGCGTCGGCTCCCCCGAGCAGTACCGCGTGATCCTCAACGGGATCGACCTCGAGCGGTTCGCGGCGGCGCCGCGTCCGGTCCCGGGGCGCGTCGTCTCGATCGCGCGGCTCGCGCCGCAGAAGCGGCCCGACCTGCTCGTGCGCGCGTTTCGCCGCGTCGAGGACGCGGAGCTCTTGCTCGTCGGCGACGGGCCGCTCCGCCCCGAGGTCGAGCGGCTCGTGGCCGAGCTCGGGCTGGGCGACCGCGTGCGCCTGGTCGGCAACCGTCGGGACGTGGCCGACCTGCTCGCCGAGGCCGCCTGCGTCGTCCTCGCGAGCGACTACGAGGGCTGCCCGCTGACGGTGCTCGAGGCGATGGCGGCGGGCGTGCCCGTCGTCGCGACGCGCGTCGGCGGGGTCCCCGAGCTGATCGACGACGGCCGGACCGGGCTGCTCGTCGAGCCGGGTGACGAGAGGGCGCTCGGGGCCGCGATCTCGCTTGCCCTCGACGCGCGGGAGCTCGGCGCGGCCGCCCGCGAGGAGGCGCGCCGGCGTTTCTCGCGCGAGCGCATGGCCGCCGAGATCGCGGCGCTCTACGAGGAGGTCGGCGCGGCGTCTTCCTGAGGCTTGCGCCCGATCGCCCAGACCGCGCTCGGGATCACGTAGGCCATCGGGTGGCGCTCGAGCCACGCGTCCGTGTACTTGAGCGGCAGCGCGAGCCACGCGGTCGCCAGCCGCGCCAGCCGGTAGAGGCGTGCGCTGCGCCCGGAGAGCAGCAGCGCGAGGTACTCCGAGATCGTCCACGCGGCCGCCGACCCCGGCCCGACGGCGACGCCGCTTCCCTCCACCTCGAAGCCGTGCCGCTCGAGCTCGGCGCGGAGGCCCTGCTCGGTGTAGCGGCGGTAGTCGGCCGGCGAGGCGTGGTACCCCTGGAGGAACGGCACGTCGACGAGAAGCCGGCCGCCGGGGCGCAGCACGCGGGCGGCCTCGGCCAGGGTCGCCTGCTCGTCGGCGACGTGCTCGAGCACGGCCATCAGGATCAACCCGTCCGCGCAGGCGTCCCGAAAAGGCAGCCGCTCGGCGACGCCGACCACGTCCGCCAGCGGGCCGGGCTCGATCTCGAGGTTGAGCACGTTCGCCCCGTAGCTCGTCTCGCCGGCGCCGACGTTGAGGACCAGGGCATTTTCGGCGTAGGATTTGACGAAGCCGTCGACCTGTGCAAGCGAACGCCCAGTCTTGTACGTCAGCGGCGGTCGCAGGTACCGCCGGTGCCGCAGCACGCCCGGAGCCAGCGAGCGGGGGACTAGACCCCGGGCACCGGGGTCCCAGCGCGGGTCGAGCGACGGAGCGGCCGAGTCCGGCGGCAGTAGCACGGGCACGCCCGCCGCCGCCCCGTACTCGGCGCCGCACGCCGGACAGCGCGCTTCCGGCCCGGTCCAGTCGAGCTCGCTGCGGCAGCGAGGACAGGCGGCCACCGTGTCGAGGGCCGGACGCATGCCGTGACTCTAGGAGGGTTTGGAGGGACGTCGCTCGTCGTGGGGGTGCGATGGTCGTTCCGAGGCAAGGACGCAGGGAGCGCTCGTATCGAATAGATACGGGCGCGACTGAGGACGCGGCCTCGGGGCGAGCAGCGCGGCCCCACGGCACAGCCGTCGTCTCGCCGAACCCTCCTTCAAGGCGTCACTCGGTCGAGGGATGAGCGCGTCGAGGGGTCGAGTCGAGGGCAGTCGTATCGCCCGCTTGCTAACAGCTGCGGCCGCGGTGCTCGGCTTCGCGGCACTCGTCGTCGGCGCTCCCGGAGCTGCGGGCGCCGAGGCGCCCGCACCCGCTGGGGTTGCGGCCTGGCGTTTCTGCACGAACTGCGTCGCCCAGGGAGGCGACCTCTCGCGCTACCGCTACGTCGGCCTGAATGCCTGGAACCACGACCGGATCCCCTCGCTCAAGGCCGCCAACCCGTCGCTCGAGGCCCTGGTCTACAAGGACATGGCCTCGACGCGCAGCTACGACTGCGAGGGCCCGATCCCGGCCGGCGTCGACTTCTGCTGGGCGGACCAGCACCGGCCCGACTGGTTCACGCTCGACGCGGCCGGCAGGCGGATCGAGTGGTCGGGCTACGCCCAGGTCTGGCAGATGGACGTCGGCTCGCCGGCCTACCAGGAGCAGTGGGCTGCGAACGTGATCGCCGAGTTGCGCGCGAACGGCTGGGACGGTGTGTTCGTCGACAACGCGAACGTCGACGAGAGCCTCTACGTCGGTGCGCGCGGGATGCGCGAGTACCCGACGCAGCCGTCGTACGAGGCGGCCACGCGGAGCTTCCTCGCGGCCGTCTGCCCGAAGGTGATCGCGGCCGGGTTCCTCTGCCTGCCGAACATCCAGGCGCACCCCGTGCTCGCCGACGCCGCGCTCTGGAAGGACTGGCTCCGGTTCACCTCCGGAGGCTTTCGCGAGTACTGGATGAAGTGGGGCTTCGACGCGGCGGGCTCCTTCGCCGACGACGCCTGGGACGACCTGCACCGCATCGCCCGCACCGTTCAGGCCGAAGGGAAGATCTTCGTCCCGGTCACCTACGCGCCCCCGACCGACGTCGGGTCGATGCGCTGGGCGCGCGCGAACTTCCTGCTGACGTGGAACGGCGGCCCGAGCGCGCTCGTGTTCGCGCCGACGCCGGAGGCGCAGGATCCGTGGGCGAACGACTGGACGACCGACGTCGGCCGTCCGCTCGCACCGGCGGTCGCAGCCGACGAGATCTGGAGCCGGCGCTTCAGCGACGGGCTCGTGCTCGTCAACCGTTCGGCCGCGCCGAAGGTCGTGCCACTCGGCGGGACGTACGCGCTCCCGGACGGCCGTCCTGCGAACGTCGCGACGGTCGAGGGCCACGGCGGGCTCGTGCTGCGCGCGATCGAAGTGCCGAGCCCGGGTGCCTCGATCAGCCTCGCCGCGAAGCGCGTCCGCAAGGAGGCGCTGCTCCGCTGGCGCGGTTCGACCTCGACGCACGTCGACCTCTACCGAAACGGTCGTCTCCTCGAGCGGATCGCGAACGACGGCGCGCAGCGTGTCCGCCGCCTGCACGGGGCGTTCCGCGTCTGCGACGCGCACACGCGCTTCTGCTCGCGTGCGGTCCGGCCTAGCGCTTAACCCGCGCGCAGACGACGAGCGGAAAGTCCGGGTCCCTGCGCGCGAGCTCGCGCTCGTCGAGCTCCTCCGCCCCGATTCCCTCCAGGAACGCGACCGCGGCGACCAGGTTGCCGTAGCCGGCGACCTCGATCGCGGCGCCTGGACAGCCGCGCCGGAGCACGAGCTCGAGGCCCGCGGGGGTGAAGCGCCAGAGGTCGCGTTCCGCCTCGCCCGGCTCGAGGCGGCTCAGCGCCGGCATCGTCACCAGCAGCGTGCCGCCCGCGCGCAGCGCCCCGAAGGCGTTCTCGACGGCGGCGCCGACGTCGGGGACGAACTGGAGCGTCTGCGTGAGCACGATGCAGTCGAACGCGTCGCGAGGAAGCGAGCCGGGCTCGCCGAGGTCGGCCACGATCGTCGCGTTCGGGTTCGAGGCGTGCACGTCGACGACGTGGCGGCCCGTCACGCGGTCGCCGCCGAAGCGCGCCGTGTAGCGGCTGTCCCCGACCTCGAGCACGTCGCCGCGGACGTCCCCTGCGTGCTCCTCGAGGAAGCGCTCCAGGTACCAACGGTCGACGGGCGTGCCCCGGTCGTAGCCGAACGAGTCGCTGAACGGCCGGCGGCGCCGCAGGTTCCCCCAGCGCGCAGGTCGTCCCGCCCGGCGGAACAGTGAGCCGAGCCTGCTCACGGCCGACCGGGGGCGAAGAGGTACACGAAGCGCTCGCTCCGGGGCCCGAGCCGGCGACCGAGCGCGGAGCCGAGCCAAGCAGCGTCTTCGCGCGGAAGCACGCGGAGCGCGATCCCGAGCCCAAGGAAGACCGCGGCGCCGGCGATCGCGGCGGGCACGAGCGCCGCGTTGCCGCCGATCCCCTCCAGCACCGCGAACGCGACGAGGCCGGCCGCCGCAGAGGCGACGGCGCCGCGCACGAGCGCGGGCGCGTGCCACTCGACGGAGCCGAGCACTCGGCGCACGTAGAGCGAGAGCGGCAGAGCGACCGCGACCTGCGCGCCCGAGTTCGCCAGCGCGGCCCCGACCGCGCCGTAGCGCGGGATCAGGAGCAGCGCGAGCGCGACGTTGCAGAGCGCCGCGCAGCCGTCGATCAGGAGCGGGACGCGCAGGCGGCCGAGCCCGACGAGCAGCGAGTAGCTGAGGTCGGCGACGGGGAGCGCGAGCGAGGCCGCGGCCATGATCAGGAAGACGTCCCCCGCGCGCTCGTATTCGGCACCCCAGACCGCGGTGATCAGCGTCGGGCCGAGCGCGAGCGCGAGTGCGACGATCGGGAAGGCGCCGAGCGAGAGCAGGCGCAGGCCGCGCCCGAACCCGCGCCGGATCCGCTCGACCTCGCCCGCGCCGAACAGGTTCGCGACCGCGGGCGCGGCGACGGCGGCGAGCGTCGCGGGCAGGCGGACGATCGCGAACGCGACGCCGAAGGCGATCGAGTAGTACGCGAGCTCGGCGTCGTCCGAGAACCAGTTGAGGAAGAAGAACTCGGAGCGCTTCCAGACGATCAGCTCCAGGACGGCGCCGAACGACGCGAGCCACGCGACCCGGATCGTGCGGCTCCGCAGGTCCGGCGCCTCGGCCGCGACGGGGGAGACCTCCTCGAGCGCTCGCCGTGCGAGTGCCGCGGTCCAGACGAGCACGAGCGCCGAGGACGCCGCCTCGACGGCGAACATCCCGGTGATCCCGCCCCCGAGCGAGAGCACGGCGATCGTCCCCACGGTCGAGAGGAGCCCGGTCACGATCCCCGCGACGGTCGCCTCGCGCCAGCGCTGAAGTCCGATCAGGAGCGCGCTCGGGACGCAGTGGAGGATCCCCAGCGCGCAGGCGACCCCGGCGAAGAGCCACGCGCCCTGCGGGTCGGCGCCCAGCGCGGCGGCACCGGCGAGCAGGCCTCCGCCGACGAGCGCGGCGCCCGCCTCGAGCCGCCAGGCCCAGCCCGTCAGGCTGCGCACGGCCGCGGGCCGGCCGAGGCCGACGGCCTCGCCGACCTGGCGCATCAGCGCCGTCGGCAGACCCTGCGCGAGCAGGAGGATCATCGCGCTCTCGACGAACGCGATGAAGCTCTGCCGGCCCATCCCGCTCGGGCCGAGGAACCTCGCAGCCGTGATCGAGAGCACGAGGACGTAGAGCTGCGGGAGCGCGACGCTCGCGACCTTCCAGGCGCCGCCGCCGAGGATCGCCGGGCCGCTCGTGATCACGTGCGGCGAGCCCGCTGTGGGCGCCTGGTCGAGCGTCGGTGCCGTGCCGTGGCCGATCCGGGGCGGCTCGCGCGTCACTTCGCCGGCCACGCGATCATCTCGCCGCCCCGCCGGTGCTCGAAGAGCGCCATCCGGGCGAGCAGCGTCTTCCCGAGCAACGGCAGCTGCGAGCTGTACGCCCGGCAGGCGCGGAGCTTGACCGCGCGGTCGCGCGCCGAGGACGGCGCCGCGGTCCAGCCGCTCCGGCTCGAGCGTGCCAGCACCTGCCCGGTGAGCTGCCGCTCCGCCCGCTCGGCCCACAGCATCGCGTACGGCTGCTCGAGGTAGAGGCCGACGCGGCGACCGTCGGGCGCGCGGCCCGAGAGCAGGCGCGCCAGCCTCGCGTGGTCGTTCTGCGCGAGCGGGAACGCGGGCACGACGACGACGTCTGCCGCTTCGAGCAGCGGTCCCAGGTCGGCCCAGAGCGCGTCGTCGGACGAGGTGTCGCCGTACTGCTCGTCCAGGTGCGAGAACCAGACGGGCGTGAGCCCGAGCAGCTCGCAGGCGCGCCGGTCCTCCGCCCGCCGCGCGCGCGCGGCTTCGCCCGCCGTGGCGAAGCCCGCCTGCCGGTCCCAGTCGCCCGCCGGCTCGGTCGAGTCGGGATCGCCGGCGAAGACGGTCGCGATCGTGATCTCGCGGCCGTTGCGCGCCTCGCGCGCGAGCGTCGCGCCGAGCGAGAAGGCGCCGTCGTCAGGGTGCGGCGAGACGACGAGCACGCGGCCGGTGAGGCCGTTGCTGCCCGCGCGCGCGGGGGCGGCGTGTCGTGCCCGGGCGGGCGCGGCCCTGCTCGAGTCCACGCGGCCCTCGACCATGCGTCGGTAGAGCTCGACGAGCGGCTCGGTGGCCGGGGCCGGCGCGTAGCGCGCCTCGAGCGCCTCCCGCGCGAGCCGTCCCCGCTCTCGGCGGGCGGCGTCGTCGCGCAGGAGCTCGACGGCGGCGGCCGCGAGCGCCGCGTCGTGGTCGGCGACCTCGATCCCGCCCGGCGCGTCGAGCCCCTCCGCGCCTGCGGGGGTCGTCACGGTCGGCACGCCGGTCGCCAGCGCCTCGAGCACTTTCACCTTGACGCCGCTGCCGCGCGTGAGCGGGTAGAGCAGGACCGAGACGCCGCGCAGAAACTCCTGAGCCGAGGCGACCGGCCCGACCAGCTCCACGCCGGCGACCTCGCCGAGCGCCGACAGCCGGTCGGTCCCGCGTCCCGCGATGCGCAGGGTCGCCCCGGGCACTTCGCGGAGCACGAGCGGCCAGACGCGGGTGACCAGCCGGAGCAGCGCCTCCGACGTCGGCGGCCACGTCGCGGTTCCGATGATCCCCACCACCGGCGGGCCGTCGAGTGCGGCAGGCTCGTAGTCGCGCGGATCGAGCGCGAGCGGGGCGACGACGACCTCCGCTCGAGGCGCGAGCCGGCGCAGCTCGTCGGCGACGAGCGCGGAGCTGGCGACGAGCCAGCGGTGGCGACGGGCGGCGAGCCGCTCGGCGGCCGCGAACTCGAGCACGTTGCGGAACTGGCGCGACCACGGCCGTCCGAGCGAGCGGTCACGGCGGATCAGGAACTGGAGGTGCACGAGCGCGGGCGTTGCGCTGTCGCGGTCGCACAGCGCCGTGTCGATCTCCTCGAGGTGGACGACGTCGACCTCGAGGGCGGCGGCGCGGACCCGGCTCGCGAACTCACCGACGGCGAGGTGGCCGCGCGGGCGGGCGAACTTCTGCGCCCGCGCGTGCCAGGCGGGCAGCGGCGGGACCTCGACCACGTCGACCGGCAGGTCGGGCGGGGGCTCGCCGCCGACCGCGAAGTGCTGCCGCGCAGCGAGCGCGCGCACGTCGACGCCGTGGCCCCGCAGGCCTCGCAGCAGCGCGACCGCGCACTTGCCGGGCGCGCCGCCTTCCGGCGTCGGTGGCTGACTGAGCACGACGAGCGCCTTCGTCACGGCCGGACGATACTGGCGCCGTGCGGCCGGCCCTCGCCGACGCTTCGATCGCGGTGCCGCTCGTCGCCGTGTTCACGCTCTTCGCGGTCGCCGACGCGGGCTACGCGCCGACGGTGTGGCTGCCCGCCACGCTCTTTCTGCTCGCCCTGCTCGTGCTCGTCGCCGTCGTCCGCGGCGACGCACTGCTCGCCGCCCCGCGGTCGAACAAGCTCGCGGCCGGGCTGTTGTTCGCGTTCGCGGGCTGGAGCCACCTCACGATCGCCTGGGCCGGGTCGGAGGCCGACGCGTGGGACGGCGCGAACCGCGCGCTCCTGTACGCGATCGTGTTCTCGCTCTGCGCGCTCTGGCCCTGGACGGAGGCGGGCGGCCGCCTCCTGCTCGTGGCGTTCTCGTTCGCGATCACCGCGGTCGTCGCGGGCGCGTTCGTGCGCACGACGGTGATCTCCGAACCGCTCGACGCCTTCATCGGCCCGCTCTTCGCCGAGCCGGTCGGCTACCACAACGCGAACGCCGCGCTCGCGCTGCTCGCGTTCTGGCCCGCGGCGATCTTCGCGTCCCGGGCGGAGACACCCGCCTTGCTGCGCGCGTTGCTGCTCGCGTGCGCCGGCGTGCTCGTCGAGGTTTCCGTCCTCGCGCAAAGCCGAGGCTCGGTGGTCGCGTTCGCGGCCGCGGCCCTGCTCTCGCTCGCGATCGTCCCCGCGCGGCTGCGACTTGCGCTCGCGTACGCGGCCGTCGCGCTGGTCGTCGTGCTCGCGCTGCCGACGCTGCTCGACGTCTACCAGGACGCGCGTGAGGGCGACCCTGGCGACGCGCTGGCCGACGCTCGGGTCGCGATCGCCATCTCCGCGTGTGCGTTGTTCGTGCTCGGCCTCGCGCTGAGCGCGCTCGAGCGCGTTCACGTCTCCCCGCGGGCGACGCGTGCCGTCGGCGTCGCGCTCGCGGCCGTCGGCGTCGCGGTCCTCGCGGCGGCGCTCGCCGTCGGAATCTCGCGCGCGCCCGACGCCTGGTCGTCCTTCAAGCGCGCGAGCGACCCGACGCCGTCGGGCTCCCACTTCGGGAGCGGCCTCGGCAGCAACCGCTACGACTTCTGGCGCGTCGCGCTCGGGGAGTTCCGCAACTCGCCCGTCGGGGGAATCGGCGCGGACAACTTCTCGGTCGACTACCTCCGCGAGCGCAGGAGCGAGGAGGAGCCCCTGTACCCGCACAGCCTCGAGGTGCAGGTGCTCTCGCAGACCGGGCTCGTCGGCACGGCCCTGCTCGCCTCGTTTCTGGTCGCGGCGCTCTTCACGCTCAGGCGACCGCGGCTCGTCCAGGCGGCGGCCCTCGTCGTCGTCGGGTACTGGTTCGTGCACGCCTCGGGCGACTGGCTCTGGGAGTTCCCGGGCCTGACCGCGCCGGCGGTCGCGTGCCTCGGCCTGGCCACGGCGCTTGCAGGCCGGGAGCGAAGGCCGAGCGGACGGCCGCCCTGGCCTGCGTTCGCCGTGCTCGGGGTCCTCGCGCTCGCCGCGGCGGGCTCGCTGCTCCTGCCCTGGCTCGCCGCCAAGGAAGTCGCCGCCGCCGGCGCCACGTGGCGCGACGATCCCGAGGCGGCCGTCGACCGGCTCGAGCGTGCGCGGCGGCTGAACCCCTTGAGCGAGCGCGCCGACCTGGTCGCGGGCGCGATCGCGAGCCGACGCCGGGACTGGCCGGCGATGCGCGCCGCGTTCGAGCGGGCACTCGAGCGGAACCCCTCGAGCTGGTACGCGGAGTTCGAGCTCGCGGTCGTGGACGCCGTCCAGGGACGCCGCGGCTCGGCCCTCGAGCACCTCGCCCGCGCGCGGCGGCTCAACCCGCGTGAGCCCGCGCTGGTAACACTGGCTGAACGGCTAGGACGCGGTGCGGCGGTCGACCCTGCTGAATTCGACCGCACTTTCCGGCAACGCGTCGACGAGCGGACGAGCTAGACCTGTGGCGACTTGCGAACACTGTAGTTTTGGCCTAAGTCCTGAGGGGATTAGAGAGGAGGCTTGTGAAGTCTGCGGCAACGAGGAAGGGGATCAAGGTGTTCAGCAAACTGCGGCTTGCCTTAGGGGTGAGCATCATCGGTGGCCTGCTTACGGCCGCGTCTGCGTTCGGGCAGACGCCGGCCGGTCGCGGGTATGGCGGACAGGGCGGCAACGTCCAGGGAGAGGTTGGCGGAGAGGCAGGCGCTGCTGCGGGAGCGCTTCCCTTCACGGGGATGGATCTCGCGCTGATGGCTCTCGCCGCCGTGCTCCTGATCGCGACCGGCCTGACGATGAGGCGCCTCGGACGAGCTCGCTCGTCAGTGTCGTAAACCCACGGGCATCGGGTATCTGCGGCGATGGACCCTGGTGGGGGCGCGACCCCTGAGCTGATCCGCGCGCAGGTTGCGAGACCTGCGCGGACGCTTACGCTCGAACAGCCGGTACCGCTGGCGCCTTCAGGGGCGCCCGCGGCCCGGCGCGTCGGCGAGCTGCCGTGGGTCCGGGCGTGCGTCACGGTCGACGTGCTGATGCTCGCGGGCGCCGTCGCGACCGCTCAGCTGGGCGCCTCTCGGGCGGGGGTCGAGCCGACCCCGGGCTCGTGGCTCGTCGCGTTCCCCGTGCTCGTCCTGCTTCTGCTCTGGGCGCGGCGGCTGTACGCGCCGCGGCTTTCGCTGCGCGTGCTCGACGACGTGCGCGGGATTCTGTTCGCGGCGACGATCGCCGCCATGACGCTCGTGACGGCCCGGGCTCTTTTCGGCGCGGACGCGGCCGCCGGCGCCGACCAGGCCGCGCGGCTCTGGGCGTTCGCCGCGGTCTACCTCGTCGGCGGGCGCACGCTGCTTTCGTGGTCGGAAGTCGGAGCGCGCCGCCGCGGCGAGATGCTGAAGCCGACGCTGATCGTCGGCGCCGGCCGCGTGGGCCGGCTGACGGCCAGGCGGCTCCAGACGCATCCCGAGCTCGGGCTCAGCCCGGTCGGCTTCCTCGACAAGGATCCGCTCGCCACTGTCGACGACGAGTCGGCGCCGCCGGTCCTCGGAGCGAGCTGGGACCTCGATCAGGTCGTCCGCGAGCACGCCGTCGAGCACGTGATCGTCACGTTCTCGAAGGCCCCGCACGAGGTTCTGCTCCGTCTCGCGCGTCGATGCGAGGAGCTGGGCGTGCGCGTCTCGTTCGTGCCGAGGCTGTTCGACCGCATGACGGAGCGGATGCGCGTCGAGCACGTCGGCGGGCTCCCGCTGATCAGCGCGCAGATCGCGGACCCGAAGGGAGTCCAGTTCGCGCTCAAGCATGCCGCCGACCGTGTGCTGGCGGCGTTCATGCTCCTGCTCCTGCTGCCGGTCTTGCTGGCGGCCTCGGTCGGCGTCTGGCTCTCGCTCGGTCGCCCGATCGTCTTCCGGCAGACCCGCGTCGGCCGGGACGGTCGGACGTTCGAGATGCTCAAGTTCCGCTCGATGCGCGAGGCGGACGAGGCGCCGCCCTTCGAACTGCTTCCGGACACCGCGCCGGGCGGAGTGGAGGGCGCCGACCTGCGCTCGCGCTTCGGGGACGTCCTCCGGCGGACGTCGATCGACGAGATCCCCCAGCTCCTCAACGTCCTCAAGGGCGAGATGAGCCTGGTCGGGCCGCGTCCCGAGCGGCCCGAGTACGTCGACCTCTTCGCCGGGGAGGTGAACCGCTACCTCGACCGGCACCGCGTCAAGGCCGGGATCACGGGCTGGGCGCAGGTGAACGGCCTCCGGGGCCAGACCTCGATCTCCGAGCGGGCCGAGCTCGACAACTACTACGTGCAGAACTGGTCGCTCTGGCTCGACGTCAAGGTCCTGCTGATGACGGTCGCGTCCGTGCTGACCTCCTACCGCACGGTTGAGTAGCGCAAGACCGGAATCCGCTCGCGCGGATCCCGGTCGCGCGAACACCCCTGAAGGCGGCCGCTTCGCGGCCGCGACGTCCCCGAAACCGTCCGCCGCCTCGTAGCCCGCCGAGGTCGGAGCCTGCGGCAACAGGGGGAGAGGAGTACCACACAGGTCCCGTCGCCGCAGGCGCCGTCGAGCGCTACCCCCTGATCGTCTCCTCACGGATGGAACCGAAACGTCCGTGAGGTCTTCGTCGAGGGAGTAAAGATGCTGTCAAGCCCGCCTCGGTCGGTGCCGAGTACTGGGGTACCATCTTGCTACTCGACCGAGCGACCGGAAAGGGGGTCGAGGAGGCTTTGTTCGAGCGGTTCACCGAGCGGGCTCGCCAGGTTGTCGTCCTTGCCCAGGACGAGGCTCGGGCGCTGAAGCACAACTACATCGGCACGGAGCACATCCTGCTCGGGCTGCTGCGCGAGGAGGAGGGCCTCGCCGCGCGGGTGCTCGAGTCGCTCGACATCACGGTCGAGGAGGTGCGCGCGCAGGTGGCGCGCATCGTCGGCCAGGGTGACGAGGTCACGACCGGCCAGATCCCGTTCACGCCGCGCGCGAAGAAGGTGCTCGAGCTCGCGCTGCGCGAAGCGCTCAGCCTCGGCCACAACTACATCGGCACCGAGCACATTCTGCTCGGCCTCGTCCGCGAGAACGAGGGCGTCGCCGCGCGCATCCTGCTCGACTTCGACGCCGACGCCGAGAAGATCCGCAACGAGATCATCCGCATGCTCTCCGGCCCCGGCCGGCGGCAGGGCGGAGGAGGCGCACCGGGCGAGAAGTCCAAGAGCTCGAAGCTGCTCGACCAGTTCGGCCGCAACCTGACCAAGCAGGCCGCCGAGGGCAAGCTCGACCCCGTCGTCGGGCGCCAGACCGAGATCGAGCGCGTGATGCAGATCCTCTCGCGCCGGCAGAAGAACAACCCCGTGCTGATCGGCGAGCCGGGCGTCGGCAAGACCGCCGTCGTCGAGGGCCTCGCCGCGCGGATCGCGACGGGGAACGTGCCCGAGCTCCTCAAGGGCAAGCAGATCTACACGCTCGACCTGGCCGCCCTGGTGGCGGGCTCGAAGTACCGCGGCGAGTTCGAGGAGCGCCTGAAGAAGGTGATGAAGGAGATCACCCAGCGCGGCGACATCATCCTGTTCATCGACGAGCTCCACAACCTCGTCGGTGCGGGCGCAGCCGAGGGCGCGATCGACGCGGCGTCGATCCTGAAGCCGGCGCTGGCGCGCGGGGAGATGCAGACGATCGGCGCGACGACGCTCGACGAGTACCGCAAGTACCTCGAACGCGACGCCGCGCTCGAGCGACGCTTCCAGCAGATCCGCGTCGAAGAGCCGGCGATCGAGGACACCGTGCAGATCCTGCGCGGGCTGCGTGACCGCTACGAGGCGCACCACCGCGTCAAGATCACCGACGAGGCGCTCGTGGCCGCGGCCGAGCTCGCCGACCGCTACATCCAGGACCGGCACCTGCCCGACAAGGCCATCGACCTGATCGACGAAGCTGCTTCGCGCATGCGGATCAAGACGATGAGCGCGCCGCCGCGCTACCGCGAGCTCGAGGAGGAGATCGACAAGGTCCGCAAGGACAAGGAAGACGCGATCGAGAACCAGGAGTTCGAGAAGGCAGCGTCGCTGCGCGACAAGGAGCGCAAGCTGACGCAGAAGAAGCGCGAGCTCGAGGAGCAGTGGCGCAACTCGGCCGAGGCCGAGGAGCAGCCGGAGATCGGCGAGGAAGAGATCGCCGACATCGTCTCGATGTGGACGGGGATCCCGGTCTTCAAGCTGACCGAGGCGGAGTCCGCTCGGCTCGTGCGCATGGAGGAGGAGCTGCACAAGCGGCTGATCGGGCAGGAGGAGGCGATCGTCGCCGTCTCGAAGTCGATCCGGCGCGCGCGGGCGGGGATCAAGGACCCGAAGCGCCCGACCGGCTCGTTCATCTTCCTCGGCCCCTCGGGCGTGGGGAAGACCGAGCTGGCGCGCACGCTGGCCGAGTTCCTGTTCGGGGACGAGGACGCGATGATCAAGCTGGACATGTCGGAGTACATGGAGAAGCACTCCGTGTCCCGGCTGGTCGGCTCACCGCCCGGCTACATCGGCTACGACGAGGGCGGGCAGCTGACCGAGGCCGTGCGCCGCAAGCCGTACTCGGTCGTCGTCCTGGACGAGATCGAGAAGGCACACCCGGACGTGTTCAACATCCTGCTGCAGATCCTGGAGGACGGGAACCTGACCGACGCGCAGGGGCGCAAGGTCGACTTCCGGAACACGATCGTGATCATGACCTCGAACATCGGGGCGGCGACGATCTCGAAGAACCAGACGCTCGGCTTCTCGGTCGGCGACGAGCAGGGGCTGTCCTACGACGAGATGAAGACGCGGATCACCGGGGAGCTGAAGAAGGTCTTCCGCCCGGAGCTTCTGAACCGGATCGACGAGGTGATCGTCTTCCACAAGCTGACGAAGGCGGAGATCCTGACGATCGTCGAGCTGCTGCTCCGCCGTTTGCGCGAGCAGATGTCGACGCACGAGGTCACGATCGAGCTGACCGACGAGGCGAAGGAGCTCTTGGTCGAGAAGGGCTACGACCCGACGATGGGCGCCCGCCCGCTGCGCCGGGCGATCCAGCGGCACATCGAGGATCCGCTGGCCGACTTCGTGCTCGGCCGCTCGCTCGAGCCGGGCTCGACGATCCTCGTCACGCGCCGGCCGGAGTCGGAGGACGTCGAGATCACGGTCATCCCCGGCGCACCCACGCCGGACATGGTCACGGTGCCCGACGCACCCCCGGCCGACCTCGAGCACACCGAGGAGTAGCTCTCCTAGAAACGTTGACGGCGACCCGGGTTCCCGAGCCGCCGTCCGCCGCGAGAGTGTTGGGCTGCGGCCCCCCACAAGCTCTCGCAGGCCTCAGTCTGCGCGAGGCCGGGCCGTCTCGCCTGCCCCATTCGGGTGAAAGTGAAGCGACGCCGTGAATCAGCGAAAGGGGGACGAGTCAACCGAGCGGGCTAGTCCATGCTGGGGGAGCATCAAGGACAGAGCGCCGATGCGGCGGGCGCTCTTTCCGAGGACGAACGAGGCGGGCCATTGCGGCGGCCCGCCTTTTTCGTGGTCCGAGCCGCTTCGGACGAGCGGCTGCGGCAGATAGAAACGGGTCCGTGCCAGCGAACACGCTCGGTCGGCGGCCGGTCCCGGTCGTGCTCGCGGGTGCTCTCGCGATCGCGTTCTCCGGGATCCTCTACGTCTACGCGGACGTGTCGCCGACGACGGGCGCGTTCTGGCGCTGCGCGTGGGCGCTGCCCGTCCTCTGGGTGCTGGCGCGGCTCGAGGAGCGGCGCTACGGGCCGCGGTCGCTTCGCGAGCGCCAACTCGCCTGGTGCGCCGGCGCGTTCTTCGCGGCCGACCTGATCCTCTGGCACAACGCGATCGAGCAGGTGGGCGCCGGGTTGGCGACGGTGCTCGGCAACACGCAGGTCGTGCTCGTCGCGCTGCTGGCCTGGGCTGCGCTCGGGGAGCGCCCGCCGCGCTCGGCGCTGGCGGCGATCCCGGTCGTCAGCGTGGGGGTCGTCCTCATCTCCGGCGTGCTCGAGGAGGGCGCGTACGGCGCGAACCCGGCGCTCGGTGCGCTGTTCGGCGTCCTCACAGGGATCGCGTACTCGGGCTTCCTGCTCGTGCTGCGCGAAGGGAACCGCGACATCCGGCGCCCGGCCGGGCCGCTCTTCGACGCGACGCTCGCGTCCGCGCTCGGGTGTGCGGCCTACGGCACCCTGACCGGCGACCTCGACCTGACGCCGTCGCTGTCGGCGACGGGCTGGCTGATCGCGCTCGCGCTGAGCGCGCAGGTCTTCGGCTGGCTGCTGATCTCGGTCTCGCTGCCGCGGCTGCCGGCGGCGCTGACGTCCGTGATGCTGACGTTCCAGCCGCTCTGCTCGGTCGTCTTCGCGGCGCTCCTGCTGGACGAGTCGCCGTCGGAGGCCCAGCTGCTCGGGGCCGCCTGCATCCTCGTCGGGCTCGTGATCGCGTCCGTCACCCGTCGGCCGGTGCCTGTGCCCGAACCGGCACAGAGCTGACACGAAGCCGTCCTCCGCGCCGGATACGTTGGGCGCGTGGCGAAGGCTGCGACCAACTTCGCATGCTCCGAGTGCGGGTACACCGCGGGCCGCTGGTTCGGCAAGTGCCCGGGCTGCGCCTCCTTCGGGACGCTGCTCGAGGAACGGCCGGCCGCTGCTGCACCCACCGCCGCCGCCCGCCCGCTCCTCCGCCTCGTCGACGTCGAGGTGGACGAGGCCGCGCGCATCCCGACCGGCGTCCCCGAGCTCGACCGCGTGCTCGGCGGCGGCCTCGTGCCGGCCTCGCTCGTGCTCGTCGGCGGCGAGCCGGGCGTCGGCAAATCGACGCTGCTGCTGACCGCGCTCGGCGCGATCTCGAAGGAGCGGCGCGCGCTGCTCGTCACGGGCGAGGAGTCGACCGCGCAGGTCAAGCTGCGCGCCCAGCGCCTCGGCGGCGCCGAGCGGGTCGAGATCCTCGCCGAGACCGAGCTCGAGACCGTCTGCGCGACGCTCGAGCGCGAGCGGCCGGACGTCTGCGTGATCGACTCGGTGCAGACGCTCTACTCCTCGGAGCTCGGCTCGGCGCCGGGCTCGGTCGGCCAGGTCCGCGAGGCGGCGGCCCGGCTGCTGCGAGTGGCGAAGGAGTCGGGCGTCGCGACGATCCTCGTCGGCCACGTGACCAAGGACGGCGCGGTCGCGGGCCCGCGCGTGCTCGAGCACCTCGTCGACTGCGTGCTCCAGTTCGAGGGCGACCGCTACCACGCGCACCGCGTCCTCCGCGCGGCCAAGAACCGGTTCGGCTCGACCAACGAGCTCGGCGTCTTCGAGATGACCGGCGCGGGGCTCGTCGGCGTGCCCGACCCGTCCGAGCTCTTCGGCCGCACCGTCGCGGGCGAGCCGGGGTCGGCCGTCGCGTGCGCCCTCGAGGGCACGCGGCCGCTCTTGCTCGAGGTGCAGGCGCTCGTCGCGCCGACCGACCTGGCGATGCCACGGCGGGTCGCCACTGGCGTCGACCCGAAGCGACTCGCGATGATCGTCGCCGTCCTGGCGCGTCACGCCGGCGTCGCGCTCGGGCAGGCCGACGTGTTCGTCAACGTCGCGGGCGGCGTCCGCGTCGACGAGCCGGGCGCCGACCTCCCCGTCGCGCTCGCGATCGCCTCGGCCGCGCGGCGACAGCCCGTGCGCGACGGGCTCGCCGCGTTCGGCGAGATCGGCCTGACCGGGCGCCTACGTCCGGCCGCCCAGGCCGAGCGCAGGCTCGAGGAGTGCGCGAAGCTCGGTCTCTCCACGGCGCTCGTGCCAAGTGGAACGAAAGCCCGTGGCAAACTTGCGCTACTCGAAGCATCGACGCTGCGAGAGGCGACGAGAGCGGGGCTCGATGAGCAGGGAGCGCAAGTCGACTAACCGCGAGGGCTGGGCGCCGGAGGTCGGCGTCCCCCGCACCCGCGCCGAGCTCGACCTGCGCCGCGACCCGATCCTGCTCGCTGCGATCGCGCAGGTCGCCCCGGGCACCGACCTGCGCCAGGGAATCGACGACATCATCCGCTCGAAGGAGGGCGCGCTGATCGTGGTCGGCGACCCCGACGAGCTCTCGTTCCTCTACTCGGGCGGGATGAAGCTCGACCTGCCCTTCACCCCGCAGCTGCTCTACGAGCTGGCGAAGATGGACGGGGCGATCATCATCAGGAGCGATCTTTCGAGGCTGGCGTACGCGAACGTCCAGCTGATGCCCGACCCGACGATCGCCTCGAACGAGACCGGCACGCGACACCGCACCGCCGAGCGCGTCGCCAAGCAGACCGGCGCGCTCGTGATCTCGATCTCGCAGCAGCGCGAGACCGTGACCGTCTTCCTCGGCCACCGCCGCTACCAGCTCGAGCAGATCGAGGCCGTGCTGGCGAAGACCAACCAGGCGCTCGGGACCTTGGAGACCTACCGCCAGCGGCTCGACCAGGTGCTGACGCGCCTGACCGCGCTCGAGTTCCAGAACGCGGTCATGCTCGACGACGTGCTGGTCGTGCTCCAGCGCGCCGAGCTGACGACGCGGATGGCCGAGGAGGTCGAGCGCGCCTGCGTCGAGCTCGGCAGTGAGGGCCGGATGATCCGGATGCAGCTCGAGGAGCTCGTCGGCGAGGTGCCGCGCGAGAAGGCGGCCGTGCTCTACGACTACCACGCCAAGGGCGGGGTGGACGCGACCCGCGAGGGTCTCCAGGCCCTCTCGGAGCTCGCCTACAAGGACTTGCTCGAGTTCGAGCTGCTCGCGGTGCTCGGCTACGCCGCCTCGACGAACCCGCTCGACCACTCCGTCCAGCCGCGCGGCTACCGTGTCCTCTCCCGCGTCCCACGGCTTCCGGACAGTGTGATCAGGCACGTCGTCGATGAGTTGGGCAACCTGGAGGCGATCGTCAGGGCCTCCCAGCGGGACCTCGAGGCGGTCGAAGGGGTCGGCGCGGTCCGGGCCCGGGACATCCGCGAGGGCCTCCGCCGCCTCCAGGAGCACAACCTGGTCGACCGCTACTTGCAGTTGTGATCGGAGGGCTCGGCGAAACGTAGTCTGTGCCGCCGGGCCGCGCTGCTCGCCCCGATGCTGCGTCCTCAGTCGCGCCCGTATCACTGCGGATACGAGCGCTCCCTGCGTCCTTGCCTCGGAACGACATCGCACCCCGGCGACGAGCGACGTTCCGCCAAGCCCTCCAGTGCCTAAGGTCGCAACGAGCAGGGGTTTTGCCGAAAAGCCCTGGAAATGCTACGATTCCGTCACTGTTGCCGGCGCCGCAAGATCGCGCCGGCTTCTTGGCGGAAAGGGTCTCCAGAAAGAGGAGGACACGGCTTGTTCAAGGTCGGCTCGAAGGTGGTCTACCCCCACCATGGCGCAGGAACGGTGGTGAAGAAGGAGTCGCGCGAGGTGCTGGGGCAGAAGCGCGACTACCTCACAATCCGGATCCTCCACAACGACATGACGGTGCAGGTTCCCGCCGACAACGCCGAGGCGGTGGGTCTGCGGCCGGTGATCGACGAGAAGATGGTCGAGGTCGTCGTCAAGGCGCTGAAGGGCGGCGGCACGCAGATGCCGAAGAACTGGAACCGTCGCTTCAAGCACAACCGCGACAAGATGAAGACGGGTGACGTGCTGGAGCTCGCAGAGGTCGTGCGCAACCTCTCGCTCCGGGACCACGAGAAGGGGCTCTCGACGGGCGAGAAGCAGATGTTCGTCAAGGCGAAGAAGATCCTCGCCTCGGAGCTGATGTACGCGAAGGGGATGGACGCCGAGGAAGCGGCCGAGTGGCTCGAGGGCGTCCTCTCGAACGTCGGCGACAACGGCACCAAGAAGCGCACCTCGCGCGCCAAGGCCACCGCGGCCGCCGGGTAGCACCTCGCTTTGAGCCTTTGGGCCGTTCTCGCCGCTGCAGGAAGCGGCGAGCGGCTCGGGCTGGACCGGCCGAAGGCGTTCGCGAACCTGAATGACCGGCCGCTGCTCGCGGAGCCGCTCGAGCGGCTCGAGGCATCCGAATGGGTCGAAGCGATCGTCGTCGCGGTACCCGCCGGCTGGGAGGAGCCCGCGATCCTGCTCGCCGAGGAAGTCGGCGCCGGGAAGGTCGTCTCGTGCGTCACCGGAGGCGCGACGCGGGCCGAGTCAGTGCGGGCTGCGGTCGGGGAGATCCCCGAGGATGCAGCGCTGATCCTCGTCCACGACGCCGCCCGGCCGCTCCTCGACGACGGGGTGATCGAGCGGGTCTTGAAGCCGCTGGCCGAAGGCTGGCACGGCGCTGTGCCCGTGCTGCCGCTCGCCGACACGGTCAAGCGGGTCCGCGGCGACGAGGTGGTCGAGACCCTCGACCGCAGCGACCTCGTCACGGTGCAGACGCCGCAGGCATTCCTCGCCGATTGGCTGCGCACCGCGCTCGGCGGCGATCTCGCCGGCGCGACCGACTGCTCGGCGCTCGTCGAGGAAGCCGGCGGCCGGGTCGCCGCCGTACCGGGTGACCGCCGGTTGCTGAAGGTGACCGAGCCGGCCGACCTCGCGCTCGTCGCGAAGCTGCTCTAGCCCGGTGCTCGTCGACTACCACCTTCACCTGCGGGCCCCCGACTCCGGGCGCGAGCTGGTCGACCACACGGTCGAGGCGGTGGAGCGCTACACCGAGCGGGCCCTGGAGCGGGGCATCGACGAGATCGGGATCAGCGAGCACGTCTACTACTTCGCGGAGACGCGGCGCTGCTGGGAGCTTCCGTACCAGCTCGAGCGCTGCAACGAGCCGCTCGACGTCTACTGCGAGGCGGTGCTCGAGGCCAAGCGGCGCGGCCTGCCGGTCAAGCTCGGGCTCGAGGTCGACTGGGTGCCGGAGCACGCGGACGAGCTCGCAGCGACGCTCGAGCCCTACCCCTGGGACTACCTGCTCGGCTCCGTCCACTGGATCGACGGCCTGGCCGTCGACCAGCAGCCGGGGCTCTGGGCGGGGCTCGGCGTCCCCGGCGTCTGGTCCCGCTACGCGCAGGAGCTCGAGGCGGCAGCCCGCAGCGGACACTTCGACGTGCTCGCGCACCCGGACCTGGTCAAGATCTTCGGCGACCGGGTGGAATGGGACTGGCAACCGCTGGTCGACTCGCTCGACGGTGTCGCGCTCGAGGTCTCGACGGCCGGGCTGCGCAAGCCGGTTCGCGAGCTCTATCCCGTGGCCGAACTGCTAGGGCTCGCGCGCCGCGCAGGCGCGCCGATCACGCTCGCCTCCGACGCCCACCTCGCCGAGGACGTCGGCCGCGACCTCGAGCGTGCCGTCGAGCACGCACGGGCGGCAGGCTTCGACACCGTCACCGTCTTCGCGGGCAGACGGGGGCGCCAGGAGCCGCTCGGATGAGCGACTACCGCGTCGGCATCGGTGTAGACGCGCACGCGTTCGAGGCAGGCGTTCCGCTCGTGCTCGGAGGCGTGCGGGTCGAGAGCCCACGCGGGCTCGCCGGTCACTCGGACGGCGACGTGATCGCACATGCGTTGATCGACGCGATCCTCGGCGCGGCCGGCCTCGACGACATCGGCGCCATGTTCCCGTCAGGTGACCCGCGCTGGGAGGGCGCCTCGTCCCTCGACCTGCTCGCCCGCGCGTACGAAGGTGCGCGTGCGGTGGGCTTCGAGTTCGTCAACGCCGACGTGGTCCTGATCGGGGAGGAGCCGCGGCTCGCGCCCCACCGCGAGGCGATGCGGTCGGCTCTGGCGGGCGCCCTCGGCGTCGAGACGGTGCGCGTGGCGGTGCGCGCGACGACGACGGACGGCCTCGGCTTCACCGGCCGGGGCGAGGGTCTGGCGGCGACCGCGGTCGCGCTGCTAACGCGGTAGGGCGACGAGCCCGTCGGTGCGCACGACGAGGCCGTCGCGTTCGAGCGCCTCGACGGCGTCCGCGTCGAGCTCCTTCAGCGCCCGTGGGCGGACCGCGACCTGCCGCAGCGTCGCGGCGCGCCGCTGACGGAACGAGCCCTCGAAACGCGACTGCTTGCGCAGCGGCGCGTACGTTCGCCCGCGCGACGGGCACTTCACGGCGAGCGGACATTCGCCGCAGCGCGGGATGCGCGCGAGGCAGATCGTGCGGCCGAGGTCCATCAACGCCTGTGCGCTCGACGCGTCGAAGCGGTGGCCGGTGCGCTCCTCCACACGCTGGACGTTGGTGTCGCGCGGGACGACCGCCTCGCCGAACGCGAACGCCCGCACGGCCGCTGCCGTGTACGGCCCGACGCCTGGAAGCTCGGTGAGGTCGTCGGGCCAGCCGTGCTCCGCGACGACCCGTGCGGCGCGCTGCAGGTTGACGGCGCGCCGGTTGTAGCCGAGGCCTTGCCACTCGACGATCACTTCGGCCGGGCTTGCGGCGGCGAGCGCCCCGGCGTCGGGCCATCGTTCGAGCCACAGTTCGTACCGGGGCACGACCCGGCTCACCTGCGTCTGCTGCAGCATCACTTCGGAGACGAGGACCGCGTACGGGTCGCGCGTACGACGCCACGGCAGGTCGGCGCCGTGCTCTTGGAACCAGGCGATGAGGAGGTCGTCGATCAGCCGAGCGTAGAGGGTCGCACGACGCATGCTCCGTCGAATTGAAGCGAGCGCCCCGGCGCTCGTGAAGCGTGAGCTCCGGGGCGCGCCTCCGGCGGCTCAGAGCTTGATCGCCGGGCAGACGAACTGCTTGACGACGCCGAGGTCGGTGGCTCCGCCGGCGCCTGGATCGGCGAGCGCGGAGCGAACTTCGGCAGCACTGTCGAGGTTGCCGCTTCCGTTCGCGTCGTGTGCGGCGACCGTGGCGGCCCAGCTCGTGTTGAACGAGACCGCGTGCACCATCCAGCGGCCGCCGTTGTAGCCCTTCACGCCCGGGGCGGCGTCGGCGACGTTGAGCTGCGCCCCGCCCAGGTCGTAGATGGTGTCGAAGCTGTGCGCGGGCGCACCTGTCTTCGACAGATCGGTCGGCGTATTGACGGTGCGGTAGACGCTGCCGTTCACGTAGAAGGCAGGACCTGTCGTCCCGCCGGCGCCGTTCGCGAGTGCCGTGCCGGCCGCAACCAGCGCGACCACGGCCGCGATCGTCAGTGCTTTCACGAGTCCCCCTTTGTCGAGTGTCGCGAGCGTTCCCGACAGGGCTTGCGTGGCGGTTACGACGCGCTTACGAAAGCGTGAATTCGCGGGCAGACCTGACCTTGAGGCGGCGCCGACTAGCATCGTGCCCGTGCCCACCGAGGCGTTCGAGCGGATCAAATCGGTTCTGGAGCGCTACTCCCCGCCGTTCGTCGCCCGTTCGGGCGGTGTTAGGGGCAAGGCCGACTATCAGCTCTACTCGGAGAAGGACGTCGTGATCGAGGGCCGGCCGCGAAGTGAGGTCTTCTTCGCCGGTCTGATCGAGCAGAAGGGCTACACAGGCTTCTACTACATGCCGGTCTATGCGGACGCCGAGGCGAAGCGCTTCTTCGAGCCGGAGCTGCTCCGGCTCCTCAAGGGGAAGTCGTGCTTCCACGTCAAAAGGGTCGACGACCGACTGGTCGGCCAGATCGAGCAGGCACTCGAGCGCGGGCTCGAGCTGTACCGCGGGCGTGGCTGGGTCTAGGACGCGCTTCGCGCCCAGCCCGACCGGCTCGCTCCACGTCGGCAACGCCCTCAGCGCAGTGGCCAGCCGTCGTCTCGGCGACTGGCTGCTCCTTCGCGTCGACGACACTGACGCTGCGCGGAACGTGTCCGGCGGCGAGGACGCGATCCTCCGCGACCTCGAGTGGCTCGGGGTCGCCTGGGACGAGGGGCCGGTGCGGCAGAGCGAGCGCGCCGAGCGCCACCGCGAGGCGGGTCGCGAGCTCGGCGACCGGTTCGACGGGATCACGCTGGTGCGCGAGGACGGCCGGCCGACGTACCACCTCGCCAGCGTCGTCGACGACGCCGACTTCGGAATCACGCGGGTCGTCCGCGGCAACGACCACCGGCCGAACGAGGCCCTGCACACGCGGCTGGCGCGTGCGCTCGGGTTCGACCCGCCCGAGTACGTGCACCACGGGCTGATCCTCGGGCCGAACGGGAAGAAGCTTTCCAAGCGCGCAGAAGGGGCGACGGTCGCTTCGCTGCGCGAGACCGGCATCCCCGCCGAGGCCGTGCGCGCGTACCTCGAAGAGCTCGGTGTGCCCGCGCACGACGTCCACTACGACCTGCCGCGGATCCGCCGGCTCGCGATCGACGCGATCGGCGCGCTCTCCGACGAGGAGCTCGCACGGCGGGTCGACGCGCCTGTCTCGGTCGCGCCGGCGTTGCGCGGGGCGCGCGATCTGAACGAAGCCCGTGAGTACGCTGAGCTGATCCTCGAGCCGCCGACACCTGTGCGCGTTGCCCCCGAGACGCTGCTCCGCTTCAAGGAGCTCGCCGGTCTGGACCCGAAGGGGATCGTCCGCGAGCTGAAGGCGGTCGGCGGCGATCTGCGCGCGCTGCGGCTCGTCCTGACCGGCCGTGAACGGGGGCCGGAGCTGTGGGCGGTGATCGCGGCACTGCCGCGCGACGAGGCCCTGCGGAGGGTCGATGCGGCTCTATGACACGTACACGCGGCAGCTGCAGGAGCTGCCGCAGCCGCCCGGGCCGATCGGCGTCTACTACTGCGGGCCCACCGTGTACCAGCGAATCCACGTCGGCAACGCCTACGCGGTCTCGGTCTTCCCCCTCTGGCTGCGGCGGTGGCTCGCCGACCGCGGGTACGACGTGACGCTCGTCGTCAACGTCACGGACGTCAACGACAAGATCTACGAGGCGGCGCCCGGGGCGAGCGCTGAGCTCGCGGCCGCCGCGACGCGGTGGTACTTCGAGGACACCGACGACCTCGGACTCGGGCGGCCCGACCACGAGCCGAAGGCCACCGAGACGATTCCCGAGATCGTCGCGCTGATCGAGGAGCTGGTCGGCCTCGACCTGGCGTACGAAGTCGAGGGCGACGTCTACTTCCGGGTCGCCCGCTTCACCGACTACGGGCGGCTGTCTGGTCAGCGGCCGGACAAGGTCGAGGAGCAGGAGCCGAACCCGCGCAAGGAGGATCCGCGCGACTTTGCGCTCTGGAAGGCGAACAAGCCGGGCGAAGACACGGCGTGGGATTCGCCCTGGGGCCGAGGCCGGCCGGGTTGGCACATCGAGTGCTCGGCGATGGCGGAGAAGTTCCTCGGGCCGAGCTTCGAGATCCACGGAGGCGGCCTCGACCTCGTCTTCCCGCACCACGAGGACGAGATCGCGCAGTCGCGCGGCGCGGGGCGCGAGTTCGCCCGCATCTGGATCCACAACGGCATGCTCCGCTTCGGCGGCGAGGAGATGCACAAGTCGATCGGCAACGTCGTCTCGCTCCGCGACGCGCTCGATCGCTGGGGACGCGAGACGCTGCTCGTCTTCTTCCTCACCGGCCACTGGCGCAAGCCGCTCGACTTCACCGAGCAGACGCTGGCAGCTGCGGAGGCGCGCGCCGACAGCTTCCGCGAGGTCTTCCGCAATCCGTCCGAGGCCGCGGCGCCCGACGCCTGGGAGCGCTTCGCGGCCGCGCTGGACGACGACTTCAACACCGCCGAAGCCCTCGCGGTGATGCACGAGTGGCGCGACCATGACCTGCTGCTGCGCGCGCTCGACGTGTTCGGCCTGGCGTCGCTGGCGTTGCTCGCGGAGGCGCCGCCCGAGGTCGTCTCGCTCGCCGAGCGGCGGGCGAGTGCGCGCGACGAGCGGCGGTTCGAAGAGGCCGACCGGCTCCGCGGCGAGATCGAGTCTGCCGGGTGGGTCGTCCGCGACGTCGCCGACGGGTTCCAGCTCGTGCCTCGCTCGTGACCCGCGAGCAGGTCTACGGTCGGCGCGCCGTTCGCGAGGCGCTGCGGGGGAGGCGCTCCGTGCTGGAGGTCTGGGCGACCGAGCGCGCCGTCGCGGCCGAGCCCTGGCTGCGCGAGAACGGTCGGCGCGTGTCGGTGAAGCCGGAGCGGGAGCTGACCGAGGCCGCAGCGACGCGCGACCACCAGGGCGTTGTCGCTTGGTGCGAGCCGTACAGGTACGCCGACGCCTACGAGCTCGCCACGGCCGAGCGTCCGCTCCTCGTCTGCCTCGACCAGGTCTCCGACCCGCACAACCTCGGCGCCGTCTGCCGCACAGCCGAGGGAGCGGGCGCGACCGGGGTGGTGGTTCCCGCGCACGGCTCCGCGCGGGTGACGCCGGCGGTCGCGCGCGCTTCGGCCGGCGCGGTCGAGCACGTGCCCGTGGCCGTGGTCACGAACCTCGCGCGCTACCTCGCCGACGTCAAGAGCGGGACGCTCTGGGTCGTCGGCGCCGCGGGCGACGCACCGCGCACGATGTGGGAGGCAGACCTCTCGGGTGGGGTCGCACTCGTCTTCGGCGCGGAGGGGAAGGGACTGCGGCCCCTCGTCCGGCGCACCTGCGACGAGTTGATCTCGATTCCCCTCTCCGGGACGGTCGAGTCGCTGAACGTCAGCGTCGCGGCCGCTGTGCTCCTCTACGAGGTCAGGCGCCAGCGTGCCTGACGTCCCTGGCCGGCTACGGCTCCCGCCGGGCGAAGCCCGGCTCCACCAGCGCCGCGCCAGGAACGCCAGGCATGGCTGACCCGACGCTCTATCTCTTCGACGGGTGGAACCTGCTCCACGCCGGCGGCTTCCGCGACCCGCGCGAGCTGATCGACCGGCTCGCGAGCTTCGTCGGCACGAGCGGCGCGCGGGGGATCCTCGTCTTCGACGGCACGGGGCCCGACGAGCGGATCGGGCCGCTCGAGATCCGCTTCGCCGAGCACGCCGACACGCTGCTCGAGCGGCTCGCGGCGGAACACCGCCGGCGGGAGGAGGTCTGCATCGTCTCCTCGGACAGCGTCATCCGCGGCGTGTCCGGGCAAGAGGTGCGGACGGTCTCGTCGCAGCGCTTCCTCGCCGACGCGGGCGACGCGAAGCGGGGGCACGACCGCCCGCTCCGCCTGGGCGACCGGCTCGACGAGCAGACCCGCGAGAAGCTCGAGCGGCTCCGCCGCGGTGAATAGTTCGTCACGGTTCCTCATCCGTCTCTGAGACCTTTCCGCACGTAGCGAACGTCTGTTCGTATCACGATGGGTCCTTTGCAATTCGCTTGTAACTTGGTCCAGCCGCTGCTATGTTCAGCCTCGAGTTCAGGGTGAGAGTTCACCCGCGCGCGCCATGGCAGCCCGCCCAGCCCACACCACGCAGACGCAGACGCGGGCGCAGCGCGAGCTCGAGGACCTCCAGCTCGTCATGCGCGCGCGGAACGGCGACTCGGGCGCGCTCGACGCGCTGATCCGTCGCTATTCGGGCTTCGTGCGGCTGAAGGCGAGCTCGTACTTCCTCGCCGGCGGCGACGGCGAGGACCTGATCCAGGAAGGCCTGATCGGCCTGTACAAGGCCGTTCGGGACTTCCGAGCCGACAAGGAGACCTCGTTCCGCTCCTTCGCCGAGCTCTGCGTCACGCGCCAGATCATCACCGCGATCAAGACCGCGACCCGCTACAAGCACGCGCCGCTCAACGGCTACGTCTCGTTCAGCCAGACCCCGGCGGGACAGGACTCGGAGAGCGACTGCACGCTCGGCGACGCCCTGCCCGGCCCGTCGGTGGACGAGCCGCCGATCGTCGTGATCTCGACGGAGGAGCTCCAGAGCCTCGTCTTCACGCTCGGCACCGGCCTCTCGCACCTCGAGGCGGAAGCGCTCCGGCTCTACCTCGAGGGCAGCTCGTACGAGGAGATGGCGGACGAGCTCGGCTGCGACACGAAGACGATCGACAACGCGCTCCAGCGGGTCAAGCGGAAGGTGCTCCAGCACCAGCGCGGCCGCCAGGTCCTGCAGTAGGCGCGGCTACCATCCTCCGAGCGCCGGAGTAGCTCAGTTGGTAGAGCAACGCTCTTGTAAAGCGTAGGTCGCCGGTTCGAATCCGGCCTCCGGCTCCTAGGACGTGACCGCCTCGCGCCGCCGCCGCGCGCTCGACGCCGCCGCCGGTAGCTCGACAAAGAACGTCGAGCCCGCGCCCTCGACCGACTCGACCCAGATCCGCCCGTCGAGGCGGCGGACGAGCTCCCTCGAGATGTAGAGGCCGAGCCCGGTGCCGCCGATCCCGCGGGCCATGTGGGGGTCGAGGCGGTAGAACTTCTCGAAGATCCGCCGCTGCTCGGCCACGGGGATCCCGAGCCCGGTGTCGGAGACCGTGAACCGCACCGAGCCGCCGCTCCGCTCGATCCGCACGCGCACGTTGCCGCCGTCGGGCGAGTACTTGACTGCGTTGTCGAGGAGGTTGCCGAGCACCTGCGTGAGCTGGTTGCGGTCGGCCCGCACCGAGGGGACGTCCGCCTCGACGTCCAGCCCGAGCTCGACGTTCTCCGGCACGTGCGTCGCGGCGGCGTGGAGCACGCCGGCCGCGAGCTCGCGCGGGTCGCACTCCTCGATCGTCAGGTGCAGCTTCCCGGAGTCGAGGAAGCTCGCGAGCAGGAGGTCCTCGATGATCTGCGCCAGGCGGTCCGACTCGGTCGCGATCACGTGGAGCAGGTGGTCGCGCGTTTCATCGTCGAGCTCGAGGCCGGGGCGCCGGATCGTGAGCGCGGCGCCGTAGATGGCGGCGAGCGGTGTCCGCAGCTCGTGCGAGACGGTGGCGACGAAGTCGCTGCGCATCTGCTCGAGCGCGCGCTCCTCCGTCAGGTCGCGGAACGCGTAGACGGTGCCCTCGTCGAAGCCGACGCCGGAGCCGGAGACCCAGACCTCGCGCCCGCTGATCTCGACCGGCACGGTCTCGGCGCGAACGGGCTCGCCGGGGCCGGCGGCGACCGGGATCCGGTGAGCGATCTCGTCCCACGCGGGGAGCAGCTGCGCGATCGGCCGCCCGACCGCGTCCTTGGCCTCGATCCCCGTGATCGTCGTCGCGGCCCTGATTCCAGAGCCGCACGACGTCGTCGTTGTCGACGAGCACGACCGCGTCGGCGACCGCAGCCAGCACGCGCGCCGCCCGCGCCTGCTCCTCGGCCTGGGCGTAGAGGCGGGCGTTCTCGACCGCCGCGGCCGCCCGTCGGCCGAGCTCCTCGGCGTACGCGAGGTCGCTCTCGTCGTAGAGGCGCTCCGACTCGGCGGTGGCGAACGTGATCGCGCCGAGGATCCGGTCGCGTACGACCAGGGGCACCGACATGAGCGAGCGCAGCCCGAGCTCCTTGACCAGCCCGAAGTGAAGGTCGTCGACGGTCGCGGCCCGAATCGTCTCCTCGGAGAGCTCGTGCGCGAGCTGCGGCTTCGCGGTCCGCACGACCTCGAGGGCCGCAGTGTGCGCGGTCGGCGGATACCGTCGCTGGAGCTCCTCGGCGTACACGAGCTTCTGCGGGTCGACGTGGGTGACCGCAACCTGCTCGAGCGTGTCGTCCTCGAGCAAGTGCACGGTGCACCAGTCGGCGACGGCGGGCACGGCCGCCCGGGCGACCTCGCGCAGCGCCTCGACGTAGTCGAGCGTGGAGGCGAGCCTGTCGCCGGCCCCGAGCAGGAACAGCTGCGCCTGCTGCGTGCGCTTGTGGTCGTGGATGTCAGTCGCCGTCCCGACCCAGAAGTCGATCTCGCCCTCCGCGCCCCGGATCGGGACCGCTCGCCCGAGGTGCCAGCGATACGAAGCGTCCGCGGCGCGGAGCCGGAACTCCGCCTCGAAGACTTCACCCGACGCGAGCGTCTGCTCGCGCCTGGCGATCACGCCCGGCAGGTCGTCGGGGTGGACTGCGCGCGTCCACCCGAGCTCGCTCAGGTCGGAGGTCGCCTCGCCGGTGTAGTCGAACCAGCGGCGGTTGTAGTAAACGACGCGACCGTGCTGGTCCGACGTCCAGACGATCTGGGGCATCGCGTCGGCGAGCTGGCGGTACCGCTCCTCGCGGACGCGCCGCTCCTGCGCGAGCTCGCGCTCCCGGAGCAGCTCCGCCTGGCGCTCGAGCTCCTTCGTCTTGCGGTGGAGGTCGACGAAGACGGCCACCTTCGACCGCAGCAGCTCGGGCTCGAACGGCTTGAAGAGGTAGTCGACCGCGCCGGCGGAGTAGCCGCGGAAGACGTGGCCCTCCTCCTTCGAGAGCGCGGTCAGGAAGATGATCGGGACATGGCTCGTCCGCTCGCGCTGCTTGATCAGGGTCGCCGTCTCGAAGCCGTCGAGCCCCGGCATCTGCACATCGAGCAGGATGCAGGCGAACTCGTCGTGCAGCAGCGCGCGGAGGGCTTCCTCCCCGGAGCGCGCGTTGACGAGGTTCTGGTCGAGCGGCTCGAGGATCGCGCGCAGAGCGACGAGGTTCTCCTCGACGTCGTCGACGAGGAGCAGGTTGACGCGTTCCGGGGCGCTCACGCCTGCACCCGGTCGCCGGCCGGCTGCACGACCAGCCCGTAGAGGAAGGGACCGATCTCCTCGAGCGGGAGCACCGCGTCGGCCGGGGTCGCCGTGAGCGCGGCGCCGGGCATCTCCGCGCGCTCGGCAGTCCGCGGGTCCTGGACGATCGCGACTCCCCCGAGCTGTTTGATCCGGGCCAGGCCGGCGGCGCCGTCGTCGTTGGCGCCGGTCAGCACGACGCCGATCACGCGCTCGCGGTAGGCGTCGGCGGCCGACTCGAAGAGGACGTCGATCGAGGGGCGGGCGAAGCGGACGGGCGCGTCGGCCGAGAGCGAGAGGTACCCCGGCTGGACCAACGTGTGGTAGCCGGGCGGGGCGAGGTAGACGCGGCCCCTCTCGATCGGCTCCTTGTCGTCGACCTCGGTGACGCGGAGCCGCGTGCGGGTCCCGAGCAGACCGGCGAGCCCGACGGGGTCGCTCGCACGATGCTGGGCGACGACGACGGCCGCGTCCAGGTCGTCGGGCAGCGCGGCCAGGATCTCACCGACCGCGCGAAGCCCTCCCCACGAGGCGCCGATCGCGATCAGCTCGTAGGTCATGCGGCCTTCCTCCAGATCCGCTCCCGCAGGTCGAGCTCCACGTACTGGTCGGCCGTGGACGAGAACCTGATCGTCTCCTTGTGGCCGAGCGCGAGCACGCCGAAGCGCACCAGGCTCTCGTGGAAGAGGCTGAAGACGCGTTCCTGGAGCGAGCGGTCGAAGTAGATCATCACGTTCCTGCACACGATCACGTGGAACTCGTTGAAGCTGCGGTCGGAGACGAGGTTGTGCTGTGCGAACACCGCGTTCTCGACGAGGCGGCGGTCGAAGACCACCCCGCCGTAGTCGGCGAGGTAGTACTCGGAGAATGCACGCGTTCCGCCCGACTGCAAGTAGTTCTGCGTGAACTCCTGCATCTTGTCCAGGTCGAAGACTCCCCGGCGGGCCCGCTCGAGGACGGCCTCGTTGATGTCGGTCGCGTAGATCCGGGCCCGGTCGAGCAATCCCTCCTCCTCGAGCACGATCGCCAGCGAGTACACCTCCTCGCCGGTCGAACAGCCGGCGATCCAGATCCGCGTGAACGGATAGGTGCGGAGCAGCGGCGCCACCTTCTCGCGGAAGGCCGCGTAGAACGACGGGTCCCGGAACATCGAGGTGACGTTGATCGAGAGGTCGAGCAGCAGCCGCTCCATGCACGCCGAGTCGTGCAGGACCCGGTCCTGGAGCGCCGAGATCGTCGTCAGCCCTTCGGCGTGAGTACGGCGCCAGAGCCTGCGCTTGAGCGACGCGGGCGCGTACTCGCGGAAGTCGAACCCGTAGCGACGGTAGATCGCCTCGAGCAGGAGGGCGACCTCGATCTCCTCGACGTCGCGTGTCTCGGTCGCCATCGTGCTACTGGTACAGCCAGACCCTCATCAACGAGAGCAGCTGGTCGGTGTCGACGGGTTTCGTGATGTAGTCGGAGGCGCCGGCGACGATCGACTTCTCGCGGTCGCCCTTCATCGCCTTCGCGGTCAGCGCGATGATCGGGAGCCGGCGGAACTGCTCCAGCGCCCGGATCGCCTCGGTCGTCTGGTAGCCGTCGAGCTCCGGCATCATGATGTCCATCAGCACGAGGTCGACGTCAGCGTGCTCGTTGAGCCGCGCGAGACCCTCGTGGCCGTTCTCCGCGTAGACGACCTCCATCCCGTAGCCCTCGAGCACGCTCGCGAGCGCGAACACGTTGCGGATGTCGTCGTCGACGATCAGGACTTTCCGCCCCTGGAAGACGGCGTCCGAGGAGTGGAGCTGCTCGAGCACGCGGCGGCGCTCAGGCGGCAGGTGCGACTCGACGCGGTGGAGGAAGAGCGCGGTCTCGTCGAGCAGGCGTTCGGGTGAGCGGACGTCCTTGACGATGATCGTCTCCGCGTACTTGCGCAGGCGCGTTTCCTCCTGACGCGTGAGGTCCTTCCCCGTGTAGACGATCACCGGCACGTCGCGGTGGCGCTCACTCTTCTTGACCTGCTCGAGCAGCGCGAAGCCGCCCTTGCCGGGCAGCTTGAGGTCGAGGACCATGCAGTCGAACGTCGTCTCCTCGAGCGCGGCGAGCGCTTCCTCGCCGTTGCCGACCGCGACCACGTTCACGTCGTCGCCGGCGCCGACGAGGTCGACGATCGCCCGCCGCTGCTGCTCGTCGTCCTCGACCACGAGCAGGTTGCGCGCGGCGCGGTCGATGAAGCTCTCGATCGCGGAGAACGCGTCCGCGAGCCCTTCGCGCGTGACGGGCTTCTCCAGGAACGCGACCGCGCCCGCCCGCAGCGCCTGCTGGCGGCCGTCGACGCCCGAGACGATGTGCACCGGGATGTGCCGGGTGGCCGGGTGGTGCTTGAGCCGGTCGAGCAGGATGTTCCCGTCGAGTCCCGGCAGCCGCATGTCGAGCAGGATCGCGTCGGGCTTGAACTCGTGCGCGAGCGCGAGGCCCGTGTCGCCGCGCAGCGCGACGAGCGTCTTGAACCCGTGCTCGCGCGCGACGTCCTGCACGGTGCGCGCGAACTCGGCGTCGTCCTCGACGATCAGCACGACGCGGTCGCCGTCGCCGAGCTCCTCGCGGTCGTCGGCGACGTCGCTCGGGAGCAGGAGGGACGGGTCGAGGTCGTCGAGCGACTCTGGCGGCACCGGCAGCGCGGGCGGCTCGACCACCGGCTGCTCGCGCACGGGCGGCGGCGCGTAGGTCGCCGGCAGGTAGAGCGTGAACGTCGCGCCCTCCCCGAGGGTCGACTCGGCGCGGATCTCGCCGCCGAGCAGGCCGGCGATCTCGCGGCTGATCGAGAGGCCGAGGCCGGTGCCGCCGTAGCGCCGGCTCGTGGTCCCGTCGGCCTGCTGGAACGCCTCGAAGATCAGGCGGAGCTTGTCGTGCGGGATCCCGATCCCGGTGTCGGAGACGACGAACGCCAGCACGGCGTCGGCGTGGTTGAGCCGCTCGCTCATGTAGCGGTCGCCCGTGGGCGCCGACTCGATCCGGAGCCCGACGCGGCCCTCGTCGGTGAACTTGAACGCGTTCGAGAGCAGGTTGCGGAGGATCTGCTCGAGCCGCAGCCCGTCGGTGTGGATCGCGGGCGGGACGTTCGCGCCGCTGACGGCGACCTCGAACTCGAGGCCCTTCTGCTCGGCGATCGGAAGGAACGCGCGCTCGATCCGCTCGCGCAGGTCGCCGAGCGGGACGTCGGTCGTCGCGAGCTCCATCTTTCCCGCCTCGACCTTCGAGAGGTCGAGGATGTCGTTGATCAGGTCGAGCAAATCGGAGCCGGCCGAGTGGATCGTCTTCGCGAACTCCATCTGCTTCTCTGAGAGGTTCTCCTCCGGGTTGTCCGAGAGGAGCTTCGCGAGGATCAGGAGCGAGTTGAGCGGCGTGCGCAGCTCGTGCGACATGTTCGCGAGGAACTCGCTCTTGTATTTCGAGGAGAGCGCGAGCTGCTCCGCCTTCTCCTCGAGCGCGGCACGGGCGAGCTCGATCTCCTCGTTCTTGATCTCGATGCGCGCGTTCTGGTCCTCGAGCTGGCGCGCCTTCTCCTCGAGCTCCTCGTTCGTCTGCTGCAGCTCCTCCTGCTGCTGCTGGAGCAGCTCCTCCGACGCGCGCAGCGTGGTCGCGGTCTCCTCGAGCTCCTCGTTTCGCTGCTGGAGCTCCTCCTGCTGCGTCTGCAGCTCCTCGGACTGGCTCTGGAGCTCCTGCGCGAGCGACTGGGACTGCTCGAGCAGCTCCTCGGTGCGCATGTTGGCCTGGATCGTGTTCAGCACGACGCCGATCGTCTCGGCGACCTGGTCGAGGAACGTCAGCTGCACCGGCGTGAACGTGTGGAAGGCCGCGAGCTCCGCGACGGCCAGCACCTGGTCCTCGAACAGGACCGGCATCACGATGATGTTGCGCGGAACGGCCTCGCCGAGCGCCGACGCGACGCGGATGTAGTCCTCCGGTGGATCCTCGATCAGGATCGACTGCTTCTCCATCGCGGCCTGTCCGACGAGGCCCTCGCCGAGCTTGAAGCGGTTCGAGACCTTCTTGCGCTCCTTGTAGCCGTAGCTCGCGAGCAGCCGGAGCTCGGCGTCCTCGCCGTCGCCCTGCGCGGTGAAGAAGGCGCCGTGGCGCGCCGAGACGAGCGGCGTCAGCTCGCTCATGATCAGGCGCGAGACGGTCTTCAGCTCGCGCTGCCCTTGGAGGATCCCGCCGAAGCGGGCGAGGTTCGAGTTCAGCCAGTCCTGCTCCGCATTGCGCTGGGTCGTCTCGCGGAGCGTCGCGATCATCTGGTTGATGTTGTCGCGCAGGTCCGAGACCTCCCCCTGCGCCTCGGTCGTCACCGAGCGCGTGAGGTCGCCCTGGGTGACCGCCGTCGAGACGTCGGCGATCGCGCGGAGGTTTCGCGTCAGCGACGCGGCCATCTCGTTGACGTTCTCGGTCAGGCCGCGCCAGACGCCGCTGACGCCCTCGACCTCCGCCTGACCACCGAGGCGGCCCTCGGTGCCGACCTCGCGCGCGACGCGCGTGACCTCGGCCGCGAAGGTCGAGAGCTGGTCGACCATCGTGTTGATCGTCTCCTTCAGCTCGAGCACCTCGCCGCGGACGTCGACGGTGATCTTCTTGCCCAGGTCGCCGGTCGCGACCGCGGTCGTGACTTCCGCGATGTTGCGGACCTGGCTCGTGAGGTTCCCGGCGAGGGTGTTCACGCTCTCCGTCAGGTCCCTCCAGACGCCGCTGACGCCCTCGACCTGCGCTTGCCCGCCGAGCCGCCCCTCGGTGCCGACCTCGCGGGCGACGCGGGTGACCTCGTCCGCGAAGGCCGAGAGCTGGTCGACCATCGTGTTGATCGTGTCCTTGAGCTCCGCGACCTCGCCCTTGACGTCGACCGTGATCTTGCGGCTGAGGTCGCCGTTCGCGACCGCCGTCGTGACGTCGGCGATGTTGCGGACCTGGCCGGTCAGGTTGCCGGCGAGCGTGTTCACGTTCTCGGTCAGGTCGCGCCACACGCCGCTGACGCCCTCGACCTGCGCCTGGCCGCCGAGACGGCCCTCGGTGCCCACCTCGCGCGCGACGCGCGTCACTTCGGCCGCGAACGAGCGCAGCTGGTCGACCATCGTGTTGACGGTGTCCTTGAGCTCGAGGAGCTCGCCGCGCACCTCGACGGTGATCTTGCGGCTGAGGTCGCCGTTCGCGACGGCGGTCGTTACGTCGGCGATGTTCCGCACCTGGGACGTCAGCGAGCCGGCCATGAAGTTGACGTTCTCGGTCAGGTCGCGCCAGACGCCCGTGACGTCCTCGACCTCGGCCTGGCCGCCGAGACGGCCCTCGGTGCCCACCTCGCGCGCGACGCGCGTGACCTCGGCTGCGAACGAGCGCAGCTGGTCGACCATCGTGTTGATCGTCTCCTTGAGCTCGAGCACCTCGCCGCTGGCGTCGACCGTGATCTGCTTCGAGAGGTCGCCGGTCGCGACGGCCGTGGTGACCTCGGCGATGTTGCGCACCTGGCCGGTGAGGTTTCCGGCGAGCGTGTTCACGTTCTCGGTCAGGTCCTTCCAGACGCCGCTGACGCCCCGGACCTGGGCCTGCCCGCCCAGCTGACCCTCGGTGCCGACCTCGCGCGCGACGCGGGTGACCTCGTCGGCGAAGGTCGAGAGCTGGTCGACCATCAGGTTCACCGTGTTCTTCAGCTCGGCGACCTCGCCGGCCGCCTCGACCGTGATCTTGCGGCTGAGGTCGCCGTTGGCGACCGCGGTGGTGACCTCGGCGATGTTGCGGACCTGGCCGGTGAGGTTGCCGGCGAGGGTGTTCACGTTCTCGGTCACGTCCTTCCAGACCCCGGAAACGCCCTTGACTTGCGCTTGGCCGCCGAGGCGGCCCTCGGTGCCGACCTCGCGGGCGACGCGGGTGACCTCGTCGGCGAAGGTGGAGAGCTGGTCGACCATCGTGTTGACGGTCCTCTTCAGCTCGAGCACCTCGCCCTTGACGTCGACCGTGACCTTCTTCGAGAGGTCGCCGGTCGCGACCGCGGTCGTGACCTCGGCGATGTTGCGGACCTGACTCGTCAGGTTCGAGGCCATGTTGTTGACGCTCTCGGTGAGCGCGCGCCACGTGCCGGAGACGCCCTCGACCTGGGCCTGTCCGCCCAGCTGGCCCTTCGTGCCGACCTCGCGCGCGACGCGCGTGACCTCGTCCGCGAACCCGGACAGCTGCTCGACCATCGTGTTGATCGTGTTCTTGAGCGCGGCGACCTCGCCGGCGGCCTCGACCGTGATCTGCTTGGTCAAGTCGCCCTTCGCGACCGCCGTCGTGACCTCGGCGATGTTGCGAACCTGGCTCGTGAGGTTGCCGGCGAGCGTGTTCACGCTCTCGGTCAGGGCGCGCCACGTTCCGGACACGCCCTCGACCTCCGCCTGGCCGCCGAGCCGGCCCTCGGTGCCGACCTCGCGCGCGACGCGCGTGACCTCGTCGGCGAACGTCGAGAGCTGCGTGACCATCGTGTTGATCGTGTTCTTCAGCTCGGCGACCTCGCCGGCTGCCTCGACTGTGATCGTTCGACCGAGGTCACCCTGGGCCACGGCGGTCGTGACCTCGGCGATGTTGCGAACCTGGCTCGTCAGGTTGCCGGCGAGCGTGTTCACGTTGTCCGTGAGGTCCTTCCAGACGCCCGAGACGCCCTCGACGTACGCCTGCCCGCCGAGGCGTCCCTCGGTGCCGACCTCGCGCGCGACGCGCGTGACCTCGGACGAGAACGAGCGGAGCTGGTCGACCATCGTGTTGATGGTCTCCTTCAGCTCGAGCACCTCGCCCTTGACGTCGACGGTGATCTTGCGGCTGAGGTCGCCGTTCGCGACCGCAGTCGTGACGGTCGCGATGTTGCGCACCTGGCTCGTCAGGTTCCCCGCGAGCGTGTTCACGTTCTCGGTCAGGTCGCGCCACACGCCAGACACACCGCGGACCTGTGCCTGGCCTCCGAGGATGCCCTCGTTGCCGACCTCGCGGGCGACGCGCGTGACCTCGTCGGCAAAGGTCGCGAGCTGGTCGACCATCGTGTTGACCGTGGTCTTGAGCTCCGCCACCTCGCCCTGCACGTCGGCGGTCACCTTCCGGCTCAGGTCGCCTTCGGCGACTGCCTTCGTGACGTCCGCGATGTCCCGCACCTGGGCGGTCAGGTTCGACGCCATCTGGTTGACCGAGTCGGTCAGGTCCTTCCAGACGCCCGAGACGCCCTTGACGCGCGCCTGCCCCCCGAGCTTGCCCTCCGTGCCGACCTCGCGCGCGACGCGCGTGACCTCGGCCGCGAAGGCGGAGAGCTGCCCGACCATCGCGTTCACCGTCGAGCCGATGCGGGCGAACTCGCCCTTGACGGGCTGCCCGTCGATCTCGAGCACCATCTTCTGCGAGAGGTCGCCCTCGGCCACGGCGTCGAGCACGCGGCCCACCTCGCGCGTCGGCCGGACGAGGTCGTCGATCAGCGCGTTGACCGCTTCGAGCTTCGTCGCCCACGAGCCCTCGCTTCCGCTCAACCGTGCGCGCTCGGTCAGCTTCCCGTCGCGGCCGACGGCGGCGCTCACCCGCAGGAGCTCCTTCGTCGTCTGTTCCCGAGTCGCGGCCAGCTCGTTGAACGCGCGCCCGAGCTCGCCCACGATCCCGGACTTGCGCGTCGAGAGCCGGACGCCGAGCTCGCCGCGCTTGGCGGCCCTCAGCGCGTTCAGCAGCTCCTGGAGTTCAGCTGTGTCGACGGCGCCGTTCGCAACGTCGTTCGCTTTCGCGGCGCGGCGCGCCGCAGTGCGTCGTGAGCCCTGTCTCGATGCCGCCAAGTTGTTCCTCCTAGTGGGCGAAACTGCGGGTCTCGGGTCACCACGCGTGTTCCAACGCGTCGCGACCCTCCTCGGGCCCGGAATCTAGCTGCTCAGCGCCCGATTCAGGTCGTCCCAGAGCTCCTCGACCGGTTCGAGGCCGACGCTCAGGCGGACAAGGTTGTCCGGCACGCGGTTTCCTTCCCAGCGGCTGCGCGTCTCGAGCGTCGAGACGACCCCGCCGAGGCTCGTAGCGTTGACGATCTTCGTCGTCGCCCCCTCGAGCCTGTTCGCCGCCTCGGCGCCGCCGGCGACGTCGAACGAGAGCAGGCCGCCGAAGCCCGGGTAGCGGACCCGCTCCACCGCCTCGTGGCGCTCGAGCCGCTCGGCGATCGCCGTCGCGTTCTCCGTGTGCCTGAGCATCCGCACCTCGAGCGTCTTCAGGCCGCGCTGCAGGAGCCAGGCGCTCTCGGCCGGCGCCGTGATCCCGGAGCGGCCGCGGAACTCGCGCAGGCGTTGCGCACGCGCCTGGTCGTTGCAGACGACCGCGCCGAGCAGCACGTCGTGGTGGCCGGTCAGGAACTTCGTCGCCGAGTGCAGGACGAGGTCGGCGCCGCGCTCGAGCGCGCGCAGGTAAACCGGGGTGGAGGCCGTCGCGTCCACCAGCACGGGGGAGGGGTGGCGGGCGGCCGCTTCCAGGTCGGGCATCGTCAGGAACGGGTTCGACGGCGCTTCGAGCCAGATCAGGTCGGCGCCCTCCGGGGGCGGGCCGGTCTGGTCGAACTCGACGTAGCGCAGGCCCCAGCGCCCGAGCTCGCGGAAGAGCACCGACGTCCCGTAATAGCCGCCCTCGGCGAGCGCGATCGTCGCGCCGGGCTCGAGCAGCGCGAGCACCACCGCCGTCTCGGCGCCCGTGCCGGAGGCGAAGAGCAGCGCCTCGCCGCCTTCGAGCTCGCCCAGCGCGCGCTCGGCCGCCGCCTGCGTCGGGTTGCCGTAGCGCGAGTAGTAGAACTCGCCCGGCTCGCCGTCGCGGAAGGGCCAGATCGTCGAGCGGTCGAGCGCCATGGTCTCGACTCTATTTGCGGAGCCAGAGGGACAGTCCCGGGACAGTCCCCGCAAATCCTCGGATACGCCCCGCGAGCAGGACGATCGGCGGTGGGTGCCTCGACATTGAGAAGCGCCCTGGGGACAGTCCCGGGACTGTCCCCGGAACGAAGTACGCTCCGCGCCATGGCCACGACCGACGAGAGCCCGCCGCAGACCGAGGAGTCGACGCGCGGCAAGCTCGAGCGGCTCCGACAGCTGCGAGACGAGGCGCTGCACGCCGGCAGCCAGAGCGCGGTCGAGAAGCAGCGCGCCGCCGGCAAGCTGCTCGCGCGCGAGCGCGTGGTGCGCCTGCTCGACCCGGACTCGTTCGTCGAGCTCGACCGCTACGTCCGCCACCGCGAGTCCAACTTCGGGATGCTCGAGCGCCGCCCGTACGGCGACGCCGTCGTCACCGGCTACGGGACGATCTTCGGCCGCAAGGTCTTCGTCTTCTCGCAGGACTTCACCGTCTTCGGCGGCAGTCTCTCCGAGGTCTTCGCCGAGAAGATCTGCAAGGTCATGGACCTCGCCGCGAAGTACGGCTGCCCGGTGATCGGGATCAACGACTCGGGCGGGGCGCGGATCCAGGAAGGCGTCGTCAGCCTCGCCGGCTACGCGGAGATCTTCTGGCGCAACGTGCAGTGCTCGGGCGTGATCCCGCAACTCAGCCTCGTGATGGGGCCCTGCGCGGGCGGCGCCGTCTACTCGCCCGCGATCACGGACTTCGTGCTGATGGTCGAGGGGTCGTCCTACATGTTCATCACCGGCCCCGACGTGGTGAAGACCGTCACGGGCGAGGAGGTCAGCTTCGAGGAGCTCGGCGGCGCGGCCACGCACGCTTCGCGCTCCGGCGTCGCGCACTTCAGCTCGCCCGACGAGGAGGCGTGCCTGGACGACGCGCGCTACCTGCTCAGCTTCCTGCCGCAGAACAACGTCGATCCGCCGCCGTACGTCGAGGCGACCGACGCGCGCGACCGCGAAGACGCCGAGCTCGACTCGATCGTCCCGAACGACCCCGCCCGGCCGTACGACATGAAGCAGGTGATCGAGCGGGTCGTCGACGACGGCGAGTTCCTCGAAGTGCACGAGCGCTGGGCCGAGAACATCGTCGTCGGCCTGGCCCGGCTCGGCGGGCACTCGGTCGGCGTGATCGGGAACCAGCCGCGCGCGCTCGCCGGCGTCCTCGACATCGACTCGAGCGTCAAGGCGGCGCGCTTCGTCCGCTTCTGCGACGCGTTCAACATCCCCCTGGTGACCTTCGTCGACGTGCCGGGCTTCCTGCCGGGGACGTCACAGGAGTGGGGCGGGATCATCCGCCACGGCGCGAAGCTCCTCTACGCCTACGCCGAGGCGACTGTGCCGAAGCTCGCGGTGATCACGCGGAAGGCCTACGGCGGCGCCTACGACGTCATGAGCTCGAAGCACATCCGCGCCGACTTCAACTTCGCGTGGCCGACGGCCGAGGTCGCCGTGATGGGCCCGGAGGGCGCCGTCAACATCGTCTTCCGGCGCGAGCTCGCGGAGTCGGACGACCCGGACGCGCGCCGCGAGGAGCTGATCGCCGACTACCGGGAGCGCTTCGCGAACCCGTACACCGCTGCCGAGCGCGGCTACGTCGACGAGGTGATCGAGCCGCGGCGCACGCGGCCCGTCCTGATCGACGCGCTCGAGACCGCGCTGACCAAGCGCGAGGAGCGTCCCAGCCGCAAGCACGGCAACATCCCGCTCTAGACGCGGTAGAGCGACACGCAGTTGCCGCCCGCACCCTTCGCGGCGTACAGGGCGTCGTCGGCCGCACGGTAGAGCTCGCTTCGTGCTGCGAGGCAGCCCGGATAGACGGCGACTCCGGCGGAGAGCCGAGGCTCGATGCGGGCGAGCAGTGCCTCGGCCGTGCGCAGTGCGCGCGCCTCGTCGCACCCCGGCAGCAGCAACGCGAACTCGTCACCGCCGACGCGGAACGCTTCGCCTCCGTGCCTGAGCGAGCCGGCCACCTCCCGGAGCAGCCGGTCGCCCTCAGGATGGCCGAGCCTGTCGTTCACGCTCTTGAGCGCGTCGACGTCAAGGAGGCAGAGCGCGAGCGGCCGGCCCGCGCGCTCGGCGCCGTCCAGTTCCTGCTGGAGCCGCTCCTGGAAGTGGCGTTGGTTGCCGAGGCCGGTGAGCGCGTCGGTGAGAGCAAGCCTCGTCGCCACGAGCGCGCGGTGAACCGAGCGCTGGTACAGCGCGACCGCGAGCAGCGGTCCGATCAGTGCGAGGGAGAGCAGCGGGGAACGGTCCCACAGGATCGTGAGCATGAGCGTCCCCGAGCTCATGATCGCGAACGGGAGGACCGTCCCGTAGACGCTTCGTGGCAGCACGTCGAAGAAGGGCTCGTCGCCCAGACGCGACAGGGCCGCCGAGACGAGCACGACGTTGACGACGTAGTAGGCGGCGGAAGCCAGGAGCACCTCCAGCACGAGGACCGTGTCGGACGAGCTCTCGATCCACCATGCGGCGGCCCCGGCGGCCGCCGCGCTGAGCGCGTAGGCCCCTGCGTTGTAGAGCAGACGGGGCGCAGGTCGCCGCTCCGCGAGGTCGAGCGTCGCCCGCACGGAGACGGCGACGATCGTCGCCTCCGCCGGCCCGAAGAGCACGGCGGCGCCGACGAAGAAGACTGCGGCGAGCGACACGTACCCGTCCGGCAGTGCCTCGAGGGGGATCCGATAGGCCTCGGCAAGCAGTGCGGCCAGAAGGAGCGCGCCGATCCCGATCGCCGAGACGACCGTCGGTCGCGCGACTCCGAGGCTGAGGATCGAGGCGACGAGCACAGCTCCGCCGGCCGCGACGACGGGAATGAGCAGGGGCAGGAGGCGCGCCAGCGCCTGTTGCTCTCCCGCTGCTTCTTCCGCCGCAACCCGCTCCGCCCGAACGGGGGTCTCGTTCATGGTCAGGCCTCCGTAGCCCTCTTACTCACTCATCGGTCGGCCGCGACGGCCGCGGGAGCCTCGAACGGGTTCGGAACCCGTCCCGGAATGGGGAGCTGTGCCGCCGGGCCGCGCTGGGCGGCACGCTGCCGCGTCCTCAGTCGCGCCCGTATCTGTTCGATACGAGCGCTCCCTGCGTCCTTGCATCGCACGCGCCCAGCGCACCCCGGCAGCGAGTCCCCATCCCGGAACGGGTTCTCAGGAAGCAAGCGCGGGAACCGGGCGCACCAGGCCCAGCTCCTCGGCGAACGCGGCGACGACGTCGGGGTCGAACTGCGTGCCCGCGCAGCGCTGCAGTTCGAGCAACGCGTCTTCGGCTGTCAGGCGTCGCCGGTAGACGCGGTCCGACGTCATCGCGTCGTAGGCGTCGGCCACGAAGATGATTCGTGCGCCGAGTGGAATCGCCTCGCCGTAGACGCCGTCGGGGTAGCCCGCGCCGTCCCAGCGCTCATGGTGGTGCAGCACCCACTCGGCGACGGGGTCGACGCCGAGGCTCTCGAGCATCCGGTAGCCGATCTGCGGGTGCCGCTCGAGCACGAGGCGCTCGGCCTCGGTCAGCGGCGCCGGCTTGCGCAGGATCTCCTCCGGGATCGCGAGCTTGCCGAGGTCGTGCAGGGAGCCGGCGAGCCGGATCAGCTCGACCTGCTCCGGGTCGGCGTTCATGCGCACAGCGATACGTGCGGCGAGCTCGCCGACGCGCTCGGAATGGCTGCCTGTGTAGGCGTCGCGCGCGTCGACCGCTTTGGCGAGGCTCGCCGCTGCCCGGTAACGGGCCGCCCGGTCGGGGCCGGCTGCCAGACGCCGCAGCTCTGCCAGCTCGACCACGTCCGGACGATAGGCCCGTACCTGGTTCTTGCCGTGCTCCTTCGCCCAGTAGAGCGCGGAGTCGGCAAGCCTGATCAGCTCGTCGCGGCCGACGCCCTGGACCGGGAAGGTCGCCAGGCCGGCGCTGACCGTGATGGATCCGATGTGCTCGAGGTCGAGCGCTGCGACGCGATCGACGATCGAGCTGGCGGCGGTGAACGCATGCTTGCCGCTGAGGCCGGGCATCAGCACCGCGAACTCGTCGCCGCCGAGGCGGAAGGCTTCGCCGCCCTGGCGCAGGCGCTTGCCGACCTGGCCGAGCACGCCGTCGCCGGCCGGGTGACCGAAGCGGTCGTTGATCCGCTTGAAGTCGTCGATGTCCACGAGGCAGAGGGAGAGCGGCTGGTTCTTCTCCTCGGCCTGCGCGAGCTCGCGCTGCAGGCGCTCGTGGAAGTGGCGGTGGTTACCGAGGTTCGTGAGCGGGTCGGTGAGCGCGAGCCGCATCGCGCGGAGCGCGCGGTAGGTCGAGCGCTGGTAGAGCGCGATCGCCAGCAGCGGGCCGACGAGCACGAAGGAGAGGAACGGCGAGCGTTCCCAGAGCACGACGAGCATCAGCGAGGCCGAGCCCATCAGCGCGAACGGGACGATCGTCCCGCGCACGTTCGTCTGGAGCAGCCCGACGTAGGACTTGTCCGAGCTGACCGCGACCGCCGCCGTGATCAGGAGCATGTTCACGAGGTAGTTGACGGCCGCAGCGATCGAGACCGTGGCGACGAGTGCGACGGCGCCGTCCGTGTGGAGCGGCGCGATCGCGACCGCGCAGGCGAGCGCGGCGATCGAGAAGACGGCGACGTTGAACGTGACGCGGATCGCCGGGCGGTGCTGGACGAGCTGCATGATCGCGGTCGACGCGGCGACCACGATCACGCCTGCTTCCCAGCCGAACAGCACGACGGCGGCGATCACGAACGAGTACGACAGCGTCACGCCGCCCGCATCCACGCCGTCGAGGCTGACCGGATACCGCTCGGCCAGCACACAGGCCGCGAAGAGCGCGACGATCGAAGCGAGTGTGGCCACGCTGGCGCCACCCACGATCAGTGAGTACGTCGCAGCGCCGACGACCCCGAGCCCGAAGACCGAGACGGGGACGACGAGCGCAGCGAGTCGCGGGGGCGGCAACGCCAGCGCGTTCAACGTCAGCCGTTTACCAGCCGAAGGTACGGAGCCAGTCCAGATCGCCGCCGACGGACGCGACGACCGCGGCTGCCACGAGCGTGAGTACAACCTTCCACTGCAACATTCGGGAACCTCCCCAGGTCCACAGATTGGCGTCAGACGGGCTGATTCTCCCGGGGCGAACAGGGGCCGGCCATCACCCGAAGGAGGGATTTGGCCCTGCGCAGGGCGTTTACCGCTTTCGGGTCGGGACACGCTCTAGGCTCCCGGCGCAGTGCGCGTGGAGATCAGACCGAGCCCCGACGCGGGCGTCCGCGAGGCGATCCGCCGGGCCGTCGCAAGTAACACCGTGTTACAGGGCCACCCGGCCTATCGCAGCGGCTGGCGCCGAGCCGGCCTCCGTTACGCCACAGCGCGGCCGCGCAGGAGCCGCGGCGCGGCGCGCGCGTAGTCGAGCCCCGAGACCCAGGTCAGCACGAGCGCGACCAGCAGCGCCCACCAGGCGACGTCGTCGCTCCAGACGTCTGCGGCCGCGAGCCCGCCCACACCGGCAGCGACCGCCTGCGACCAGGTCTTGAGCTTCCCCAGGTCACGCGCCTCCATGACGACGCCGCGCTCGATCGCCGCCTGGCGAAGCCCCGAGACCAGGAACTCCCGGGCGACGATCGCGGCGACGATCCAGCTGGTGAAAACGTCGTCGACGAGCACGATCAGGACGGAGAGCACGAGCAGCTTGTCCGCGATCGGGTCGAGCAGGGAGCCGAGCGGCGAGGAGTGCCCGCGGCGGCGCGCGATCCGGCCGTCGAGCCAGTCCGTCGCCATCGCGAGTGCGAACAGGACCGTCGCGGCGATCGGCTGGTCCAGCACGAACAGCGCGACGACGAACGGGACGGAGAGGGCCCGCGCGACGGTCAGGTAGTCCGGCAGCCCCATCCGCCGGGGAGAATACGCCCGCATGCAAGGAGCTCGACTCACGACGACGCGCGATGCCGCCGGGCCGCGCTGGCCGGCGCGATGCCGCGTCCTCAGTCGCGCCCGTATCTGTTCGATACGGGCACTCCCTGCGTCCTTGCCTCGCACTCGGCCATCGCACCCCGGCGGCGGGGCGACGTCATGAGCCGAGCTCCAGCGTTCTCGAAAGTCCTGGTCGCGAACCGCGGCGAGATCGCGCTCCGAGTCTTTCGCACGCTGCGTGAGCTGGGGATCGCGCCGGTCGCCGTCTACTCGGAGGCCGACCGCGACGCGCCGCACGTCGCCTACGCCGACGAGGCGTACCTGCTCGGGGGCGGGCTCCCCGCCGAGAGCTACCTCGCCCAGGAGCGGATCCTCGAGGTCGCTCGCCGCGCGGGCGCCGAGGCGATCCATCCCGGCTACGGCTTCCTGGCCGAGAACGCCGGCTTCGCGCGCGCGTGCGGTGAGGCCGGGATCGTCTGGATCGGCCCGCCGGCCGCGGCGATCGAGGCGATGGGCTCGAAGGTCGCGGCGCGCGAGCGCATGCAGGCCGCGGGCGTGCCGATCATCCCTGGCACGACGGCGCCCGTCGATTCCGCCGCCGAGGTCCGCCGGCTCGGCGACGAGCTCGGCTGGCCGATCGCGATCAAGGCGTCCGCCGGGGGCGGCGGGAAGGGGCTGAAGGTCGTGCGCGACGCCGCGGACGCGGAGCGCGCCTTCGACTCCGCGCGGCGCGAGGGAGAGGCGTACTTCTCCGACGCTGCCGTCTACGTCGAGCGGTACCTCGAAGACCCGCGCCACGTCGAGGTGCAGGTGCTCGCCGACGAGCACGGCAACGTCGTGCATCTCGGCGAGCGCGACTGCACGATCCAGCGGCGGCACCAGAAGCTCGTCGAGGAGACGCCCTCGCCCGCAGTCGACGACGAGCTGCGCGAGCGGATCGGGCAGGTCGCCGTCGACGCCGCTCGCGCCGTCGGCTACCGCTCGGCCGGGACGATCGAAGGGCTGCTCTCGCGTGAGGGCGAGTACTTCTTCCTCGAGATGAACACGCGCATCCAGGTCGAGCACACCGTCACGGAGCTCGTGACCGGGATCGACCTCGTGCGCGAGCAGATCCTGATCGCCGCGGGCGAGCCGCTGTCGTTCCGCCAGGAAGACGTACGGCTCTCGGGCCACGCGTTCGAGTGCAGGATCAACGCCGAGGACGTCTCGCGCGGGTTCCTGCCCGCGCCCGGGAGGATCACGCACTACCGCGAGCCCTCCGGCCCGGGCGTCCGTGTGGACAGCGGTGTCGTCGAGGGCAGCGAGATCTCGCCCCTCTACGACCCGATGATCGCGAAGCTCGTCGTCCACGGCGCGGACCGCGAGCACGCGCGCCGCCGCATGCTGCGCGCGCTCGAGGAGTTCGAGATCGGCGGCGTCACGACGCTGCTCGGCTTCCATCGCGCGCTGCTCGAGCACCCGTGCTTCGTCGAGGCCGGGACGTGCCACGGCGTCGTCGAGTCCGAGGCACTCGCAGCGCGGGCCGCAGAGCTAGTAACACTCAGCCACAAGCTCGCCCCGGCGAGCGGCGGGCGCTTGAGCGCGCGCACGGTTCCCGTCGAGGTCGACGGCCGGCGCTACGACGTCGAGCTGCTCGAGCCCGAGCCGCCATGGCGCGAGCTCGCGCGGCGCCGCAAGGAGCGCTCGGGCGGCGCCGGGCACGGGCTGGGCGGCGCGCGCGACGCGGTCGTCAGCCCGATGCAGGGGACGGTGCTCGCCGTGGAGGTCGCCGACGGCGATACCGTCAGCGCCGGTCAGGTGGTGTGCGTCGTCGAGGCGATGAAGATGGAGAACGAGATCACGGCCCACCGCGACGGCGTCGTCGGCGAGCTCTCGGTCGCGGCCGGCGAGCCCGTGCGGACGGGCCAGGTGATCTGCGTCGTCACGCAGGACGGTCGACCTGAGTAGCCGAGCCGGAAGCGCGCCGCGCTTCCCGCAGTTCTGCTCCGACGTCTCGCGCGAGAACCACGAGTCGCTCGCGGGGACGGCGAGCCGGATCGACCACTGGCTCCTCGTCGAGTACCGCGGCCTCTGGGGGCCGAACGCGCTCCGCGCGAGCGGGCTCTCCGACCAGGCCAAGGACGCGCTGCGCCAGCAGCTGCGCGCCCGGGAGCACACGCGCCTGCTCTTCATCCGGCGCCCGGACCGGCGCGGCCGCGCCGGGCTGCGGGGGTACGCCGCGACCTCCCGCGAGGGCGAGGAGGAACTGCGCTGTCTGACGTTCGAGGCGTACGACGACCTGCGCACGCTCGACCTCGCCACGGCCGGCGAGCCTGTGGACCAGCCGCTCTTCCTCGTCTGCACGCACGGCAAGCACGACGCCTGCTGCGCCCGACACGGTCGACCGCTGTTCGAGGCGCTGGCGGAGCAGCTCGACGAGGAGACCGTCTGGCAGTGCACGCACGTCGGCGGCGACCGTTTCGCCGGCAACCTCGTCTGCCTTCCGCACGGCCTCTACTACGGGCGCGTCGAGCGCGAGGACGCGGTCGGCCTCCTCGACGAGCATCTTTCCGGCCGGCTCACGCTGGCGAACTACCGCGGACGCTCGTGCCACCCGTTCCACGTCCAGGCGGCCGACGCGGACGTGCGCGCAGCGACCGGCGCGCTCGGGCTCGACGACCTCCGCCTCGTAACGGCCGACCGGTCGCGCGTCGTCTTCGAGGACGCAGAGGGAACCCGGCACGAGCGCGAGGTTGCGGTCGAGCTCGGGCCCGAGGACTACCTGACCTGCTCCGCGTTGGAGATGCGCCGTCCCCGGCGCTACGTCGTCACGCGTCGGTGATCCGGAGCAGGCCCTCGCGCACGAGCCTGCTGACCAGGACGAGCCGCCCGTCGGCGTCGAGCTTGCCCGGCAGGTCGCTCGGCCGGAACGGCCCGTCGGCAGACAGCACGAACTCGAGCTCGCCCGCAACGCGGGCAGGAAACGCGAGCGTCCGGCCGTCGAACGAGAGCAGGATCTGCTCGCCGTGGACGGACAGGTCGGCGAGCGCCGTCGACCGCCGCTCGACCTCCGTCTCAGCCTCGAGCCCGTCGAGTGCCCGGAGCTGCTGGAGCTGACCGCCGAGGATCGGCCGGCGCGTCCGCACGAGCTTGTCGCGCTGCCGCCTACGCACCTGTTCTGAATCGAGCTTCGACGCGAGCGCCTCGACGAGCACCTCGACGTCGCCGTCCGGCGAGCGCCGGAAGCGTGCGTCGTCGCCGCAGTCGTCGAGGGCCGCCTTGAACGCGTCGAGCCACGTGTACACGTTCACGCCGATGGTCAGGTGGAGCGAGTCGGAGTCGGACGTCTTCGCCTCGTGCAGCCAGCCGCGGGGAAGGTAGAGCGTGTCCCCCGGCGCGAGCGTGACGTCGAGCACCGGCTCTCCGGGCTCGCCCAGGGACGCGTCGTACCGCTGGTCCTTCAGCGGCAGCTCCCAGACGGGCTCGTAGACGAGCCAGCGCTTCTCGCCGGCGATCTGCAGGCAGAAGACGTCGTGCGTGTCGTGGTGCACGGGCAGCCCCTGCGCCGCCCGCGGCGTGTAGTACGCGTTCGCCTGCGCGGGATGGCCCAGCGCCGCCTCGAGCGAGCGGCAGAACGCCGACAGGGACGGCCACCAATGGTGGAGCCCCTGGACGACGAGGGTCGCGCCGGCGGTGAAGCCCTCGGCGACCCGGGCGACGTCGGCCATGCGGCCGAACGGCTCCGGCCGCCAGGGGACGTCGACGAGGTAGTCGGCCGCGCGGAGCTTCTCGTCCGCGCGCACGAGCCGGAAAGCGGGTGAGCGCAGCCCGCCCGACTCGAGCAGGCGCTCGACGTCCTCCTTCGTCAGGAGGTCGTCGAAGCGCCCGGGCTCGTCGCGCTCGACGACGAGCGGGCTGCGCTCCCAGTGATCGGCGAGGAAGACCTCTTCCTCGACCGGTTCGATGGAGCGGCGAAGCGCTTCGCCGCTACGAGTCCGTGTCGTCTGCGTCGGCGTCGGTGTCGTCTGAGTCGGCGTCGGTGTCGTCCGAATCGGCGTCCGTGTCGTCCATGTCCGCGTCGTCGTTGCTCTCTGTCGTCTCGGCGCGGTACTCGTCACTCACGATCTCGTCGTCGCTCAGCGTCGTGCGCTCGTCCATCTGACACCTCCCTCGAAAGTGGCTGCGGCTGGGTCGAGGTTACAGCGGTCGCGACCGTTTCGTGTGGACGCGTGACAAGCCGAAGCCCCCCGGCGGAGGGGTAACGGGTCGGTCTGCGACGACCTATAGTGCTGATCCGTATGGACCGGGACCGGACGAACCGTGCCGCGATGGAGGCGCAGATCGCGCTGCTCGGGATCGCGGAAGGATTCTTTCAGTCGAGCGTGCTCTTCGCGCTGCTCAAGCTGAACGTGTTCGAGCGACTCGGACGCGACGAGAAGACGTTGGAAGAGCTTGCCGGCGAGATCGGCGCTCGCCCGGACACGCTCGCGCGACTCACGAACGCGGGTGTCGTCTTCGGGCTGCTGGAAAGCTCTGACGGCAAGAGCTACCGGGTGCACCCACGGATCACCTCGGTCGTCCTGCCGGACACGGGCGAGAACTACCTCGGGAACTGGCTGCTCAACCTGGACTACTTCCGGGGCGCACTGGAGGGTCTCGACCGGGCCGTGCTCGAGTCCCGTCCGACGGTCGACCCCGAAGCACACATCGGCGCCGAGGAGGCCGCGACTCGCGAGTTCACGCTCGCGATGCACAACTACGCATCGCTTCGTGGACAGGAGCTGGCGCGCTTCCTCGACCTGTCGGACTGTGCCACCCTGCTCGACCTCGGCGCCGGGCCCGGCACGTACGCGTTCCATCTCGGGCTCGCCAACCCGGGTCTCCAGCTCAACCTGCTCGACCTGCCCGGCGTCCTCGAGGTAGCGAAGGACGTGCAGGAGCGATACCCGCTCGAGAACGAGGTTCGGTACGTGCCTCTGGACGCGCTGAAGGACGAGATCCCCGGCACGTATGACGCCGTCCTCGTGTCGAACACCCTGCACATGCTCGGCGGGCGCGCGAGCAGCAGCCTGATCGAGCGGCTCTATCCGTCGTGAACCCCGGCGGTTCGCTGATCATCCAGGCCCAGTACCTCCGCGACGACCGTTTGGGAGACCGCTGGCCCGTTCTGCTCGACCTGATCCAGCTCTGCATCACGAGCGAAGGACACAATCACTCGGTTGCCGAGACGAAAGCGTGGCTCGAGGAGGCCGGTTTCACGGATATCGAGTACGTCCCGATGATGCCGTGGAACACGAACAGCTTCCTGCGGGGGTACAAGCGCGCCGATGGCTGAAGCACAGCTCGGCCTCCTGCGGCGGCACGAAGACCGGGAGCAGGGCTTTTACGAGGAGTTCCTCGACCGCCGTCTCGGGCCGCAACACGCCCTCGGAATCCTCGCCGGACCTCTGGACGGCGCAGATCGAGATCTCGGTTGGATCGTGTGCCCCGCGCTCGGGGCGGAGCAGGGGCCGCTTCGCCGTCTGGAGGCGATGCTCGCGAGGAGCCTCGCCTCGTCCGGGTCACAGGTCCTCCGGATTCGGCCGGATCTCGGCGCGGGCGTCATCGACCTCTCCGCTCAGCTCGCGGCGGTCGACGCCGCCGCGGAGCACATGCGCTCCGAGCGGGGCGCCGAGAGCCTCGGCGTCGTCGCCGCGCACTCCGCCGCGCTCGTCGCTGCGACGAGCCGGCAGCAGCACGACTTCGCCGCGATCGTCCTGATCGAGCCGGTCGCTCGAGGCAAGCAGTACCTGCGGGACGCCCGGCGACGGCAGGGCGTGCTCGAGCTGATGGCGAGGCCGGCCGGCGCCGACTCCGACTCCGTCGTCGAGCGAGGCGACGCCGGCGGGGACGGTGCAGCCCTCGTGATCAGGGGCCGGACGGTGTCCGAGCACGAGTCCGAGCGGATCTCCGACGCCGATCTCCTCGAGAGCCTGCGCTCCTTCGCCGGCACGGCGCTGCTCGTGGGCATCTCGCCGCCGGGAACGCCCCACGCGCCGCTGCTGAAGCTCGCCGAGCAGCTGAAGCTCGCGGGGTCGGACGTAACGGTCGACGTGATCGAGCACGAGCTCGCCGCCCCCTTCGACGAGCACTACTTCATCGGGAATCCACCCGCACGCGTCGACAGCCGGATCGACGTCGATCGACGCATTTCCGACTCCGTCATCGGCTGGGCAGCAAGCGTGGCGAGCGCAGGCCGCGAAACCTGAGACCGATGAAGGAGTTCACGATCTTCGTCTCACATCGTGAGAGGTGCGCTCGCGGCCGTCGTCTCTGCGCCCGAAGAGCCGGTCCGTGGAATCGTCCTCGAGCTCCCCGGCGGGGGCACCGCTGCCCGCATCGGGTCGGCCCTGGCGGCGCGCCTGGCGCCGCGCTTCACAGAGCTCGGGCTCGCGTGCGTCCGCTTCGACTACCTCGGCCTCGGCGACAGTCCGGGGTCCACGCGCGTCGTCTCGATCAACGAGCTCGAATCCGGTATCGCGCAGGCAAGGAGCCTGCTCGAGCTCTCGGCGTCCGCTCTCGGCGTGAACGAATTCGGCGTCGTGGGGACGTGCTACGGGAGCCGCATCGCACTCTCTCTGATGGAGGACGAGAACTGCGTCGGGGCCGTCTGCCTCGCATCACCGATGGTCCACTACAGCAGCAGGAGCGAGCTGCGGAGCAGACTGAAGAAGGGGGGCCTGAGCTCGCTCGTCGCTTCGAGCCGGCGGCTCCGACAAATTGCGCTCCTTCCGGCGCGCAAGCTGCTAACCGAGACGAAGTTGTCGCCCGTCGTTCTCGACGCACTAGAACATGTCGAGCACGCGCCGCTCCTGTTTCTCGTCAGTCAATTCCCGGGCGACCACTACAGCAAGCCCGCGCTTGCTCAGCTCGAAGCCGCCGTGGCGACCTTGCCTCCAGCCCTCCAAGAGCGGCTCTCGGTCCGCCTCGTTCCGCACGGACCGCTGACGACCTTCGGTGTGCTTCCTGCCGACTCCCAAGAAGCCATCCTGAGCGAGATCGTGGACTGGATCGTCGCCTCGTTCGACTCCCGCGCCTCAGCTGCGTCGAGCAGACTCTCGGTCGCCTGATTCGTGCAGGGCCTGAGTCGCTAGGACCGCTTCGCCTCGACCAGCGCCGCGATGTCGTGGATCGTTCCAGTTGTCGGGGACGATGTCGTCGTCGTCGATCTCGACGTCGAACTCCTCCTCGATCAGCGAGACGAGCTTCAGCATCCCGAGCGAGTCGATCACCTGCTTGTCGAGCAGCGGGTAGTCCTCGTCCACGTCGTTCCAGGAGCCGCCCCAGGTCAGGTTGTTGATCATCAGCTGCTTGACTTGCTGTTCAGTCGACACCGCGTCACGTCCGCGGGCTCGGCTGCGAGGGCCCGCCGGTCGACCTTCCCCGTCGAGGACCGCGGCAGCTCGTCGCGGAACTCGAACATCTCCGGCGCCATGTAGCGCGGGAGTCGCTGGCAGAACTGCGACAGCTCCTCTTCGCCGACGTCGCTCGCGGGCGACGACGACCGCCTTGATCCGGTTCGTCACCAGCTCGTCGGGGACCGCGACGACCGCGCACTCGACGACGCGCGGGTGCGGCGTAGCAGCGCCGCCTCGATCTCGCCGAGCTCGATCCGGTAGCCGCGGCTCTTGATCTGCGTGTCGCGCCGGCCGAGGAAGCTGCAGTCTGCCGTCGCTCGTCGCGTCGCACGAGGTCGCCGGTGCGGTAGACCGGGTCGCCGGCGTCGGCCCGCCAGCGGATCGCGCGACGAGCGTCCTGGCGGTGCGCTCGGCGTCGCCCCAGTAGCCCTGCATCACGGTCGGGCCGCGCACGTACAGCTCGCCGACCTCGCCGGCGGCGGCGCGATCGGCCGTCGTCCGTCGACGGCGAAGACCTCGACGTCCGTGATCGGCCTCGCCGATCGGGATCGGCGTCCGGCGTCTGCGTCCGGCAGCGCGGCACCTCGTACCAGGTGCAGACGTTCGTCTCGGTCGGCCCGTAGAGGTTGACGAAGCGGACGTGCGGCAGCAGCTGCATCAGCCGCGCGAGGTACTTCGTCGGGAAGACCTCGCCGGCGAAGAGGATCGCGCGCAGCGCGCGGCAGGTCGCCGCGGTCGAGCCTGCCGCGCAGCGACGAGCAGCGTCAGGATCGACGGCACCGAGTACCAGACCGTGATCTCGTGCGTCGCCGATGAAGCGCGCGAGCTCGACCGGGAAGAGCGCGAGCTCGCGGCGGGACGAGCACGACGGCCGCGCCCGCCGCGCGCCGCGGCGAAGAGGTCGAAGACCGAGAGGTCGAAGTGGAGCGGCGCGTGGCTCGACAGCCGGTCGTCGCGGTCGACACGCGAACTCGTCGACGGCCCAGTCGACGAAGGCGAGGGCGTTGCGGTGCGAGAGCATCACGCCCTTCGGCTCGCCGGTCGAGCCCGACGTGTAGAGGATGTAGGCGAGGTCGGATCGACTGCCGGCCGCACGTCCGGCGGCGTCCGCCGGCTGGTCGTCGAGCGCGCCGAGCGCGTCAGCGCCGTCGACGCCGGCCCGGCGCCTCGCACGTCGCCGGCTCGCCGCGTCGAGCACGACGAGCGTCTCGAGCGGCGCGCCCTCGCTCGACGCAGCTGCGTCCACGCGCCGGCCTTGCTCGGCTGCCGGTGACGAGGCACGCGCAGCTCCGCAGTCGCGGGCGATGTAGCCGAGCGCGGCGCCGGCGGCGCTGCGGGTCGAGCGGCACGTAGGCGCGCGCCCGCCTTCAGGATCGCCGTAGATCGCCGACGAGCGCCTCGAGCGACTTGTCGAGGTAGAGCCCGACGCGGTCGCCGCGCGCGACGCCCGCGCTCGACGCAGCAGGTGCGCGAGCCGGTTCGACCGCGTCCTCGAGCTCGGCGTAGGTCAGCGTCCGCTCGCCGTCGACGACCGCCGGCCGGTCGCCGGCTGACGCGCTCGCGCGAGCCGCGTCGAGCAGCTCGTGCACGAGTCGCGTCGCTCACAGGCCCGAGCTGGCGCGCGACGACGTTGCGCTGGATGCTCGGACGTGCCGGAGTAGATGCCGGCTGCCGATCGCGTCGCGCACGTCGCGCTCGAGCTCGTACTCGGTCATGTAGCCGTAGCCGCCGTGGATCTGGAGCGCGTCGAGGCTCGAGCTGGACGAAGCACTCGCTGAGGTGGAGCTTGACGAGCGCCGACTCGAGCGGCGCGCGGCCTGCCGCGGTCGAGCAGCCAGCCGAGCTGGTAGAGCAGCAGCCGCGCCGTCTCGAGGCGCAGCTTCATGTCGACGATCCGGTGCGAGACCGCCTGGAAGCTCGCCGATGCGGCTGCCCGAACTGCTCGGCGCTCGCGCGCGTACTCGAGCGCACCGCTCGAGCTGGCGCTGCATCGTCCCGACGGTGCTGGCGAGGATGCAGCTCGCGCTCCCAGCTCCATCGACGAGTTGAAGACCGCCATGCCGCCGCCGGGCTTCCCGAGCAGCTGCTCGGCCGGCACCTCGCAGTCGTCGAGGAAGAGCTCGCTCATCGGCGACGTGCGCAGGCCCATCTTCGAGAGCGGCTGGCCCGACGGTCAGCCCGGGCGTGTCGCGCTCGACGAGGAACGCGCACAGCCCGGCGAAGCCCGCGAGCTCCGGTCGGTCGTCGCGAAGACGAGGAACAGGTCGGCGACCGGCGCGTTGGTGACGAACGTCTTCGAGCCGTTGAGCACGTAGCCGGTCGCCGTCGCGTGTGCGCGGTCGTCGCGAGGCGAACGGCGTCCGAGCCCGAGCCGGGCTCGCTCATCCCGTGCGCCGCGATCAGCGAGCCGTCGCAGAGGCGCGGCAGGTAGCGCTGCTTCTGCTCCTCGGTGCCGAAGCGGACGATCGGCGTCTCGCACGCCCACATCTGCGCGTTGAGCGAGAAGATCAAGCCCGTTGTCGGTGCAGCCGTAGCCGAGCGCCTCGAGCGCGACCACGATCGTCAGCGCGTCGGCGCCCGCGCCGCCGTACTCCTCGGGGACGGGCAGCCCGAGCAGGCCGAGGTCGGCGCACTTCTTCCAGGAGTCCCGCGAGAACGTGCCGCTCTTGTCGCGCTCGACGACGTCGTCGTTCAGCTCGCGCCGCGCGAACTCGACGATCGAGTCGCGTAGCGAGCGTTGTTCTTCGGTCAGATCGAAATCCATCGGGTCTGCAGGGGTTCGTATAGAACCATTACCCGAGATGGCGCCCGTCGACCAGGCCCTGAACGCGCTTCGCCGCTACGAGGACGAGCGGACGGGGCTGTTCGAGGAGTTCGCGGAGGAACGGCTCGGGCCTGGTCGCGCGTTCGCACTGCTGGCCGGGCCGGTCCGGCAGCGACGGCCGCTCGCGTGGGCGATCTGCCCCGCGACCGGCCCCGAGCACGGGAACTTGCGGCGGCTCGAAGCGCTCGTGGCGAGGCGGCTCGCGGCGCATGGGTTCGAGACGCTGCGGATCCGTCCCGACGCCGACCCGGTGAGCGCGCAGATCTCGCCTGCGACGCGGCTCACCGAGCTCGAGGAGGGCATCGAGCTGCTGCGCGGGCGCGGCGCAGAGGCGATCGGCGTGATCGGCGTGATGTTCGGCGGCACCCTCGCGGCGCTCCACGCCGACCGGGCGGTGCTCGACGCGCTCGCGCTCGTCGAGCCGGTCGTGCGCGGGCGCCAGTACGCGCGCGAGCTCGTCCGCCGCGAGGCGGTCGCTTACCTGCACGCGTCGGGCGGGGAGGGCGCCGTCGGCGCGGTCACGGAGCGACTGACCGCCAGCGGGTCCGTCGGGATCCGCGGCCTCGAGCTGACGAAGGAGGTGTCCGACGAGCTCGGCACCGTGAACCTGGTCGACGACCTGCGCTCGTTCTCGGGCCGCTCGCTGCTCGTCGGGATCTCGTCGACCGGCGCGCCCGGCGCCGGCCTCGAGAAGCTTCGCGCGCGCCTCGGCGAGCTCGGCGGCGACGTGAGCTTGGAGGGGATCGCGTACACCCTCGACGCCCCGCTCGGCGAGTACTACTACCGCGATGTCGGGCTGCTGCGGATCGACACGCGCCTCGCGCTCGACGAGCAGCTCGCGGAGCGGGTTGCCGAGTGGGCGATCCAGGGCTCGTGAGGCAGATCCCGATCTTCGTCCAGGCGGACGGCGACCGCGTGGCCGCCGTCGTCACCGCGCCCGAATCGCCACGCGGGCTCGTGCTGCTGCTCGCGGGCACGGGCCGCCACAACGCGATCGGGGGAACGCTCGCCGCGCGGTTGTCGGTGCGGCTCGCCGAGGAGGGGCTCGCTTCGTGCCGCCTCGATTACGCGGGCTCGGGCGACAGCCCAGGGCGCGTCGAGCGCTGGAACCCCGCGGAGATCACGGCGGCGAGCGCGCAAGCGCGCGCGCTCCTCGACGTCGCGCGGCGGGGGCTCGGCGTCGAGAGGTTCGCCGGCGTGGCGACGTGCTACGGGAGCCGCATCGCGCTCGGGCTTACGAGCGACCCGAGCTGCGCGGGGGCCGTGTGCCTCGCGCCGCCGCTCCTCGATTTCGCCGGGGTCGGCAAGGTCGGTCGCGGACTGCGCGAGCGCCGCCTCGGTGCGGTCCTGCGCTCGAGCCCCGCGCTGCGGCGGCTGGTCGTCGCGCCGGCTCGTCGCTTCGTGCGCGCGAGCAAGACGACGCCGGGCGTGCTCGCCGCGCTCGGGAACCTCGAGAGCACGCCGCTCGTCTTTCTCTACGGCGGCGGCAACGGGGGCGAGGACCACTACAGCGCGCGCGCCGTCCAGGCGGTCGAGGCTGCGCTGGGCAGGACGCCGGCCGAGCACCGCGAGCGCTTCGAGCTGCGCCGGCTCGGAGGCGGCCCGCTCACGACGTTCGACGGCCTGCCGCGCGAGGAGCAGGACGCCGTCCTCGACGTCGTCGTGCCGTACGTCACGTCGTTCTTCGACCGTTAGAGTCCGCCGCCGGTGGACCTCTACGAGTACCAGGGGAAGCAGCTGTTCGAGCGGTTCGGCATCCCCGTCTCGGAGGGACGCGTCGCGACGACCGCGGAGGAGGCGCATACGGCGGCGGCCGAGCTCGGCGGCCAGGTCGTCGTCAAGGCGCAGGTCCTGACGGGCGGACGCGGGAAGGCCGGCGGGATCAAGCTCGCCGACGGCCCCGACGACGCGCGCGCGAAGGCGGAGCAGATCCTCGGCATGGACATCCGCGGGCACGTCGTCCGCAAGGTCTGGATCGAGCGCGCCTCCGAGATCGCCAAGGAGTACTACCTCTCGCTCACGTTCGACCGCGGGGCGAAGAAGCCGCTGTTCATGTTCACGACGCAGGGCGGGATCGACATCGAAGAGGTCGCGGAGCAGAGCCCGGAAGCGCTCGTCCGGCTGCACATCGACCCGTTCGAGGGCTTTCAGCCCTGGCAGGCGCGGCGCCTCGTCTACGGCGCAGGCGTCGAGGACCCGAAAGAGCAGAAGCAGATCGCCGCGATCGTCGGGAAGCTCTACGAGACGTTCGTCACGACCGACGCGATGCTCTGCGAGATCAACCCGCTGATCGTCACGCCCGAGGGCGAGGTCAAGGCGCTCGACTCGAAGTTCACGGTCGACGATGCGGCGCTCTTCAGGCATCCCGAGATCGCCGAGATGCGGGACCTCGAAGCGGTGCCGGCCGAGGAGCGGGCAGCCCGCGAGAAGGACGTCACCTACGTGAAGCTCGACGGCGACGTCGGGATCCTCGGCAACGGCGCCGGCCTGGTGATGTCGACGCTCGACGTGATCGCGCTCGCCGGCGGACGCCCGGCGAACTTCTGCGACCTCGGCGGGGGCGGCGACGCGGAGGGCGTGGTCGACGCGCTCGAGGTGATCACGGCCGACCCGCAGGTGAAGTCGATCTTCTTCAACATCTTCGGCGGGATCACGCGCTGCGACGAGGTGGCGCGCGGGATCCTCTCGGCGCTCGAGCGCATGACGATCGAGCATCCGATCGTCGTCCGGCTCGACGGGACGAACGCCGAGGAGGGCCGTCGAATCCTCGACGAGGCCTCGCCCGACAACCTGCACGTCGAGCCGACGATGCTCGACGCGGCTCGGCGCGCGGTGGAGCTGGCGGCGTGACGGACGTCTGGTCGGAGCGGGCGGAGGCGTTCCGGGAGAGCGCGGTGCACCGCGAGGGGCCGGACCTCGACCTGCTGGTCGAGTGGTGCGAGCCGGCGCCGGGCGTCCAGGCGCTCGACGTCGCCACCGGCGGGGGCCACGTCGCCCGGCGCCTGCGGGAGGCGGGCTGCGACGTCGTCAGCGTCGACCCGGCGCCCGGGATGCGGCCGACCGTCGTCGCCCGCGCCGAGGACATCCCGTTCGCCGACGGCTCGTTCGACGTCGTCGCGTGCCGGATCGCGCCGCACCACTTCGACGACGTCCGCGCGGCCGTCGCCGAGATGGCGCGCGTGTCGCGGAGCCTGGTCGTCGTCGAGGACAACCTCTTCACGAGCGAGGAGTTCGAGGACGCGGAGAAGCTGCACGACCCCACGCACGTCCGCTGCTACACCGAGGACGATTGGCGCTCGTTCTTCGACGCCGCCGGGCTCGAGGTGGAGCAGCGCGAGGTGTTCGTTCGTCGGCAGGACATCGAGGCCTGGTTTGCGCGGACCGAGACTCCCGTGGCGGACGCCGAGCGCGCACGCGACCTGCTCGCCGACCGCATCGCCGACGGGCTCCTGGAGTTCCACACGCTCGTGCTCAAGGGCAGGAAGCGCTAGTGGCGATCGTCGTCGACCGCGATACGCGGCTCGTCGTCCAGGGCCTGACCGGAAGCGAGGGGCGCTTCCACGGCCTGCGGAACCGCGCGTACGGCACGAACGTCGTCGCCGGGGTCACGCCCGGCAAGGGCGGTCAGGACGTCGAGGGCATCCCCGTCTTCGACACGGTCGCCGAGGCTGTCGAGCGCACGGGAGCGAACACGTCGCTGATCTTCGTCCCGGCCCGCTTCGCCGCCGACGCGGCGTACGAGGCCGTCGACGCCGGCATCCGCACAGTGATCGTGATCACCGAGCACATCCCTGCGCACGAGATGCTGCGCGTCTACACGTACGTGCGCCCGAAGGGGATCACGATGATCGGGCCGAACTGTCCGGGCGTCCTCTCGCCCGGGAAGGCGAACGTGGGGATCATCCCCGCCGAGGTCTTCGCCGAAGGCGCGATCGGGCTCGTCTCGCGGTCGGGGACGCTGACGTACCAGATCGGCTACGAGCTCGCGCAGCTCGGGCTCGGCAACTCGTCGATCGTCGGGATCGGCGGCGACCCGGTGCCGGGCTCGTCGTTCATCGACGTGCTGGAGCGCTTCGAGGCCGACCCGGAGACGGAGCTCGTCGTCATGGTCGGCGAGATCGGCGGCAACGAGGAGGAGAAGGCCGCAGAGTTCATCCGCGACCGGATGTCGAAGCCGGTGCTCGCCTACATCGCCGGGTTCACCGCGCCGCCGGGGAAGACGATGGGCCACGCCGGCGCGATCATCTCCGGCTCGTCGGGCACCGCGCAGGCGAAGAAGGAGGCGCTCGAAGCGTGCGGCGTCCGCGTCGGCACGACGCCGACCGAGGTCGCGCAGCTGGTCGGCGAAGCAGTCTCTAGTCGCGCTTGAAAGGCGGGACGAGCTCGAGCAGCAGGTTGACGACCCAGACGAGGAACGTCGCGGCGACGTACGTCCAGAAGCCCTCGATGTCGAAGCCCCCGACGAGGATCTCGGCGAGCCAGAGCATCAGCATGTTGATGAAGAAGAGCGCGATCCCGAGCGTGAAGACGATCAGCGGGAGGCCGAGAATGGTCACGATCGGCTTGACGATGAAGTTGACGACGCCGAAGACGAGCGCGGCGAGCAGCAGGGCGAGCCAGTCCTCCACGACCATGTCCTCGAGCAGCCAGGCCGTCACGCCGAGCGCGATCGCGTTCGCAACGAGGACCCAGAGCAGCCGCATCGCCATCGTGTCCGGGCGAGTCTAGACTCGGGCGATGGGCGAGATCTCGTTTGCCCGCGGCATCCCCACGCCCGAGTGCCTCCCGGTCGAGGAGCTCGCCGACTGCGCACGGTCGGCGATCGAGCGCGACGGCCGCACGATCCTCTCGTACGGCGCGGGGGCGGGGTACGCGCCGCTGCGCGAGTGGCTCGCCGAGCGGCACGGAGTCGAGACGTCGCGCGTCCTGCTCACGAACGGGTCGCTCCAGGGCTTCGTCTTCCTCGCGGGGCACCTCGCGCAGCAGGGCCGCGTCCTCGTCGAGGCGCCCACGTACGACCGGCCGCTGAAGATCCTGCGCGAGCTCGGCGCCGACGTCGCAGCCGTTCCGCAGGACGAGGAGGGGATCGAGCTCGAGGCACTCGAGCGCGAGCTGGCCGCCCGGCCGGCGACGCTCCTCTACACGATCCCGACGTTCCAGAACCCGAGCGGCCGCACACTCTCGACCGAGCGGCGCCGCGGGCTGATCGAGCTCGCGCGCGAGCACGAGCTGCTCGTGTACGAGGACGACCCGTACGGGCTCGTCCGCTTCGAGGGCGAGTCGCCGCCGACGCTGTTCGAGCTCGCCGGCGGCGAGGGCGTGATCTACAGCTCGTCGTTCTCGAAGACCGTCGCACCAGGCGTCCGGGTCGGCTACTTCGTCTTCCCCGAGGAAGTCGCGCGCGCCGTCGAGCTCATGGCGACCTCGACGTACATCACGCCGGTGCTGCTGGCCGAGGCGACGGTCTTCGAGTTCCTGCGCCGTGGCTCGTTCGAGCCGAACCTCGAGCGCGTGCGCGCCTGCTCCGCGCGCGGCGCGACGCGATGCTCTCGGCGCTCGAGGCCGAGCTCGGCGGCCGGGCCACGTGGAGCACGCCCGAGGGGGGCTACTTCCTCTGGCTCGAGCTCGGCGTGGAGACGGACGACCTGCTCGGGCGGGCGCGGGAGGCCGGCGTCACCTTCGTGCCGGGCTCGGACTTCTTCCTCCCCGGCGAGGGCGGCGAGACCGCCGCGCGGCTCGCGTTCAGCTACGTCTCGACCGACGAGATCACCGAGGGCGTCTCGCGGCTCGCGTCGCTCGTCGCCGCGGCCGCCGCCTAGGCAGCGGCGCACCTGCGCCCTGCGGGGCACGAGCTGGGGCTGGGGAGGTGGCACGAGCACGCCGCGCCGGGCGGCCCGGAAGGTCGGGCAGACCGTGTCGCCGCCGAGCGCGCAGAGTCCGGCTCGACGGAAGTAGCACTCACTGCAGGATGGTTTGGCGCTTTTGCTCATCGCTCCCCTTGTTCGCCGCAGAGGCCAGGTGGAAACAGGCGTCGATACTACGGCCCTCAAGGGGCCGTTCAAACGGTCCGTTCACGAAAACGACGCAGTTTGCGCCGCATTCGAGGGTGGCAAAAATTCGCTATTCCTGGGACTTCTGGGGCAATTTTGCCAGCGCGCGCAACGCCTGTTGAAAGTTGGTCACAGGGATGACCTTGATCCCATCGGCGTAGCGGCGAGCCTCGGTCGCGTTTTCCCCAGCCGGGACGAGGAAGTAGTCGATGTCGGCCTGCTCGACGCCCACCGTCTTCTGTTTGACGCCGCCGATCTGGCCGACCGTGCCGTCCAGCTCGAGCGAGCCGGTGACCGCGATGCGGTTGCCGCGATCGACGTCGTGGCCGAGCTCCTCCATCAGGGCGAGCGCGAACGCGAGCCCCGCCGATGGGCCGCCGACGCCGCCGGTGTCGATCTCGACGTCGAGCGGGAGCTTGATGTCGGCTGCCTGCGAGACGATCACGCCGATCACCGGCGTCCCCTCGGGGCCCTGTGTGGGGCGCAGCTGCAGCCGCACGTTCTCCGTGCCGCGCTTCGCCACGATCGAGAGCTCGTTCCCGCTGCCGGCAGCGCGGATCGCGCGGCGAAGCTCCGCCGGCGCGGTCACCGGCTTGCCGCCCGCGCCGATCACGATGTCGCCCGAGCGCAGCTTGCCGCCGGCGGGAGACTCCGGGTCGACGAGCTCGATCCGCGCGCCCGTCGGCTTCGCGACGACGTCGTGGCCGAGCTCGCGGAGCGCGACGGCTGCGGCGACGCGCTGCGACATGCGCATCTCGGCGAGCTCCTCGCGTCGCCTCTCTCCCTCGCTCACGCCTGGAGGCCGGACCTCGGCCGCGGGGACGACGGTCGCGCCGTCCTCGAACCCGGGCCAGACGCGCTCGAGCAGCGTCGCCTTGCGGACGAGGACATCGACGTAGTAGATGCCGCCGCCGTCCTTCGGATCGCCGCCGCCCTCGACCTCGACGAGCGGTGCGACTGCGTGCGCCTCGTTCGGCAGGAAGATGTAGCTGTCCGTCGGGATCACCCAGACGGCGAACGCGGCGGCGGCGGCGATCAGCCCCCCGATCAGGAGCCGAGCCGAAATCGAAAGTCGCCGCACGTGCTGAGGGTACTGACGGTTAGAGCAGGCCGCGGGTCAGGCCGCCGTCGACGGGGACGACGGTCCCGGTCACGTAGGCCGCGCGGTCGGAGGCGAGGAAGCAGACGACGTCGCCGACCTCGCGCGGCGTCCCGATCCGGCGCAGCGGGATCACGCGCAGGTCCGCGTCGGTCGGCCCGTCCGGATAGACCTCCTTGAGGCGCTCCGTGTCGATCCGCCCCGGAGCGATCGAGTTGACGGTGATGCCCTGCGCGCCGACCTCGCGGGCGAGCGACTTCGCCCAGCCGACGACGCCGGGCCGCACGATGTTCGAGAGGGCGAGGTTGTCCACGGGCTCGCGCACGGTGCTCGAGGTGATGTTGATCACGCGGCCCCGGCCGCTCTTGCCGAGGTAGGGGAGGCAGAGGTTCGTCAGCCGGATCACGGAGAGCAGCAGCAGCTCCACCGCCTCCTCGACCTGGGCGTCCGTCAGCCCGACCGCGCCCGTGCGCGGCGGCCCGCCGCTGTTGTTGACGAGCACGTCGATGCCGCCGAACGCGTCGACGGTCCGCTCGACGACCCGCTGGAGGTCGGCGGGGTTGCTGACGTCGCCGCGCACGGCCAGCGCGCCGAGCCGCTCCGCCTCGCGCTCGAGCGCGTCGCGCCGGCGGGCGAACATGACGATGTTCGCTCCTTCCTCGGAGAGGGACTCCGCGATCGGCGAGGCCCATCCCGGCGGACGCGCCGCAGACGATCGCGGTTCTGTCACGGAGCCCGAGGTCCACGCTACGTCGTGAGCACGCCGACGACGTCGCGCACCGCGGCCGCCGACTCGTCGAGCCAGCCGCGCTCCTGCTCGGTCAGGTCGAGCTCGACGATCTCCTCGATCCCGCTCCGCGCCGAGCTTGACCGGGACGCCCATGTACAGCCCGTCGATCCCGTACTCGCCCTCGAGGTACGCGGTGCACGGGAGCACGCGCTTCTCGTCGAGGCAGATCGAGTCGACCATCTGCGCGGCGGCCGCGCCCGGCGCGTACCACGCCGACGTTCCGAGCAGCTCGACGATCTCGCCGCCGCCCGTGCGCGTGCGCTTGACCATCGCCTCGATCCGCTCCGCGGAGACGAGCTTCGTCAGCGGGATGCCGCCGACGGTCGTCGCGCTGACGACCGGGACCATCTGGTCGCCGTGCCCGCCGAGCACCATCGCGGTGACGTCCTTGACCGACGAGCCGGTCTCCCACGCGATGAAGGTCGAGAAGCGGGCCGTGTCGAGGATCCCCGCCATGCCGAAGACGCGCTCGCGCGGCCAGCCGGAGACGTTCCGGGCGACGTGGCACATCGCGTCGAGCGGGTTCGAGACGACGATCAGGATCGCGTCCGGCGACGCGGCGACCACCTGCTCGGTGACCGACTTGACGATCTTCTCGTTCGTCGTCACGAGGTCGTCGCGGCTCATGCCGGGCGAGCGTGGGAGGCCCGCGGTGATCACGACCACGTCTGAGCCGGCCGTCTCGTCGTAGCCGTTCGAGCCGACGACGTTCGGCTCGTAGCCGAGCACGGCGCCCATCTGGTTGATGTCGAGCGCCTTGCCCTGCGGCAGGTTCTCCTTGATGTCGACGAGGACGACGTCGGCGTAGTCGCGCTGCGCGAGCACCTGCGCACAGGTCGCGCCGACGTTGCCGGCGCCGACGACGGTGACCTTCCTACGCAACGCGCGCGCCCAAGCTTCTCGATGATCGCGTCCGCGACCTCGCTCGTCCCGACCGCGGTCGGGTCGTCGCGCGTCGGCTTCATGTCGTAGGTGACGCTCGTCCCCTCGCGGATCACAGCGGCGATCGCCTTCTCGAGCCCGTCGGCCGCCTCGTGCTCGCCGAGGTGGCGGAGCATCAGCATCCCCGAGAGGAGCTGCGCCATCGGGTTGACCTTGTTCTGGCCCGCGTACTTCGGCGCGGAGCCGTGCGTGGGCTCGAAGACCGCGGCGCTGTCGCCGTAGTTGGCGCCCGGAGCCAGCCCGAGCCCGCCGATCATCCCGGCGCAGAGGTCCGAGAGCACGTCGCCGTAGAGGTTCGGCAGCACGAGCACGTCGTACTCCTCGGGACGCTGCACGAGCTGCATGCACATGTTGTCGACGATCCGGTCGTCGAACTCGAGGTCGGGGTTCTCGGCGGCGACCTCGCGCGCGACGTGGAGCCAGAGGCCGTCGGTGAACTTCATGATGTTGGCCTTGTGCACCGCCGTGACCTTGCGGCGGCCCATCGAGCGCGCGTAGTCGAACGCGAACTCGAAGATGCGGCGCGTGCCGGTGATCGAGATCGGCTTGATCGAGATGCCGGCGTCGCGCCAGCGGAGCTTCCCGCCCTTTGACTCGATCCAGGCGATCAGCTCCTCGGCGTCCGGTGTTCCCTGCTCGTACTCGATCCCGGCGTAAAGGTCCTCGGTGTTCTCGCGGACGATCACGAGGTCGACGTCCTCGAAGCGCGAGCGCACGCCCGGGTAGCTCTTGCACGGACGCACCTGCGCGAACAGGTCGAGGCTCTTGCGCAGCCCGACGTTGACCGACCGGAAGCCGCCGCCGACGGGCGTCGTGATCGGGCCCTTGAGGGCGACGCCGTGCTCGCGAATCGACTCGAGCGTCGTCTCCGGAAGCGGGTTGCCGCCGTGCTCGTGCATCACTTCCTCGCCGGCCGGCTGCACGTCCCAGTCGAACTCGACGCCGGTCGCCTCGAGCACCCGGCGCGTCGCCTCTGTGAGCTCGGGGCCGGTGCCGTCGCCGGGGATCAGGGTGACACGGTGAGCCATACCGGGGCGGGAGCCTACCGATAGATTCCGTGGAGATGAACGAGTTCAAGCCGGGTCTCGAGGGCGTCGTCGCCGTCGAGACCGAGATCGCCGAGCCCGAGCTCACGGGCGGGTCGCTTCGGTATCGCGGGATCGACATCGAGGAGCTCGTCGGGAGCTACCCGTACGAGAACGTCTGGGGGCTGCTGGTCGACAACGACCTCGAGTCGAAGATGCCGGACCCCGAGCCATGCGAGTTCCAGGAGCTGACCGGCAACGCCCCGGCCGACCTCCAGGCCGAGACCGCCCGGCTCGCGGGTAAGTGGAAGCTCGGCAAGCTGAACGAGATCTCGAACGAGCAGGCGCGCGAGGACCTCGGTCGCCTCTCGGCGCAGATGATGGGGATCGTGGCGCGCTCCGCCGCCGTGGCCGACGGCCTCGAGCCCGCCTCGGACGACGTCGTCGAGCGCGGCTCGACCGTCGCCGAGAAGTTCCTGCTGCGCTGGCGCGGCGAAGCAGACCCGAAGCACGTCAAGGCGATCGACACGTACTGGATCTGCACCGCAGAGCACGGGCTGAACGCCTCGACGTTCACCGCTCGCGTGACTGCGTCGACCGGTGCCGACTGCGGCGCTGCGCTGTCGTCCGCGGTCGGAGCGCTCTCGGGGCCGCTGCACGGCGGGGCGCCCGCATACGTGAAGCCGATGCTGGAGGAAGTCGCGCGCATGGGCGACGCCGAACGCTGGGTTCGGGAGGCCCTGGAGAGCAAGAAGCGGATCATGGGCTTCGGCCATCGCGTCTACCGCGCCGAGGATCCCCGCTCGCGCGTGCTCAAGCGAACGGCGAAGGAGCTCGACGCGCCGAACGTCGACGTCGCCGAGGAGCTCGAGCAGGTGGCGCTGCGGGTGCTCCAGGAGCGGTATCCCGAGCGCGTGCTGGCGACGAACGTCGAGTACTACTCCGCGGTCGTCCTCGACGCCGCCGAGATCCCGCCGCCGCTCGCGCCCGCGATGTTCGCGTGCTCACGCGTCGCCGGCTGGTCGGCGCACATCCTCGAGCAGAAGCGGACGGGGAGGTTGTTCCGGCCGTCCGCGCGCTACGTCGGCCCGGCCCCGCGCTCGCTCCAGCCGGCTTGACCCTCGCCGAGGCTGCGGCTCAGGCCGAGGAGCTCGCGGACGCGGGCGACGAGAAGTCGCTCGCGACGCTGCGGACCCAGTGGGGCGACGACCTCGAGATGGCTGCGCGCAGCGCCGACTTCCGCGAGCGCGCGCTCGCGTTCCGCGCGATCGCGCAGTTTCGCTTCCGTCAGAAGACCGAGCTGCTCCGACGCGGCCTCGACGACCAGAGCCCCGCCTGCCGCGGCTCGGCGCTCGTCTCGCTCGAGTCGCTCTCGCGCGACCATCCCGGCGTCGTCAACGCGGTGCGCCCGCAGCTGCACACGCTCGCCCACGCCGACCCGAACCAGGCGGTGCGCCGGCTCGCGATCGTCTGCCTGAAGAACGCCTCGCCGCAGCCGGACACGATCCGGCTGCTGCGGGGGCTCGCCGACGACGACGAGCAGGACCGGGAGCTGCGCGACACCGCGCGCAAGGTCGCGGAGCTCCTCCGCAAGAAGTCCGGCGCGGCTAAGACCTAGACGTGCCGCGTGCAGGTGCGGCCCGCGATCACGTGGCCGCACGAGGGGCACGTGCGTTGCGTGCGTCGCCACTCCAGCGCGCTCTTGTGGACGCCGACGACGGCCATCCAGACGCCGACGCCGGTCGAGACGAGGAGAGCGGCGAGCTGAGGCGTGATCCCGTTCATTCCGGTTCGCGGTTCGTTGCCGGTTCTCGCGTTCGCAAACGTCTCCGCGCGTGCGGGTGAGCCTGGTAATACAGCTCGCGGCGCCGCGAGTCGGAGACGTGGGTGTAGAGCTCGGTCGTGGCGAGGTCGGCATGGCCGAGCATCTCCTGGACGCTGCGGAGGTCAGCCCCGCCCTCGAGCAGGTGGGTCGCGAACGAGTGCCGGAGCAGGTGCGGATGCACGCGCCCGGGCTCGAGCCCGGCCTTGGCGGCGAGCTTGCGCAGGATCAGGAACACGCCCGCGCGGGTGAGCGGCCCGCCCTTCGCGTTCAGGAAGAGCTCCGGCCGGTGGCGGCGGTCGAGGTACGGTCGTCCGCGCGAGACGTAGCGCCGCACGGCGTCCGTGGCGCGGCGGCCCACGGGCACGACCCGCTCCTTCGACCCCTTGCCGACCACGCGCACGAGCCGCTCGTCGAGGTCGACACTCCTGCGCTCGAGCGAGACGAGCTCGCTCACCCGCAGGCCCGCACCGTAGAGCAGCTCGACGATCGCGGAGTCGCGGTGCGCCCGCGGGGTCGTCCCGGCCGCGGCCTCGATCAGACGCTCGGCCTCGCCCGGGGAGAGCGTTCGCGGCAGCCGGCGGATGCGCCGCGGCGACGCGACGTCCGCGGCGGGGTTGTCGCTGCGCACCCCCAGCAGCATCAGGTGGCGGTAGAGCGAGCGCAGGGCGGCGAGTCGGCGGGCGACGGTCGCTGGCGCGAGCCCGTCGGCGCGAAGCTGCGCGAGGTAGCGCTCGACGTCTGCCGTCGTCGCTCTCGTCGGCTCCGAGCCGAGCCAGCGCGAGAAGTGCGTCAGGTCGCGCCGGTACGCCTCGACCGTCCGCGGCGCGCGGCGCGCGGCGAGCAGCGCGAGGAAGCCCTCGAGCTCAGGATCGGGGATGGGCTCTGTCGTAGACACGGCGCAGCCTCTTTCCGTCCACGTGGCTGTAGACCTGCGTCGTCGAGAGCGACGCGTGCCCGAGCAGCTCCTGGATCGTGCGCAGGTCGGCGCCGCCCTCGAGCAGGTGCGTCGCGAAGGCGTGCCGCAGCCGGTGCGGGTTCGGGCAGATCCGCCTGAGCGTGCTCGTGTCGAGGCGCCGCCCGCGCGCGGACACGAAGAGCGCGGCCACGGCGCCGCGCACGAGCTCGGGCCTCGCGTCGCGGAGGTAGCGCGCGACCCAGTACGCGGCCTCCTCGCCGAGCGGGACGACGCGCTCCTTGCCGCCCTTGCCGTGGATGTGCACGAGCTCCTGCTCGAAGTCGACGTCACCGAGGTCGAGCATCACAGCCTCCCGCGAGCGCAGCCCGGCGGAGTAGACGAGCTCGAGCAGCGCGCGGTTGCGCAGTGCGAGCGCTCCCTCGCCTGGGGCGCCGTCGATCGTCGTCTCGATCTCGGCCTGCTTCGGTGTCGCCGGCAACCGGCGGGGGCGGCGCGGCGCGAACGCGCCCTCGGGCACGCGCGCGGCGCCGAGCGCGTGGCGCAGGAACGAGCGGATCGCCGCGAGCTTGCGGGCGATCGTCGCGGGCGCGAGGCGCCGCCGGTCACGCCCGAGCTCGGCCGCGTACTCCGAGAGCGCACGCGCGTCGACGTCCTCCAGCCTCGTGCCCCGCGCGCGCAGCCACGCGGTGAACGGCTCCAGGTCGAACCGGTACGACCGCCGGGTCGTCTCAGCGAGCGACGGGGACGCCAGGAAGCGCTCGAGCTCCTCCACACTTGACGACTTCGAGCCACGGTTAGGATCGCCTGCCGTGCCCGACTTCGCCGACCTCGAGGACCGCCTCGCGCGCCTCGCCGTGGAGTACGCGGTGAACGTCCAGCCGGACCAGGTGCTGATCGTGAACTGCGACTACGGCCAGCACGACCTGGCGCGCGCGATCGCGAGTCACGCCTACCGGCGCGGGGCGCGCTTCGTCGACGTCTCGTACTTCGACCCGCACCTGAAGCGGGCACGCATCGAGCACGCTCCCGAGGAGACCCTGGACTACGTCCCGCCCTGGTACGGGCAGCGCGTGCTGGCCGTGGACGAGGTTGCGGGAGCGCGGATCTCGCTCTCGGGCTCGACCACCCCGGGCCTGCTCGACGACCTCGACCCGAAGCGCCTCGCCCGCGACCTGCTGCCGCGGGTGAAGGAGAGCTTCGAGGTGATCAATCGGGCGCGCGTGAACTGGCTCGTCGCTCCGGGGCCGACCGAGGGCTGGGCGAAGCAGGTGCACCCCGACGAGCCCGAGCCGCTCGCCCGGCTCTGGGACGAGATCGCCCACGTGTGCCGGCTCGACGAGACCGATCCCGTCGAGGCGTGGCGCGAGCGCTTCGCGGCCACCGGGGCCGTCGCCGAGCGTCTGATGGAGCTCCGGCTCGACGCCGTCCACTTCGAGGGGCCGGGCACGGACCTGACGATCGGCCTCTTCCCGACGTCGAAGTGGGAGAACGCCCGCGACCGCACGAAGGTCGGCGTCGACTTCGTCGCCAACCTCCCGTCGGAGGAGTTGACGACGACCCCCGACCCCCAACGCGCGGACGGCGTCGTCCGCTCGACGCGGCCGCTCGTGCTGTCGGACGGGACGCTGATCGACGGGATCGAGGTGCGCTTCGAGGCCGGCCGTGCGGTGTCGATCGACGCCGAGACAGGCGGCGACGCGCTGCGCGGGAGGACCTCGCTCGACGAGGGCGCCCAGCGCCTAGGCGAGGTCGCGCTCGTCGACCGCGAGGGGCGGATCGGGCCGCTCGGGACGGTGTTCTACGACACGCTGCTGGACGAGAACGCGGCCAGCCACCTCGCGTTCGGCGGCGCGTACGAGAGCCTCGTCGGGCCCGAGGACGTCGAGCATGTGAACCGAAGCGGGCTCCACCTCGACTTCATGATCGGGAGCGACGAGGTCGCCGTCACCGGGCTCACGAAGGACGGGGACCGAGTCCCCATCCTTCGCGAGGGCTCTTGGCAGATCTAGCCTGACCCGACGACGAGCTCGCCCTCCATCCCCTGGTCACGGTGCCCGTCGACCGGGCAGTACAGCTCGTAGTCGCCCTCGGCGAGCTCGACGGTGATCGTGTCGGACCCACCCGGATCGAGCGTCTCGGTCTCCTCCTCGAGATCGGAGCTCTCGATCTCGAGCGCGTGCGGCGACTGGCCGTCGTTCGTGACGCGGAACGTGTACGTACCCGCCTGGTCGACGTGAACGGTGTCGGGTTCGAGCCGGAAGTCGACGAGGGAGACGTCGACGGTCTCGAGGCTCTCGCCTGCCGGCTCCTCGGCCTCGTCGTCCCCGCCGCAGCCGGCGAGCGCGAGCGAGAGCGCGAGGAGCGCTGCAACGACAAATGCCTTCATGCCCCTTCTTACCCGCCCCCGCGATGCGCGGATTTGAACGGCGCCGGGCTACTAACGCACAGCGCCGACGATCTCGTCGGACAGGCTCGGGAACTTGCGCAGGAACTCGGAGCGCTCGGCCTTGAAGCGCTCCGCGAGCGCGCGGTAGTCCTCCGCCCGGCCCGTCGCCTCGTAGAGCCGGCGCGGCTGGAGCACGTCGAGGTCGGCCGCGTCGATCCCCGGAACCTCGCTCGCGACCAGGTAGTGGAAGTCGGGGTCGAGCTCCCACGAGATCGTGCCTTCGGCGATCCCCTTGACGATCGCCGATGAGTGCCTGATCCGCACCTTCTTCGAGCGCTCGTCCTCCTCGGGCCCGCCGACGCGGCCTGTGTTCATCAGGTAGACGTCGAGCGGGTGTGCCTCGAGCAGCTCGAGGAAGCGGTTGCCCTGGAGGTCGTGCGGCATGGGGAAGAACGGGTTCGTCCCGGGCACGCGCAGGAACTTGCCCGCCTCGTCGGCGCCGCCCGCGCTCGTGCCCTGCGTTTCCCCGAGCATGAAGAAGGCCGCTGCCTGAGGCCCCTCGAGCTTGGCGACGGCGGGGATGATGTTCTCGTTGCGGTTCAGGATCAGCAGGAAGTGCGCATCGTCGATGCTCCGGTCGGCGGCCGCGTCGATCACGCGGAACGGGAACGTCGCGCGACCGTTGTGCGTGTACGAGGTGTCGTAGAAGTCGACGTCGTCGCCGTGCTGCGAGACGTTCTCGAGATACGAGTCCGGTTGTGTGACCGCGCCGTGGATCGTCGGCTCGTCGTCGGGGTTGAGCCCGAACGTCTTGGCGAAACAGCCGTTCTCGGAGACGTAGATGTGGCCGTTCGGCATCCACGCGACGAAGTCGTCCTGGACGGGGACCGAGCCGTTCTGCTGCGTGAAGGTCGTCGTCGTCTTGCCGGTGCCCGAGAGCCCGACGATCAGCCCGACTCGATCGCCGTGCTCCGTCGGGACGATCTTGCAGCCGGCGTGGAGCGGTAGCCCGCCGCGGTCGTAGACGAGCTTGTTCCACATCCGCAGGCCGCCCTTCTTCGACTCGCCGAAGTAGTCCGAGTTGAAGACGCGTGTGACGCCGAGCTCGAGGTCGACCGCGATCAGGCGGTCGTCCGGGTAGCCCTCCGCCTTCAGGTTCGGCGTGTAGATGACGACGAGCTCCGGCTCGAAGTCCTCGTCGTCGAGGTCGAAGTAGAGCTGCTGCTGCATCCCGGCGATGTTCGCGTTCGCAGCCTCGATGTAGAGGCGCGCGGGCGTGCGAAAGGCCGGGTCGTTCCCGATGTAGCCGTCGACGACGACCATCTCCTGGTCGGCGATGTACTCGTCCTGGAGCTCCGCCCAGCGGAGCCCCTCCTCGCGCGTGATCGACTGGTTCTGGCCGTCCGGCTCGTCGGTGACGAGGAAGGTCGAGCGCTTCGAGCGCGAGACGACCTCGGTCGCGACGTTGAGGTTGCCGTAGCGCGTCGCACGCGCGTTCGGCATGCGCGCGGCGAGCTCCTGCGCCTGCTCGGGACTCGGATTCTCGATCAGCGAGGCCGCCGGAGGCAGCCGGAAGGCCATCTTCGCCACGGCGTGATGTTACGCCGCCGCGCCGCGCGCCGCCGTGCGCACCTCCGCCCCTAGGGCGCCGGAACTCCCGACTCCACCTCCTCTGCAGCCGCCGTTGGCGCGCCGTTGGCACGCCGTGACGGAGCCGTTGGCGGCCGGCCGGACGGTGCAGCCGAAAGGAGGTGACGCGATGAACGCTTCGACGATCAAGCTCACGGCGCTGCGGCGCTCAGGGCTCGCGGCGGTGCTCGTCTCGGTTGCACTGCTCGCGGTCTCGGCTCCGACTCTGGCGCTGGAAAACCCGGCGACGAGCTCGGCTTGTCAGGGAACGACTCAGTGCGGCAGCTAAGACGACGTCCGCGACAAAGTGGCGACACGGAGGCCCCGGCATTCGGGGCTCTCCGTGTGCTCAAGCCGGGACGAGCGCCTCTTTGAGCTCCGATCCCCGAGCAGCGGAGACGACGTTTCCCTTCTCGGTGAACGCTGCGATCGCATCGTCGACGACGGCTGTTGCCTCGTCCGTTCTCCCAGCTGAGCGGAGAACTTCCGCCAGCGCGAGCAAGACGTTGCCGCGCTGATTGAGAGCATCCGTGCGCTCCACGAGCTCGCGCGCGGCCCGTGCGAGCGTCTCGGCCTCGTCGACGGCACCCTGCCGGGCGAGGACCTTGGCCAGCACGTAGCGCCACGAGAACTCGGCGCTGACGTCGCGTGCTGAGCTGTGGCTGCGCGCGATCTGCGCCCAGTGCTCCGCGTCGGACAGGTCACCCTGCTCGCAGAGGGCTTCGGCCAGGCCGGTGGCGTACGTCGCAAGGTATGCCGCTTGGCCCATCAGCTCGAGCGAATCACAGCTGCTGCGGTACGCGACCTCAGCGGCTTCGGCGTCGCCCCGCAGGAGCTCGATCATTCCCACAACGCCGGCGCCAACCGCCGCCGCTACCGGAAAGCCCAACTCTTCGAAGATCGCGACCGCACGGTCCGCGTGCTCGCGGCCCTGATCGAAGCTCGCACCGAGGCCCTCGAGCGCGCCGAGCCAGACGAGGCAGTTCGCCTCGCCACCACGGCCGGCGTCTTCGTCGAGGAGCGCGGCGACCCGGGGCAGTGCGGTCCCGACCGGCCTAGGCCCGTAGAAGAGCGCGGCCGCGAGATCCCCGATGCACCGGGTCGTGGGCCAACCAGAGAGCCGGTAGTGCTCCAGCGCGTGTTCCACCGCGGCCTCCCAAGCGGCGTTCTGGCAACGGAATGCGCCTTCGACCCAACCTCTCAACAGCCAGGCGCGACCCGAGCGAACGTCGGTCGTCCACAGCTTCGAAGACCGGGATGGCGGCAGTGGCTGTCTCGAGCAGCGGTTCCGTCTCTCCGCGGGAGAGGATCCGCGCGTTCGCGAGCTCGAGTTGGGCCCGCGCCTTGAGTCGCCGGTCTTGCGAGAGCCGCACGACGTCATCGAGAACCGACTCCGCCCGAGTGTTGTCCCCGGAAAGGGTAAACGCCGTTCCGAGCTCCGCCAACAGCTCCAGGCGGCGCTCGTCGATCGCTGGCAGGAGTGCAGTCGCCCGCCCGAGCAGGTTCGTGGCTGCGGGCATGTCGCCCTGCTTGAAGGCGCGGATCCCGGCCCGCCCGAGTGTCTCGCCCGCTTCGGTGGCGAGCTGAAGCGCGTGTCGACTGGCCGGGCGCAATGCGACCAGGGCGTCGTGCGCCTGCTCGAGGTGGTAGCCGACGATCTCGTCGCGCGCGTCCGGCCTCGCGGCGAGCCAGTCGGCAAACGCCTCGTGCAGCTCGGCGCGGCGTTCCTTCGGCACGGCCGCATAGACGACGTCGCGGATCAGGACGTGGTTGAAGGCGAACGCGTCCTCGGCGGTCACGGTCGGGCGCCCGCGTCGAACCAAGCCGCGGCGGACGAGCCCCTCCAGCGTCGAGGTGATCGTGCCGGCGTCTTCGGGCGGGGAGAGCGCGAGCACCTCGCTGCGGCGGAAATCGCGCCCGACGACCGAAGCGCGCTCGACGATCGCGCGCTCCTCACGGCCCAGCGCGTCCAGGCGACTCGCGAGCAGCGCCTCGACCGAGGGAGGCAGTGACTCGAGCGCCTCCGGGCCGCGCTCGAGCACGAACGCGAGGAGCTGTTCGGCGAAGAGCGGGTTTCCCTCCGCCGCCTCCGCGATTCGCGCTCGGGTCTTCCGGTCGAGCTCGTCCTCGGCGAGGTTCTCGATCAACGCGTCGGCGTCGCTCTCCTCGAGCGGGTCGAGCCGGACGGTGAACTGGTTCTGCCACTGCGACCGCCTGTCGCGAAACTCGGGGCGGGCCGTTGCGAGCACGAGGAGCGGCGCGTCGTCTGCGCGCGCGAGGACCTGGTCGACGAGATCGAGGAGCGTCGGCTCGGCCCAGTGCGCGTCGTCGAGGACGAGCACGAGCGGACGCCTTCGCGCCAACGTCCTGATGAAGCGCCCGACCGCCCAGGACGCCTCGCCCGCCGGCAGCGCGCCCTCACCGGGTGACGTGAGCGTGCGGACGCCCCGAGCCACTGCGTCGGCGTCCTCCTCGCCGGCGAGCAGTTCCTCGAGCTCCACCTCGCGTGTGGCCTGGCGGACGACGTCGACCAGGGGCAGGTACGTCGCACCCTCGCCGTAGGAGACGCAGCGCCCGACGAGGACGTCGGCCTCGTCGGCGACAGCGGTGATCAGCTCGCGCGCCAGCCGCGACTTGCCGATCCCTGGGTCGCCGTCGACGAGGACGAGCACCGCCGTCTTCTTGTTGCGCGCACGCGTGAACGCTGCGCGCAGCTTCCGAAGCTCCTTGCGCCGGCCGACGAGCGGTGCGTCGAAGCGTCGCGCGACCCCGGGCGCGTCCGCGAGCAGCTCGACGATGCGGAACGCCGGGAGCGGCTCGGGGCGGTTGCGGAGCTCCAGCGGCCCGAGCGCCTCGGTGTCGACCGCGTCGCGGACGAGGGCGAGCGTCATCGGGCCGATGACGATCTCGCCCGGCTGCGCCGCCTCCTGGAGCCGCTTGCCGACATTGACGGCGTCACCGGTCACGAGCGGGGTCTCGCCGGGGTCGCCCGTGACGACCTCGCCCGTGTTGACGCCGATCCGAAGCTCGAGTCGCACGCCGTGGTCTCGCTCGAGCTCGGCGCTCAGCTCCGCGAGCGCGGTCCGCATCTCGTCGGCGGCGCGAACGGCGCGCAACGCGTCGTCCTCGTGCACGGCCGGGATGCCGAACACCGCCATCACCTCGTCGCCGGCGAACTTCTCCGGGGTGCCGCCGTGGCGCTCGATCACGGTGCGCATCGACGCGAAGAAGCGACGCATCACGTTCCGGAGCGACTCTGGGTCGACGGTCGAAGCGAGCCGCGTGTGCCCGACGACGTCGGCGAAGAGGACGGTCACGACCTTGCGCACGGTCGGTTCGGGCTGTGCTGCGGCGGCCGGCGACGGCTCGCCGGCGAGACTCGCGTCCTGCTCGAGGATCGCGCGTTCGAGCTTGCGCAGGTCCTCGCTCGGGTCGAGGCCGAGCTCCTCGCGCAGCTGCCGGCGGCCGTCGCGATACGCCTCCAGCGCCTCCGCGTGCCGACCCGAACGGTAGAGCGCGAGCATTAGCTGCCCGCGGAGCCGTTGCAGGAGCGGATGCTCGGCGACGAGCGCCTCCAGCTCCGCGACGAGCTCGGTGTGGCGGCCGAGCTCGAGGTCGGCATCGATCCGCGCCTCGAGCGCGCTCAGCCGCAACTCTTCGATGCGGGCGATCTCCGACCGGGCGAACTGCTCGTAGGCGAAGTCCGCGAGCGCGGGCCCGCGCCAGAGCGCAAGGGCCGAGCGGAGCCGCTCCGCGCGTACCGAAGCCTCGGCGCCGCGCGCTTCCGCGACCAGCCGCTCGAAGACCGCGAGGTCGAGCTCGTCCGGCTGGACGCGAAGCAGATATCCGGGCGGACGGGTCACGAGCGCGTCCTCGCCGAGCGCCTTGCGCAGGTGCGAGACGTAGTTCTGGAGCGAGCCCAGCGCCCGTGGTGGCGGCGAGCCGCCCCAGAGGGCGTCGAGCAGGACGTCCGTCGAGACGACCTCGTTGGGGTGCAGGAGCAGCAGCGCGAGCAGCGCGCGCGGCTTCGCGCGCCGGAGGGCGGGGTGATCGACGACCGGGTCGACCTCGAGCGGCCCGAGGATCCGGTACCTCACGGGCCGGTTGTAGCACCTGTCTCTTGCGCCGACCAGGGCCGCGTGTGAGCCGGGTGTGAGGCGCGGACCGCAAGGTCGGCGCATGGATGCGAGTCCGGAAGCCGTCGAGGAGCTTCTCGTCGAGATCGAGCGCTACCTGGCGCTCGTCGACGCGCTGCGGCTCGCCGACCTGGAGCCGACCTGGTCTCCGGAGCCCGTGAGGGGCGTGTGAGCGCCGGATCGGACGCTCGACGAAAAGGAGGATGAAAATGAGCAACAAGGTTCGACTCCCGAGCCCCGCGATGGTCGTTGCGTGCGTCGCGCTGCTGGTGGCGACGAGCGGGACAGCGGTCGCGGCCTCGCCGGTCGTGAAGCGGGCCCTGTTCGCGAACAATGCGGGCAAGCTCCAGGGGAGGACCGCGGCCGACGTCGCCGCGCTCCCCGGTCCTGCCAGCTCCGCGATGGGCCTGCTCTCGGTGAAGACGCAGGCGGCGTCGCTCGGCGCCGACAGCGGCCAGGAGTTCGCGATCAGCTGCGACGCCGGCAAGAAGGTCGTCAGCGGCGGCTGGTCGACGAGCGGCCCCGTGCTCGCGTGGGACTCGCGACCGACCAGCGACACGACGTGGACGGTCTACCTCGGGAACGTGAGCGAGACACAGGGTGCGAACGTGAGCGTCTATGCGATCTGCCTCGGGTGAGGCGAGAGGAGGCCCCGCTCGCAGCGGGCGGGGCCTCCGGCTCTTCGGGCTCTCGGCTGCACTCGCGGTCGGAGCAGGAGTGCCGCCGGCGCCGACCGCCGCGCCGCCTGTTGCGTATCGCCTGGCCGCCGACGACGACCGGGCACCATCGCGGCGCGCAGTTGCCCGGACGGCGTGGCAGGGCGGTCGCTTCGCGCTGGTGGGCGGCGAGTCGGTCACGGTCTTCGTCTCGCAGTCGCTCGCAGGCGGGCCGGATGGACGGGCGTGGGCCGATTTCGTGGGGAGTCTCGTTCACGGCCCAGAGATCTCGCAGCTAGCGGCGTACTTCGCGAACGAGGCGGAGGTCGAAGAGCTCTGCGGGGGACCCGCGCTCGGCTGCTACGCCAACAACATGATGGTGTCGATCGGCGAGACCGCCGGAGGCGTCAGCGCCGACGAAGTAGCGACGCACGAGTACGGCCATCACGTCGCGCACAACCGGGTGAACCCGCCGTGGCGTGCGACCGACTACGGGACCAAGCGCTGGGCGTCGTACGTCGGCATCTGCGCCCGCGCCGCCTCGGGCGCCGTGTATCCCGGCGACGAGGACGAGCACTACGAGCTCAACCCCGGCGAGGGCTTCGCCGAGGCGTACCGCGTTCTCAACGAGCGGCGCCGCGGGATCGCGCAGTCGCCGTGGTCGCTCGTCGACCGCAGCTTCTACCCCGACGAGCCCGCCCTCGCGCGCGTCGAGGAGGACGTGCTGCGCGAGTGGACCGGAGGATCCCGCGTCGTCGTCGCGGGGCGCGTGCGGGGCCGGCAGTGGTCGAAGAAGCTCTCGACCCCGCTGGACGGGGACGTGTCGGTGCGCCTTCAGCTCCCGCCCGCCACGAACGCCGCGCTCGAAGTGCTAGCGCCGGACGGACGCGTTGTGGCCCGCGCACGCTGGTCGAGCGCACGCGAACAGAACGCGACGTTCCAGGCCTGCGGCCAGCGGTCGTTCTCGCTTCGCCTGACGACGCGTGGGGCAGCAGCTCGCTTCTCGATCGCAGTCGTGGCTCCGTGAGCAGCCGTTCGGTCGCGCCGGTTGATACGAGGCGCTTGGCTCCATCGATTCGATAGCGTCCGAGACCGGTGGAGGCGAAGCACGACGTGCTCGTCGTCGGGGCCGGCTGCGCGGGCATGCGCGCGGCCATCGAGGCATTCGACACCGGGGCGGACGTGGCGATGATCTCGAAGATCCACCCGACCCGCAGCCATTCCGGCGCTGCGGAAGGCGGGATCAACGCGGCGCTCGGGAACGCCTCCGAGGACGACCCCGAGACGCACGCCTTCGACACCGTCAAGGGCTCGGACTACCTCGGCGACCAGGACGCGATCCAGATCCTCTGCGACGAGGCGCCCGGCGACGTCTACCAGCTCGAGCACTGGGGCGCGGTCTTCTCGCGGACGGACGACGGCCGGATCGCGCAGCGCCCGTTCGGTGCCGCCGGCGCCCCCCGCACGGCCTACGCCGCGGACATCACCGGCCACGTGCTCGTGCAGGTGCTCTACGAGCAGGTCGTCAAGCGCGACATCCTGACGTACGAGGAGTACTTCGCCTGGAAGCTCGTCGTCGACGAGGACCGCTGCCAGGGCGTGATCTGCTGGGACCTGCTCAACGGCGGCCTGAAGACGATCGGCGCGAAGACCGTGATCCTCGCCACGGGCGGGGCCGGACGCCTCTACACGGGCACGACGAACGCGTACTCGTGCACCGGCGACGGCATGGCTCTCGCCCTGCGCGTGGGAGTACCGCTGAAGGACATGGAGATGATGCAGTTCCACCCGACGACGCTCGCGCCGACCGGGGTGCTGATCACCGAGGGCTGCCGCGGCGAAGGCGCGTACCTGCTCAACTCGGAAGGCGAACGCTTTCTCAAGACCTACGCGCCGAACGCGATGGAACTCGCGTCGCGCGACGTCATCTCGCGCGCGGAACAGACCGAGATCGACGAGGGCCGGGGCGTCGACGGGAACGTGCTGCTCGACCTGCGCCACCTCGGCGCGGACAAGATCCTCGAGCGCCTGCACGGGACGCGCGAGCTCTCGATGGTCTTCGCAGGCGTCGATCCGATCCACGAGCCGATTCCCGTTCGACCCGGAGCCCACTACCACATGGGCGGCGTCGACACGGACGTCTGGGGCCAGACGTCGCTCGAAGGTCTCTACGCAGCGGGCGAGGTCGCGTGCGTCTCCGTGCATGGCGCGAACCGGCTCGGCGGCAACGCGCTGATGGAGACGATCACCTTCGGCAAGCGTTCGGGCCGGCACGCCGCGGACTGGGCGCTGGCGAACACGACCGTGACCGTGCCGCCCTCGGTCGAGGCCGACGCCGAGCGCGAGCTGAAGACGCTGCTCGCGCGGCGCGACGGCGAGCGGCCGTGGCGCATCCGCGACGAGCTCGCCTCGACGATGCACGAGAACTTCGGCGTCTTCCGGCGCGAGGACCAGATGCAGCGGCAGGGCGAGCTCGTGCAGACACTGCGAGAGCGCTACGAGAAGGTCGTCGTCGAGGACAAGGGCAACGTCTTCAACAGCGACCTGACGCAGGCGCTCGAGCTGGGTTTCCTGCTCGAGCTCGCGCAGTGCATGGTCGTCTGCGGGATCGCGCGCAAGGAGAGCCGCGGCGCGCACGCGCGGCCGCACGACTTCCCGGACCGCGACGACGAGAACTTCCTCAGACACACGCTGGTGACGTGGGAGGGCGGCGCGCCCGAGCTCGAGTGGCGGCCGGTGACGATGACGAAGTGGGAGCCGAAGGAGCGAACCTACTAAGTGCCCCCCGGCAATACACGCCGGCCCCTGGCCCGCGATCACGCGGCGCCAGGCCGCGTCCTCAGTCGCGTCCGGGCTATCCAGCCCGCACGCTCCCTGCGTCCTTGCCTGGCTTGGTGCTCGCGACCCAGGGACTCGGCAGCATTACCGGAAGGGGCACTAGTGGAAGCCGCAACGCAACCGGCCGAGAAGACGATGGAGGTCGCGCTCAAGATCTGGCGCTTCGACTCCGAGTCGGGCGAGCGCTCGCTCGAGCGCTACGAGATCGAGGCGCCCGAGTGGGTGACGCTGCTCGACGTCCTCGACCTGATCAAGGACAAGCAGGACGGCACGCTCGCCTATCGGAAGAGCTGCCGGATGATGATCTGCGGCTCGTGCGGGATGCGCATGGACGGCGCGGCCGTGCTCGCGTGCAAGACGCGCATGTACGACATCGTGCAGTCCGGTCACGTGCCCGTGATCTCGGCGATGGGCAACCTGCCGATCGTCAAGGACCTCGTCGTCGACATGCAGCCGTTCTGGGACAAGTTCAACGCGATGAAGCCCTACCTCCAGCCCGGCTACGAGGAGCCGCCGGAGGGCAGGGAACACCGGATCTCTCAGGAGCAGATGAACGTGATCCACAAGGAGGCGCTCTGCATCAACTGCGGGTGCTGCGTCTCGGAGTGCAACGCGATGGAGTCCGACTCAGCGTTCCTCGGCCCGCAGGCGCTCGCGAAGGGGATGCGCTTCGTCGGCGACGCGCGCGACGCGGCCACGATCGATCGGCTCGAGGACTACAACGACGAGCACGGGATCTGGGAGTGCACCCGGTGCTACTTCTGCAACGAGCGCTGCCCGAAGGGCGTCGACCCGCGCGACGCGATCGCCAAGCTCGGCGCCGAGTCGATCAAGCACGGGATCGACCACGACATGGGGGCGAAGCACGCGAACTGGTTCGTCACGTCGACCGAGACCACGGGGTGGCTGCGCGAGACCGAGCTCGTGCCGAAGACGCAGGGTGTGATCTCGGCGATCAGCCAGATGAAGTTCGCTATGGGTCTTGCCGTGAAGGGAAAAGTGCCGCCGCCGATCCCGCCCCACGTCGCCGACAAGGTCGACGAGGCTCGGGGGTTGCGGAAGCTGGTGAACGAGCACGGCCTGGCGGGCGCCGCCGGCATCGTCCAGGGCGAGCACGCGCTGGGCCGGCTCGAGTTCAAGGAGTCCGAGGGCGCCCACACGAGCGACCCTGAGGTGCAACCCGGCGTAGAGCCGCCGCACGCCGAAGGATGAAGACCGTCGCCTATTACACGGGTTGTCTCGCCGCTCTTTCAGCAAAAGAGCTCGACACGTCCACGCGCGCGCTCGCGCCGCAGCTGGGGCTGGAGCTCGTCACGCTGGACGCGGTCACGTGCTGCGGTGCCGGCGACATCCACGAGGCGGAGCCCGACTACTACCTGCATCTGAACGCGCGGATCCTCGCCTACGCGGAGGCAACGGGCTCCGACACGCTGATGACGATCTGCAACGTCTGCACGCTCAACCTGCGGCAGGCGAACCACATCCTGCAGGGCGACGCCGGAGTGCTCGCGCGCGTCAACGACAACCTGCGCACCGTCGGGGCGCCCGCGTACAGCGGCGGCGTCGAGGTTCGACATCTGCTCTGGCTGATCGCGGAGGGCGAGGGCTACGAGCTGCTCAAGCAGTCGGCGCACAAGGGGCTGAAGGGCCTCAAGGTCGCGCCGTTCTACGGCTGCCAGATCCTGCGGCCGTCGAAGCTGCTCGGCTTCGAGGACCCCGACCGGCCGTGGTCGCTCGAGCTGATCATCGAGGCGTGCGGCGGCGAGGTCGTCGACTACCCGGCCAAGGTCAAGTGCTGCGGCTTCCCGATCATCCAGGCGCGCGAGGAGACCGCGCTCGGCGAGCTCGTGCAACCGATCCAGCAGGCGATCGAGGGCGGCGCCGACGCGATGGTGACGCCGTGCCCGCTGTGCCACCTCTCGCTCGACGCGTGGCAGTCGAAGCTGAACGCCGCGCGGATCGAGGAAGGCCTCGAGGAGCTGCCCCCGATGCCGATCTTCCACCTGTCGCAGCTGATCGGCGTCGCAGCGGGCGTCGAGGAGTCCGAGCTCAAGTTCAAGCGCCACGTCGTCTCGATGGAGCCGGTGCTCGACAAGCTCCAGGTCTGAACGGCCGCCGCCGCGGCCGCGGCGACGACGCTCTAGCGTTCGTCGGATGTGGGTGCTCTTGGGCGGTGCCGCAGCTGCCGGGCTCGCTTGGGGCTGGTTCGAGGCGGGCTGGGTGCGGCTGCGCAGCGTCGAGGTCCCGCTCTGGCACCTTCCCCCCGAGCTCGACGGGCTTCGCATCGCTCATCTCTCCGACTTCCACCTCGGCGTCCCCTCCGGCGGCGTTCGGGCCGTCGAGCGCGCGGTCGACTGGGTCGAGCAGCGGCAGCCCGACCTCGTCCTGATCACCGGCGACCTGCTCACGCGCCCGCGCGGCGAACCGCAGCTGCGTGAGCTGGTTGCTCGACTCGGACCGCGCTGCTTCGCCGTGCTCGGCAACCACGACTTCGGCGACGCGCGCGACCCGCTCGCCGCGCCGAGCCATCTCGAGGAGCTCGAGCCGGCGCGGCTGCTGCGCGACGAGGCGCTCGAGCTCGAGCTGCGCGGGCGGCGCGTACAGGTCGTCGGTGTCGACCCGACGTCGTACCGCGCCGGACGGGCGAACCTGAACGGCCACGCCGACGTCCACGCCGACCTGCGCATCCTTCTTTGCCACTACCCCGAGGTGTACGACCGCGTGCGGCCGGGCGCGTTCCACCTCGTGCTCTCGGGCCACCTGCACGACGGGCAGATCGCGATCCCGTTCGGCGTGGGCAAGGTCCGGCTCGCTCACTTCAGCTGGCGGTACACGCGCGGGCTGTATCGACGCGACGGCGTCGTCATGCACGTTTCACCGGGCCTCGGCACGACGTTCGTCCCGTTCCGCTACTTCGCCCGCCCCGAGGCGACCGAGCTCGTGCTGCGGGCTGCGGGCTAGACGTGGACATCGAGACCGCGATCGGCAGCGTGTTCGCCGCGTTCGGGCTGTCCGGCGCGGCCGGCCTGAACGCGTGGCTCCCGCTCTTCGTCAGCGCGCTGCTGCACCGGCTCGACGTCGTCGAGCTGTCGAATCCGTTGGACGAGCTCGCGACGACGACGGGCCTGATCGTCCTCGGCACGCTCATGGTGCTCGACTTCGTCGGCGACAAGATCCCCGTGATCGACCACGCTCTGCACGCCGCCGGCGCGGTGATCGCACCGGTATCCGGTGCGCTCTTGTTCTCCGGCTCCGCGGGTGCCGAGACCGATCTGCCGACGATCGTGTCCGTGGTCGTAGGCGCGCTCGTCGCGGGGTCGGTGCACGCCGGACGCGCGACGCTGCGTCCCGCCGCGACGGCGACCACCGCAGGAACGGCGAACCCTGTGCTCTCGCTCGGTGAGGACGCGACGTCGGGGCTCCTGACTCTGCTCGCGTTCGTCGTGCCGATCCTCGCTTTCCTGCTCCTGGCGGCGCTCGTCGTGAGCCTGTTCGCGGCCTGGCGGCGGCTAACTGGCCGTTCGGCCGGTGGAAATCGGCGCAGGGAGCGCGATGCTTAGCGCGAATCTGCGGCTATGAGAGTCCAGCTCGAGCAACCGAGGTCGGCCGAGGAGCTGATCAGCTACCTCGACCGGTGCAACTGCCGCGTACGGCGGGTGGCGGAGGATCTCGTCGACGTCAGGCCCGCGCACGCGATCGACGTCGACGCCGCGCTGCGGCTGACGAAAGCGGGCCGCTGCTACGCGTGCGGCGAGGAGGTCGAGGCCGCCCTAGCGGAGCTCGGCTCTCCGCTCTGCCACGACTGCCGCGGCCGCCCAGGTCGCAACGGCCACGCCGAGCACCCGCTTGCGCTGCTCGAGGTGCAGGCGTACCTGCAGGTCTGGAACGCCCTGCACCCGTCCGCCGCGACAACGCTCGTCGAGTAGTTCGAGCCTAGAATCGTGCGCGGGATGACCGCGCACCTCGAGGGCCTCACGCGCGGGACGATCGGGACCGTGCCGACCGTCTGCCACGAGTGCGTCTGGTGGCAGTCGCGAACGGGCCGCACCGCCAGCAAGGACCGCTGGATCGAGCGGGCCGAGGACGACTGGGGCGCGTGGGGGACGGTCTACTACGACGAGCACCGGCGCGTGCTCGGCTCGATGCAGTACGGGCCGTCGGAGCTCTTCCCGCGCGCCGCCGAGCTGCCGGCCGGGCCGCCGTCGCCCGACGCGGTGCTGGTCACGTGCGCGTACCTCATCGACTCGTCGAGCCCATGGGTGCTGCAGTCGCTGTTCCTCGCCGCGATCGGCGACGCGCGCGACAAGGGCGCGAAGGCGCTCGAGGCGTTCGCGTACCGCTACCCCGAGGGCGAGACCGCATACGAGCGCTTCCGCGTGCACAAGACGATCTTCCCGCGCGACTTTCTCTCCGACTTCGGCTTCACGACCGTGCGCCAACACGGGCGCGTCGAGCTCGCGCGGCTCGAGCTCGGCGGCCTGCAGCCGGTCGTCGAGGGACGGCGCGCGAGCGTGATCCGGGTCGTCAAGGAAGCGTTCTATCCCAAGCCGGTGCCGGAGCCGCGCCGACCGTGAGCGAGGTCTTCGAGCTCGGCCCGACTCGGCTGCGCGTGCTCGTCGAGTCTGCCGAGGCGACGGTGCTCGAGGCCGAGCTCGACCCGGGCGGCGGCAGCGCCTGGCACACCCACACGCGCGAAGACGAGACGATCGTCGTCGTCGACGGGGCGCTCGTGGTCGACGACGGCGAGCGCCGCGAGCTCGGGCCCGGCGAAGCACTGGTGCTGCCGCGCGGAGTGCGGCACGCCTTCGCGAACGAGAGCGGGGCGCGGACTCGCGTGTACTTCTTCTGCGCCCCCGGCGGACTCGAACGCTTCTTCCGCGAGCTCGTCGCGGCCCAAGGCGATGACGAGGTCGCCGCTGCGGCCGAACGCGCGGGCTTGCTCTTCGGCTAGGTCAGTAGAGGACGAGCCGGTCGCGGTGGATCGCCTCGACGCCGCGCGGCTTCCGGGCCAGCTCGGCCGAGCCCGTCGCCGCGATCCCCTTCGCGAACGCGACGCCGTCGGGGCCGAGCACCTCGACCGCGTCGCCGGCCTCGAAGCGCCCGTCACAGGACGCCACGCCGACCGCGAGCAGGCTCTTGCCGTCGTCGGCGACGGCCCGTCGCGCGCCTTCGTCCACGGTCAGGCGCGCCTTCGCCGGCTTGCCGAAGCGAATCCAGAGCTTCCACGCCGGCAGCGAGCGCTCGGCCGCCGTGAAGTGCGTCCCGCTCGGCTGTCCCGTGACGATCGGTGCGAGCACGGTCTTGCCCGCGCCCGCGGCGATGACGGTCGGGATGCCCGCGGCGCCGGCCATCCGCGCCGCGACGACCTTGCTGCGGATGCCGCCCTTGCCGAGCCCGGTCGCCTCGCCGAGCACCGCCTCGTCGATCGTCGCCCCGTCGGGGATCAGCTCCGCTCCGGGGAGGCCCGGCCGCTGCGTCAGCACGCCCTCCACCTCGGTCAGGAGGACGAGCAGGCGGGCGCGAACGAGGACCGCGACCTGCGCGGCGAGCGCGTCGTTGTCGCCGAACGTGATCTCGTCGGTGGCGGTTGCGTCGTTCTCGTTCACGATCGGGACCGTGTGCAGGCCGAAGAGTGTCGCGAGCGCGTTCTGCGCGTTCACGTACGCGCTTCGGTCGGCGATGTTGTCGGCCGTGAGCAGGACCTGGGCGGCGGGAATCCCCTCGAGCCCGAGCGCGCTGGTCCCACGCCGCTCTGGAGGCGGGCCTGGCCGAGCGCCGACGCCGCCTGGAGGCGCGGCATCGCCCGCGGGCGCTGCTCCAGGCCGAGCCGCGGCAGCCCGAGCGCGATCGCGCCGGACGAGACCACGCAGACGGGATCGCCCGCGCGCACGAGCGCGGCGATCTCGCGCGCCCGCTCGCGCAGCACGGAGCGGCGAACCTTCCCGCCCGGACCGACGACGAGGCTCGTCCCGAGCTTGACGACGATCGGGCGCTTCAACGCTTCTGCGTGCCGTCGCCGACGACGTGGTACTGCCGCAGCCAGAGGTCGCGGTACGTCACGGGGCCGCGCGGGCCGGGCGCGCGGTCGACGTTGATGCCGGTCTCCGGCGTGCCCGTGAGCTCGAACCCGTCCGCGAACCGCGTCGTCGCGTTCCAGAAGCCCGCCGTTCCGCGGTAGGCGGCCAGGAAGCGCCGCGCCGCGGGCTCGTCGTCGGTGACGATCGCGGCCGCAAGGCCGGACGTCTCCTCGTTTGCGATCCGAACCGCCTCGTCGAGGTCGTCGACCACGTCGAGCGTGACCGTGGCGACGCGGTCCGGCTCGCCCGCCCACTCGTGCCCGCGCGGCCGGTCGAGCGGGAGCACGCTCGCGTGCGCGGCGGCGCGCTCCGTCCCACGGACCTCGAGCTCGAGGCGCTCGAACAAGGCGAGGAGCGTCGGGCAGGACCTCGACCGCGCCGCGGTCGACGAGCGCGAGGTTGAGCCTGTTGCAGACGCCGAGCCGGTCGAGGCTCGACTCGGCGACCGCGAGCACCTTCTCGGGCGCGGCGCGGTCGTGGACGTAGAGGACGCCGCCGCCCTCGGCGTGGGCGAGCGTGCGGACGCCGTTCTCCGCGGCGTGCCGCGCTAGCGCAGCGGTCGCCGGCCCGCTCCCGCGCAGGATCACGAGCGGGATCAGCTCGGGCAGCGAGACGAGCACTCGGGCTCCCTCGCGGTCGGGCGAGCGCACGAGGCCGACGGCCGCCGGCGGCAGGCCCGCGCGCTCGAGCGCGGGGCGGAGGACGTCGTCGACGAGCACGGTCACGGTCCGGAGCGCGGCGCCGCCGGTGCGGAGGACGGCGGCGTTGAGGCTCTTCAGGAGCTGGCCGGCGATGTCGAGCGCCACGTTCGGGCGCGCCTCGAAGGTCGCGCCGACGACGCCGATCGGAATGCGCCGCCCGCTCACGCGGAGGCCGTTCGGGAGCGTCCACGACGACTCCTCGACTTCGAGCGGCTCGAGCTCCGCCATCGACGCGACCTGGTCGGCGAGTGCGTCGACACGTCGCTCGTCGAGCCGGAGCCGGTCGAGCCCGCCCGCGTCGAGCCGGTCCTGCGCGGCTTCGAGGTCGGCGGCGTTCGCGGCCAGGATGCGGCCGCGCCGCTCGCGGACGAGCGCGGCGACGTCGGCCAGCGCCGCCGTGACGGCGTCGTCGCTCAGCCGCGGGGCGGCCGCCCGGGCCGCGCGCGCCTCCTCCGCGACCAGTTCGCGCAGATCGGTCACGGCTACATAGTGGCAACGACGAACCTGTTCGGCACACTGGCCGTTCGGCCGGTAGACGGCGTCCGGAGCGAGGCCGATGCTTCGGGCGGTACCTGCGACATGCGGCTGAGGCTCGAGGAACCCACGCTCGTCGACGATCTGATCGTGTTCCTCGACCGCTGCAACTGCCGGGTGACCCGCGTCGCCGACGGCATCGTCGAGGTGACGCCGACCCGAGCGGACGATCTCGACGTCGCCGGTTACCTTCGCGTCTGGAGCGCCCTGCACGAGACGGCGACGATCGTCATCGACGATCGACCGGCGCAGGTCGCCTAAGGGCTATGGTCACGCCGCGACGGCGCGACGGTCGAGCAACAGCTCGGCGATCTGGATCGCGTTCAGGGCGGCGCCCTTGCGGAGGTTGTCGCACGCGAGGAAGAGCGCGAGCCCATTCGGGTCGGCGCTGTCGCGACGGATCCGCCCGACGAGCACCTCGTCGCCGCCGGCCGCGCCCTTCGGCGTCGGCACGTGCTCGAGCCGCACCGACGGCGCCTCGGCCAGGAGCTGCTTCGCCTCCTCGGGCGCGAGCGGCTCCTCGGTCTCGAGCCAGACGGCCTCGGCGTGGCCGACCAGCACGGGGACGCGGACGCAAGTGGCGCTGAGCGGCAGCTCGGGCAGCTCGAGGATCTTGCGCGTCTCCTCGCGCAGCTTCGTCTCCTCCTCGAACTCGACGCCGTCGAAGTCCCAGTCCATCGCGAGGTCGCCCTCGCCCGGCTCCTGCGCTCGCAGCCGCTCCATCGCGCGCGCGCCGGCCCCGGACGCCGACTGGTACGTCGAGACGCGCACCCGCCGCAGCCCGGCTGCATCGCGCAGCGGCGCGAGCACGCAGGCGAGCGGGATCGCGGAGCAGTTCGGGTTCGCGACGATGCCGTCGTGCTCGGCCGCGCGTTCGCCGTTCACCTCGGGGACGACCAGTGGGACGCCGTCGGTGAGCCGGAAGGCGGTGGACTTGTCGACGCAGACCGCGCCGCCACGCAGGGCGTGGGGGACGAGCTCGCGGCTCGCCGCCGAGCCGACCGAGAAGAGGCACAGGTCCACGTCGGCGCGCTCGAGCGCCTGTTGGGTGGCTTCCTCGACGCGCACGCCCTCGATCGACGTTCCCGCCGAGCGGGCGGACGCGAACAGGCGGACGTCGTCGTAGCCGCGCTCGCGCAGAAGGTCGACCGTGACCCGCCCGACGGCGCCGGTCGCGCCGACGACCGCAATGCGCGTTGCGTCAGGCAAGGCCGAACGCCTCGTGCAGAGCCTGCACGGCGCGGTCGACGTCGTCGCGCGCGACGTGGCAGGCGATCTTGATCGGCGACGTGCTCACCACGGGTGTCTCGATTCCCTCGCCCTCGAGCGTCGCGAACGCCTTGGCCGCGACGCCGGGGTGGCTCTTCATTCCCGCCCCGACGAGGCTCACCTTCCCGAGGTCGTCGCGCGAGCTCCACTCGACGTCGAGCGAGCCCAGCACGCGGTTCGTGTCGGGGCCGTCCTCGACCGGGACGGAGAACACGATCGCCTCGGGACCCGAGCGGATGATGGTGTCGACGTTGACGCTCGCGTCGGCGAGCGCCGCGAACAGCCGCGCGGCAGGCAGCCCGTCGACGCGGTAGACGAGCTCCGCACGCTGGTGCACGACCGCCGAGATGAGCGCCTTCTCGAGCATCTCTGCCTCCTCACGCACCCACGTCCCGGCCTCGCCGTCGAACGTCGAGCGCACGTGGAGCTTCACATTGTGACTGCGCGCGACCTCGATCGACCTCGTCGCGAGCACGTGGGCACCCGACGAGGCCATCTCGAGCATCTCCTCGAAGGAGACCTCGTCGAGCTTGCGCGCCTCGGGGATCAGTCGCGGGTCGGCCGTGAAGATGCCGCGGACGTCCGTGTAGATCTCACAGTGGTCGGCGCCGAGCGCGGCCGCGAGGGCGACCGCGGTCGTGTCTGAGCCGCCGCGGCCGAGCGTCGTCACGTCCTGGTCGGTCGAGACTCCCTGGAACCCCGCGACGAGCACGATCCGGTCGCTGTCGAGCGCCTCGTGGATCCGCCGCGCGCGGACGTCGACGATCTTTGCCTTGCCGTGGACGGTGTCGGTGACGATGCCCGCCTGCGAGCCGGTCAGCGAGATCGCCTCGTGGCCGAGGTCGTGGATCGCCATCGCGGCGAGCGCGCACGTGATCCGCTCGCCGACCGAGATCAGCATGTCGAGCTCGCGGGGATGCGGCTGCGGCGAGATCTCGCCGGCGAGCGCGATCAGCTCGTCGGTCGTGCTGCCCATCGCCGAGAGGACGCCGACGACGCGGTTGCCTCGCTCGCGCGCCTCGACAAGTCGGCGCGCGACGTCCTTGATCTTGTCCGGATCGGCGACGGAGGTGCCGCCGAACTTCATCACGACCGTGCCGAAGTGCCCTTCGGTCGGGCCGGGAGCGACCGCAGGCACGGCCTCGTAGTCCGTGGCCGACACCGTGAAAGCTTAGTTAGTGGCCTACGCGGAGCGGGTGCGGCCGCGGAAGAACGCGGCCATCCCGCCGATCCCGGCGAAGAGCATCGCGAGCAGAGCAAGGGCGATCACAGCGGCGATGGCCGGGTGCAGGCTGTCGACGGGGTCGACGTCGAGGAAGGAGAGCACCTTCGCCCTCGGCGTCTCGGCGGACGGGGTCGAGATGGGCGACGTGGGCGACGACGACCGCTGGGCGCCCGCGCGGGGGCCTCCCGCGGCACCGTCAGGCCCATCGACAAGCGCGGACGTCACGGTCGAACGTGCGGTGCAGAGCGCCAACGCCTCCTCGATCGCGGCGGTGCCGAGCAGGTGCGCACGGTTGCGGGTGATGCCGACGACCCTGCGAACCTTCGGGAACGAGTCGACGTACACCGTGAACAGGTAGTGACCGGGCACCGCGCGGCGCGGCCTGATCACCCGGGTGAGCCGCACGGCGTTCGTGCCGGCCTTGGCATCGATCCGTCGCTGGGCGCGGACGTCGCAGCTTGGCAGCGGGCCACGGAGCACGGCAAGGACCTCGCCTCCCCGCGGCACGGTGAAGCGAATTCGAAGTGCGCCCAGCCGCCGGCTCGGTCCGGCGCCGCGAGCTGCCGCCTGCGACGGCTGCCACGGGGCGGCCGCGGTCGAGCCCGTCGCGCTAGCCGCGCTCGCCGCGGCGCCCGATCCGGACGACCCGGACGACTCGGCCGACCCGGACGGGGTGCCCGCACCGCCGGAGCTCGCGACCCCGCCCGTCGAACCCCCGAGCGCAGGCGACGAGGGAGCCGGGACCGATGGGACGGGCGTCGACGGCGCCGGCGTCGGCACGCCCGGCGTCGTCACCGTCGAGATCGGCGACGGCGGAGCAGGAGGCGGCGGCGCCGGAGGAAGAGGCGCCGGAATCGGAGCGGGCGGGGCGACCGTCACCGTCGGTGGCGGCGGGGGCGGAGGCAGCGGCGCCGGCAGCGGCGGCAGCGGCACGGACGGAACGGTGACCGTCGTGCTCGTTGGGACCGGGACCGGCCCCGGCAGTTGTGCGAATGCGGTCCCCGAGAGGACACCGGCACCCGCCAGCACAACCGCGACACCCGCGCGCGCAAGCGCTCTTGTGCGGCTCCGACACATAGCTTCGACCATATAACTACCCAGACCGCGGCCTGGATACGCAGCTACTCGATGTAGCCGAGCCCGCGGAGCCGCTCCGCGACCTCCGCCTCCTCTTCCGCCTGGTACCCCTCGGACGCGCTCTCGAGCTCCAATGGCGCCGAATCGTCGTACTCCGGCGGGCGCCTGTCGAGGAGGGCAGGGTCGATCGCCTCCGCCACGAGGCGGCCCTCCAGGTCGGCGGGAAGCGGCTCGCCGAGGAGGTAGAGCACGGTCGGCGCCACATCCGCGATCCCGATCTGCGACCGCCCGGCGTGCGTGGCCGACGGGCCGCTAAGCGCGAAGATCCCCTCGTGCCGGTGGCTGCCGACGTACTCGTGGCGGCTGCCGGGCTCGAGTTCGATGGTGTCCCAGAGCGAGGTGGAGCGGCTCTTCAGGTTCCCTTTGCCGAGCCACTCGTAGTCGCGGAACTCGACGAGCAGGTCGGGGATCTTCTCCAGCTCCGGGCCGTCGAAGAGGTCCTCGCGGCGGTGGACGGCGGCGACGATCGGCTGCCCGTCGGGGTCGCGGATCTCGAGCGCCCGCTCGGCCAACTCGTTGCGGACGCGCTCGTAATCGTCGCCCGGCTCGACGATCCCCTGCTCCTCGCGCCCGCGCACGTTGACGACGATGTTGCCGAACGTCCCGTATGAGAAGGCCCGCGTCTGCGGCCAGTCGACAACCGAGTACTGGGGCCGCTCGTACATCTTCTCGCGGAGCCCGCGGGCGCGCTGCTTGACGCGGTACCGCAGCTGCTTCGGCAAGTGCCGCCGCAGCTCGAAGAGCTTGTCGCCGACCCTGCGCCCGAGCTTCTCCGAACGGCCGGCGTAGACGAGGTACCCCTCCTGCGCGAGCCAGGCGTTGAGGTTGACGACGCCCTTCAGCGAGCCGCCGCCGTGGTCCGAGACGAGCACGACGTCGTTGCCGCCGGCGGCCTCGACCAGCCGCCCGACCGCCTCGTCGAGGATCCGGTACGTCTCCGCGACCGCGCTCTCGCGGCCGCGCAGCTCCCAGTCGGGCCACGCGACGTGGTGAATGTGGTCGGCGGCCATGAACACGACCCAGAGCAGATCGGGCTCGAACCGCTCGGCGAGCCAGAGCGTGGCCTCGACCTTCTGCTCAGCCGCGCGCCGCACGAAGTCAGTGTCGGCGTCGCCCTCCTTCGTGACCGGGAAGCGATGATCGAGCTCGAGCGCGCCGAAGCGGGCCCTGAGCTCCTCGAACAGACCGGGCGGGTGCGTCATCCCCTGCTCGCGGGCCGCCGCGTCCATCCCTGAGATCGCGAAGCCGTCGACTCGCGGCGCCGGGAACGTGAACGGGATGTTGACGAGGCCGACGCGCCGGCCCGCGCGCCCGAGCCGGTCCCAGAGCGCTGGCGCTCGCCGGTAGCTCCCGTTGATCACGCGCAGGTCGTAGCCGCTGTCGTCGCGCTCGATGAAGTCCCAGATTCCGTGCCGCCCCGCGTTGACGCCGGTGACCATCGTGGCCCACGCGTGCGGCGTCAGCGGGTGGGTCGTCGAGCGCAGGACCGCAGCGGTGCCCGCCTCGAGGATGCGGGCGATGTTGGGCAGGTCGCCGGCTTCGACCAGCGGGTCGATCACGTCGAAGGTCGCGGCGTCGAGGCCGATCACGGTGAGCTTCGGAGGCATCAACGGGGGCGAAGTGTACGAACGGCCAGAATGTCGCGAGATGCGGCGGCTCCTGCTCCCGTTTCGCCTGCTCGCCGACCAGCTTCGGCGCCACGGCGTCCGCGGCACGTGGCGACGGCTCGTGCGGATGGTCAAGTCCAGGGCGGCGCAGCGGAAGCGGTCGCAGGCCGACCGCGTGTACGACGAGCAGGTCGGGGTCGACACCGCGGCCTGGGTACGTGTTCCCGACCTCGACACCGCGAGCCCGAACCGGCAGTACGCGGTCCGCTATCAGCCCACGGACGTCGAGGAGTTCGGATCGCTGATGGCCAAGCTCGACATCGAGCACAGCGAGTTCACCTTCGTCGACTACGGCTCGGGAAAGGGCCGCGTGCTCCTGCTGGCGGCCGAGTACCCGTTCAAGCGCATCGTCGGGGTCGAGTTCTCCGAGTCGCTCGATCGCACCGCGAGACACAACCTGACGAAGCTCGGAGCGGACGCAAAGCGGGTGACGACCCACGTGATGGACGCCGTCGACTACGACCCGCCGGAGGAACCGCTCGTCCTCTACTTCTTCAACCCGTTCGCACCGCCGGTCCTCCGCGCGGTGCTCGAGCGCGTCAACGCCTCGCTCGACCGTCGTCCGCGGCCCGCCTACGTCGTCGTCACGGCGCCGCCCGAGCTCGCCGAGACGATCGAGGGGCAACGGTTCGACCCAGTCCATGTCGAGCGCCTCGGTTGGCTCACTCGGGGCGTGTATCGCGCCCGTTCGGGTGGCTAGGCCTCGCCAAATGGGGAGTGCTGGATCCGCGAAACCGCAGCTATTCTCAATCGATGGCCAGCTCTGCGACTCGTAGCCGCCCGTGAATCCCTATCTCCGCGCCGCCCGGCGCTTCTGGTGGGTGCTTGCCTTCGGGCTCCTGCTCGCCTGCTTCGTCGCCGTCCTCGCGGTCTATCGGGTCGAGGCCGGCTTCCCGCCGACGCTGACCGCGCGCGAGCAGCCGACGTACACGGCGGGGTCACGGGTACTCGTCACGAGCGGCGAGCGGCCCTACTTCCGCGTGACGGTAGACAAGCTCGTCGAGGCGCCGGCAACCGGTGACGGTGACGAGCCGGGGGAGATCCTCGTCAACGCCCCGCCGGACACCAACACGTTGATCAACGCGGCCAACCTCTTTCCGCTTCTGATCGAGTCGGACCAGGTCGCTCAGGTGCGGCGTGAGCTCGTCGGGCCGATCCCGGGCTTCATCACCGCGCAGGCGGTGTTCGCGATCAATACCCCGGGACGCTTCGAGCCCTCTCGCGTCCCAGTGATCCAGATCCTCGCCAACGCCGACACGCCGGAAGCCGCCTCTCGACTTGCGACCGGCACGGTCGAGGCGTTCAGGACGTGGATCATGCGTCAGCAGCAGGGCGCGAAGATCAAGCAGAAGGAGCGCATCCTGATCCAGCAGATCCAGGCGCCGAAGGAAGTTGTATCGACGGGCGGGACGTCGATGAGCATGCCGGTGCTCGCGGCGTTCGCGATTCTGCTCGCGTTCGGTGGGATCGCGCTCATGCTCGACCGCATGTTCCCGGCCGATCGGCAGCGCGGAGCGGTCGTCGAGAGCTTCGAGGCTCGCGCCGCTTCCTCGAAGAGCGCCTAGACCCGACTCCGCCGTGGCGGATACGACTCTCGCCCAGCCCCAGCCCGCGGTCCGCGTAGCGGCACCGCCGCTCTCGTGGCCGAACGCACTCGCGGCGCTGCTGCTGATCCTGTGGTTCATCCCGATCAAGAGCTACCGGCTCCCGATCGAGCTACCGTTCAACCTCGAGGTCTACCGCCTCTTCCTCCTCGTCCTTTGCCTCGGGTGGGTCGCATGGATCATGGGGGGCGAGGGGCGCGTCGGCGCCGGCGGGCACGGGAAGCCGCTGATCCTGCTGCTCGGGACGGCGGTCCTCGCCGCCGCCGCGAACTTCGGCACCCTCAACGCCGTCGACGACTCGCAGGCGCTGAAGTCGCTCTCGTACTTCCTCGCCTTCCTGCTCACGTTCACACTGATCACGTCCACGATCTCGAGCTTCGCGGACATCGAGAAGCTCGGGCGCGTGCTCGTGTTCGGCGGCGCGGTCGTCGCGCTGTTCGCGCTGTTCGAGGCGCAGACGCGCGTGAACTACTTCGACCGGCTCGATCGAATCGTCCCGTTCCTCGTCTTCGAGCCTCGCGAGGTCGATGCGGTACGCGCGGGCCGGTTGCGCGTGCGCGGATCGGCGCAGCACCCGATCGCCCTCAGCTGCGCGCTCGTGATGACGATTCCGCTCGCAATCCACTTCGCCGGGCACGCCGTCTCGAAGCTCCGCTCGAGGCTCTGGCTGATCGCCGGGATGCTCGCCGCGCTCGGCGCGTTCGCGACCGTGTCGCGCACGAGCGTCGTCATGCTCGTGCTGATGGGGGTGACCGCGCTGATCCTCCGCGGCCGAAGGATCGCGCGGTACTGGCCGCTGCTGATCCTGCTTCCCTTCGTGATCCACTTCGTCACGCCCGGTGCGCTCGGCGGGATCAGGAACTCGCTCTTCCCGAAGGAGGGCCTCGCCTCCGACCTCTCCGGACGCGCCGGCCTGCCGGGCTCCGGACGCCTCGACGACATCGACCCCGGTCTGCGCCGCTGGGAACAGTCGCCGCTGTACGGGCACGGCCTCGGCAGCCAAGGCGTGACGGGCTCGGACCCGACGCGGGTCCCCAGCGACCCGCTGGCGCTCACGGAGCCCGTCGGGGTTCACATCATCTTCGACAACCAGTACCTGCACACGCTCGTCGAACTGGGGATCCTCGGAATCGTCGGGACGATCTGGTTCGTCTGGGGAGCCGGGCTGAAACTCGCGGGCACCAGCCGTCGCCTCGTCGACCGGCGAGGCGACCTGATCGCCGCGTGCGCGATCTCCTGCATCGGCTTCGGCGGAGCGTTGCTGTTCTTCGACGCCTTCGCGTTCGTCCAGGCGACGCTCGTGTTCTTCATCATTGCCGCGCTCGGGCTGCGGGCGCGCGAGCTTGCCGCGGAGCCGGAGCCGGCTTGAGGCTCAGCGACGGACCGGCTACCGTGAGGCGCCTCGTGATGGGGTCGAAGACGATGCGGCTGACTGTCTCCCTGCTTGCGCTCGGCGCGTTGTCCGCCGGCGGCTTCGCGCTGGCCGCGGTGTCGTCGGTCACGCTGACCGGAGCCGGGCCGCAGCCGACAGCACTCACGGTCAACTGGGGCGACACCGTCGCGTTCACGAACGGCGACTCCCAGTCACAGGTGATCAGCATCCCCCGGCTGACGGTCGCCAGCCCCGCGATCCCGCCCGGCGGGACCTTCTCCCAGGCGTTCGAGGACCGCGCCGGCAACTACATCTTCCGCCAGGTGGCCTCGCGCAGTTTCCAGGGCACGATCGTCGTCGCCCTCAACGGCACCGTGACGCTGACGGGGAGGCCGGCCTCCGTGCAGTTCGGGCGACGGGTCGTGTTTCAGGGACGGTCCGCGTACCCCGGCCGGCCGGTCGTCGTCGAGCAGCTGCCCCTCGGCACCACGACGTGGGCGGAGGCGGCGCAGCTGGTCGCCGGTGCCGACGGCGCGTTCTCGACCTCGCTCGCGCCGACGATCGGCGCACGCTACCGCGCGACCGCCGCTGCCGGGCAGCTGCGCTCGGGCCCGATCGCGGTCGGCGTGCGCCCGCGGCTGACGCTCTCGGTCGTGCCGAGGCGCGGGGCCGCGGGCAGGCGCGCAGTTGTTCGCGCCTTGGTGGCTCCCGCCGAGGCCGTGCGGCGGGTCGACCTCGAGCGCTACGAGCCCCGGCGGCGCCGGTGGCTGCGCGAGAGCACGCGCGCGGTGGGCCGCAACGGGGTCGCGACCTTCCGCTGGGCGGTCCGCCCGGGAGTCTCGCGGCTGCGCCTCGCGGTGCGTCGCGCGGAGCTCCGTCCGGGCTACGACCAGGCCACGAGCGCCCCGGTCGCCGTCACCGGCAGCTAGACCTACGCGGGCGCGCTGACGCGGCCGAGCAGGCTCGTCCCGCGCATCGAGTCCGGCACCGGGAGCCCGAGCAGCTCGAGCACCGTCGGCGCGACGTCGAGCAGGTGCATGCCCTCGCGGGGCCCGGCCTCGACGCCGGGAGCGGCGATGATCAGCAGCCCGTCCTGCGCATGGTTCGCGTCGTCCGGCCCGGTGTCGTTCTCGAACGTGTGGATGCCCTCGTCGCCACCGATCGTCCCGACCGCGCGCCAGTAGAGATCGCCGAAGTGGACGATCAGGTCGGGGGCGACGCCCTCGACGCGGTCGTACAGCTCCTCGGGCCGGTAGACGCGCGTGTCGATCGGGTCTCCGTTCTCGTCCGGAATCTCGGCCAGCCGCCGCGCGAGGTCGTCGCGGACTCGCTCGTAGTCCTCGGGGGCGACGGTGCCCTCGGGCTCGCGCCCGCGCACGTTCAGGAAGATCCGCGCGTAGTAGCCGCCGTCGCCCCACGCCGTCGTGTTCCCCCAGTCGACGCCGACGTCCGCCAGCCGCTCGGTGCCCTCCGGCTCGCGCGCCGTCGCGAGCAGGCCCTCGCGGCGCAGCCACTCGTTGACGCGGATCCCGCCGTCCATCCGCTTCGCACCGTGGTCGGAGACGACGAGCACGGCCGTGTCGTCGTCGGCGTGCGCGAGCAGCTTGGCGAGCAGGCCGTCGAGGTGGACGTGGTAGTCGAGGATCGCCGACTCGAACCGGCCGCCGGGCTCGTGCTTGCGGTGCTCGGGGTCCATGTCCTTCCAGAAGCCGTGGTGCATCCGGTCGGGCCCCATCTCCACCATCGCGAACAGCTCCCACGGCTTCGTCGCGAGCAGATGCTCGGCGAGCGCGAAGCGCCGGTTGGTCATCTCGTAGATCTGCTCGAGCAGCCAGTCCTTCTTCTCCGTCCGGAAGTCCTTCGTGTCGAACAGGTACTCGCCCACGACCTGCTCGACCTCGCGCTTGAGCAGCGGGGGGAACGTGTACTGCGACTCGGTCGACGGCGTCAGGAAGCACGTGACCATGACGCCGTTGAGCGGCCTGGGCGGGTACGTCCCGGGCACGCCGAGCACGATCGAGCGCTTGCCGCCGCGCGTCGCGAGGTCCCAGAGCCGCGGCTCCTTGATCGCGGTGCCGTTCGCGATGAAGAGCCCGTCGTACGAGTGGTCGGAGCGGTTTCGAAAGCCGTAGACGCCGAGATCGCCCGGCGTGCGGCTCGACATCATGCAGGACCAGGCCGGCACGGTGATCGGCGGGACGACGGACGTCAGCCGGCCGAACGAGCCGCGCTCCATCAGGCCCGAGATCGTCGGCAGCCGGTCGCGCCAGCGCTCGAGCACGAGTGAGGGCTCGGCGCAGTCGAGCCCGAGGATCATGACCTTCGAAGGCACGGCGCTTCGAGTCTAGGTCGGGCTCGAGGGGACCCGCTACTCCCCGAGATACCCGAGTGAGCGCAGGCGCCCGCGAACCGCGTCGACCTCGTCCGAGCTCATCGTGCCGCTCGAGACAGCCTCCTGCGTGGCGACGAGGTCGCGGAGCACGTAGACCGCGAACTCCGTCACGGAGCGAAATCCCGTGCCCTCGATCACGTGCGAGAGCCGCTCGTAGAGCGGGCGGGGGATCTTCAGCGTGACGTCGGGCCCGGGCATGGGTTCAAGTGTAGAACCCTGATCCTGCGGGGGGTTTGCCCCGTTTTCAACCTGAGTACCCTTTGATCGGTGCGTGGGGGCAGAAAAGCGCTGGACGTGCTCCGGTCCATGCTGGACCCGCTGACGTACGCCCAGATCGTCCGGATCCTCCACTTCTACAGCTACTCCCACGTGCGTCCCCGCCGCCGCGTGACGCTTGCGCCGGGCGCCGCGCTCGCGCCGAACGTCTCGCTCCGTAACGGCGAACGGATCTCGATCGGCGAAGGCACGCACATCGGCGAGCGTGCCTACCTCTGGGCCGGCGACACCGCGGGCTCGATCACGATCGGGCGGCACTGCCGCTTCGGGCCCGAGGTCTTCGTGACCGCGTCCGACTACGGGATGCGGCCCGACCAGCTGATCGCCGAGCAGGAACGCGCCGAGCGGGACGTCGTCGTCGGAGACGACGTCTGGCTCGGCGCACGAGTGTTCGTCGGCGCCGGCGTCACGATCGGCGACGGCTGCGTCGTCAGCGCGGGCTCGGTGGTCTCCCGCGACCTCCCGCCGTACTCGATCGCGGTCGGTAACCCGGCGCGCGTCGTCCGGCGGCGCGAGGACTACGCGGTCCCGACGAAACTCGAGGACGTAGCTTGGCACGCGACGTCTCGATCCTGATCGTCACGTACCAGTGCGGCGCCGAGGCGCGCGACTGCCTGGCCTCGATCTACGAGCACACGGACGGCGTCGACTTCGAGGTCGTGGTGCTCGACAATGCGTCGCGCGACGGGACCGCCGAGATGGTTCGGAGCGAGTTCCCGCAGGCGAAGCTGGTCGCGCTCGACGAGAACATCGGCTTCGCAGCCGGCGTGAACCGGGCCGCGGAGGAGGCGGAGGGCGAGTACCTGTTCCTGCTCAATCCCGACACGGTCGTGCACGAGGGCGCCGTCGCGAACCTCGTCGACTTCGCGCGGCGACACCCCGAGCACGGGCTCTACGGCGGTCGCACGCTGCGTCCGAACGGCACGGTCGACCCCGGCTCGTGCTGGGGGCTGCCCTCGCTCTGGAGCCTCGCCTGCTTCGCGACCATGCTCAACGTGGCCTTCAGGGGCAACCGCGTGTTCGACCCGGAGTCGCTCGGCGGCTGGCAGCGCGACTCGGTCCGCGAGGTCGGTGTCGTCACGGGCTGCCTCCTGCTCGTCCCGACGCGGCTCTGGCGCGAGCTCGGCGGCTTCGACCTCCGCTTCTTCATGTACGGGGAGGACGCCGACCTCTCGATCCGCGCGAGCCGACGCGGCCTGAGGCCCGCGATCACGCCTGACGCCGTGGTCACGCACGAGGTCGGCGTCTCGTCGAGCGCGCGGCCCGACAAGCTGCTGCTCTTGTTCAGCGGAAAGGCGACGTTCCTCCGCAAGCACTGGCGCTCGCCGAAGCGCGAGCTCGGGCTCGGGCTGCTGCTCGCCGGCGTCGGGCTGAGGGCGCTCCTCGCCCGGGTCACCCGACGCTCGAGCGCGGACAGCGCCTGGGTGGCGCTGTGGCACGCGCGCCGCCGCTGGCTGCCCGGCTACGACCGCAGCTTCGCCTCCGCCGCGGTCGGCGCGTCCCCGGCCGCACGGTCATGACGTCCGGCGGATCGGTCTGGGGCGCGGTCAGGTGGGCCTTCGCGCTCACGTTCGGCCGTCGCGCGTTCTCGACGATCTTCACGTTCGTCCTCGCCGCGCTCCTCGGCCCGCACGACTTCGGGCTCGTCGCGATGGCGCTGATCTACATCACGCTGCTCCGCCTGATCATGGAGCAGGGCGTCGCGACGGCGCTCGTCCAGCGGGCAGAGACCGAGCCGGAGCACTGGGACACTGCCTTCTGGCTCAACGTCGCCTGGTGCCTGCTCCTGACCGGCGTCGGCATCGCGACGAGCGGGCTCTGGGCGAGCCTCAACGGCGAGCCCGACCTCAAGCCCGTCGTGCAGGTGCTCTCGCTGCTCGTGATCGCCGAGGGCCTGCACATGGTCCAGGAGGCCGTGCTCCAGCGCGAGCTGAGCTTCAAGCGCCTCGCGATCCGCTCGAACGTCGCCGCCGTGCTCGGCGGGCGTGACGGGCCTCGTGCTGGCCCTGAACGGCGCGGGCGTGTGGGCGCTCGTGGCGCAGCAGCTCGTGATCGAGTTCTCGTCCGTCGTCCTGATCTGGGCGATGAGCGACTGGCGTCCGCGCCTGCGCTTCTCCGTGCGGCATGCGCGCGAGCTGCTTCCGTTCTCCTCCGGGGTCTTCCTCTCGCAACCTCGGCGGGTTCCTCGGCCAGCGCGCCGACGCGCTGCTGATGGGCATCTTCTTCGGCCCCGTCGCGGTCGGGATCTACCGGCTCGCCGACCGCTTCGTCGAGGTCCTGCTGGAGGGCACGCTGCGGCCGATCGGGCTCGTCTCCCTGCCGGTGCTCTCGCGCTTCCAAGGGGACCGCGAGGGGCTCCGCAAGCAGGTCGACTCCTGGCTGCGGGCCACGCTCCTGCTGACCGTCCCCGCGCTGCTCGTCCTCGCTGTGTGCAGCGACGAGCTCGTGCAGGTGCTCGGCGACGAGTGGGAGCCGGCGACGGACGTGCTCAAGCTGCTCGCGATCGCCGGCATCGCGAAGGCGGCCATCTTCTTCGGCGGCCCGGTCCTCTTCGCCGTCTCGAAGTCACACACGCGCGCGCTGATGCAGTGGTCGATCGCGGCGCTGAGCGCTTCGGCTGTCGTCGCGGTCGGGCTGCTGCTCGCGGACGCGTCGCTCGACGACCAGGTGCTGGGGATGGCGGCGTCGCGCGTGCTGCTCCTGCTCTTCGTCGTCGCGCCCGTCAGCCTCGTCGTCATCTCCCGAGTGACCGGCTACCGGCTGCGGAGCCTGCTGCCGGCCCTTCCCGGTCCGTTCCTGTCGGGCGCCGCCGCTCTCGCGGCCGTCACCGCGCTGCGCTCGACCGGCCTGCTCGACAGCGTGGCGCCTGGGTTCGCGCTCGTGCTCTCCGTGGGCGTCGCCTGCGCCGCGGCCGCGCCGACGCTCGTGCTGATCGACCCGACGCTGCGGACGCGGGGGTTCTCGGGGTGGCGGCGGCTCACGCGCGGCGTCGCTGCGGGGGACGCCCCTCTGCGGCCGGTTCCTCCCAAAGTGACCGAGTAGGGTGGCCGCCGTGCAGACGACCGTCCCCGGCCCGAACGTGATCGGCGCGACCGGCGGCTCCGGCACGCGGGTCGTCGCTCGGCTCGTGAGGGAGGGCGGGACGTTCATCGGCCGCAACCTGAACGCGTACGAGGACGCGCTCGACCTCGCCGCCTACTACGACCGGTGGATCAACCGCTACGTGGCCACGAGCGAGCCCGACGTGCTCAGGGACGAGATGAGCGCGGAGCTGCGCGACGTTCTCGCCGTCCACTGCGCGGAGCTCCCTCCGTCGGCGCACTCCTGGGGCTGGAAGGAGCCGAGGAGCATCTATCTCCTGCGGTTCCTGAACGCCGAGCTGCCCGGGATCCGCTTCCTCCACGTCGTCCGTGACGGCCGCGACATGGCGTTCTCCGACAACCAGAAGCAGCTGCTCAAGCACGGCGACGCGGTGCTCGGCGGCGACCTGCTCTCCCGGATCCTGCCGACCCGCCGCGCGGCACGTTCGATCGACCTCTGGAGCCGGGTGAACTCGGCGGCCGCCGACTTCGGCGAGCGCGAGCTCGGGAACCGCTACCTCCGCATCCGCTTCGAGGACCTGTGCCTCGAGCCGGTCCAGACGACGAAGCGGATCTACCAGTTCTTCGGCCTCGAAGGCGACCCGGAAGCGGTCGCGCTCCGCGAGGTACGCGACCCCGGCACGCTCGGACGCTGGAAGGACGCGAAACGGCCGCACGATCGACGAGCTCCAGCGGACGGCGGGTCCGGCGCTCGAGCGCTTCGGCTACGCGTCTAGCTAGCGCCGAGCCGGCGCCGCCAGCGGCTCTTCGCGCCCCCGAGGATCCCGCCGCGCTGGGCGAGCCAGCGCGCGAGCGCGACCACGCGGGCGACGACGGTGAGGGTCGCGTTCAGCCGGGCGCCGCGAAACGACCGCGGGAAGACGAAGACGTTGCCCTCGGTCCAGCTGCGCGTCCCATAGCGCTGCTTGTACGTCGCGTCGCCGAGGCCGTGGTCGACGGCGTGCACGTCCGGGTCGCGACAGAGCTCGTCCACCATGCGCAGCATCAGATCGGTCCCGATCCCGTAGGCGTCGTACCTCGGGTCGAACCCGGGGTTACCGGTCCGGAACGTGCCCGCGTAGCGCTCGCCGTGCCAGAAGGCGGCAGGCTCCCCGTCGAGGTAGAGGACCCACGCGCGGAACCAGCCTCGCTCCATCGCCACGCGCGTGCGCTCGCGATGCGCCGGCGTGTCGCCGAACGCGACGCCGAGCGCGTGCTGGTACGTCTTCGCCGAGACAGCGGCGGCGGCCGCGAAGAACTCGTCGATCTCCTCCGGGCGCTCGAAGACACGCACCTCGAGCCGCCCGGCGAAGTCCCGCTCCAGCTTGTTCTTCTTCCGCTTCAGCGTCTGCCGGTGCTTGGTCGACTTCGACTGGAGGAACTCGTCGAGCGAGCCGGGAAGCTCGAGCTCCCAGCGGATCCCCGAACGGACGACGTGCTGGCGCTCGAGGAACGACGGCTTCGTCGACGCGAGCCGGAACGGGAGCGAGTCGAGCGGGAGATAGCTGAAGATCAGCAGCCCGGCCTCGTCGTCCTCGAGCGCGCGCCGGAGCTCGTCGAGCAGGAGCAGGAACCGTTCCTCGTCGAGCTCCCCGAGGAGGCCGCCGGGGACGACGGTGAGCGCGCGGACGCGCGGCCGGTAGATCGTGCGGTAGCCGAGCCGGTGCGTCAGCTCCTGCTGCTCGATGCGCGCGACGGCCATCGCCTCGGGCTCGCCGTTACGCTCGAGCAGGACCACGTGCGGGCGGACGATCTTCGGGTCCGCGGAGACGGTCGCAGCGAAGAAGTCCGGATCCGCGACGACGTGCTTCGGGGCGAGCGCCTCCCAGGCGCCGCGAAGCTCGTCGAGCCCCTCGAGTGTCCGCACGACGAACGTGCGCCGGCCGCGCGGGAGCGTCCTTTCCTCTGCTGTCGCCACCGCTAGCTCGTCCGCTCGGCGCGTTCCTTCAGCGCGTTCGCCATCCGCCTGTACCCGAGCTTGAGGTCGTCGAGATCGGTGAACGGCTGGAAGATGCCTTCGAGCCGCCCGTCGTAGACGAGCCAGACCCGCTTGCCGTCGATCGGAAGCACGCGAAACGCGTGCTCACGGTCGAGCAGGCCGGGCACGCCGTACTTGCGGCAGCGCCACCGGAGCTTGCGCTGCACCTTGACGTCCATCACCTCACACTCGAAGTCGTCGGGCTCGCCCTCGTGGAGCTCGAGGCGAAGCGTGACCGTCTCGCCGACGCGGGCCTCGCCCCGTGCCCGCGTGATGTACGGGTTCCACGCCGAGTAGCCGTCGAAGTCCGTGAGCAGGCGCCAGACGACGTCGCGCGGAGCGGTGACGACGACCTGGCGATGTGCGTTCGTGGCCGGCTGGTCGAGCACGGCGGACGCGGCGGCGGCCGAGAGGAGCAACCCCAGCACGAGAACGAGGGCGATGAGAAGCCGACGCATCAGCGCGTCGCCTCCGCCGAGAGGCGCGAACGCCACCTGCGCTTGAGACCCTGCAGCGCCGGTGCCCGTTCGGCAACGGCGCGCGCGACGGCCGCCGCCTTCAGGACCGCCGTCCTCGTCAGGTTCACGCTTACCCCGCGAAGCGACGACGCGAAGACGAGCACGTCCTCCTCGAGCTTCTTCCGGTCGCCGAGCCGCTGCTTGTAGAACGCATCGCCGAAGCCGAAGTCGAACACCTCGACGCTCGGGTCCGCGCAGACGTCGTCGAGCAGGTGCATCAGGAGGAAGTTGCCGATCCGCAGGCGGCCGTAGGCGGGGTCGTAGCCCGGCGTACCGAGGTTGAAGCGCCCGCGGTGCGCGACGCCGTGCCAGAACGCGCGCGGTTCGCCGTCGATCGAGAGCACGTAGGCGCGGAACCAGCCGCGCTCGGCGGCGAGCTTCGTCAACGTGCGGTCGAGCTCGCGATCGCCGAAGGCGACCCCGAGTCCGCCCTGATACGTCATTGCGCTGATCTCCGCGATCTGGTCGAAGAGCCGATCGAGGTCGGACGGCTCGCGGTACACCTCGACCGTGAGCCGGTCGCCGAACTCCTTCGCGAGGCGCCGCTCGTCGTAGCGAGTGTCCTTGCGAAAGGAGGACGACTTGGACTGCAGGAGCTCGTCCAACGAGTCGGGGAGCGTCAGCTCCCAGTGGACGCTCGTTGCGCTCGTGTGCTGGCGCGCGAGCACGGACGGTGTTCGCGTCGCGAGGCGGTGCAGGGGCGAGTCGACCTCGAGGTTCCGGAGCCGCAGGATCTCCGCCTCGCCGCGGCGGAGCGCCGCGCGCAGCTCCTCGAAGACTGCCTCAGTGTCCTCGACGCTCGGGTCGCCGAGTAGCCCGTCGTAGACGACGGTCAGCGCTCGGACACGGGGCGCGTACACGGTCCTGTAGCCGAGCTTGCAGGGGAGCGAGATTTCCTCGACCCGGCCGACCGCGAGCGCGCGCGGCTCGCCGGCTCGCTCGAGCAGCAGGACGTGCGGCCTCACGGCGTCGTCGCGGCCGCGAATCGCCGTCTCGAAGTAGTCCGGATCGGCGTTGAGCTGGGGGCCGAGGAGCTTCTGCCACGGCCCGCGGAGCCGCTCGAGCTCGTCGAGTGTCCGCGCGACCGTGATCCGCACCTCCTGCGTCGTCCGCTCACGCAGCGCCAATGTCCCTCCAGCCGACCAGCTCGTGCCCGTCGCTTCCGGCGCCGGCAGCGAAGGCGAGAACGGACAGGCGCTCGTCGTTGCGCCAGGGGTCGTCGAAGCCGGGGTGCACGCCGACCTCGAGCGTGCCCGTGAGCGTGGGCATGCGCTCGAGCAGCCGCCGGTGCCAGTTCGCGTCGTCGAGCCCCGTCGGCATGTAGAAGTGGGTCGTCGTCGCGGCGAGGCGCTCGACCCCGCGCCGCCACAGCGGGCCGAGCCAGAAGGTGGCGCTCGTCAACGGGCGGTTCAGGTACACGTTCTGGACGTTCCGCACGCGCTCGATGCCGAGGCGCGGCAGGACGCGTGCGAGCGCAGCCCGCACCGAGCCGAGCTTGTGCAGGTGCCGGTGCGAGTCGACGTGCGAGACCGGCACGCCCGACCCGCGCACGAGCTCGATCTGGGCCGTCAGCTCCCGCTCGAGCTGGTCCTGCGGCAGCCGGCGCGCGAGGGCGCGCAGCCTCATCGTGCGGCTGGGCAGGAACGAGCCGTCCGACCGCGTCAAGTCCGGCACGCCCTCGGCGAGCGGGCGTTCGGCGCCGTCGCCGGTCAGCGTCAAGTGCACGCCGAAGCTGAGGTCAGGCCGCGTCCGAGCGAACGCGAGCGCTTCGTCGGTGGACGGCATCCCGGGCATGATCGTCGCGCTCGTCAATGCGCCCGCCTCGAAGCACTCGATCGTCGCCCGCACGGTGTCGGACGAGCTCCCGAAGTCGTCTGCGTTCACCACCACGAGCATTACCTGAACCCGTCGTTGCCCTGACCGTGCAGCGGAGGCCGGCGCACGCTGTAGCGGACCGCATCCAGCCCGAGGGTCCACTCGGCGAGCACGAGTCTGTGCAGGTTCGACAGGAAGGGGTGGAGCAGCTTTGGGTAGGCGCGCACGCGGCGGAAGATGAAGAGCAGGCGGACGAGCGCGAAGTAGTGCACCGGCGCGCGCGCGAGGATCCGCTTGTGCACGCCCTCGCGCTGGATCGAGCCGATCCGGGCGAGCCCGTACGCGAGCCGCCGCTGCTGCTTGCGCAGGTCGCCGAAGGTCTCCCGCTGGTGGTCGTGGTACGCATGGAAGCGCGGGTCGAAGACGAGGCGGAAGCCCGCGGCGATCGCCTGCGCCGAGAAGACGCCGTCCTCGCCGCCGTAGCTCTCGTCCCAGCGCAGCGGCGCGTCCCGCGGGACGGCCATGCAGTAGGAGGAGACGAAGCGCACGTCGCGCGGCTCGCCGAGCGGGAGGTAGGGAGTCTCGGTCTGGAGGTGCGCGACCCAGCCCCACGGCGTCTCCGCCGAGAACGTTCGCGCGCAGCCCACGATCGCGCCGGGGAACTCCTCGAGCGCGCGCGCGAGCCCGGCCGTCCAGCCCGGCGCCGGCACGGCGTCGGAGTCGAGGAAGACGACGACGTCGCGGGTCGCGGCTTCCCAGCCGCGGTTGCGCGCCCCGCCGGCGAGCAGCGGCCGCTCGTTCCGGACGACGCGGGCTCCGAGCTCCTCGGCGACGGCGGCCGTGCGGTCGGTCGACGCGTCGTCGACGACGATCACCTCGTCGGGCGCAGGCCGTTGCTCAGCCAGCGAGCTCAGGACCGAGCCCAGCATCCGCTCGGCGTTGTGCGCCGGGATCACGACGCTGATGCTCGGAGACACCGTCGGATGATGCCCGGGGTCGAGGGCACCGGCAAGAAACGGCGCCCGATCCCCCCCGGTGGGGTGGGGTCGGCGCGGCTCGACCGGCTACCCGAACAGGCTGGAGACGCCGATGATCGTCACCGGGATCAGGAAGAGCGTCGCCGTGAACACGGCCAGCCGCCTCGGGCTCTTCGCCCCGAGCACCTGCACGTGCCACATCGCCTTCAGGATCTGCGGGTAGAAGAACGCGAGCAGGACGACGCTGAGCACGCTCGTCGCGATCACCTCGGCGAGCACGATCCGGACGGCCGCGGGGGAGTCGAGCGCGAAGGCGGCGAACATCGTGTCGCCGAGCGTCGTGATGTTCGCGCCGAGGATGTACGGCAGAACGTGGTCGACCTTGACGTAGCGCTTGGCGACGAGCGGCACCAGCACGGTGAGCGCGACCGAGATCGACATCGTCACGAGCGCGACGAGGCAGCCGAGGAAGAACATCGGCCACTTGCGCGTGAGCAGGTCGAGGCGCGAGCGCTGGATCGAGTCCGGGTCGAGCGTCGGCAGGACCGTGTCGATCAGCTTGAACGCGAGCAGCAGGACGCCGAGCCCGCCGAGGAACACGAGGGGCGCCGAGTACGTCTCGGCGCGGTCGAGCATCCCGCCGTAGACGAGGTCGATCAGGTCGACGAACTGCGCGGGCGCGCTGAGCTCGAGCGAGTGGAAGGTGTCCCAGCTGAGCAGTGCGCCGCCGATGAACGCCGCCGGGATGTAGATCATCGCGGTCGCGAAGAGTGCGAACATCGCGCACGTGACCGGCGCCTTCCGCTGTCCCTCGCCTGCGCGGAGCGCGAAGATCGCCGCCGTGACGAGCACGACGAAGGCGGCCCCTAGGCGCGAGCCGGTCAGCATCGTGAAGCCCTGGAGCTCCGAGAACCCGTTCGCCACCTGCTCCCCGGCCGCCACCAGCGTGAGCGAGGTCGCCGCGATCGGCGAGCCCGAAAGAACGAGCAGCGCGCCGAGCCAGCCGAGGCCGAGGGTCGAGCCGGCGTTCCGGACCAGGACCCCGTCCTCCTGGAGGATCGAGAGGCCCGCTGCGCCGGTCTTCATCAGCTGGAGCGCACCCACGAAGACGAAGAGCGCGGCCACCAGCCTGATCGTCCACCAGACCCCTCCGAGCACCTGTCCGGCGCCGAGCGCGCCGGCCCGGCGCTCCTCGACGCTCACGATCTCTCCTGGCGCAGCCACAGACCCACACTCCTAACCCACTCCGGTGAGAGTGTCAAGACCAGAGACACTCACCATTGGAGGGGACCTGACGGTGCGTCGGCTCGGCCTCGGCGCGATGTCCCTGACGGGCCGGGGCGTCTGGGGCGAGCCAGCGGACCCGGACGGCGCCCGGCGCCTGCTCAGGCGCGCGCTCGAGCTCGGCGTCGACTTCGTGGACACGGCCGACTCGTACGGGCCGGAGGTGAGCGAGCGTTTGATCGCGGAGGCGCTGCACCCCTACCCGCAGGGTCTCGTGGTCGCCACGAAGGCCGGCTTCCGGCGCAGCGGGCCCCACGCGTGGCGTCCCGAGGGCCGCCCGGAGCACCTGCGCGCGGCCTGCGACGGGAGCCTGCGCAGGTTGAAGCTGGAGCGGATCGACCTCTACCAGCTGCACGTCGTCGACCCGGCCGTGCCGCTCGAGGAGTCGCTCGGCGCGCTCGTCGAGCTGCAAACCGAGGGCAAGGTCCGGCACGTCGGGGTCTGCAACGTCGACCGCGCGCAGCTCGAACGTGCACGCGCCGTCGCGCCGGTCGTCTCCGTCCAGAACCGGTTCAACCTCGCCGACCGCGCGCACGAGCCGGTGCTCCGGGAGTGCGAGCGCGCCGGGCTGGCGTTCGTCGCGTGGGCGCCGCTCGCGAAGGGCTTCCTCGAGCGGGAGGGCGCCGACGTCGCGCTGGCGTGGCTGCTCCACCACTCGCCGGCGCTCCTGCCGATCCCCGGGACGTCGTCGGTCGAGCACCTCGAGCAGAACGTCCGCGCGCTCGGGCTCGAGCTCGACGCCGATCGGCTCGAGCGGCTCGACCGCTACCGCAGCCTCGCGCTCGCGGCGCGCAAGCTGAACCGACGGGCTCGTGTTCACCTCGGGGCTCTCAAGCGGAGGCTCCGCTAGGAGGGTTTGGCGGAATAGCGCTCGTTGCCAGGGTGCGATGTTCGTTCCCAGGCAAGGACGCAGGGAGCGTTCGTATCCGCAGTGATACGGGCGCGACTGAGGACGCGGCATGGGGGCGAGCAGCGCAGCCTGGCGGCACAGCCGGTATTTCGCCAAACCCTCCTAAACGACGAGCTGAGGACCGAGATGCAGCAGGTCCGCCACGCGGCGCTTCGCGTCGATGTCCTTGTAGACGCGCTCGACGTCCTCGGGCGAGAGCCCGACAGCCTCGGCGACGGCCTCGGGGGGAAGCCCGTTCGTCTTGCCGTAGAGACAGAGGTCCATCTTGTCCCAGGGGAGCGAGAAGTAGAACTCCTCCTGGCTCTGCGGCAGCGCGTACGTGTCGGTCGTCGGCGGCCGCGTGCGGATCTCCTCGGGCACGTCGAGGAATGCCGCGAGCGCGTAGACCTGCGTCTTGTAGAGGTGCGCGATCGGCTTCACGTCGGCCGCGCCGTCACCCTGCTTGACGAAGAAGCCCTGGTCGTACTCGAGCCGGTTCGGCGTGCCCGCGACCGCGTAGTCGAGCCGGTCGGCGTGGTGGTACTCGAGCATCTTGCGCGTGCGCTGCTTGAAGTTCGTCGCCGCGACGACCTCGCGGTACGCGCTCGACGTCAGGCGCGCCTCGCGCCGCTCGCCGGTGGGCGACTCGGCGACGACGGAGAAGAGGCGGAAGCGGTCGCCGCCGAGCAGCGGCGGGAGCACGATCTTCGCCTTCCAGCCGGCCTCGTACTCAGGCAGCACGCTCCGGATCGCGGCGTCGCGCCGCGAGTAGCAACCGGCCGCCTCGAGGATCGGCGTGATGTCCTCGAGCACGGTCTCGATCCCGAGGCTCGTGGCGCTCAGCCTGCTCAGCTCGAGCGTGTCGTCCGCGGAGTCCGCCTCGGGCATGAAGACGCCGAGCACATGGTCGGCCCCGAAGGCGCGGGCGCACAGGGCCGCGCAGACGCTGCTGTCGATCCCGCCCGAGAGCGCGACCACGGCGCCGCGCTTGCGCAGCCGGCGCTGCACGACCTCCTGGAGGCCGGAGACGATCTCGTCGACCGCGGCCTGCGGGTCGAGCTCGAGGACGTCTGCCGAGACGCTAGGCGAGCTGCTCTGCTGCGGCATCCGCCGTCCCGAGCTTGCCGGCCACGAAGCGGCCGATGCTGGCGATCGAGTCGAGGTTCTCGGGGAGGACCTCCTCGTCCGCGATCTGGATCTCGTAGCGCTCCTCGAGGAACTCGATCACCTCGAGGACCCCGGTCGAGTCGATCACCCCGGCTGCGATCAGCGAGTCGTCGCGGCCCAGCTCCTCACCACCGGCCAGCGGGAAGTTGTCGGTCAGGAACTGCCTGACCGCGTGCTCGATCGTCGCCTGTTCGGCCATCTCGGACGCGCGAGTCTAGCAGCGAGAATCCGCTCTTCTCCTGGCCAGAGGCACAGTTGCGAGGCCCTCGGGGCGTTCCTATGCTGTGGACGATTTGTGCGGCCTCGCCGGCATCTATTCGCGCGGCGGCCGGATCGCCTCGAGGGGGCTCCTGCTGAGCATGGCCGGGGAGCTGCGACATCGCGGCCCCGACGGCACCGGCCTCTACGAGGACGGCCGCTTCGGCATGGTCAACACGCGCCTCGCGATCGTCGACCTGGCGGGGGGCGACCAGCCGCTTTCGACCGAGGACGGCCGCTACTGGGTGATGCAGAACGGCGAGATCTACAACTGGATCGAGCTCCGCGACGAGCTGCTCGCGCTCGGTCACCGCTTCGCGACGACGAGCGACACCGAGGTGATCGCACACGCGTACGCGCAGTGGGGCGCCGACTGCCTCTCGAAGCTGAACGGCGACTTCGCGTTCGCCGTCTGGGACCGCGCGACGAACGAGCTCTTCCTTGCGCGCGACCGCTTCGGCGTGCGTCCGCTCTTCCTCGCCGAGCTCGACGGCGACCTCGTCTTCGCCTCCGAGGCGAAGGCGATCCTCCGCCACCCCGCCGCGCGCCGGGAGCTCGACCCGGCCGGGCTCGTCGAGAGCCTGATGACGTGGGCCAACCTGCCCGAGCGCTCCGCCTTCGCAGGCATCCGCGAGCTCGCGCCGGCGCACTACCTGCGCGTCGGGCCCGACGGCGCCTCCGAGGAGCGGCGCTGGTGGGACCTCGACTTCACGCCGCGCGACGACGGCGCGTCCGACGACGAGCTGATCGCCGAGGTCGAGGAGCTGCTCTCGGACGCGACGCGCCTGCGCCTGCGCGCGGACGTCCCGGTCGGCGCGTACCTGAGCGGCGGCCTCGACTCGTCCGCGACCGCGGCGCTCGCGCGGCGGCACCTGACGAAGACGCTCTACTCGTTCGGGATCGGCTTCGAGGACGAGCTCTACGACGAGAGCGAGTTCCAGGACCGGATGGCGGCCGAGCTCGGCACCGACCTGACGCGCGTCACCGTCGGCGCACGCGACATCGGCGAGCTGATGCCTCGCGCGGTCGAGCTGTCCGAGAAGCCGACGCTGCGGACGGCGCTCGCGCCGCTGCTCCGCCTCTCGCGCGCCGTCCAGGACGCCGGGCTCAAGGTCGTGCTCACCGGCGAGGGCGCGGACGAGCTCTTCGCCGGCTACGACATCTTCCGCGAGGACAAGGTGCGCCGCTTCTGGGCGCGCGACCCGGAGTCGCGCTTGCGGCCGCTGCTGCTCGGCCGGCTGAACGCGTTCCTCGCGCGCGACCTCTCGCGGTCGGGCGCGTTCCTGACGAGCTTCTACGGGCGCGGGCTGACCGAGCTCGACGACCCGCTCTACAGCCACCGGATCCGCTTCGCGAACACCGCGCGGCTGCTCCGCCTGCTGCGGCCGGAGCTGCTCGCGCAGGCGACCGCCGAGGACGACCCGCTCGCGCGCCTGGTCGCCCGGCTTCCCGCCCGCTACGACGGCTTCAGCCCGCTCGGCAAGGCGCAGTACCTCGAGATCCAGAGCTTCCTCGAGGGCTACCTGCTGCACTCGCAGGGCGACCGGATGCTGATGGGGCACTCGATCGAAGGGCGCTTCCCGTTCCTCGACTACCGCGTCGCCGAGCTCGCTGCCCGGCTGCCGGACCGCCTGCGCCTCCGCGGCCTCGAGGAGAAGTACGCGCTGCGCAAGGCCGTCGCGCCCTTCCTCCCCGAGGAGGTGCACACGCGTACCAAGCGCCCTTACCGCGCGCCCATCGGGCAGGTCTTCGCCGGGCCCGACGCACCGGAGTACGTCCGTGACCTGCTGCGGCCCGAGCGGATCGAGGACGCCGGCGTGCTCTCGGCCGAGGCGGTCGGGCGCGTCGTCGCCAAGTTCGAGGCGGCAGGCTCGGCGCGCGCGGGGGAGACCGACGAGATGGCGCTCGTCGGCGCCGTCTCGACGATGCTGCTGCACGAGCAGCTCGTCGCGCGCCCGTCGCTCGCGCCCGAGGCCGTGCCGACCAGGGTCGTCGTCGGCGCGCGCGTCGAACGGGGCGGAGTCCCGCCGCTGGCGCCCGTCGCGGAGGCCGTCGGTTGAGCTGGACCCCGCCGCAGCGGCTCCTGCACGAGAGCCTCCTCGCCGCTGCCGCCGACACTCCCGGCAAGCCGGCGCTCGTCGCCGACAAACGCAGCTGGAGCTACGCCGAGCTCGAGGACGCGACGCTGCGCCTCGCGCGCGCGCTCCAGGACGCCGGGCTCGAGCGTGGCGACCGCGTCGTCGTCTTCATGGACAACACCGCGGAATGCGCGATCTCGATCTTCGCTGCGCTCGCCGCGGGCGGCGTCTTCGTCGTCGCTAACCCGCAGACGAAGGCCGACAAGCTCGCGTACATGCTCGAGGACAGCGAGGCGGCGTTCCTGCTCACGGAGGAGAGCCTTGCGCGCGTCTGGCGGGCCGCGGTCGAGGGCGCCACGTCTCTCCACGTGATCGACGACGTCGGCGCGATGCTGACCGGGTCGACGCCGGAGCCGCGCGACCTCGGCACGATCCCGAAGGACCTCGCGGCGCTGATCTACACGTCGGGGAGCACCGGCAACCCGAAGGGCGTGATGATGGCGCACGAGAACATGGTCTTCGCGGCCGGGAGCATTGCGCAGTACCTGCGCCTCTCGGACGACGACCGGATCATCAACGTCCTGCCGCTCGCGTTCGACTACGGCCTCTACCAGCTGCTGATGGCGATGCGGATCGGCGGCACGCTGATCCTCGAGCGCTCGTTCGCGTTCCCCGCGCAGACGCTGAAGCGGATCGAGGAGGAGCAGGTCACCGTCTTTCCGGGCGTGCCGACCGTGTACGCGACGCTCCTCTCGACGAAGACGCGCACGCCGCACGAGAGCGTGCGTCGCGTGACGAACACCGCGGCTGCGCTCCCGCCCGCGTTCCACGACGGGCTGCACGAGCTCTTCCCGAACGCGCTGATCTTCCGCATGTACGGGCTGACCGAGTGCAAGCGCGTCAGCTACCTCGAGCCCGAGCTCGTCGACGAGAAGCCGACGTCCGTCGGCCGCCCGATCCCCGGCACCGAGGCGTTCGTCCTCGACCAGGAAGGCCGGCCGGTGCAGCCGGGCGAGACGGGGATCCTGCACGTGCGCGGCCCGCACGTGATGGCCGGCTACTGGCGGTCGCCCGAGCTGAGCGCGCACATGCTCAAGGACGGCCCCGTGCCGGGCGAGCGGATGCTCTGCACGCACGACAACTTCACGATCGACGAGGACGGCTTCCTCTACTTCGTCGGCCGTACCGACGACATCATCAAGACGCGCGGCGAGAAGGTCAGCCCGATCGAGGTCGAGAACGCGCTCCACGCGATCGAGGGCGTGCGCGAGGCCGCCGTGATCGGGATCCCCGACGAGATCCTGGGCGAGGCGATCCGCGCCTACGTCGTGCTCGACGAGGGCGCCGAGCTCGGCGAGCAGGAGGTCGTCGCCGCGAGCCGGACCCGGCTCGAGAGCTTCATGGTCCCGCGGGAGGTCGTCTTCGTCGACGACCTGCCCAAGACGCGACACGGGGAAGGTCAGGAAGAAGAGCCTGCGCGAGCCGGTGGCGTAGGCCCCCGGACGGCCATGAGGCTCTTGGTCAGGCCGAAGCGCTTCTCCTTGTGGAGCTCGGCCTCGGGGAACAACCGGCGGAACTCCCCCGCCGAGAGGAGGGTGGTCTCGTACCAGTCGCCCTTCTTACGGAAGCCCATCGTGAAGCGCTGGTTCAGTGCCCTGAGTGCGCGCTCGGGCAGCCAGTGGACGAACGGCATCTGGTAGTGCGGCTCGATCGGGAACCACTTGTTCGGGGTCTGCACGAAGTAGCGCTCGCCGACGCGCCGGATCTCGTTCGCGAAGGCGGGCTGGAGCTCCTTCGGGACGTGCTCGATCACCGAGTTCGAGAACACGATCGGAAACTCGCGATCCGAGAACGGCAGCTGCGTGCCGTCCGCCTGCATCACCGTGACGTTCTCGCCGCTGAGCCAGCCGGCGCCGTCGATGCTCAGGTCGACCGCCGTGATCGGGTTCGTCTTGTTGAAGCGCTCGAGCGCGCTGCCCTCGCCCGCGCCGACGTCGAGGATCGGCTCGTCGGGCTTCACCGCGCACTCGTCGAGGAACAGCCGGTAACGCTCCTCGCGCCAGCGCCGGACCGTCTCGCTGCCCTTGGCCCACGCGCGGGTGCGGGAGCGCAGCCGCTCACCGAGGCCCGGGCTCACGAGGTCAGGGCGTCGAGCCCTTGCCGGTGACGTTCCTGCACGACGGGTGGTTCCGCGGCAGCGTCCGGTTGTTCACGTCCACGCGCTCCACGGCGCCCGGCTCGATCCGCACCGCGCGGAAGCGGCCCGTGCAGATCGTGGTGTTCCGCGCGCCCGAGCGAAGCGAGGGCGCGTAGAAGAGCGTCTGGCCCGAGTTCGGGCCCAGCACGCATCCGTCGCAGACGATGTCGGTCGGCGTCGACGCCTGCGCACCGCCGCGGCTGAGGAAGAGGTTCGAGTTGCCGAGGCAGTCGATCTTGAGACCGCGGAACGTGATCCGGTGGCCGCCCATCGCCTGGATGCCGTCCTGGTGGTAGTCACCGAAGATGTCGTGGCACTTGACGTACCCGGACTCGATCACGAAGTCGTGAGCGACCGTGCCTCGGTTCTGGACCTTGATCCCGTCGCCCGTCCACGTCTCGAGCTCGAGACGTCCGACGCGGCCCGTGCAGTTCTGGTCGATGCGCACGGCGTCGTCGACCTTGGTTCGCAGCGTGACCCTTACGAGGTCGAGGTTGACCGGCCCGGTGCAGGCCCAGGACTGGTCGGTCAGGATGACCGACTGCCCCGTCGGCGGCGGCGACGGAACCGGGATCGCCGGGCAGTCGCGGGCGACGGTGTCGATCGCGTCCTTGATGACGACGTCGCGTCCGGTGCCGCACGAGATGAAGTCGCGCTGGCCGTCGCGGGCGCTGATGCGGTCGTTCCCCGCTCCTCCTCGCAGCTGGTCGCGGCCGGCACCGCCGACGAGCAGGTCGCCGCCGGCGCCTCCCTCGAGGCGGTCGTCGCCGCGGTAGCCGAAGAGGCGGTCCTTGCCGCCGAACCCCTTGATCACGTCGGACCCGGGTGTGCCCCGCAGCAGGTCGGCGCGAGGAGTGCCGTTGATCGCCTTCGTGGACTTCGCCGCCGTCTGGTTGAGCACGGCGCCGGCCACGAGGACGACGAGTGCCCCGAGTGCGATGCGCGTCGCGAAGCCGGTGCGAGCGAACCCGCCCCGTCTGCGCGGAGGCGGTGCTGAATCCCCCATGACCCATACGAAGGTAGCAAGGTCTCGTCGGGGCGGCCCCCGTAAATCAGTCTAGGCTTGGAGGCGAGCGGCTCGCTCAGGGGCCCCAGCGGCGGAGCGTCCCGCTCCAGCGCTGGCAAACGAGGTTGCTCGTCACGCCGCCCCAGGCCGAGCGAATGTCGCATGGCGCCGAGACAGCGTACGTCTGCCGCTGCACACATACCGGAGCGCCGCCCGTGCGGAAGCTCGCGTCGCGCACGTCCGCGCCCGGGCTCGCCCAGCCGGCCAGCAGCGCGTGGTTGCACGCGATGAACTTCCCTCCGGCCACGTCGACGTTCGTCGAGGAACCCGAGTAGAAGAATGCGCCGCCGGCGCCCTGGCAGGTGGCGAGACCGGCGTCGTAGTTGCCGATCTCGAAGTTGCGGAACGTGATGTTCGTCCCGCCGAGCACCTGGACGCCGTCCTGGTGTGCGGCGCCGTACCTCGGCCCGCAGTTCGCGCGCCCCTCGATCTGGAGGTTCGAGGCGCCGGGATGGGCGTTCATGATCCGGATCGCGTCGTCGCCGGGGCCGTAGGTGGTTCCGTCACCGCGGATGTCGAGAACCAGGTCGGTGGCGTTCGTGCCGTCACCGATGCAGCCGGCTCCGAGCTGGACGGCGCCTGCGCCGCCCGACGGGACGAGCTGCCGGGTGTAGAGCATCACGACCCGGAGCGGCAGCCCGCGCGTGGCGTAGTCCCTGATCGGCCGGGTGCAGCGCCAGAAGGTGTCGGTGAAGGTCAGCGTGGTGCCGGTGCCTGACGGCGGCGGAGGCGGCGGGGGCGGCGGCGGAGGCGGAGGCGGAGGCGGAGGTGCCGGAGCCGGTGCAGGAGCCGGGGCCGGTGCCGGGGCAGGTGCGGGGGCAGGGGCCGGCTGACTGGAGCCGGTCACCGTGAACTCGAAGCGGCTGTAGTACGTCCCGGATGCGGTCGTGAACGAGATGCGCCCGCTGGTCGCGCCCTGCGGCACGACCGCCTTGAGCATCGTGGGCGCGGTCTGAATGGCGGGTGCGTCGGTGCCGTGGAAGCGGATCGTCTGCACGCCCTCGAAGTACTCGCCCGCGAAGGTCACCGTCGTTCCGGGCGGACCGGAGATCGGCGACATCGCCCTCAGCGTCGGAAGCTGCTCGGCTGCGAACGACGACGAGACCGGCGCCAGGATCATCACCAGCGCGCCTGTTGCGAGTGCAGCGGCGCGGGCGCGGCGAGTCTGGCGGCTGGTGGGTGCGGCTCCCACGAGGATGTTGATCGATCCGCGGGGCGCTACTCACGATCCCTCGTGTCAGGGAACCGCACGTCATTTGTGACGAGAAAGGGGCGCCCGAGGCGCCCCTTTCTGTCAGCCGTTCTCGAGTTGCGTCACTCCCAGCGGTCGAGGCTCCAGTTCCAGCGCTGGCAGGTGAGGCCCGACGTCGTCACACCTGATCCGAGCACCGGGCCGATGCAGGCGGGGGAGCCCGCATAGCCGACGCAGACCGGGTCGGTCCCGTCGCTGCGGCCGGAGCGGAACATCGCCCCGGAGACGTGGCCGGACGGTGCGCCCGCGAACAGCGAGTGGTTGCAGGCGATGAACTTCCCACCCTCGACGCGGATGTTGGAGCTGTTCATCGAGTAGAAGAACGCTCCGCCCGCGCCCTGGCAGGTGGAGAGGCCGGCGTCGTAGTTGCCGATCTGGAAGTTGCGGAACGTGATGTTCGTCCCGCCCAGTACCTGCACGCCGTCCTGGTGTGACCCGACCGCCCGCGGGCCGCAGTTGGCACGACCCTCGATCTGCAGGTTAGACGCGCCCGGAAGGTCGTTCATGATCCGGATCGCGTCGTCGCCGGGGCCATAGGTGCGTCCGTCACCCCGGATGTCGAGGACGAGATCGGTGGCGTTCGTGCCGTCACCGACGCAACCGGCCCCGAGCTGCACTGCGCCCGCGCCACCCGGCGGCAACATGATCCGGGTGTAGTTCATCACGATGCGCAGCGGCAACCCGTTGACCGCGTAGTCGCGGATCGGCCGCGAGCAGCGCCACCACGTGTCCGTGAACGTCAGCGTCGTCCCCCCGCCCGAGGGCGGCGGAGGCGGCGGCGGAGGCGGAGGCGGAGGCGGTGGAGGCGGTGGAGGCGGCGGCGGAGGCGGCGGAGGAGGCGGAGGCGGAGGCGGAGGCGGAGGCGGAGGCGGAGGCGGAGGACTCCCGCCCGTGCCGGTGACCACGCTCGTCGGCTCCGAACGCACCACGCGCGATCCGACCTGGTTTCTCGCCAGCACGGCGAGCCTCAGCCGGCGCCCGGAGTCGGCGGACACGAGCCTGTAGCTCGTCCCGGTCGCTCCGGAGATGCTCTCGCACGAGGTGCCGCTCGAATTGCACCGGAGCCACCTGAACGCATACGTGATCGGCGGCGTGCCGCTCCACGTCCCGCTCGACCCCTGCAGGGTCGAGCCGACGCTGGTCGGGCCCGAGATCGAGGGAGCCCGGACGATCGCTACCGCGGCCGGCGCCGTGGGCGCGGCCGGGGCGGCCGGCGCCGTGGGCGCGGCCGGGGCAGCCGGCTGGGCACCGCCCCCGGACGGCTGGGCACCGCCCCCGGACGGCTCGGGTGACGAGGACGTCGCAGGCGCGATCGGGAGGACCAGGCTGCCGCTGACGGATCCGACCCGCCCGCCGGTCGCGTAGCGAAGCGCGACGAGCTGCCCGACGGCGCACCCGACTCGACCACCACGTGCCTCGGCCCACCACGTGCCGGTGTTCCCGGCGGCGTTCGCGGGCGCGTCCATCGTGGAGATGATCACGCCCCCGCGGCCGGGCGACTTCGCGACGGCGCGGCGAACTGTTCCCTTCTGGAGCTTGATTCGATTGCCGGTCGTCCGGCCGAGGAACCCGACGACGATGGCACCCGCCGCGTCGACCGACGCGCCGGGAGCACCGAGCACCCGTGCACGCCGCGACGCCTTGCCGGTGTGCGACGTCACGGGACTGCCGACGTCGACCCCGCGGTACGCGACGATGCTTCCTGCGGCCTTCGTCCTAGCGCCGAACCTCCACTGGAACTTCATCGGGTCGCTCGGTACGAGGACCTTCACGTACACGGCTTGCGTGAGCGCTCTCTTGCCGCGGCCGCATGTCGTCCTGCGGATGAGCGCCCAACCGGCCGGCGCGACGATCGCCCGTTTCGCGCCGATCCGGGCCGCGATGCCCGCGGCCATTACGTCCCCTGCTGCTGTCGCCGGGGCCCTGCTGACGGTCAACGTGCCCTTTGGTCCCTTCGTCGCGGCGTCGGGCGCCGCTGTCGCCGCGGAGACTGCAGCCAAGAGCGTCACTGCTGCGGCGGCTGCGACAGTCCTCATGAATTCCCCCCAACATGATCGAAGGTACCCCTGGCCTAAGGCGGATCTGGGCTCCACCGTGATTCGCCTGGGAACGGTCGTTCGTGATCCCCGGCGAGATTCCTCGGACTGCACTCGTGCCGAAGCCGACGCTGGGACTTGACGGCGTCGCAGCGAATCAGCGTGTCCCGGGGTGGGCGGCCGGCCGGAGGCACGAAGCGGGCACCATAACGACCCGGTCCGACGGACGCTGGCGCAACCGACGGTCGGGCTAGGCTCCGCGCGTGGACCCCGGAGGAAAGCCTGTTCAGGTGCTTCTGGTCTGCTCCACGGGCGGCCACCTGCTCCAGCTCGCGGCGCTGCGCCCCGCCTGGAGCGGGCTGACGAGCGCCTGGGTCACCTTCGACAAGAGCGACGCGCGCTCCATCCTTGCGGACGAAAATGTCCTCCACGCCTACGGGCCGACGAACCGGAACATCCCCAACCTGCTCCGGAACGTCGTCCTCGCGTGGCGGGTGATCCGCCGGCTCCGGCCCCGGGTGATCGTCTCGACGGGCGCCGGGGTCGCCGTCCCGTTCGCGTGGGTCGGCCGGCTGCACGGCGCGACCGTCGTCTACGTCGAGAGCTTCACGCGCATCGAGCGCCCGTCGCTGACCTTTCGCCTGCTGAGGCCGGTGACGAGCAGGGCGTACGCCCAGTGGCCGGAGCTTGCGGAGAGCATCGGCGCCCGCTACGCCGGCAATCTCTTCCTGCGCGCGTGATCGTCGTCACGGTCGGGACGAACGAGGCGCGCTTCGACCGGCTCATCGCCGCTGCGGCGCCGCTCGCTCAGGACGAGGAGCTCTTCGTCCAGCACGGGCCGTCGCCCGTTCGACCAGACGGCGCCGCGTGCGTCGACTACGTCGGCTTCGACGAGCTGCTCGAGCAGATGCGGGCGGCGCGCGTCGTCGTCACGCACGCCGGCGTCGGATCGGTGATCAGCGCGCTCTCGGTCGGACAGCTGCCCGTGGTCGTCCCGCGCCTCCAGCGGCACGGCGAGGCAGTCGACGACCACCAGGTGCCGTTCGGACGGAGACTCCGCGATGCGGGGCTCGTCGAGCTCGTCGAGGACCTCGACCGTCTCCGCGACACAGTCCTCGGAAGGACGAGCGCGGAGACGGTCGGGATCGCGGTCAACGAACGACTCGTCGCAGACCTCCGCGAGTTCGTCGTCCGTGCAGCCGGGTCGCCGGGCTAGGCGACCGCCTCGACGGGCGGGAGGAGCAGCCCGTTCAGCTGCGCCCACCTGCTCGCCTCGGTCCGGTTCGAGACGTCGAGCTTGCGATAGATGTTCGAGAGGTGGAACTTGATCGTCTGCTCGGTGACCCAGAGCTGACGAGCGAGCTCCGCGTTCGAGTGCCCCTCCGAGACGAGCCGGAGGATCTCGAGCTCCCGTCGCGTCAGCCCGTGCCGATCGGCCGGAACGGCCGGCCGCGCCGGCGTCCCGTTCGTCGCCGGCTCTGCCCGCACGGTGGTGTGCGCGAAGTAGATCGAGTGGTCGAACACCTGCCTGATCGCCGACGCGAGGTCGTCCGGATGGACCGACTTGATCACGTACGCGACGGCACCCGCCGCGATGGTCGCGTCGATCATCTCCGGCCGGTGGTCGATCGAGAGCACGACGACACGACTCTCTGCCGAATGCTCGCGAATCCGTGCGAGCAGGCCGAGCCCGTCGTAGTCGTTGCCCTCGCCGGTCACCTCGGCGACGACGATGTCGGGACTGCGCTCTTGGACGAGCGCGTAGGCGTCGGTCGGATCCGTCGCCTTACCAACTACCTGAAAGCCCAGCTTGGTGAGGACACCCTGGACTGCCTCCAGCCATAAAGGCTGAGGGTCGACGATTACAGCGGTACGCTGATGCATCGAAAGGGCCGCCTTTCGATAGATTTCATGAACTAACCGCGGTCATTCTTACCAATTCGCACAGGTTTTACTAGGGCCTCGGCCGAATCTTCACTTTTCGCCCGCCGGGCTCCCGCTCCTCTCGACCGGACCAGCCGGGCGCCGGCACGCTCTCGCCTTTGGGTCAGGTGAAAGCCCGCTCCGGCTGCGGTACCGTCGCCTGAAGCGGTTCCGGCTGGCCGCGGCCGGAGTCGTGGGCCTGCGGGCGCATGTCCGTCCGGCCCTGGGAAGCGGCCGTCCTCGTGATCAAGGAGGACGGCCTGCTTCCCCCTTTCGAGTGATTTCGGCTTTTGCGACTGCGAGTACGTTGCCTGGGACCGGCGTCGAGCCGGCCCGCTGCGGCCGCCTCTGATTGGTCGAGAGGCGGTCGCGGCAACCCTCCCTAGAGCACTCCCGTCCGTTCGGGTAGGGCCTTTCCTGTTCGTTCTGGCCTGTTCACCTTCGGCCTCCCTTCATAACCTCATCCAAAGGGAGGCGGGACAGGTCTGAACACGTTCGCACGGGCAGAAACGATTGCGGTTCCGACGGCGCTCGAGGCGCCGTTCCACCATTTGGACGCACGGACGCTCCAGGTCCTGCAGGAGCGCCGGGCGGGGAACCTCACGCTCAACCGCGGCTGGCTCGTCCGCCGTGCGCTGCTGCTCGCCGACGTCGTCGGTCTGTCGCTCGCGTTCCTGATCGCGACGGTGCTGTGGCGCCCGGAGGCGGCGGACACCGTCTCGGCGTTCGCCGAGCTCGCGTTCTTCCTCGCGCTGCTTCCGGGGTGGGTGTTCCTTGCGAAGCTGTACGGCCTCTACGAGCGGGACGAGGAGCGCACGGACCACTCGACGGTCGACGACGTCGTCGGCGTCTTCCACCTCGTCACGGTCGGCGTGTGGCTCTTCTACATCGCCGTCATCGCCACCGCGCTCGCGACGCCCCCGATTCAGCGCCTGATCACGTTCTGGTTCCTCGCCGTCGCCCTCGTCACGATCGGTCGTGCGCTTGCGCGCGCCCGCTGCCGACGCAGCGTCGCCTACCTCCAGAACACGATCATCGTCGGCGCCGGAGACGTGGGGCAGCTGACCGCACGGAAGCTGCTCGCGCATCCCGAGTACGGCATCAACCTCGTGGGGTTCGTCGACACGCGCCCGAAGGAGCGCCGCGAGGACCTCGGCCACCTGACGCTCCTCGGCGGCCAGGAGGAACTGCGCGACCTCGTCGACGCGCTCGACGTCGAGCGCGTGATCGTCGCGTTCTCGAACGAGTCCGAGGTGGAGACGATCGAGCTGATCCGCAAGCTTCAGGAGCTCGGCGTCCAGATCGACATCGTCCCGCGGTTGTTCGAGATCCTCGGCAAGAAGGTCGGCATCCACACGGTCGAGGGCATCCCGCTGGTGGGCCTGCCGCCGCTCCGCCTGTCGCGCTCGTCCCGCTTCCTGAAGCGGTCAGTCGACCTCGTGGTCGCGACGCTCGCGCTCGTCCTGCTCTCGCCGCTGCTGATCGGGACCGCGATCGCGATTCGGATCGACTCCAAGGGCCCGATCCTCTTCCGCCAGGTCCGGCGTGGGGCCGGCGAGCGGATCTTCCGCATCTACAAGTTCCGGACGATGTGCGCCGACGCCGAGGAGCTGAAGGATCAGGTCGCCCACCTGAACATGAACCTGAAGCCGGGCGGCGACGCGCGCATGTTCAAGATCCCGGACGACCCGCGGTGCACGCGCGTCGGTGGTTTCCTGCGCCGGACGCGGCTCGACGAGCTGCCGCAACTCCTGAACGTGGTGCGGGGCGAGATGTCGCTGGTCGGCCCTCGCCCGATCATCCTCGACGAGGACCAGTACGTGAACGGCTGGGCGCGCAAGCGCCTCGACCTCAAGCCCGGCATGACCGGCCTCTGGCAGGTGCTCGGCGCGAGCGACATCCCATTCGACGAGATGACGAAGCTCGACTACCTCTACGTGACCAACTGGTCGCTCGCCGAAGACATGCGCCTGATCATGCTCACGCTGCCGTCGATCGTCCGACGGCGATTCGCATACTGACGGCGCCGGATCGCTCCTCGCGGAAGGCCGGCCGCAGCTGGGGGCCCGCTGAGAGCGAAGAGGAGGAAAGCGCGTGGCTTCAGATCGTTTTGATCGTTTCCTCCCCCTCGCCGGGGTGCTGGTGGGGCTGTTGTTCGTCGTCGGTCTCGCCCTGACGTGGGGAGACCCGAGCAGCGAGACGGCGCCGGCCGAAACCTTCGCCTACTGGCGGGACAACCGAGGCCAACACCAGATCTCTGGCCTCCTCCTCGCCCCTCTGATCGCATTCCTGCTCGTCTTCTTCGGTGCAGGGCTGCAGCGGCGACTGCGGCGCGACAGCGGCGACTCAGGCCACGGAGCTGTCGCCTTCGGGGGCGCACTGCTCGCAGCTTCGGCATTTGCCCTCGTGGGCATGCTGGAGGGCGCGGCGACGAACGCCGCCCACGAAGGCCAGCGGCAGGCCGTCTACACGCTCAGCCAACTTCATTCATATGACTGGCTCGCGTGGAACGCAGCCTTCGCAGCCGTGCTGCTCGCGACCGGCCTCGGCGCGCGGCTCAACGGGGTGCTGCCAACTCCGCTCGCATGGGCGACGATCATCATCGGAGCATCACTGCTCACGCCGCTTGGATTCTTCGGGTTCTTCCTCGTTCCGCTTTGGCTGATCGTGGTCGGGCTCATGCTCACCCGGCCCGCGCCACGACAGCGCGCAGGGGCAATTGCCGAGCCAGGGCCTTGAACTGCCGTTAGCTCGAGCGTGCTGACGCTAGAAAGAAGGCACTCGAGGGTCAACTCTCGAGTGGCGCGGGCTATCCCCGGAACATCGCCCGCACGACGCCCTGCTCCGATCGGAGGACGGCAGACGTCGGCGGTAGGCCGAGCTAGTCCGCGTCGACCTTCTGATGCCCTGTGGCGGAACGGTGTTTCAGCTGCTGAAGTCAGATGAAGGTGTGGGCTAGACTCGCCGCTGTGGCGTTTCCGGCGTAGTTGATCCCGCCTGTAGCTGACCGTTGGCCGCACATCCGTGCGAGCTGACGTCGGCTGCCTGACACGCACTGGCCGTCGGTGGCATCCGTCGGCGGCCGGCGACGAGATCAACTAAGGAGGAAACATGGTCACTGAAGCACGCCTTGAACGTCTCGTGTCCGGGCTGGCACCCGTCACTCCCGGGTGGTTCGTCGTCAACACGGCTGACGCCGCGTGGACCAACAACGAAACGTACGGCGGCGTCTGCATCTTCGAGTCCGACCACGTCGTGCTCCAGGGTCGGCCCGATCTGACGGAGTACGAGAAGCCGGACGCCGGGTTTACGATCCGCGTCGTGCCGCCGGGGCAACCATCAGGGGGCTACCACGCCGAGTCGGTCCAAGAGGACTTCCTCGTCTTGATGGGCGAGTGTGTGCTCATCATCGAAGACCAGGAACGACACCTGCGGGCATGGGACTTCGTGCACTGCCCGCCGATGACCGCGCACGCGTTTGTCGCCAAGGGAACAGGGCCATGCGTGATCGTCGCCACGGGAAACCGGCGCGACGACTCCGAGCTGGTGGAACCACGATCCGAGGTCGCGCTCCGCTACGGCGCGGGACCCGAGCGCAGAGGGAATTGGATGGTCCAGCGTCCCAAACGCTGGGACGAGCTTCCGTGGGCTGAACGGCCCTAGTGCTCGTGCGTGCGCTGCGGCGTTCGAACGGAATGCCGCAGCGCACTACTGGTGGAGACCGTCGTCTGCGCGAGCGTACTGTCGCTAGAGAGTCAATCGGGGATAAAGACAACTCTGTAGTCACCCGCCCGACCGGCGGGTAGCTCGTCGAGCGAGTGAGTCGCTACCCGTCCCAACTGAACACGACAGACGGCGCTGAGCGCTTCGCCGGCCCGTGGTACACGGCCTCGACGTTCGTGCCGTCCGGGTCGAGGACGTAGGCACCGTAGTAGCCCGCGTGATACGACCTTTCACCCGGAGCGCCGTTGTCGCGGCCGCCCGCCTCGATTGCGGCCGCGTGAAAGCGGTCTACGGTCTCGCGATCCTGCGCTTGGAAGGCGACGTGTAGTCCTGATGTGGCTGGCCCGTCGTCGCTGACGAAGAGCTCGTCGGCCGCGAACCAGCCCTCGCCCTCGCCCGTGATGCCGAGGCCGAGCGGCGCTAGCGCGCCTGCGTAAAACCGCTTGCTGGCCTCGACGTCCGTAACGCGCAGATGAACGTGGTCGAACAGCCTGCCTGAATGCGACTCAGGCACGGGCTACGAGTATAGGAACGGTTTCTTGGCGCTGGCGCAACACCTCGCTTCCTGGGCTTCGAGTGCGGGCGGATTGATCTGCGACCTCCGGCGCGCTGAGCGCGCAGGCAGGGGTGATCGCGTTTCTGTAGTGACCCGCTAGACCAGACCTAGTCGACCCGACGCTCCAGGGGCAGACGGCAACTCTTACCGCTGTCGTGTGTCCGTAGCATGCGCACATCCGACGCCGGGGAAGCGGGGGCCCCCCTTGTCTCGCACAGTCACCGACGAAGAACTGGCCGCGGCGACTTGGCGGTGCTCGTCGTCATCGAGCGACAGCAGGGGACGATCGGGGATCTCCCGGAGCAGGACTGGTCACTGCGCGTGACGTGGGTCTTCCGGCGCAGCGCAGAATCGGACTGGGAACTCGTCCATCGTCATGCAGACGCGCTGGTACATGCCATCGACCACGAGCGGTTGGGAGAACTGGCGCGGCGAGTGACTGCGGCAGACGGGGATAAAGGACAACTCTGTAGTCACAGCCAAGATCCTCCAGTGGGTCGACGCCCGACTCTCACCGGTGGAGACCCCGAGCCCTAACGAAGCTGACCGCGCCTACATCTCGCGCCGGCCCGCGAGCGCACGCCCCAGCGTGACCTCGTCCGCGTACTCGAGGTCGCCGCCGACCGGCAGGCCGCTGGCGAGGCGCGTCACCCGCACGCGCTCCCGGAGCCGCTCGGCGAGGTAGTGGGCGGTCGCCTCGCCGGTCATGTTCGGGTTCGTCGCCAGCACGACCTCGCGGACGCCGTTCCGGTCGACGCGGCGGAAGAGCTCGTCGATGCGAAGGTGCCCCGGCTCGACGCCGTCGATCGGCGAGAGCGAGCCGCCGAGCACGTGGTAGAGGCCGCGGTACTCGTGCGTCCGCTCGAGCGAGATCAGGTCGGCAGGATGCTCGACGACGCAGATGAGCGTGTGGTCGCGCCGGGTGTCGCGGCAGATCGCGCAGACCTCGTCCTCGGTCAGGTTGCCGCACTCGTTGCAGAAACGGACGCGCTCCTTGACCTCCTCGATCGCGGCCGCGAGCGCGAGCGCCTCCTCCTGCGGGACCCGCAGGAGGTGGAACGCGAAGCGGTGCGCGGTGCGCGAGCCGACGCCCGGCAGCCGCGTTAGCTGCGCGACGAGGTTCTCGACAGCCGCCGAGAGCACCTGTGGATTCTGCCTGTCCCCACCGGACAAAGGCCGAGGCCCCGCCGGAGCGGGGCCTCGGTCATGCCTCGCTGGTCGTTGGAACTGCTAGTCGCAGTGCTCCGGGCCGACCAGGCCGTTGTTGTAGTTGTCGAGGGTCGTCGCCCAACCGTTGACCATCGACTTCTGGGCGTTCGTGAGACCCGCCCAGTCCAGCGTGTTCTTGGTGGCGAGGAACGCATCCGCCGCGGCGATCACGCTGGCCACGGAGGACAGGTTCGCCCCGCTCGCGCCGTTCAGCTTGGCACCGAGCAGCTGTGCGTACAGCTTGTTGATGCCGTTCGAGCTGTCGGCCACGTTGTTCGTGCCCCTCCGGTCCAGCAGCTGGACCGCCAGGGCGGCCGTCGTCACGTTGACGCTCTTCGCGCCGCCCACACTGCCGAGCAAGACCGGCAGCAGCGGGGTGACGACGTCGGCCTGCGGGCCGAAGCCGGCATGCGTCTTCCAGTAGCCGATCGTCCGCGTGCAGCCCGACGGCGGCTCACAGACGACGGTGACGTTGACGCTCGCACTCGCCGAGCCCGTCGCGCCCGTGTCGTTCGTGACGAAGCTGGCGGTGTTGTTGACAACGTGGTCGCCACACTCCGCCTCGGAGTACGGGCCGATCGTCTTCGTGTAGGTGAACGTCTTCGGCGAGTCGGCGACGCAGACGGTGCCCAGGGCACCGGCCATCGAGTCGGTGACGTTGATGCACTCATCGACCTGGTTCACCGTCGGGTTCGAGAAGTCGAACGCCGCCTCGACGTGCCGGCCGCCCGGAGGTGAGTCGATGTCTGCGATCGCGTGGGCGTCACCCGGGCTCGCGTTCGGCAGCCCGATCAGGTAGCCGCAGACAAGGCCGGAGACGAGCGTCACCGGGAACGGCGACGGACTACAGCTCGTGACCGTGCCCGGGTTCTGCGGGACGTTCAGACCGGGGGGCGTCGAGAACACCTCGAGGCCGCCGAGCGTGATGCTCGGGTCGCTCGAGAACGTGACGTCGCCGCCCACAGCCCAGTCGCTGTCGGTGGAGCCGGTATTCGTGACCGTCACCGAGTACGTGACGTTCGCGGTCTCTCCGGCGTTCATGGTCACCGTCGTGGGCGTGACGCTCTTGACGATGTTCCACTGATAGGTCCGCTTGAGGCTCGTCTGGGCGGTCATGTCGACTGTCCAGCCGAACGCGGACGGTGTCGTCGCGAGAGCGGCCACGATGCCGGCTGCCAGCGCGACGAGCGCCGAGACCCTCTTCTTACTCCGCAATGTTGCTCCTCTCTTGTGTGCTCTCACCTCTGAACGTGGCGCTCGGTGAGGGAAGCGCACGCCGTGTCGCGCACGTCTGTGGCGCGCTACCAAACCGTTCCACCACGGGAGCGGCGGAACAACAGCCGTTCGCCTAGACCTGCCGGTTAGCGGACCTAGGCCGAAGTTCAGGTCAGGGGTTGAGCCCGAGGCTGCCGAGAGCCCCGCCGGCGAGGCCCCCGAGCCGCTGTTCCATCAGTGCCTGAGCGGAGCGGATCGCCTCGTTCGCTGCCGCCTGGATCATGTCCGCGAGCAGCTCAGGGTCGTCCGGGTCGATCGCCTTCGGGTCGATCGTGATCTCCACGATCTCGAGCGCGCCGGTCGCCTTGACTGTGACCATCCCCCCGCCGGCGGTGGCCTCGACCGTCTGGCTCGCGAGCTCCTCCTGCGCCTTCGCCATCTGCTCCTGCATCTGCTGCATCTCGCCGAGCAGCTTGTTCATGTCCATGCCCATGTCACTCATTCCCCCTCTTTCAGCTCGCGTGCGTCGAAGGTCTCCTTGACCAGCTCGAGGATCTCGTCCTCGTCGAGGGGCTCCTCGGCCTCCTGCTCGTGCCCGTGCTCGCCGAGCGCGAACGCGAGCGCGAGCTTTCGTCCGGTCACCTCGTAGAGCGCGTCCTGGAGCAGCGTCGCGTTCTTCGGGTCCTCGGCCAGCTTGAGGTGGAACTCCGCACTCGAGGGAAACTCGACGGTGAGGCGGTCGTCGTCGAGCTCCGAGGGCCGCGCCTCGCGCAGGACCGACGCGGTCGGGATCGAGCGCTCTTCGACCGCCGGCAGGATCGTGCGCTGCCAGGCCTCCTGGAGCTGCTCGAGCTCGAGCGAGGGCGGTGCGGGCGCATCGCGCTCCGCCGGGGGAACCTCCCGGTTCCCCCGGGCCCCCTCCACTGGTCCGCTACCGCGGACAGCCGGCTGCGCCGCCGGCGCATGGCCGCGCTGTTCCAATTGCTCGAGCCGGTACGCCACCGATTCGCGTGAGAGGTCGGAGCCGGCGCGCGTCACCTTGACGAGCGCGAGCTCGAGCGGGAGCCGCGGGTCGCCGCCCTGGCGCATGTCCTCGACCGCGACGTGGCAGGAGGTCGATGAGCCGGAGCACGGTCGCCTCACCGAGCTGGTTCGCCTGCTCGCGCAGCCGGTCACGCGTCTCCTCGGTCACGGGCAGCGACTCGGGCACCTCGCCCATGTGCTGCACGAGCAGAAGGTGCCGGAGGTGCTCGAGCAGGTCGATGACGAGCCGGCCGAGGTCCTGCCCCTGCTCGGAGAGCTCCTCGATGAAGGTCAACGCGCCGGCCGTGTCGCGGTCGACCACGAGGTCGAGCAGGCGGAAGAGCGCCTCCTCCTCGACCGCGCCGAGCAGCTGGAGCACGGCCTGCACGGAGACCTTGCCCTCGGTCGCCGCGGAGAGCTGGTCGAGCGTCGAGACGGCGTCGCGGAAGGCGCCGCGCGCCGAGCGGGCCACGAGCGCGAGCGCCTGTTCCGGCGCCTCGATCTGCTCGGCGGCGGCGATACGCGACAGGAGCTTGACGAGGTCGGGGAGCCGCGGGCGCGAGAACACGAACGTCTGGCAGCGCGAGCGGACGGTCGGCAGGACCTTGGAGAGGTCGGTCGTGCAGAACACGAAGACGAGGTGGGGCGGGGGCTCCTCGATCAGCTTCAGCAGCGCGTTCCAGGCCGCGTCCGTGAGCTGGTGCGCCTCGTCGAGGATGTAGACCTTGTAGAGACCTTCGGCCGGCTGGAGCACGACGCGCTCGCGGATCTCGCGGATGTCGTCGATCCCGCGCTGCGAGGCGGCGTCCATCTCGACGACGTCGAGCGACGACCCGTTCGCGATCGAGACGCACGCGTGGCAGACCTTGTCGGGGCTGGGCGTCGGGCCTTGCGCGCAGTTCAGCGCCTTGGCGAGGATGCGCGCGAGCGACGTCTTCCCGGTCCCCCGCGGCCCGGCGAAGAGGTATGCCTGCCGGACCTGGTCGGCCGCGATCGCGTTCTTCAGGGTGCGGACGATCGGCTCCTGCCCGACGACCTCGTCGAAGTCCTGCGGTCTGTACTTGCGATACAGAGCTGCCACGCTTGTCGGCGATTCTAGGGACGCCTCGAGGTCGGGGCGGAGGCGGGATTCATTCCCGCCGGAGCGCGCTTCGCGGAGGCCGACGAGGCGGAGAAGGAGGGGGCTCATGGGGGAACCACGGGTTCCCCCGATGCTCGTAACCGCGGGACCTGGGAGGGGATCCTTAGCGCTGCTTCCTTCCGGATCTGACGCGGTTCGGAGACTCCCAGTCCCGCGGCGGACCCATCGTAGCCTGGCGTTGCCAGGTGCGATTTGGCACGATGAACAGGTGCCGATCGCCGACGCGATGACCGTTCGGGTGGTGAGCGTTCGGCCGGAGGAGCTCGTCCAGGTCGCGATCGCGAGGATGCTGGAGGAGAACGTCGGCGCGGTCGTCGTCTGCGAGGCGGAGCGCCTCGTCGGGATCTTCACGGAGCGCGACGTCCTCCGGCTCGCCGGCGAAGGGACGGCGTTCGGCGAGCTCAAGATCGGCGACGTGATGACGACGCGCGTGCTCACGCTGACGCCGGACGTCGACGTCACCGACGCGGCCAGGCTGATGCGCGACAGGAAGATTCGCCACGTGCCTGTCGTCGAGGGCGAGAACGTGCTCGGGATCGTCGGGATCCGCGACGTGATGGGCACGCTCGTGGAGCGGGTCTGGGCGGCGCACGACGAGACCGCCCACGAGACGGCTCGCAATCTGCTCAGCCGCTGAAAGTCGCGCTTCGCGCTCGACTTTCAGCGGTGTTCCCTTCCACGGTCGGTGAGCCGGCGCCGGCAAAGCCGGCACCGGCGGCGGGGCTACAATGCCGGCTCTCCCGGGCGCATAGCTCAGCGGGAGAGCGCCCGCTTCACACGCGGGAGGTCCCTGGTTCGATCCCAGGTGCGCCCATCACCGGTGCAGTCTGTTCGTAGACTCGCGGTTGGCTCGATGAGGCCGCTCGAGCCTACGACCCGCCGAGGTGCGTGGAGAAGAACTGCGTGATCGTCTCGTAGCAGCGCACGCGGTTCGGCAGCTTGAGCACGTCGTGGCCCTCGTCCTCGAACACGAGGTAGTCGACGTCCTTGCCCTGACCTCGCAGGTGGTCGACGAGGTCGCGTGACTCCTGCTCGACGACCCGCGGATCGTTCTGGCCCTGGATCACGAGCAGCGGGCAGGCGATGTCGTCCACGTACGTGCTGGCCGAGCGCTCGACCAGGAACTCGCGGTCCTTCACCGGATCGCCGATCGCCAACTCGATGAACGGCTTCCACGTCTCCGGGACGCGCGACGCCCAGGTGACGAGGTCGTACGAGCCGAACATGTCGACGGCGCCGCGCCAGAGCTCTGGATGGCGGCCGGCGAGTGTCAGCGTCATGTAGCCGCCATACGAGCGGCCGATGACGCCGGCGCGGTCGACGTCGATGCGGTCGTCTTTCGGCAGAACCTCTTTCATTGCGAACACGTGGTCGAGCCGGTCGTTGCCGCCCCAGTCGCGGTCGACGCGCTGCGCGTACTCCGCGCCGTAGCCCGTCGAGCCGCGGACGTTCGGAACGAACACGGCGAAGCCGTTCAGCGTGAGCGCCTGGATCAGCGGAATCGAGAACCACGCGAAGTTCGGGCGCTCCTGGCTCTGCGGGCCGCCGTGAACGTAGTAGACGAGCGGCCGCGCTCCCTCGTAGCCGAGCGCGTCGGAGGGGAGGTAGAGGCGGGCCGACACGCGCAGTCCGTCGTGTGAGTCGTAGGACGCATCCTCGCCGGCGGCGAGCAGCTCCGGCGCGAGCCCGAGCGCGCGTTCACGCGTGCGCTGCACCGGCGTCGCGTTCTCGTCCAGCACGTAGAGCTGGGTGGGCATCGTCGCGGTGCAGAACGCGGCCGTGAAGCGACCGCTCCCGCGGTCGAAATGGAGCCCATGGAGAACGCCGTCCTCGAGCTCACCCTGCCCGACGAGCACGCGCTCGAGCGTCAGGCGCCGCGCTGCTTCGTCGAAGCGGGCGTCGTACGCCCAGGAGCAACCGTCGATGTTGTAGATCGCCGCGTAGCGATCGTCGTCGAGGTGCTGCAGGCGCTCGAACTCGCCTTCGCCTCTGTGGGCGACACCGTCGACCTCGACCGGCTCGACGTCGCTCTGACCGTCGAGCGGGAGATAGCCGGCCGCGCCCTTGTCGTCGTGCACCGTCGAGACCATGAGCATGCCCTTGCCGCTCGGCAGCAGGTGCCCCGACTTGAAGCCGGTGCGCGGATATTCGCGGCCTTCTTCGCGCTCCTCGATCGGGGTGCCGTAGATCATCTTCCGGCCGTCGTTGCCGTTCGGCTCCCACAGGACGACGTCGCCAAGAACGTACTCGTCTCCGAGCACGACGCGCGAGTGGTCGCTGTTCCACGCAACCGCAAACGCGCCGTATTGGCTCTTCGCCACTTCGTCGACGCGACCGCTCGCCAGATCGAGGCGCAGGGCGTGAATCATCGACTCGGTCAGCGATTCGGAGAGGAAGTACACGATCGCGCCGTCGTTGTCGATCTCGAGCGGCTGTGACCGGAACGCGTCGAACGAATCGCCGCCGATCGGCTCCGGAAAACCGCCCTCGAGCGGGATCACGTACGGCTTGTACTTCTCGTCGCCGTTGTGGTCGAGCATCACGAGAATCTGCTCGAGCTCGGGGAAGACGTAGAACGAGTAGCCCGTCATCAGCTCGGGGTTCTGCAGCGCGATCCTGGGCGGCAGCAGCGGCTCGGGCACGCCGCCGTCCGCGTCCATCGCATACAGGCTGAGCGCGCCGCCGAGGTTCGAGATGAAGTACAGCCGGTCGTCCGCGAGCTGCGGCTCGAGGAAGAGCCGAGCCGACAAGAGCGCCTCGATCCGGTCCGCCGTCTCCCCGCGGAGCGCAACGCGATTCGCCACCACCAGACGAGCCTAGCTACGCGCGCTAGCTGCGGACCGAGGAGCCTGACACCGCATAGAGCTGCCACGTGCCCGGTACTCCCTTGAGCGCGCGCTCGCCGCGATCCTCGAACTCGATGCCCGAGCCGGCAACGAGATCCTTGACGGTCCGGGACACGAGAACCTCGCCGGCGCTTGCTTGAGCTGCGACTCGCGCGCCCGTGTTGACGGCGATCCCAGCGACCTTGCCGTCCAGGACCTCGCATTCGCCTGTGTGCAGGCCGGCGCGCACGCCGAGGCCGAGTTCACTCACGCCTTGGACGACGGCACATGCGCAGGAGATGGCGCGAGCAGGCCCGTCGAAGCTCGCGAAGAATCCGTCTCCGGCCGTGTCGATCTCGACGCCGCGAAAGCGCGCGAGCTGTCGCCTCACAAGCGAGTGGTGCCGTTCGAGCAGATCCCGCCAGGCTCGATCGCCCAGCTCGACCATGCGCTCGCTGGACCCGACGAGGTCCGTGAACAGAACGGTCGCCAGCAGGCGATCGGGCTCGGCCTCGTTCCAGGCGCCTTCCTTCCAAGCCTCGAGGAGGAAGCTCTCGACCTCGTCGACAAGGGCGTCGGCGACGTCGCCCATCATCACGTGCCCGGCGCCGGGAAGCTCGACGAGCCGAGCTCCTGCGATCTGCTCAGCCATGTAGCGCGCCCCTTCCACCGGGACCACCTCGTCGTCGGTGCCGTGAACGACCAGGGTCGGCACGCGGATTGCCGGAAGCACGTGTCGGACGTCGATGTCCCTGTTCATTCGACGCAACGCGAGCATCGATCCGGGGCTGATGCTGTTCCGGTAGTAGTCGGCCAGGCCCTCGGCCTCTTCGGCGCTGAATCCGTTCTCGCGCAGGCGTCCGAGCAGACCGTGCCGCGGCCCGAAGACCGCCTCGTCGAAGTCGCGCCACTCCGAGTAGGTCTCTTCGGTCGCGCCCCATGGATAGTCGGGAGCCCACATCAGCCGCGCCATTCCGCCCCAGAGGACGAGCGCTGCCGTTCGGTCCGGGTAGGCCGCCGCGAACAGAAGGCTCATCGGTGTCCCCTCCGACACGCCCACGATCGCAGCGCGAGCCGAGCCGGCAGCGTCCATCACGGCTCGGACATCGTCCATGCGCTCCTCCAGCGTCGGCGCCCCGATCACGCGATCGGACATGCCGGTTCCGCGCTTGTCGAAGAGGATGAGGCGCGAAAACCTGCTGAGCTTCTCGCGCCCGCGAGCGGCGACCGGCACCTTCCACGCCAGCTCCACGTGCGAGAGGAAGCCGGGCACGAGGACGACGTCGAAGTCACCGCTGCCGACGACTTGGTAGGCGATCGAGACGTCCCCGCTCTTCACGTAGCGGGTTTCCGGCGACTCCACGGTCGCCAGTCTCGGGCTCGACCGCCGTTTGGGCAAGTGCGTGCCGAAAAGCACGGCCCGATTGGCCCTTCTGGGTCACGCGAGCGCGCCCAGGCCGTCGCGATGATGCTCCTCGAAGCCAACCAAGGCGGCTGACCGGCCGGGGCGCTCCTTCTGCGCCCGCCGAGGGTCATCGCCCGGAGGAACTCCAGGATGACCCAACTCGCAAGCCGAGCCGCACTGAGCGCCATGCTCGCCATCGCTGTCCTCGCTCTCGTGCTGACTGCGGCCGTCTTGCTTCGGCCCGACACCGCCGCTGCCGACCCGCCACCCACCGACGGCCAGACGGCCGACTCGTCGGTGGAACAGGCCAAGGCGATGGCGCACACACTCGCTGCCGACCGCGACCCCCCGCCCGTGACGAAGGCGCAGGTCGAGAAACGCGTCAAGAAGAACGCCAGGAAGCGCGCCAAGAAGCGCCGGCTTGCCCGCGGCGTGCGCGCGGTTCAGATCGCGAACCGGCTGACCGGCATTCCCTACGTCTGGGGCGGCGCCTCGCCGCGCAGCGGCTTCGACTGCTCCGGGCTCGTTCAGTACGTGTACGCGAAGCTCGGCATCTCGTTGCCGCACTACACGTTCTCCCAGTACGGGCGCGGACGCTCCGTGTCACGCTCGAGCTTGCGACCCGGCGATCTGGTCTTCTTCTACGGGCTCAACCATGTCGGGATCTACGGCGGAGGCGGCAAGTACATCCATGCGCCCCGCAGGGGCACGACCGTGCGCTGGTCGTCGCTGGCGTCGAATCCGGGCTACTACGGCGCACGCCGGCTCGTTGCCGCCTGACCGGATGCGGCGGGAAAAACGCCCGCCGCGACGACTGGGGTAGGGTCGTTCGAAAAGGAGGACGACGATGCCGCTGCTACGCGGTCGCCGCGACGACGGCGGGACGAAATACCGGATGCGCGAGAAGCTGTTCGCGATCGGCGACGACTACTGGATCGAGAACGACGACGGCGAGCGTGCATTCAAGGTCGACGGGAAAGCCCTGCGCATTCGTGACACGCTCGTGCTCGAGGACACAGCGGGCGCCGAGCTCTTCACGGTCCAGGAGAAGAAGCTGAGCGTGCGGGACAAGATGGAGGTCGAGCGCGGCGGGAAGACCGTGGCGACGGTCAAGAAGGCCTTGATCACTCCGTTGCGCGAGCGGTTCTCGATCGACGTCGAGGACGGGGAGGACATGGAGGCGAAGGGGAACATCGTCGACCACGAGTTCAAGATCGAGCGCGGTGGCGACAAGGTGGCCGAGGTGTCGAAGCGCTGGTTCCGGGTCAGGGATACCTACGGGATCGAGATCGCGCCCGGCCAGGACGACGCGCTCATCCTCGCGGTCACCGTCTGCATCGACCAGATGACCCGGAACTGAGGCCGTTTATCCGCTCGTAGCGTCGAGCAGCTGGAGGAGCTTCGCTACTCGACGAACAGTCCGAAGACCAGCACGAGCAGGGCGAAGAGCACGCTCGCCGCAGTCAGCGCGATCAGCACGATCGCGCCGACGCGCGGCACCCAGGTCGGGGGCGGCGGGATCCTGCCGGTGCGGTCGGTTTCCTCGACCGGCTCGCCGTCGTCGGCGACCCTCGACGAGACCGGTGCGCCGCAGCGCTGGCAGAAGCGCGCGTCCCCGGCGAGCTCCGCTCCGCAGTTCGCGCAGTCCGTCCGCTCCTCCTGGACGTGCACGTCTCTGACTGTAGTCCACTGCGAAGCTGGACCTTCGGGGGGGACTTGGGACTGGCCTTGTATGCACGGATTGGCACCGCTAGGTTCAGGCGGCTCGCACCGGGAAGGGGAACCGTGGATCGCAGTAAGACATCGCCGCGCAGGCGGCAGCTTCGTGTAGTGCTCGCTTTGCTGTCGGCGTTCGCCGCCGCGGCCGCCATCCTCGGCGCGCCCGCAGGCGCCGCCGCTTCGAGCTGCGTCTACGACGCGGGGACGAAGACGGCCAACGCCGTGATCGACCCCGGCGGCGCGGCCGCGGTCAGGGTCTCAGGCACCGACCTCAATTTTGCGGGCGTCGTCTGCCTCGGCGCGACCACGACGAACACCGACACGATTACGGTCACCGGCAACGCGGGCACGAACGAGATTTTGACCCTCGACCAGCGCGGCGGGCTCATCGGCCCCGGGTTCACGGCCGAGACGAACATCCCCGAGATCGAGATCAACACGAACCTCGGCGACTTCGGCGACACGGTCGTCGTCTACGGCACCGAGGGCGACGACTCGATCTCCCCTGGCCAGCTCGGCCTCTCGCTCAACGTCGACGGCGACAGCGATGTGCACTTCTCGCCGAGCGCCTTCCACATAGAGATCCACGCGCTCGGCGGCGTGGACTACGTCAACGGCTTTGGTCAGGGCGGGGCCGGCATGCACTTCCTCGGGCCGCTCGTGATCACGGGCGGCGACGGCAGCGACGTGCTCCTGCGCGGTAGCACGTTCGACGACGTGGTCACCGGTGGTGCCGGGGACGACCGGATCGAGGGGAACGACGGCGCGGACTCCCTCGACGGCGGTCCCGGCAACGACTTCATCACGGCCGCCGGCGGCAACGACCTCGTGGTCGGCGGACCGGGCAACGATTCCCTTTCGGGCGGCAGCGAGAACGACGTCATCCGCGCCGACGACCAGGAAGCCGACTCGAGCATCAACGGCGGTCCGGGCACGGACTCCGCTCACTACGACAACGGTCTCGACCCGACGCCGCTGGCGACCGAGAATCGCTTCCCGGTGGATCCGCCTCCGCCTCCGCCCCCGCCGGCCGGCGCGTGCACGTACGACTCGGCTAGCCGAGCCGTCGGCGCGCAGATTCCTGCAGGCGCGGCGGCCGTGCTCAAGGTCGTCGGCGGCGAGATCTGGTTCGGCGCCCCGACGGCGGCTGCGTGCCCCGGTGCCACGACCGCGAACACGGACTCGATCACGATCACCGGCGGCGCGGGCACGCTCGAGCAGCTGACGATCGACCAGAGCGGCGGCGCGTTCGCGCCCGGCTTCACGGCCGAGACGGGGAGCGCCGAGATCGAGATCACGACCGTCCTCGGCGAAGCCGGCGACGCGATCACGATTCTCGGCAGCGCCGGCGACGACGCGATCTCGATCGGGACGAGCGGCGCCGCGCTGAACGCGGACGGCGACGTCGACCTGACTTTCTCGCCGGCACCGGCGGAGTTCGAGGTGCGCGGGCTCGGCGGCATCAACGTCCTGAGCGCCCGCGGTGGCGCCGGAGCAGGGCAGCCGTTCGCCGGCCTCGTGCGCCTGTACGCGGGCGACAACGGCGACACGCTGCGCGGCAGCGCGGCGGCCGACCTGCTCGTCGGCGGTGCAGGCCCCGACCGGCTCGAGGGCTGGGGAGGCAACGACCGGCTCGAGGGCGCCGCCGGCAACGACAACCTGATCGGGAGCGACGGCGACGACGAGGAGATCGGCGGCGCTGGCGCCGACCTGTTCAACGGCGGCGCCGGCAACGACACGCTTCGCGCCGACGACGACGAAGCGGACAGCGGGATCAACGGTAACCAGGGAACGGACACGGCGTACTACGACGCCGGGATCGACCCGACGCCGCTCGCGACCGAGAACCGCATTCCGGCCTAGTAGTCGCTAGACCCGGCTCTTCAGCGCCCGGACGTTGGCGACGAACCGCCGCGTCTCGGGCAGCAGCCCCCGTTTCCGCACCGAGGCCGGGCCCTGGTAGTACGCAGCGAGGGCGAAGCGCTCCCGCCCGTCGAACTCCTGGAGCAGTCGGCTGAGGTAGCGAACGCCGACGCGGATGTTGCCGTCGGTGGTCGCCGGCACCTGCTTGCCGATCAGGAACATCTCGACGTAGTCCCAGGTCGCCGGCGTGACCTGCATCACGCCCGTCGCGCCGGCCGTCGAGCGAACGTCGCTCTGCCAGCCCGACTCCTGCCAGGCCAAGGCGCGTGCGAGCTGCCGCGGGACGCCGTAGTGCGCGGCCCAGTGGTCGATGCGGGTCCGCACCCACGAGGCGGGTGAACGCTCCACGCGCACGCGGGGGACGACGAGGCGTGTGCCGATCAGCAAGACGTCGTGCACGCGCAGCCGGTTCGCGCGCGCGAGCGCGTCGATCGTCGTGCCGCTGCGCGTCGCGATCGCGGTCAGCGTGTCACCAGGGCGAACGACGTAGGCGACGCCGCGCGGTGCCGGCCGCCGCACGACCACCTTCGCCTTTGCCTTCGCCTTCCCCCGCGGGCGGAGGAGCGCGGCGCGGGTCTTGCGTCCGACGACGCCGTCGGCGGTCAGGCCGACGCGCTTCTGGAACTTGACCACGAGCTCATGGGTGACCTGCCCGAAGTTGCTGTTCAGGCGCTGCGGAGGAAGGCCGTGCCTGGCGAGCAGGAACTGGAGCACCGAGACGTCGAACCCGACCATCCCGCTCTTCAGCGTCCGCTTGCCGAAGAGCGGCCCCCCGAGACGGCCGAGCGCCGTGCGCGTCTGCTTCCCGGCCACTCCGTCCGCCTCGAGCTTCGCGGACTTCTGGAAGCTGACGATCGCCTGCTTCGTCAGCGGTCCGGCGATCCCGTCGATCGGCCCCTTGTAGAAGCCGTGACGGTAGAGGGCGACCTGGAGACCAGGCACCTGCTCCTTGGCGAGCGCCGCGGCCGGGGGCGATGCGATCCCGGCACACGCGACGACCGCTGCGAGGACGGAGAGACTGCGCACGGGTCCTGCCAATACGCGGCCGGGACGCAATCTCCTCCTGCCGCGTTATCCTCGTCCGATGAGCACGCTCGGCGAGTTGATGCACGACACCTTCGTCAGCGTCGCGCCCGAAGACACGATCGGCGAGGCGGCGCAGAAGATGATGGACGCAGGGCGCGGCGCCGCGGCCGTCTCCGACTTCGGCCGGCTGGTCGGGATCCTGACCGACCGCGACGTCCTCCGCTCGGTCGCCGCGCGGACGCATTCCTCGGAGGAGCGCGTCCGCTCGTGGATGACGCCCGAGCCGATCACCGTCGGGCCGGACGTGACGGCGGAGCAAGCCGCCGAGATCATGCTCGAGCACGGCTTCCGCCACCTGCCGATCGTCGAGGGTCAGCGGCCGATCGGGATCATCAGCATCCGCACGGTCCTGCGCGCGACCACACAGGACTAGCGTCATGGACGTCGACCGGTTCGAGCCGGCGCTGCACGCGCTCTTCGACGAGTTCCCGATCTCGACCGAGCCCAACGGTCGCCGCTTCACGCGGATCCTCGACGAGGTGCCCGGTCTCGCGTGCGAGAACAACCTCGCTCTCCTCAACCTCGCCGCGAGCATGCTCGAGCCCGGCGAGAGCTACGTCGAGGTCGGGACGTACCGCGGCACGAGCCTGATCGGCGCGATGGTCGGCAACGACGACGCCGACTTCGTCGCGATCGACAACTTCTCGATGAGCGGCGCGTCGCGGCGGGAGCTCGAGGCCAACCTGAAGCACTTCGCGCTCGAGCTCCCGACGATCGTCGAAGGCGACGCGTTCGAGCTCGTCCCGTCCGGTGCCCTCGCCGGCAAGACGGTCGGCGTCTACTACTACGACGCCGGCCACACGTACGAAAAGCAGCTCGACGGCCTGCGCATGATCGAGCCGTGGCTCGCCGACCGGGCGCTGCTGATCGTCGACGACACGGACTGGGAGGAGGTCGAGCGCGCGACCCGCGACTACCTCGAGCAGCAGCCGAAGGCGCGGCTGCTCGTCTGGATCCCGGGCAAGGACAACGGCTATCCCGCCTGGTGGGAGGGCGTCAAGGTGCTCGCGTGGGAAGCCGACGCGGGTGTGCCCGCCGAGCCGGCCCGTGCGAAAGCCGTCGTCGGACTACGCTCGGACGCCTGACTCGAGCACCCAGGCGTTCGCGCTGATGATCGGCACGGCGGTGCCGTCCTCGTCGAGCCCCTCGACCTCGACCTCCGGCCCGCCGACCATGAAGTCGACGTGCGTGGTCGAGTCGTTCAGCCCGAGCGAGGTGCGCTCGTCCTGGGTCAGGTCCTCGCCGCCTTCGAACGCCTCGGGGAGTGACTGGCCGAACGCGATGTGCGAGGTCGCGTTCTCGTCGAACAGCGTGTTCATGAACGTCAGCCCTGTGCGCCCCACGCGGGAGTCGCCGTCGACGAGCGCGACCTCGCCGAGGTGGCGCGAGCCTTCGTCGGTCTCGACCTGCTTGCGCACGACCTCCTCGCCGCTCGACGCCTTCACCTCGACGATCTCGCCGTTCGCGAAGCGAAGCTCGAGGTCGCGGACGACCGTTCCCTGGATCACGAGCGGGAGCGTCGAGCGGACCACGCCCTCGGCGCGGCGCAGGTCCGGGCTCGTGAAGACCTCCTCGGTCGGCAGGTTCGGGACGTGCGTCTGGCCCCATGCGGTCTCGGCCTCGGCGGCCATCCAGCGCGCGCGCGACGAGAGGCCGATCGTCAGGTCGGTGCCGGGGCCCCGGAACCGAACCGCGTCGAAGCGGCGGTCGTTCAGCGACGCCGCCCGTGCCTTGAGCGTCTCGATGTGCTCGCGCCACGCCTCGACCGGGTCGGGCTCGTCCAGCCGCACGGTCGACGCCACGACGTCCCAGAGCCGGTCGACGTCCGGTTCGCCGAGCACCTCTTCGGCCCAACCCGCGTTCGGGCAACCGACGATCGCCCAGGCGAGCCTCCGCTCGCCGATCAGCCCGAGGTAACGCTTGCGGAGCTCGAGCATCCGCGCCGTGGCGACGCGCCGCTGGTCGAGGTCGGCGAAGAGGTCCGGTTCGGGGTCGCCGACGAGGAGCAGCATCGCGCCCTCCTCCTCGGCCAGCCGATCGAGCCGCGAGACGAGCCACGGCGGCGTCCACTCGAGCGCCTCCTCCGGGCCGTGCTCGATGAGCGTCCTGCGGACGCGCGGGTCGGTGACGTGGACGTCGACCCAGCGCGCGCCGGCGCGGTAGGCGGCGGCGCTCACCGCGCGGGCGAGCTCGAGGTGCGCCGGCTCGCAGTTGACGTGCAGCTCCTGGCCGGGTTGAAGGTTGCAGCCGACCTCGACGGCGAGCTGCGCGTAGCGATCGAGGCGTTCCTCTGGCGTCATCATTTGCGGAACCATAGTCGTGCTCCGCCTGCTCTTCGTCCTCGCGCTGCTCGCGGCGTCGCCCGCGCAGGCAGCGACCGGGGTCCTCGCCGTCGGCGACTTCGGCGTCGGCGGCCAGCGCCAGCGCGCCCTCGGTGCGGCCGTGCGGGCGTTCGAGGAGCGCAATCCCGCGGACGTGCTCGTCACGCTCGGCGACAACGACTACACCCGCGGGCGCGCGTTCGCGACGTCGTGGCAGGCGAGCTTCGGCTGGCTCGCCTCGGCCGGAGTGGACGTGGCCGGTGCGCTCGGGAACCACGACGTCGAGGTTCGCCGAGGGCGCTATCAGTTCGCGCTCCTGCACATGCCGGGGCCGTACTACGTGCGGCGCGTGAACGAGGTCGACCTGATCGTGCTCGACTCGACAGCCGTCACGGCGCGGCAGACGCGCTGGCTCGAGCAGACGCTGGCGGTACGCCGCTTCGCGCGCCTGATCGTCGCCTTCCACCACCCCCCGTGGACGTGCGGTGCGTACGTCGGCTCGGCGGCGGTGCGGCGCGCGTGGGTGCCGCTGTTCGAGCGCTACGGCGTCCGCCTCGTCCTCAGCGGCCACGACCACAACTACCAGCGCTTCGCCCGGAACGGCGTCACCTACGTCGTCCACGGGGGCGGGGCGAGCCTCTACCCGCTGCGGCGCTGCCCCGCGGCGCATCCCGCGCCGGCTCGCGGCCCGCGCCGCGCGCGGCTTCCTCTACCTGACGGTCGAGCCCGACGCCTTCGACCTGCGGGCGGTCGGCCTCGACGGCCGCACGATCGACCGGATTCGTGTGACGTGATCGGGCGGCGGCGGCGTACACACGACGTGAACCGGCCGACGTTCTCCGCCGTCGCCGAGGAATGCCTGGACGAGGTCTATCGCTACCTGCTCATGCTCACGGCCAACCCCTCCCTCGCCGAAGACCTGACCGGCGCCACCTTCGAGAAGGCGCTGCGCCTCTGGAAGCGCTACGACCCGCGCCGTTCGGCGCCGAGCACCTGGCTGTGCAGCATCGCGCGGACGACGGCGCTCGACCACTTTCGCGCCGAGGAGCGGCGCCGGCGCCGCGAGCAGCGCGTCGCCGCCGAGCTGCCCGAGGCCGAGCACCTCCAGCTCGACGGGTTCTCGCCCGAGCTCGAGGCGGCCGTGGCCTCGCTCACGGCCGGGGAGCGCGAGGTGCTCGCGCTGCGCATCGTGCTCGAGCTCGACGCGGAGTCGGCCGCGCGCGTCCTCGGGATCTCCCGCTCGGCCTGCTCGATGCGCCTCGCCCGCGCACTGACGAAGCTCGAAGAAAGGATGGCCGCGGATGCGCTCGCCTGACCCCACGGACGTCGAACGGATCGAGGGCCTGCTCCGCGGTATGCCGCCCGAGAGCGAGCGGGAAGCTCACCTCGAGGGCCTGATCCGCGAGCTCCGGACGGACGTCCCGACCGCACCGCGCCACCTGCGCGAGCGCGTGCGCGGGCTCCGCGCGCCCGAGCCGCGCCGCACCTTCGGCTGGAAGCCGGTGCTCGTGATCGCGCCGCTCGTCGTCGCGCTCGCCGGCGCGGCGCTGCTCGGCGGCCGGGGGAGCGAGGATCGAGAGGAGCCGGCAGCCGTCGGCGGGCGCGAGAGCCTCGAGTTTCAGCCGAGCCCGCCGGCCGCGGCCGACCAGGCGCTGCGCACGTCGCCGCTGCCCGCGACCACCCGCGCGCAGGAGTGGGACGTCGCGCTCGAGTTGGCGCTGCGCGACAACGGCCGCCTCTCCGAGGCGAGCGCCGAGGCGATCCGCACCACGCGCGAGCTCGGCGGCTTCGTCGTCTCCTCGAACGTCGCGACGCAGGGCCGCTCGGGCAACGCGCGGCTGCTCGTGCGCGTGCCCCAGCGCCGGGTCCAGGAGGCGATCGCGCTCTTCTCGGGTCTCGGCACGATCACCGGGCAGCAGGTCTCGATCCAGGACCGCCAGGGCGAGCTCGACCGGCTCGCGAGGCGCATCGACACCCTGCGCGTCCAGGTCGCCCAGCTGAACGTGCGCCTGCGGGACGAGGGGCTGAGCGAGGCCGAGCGGCTGCGGCTCGAGCTCCGCCGCCAGCGCGCGCAGGCCGAGCTCAACCAGCTGACGCGCCGGCGCGCGAGCGTCAGGAACGAGGTCGCGATGGCGGAGGTCTCGCTCACGCTCCAGACCCGCCGCGCCGCCGCCGTCGGCGGCGAGAGCCGCTTCGACAACGCGGTCGGCGACGCCCTCGGCGTGCTCGCGGTCGCCGCGGCAGCCTCCGTCTTCCTGCTGATCGTGCTCGCGCCGCTCGCGGTCGTCGGCGTGGTCGCGTACCTCGCCCGGCGCTCCTACCGGCGGAAGAGCGAGGAGCGGCTGCTCGACCGCCCGCAGCCGGGCTAGTGCCTCTCCAGGCAATACACGCCGGCTTCTGGCCCGCGATCACGCGGCGCCAGAGTCCACCCTCGCCCTTGCCAAGGCTGCCAGCCTTGGACGCGGGCGAGTGCGGCCTCTGGCTTGGTGCTCGCGACCCAGAAGCTCGGCAGCATTACCTGAAGAGGCACTAAAGTCCCCGCGTGCTCGCGGCGGTCACGACGGAGAACAAGATCCTGCTCGGCGGGATGGCCGCGATCTTCATCGCCTTCTCGCTCCTCTCGTCGTTCTACTGGCCGCGGCGCGACCCGAACTTCCCGGGCGAGCGGCGCAACGTCTTCATCGTCGTCACGGCGATTCTCTTCGTCGGAATGCTGCTCGCGGTCGAGCTGTTCGCGGTCGAGGAGGAAGAGGAGCCCGGCGGCGAGGAAGCGGCCGCGCTCGTCGGCTGACGCTACCCTGCTCGCACTCGGGGAGAGGTGTCCGAGTGGTCTAAGGAGCGCGACTGGAAATCGCGTACGTGCTGAAAGGTGCGTCGCGGGTTCAAATCCCGCCCTCTCCGTCGCCGGCGGGGGAACGGTCGTTCCCCCGCGGCTTTCGGTGGTGTGGCCGGCGCGACGGCTCCACCGTCAGGGTTAGGATCGTCCGAGATGCGCCTGATTCGCGCGCTTCTGATCCTCACTCTTGGCGCGTGGGCGGGGATGGCGACCGCTGCGGCGTTCGTGAAGCGGGCCTTGCCCTCGCGCGGGGACGAGGACAGTGACGAGTTCTCGCTGGTCGCGGTCTTTGACGGCATCGACCTGAAGAGTCGCGCCAAGGCTTTCAAGGGGGGCTCGATGTTGGCGTGGTTCGGCGGCATCGCGGTCGACCTTCGAGACGCCGAGCTGGCCACGGGAGCAACGCTGTCCGTCCACACGCTCTTCGGGGGTATCGCGATCAAAACCCCGCCGAGCTGGCGGATCGAGTCGAACGTGAAGGCCCTCATGGGAGGTGTCAACGCCCAGACGCCGACGAAGGATGACCCGAACGCACCGGTGCTGACCCTCGTGGGCGTCGCGACCTTCGGCGGCGTCGCCGTCGGCGCCAAGGCAGACGCCGCAGCCGGCGAGAGTCAATAGGCGCGTAACCGACGCGCTAGCTGTGGTTCTCGGAGGCGCGTCCGGCCTCCGTCGCGGCCACCCGCAGGTTCTCCATCAGCTCGTGAATGTTCTGCTCGAGCGCCTTGCACTCGCGCTCCTTGCGCTCGAGCGCCTCTTCCAGCTGCTCGCGAGACATGCCGACTACCTCGAGCCGACTTTGCAGCTCACGGTTGACCATCTCGGCGTCGTGGTGCTCGCGCTCGACCGCAACGGCGAGCTTCGCAAGTTCCCGCTCTGCGGCTTTCGCCCGTTGGCGCATGAGCGCCAGTTGCTGACGAACATCGTCGCGCTCGACTTCGGCCTTCGTCCGGCGCTCTCGCTCGGTCTCCAGTTCAGCCTCGGCTCGAGCCAGTCCCTTCTGCAGCGAGTCGACGTTGGTCGCCAGCAGAGCAAGCTCGCTTGAAAGGTTCCGCGTGTTCATCGTCCTCGGCCTGAGTCATTCGGCGGCGGGGTCGCCTTTCCCCCCATTCATAGCGCTCCGACAGGGAACCCCTGCTCAGAGCGCGTTTGGCTGAGGAAAGCGGAGGGGGAGGGATTTGAACCCTCGTCGGACGAAACCGCCCGAAACGGTTTTCGAGACCGCCGCATTCGACCGCTCTGCCACCCCTCCGAGGGTGAGAGCGGAGAAGGAGGGATTCGAACCCTCGAAGGAGGATTGTTCCCCCTTAACGCCTTAGCAGGGCGCCGCCTTCAGCCACTCGGCCACTTCTCCGCGCGCGTCGGGACAGGGTACAGCAGCTTCAGGCCGATTACCCCTTCGGGGGATGCCGCGCTGCGCGTCTGCCCGTACCTTCCGGGTGCCGGCTCCCCCCTCAAACCGGCACTGTGCGGCGACCCCTCTGCGGCTCTTTCAGGGGGGTTGCGCCTTTCTGGGGTCAGTCGATGATGCGGGCGATCAGCTCTTCGCGGCGCAGTACCTTGACCGTGCCGCTGCCGATCCGCACCTCGTAGCCCGCGTCCTTGGGGAACAGCACCTTGTCGCCGAGCTCGATCCCCTGCGCGTCCGGGCCGACCGCGGTGACGATGCCGCTGCGGCAGCCCGCGTCGGCGCCCGCCGGCACGATCAGGCCGCTCCGCGTCCAGCCCTCGGACTCGACCGGCTCGATCACGAGGTAGTCGTCGAGCGGCTCGAGCGTGACCGTCAGATGCCGTTCGTGCGCGCGTTCCACGCTCAAAGTCTGCCTGCCTCCACGATCCGTGCCAAGAACTGTTGCGTGCGGGTTTCCTGCGGCGCGGAGAAGATCCGCTCGGGCGACCCCTGCTCGAGGATCACACCGCCGTCGAGGAAGCAGACGCGCTGGGCGATGTCGCGCGCGAAGCCCATCTCGTGCGTGGCGATCAGCATCGTCATCCCGCCGGCGGCGAGCTCGCGCACGACGTTGAGCACCTCGGCGATGAGCTCGGGGTCGAGCGCGCTCGTGATCTCGTCGAGCAGCATCAGCTTCGGGCGGAGGGCGAGCGCGCGGACGATCGCGACGCGCTGCTGCTGCCCTCCCGAGAGGCTGTCGGGGTAGGCGTCACGCTTCTCGGCCAGGCCGAAGCGTCCGAGCAGCTCGTCCGCGCGTTGGTCGGCGTCGGCGCGCGAGAGCCCGAGCGCCTTGCGCGGCCCGAGCGTCACGTTCCGGAGCACGGTCATGTGCGGGAAGAGGTTGTACGACTGGAACACGATCCCGATCTCGCGGCGCACGCGGTTCACGTCGACGCCGGCTGCGGTGATCTCCTCGCCCGCGACGACGATCCGGCCCGCGTCGATCGGCTCGAGCAGGTTGACGCAGCGGAGCAAGGTCGACTTCCCCGAGCCGGACGCGCCGATCAGGCAGACGACCTCGTGCTCGTCGACCGCGAGGTCGATCCCGCGGAGGACCTCGTTCCCGCCGAACGACTTGCGAACGCCGTCGAGCTCCAGCATCACGCGCGGGCCAGCTCGCGGCGGCGGTTGCGCACGATCAGCCAGTCCGTCAGCCGCGTCAGCGGGATCGTCAGGACGAGGAAGATCACCGCCGTGGCGACATAGGGGGTGTAGTTGAAGGCGCCGGCGACCTCGATCTGCGACTGGCGGAACGCCTCGAGCACACCCAGCAGCGCCACGAGCGCGGTGTCCTTCTGGAGGCCGATGAAGTCGTTCAGGAGCGGTGGGACCACTCGCCTGACCGCCTGCGGCACCACGACATAGCGGAGCGCTTGCAGGCGGTTCAGCCCGAGCGAGCGGGCGGCGGCCTCCTGGCTCGGGTGCACGGACTCGATCCCGGCCCGATAGACCTCGGCGACGTACGCGGAGTAGACGAGGACGAGCGACACCGTCGCCCAGAAGAAGACCGAGGTCGGCACCCAGGAGAGCTGCAGCGCCGGCACGCCGAACCCGAGCAGGAAGATCAGGAGGATCGTCGGGATGCCGCGGAAGACGTCCGTGTACGCCGCGGACAGGAAGCGAAGCGGGAAGAAGACCGGCCCCGGTAGGCCGCGGAGGACGGCGAGGACGAGCCCCCAGATGAGGATGAACACCTCCGCGATCAGGAACAGCTTCACGTTCGTTCCGAACTGCTCGAGGATGTCCGGGAAGGACTCCTTGAACTCGGGCCAGTAGAAGAACGACTCTTTGACCTCCGGCCAGCCCGGCGAGTTGACGACGACGAGCACGATCGCGCCGAAGAAGACGACCGTGCTGACGACGGCGATCGCGAGGCTGCGCCCGCCGCCCCGGCCGCCGAGGATCCGTGAGCTCCGGCTCTCTACTCGAGAACCGGAGCGCTCGTCTTCTCCGAGAGCCACTCCTGCTGGATTTCGTCCAGCGTCCCGTCGTCCTTCAGCTCGGCGAGCGCGCCGTTGACGCAGTCGCGCAGCCGGTTGCCCTCTTGGAAGAGCATCCCGAAGTGCTCCTGACCGCCGGCCGACGGGAACTGCCCGACGACCGTGCCGTTCTTCACCTCTTCCGCGCCGACGAGGAAGAACGCCGTCGGGAGGTCGACGACGATGCCGTCGATCTGCTTCCCGTTGATCGCGGCGACGACGTCGTTCGAGGTGTCGTAGACGCGCGGCTCCTGGTCCGGCTGGATGTTCTCCTGGATGTAGGCGAGGCTCGTGGTGCCGACCTGTGCCCCGAGCTGGTACTGCTTGAGGTCCGCGAGCGACGTCGCCTCCGCGATCGGCGTGTCGTTGAGCGCGACGAGCGCCTGGTTGACGTCGTAGTACGAGTCGCTGAAGTCGACCGCGCGGTCACGCTCCTCGGTGACCGAGATCTGGTTGATGTCGAAGTCGAAGCTCTTGTCGCCCGGGCGGAACGAGTTGTTGAAGGGGACGACGACCCACTCGACCTCGTCCTCCACGAAGCCGAGCTTCTCGGCGACCGCGTAAGCGACGGCGCTCTCGAAGCCTTCGCCCGTCGACGGGTCGTTGATCTCCCAGTCGGAGCCGTCGGGCGTGCCGCCCTCGAACCAGGGCGGGAAAGCCGGGTTGTCCGTCCCGATCGTCAGCTTGCCGGCGCTGATCAGCTCGAGGTCGGCCTTCTCGCAGCTCGGGGCGGATGTCGGCGCGGCGCCCTGTTCGGCGTCGTCGTCCTCCCCGCAGCCCGCGACCAGCGCCAGTCCCAGCACGGCCAGGAGCGCGAGTCGCCTCACGCGCGCGACCCTACCATTGCCTGACATGGCTTCGCCGTTCGTCGAGCTGGAGGTCGAGGGCCGGATCGTCAAGGTCACGAACCCGGACAAGATCTACTACTCGACGCGGGGGGAGACGAAGCTCGACCACGTCCAGTACTACCTCTCCGTCGCCGACGGGATCGTCCGGGCGCTGTACGAGCGGCCGACGCAGCTCAAGCGACATCCCGGTGGTGCGGAGGGCGAGGCGATCTACCAGAAGCGCGTGCCCGAGAAGCGCCCGGAGTGGGTCGAGGTCGCGCGCGTCACCTTTCCTTCCGGGCGACATGCCGACGAGCTGTGCGTGACCGAGGTCGCGCAGGTGGCGTGGGCCGCGAACCTCGCCACGATCGACTTCCATCCGTGGCCGTCGCGCCGGCGCGACGTCGACCACCCGGACGAGCTGCGGATCGACGTCGACCCGCAGCCCGGGACGACCTTCGCCGACGCGAAGACGGTCGCTGCGCTCGTGCGCGAGGTGCTCGACGAGATCGGCTTCGTCGGCTGGCCGAAGACCTCGGGGAACAGGGGCATCCACATCGCGTGCCGGATCGAGCCGAACTGGGAGTTCCCGGTCGTCCGCCGCTGCGCGCTGGCCTTCGCGCGCGAGGTCGAACGGCGGCTGCCTGCGCTCGTCACCACCGCGTGGTGGAAGGAGGAGCGCGGCGAGCGCGTCTTCATCGACTACAACCAGAACGCCCGCGACCGGACGATCGCGTCCGCGTACTCCGTTCGTGCGCGGCCCGACGCGACCGTCTCCGCGCCGGTGACGTGGGACGAGCTGGCCGACGTCGAGACCGAGGACTTCACTTTGGCGACGATGCCGGCGCGCTTCGGCCGGCTCGGGGACGTGCAGGCGGGGATCGACGATGCGGTCTGCGACCTGCGCGTGCTGCTCGAGTGGGTCGAGCGTGACGAGAGCGAGGGCATCGGCGAGGCGCCCTACCCGCCGAACTTCCCGAAGATGCCCGGCGAGCCGAGCCGAGTGCAGCCCTCGCGGGCCAAGAAGCAAACGTAAAGCTCGCTTGACATCGAGCCGATGTCAAGCTAACTTGACATCGTGCGCAACGACGTCAAAGAGCTGCGAGCCGTGAGGGAGCTCTCCCAGGCCGAGCTCGCGAGTGCGATGAGCGTCTCGCGGCAGACGATCAACTCGATCGAGAAGGGCCGCTACACGCCGTCGCTCCCGCTCGCCCTGGCGCTCGCGCGCTTCTTCGAGACGACCGTAGAGGAGATGTTCCATGACGACGGCAATGCAGATGCATAAGACGAAGTGGTTCCTGCCGGGCTTCGCACTCGCGATCGGTCTGGTCTTCCTGACGGTGTTCTGGCTCGGGGGCAACCCGGAACAGGGCCTGTTCAGCCTCGGGGTCATGAGCGCGGTCGGCGCGGGGATCCTGCTGGCCGGGCGCAGCGACCTCGTGCGCGGCCTCCGCGGTGACGGCCGGGACGAGTACTGGGAGCAGCTCGACCTGCGCGCGACGGCGCTTGCCGGCCTCGTCGCGATCACCGCGATCCTCGTGATGTGCGCGTGGGAGTGGGGTCACGGGCGCGACGGCTCGCCGTACGTGCAACTCGGCGCGCTCTCCGGCGTCGCGTACGTCGTCGCGCTGGCGGCGCTGCGCTGGAGGGGCTGATGAACGCCGTTCCGCAACCTGGCTTCGCGCTCGCGACGCTCAACCGGCGTAGCTGAGCAGCGACTCGAACGTCGGGTCGTTCGGGCTGCGCGGCGGCCGCACTTCGCGCCACGTGCAGTCGCGCGGGTCCTTGTCGTCGCGGAAGCGGAGGAACCGCGTGCCGTGCCGGAAGCGGTTGACCTGGACCTTGTCGTAGCGCACCTCGGCGACCAGCTTCGGCTTGAGCGCAGCCTCCTCGAGGTCGCCCGTGCCCCAGCGGTTCGGCTCCGAGAACCGCCGCTCCGACTTCTTGTCCAGCAGCGGCAGCAGCCGGTCCGCGATCTCCGCGTGCTTCGATGCGGCGACGGCGGCCGAGCCGACGTAGTCGATCTCACCGTCGTCGCGGTAGAGACCGAGCAGCATCGTCGCGATCCGGTCCGGCTTCGACTTCCAGCGCAGCCCGACGACCACGCAGTCGGCGGTCTTGTACGGCTTCACCTTCACGACCGCGTCGCGCGACCCGGGCAGGTAGGGGAGGTCCACCCGCTTGGCGATCACCCCGTCGAGACCGGCGGCCTCGAACGTGTCGAGCCAGCCGCGCGCGTCGTCGAGGTCGGACGTGCACGGCGAGAGGCGGAAGCCCTCGAGCTTCTGCAGCTCCTTCCGCCGCTTCTTCAGTGGCAGCTCGTGCACCGCCTTGCCCTTCCAGAGCAGGACGTCGAACGCGATGAACTCGGCCGGGATCTCGGCGGCGAGCCTGTTGACGCGGCTCTCCGCCGGGTGCAGGCGCGTCTGCATCGAGTCGAAGTCGAGGACGCCGTCACGCGCGATCACGATCTCGCCGTCGAGCGCGGAGTGGGGCGGGAGCAGGTCGCCGAGGGGGCGCAGCTCGGGGAAGTAGCGGAGCAGCGGCCGCTCCTTCCGCGACCAGAGCGCGAGCTCGCCGCCGTCGTTCTCGAGCACGCCGCGAAAACCGTCCCACTTCGGCTCGTACTGCCAGCCGTCGCCCTCCGGGAGCTCGGACACGAGCTCGGCCTCCATCGGCGGGAATGGCACGTTCGGCCCGGGCACGCAGGAGAACCTACCGCCGGTCGGCCGTGTAGAGCGGACCGTCGTAGCGGTCGGCGACAAGCGGCTTGGTCTCTCGGGTGCTCGTGAGGTGGTAGAGGTGGCTGACCCCGCCGAGCGTGCCGGCGCCGACGTACTCGTTGAAGTTCCGCTCCAGGCGCTTCGTGACGAAACCCATCGCCGCGATCGAACGCTGGACGCGAAGCTCCTCGTCGGGCGCGCGTGAGCCGAACGCGAAGAAGACGTCGCCCCGTCGATCGCCGGCCACTGCCTGGGCGGCACGCGAGAGGAAGAGCTCGGCGCCTGCGACCGTGTACGGCGGGTCGGTGAAGACGGTGTCGACCGCGCCCCGCAACCACTCGGGCAGCGGCTCGCGCAGGTCATGCCGCCGCACGTCGACGGCGAACGGCGCGCGTCGGAGCTCGTCGCGAAGGAACGCGAGCAGCGCACCGTGGACGTCGAGAACGACGAGGCGCGCGGGTCGCGCACCCAGCGGCGCGGCGAGGAGGACGAGCGCGAGCGACACCAGGTCGTCGTCGCCGAGCAGGAGCACGGTGCGGTCGACGAGCGCGTCGGCTTCGTGCAGCGCGAGCACGCGCCTGACCTTCGTGTCGAGGTCGCAGTGCGCCTGGTCGAGGTCGAAGCGCGGCTGCGGGACACGGGCGACGGCCGTTGCGAGCCTCCGCACCGCCGGCCCGAGCTCGGGCTCCTCCGCAGGCGCGCCCACCCCGAAGAGCGCCCGGCCGAGCGCCGTCAGCCTGACCGGCCGCTCGGGTGCGACGACGTCGCGCTTGCGCAGCTCGTTGCAGATCGCGCTCACGATCGGCACCGGCAGCGCGGCCGCGCGGCTGAGCTTGCGCACGGCGACAGGCTCGAACCGGGCGGTGGCGCGGACGACGTCGCGGACGCCTGCCACTCCCTCCCGGAGGCCGACGGCCGCGGCCACCTCGCCCAGGAGCGCGTCGTCGTTCATGCGCCGCCGCGCGTTGCGAGCGCGACCGTCGCGTCGACGCCGCCCAGCCGCTCCCGCACGACGGCCAGCGCGAGCTCGCCGTCGACGTCGCCGTACGTCAGCAGGTCGACGTTCGCGAGCCGGAGCTCCGGCCACGTATGGATGCTGAGGTGCGACTGCGCGAGCAGGAGCACGCCGGTGACCGCGCCGTTGGGAAAGACGTGGAACGCCTCGCCGACCACGCGGGCACCGCCTGCGTCCGCCCCCGCGTACAGAAGCGCGCGAATTCCGTCGCGGTCGACGAGGATCGCGGGGTCGCGAACGCGAGCGTCGAGCGTGTAGAGGCGCATCGACGCAGCGGCGGTGCTCGGTTGTCCTGCGAAGGTCAAGCAGATGCCTCCCGGCAGCGAGGAACGACGAGAACGGCCGCCGTCCTGCGCGCCCGAGGCGATCTGAAAGAGAGGCTGTCGGGCTAGCGGCGGCCGAAGGAGGTGTGCGTCAGCTCAGTCATCTGTGCATTCCTCCTTCCGCTCGTACGGCGTCCGACGATCCGATTATGCGGCGCAATGCCGGTGAGCGCAACGTTTGGAGCAGCGGCAGGGTGGAACCGTACGCGCATGAGCCTCGACGGAATGTGGTCGGTCGAGCGATCGGGGGGCGCCCTGCCGCCGATGGTCGGCGTCCGCAAGCGGATTCACGGGACTGCGGGCGAGACGATCGCGGGGCCGCTGCGGATGCGGTTCGACGTCCGCGGCAACGAGCTTCGCTACCGCAGGCCGTTCGTCGGCCTGGTGGACGAGCTCGCGCCGGACGCCGACGGCTACGACGGCCGCGCGACGTGGTTGGGCGTCGAGCTGGGACGTTTTCGACTGAGGAGGATCGACGTGACCGAGGAGCTCAGGAGCCAGCTGGTCAAGCACATCGACGAGGCGCTCGGGATGGAGCAGAACGTGCTCCGGATGCTCGACTCGATGATCGCGAACACGAGCGACCCGGAGATCAAGGAGCAGCTGCGCGAGCACAAGCTCGACACCGAGAAGCAGTCCGACCGGCTCCAGCGCAGGCTCGAGGCGCACGGAGCCTCCCCCTCGGCCGTCCGCGAGGGAGTGGGGATCATGCAGGCGCTGATGAAGAGCGTCCTCGACGTCGCGCGGAGCGAGAAGGCCGGCAGGAACGCGCGCGACGGCTACGCGACCGAGCACATGGAGATCGCCACGTACCAGCTGCTCGAACGGATCGCGCAGCGCGCGGGCGACGAGGAGACCGCGCAGGCAGCGCGCGAGTGCCGCGCGGAGGAGGAGGCGATGGCGAAGAAGATCGAGGCGAACTGGGACCGCTTCGCCGAGCTCAGCCTCCAGGAAGCCGGTATCGCCGTCTAGCCCTTACAGGAGCCACGGCGACAAGAAGCGCTCGATCTCCCGGCAGCCGCGCGGCTGCTCGAGCCGCGCCGCGACCGACTTCGCCTCCACGACCAGGAGCGTCGGCAGCCGGTCGACGCGGAAGCGCTCGACGAGGTCGGGCCGTGCCGCCTGCTCCACCCGGTAGAGGTCGAACGTGCCGTGGTTGCGGCGTCGCTGGAGGACCTGCGCAAGGAAGCCCTCGGTGCGGCGGCAGGCACCGGACCGTGCTGAGTAGAAGAAGACGAGACCCGGTCTCCCGAGGTCTACCGTGGCGGCCATCTGATTCCCCCTCCTCGATGAGCGGGCGGGGATCAGGCCCGGTACGCCTGAAATCGTAGCTGTCGCGGCCGCTCTGGTAAACCAGGCGGATGCGCCGCGTGGTCGTGACGGGGCTCGGGGCGGTGACGCCGATCGGCGGCGACGTCGCCTCGACGTGGGAGTCGGCCCTCGCCGGGCGGAGCGGCGTCGACTTCATCCGCGCGTTCGACCCCGCCGGCTTTCCCGTCCGGATCGCGGCGGAGGTCAAGGACTTCGACCCGACGACGGTCGTCTCGGCGAAGGAGGCGCGCAAGCTCGACCGCAACGTGCTGCTCGCCGTCGCGTCCGCGAAGGAGGCCGTGGCCGACGCCGAGCTGAACGGCTTCGACCCGAGCCGCGTCGGCATCGTCTTCGGCTCGGCGATCGGGGGGTTCCTCGGGATCATGGAGCAGGCCGAGGTGCTCCGCGAGCGCGGGCCGGACCGCATCTCGCCGAACTTCCTCCCGAACGTCCTCGTCGACTCGGCCAGCGGGCAGCTCGCGATCACGCTCGGGATCCGCGGCCCGAACTACGCGCCCGTCTCGGCGTGCGCGACCGGCTCGCACGCCGTCGGCGAGGGTGCGGAGCTGATCAGGCGCGGCGACGCGGACGCGGTGCTCGCCGGCGGCACCGAGGCATGCATCCATCCGTTGATCCTCGCCGGGTTCTGCGCGATGCGCGGGCTCGCGGCCGAGGAGGAGCATCCGCCCCGGGCGTCGAGACCGTTCGACGCGACGCGCGCCGGCTTCGTGATCGGCGAGGGCGCATGCGCGCTCGTTCTCGAGGAGCTCGAGCACGCGCGCGCCCGCGGCGCGAGCGTCTACGCCGAGGTGCTCGGCGTACGGCACCTCGAACGACGCGCACCACATGGCCCAGCCCGAGCCGGAAGCGATCGGGGTCAGCGAGATGATGCGCTCAGCGCTGCGGCGCGCCGAGGTGGAGCCGGAACGCGTCGGCTACATCAACGCGCACGGCACGTCGACGCCGCTCGGCGATCTCGCCGAGACGCGTGCGATCAAGCGGGTGTTCGGTGAACACGCCTACGAGCTCGCCGTCTCGTCGACGAAGTCGGTCACTGGACACTGCTTCGGAGCGGCGGGCGCGATCGAGGCGATGATGTGCGTGCTCGCGGTCCACCACGGCGTGCTCCCGCCGACGGCGAACTACGAGCATCCCGACCCCGAGTGCGACCTCGATTACGTTCCGAACGAGTCGCGGGAGGCGCAGGTCGACGTCGCGCTCTCGAACGCCATGGGCCTCGGCGGGCACAACGCCTGCGTGCTTGTCGGCCGCTTCGACGACAGTTGATCCGCAGGTCGCGAATCCGCTCGCGCGGATCCGCGACCGCGAGAATCCCTAAAGGCGGCCGCTTCGCGGCCGCTATCGCAGCGATTCCATCGACGTCACTAGCGGACTCGCGCGCGGTTGTTCGCGGGTGCCGGGTCGAGGTGCCAGCCCGACACGAGCGCCGTCCCGCGGCGCGCGCGCACGCGGACCGCACGCGTCGCCGAGGGCTCGAGAGTGCCGAGCTCGACGACGCGCCGCCGCGGCGTCGTCCACGTGAGCCGGACGCGCTGCGCGGGCGCGGGGCTCGCGTTGACGACCGTCGCGATCAGCTGCCGTCCGGCGCGGCGGAGCGTGACGCGGAGGTCGATCGTCGGCTGCCAGTCGAGGTCGCGCGCGTTGACGTTGCCGGTCCGCAGCCGCCGCTGGCCGCTCCCGTCCGCGTTCATGACGAAGACGTCGCGGTCGAAGACGACGGGATCGCGGTCGGACTCGAACGCGATCTGCGTCCCGTCCGGCGACCATGCCGGGCGCCAGTCCCCGGACGGGTCGTCGGTCAGCCGCGCGACGCCGCTCCCGTCGGCGTTCATCACGTAGACGTTCGAGTTGCCGTCACGCTCGCTGTTGAACGCGATGCGCGTGCCGTCCGGCGACCAGGCGGGGTGCTCGTCGCGGGCCGGGTCGTTCGTGAGCGCGACGCGCCCCGTGCCGTCGACGTTGACGACCTCGATCTCCAGGTTGCCCGCCGCGTTGCCGGCGAACGCGATTCGCGTTCCGTCGGGCGACCACGCTGCACCCCAGTCGGGCGCGGGGTGGTCCGTGAGCCGTCGCTCGCCCGTGCCGTCGGCGCGGATCACGAAGAGGTCCTCGCCGCCGCGGTCGCTCGTGTAGACGAGCTGGGTTCCGTCGGGAGACCAAGCAGCGAAGTAGTCCGGCGCGGGGTCGCGCGTGACCCGAGCTCGCGCCGTGCCGTCAGGGCGCATCGTCCAGATGTCGTAGTTGCGGTCGACGACGGTGTCGAAGGCGAGCAGACGGCCGTTCGGCGACCACGCCGGCGAGAGGCCGGCGCCCAGCGAGCGGGTGGCGCTCCCGTCGGCGCCGAGCGTCCAGACCTCGGCGGAGTAGAAGTACGCGAGCCGCCCGTTCGAGCCCGGGAACGACGCCTGCGAGGCGCTCGCCCCGAAGAGCGTCAGCACGCTAAGCGTCAGGATCGACAGCGTTCGCATCCAGCTCCTCGAGAGAGGATAGGACGCGGTCGGCCAGCCGCAGCGACTCCTCGTCCGGTGGGAAGTGCGCGTTCGGGATCGCGACGACGCGAAGGCCCGCTGCATGCGCGGAGCGGATCCCGCTACGCGAGTCCTCGATCGCGGCGACATGGGCGGGAGCGACGCCCAGCCGGCGGCAGACCTCCTCGTAGACGTCGGGTGCAGGCTTTCCGCGCGGCACCTCCTCCGAGGAGACGGTCGCGGCGAACAACCGGTCGATCTGCGCGAGCTCGAGCGCGAGGTCGATCAGCGGGCGGTTGGAGGACGACGCGAGGCCGAGCGGCCAGTGCGCGGCCAGGCGCTCGACGGCCTCGGACGCTCCCGGCAGCAGCGGCAGGGACTCGCGGTAGCGCGCCTCCATCCGGCGCACGACCTCGGCCGCGATCTCGTCGGGCGGGTCGTCGAGGCCGACGACGTCGTGCATGTAGCGCGACCACTCGGGCGAGCTCATCCCCATCATGTCCGCCTGCGCGCGCTCGGACCAGCGGCCGCCGCGCTCGTGCGCGAGCTGCTCGCGCACCTCGTCCCAGAGCTGCTCGGTGTCGAGCAGCAACCCGTCGAGGTCGAAGACGACCGCGTCGATCACGCCGGCGAGTAGCCGCCCCCGCGGTAGACGAGCCCCTCCGCCTCGCGCCCGAGCTCGATCCGCTCGACCTCGGCGACGAAGATCGTGTGGTCGCCGGCGAGGTGCTCGGAGCGCACCGCGCAGTCGAACCACGCGAGCGCGTCAGCCAGCAGTGGGCCGCGTGCGCCGTCGCGCGCGTCGACGCCTTCCCAGAGCGCGATCGGCGGCACGCTGCGCGCGAAGTGCTGCGCGAGCGCCGCCTGGTCGCCGGCGAGCAGGCTCAGCGCGAACCCGCCCTCGTCGCGGATCAGCTCGTGCGCCTGCGTCTCGTGGCCGATCGCGACCGAGACGAGCGGCGGCTCGAGCGACACGGACGCGAGCGAGCCGATGGTGACGCCGAAGGGTCTGCCCAGCGTCAGAACGGCGATCCCGGCAGGGAAGCGTCGCATCGCCGAGCGCAGCTCGTCGCCTGTCGCCACGAGGGCGACTCTAATTCGGGCGGCAGTACTTCGAGTCGCCGGCGAGCGTGCGCTGCTCGTCGTTGGCGACGAGGTCGAGTTCGCGGTTGTAGGCCCCGGGCGCGATCGACTCCCACATCACGTCCGGCGTCACGCCCGGGCCGATGATCGTCGCGCGGTAGCGCTCGCCCTTGCCGCTCGGCCGGTTCCCGTGCGGGTAGAAGCCGTAGCAGAAGTTCCCGCGCGGGTTCTGCGTCAGGAAGCCGTTCTCGCGCTTCCAGCCCGGCCCGTACGCCGAGTTGAAGGTGTCGAGGTAGAGGTTGCGGGCGTGCGTGTCGAGCGGCTTCCCGGTCCGCGTGACCCGGAAGCCGAAGATCGGATGGCCGAGGTAGGCGTACGTCCCGTAGAGGTGGTCGTAGCGGCGGTACGCCCAGTCGAGCTTGATCGCGAGCTGGGGCAGGTCGCCGCGCCAGTGCGAGAGGCGAAGCTCCCAAGCGGCCTGCCGGCTGTTCGGCGCCAGGCCGTAGTTGGGGAGCATCCGCTGCCAGCTCTGGATCGCCCAGTACGAGCCGTCCGGTGCACGGCAGCCGATTACGAACCACGCCAGCGCAGGCCCGTCGTACGGCGAGCACGCGTTCTTGTGCGTTCGCCAGAGCTGGCGGCGATAGCGGCCCCAGCCGCCCGAGTAGTCGAGCTTGAACGCCACCTGGCGGACCTTGGCGTGCGGCGGTCGCGCGTTGACCGCGCCGAACGCGAGCACGCGGCGGACGCGTCCCCGCACTCGGTACGTCAGCAAGGCCCGGCCGTCCGGGTCGACGGCGAGCCGGATCCCCCGCGCGTCGCGGTCGATCAGCTCGGACGCAGGCGCAGCCGAAGCCGCGACGAGCGCAGCCAGCGAGAGAGCGAGCAGGACGACCCCCTTCGCGCGCACACCGTCTGCATCGGCAGGTCGGCAAGCCGGCTCAAGCCTCTGAACGAGCGAAGGGCGGGGACCCCCGCCCTTCGCAGAACGCTTGCCGATCGGGTCTAGGTTGCGGCTGCGGCCGGCCGCTCGCGGCCGAGCAGGAAGCCGGCGGCGAGCATGAGCACGCCGAGGCCGAAGTGCAGCCAGTGGTCCGCGTCGTTCGCCGGGATCCACTCCGCTGCGCCGACGAGCCCGAGGAGCCAGAGCAGCAGGTAGACGGCGCCGCCGCCGATCAAGAACGTGCGCGCGCCGTCCCATGTCCGGGAGAGCGCGAGACCGACGATCCCGAAGAGCAGGTGCACGAGGTTGTGCAGAACGCTCACACTGAAGATGCCGAACAGCTCTGCCTCAGACTCCTCACCGGCGAAGTCGCCGGGGGCGTCGGATGTGATGCCCGGGATGAAGCCGAAAATCCCGACGAGAATGAAGACGACCGAGACGAGCTGGGCGACCGTCACCAGCATGTCGCGCCCGCCGGCCATGGACCGGTCAACCATGAAGTCCTCCTGGGGTAGCCGCTGACGAGTTCAGTCCAGCGTGTGGTTTTCCTGCGGCTGTGGTCGCGTCACCCGCGTCGGCGGTTCGGGGATGCAGAAATCGTGGCGTGTCGATAGCCCGACGAAAACCGCTGGCCGCCGTGATCGCCGTCGTCCTGCTCGTCGGCATCGGCGCAGCGGTCGCGCTGGCCCGTCGCGACGGCGGCGACCCGCCCGCGCAGGCGACGGGGTTCGGTCACGTGCACGGCCTCGGGGTCAACCCGAGCGACGGCGCGCTGTTCGTCGCCACACATGCCGGCCTGTGGCGATTGGCGCAGGGCACGGACCGGCCGACGGCAGTGGGGGAGAGGAGCCAGGACACGATGGGCTTCACCGTCGTCGGGCCGGACACATTCCTGGGCTCGGGTCATCCCGACGCCCGTCCCGAGTCCCCGCCGCTGGGTCTGATCGAGTCGGAGGACGCCGGGAGGACGTGGCGCACGGTCTCGCTCGCCGGCGAGGCGGACTTCCACGTGTTGCGCTCGGACGGCACGCGCGTCTACGGCTTCGACGCAGCCGGCGGTCGCCTGCTGGTCAGCCCTGACCGCGGGCGGACGTGGGTCGAGCGCGAGGCGCCGGGTGCGGTGCTCGATCTCGCCGTCGATCCGGCGGAACCGACCCACCTGCTCGCGACCGGGGAGCGCGGTCTGCTCGAGTCACTCGACGAGGGCCGGACGTGGCGCACGCTGGGCGTCGACATCGGCCTGCTCGCATGGCCCGAGCCCGTGCACGTCTACCGCGTCGGGCAGACGGGCGAGGTCGCGGTCACCATGGATGCCGGGCGGACCTGGTCCGTGGTCGGCAACCTCGGTGGCTTTCCCGCGTCGTTCACTGCGACGGTCGACGAGCTCTACGCCGCGCTGCTCGACGGGACGATCAAGCACTCGGCGGACCGCGGCAGGAGCTGGCAGACCCTCATCTCGCCCGACGAGTGGTAGCGGCGGGGGTGGTCAGTCGACCGCACGCGACCGAGCCGTCGATCACAAACGGGCAGCTGCTGTCGCCAACTCGTCCTCGCCGAAGAGGTACGGCGTCGCGTTCGCGATCGCGTGATGCGGCGCGTCCGGATCCAGCGAGCCTTCGGCTGCGTTCAGTGCGTAGCGCACCGGGATCTCGTGCGTGACGACGAGGACCGTCTGCTCGGGGCGCTGGAGCAGCGTCCGGAACGCTCGGCCGTAGCGGGCCGCGGCTGCGTCCAGGCTTTCGCCGCCCGGAAACGGGTCGGCGCGGTCGTGCGCTTCCTTCCAGGCGCGGTAGTCGTCGACCGACAGCCCTTCGAGGTCGCCCACGTCGATGTCGTCGAAGAGCGGCTCGGGTTCGAGCGGCACGTCGCGGCCCTCGAGTGCAATCCTTGCCGTCTCGCGCGTCCGCCCGAACCGGGAGTGGATGCAGACCTCGATCGTGAGATTGCGCACCTGCGCTCCGAGCAGGCGCGACTCGTCGCGGCCCTTCTCGGTCAGCAGCACCTCGCGGGCGGGATCGCCGTTGATCAGCCGCTCGACGTTCAGGCTCGATTCGCCGTGACGGGCGAGGACGAAGAGCCGAGCCGCCGAGCCCATCCGCCGAGCATACGGACGGCACACAAGGAATCGCGCCCGGAGCGATTGTGCTTGAGCGGCGGGGCTGGGATTTGAACCCAGGGACCGCCTTGCGGCGGTCAGCGGTTTTCAAGACCGCCCCGTTCGACCGCTCCGGCACCCCGCCGTGGGGACATCGTGCCCTAGACGCGTGACTTCTCGGCGCCCAGGCGCGAGGGCGCGCCGACCTCGACGAGCGCCTCGGGGACGCGCACCGAGCCGTCGTCCTCCTGGAAGTTCTCCACGATCGCGATCAGCGCCCGCGCCGTGACTGCCGTGCCGTTCAGCGTGTGCACGTGCTCGGGCCTGCCCTCGCGGCGGAAGCGGACGTCGAGCCGCCGCGACTGGAAGTCGGTCGTGTTCGAGGTCGACGTGATCTCGCGATAGCGCCCCTGGCTCGGGAACCACGCCTCGATGTCGTACTTCTTCGCCGCCGACGCGCCGAGGTCGCCGGCGGCGACGTTGACGACGCGGTACGGCAGGCCGAGCTCCTGCACGAGCTCCTCCTCGATCGCGAGCAGCTCCTCGTGCACGTCGCGCGAGTCCTCGGGCCGGCAGAAGACGAACATCTCGACCTTGTCGAACTGGTGGACGCGGAACATCCCGCGCGTGTCCTTGCCTGCCGCGCCCGCCTCGCGCCGGAAGCACACCGAGTACCCGGCGTAGCGAATCGGCAGCCGGTCGTCGTCGAGGATCTCGCCCATGTGCAGCGCGGCGAGGGGAACCTCTGACGTTCCGATCAGGTAGAGCTCGTCGCGCTCGACGCCGTAGATGTTGACCTCGTCCGTCGGGAAGAAGCCGGTGCCGAACATCGCCTCCTCGCGCACGAGCACGGGCGGGAGCACGGGCACGAACTCCTTCTGCACGAGGCGCTCGAGCGCGAAGCGGTAGAGAGCGAGCTCGAGCAGCGCGAAGTCGCCGAGCCGGTAGACGAAGCGCGAGCCGGAGACCTTGGCGCCACGCTCGGCGTCGATCCAGCCGTGCAGGGTGCCGAGGTCGAGGTGGTCGTGCGGAACCGACGCACGTGTCTCGCCCCAGCGGCTGAGCTCCTCGGCGTCGTCCTCCGTCGCGCCGTCGGGCGCCGAGTCGTCGGGCGGGTTCGGGACGCGCGCGAGCAGGTCGTCGCGCCCTGCGGCGGCCTGCGCGTGCTCCTCCTCCGCGCGCTTGAGCTCGTCCTTGACGCTGCGGAGCTGCTCGAGCTGCTCCGGCGAGGGCTTGCCCTTCGTCTTGGTCTGCGCGCGGAGCTCGGTGACTCGCGTCTCGAGCTCGCGCCAGCGGGCGTCCGCCGCCATCAGCTCGTCGAACGTCTCCGCGGCGCCCTTGCGCGCGAGCGCGGCCCGGAAGGCGTCGGGGTCGTGGCGCGCGGCGCGGATGTCGATCACGCGACGGAGTCTAGGTCTGCGTCGGAAACGGCATCAGCACCTGCCCGTGAGCGGCGCGCGCAGCGACGGCGCGAGCTCGAAGCGGCCGGCCGCGCGGGCGACGAGTGCCGTCATCCCGTCGGCACGGCGGCGGAGGCAGACCGGGCCGCTGACGCGCGCGTGCGGCGTGTATCGGATGCGCAGCACGTACATCCCCGGCGCGCTCACGTGTCCGGTAACGCGATCGTGCTGGACCGTGCTCAACCCTGCTCGGCCCGTCCCGGTCAGGATCGGCGTCGCGCGTGGAAGCTCGTAGATCGACCAGTCGCCGCTCGCGCGCACCAGCCGGAGGCCCGACCGCCCGGAGCGCAGCAGGTCGGCCTCGCGCTCCGCGCCGAGCGGGCCGAGCCGCGCCTGCGGCAGGAGCACGTAGCGAACGCCTAGCCGCCGCAGCCACGCGCGGTAACGGCCCGGGTCGAGCGGGTCGGCGTAGAGCTCGGGGTTCGCGGCGAGGTCGAGCTGGCGGTACCAGCCGCGCGCGAGCGCGAACCCGGCGCGCGGGACGAAGTACGCCTCCCAGTGGCCGAACGTCGGCACCACCTCGACGCGGTAGTCGGGCGTCGAGCGCTCGCGTAGGAACTCGAGCGCGGGTTGCCAGAACGCTGCGGTCGCCGTCGGCCGGTCCTCGATCCGCTTCGGGAGCGCCGAGACGTCCGGGCCGAAGTTGTAGACGGCCGCCGCGGCGAGCGCCGCAACGGCGAGCGCGCGCGGGCGGAAGGCGGCAAGGACGGCAGCGAGCAGCACGAGCGGGAGCACGAGCCCTCGGAGCCGCGCGAGGTTGTCACCGAAAGGCGACGGGACCGCGAACGCGACGACGCAGACCGTTGCCCAGAGCACGAAGAACGGCGCAAGCACGCGCGCGTGGTCGGCGCGCCAGGCGAGCGCGGCGCCGAGGAGCGCGACCGCGAGCACGGCGGCGAGCGAGAAGGGGCTGAACGGGTAGCGGCCCTCCGCCGGGAAGAGCGCGACGACCGCGAGCTGGCCGGCCGCGACGAGTGCGACCCCCGCGCCGACGGCGACCGTTCCGGCCGGACGGCGGCCGAGCGCGACTGCGGCGAGGGCAACGCAGAGAAAGGCGAACGCGAGTGGACTGAACCCGAGCGCCAGCGCGGCCGCCACGACCGCGGAACGCCTGCGTCCGACCTGGAGCAGCCGCAGCGTCGCAAGCGCGGCGGCGAGGCCGACTGCGTAGCTGTACGTCCCCGTGTAGATCGGCCCGGCGGCGAGCACGCCGAACAGCCGCGCCGGCCAGCGTGCGCGCTCGCCCCACTCGGCGGTCGCGATCGACGCGAAGAGCGCGGCCGTCACGACTGCCGCCGCGACGACGAGCGGTACGTTGCCGAGCAGCGCCGCCGGGAAGTAGTAGAGGAGGCTGTACGACGCGAGGGGGTACTGGCCGCCGAACCAGAGGTAGTCCCAGAGCGCGACGCCCTCGCGGAGGAGCTCGGTTCGGTAGAGGTGCGCGGCCGCATCGCCGCCCGGCGGCGCGAGCACCGCGACGGCGAGGGCGCTCGCGGCGGCGAGGAACCCGGCGACGACCGGCTCGACGCGCGCGAGCGCGACGGCGCGTGCGGCGGCTGCCTCCATCTCGGGGCGGAAGCCTACGCTTCGCGCCGTGGTGGCCCTTGCGACGGCGCTCGCGGCGACGCAATGCGTGCTCGCTTTGCCTGGCTTTGACCTCGCGCTCGCAGAGTCGCGACACGCTCGTCTCGAGCAGGTGGCGGTCGGCCTCGTCGTCCCCGACGCCGGCCCCTCGACGAGCGAGCGTCGCGCCCGGGAGTCACTCGCGCGCGGCGAGGTCCGGAATTCCCTTCGGGGCTCGCCTCCGTCAGGGCCGCGGCTGATCCGCACGGACTGCCGAGGTTCGCGCACGATCGTCGGCATCCCGCCCGGGGGCGAGCAGGCGAACGACCGTCGCTACGCGATCGTCGTCTTCGGGCGTCGCGGGCTACTGAGCTCCGACTCGACTCGCATCCCAGGGCTGGTCTCGATCGCCGATGTCGCGCGAGGGCGACTCGAGGTGGACGACCACGAGCGGCCTTTCGACCGCCTTGCCGAGCTCGACCGGCGAATCGACGCCAACGGCGAGTGGAGACGCCCGGCGACGTTGGCGCTCGTCGTCGCGCTGGGGCTCGCGGTTCTGCTCGCGCCGGCGGCCGCGCTCGCCGCCTTCCCGGCTGTGCTGCTGGGCAACCTCGCGCTCGGCGCGGCAGCCGTGGCCGGCGTGGCGTCGCTCGCGCTCGCGGCCGCGCCGCTCGTGCTCGTCCGCCGGCGGCTAGGGCTGCTCGCCGGCGCCGCCGTCGGAGCGTACGGCCTCGCGCTCGCGCTCCAGCCCACCTGGGTCGCGCTCTCGCCGCTCGGGCCCTCGCAGAACGGCCGCTTCTACGGCCTCTCGAACGTGCTCTCGGCGCTGCTGCTACCCGTGGTGCTCGTCTGCGCGGAGCTCGCCCGGCGCCGCTTCGGCTGGGGCGGCTTCGCCGCCGTTGCGGCGACGAGCGTGGTCGTCGTCGGAGCAGGCCGGCTCGGTGCGGACGCCGGCGGAGCGCTCGTGCTCGTCGCAGCGCTCGCGGCGCTCGCCGCGCTCTCGGCGAGACGTGTAGGCGCGGCGCTGGTCGCGGGCGCTGCGGCCGCCGCCGTCGCGGCTGCGGCGATCGTCCTCGGCCCGGAGACGCACGTGACCGAGTCGCTCGCGGCCGGACCGAGGGGAGTCGCGAGCGACGTCGTCGACCGCGTCGAGCTGGCGTGGCTCCGCGCGACGGCCGACCTCGCGACGGGCGTCGCCGTGGCCGCGGCGCTCGCGCTGCTCGCGCTCGCCGTCGCGCGCGGGCCGATGCGGCCGCTCCCGCTCGCGCTGGCTGTGGGCGTCGCGGTCTCGCTCCTGGTCAACGATTCGCCGCTCGAGGTCGCGCTCATCGGCCTGGTGTCGTACCTGGCCGTGTCACGTTGGGATCTCGATCAGGCGACGGAATCGAGATAGGCGTCGAGCACGGCCGCGACGCCCTCTTCGCTGTCGCGGGGGCAGACGAAGTCGGCCACCTCGAGCACGCGTTCGTGCGCGTTCGCGACCGCCACGGCGTAACCCGCGGACTCGAGCAGCTCGACGTCGTTCTCGCCGTCGCCGAAGGCGACGACCCGGTCGAGCGTGAAGCCGAGGAGCTCGGCGACGAGCTTCAGGCCCGCGGCCTTCGTCACGCCGGGCGCGGCGAACTCGAGGAACTCGGGCAGCGACTTCGAGATGTAGAGGCGGCCGTCGAACAGCGCCTTCGCCTCGCGCTCGAGCGCGTCCATCGACGTGCGCTCTCCGACGGCGACGAGCTTCGTCGGCGGCCGGTCGAGCCACGCGAGCAGGTCGCCGACGGGGTTGATCGGCAGGTCCTGGAAGTCGGCGTACGCGCGCGCCTCGTCCGTCACCTCGGCGACGTAGAGCTCGTCGTCGACGTAGCAGTTGAGGTGGTGGCCGCTCGCCGTCACCGCAGCGATCGCCTCGCGCGCGAGCTCGAGCGGGATCGGGACGTGCCGCAGGAAGCGCCCGCTCGCCTCGGCGACCACGGCGCCCTGGTAGCAGACGACCGGTTCGTCGAGCCCGAGCTCGTCGAGGTAGCGCTTGACCGACCGGAACATTCGCCCGGTGACGAGGATCACGTGGACGCCGCGTTCGCGAGCCGCGCGGACGGCCTCGCGCGTGCGCGGCCGCAGGACGGCGTCCTCGGCGATCAGCGTCCGGTCGAGGTCGCACGCGAACGCCGCGATCTCGCGGGGGAAGTCCGCGGGAAGGCGGATCAGCTGCCGGCTACCGACGAGACGTACGCCGCGACGTCCGCGATCTCTTGCTCGCTCAGGCGATCGCTGAACGCAGGCATGCCGCCGCCGCCGTTCGTCACCTTGTCGGCGACCGTGGCCTCGTCCGGCTGCGCGTCGTCGAGGTTCGGCCCGACGGAGCCGTTCGAGCCGGCGTCCGAGAGCGTGTGGCAGCCGCCGCACCCGGCGGAACCGAAGATCGCCTTGCCGTTCTCGGCGTCGCCCTCACCGCCACCCTCCGAGGTCTCCGGCGGCGTGCCCTCGACGGTCTCCGGCGTCGCCGTCTCGTCCTCTTCGCCGCCGCACGCGGGGACCGCGACGACGAGCGTCAGGGCCAGCAGCAGGAGCAGGAGCCTCTTCACGATGTCGATTCTGTTCCTTGGAGCCGGTCTTCGCAAACAGCCCAAGCGCGGAGGGCTCCGCAGACGATCGCTCCGAATCCGGCCACCTTCGTGGGCGAGTCGTTCACGAGCAGCGAGACCGCGAGCCCGGCGAGCAGCGCGTCAACGACCGCGAAGCGAGGCTTGAGGGCGGCGAAGTAGGCCAGCACGGCGACGCCGCCCACGAGCGCGGCCAGCTGCCAAGCCGTGGAGGTGGCGATCGAGACCGAGCGCTCGAGCCGCTCGCGCAGGGTCTCGAACAGCTCGGCCGGCCCGTCCGCGACTGCGTCGACGACGTGGCTCGAGCCGCCCGCGAGCGCGTCGGCTCCGACGAAGAGGAGCCCGAGCCCGAGCGCGCCGAGGAGCGCCCACGGAAGCGCGCGCGCCCGGCCGTTCAGCAGCACCCAGAGCACCGTGAAGGCGGTCGCGAAGACGAGGATCCCGCCGCCGTCCGCGCCCGTCCTGCTCGCGCCGACGACGACGAGCGAGAGCAGCCCGAGCGCGGCCAGCCGCCAGCCGCCGAGCAGCGACGCAGCGGCGAGCGCGGGCGCGAGCAGCAGCGTCTCGATCTGGTTCGTGACCCCGTAGAAGCGGCCGCCGCTCCAGGGGTGCGGGCCGATCGCCATCAGCGCGTTCGTCTCGGGCGAGAGCCCGAGCACGAGCCCGTAGGCGGCGAGGAACACGGGCACGGCGAGCGTCAGCCGCACGTAGGCGGCGACGACGAGCGCGAGCGGAACCGCGGCCAGCATCAGCAAGGTCGTGCTGACCGGACCGACGAGCTCGAGGGCCGCGGCGCCGAGCGCGAGGGCGATCGCCGTCGGCGCATAGAGCAACGCGCCGCGCGCGAGCAGCGGCGAGCGGCTGACCAGCGCCGCGGCCGTCAGCGCGATCAGCGCCAGCGCCAACGCGACGGTCGCGGGCACCTGTGCGTCGCGGGCGTCGTCGAGCCGCTCGTCGAGGCGCTCGAGCTCGCCGAGCGGGTCGTCGCTCGCCCGCGTCTCGATCGGCGGCTCGCGGCCCGCCTCGAGGGCTGCGACCGTCGCGCGCACGTCTGCGATCGAGACGAGCCCGTCGATCCGCGTGCTGTCCGACACGAGCACGCCGTCGAAGCCGCGGCCGAGGATCGTGACCTCGTGGCGCGTGCGGTTCTCCTGAGCGCCCAGCGTGGGTACCGAGACGATCAGCTCGTACGGGCACCGGCGGATCGGGCTGCAGGCGCCCTGCGGGAGCGGGCCGAGCCGCTCGAGCGCCTCCTCACGGCTCACGTACAGCCCCTGCCCGGGAACGTAGAGCCCGAGGCCGCCGCTCGCGCGCGCGGCGGCGGGCTGCTCGCCTGTGACGATCTCGACGGTGACGTCGCGCGCGGCTGCGGGCGCCGCAGCGACGAGCGCCAGAGCTACTATCGAGACGACCCACTTCAAGGAGCAGGATTCTCGATGAAACGAAGGACCTACGGGCGCGACGCCGGCCTGACATTGCGGATGCTCGCCACGAGCGGGCTGCTCGGGTTGCTCTACGTCGTCTTCGCCGTCGTGCTGATCTCGTACCTGAACGTCGGGCTCGTCCCGATGGTTCTGATCATCGCCGGTCTGGCGTTCGTCCAGTACTTCACCTCGGACAAGCTCGCGCTGAAGGCTTCCGGCGCGAAGGTCGTCTCGGAGCAGGACGCCCCCGAGCTGCACGCGATGATCGAGCGCCTCTGCGCGATGGCCGACCTGCCGAAGCCGAAGGTCGCGGTGATCGACACCGACGTCCCCAACGCGTTCGCGACCGGGCGCAACCCGAAGAACGCCGCCGTCGCGGTCACGACCGGGCTCTGGCACCGCCTCGAGCCACGCGAGGTCGAAGGCGTGCTCGCGCACGAGCTCTCGCACATCGCCAACCGCGACGTCCTGATCATGACGCTCGCCAGCTTTTTCGCGATGCTCGCCGGAGTCCTCACGCGCTGGGCGTTCCTCTTCGGCGGCGGCGACAGCAACCGCAACGGCCCGCCGGTGTGGCTGGTCGTGTTCCTCGTCTCGATCGTGACGTACTTCATCTCGTACATCCTGATCCGGACGATCTCGCGCTACCGCGAGTACGCGGCCGACCGTGGCGCGGCGCTGATCACGGGTGCGCCGGAGAACCTGATGAGCGCGCTGCAGAAGATCGCCTCGGGGATCGCGTCGATCCCGCAGCGCGACCTTCGCGAGGTGCAGTCGATGAACGCGTTCTTCATCATCCCGACGAATGTGCGCTCGTCGTTCGGTGAGCTGTTCCTGACGCACCCGCCGCTCGAGAAGCGGCTCGCCGCGCTCTCGCAGATCGCGCGGGAGATGGGCCGCGCCGTCTAGCGGTGGGGTTGACCGACGTCCTCTTCGGGCGGAAGAAGCTCAAGGACGCGCAGGGGGACCGCCTCTTCGCGCTCTCCACTGCGCGGGTCACGCTCGAGGCCGAGCTCGGGCTGAAGCCCGCCGACCGGGCGGGCGTCGTGTTCAAGCCGCTCTCGTCGGGCGACTTCGTGCGCACCGAGAACGAGCTGCACGAGCTGCTCGACGTCGCCGCGCGCGAGACCGGGTCGCGCGTCACTCGCCGCGAGGACTCGTTCGGCTTCAACTGGATCGTCGTCGAGGACAGGGACTTCGAGGATCTCGTCGCGACCGTCCACCTCGTCGGCTCCGAGCTCACGGCGCGCGGGTTCGGCCCGCAGCTCCTCGCCGCGATGTTCCGCTTCGACGGCGGCAAGCACCCAGTCCACTTCATCTACGGCTACAAGCGCGGCGCCTTCTGGCCGTTCGTGCCGACGGGCGAGGAAAAGCAGCGCGACAACGCCGAGGAGCTCGAGCTCAAGGCGAAGCTCGAGGGCGAGCTCCCGTTCGAGCAGGACCTGACGCGCTGGCTGGCGCTCTTTGACGCTCCTCTCTGAGGTTCTGCCGGAGTACCACTTCGACGAGCGGCACGAGCGGCGCGTCGACGCGCCGCCGGAGCGTGTGTTCGCGGCCGTCCGGGAGCTGACCGTGGGCGACTCGCGCGTCGTGCGAGCGCTCGTGCGGCTGCGGGGCCTGCACGCGGACGCGTCGCGCCCGGTCTTCGACGAGATGCGCCGCGCCGGGTTCGAGGTCGTCGCCGAGGAGCCCGGACGCGAGGTGGTCATAGCCGCGGTCGGTCGGCCCTGGCAGCTGCGCCGCGGCCAGCGGCCGGCGGTCGCCGACTTCCGCGCCTTCGCGGAGCCGGGCTACGCGAAGATGGCGATGAACTTCAGGCTCGACGACGGCGTGCTCTCGACCGAGACGCGCGTCTTCCTCACCGACGAGCACGCGCGCCGGGCGTTCCGGCGCTACTGGCTCGTGATCCGTCCGTTCAGCGGCTTGATCCGCCGACTCTGGCTCCGCGGGATCGCGCGCCGGGCCAGCGCCTAGTCCTCGAGCTCCTTCTGCTTCTCGCCCGAGCCGACCTGGGCCTTGAGCGCCTCGAGCTCGCGGTCGACCTGGTTCGTCGACTGGATCTGCTCGAGCTCGCGGTCGAGGGCCGTCTTGTCGCCCGCGGTGATCTCGTCGAGCGTGCCGGACTCGATCAGCTCCTCGATCGCTCCCGCTCGCGCCTGCATCGTCTCGGTCTTGTCCTTCGCGCGCTGGATCGCGAGCCCGGTGTCGGCCATCTGGTCGCCGATCCCCGTCGCGGCCTCGCTGATCCGCACCTGCGCCTCGGCCGCCGAGTACTGCGCCTTGATCACTTCCTTCTCGGAGCGGAACGCCTCGACCTTGGCGGTCAGCTGCTTCTCGGAGGAGACGAGCTTCTCCTGCTGCTGCTCGAGCTGCTCGACCTGGAGGTCGAGGTCCTGGAGCTGGCGCTGGACGAGCGCCTTCCGCTCGAGCGCCTGGCGGGCGAGGTCCTCGCGCCCCGCGGTGATCGCTTCGCGCGCCTGCGTCTCGAGCTTGACGACGTTCTGCTCGAGCTGGGCGGTCTGCATCTTCAGCCGCTTCTTCGACGTCGTCACGTCGACGACGCCGCGCTTGACGTCCTGCAGCAGGCGGAGCTGCTGCTCGTACGAGTAGTCCAGGGTCTCCGTGGGGTTCTCGGCGCGGTCGAGAAGTCGGGAGAGCTTCGCCTTGATCACCGTCGCGGCGCGTGAGAACAGGCCGGCCATCGATCCTCCGTTTCGTTTGCCGCGTTAGCCTACCCGCGTGCCCGTCGAGCGAAGCATGCACCCGGAGTGGCTCTCGAACGCCTACCTCGCGTGGGACGAGCAGACGCGGGAGGCGTACTTCGTCGACAGCGGCGCACCGCTCGAGCCGCTGCTCGAAGTCGTCGAGCGGGAGGGTCTCGAGGTGAAGGCGCTGCTGACGACCCACACGCACCACGACCACGTCTCGGGCGACGAGGAGCTCGAGCGGCGCTTCGGCGTCCAGGGGACGCAGCAGGCCGAGTGGGCGCGAGGCATCCCGACGCCGGGGCACGCCGACGACCACGTGACGTTCGTCGTCGACGACCTCTGCTTCTCGGGCGACCTGCTCTTCAAGGACGCGGTCGGCGGCGGCGACGCCGCGCAGGTGCGCGAGTCGGTGTTCAAGCTGCTCGAGCTCTCCGACGAGATGCGCGTGCTGCCCGGGCACACCGAGGAGACGACGATCGGGCGCGAGCGCGAGGAGAACCCGTTCCTCCGCTACTGGCTCGGCAGCGCCCCCTCGATCGACGAGCCCGTCCGGGTCGAGGGTGACGCCGCGACGCTCGTCGTCTGGTCGCCGGACTACGACGGCAAGGGCAAGGCGCTCGTCCGCTTCGCCGACGGCGGCGAGCGGATCGTCGGCGGCTCGCGCGTCGAGCGCTAACGCACTCCGCCTCCGGGCGTCTGAGTGGATGGTGGCGTCGCCGCGGATGACCGGGACGTGCGAGGACGGGCGCAGTTTCACCCGCGCCGTCGTCGGTCCGTTCGAGGTGACGCGAATCTCGTTCCCGCCCTCGTACCGCCACGGCACGATCGACCCCGAGCGCGGCTACGTGGTGGTGCTCCTCGATGGCGCCGTCTGCAAGACGTTCGTCGGTGACGCGTTCACGCTCTCGCGCGACAGCTTCGCGACGCTGCCTGCGGGCTCTGCGCACTCGAGCGAGTTCGCCACGCCCGGCACTCAGGTCCTCGCCGTCAGATCCGCCGAGCTCGACTCGCCTGCGCCCTTCGGCTCGTTGCTCGAGCGTCGGCGCCACCTGCGCGCGTCAGCGTCGACGGGCCTCGCGTGGCGGATGGCCGGCGAGCTGCAGGCGCGCGACGCCGGGTGGGCGCTCGCGCTCGAAGGGCTCGCGCTGGAGCTGCTCGCGCTCTCGACGCGGGCGGGCGATGAGCGGCTTGGAGGCGGGACGGCCTGGCTCCGCATCGTCCGCGACCTCATGCACGAGCGCGTGCCGGAGCTGCCGTCGCTGACCGCGCTGGCAGAGACGGTCGGCCGGCACCCTACGCACGTCGCCCGCGCGTTCCGTCGCGAGTACGGCGTGACCGTCGCCGAGTACGCACGAACGCTCCGGCTCGACTGGGCGGCCGCGCAGCTCCAGCTCGACGGCGCGCCGCTGGCCCGCATCGCCGCGGACGCAGGCTTCGCCGACCAGAGCCACTTCACGCGGGCGTTCCGGCGCCACACGGGGGTGACGCCGGGACGCTACCGCGCGCTGGCGCAGCGCTAGCTGCTCTTGACCTTCAGGTCGCCAGCGTCCAGGAAGAACGGGAAGCGGACGACGGGGTGGTCGTCGCAGTACTGCTGCGCCTCCCCCGCGGCGCCCGCACCGACCGTCGAGGACATGTCCGGCGGGTCGTAAGGGCTGGCATTGCCGTTGTCCTGGGCCTGGAACCACATGTCGAGGCCGACGAGGCTCGCGCGCGAGCTCTCCTCGATGATGCCCCCGACCCAGACCTGGTTCCCGCTGAAGTGGGCACAGGTGAGCGAGCCGCTCACGGTCAGCTCGACGCCGTCGCGCACCTGCCGGTAGTCGAACTGGCCGGTCACGCTGCCGTCGGCACGGAGCTTGACCTTCCAGGTGAACGGGCGGACGTCGAAGACGCTCCCCGCCGCGGTGCCGCTGAACCCGTACTTGCCGCTCGCGAGCGCGACCAGGTCGCCGCCCCCGTCGGTTGCAGTTGCCGACGCGGCGATCGCAAGTGACACGATGCTCGCGAGCAGGACCGTCAGACGCTTCATCGTCAGCCTCCAGAGTGGTTGCGGCGACGCTAGGCCGGAGCGCGGGCGCGCGTCTTGAACGAACCGCACCGTTGGTACGCCGTTAGCGGACGAAGCCGTTGTCAGAGTTCTGTTAAGAACGCGGCCCAGGGGGACTTACATGCGCGCACGGGGGCATGTGGCCGTGGTGACGGGCCGCCCCGTCGCCGCCGTCCCATGGAGGTCAGAGTCGAACAGGACCGGACGTCTGAGGCTGCCCGTCGCAGCGGCGCGGTCAGAGGACGCTTGCGCGACGCCTGGGTGGCGCTCATGTCCGCCCTTGTCGTCTCGCTGCTCGTCGCGTACGTCTTCGCCGCGCCGACGGCCGAGCTGACGGCGTCGGTTGGCCCGCCCGTGCCGCGGCCCGGCCCGACCGCGGTCGTTCAGGGTCGGGTGCTCGAAGCGGACGGAGGCGGTCTCGAGGGCGCGCGGATCGAGGTGCGCGGTGCCGGGAAGGAGGCGGCCGACGTGAGCGCCGATGACGGACGCTTCCGCGTCGAGCTCCGGGGACGCTGCACGTCGTACCTCATCTCGCTTCAGGCGGACGCGGCCGGGTCGCCGGTCGAGACCGAGTCCCAGCGGCGGATCTGCCCGGGGGACGCAGTGCCGGTGGTCGCTCAGGTCGTCACGCACGGACACTTCATCTGGGTGCCGGGGCCGCGCTGATGCAGGTCGACGTCACCTGGCTCGGGTACTTCATGGCCCTCGTCTCGCTCTACTACGTCGCGCTCTTCGTGCTCTCGCTGCGCGTGTTCTCGCGGCGCGACCCGAACTCGTCGCTGCGGCCGCCGATGGTGCTCGTCGTCCCGGCGCACGACGAGGAGCTCGTGCTCGAGCACACGCTCGAGAGCCTGCTCCAGCTCGACTACGAGCGCTACGTCGTGATCGTCGTCGACGACGGATCGACCGACCGCACCGCCGAGATCGCGAAGTCGTTCGAGCCCTCGGGCCGCGTGCTCGTCGTGTCGCGCCCGCCGGAGCTCGCGGGACGGGGCAAGGGCGCAGTGCTGAACGAGGGCTACCGCGTGCTCGACGAGCTGCTCGAGGAGCGGCATCCGCTCGTCGCGGGCTTCGATCCCGAGGAGGTCGTCTTCGGGGTCGTCGACGCAGACGGCGAGCTCGAGCCGAAGGCGCTGCGCAAGGTCGCCCGCCTGTTCGCCGACCCGCGCGTCGGCGGCGTCCAGATGGGCGTGATCATCGGCAACGCGCCCGAGGGGCTGCTGCCGCGCTGCCAGGATCTCGAGTTCGTCGGGTTCAGCCACCTCGCGCAGGCCGCCCGCGATCGCATCGGCTCCGTCGGCCTGGGAGGAAACGGCCAGTTCACGCGGCTGGTCGCTCTCCGGTCGCTCGGCCGGCTTCCGTGGACCGACTGCCTGACCGAGGACCTCGACCTCGGGCTCCACCTGACGCGGCTCGGCTGGCAGATCAGGTTCTGCCAGGCGACCTCGGTGACGCAGCAGGGCGTCCACACCGTCCGCGCGTGGTTGCGGCAGAGGACGCGCTGGGCTCAGGGCCACTACCAGTGCTGGGACCATGTGCCGAGATTGTTGAGCGCGGCGAACGTGCCGCTCCTGACGCGGCTCGACCTGACGCTGTACCTGCTCTTCGTCGCGTTCGTGATGTTCGTCGCGGCCAACCTCGCGATCGCGTTTCTCGGCGCGCTCGGTCTGATCACGATCCAGAACGACTTCCTCGGCTTCATCCCGGCGGGCCCTCCCCGGAACCTCGTGATGGCGGTGATCGGCCTCTGCCCTGTCGTGATGCTGCTCGCGCGCTACCAGCAGCACAGCCCGCATCCGCTCCGCTGGTGGGAGCTGCCGGCGTACGGCGCTGCGTTCGCGCTCTACGTCTATCTCTGGACGTTCGCTTCCCTGGTCGCGTGGTTCAGGCTCACGGGCGGGCGCGTCGGCTGGGCGAAGACGAGGCGTCTCGCCAAGGGCGCGCGCGCGGCATGAAGGTTGCAGCGGTCATGGGCACCCGGCCCGAGGTGATCAAGCTCGCTCCCGTCGTCACCGAGCTGCAAAGGCACACGGCCACGGAGGTCGTGCTCGTCGCGACCGGCCAGCACCGCGAGATGCTCGATCAGATGCTCGAGCTGTTCGGCCTCGTGCCGGACGTCGACCTCGACGTGATGCGCGTCGAGCAGCGCCTCTCCGAGCTCACGTCCGAGCTGATGCGCGGCCTAGGGGCGACGCTCGCGTCGGTCGAGCCGGACTGGGTGCTCGTGCAGGGCGACACGACGTCGACCCTGTGCGGAGCGCTTGCCGGCTACTACGCCGGCATTCCCGTGGCGCACGTGGAGGCGGGCCTTCGCAGCGGCGACAACCAGGCCCCGTTTCCCGAGGAGGGGAACCGGCGGCTCGTGACCCCGCTCGCCGCGCTCCACTTCTGCCCGACCCCGGAGAGCGCCCGCAATCTCGCCGCCGAGTCGATCCCGCCCGAGCACGTGCGCGTCACCGGCAACACCGTCATCGATGCGCTGCTCTGGGCCGTCGCACGCGCGCGGGAGCTGCCGGCACTTTTGCCCCCGCGTGGGCGAGACCGGCGGATCCTGCTCACGGTTCACCGCCGTGAGAACCACGGCGACGCGCTCCGGCACGTTGCGCGCGCGGTCCGCGCGCTCGCCGCGCGCGGCGACACGGAGATCGTGTTCCCGGTGCACCGGAGCCCTGCGGTGCGCGAGGTCGTCGTTCCGGAGCTCGCGGCGGTGGACGGGGTCCGCCTCTGCGAGCCGCTCGACTACCTCGACCTCGTGCAGGTCCTCGACTCTTCCGATCTCGTGCTCACGGATTCCGGCGGCCTCCAGGAAGAGTCCCCGACGCTCGGGAAGCCCGTGCTCGTCCTGCGCGACAGGACCGAGCGGCCGGAAGCGGTCGAAGCCGGCGTCGCACGGCTCGTCGGCACGCATGCACCTGACGTCTACGAAGCGGCGGCAAGGCTGCTCGACGATCCCGCCGCCTACGCGGCGATGGCGCATCCCGAGAACCCGTTCGGCGACGGCCGGGCCAGCAGTCGAATCGTGGAGGCACTGCTCGACGCCCAGCCGCTCGCCCGCGCGGCGTGACACGCCTCGGCGGGCGCTGGATCCCGTTCGCGGTCGTCGCGGCGATCGCGGCGTTCTTCGTCCTGCCGGTCGCGCGACTGTCCGGGGACGACGACCCCGACCTCGCGCCGACGCGCGTCGCCGCCAAGCTCCCGGCGGCTCCCCGCATCCCGGTCGCGGCGACGATGCCTCGCGAGGCCCGACCGCGACGTCCGCACGCTCGTCCTCTACGACGTCTCCGGGCGCTGGGGCTGGCTCGGCGAGCTGCACGCGACGTTCGCGGCGAACCTCGCCGGCCACTTCGGCGAGGTGGATGCCAAGCCCGCCGTTCGCTATCGGGACGGCGAGGTCGAGCGCTACACGGCGCTCGTCTACATCGGGTCGTCGCACGGCGAGCGCCTACCGGCGGCGCTGCTCGACGACGTGCGCGAGACGGCCCGGCCCGTGGTCTGGCTCGGCGAGAACGTCGACCGCCTCGGGTGGTCGGTCGCGCGCGACCGCTCGACCGTTGCCAGCGTCCGCTACAAGGGCCGGGCGCTGACACGGTGGACGCGACGCACCGGAGGGCATCATCCGCGCGTCGAGTCGACGACTCCGAGGTTCTTGCGCGCGCGGTCCGCGCCGACGGATCGTCGTTCCCGTGGGCCGTGCGCTCCCGGAACGTCACCTACGTCGGCGAGGTGCCGTTCACGTACACGAGCGAGACCGACCGGGTCCTGATCTTCGCCGACCTGCTCTTCGACGCGCTGGCTCCGGACACGCGCGAACGCCACCGGGCGCTCGTGCGGCTCGAGGACATCCATCCGCGCACGCGACCCGCGCGAGCTCCGTAGGGCCGCGGACTACCTGCACGCGAAGGCGATCCCGTTCGGGTTCGGCGTCAGCCCTCACTACCGCGACCCACAGGGCCGCGAGGATCCGCCGCACCGGCTGCGCTTGTCTCAGGCGCCGGAGCTGGTGGCCGCCATGCGTTACCTCGAGCAAAAGGGCGGAGTCCTCGTCGGCCACGGGTACACGCACCAGTGGGACGGCGCGAGCAACCCGTACAACGGCGTCACCGGCGACGACGTCGAGTTCTTCCGGGTCACGGAGGACGACGACGGCGCAACGAAGAACGTCGGTCCGCTCCCCGCCGACGATTCCGTCGAGTGGGCCGAGCGCCGGCTCGTCGCGGCGAACCGCGAGTTCGAGGCGGCCGGCTTGCGCGCGCCCCGGATCTTCGAGTTCCCGCACTACACGGCCTCCGCGCGCGCGTACCGGGCGGCCTCGCGGCGGTTCGCCGTCCGCTGGGAACGCGGCCTGTACTACGGCGGCGTGCTCTCGGGCGGTGCCGTCCGCCACGACCGGGTCGTCGGCCAGTTCTTCCCCTACGTCGTGCGCGACGCGTACGGAAGCAAGGTGCTCCCCGAGAACCTCGGCTCGATCGCGCCGTCCACCTGGCACTCGTACAAGTCGCGGCTGCCCGCCGACCTGATCCGCGCCGCCCGCGCGAACCTCGTCGTCCGCGACGGCTTCGCCTCCTTCTACTTCCACACGTTCCTGGACCTCGACTACCTGAAGCGAACGGTCGAGGGGATCGAGGCCCTCGGCTACAGGTTCGTCAGCCCGGCGAGCCTCTGACGCCCTCGGGCAGGGGCGGCCAGAGCCTCGACCGCGGGCGCTCAGATGGAGATCCCGAATCGGACGGATCGTCAGCAGACCGGCGCTACACTGATTCGTCCGAGGGGCTATAGCTCAGTTGGGAGAGCGCCTGGATCGCACCCAGGAGGTCGCCGGTTCGAGTCCGGCTAGCTCCATATGACAAGCCCCTGCTCCGGCGGGGGTTTCTTACGCACGGCGACAGAGACGCGGCCGGTACGTGCTACCGACGTGCTACCAAACCAGTGTCGTCACCCGTCGCCAAGCCGCCGGCTCCCCGTGTTTGTGCGTGCTTAGACCCTGATCCCTTACGCGAGCGTGGGCGCATGCCGGTACGGCTCAAGCGGCCACTTCCACTCGCCCTCGGCGGCAGCGAGGACCCGTGCGGGACCGCGACCTACCCTCCGTTGCGAGGCTAAGCCGCTGCAGTATCGCGGCGCGCTCCTCCGGTCGAATTCTGTCCCATCTGGGACAGGATTTGCGGCGCAACCACGCGACAACAAGATCTGCCCAACTGGCGTCCGGGCGCCACGATCCTGCCTTCGGCGGGTCGTGGCCTCCGGGTCGTCGCGGTTCGGCCGCCAGCGGCGGACGACAGATGACGTTGTCGAGGCAGTCGAACATCACCCGTCCCCCTTCGGGCTGGTCAGAGCGCTCACGATCGGCTCCCACTCGACCAGGCGGGCGATCGCCGCGTTCAGCTCCTGCCGGTCGGCGTAGCTGACCAACTCCCCGTACACGCCGCCGGCGAGCTCGTCGTCGCTCGCGAGCGGATGGCAGGGCTGCGGCGATCGCGGCCGAGTACCCGCTCGACGCGTACCCGGCGCCGGTCGTGGCCTTGAGCACGCTCGTCTCGGACGCGAACTTCGCGTGTCCGGCGCTCCAGGTGGACCGCTGGACGTCGAGGCGCGCGCCGACCTTCGCTTACCAGTTCAACGACGACACCGCGCCCCATCGCCTGGCACCGCCCGGCGCGCTGCCCCCCATTGCGACACACTCGTCCGAGCTCCAGTACCTATTCGACCTGCCGAACCTGCCGTTCCCGGGGACCCTCAACCCCGACCAGGAGGCACTCGCGGGCAGCATGCGCGCGGCCTGGGCGAACTTCGCCGCGAACGGCGACCCGTCATCGGCGACAATCCCCTGGCCTTCGTTCAACGACCGTGCGCAGGTGCTGTCGCTCGAGTCTCCGCAGCCACAGGTCGACACGAGCTTCGCCACGACCCACCACTGCTCGTTCTGGGCCGTCGGATGACTCACGGCCCCGTCTCCACGCGCCCTCCCGATCTTGTCGGGAGGGCGTGACCCGACCAACGCAAGAGGACGCGTGTCGACGTCCCCGGCCGCGGCATCCCTCGTTCCAAGTGGGACTCGCGGCGAGTTGGGGACTCGATGATCCCGCCCGACCAGGTCCCGATCCTCGCCGACAGCACGCGCGCCGTCGACGCGCCGGCCGACCTGTCGTCGACGCGCTGACGTACTAAAGTAGCCTTCATCACAAGGAGGTCTTCCGAGCCAAGGGAGGGTTCGATGGCAGCACAGACCACGCCAGCACAGACCACCAGCCTCTTCCTGCTCGAGGATCTCGAGGACGCCAGCAGAACGAGCGAGCTCCCGCAAAGCGATCTCGATGGGCTTCAAAGCGTCGCAGACTGGATCAAGAGCTTCATCGTCCGACCTCACAAGAATCTCGGCCGAGCCGGGCCCGTCTGTCCCTTCGTGCCTGAGTCCTTGGACCGCAAGACGCTGTGGCTTGCTCCTGCGCACATCGCCGAGCGCGGCGTGTCCGAAGTTGTAGAGCTCATGAGCGGCTACAAGAAACTGTTTCTGGACACTCAGCCGATCGACGGCGACGACATCGCCTACAAGGTAGTCGTCGTTGTTTTCACCGACCTGCCGGCTGCTCGTGCGCAACGCGTCTTTGACGACGTCCTCCAGCAGCTTGCAGTCCCGTCGTATGCGGAGGATGGAATTCTGTTCGGGCCGTTCTACGAAGGCAATGAGGGGACTGCGCTCTACAACGCGAGTTTCCGACCATTCCAGTCGCCCGTTCCGTTTCTGTTCGTGAGGCATGGGGTGGTCAGCGACTGGAAGTTCTTCCTCGACGATGACGCATGGCTCAAACCCTGGGCGCAGCGGTATGGAAGGTCCGGCGCCGAGGCGCTTGCACAGGAACTACGCCGCTTGCCCTGGCGGGAGCAGCGCGAATAGAGCCTCCGTCCACTCTGGTGGTCCGCGGATCAGCGCCGGTCGGCCGTCGCAGCTCGTCGACCTCGCATGTGGAACGCGAAACGGCGCCTAGCGATCGTCACGTAGTTGCCGACATGCAGCGTTAGCGTGGGTGCGACATGAGATGGTTCGGCGCCAGGCGTCATCCGGGGGCGACGCCGTTGCCCTCCGAAGGCCGCCTGCCCGGTTTCGACGGCGCGACCGGCTGGCTCAACTCGCCGCCGCTCACCGCGGAGGACGTGGGCGGCAAAGTCGTGCTCGTCGACTTCTGGACGTACACCTGCATCAACTGGCTCCGAACGCTCGCCTACGTCCGCGCCTGGGCCGAGAAGTACCGCGACCGGGGATTGATCGTCGTCGGCGTCCACACGCCTGAGTTCCCGTTCGAGCGCGAGGTCGAGAACGTCCGCGAAGCCGCGAGCGCACTGCGTGTCGAGTACCCGATCGCGCTCGACAGCGACTACCGGGTTTGGCGGGCGTTCGGCAACCGGTACTGGCCCGCGGTCTACATCGCCGACGTGGAGGGCCGGATCCGGCAGCATCACTTCGGCGAGGGCGCCTATGACGAGTGCGAATGGGCGATTCAGATGCTGCTGCGCGAGGCGGGCGCCGAGGACATCGGCGACGATCTCGTCGTCGTCGACCCCGCTGGCTTCGAGGCTCAGGCGGACTGGGACGCCGTAGGCTCGCCCGAGACATACCTCGGCTCCGAGCAAGCCCGGAGCTTCGCGTCGCCGGACGGTGCCGCCCTCGACAAGCCGCACAACTACTCCGCCCCCGACTCGCTCCGGCTCAACCAGTGGTCGCTCTCCGGCAACTGGACGATCGAGCGCGGGGCGAGTGTGCTGAACGGAACCGAGGGCGGAATCGCGTTCCGCTTTCACGCTCGCGACGCCCACCTCGTCCTGCGGGCGCGCGAGCCGGGGGCGCGGGTGCCGTTTCGCGTGCTCGTCGACGGAGAGCCGCCCGGCGACGCGCACGGGCTCGACGTCGACGAGCAAGGCCGCGGGACCGTGATCGAACCGCGGCTCTACCAGCTCCTCCGCCAGCGCCATCGCATCGCCGACAGGACGCTCGAAATCGATTTTCAGGCCCCCGGCGTGGAGGCCTATGTGTTCACCTTCGGCTAGCCAGAGCCAGACGTCATGCCGATCGAGGTTGTGCGCGAGGCTGACGGCCACGCCCGGGCAAACTGAGGGTCGGTTCGGGTGTCGGACGCATTCCAGTGCGAGCAAACAAGGAGGGCGGATCGGATGGGCCACACCTACATCACGAGCGGCGACGGCGTTCCTCGGGGCGACTTTCCCTTCTCGGCGGCGGTTGTGGTCGACCGGTTCTGCTTCATCTCTGGCCAGCCCGCGCTCGACCCTGAGACCGGCGTTTACCGCCCCGGCACCGTCGAGGAGGAATTCGGGCAGGCCTTTGCCAACGTCCGGAACATCGCACGGGCGGCCGGCTTCAGCCTGGCCGAGTTCGTCTCGGTGCACGTGGCGCTCGCAGAGATCGAGGACTACGAGACCGTCAACCGTGCCTATCGTGAGGCCTTCGCAGAGGTGCCGAATCTTCCGGCGCGACTGACGTATCAGGCAGGCGCGCTGCCGTTCGGCTGCAAGGTCGAGGTTCAAGCAATCGCGGCACATTCCTGACAGAAGACGCTGGGAATTCAATCGTGCTCTTGACGGTCCCCTGGTCGCCTTCGCCGAGCCTTGGTCCGGCTCTGCAACGTCGAAGGGCCGGGCGGCTCGGAGTGGAACCGCTCGGCCCTGTCGCCGGGTATCTGCCGGTTCATGGTTCGGAGCCCGGCAGCTGGCTTCCCGTCACCACCAGAAGGGGAACGGGAAGACGATCGCGAGCACCAAAACGACCCAAGCCAACGCCCGCGACCACTTGGACTCGCCCATCAGGCCGAGGACGTCGTCGCGCCGGCGGGGCTCGGCGTCGTTCTTCGACCCAGGCCTCTTGGGAGGGGGCGGCTGGGTGGAACTACTCGTATTGTCGGTTCTCACAGACATTGACTGCCTCCTTGCTTCGTTGACGACGGCGCCAGGGTCGCGGTCGGATCGCCCGATCGCGTCCGCCTGACACCCCGGGCCTTGCGTGCTCGAACCACCGCGTGCTCGCGTCAATCGTCGATTGAGGTGTCGAGCGAGTGAGGGGGCGCCCCGGTGTTGCGCGGTCAGAGACGAGGCGTGCGGCGCGCTCGACCGGCTGCTGGGAGGGGAGCGCCGAGACGACGCTCCCCTCAACTGTTGCCTAGCGTGATGCTGAGATCGGGTTAGCGACGTCGTACTTGCGTTCCGCGACGTCAGCGGTTGCGATCTCCTCACGCCGCCTGAGCATCGCGATGGACGCGACGAGCACCCACCCGACCAGCGGAAGGATGTTCATGTACGCCACGTCGAAGACCAACGAGACCGCGACGACGATCCCGAGCCATGCGAGCCAGCGTGGGAGGACACCCGTTCGGAAGATGAGGATGGAAGTCGCTGCAAGCAGCAGAATTCCGGCGAAGCCACCCCCGAGCAGGAGAAGCAGCCCTCCGAGCGACGGCAGGACCGTCACCAGGTCAGGGTTGCTCACACGTGCGTCCGAGAACTCAACGGCGTACGCGACTGACGCGATCGCCGCTGCTGAGACACTCCAGACCGCGGTGAAGACGACCCCGGCACCGAACACAAGGTTCGAGAGCGTGCCCGGGTCTCCCTCGGCCCGGCGGAGAACGCTTCGCAGGCCCGTAACGAACCCCAGAAACGCGAGCCCGCCGAGCACCCACAGGTACGCGCCGATGATGTTGCGCGTGTGGTTTCCGCTGTCGGTGAGGTAGCTCGCGATCTCCTGAGCGGACGCGTCGCCCTTCGGCACATCGAGCACGAAAGCCGCGCCTACGAGCATGAGCACCACAAAGACGATGCCGCTAAGCGCAGCCCAGCGATGATTGAACATGATGCACTCCTTTCTCCACGAGACCTGAGGGCCTCTGGATTGGTTGTCATCGCAGCGTCGCGCCGCAAGCGCTGCGATCGCTTCCGTCGGACTCCCCAGTCCTTGCCCTTGCCTTGACTCGGGGTCTATCGTCGGCCCCGGGTGATGAGCAAGCGATCGGCGACGGTGCTGCTCGGCAGGAACGAGGAGTGCCGCGCGCTCGACTTGCTGGTCGACGCGGCGCGGGCTGGGCGGAGCTCGTCGCTCGTGATTCGCGGCGAGGCCGGCGTCGGCAAGACGGCGCTGCTCGACTACGTGGCCGAACGAGCCTCAGGTTGCAGGGTCGCGCGCGTGCGCGGGGTCGAGTCGGAGCGGGAGTTCGCGTTCGCCGGCCTGCTGCAGCTGTGCGGCGGGTCGACGCTGGAGCGCGCCGAGCGACTGGTGGCCCCGCAGCGTGACGCGCTGATGCGGGCTTTCGGTCTCATGGACGGGCCGGCGCCGGAGGGATTCCTGGTCGGCCTGGCCGCGCTCAGCCTGCTGTCGGATGTCGCAGAGGAGCAGCCGCTCGTCTGCCTGCTCGATGACGTCCAGTGGCTGGACTCGGAGTCGGTCTCGGTCCTTTCGTTCGTCGCGCGGCGACTCGACGCAGAGCCGATGGCGATGGTGTTCGCGGTTCGCGACTCGAGTGACGTGCAGGAGCTCGACGGCCTGCAGGAGCTCGTGCTCTCGGGTCTCGGCGACGCCGATGCACGCCTGCTCCTCGAGGCCGTGATGCCGGGAGGGCTCGACGAGCAGGTTCGCGACCGGATCGTGGCCGAGACGCGGGGCAACCCGCTCGCGCTGCTGGAGCTGCCGCGAGGGCTGACGCCGGCCGAGCTCGCCGGCGGCTTCGGGCTCCCCGACGGCCGGGAGCTGTCGAGCCGCGTCGAGCAGAGCTTCCTGCGCCGGGTGCAATCGCTTCCGCCGGAGACCCAACGGCTTTTGCTCGTCGCCGCGGCCGAGGCCGCCGGCGACGCGGCCGTGGTCGCGCAGGCCGCGGCGGAGCTGGGAATCGACAGCGCCGCCATGGTTCCGGCCGAGGACGCGGGGTTGATCGACTTCGGCCCGGGCGTTCGGTTCCGCCATCCCCTGGTGCGCTCGGCCGCGTACCGCGCGGCGACGCCGCACGAGCGGCGGCAGGCGCACGAGGCGCTCGCCTCGGCGACCGATCCGGAACGGGATCCGGACCGCGTCGCCTGGCATCGCGCCCACGCGGCTTCCGGCCCCGACGAGAGCGTCGCCGCCGAGCTCGAGCGCTCGGCCTCGCGGGCTGAGGCGCGCGGCGGCGTCGCCGCGGCCGCCGCGTTCCTCGAGCGCGCGGCCGAGCTCAGCCCGGACCCGGCGAACCGCGGCACGCGCGCGCTGGCGGCGGCGCGGCTGAAGCTCGACGCCGGAGCGGCCGAAGCAGCCGAGCGCCTGGTCGACGGTCGCGACGACCTCGTCGCTCGAGGAGCTCGACCGCGCACGCGCCGAGCGGCTGCGCGCTCGGATCGCCTACGCCCGGACGCGCGGCAGCGACACGCCGTCTCTGCTCAGCATCGCGGCGAAGCGGTTGGAACCCCTCGACCCGGAGCTGGCACGCGAGACGCACCTGGAAGCGCTCTGGACAGCCGTTCGCGGAGGTCGCTCCGCCCTGGACAGGGGAGTCGTCGAGGCTGCCGAGGCGGCGACGCTTCCCGCCGGGCAGGAGCCGGCGCGCGCGATCGACCTGCTACTGGAAGCCGTCGTCGCGCGACTGACGCGAGGGTATGAGCCGGCACCGGTGGCGCGCGCCGTTGCGGCTCTTCGCGCAGAGGGATTCCGTCGCGAGAACCTCGTCTGGTGCTTGCTCGCCTGCGAGCTCGCGCTGGAGCTCTGGGAAGACGACGTCTCCGAAGCGATCGCGAGCGCTGTCGGTCGCGTCGCGCGCGAGAGCGGCGGCCTCAGGCTCCTTCCGTTCGCACTCAGCTACTCCGCCGCGCATCGGCTCCTCCGCGGCGAGTTCGGCGTCGCAGAGCAATTGTTGGAGGAAGCGGAGACGATCCGCGCGGCAATCCGCGGCCCGTACTTCGTCCCGTCCTCTGTCCTGCTCGCCGCCTGGCGCGGCGATCGGGAAACGACGAACGAAGCTGCGCGAGGCCGCGGTCGAAGCGGGGAGGGCGCGCGGCGAGGGATTCGCGATCGAGATCGCGGAGTGGGCGACGGCGGTGCTGCACAACGGCCTCGGCGAGTACGCGGACGCGGCAACCGCGGCGCAACGCGCGTACGACCTCGACGTGCTCGGGTTCGGCGGCTGTGTACTGCCCGAGCTGATCGAGGCGGCCGTGCGGAGCGGCGACCGGCCGGCGGCCGAGCTCGCCTTCGAGCGTCTGGTCGAGCGGTCGAGCACGAGCACGACCGAATGGGCCCGCGGCATCGAGGCCGCCGCGCGCGCGCTGTTGAGCGAAGGACCCGACGCCGAAGCTCACTACCTCGAGGCGGTCGAACAGCTGGGGCGATCGCGCCTCATCGTCCTCCACGCCCGAGCGCAGCTGACCTACGGCGAGTGGCTGCGCCGCGAGGGTCGCCGCGTCGATGCGCGCGCCCAGCTGAAGGCGGCTCACACCGCGTTCGAGGTGATGGGTGCGCGGGGGTTTGCCGAGCGGGCGCGCCACGAGCTGGCTGGCGACGGGCGAGACGGTCCGGAAGCGGACCGACGACACGCGCGACCAGCTGACGCCCCAGGAGGCGCAGATCGCGCGCCTGGCCTCCGACCGGCTCACCAACCCCGAGATCGCGGCCCAGCTCTACCTCAGCCCGCGCACCGTCGAGTACCACCTGCACAAGGTGTTCCAGAAGCTCGGCATCAGCTCACGCAGGGAGCTCGCGAACGCGCTGTCCGCTTCAAGGTCA
>CAWKDZ010000004.1:0-158734 GCA_963848525.1 uncultured Actinomycetes bacterium
GTCAGCGCAAGGTTCTTGCGCACGAGCAAGCCGACCGCGACCGCCGCGAGCAACAGCAGCGTTCGGCGCGAGAGCAGCGCGTAGAGCGCGCACCTGGCGACGACCGGCACCGCGAACGCCGTCGCGTGGAAGTCGAACAGGTTGCCGGCGAGCAGGCCCCAGAAGATCAGGACGCAGCCTGAAGATTGCGGCCGACTGCCGTTCCGAGTTGTTCCTGGTCGTAGGCGAAGAGCGGGCAGACTCGCCGAGGCGAGCAGCAAGGCTTGGACGACGAGCAGGGCGCGCGGGCCGCCCAGACCCAGTAGAGCGGCGCGAGCAGAAACAGCACCGGCTGGAAGTGGCCGCCGATCAGCGCTGCCGGCCTGCGCGATCGTGTGCGGGACGGCGACGTCGAACCGGCTGTAGCCCCACACCATCGCGTTGTAGAGCCCGAAGGTCGTAGGCGTTGCTCCGAAGTGGTCGAAGGTGTTGGAAGACGCTCGTCGCCGCATAGCCGCCCGCAGCTAGCGTCGCCAGCGTGCTCACAGCGCAGCAGTCGTGCTCGCTGCCTCCGCGTTTAGCGAGACCTTGCGGAGCCGTCGTCGCAGCCCGCCATTAGCCAGTCCCGCTCGGGTCGCCTCCACGTTTCGATGCTACTGCGGAACTTGCGAGCGAATCTGCTGGCGGTTCGACAGCGAAGCTACCCCGGTCGGGCGCCGTTAAGAGGAGCATCCCGCCAGGCGAAATGTTCCGCGGCCAACGACGCGCTACGGGCGGCGAGACGCGGTAGCGGTGTTGCGGGCGATGGTCAAGATCACGGCGAGCGCGAGCGCAGTGAAGAGCGGCAAGACGTCGTACCAGCCGAGTGACCCCAAAAACGTCCGGCGCGGTTGGCGAGTACCCCTCGAGCTGCGCCGATCGCAGGCGCTCCAGGACGCGTCCATCCCACGCCGCCATGGGCCGCGTGATCGTGACCGCCGTCATGATTGCGGCCGAGAAAGCGGCGATGCCCGAGCGTCGGGAACGGAGTGGACCGGTACGCAAGGCAAAGCGGAATCGCGAGGAAGGGCAGGATCGGGATCAGGTAGCGGGGGCCCGGGGCTCACGTCGCCCCAAGGGCGGAGGAATCCGGAGTCGTAGGTCACGAAGGCAAGGGCGAGGGCTCCCACGAGCATGGCCTCGGCTCGGTAGCCGCGGCGGTAGAGCAGCGGCAATCCGAACACGGCAGCGACGAGCTACCGGTGCCGTCGTCACAAAGCCCCAGTTGGAGAACAGCACGACACGCGCGGCGCGCAGACTCGGCGTCGCGACGCCGAACAGCCCTTCGTACTCGAAGAGCACATCGTGCCCGTATCCCCCGGGATCTGCACCGTTCCTCTGTAGGACAGGTGGGTGAACGACCCGAACGCCCAGCGGTTGAACGTCAAGAGCGGCGCGAGGCCTGCAAGCAGGCCCGCACCGAACACCGCCACGCGGATGAAGTGTGGAGTGCGCAGCGCGGCATAGACAGCAAGCGTTACGGCGACAAGCCCAAGCGGATACTCGGTCGTGATCGCCAAGCCCGAGAGGGCTCCTGCCCCGGCAACAGCCGCCAAACGTTGCCCACCGCGTCGCTCGTTCCAGAGCAAGACGAATGCCGCAAAGCCAAGCATCGTCGAGAGTGCGTGGACGAAGAACATCGTCCCGAACGGAAGCAGCAGCGTTCCCAGGCCGATCGTGGCAGCGGAAATCGTCCCGAAGCCAGGTTCGATCCGTTCGGTCACCGCCCGGATCAGGAACAGGGTGACCGCCACTGGGAGCACCGTCCCCAACAGACCGAGCGCCCAGAGCATGTTCGTCGGATCGCCGCTCGTGCGCATGCCGCGCGCGTGCGCAGCGCAAGGTACGCGGGCAGGGTGGCAAACGCGAGAGCCGGGCGCTTTCGCAGAGTAGTAGTGGCCGTCGAACCACGCGACGTCGGGCGTGCCCACGTCTCCGACCTGGTAGCGCGTCTCGTCAACGATCGCCGTGCCGGCCGCCAGCGCCTTCACGAGGGCATAGCTCGCGTTCTGATTGGCGCCGCCGCCCTGCACCAAGAGTGCGTAGGCAGCAACGATCGAGAGCAATGCAAGAGTCGATCGCCACGTGTGACGCTCGAGCATGGCGCGCCGGAGCGGCATTCGCGCAGCGATTCTAGGCACGCGAGCGGTTCATGCCGGTAGCCGTCAGGCGCGGTGCACACTAGGCTGACCCTCGCGACGTGGACGCCTCTCACAGCATCTCCGCCGTCGTCCCTGTCTTCAACGCGGCCGCGACCCTGAGCACGCTCGTGAGGCGCGTCGACGCGGTGCTTCGCGCACGTCGCCTCGGACTTCGAGGTCGTGCTCGTCAACGACGGCAGCGCGGACGCGCAGCTGGGCAGCGGATCGAGGAGCTCGCGGCGCGCGAACCCGCGCTTCCGCGGGCTCGACCTGATGCGCAACTACGGCCAGCACAACGCGCTGCTCGCCGGCATCCGCGCCGCGCGCACGCGACGTCGTCGTCACGCTCGACGACGACCTCCAGAACCCGCCCGAGGAGATCCCGAAGCTGCTCGCGGAGCTCGACGCCGGGCTTCGACGTCGTCTACGGCAGCGCGGACGAGCCCGGCAGTTCGGGTTCTGGCGCGACGTCGGCCACGTCGATCACGAAGCTCGCGCTGCGCGGGGCGATCGGCAGCGAGATCGGCGAGCAAGGTGAGCGCGTTCCGCGCGTTCCGCACCGACCTGCGCGACGCGTTCGCCGAGCTACGGCGGCGCCGTACGTCTCGATCGACGTCCTGCTGTCCTGGGGGACGACGCGCTTCGCCGCGGTGCCGGTGCGCGCACGACGCGCGCGCCGAGGGGCAGCTCGAGCTACACGTTCGGCGCGGCTCGCGACGCACGCGCTCAACGTGATGACCGGCTTCAGCACGCGGCCGCTGCGGATCGCGAGCCTCGATCGGCGTCGCCTTCACGCTGTTCGGCGTGGTCGTGCTCGCGGTCGTCGTGATCCGCTACGTCTCGTCGAGGGCGGAAGCGTGCCGGGCTTCCCGTTCCTCGCCTCGATGATCGCGATCTTCTCGGGGGCGCAGCTGCTGACGCTCGGCGATCATCGGCGAGTACCTCGCGCGCATGCACGTGCGCGTGATGGATCGGCCCGCCTACACGGTGCGCGAGGAGGTCGGCGCGGAGCGCGCGAGGAGGTCGGAGCGCCTGGAAGCTCGGCGCCGGCGTGCTCCTGCCGTGGGACACGGAGTTCTGGGGCGTGCGCATCGCTCGCGTCGAGGGCGGCACGCTGACGCCGGCAGCGCGTCGCGCGAGCTCGACGCGTGGGCGGCGGCGAACGAGGTCGACTGCCTGTACTTCCTCGCCGACGCCGAGGACGCGGCGACTCGGCGCACGCGGCCGAGGACGCCGGCTTCCGGCTGATGGACGTCCGCGTCGAGCTCGCGCGCGGACGCGCTCGGGCGCGAACAGGTCGAAGGCGTGCGCGAAGCGTCGCGCCGAGCGACCACGACGGCGCTGCGCGCGATCGCGCGCTCGAGCCACGGCGACGACGCGCTTCTACGCCGACCCGAACTTCCCCGACGAGCGCTGCGACGACCTCTACGACACGTGGATCACGCGCAGAGCCTCGGAGGGCTGGGCGCAGCACGTCGTCTCGTCGCCGACGCCGGCGGACGGCGCGGCCGGGCTACGTCTCGTGCCACCTCGACGAGGCGAGCGCGGGCTCGATCGGGCTGATCGCGGTCGACCGAGTCGGCGCGCGGGGCGCGGTCTCGGGCTCGCGCTCTCGCGCGCCGCGTCGACTGGTGCGCCGCGAACGGCGCCGAGGACGATGTCGTCGTCACGCAGGGACGGAACGTCCAGGCGCTGAGCGACGTTCGAGCGCGCCGGCTTCCAGGTCCAGTCGCTCGGGCTCTGGTTCCACAAGTGGTACGAGCGTTGACCGAGCTGCAGGATCCCGTTCAACCGGGCGAGCCTGCTCGGCCACGAGCTCGAGCTCGTCCGCAGGCGGTCGCGAACGGCCACATCTCCGGCGACGGGCCGTTCACGCGGCGCTGCGAGGAGCTGCTCGAGCGCGAGCTCGGCGTCGACGCGCGCGCTGCTGACGACGTCGTGCACGCACGCGCTCGAGATCGCGGCGCTCCTGCTCGACCTCGGGCCCGGCGACGAGGTCATCGTGCCGTCGTTCACGTTCGTCTCGACCGCCAACGCGTTCGCGCTGCGCGGCGCGCAGCCGGTCTTCGCCGACGTCCGCCCCGACACGCTCAACCTCGACGAGCGCGCGCTCGACGACGCTCGTCACGCGAGCGCACGCGCGCGATCGTGCCCGTCGCACTACGCCGGCGTCGGCTGCGAGATGGACGCGATCTGCGCGATCGCCGGCGCGCGTCGGCGCGGCCGTCATCGAGGACAACGCGCACGGGCTCTTCGGCACGCTACCGCGGCCGGCCGCTCGGCACGCTTCGGCGCGCTCGCGACGCAGAGCTTCCACGAGACGAAGAACGTCACCTGCGGCGAGGGCGGCGCGCTGATCGTCAACGACGCCGCGCTCGTCGAGCGCGCCGAGATCGCTGCGCGAGAAGGGCACGAACCGCAGCCGGTTCTTCCGCGGCCAGGTCGACAAGTACACGCTGGGTCGACGCTCGGCTCGAGCTACGTGCCGTCGGACCTGCTCGCCGCGTTCCTCTTCGCGCAGCTCGAGGCGCGCGAGCGGATCCAGGCCGCGCGCGCGGCGCGATCTGGGAGCGCTACGACGCAGCGCGCTCGCGCGCCTGGGCCGCCGAGCACGGCGTCGCGCCTGCCGTTCGTGCCCGAGCACTGCGAGCAGCGCTTCCACATGTTCTACGTGCTGCTGCCCGACGCTCGAGCGCGCGCACGCGGCTGATCGACGCACCTGCGCGAGCGCGGGATCCTCGCCGTCTTCCACTACCTGCCGCTCCACCTCTCCGAGATGGGGCGCGCGCTACGGCGGCCGCGAGGGCCAGTGCCCCGTGACCGAGGACGTCGCCGACCGCCTCGTGCGGCTGCCGTTCTACACCGGTCTCGCGGAGGCGGAGCAGGACGAGGTGATCGAGGCCGTGCTGAGTTCGCCGCCGTGACTGAGCGGCTACGACGACGCGCTCTTCGAGCGCGCTCGCCGAGGTCGAGCCGCGAGAGCTTCTGGTTCCGCGCGCGCAACCGGCTGATCGTCTCGACACGGTCCGCCGCCACTTCCCGGACGCGCGCGAGCCTGCTCGAGCTCGGCTGCGGCACCGGGGTCGTGCTCGCGGCGCTCCGCGAGGCGCTTCCCGGGCTGGCGGCTCGTCGGCGTCGGAGCTCTACGACGGAAGGGCTCGCGGTCGCGCGGCGCGGCTCGCCGCGACGTCGAGCTCGTGCAGGCGCGACGCGCGGCGCGCTGCCGTACGACGCGGCGAGTTCGACGTCGTCGGCGCGTTCGACGTGCTCGAGCACGTGCGAGGACGACGCGGCGGTGCTCTCGCAGATGCACGCGCGCCGCGCGCGACCGGGCGGCGGCGTCGTCGTGCTCGTGCCGCAGCACCCGCGCCTCTGGAGCGACGATGGACGACGTCGCGCACCACGTCCGCCGCTACACGCCGGCGCGAGCTGGTCGGCAAGGTGCGTGCGCGCCGGCTTCGCGTCGAGCACGTCGACCTCGTTCGTCTCGGCGCTGCTGCCGGCGATGGTCGCTCTCCCGCGTCGCGCGGCGCATCTCGCCGCGGCCGTACGACCCGGTCGCGGAGCTGCGCCCGGGCGCGCTGAACGGCGTCTTCGAGCGGATCCTCGACGGCGAGCGGCGGCTGATCGAGCGCGGCGTCTCGCTGCCGTTCGGCGGGTCGCTGCTCGTCGTCGGGCGCAAGGTCTAGCCTCTAGCGCGATGTGCGGGATCCTCGGAGTCGTCGGCGCCGCGCCGCCGGGCGCGCTCGACGCGGTCGAGCTGCTGCGCCACCGCGGGCCGGACGGCGACGGTCGCTGGGTCGGCGCGGCGCGGCGCTCGCGATGCGCCGGCTCGCGATCATCGACCTCGAGACGGGCGACCAGCCGGTCGCGAACGAGGCGCGGCGACGTCGTCGCGGTCGTCAACGGCGAGCTCTACAACTACCGCGAGCTGCGCGCCGAGCTCGACGCGAAGGGCACACGTCTTCCGGGGCGACCGGCGACGTCGAGCTCGTGCCGCACCTCTACGAGGAGCACGGCGAGCGCTTCGTCGAGCGCCTGCGCGGGATGTTCGCGCTCGCGCTCTGGGACGAGTCGCGCGAGCGGCTCGCTGCTCGCGCGCGACCGCTTCGGGATCAAGCCGCTCTACCTCGCCGAGCTCGAGGACGGCGCGCTCGCGTTCGCGTCCGAGCTGCGCGCCGCTGCTCGCGCTCGGCGCCTCCGCCGAGCCGAGGACCCCGAGGCCGTCGCCGACTACCTCGTGCTCGGCTACGTGTCGGGCGAGCGGACGGGGCTCCTCGGCGCGCGGCAGCTCGCTGCCCGGCCCGGCTGCTCGTGCACGAGCGACGGGCGCACGCGCGAGGAGCTCTAGTGGACGCGCGGAGCCGCCGCGAGGCGCCGGTCGAGGAGACGCTCGCGGGCCGGTCCGCTGCACCTGCGCTCGGACGTGCCGCTCGCCGTGCTCCTCTCCGGCGGCCTCGACTCGTCGCTGATCGCGTCGCTCGCGGCCGCCGAGCTCGAGGAGCCGCTGCGGACCTTCACCGTCGGGTTCGCCGACGCCGAGCACGACGAGCGCGAGCCGGCGCGCGCGGTCGCGCAGGCGATCGGCACGCCGCCACGAGGAGCTGCTCGTCGAGACGAACGTCGCCGACGACCTGCCGGCGATCGCCGCCGCGCTCGAGCAGCCGCTCGCCGACGCGCGCCGCGATCCCGCTCTGGTACCTCTGCCGCGCCGTCGCGGCCGAGGTCAAGGTCGCGCTCGCGGGCGACGGCGGCGACGAGGTCTTCGGCGGCTACTCGCGCTACGCGTGGGACCCGGTCGCGGCGCGTCTGCGCCTGCTCGCGCCGCTCGGGCGGCTCGTCCCCGAGCGCGGCGGCCGCAAGAGCGTCGTGCGCCGGGCCTCGAAGCTGCTCCGCCACGCGGCGAAGCCCGAGGCCGCTCGCTACCTCTCCTGGTTCGCACTGACGGACGGCGACGCTCGCGCGCACGTGTTCGAGCGCCTGTTCGCGGAGGCGCCCGACGGCCTGACGAAGCTCGGGCGCCTGCAGTGGGTCGACCTGCAGCTCGTTCGTCGCCGACGACCTGATGCTGAAGGCCGACAAGCTCTAGCATGGCGCACTCGCTCGAGCTGCGCGTGCCGTTCCTCGACCACCGGTCGTCGAGGCGGGGCTCTTCCTGGACGACGGCGAGAAGGTGCGCGGCGTGCGGACGAAGGTCGCGATCCGCCGGCTCGTCGAGCGCCGGCTCGGCGCGGCGATCGCGCGCCGGCCGAAGCAGGGCTTCGACCCGTCCCGGTCGAGCGGTGGCTGCGCGGGGAGCTGCGCGACCTCGCCGGCGACGCGCTCGCCTCGCTCGACGGGCTCGTCGATCGGCACGCGCGCCGAGCGCGCGACGCCGGCGCAGGCGTACGCGTTGACGATGCTCTCGCTCTGGCGTCACGGCCTGGAGTCGCGCGCGCGTGAGCTCGTACGCCACTGACGGCCAAGCGCTCGAGCGCGCCCGCCCGTTCGTCGCCCGCGCGCGCAGCGTCGTCCGGAACGCGGTCGTGGGCGCGCTGTCGCTGCTGCCGCGGACTCCGGGCGCGGCGTGCGGATCGTCGCACTACCACTACGTCTTCGACGACGAGCGCGAGCGCTTTCGGCAGCAGCTCGCGTACCTCGCGCGCGAGTTCGACGCCGGTGTCGCTCTCCGAGGCGGTCGAGCGGCTGCGGCTCGGGCGCGCGGACGGCGACGAGATCGTCGTCACGTTCGACGACGGGTTTCGCAACCAGCTCACGAACGCGGCCCCGGTGCTCGCCGAGCACGGCTTCAACGCGTGCTTCTTCCTCGTCACCGACCTCGTGGAAGCGACCCCCGACGCGGCGCGGGCGTTCTGCCGCGAGCGGCTGCACCTGCCGCTGCCCGTCGAGCCGCTCGACTGGGACGACGCGGCGCGGCTGCTCGAGCTCGGGCACGAGGTCGGCTCGCACTCGAGCTCGCACCGCGTGCTCACGGAGCTCGAGCCGGACGCAGCTCGCGGAGGAGCTGGCGACCTCGCGCGACCGGCTCTCGCTGCGCCTCGGCGCGGTGCGGCACTTCAGCGTCCCGTACGGCGAGCGCGGGCGCTTCTCCGAGGCCGTCGCCGAGGCCGTGCGGACGGCGGGCTACGAGAGCTGCGTGACGGCGATCCGGGGCCGCAACACGTCGGCGCTCGACCTCTACGCGCTGCGGCGCCACCACCTGAGCGCGCGCTGGCCGCTGCGCGAGCTCGAGTACTTCCTCGCGTGAACGTCGTCGTCCTGACGCGCAACCCCGGCGGGATCGCTTCGCGCTTCCTCGCGCGACGACCCGGCGCCGGTGATCCTGGACGAGGGCGAGGGTGCCGACCTGCGCCGGAAGCTGCGGAAGCTGCGCCGCGTCGGGCTGACCGCCGCCCCGGTCGGGCTCGCGCTGCGGCGCGCGTACGCCGGCGCCGGCGAGGGGCCGCCGCTCGAGGAGGTCGCGACCGAGGTCGTGCGCGTGCCGACGCTGAACGGGGAGGAAGCGCGCGCGGCGCTGCGCCGGCTCGGCGCCGACGTCGCGCTCTCGCTCGACAACGCGCTGATCGGCGAGGCGACGTTCGCGCTCCCGTCGCACGGCACGATCAACGTCCACCACGGCGAGGTGCCCGGCTACCGCGGCGGCCCGCCGGTGTTCTGGGAGCTCGCCGACGGCCGCGACACGGTCGGCTTCACGGTCCACCGCATCGACGCCGGCATCGACACGGGGCCGGTGCTCGCGAGCGGCTCCGTCCCGATCGAGCGGCGCGCGACGCTGACCGAGACGCTCGCGGCGACGATCCCGCGGCTGCACGAGGCGAGCCTCGACGCGCTCGAGCGCGTGCTCGACGAGGGACGCTTCGAGGGAGCGCCGCAGCCGGCCGGCGGACGCCACCGGACGACGCCCACGCTGCGGGACTACCGGCGCGTGCGGCGGGCGCTGCGCGACTAGCATCGCCGCGGTGCTGATCCTGAAGACGCTCTTCTGGGGCTCGCTCGGCGCGCTCGCGTGGACGCACGTCGGCTACCCGGCGGCCGCGTCGCTCGCTGCCCGCGTCCGGCCGCGGCCCGTGCGCAAGGGCGGCGCGCTGCCGCCGGTCTCCGTGATCGTGGCCGCGCACGACGAGGAGGCCGTGATCGAGCGGCGGCTCGAGAACCTGCTCGCGCTCGACTACCCGGAGGAGAAGCTCGAGGTCGTCGTCGCCTCCGACGCGTCCACCGATGCGACGGACGACATCGTCGCGCGCGTCGCCGAGCGCGACCGTCGGGTCCGCCTCGTCCGCTGCCCGCGCGGCGGGAAGGTCGCCGCGCAGGACCGCGCAGTGCGCGAGACGAACGGCGAGCTCGTCGCCTTCTCGGACGCGAACGCGACGTGGGCCGCGCCGGCGCTGCGCAGGCTCGTGCGCAACTTCGCCGACCCCGACGTCGCGTACGTCTGCGGACAGCTACGGCTCGACGAGGCAGAGGGGACGAACCGCGAGGGCGCGTACTGGCGCTACGAGCTCGGCGTCCGCGAGGCCGAGTCGGCGCTGCACTCGGTCACCGGCGGCAACGGCTCGATCTACGCCGTGCGGCGCGACGACTACGTCGAGGTCGATCCGCGCTTCGGCCACGACCTCTCGTTCCCGTACCTGATGGTGCAGCGCGGGCGCCGCGCCGTCTACGAGCCTGAGGCGATCGCGTTCGAGAAGCCGACGCCCGACCTCGAGGACGAGTACCGCCGCAAGGTGCGGATGTTCGAGCACTGCTGGGCGATCGTGCTCGAGGGTCGGATGCTGCGCGGGCTCGACCCGGTCTACCTCGCGCAGCTGGTCTCGCACCGGCATCTCCGCTACGCGAGCGGCCTGCTCCACCTGACCGCGCTCGCCGCCAACGCCGCGCTGCTCGGTCGAGGGCGCCGCCTATCGCGCGCTCTTCGCGGCCCAGCTCGCGTTCCTCGGCGTCGCAGCCGCACGCCCGGGACTGCCGCGCTACTACGTGCTCGTCACGTGGGCGACCGTCGAAGCCCTCCGGGGCTACCTTCGCGCCGGGGTGCCGGCGGTCTGGGACAAGGCGGCGGGGACGCGATGATCGAGGAGCTCGCCTGCCCGCGCGACCAGTCGCCGCTGGAAGCGCGCGGCGAGACGCTCGTCTGCCGGCAGGGCCACGAGTACCCGTTCGTGGACGGGATCCCGGTCCTCGTCGTCGACGACGAGCTCGAGCCGACGCAGCCGGGGTACTGGTCGAACACCGAGCAGATCGAGCGCGTGCGCGCGGCCGTGCCGCCGCCGGTCGAGGGCGATGCCGTCGACCCGTACGTCGCCGAGCTGATCCTCGGCACGCACGGCAACCTCTACAAGGACCTCTCGGCCGGCCTCTCGCGCTACCCGATCCCGGACTTTCCGCTCCCGCGCGGCAACGGCGAGCTGCTGCTCGATATCGGCTGCAACTGGGGCCGCTGGACGATCGCGGCGGCGCGGGCCGGCTACCGCCCGATCGGCGTCGACCCGTCGTTCGAGGCGATCGTCGCCGCGCGGCGGATCGCGCGCCAGCTCGGCGTCGACGCGCGGTACGTGGTCGCCGACGGGCGGCGGCTCCCGTTCGCGGACGAGGCGTTCGACGTCGTCTTCTCGTACGGCGTGCTCCAGCACTTCTCGAAGCAGGACGTCGCGACCTCGGTCGACGAGATCCGCCGCGTGCTCAAGCCCGACGCGTACTCCTGGGTGCAGATGCCGAACGCGCTCGGCGCGCTCAACGTCGTGCGGCTCGCGCAGCGCCGGTTCCGCGAGGGCGACCACTTCGAGGTGCGCTACTGGAAGCCGGCCGAGCTGAAGCGCGTCTTCGGGCGGATCGGCCCGACCGAGCTCAGCACGGACGGCTTCTTCACGCTCAACCCGCAGAAGCGCGACCTCGACCTGCTCCCGCGGCGCTTCCGCGCGGTCGTGCGCATGTCCGAGACGTTGAAGCGGATCCACGCGCCGACGACGCTCGCCGACAGCGTCAACGTGCGCTCCGTCCCGCGCTAGTGGAGCTCGTCTGCCCGCGCGACCGGAGCGCGCTCTCCGACGGCGTCTGCGAGCAGGGGCACGAGTACCCGGTCGTCGACGGGGTTCCGGTGCTGCTCGTCGAGGAGGAGTCGCCGACGCACGCGGCGTGCGGGCTGATCGAGGAGCTGCCACCGCCGCCCGCGACCGGCGTCGACCCGTTCGTGCGCGAGGTGATCGGCGCGACGTGCGGGCGGCTGTACGAGCACCTGAGCGCCGACCTCCCCGAGTACCCGATCCCCGAGCTGCGCCTGCCGCCGGGCAACGGTCGCAGCTTCCTCGAGGTCGGCTGCAACTGGGGCCGCTGGTGCGTCGCCGCCGCCCGCCGCGGCTACGTGCCGGTGGGGATCGACCCGTCGCTGAAGGCGATCCAGGCCGCGCGTCGCGTCGCCGAGCAGCTCGGCGTCGACACGGAGTACGTCGTCGGCGACGCGCGCCGGCTGCCGTTCGCGGACGAGAGCTTCGACGTCGTCTTCTCGTACAGCGTCTTCCAGCACTTCTCGAAGCGCGACGCGCTGGCCGCGTTCGACGAGCTCGCACGTGTGCTCCGACCCGGCGGCGAGTCGCTCGTGCAGATGGCGAACGTCTACGGCGCGAGGAGCCTCTGGAACCAGCTGCGGGAGCGTCGCTGGCGCGAGCCGCGGACGCTCTTCGACGTGCGCTACTGGGGGCCGCGGGAGCTGCGCGACGAGCTCGCCGGCCGCATCGGGCCCACCGACCTGTCGACAGACGGCTTCTTCACGCTCAACCCGCAACCGACCGACCTTGCGCTCCTGCCCGCGACGCTACCGCGCCGTCGTGCGCGCGTCGGAGGCGATGCGCCGCGTCGCCGACCGCGTGCCGCCGCTGACGTACGCGGCCGACAGCGTCTACGCTCGCTCGCGTCGTGAATAGGGTCGGAGACGTCCTCGGCGGAGCGCTCGGGCTGCTCGTCGCGTCGCCCGCGCTCGCGCTCGCGGCGCTCGGGATCAAGCTCGAGGACCGCGGCCCGATCCTCTACCGGCAGCGCCGCGTCGGGCTGCGCGGCGAGGAGTTCGAGCTGCTCAAGCTGCGGACGATGGTCGTCGGCGCGGAGTCGAAGGGAGCGGGGTACGCGGTCGACCGCGGCGACCCGCGGATCACCCGCGTCGGCCGTCTCCTCCGGCGGCTCAGCCTGGACGAGTTGCCGCAGCTCTGGAACGTCGTGCGCGGCGAGATGAGCCTCGTCGGCCCGCGTCCGACGCTCCGCTACCAGGTCGAGCGCTACACCGAGCGGCAGCGGCGCCGGCTCGACGTCAAGCCCGGGATCACGGGCTGGGCCCAGGTGCACGGGCGCGCCGCGCTGCCGTGGGAGGAGCGGATCGAGCTCGACGTCTGGTACGTCGAGCACCGCACGCCGCTGCTCGACCTGAAGATCCTCGCGAAGACGCCGCTCGCGCTCTTCCGCGGCACCTACAAGGGCGAGACTGGCGGTTGGGGCACGAACAGCGCGTTGAACAAGCCGCGCCCGGACTCGAGCGGCTCGAGCGCCCTGCCGACGCGGAACCCCGAGTAGCCGTCGAGCACGCGCGCCAGCTCGCGCGCGCTCTCCTCGCTCACCTCGACGAGCAGCGTCGGCCGGTGCTCCGCGAGCGTGCGGCTCATCCCGGCCACCACGCCGAGCTCCCCGCCTTCGACGTCGACCTTGACCACCGTCGGCCGCAGGCCGTGCGCCTCCACCTCCGCATCGACCGTCGTCACGTCGACGTCGACCGGCTCGCCCTCCGCGAAGCGGCCCGCGTCGAGGCTCGAGAACGACGGGTCCGGCGTGACCGGCACGTGCAGCTGCGCGCGGCCCGGCACGGCGGCGGCAGCCTTCGGGACGACGACGACGTTCGCGCACGCGTTCAGCCGCACGTTCCCGACGAGCTGCGCGCGTGCGGCCGGGTTCGGCTCGAACGCGAGCACGCGGCCGCTCGTCGCGCGCGCGGCCGTGACCGTGTAGAGGCCGACGTGTGCGCCGACGTCCACGAAGTCGCCGCCGCGCAGGTGCTCGCGCACGAGCTCGAGCTCCCGCCGGTCGTAGAGCCCGAAGAGGAAGTCGCGCTGGAGCGACTCGCGCAGGTCGAGCTCGAGCCGCGCGCCGCCGACGTCGATCACCGCCGTGCCGGTGGAGCGCACGGGGAGCACGCGGCGCAGCCGTCCCTTGCCGCGGAAGTCGACGCGGCGGAACAGTGGATAGAGCGTCCTCTCGAGCACATGCGCGAAGATAACGGCGTGGGAATCTGGGCCGACGAGTGGGAGTCACGTGGGGAGGAAGCGTGGGAGGGCGGCGGCTGGTCGCGGCGTCTGCCGCGGGGCGAGAAGCTCGGCGCGAGCCTCTACGAGCTGCCGCCGGGGACGACCGGCGGGCTCTACCACTTCCACCACGGCGCCGAGGAGCTGCTCGTCGTCCTCCGTGGGCGCCCGACGCTGCGGACACCGGAGGGCGAGCGCTTGCTCGAGGAGGGCGACGTGGTCGCGTTCAGGGTCGGTCCCGAGGGCGCGCACCAGGTGCTGAACCGCACCGAGCAGCACGTCCGCTACGTGATGGTCAGCGACCGCACCTCGCCCGAGGCGGTCGAGTATCCGGACTCGCGCCAGATCTCGGTGATGGCCCGCACCGACTCGCAGCTCGGGCAGCCGCTCTGGGACATGCGCACGCTCGACGAGAGCTAGCCTAGGGCGGCGTGACCGCCGTCCTCTTCACGTGCGCGGGCCAGCGCGTCGACATCGTCCAGGCGTTCCGCGCCGCCGGCGCGACGACGATCGCGGCCGACGCGAACCGCCTCGCGCCCGCGCCCTACTACGCGGACGCCTTCGAGCTCGTCCCACGAGTCGACGACGAGGCGTACGTGCCCGCGTTGCGCGAGCTCGTCGAGCGGCATGACGTCAAGCTGATCGTCCCGCTCACCGACCTCGACCAGGTCACGCTCGCCCGCGCGCGCGACCAGCTGCACGCGCTCGTGCTGCTGCCCGACTCGGAGGTCGTCGAGCGCCTGGGCGACAAGTACCTCGCGCACCACCTGCTCGAGGAGCGCGGGCTGCCGTCGCCGCCGACGTGGCTCCCGACCGAGGTTCCCGCCGAGCCGCGCTTCCCGGTGCTCGTGAAGGCGCGCCACGGCTTCGGCTCGCGGCACATCTACCGCTGCGAGAACGCGAGCGAGCTCGAATTCTTCCTCCGCTACACACCGGTCGACTCGTGCGTCCAGCAGGTCTGCCACGGCGAGGAGTTCTCGATCGACGTCTTCAGCGACTGGGACGCGCGCTGCCTGAACGCGATCCCGCGCACGATGATCGAGTCGAAGGGCGGCGAGTCGATCAAGGGCCGGACGATCAAGGACTGGAGCCTGATCGAGTTCGGGCGGCGCGTCGCCGAGACGCTCGGGCTCGTCGGGCCGGCAAACGTGCAGTGCTTCCGCGAGGCCGACGGCACGCACTACGTGACCGACATCAACCCGCGCTTCGGCGGCGCCTTCCCGCTGCCCACTGCGGCGGGCAGCCGCTACCCGGAGCTCGCGCTCGCGCTCGCGCGCGGCGAGCGTCCCGAGCCGCGCCTCGGCGAGTTCCGCGAGGGCGTCGTGATGACGCGCTTCTTCGGCGAGCTGACGCTCGTGCCCGACGACGACGGGACGCTGCGACCGCAGGAAGGGATCGAGGAGTCGGCCCACCCGTCCTGATCCTCGGCGTCCGGCGCTCGGGGACGACGCTCCTCCGCGTCATGCTCGACGGGCACTCGCAGCTCGCGATTCCCGACGAGTCGTACTTCCTGCCGCAGATCGCCGACCGGCACCGCGATCCGGTCGACCCCGACGCGTTCGCCGACGACCTCGCGCGGCTGCCGACGCTGCGCGAGTGGGAGGTCGACCCGCGCGACGTGCGCGCCCGGCTGCGGCCCGGGATGACCGTCGGCGAGGCGGTCTCGCAGGTGTACCTCGCCTACGCCGAGCGGCACGGCAAGGCGCGCTGGGGCGACAAGACGCCGATGTACATGCAGCACCTGCCCATGCTCGAGCGGCTGTTCCCGGACGCGCGGTACGTCCACCTGATCCGCGACGGGCGCGACGCCGCGCTCTCGTTCCTCGCCATGCCGGAGGGCGTCGTCACGCGGACGTGGGCGCACCCGACCTCGGCGGTCGGCTTCGCCTGCCAGTGGCGCACCGAGGTCGAGGCGGCGCGCGCGCTCGGCCGGCGCGTCGGCTCGCGCTACCTCGAGGTTCGCTACGAGCGGCTGGCCGCCGGAGCCGGAGGACACGCTTCGCGAGGTCTGCGCCCACGTCGAGCTGCCGTTCGAGGCGTCGATGCTCGACTACGTCGAACGGGTCGACGTGTCGTCGAAGCCGCACCAGCAGCGCTTGCTCCAGCGTCCGACCACGAGCGTGCGCGACTGGCGCACGGAGATGCGCCCCGACGACGTGCGCGGCTTCGAGCAGGTTGCCGGCGACCTCCTCGAGGAGCTGGGCTACGAGCGAACGGCCTCGCCGACGCCCGGCGGCCGCGCGCAGCTACTCGCGTACCGCGCGCGCATGTGGGCGTGGAGCCGAGCTGCGTGGGCGATGCGGCGCTCGCCGCTCTGGCGGCGCCGCCACCCCGTGCGCGACTAGTTCGTCTTCAGCACGTCGCGCGTGCGCACGAGGTGCGGGCCCTTCTTGCCGTACTCGGTCGTGCGCTGGCCCCAGTACGCGACCAGGATCCCGTTCAGCGAGAAGAAGTAGTGCCGGTCGGTCGCGATCCCCGGCGAGTACTTGCCCATCCCGATGCGCCACACCAGCCGGCCGTTGCCGACGCGCGCGGCGTACGTCTTCGTGCCGAGCGTCGAGAAGAACACGAGTCGGCCGACGACGAGCGCCGGGCCGAGGATGCGGCTGCCGACGCGACGGCGCCACAGCTCACGGCCCGTCGCCGCGTTGAGCGCGCGCAGGGTGCCGGTGAAGTCGCCGACGAAGATCTTCCCGAACGCGACCGCAGGCGTCGAGTAACCCCACGCCGGTAGCCGCCGCGTCCAGAGCACGCGCCCGTTGCGCGCGTTCAGCGCGACGACGCGACCCGAACGAGCGATCGTGAACAGGCGCCGCCCGTCCGTCGACGCGCTCGCGTAGAAGCTCTCGTAGCGCACGAAGTCGCGCTTGACGTACGTGCTCCAGAGCTTGGCGCCGTTCGAGCGGCGCAGACAGAAGATCGACCCGGCGTACGTCGTGATGCAGACGCGCGGCCCGAACACCGTCGGGCTCGAGTTGATGCGGCCGCCGGTGTTGTAGGCCCAGCGGATGCGGCCGTTGCGCACGTCGACCGCGAACAGACGGCCGTCCGTCGCTCCGAAGAAGACGGTCCCGCGCTCGACGATCGGCGACGACTCGACCTTCCCGCGCACGCGCACCTGCCAGAGCAGCTTGCCCGTGAGCCGGTGGAACGCCGTCACCGTGCCGGCCTTCGAGCTGACGATCAGCCGCTCGCCGGCGATCGCGGGCGTGGACGGCTTCTCGCCCGGTGTCCAGCGCTTCCACACGATCGCGCCGTTGTGCGCGTTGATCGCGAACGTCGTCCCGCGGACGGTGTTCACGTACAGAACCCCTTTGCAGTAGCTCGGCGGGTACTCGATGTAGCCGCCGAGGCCACGGATCCAGAAGTGACGGATGGGCTTGCCGAGCGGGACCTCGGGCAGCGCCTGCCCGCGGCGCCCGTCGCGGCCGAAGGTGGGCCAGCAGAGGCGGTCGCTGTGCGAGTACGCGTATCCCTGCGCCGGCTTCGGCTCGGGCTCGGCGGTCGTAACGGTGGAGGGCGCGGTCGTCTCCTGCGGCGGAGTGACGACCGAGACGCCCTCGAGCTCGGTGTCGAGGTGACCTTCCGCGGTGTCGCTCAGGCGCAGGTACGCCGCTACGGCGGCACCGGCCGCGAGCAGCACGAGCACGCCGAGAGCGATGAGGAGCTTCCGTTTCACAGGATCCGCCGCTCAGTCAGTCTGCCAGCGGCACCGGCGTCGGCCGTGGCTCGGCCCGGGCCGGCTCGACTGCCTGCACGGGCTCCCTGCGGGCGCTCGGGACCGCCGCCGCGAGCGCGAGCGTGCCCCACACGAGCGGATCCTCGAAGAACCCGGCGTAGACGAGGGAGTGGACGAAGATCGTCGTGAACACGGCACTCAGGGCGAGCCCGAAGGCGCGCTCGTGCCGGACCGCGGCGAGGAGCGTGAGGGCGGCGGCGGCGAGGAACGCGACGTAGGCGACCACGCCGAGGGCTCCGAGCTCGGCTGCGACCGTCGCCGGAGTCGTGTGCGAGGCCGTCCGGCGGGTCTCGGGGTCGAGCCCGAGTCGTTCGTTGGTCGCGAGCGGTTGTGCGCCGACACCGACGCCGGCGAGGGGATGCTCGCGCGCGAGCGGCAGCGTGATCGAGACGAGCCGGGAGCGCCCGCTCGTCAGTTCGCGCAAAGAGACCTCGGTCGCGGACCAGGCGACCACGCCGGCGGCGATCAACGCCAGCACGGCACAGGCGGCGGCGACGATGATCCGCGTGCGCCGGTCCGAGAGCACGAACGTCACGGCGGCTGTCATCACGAACAGCGTCGCGAAGCTCGACTGCGAATACGAGAAGAACAGCCCTGCGAAGAGCAGGGCGATGAAGGGAAGCGCGACGGCGAGGCGCACGCGCTCGAGCCAGAGCGCGGTCAGCAGCACGACGATGGCGATCACGAGGAAACGGCCGTAGAGGCTGGGATCGCGGAAGAGCGACGTGACGCGGAAGTACGTGCTGTAGGCGTTCGCAACCTCGAGGTCCGGGGCGAAGAAGACCCGCTGCGTCGCCGCCTGCCAGAGACCGATCGCCGCGAAGACCGACGCGAGCGAGACGATCGCGACCGCGAGCGCGCGGGGCAGCCAGTCGGCGATCGGGGCGCGCGCGACGATCGCGACCAGCGTCGCGAACGGAAGCAGGAAGAACAGGAGCTGCACGGTGCCGTTCTCGACGTCGCGCGACCACAGCAGCGAGACGCAGCTGAGCGCGACAAAGGCGGCGGCGGCCAAGGCGAGCGGGCGCGGGAGGGCGACCGCCTCCTCGCCGCGGAGCAGCCGATAGACGAACGCGAGCCCCGCCGCTGCGAGCACGCAGTAGAGCGGGACGAGCAGGAACGCCTCCTGGCCACCGAGCTCCACCGGCACGCGGAAGGGCGCCGCGACCGCGAGCGCGACCGGGACGACGAGCGGGAAGCGGACGAAGAGCGCAGCCCCGACCACGGCGAGAACACCCGCGACCACGAGCGCCGACACGGCGAGCGGCGACCCGAGCCGGCTCAGGTCGTCGCGCGGGACGAGCGCGACCGCGAGCCCTGCGCCGGCGACCGCCGTCAGCGCGAGGCCGGCGAGCAGGAGCGTCCGGCCCTGCGCGACGAGCGCCAACGCGGCCCCCAGCGCGCCGACGACTGCCGAAGCCTCCGCGAGGTCGGGGTACGGCATCGGCGGCCAAGCGTATCCGCGCCGACCGTTAGGGTCAGCGCGCGATGACCGAGCAGGAGGTCGATCTTCGCCGCTACTGGTCCGCTGTCACGGCACGCTGGTGGCTCCCCGTCCTCGGGCTCGTCGCGGGCGCCGCGATCGGCTACGCGCTCTCCCTCGGCGGCTCCGACGTGTGGCGCGGCAACGCGCTCGTCTACCTCGGGCAGCCCGTGACGCCGTCCGGCGCGCAGGTGCAGAGCCTGAGCACGAACCCGGCCACGGCAGGTGAGATCGCCGGCTCGGGCGCCGCGCAGCGCCGCGTCGAGCGTGCGGTCGGGCTCCGGCGGGGCGAGCTCCTCGGCGCCGTCTCCGTCGCCGCGGTCGAGGGCAACCTCTCGCGCCTCGGCCAGAACCCGCTCGTGCGCGTCCGCGTCGAGGGCGAGACGCGCAAGGTCGCGCCGGCCGCGACCGCGCTGGCGCGCGAGATCGTCGACGGAGTCTCCGGCTACGCCGACGGGAAGATCGGGGTGCTCGAGGACGGGATCGCGCGAATCGAGGCCGACCTCGACGAGGCGCGCGGGCAAGGCGGCGGCGAGGCGCTGCTCTGGCGCGCCGAGCTGAACAACCAGCTGCTGCTCGCGAAGCAGAACCTCGAGCTCGCGCGAGAGATCGAGCGCGCGCACGTCGTCGAGGAGGCGGTCGCGACCAAGGTGACGGCGCAGAGCCGCCGCAACCAGATCCTCGTCGGCGCGCTCCTCGGACTCCTGGCCGGGCTCGTCGCCGCGCTCGCGTGGGAGTCCGTCGGGTCGCTTCGGCGCGCGTAGTGCGGTCTCGAAGCGCGCTCCTCTGGGCGCTCGCGCTCGGCTCGACGCTGCTCTTCGGCTGGCTCGCCGTTCGCGGGACGAATCCCGACGAGATCCTCGACGCGCTCCGCGACGCGAACGGCTGGTGGCTCGTTCCGTCGCTCGCCGTCCTCGCGGTCGGCGTGTTCCTGCGCGCGGTGCGCTGGCAGTCGCTCTACCCGCCCGAGACGCGGCCGCCGCTCGGGCCGGTCACGAGCGCGATGCTCGTCGGGCTGGCCGTCAACAACCTGCTCCCGTTCCGCGCCGGTGAGGCCGCGCGGATCATCGCCCTCGGGCGCCGGACGGGGACGTCGCGGGTGGAGTCGCTCGCGACCGTCGCCCTGGAGCGGGTGCTCGACGTCTTCTGTTTGCTCCTGCTGCTCTTCCTCGCGCTGCCCCTGCTCCCCGACGTGACCTGGGTCGGCGGCGCGGCGGCCCTGGCAGCCGCGCTCGCGCTCCTGCTCGCCGGGGCGGCGCTGATGTTCGCGATCTGGGGCGACCGGCCGCTCCACTTCGCTGCCCATCTGTTCGGCCGGCTCCCGTTCGTGCGCGAAGACCAGATCGAGCACGCCGGGCACAGCCTCACGCGCGGCTTCGCCGGTGTCCGCCGTCCCGGGACCGCGTTCGCGGGGTTCGCGTGGACGACCGCCTCGTGGCTCGTGATCAGCGTCTCGTTCTGGCTCGCGACCTTCGCCTTCGACCTCGACCTCCCCCTCGACGCGGGGCTGCTCGTGCTCGCGGCCGTCGGTCTGGCGTTCGTCGTGCCGGCGGCGCCGAGCGCGCTCGGCGTCTTCGAGGCCGCCGTCGTGCTCGCGCTCGACGCGTACGGCGTCCCGCGCGCGGAGGCGCTCTCGTATGCGTTCGTCCTCCACGCGCTGAACTTCTTCCCGTACCTGATCGCGGGCGCGATTGCGCTTCGGTTCACCCGACCGCCCGGTTAGCCTCAGGGCGTGCTCGAGGGCAAGACCGTCGCGGTCGTGATCCCCGCGTACGACGAGGAGTCGCTGATCGCGGCGACGATCGCCGGGATCCCCGAGTTCGTCGACCGGATCGTCGTCGTCGACGATTGCTCGCGCGACGCGACCGTCGAGCGAGCCGAGGCAGTCGGTGACCCTCGCGTGGCCGTGATCAGGCACGAGCGCAACCAGGGCGTCGGCGGCGCGATCGTGACCGGGTACCTGCGCGCGCGCGACGAGCACGTCGACGTCACGGCGGTGATGGCGGCGGACAACCAGATGGACCCTGAGGACCTCGAGCTCCTCTGCGCGCCGGTCGCGCGCGGCGAGGTCGACTACGCGAAGGCGAACCGGCTCTTCACCGGTCAGGCCTGGCAGCTGATCCCGCGCTACCGCTACCTCGGCAACGCCGTGCTCTCGATGCTGACGAAGATCGCGTCGGGGTACTGGCACGTCGCTGACTCCCAGACCGGTTTCACGGCGATCTCGCTGCGCTATCTCGAGCTGCTCGACCTCGAGCGCATCTACAAGCGCTACGGCTTCCCCAACGACATGCTCGTCCACCTGAACGTGTGGAACGCACGCGTGCGCGACTATCCGTCGCGCCCGATCTACAACGTCGGCGAGCGCTCCGGAATCAAGCTGCGCAAGGTCGTCCCGCGGATCTCGTGGCTGCTCGTCAAGGGCTTCTTCTGGCGCATGCGCGAGAAGTACGTGATCCGCGACTTCCACCCGCTCGTGTTCTTCTACTTCCTCGGCTTCCTGATGACGACGATCGGGCTCGTGCTCGGGATCACGGAGGCCGTGCTGCGCATCCTCGGCAACGAGATCACGACGCCGACGATCGTGCTCGTCGCGCTGCTCCTGATCTCGGGCTCGCAGTTCACGCTCTTCGCGATGTGGTTCGACATGGAGTCGAACAAGGACCTGCGGCGGGCGCGGCCGGCGCCGCACCGACGAGCGCCCGTAGCTCACACCGCCTTCACAGCACGCTGACAGCGCCTCTCTAGGCCGGCGCGGTTCTCTGTCGGTCGAAAGGAGGTGAACGCCATGGACGAATCGAAGTCGAACGCAGGGCCGCTGCGCACGCTCGTCGTCACGCTCGCGCTCGTGCTCGTCGTCGCGGCGATCTGGGCCGCGTCGGCCTTCGCGGCGGGCGGGTCGTCCTCGTCGGGCGACACGGCGACGAACGACGCACCCGCGGCGTCGTTCGTGCAGGACGAGGAAGGGCAGGCGCCGGACGCCGAGGACTGTCCGGAACGGGGCGACGACGCCAACGCCTCGGCCGACGCCTAGCGAGCGAGGGGGGACAGTCCCGGGACTGTCCCCTCACGACCGCCGTCTCGGCAGGCCGAGCAGCAGCGTCGCGAGCAGCGCGACGAGGACGACGTTGCGCGCGAGCACCAACCAGGTCTCCGCCTCCAGCGCGACGACGTCGCCGTAGCGCGACGGGAACCACGACTGCGTCAGCACGAGTGCGGCGGCGAGCAGGCCCGAGGCGACGAGGCCGCGGCGTCCGGCGACAAGCGGCACGAGCGGCACGAGCCAGACGAGCAGCTGCGGCGACAGGACCTTGCCGAGCGCAACGGTCGCGCACACCGCCGCGGCGGCGCCGAGCACGAGCAGGTCTCGGCTCGCGGCGCGGCGGGCGAACAGCACGTAGACGGCCGCGAGCGTCGCGACGAGCGCAACGCCCGAGAGCGCGATCAGGAGGTCGGGCAGCGTGCCGCCGAGGTTCTGCGAGTTGTAGTCCGAGTCGACCGTCGGCTCGTAGAGGCCGAGCCTGTGCGCGGCGAGCAGCAGCGACGAGCCCAGGCTCTCGATCTGGAGCGGCCGCCGCACCAGCGTCTCGAAGGACGCGCGGATCCCGCCCGGCCCGAGCACGAGGAACGGGGCAAAGCTCGCCGCGACGACGACCGCGAACACGCCGAGGCAGACGAGCGCGCTCCGACGTCCTGCTCGCGCCGCACGTGCAGGAACAGGAGCGGGAGCAGTACGAGCGGGTAGAGCTTCGCGGCGAACCCCGCCGCCAGCGCGGCGTGCGCGAGCTTGAAGCGTCCGTGCACGGCGGCCGCGATCGCCGCGGCCGTCAGCGTCGCGGGCCAGAGGTCGAAGTTGACGATCACGACCGGCCCGAGCGCAGCGGGGACGAGGGCGACGAAGAACGGCGGGTACGACGTCCGCCCGAGACCTGCGGCCGCGACCGAGACCAGCACTACCAGTGCCACGCCGAGCGCGACCGCAAGTGCCTTGAACCGGGTCGCGTAACCCTCGGAGTCTCCGACCGCCGGTACGACGAACGTCGGCAGCGCCCCGGGCGGGTACTCGAGGTAGAAGTCGCGGTACGGGATCTGCCCGTCGAGCACGGCCTCGCCGCGGGCCCGGTACTGCGGTGTGTCGCCGACCCGCTCCTCGTCGAGCAGGCCGACGTTCGGCAGCAGGCAGGCACCGAGGAAGACCACGCAGGCCAACACCGTCGAGAGCCACCGCCGCAATTCGACGAGAGTTTCCCGGACGACGGCGCTAGGCTACGCCCGTCCCAGCAGCGTCCCAGGTTTCTTCGGCCGCCCTGACCCCCAACATTCGAGACGAATGACCGTCGCCGCCCAGCTTCGAGTGGCGATCGCCCTGCTTCTGATCGCGCTCACAGCGATCCTCCTGGCTGCGTTCTACGTGCCCTCGCAGCTGTACACGAGCGCGAACGAGGAGTACGTCGAGGACGTGATCCCCTTGCGCGGGTACGTGCTCGACCTCAAGCAGCAGCTGCTGGAGCAGGAAGCCGCGGTCGAGGCCTACCTGCGGACCGCCGACGATGCGCAGCAGCGACGGTTTTACGGCGCCGCCGACGCGGCCAACGCCGATCTCGCGCTCGTGCGCGCCCATGTCGGGCGCCACCCCGAGATCGCGCCGCTGCTGAGGCGCGCCACGGCCCAGATTGGCGAGGTCTCCGGACTGAATCTGCTCCGGATCAATCGCGCCAATCCGCCCGAGCGCGAGGCCGGGGAGCTCGCGGTGGCGACCTCGTTGAACGCGGCGCAGAGCACCGTCGACGCGATGCTCGACCACACGACGGCGTACGTGACCCGCGCCCAGTCCGAGCAGAAGTCGCGCTTCGAGCAGCTGCTCGTCGTGCTCGCGTCGCTCGGCTTCCTCGCCCTCGGGATCGGGCTGGTGCTGTTCGTCTTCGTCCCGCGCCGGGTCGGTCAGCTCTACGACGCCGAGCAGACGTCCCGCCGCGAGGCCGAGTCGCGCGCGGACGCGGCGCGCGCGCTCGCCCACGTCAGCGACGGCGTGATCCTCACCGATGCGGAGGGCCGCGTGCGCTTCTGGAACCCGGCCGCCGAAGAGCTCACGGGCATCGACGAGGACGGCGCGACCGGTCGCCAGCTCGCGCGGCTGCTGCCGGGCTGGGAGCGGCTCGCCCGCCAGCCGGAGGCGCAGTCCGGACTCGGCGGCGCGGCGGTGCTGCCGATCCACCTCGGCCACGAGCGCTGGCTCTCGGTGATGAGCGCCGACTTCGGCGAGGGCGTCGTCTACGCGGTGCGCGACGTGACCGAGGAGCGCGCGCTCGACACGCTCCGCAGCGAGTTCGTCACGACCGCCTCCCACGAGCTGCGCACGCCGATGACCTCGATCTCGGGAGCCGCGCGGACGCTGCTCCGGCACGGCGACCGCCTCTCGGAGTCCCGGCACCAGACCTTCCTCGAGATGATCGTCGCGGAGTCGGACCGGCTCTCGCGGATCGTCGACCAGATCCTCGTCGCGAGCCGGATCGAGGCGGGGAGGATCGACGTCACGTTCGAGCGCACGGACGCCGCCGAGATCGTGCGCTCGGTGGTCGAGAACGCGCGCCACGCCGCGCCCGACGAGATCGAGTTCGACGTCACCGTCCCCCGCGAGCTCGAGATCGACTGCGACCCCGACCGGCTGCGGCAGGTGCTCGGGAACATCGTCGACAACGCGATCAAGTACTCGCCCGAGGGCGGTCACGTGCGCGTGGAGCTCGCCGTCGTCGACGAGGCCGCCCGTTTCGGCATCCACGACGCGGGGATCGGCTTCGACCCGTCGGCCGCGGAGGCGATCTTCGACCGCTTCCGCCGGCTCGACCCCCACCAGACGCGCGGCATCGGCGGCACCGGCCTCGGGCTCTACATCTCGCGGGAGCTGGTTCGGCGCATGGGCGGCCGCATCTGGGCCGAGTCGGCCCGCGGCCACGGCGCGTCGTTCTACGTGGAGCTACCCCTCGCGCGGGAGGCGCCGGCTCCGGCTCACGAGCAGTTGGGCACCGCGGGGTAGGCAACCGCGGTGTTGGCGCCGCTCTCGAGGCCGAGGCGGAAGACGACGAACGAGAGCGCGTCGTCGTAGACCATCGTCACGTTCGCCCGCAGCCGCGCGTTCGGTGCGAACAGCGCGCCGCTGACCATGCCGTTCACGACCGAGCGGTTCGTGAAGACGCCCGAGACCGTTGCGCGCATGCGGACGCGGTTGCCGTTGCGGATCGTCAGGGTGCCGTTCGCGATTCCCGTCTGGCCGGACGGCAGGGCCGAGACCGTTCCGACGTACGTGACCGCCCCCGCCATCCGCGGGTCGGGGCTGAACGAGGTGCCGGTGTAGGTCCCGCGCGTGATCCGATAGGTGCCGCAGCGTTGCTGGCGGAGCGTCCCCTGCTTGACGAGCGAGAACGCCGCGTAGATCGGCTGTGGGCCCTGCGTCGTCAGCAGCGCGCCCGCACCGGCGAGGCCGGCGGCAAGCGCGCAGACCACGGCCGCGGCCGCGACGACGAAAACTCGATGACGCCTGGTTGCTCCGGTCATGGGCGTTTCCCGGAGGGGAGGGGCCGAACTCTAGCCCGAACCGCGTCGCCTAGTCATCGTCGTCGTCGCGCCGTCCTCATCCTTCTGCTCGTGGTCGTGACCGGGTAGGTCGACGAAGTTCGCGAGGAACGAGCGTGCCGCGCTCGAGTCGAGCCGATAGGCGTACGACGGGCCGCCGCAGTCGTCCTCGCCGATCGAGAGCACGGCGATGAGACCGCGTCGACCGGAGAGCACGGGGCCGCCGGAGTCGCCCTGGCACGCGACGCCGAACTTGCTCTTCGACGGCGTGGGCAGCTGGAAGAAGGTCGGTGCCGCCGGGAAGAGCTGCACCTCGGCGCGCGCGTTGCGGCGCACACCGATGCCGACCGGAGGCTGACCGGGCACGCGCGGCTCGGTGACGCCGAAGCCGACGATCGTCGCCTGCCTGCCCTTCTCGTACTTCTCGGACAGGCTGTCGAGCCGCGGCAGCTTCGCGTACGGGCCGCTGAGCTCGGTCGGGAGCACGAGGACTGCGAGGTCGTTGGCAACGAGGTTCTCGACGCCGCCGGGGCAGGAGGCGCCGGGAGGCGTCAGGCCCTGGCAGAACTGTGGGTGCACGTTGACGGACGAGGCCGGCACGACCGCCTCCGGCGTGCCGATCGTCTCGCCCTGGAAGACGAGGTAGCGCAGCGGGAACGGCGGGAAGCCGGGGGGCAGGAGGGTGCAGTGCGCGGCCGTCAGGACGACCGTTGGGGCGACCAGCGTGCCGCTGCAAGCGTTGCCGTTTCGCCAGACGCCGTCGGGGGTCTGGAACTGCTGCCCGACGAAGACGACGAAGGGGTGCTTGTTTTCGTCGGGCGAGCCGTTGACGATCGCCGACGCGTTCGGGACGGCCGCCAGCATGAGGGCAGCCAGAAATGCCATGAGGAGAAGCCGCAGAGAAGCCATGCGCAAACCGTGCCCTCGCAGCATGGGAGCGGCAATACCCCTTTCGGGTGACATCAGCACAGCCCTATCCCTCGGTCGAGGGTTGAACCCGTTTCGGAATGAGGACTCGTCGCCGGGGTGCGCTGGGTGAGTGCGATGCAAGGACGCAGGGAGCGCTCGTATCCGTAGTGATACGGGCGGGACTGAGGACGCGGCAGCGCGCCGCCCAGCGCGGCCCGGCGGCTCAGCTCCTTGTTTCGAATCGGGTTCTTAAGGAGTTCGTAAGACAGCAGGGGGCCGACAGGGGCGGTACGTATCATCCTCGCGATGCCCACCGCCCTGGTGACAGGCGGCGCCGGCTTCCTCGGCTCGCACCTCTGTGATCACTTGCTCGCGCAGGAGTTTCGCGTGATCTGCGTGGACAACCTGCTGACGAGCTCGCTTCGCAACATCGAGCACATTCGTGACGAAAAGTTTGTCTTCGTCAACCACGACATGATGGAGCACCTCGAGGTGGCCGAGCCGGTCGACTTCGTCTTCCATTTCGCCGCGCTCGCAAGCCCCGTCGACTACATGCGGATGCCGCTGCACTCGCTCAAGGTCGGTTCGTACGGCACCCACAACGCGCTCGGGCTGGCGAAGTTCAAGCGCGCGCGCTTCCTGCTCGCCTCCACGAGCGAGGTCTACGGCGATCCGGAGGAGCATCCGCAGAAGGAGACGTACTGGGGGAACGTCAACCCGATCGGGCCGCGAGGTGTCTACGACGAGGCAAAGCGCTACGCCGAGGCGCTGACGATGGCGTACCACAACCAGCAGGGCGTCGACACGGCGATCGTCCGGATCTTCAACACGTACGGCCCGCGGATGCGGCCGAACGACGGGCGGGCGATCCCGACCTTCGTGCGCCAGGCGCTCGCGAACCAGCCGTTGACGGTGTACGGCGACGGGTCGCAGACGCGCAGCTTCTGCTACGTCGACGACCTCATCCGCGGTCTCTACCTGCTCGCGACGAGCGACGAGCACCTGCCCGTCAACCTCGGCAACCCGACCGAGTTCACGATCAAGGAGCTGGCCGAGACGGTGATCCGCGTCACCGGTGCGGCGAGCGAGGTCGTCTACGAGGCGCTGCCGGTCGACGATCCGCAGGTGCGCCAGCCCGACATCACGCGGGCGACGCAGATTCTCGGCTGGGAGCCCGAGGTGCAGCTCGAGGAGGGCCTGCGCCGGTTGCTCGACGCGACGCAGCAAGCACGGCGTCGAGAGCCCACGCGTGTCTAACCGTCTGCGGGTCGTGCTCGCGGCGTTCGCCGCCGCGCTCGTCTGCGTGCCCGCGGCGGGGGCCGCGCGCGGGATGCTCGTCGGCCTCCTCGACGAGGCGGCGCTCTACGACGACCCTGCGTACGTGTTCCCGCTGATGCAGCAGGCCCGCACGCAGGTGCTGCGCGTCAACCTCTACTGGGGCGGGCGCGCCGGCGTGGCCAAGCGGCGGCCCGCGCGCGCAACCGATCCGGCCGACCCCGCGTACGACTGGTCGTTGTACGACCGGACGGTCAACTATGCGGCCCAGCACCGGATGCGGGTGCTCTTCTCGATCTACGGGACGCCGGGCTGGGCGAACCGCGGCGCCGGGCTGAACGTCCCGCCGCGGGCGATCGCCGACCTCCGCAACTTCGCGTTCGCGGCCGCGCGGCGCTACAGCGGCGTCTATCCGGGGCCGGACGGCCGGACCCTGCCGCCGGTGAAGCTCTGGCTCGCCTGGAACGAGCCGAACCTGACCCTCGGGCTCAAGCATCAGTACCGGCGCGTCGGCTCGCGCTGGATCGTCCAGAGTGCGATCGACTACGCGAAGATCTGCACCGCCGTCTTCGACGGCGTCACGCGGACGCTGATCAAAGGCGAGCGCGTCGCCTGCGGCGCGACGGCGCCGCGCGGTAACAACCAGCCGACGTCGGCGCGCCCGACCGTCTCGCCGCTCGCGTTCATGCGCGCGCTCAAGGCCGCGGGCCTCTCGGCGCGGAAGTTCCACACCTACGCGCACCACCCGTACTACGGCCGGCGCACGGAGTCGCCCTCGACGCGCCCCTCGCCGACGGCGGTGACGATGGGCAACATCAACGTGCTGATCGCGGAGCTGACGCGCCTGTGGGGCGCCAAGCGGCTCTGGATCACCGAGTACGGCTACCAGACGAACCCGCCCGACCGCGCCTTCGGCGTCACCTACGCGAAGCAGGCGGCGTACATGCGCGAGGCGTTCACGATGGCGCGGAGGAACCCGCGCATCGACATGATGCTCTGGTTCCTGCTCCGCGACGAGCCGCGCCTCGGCGGCTGGCAGTCAGGCCTGCTGACGCGAACGGGGCAGAGGAAGCCCTCGTTCAGCGTCTTCCGCGCCTTCCCGAGAGGCTGATTCGCCCGCTAGCAGGGCGCCGAGCGCTGCCGCGCCGACGACGAGCGTGACGACCGTCCGGTCGGCCGACCAGACGAGCGCGAGCTCGATCGGGATCACCGAGATCCAGTAGACGAGCACGAGGCCCGCGAACGCGAGCGCGGCCCAGAGCAGGGCGAAGCCGACGAGCGCGTTGCGACGCGCGAGCGCGGCCGTCACCACCGCCGCGACGAAGAACGGGACGAGCAGGCCCCAGTCGAGCGTGAAGATCTCGTCCAGGAGCCCCTCGAGCGCGGGCCGGACGCGGTCGGAGTGGTCGGCGAGGTAGCCCGGTGAGACCGCGTTTCGGAAGCTGTACTCGACGAGCGGCAGGTCCTCGAGCGCGACGAAGAGGCGCCAGGGTAGGACGATCGCGACGACGGCCCCGGCTGCGGTCGCGAGCTCGCGCCAGCGGCGCCACGCGAACGGCGCGAGCGCGGCGAGCGCGGCGAGCGCGAAGAAGAGCCCCTCGCTCTTCGTCAGCGCGGCGGCGCCGAGGAAGAGCGCGGCCACGACGAGCGCCCACCGCTCGCCCGACACGAGCCAGCGGCCCGCGGCGACGAGCCCGAGCGCGACGAAGAACGCGAGCGGGACATCCGCGAGGTTGGTCGAGAGCTGCTTCAGCACGGGCTCGGCGGCGAGGATCGCGAGCGCGCTCAGGCCGAGCAGCGCGGCCGGGATGCGGTCGCGGAGCAGCCCGACGAACGCGAGCAGGAACCCGAGCGCGAGGAGGGCGAGCTGGACGTGCGCGAGCGTCGGGTCGTACGTGCCCATCGCGCGGAAGCCGACGGCCTGGAGCGAGGGCAGCAGCAGCGGGTGCTGGAGCGGCAGGTACGCCTCGCTCGTGAACACCGGCCCGGTCGCTCCGCCGAACTCGTAGAGGGCCCGCGCCTTCGTCCCCCAGATCGCCCAGCCGTCCCACTCGAGCAGCGGGCGCAGCCGGTACGTCGCCAGCGCGTGGCCGAGCAGGACGAGCGAGACCACGAGCGCGACGGCTCCCACCGCGCGGCTCCAGGCGGGCTCGCGCGGAGCAAGCAACGCCGTGTTACTTGCCTCCGGCAACCGGCGCAATCCGAGGAAGAGCACGACGGCGGCGAGGACGACGAGCTCGACGAGCCCGACGGCGACCTCCAGCAGCGCCAGGTGCGCGACGAGGATGCCCGTCGCGGCCACGCCCACGAGATATGCGAGCGGGAGGCGTGCGACGAGCTCGCCGCGGTCGCGCGCGATCCGGAGGAGCGGCAGCAGGCCGACCCCGATCGCGAGGTAGAGCCCGTTCGCGACCAGCAGGCCGATCACGCCGGGTCCCTCACGCGCGCGACGTGGAAGTCGCCCTCGCGCAGCGTCGACCGGTACGAGAGCCCGAGCTCGCGGGGGTCGCGGCCGATCGCGACGACGACCGTCGCGTCCTGCGGGGACTCGACGACCGTCGCGGGGAGCAGGTAGTAGCGCGCAAACGTGCGCGCGCCCGTCGGGAAGTCGACGCCGCGCACCGTCGTGCCCTCGCGCGCGTGGACGAAGACGCGGTCGCCGCGCCGCACGTTCGCGCGGAAGAAGTCGAACGCGCCGACCGGCAGCCGGTTGTTGAAGCCCGGCGCCTGGATCCGGTCGACCGCGTCGAGCTGCCGAAGGTCGCTCCGCTGGTCGGAGAGCCACCGCCACGTGTCCGGCAGCGTCAGCGCGACGGAAACGAGCGCCAGCGCCGTGCAGACAGCGACGCTTGTCTTCACGCAGCCAGCAGCGCGCGGTAGAGCCGGTCGACGTCGTCGACGAGCCGGGAGACGGAGTAGCGCGGGAGCACGCGCGTGCGCCCGGACGAGCCCATCCGCTCGCGCAGTGCCGGGTCCTCGGCGAGGCGGCCGAGGGCGTCGGCCAGCTGCTCGACGGCGCCGGGGTCGACGAGGAAGCCGTCCTCGCCGTCGCGGACGACGTCGGGCACGCCGCCGACCCGCGTCGCGACCACTGGCCGGCCGGCCGCGAGCGCCTCGATCGCGCTCACGGGCGTCCCCTCGTTGCCGGACGGGAGGATCATCGCGTCGAACGCCGCGTAGTACGGCGCCACGTCCTCCTGGTAGCCGAGGAAGAACGTGTTCCGCATGATCCCGAGCTCGTGCGCCCGCTGCTCGACGACGGCGCGCTCCGGGCCGTCGCCGACCATGCACAGGCACGCCTCGACGCCGCGCTCGCGCAGCCGCTTGAAGGCGAGCAGCACGTCGCCCGTGCGCTTGACCCCGGTCATGCGCCCGATCCAGCCGACGGTGAAGCAATCCGGCGCGATCCCGAGCACGCGCCGTGTCTCCTCGCGGCCGTCGCGGTCCGAGACGCGATCCTCGAGCTCGATCCCGACCCGGATGACGGTGAACTTGTCGCGCGGTGCGACGCCGAGCCGGACGAGCTCGTCGCGCACCTCGGGGCTGACCGCGATCAGCGCCGTCGTCGCGCGCGCGAGCCACCGCTCCAGCAGGCGGAAGCCGAACGTGACCACCGGTCCGAAGTAGCCGCGAAGCACGTGACCGTGGAACGTGTGCACGACGATCGGCGGGCGTGCGTCGCCGGCGAGCAGCGCCGCCACCCGCCCGACCGCGCCGGCCTTGGCCGTGTGCGTGTGCAGGATCGTCGGCCGCTCGCGCCTGATCAGCTGCGCGAGCCGCACGACCGCGAGCAGGTCGCGGAGCGGCGAGATGTCGCGCCGCAGCCCGCGCAGACGCTCGACCCGCACGCCGAGCTCGTCGGCGACGTACTCCATCGAGTCCTCGCCGCGCGCGAGGCTGCCCGCGACGAGCGTCGTGTCGTAGCCGCGCTCGCGCAGGCCCGCGGTCAGGTACGTCACGTGCAGCGCGGGCCCGCCCATGTTCAGGCGCGCGATCACGCGCAGCACCTTGACCGGCTTCGTGTCAGGCACGCGCGAGGATCGCGTCGGCCGTCAGCCGCAGCCCGTCCTCGAGCCCGATCTGCGGCTCCCAGCCGAGCAGCCGCCGGGCCTCGCCGACGTCCGCCCAGGAGTCGCGCACGTCGCCCGTGCGGGGCGGGAGGTACTCCTTCTCGACGGGCTTCCCGAGCACCTCGCCGATCGTGTCCGCCAGCGCGTTGACGCTGCGCGGCTCGCCCGTCGCGATGTTGATCACGTGGCCGGACGCCTCCGCAGCGTCGGCCGCGCGCACGTTCGCGTCGACGACGTTCTCGACGTACGTGAAGTCGCGTGACTGCTCGCCGTCGCCGTAGATCGGCACGGCCTCCCCGGCTTCCACTGCAGCGATGAAGCGCGGGACGACGGCGGCGTACTGCGAGGTCGGGTCCTGACGCGGGCCGAAGACGTTGAAGTAGCGCAGCGTCACGGTCTCGAGCCCGTACACGCGCGCGAACGAGACGCAGTAGCGCTCGGCGGCGAGCTTCGAGACCGCATAGGGCGAGATCGGGTCCGGGAACTCGGTCTCGACGCGCGGGAGCGAGCCGCTGTTGCCGTACACGGACGACGACGACGCGAACACGACGCGCCGCACGCTCTCGTCCCGCGCGGCGAGCAGCACGTTCAGCGTCCCCTCGACGTTGACCGCGCCGGTCGTGAGCGGGTCCTGGACCGACCGCGGCACCGAGGGAAGCGCGCCCTGGTGGAAGACGACCTCGACGCCGCGCGTCGCGTTGTGCACGCGCTCGTAGCTGCGCAGCTCGCCCTCGACGACCTCGACCTCGTCGACGATCTCGCCCAGGTTGCGGCGGTTGCCCGTGGAGAAGTTGTCGAGCACGCGCACCTCGTCGCCCTGCTCGAGCAGCCGCCGCGCGAGGTTCGATCCGATGAAGCCTCCGCCGCCCGTAACGAGAACGCGCCTGCTCACGCGACCGCCGTGACGTGGTAGTTCGCGTGCAGCGTCCCCGGGCCCGGCTCGCGCAGGATCGCCGAGCGTGCGTCGATCGCCGCGCCGGCGCGGTTGAGCCCGCGGATGAGCAGCCGTCCGAGCGGCGCAACGTGCGCGCGGCGAGCGGCGAGGTCCACGTAGGTCGAGAGCAAGAGCGCGAGGGTGGCGGTCGTTCCGACTGCCGGCCGAACGCTAACGCTCGCCCATGTGCCGTTCGTTAGGAACAGCCGCTCGAGGCCCTCGTGCGTCCAGCGCCAGAGGTCGTGCGGCGCAGGGTGGTACACCTGCACGCCGTGCGTCGAGAGCAGGACGCGCCCGCCGGGCTTGACGACGCGCCGGAGCTCGCGGACACCCTGCGCGGGGTCGTCGCAGTGCTCGAGCACCTGCGTGCAGAGGACGAGGTCGAAGGACGCGTCCTCGGCCGGGATCGCCTCGATCGTCCCCTCGAGCTCGGCGCTCGCGTTGCCCGGCACGTCGAGCCCGACGTACTCGGACACGTATGGCTCGAACCAGGGGTGGTACGGCTTGACGCCGCAGCCGACGTCGAGGACGCGGTACGGGCCCCGCTCCGCGTGCAGTGCCTGCGCCTCCGCGCGCAGCCAGTCGGAGAGCGGCTGCAGGAGCGCGTACGTGGCCGTGGAGGTCGTCGGGCTGCGGCGGCCCTCTCCGGGCGGGCTATTCATAGCCGCGCAAGTCGCGGATCCGCTCGCGCGGACCCGCGACGCGCGAAACACGCCTGAAGGCGGCCGCTGCGCGGCCGCACCGCAGCGAGTTCACCTCGAGCCTCTGCTGGGCTCACGCCACGAGGCGGCCGCGGCTGCGAGCCCGACCGAGAGCCAGGTGAGGCCGGCGACGGGGTTGCCGGCCACCAGGCCGAGGCCGATCCACACGCCCATCGCCACGAGGAGCCACAGGATAGGGACGGCGGCCGCTTGCCCCACGCGCCAGGCCACGCCCAGCGGCACGAGGAAGAGCGCGAGCCACGCCGCAAGCCCGACGACGCCCATGTCGGCGGCGGCCTGCACGTAGGCGTTCTGGACCCCCCACTCGTGCTCGGGCGAGGGGAGAGCGAGCTCGGGGAGGTCGGGGAAGCGGCTGCGCGCGTCGTCGAGGTACGGGCCGTAGCGACGCTCGGACGCCTGCCAGCCGACGCCGACGAGCGGATGGTCGAGGAAGATGCGTCCGCCGATGTAGGCGAGCGCGATGCGCTGTTCCCAGCTCGCCCCCGGCTCGCTCGTCGGGTCGAGCGGCTGCTCGATCCCGAGCGCGTCGAGGAGCGGCTCCGGGTCGACGACCCGGATCGCCACGGCGCCGGCGCAGACGACCGCGACGACCGCAGCGAGCGCGAGTGCGCGCTGCCGGGTCAGCAGCCACGCCGCGCCCGCCGCGGCCGCGACGCCGAGGACGACGGCGATCGCGCCCGAGAGCACGACCCCGACCACACCGGACGCCGTCGCGGCCCAGGTCAGGCGGCCGCGCCGACCCTGCGCGATCCCGATCAGCCCGATCGCCAGCGTCGCGCCCGAGAGCGCGCCGAAGTCGTGGATGCCGAGGAACGAGGGCTCTCGCTGGCCGGGGCGGCGTCCCTCGAACTCGTCGACGACGCCGAAGTACTGGAGCACGCCGAAGGCGGTGGCGATGCAGCTCCAGGCGACGACGACGTGCAGCAGCGGCCGCAGGTCGTCCGGCCTGCGGTACACGAGCGCGGCGCCGACCGCGAGCAGCGCGTACAGGGTCAGCTTCGCAAGCGTGAGCAGGTTCTCCGCAAGCGGGTAGCCGTCCGTGACCGCGAGCCCGACGAGGCTCCAGACGAACGCGACCGTGAGGAAGGCGGCGGCCGCGAGCCAGATCCAGCGCCCGGCCCGGAGCACGCCGAAGCCGTGAGCGCGGCCGGCGAGCAGGGCGACGAGGCCCGCGGCGAGGACGGCGACGTCGGAGAGGAAGAGCGTCGCCTCGCTGCTCGCGACGCCGACGGTCCACGAGGCCTGGTAGTCGGCGTGCAGGAAGACGAGCGGCAGGCAGAGCGCGAAGAGGAGGGGATACGGCCGGGCCACCGTGCGGGTTCCTACACGATGCTTGGTTACCGTGACCCCGATGAACCTCACCCGGCGGCGGCTGCTCACGGCTCTCGGCAGCTGGGGCTCCACCGCTCTCGGCATCGTCGGCACCGTCGTCGCCGCGCGGATCCTCGGCACCGCCGACTTCGGAAAGCTGACCCTCGTCCTCGGCACGGTGGCTCTCTTCCAGCTCCTGCTCGACCTGACGAGCGAGGAGGCGCTGGTCAAGTACGGCTTCCGCTTCGCCGAGCGCGAGGACTGGGGGCGCTTCCACCGGCTGCTCCGCGCGGCCCTCGGGCTCAAGGTCGCCGGCGCGGTCGCCGCGGGGCTGATCATCGCCGCGCTCGCGCCGCTGACCGAACGCCTCTTCGCGACCGACCTGACCGAGCCGCTGCTCGTGGCGGCCGTCCTCCCGCTGCTCTACGCCTTCGAGGGCACGGCCGCGGCGACGCTGATCCTGCGCGGCCGCTACGACCTCCGCGGCGGCCTGCTCGCGCTCTCGACCGCCGTCCGGCTCGTGGCGATCGTGGTCGCCGCGCCCCACGGCGTCACCGCGACGGTCGTCGCGCTGGTGCTCGGGCAGGCGGTCGTCACGGTCGTCGTCGTGGCGCTCGGGCTCGCGGCGGTGCGGCGCTTCCCGCGCGCGGAGGCGGCGCCGCTCGGCGAGTCCCGGGCCGAGATCGTCCGCTTCGTGCTCCACTCGAGCGCGGGCACCGGGCTCGTCTCGCTCCGCGGCTGGCTCGCGCCGGTCCTGCTCGGCATCGTCAGCGACGTTCGCCAGGTCGGCCTCTTCCGCGCGGCGCAGGCGCCGCAGCAGGGCTTCGCGGCGCTCAGCTCGCCCGTCCGGCTGATCCTGCTGACCGACCAGACGAGGGACTGGGAGCGCGGCCGCGAGAGCACGGTGCTCAGCGGGATCCGGCGCTACTCCGTCACGGCGGCCCTGCTGATGGTCGTCGCCGTGCCCGTCTTCTGGTGGCTGATGCCCGACCTCGTCCGGCTCGTCCTCGGCGACGACTTCGTGCCCGCGGTCGACGCTGCGCGCCTGATCCTGCTCGCCGCGGCGATCCAGCTCGTCTTCGGGTGGACGAAGTCGCTCCCCGTGACGATCGGCCGCCCCAACCTCCGGATCGTCGCGCACGGGATCGAGACCGCCGTGCTGATCCCGCTCGTGATCCCGCTCGGCGCGGAGTGGGGCGCGACCGGCGCGGCCGCTGCAGTGCTCGTCTCGACCGCCGTCTTCGCCGCCGTCTGGACGGTGCTGATCCTGCGCGTGAAGGCGGGCACGCTGCCCCCGCAGGCCGAGGTGCAGGCGGCGTGAGGGTCCTGATCGTCTCGGGCATCTGGCCGCCGGACGTCGGCGGGCCGGCGAGCCACGCGCCCGAGGCCGCCGAGCAGCTGCGCGCGCGCGGGCACGAGGTCGAGGTCGCGACGATGGCCGACGCCGAGCCGGAGGCCGAGGCATACCCGGTGCGCTGGACGTCGCGGCGCACTGCCGCGAGGCGTCCGCCACGCCACGAGCGCGCTCGCGATCGCCCGCGCCGCGCGGCGCGCGGACGTCGCCTACGCGACCGGAATGCTCGTCCGCAGTTCGCTCGCGGCCGTGGTCACGCGCACGCCCTTCGTCCTCAAGCTCACGTCCGACCCGTCCTTCGAGCGGGCCGTCCGCTACGGGCTGACCGGCTCGAGCCTCGACGACTTCCAGCGTGCGGGCGGCGCGCTTGTCCGAGCACTGCGGCGCACGAGCGACTTCGCCCTCAGGCGGGCCGCGCACCTCGTGGTCCCGAGCGAGTCGCTCCGTCAGCTCGCGCTGACCTGGGGCGTCCGCGCGGAGCGGATCACGCTGCTCCCGAACCCGGTCGCGCCGCCGGAGCTCGGCGCGCGCGACGAGCTGCGCACGCGGCACGGCCTCGAGGGGCCGACGCTGGTGTTCGCGGGCCGGCTCGCGCCTCAGAAGCGGCTCGACGTCGCCCTCGACGCGCTCGCGCGTGCGGACGGGGTCACGCTCCTGATCGCCGGCGACGGGCCGGACGAGCAGGAGCTCCGCAGGCACGCCGGGACGCTCGGGCTCGACGGCCGCGCGCGCTTCCTCGGGCCGCAGCCGCGCCGCACCGTGTTCGAGCTGCTGCGCGCGGCCGATGCGGCGCTGCTCTCCTCGAGCTGGGAGAACTTCCCGCACATGGCGGTCGAGGCGCTCGCGGTCGGGACACCGGTGCTCGCGACGAGCGTCGGCGGCGTCGCGGAGATCGTGCGCGACGGCGAGAACGGCCTGCTCGTGCCGAGCGAGGATCCGGAGGCGCTCGCCGAGGCGATCCGCCGCTACTTCGCGGACGCGGGCCTGCGGGAGCGGCTGAGCGCAGCGGCGCCGTCGTCCGTCGACCGCTACGCGCCGGCGGCGATCTACGACGAGCTCGAGCGGATCCTCCAGCGGGCCGCGTCGTGAAGGATCGCCTCCTGCTGGTCGGGCGGACGCGCTACCGGCTGCCGCTCGACGACACGCTCCGGCTCAAGTTCGACGCGCTCGCGGACGTGCTCGACGTGCGCGTGCTCGGCAGCGCCGTCGACGACGCTCCGCGACGCAACGGGATCTTCGAGCTCGTCCCGCCGTTCCCGGTGCGCGCGCTCGACGGCGCGGCGTTCCACGCGCTCCTGCCGCTGCGCGTCGCGCGCGAGATCAGGCGCTTCCGGCCGACCGTCCTGCTCGTCCAGGGCGCGCACGAGGCCGCGCTCGCGCTCGCGGGCCGACGCCTCGCGCGCAGCGGCGTGCCGGTCGTGCTCGACGTCCACGGCGACTGGCGGACCGCGACGCGCCTCTACGGCTCGACGATGCGCCACCTGCTCAACCCGGTCGCGGACCGCGTCGCCGTCTGGGCGGTTCGCCGCGTCGACGCGGTCCGCACGGTCTCGGACTTCACGACGGGGCTGGTCCGCGAGCTCGGCGTCGAGCCCGTGGCGATCTTCCCCGCGTTCATGGACCTCCAGCCGTTCCTGACCGAGCCGGCGCCGTTCCCCGCGCGGCCGCGCGCGCTCTTCGTCGGGGTGCTCGAGCTCTACAAGGGGCTCGACCTGCTCGCGGAGGCGTGGCCGCTCGTCGCGAGCGAGGTCCCCGGCGCCGAGCTGCGCCTGATCGGCCGCGGCGCGCGCGCCGACCTCGCCGCCCGGCTCGTCGAGCGCGGCCCGGACGTCTCGTGGGACTCCGACCTCCCGCCGGCGGCGATCGCGGCCGAGCTCGACCACGCGACGTGCCTCGTGCTTCCGTCGCGCCGCGAGGGCATGGGGCGTGTCGTCGTCGAGGCCTTCTGCCGCGGACGCCCCGTCGTCGGAACACGTGGCGGCGGGATCGAGGACCTCGTCGAGGACGAGCGCACCGGGCTCCTGCTCCCGCCCGACGACGCGCCGGCTCTCGCGCGGGCGCTCGTGCGGATCCTCACGGATCGCAGGCTCGCCGAGGAGCTCGGAGCGCGGGCGCGCGAAGGTTCGGAACGCTGGTACGCGACGCCCGAGCAGTTCGCAGAGCACGTGCGCGAGTTGGCCGCGTCCCTAGACTGACGCGGTGCCCGCGGAGCGCACGAAGCGGCTGCTCAAGCACGGCGTCTACCGCACCGTCGGCGAGGCGGCCGCCGGGGTCTCGACGTCGAACGGGTCGAACGACGATCGCCTCCGCGTGCTGCTGTACCACAAGGTCAACGACGGCCCCACCGCACCGCTGACCGTCTCGGCGGCGCAGTTCGACGAGCAGCTGAGCATGCTGCGCGAGCTCGGCTACACCGTCGTCGATCTCGACGCCGTGGTCGACCACTACCGCGACGGTCGCTCACTGCCTCGACGGCCGGTGCTGATCACGTTCGACGACGGCTACCGCGACAACCTGGACAACGCGGCGCCGGTGCTCCAGCAGCACGGCTACCCGTCCGTGCTCTTCGTCCCGATCGCGTACCTCGACGACCGTCAGCCGCTCCCGCACGAGCGCGCGTCCGCGCGCAACGGCCGCCAGAACCCGACGCTCGACTGGGAGGCGCTCGCCGAGCTGGAGGCGCTCGGCATGCGGGTCGAGTCCCACGGGATCAGCCACACGCCGCTGCCCCAGCTCGGAGACGACGAGGCGGCGCGAGAGCTCACGCTCTCGAAGCAGCGCCTCGAGGAGCGGCTCGGGCGGCCGGTGCGCGCCTTCGCGTACGTGAAGGGCGCCGTGGGCCGACGTCACCTGCCGCTCGTCGCCGCCGCCGGCTACGAGCTCGCCTTCACCTCGACGCCCGGCCTGAACACGCCCGGCGCCGACCGGTTGCTTCTGCGTCGCTACAACGTCGAGCCGTACGCGCCGCGAACGTTCGCGCTCGTCCTCGCAGGTGCGTGCGACCTGCTTGCGCTCAAGGACACCGTCCCCGGGACGTACGCGCGACGGGCGCTGAACGCGGCGCTCCGCACGTCGGCGAAGTGACCGAGCCGCGCACGGCGGCCTACGAGCCCGGCCGGCTCGACGCGATCCTCGCGCTGATGGAGAAGGTCTACGGCGAGGCGCCGCCGCGCGAGGAGTTCACGTGGTGGTTCGACGGGAACCCGACCGGACCGCGCACCGTCGTGCTCGCCGAGGGCGAGGACCGGCTGGCCGGTGTCCTCGGCGCGAGCTACTACCGCACCGTGCTGGAGGGCCGGGAGCAGCTCGTGGCGCTGCCGCTCTGGGCGGCGACCGACCCGGACTTCCGGGGCCAGGGCATCTTCCAGCGCCTGAACGGCGAGGTCGAGCAGGCCGCCCGCGACGCCGGCGCGGTGCTCGAGCTCGGCTTCACGAACAAGCTGGCGGGCCCGATCTACGTCTCGAAGCTCGGCTGGCTCGACGTGCGCCGGCTGCGCATCTGGGCACGTCCCCTCCTTCCGGGTCGGGAGTCAGACCCAGGAAACGAACCGCAACAGTTCACCCACAGGGACGAGGAGGTCTACCGGAAGACCGCCCCGCAGCTCCGCAACCACTTCGTCCGCGACCTCGCGTACCTGACGTGGCGCTACACCGACTCGCCGCGCGGCTACCGGATCGTCCGCTCGGCGAACGGCTACGCGGTCGTGGGCAGGAAGCGGCTCCGCGGGATGCTCGTCGCCTACGTCGCCGACCTCGTCGCGCCGAGCTTCGGCGAGACGTACTCGCTCCTTCGCCGCTGCGCGCGCGTCGCGCGGGGGTCGCGGCTCCTGCTCGCGCTGCCGAACGTGCACCGCGGGGCGTTCGCCGCCTACGGGTTCGTCCCGACGCCGATGACGATCCGGCTGATCGGGCACGCGCTCGAGGGCGAGCTTCCGCCGGCCGACGACTGGCGCTTCACGCTCGGCGACACGGACTATTTCTAGTGCGCTCGCTCGTCTTCGTCACGCAGGCCGTCGACCCCGCGCACCCCGCGCTCGCCGCGACGATCCCGAAGATCGCGGCGCTCGCCGAGCGCGTCGACCACGTGACCGTCCTCTCGGCCGGGGCGGTTCCCGGAACGCTGCCCGCGAACTGCCGCGTGCGTGTCTTCGGCGCGGGCACGAAGGTCGGGCGGGGCCTGCGCTTCGAGCGCGAGCTCGCCGCCGAGCTCGCGCACGCGCGCCCGCTCGGCGTGCTCGCGCACATGTGCCCGATCTACGCCGTGCTCGCCGCGCCGCTCGCGCGCCCGCTCGGCGTGCGCGTGCTGCTCTGGTACACGCACTGGCACGCGAGCCCGACGCTGAAGGCCGCCGCGCGCCTCTCGAACACGATCCTCAGCGTCGACCGGCGCTCGGTGCCGCTCGCCGACGCGCGCGTGCGGGCGATCGGGCACGGGATCGACCTGCGGCAGTTCCACTGCCGCCGCAATCGCGACGAGGGCGGCGAGCTGCGGCTGCTCGCGCTCGGGCGCTACTCGCCCGCGAAGGGTCTCGACGTCGTCCTGCGCGCGCTGCGGCGGGCCGTCGACGCCGGTCTCGACGCGCACCTGCTCGCTCACGGCCCGACGCTCTCCGAGCTCGAGCGCGAGCACCGCGCGGAGCTCGATGGGCTCGTGCGGGAGCTGCGGCTGGACGACCGCGTGAGGCTCGAGGGCCCGGTGCCCCGCACGGAAGTGCCCGCGCTTTTCGAGGCCGTCGACGCGCTCGTGAACAACATGCGCGCCGGAGCGCCCGACAAGGTCGTCTACGAGGCCGCGGCCTCGTGCCTGCCCGTGCTCGCGTCCAACCCCGTGTTCGACCGTTTCCTGCCCGACGAGCTGCGCTTCGAGCGCGAGCAGCCGGCGACGCTCGCCGACCGACTCGCCTCGTTCGCCGCGCTCGAGGACGGGGAGCGGGCGGCGATCGGCGGGCGCCTGCGCGAGCGCGTGCTGCGCGAGCACTCGGTCGAGCACTGGGCCGAGGGAGTGCTAGCGGCCCTCTAGCGCGCGCTCGTAGACCGACAGCGTCGCCGACGTCATCCGCTCGACGGAGAACTCGCTGCGCGCCCGCGCGAGGCCGGCCTGCCCGAGCCGCTCCGCGCGGGCCGGGTCCTCGAGCAGTTCGCCGAGCGCCGACGCGAGCGCAGGGACGTCGTTCGGCGGGACGAGCACGCCCGTCTCGCCGTCGGCGACGATCTCGGGGATCGAGCTGACCGCGCTCGCCACGACCGGACGCGCGGCGAGCATCGCCTCGAGCAGCGCGAGACCGAACCCCTCCCAGCGCGCCGGGTGGACAACGACGTCGGCGCGGCGCAGCCACGCGCCCACGTCGCCGACCCGGCCGGGAAGCAGCAGGCGCTCGCCCACGGCGAGGTCTCGCGCGAGCGCCTCGAGCCGCGCGCGTTCCGGTCCCTCACCGAGCGCGGCGAGCCGCACGTCGTCCGGGAGCTCGGCCAACGCGCGCACGGCGACGTCGAGCCCCTTCTGCTCGACGAGGCGGCTGATCGAGACGAGCAGCCGGCCGTCGGCGGGCGGCTCGGCGCCGCCGCCCCACGCCGCCGGCGGCTCGTCGAGCCCGTAGTGGACGACGTCCACCTTGCCCGCGGGCAGCCCGACGCGCTCGACGACGAAGCGGGCGAGCGCGTGCGTGATCGTGATCACGCGCTGCGCCCGCCGCGTGAACGCACGCTCGACGAACCGGAACGCGCCGGTTCGGAACGGGTCGTCGTTGTGCTTCGTCGACACGAGCGCCCAGGGAGCGCGGTGCACGGACGCGAGCGCCCCGTAGCCGTCCGCGTGCACGAGGTGCGTGTGGACGAGGTCGGGCCGGAGCCGCGCGAGTGTCCGGTTCAGGCGATGCGCGAGCCTCGGGTCGAGGTCGCGCGGGCAGGAGAGGCGTTCCGCCGGCAGGCCCAGCCGCTCGTAGAACGGCTCCGGGTCCCACGCCGGGTCGTCCAGCCCGACGAACGTGACCTCGACGCCGCGCGCCGCGAGCGCGGGCAGCAGCGTGAGCAGGTGGCGCTCCGAGCCGCCGATCCCGCGCATGCGGTGGACGTGGACGACCTTCAACGCCGGAACCGCCGCACGAGCGCGAGCAGCCCGGCCGCCGCCGGCACGGCGAGCAGGAAGTCCCACGGCACGCGGTAGCGCGTCTGGCCGACGAAGAGCATCGCGATCAGCGTCTGGTAGGCGAGCAGCGCGAGCGCGAGCACGGCGAAGTGGCGGGGCACGCGCGTGAGCCCGAAGACCGCGAGCGCGAGCAGCGGCACCATGAACAGCGGCTCGGCCACGTCGCGTCCGACGTCGAGCAGCGTCCCGCGGCCGGGGCGTCCTTCCGTCCTCGGCACGCTCGGCGACCAGAGCAGCCACGCCCCGTACGCCGCGAGCTGTGCCTTCTCGCCGGGATGGTCGCGCACGAAGTCGACGGCACGCTCGCGGTAGAAGCGCATCTGCGCGCACTCGTCCGTGAGCACGATGCGCCCGGTCTGCTTGTAGAGCTCGCCGGCGTCCTGCGGCGTCGGCGGCGCGCCCGGGATGTTCGGCACGTCGTCGATCCATCCGCCGGCACGCAGCGTCTCGAGCGTGTTCACGTTGTTCGCCTTCCAGAGCGCGCGCGCGTCCGTCGTGATCGCGACGCAGCCGACGTTGCGCTCGTTGCGCACGACCCACGGGAGCACGACCAGCACCGCGACGGCGAGCGCGACCGCCGGCTCCCAGCTCCACGCGCGCCGGCGCCAGAGCACGTACGTCCCGAGCACGAAGGGCACGAAGAGCGTGCGGACGTTGCCGAGGATCATCAGCCCGAGCACGCCGCCCAGCAGCGCGGCCCACCGGTAGCCGCCGCGCTCGGCGACGACGAGCGTGAGCAGGACCGCCGCCGCCGCGAGCGCGCCGTCGAGCAGCTCGCGGTTCATGTGCACGTCGTGCCAGACGAGGTACGGGTGCAGCGTCGCCAGCAGCGCCGCGACGAGGCCCACACGCGCGTCGACCACCCGGCGGCCGATCTCGTAGACGAGCAGGGTCGTTCCGACGGCGACGGCGATCTGGGCGAGCCCGACCACGAGCCAGTGCCGCTCGAGCACCCAGTAGAGCGGGATCAGGAAGAAGCCGTACAGCGGCTGCGTGTAGGCGGAGGGGACGTCCGGGATGAAGCCGTACGTGCCGCTCTCGAGGAAGGTGAGCGCGAAGTCGTCGCCCTTGTCGACGAAGGCGGCGGTGATGTCTTCGCGTTCGACGAGCAGCGCGACCAGGCGGGGGAGCGCGCTCGCCGCGGCGAGCAGCGCGTAGGCGTGGGCGCGCCTCACGCGTCCACGTGCGTGCGCAGCCAGAGCTCGAGGACGAGCAGGCCCCAAAGGCGATGCGCGTGGTCGACCCCGGCCGCGTGCTCGGCGAGCAGGCGCTCGACCGAGCCCGGGTGGAAGAGACCGCGCTCGCGCGCGGTCCGGTCGAGCAGCACGTCGTTCGCGAGCTGCCGGAGATCGCCGCGGAACCACCGGCCCAGCGGGACGCCGAAGCCCGACTTGCCGCGCTTGGCCACCTGGGGCGGGAGTTCCGCGGCGAAGGCGCGCCTGAGCGCGAGCTTGCCGCGCCGCCCGCGCTGCTTCAGCCGGTCGGGCAGGGCCAGGCCGAGCTCGAGCACCTCGCGGTCGAGGAGCGGCGAGCGCAGCTCGAGCGAGTGCGCCATCGAGGCGAGGTCGGCCTTCACGAGCAGGTCGTCCGCGAGGTACGTCTCGGCGTCGAGCAGCTGGAGCCCGGCCAGGCCGGGCGCCCGGGGCGCGCCGAGCAGCGCCGAGGCGGACACCGGCGCGCGCTCGGCGACCTGGAGCGCCTCCCTCGTCTCGGCCGGGAAGACCTCCATCAGGCCGCCGTAGCGCTCGGGCGCCGGCGCGGCGGCGGTCTCGAGGAAGCGGGCCGCGCGGAACGTGGTCGAGCGCGGCTCGCGCCGGCCGGCCGGGAGCCGGCGCAGCGCTCGGGCGCCGACTCGCGCGAGCGGCGGCACGAGGCCGGCCGTGGCCGCGAGCCGGTGAGCCGCGTAGCGCTCGTAGCCGGCGAAGGACTCGTCGCCGCCGTCGCCGGTCAGCGCGACCGTGACGTGGCGGCGCGCCTGCTCGCAGATCAGGAACGTGGGCAGCGCGGCTTCGTCGCCGAGCGGCTCGCCGAGCGCTTGCACGAGCCGCTCGACCGCGTCCGCGGGCTCGGCCTCGACCAAGAGCTCCTCGTGCTCGGTGCCGAACCGCTCCGCGACGGCGCTCGCGTACGAGCGCTCGTCGTAGAGGCGGTCGGGGAAGCCGACCGTGTACGTCCGCACGGGCTTGCTCGACGCCGCCGCCGTCAGCGCCGTGACCACGCTCGAGTCGATCCCGCCCGAGAGCAGGACGCCGAGCGGGACGTCGGCCGCGAGGCGGCGGCGCACGGCCGCGCCGACGGTCGCGCGCACGCGCTCGAGCCACTCGTCCTCCTCGACGCCCGGCTCCGGCCGGGCCTCGGCGCGCCAGTAGCGCACGGCCCGCTCGCTCCCGCCCTCGACGACGAGCACGTGCGCCGGTGGGACCTTGTGCACGGCGCTGAGGATCGTCCGGGGCCCGGGGACGTAGCCCAGCGCGAGGTACGCGTCGAGCGCCTCGAGGTCGAGCTCGCGCGGCAGGTCGTCGAGCGCGAGCAGGGACTGGAGCTCGGAGGCGAACGCGAACGTGCCGTCCGGGAGCCGCGCCCAGAGCAGCGGCTTCTTGCCGACGCGGTCGCGCGCGAGCACGAGCAGCTCGCGCCGGCGGTCCCAGAGCGCGACGGCGAACATGCCCTCGAGCCGACGGACGAAGTCGATCCCCTCGTCCTCGTAGAGGTGGGGGAGGACCGGCGAGTCGCCCGTGCCACGCACCGTGTGGCCTCGTGCGGCAAGCCGCTCGCGCAGCTCGGGGAAGTTGTAGAGCTCGCCGTTGAAGACCGCGACGACCTCGCCGTCCTCGCTCTCGACCGGCTGCCAGCCCGTCTCCAGATCGAGCACCCGCAGACGCTGATGCCCGAGCACGCACGCTCCGAAGGCGTCGGTCGAGCCGTCGTCCGGCCCGCGGTGCACGAGCGCCGCTCGCATCGCGTCGACGTCGGCGCGGCGATCGCGCCCCGTTAGCGTTACGAGTCCGCAGATGCCGCACATCGCCCGGTCAGCGTAGTGATGCCGGTCCCGTGGCAGGGCGCACTGGCGGCGCTCGTCGCGGTGCGGCTCGCGATCCCGCTCGTCGCACTCGCGGCGTCCGGACACGCGCTTCCCGGGCTGCCGCGCTACGACTTCGTCGCGCTGACGGGCGACGCGACGGGCTTCTACGCGGCGGCGCGCGAGTTCATGGCGGCGTGGGGGCGGCTGCCGGTCGGCGTCGTCGCCTTGCTCGCGCTCGTCGTGCTCTCGAGCGCGGTCGTGCTGGTCCTACTCTGGCGCAGGCGCGCCGACCTGCGCCCCTGGCTCCTCGCGGGTGCGGCGGCGGTGTTCGGGCTCGTCGTCTCTGCGGCCGTCACGCAGATGAACGAGAGCGGCGCGGCCGTATTCGGCTGGCCGCTCGTCTGGAGCCTGCCGATGCTGCCGTACCGCGCCCTCGGTCTCCCGCTCGATCCGGACGTCGCCTTCGGCTTCGGTCTGCCACTCGCGCTCGCGGCCAACGCCGTCACGGTCGTCGCGACGGCGTACGTCGGCCTCCACGCGACCGGGCGCCGCGGCGTCGGCCTGCTCGCCGCCGCCCTCTACGCGTTCTGGCCGTTGCTGACCGGGACGGTCGCAGGCGAGCGCGCGTGGGAGAACGGGACGTGGACGGTCGACGTCGGCCTCGCGCTCTACACCGAGCCGCTTTCGACCGCGCTGACGACCGTCGCGCTCGCGCTTCTGCTCTCGCCGGGCGCGACCGACCTCCGACTCGCCGTCGCAGGGGTCGCGCTCAGCCTCGCGACGGTGGTCAAGCTCTCGAACGGCCTGCTCGCCGCGGCCGTGCTCGCCCTTCTGCTCCTGTCTCGCCGCCGCGCGTGGGCGTTTGCGGCGGGCGCCGTCAGCCTCGCCCCGGTCGCGATCGCGTACTGGCCGCTCGGCTACCGGGCGCGGGGAGGACGACACGCTGCTACCGCCTGCGCCGTTCGCCTGGTCGTACGTCGACGACAGCTGGCTCGACTCGCTGCTCTTCCGACCGCTGCTGCTCGTCCTGCTCGTGCCGCTCGCTGTGCTCGGTGCCGCCGCGGTCTCGCGCTGGCCGCGACTCGCCCTCGCTGCTTGGATCGTGGTCCCGGTGGTCTTCTACAGCTTCTACCGCGTCACGTTCGAGCACCCGCGCTTTCTCTTCGGCGCGTTGCCCGCGGCCTTCGCGCTCTGGGCGGCCGGCGTCAGCCGGGCGCTCTCGCGCTGAAGACGATCAGGTTCGCGAACAACCGCGGGCTCAGCCGCACGAAGCGGCCCGCGACGAAGCGAAGCTCGACTTCGGCGAAGCCATCGAACAGCTCGCGGAGGTGATCCGGCGAGAAGAGGTGCAGGTGCGTCGGGTCCGGTTCCGGCGGCCGCCCAAGGAGGAACATCAGGCGGTTCTTCAGCCGGTACGCGTTCGGCACCGAGCCGACCAGCCTCCCGCCGGTCTTGAGCACGCGCAGCGACTCGGCGACGACCGCCTCGGGGTCGCGGAGGTGCTCGAGCAGCTCGCCGGCGACGACGACGTCGAAGCTCGAGTCGGCGAACTCGAGCGGCTGCTCGACGTCCGCCCAGCGCGTCTCGATCCCGAGCTTCGCGGCCTCGGCGAGCGCCTCGCGGTCGACGTCGACCCCGACGACCTCGTTGCCCTCGACGTACGCCTGCGTGAGCGCGCCGTACCGGCAGCCGAGGTCGAGCACCTGTCGGCCCGGGCCTCCGACGAGCTTCGCGAAGAGCGCGGGCCGCACGTCGGCCGCGTAGACGAAGTCGCGGGAGCGGGCGGCGCGGTGGTGCTCCCGGTAGCGCTGCTCGAGGCGGTCGATGGAGGCGAGTCTATGCGGGGCTAGAATCGTCCTTCGTGAGTACCACGGCGGACCCTGAGGCGCCGCCGGATCAGGAGAGCACTCCCGTCGCTGGCGACGTCCGGGCGACGCGAACGTCGATCCTCGCCCGTCCGCCGCTGCGCGCCCTCGCTCGACGTCTCGCGTCGATCGCGGCGCTGCTGACGATCGACGTCTGCGGGCTCGCGCTCGGGCTCTATCTGGCGCTTGCCCTGCGCTGGCTCTACTACGAGCACGAGCTGCCGCTCTGGGGCATTCCCTGGGAGGCCGAGGAGCAGTGGCTCCCGTTCCTGACGCTGATCACGATCCTGATCTTCTGGCAGGCCGGGTTGTACGCCGAGCGCGAGCAGCGGGCCGGGGTCGGCCGGGTCGTCTCGTCGCTCGTGCTCGTCGCGGTGGTGACGCTCGTCTTCGCCTGGGGAGTGGACCACCAGTTCGGGACCTACGGCCTCGCGCCGACCGCGGTCGTCACCTGCGCGGCGATCATCTGCGTTCTGCGCGCGAGCTACGAGCGGGTCACGCGCGACCTTCTGCACCTGCTCGGCGTTCGCCGACGCGCGGTGCTGGTCGGCGACGGCGAGCACATCGGGCACCTGCTGCGGACGCTCGGCTCGGCGCGCGGAGGGATCGACTACACGTTCGTCGGCGCGATCGCCCCGGCCGAGGACGGGATCCCGCTGCCACGGCTCGGCTCGCTCGGCGACCTGCCGCGCGTGCTCGCGGAGAAGCCGATCCACGAGCTGATCGTCAACGGCGGGGACGTCACCGACGACCAGCTCGTCGAGCTCGTCGAGCACGCGCATCGACAGGGCGTGCAGGTGCGTGTCGCGCCGACGACGGCCGAGATCCTGACGCAGCGCGCGGAGTACATCCCCGGACAGGCGGTGCCGCTGTTCGAGCTGCGCCCGCCGGTCTTCGCGGGCGTCGACTGGGCGACGAAGCGCGTCTTCGACCTCGTCGTCTCGACGCTCGTGCTCGTCGTCGGGCTGCCGTTCTGGCTCGTGATCGCCGCCGCGATCAAGCTCGACTCGCGCGGGCCGGTGTTCTACCGCGACCGCCGCATCGGCCTCGCGGAGCAGGAGTTCGGGATGATCAAGTTCCGCACGATGCGCGCGGGCGCGCAGGAGCTTCAGGCCTCGCTCGAGACGCGCAACGAGGCGTCGGGCGCGCTCTTCAAGATGCGCGCCGATCCGCGCGTCACCCGCGTGGGCGCCGTGCTGCGGCGGCTCTCGCTCGACGAGGTGCCCCAGGTCCTGAACGTGATCCGCGGCGAGATGAGCCTCGTCGGCCCGCGCCCGCTGCCGGTCCGCGACTACGACCGGCTGGAGTCGTGGCACCGCAAGCGCTACCTCGTCCTGCCGGGCATCACGGGGCTCTGGCAGATCTCGGGCCGCTCGGCACTGACGTTCGACGACCTCGTGCGGCTCGACTTCTACTACCTCGAGAACTGGTCGATCTGGCTCGACGTCACGATCCTGCTCAAGACGATCCCGGCGGTGCTCGCGCGGAAGGGCGCCTACTGATCCATCCGGCGGCCGAGGCGTTTCACGGCGTTGCCGACGCCTACGACCGCGCGCGGCCGGACTACCCCGCGGCTGCAGTCGACTGGATCTGCGAGGTGCTCGAGCTCGACCGCTCGAGCACCGTCCTCGACCTCGCGGCCGGCACCGGGAAGCTGACGCGGATGCTGATGCCCCGCGTTGGCCGGGTGCTCGCGGTGGAGCCGGTCGAAGGGATGCGCGCAAAGCTGCCGCCCGAGGTCGAGGCGCACGCCGGCAGCGCCGAGGCGATTCCGCTCGGCGACGCGAGCGTCGATGCGGTCACGGTCGGGCAGGCCTTCCACTGGTTCGACGCCGACCGCGCGGTCGCGGAGTGCGCGCGCGTCGCGACGCGCGGCGTGGCCCTGCTCTGGAACGTCCGCGACCACCGGGACGAGCTCCAGCAGCGGTACGAGGAGGTGCTCAGCCGCTTTCGCCAGACGTACCCCAGCAGGCAGGGCGAGCAGAACCGCGCCTTCGACGAGCGTGGCGGCTTCGAGCCCGTGCGTGAGCGGATCTTCGAGCACACCCAGCTGCTCGACGCCGACGGCCTCGTCACGCGCTTCGAGTCGACGAGCTGGATCGCGATGCTCCCCGAGGCTGAGCGCGCGCGTCTGCGCGAGGAGGTCCGTGCGCTCGCCCCACCGGGACGTTTTCCGTTTCCTTACATCACCGAGGTCTTCGTCTACCGGGCGCGGTAGCCTCGGCGAAGTGAAGGCGCCGAAGCTCCTCGCAGTGGCGTCCGCCGTCGACCTCGACTTCCGCTACGGGTGCACGCCCGCGTGGTGGCAGCTCTGGAAAGGCCTGTACGACGTCGGGGTCGACCTGATCGTGACGCCGTACCGCGGCCGCGCGATCGAGTCGCCGTGGTGGCGCACGGCGCCGAACCCCGCCTACGTCGAGGGCGAGAGCTTCGCGCGGGCGCGCGACGCGTGGGCCCGGCTCAGGGGCGACCGCTACCTCCGCCGCGCCGAGTCGGACCCCGGCGACACGGACAAGCTCGTGCGCGAGGTCGTCTGGCGCTGGGTGACTCCTCGCTGGCAGCGGCACCTGGAGCGGATCCTCGAGCGCGAGCGTGACGTCGACGCGGTCGTCGTCTTCACCGTCCCGATGGCGCACCTGCGCGGGATCCCGTCCGCGCTGCGCGAGCGCTTCGGCGTTCCCGTCGTCTTCTACGACGGCGACGTGCCGATGAGCCTGCCGGAGTTCGGCGGCATGGACACCGGCTTCAACTACTACTACGGCGCGCAGCCCGACGAGTACGACCTGCTCGTCTCGAACTCCGAGGGCGGTCTCGAACGGCTGCGCGAGCTCGGCGCGCGGCGTGCGGAGGCCGTCTTCTGGGCGGCCGACCCCGACCTCTTCAGGCCGCTCGCGATCGAGAAGGAGACGGACGTCTTCTTCTACGGCTACGGCGACAAGTTCCGGCGCGAGTGGATGCGCGAGCTCGTCGGCGAGCCGTCGCGCCGGCTCGAGGACGTCGACTTCGCGCTCGGCGGCGAGGACTTCCAGGGCGACGTCGGACGTGCGCGCACGCTCGGCGTGATCCCGTTCAACGCGTTCAACCGCGCGATCGCCGGGACGCGTGTCGCGCTCAACGTCACCCGCCGGGCGCACGCGACCGTGCGGGCGTCCTCGACCGCGCGGCCGTTCGAGCTCGCGATGGCGGGTGCCGCGATCGTCTCGAATCCCGTCGAAGGGCTCAACACATGGTTCGAGCCCGGTCGCGAGCTCGTCGTCGTGCACGACGCTGACGAGGCCACCTCCGCGTACCGCGAGCTGCTCGGCGACGCGGCCGCGGCGGAGGAGCTCGGCGCCCGAGCGCGCGAGCGGGCGCTCGACGAGCACACGTACGCGCACCGTGCGCGGCGGCTGCTCGAGCTCGTCGGTCTCGGCGTGCGGGAAACGGTCGCGTGAGCGACGTTCTCGAGGAGCCTTACGTCGTGGAACAGCGGGTGCGCGCGCTGCGCCGTGTGGCTATCGTCCCGGCGTTCAACGAGGAAGCCTCCGTGGCGCGGGTCGTCGACGAGCTGCGCGCGTTCGACCCGGACCTGGAGATCGTCGTCGTCGACGACGGCTCGAGCGATCGCACCGCACAGGTCGCACGCGACCGCGGAGCGCACGTCGTCAGCCTGCCGTTCAACCTCGGCATCGGCGGCGCGGTGCAGACCGGCTTTCGCTACGCGTGGGAGAACGACTTCGACATTGCGGTGCGCGTCGACGGCGACGGCCAGCACGATCCGCGCGAGCTCGACGCGGTGCTCGCGCCGGTCCTCGCCGGCGACTGCGACATCGCGGTGGGCTCGCGCTTCCTCGACCCGGCCGGCTACCGCTCCTCGCGCTCGCGCCGGATCGGGATCCGGGTTCTCGCGTGGGTCGTGTCGGCGCTGACGCGGCAGCGCGTCACCGATCCCACGTCCGGCTTCCAGGCGACGAACCGGCTCGGGATCCGTCTGTTCGCGGCCGACTACCCGCACGACTATCCCGAGGCCGAGGCGGCGGTGATGGTCTTCAAGCACCGCCTGCGCCTGCGCGAAGTGCCCGTCTCGATGCGCGCGCGGGAGACCGGCCGCTCCTCGATCACCGCGCTCCGCTCCGTCTACTACATGGTCAAGGTGCTGCTTGCGATCTTCGTCGCGCTCTTCCGGCGGCGGACGGTGCTCGAGTGACGCCGCTGCGCGTCTCGATCGCGGCGGCAATCGCGTCGCTGCTCCTGCTGCTCGTCGTGTTCGAGCTGATCCGCTCGCGCCGGCTGCGGGAGCGCTACGCGCTGCTCTGGCTCCTGACCGGTGTCGTCCTGCTCGTGCTCTCGCTCTGGCGCGGCGGCCTCAACACGATCGCCGGGTGGTTCGGGATCAGCGGCTACCCGCCGGCGATCCTGTTCGCGGTCGGGATCCTCTTCATCCTGCTCGTGCTGCTGCACTACTCGACGGTGATCTCACGCCTTTCCGACCAGAGCACGATCCTCGCGCAGCGTCTGGCGCTGCTCGAGCACGAGCTCGGACGTCGCGGAGGAGGACGAGGAAGAGAATGAGGAGCGCCACGTTGCGCGCGAGCAGCAGGCTCACCGGCAGTGCCTCGCCGGCGACGAGCTCGTCGTGCAACCCCGGGTAGTACGCGTGGGTCAGCCCGGCCGCGGCGAGCATCGGGACCGCCGCGAACCAGCCGTCCCGGGCCAGCGTGAGCGCGACGAGCGGCACGAGCCAGACCAGGAACTGGGGCGAGAGCACCTTGCCGAGGAGCACGACCGCGGCGATCGCCGCCGTCGACGCCGCCACGAGGTCCGCCGCCCGACGCTCCGTCCGCGCGAAGAGCAAGCAGACGTACGCCAGCGCCGCTAGGAGGAGCACGGCCTGCACCAGCGCGACGGCGTCGGGGACGTCGCCCTCCATGCTGAACGCCGCGAACGGGAACGAGACCGGAGCCTCACGAGCCCCCGCCAGGTCGAGCACGAGCAGGGCGCTCGCCCCGACGGTCTCGAGCTGCAGCGGGCGCTCGAGCTGAAGGCGAAGGCCGTGGGCGACGCCCCCCGGGGCGACGGCGACGAATGGGAGCGCGAACACGAGCCCGACCGCGGCGAACACGCCCAGCGCCCGGACCAGGCGCGTCCGGGGGGTCGCGAGCGCGAAGAGCGGTAGCAGGGCGAGGGCGTAGAGCTTGGCTGCGGTCGCCACGGCGAGCGAGGCGAAGGCCGGCGTCGTTCGGTCGCGCGTGGCCAGTGCGAGCGCGCCGACGACGAACAGCGCGGGCCACAGGTCGAACCGGATCAGGACGATCGGCCCAAGTGCGAACAGCGCCAGCGGCGTGAACAGCGAGAGCGCGAACAGGCGCGTACCGCTCGAGCCGAGGGCCGCGAGCGCGAGCGCGGTCACCGCGGCGAGGGCCGCCCCGGTGAGCGCCTGGAACACGACGAACGCCGACTCGTACCGATCAGCGCCGGCAACCGCCGGCGCGGCGAGCGGGAGCACGGCTCCCGGCGGATACTCGAGCGTGAAGTCCCGGTACGGGAGGTCGCCCTCGAGGAGTCTCGTGCCGGTCGTCTTGAAGACCTCGGTGTCGAACCGCGCGTGCCCCAGCCCTCCGAACGGAACGAGGCAGAGGGCGATGAAGGCGCCGCTCGCGACCGCCGCGGCGACGCTAGACCGGGACGACATCGCGCAGAAGGTATGCGGTCAGCACGAGCGCGAGGACGCGTGCGACCCGGTCCTCCTCGACGGCGCTCAGCGCGACGGGCCAGAGCGCGTACCACGGGTTGAGCCACCCCTGCGCGAGTGCGAAGGCACCCGCCGCCAGCCCGAGGCGCGCGCGGCCGCGAAACGCCTGGAGCAGGAGGACCGCGTAGACGCACGCGAACCCGAGCGCGAGCGTGACGAGCACGGCGCGATGGCCGAGGCCCGCGTCGCCCAGGAGCTTCGCGAGCCCGAGCGCGCCGGTCGAGCGCGCCTGGCGAGAGAGCCCGGAGGCCGCGGAGAACCAGTCGACGCCGTACCGCGCGGTCGCGACCGCCGCGAGCACGAAGCCCGCGAGCAGGAAGCCGCGGACTCCGAGCGGAAGGCCGGCGCGGCGCCGCGCCAACCAGTGGAGCGGCAGCAGCACGAGCGGAACCCACTTGACCGAGATCGAGAGCGCCCAGGCGCCGCCGGCGAGCTGTGGCCGCCCCCGGTGCGAGAGGAGCAGCCCGCCGAGGACGAGCGCGATCATCCACGCGTCGTTGTGGCCGCCGCCGGCGAAATGGAGCGGGAGCAACGGGTTCCAGCCGACGAACGCCGCCGCGTACGAGGGCCGGGCCGCGAGCGCGGCCGCGCAGAGGACGACGGCGACCATCCCGAGTGCGGCGAGGGCCTTGAACGCCCACGCGGCGGCGTCGCCCGAGTCGCCCGCCGCAGCGGCGACCAGCTCGCTCGCGAGCGTGAAGCCCGGGCCGTAGAGGCTCGTCGTGTCGTGCCATGAAGCACCCATGAGGTCGAAGGCCGGGTCCTCGGGGAAGTCGCTCGGCGGGTCGGCGTACGGGTTGGCGTCGTGCACCGCGCCGATGCGCCCGTACATCCAGTACGTGTAGACGTCCGTCGACAGCAACGCGGGCGCCACGAGCGGTGCCAGCTGCATCGCGATCGCGATCGCGACGACCGCGCGAGTCGGCGGAGGCCGGCGGGAGACGACGACGAGGCCGACGAGGTACGCGGCCAGCCCGCCCACGACCGCGGCGACGAGGGCCGTCTCCCACGCCCCGTCGGGACGGAGCGGCGAGCTCGTCGTCACGTCGGCGGTGATCGCGGCGGCGACGACGACCCCGAGAGCCGCAGCGCAGCCGGCGCCGAGTGCGAGCGCCTTCATCGCGCCCGGACGAGCCGCTCCGCTGCGAGCGGCAGGATCACCGCGGCGGTGACGACGAGCGGATCGATCGTGCGATACGCGGACGTCGCGAGCAGGAAGTCGATCTCGTCGGGATTGCTCCAGTAGACCCAGACGAGGAAGACGAAGCCGAGCAGAACGCCGGCGATCGGCAGCAGCCACTCCCGCCGTCGTTCGCGGGCCCACCCGAGCACCGCGACGGCGAGGAGGAGCACGAGCGCGGGGAGCCAGTGTGCCGGGGTTCAGCGACTGCGCGACCAGCTCTTCGACCGTCGGCGCGACGCGCTCCGCGCGGTCGGCGAGAAAGCCTGGGTCGAACGCCTGCTCGAGCGAGGTCCGGGCGGGGACGTCGTGGACGGCGCGCCAGACCAGCCAGGGGACCGCTGCGAGGACCGTCGCGGCGGCCGCGCCCGCGACGCCGAGCACCGCGGGGCGGGCCCGAGCCGCGACGGCCACGACCGCGGCCGCGAGCAGGAGCTCCGGGAGCGCTTCCGTCTTGATCTGGGCCGCGGTGACCCCGCTGAGGGCCGCGAGGAAGAGCCAGAAGGGCTCGCGGCGGGCGACCCAGCCGATCAGGGCGAGGACGAACAGCGCGACGTAGTACGCGAGCGGCAGGTCGGCGACGCCACCCTGCACCTGGCGCCAGAGCTCGGGCGAGAGCACGAGCAGCAGGAGGGCCGGCGCGAGCAACAGCGGTCGGACATGTCCCCAGAGGAGGCGGGCGACAGCGGCGACGAACGCCGCCGTGAGCAGGCCGAGCTGAGCGCACATCACGCGGACGTCGATCGAGCCCGCTGCCTGCACGTTCAGGCTCGACACGATCGACCACCAGAGCGGATAGTCGGGGACGCCGAACGTCACGTAGTCCCCGTTCAGGACGAACAGCCGCTCGTCGAGGCCGTGCTCCCAGAGCGCGAGGCCCTTCGGCAGCCAGATTCCCCAGGCGTCGTCGAGCCACGGCGAGGAGCGGAAGCCGCCGACGACGCCGAGCGCGCAGATCGCGGCGACGACGGCCAGGCCCGCGGCCGCGAGCGGCGGAACGTCGACTGCGCCTCGAGCCGGCGGCTCCGAGCCGCGAGCCCGGACCAGCCCGACGGCGACGAGCCCGAGAACGACGACGGCGACGAGCGGCCACGACAGCCGCAGGCCGACGATCGTGGCGAAGAAGAGGAGCGTGCCGACCGCGCCTGCGCCGACGAGCAGGGCGAGCCCAGCCCACGAGACGTGCCAGCGCGGTCGCCCGAGCAGGGCGAAGCCGGCCGCGACGAACGCGACGTTGACCGCGACGACGCCGGCGATCACTCGCCGGCCAGCGGCACGACGACGCCGTCTCGGTACGTGAAGACCACCGACGCCCGCTCGACGTCGAGCACCGGCAGCTGCCGCCACAGGTAGAGCTGCGCCGGCCGCCTTCAGGTTGCCCTGGACGAGCGGCGAGGCCTGCGGCGCGCTGGTCGCGTACAGCGCCTCGGGCTCCATCGTCTCGGCAGCGTCCGTCAGCGCGCCGGGGTCGAGCGGCACGTCGAATCGCGGCGTCCGGGCCGTCGCCGCCGGCACCGGCCAGCCGGTACAGCGGGTTGTCGGACCAGGGCACCAGGCCGACAGCGAGGACTGCCACGACGACTGCGGCCGCTCTAGCCCACACTGACGTTGAGCGGACGCGAGAGCGTGAACGTGTCGCCTTGGCTGATGTCGTCGAGCCAGTTCGCGGCGACGCCGACCCGGTAGGTCCACTCGCCGCGGCCCGGCGTCGGGATGAACACGCCGTTCCTCGCGCGTCCGGCTCACCTCGTCCATCTCGATCGTGCAGCGGGGCGCGTGCCCGGTCGGCTCGCAGAGGATGCCCTCGCGGATGACGCGGGGATCACCGGGGTCGAGGGTGTAGTTGGACGGCGACTGGTAGACGATCATGAACGTGTCCGCGCCCCAGCGCTTCGGGGCGCGCCAGCGCAGGTCGAGGCCCCCCTCGACCGCGGTCACGGACAAGCCGAAGTCGCGCTCGACCGGGAGGAAGAGCGAGCGGAGCGGCAGTTTTGCCGCGCGCGTCCCGTCCGACGGCGGCAGCGCAGCAGAGGCGACGAGGGGCACTGCCAGCGCCACCGCGACGACCGCGACGACCGGCCGTGGCCAGCGCACGACGCGCAGCGGCACGGCGAACCGCTCGGCGAGCCGCATCCCCCAGACCGGGACGAGCAGCGGGAGCGAGACGACGAGGAAGAAGTACGCCGGCCACGCGGGCATCAGCAGCCGCCAGATGCTCGCGCGTCTCGACGTTCACCGCCGGCGACGAGCCCTTGACGACGAAGAAGGCCGAGAGCCAGACGGCGAGGAACGCCGCCTTCGGCACCGAGCGGCGCGCGACCGCGATCGCGCCGGCGACCGGCAGGTACTCGAGCAGCCGGGCGCTCCAGAAGTACTCGCGGAAGCCGAGGAACTGCTGGTTGAGCTGCTCCCGGTCGAGCGGGACGAAGTCGCGGGCCTGCTCCCACCACGACACCTGGCTCGGGTGCGGCACCTGCTCGGCCGCGAGCAGCCGCGGCTCGAGCGCGAGGATCGAGATGCCGGTGCCGCGGTACTTCCAGAGCACGAGCGTCACGACGGCAGGCACCAGCGCGAGCGCGAACTCGAGCCCGGCGCGCCACCGCCGCACGAGGGCGAAGGCGACCAGGGGAGCGAACACGAACAACCCGTTCGCGGGCTTCAACCCGATCGCGAAGCCCGTGACGACGCCTGCGGCCAGCACGTCGCCGCGGCCGGCCCCGTCGATCGCCCGCACGACGAACAGCGCCGCGACGAGCACCAGCACCATCGACGGGTAGTCGCCGAGCGCGGTCAGCCCGAGCACCTGCGGCAGCGTCTGCTCGTTCCAGCGCTCGTGGTAGCGGTCGACGAAGAGCGGCTGGACCAGGAACGGCGCGGCGATCCACGCCCCGGCGGCGAGGTAGCCGAGCAGCCGCCCGCCGATCCGCGCCGCGATGAAGTAGGTGCAGAGGAGGGCGATCGGGCCGAGCACCAGCACCTGGAGGAGGACGATCACCGGCAGCCCGTCGAGGAAGTCGGGCCCGGCGAGGAACGCGAGCGGCGCGAACACGTACGGCCACAGGTAGCCGACCATCGTCTCGGGAATCCGCCCGTGCGACAGCTCCCAGGCCGAGGTGTAGAACCAGGTCTGGTCGCCGCCCTGGTAGAAGAGCCAGCCGTTCCGCTGGACGCTCAGCGCGAAGAGCAGGAGGACGAGCCACTGCACCGCGACGAGCGGCGCGAGGACGATCCAGGGCTCGTAGCGGCCGAGCGCTTTAGAGCTCGACTCACCACGAACCGCTGTGTCGCCGGGCCGCGCTGGGCGGCGCGATGCCGCGTCCTCAGTCGCGCCCGTATCACTACGGATACGGGCGCTCCCTGCGTCCTTGCCTCGCACCACCCAGCGCACCCCGACGACGAGGATCCGTCATGAGCCGAGCTCTGACGCGCTCAGCGACTCGCATACGCCGCGGCGTGCTCGCGGTACCAGGCGACCGTGCGGGCGATGCCGTCGCGGAACGGCGTCCGCGCCTCGAACCCGAACAGCTCCTTCGCACGCGTGGTGTCGAGCTTGCGGCGCGGCTGGCCGTTCGGCTTCGACGTGTCCCAGACGATCTCGCCGTCGAAGCCCGTGGCCTCGGCGATGACGTGGGCGAGCTCCTTGATCCGGATCTCCTCGCCCGTGCCGAGGTTGACCGGCTCGCTCCCGTCGTAGCGGAGCGACGCCAGCGCGATTCCGTCGGCGCAGTCCTCGACGTAGAGGAACTCGCGCGTCGGCGAGCCGTCGCCCCAGAGCACGACCTCGCTCTCGCCGCGCGCCTCGGCCTCGAGCATCTTGCGGATCAGCGCGGGGATCACGTGCGAGGTCTCGAGGTCGAAGTTGTCGGCAGGCCCGTAGAGGTTCACGGGCAGGAGGTAGATCGCGTGCAGCCCGTACTGCTCGCGGTAGGTCTGCGCGCCGACGAGCAGCGACTTCTTCGCGACGCCGTACGGCGCGTTCGTCTCCTCCGGGTAGCCGTTCCAGAGATCGTCCTCGCGGAACGGCACCGGGGCGAACTTCGGGTACGCGCACACCGTCCCGAGCACGACGAGCTTGTCGACGCCGTGCAGGCGCGACTGCTCGAGCACGTGCGCGCCCATCATCAGGTTCGCGTACCAGTAGCGGCCCGGGTTGGCGCGGTTGGCGCCGATCCCGCCGACCTCGGCCGCGAGGTGCAGCACGAGCTCCGGCTTCGTGTCGTGGAAGAGGCGCTCGGTGTCCTCCCAGCGCGTCAGGTCGTAGTCGCGGCTGCGCGCGACGATCGGGTCGATCCCGTCCGCCTGGAGCCGCTCGACGACGTGCGTTCCGAGGAACCCGCCGCCGCCGGTGATCAGCGTGCGCATCGCTAGCCGGTCTTGACGGTGGGCGCCGTGTAGGGGAGCCAGTCGACGCGCCCGAGCCAGCGCTCGCGGTTGTCCGCGTACCACCGGATCGTCTTGCGGATGCCTTCCTCCCACGAGACCTGCGGCTCCCAGCCGGTCTCGCGGTTGAGCTTCTCGTAGCCGACGCGGAGCGCCATCACGTCCGTGACGCCCGGGCGAAGGCGCTCGGGGTTCGTGACGATCGTGCGGCCGCTCCAGTGCCCGTCCTCCTCGCCGATCCGGAGGATCAGGTCCGCCCAGTCGGCCATCGACACGTTCGCGCCCTGGCCGTACACGTAGAGGTCGCCGGGAACGCCCTTCGCCGCGACCATCAGGTGGCCGCGCACGCCGTCCGTGCAGAAGCAGAAGTCGCGCAGCGGCTCGAGCGCGCCGAGCTCGACGTGCTCGCGCTCGAGCGCCTGCGTGATGATCGTCCCGGTCACGTAGCGCGGGTTCTGCCGCGGGCCGTAGTTGTTGAACATGCGAGTGACGACGCCCGGCACGCCGTACGCGTCGTGGTAGTTCATCGTCAGGAAGTCGGCGGCGACCTTCGCGGTCGCGTAGATCGACTTCGGGTTGATCGGGGAGCGCTCGTGCAGGATCAGCGAGCCCTCCTCGTCGAAGTCGTGGTGGTGTGCGACCGCCTCGCGCGGGTTGCCGTACTCCTCGGAGGTGCCGGCCGTGTCGAACTTCTCCAGCTCGAGCTCGTAGTCGACGACGGACTGGAGCAGGTTCAGCGTCCCGACCGTGTTCGTCATCACAGTCTCGTACGGCCTGTGCCAGGACTCGCCGACGTGGGCCTGGGCGCCGAGGTGGAAGACGTAGGGCTTGTCGGGCGCCTGCTTGAGCTGGCGCGTGAGCAGGTCGATCGAGTGCCGGTCGGTCAGGTCGGCCCAGTGGACCTTCAGTCGCGGCCGGATGTGCCCGATGTTGTTGAGCGCGCCGCTCGAGGTCGCGCGCACGAAGGCGTGGACGTGCGCGCCGAGCTCGCAGAGCGCCTCGGTCAGGTGCGAGCCCATGAAGCCGTCGGCGCCGGTCACGAGCACGGTCCGGTCGTTGTAGTAGGAGGCGAACTCCTCGCGCAGCTGCGCGAGCGACTCCTCTGTCCAGACCGAGTCGTTCGTGTTCGCCATGATCGGAAGGATGCGGACCAGCCGCGACGCTGAGACTACCGCCCCGGTCCGCCGGAGCGCCCTCGCTAGCGGAATCCTTACAGGGCTCTCGGCGCTCGTCCTGAGCGCGTCGGCGGCGGTCGGCGCGGCCATCCTCGCGCACAAGTTCGGGCGTGACGCCGCGACCGACGGGTTCCTCGCCGCGTACGGCGTCTACGTGACCCTGACGCTCGCCGCGCAGGCGCTGCGGCTGACCGCGGTCCCCGAGCTGACGCGCACGAACGGTGCCGTCGCAGGGTCGTACGCCGCTGCGATCCTGGTTCTCGGCGTGCCCGGGACGTTGCTCGCGTGGGTCCTGCGCGAGCCGCTCGCGGAGCTCCTGACCGGGAAGCTGCCGGAGGAGGCGGCCACTCTCGCCGCGGAGGCGCTGCCCTGGCTCGTCGGCGCCGCCGTGGGGCAGGTGCTCGCCGCGCTCGCCGCCGCGACGCTCGCCGCGCGCGACCGCTTCGTGGCCGCCGCGGTCGGGTTCTCGCTCGGCGGGGTCGCGGGGCTCGTCGTCTTCATCTGGCTGGCGGACGAGCACGGGCTGGTCTCGCTCGCCTGGGGGCTCGCGGTCAACGCCGCGATCGCGCTGGCGGTCCCGCTCGGCGCGCTGCTTGTGGCTCAGAGCCACAAGCTCGAGTTCGGCGGCGTCGGGCGGCGGCTCGCGCTGCTCGCCGAGGCGGCCGCCGTCCCGGTCGCGCTCCAGGCGCTCTATCTCGTTGCACTGCGCGGCGCGTCGGCGCTCGGTGTCGGGTCGGTCACCTCGCTCTCGTTCGCGTACTTCTTCGCCGCAGTGCTCGTCGCTGCGACCGCGACGTCGCTCGCGATCATCTCGACCGCGGAGCTGACCCGGCGCGGCGTCGCGGGGGAGGAGGCGGTCTCGCACGTCGTGCACGGCGCCTGGGTCAGCCTGCCGCCGATCGCCGCGGCCGCGGGCGTGTTCGCGCTCGTCGGCGACCAGATCGCGGCGTTCGTGCTCGGGGACGCGTACTCGGGCGCGGTGGGCGCCCAGCTTGCGCGCTTAGTCGTCGTGCTCGCGCCGTGGATGGTCGGCGCGGTCGGCTTCTCGCTCGCGTTCCCGCTGCTGTACGTGCTCGAGCGGAGCCGCGTGCTCGTGCCGGTGGCGCTCGGCGCGCTCGCCGTGCACATCCCGCTCTCGCTCCTGCTGCGCTCGATCTGGGGGCTCGAGGGCCTCGCGCTCGCGCTCGGGATCTCGACGCTCGCGGTGCTTGGTGCGCTCCTGTTCGCACTCTCGCCGCGGGCGCTGCTCGACGCCGCCGGCTCGCTCGCGCGGGTCGCGGCCTGGGTCGGGGCGATCGCCGCCCTCTCGTTCGGGGTCTTCGCGCTCGTCGCGAGCGACGCGGTCGCGGCCGCGGGCGGCCTCGGCGCGTACGCCCTCTTGCTGGCGCTCTTCCGCCCCCGCGGGCTACGCGAGGCGTGGGGCTACGTGCGCGAGCTGCACTGACGGCCGGAGATCCTGGGGACAAGTCGGCACGCTTTTGTCACACGCAGTGCCAGACACAGTGCCAGACACAGTGCCAGGCACTGCGGCCCGCGACCCGCTCAGCCCCGGCGGCGGAAGCGCAGGCCCGTCCGCCGGCGCGCGAGCTCGACCGCGCGCAGGCCGACTCGCGTCGAGAAGACGCGGTGCCGCACCGAAGCGACCGCACGGGCGGGCGTGCCGAGGTACGCGAAGCTCATCCCGCCGCCGATCCGCTCTCCCTCCCAGTCGAAGGACGGCAACCCTTCGGCCAGCTTGCGAACGACGACCGTCCGGTAGCCGACCGCTCCCTCGACCTCCCACTGCGGCTGCGCCTGGAGCGCGTCGACGAGCGCACGCACCGGCGGCATGTACGCGTCGTCGAGCAGGACGCGGCCGCCGATCCGGACGTGCGGCGCGGCGAACCACCAGTCGAGCACCGGATACGGAAAGCCGTGCGCACCGTCGACGAGGACGAGGTCGAGCGCCCGCGCCTCGAGCCGCGGGAGCACCTCGTGCGAGAGGCCGAGCTCGAAGCGCACGCCGCCGGCGTCGATGCCGCGACGCCCGCACTCGGCGCGGAAGCGCTGCTCCTCGTCCGCGGCGGGCGTGACGGCGACGTGCTCCGCGCCGCCGGCCGCGAACACGAGCGTCGACGCACCCGACCCCGTCTCGAGCGTCGCCATCCCCGGCCGCACCTCGCGCTCCAGCCACTCGAGCGCGGGCCAGGCGAGCCCCCAATACTCGGAGCCCTCGGCGTGCAGCCCGGGCGGCTCGCGGCGCAGCTGCTCGACGAGCGAAGTCACGCGGCGAGCTCGGGCGCGCTCGCGAGCTCCCAGTCGATCGTGCGCCGGAGCGCCTCGTCGAAGTCGACGACCTCCGCGTACCCGAGCTCGCGGCGAATCCGCGTCGAGTCGACGACGAACTGCTGAGCCGTGTCGAAGTCGACGCGGACGTCGTCGGGCAGACGGTCGGAGGGCAGCGGGACGATCTCCCCGTGCCAGCCGAAGACCCGGGCGATCTCGCGGATCCACTCGGGCTCGGTGAAGTGCCGCTCGTACGCGACGTTGTACGCGCGGCCTGCGCTCGCTTCGTCCATCACCGCGAGCGCGATCGCGTGCGAGACGTCCTCGACGTAGCCGCGCATCCAGCGCCACTCCAGCAGCGCCTCGTCGAGCTCGATCGCCGGGCTTCCGTCCGCCATCGCCCGCACGTAGCGACGGAGCCGATGCTGCGCGTCGCCGGGCCCGTGCACGGCGGGGAGGCGCAGGAGCGCGGCCGGCAGCTCGGGGTCCGCCGAGGCCTCCGCCTCGACTCCGACCTTGTCGTAGCCCGGGTCGATCACCACCTCGCGCAGCGGCGAGTCCTCGGTCAGCGGCGTCGGGTCCGGCGGTCCGGGCTCCGTGCCGTGACCGCGGCCGAACGCGCGGTAGACGTCCCCGCTCGAGACGAGCACCGCGCGACCCGCCACTCCGCGGAAGGCGCGCACGCGCGCGACGTCGGGGCGCGTGTACGGAACCATGTCGAGCACGACGTCCGGCTCGAGCTCCCGCAGCGCAGCGGCGTGTCGCTCGAATTCCTCGAAGCGCCCGTGCACGTGGCGCACGGAGTCGGGCAGGTCGCCCTCATGCGCTCCGCTGTGGAAGACCGTGACCTCGTGGCCCCGATCGGCGAGCTCGCGGACGACGTGAGGCCCGACGAAGCGGGTGCCCCCGAGGACGACGACGCGCACGCCGCCTATCATCGCCGCGGATGGAAAAGCGCGCGCTCATCACGGGCATCGGCGGCCAGGACGGCTCGCTGCTCGCCGAGCTGCTGCTCGAGCAGGGCTACGAGGTCTCCGGGATCGTCCGGCGGGCGGGCGCGAGCTACCCGAACCTGGACGCGATCCGCGAGCGGATCGACCTCGTCGAGGCCGACCTGAGCGACCAGCTCGCGCTGGTGCGCGCGCTCCGGACCGCCAAACCGCACGAGGTCTACAACCTCGCGTCGGTCTCCTTCGTGCCGGCGTCGTGGGAGCAGCCCGTGCTCACGGCCGAGCTCGCCGCCGTCGGCGCGACGGCGCTGCTCGAGGCGATCCGCGACGTCGATCCGTCGATCCGCTTCTACCAGGCGTCGTCGAGCGAGATCTTCGGCGAGCCGGTCGAGTCGCCGCAGACCGAGGAGACACCGCTCTCGCCGCTGACGCCGTACGGCGTCGCGAAGGCGTACGCGCACTTCATCGCGCGCTCGTACCGCCGCCGGTACGGGCTGCACACGTCCGCGGGGATCCTCTACAACCACGAGTCGCCGCGACGCCCGTTCGAGTTCGTGCCGAGGAAGATCGCGCACGCCGCCGCGGCAATCTCGCTCGGCCTCGAGGGCGACCTCTGGCTCGGCGACCTCGAGGCGCGCCGCGACTGGGGTTACGCGGGCGACTACGTGCGCGCGATGTGGCTGATGGTGCAGCAGCCCGAGGGCGACGAGTACGTCGTCGCGACCGGCGTCACGCACTCCGTGCGCGAGCTCGTCGAGGCGACGTTCGGCCACGTCGGGCTCGACTGGCAGGAGTACGTGCACATCGACGAGTCGCTCGTGCGCGGCAAGGCGGAGCTGCACAACCTCGTCGGCGACCCTGCGAAGGCGCGGGCGAAGCTCGGCTGGGAGCCGACGGTCACGTTCGAGGAGCTCGTCCAGCTGCTCGTCGACGCCGAGCTCGAACGCCTGCGGGGCGAGCTTCAGCCGGCGAGCTCGCGGTAGACCTCGTCGTGGCGCCGCGCGCACTCGTCCCACGTGAACGAAGCCGCGCGCGCCGGGCCTGACGATCCGCCCCGCCCGACCGCCGCGCGCGTCGCGGCCGCGATCGACTCCGCGTCCGACGGCTCGAAGTAGACGGCAGCGTCGCCCGCGACCTCGCGCAGCGGGGGCAGGTCGGAGCACGCGACCGGGCAGCCGGAGGCGAGCGCCTCGAGCACCGGCTGGCCGAACCCCTCGTACAGGCTCGGGAAGACGAGCGCGGAGGCGCGCCGGTAGAGGCGCGCGAGCTCGTCCGCCGACACCCGACCGCGGGACTCGACGCCGTCGGGCACGGCGCCGTCGTAGCCCGTGAGCACGAGCCGATACTCGCCGAGCAGCTCCATCGCCCTGAACAGCGTCTCGTGGTTCTTGTGCGGCCAGCGGTTCGCGGGGTAGAGCAGGAACGGCTCGCGCGCCTCCTCGCCGGGCGCGAACCGCTCGAGGTCGACGCCGAGGTGGATCGTCCGCACGCGCTCGGGCTCCAACCCCAGCCGCTCGACCAGCGTCTCGCGCCCGTGCTCCGAGATCGCGATCACGACACGCGACCGGCGTGCGCTCGCGCCGTAGAGGTAGCGCCGGTACGCGAGCTCCCAGCGGGGGAAGTTCCGCGGCAGGAACTCGTGCTGCAGGTCGAGGATCGTCGTCGCGGCGGGCGGCGCGGAGACGAGCGGCAGCATCACGCTCAGCGGGAAGTGGACCGCGTCGAGCGAGTCGAGCTCGAGCTCGCGCCGCAGCCCGCCGCCCCGCACCAGCCCGCCGGCCATCGCGCGCACGCGACCCGCCGTCGAGAAGCTCGCGGGGTACCGGCGGGAGACGCGCGCCGGGAGCCCGTCGGCCGCGTCGGCCGCGATCGAGGGCACGAGCACCCGGTACTCGAGCTCCCCCACCCGGGCCAACGCGCGGCAGAGCTCGCGCGCGTACGTCTCGGAACCGCCGACGATGCCGGGCACGAGCGTGAGCAGCGAGATCCCGACCACGGGCGTCGATCCTCGCTTACAGCGCCGTAATGGCCCCTCCTTACACTTTCCTCGATGTCCGCTCCTGCCCAGGAGCAGGTCGACGTCCAGGCCCTGCTCGAACGGCTCCGCGACGAGCTCCGCTGGGGTGCGAACGGCTCCTCGCTGACCCTGCGCGCCCGCGCGCGCTCCGCGGCCGAGCAGTTCTGGGCCGTGACCGCCGAGCGCCCTCCGCACGGGAGCGCGCCGACTCGCCTGCTCAAGAAGACGCTGCGCAAGGCGATGCGCTGGTACGTCGAGCCGCTCGCCCAGCAGCAGCGGAGCTTCAACGACGCGGCGCTGAAGCTGATCGACGCGCTCTTCGAGGAGCTCGACCGCGTCGCCGCCGACCGGGACTCGCGCGGCCGCCTGGTCGCCGAGCTCGAGGAGCGTCTCGTCCGGCTCGAGCGGCGTCCGGCCGGCGCGCCGCAGACCGTCGCCGCCCAGCCCGCCGCGGCCGCGCTGCCCGACTACTTCGCCTTCGAGAGCCGCATGCGCGGCTCGACCGAGCTCGTGCGCGAGCGCCAGCGTCCCTACGTCGACGACCTCCGCGAGCACGCGCCCGTGCTCGACGTCGGCTGCGGCCGCGGCGAGCTGCTCGCGCTCCTCCGCGACGCGGACGTGGAGGCGCGCGGCGTCGACGCGGACGCCGACATGGCCGCATACGCGCGCGGCGAGGGGCTCGACGTCGAGCAGGCCGACCTGCTCGCGCACCTCGACGCCCAGCCCGACGCGAGCCTCGGCGCGATCTTCGCGGGCCAGGTCGTCGAGCACCTGCCGCCGCCCGCGCTCGTCCGCTTCCTCGAGCTGGCGCACGCGAAGTTGCGCGAGGGCGGGCTGCTGATCGCCGAGACGATCAACCCGCTCAGCCCGCTCGCGCTCCGCCACTATTTCGCCGACCTCACGCACGCGCAGCCGCTCGTCCCGGAGACCCTCGTGCAGCTCGTTCGCAACGCGGGCTTCGCCGACGTCGAGACGCGTTACCTGCACGAGCCGGAGCGCGGCGACGCAACGGGCCCGGTCGCGGACATCCTCTTCGCGCCGCTCGACTACGCGATCCTCGCGCGCCGATGAGGATCATTGTCGCCCACTCGCAGGTGCCGTTCGCGCACGGCGGCGCGGAGGTGCTCGCGGAGCGGCTGACCGAGGAGCTGAACGCACGTGGGCACGAGGCGGCGCTCGTGACCGTGCCGTTCAAGTGGTACCCCCGCGCGCGCGTGCTCGAGCACGCGTTCGTCTGGCGCATGCTCGACCTCGAGGAAGTCGAGGGCCGCAAGGTCGACCTGCTGATCGCGACGAAGTTTCCGAGCTACGTCGTGCGCCACCCGCGCAAGCGCGTCTGGCTCGTGCACCAGTTCCGCCAGGCGTACGACCTCGACCGGACCGAGCTCGCCGAGTTCGGTGAGAGCGCGGTCGAGCGCGCGGCGAGGCGCAAGATCCACGAGCTCGACCGCCGCACGCTCGGAGAGGCGGAGAGCCTGTTCGCGATCTCGCAGAACGTCGCCGACCGGCTGCGCGACTCGCTCGGGCTCGAGGCGGAGGTCGTGCTGCCGCCGCCGCAGGAGCTCGACTACCGCTTCGAGGAGTACGGCGACTTCGTCCTGTCCGTCGGCCGGCTCGACCGGGCCAAGCGCGTCGACCTCCTGCTCGAAGCGGCAGCGGCCGACGAGTCGCTGCGCGTCGTCGTCGCCGGCGACGGCCCCGACCGCGAGCGGCTCGAGCAAGTGGCTCAGAGCCACAAACTCAACGGGCGCGTCGAGTTTCGCGGCCGGGTCGACGCCGGCGAGCTCGGCGACCTCTACGCGCGCGCGGGCGCCGTCTACTACGCGCCCGTCGACGAGGACTTCGGGATGGTTCCCTACGAGGCGTTCCTCTCCGAGAAGCCCGTCGTGACGACGACCGACGCCGGCGGCCCGCTCGACGTCGTCGCCGACCGCCGCACCGGCCTCGTGACCGAGCCGCGCGCCGCCGCGCTCGCCGACGCGCTGCGCTACCTGCGCGAGCACCCCGACGACGGCCGCGCGTGGGGCCGCGCCGGCAAGGCCGTCGCCGAGCGCGTCACCTGGGACGCCGCGCTCGACCGTTTGCTCTCGTGAAGGTCGCGTACTACTCGCCGTTCCCGCCTGAGCGCACGGGCATCGCCGACTACAGCGCGCTGCTGCTGCCCGCACTCCGTGAGCGAGTCGACGTCGTCGTGCCGAAGCGTGGATCGTCCGCGCGCGCCGACGTCTCGGTCTACCACGTCGGGAACAACCCGGAGTTCCACGGCTGGATCGTCGACGCGCTCCGGCGCACGCCCGGCGTCGTCGTCCTCCACGACGCCGTCCTCCACCACCTCGTCGCCGGCTTGACGCTCGCGCGCAAGGACGTCAACGGGTACCTGAGCGCGATGGAGCGCGAGGCGGGCCTGCCCGGGCGCCTGCTCGCACTCGGGGTCGTCGACGGCTGCGTGCCGCCGCTCTGGTCGACGAGGCCCGAGGACTTCCCGCTGGCCGGCGAGGTCCTCGATCTCGCGCGCGGGCACGGCGTGATCGTCCACTCCGAGCACGCGCGCGAGCGTGCCCTCGCCGCAGGCCACGATGGCCCGATCTGGCGCATCCCGATGCCGGTCTGGCCCGCTCCGGCAGCCGAGCCTGCCGTCGTCGAGGGCGACCCGGTCGTCGGCAGCTTCGGCTTCCTGAACGCGAACAAGCGCATCCCGCAGCTGCTCGAGGCGTTCGCCGTGCTCCGCCGGCGCCACCCCGGCGCGAGGCTCCTCCTCGTCGGCCCGGAGGCACCCGGCCTCGAGCTGGAACGGCGCGTGGCGGCGCTCGGGCTCGACGAAGCAGTCGAGCGCCACGGCTACGTCAGCGAGCAGCGCTTCTGGTCGCTGCTCGCCGCGTGCGACGTCTGCGTCTCGCTGCGCTGGCCGACGATGGGCGAGACCTCGCGCGGGCGTGATCCGGATGCTCTCGCTCGCGAAGCCGCTCGTCGTCAGCGACGTCGATGCGTTCCGCGAGCTCCCCGACGAGTTCGCGCTCAAGGTCGCGCCGGACGAGCGCGAGGTCGAGACGCTCGCGGCGTCGCTGCTCCTGCTCGCCGAGGATCCGCGGCGACGCGAGGCGATGAGCGCCGCCGCCCGCGAGTACGCGAGCCGCGAGCACGAGCTCGGGCGCGTGGCCGAGCTGTACGTCGCCGCGCTCGAGGAGGCGGCAGGCGGCCCGGCCGTCCGCGACGAGCTGCTGCACGAGGTCGCCCGCGGCGCCGCGGAGGTCGGGCTCGACGACGAGGAGCGCCTTGCAAGCGCGCTCCGCGAGGTCGGCCTTGGCCGTTAGGACCGGGACGGGCCCCCGCGCCCGCTCTCTCGTCCGCGCCGTGCCCGCCTGGGGGTGGCTGACGGCGATGATCCTCCTCTCCATCGACGTTCGCTACGTCCTCGCCCTGCGCATCGAGGCGCCCTGGATCATGGTCGACGAGCTGATCTACTCGGAGCTGGCGCGCGGGCTCGCCGGCGGCGAGGGCTGGTCGATCCGCGGCGTGCCCACAAACGCGTACGGCTTCGTCTACCCACTCGTGCTCGCGCCGGCGTACGCGCTCTTCGACTCGCTGCCGCAGGCGTACGCCGCCGTCAAGGTGATCAACTCGGTCGTGGTCTCACTCGCGGCGCTGCCCGCGTACTTCCTCGCGCGGCGCGTCCTGGCGACGGGACTCTCGCTGCTCGCGGCGCTGCTCGCAGTCGCGCTGCCGTCGCTGCTCTACGCCGGCCAGGTGATGACCGAGAACGTCTTCTACCCGCTCTTCCTCTGCGTCGTGTTGATGCTCGTGCTGACGCTGGAGAGGCCGACTCCCGCACGCCAGCTCGGATTGCTCGCGCTCTGCGTGCTCGCATACTTGACCCGTGCGCAGGCACTAGCGTTCTTCCCCGCGATCGCGCTCGCGCCCGTGCTCGCGGGCTCGTGGCGGTCGTTCCGCGTGCTCTACGGCGCGCTCGGCGGGGCGGCGGTGCTCGCCGTGCTCGCACAGGTCGTTCGCGGCGAGTCGCCGCTCGGGCTGCTCGGCGCCTACGCCGTCACCGGCGAACACCGCTACGAGCCCGTCGAAGTCGCGCGCTGGCTGCTCTACCACGTCGCCGAACTCGACCTCTATCTGGGCATCGTCCCCTTCGCGGCGCTCCTCGTCCTTCTCGCACTATGGCGCAGGCTGCCGCGTGTGCTGCGTCCGTTCCTGGCCGCGACGACCGCGATCTGGGCCTGCTTCCTGCTCGAGGTGTCGGCCTTCGCGTCGCTCCCGTCGGTCGCGCGGATCGAGGAGCGGAACCTCTTCTACCTCGCGCCGCTCGCGCTGATCGCGTTGCTGGTCTGGGTCGACCACGGCCTGCCCCGGCCCCCGCTCGCAGCCGGCGTCGCCGCGGTTACGGCGGCCGTGCTGCCGGCCGTGATCCCGTACGAGCGCCTGATCGGCGTGCCCAGCCAGTCCGACACGCTGATGCTGCTCCCGCTCTGGCGGATCCACGAGCGCTGGGGCGTCGCGCTCGACGACATCGTCGCCGTCGTCGCCGTCTTCGCGGCGCTCGCGGCGATCGCGTTCCTCGTCGTCCCGCGCCGCTACGCGCTCGTGCTGCCCCTTGGTGTGCTCGCGCTCTTCCTCGCCGTCGTGCGGCCGATTTCCGCTCGGATGGAGTACGCGGCGCTCGGCGCCCTCGCAGAGGGCATGAACCAGCCACACCGCGACTGGGTCGACCGCGCGGTGGGCGACCGAGGCGAGGCCGCCGTGCTCTGGACGGGGAACACGTCGCGGTTCTCCGTCTGGCAGAACGAGTTCTTCTCGCGCAGCGTCGGGCCCGTCTACCACGTGCGCGAGCCGATGAGCGGCGGCCTGCCGCAGACCCGTGTCACGGTCGGCGCCGACGGCGTCATCCGCGCCTCCGGACGACCGGTCGAGACGCAGTTCGCCCTCACCGACGGCTCGCTCACACCTGCCGGCCGCGTCGTCGCCGCCGACGAATGGCGCGGCATCTTCCTCTACGAAGTCGACAATCCACTGCGCGCGCTCAGCCGCGTCACCGGCCTGCACGCCAACGACACGTGGTCCGGGCCGACCGTCACGTACCGGCGGCTCGACTGCACCGGCGGCGCGCTCACGGTCGGGCTCCGCAGCGACCCGAACCTGTACCAGGATCCGTCGACGGTGCGCGCGGCGGGGCTGACGACGACGGTGCCGCCCGACTCGCGCACGCACGCGTTCACCGTCCCGTTGCGGCCGGAGGACGGGGTCTGCACGGTCACGTTCGAGATCTCGCCGGCGGTCGTCCCAGGCCACGGTGACCTGCGCACGCTCGGGCTCCACTTCGACACCTTCCGCTACTCGCCCTGAGAATCGTCGTCGACGTCTCGCCGCTCTCGCACCCGCGCACGGGGATCGGCAACTACATCCGCGGGATGCTGCACGGGCTGGTCGAGGCGGGCGCGCAGGACGTCGTCGCGTTCGCGCCGGCGAGCGCACGCGGCGCGCGCAACATCGAGGCATCGCTGAACGGCGTGCCGATCGAGCGCGACATCCGCACGCTGCCCGTCGCCTACGCGTGGCGCGAGGCTTGGTCGGCGGTGCGCCGCCCACGGCTCGAGCGCGTCGTCGGCGACTTCGACGTCTTCCACCTGTCGGATTGGCTGCACGCGCCGCAGCGCGGCGGGGTCCGCGCGCTGACGGTCTACGACCTCGCGCCGCTGCACTTCCCCGAGTGGTCGCACGCGCGCACGCGGCGGCTGCACGGCCGGAGCTACCGCGAGGCGAAGCGTGCGGACGTCGTCTTCGCGATCTCGGAGTTCACCGCGCGCGACGTTCGCGAGCGGCTCGGCGTCGACGCGCGCGTCGCGTATCCCGGCGTGGACGAGCGCTTCGCGCCCGCAGGCGAGCGCGAGCCGGGCGAGTACGTGCTCGCGATCGGGACGCGCGAGCCGCGCAAGAACCTCGACGTGCTCGAGGACCTCGGCGTGCGCGTCGCCGATTACGTCACCGACGAGCAGCTGCCGGCGCTCTACCGCGGCGCCTCGGTGTTCGTCTTCCCTTCGCGCTTCGAGGGCTTCGGGATGCCCGTCGTCGAGGCGATGGCCTGCGGTACGCCGGTCGTCTGCTCGAACCACGCCTTCGCTGGACGAGGCGGCCGGCGAGGCTGCCGTCCGCGTCGACCCCGAGGACCCGGTGGAGATTCGCCGCGGCATCGAGGAGGCGCGCGCGCGGCGGGACGAGCTCGTCCCCCTCGGCCTCGCGCACGCGGCCCGCTTCACCTGGCGCGCGACCGGTGAGGCGCTGCTGCGCGGATACGAAGAGGTCGCGTGAAGGTCGCGCTCGACGTCTCGCCGCTTCGGCTCACCCGCGCCGGCTCGGCGCGCTACGTCGCCGGGCTGCGCGACGCGCTCCGCGGCCACATCGAGGTGGCGGAGCTGGCCTGGGGCGGCTCGGGCCGCGCGACGGCGGCGCTCCGCGACGTGGTCTGGTACCCGCTCGGGTTGCCCCGCGCCGCACGCGGCGCCGACGTCCTCCATTGCCCGACGTTCCGCGCGCCGTTCCGCTCACGCACGCCGCTCGTCGTCACCGTGCTCGACCTCGCGGTGGTGCGCCGCCCCGAGCTCTTCAACCGCTGGAACCGGACCTACAGTCGGCTCGCCGTGCCGCGGGCCGTGCGCGCGGCGCGGGAGCTGATCGCGATCTCGGAGTTCACGAAGGGCGAGCTGGTCGAGCTGCTCGCGGTCGACCCCGAGCGCGTGACCGTGATCGGCGTCCCGCCGAGCCCGTCGCTCACGCCTGACGGACCCCGCGCCGAGGGCGACTACGTGCTCGCCGTCGGGACGCTCGAGCCGCGCAAGAACCTCGAGCGGGCCGCGGAGGCCGCACGCCGTGCTGGCGTCGAGCTCAGGGTCGTGGGCGCGCGCGGCTGGGGCGACGTGTCCGCGAACGGCGTGCGCTGGCTGGGCGAGCTCGGCGACGACGAGCTCGCACCGCTGCTGCGCGGCGCGCGCGCACTGCTCTACCCGTCCCTCTACGAGGGCTTCGGGATTCCGATCCTCGAGGCGATGGCCGTCGGCACGCCGGTCGTGACCTCGCGCGGCGGCGCGACCGAGGAGGTCGCCGGCGGCGCGGCCGTGCTCGTCGACCCGCTCGACCCGGGCGCGATCGCCGCCGGGCTCGAGGAGGCGGACCGGCGCGCAGCCGAGCTGCGCACGCTCGGGCTCGAACGCGCGCGCTCCTTCTCCTGGGACGACGTCGCCCACCGGACGGTCGAGGTCTACCGCCGGGCGCTCGGATGATCGTCGTCGACGCCGACTTCCTCGGCCGTGGGCGGACGGGGGACGAGACGTACGTCGAGAACCTCCTGCGCGCGCTCGCTCCGCTGAGAGGCGAGCTCCGGATCGCGGCGGTCGCGCGCGACGCGGCGCTCGTCCCCGACGGGATCGAGCCGCTCGAGCTGACGACGCGCTCCCAGGAACTGCGCATGGCGTGGTCGCTCCCGCGGCTCCTGCGCCGCGTCCGGCCCGAGCTCGCACACTTCGTGCACGCGCTCCCGCGGGCGCTCCCGTGCCCGGCCGTGCTGACCGTGCAGGACCTCAGCTTCGAGCGCGACCAGGCGCTGATGGGACGCAAGGACCGGCTCGTCTTCCGCGCCGTCGTCCCGCGCTCGGTCCGCCGCGCGGCGCGCGTGCTCGCGATCTCGGAGCGGACGAAGCGCGACCTCGTCGAGCTCTACCGCGTGCCCGAGGAGAAGATCGTCGTCACGCCGCTCGGCGTCGGCCCGGAGTTCCGCCCCGGCGCCGACGCGCGCGGCACGTACCTGCTCTTCGTCGGGGCGATCCAGGAGCGGAAGAACCCGCTCGCGGCGGTCGTGGCCGCGACGGCGGTCGGGCTGCCGCTCGTCGTCGTCGGGCCGGAGAAGGACGCGCGGCTGGCGGAGCAGCTGCGCGCCGCCGGCGCCGACCTGCGCGGCCACGTCCCGAAGAGCGAGTTGGCGGAGCTCTACCGCGGGGCCGCCGCGCTCGTGCTGCCGTCGCGCTACGAGGGGTTCGGGCTCCCGGTCGTCGAGGCGATGGCGAGCGGGACGCCTGTCGTGGCCACGCCCGACGAAGCCCTGCGGGAGGTCGCGGGCGACGCGGCCGTGTTCGCCGAGCCGGCCGACCTGGCGGAAGGCCGTCCGTCTCGCGCTCGAGCGGCGCGAGCTGCTCGTCGCCGCCGGGCTCGAGCGGGCGCGGCTGTTCAGCTGGGACGAGACCGCGCGCCGCACGCTCGCGGTCTACCGGGAGCTGCTCGCGTGAAGGTCTCCGCGGTCGTCGTCTCGCACGACCACGCCGAGGAGGTCGAGCGGCTCCTGCCGCTCCTGCGCCCGCAGGTCGACGAGCTCGTCCTGATCGAGAACCTGCCCGGCAGCGTGCCCGAGACGAGCGAACGTGTGCTCAGGAACGCTCGCCCGCGGACGTTCGCCGCCAACGTCAACGAGGGTGTCGCGGCGACGACGGGCGAGCTCGTGCTCGTCGCGAACCCGGACACCGCGCCTGCGCCCGACGCGGTCGAGCGGCTGCGGGAGTTCGTGGCGTCCCGTCCGCGTGCGGGCCTTGCCGGGCCGCAGCTGCGCTGGCCGGACGGGACCTGGCAGCCGTCGCGCCGCCGCTTCCCGACTGTCCGCGGCACGCTCGTGCGCCGGACGCCGCTCCGCCTCGTCTCGGGGACGTACGCACAGCGCGAGCACTACCACCTCGACGAGCGCCCGACCGAGCCCGTGCAGGCCGACTGGCTGCTCGGCGCGTTCCTGCTGATGCGGCGCGAGCTGCTCGACGAACTCGGTGGCTGGGACGGCGGCTACCGTCACTACGGCGAGGACATCGACCTCGCCTACCGGGCCGCGCGCGCGGGCTGGGAGCGTTGGTACGTGCCCGCAGCCGTGGTCACGCACGACTACGCCGCGGTGATCGACCGCCGCTTCCTGAGCAGGCACACGTGGTGGCACCTGCGCTCGATGGCGCGCTTCGTTCGCAAGCATCCGGAGCGGCTGACCGCGTTGTAGCTGCCGCTTCGTCACGAGTGCGTGCCGAGAGCGTGCCGATTCGCGAACGGACACTTTCGCCCGGCGATAGGTGCCGCTACCACGGACGGACACCCGTCGTCCCCCGTCCGAATGGAGTCGCCCATGCCGCGTGTCCGCTTGCTCGCCTGTCTGCTCGCCCTCGGAGCCATCCTCGTGCCGACATCCGCCGGAAGCGGCTCGTTCGGCATCGTCGTCAGCCAGGTGTTCGGCGGCGGAGGCAACGCCGGCGCCCCCTACAACGCCGACTTCGTCGAGCTCTTCAACCGCAGCTCGAGCGCCGTGGACGTCTCCGGGTGGAGCGTCCAGTACGCGACCGCGGCGGGCACGTCCTGGTCGGCGACGCCCCTCGCCGGGACGATCCAGCCCGGCGGCTACTACCTCGTCGAGCTCGCCGAGGGCACGGCGGGGAGCCCGCTGCCGGCGCCCGACGCGACCGGGACGACGAACGTGAGCTCGTCCAGCGGGAAGATCGCGCTCGTCCGCGACGCCGCCGCGCTCACGTGCGGGGCCGCCGCCGGTAGCTGCTCCGCGAACGCGCTCGTCGAGGACCTCATCGGTTTCGGCACCGCGAGCGACTTCGAAGGCGCCGGTGCGGCGCCCACGCTGAGCAGCACGACCGCGGCGCTCCGTGGCGCGGCCGGCTGCGCCGACACCGACGTCAACTCGGCCGACTTCGCCGAGGGTGCGCCCGCGCCGCGCAACTCCGCGTCCGCGGTGCAGCCGTGTGCGGCGCCGCCGCCGCCGACCGGGCCGACGGCGTCCGCCGACGCTGCCGTCGACCTCGAGGTCCAGACTGCGCTCTCGATCTCGCTCGAGCGTACCGCGATCAGCTTCGGCCGGACGACGTCGGGCGGGACGCCCGCGCCCGTCTCCGAGCGCGTCACGATCGTCAGCAACCACCCGGCGGGCTACGCGCTCGCCGTCCAGCGCACGGCGTTCGCGCCTTCCGACCTGCCGCTCGCGCTCCAGGCGTCGGCGCCGGCGGGCGGCACGCTCGCCGCTCCCTACGCAGGCGGAGCGTTCGTCGGGGTCCCGATCGGCCCGTCGGCGTCGACGATCGGCACGACGGCGGCGATCAGCGCAACGGCCGGGGACGTCTGGCCGACGAACGTCGGCTTCGCCTCGCCGCTGCCGAGTGTCGCGCCGGGGCGCTACACGGCCACGCTGACGTTCACCGTGATCGGCCGGTGACCGTCGCCGGCGCCCTCGGCTCGGCCCTCCTGCTCGCGCTGCCCCTCGACGGGGCAGCGCGGGGCCGTCCGGTCGTGTCGCTGTCGGCCGTCCCGGCACGCGTCGAGCTGGTCGGTCGAGGCTCCGAGTCGGTCACGGTGACGAACTTCGGCTCCGCACGCGTGCTCGTCAGCGCGAGGGCCGGAAGCCTCGCGGTCGACCTGCGCGGGCGGCCGTCGCTCGTGGCCAGGCGAACGGCGCCGCGGAGCGCCGCCCCGTGGTTGAGCCTCTCGCCGCGGGAGCTTTCGCTCGCGGCCGGGAGCTCGGCGGTCCTCCGGGTCGAGTCCCGCGTGCCCGTGCGCGCAGAACCCGGCGACCACCATGCCGTCGTGCTGCTCGCGACGCGGCCCGCCGCAGTCGGGGCGGTCGGCGTCCGCATGCGGCTCGGCGTGCGCGTCGCCGTGCGCGTGCCCGGCGCGGTCGTGCGGCGGGTCGGTGTCCTCGGTCTGCGCGTGCGTCGTCAGGGCCGCGTGCGCACGCTCGAGGCGACGCTCGCGAACTCGGGCAACGTGACCGAGACGCTGACCCCGTCACGGGTCGCGATCTCGCTGCACAGCGGTGGCAGTCCGGTCGTGCGGCTCGGGATCGAGCGGCGCGAGCTCCTCCCGAGCAGGCGCGGGCTCGCGGTCGCCCGCTACCGCGGCCCGCTGCGCGGACGCGTGCGGGCCGTTGTCGCCGTCGAGGGCACAGCCGGCCGTGCCTTCTGGGTCCGGCTGTGAGCCGCCTTCAGTCGCCGGGCCCGCGCAGGGCTGCTTCGCACCCGCGCAAGCGCTCGGGCACGTCGGCCGCCGGCGAGAAGCTGTACTCGAGCTGCGCGCCGAGCCGGCGCGTGTCCGAGTAACTCGGGTCGAGCTCGTTCGGGACGAACGTCTTCGCGATCCGCACGTCGACGTGGAACGGCGGCTTCGGCGTCTTCAGCAGGAACGTCCGGTCCTCGAGCCGGTTGACCGTGAACGTGCAGCTGTCCGTGACCGCGCCGAGCGTCGGCTGCTTGTCGCGGCCGCGACGGAGCGCCCCGACGCGGATCGCGACCCGGGAGGGAACGTCCTGCCCGCCCCAGGCCTTGCGGTGCACGCGGACGACGGCGTACCCCGGCAGGCCGCCCGGCGTCGTGAACTGCGAGTAGTCGCTCTGGCGCTCCGCCCACCCGTCCTGCGAGACCCCGCGGGTCGAGTTCTGCAAGCGCAGCGGCTGCTCGACGCGGAAGAGCCGCCATTCGGTCTCGGTGCCGGCAGCGCGGTGCCCGTGCCGCGCGACCACCTGGCCGACGAGGTCGATGCCGGGGTCGGTGACCACGAAGTCGACCGGCTCGGGCGTCGGCGTGATCGCCCCCGTCGTCGGGTCGACGAGGTCGGGCGTCAAGGTCGGCCCCGGCCCCGGCGCGCTCCCGTCGGTCGACCAGACGTGCTTGAGCGAGCGGTTCCAGAACTCCATCTGCCAGAGCCCGTTGAAGTCGGTCAGCTTCTGCCCGAGGTAGAGCGTCGGCGCGCCGCCGGTGGCGCGGTCGATCCAGTCGAACGGGCGGTCGATGTTGTTGGAGAGCTCCTCGGAGAACGTGTTCGAGGTGCTCGCGGCCGACATCTGGCCGGCGAGCGTCCACGTGAGCACGAACAGCGCCGCGACCGCGAGCACGGGACGGACCCCTCGCCTTGCGAACCGCGGCACGAACATGATCAGGACGGAGAGCGCGAGCAGGGCGAGCACGACGACGCGCGCGCGCTCTGGCGTCCACTCGTACGCCCGGTTCGCGGCCTGCAGGATCGAGAAGCCGGGCGCGTCGGCATAGATGCGGACGTCGAGCTTGTACTGGTAGGCGAGCAACAGGGCGGCGAGCGTCACCCCCGCCGCGCCGACCACAGCCCACCACCGCACCCGCGGGCGGTCGAAGAACATCGCTGTCCCGACGAAGAGCAGAGGCGCGACGTAGATCAGGTTGCGCTCGACGACGAGGGTCGAGAACGCGGAGGAGATGTACGCCGCCTTGACCGCCGTGTACCAGCCGTAGCCGAAGATCAGCGCTCCCATCGTCGCGACGACCGCCCGGAGCTCGCGCGTCCACGGCTCGCCCCTACGCACGAGCGCCGCGAGCCCGGCGACCATGGGGAGAATGCCGACGCCGATCGCGAGCGCTCCGACGGCCCAGAGGCCGTGCTCGAGCATGCGGTCCTTGTAGAAGATCGTCGCGATCAGCCACGCATAGGAGACGTGCGAGATGGCGGCGTTGACCACGATCACGGCGCCGACGGCGAGCGTGACCGCGCCGATCCAGTCCCAGCGCGACCAGCGGCGGTATTCCTGTTTCGCGCGCGCGCTCGTCGCCAGAAGCGCCAACGTCGCGAGCACGAAGGCAGCAGGAACGACGGCGAGCTGCTCCCGCACCAGCGGAGCGAGCAGCGAGACGGCGCCGGCCAGACCGATCCACCCGAGCGTCCGAACCGCGAGCGCCTTCGCGATCAGGTACGCGGCGAGCGCCGCCCAGGGATACGCAAGCGGCTCCTCGACGAGCATGGACGAGTAGTAGAGGCCGGGGATCATCCCTGCGCCCGCAGCGGCGAAGAGCGCCCAAGGTTTGGATACGACCATCCGCGCAAGCCCGTAAACGGGGAAGACGGCGGCGGTCATCACCAGCACGTTCAGGTACTTCGCGGCGCCGTAGGCCTGACCGACGTCGTCGATCCACCAGACCGGTGCGAGCATCCAGGCGTAGAGCTCACGACCCGTATGGGGAACTCCTCGCCGCGACGCCTCGCCGTCCTCCGCGATGCCGCGCGACAGCTGAGTCATCTCGAGCTCGTCGCTGTTCAACCACAGCGTCACGTGGCCTGACGCCTCCCAGCCGTACAGCAGGCAGAGCCAGAGATAGATCGAGAGGATCGGCGCGACCGCGACCAGCCGGTCGAGCCACGGCCTCGGTACGGCCGCGGCGCGTGCGGTCGCGACGCTCACTCGGCGGTCGACCCGAGCACGACTCGCGGGTCGAGGTCGACCTCGCGACGGACGAACCGGCAGGGGACCTCGGCCGCGGCGCAGGCGTCCACGATCGCGTTGAGCCGCTCGAGTGGAGCGTCGGGGATCGTGACGAGGACGACGTCCGGCCCTGCCCGCTCGAGCACGCGCTCGAGCTCGAGCGTGCCGCCGAGCACGGGCACGCCCTGGAGCCGGCGCCTGCGCAGGACCGGGTCGTCGTCGACGAAGCCGACGACCTGCTCACCTGGGGTCTCGCGCAGCTCGCGCAGCAGGCTTCGCCCGCCGCGGCCGGCGCCGACGATCAGCGTCTTCTGGCGCGCAGCCCTGAACGACGAGAGCCCGCGCGCTGCACCGCGCTCCCAGAAGCGGGAGGCGCCGACGAGCACCGTGCAGATCAGCGCGTCGATCACGAACACGCTCTTCGGGAAGTCGCCGAGGTCGCGGATCGCCGAGAGCACGCCGAACGCGACGAACTCCGACACGACGACCGCGGCGACGACCGCTGCGGCGTCGCGCGCCCCCGCGTAGCGCCAGACGCCCCGGTAGAGGCCGAACGGGATGAAGGCCAGGTACCGCGCGGCGAGGAGGATGGGCAGCGCAGACGTGAAGATGTACCGCTGCGTCACCGTCCCCTCGCCCTCGACGCGCAGCAGGTACGCGGCGAGGAACGCGGCCGAGATCAGCGCGAAGTCGACGACGACCTCGGCGAAGCGCCGCCGGTGCAGCGCGAGCAAGGACGAGCCCGCGGGCCGGCGCTCGCGATCGACGTCCGAGAGGAAGCTCGCGAACTGCACGAGCAGCGCGAACGTGACGAGGACGCCGAAGATCGTGATCAGCCTCCGGTCGAGCACCGTGTACGCGAGGCTCGTTCCGCCGAGCGCGGCCGCGACCAGCGCGAGCAGGACGACCGACCGCTTCTCGGAGAGCCCGTGGTAGACGAGCCGGTGGGACGCGTGGTCGCGACCGCCCTGGTGGATCGGCCGACCCTCGAGGAGGCGCACGATCGTCACGAGCGTCGTGTCGAGGATCGGCACCGCCAGGATCAGCACGGGCAGCAGCAGCAGCGCCGCCGTCGACCCGGCGACCTTGTAGCTCGTCAGCAGACCGAAGCAGGCGACGGCGAACCCGAGCAGCTGGCTGCCGGAGTCGCCCATGAACGCCTCGGCCGGGCCGCGGATGCGCAGGTTGAAGCGGAGGAAGCCGACACACGCGAACGCGAGCGAGAGCGCGAGCACGAGCACCGTGTCGTTCGGCTCCACGGTGACGGCGAGCGCGAAGTAGCCCGAGGCGATCGCCGCGAGCGTCGCCGCCAGGCCGTCCATGTTGTCGAGCAGGTTGAACGCGTTCGTCATCCCGACGAGCCACGCGACGGCGAGCGGGATCGCGATCCAGTCGCTCGCGACGATCTCGACCGTCAGCCCGCCCGCGAGCGCGATCGCGGCCGCGCCGAACTGCGCTCCGAGCTTGGCCCACGCCGGCAGTGCCCAGAGGTCGTCGACGAAGCCGGCCAGGAAGAGCAGCGTGCACCCGCCGAGGACGCCCCAGAGCTCGCCCGTCGGCTCGACGACGTCGAGGGCGACCGCGACCAGCACCCCCGTCGTCAGCCCCGCGATCAGGCCCAGGCCGCCGACGACCGGCGTCTCGCGCTCGTGCCAGCGGTCGTCGCGGGGAGCCGCGGAGAGGCGGTGCGCAAGGGGTGATCGAAGCGCCGCCCAGATCACCGCGTACGAGGCAACGAGGGCGGCGATCGCGGCGAGCGCAATCACGAAAGGAAAGGGTAAAGGACGGCTGTTAGCGGGTTGTGTGGCGCTTAGGGTAGATCTCGGTGCGGTCGTCGCTCCTCGAGGTGCTGCGCTGTCCCGTCTGCTCGTCGGAGGTCCTGCCCGACCGACAGCGGCTCGTCTGCACCACCTGCGGCGGGCGCTTCGACGTCGCCGACGGCATCCCGCGCATGCTCGACGACCGCCTGCCCGGGATCGCCGAGAAGCGGCGCGAGATCGACGCCTGGCCGGCCAAGGCGCGCGAGGAGGGCTGGTACGGCGAGGACGACACGACGGATCTCCTGCTCCCGGCCGTGCCCTGGGACGACCCGACGTGGTCGGCGAACGAGCACTCGTTCGGCGTGCTGCTCGACCGCTACGTCAAGCCCGGCCAGCGCGTGCTCGAGGTCGGCGCCGCACGCTGCTGGGGCGCGCTCCACCTCGTCCCGCGCGGTGTCGAGTACGTCGGCACCGACATCCTCGCCGACCCCGTGATCGGCCTCGGCCGCGGCGAGTTCTACGAGCAGCACGTTGGTCCGTTCGAGCGTGTGCAGGCCGACGGGGAGAACCTCCCGTTCGCGGACGGGTCGTTCGACCTCGTCTACTGCATCGCGAGCCTGCACCACGCGCTCGACGCCGGGCGCATGGTCAAGGAGATGGCGCGCGTCGCGAGGCGCGGCGGCGTTGTGGCCGCGTTGAACGAGGGGACGCGCGCGCCGGGCGCGAGCGCGGACAACCCGCAGCAGGAGTCCGAGAAGGCGTTCGGGATCAACGAGCACGTGCACACGATGTGGGCGTACGTCGGCGCGTTCCTCGCCGCCGGAATCGCGATCACGCGGCTCGAGCAGGCAGAGGGCTACGACGTGATCAAGCAGCGGCGCAAGCTGCGCCACGTACTGCGCGTGCCGCTCGTCGGGCGAACTGCCGCCACCCTCGTGACCCAGAACCTAAGCGAATACTCGGGGCTGACGATCTTCGGCCGCAGACTGTTATGAGCCTCTCCCAAGACAAGGAGCTGTGTCGCCGGGCCGCGCTGGGCGGCGCGATGCGGCGTCCTCAGTCGCGCCCGTATCACTCCGGATACGAGCGCTCCCTGCGTCCTTGCCTCGCACCACCCAGCGCGCCCCGGCAACGAGTCCTTGCCTCGGAAGAGGCTCTGTGAGCACGTACGCCGACCTCGTGCGCTACCGCGAGCTGTTCGGCTCGCTCTTCCGGCGCGATCTCGAGGCGAAGTACAAGGGCACGCTCCTCGGCGTCGTCTGGTCGCTCGCGAACCCGCTGCTCCTGATGGCGATCTACCTCGTCGTCTTCTCGCTGCTCTGGCAGGTGATCGACCAGGACTACCCGGGGCTGTTCCTGCTCACCGGGCTCGTGCTCTGGGTCTTCTTCGCCAACTCGCTCCAGGCCGCCTCGAAGAGCCTGCTCGAGGCAGCGGCGCTGATCCGCAAGACGCGCTTCCCGCGACAGCTCGTCCCGCTCTCGTCGGTCGCGACGAACCTCGTCGCGTTCGTCGTCATGTTCGCGGTCGTGCTCGTGCTCAACTTCGCCTTCCTCCCGCGCGTCCGGGCGACCGAGTGGGTCGCGGTCCCGCTCGCCGCGGTCTTCGTCCTGCTCGTCGCAGGTCTCGCGCTCGCCGTCGCGTGCGCGACGGTCGTCTTCCGCGACGTCGAGCATCTCGTCAGCGCGCTGCTGCTGCCGTGGTTCTTCCTGACGCCGATCCTCTACACGACCGACAGCTTGCCGGGCGCGGCCGCGGAGTACGACTGGCTCGCCGACGTCATCCACTACGTGAACTTCGTCGCGCCGGCAGTGGACGCGATCCGAGACCCGCTCTTCTTCGGCGAGTTGCCGAATCCGGTCGACGTCGTCTACCTCTGCGTCTCGGCCGTCGTCGCCCTGGTGTTGGGCGCCTGGGCGTTCAGCCGCGTCGACGACCGGATGGCAGTCGAACTCTGATCCGGCCGTCGTAGAGCGCCGGCTCGCCCGGGGGCGGCAACGCCGCGGGGAGGCCGGCGACCTCGGTCCACTCCACCTCGACACCCGCCAGCACCGACGGGCAGACGAGCGGATGCGGGAAGTTCGGGACGCGGCCGGGAGGCGTGTACGGCTGCAGCTCGCGCGGCCGGCGGCGCGCCTCGACGGCGCCGCCGACGACCGCGTAGCCCTCGCGGTGAGCGGCGAGCACACGCTCGTGCCAGTCCGGCGCCGGGAGCGCCTCGCCCAGGTGCGCGACCGGGCTCCCGTCCCGCGGCTGCACGACGACGTCGGCGTCGAGCGTCTCCTCGCCGAGCTCTCCGAACCAGAAGCGCCCCTCGTCGACCATGTCGATCGCGAGGCGGTAGTTGCCCGGGGGAATCGGGCTTCGGATCTGAACGTCGACGCTCGTTACCTGCCCCGGATCGACCGGTAGGTCGAGACGGGACCTCAGCCCGTCCCAGACGATCGCGTTCCCGCGCTCGTCGAGCCAGTGGTACGACACGGTGAAGCGGTCGCCGCGCCACGGCGTCTCGCCCGCGTTCTCGAGCTCGACGCGCGCCGTCGCGAGCGTGCCCGCCTGGAACTCCGGCAGCTCGTGCGCGCGCCAGCGGACCGCGAGCGGCCGTCCCATTGCCGTCTAGTCTAGGCACCATGGAACCGCTGCTTGTGCGCGCCTGCCGGCGCGAGCCGGTCGAGCGCACGCCGGTGTGGTTCATGCGTCAGGCCGGCCGCTCGCTGCCCGAGTACCGCGAGCTGCGCAAGGGCCGATCGCTCTTCGACGTCGTCGCCGACCCGGAGCTGACGGCAGAGGTGACGCTTCAGCCCGTCCGTCGGCACGACGTCGACGCGGCCGTGATGTTCGCGGACATCATGGTGCCGGTCGTCGGGATGGGGATCGACGTCGAGCTCGTCGAGAACGTCGGGCCCGTGATCGAGTCTCCCGTGCGCACGCGCGCCGACGTCGAGCGCCTGCGCGTCCCGGACCCGCAGGAGGCGGCGAGCTCGGTGCTCGAGGCGGTTCGGCTCGTGCGGGCGGAGCTCCGCGACGATCAGGCCGTCGTCGGTTTCTGCGGCGGGCCCTTCACGGTCGCGGGCTACGTGATCGAGGGCAAGCCGACACGCGAGTTCACCGCCGTCAAGACGCTCATGTACCGCGAGCCCGAGACGTGGCACGCGCTCTGCGCGAAGCTCGCCGACACGTTCGCGGCGTACGTCACGGCCCAGGTCGAGGCGGGCGCCGACGTGATCCAGCTCTTCGACTCTTGGGTCGGCGCGCTCTCGGTGGCCGACTACGCGGAGTTCGTCGCGCCGTACTCCGAGCGCATCCTCGACGCGGTCGACGTGCCGACGATCCACTTCGGGACCGGGACGACGCACCTGCTCGCAGCGCTGGCCGACGCGGGCGGCGACGTGATCGGGCTCGACTGGCGCGTGCCGCTCGACGTGGGCTGGTCGCTCGTCGGCGAAGACCTCGGAGTGCAGGGCAACCTCGACCCGGCCGTGCTCCTCGGGCCCTGGGAGCGCGTCGCGGCGGCGACCCGCGATGTGCTCGACCGAGCCGGCGGCCGGCCCGGGCACGTGTTCAACCTCGGGCACGGCGTCTTGCCCGCGACCGAGCCCGCGGCGCTGGGGCGGCTGCGGGAGCTCGTGCACGAGCTCACGACCGAGGTCCGCGTCTGAGCGCCGCCGTCGTCCTGATGGCCTACGGCTCGCCCGAGCGCCTGGAGGACGTCCCCGCCTACTACGCCGACATTCGCGCCGGCCGCCCGATCGCTCCCGAGCGGCTCGCCGAGCTCGTCGAGCGCTACCGCCGGCTCGGCATCGAGCAGCGCTCGCCGCTGAACGCGATCACCGAGCAGACGCGGGCGGGGCTCGAGCATGAGCTCGCGATCCCCGTGTGGACTGGCATGAAGCACTGGCACCCGCACATCGGCGAGGCGGTCGAGCGCGCGCTCGAAGCGGGCGCGCGGACGATCGTGGGGCTGGTGCTTGCGCCGCATTACTCGCCGCTCTCGATCGGCGGCTACCGCCGTCAGCTCGAGGAGGCGCTCGGCGGGCGCGCGGACCTCGTCTTCGTCGAGCGCTGGGGCGACGACCCCGGGTTCGTCGACCTGCTCGCCGACCGCGTGCGCGGGACGGACGCGCACGTCGTCTTCACCGCGCACAGCCTCCCCGTCGAGGGGAGCGGCGACTACGAAGCCGAGCTGCTCGAGACCTCCCGGCTGGTCGCCGAACGTGCGGCCGTCGACGAGTGGTCGTTCTCGTTCCAGTCCGAGTCGCCGACGGGAGTGCCCTGGCTGCGCCCGGACATCCTCGAGCACCTGGACGCGCTCGCCGAGCGCGGCGTGCGCAAGGTGCTCCTCTGCCCGGTCGGATTCGTCGCCGACCATCTCGAGATCGGCTGGGATCTCGACGTCGAGGCCGCACAGCGGGCACGCGAGCTCGGGGTCGAGCTCGCGCGGATCGAGATGCCGAACGCCGACCCACGCTTCGTCGACGTCCTCGCCGGGCTGGTCCGGCGAGTTCTTGCGGTACCGTCGAACGCGTGATCCGAGCAGGCGAGATCCGGATCGAGGAGGTCTCGCGCCGCTTCCGCGTCTATCCGAAAGAGGCGCGCACGCTCAAGGAGCTGATCGTCACGCGCGGCCGCGGGCGCGGAGAGGACGTCTGGGCGCTCTCGGGCGTCGACCTGCTCGCCGCCCCCGGCGAGGCCGTGGGGCTCGTCGGGCGCAACGGCTCGGGCAAGACGACGCTGCTCAAGCTGATCGCCGGAATCATCAAGCCGACGCGCGGGCATCGTCGCCGTCGGCGGTCGCGTCGCGTCGCTGCTCGAGCTCGGTGCCGGCTTCCATCCGGAGTTCACCGGACGCGAGAACGTGTTCCTGAACGGTGCGCTCCACGGTCTCTCGCGCGCACAGATCAGGGAGCGCATGGACGAGATCGCCGACTTCGCGGGCATCGGCGCGTACCTCGAGCTCCCCGTTCGCACCTACTCGGCCGGCATGTACATGCGGCTCGGCTTCGCGGTCGCGGCGCACGTGGACGCCGACGTGCTCCTGCTCGACGAGATCTTCGCCGTGGGCGACGAGGAGTTCCAGCGCAAGTGCTTCGGCCGCATCTCGCAGTTCAAGCAACGCGGCGGAACGATCGTCTTCGTCTCGCACGACGCCTCCTCGGTCGAGCGCCTGTGCGAGCGCTCGGTCCTGCTCCGCGACGGGATGGTCGAGTTCGACGGTCCGACCCACGAGGCGATCCTCCGCTACCGCTCCCACCTCGCGGAGGACCGCGACCCGGCCGAGCGCGGCGCCGGCCTGACCGAGTGGGGGAGCGGCGAGGCCCGGATCGCCGAGGTCGCGCTGCACGGCGCCGACGGCGAGGAGCGCATCCAGTTCGTCGCCGGCGAGCAGCTGACCGTGCGCTTGCGCGTGCTCGCGGAGCGTCCGATTCCGCCGCCGCAGCTGCAGTTCGAGCTGCGCGAGTGGGGAGGCGCGCTGATCGCGGGCGGGTCGACGAGCACGGCGGAGCTCGGCTGGGACGGTGCCGCCGACCACGTCTTCCGGTTCGACGTCGAGGAGCTCCCGCTCGCCGAGGGTCGCTTCAAGCTCAGGTTCGGCTTGGTCTCGGCCGACGGCGCGCATCTCTACCACTGGCTCGACGACGCGCTGCGGCTGTACGTGATCCCGCAGGACCGCGAGGGGGGTCTCGTGAGGCTCGAGGGCCGCTGGCGCAGGGAGGAGATCGGCACGGCCGCCGAACTACGCAGCGGATGAGCTCGCGCACGTGCCCCGACTGGCCGCGGCTGATGGAGATCGCGCCCGATCTCCAGTTCAAGCACTACACGCTCGCGGAGGCGAAGCTCCCGGCCGACGCGATCGTGAACATCGAGAACGTCGCGCAGGAGACGGTCGCGATCTGCTGCGACCTCGAGCGGCACGTCTTCTACGCCGAGCACACCGACCCCGAGGTCGCCGCAGCCCTCCGGGAGACGCACTGGTACGACCTCTCGGAGTGGTCGACGGCAGGGCCGGGCGCCGCCAGCGCGGCCTAGGCACCAGGGCGACGCCCCAGAGCCGATCCCCACCCCTCGGGGCGGGGTAGTGGGCCACCCGCCTCCCGGCTTCGACGGTACCCGTCGAGCCGTGCCGTGTCTGTGCCCTCTTCGCGCCGAGTTCGCGACGATCGTTCCTCAACGGCGACGCAGGGCCAGCACCTGCTCGAGCGGCTTCGTGTTCAGCACGTCGCCGACCGTTGCCCACCCACGCCGGGCGGTCGCGACCGCCAGCCGCATGTTGCCCAGGCCGCGCACCGAGTGCGCGTCGGTGTTCACGCAGATCTGCACGCCCGCCTCGATCGCCAGGCGGACGTGCTCGTCGCGCAGGTCGAGCCGGTCGGGCAGGCCGTTCACCTCCAGCGCGACTCCCTCCTCCAGCGCGACCTCGATCGCGCGCTCGAGGTCGAGCGCGTTCGGCGGCCGGTGGTTGATCAGGCGCCCGGTCGGGTGCGAGAGGCAGCGCACGGCCGGATGCCGCATCGCCTCGGTCACCTTCCTCGTCAGCTCCGCACCCGCCTGCCGCTGTCCCGCATGCAGCGACAGCTGCACCCAGTCGAGCTCCGCGAGCACGTCGTCGGGAAGGTCGAGCTGGCCGTCGGCGAGGATGTCGCACTCGATCCCGCGGAGCACCCGAAACGGCGCCAGCCGCTCGTTCGCCTCGGCGATCTCCTCGGCCTGGCGCCGGACGTCGTCGGCATCGAGCCCAGGGACGACGCGGACGTTCGTCGTGTGGTCGCAGATCGCGAGGTACTCGTACCCAAGCTCCAGCGCGGCGGCGCCCATCTCGAGCACGCTCGCCTTGCCGTCGGACCAGGTCGTGTGCACGTGCAGGTCGCCGCGAACGTCGTCGCCGCGGAGCAGGAACGGTGGCGGCTCGTCGCGGTGCGCACGCTCGCGGAGCTCGGGCGGGCACCAGGGCACGCCGAGCGCGGCGAACACCGCAGCTTCGTCTCCACCGGCGGGCAGCGGCTCGAGGCCTCCGACGTACTCGGGCGACCCCGTCGCCCGCACGAGCGCGGTGCCGGCGGCGGCCGGCTCCGGGACGACGAGCTCGACCGGCACGCCGTCGACGGTGACGCCGATCGCGCGCCGCTCGTCGCGCTCCACGATCGAGACGATCTCGGTCAGCGCTTCGAAGGCGTCGACCACGGGGGCGGGCTCGTCCGCCGCGACGACGATCGCGAAGTCCTCAGAGGAGTCGCGCCACCGGCGCGCGTCGCCCGCGACCTCGCCGCCGAGCGCGTCAGCCACGCCGCCGGCGAGCACCCACGCTCGGTTCAGCAGCAGGCCTCGCCGCGGCTTCGGCTTCGCGGCGCGGTCGAGGCCCGCGCGCAGCTTGGCCTCGGTCTTCGGCCCGACGCCCGGGACGGACTGCAGCCGCCCCTCGAGCACCGCTTCCCTGAACTCGTCCGCCGTCCGCACGTCGAGCGCGTGGGCGAGCTCGCGCATCCGCTTCGGCCCGACGCCCAACAGGTGACCGAGGCCGACGAGCTCCGGCATCAGCGACTCGCGCAGCTCCGTCAGCTCGGCGAGCTCACCCGTCTCGACGAGCTCGCGCAGGCGCGCCTCGATGCCGGGGCCGATCCCGCGCAGCTCGCGGACGCGCCCCTCGCGCACGAGCTCTTCGATCGGCGCAGGGGTCCCGCGGATCAGCTCGGCCGCCCGCCGGTACGCGCGCGCGGTGTAGAAGCTCGCCCCGTTGAGCTCGAGCAGCGCGGCGAACGCCTCCAGCTCGGCCGCGATCGCAGCGTTCTCCACCGGGATAGTCTCCCCGAGCGATGGTCGCGATCGTCGTTCCGTTTCGCGGGGCGAACGGCAAGCAGCGTCTAGGCCCCCTCGCGGACGACGAGCGGGCCGCGCTCGCGCTGGCGATGCTCGACGACGTCCTGGCCGCCTGCGTGAAAGCGGGCCGGCCGGTAGTCGTCACCGAGGACGAGCTCGCCGCCGGTGTCGCGCACGAACGGGGCGCCCGCGTCGTCGCCGACCCGGGCGGCGGCCAGGGGCCGGCCGTCGTCGCCGCGCTGAGCGAGCTGGAGGGGAGCGTCCTCGTCGTCAACGCCGACCTCCCCTGCGCGCGCCACGACGACCTGCGTGCGCTCGAGGCGGCCATCCCCGCCGGGGGCCTCGCGTTCGTCGCCGCAGACGACGGCACGACGAACGCGCTCGGGCTCTCCTCGCCGGAAGTGTTCGCGCCGCTCTACGGAGCCGGCAGCGCCGAGCGCTTCCGGCGCCACGCGCGCACGCACGGGCTGGCCGCGGTCGCGGCCGAGATCCCGAACCTCGCCGACGACGTCGATTCACTGGACGACCTCGACCGGCTGCGCGCACGCGTGGGTCCACGGACGCTCGCGGCCCGGGCGACGTGAAGATCGCGGTCCTGAGCGGCGGCGTCGGCGGCGCCCGCTTCCTGCGTGGTCTCGTCGAAGTCGTCGATCCCCACGAACTGACGGTGGTCGGCAACGTCGGCGACGACGTCGAGGTGCTCGGGCTCCACGTCTCGCCCGACCTCGACAGCATCGTCTACACGCTCGCCGGCCTCGCCGACGAGGAGCGCGGCTGGGGCCGAGCCGGCGAGACGTGGAACGCACTCGAAGCGGCAGGCGAGCTCGGCGGCGAGACGTGGTTCCGCCTCGGCGACCGGGACCTCGGTCTCCACCTCGTCCGGACGGCGGCGCTTCGTCGCGGCGAGCCGCTCAGCGCGGTCACCGAACGGCTCGCCCGCTCGCTCGGGCTCGAGCTCCGCCTGCTGCCGGCGACCGACGACCGGCTGCGCACCTGGATCGACACGCCGGCCGGCTCCTTCCCCTTCCAGGAGTGGTTCGTCGCACGCGGGCACCGCGACGAGGTCGACGGCGTTCGCTACGAGGGCGCCGAGCGGGCGCGGCCCGCGCCGGGCGTGCTCGAGGCGCTCGCCGCCGCCGACCTGATCCTGCTCGCGCCGAGCAACCCCTACGTCAGCATCGGCCCGATCCTGGCCGTCGCCGAGATCGAGGCGGCGCTGCGCGAGCGGCGTGTGCCCGCCGTCGCCGTCAGCCCGCTGATCGGCGGCCGCGCCGTCAAGGGGCCGGCCGACCGGATGCTCGCGCGGCTCGCCGGCGGCACGACGCCCGCGCACGTCGCGTCGTGCTATCGCGGCCTGATCGACGTTCTCGTGATCGACGAGGCGGACGCTGCGGACGTGGAGAATCTCGCCGTGCGGCCGCTCGTCACGAAGACGCTGATGTCGGACGCCGCGGCCCGGCGGCGGCTCGCGGAGACGGTGCTCGCGGCGTGAGGGTCGCGATCCTCGGCGGCACCGGCCCGTTCGGCCAAGCACTCGCGGTGCGGCTGCGAGAGGCGGGCGAGGACGAAGCCGTCATCGGCTCGCGCGAGGAGGCGAAGGCGCAGGGGGTCGCAGAGGAGCTCGGCGTTCGCGGCGCCCGCAACGAGGACGCGATCGCCGGCGCCGACCTCGTCGTGATCTCGTGCAACGCGGACGCCGCGGTCGCCACCGCACGCGGGAACAGCGCGTCGTTCGGCGACGCACCTCTCTTGTCGGTCGCAAGCGAGCTCCGCTTCCGGGAGCGACAGGCGCTGCCGAACGACGACAAGGCCTCGCTCGCGGAGCAGATCGCCGAGGTCGTCGACGTGCCGGTCGTCGCGGGGCTCCACTCACTCGCCGCCGCCAAGCTCGCAGCCGGCCGCCCAGACGAGGACGCGCTCATCTGCGGCGACGACGACGCCGCCAAGAGCATCGTGCTCGAGGTCGCGGCCCGGATCGTCGCCGGCCGCGCCCTCGACGTCGGCCCGCTCGAGCTCGCCCGCGCGCTCGAGGGGATGACTGCCGCGATCGTGAACGTGAACAAGCGCTACGGGGCGCACGCCGGCATCAGGCTCACCGGCGTATGAACGTGATCCCGGTCACCGGCCTCCCCGAGATCGCCGAGGGGGACGATCTCGCTGCCCGGATCGCCGAGCGGATCGAGCTCGAGGACGGCGACGTGGTCGTGCTGGCGCAGAAGGTCGTCTCGAAGGCGGAGGGGCGAGTCGTGCGGCTCGACGAGCTCGAGCCGTCCGACCAGGCGCGCGAGCTGGCGGCGGACGACGACCCGCGCAAGCTCGAGGCGATCCTGCGCGAGGCCGACGCGATCGTCCGGGCACGGCCGCCGCTCGTGATCGCGCGCACCAGGCACGGCTTCGTCTGCGGCTCGGCCGGCGTCGACGCCTCGAACGCGCCGCAGCCGGGCACGCTCGTCCTCCTCCCGCTCGATCCCGACGCGTCCGCCGCACGCATCCGCGGGCGTCTGCGCGAGCTGACCGGCAAGGACGTCGGCGTGATCGTCAGCGATTCGTTCGGGCGGCCGTTCCGCATGGGCACGACCGACGTCGCGATCGGCGCGGCGGGGGTGCGCGTGCTCGACGACCTGCGCGGGACGCGCGACCGCTCCGGCTACGTGCTCCGCTCGACGCAGATCGCCGTCGCCGACGAGCTCGCGGGCGCAGCCCAGCTCGTGATGGGGAAGGCCGACGGCATCCCGGCGGCGGTCGTTCGCGGGCTCGACCTCGCGGGCGACGGCGCGGCGCGCGAGCTCGTCATCCCGCCCGACCGCGACCTCTTCCGCTGAGCGCCGACTCCAGGATCGCGGCCGCCTCCGCGAGCGTGGCCAGTTCGGCGGCGGAGAGCGGCTCGAGCAGCTCCACGAGGTGCTCGAGCCGGCGCGTCCGCCCGCGCTGCAGCAGACGCCGTCCCTTCGCGGTGGCCGTGATCCGGACGGCGCGCCTGTCGGCGGGATGCGGTGACCGGCGAACGAGACCTTCGGCCTCGAGGCCGGCGACGAGGCCGCTGATCGTCGGCAGCCGCACCTGCTCCGCGGCGGCGAGCTCGCTCGGCGTCCTCGGGCCGCCGAAGACGAGCACCGACAGGAGTGAGAGCCTGGAGGGGGACAAACCGGTCTCGACGTCCGACGCCCGCACGCGCCGGAGCAGATGGATCGCTGCCGAATGCAGCCGGTCGGCCGTGTCGGTCAGTCTTGCAGCGCGCCTCATACTTAGTTAGGCTAACTAAATGAATGGACGGCTGATCGAGGCGATCAAGGCAGCGGACGCCGAGGGGGCCCGAGCGCTCGTCACCGAGCACCCCGAGCTCGCTCACGAGCGTGACGAGAACGGCGTCTCGGCCCTGATGCTCACGCGCTACTTCGGCCTTCCGGAGGACGTGACGGCCGCGATCCGGGGCGAGCGCAGCGAGCTCGACGTCTTCGAGGCAGCGACGCTCGGCGACACCGACCGACTCCGAGCACTTCTTGACGAGAAGCCCGGACTCGCGACGGCGTGGTCGAGCGACCGCGGCACGGCACTCCACTTCGCCGCGTTCTTCGCCCAGCCGCCGGCGGCGCGCCTGCTGCTCGAGCGCGGGGCGGACGTGCACGCCGTCTCGCCGACGTTCGGCGACGTGACGCCGCTGCACAGCGCCGCCGCCGGTGGGTCGGCCGAGATCGTCCAAGCGCTGCTCGAGGCCGGCGCCGACGCGAACGCGCGCCAGCAGGGCGCGTTCACGGCACTCCACGCGGCCTCGCACAACGGCGACCTCGAAGATGGTGCGCGACCTGCTCGCGCACGGAGCCGACCCGCGCGCGGCGACCGACGAAGGCAGAACGCCGCTCTCCTTCGCCGAGGAGCAGGGCCACGACGACGTCGCAGCCCTGCTCCGCGACGTCGTCTAGCTCTTCGCCTTCGCCTCGTACGCGGCGAGCACCTTGCCCCAGCCGCCGTCGTAGCTCGTGCGCTCTTCGGCGCGGCGCCGCTCCCAGCCGCTGTGCTCGAGCTCGACCCGCGTCTCGGCGCCGTCGGCCAGGAACCGGACCTCGACCTCCGTGACTGGAGCGTCGGGGTTGACCCGCCAGCCGAGCACGAACCGGTCGGGCGGCTCCCACGCGAGGATGTCGGCCCAGTCGTGCTCGGACCCGTCCGCATCGCGCTCGTAGAGGCGCTTCGCCTCGACGTCGAACACGGCCGCTTCCGTCTGCTCGCCGCCGATCGAGTGACCGGCGAACGGCCACCACGTGTTGACCCCGTCGGTGAAGAGCCGGAACGCCTTGTCGATCGGAAGCGGCACCACGACGCTCTTGCGGATGGCGTCCGTCTCGGTCGCTTGCATCGTCATTCGTCCTCCTTGTCGGCTTCCGCCTCGGCGGCCGCCTGGAAAGCGGCGAGCACGTCGGTCCAGAAGCGGTCGAAGTAGTCGCGCACCTCGGCCAGGCCCTCGTGGTCGACCCGGTAGAGACGGCGCGTTCCGTTCCGTCGTTCCGTCACGAGCCCTGCCTCCTTGAGGACGCGCAGGTGCTGGGAGACCGCCGGCCGGCTGACCGGAAGGTCGGCCGCCAGCTCGCCGACCGCCCGCGGCCCGCGCCGCAGTCGCTCGAGGATCTGCCGCCGGGTCCCGTCCCCGAGCGCGTCCATCGCCAATGCGTAAGCCATGACTAACGGTAAGTCTACGCTTACATCGAGCGCCTGTCAAGCGCTAGGCTCGCCCGGTGGAGCTGCTCGAGGCCGACGCCGAACCGGACCCGCTCCGGCAGCTCGAGCACTGGCTCCGCGAGGAACCGCTCGACCGCGCGGCGCTCGCAACCGCGACGCCCGACGGCCGGCCCTCGGTGCGGATGGTGCTGCTGAAGAGCGTCGATGCGGGCGGGCTCACCTTCTTCAGCGGCTACACGAGCCGCAAGGGCCGTGAGCTCGAGGCCAACCCGCGCGCTGCCCTGCTCCTCTACTGGCCGGGGCACGGGCGCCAGGTCCGCGTCGAGGGCGGGGTCGCGCGACTCGGCGCGACCGAGTCCGACGCGTACTGGGAGACACGCCCGCCGGCGAGCCGGGCCAGCGCGGCCGCTTCGCCGCAGAGCGAGGTCGTCGCCGACCGAGCCGCGCTCGAGGCGCTCGTCGACGACGTCGGCGACGCGCCGCCGCGACCCGAGCACTGGGGCGGCTACCGCCTCTCGCCGGACGTCTGGGAGTTCTGGCAGCACCGGGCCGACCGGCTCCACGACCGCCTCCGCTATCGCCCGGACGGCGACGCCTGGGTGATCGAGCGGCTCACCCCCTAGAGTCCCGCCGTGGCCGAGCCGGATCAGGAGGACCTCAACCGCGAGCTGATCGAGCTGCTGAACGAGCTGCGCGTGACGCTGCCCGGCGTGCAGGTGCTGTTCGGGTTCCTGCTGATCGCGCCGTTCTCGCAGGCCTTCGAGCGCGTCAACGACCTGCAGAAATACGCGTACCTCGCCGCGCTGACGTTCACCGCGCTCGGCTCGGCGCTCCTGATCGCGCCGACGCCGTACCACCGGATCCGCTTCCGCGACCGCGACAAGGACGCGCTGTTGAGGGTCTCGAACCGCTTGGCGCTCGCAGGCACCGTCTGTCTCGCGGGCGGAATCTGCTGCGCGCTCTTCTTCGTCACCGACTTTCTCTTCCACTCGCCGGTGGTGCCCGCGCTGCTGACCTCGGGCGTCGCCGCCGTGATCGTCGTCTTCTGGTACGCAGTGCCGCTCGCCCGCAAGCTCCAACACTGACCCATGCGCTACTGCGACGAGCAGGACTTCGGCTTCGGCTGGATCGACGAGGGCGGCACCGTCCCGCGCACGTCGCACGCACTGGTCGCCGAAGGTGGCGTCTGGCTGATCGACCCGGTCGCGTGGCCGGATGCCGTCGAGCGCGCGCGCACGCTCGGCGAGGTGCGCGGCGTGCTGCAGCTCCTCGACCGCCACGGCCGCGACTCGCGACGGCTGGCGGGCGAGCTCGGCACGCCGCACTACGTCGTTCCGACCGAGAGAATCGACGGCGCGCCCTTCGAGTTCCTCCCGGTTGCACGCGGCGTCTGGCGCGAGGTCGCGCTCTGGTGGCCCGAGCGGCGCGTGCTCGTCTGCGCAGATGCGGTCGGCACCCTCGGCTACTTCCGTGCGCCGGGCGAGCGAATCGGCCTCCATCCGCTCCTGCGGCTCTGGCCGCCTCGTTCACTCCGCCGCGTCTACCCGCGCCACGTGCTCACCGGTCACGGCGAGGGTGTGTACGAGGACGCTACGCCGGCGCTGCACGCTGCGCTCCAGACCGCGCGGCGGCGTCTCCCGGCGGCTTGGTGGACGGCCCTTCGGCGCGGCGTCGCCTAGCGCCCCCGCGCGCCGCAGCGACAACGCGCTCGACCGCGGCCACGAGCTCTGGCGGCACGGGCTTGCCGCCGCTGAAGCGCTTGTAGGCGCGCCCCGGCTTGCCCCCGCGGCGGCGGCCGCTGCCTGTCTTCAGGCCGACGACGCTCTCGAAGTCGGGCGCGAGCTGCACGACCCGGCCCTTGCCGGCGACTTCGCGGATCGCGGCGTTCGTGATCCGCTCGGACTCGTTCGGCCGCTGTCCGCGTGGCGCGTCGCGGTCGTGGACGACGACGTACGGGATCCCGCACTCGTTGCAGATGCGTGCGTAGAGAGGCATGTTCGCCTTGCCGCCCGTCTCCAGGATCGCGATCGCCTCGCGGTCGGGCTCGTAGCCGAGCGCCTCGAAGACGAACGGGAAGACGAGCTTCTCCGTCACGCCCTCGACGAGGAGCGCCGCGCGCGAGAGGAAGAGCTCGGCGCGTTCGGCGTCGAACTCCGCGAGCGCCCGAAAGCTCTCGTCCGACGGGAGCGCCGGCGGCTGCGACAGCACGGTGCCGGCACCAGGCCGGTGGCGCACGAGCGCGAGCTCGTCGAGGTGCGCGACGCTCAGGAACGACGACGCGTGCGTCGAGTAGAGCACCTGGTTCCCGCGCGTGCCAAGCGCGCGCAGCTGCCGGTACAGGTGGCGCTGCGCCTGCGGGCTGAGGTACAGCTCGGGTTCCTCGATCAGGAGCACGAGGCCGCGGACGCGCGCCTCGAGCAGGCGCTCGACCGCCTGGATCAGCGCGACGCCGCCGTCCGCGATGCCCGCCGGCGGCCGGATCAGGTCGGCGGCCTTCGTCGCCTTCGGATGCGTGGCCGAGGAGACGAGATCGCCGCCGCGGCGCGACGCCGGCAGGAAGACGACCGGCGGCGCTCCCTCGCGGTTCAGGTTCAGTGTCGCCGGCGGACGGGCGTCGAGGAAGTACGCCCCGTCGCCGGCCTTCGCCTCGACGCGGATTCGTCCGGTGCCCGCGCCGCGCGAGACGTCGTGCGCGTTCGGCACGGGCGCGCCGGCCTCGAGCAGCATCCAGATCGCCGTCAGGACCGTCGACTTGCCGCTCGAAGCCTCGCCGACGAGCGCGCAGAGCCGCTGCGGGGCGAGCTCGACCTCGCGCGCGCCGCGGAAACCGTAGATCGAGACGCGCTCGAGCAGGGCCACGACCACGCTGTACCCTCGGCCGGTGCGTCGCACGCTTCTCGTCCTCGTCGCCGCGCTACTCGGCGCGTGCGGCGGCAGCGACGAGGGTGCCCGCCCCGGCGGCCCGCTCGAGCTGGTCGAGCGCCTGCAGGGCGGCGGCTACGTGGTCTTCCTCCGGCATGCGGCCACCGACCACGCGCAGGAGGACGATCCCCGCGTGCCCTTGACCGACTGCTCCGGCCAGCGCAACCTCGACGATCTCGGCCGCGAGCAGTCGCGGGAGCTCGGTCGAGCGTGGCGAACGCTCGAGATCCCGGTCGGCGAGGTCCTCTCGAGCGGGTACTGCCGGACGCGCGATACCGCGCAGCTCGCGTTCGGCCGCTACGAGACCGTGCCGGCGCTGACCGGCATCCCGACAGAGGGCGTCGGCACGTACGGCGGCCGGGTGCGCGCGTTGCGGCGGCTGCTCGGCACTGCGCCGTCCAACGGCGAGAACACGGTCGTCGTCGGCCACATCAAGAACCTCGAGGCCGCGACGAAGGTCGAGATCGAGGAGGGCGAGGCGGCGATCTTCGAGCCGCTCGGCGAGAGCCGCTACCGCCTCGCCGGCCGGATCCCCGCGTCGGCCTGGCGGCAGCTCGCCTCGACCGCCGCGCGAGCCTCGCGCTCGAACGGGTTCTGACGGTAGGGAAAGCGGGCCCACGCCCACAGTTGCGCGAACGGCCGCTGCTGCGCCTGCCAGACGTGGCAGAGCTCGTGCGTGAGCAGGTCCTCCGACGCGTCGTCGCTGCGGACGAGGATCGTCCGCCACAGCGCATAGCCGCGGTAGCGGCGCAGCCCGGGCAGCCGGAAGAGCGCCGGCGCGACGAGGACGCGGACGCCGCGCAGCGAGACGGGCTCCGGATAGAGCTCGAGCCGGTCGAGCCGTCGCTTCGCGCGCGCGAGCTGCGCGCGTTCGTCCGCGAGTCTCCTCACGGGCGGTAGGTTGCCCGTATGGCCGAGACGCTGATCTTCGTTCCCGCCTGGAACGAGGAGGAGAACCTGCCGCCCGTGCTCGCCGAGCTCGAGCTCGAGCTGCCGGACGCCGACGTCCTCGTCGTCGACGACGGCTCGACCGACCGGACGGCGGAGATCGCGAAGGAGGCCGGTGCGGACGTGCTCTCGTTCGGGGAGAACCGCGGGTTGCGCGCCGCGATCGCTGCGGGCTACGCCGCCGCGGCCGAGCGCGGCTACGCGTGGTGCGGGCGGGTAGACGCCGACGGGCAGCATCCGCCCGAGGAGCTGCGCCGACTGCTCGAGCGCGTGCGCAGCGGCGACTGCGACGTCGCGGTCGGCTCGCGCTTCGTCGGCGGCGACGGCTACGAGGAGTACCGCTACCGCCCGAGCGCGGACCGCAAGCTCGGCATCGCCGTCCTGAGACGCCTGATGGAGCTCCGCCTCGACCGCCCCTTCGGCGATGCCACGAGCGGCATGTACGCGGTCAACGCCGCGGGCGCCGCCGTGCTCGCGCAGCCGTACGTCAGCGACGCGCCCGAGGTCGAGGGCCTGATCCGCCTCGAGGAAGCAGGACTCCGCGTCGAGGAAGTGCCCGTGAACATGCGCGAGCGGCAGGGCGGCGAGTCGAAGCTGGCCGGCATGAAGGCGCTCAAGCTCGTGCTCACGGTCGGCGCGACGATCCTGCTCGGTCGGCGAGTGCTTCGACGCCTGCGCAGGTGACGGTCGCCGAGGAGGTACGGCTTCTGCTCGGCGACGGAGCGGTCTCGACGAGCGAGGCCGTGCTCGACCTCCACGCCGGCGACCTCAGCTACCACCCGCGCCACGCGCCCGACGCGGTCGCGCTGCCGGCGACAACCGACGAGGTGGCGCGCGTGCTCGCGTGGGCGAACGAGCGCGGGGTCCCGATCGTCCCGTTCGGCGCCGGCACGTCGCTCGAAGGACACGTGATCCCCGTGCGCGGCGGCATCTCGCTCGACCTGTCGCGCCTGAACCGCGTGGTCGAGGTTCGCCTCGGGGACCTGCAGGCGCGCGTGCAGGCCGGCGTCCTGCGCAGCGAGCTGAACGCGGCGCTCGCCGAGCACGGTCTCTGGTTCCCGGTCGACCCGGGCGCCGACGCCTCGCTCGGCGGGATGGCCGCGACGAACGCGAGCGGGACGACCACGGTTCGCTACGGCGGCATGCGCGCGAACGTGCTCGCGCTCGAGGTCGTCCTCGCGGACGGGACGATCGTCCGTCCCGGCTCGCGCACCGTGAAGACGTCGGCGGGCTACGACCTCCGCTCGCTCTTCGTCGGCTCGGAGGGCACGCTCGGCGTGATCACGGAGCTGACGCTGCGCCTGCATGGGCTCCCAGAGCGGCCCGTCGCGATCCGCGCCGCGTTCCCGGACGTCGGCGCCGCGTGCCGCTCCGCGGTCGCGCTCGTCGGCTCGGGGCTGACCGTCACGCGCTGCGAGCTGCTCGACGAGGAGACGCTGCGAGTCGTCAACGCCTACAAGGAGACCGCGTACGCGGAGGCGCCGAGCCTGTTCGTCGAGCTCGACGGCGGTGACGACGAGATCGCGTCGGCGCGTGAGGTCTTCGAGTGGGAGGGCGTGGTCGCCTTCGAGGCCGAGACCGCGACCGAGGCGCGCTCGCGCCTCTGGGAGGCGCGGCACCACGCCGCGTTCGCCGTCGCCGCACAGGCTCCAGGGAAGCGGTGGTTCGCGACGGACGTCTGCGTGCCGCTGTCGGTGCTCCCGGAGGCCGTGGTGCACGGACGGGCCTGCGCAGACCGCCGCGGCATCCCCGCGGCGATCGTCGCGCACGCCGCCGACGGGAACTTCCACCTCGTGCTGGTGGTCGACCCGGACGATCCAGCCGAGGTGGCGAACGTGCAGGCGCTTTCGGGCGAGCTTGTGGAGTGGGCGCTCGAGCGTGGCGGGACGTCGACGGGCGAGCACGGCGTCGGCCTCGGCAAGCTCGACTACCTCGAGCGCGAGCACGGCGACCTCGTCCCGTACCTCCGCAGGCTGAAGGACGTCTTCGACCCGAACGGGATTCTCAACCCGGGCAAAGTGGTCAGACTCGCCTGATGCGCTACCGCTCGCTCGGCACGTCCGGCCCCGAGGTCTCGGTCGTCGGTCTCGGCTGCAACAACTTCGGCTCGCGCGTGCAGGAGCAGGGAACGCGCGCAGTCGTCGACGCGGCACTCGACGCGGGCGTCACGCTCTTCGACACGGCCGACGTCTACGGCAACCGCGGCGGCAGCGAGCAGCTCCTCGGCAAGGCGCTGAAGGGCCGACGCGACCGGGTCGTCCTCGCGACGAAGTTCGGGCACGCGATGAGCGACGACGCGCCGCCGAACCGAGGCTCGCGCGAGTACATCCGCACCGCGGTGCAGGCGTCGCTGAAGCGCCTGCGCACGGACTGGATCGACCTCTACCAGTACCACCGGCCCGACGGGGTCACGCCGATCGCGGAGACGCTCGGCGCCCTCGACGAGCTCGTGCGCGAAGGCACCGTCCGCCACGTCGGCTCGTCGAACTTCGACGGCGGCCAGGTGGTCGAGGCCGAGGAGCTCGCGCGCGACCGGGGCTGGGCGCGCTTCGTCAGCGCGCAGAACGAGTATTCGCTGCTCGAGCGCGGCGCCGAGGACGAGCTGCTGCCGACGTGCGAGCGGCTCGGCATCGGCGTGCTGCCGTACTTCCCGCTGGCGAGTGGGTTGCTCACAGGCAAGTACCGGCGCGGCTCGCCGGCTCCCGCGGGAAGCCGGCTCGTCACACGCCCGGAGCGGCTGACGCCCGAGGTCTACGACAGGGTCGAGGCGCTCGAGCGCTTCGCCGAGGAGCGCGGCGCGACGCTGCTCGACGTCGCGATCGGCGGCCTCGCGGCGCAGCCCGCGATCGCGTCGGTGATCGCCGGCGCGACGAAGCCCGAGCAGGTGCGCGCCAACGCCGCCGCCGGCGAGTGGCAGCCGAGCGAGGACGACCTGAGAGCGCTCGGCGAACTCGGGTAGAGCTTGGCGCGGGTCGCGATCGTCGGCGCGGGCTCCGTGACGTTCACGCGGATACTCGTCGCGGACCTGTTCTCCTACCCGGCGCTGCGCGACGTGGAGCTCGCTCTGCACGACATCGACCGGCGGCGGCTCGACGTCGCCGAATCGCTCGTGCGGGGGCTCGGAGCCAGGCACGTGCGCGCGACGCTCGACCGGCGGGAGGCGCTCGACGGCGCCGACTACGTGCTCTTCACGGTCCAGGTCGGTGGCCACGAGGCAACCGTCCGCGACTTCGAGATCCCGAAGCGGTACGGCATCAGGGCGACGATCGGCGACACGCTCGGCCTCGGCGGCGTCTCGCGCGCGCTCCGCACGTTCCCGGTGATCTGCGAGACCGCGAACGAGATGACGGAGCTGTGCCCGGACGCGTGGCTCCTCAACTACACGAACCCGATGGCGATGCTCTGCTGGGCGGTGTACGCCGGCACGACGCTCGAGCGCGTCGTCGGCCTCTGCCACTCCGTGCAGGGAACGGCGGAGACGCTGCGCGAGCTCCTCGGTGTCGACGCGCTCGACTACCGCGCTGCAGGCGTCAACCACCTCGCCTTCTTCCTCCGCCTCGCCACCGAGGACGGCCGCGATCTGTACCCAGCGCTTCGCGAGCTCGTCGACGCCGATCTCGACGGGCTCGGACGAACCGTCCGCGCAGAGCTGTTCCGGCGCTTCGGGTACTTCGTGACCGAGTCGAGCGAGCACGCCGCGGAGTACGTGCCGTGGTTCCTCGGCGACCCCGAGGCGATCGAGCACTTCCGGATCCCGCTCGACGAGTACGTACGCCGAAGCGAGGAGAACCTCGCGGAGTTCGAGCGTGTCGCTGCGGAGTCTCCGCCGCGGCCGACTCCGTCGCACGAGTACGCCCCCGCGATCGTCAACGCGCTCGAGACCGGTGAGGAGTTCCGCTTCAACGGCAACGTGCGGAACGAGTCGCTGATCTCGAACCTGCCGGACGGCGCGTGCGTCGAGGTGCCCTGCGTCGCGGACGGCGACGGCATTCGCGCCGAGACGGTCGGCGAGCTACCGCCCGCGCTCGCGGCGCTGGACCGCGCGTACCTGAACGTCGTCGAGCTCGCCGTTCGCGGCTATCTGGAAGACGAACCGGAGCTGCTCTTCCAGGCCTGCGCCGTCGATCCGGGCGTGAGCGGACAGGCCGTCACGCTCGAGCGGGTTCGGGCGGCGTGCTCGGAGCTCTTCGGCGCTCCATGAAGTCGAGGACGCGCGTCCACGCATCCTCCGACGCGTCGGCGAACTGCTCCTGCTTGCGGTCGAAGAAGCTATGCGGCGCGCCGGGGTAGGTGACGACCTCGTGCTCGACGCCGGCTTGCTCGAGCGCCTCCTCGAACGCAGCGACGTCGTGCGCCGGGATTCCCTCGTCGGCGCCGCCCATCAGCGCGAGGATCGGCGCGCGGAAGGAGTCGGCGAGCTGGATCGGGCCGGGCGAGCCGTCCTGCCCGCGGCCCGGACGGCCGTAGAAGCCGATCGCGCCAGCGAGCCCGTGACCGGCGGCCGACGCGAGCCACGAGTGGCGTCCGCCGAAGCAGAAGCCGACGGTGAAGATCGCCTCGCAGTCGGCGCGTAGCCGCTCGACGGCGGCGCGCACGTCCGCCTGGACGCCGTCGGCGGTGGTCTGCGTCACGTGCTCCCTGTACGGGAACTCGTCGTCGCGCTTCGTCGCGCCGGCCGTGCGTCCGAAGTAGTCGAGCGCGATCGCGGTGTAGCCGCGCTCGGCGAAGCGGAGCGCCGAGCTCCTCGTAGAAGCGGTAGAGGCCGCGGACGTCGGGGAGGATGACGACGCCGACGCCGTTCGGCTCGTCGGGCGTCGCAGCGAACGCGGCGAAGCGGTTGCCGTCGGCCGCCTCGAGCGTCAGGTCGTCGTGCGAGACGGCGGCGCCGCGCAGCGCAGGAACCGGCGGCGCGGAGTCGAGGTCGAAGCACACGCTTCGACCTTAAACCGTCCGGTTAAGCCTCGACGGCGAGGCGAAGGCGGAGCGTGTAGGTCAGCCGCACGCCGGTCGTGTTCACGAGGCGCGCCTGGCAATCGGCCGGGCCGAGGTTCGGAACGTCGATCGTGCGCGTGCGGCGGCCGCGTCCGAACGTCTGGCTCGAGACGCGCGTGCCGTTGCAGACGACTTCGGCGCGCGCCCTGGTTCCCGCTCGGGTCGCGCGACTGACGGTGGCGGTGAAAGTGACGCGGCGACCGGGGCCGAGCAGGCCGAACGGGAGCGTCTGCCGCCCACGGGCCGCGATCGCCCCGCTGCGGTTGATCACGAGCGGCCCCGCCGCGGGCGTCTCGGGAATCGTCGAGGTCGGCTGGCCGCCGAGCTCGGCGAGCATCGCTGCCTTGAGCGTCTCGTCCGGCGGCGAGAGCCACGGGATCGCGAACTGGTACGGGAGATGGATCCAGGAGTAGTCCTCGGCGAAGATCTCGGCGACGCTCCGACTCCAGCCGCGCGAGTAGTCGAACGCGACGCGGCCCTGGTCGAGGAGCGGCTGCATCCCGCGCATCCGCCACCACACGGCCGTGCCGTTGAGCTCGGGCACGCCGGCGACGCTCCAGTACCGGTCGATGTGGTGTCCGTACTCGTGCAGGAAGGTGCTCGCAACGCGGAGGTCCTTGCCCGCCGGGACGATGATCAGCCCGCCGCCGCGCGACCGGGAGTAGCAAGCCTGTGCGCCGGCGCCGCAAAGCTGCCCGACGCGCTCCTCCGGGACGATCCGCGTCGTCACCTGCGCAATTTCGTTGCCGTGCGCGGCCGCGCGCAGGAGCCCCGCGTACCAGTCGACGTCGACGTTCGCCGCCTGGACGTCGAACGTGATCGCGCGGCCCTGGTCGTCCTGCCTGACGGCGATCTCGGCGCCGGCGCCGGTCGCTACCGCAAGCGACGCGATCAGAGCGACGAGGAGGAAGGCGAGCCGGCGCCGAGTCGTCGGGAGGTAGTTGACAACCACTTGCCTGCGCAAGTCTCGCCGGGGTTTCTGTGAAGTCACTAGGAAGGTGGTAAGGGCCAGGTAAAAGCTACGGAGATCAGGACGATTGGGATTTCTCGAGCGCGCGCACGCGGCCGGCGAGCTCGGTGAGCATCGCGATCGAGATCCCCGGCTCCTGCTCGAGGAGCCGGAGGAAGGGGCGCCTGGGCAACTCCATCGTCTGGAGCTCCCCGTCGGCGGCGATCGTCGCCGAGCGTGCCCCGCCGTCGAGCAACGCCATCTCGCCGAAGTAGTCGCCGACCCGGAGCGGGCGCGCTCCGCGTTTCCCGACGACCCGCGCGCGCCCGGCGAGGATCAGGTAGAAGCCGTCGCCCGGCTCGCCGCGCTTGATCACGACGTCGCCGTGCGCGAACTCCCGCACGCGTGCCAGCTTCGCCACCTTCGCGAGCTGGCGCTTGCGCATGTGAGCGAACAGCGGCAGCCGGCCGAGCACACCCGCCCAGTCGCGGGCGGTCGGCCGATCCCACGAGCGGTCGAGCGCGCGGTTGAGCGCTTCCGTGGCCGGACGATCCATCCTCCGAAGCTACTCGACCGCTCGGGGCGAGGCAACCGGTTGCCTAAGCGGCGTCGGCGAGCTCGTCGTCGGCGATGCCGGCCAGCGCAACCGCGAGCTTCGCCAGCGCGTTCTGCTCGAGCTGGCGGATCCGCTCGCGCGTGAGGCCGAGCGTCTCGCCGATCGCCTCGAGCGAGAGCGGGTCGCCGTCCAGCCCGAAGCGGAGCTCGACGATCCGGCGCTCGCGCTCCGGCAGCTTCCCGACTGCGTGGCGCACCGCGCTCCTGCGGAACGCGTCGGCGGCCTCCTCTGCCGGGTCGGTCGCCGTCGAGTCGCTGAAGAGGTCGCCGAACTCGCCGTTGCTGTCGTTCCCGACCTGCTGGTTGAGCGAGACGTTGGCGGACGCTGCGTCGAGTGCCTCCGCGACGTGCTTGAGCGGCAGCTGCGTGGCCTGGGCGAGCTCCTCGCGAGTCGGCTCGCGGCCGAGCTTCGCCTCGAGCTTGCCGCGCTCGCGCGCGATCTTCACGCGCCGCTCGTGCACGTGCACGGGCACGCGGATCACGGCGGACTGGTTCGAGACCGCGCGCTGGCAGGCCTGGCGGATCCACCACGTCGCGTAGGTCGAGAACTTGAAGCCGCGCCGCCAGTCGAACTTCTCGACCGCGCGGTTCAGGCCGATCACGCCGTCCTGGACGAGGTCGAGCAGGGTCAGGCCGTGGCCCTGGTAGCGCTTGGCGATCGAGATCACGAGGCGGAGGTTCGAGTTGATCATCCGCTCCTTCGCGGCCTCGTCGCCGCGCTCCACGAGCTTCGCGAGCGTCACCTCTTCGGCCGCGGTGAGCAGGGGGTAGCGCCCCGCGCGGTTCATGAACAGGGTCAGCGCGTCGGCGGTGCCGGCGGGGGCGTCCGCCTCCCAGACCGGCTCGGGCTCGCGTCGCGACGATCTCCACGTCGCGCGACTCGAGCTCCGCGCGGAGTGCGCCGAGTTCGTCCTCGTCGAGGTCGTGTTCGACCGCGAGTGCCTCGAGGGCGCTCTCGTCGATCTCGCCGCGCTCTTCGGCCTCGTCGAGGATTGCGTGCAGGGGGGTATCAAGCATGGTGTTCAGTTCTTCTCACTTCCTTCGTCAGTGGATGGGGGGTACGTCTCCGGACGCACCGGCCCCGGCACAAGGAAGAACGGCCTCCGACCGGCCGCTATTCCCGCTGCTAGCACAAAAATTACAACCTCGCCGGCCGAGTCCCTCGAATGGGGGAGCTAGATCGAGGGGTTCGCGGCGATGCTGGAACGGATGAATGCCGCGTCGCCCAGGGTCCTGGTCGTGGAGGACGACCGCGTCATACGTGCAACGCTCGAGCTCGTCCTCGCGGGCGCGGGCTACGACGTCGAGCCGGCGGCCTCCGGCCGCCAGGCGATCGACCTGTGCCGCGCCGAGTCGTTCGCGCTCGTCGTCCTCGACGACTGGATGCCCGGTCCGAGCGGCGTCGAGGTCGTCCAGCGGTTGCGCGCCCAGGGGAACCGCGTCCCGTGCGTGATCTTCAGCTCGTGTCTCATGCCCGGCGTGCGAGCGACGGGGGAAGCGCTCGGCGTCACCGTGATCGACAAGCTGAACTGGCGTGAGCTCGTTCGCGTGGCCGAGTCGCTGACGACGGCGACGGCCGCGGCAGCCTGACCTCCGCCGCAGGCGCCTCCTCGCGGTGCACGGCAACCGCTGCGACGACGAGCGCGACGCCGAGGGCCTCGAGTGTCGACGGAATCTGAGCGAGGACGACGACTCCGATCACCGTCGCCGTGGCGGGCAGTAGCGAGACCATCAGCGAGTACGTCGCGCGGCTGAGCCGAGCCATTGCGAGCTGGTCGAGGACGTACGGGACGACCGACGAGGCCAGCCCCACGACGAGTCCCGCGCAGAGTGCGACGGGGTCGAGGAAGGCAGGGGCCGCGCTCGAGCCGCCGATCGGCGTGATCGCGACCGTCGCCACCAGCATCGCGGCGGCGAGACCGTCGAGACGCGAGAGGGCCGTGCTCCGCGACACGCGGTGCGCGAGCACGATGTAGAGCGCGAACAGCCCCGCGTTCGCGAACGCGAAGGCGACGCCGACGGGCTCGCCGTCGAGCCGGACGTCGGTGAGCACGTACACCCCGGGCACGGCGAGCGCGAGCGCCAGCGCGTTTCGCAACGTTCGCGTGCCGAGCGCGGCGAGCACGATCACCGGCAGGAACTCGATCGCCGCGACCGTGCCGAGCGGAAGCCGGTCGATCGCGATGTAGAAGCAGCTGTTCATCACGGCGAAGACGAGACCGAGTTCGATCACGAGCCGTTTCGTCTCGCCGTCGGCGCCGCGGAACGCGCGCCAGGGCTTGCGCCAGACCGCGAAGACGGCGCCTGCGGCGGCGATCCGAAGCCAGGCGACGCCGAGTGGTTCGACCCGCGCGAACAACAGCACGGCAAAGGCCGGCCCGAGGTAGTGGAAGATCGCGCTGCCGACGAAGTAGAGCTCCGGCCGCGGTCTTCGCACGGGCAGACATACTCCCGGTGACCGCATCGTCGCGGAATGCCGAAACGAAGGGGTTGGTGCCGACCATGGCCCGCAAAGCTCGGACGAGAGACGCGAACGCCTACGAAGCGAACCTCCTCGACCCGATCAACCTTCGACTCCTCGAGGAGCTCACCGCCGACGGCCGGCTGACCGTCGCCGAGCTCGGCCGGCGGATCTCGATGTCGGCACCAGCCGTCGCCGAGCGCGTGCAGCGGCTCGAGCGCGCGGGCGTGATCACCGGCTACCGGGCCGAGGTCGATCCGCGCGCGGTCGGCTTCCCGATCGCGGCGATCGTCCGGATCCGCCCTGCGCCGGGCCAGCTCGCGAGGATCCCGGAGATCGCCCGTGAGACGCCCGAGGTCGCGGAGTGCTTCCGGATCACCGGCGAGGACTGCTACCTCCTGAAGCTGCACCTCCGCGCGATCGACGAGCTCGAGGAGCTGCTCGACCGTTTCACGCCGTACGGACTGACGACGACCTCGATCGTCCACTCGGCGCCGGTTCCGCCGCGCGGCCCGCCCCTTCGATCCTCCTAGCTCAGCGCGAAGGTGACGCTCACGGTCGCCTCGATCTTCTGGCTGCCGGGCTCGATCGGCGCGGCGGCTTCGCGGGCGTCGCCGGCCGCGAGCGGCATCGCCGGTGCACCGGCCTCCGCGATCGCGGTGATCGCGCCGGTGCTGACGCCTGACGCGGACGCGAGCACCTGCGCCTTGGCCCGGGCGTCGGCGACGGCGGCGCGCAGCGCGTCGCGGTAGGCCGCGGCCTGGTCGGAGGCGAGCAGGCTCGGCCCGGAGACCTGGTTCGCGCCGGCGGCGACCGCGGCGTCGACCACCGGTCCGGCTTCGCTCAACCTGCGCAGCGTCGCGGTGACGCCGTTCGTCGCCGTGTAGCCGACGATCGTGTCGCCCGCCTCGTTCCAGCGCGCCGAGAGCGAGACCTCGGACGTCTGGAGGTCGGACCCCGCGACTCCGGCGCGCCGCAGCGCGGCGACGACGCGCGTGACCGCCTCGGAGCTCGCGTCGAGCGCGGCGGCCGCGGTCCTGGCCTGGCTGACGGTCCCGAACGTGAACGTGGCGCGGTCGGGCGTCACGCTCGCGGACCCCGTCCCGAGCACGGTCAGGCCGCCGTCGGCCGTGTCGCCGGCCTGGCCGCTGGCGCCGGAGGGCTGGAGGACGCCGGCGAACGCGACCGCCGCCAGGGCGGCCGCCGCGACGAGGGCGAGACGAGCGAGCTTCATCGGGACACTCCTTCGGTCGGCAACGACCGTGATACGCCGCCGAGTCGCCCTTACGTCACAGGCTCAGTTCCTGATCGTCACGTCCGTGTTGTCGACGGTCGCGTTGCCGGCCGCGTCCCAGACGCGGATGCTGATCCGGTAGCGCCCGTTCGGGAGCCGCGTCGTGTCCCAGTACGGCGCGGGGAAGAGCCGGAACCAGTAGACGCCCTGGCAGCGGAGCGTCTCGTGGCGGCGCATGCACCCGCCCGCGGACAGGTTCTGCTCCGTGCCGGGCGCGTAGTGCTGGCCGGCGACCTGCTCGATCAGCTGCTCGGAGCGGAAGACCTCGCCGTCGTGGAAGACCTGCCCGGTGACGTGCTGCGCGACGCTGACCGAGACCCGGAAGGGATGGTGCGGCGCGTACAGCCACGGCCGCTGGTTGAACCAGCCGCGGAAGGACTGCGGGTCGCTGATCCGCGCCCGCACGTCGACGCGGCCGGCGAGGCGGCGCTTGTCGAGCCGGCGGCCCGCCTGCGGGTAGCGCGCGACGTTCGGCGGCCGCCGGCCCCAGCGCGGCGTCGCCGGTGTGTAGAAGCGCACCTCGTGTACGACCGGGTCGTCGCGGTCGACGTACGGCCGCAGCTTCCCGCCCGGGCGCAGCGGGTTGACGAAGACGCGGCTGCCGCCCGGGAGGTCGACGAACTCGCTCAGGTGGACGTGCCAGTCGCCCTTCCACGACCACGCGATCTGCTGGCCGGGCTCGACGACGTCGCCCGGCCGGACGAGCACGTCGACGTGCTCGTAGCGGAAGTGCGCGATGTCGACGAGCCCGCGCGTGCCGGGAGCCGTCGCGCCGAGGACGCGACCGCCCTCGATCGCGTGGACGCGGTGCGTGCGCCCGGGCGGCGCGCCGCGCCCGGGGATGTCGTCGCGGACGCCGATGTCGACGCCGTTGTGGTAGACGCAGCCCTTCTGGTCGTGCGCGCGCGGGTCGAGGAACGAGCCGCGGATCGGGTGCTGACGGTGGAGGGGGCGGACGGGCCACCCCCTCCAGTCGTCGTTATAGGACTGCGTCGCCTGGAGCTGTCCCGGTACCGGCGGCATGAGTCACGTCACGGAAACGGCCACGGTGCCGGGGTGAAGCCGGGCAGGAAGCCCAGCGCGGGCGGGAACTGTGCCGCGGTCGGCGGCGTGCCGGTCGCGACCCACTGGTTCAACACCCCGAGCGCGGTCAGCAGCTGAGGCCCGCTGAACGCGCAGTGCCCGATTCCCGACGTGTAGGCCTGGAAGAGGCTGTCGGAGCGTCCGGCCTCCGCGATCGTCGCGGCATAGGCCGACTCGTGCTGCGGCGGAACGAGCGTGTCGACCTGCGTGTGCAGCGTCAGCAGCGGTCCCTTGACCTTGCCGCTGTAGTCGGCCCAGTGGCGCGCGTAGTTCCGCGCGTTCGGCTGCGCGTCGTAGCGTTCGGCGTTCATCGCGGCGAGCAGCGCGTCGGCGTCCACGCCCAGCCCTGCCAGGTATGCCTTGTCGGCGGCTCCGAGCGTGTACGTGTGCGTGAGGTTCTGAGCGAGTGGCCCGCCGGCCCGCCGCTCCAGCTCCGCCCGCGCCTCCGTCCCGAAGAACATGTTCGTGAAGAAGCCGCCGGGCAGCCAGCCGGGCGGCGGCGGGATCGTTCCCGGCCCGGCGACCTGAATGACGAGGCGGATGAACTCCAGCCTCCCGAAGTACGCCGGCGTCGCCGGGTCGGCGAACGCGAGCTTCGGGAAGACCTCGGTGTCGAAGTCCACGTCGTCCCGCACGTCCCCGGGCGTCCCCCACGACGCGGGCATCCCGAACGCGACCTTGTACGCGAGCAGATGCGCGAGCGCACCGTCCCACGCCCTCGGCGTCCCGGCGGCGACCGCACACGCCGCCATGTACCCGTCGAAGAGCCCGTTCGCCTGCTCTGCGGTCGCCAACGCCACGACCGAGCCCATCGAGAACCCCCAGAGCAGCGTCCGGTCGGGCTTCCCGAACAGGCCTCTGAAGTGCGTGGTCAACGCTCTCGTGTCGTGAATTCCCTCCTTGACCGCCCAGCCGTTGTCGGCGTACGCGCTGCCGGCAAGCGCGAACCCCTGCGAGAGCAGCACGGGATCGAGCGCGGCATTCGGCGACGCCGGAGCCGAGCGGTCGTCGACCTCGCCCGGATGGTCCGCCTTGTCGCGGTACCCGTGCGCGAAGACGACGAGCGTCCCGTTCCAGTTCGTCGGCATCTTGATCGTGTAGGGCGCGCCGTTCAGCTCGCCGGTCAGGGTCGTGTCGGCATTGGCTCCTGTGGCCGCCACGGCGGCCAGCACCAGCGCTGCGGCGACGACGGACAGTCGTCTGAGCATGTCTCCCCCCTCCTTGAGATGCGGCGCGCGGAGATTACGTCATCGCCGCGCGCTTGACACCGGGCGACCGACTCTGATTTGGTCGGGACGCCGTGAACGTCTCGCGCAACACGGGTCCGCTCGGCCAGGAGCGCGGCGTCCTGTTCGTGATCCTGATCTCGCTGATCACGCTCGGGATCTACTACCTCTACTGGGTCTACAAGACCCAGGAGGAGGTCAAGGACCACAGCGGCCAGGGCATCGGCGGCGTCCTCGGCCTCGTGATCGCCCTCGTCGTCGGCGTCGTCACCCCGTTCGTGATCCCGTCCGAGATCGGGAAGATGTACGCGCAGGACGGACAGCAGAGCCCGGTCAACGGCTGGACCGGCCTCTGGGCGACGCTCGGGGTCCTGATCCTGATCGGCCCGTTCGTCTGGTTCGTGAAGGTGCAGCGCGCGCTCAACCGCTACTGGCAAAGCAAGCAGGGCCAGACCGCGGTAGAGCCCGCGCCGACGGCCGGCTAGCTGGGCACGTAGGGGGCGCCTGCGCGCTCGAGCGGGAGGCCCGCGTCGCGCCACTCGTACTTGCCGCCCGGGTAGTGGCGCACGTTCGTGTAGCCGAGCTCGACGAGCCGGAGCGCGGTCTCGACCGAGTCCTCGCATTGCTCGTTCGCGCAGTAGACGACGATCTCGGCGTCCTGGTCGGGGATCCGCCTCTTGCACGACGAGTCGACGCTCTGGGGAGGGAGGTTGATCGCGCCCGGCAGGTGCGAGTGCGCGTACGCCATCGGCGAGAGCGCGTCGACGAGGACGAACTGCTCGCCGTTCTCGAGCTTGCGTTCGAGCTCTGCGCGGTCGATCGTGCCGAGCGCCACGCCGACAGCCTAGAGTCACCGGCCGTGGGCCTGGCGCACTGGGACGAGGTCGAGCGCTACCGCCGCGCCAAGGGCGAGATGGACGCGGAGTGGCAACGGCTCGGGGCGGCGGCCGGCTCGCGCGGAGTCGGCGTGAACCGCGTCCGCGTGGAGCCGGGGATGCTGCCGACGCCGCCGCACTCGCACAGCGCGTCGGAGGAGCTGTTCTTCGTCCTCGACGGCTCCGGCCTTGCGTGGCAGGACGAGTCCGCGTATGAAGTGCGCGCCGGCGACTGCGCCGTCTACCGCGCGAACGAGCTCGAGCACACGCTTCGCGCGGGCTCCGACGGGCTCGAGTACCTCGTCTACGGGACGAACTTCCCGACCGAGTACGGGTGGCTCCCGCGTTCAGGCGCGATCCGGCTCAGGTGGCCGTGGGTCGAGGGCCGCGTCGACGACCCGTGGGACGTCGAGGCGCAGGCCGAGCCGCTTGCCTTCGACGTGCGCGCCGAACGGCCGACCAACATCGTCGGCCTCGACGACGCGCCGACCGAGGAGGAAGAGGGCGGGTTCGTCTTCAAGGAGCTCGGCGACGGAGGCGGTGCCGTGCAGGCCGGTCTCAACTGGGTGCGGCTCCCACCGGGACGAATCGGCGCGCCGGTGCATTGCCACTCCGAGGAAGAGGAAGTCTTCGTGATCCTCGAGGGCGAGGGGACACTCGAGCTCTGGCCGTCACCGACGATGGAGAAGCTCGGCTCGAAGCGCGAGGACGTGCCGCTGCGCGCAGGGCACGTCGTCGCCAGGCCGCCCGGGACGAGGATCGCCCACGGGCTGCGCGCGGGGTCGAGCGGCATGACGATGCTCGTCTACGGAACGCGCAAGCCGAACGACATCTGCTTCTACCCGCGCTCGGGCAAGATCAACTGGCGCGGCGTCGGCGTGATCGGCCGGATCGAGCCGCTCGACTACTGGGACGGCGAACCGCGGGACTAGCCGGGTATGAGCTCCGTGCGCAGCTCGTGGCTCTCGTCCGGTAGCCGAGCCTCGTACCAGATGCGGTAGCCGCCGCCCGGGAGCGGCAGCACTTCGAGGTAGCGAACGTCGGCGACCGCGTCGTCGCCCACCTGCTCCAGCCGGCCGTCGCCGCTGTGGCGCGCGAGGCCGGTGCGCTCGAACCAGTTCTCCTCCTTCGACGCGCGGCCGTCGTACGCGGCGCGGCCGTCGGGGAGAACCGCGGTCACGCGCGCACCGCGCTGGTCCCAGGTCCCCGGCCGCGGCGTCATCACCGTGCCGTGCCACTGCCACTCGAGGCCGTCGGCGCTCGTCGCGAACGCCGTCGTCATGCGGTCCTCCTCGTCGGGCTCGTCGAGCGGGTGACAGCAGATCCATGCTCGCCAGCCGCCGTCGACGCGCTGCACGAGCGGATCCTTGACGCCGGTGTGCTCGTCGCCGGGGAAGGCGGTGCGAGCGTCGGCGTCGGCGAAGCCGGCCGGGTCGTCCGCCTCGAGCACGTCGATCCACCAGTGCTTGCTGCCAGGCGTCGCGCAGCAGACGTAGAGGCGCCAGCGGCCCTCGTCGGTGCGGACGACCGCCGGCCGCTCCATCGACATCGCGCCGAAGCGGGACTTGTCCAACGTCGCCACCGTCGTGAGCCGCTCGCCGTCGTCCGAGCGCGCGACGATCGTCGCGGCGCCGCCCTCCGGATGCGCGCCTTCGCGGAGCCGGTAGGCGACCACGAAGGTGCCGTCGGCGTCGAGCGCGGCGCCCGGCGAGCCGTTCCAGTAGCCGACTCCCGTCCCCGGCGCGGGCACCGCAACGACGGGCGGAGCACTGCCGGGAAGCGGGAAACCGACCACTGCCGGGGTTCTAACAGCCGCAGGGGGCGCGCGGGCGCCCCCTGCGGCCTCGGCTCAGCAGTGGACCGAGTTGTTCCCGAACGGGACGGCGCGCTGCGCGCAACCGCCAAGGTTGCTGTGCACCTCGACGTTGTTGATCTGCCTCCCGCCGAGGTCGAAGCGGCCGACGTAGCGGTCCCCCTTCGCCTCGAGCACGCCGAGCTCCTCGCCGCCGGAGAAGGCGGTCAGCACGGCGCCCGACTCGTCGCTCGTGGCGACGATCGTGACCTTGGAGAAGCTGCGGTTGACGTCGGCTCGCGTGACCTCGACGAGGTCGTAGCCCGCGAACGGAATGATCGGCAGGACTTCGTCCGCGAACGTGTCGTTCGCGAATGCGCTGACGATCAGGTTGAGCTCGCGCGTGAAGCCCGTCGTGTTCGTGTTCACGGTGAACGACGCGCATTGTTCGGGCGGCGTGATCGTGACGCTCGTCGGATCGACAGTCGCGGCGAACGAGTTGTCGGTGAAGAGCAGCACCTCGGTTGAAGCATCCGGCACGCGGTCGAGACAGACCGTCCCGACTGCCGACTCGCCCTGGACGACCTTGCTCGGCAGTGTGATCGTTGCGGGCACGGCCGGGCCGGGAGCGGCAGCCGGGACGCTCGCCGGGATGAGGAGCGCTGCTGCGACGAGCAGCGCGACAGGCCAACGTAGCGGCATCGAAAAGACCTCCTGCTAGACCCCTGGACGTTGGGTCTACGCCGCGCGCAAGTGACCGGTTTTCGCCGGGCCGAGGCGGGCGAGCACGAGCAGTCCCGACGCCGCGACCGCGCCGGCGACCAGGAAGGCGCCCTCGTAGCCGACGACTTCGGCGGCCGTTCCGAGCACGAACGCCCCCAAACCGAGCGCCGAGTCGACCGCCGCCCCGACCGCGCCGATCGCGGCGCTCCGCTCCGCTTCGGGCGTTCGCGCGATTGCGAGCAGCGTGACCGCGGGGTACGCGAGCGACTGCCCGATCGCGAAGACGACCGTCCCGACGAGCAGGCCGGCGGGCTCACCCCAGAGAGCTATCAGGGCGAGTCCGGCCGCGATCGTCACGCACGCTCCGGTCGCGGTCGAGCGCCCGCCGAAGCGGTCCGGGATCTTCCGCCCGAACGCGCGGACGAGCAGGACGACGAGGCCGAAGAGCGCGTAGACGACGCCCGGGCGCACGCCGATCTCGCGCGCGTAGAGCGCGGCGAACGCGTTGAAGCCGCCGAAGCCGAGCAGCGCGAGCAGGAGCACGAGCGCGGGAGCGAGCGCCGAACGCGGCGGCAGGATCGTGCCGGCCGGCGGCCCCTCTCGGGCCGGCCGTGTCTCGGGAAGCGACAGCCCGAGCGCGGCGGCAACCGCCGCGCAGCCCGCGGCGGTCAGCCAGGCAAGCTCGAAGCGTCCGTCGTCCCCGATCAGGAGGTCGCCGAGGAACGGGCCGAAAGCGAGCCCGCCGTACGACGCGACGGTGACGAGGCTCATCGCCTCGCCGCGACGCGCTTCGGGCGCGAGATCGGCGACGACCGTGAACGACGCGATCACGACCGCGGCCTCGCCGCCGCCGACGAGGAGCCGGATCGCGGTCAGCGCCGCGAGCGGCGGCTCGAGCAGCAGCGCGAGGTACCCGACGACCATCACGAGCGCGCCCGTGACGAGCACGACGCGGCGGCCGCGGCGGTCGGCGATGCGACCGCTCAGCGGGCTGAACAGCACCGCGGTCACGCTCGCCGCCCCGACCGCGACCCCGATCGCGAAGTCGCGCGCCGCGAGCTCGTCGCGGGCGTAGAGCGGGACGGCGAGGAGGATGATCCCGAACGCGACGAACGCGGCCAGCGTCGCCAGCCAGACGCGCACGTAGGCGCCGGTGACGATGCGCTCGGCCATCCGGCGAGCCTAGACGAGCGTTCTCACATCCAGCTTCCGCCTACTCGGGTGCGAACCGTGCTACAACCGTGCGGTGGCCGCCCTCGAGGACAGGTACGCCCGCCAGGCTCGGAACGAGGCCTTGCTCCGCGAGGTGAACGAGCGGATCGCCGACCTCGGCGACTCGGCGGAGGCGTGGTCCCCGGGCGGCATGGTCGAGTTCATGTGCGAGTGCGGTGTCGAGGGCGGTTGCGGCGAGCGCGTGCGGATGCCGCTGCACGTGTACGAGTCGGTGCGCGCGCAGGACGATCGCTTCGCCGTCACGCCCGGCCACGAGACGCCCGAGCTCGAAACTGCGGTCGAGTGGTCCGACGACTACGTGATCGTCGACAAGGTGCCCGCCGCCGAGCCGCTGGTCGAGGACGACCCGCGCGGCGCGCCGTCGCACTGACGATCCGGGAGAGCCGGGCCGGGACGTAGCGTTGTAGGGTCCGCGCGTGGCGAGGGGTCTGCGGTCGGAGCTCGTCGGCAACCGGCTGGCGCTCGTCGGGGCGATCGCGACGGCTGTGATCCTGTGGCGCCGTCGACCCCGATAGAACTCCCGGGGTGAACGCTTTCCGCGACCTCTCCGAGCTCGATCCGAAGCGGGTGTGGGAAGGAATCCACGCGCGCATGGTCGCTGGCGAGCGCCTGTCGCTCGCGGTCGTGGAGCTCGACGCCGGAGCCATCGTTGCCGAGCACAAGCACGAGCACGAGCAGCTCGGCGTCTGCCTGCGGGGCTCGATGCGCTTCCGGGTGGGCGACGAGACGCGCGACGTTGAGCCCGGCGACACGTGGACGATCCCGTCGAACGTCCCGCACGAGGCGACCGCAGGACCCGACGGCGCGGTCGTGATCGACGTGTTCGCGCCCGTGCGCGAGGACTGGGTGTCTCTCGCGTCGGCCGAGCCGCGGCCGCCGCGCTGGCCGTAGGCCCTCCCTAGCGGGAGCCGCGCCTGCGGGCGCGCCGGGGAGCGATCTCCTCGACGACTCGTGTGTCGCGGGCGTGACGGCCGTCGGGACCGTCCGCGACGTCGAACTCGACGACGCGGCCCGCGCACGGGCCGACAGGCGGCGACTCGGCGAAGCCGGGGCCGTCGACGTAAAGCCGCTCGCCCTCGTCGGTTTCGATGAAGCCGTGGCCCTTCTCCTCGTTGAACCAGAGGAGCTTGCCGCGGGACCTGACGATGCTCACGAGAGTCTGTAAACGATGCGCCCGCGAGCGAGGTCGTACGTCGACAGCTCGATCCTGACGCGATCGCCCGGGTTGATCCGGATCCGGAATCGCTTCATCCGTCCGGCCATGTAGCCGAGCGTCTCGTGTCCGTTGTCGAGCTGGATGCGGTACATCCTGTTGCGGAGGGCTTCTGTGACCTCGCCCTCCATCTCGATCTTGGCTTCCTTCTCGGCGATAGCCGCTCCTTTCGGGTGAGGTCGTGGCCGCCGAAGCGGCCACGACCTGGATTCGAACTAACCGACCGCGACGACGTTGGTCGCCTCGGGGCCCTTCGCGCCTTCGCGCGACTCGAACTCGACCTTCGCACCCTCGGTCAGGCTCTTGAAGCCGTCACCGGCAATGTTGCTGTGGTGGACAAAGAGATCCTTGCCCCCGTCCTCGGGGGCGATGAAGCCGTATCCCTTGCTGTCGTTGAACCACTTCACGGTTCCGCTTGCCATAGAAAAAACACCTCCCTTACTCGTTCACGAACGGGTAGGAAGGCGCAGAAGCGCGAACCGAACTCGCTCTAGATCTGTGACCCCACGGTAGCAGGGATACCGCGACAATTGACCGGACGTGCAGGAGAGTCGCGACCTCGAGCTAGGGCGCCAGGCCTTTGCCCGGCGCTCTTGGGCAGACGCCCACGCATCGTTGTCAGCGGCGGATCGGGCGGCGCCGCTCGAAGTGGAGGATCTCGAGCGGCTCGCGACCGCGGCCTCGCTGATTGGGCGCGCTGACGAGAACGAGGCGCTGCTGGAGCGCATTCACCGCGTCCACCTCGATGCCGGTGACTCGCTCGGCGCCGCGCGCGCCGCCGGCTGGCTCGGCATGAATCTCGCGTCGCGCGGAGAGATCGGGCCCGCCGGGGGCTGGTTCGGCCGCGCCCACCGCCTCGTCCAGTCCGAGCAGGGCGACCACGTCGAGCAGGGCTGGCTGCAGATGCCTACCGCTTTCCAGCGTCTCGCGGCCGGTGAGCTGGACGCCGCGTTCGCCGCCGGCGACGAAGCCGCCGCCGTCGCTCAACGGTTTCGAGACGCGGACCTTCTTGCGCTCGCGTTGCAGTTCCAGGGAATCGTCCGAGTCCAGCAAGGGCGGCTGCCCGAGGGGCTCGCGCTCTTGGACGAGGCGATGGTTGGGGTGACCGCGGGAGAGGTCTCGCCGTTCGTCACCGGGATCGTCTACTGCGGCGTGATCGCGTGCTGCGAAGAGGCGTTCGATGCCCGCAGGGCTCAAGAGTGGACGAACGCGCTCACGCAGTGGTGGGAGGAACAGCCCCAGCTCGTGGCGTTCACCGGCCGGTGCCTCACGCACCGCGCCGGGATCATGCAGCTGCACGGCGCGTGGGGCGACGCGCTCGAGGCGGCGCAGTTCGCGCGCGAGCGCTGCGAGCAGGCGATGAACCGCGCCGCGACCGGGCAGGCGCTCTACCAGCAGGGTGAGCTCCATCGCCTGCAGGGCAACACCGATTCGGCTGAGGCGGCGTATCGCGAGGCGAGCCGCTACGGGCGCGAGCCGCAACCTGGGCTCGCCCTGCTGCGGCTCCAGCAGGGAAACGTCGCTGCGGCCGCCGCCGCGATCCGTCGCGTCGCCGGCGAGGCGACCCAGCCGATGCATCGCGCCGGGCTGCTGCCCGCGTACGCCGAGATCATGCTCGCGTCGGGGGACGTGGAGCAGGCGCGCGCCGCCTCGAGCGAGCTCGCCGAGACTGCCGAGACCAGCGTGAGCCCGATGCTGAGCGCGATCGCCGCGCAGGTCCGCGGCGCAGTCGACCTCGCCGAGGGCGACGCACGCGCCGCCCTCGCTTCATTGCGTCACGCGGCTAAGTTCTGGCAGGAGCTCAACGCCCCCTACGAAGCGGCACGCGTCCAGGTGCTCCTCGGCCTGGCGTGCCGCGCGCTCGGCGACGACGACTCCGCGGCTTTGGAACTGGACGCGGCGCGCGCGGTCTTCGAGCAGCTGGGCGCGGCTCCGGACCTCGCGCGAGTGGACAAGTTGGTCGGGAGCTCCGGGACTGCGGACACGCACGGGCTGACGGCGCGCGAGCTCGAGGTGCTTCGCCTGGTCGCGACGGGGAAGACGAACCGGGAGATCGCCGAGGCTCTCGTCGTCAGCCAGCACACGGTCGCCCGCCACGTGCAGAACATCTGCCGCAAGCTGGACGTCTCCTCGCGCACTGCCGCCACCGCGTTCGCGTTCGAGCACCAGCTCGTGTAGCACCCGCGTGGTCAGAAATGACCACGCCCGGTCGCCAAAGTTGGCGGATCCGCGCGATGCGCGACTGACGTTGTGCCTCGTAGCTTGGGCCCATGGAGAGCTTCGAGACGATCGTCATCGGCGGCGGCCAGGCGGGCCTCACCGCCGGCTACTACCTGAAGCAGCAAGGCCGCCCGTTCGTGATCCTCGACGCGAACGAACGAGTCGGCGACGCCTGGCGCAACCGCTGGGACTCGCTCCGCCTGTTCACGCCCGCGACCTTCAGCGCGCTGCCGGGTCTGCCGATCGCCGCGCCGGCCTGGTCGTACCCGACGAAGGACGAGCTGGCCGACTATCTCGAGCAGTACGCTTCGCACTTCGAGCTGCCGGTGCGCAGCGGAGTACGTGTCGACGGTCTCACGAGGGTTAACGGTCAGTTCGTCGCCACGTCCGCCGCAGATCGCTTCGAAGCGGAGAACGTGGTCGTCGCGACGGGTGCGCATCACATCCCGAAGCTCCCGGACTTCGCGGCCGAGCTCGATCCCAGGATCGTGCAACTCCACTCGCACGACTACCGGTCGCCTGCGCAGCTCCACGAGGGCGACGTCCTCCTCGTCGGCGCCGGGAACTCGGGCGCCGAGCTCGCCGTGGAGCTGGCCCGTACGCATCGCGTCGCGCTCGCGGGGCCGAGCACCGGGCAGGTTCCAGCACCGCACGGGACGCTCCGGGCACGCCTCGGCTTCCGGGTCTTCCGGTTCCTCGGTCATCACGTGCTGAGAGTGGACACTGCGATCGGCCGCAAGGCCGGGCCGAAGCTCGCGCACAAGGGAGCGCCGTTGATCAGGACCAGGAAGAAGGACCTCCTCGAGGCCGGCGTCGAACGCCTGTCACGGGTCGTGCGCGTGCGCGACGGACTGCCAGTGCTCGAGGACGACCGCGTGCTCGACGTCGCGAACGTCGTCTGGTGCACGGGGTTCAGGACGGACTTCGGCTGGATCGATCTACCGGTCTTCGATGAAGACGGGCAACCGCGGCACTACCGCGGCGTCGTCGACTCGGAGCCGGGGCTCTACTTCCTCGGACTCGTGTTCCAGTACTCGTTCTCGTCCGACGTGCTGCCCGGCCGGGGACGCGACGCGCGGTACATCGCGAAGCACATCGCGTCGCGAGTCAGCGAGACGGTCGGGGCGCAGCCTCGGCGCGTGGCGTACTCGGCTACGCGTTCCTGACGACGAGCGACGCGAGCCGCTCGACGCCTTCCTCGATCCGAGCGGCGTCGACCATGCTGAACGAGAGGCGAACGTTGTCGGCTCCGCGGCCGTCGGGGAAGAACAGCGTGCCGGGGACGATGCCGACACCGATGTCGACCGCCCGCTTGGCCAGGTCGGTCGCCTCGGTGCCGGGCAGCGTCAGCCAGGAGAAGAAGCCGCCGCGCGGGACCGTCCAGCGCGCATCAGGCGGCAGGCAACGCTTCAGCGCCGTGAGCATGCGCTCGCACTTGCGCTGATAGAGCGCACGCGACCGCGCGAGCTGCTCCTCGATCCAGCCGCGGCGCACGTACTCCTCGAAGAGCCGCTGTCCGAGCGCACCGGCGCACTGGTCGGTGTTCTGCTTCGCATTGACGAGCTGCGCCGAGATCTCGGCCGGACCGACCGCCCAGCCGAGCCGGACGCCCGGGAAGAACGTCTTCGATGTCGTGCCGAGTTGAACCGTGACGTCCGGTCCCATGCTCCAGAGGCTCGGCAGCGCGGTGCCCTCGAACCCGAGCTCCCGGTACGCGACGTCCTCGGCGATCAGGAACCCGTACCGCCGCGCGAGCTCGACGAGGAGCTCGCGCCGCTCGGTCGACATGCCGACGCCGGCGGGGTTCTGGTGGTCGGGGATCGCGTAGACGAGCTTCGGGCGCAAGCCGGTGCTCAGGCGCCGCTCGAGCGCGTCGACCTCGAGCCCGTGGTCGTCGATCGGCACGGCGACGACGTCGGCCTCGAAGCCGCGGAAGGCCATGATCGCCCCGAGGTAGGTCGGGGCCTCCACCACCACGGGGTCGCCGCGGTCGAGGAACGTCTTCGACACGAGCTCGAGCGCCTCGATCGCGCCGCTCGTGATCAGGAGCTCGCTGTCCGCAGGTCGGCGCCCCTGCGTCGTCTCGAGCCGCTCCGCGAGAGCTTCGAGCGCTCCAGGCAATCCGCGCGTCGGCGCGTACTGGAACGCGCTCGCTTCGGTCGTCGTCGCGAATTCGGCGAGCAGCGCGGCTGCGCGCTCGCGTGGGAACGTCTCGGGGTCCGGGAATCCGCCCGCGAACGAGATCAGGTCCGGGACGCCGAGCAAAGAGAGGATCGCTGCGATTCCCTCGCCGACGTCGGCACTCGCTCGGGCGGCGAAGAGCTCCTCCCACCGGCGCGTCTCCGGCGTGACGGCCACGCCGCCGACTCTAGCGTCCGCGAAGCGCGTGCCGCGGACGACGCGAGAGAAGGGGCGTGAGCTACGCCACCGAGCGCGTGTCCAGTTCGCGGAGACGAGCGGCGAGCGTGCTCAGAAGCTCACGCGCGATCCGCGGCTCGCGGTCGAGCAGCTGCGCGAACGCGCGTCGCGGGATTCGCATCGTCTGCAGCTCGCCGGTCGAGCGGACGGTCGCCGATCGCGGCCCGCCGTCGAGCAGCGCGATCTCGCCGAAGTAGTCGCCCTTGCGCAGGACGCGCCTGCGCGAGCGGCCGAAGACCGCACCGCGGCCCGCGAGGATGACGTAGAAACCGTCTGCGACGTCCCCGGCCTGCACGACGACGCTGTTCGGCTCGAAGACTCTGACCTCGGCAAGTGCTGCGATCTTCCGCAGGCGTCGCTTGCCGACGTTCGCGAAGAGCGGAAGGCCGACGAGCACGTCGACCCAGTCCTGGACGGTGGGCCGGTCCCAGTCGCGCTTCAGCGCGGCCGGAAGCGTCGCTTCAGGGCTGGCAACCATTGTTCCTCCTCTGTTGTTCGTGGCGCCCGGAGCCGCGGCGGGCTCGGCGCGCACTTCTACTGATTACTAGACGCGCGAGCCGAGTGATTTCTTCCCTCGGGAGTCGGCCGCAGGCGCGCCTCGTCGCGGCGCTACGCTCGCCACGTGAGCGAGCTCGACCGGATTGCGACGCAGACTGCGTTCTCGGGGGCGGTGAGGGTCGACAGCGCAGACGAGCTCGTCTACGGCAAGGCGTACGGCCTGGCGAACAGGGCGTGGGAGCTCCCGAACCAGCTCGACACCCGCTTCGCTCTCGCGAGTGGGACGAAGGGCTTGACCGCGTTGACGGTCGTGAGCCTGATCGAGCAGGGCGCGCTCGAGCTCGCCACGCCGGCGCGCGCGCTGCTCGGTGACGACCTCCCGCTGATCGGCGACGACGTCACCGTCGAGCACTTGCTCGCCCACCGCTCCGGCATCGGCGACTACTACGACGAGGACGTCGAGACCGACGTCGACGCGTTCGTGCTGCCGGTGCCCACGCAGCAGCTCGCGACGACGGAGGCCTATCTCGCCGTCCTCGACGGGCATCAGACGAAGTTCGCGCCCGACGAGCGCTTCTCGTACTGCAACGGCGGCTACGTCGTCCTCGCGCTGCTCGCCGAGCGCGCGAGCGGCGTCCCGTTCCACGAGCTCGTCGTGCAGCGGGTCTGCGACCCGGCCGGCATGCGCGACACGGCGTTCCTGCGCTCGGACGAGCTCCCCGGCCGGACCGCGCTCGGCTACCTCGAGGTGGACGGCGAGTGGCGGACGAACGTCTTCCACCTGCCGGTGCGCGGCAGCGGCGACGGCGGCATCTACTCGACGGTCGCGGACCTCCGTTCGCTGTGGAAGGCGTTCTTTGCGGGAGCGATCGTCTCGCCGAGCTGGGTGGAGGAGATGGTGCGACCGCGCAGCGATGCCGAGAAGAGGCGCTACGGGCTCGGGTTCTGGCTCGATGCGTCGACCGACGTCGTCAACCTCGAGGGGATGGACGCCGGCGTCTCGTTCTACTCGGCCCACGACCCGCAGCGCGACTCGACCTTCACGGTCGTCTCGAACACGAGCGACGGCGCGTGGCCGCTCGCGCGGTACCTGGCCGAGCACCCTCCGGCATAGAGTCCCGGCGGTGGCGGTCTTCGACGTGCGGCCCTATCGCGCGGCCGACGAGCAGGGCTGGGTCAGATGTCGCGCGCTCTCGTTCCTCGGCTCCGCGTACCACGACGACGTCCGCGCGGACAAGGAGCGCTACGAAGGGCCGTCGATCGAGCTGGTCGCGCACGCCGGGGGCGAGGTCGTCGGCCTGATCGACGTCGAGCTCGAGCGGGAACCGGGCACCGTCTGCTCCGATCGGGAGGGCCTCGGCGGGATGATCTGGAACGTCGCGACTCACCCGGACCACCAGCGGCGCGGCGTAGCGACCGCGCTGCTCCGCGAGGCCGAGCGGCTCGCTCGCCCGGAGGGCATCGTGCGGTTCGAAGCCTGGACGAGGGACGACGAGCACGTTCACGCGTGGTACAGGTCGCACGACTTCGAGCAGGTCGACTCGTACCTGCACGTCTACGTCGAGCTCGGAGATGGACTCCGCGACCTCTTCCCGGTCACCGAGGGCCTGCGGCCCGTGAAGCTGTTCGCGCACTACGTGGGCGATGAGCGGGACGAGATCAGGCGGCGGTTCGCACGCGTCCACGACTGCGTGCTCTTCGAACACAAGTTCTGAGTGGTTGACTTAGGCGTTCGATGATCCGCTTCGCACTGAGCAGCCTGGCAGCACGCAAGTTGCGCACACTGCTGACCGCGCTCGCGATCGTCCTCGGCGTCGCGATGATGAGCGGCAGCTACGTCCTCACCGACACGATCGACAGCGCGTTCAACGCGATCTTCGTCGAGTCGTATGCGGGGACGGACGCGGTCGTGACGGGCAAGGAGCCGGGATTCGGCGTCGAGGGCGAGTCGGCCGAAGCTCCGCCGATCCCGGAAGCAACGCTCGAACGAGTGCGCGCGGTCGAGGGCGTCGAGGTGGCGACCGGCTCGGTCCAGGACTTCCGCACCAAACTGCTGCGGCCCGACGGCGAGGCGATCGACACGGCCGGCTCGCCGTCGTTCGCGTTCGGCATCGACACGGCCCCGGAGTACGCGCGCTTCAATCCGCTCAACCTCGTCGAGGGCCGATGGCCCAGTGGAGGCAGCGAAGTCGCGGTCGACGAAGGCGTCGCCGACGACGAGGGCCTGAAGCTCGGTGACCGGGTCGGCGTCGCGGCGCTCGGGCCGGCGCGGCAGTACGAGATCGTCGGGATCGCCAAGTACGGCGAGCTGAGCTCGCTCGGCAGTGCGACCTTCGCGATCTTCGACGTGCCGACGGCGCAGGCGCTCCTCGACAAGGAAGGCCAGCTCGACGCGGTGCAGGTCGCGGCTGCCGAGGGCACCACACCCGAGCAGGTGACGCAGCGGATCCAGGCCGAGCTCGGCGACGAGTTCACCGTCCGCACAGGCGTCGAGCAGGCGGACGAGCAATCGGGCGAGATCGCCACGTTCACGACGATCATCCGCTACTTCCTGCTCTCGTTCGCGGGGATCGCGCTCTTCGTCGGCGCGTTCGTGATCTTCAACACGCTGTCGATCACGGTCGCGCAGCGGACGCGCGAGTTCGCGATCGTGCGGACGCTCGGTGCGTCCCGGCGGCAAGTCCTCCGCTCCGTGATCCTCGAAGCGCTCGTGATCGGTTTGGGCGCTTCCATCGTCGGCCTGTTCGCCGGCCTCGGGCTCGCCGTCGGGCTGAACGCACTCTTCAGGGCGCTGAACCTCGAGCTGCCGCAGACCGAGACGGTCTTTGCGACGCGCACGATCATCGTCTCGCTGCTCGTCGGGACGCTCGTCACGCTGGCCGCGGGTCTCTTCCCCGCGATTCGTGCGACCCGGGTGCCTCCGATCTCAGCGGTTCGCGAAGGTGCGACGCTGCCACGTGGGCGCTTCGCCCGCTTCACGCCGTACATCGCCGGGGCGATCGTCGTGCTCGCCGTGCTGGCGCTCGGCTACGGGACGCTGGTGGACGACGTCGGCCTCGGCGACCGGTTCGTCCTGCTCGGGCTCGGCGTCCTGGCGCTGTTCGTCGGCGTCGCGATGCTCTCGCCGCGGCTCGTTCGGCCGCTCGCGCGCGTCGTCGGCATCCCGGCCCGCCGCTTTGGCGGCGTTGCGGGAGACCTGGCCGAGGGCAACGCGCAGCGCAATCCCGGCCGCACGGCCGCGACGGCCGCCGCGCTGATGATCGGCCTCGCGCTGGTGACGTTCGTCTCGGTGCTCGCGAACGGCATCCGCGTCACCAACAGCGACGCGATCGAGCGCCAGATCCAGTCCGACCTGATCGTCACGTCGCAGGACGGCTACTCCGAGTTCCCCGCAGCTGCCGGCGGCGCCGTCGCGGACGCCGAGGGCGTCGAGCTGGTCAGCAACGTCCGTCAGGAGGTCGCGGAGATCGCCGGCTCCGGGGCCAACCTGACCGGCCTGGACGAGAACATCAACGAGGTCTACGACCTGCGCTGGGAAGAGGGCTCCGACGAGGTGGCCACGCAGCTCGGCGCCGACGGAGCCGTGATCCCGAACAACGTCGCCGAGGACAAGGACCTCGCGATCGGCGACACGCTGACGGTGCGCTCGACGGACGACGAGACCAAGGACTTCGTCGTCCGCGGCATCTACGAGGGCAGCCCGTTCTACCCGCTGCTCGGCACGGCGAGCGTCTCGCAGCAGGCGTTCGACGACCTGTACGACCGCCCGCGGAACCGCTTCACGCTCGCCAACGTCGCGGGCGACGAGGCGGCGGCGCGGGCGAACGTCGAGAGCGCGCTCGAGACCTTTCCCGACACGCGTATCTTCACGCGACCGGAGTGGATCGAGAAGGAAGACGACGAGATCCAGCAGTTCCTGCTGCTGCTCTACGTCCTGCTCGCGCTGTCGGTGATCATCAGCCTCTTCGGCATGGTCAACACGCTCGCGCTGTCCGTCTTCGAGCGCACGCGCGAGCTGGGGATGCTGCGCGCGGTCGGCATGACGCGGCGCCAGACGCGGCGCATGATCCGGCACGAGAGCGTGATCACCGCGCTGATCGGCGCGGCGCTCGGGCTACCGCTCGGGATCTTCCTGGCCGCGCTGGTGACGAACGCGCTCGGCCAGTACGACCTGCGGTTCGCCCTGCCGGCCGGCCAGCTCGCGGTGCTCGCGATCGTGGCCGTGATCGCGGGGATCCTCGCGGCGATCACCCCGGCGCGGCGGGCGGCGAAGCTCGACCCGCTCCGCGCGCTTCAGTACGAGTAGACGGCGCATGCGGCGCTTACCGAAGAGGAGGGGCATCGATGAGAAGCCGGACGGTGATCGCGTTGGGGTTGGCGGTGTTGATCGGAGCGGGAGTCGGCAGCGCCGCGACTCGAACGATCCTCGTCGGACGGGGCAACATCGCCGAGTTCCGCGGAACCAAATGGTTCTGTCGGAACGCAGCTCCCGCCGTCTCATGCCAGAGCGGTGATGCTCTGCCGCGAGCGACACTCGGCGTCGACCGGCGCGTAGTCGCCCTCCGAGTGAACAGCCTCTCGCGCCCTTGTATTCGTCGAATCCTGCGCCCATCGCCGGACCCGAACGATCCGGCGATGAAGCCGTACTGGGAGTACCTCTACACCTTCAAGGCGTTCCGCTGCCCCTAGCGAGAGACGAGACCCTCGACCCGGACTCTAGAGCGTTACGGTTTGGCCCGTGGAGTCCCGCGGTTCGTATCGGCTGCGCGAGCACTTCCGAGATGTCGAGGCCGAGCTCGCCCGGCTCGAGGCGCAGGCCGCGTTTCTGTGGCCGAAGGAAGAGGAGGTGCTCGAGCGGCGAGCGTTTCCGCAGGACGGACGCGTGCTCGAGGTCGGCTGCGGCCCTGGGTTCGTCACCGAACGGCTGATCGCGCTCTCGCGGGACGGATCGATCGTCGCCATCGACAACGATCCTGAGATGATCGCGCTCGCGCAGACCCGGTTCGAGGGCCGCGACGCAAACGTCGAGTTCCTCGAAGCGTCCGTTCTCGAGCTCCCGTTCGCCGACGGGACGTTCGACGCCGCGACCGCTCGGCTCGTCTTCCAACACCTGCCGGACCCGCAGCGTGCGCTCACGGAGCTTCACCGAGTGCTCCGGCCCGGAGCACGCCTGTTCGTGACCGACATCGACGACGGCTGGGGCCTGCTGCTCGAGCCGGAGCCTCCCTATCTGCAAGAGGTGACGGCTGCCGTTGCCGGGATGCGGTCCCAGCGCGGCGGGGACCCGCGGATCGGGCGCAGGCTCCCGAGCATGCTTGCGGAGACGGGATTCACCGAGCTCGCGCTCGACGTCGTCGCGCTGCACACCGCGGTCGACGGCGGCGACAGCGTCACCGAGATCCTCGGGAGCGTCGCAATGCTCGAGCCGGCCGTCGAGGCGGGCCTGATGAGCCGCGAGACATTCGACGAGCTCAGCGAGTTCGCCGCTCGCTTCGAGCGCGGCGAGATCCGCGTCGACGGCTTGCTCGGCACGCTCGTCGTCTCGGGCGCGGCCTAGCCAACGACGTGGACGTCCCAGAGACGCTCTACGCTCGGAGCGGCGACGTCAACATCGCATATCAGGTCGTCGGCGAGGGTGAACTCGACCTCGTTTACGTGCCGGGCTGGGTCTCGAACGTCGAGTACATGTGGACGTACGCGCCGTTCGCACACTTGCTACGGCGGCTCGCAGCGTTCTCGCGAGTGATCCTCTTCGACAAGCGTGGTACCGGCCTCTCGGACGCGGTTCCGCTCGACCGCCTACCGACGCTCGAGCAGCGCATGGACGACGTCCGCGCCGTGCTGGACGCGGTGGGCTCGGAGCGCGCCGCGCTCTTCGGCCACTCGGAAGGCGGCTGCCTGTGCATGCTCTTCGCCGCGACGTACCCAGAGCGAGTCCGGGCGCTGACGATGCTCGCCGCCTACGCGAAGCGGCTCCGGAGCGACGACTACCCGTGGGCGCCGACGCCGGCGGAGCGAGAGGCCGAGGCACGCGCGCTCGAGGAACGTGGTTGGGCCGACATCGACCTGGGCTTCTACGCGCCGAGCAAGCGCGGCGATCCGGAGTTCGAGCGCTGGCTCCGCGGCTGGCTCCGCAACGGTGCGAGCCCGCGCGCGGCCGCTGCACTCCTGCGCATGAACAGTCGGATCGACGTGCGCGAGCTGCTGCCGACGATCGCCGTTCCGACGCTGCTCCTGCATCGCACCGGCGACCGCGACGTGAACGTCGAGGAGGGGCGTTACATCGCCGGACAGATCCCGGGCGCACGGTTCGTCGAGCTTCCCGGCGACGAGCACGTGATCCCGGCCGGCGACGTCGATCGCCTCGCAGACGAGCTCGAGGAGTTCCTGACCGGCTCACGACCGGTGCTCGAGCCTGATCGCGTACTCACCACCGTGTTGTTCACCGACATCGTCGGCTCGACCGACCGTGCAGCGGCCCTGGGCGACCGTGAGTGGGGGAAGCTGCTCGAGCGGCACCACGAGATCGTCCGTGTCGAGCTCGAGCGCCACCGCGGCCGCGAGGTCGACACCGCGGGCGACGGCTTCCTCGCCACCTTCGACGGACCAGCCCGCGCAGTGCGCTGCGCGTGCGCGATCCGTGACGCGCTGCGAGCGCTCGAGCTCGACGTGCGTGCGGGCGTTCACACGGGCGAGGTCCAGCTTCGCGGCGACAGCGTCGCGGGCATCGCGGTCCACACCGGCGCCCGCATCGCCGCCCTCGGCGGCGCGGGCGAGGTCCTCGTCTCGCGTACCGTGACGGACCTCACCTCCGGCTCGGGGCTTGTCTTCGAGCCGCGCGGCGAGCACGAGCTGAAAGGAGTGCCAGGACCGTGGCAGGTGTACGCAGTCGTGTCGGCGTGAGCCTCGTCAGGAGGACTCTGCTCGTTGGTGTGGTCGCGGTCGCAGCCGGCAGCGGTTCAGCGCCCGCGCAAGAGCGCCTCACGGTGCAGGAGTACCCCGTGCCGGCAGGCTCGCACCCGCACGACGTCGCGCCTGCGCGCGACGGAACCGTCTGGTACACGGGCCAGCACACAGGTGAGCTCGGCCGGCTCGATCCGCAGACCGGCCGCATCCGCCGCGTGCCGCTCGGTGCGGGGTCGGCACCGCACGGCGTGATCGTCGGGCCGGACGGTGCGGCGTGGGTCACGGACGGTGGACTGAACGCGATCGTCCGCGTCGACGACCGCACGCACCGCGTGCGCCGGTTTCCGCTGCCGACGTCGTCGTACGCGAACCTGAACACGGCGACGTTCGACCGCCGCGGCATCCTCTGGTTCACCGGGCAGAGCGGCATCTACGGGCGAGTCGACCCGCGCACCGGGCGCGTGCGCGTCTGGTCGGCGCCGCGCGGCACCGGGCCGTACGGGATCACGACGACGCCGTCGGGCGAGGTCTACTACGCCTCGCTCGCCGGCAGCCACATCGCGCGGATCAATACGCGAACGGGCCGGGCGACGGTGATCCAGCCGCCTCGGCGAGGTCAGGGCGCACGGCGCGTCTGGTCCGACTCGAAGGGCCGGATCTGGGTGAGCGAGTGGAACGCGGGCAGGGTCGCGCGCTACGAGCCGCGGACGCGGCGCTGGCGCGAATGGCGTCTGCCGGGCGGGAGCCCTCAGCCCTATGCGGTCTACGTGGACAACCGCGACGTCGTCTGGCTGACGGACTTCGGCTCCAACGCGATCGTGCGGTTCGACCCGCGGACGCTTCGGTTCCGTGTCGTGCGGCTGCCGTCGGCGGGCGCGGCGGTGCGCCAGCTGCTCGGTCGTCCGGGCGAGCTCTGGGGCGCCGAGTCGGGCACCGACAAGCTCGTGGTCGTCCGGACCGGGTAGCCGGGCAAATCCGGCCGCGGGCGACCGGCCGTATCTCCAGGCGGACCATCGCGCCGAAGGGGAGGAGCCGTCATGTCAGTCCGCCGCATCGCATTCGCTGGTGCAGTCCTCGTGCTCGCGCTCGGCTTCGTCACAGCGACGCCGGCTAAGCGGCCGCCGGCGCCCGGCGACAAGCAAGCGCCGACGACGCCGACGAACCTCACGATCACCGCGAGCTCGTCGACGAGCATCTCGCTCGCCTGGAACGCCTCGACGGACAACTCCTCCAACTGGTGGTACTGCGTCCAGCGAGACGGCGGCGGCTGCATCCGGGTCGACCCGCCGACGACGACGTTCTCGATGTCGAACCTGATGCCCGACCGCACGACGACGTGGACGGTCTACGCGATCGACGCCGCGGGCAACCGCTCGGGCAGCAGCAACGGGGTCATTCACACGACGCCGCCCGACACGACGGCGCCGACCGCGCCGACTCTGACCGCGACGGCCGTCTACCCGACGCGGGTCTACCTCTCGTGGACGGCTTCGACGGACAGCACGACGCGGGAGCCCTCGTACAGGGTCTTCGTCAACGAAAGCCAGGTGTGGGATTCGGGCGGCTACAGGTTCTTCCTGGCCCTGCGCCTCTCGCCGTCGACGGCGTACGAGTTCAAGGTCGATGCGCGCGACCAGTTCGGCAACGTCGCGCAGAGCAACGTGCTCAACATCACGACGCCGCCCAAGACCGACGACGTCGCTCCGTCCCCGACCACCAACCTCGCGCTCGGGTTCCAGAGCACGTCGGGCGAGGAGGCGTGGCTGACGTGGAACCAGTCGACCGACGACACCGATCCGCAGTCGGCGATCCTCTACGAGGTGTACTTCAACGGCGTGAGGCACGACGGCGACGCCGCGATCGGCTCGGGCGGGACGATCGCGTACTGCCGCAACGCGACCGGCGCCGGCCCGACCGAGATCGTGGTACGCGCAGTCGACACCTCCGGGAACGAGTCCGCCCCGAGCAACGTGGCGCCCTTCGACTGCTGACAGGCGCTAGGCGCGCCCGCGTGCCGCCCAGGCGTACGCCGTGAGCGTGAACGGCGGCTCCGGCAGCACGCGCCGGCAGCGCTCGCGAAGCTCTGCCAGCTGGTGTTCGCCGAGCGACTGCGCGTACGCGCCAGCCGGGCCGACGCCGAGCGTGTAGGGCTGCCACCACTCCTCGAACGTCTCGTACTCGCGGGTCGACGAGAGCTCGGACTCCTCGACGTCGTGAAGGCCCGCCGCCGCGAAGAGCTCGACGAGGTGGCCCGCCCGCGCCCCGGCCAGGTGCGACTCGTCCTCTACTTCATGGTCGAGCTCGTGCGCCGCCTGCCAGAACGGGGAGATCGGCGCCCGCCCGCCGGCGAGGTCCCATACGCACGCTGCGACCACGCCGCCCGGTCGCGTGACCCGCGTCATCTCGGCGAGCCCGGCGACGGGGTCGGCCATGAAATGGACGACGAGCTGCGCCAGCGCCGCGTCGAAGGCGCCTTCCTCGAAGGGGAGGTCTTCTGCGGGCGCTATGCGCACGTCGACGCCCGGGTGCCGCGCGCGCGCCGCCTCGACGAACGGCTCGGAAGGGTCGGCGGCTGCGACGGCATCCGCCCCGAGGCGCCGCTCGAGCTCGGCGAGCAGCGCCCCGGGCCCGCAGCCGACGTCGACCGCACGCTGGCCCGCCTCGACGCCCGCGAGGTCGGCGAGCTGCGCCGACAGCTGCGTCGAGTACCGCCCCATGAACTTGTCGTAGGCGTCGGCGGCGACGTTGAAGGTCATGCTTCGAGCGTAACGGGCAGGCGCTGGTCGTTCGGCCCGAGCACGAACTCGCGCGGTCGGCGTCGCCCGGTAGAGCCGGAAGCGAGACGGCGGGAGCACGTCGGCGGCGTTCCACTCGCGCGCGCCGCACGCCTGCGACCGCCGCGAATAGTCGCGCGATTGCGTGCTCGAGGGCATCGCCGGCGAGTTCCTCGGCGACCGCGTCGACGTACAACGCTTCGGCGCCGCCGACCGGGACGGTGGAGTCGAAGATCACGATCGCCACCTCCGGGCGCACGGCGATGTTGCGCGAGTGCCGTGTCTCGGGCGCCGAGACCCAGAGGAACGTCCCGTCCGAACCCGTCGCGAACCACACGGGCGAGACCCAGGGCCGGCCGGTCGCGTCCGCGGTCGCGAGCGTCATGTACGCGTTCTCGCGGACGAGCCTGCGGGCGAGGTCAGCCGGCTCAGACGGGGAGGCGTCGCGAGCACCCACGACGCCGGGGATGCTACGGCCGGCACAACAGGTCGTCGAGGAACCGGCCCATCGCCTCGATCGCGGAAGTGCCGACACCGTTGACCGCGACGACCACGACGCGCCGGCCGTCGCGCGAGGCGGCGGCGAACGTGATGTAGCCGGGAGTCCCGCCGGTGTGCCCCCAGTAGTTGCGACCGCAGGGCGAGGGGAGCCGGTAGATCGCGAGACCTTCACCGTGCGAGCCGGGGACGACCTTCGTCATCTTCGCGAGCAGCGGCTTCGGCACGAGCCGGCCGCGAAGGAGCGCGCCGAAGAAGACCGCGAGGTCGCGCGCGTTGGAGACGATCGCACCGTCAGCCCAGGGTCCGCCAAGCGTGTGCCGCGAGACGTCGCGGCGGTACGCACCGTCCACCTCGTACCCGCGTAGCTGGCCCGCGTCGATCCTGCGGCCGCCGCTCGCATAGCGCGTGGAGGCGAGGCCGAGCGGGCCGAAGATGCGCTCCTGCAGCACGCGACCGAGCCGCTTCCGCGTCATTCGCTCGATCAGCTCGCCGAGGAGGAGGTAGTTCGTGTTCGAGTACGAGGCCCGGCTCCCCGGCGCGAAGTCGAGCGGTAGCCGCACGACGGAGGCGATCAGGCGCCGAGACGGAATCACGACGCGCGGGTTGGACCGCGTCGCGGTCCGGAACGGCTCGTACAGCATGTACTCCGGGATCCCGCTCGTATGGTTGAGCAGGTGCCGGATCCGCACGCGCCGACCCTCGCGCACCCTCCCGGGGAGGCGCCTCGCCAGCGTGTCGTCGAGCGCGAGCTTGCGTTCGGCGACGAGCTGCATCACGACGGTGCCGACGAAGGCCTTGGTGACGCTCCCGACCCAGAACCGATCGGACGGTCGGGCCGGACGCCGCCGCGTCACGTCGGCGAGGCCGGCCGCTACGACGTGGCGGACGCCGTCCTGCTCGAACACGGTGACGACCGCCGGGATGTCGCTTTGGGCGACGAGTCGGTCGGCCTCGCGCTGGAGCTCGCTCTGCGACGGCACCGCGGCGAGGGCTGCCGCGAGGGCGGCGAAGAGGACACGCATGCTCCTCCTAACCTCTGATCGGCGTCGGCGTTACAGCTGTCACGTGGAGCGCATTCGGCGTGTAGGAGGAAGGTGAGCGTGGATTCCACGACGGCCGGCGCGTTGCCGTTCCCGCAGCGGGCGGACGACGAGCCGGCGCTGATCGCAGCTGCGCGCGCCGGGGACGGCGACGCCTACGGACGACTGATCAGACGCTACGAGCACGTCGCCTACCGGGTCGCGGCCGCGGTCGCGGGTTCATCTGCGGACGGTGAAGAGGCGGTACAGAACGCATACGTCAAGGCGCATCGATCCCTCGGCCGTTTCCGGCGGGGAGCCCCGTTTCGACCGTGGCTGCTGCAGATCGTGGTCAACGAGGCGCGCAACGTGCGGCGCTCCGAGCAGCGCCACGAACGACTGGCACTTCGCGCAGGCGAGGCGGTCGACATCGATGCGCCGACCTCCGACGACGCCCTCGCTCGGCGAGAAGACGTCGAGGCGGTGCTCGCGGCGCTGACGCGCCTCTCCGAGCAGGATCGAGTCGCGCTCGCGCTCCGCTACTTCGCCGACCTCACCGACCGCGACGCGGCCGCCGTCGCGGGGGTCACCGAAGGCGCGTACCGCGTCCGCGTGCTGCGAGCCCTTCGACGCCTCCGAGCGAACCTCGAGGATCCGCGTGACTGAGCGCGAGGCCGAGCAGCAGCTCCGCGCCGCGGCCCTCGCGCTCGATGCGCTGGCGCCGCCCTTCGATCCGGCACTCCTGCGAGCTGGGCGTCGCCCACGGGTCCGCTGGCTGCTGGCGGTCGCCGCGGGCACGGCGGTGCTCGCGGGACTCGTCGTCGAGCCGGCGGCCCTGTCCTCCGTCGCCCGCTTCCTCGGCGTCACCTCGGTCGACGAGCTCACTCCGCGCGTGGACGTCGCGCCGCCGATTCTCGGGCCGGCGGTCTCAGGCGAGGCAGCTGCTCGCCACGTCGCGTTCCCGCTCCGCGAGATCACCGCTCTCGGAGAGCCCGAGCGGTTCTACGGCCGCGAAGACGTCGGCGGCGGGATGGTCTCGATGTCGTACGCCGGCGGCGTCGTGCTCACGCAGTGGTCTGCCGACGCAGTCGACGCGAGCGTCGAGGTCGTCGCGACGCGCGGCGTCGCCGAGGACGCGGCGGTCGGGAGCAGCCCGGCGATGTGGATTGCGGGCGAAGCCAGGGGAACGTTCGTCGTCGTCGGAGCCGACGGTGAGCTCCATCGCGAGGCGTTCGACGTCCGCGACGGCGTCCTGGCGTGGGAGGCGGCGGGCGTCGGCTTCCTGCTCCGCGGCGCGCGCTCGAAAGACGACGCCGTCCGGCTCGCCGCGTCGGTGGACTAGCTAGTCGCGGATCACGACGAAACGGACGGGCACGCCGTCGACGCTGTGCTGCGGCGCGGTGTCGGTCGCGACCGACTCGACGAGGCCTTCCTCGTCGCCCGGGCGGACCGCGACGACGATCTCGTCCGCGGGAAAGGTCGCGAGCGCGTCGCGCACGGCGAGCCCGACGTCCGCCTCGCCGGCAACTGCTTCGACCGTCTCGCCCGGGAGCCGGTCGGCCGTCTGCTCGGCGACCTCCTCGGCGTGGGTGAAGGCCTTCTGGTCGCTGGCGAGCCAGTCGAGCACGCCCTGCCGGACGACCGGCACGACGACCTTGATCGCGTCGGCCTCGCCGACGTGCGCGCGGAGGACGTCGTCCGAGTGCTCGACGGTGCTGACGACGAGGACGTTGCGGGCCACGACGGGACGCTACCTCGACTCGGTTAGGGTGCGGGCGTGGTCCCGGAAGCGCCCGTCGAGGAGACCGACACCGGCCGCGTCCCGACGGGGGACGGCTGGTTCGTGCTGAACGCCAAGGACGCGCGCTGGTACCACGCCGAGGGCCGCCCGGCCGTCAGTAACTTCGAGGGCGACACGGAGTTCGGGCAGCTCGGGTTCCACATCTACGTGCTCGAGCGCGGGCAGTCGATGGGGATGTACCACTGGGAGGCCGACCAGGAGGACTTCCTCGTGCTCTCCGGCGAGGGGCTGCTGCTGGTCGAGGGCGAGGAGCGGCCGCTGCGCGCATGGGACTTCGTGCACTGCCCGCCGAACACGAACCACATCATCCTCGGCGCCGGCGACGAGCCGTGCGTCGTCGTCGCGGTCGGCGCCCGCGACAAGTCGGTCGCCGAGGACGAGAGCTGGGGCGGCTACCCGGTCGACGAGCTCGCGCTGCGCCACGGGGTCGGCGTCGAGGAAGCGACGCACAAGGGGGAGGTGGCGTACGCGAACGTCACCCGCCGACAGCCGACGCGGTACCGCCCCGACTGGCTGGGCTGACCAGCACGGCGACGCCGAGGGCGACCCACGCTCCTTCGAAGACGAACAGCCCGATGTCGTGGAGCCCGACGGCATTGAGGAAGAGCGCCATCACGAGCCCGGCGACTCCGACGATCGGAAGCACCCACGCGCGCCCCAGCGCCGACCGGAGGTCTCGCGCGAAGAGAAGCTGCCCGACGAGCATCAAGAGGAAGCCGAGCAAGAAGAGAATGAAGTTGTCAGGGATGTCACCGGTGCGGATCAGCTCGACGAAGACGTGGATCGCGAAGAGCCCTAGGAACGCGACTCCGGCGAGCGCGAGCCGCATGCCGATACGCCCCACGCGCGAGCCGGCGAGCAGGTCACGCAGCCCCCAGAGCGCGACGGCGAGCGCGACGAAGCCGACGGCGAAGAGGCTGACGTACACGCCCTCGGGGACGTCTTCGTCGAACACGAGCTCGCCTGCTTGCCCTGCGAAGAGCAATGTCCCCGCGAGGATGGCAGCAGTGCCGGTGCGCGAGCGAGGGTCATCGCTCTGGCTAGCCTAGGCTCCCGCGCGCGGCGATGAGTTCCACTCGCTCCGGAGGTCTTAGACGCCGAACCCGCAAACGAAGGAGACCTCGATGGGAAAGCTGGTCGTGACCGAGTTCGTGTCGCTCGACGGCGTGATGGAGTCGCCGGGCGGCGAGGACTTCAAGTACCCGGGCTGGAGCTTCGAGTTCGACCGCGGCGACGACGGGAACCAGTTCAAGCTCGACGAGACGCTGGAGACCGAGGCGCTGCTGCTCGGGCGCGTGACGTACGAGGGCTTCGCCGGCGCGTGGCCGGAGCGCGAAGGCGAGTTCGCCGACAAGTTCAACACGATGCCCAAGTACGTCGTCTCGTCGACGCTCGAGGATCCGGAGTGGAACAACACCACGGTGCTCAAGGGCGACGTCGTCGACGAGGCCACCAAGCTGAAGGAGCAGATCGGCGGGATCGTTCAGACCCCTGGGAGCCTCCGGCTCGTGCACACCCTGCTGGAGCATGACCTGGTCGACGAGCTGCACCTGATGGTGTTCCCTGTGATCCTCGGGACGGGGCGACGCCTGTTCGGCGAGACGACCGAGAAGATGGACTGGCGGCTCACCGAGGCGAAGCCGGTCGGACCCGAGGGGGTGCTGGTCCTGGTCTACGAGCGAGCGAGGTAGGTGAAGGTCTCAGCCGAGGCCGCGCGTCGCTTTCTCGTCGCGCGCCAGCTGCTCGCGCCGGCACGGTCGCTCAAGGGTGGTCGCGACGGCGTGCTCGAGCTCTTCCGCCGGTTCGGCTCCGTCCAGTTCGACCCGATCGACGTCGCCGGCCGCACGCACGACCTGATGCTGCACGCGCGCGTCGCCGGCTACGAGCCCTCTTGGTGCGACCAGCTCTACGAACGGCGCGAGATCTTCGAGGCGTACAACAAGGGGCTCTCGTTCGTGATCGCGAGTGAGTTCCCCTGGTTCCGTGCGCCGCTGCGGGCGCGAGTCCCGCCCGTGATCGACGAGAACCCCGAGTCGGCGGAGCGGGTGCTCGAGCGAATCCGCGCCGAGGGGCCGCTGTCGTCGCGCGACTTCGAATCCGAGCGCGGGAACACGACCGACTGGTTCGGGATGCCGACGAACACTGTGCGGGCTCTGCTCGAGGCGTTCACGCTCACCGGCGTGCTCGGCCTCGCGCGGCGCGACGGCAACCGCCGGTACTACGACCTGCTGGAGCGGCTGCTACCGGCGAAGCTGCTTCGCAAGAGCGTCCCGCTGCGGGAACAGCTGCGCCACAAGCTCCACTCGCGCTATCGCGCGCACGGCTTGGTCGGCATCGGCGGCGGCGGAGACATCTTCAGCGGGATCGGCCCCGCGAAGCCCGACCCGAGGTGGCCGGAGAACCCGGGCCGAACCGCATTGCGCGAGGAGCTCATCGAGAACGGCGACGTCGTCCCGGTCGACGTCGAGGGCGTGCGCGGCAAGCGCTTCGTGCTCCGCGAGGAGGTCGGCCTGCTCGAAGCGCCGCCCGAGCCGCCGCCGTCCGTCGCGTTCCTCCCGCCGTTCGATCCGCTGGTCTGGGACCGCGCCCTGCTCGGCTCGCTGTTCGGGTTCGACTACGTGTGGGAGCTCTTCCACCCGCCGGCCAAGCGGCGGTGGGGCTGGTACGTGCTGCCGATCCTGTTCCGCGACCGGTTCGTCGGCCGAATCGAGCCACGGATCGACCGCGCCGCCGGCCGCGTGGAGGTGATCGGGCTCTGGTGGGAGGACGGCTTCGCCCCGAGGCGCGCCGACGGGTTCGTCGACGCGATGCGCGAGGCGCTCGACGCGTACCTCCGCTTCGCCGGTGCCGATCGGCTCGAGTGGGCGCCACACCTGCGAAGGAGACACGCGTCCGTTCAAGGGCGAGCACCGGGAGCCAGCAGCGCCGGGTCGTTATGCTCCGCGCCGTCGCTACCGGATCGACTCGCTCGATCCGCAAAAAGAGGGGGGAGGGTCTCATGACACGTCTCATCCCGGCACGCCTTTCGCGAGCCGGTTTGCTGGTTGTCACGGCCTTTGCGGCGGCCGCGTTCCTGCTCGTCACGCCGGCTGTCGGCGCGGCGCAGCAGGCGGCGTGCGACAACCGAAACAACAACACGTACGACAAGCTGCTCGAGTGCGTCACCGTCGACGGCGTCCGCGCGCACCAGGCTGCATTCCAGGCGATCGCGGACGCGAACGGCGGCACGCGCGCCGCCGCGACGCCGGGGTACGACGCGAGCGTCGCCTACGTCGCCAGGACGCTCCGGGCGGCCGGTTGGTCGGTCGAGCTCCACCAGTTCGACTTCACGGTCGCGGAGCCGATCCGGCAACACACGCCGATCGTCGCCACGTACGAGTCCGGTGACTTCACGGCCAGCCCGCTCGGAACGGTGACGGCCCAGGTGGTCCCGGTCGACATCAACCTGACTCCTCCGCGTGCGAACACCAGCGGGTGCGAAGGAGCGTTTACGCAGGCCACGACCACGGACCCGCTCGTGCCTGACCCGGGCGGCCCGGACGACTTCGCGGGCTTCCCGGCAGGCGCGATCGCACTGATCCAGCGGGGGACCTGCGGCTTCGCCCTCAAGGTGGCGAATGCCCAGGCCGCGGGCGCCGCCGCGGTCATCGTCTTCAACCAGGGCAACACGCCCGAGCGCAGCGGCCTCCTGGTCAACGTCACGGCGGTCCCGCCGGCGGGCTCGCCCGTCACGATCACCATCCCGCACGTGGGCGCGAGCTTCGCCACCGGTGTGGCGCTCGCTCAGCCCGGTACGACCGCAACCGTCGCGGTGGTGAACAGGCCACAGACGAACGTGATCGCCGAGCTGGACGGGACGAACGACGACAACGTCGTCATGGCCGGAGCTCACCTCGACTCCGTCGAGGAAGGGCCTGGGATCAACGACAACGGGAGCGGTTCCGCCGCTCTGCTGGAGCTCGCCGAGCAGCTCGCGAAGCTGAAGCCGGAGAACACGTTGCGCTTCGCGTGGTGGGGCGCCGAGGAAGCGGGCCTGATCGGGTCGACCTCATACGTGAACGACCTGAGTGCGGCCGAACGCGATCGGATCGCGCTCTACCTGAACTTCGACATGGTCGGCTCGCCGAACTACATCTTCATGGTCTATGACGCCGACGAGTCGTCGTTCGACGCTCCGGTGCCGATCCCGGCCGGCTCCACCGCGATCGAGGACGTCTTCGAGTCGTTCTACACGCTCCGAAACGAGCCGTACGACGACACGGCGTTCAGCGGGCGCAGCGACTACCAGGCGTTCATCCTGAACGGCATTCCCGCCGGCGGCCTCTTCACCGGCGCCGAAGTGCGGAAGACGGCCGAGCAGGCGGTGATCTGGGGCGGCACCGTGGGCGCACAGTTCGACCCGTGCTACCACCTGGCATGCGACACGTTCGCGAACAACAACAATCACGCGCTCGACGTGAACGCGGATGCGATCGCGTTCAGCGTGCTGACCTTCGCGTACTCGACCGAGACGGTGAACGGCGTCGCGGGCAAGCGCGTGCCGGGCTCGTTCACGATCCCGGCGCCGGCCGGGCCGCGGGGGACCTTCATTCCGTAGCCTTCTCCATTCCGACTCCAGGCGGCGAGGACAACCTCGCCGCCTGGAGTGCGTTTCACCTAGCATCCTCGCGACGCACGGCGGGCCGTTCGACCGGGCTGCCCTCGAGCGTGCGTTGTCTAGGACCAGCGACGTGCCCGGGTTCATCGACCACATCGGCATCGGCGTTCCGGACCTCGTCGCGACCAAGCAGTACTACGACGAGCTCATGTCCGTGCTCGGGCTTCGAGAATGGTTCGAGACCGGCCCTGAGGGGCCACTCAACTACGGACCCGACGGCGCTCAGGGCTCGCAGCTGTTCTTCTACCAAGCAGACGAAGCGGGAACCTATTCACGCCACGCGACCGGTCTTCACCACCTGGCATTCCTCGTTGAAAGCAGAGCCGTCGTCCGAGCGGCACACGAGTGGGCGCGTGAACGCGACGCCACCATCCTGGACGAGCCGGGCGAGTTTCCCCAGTACGGCCCGCACTGTTTCGCGACCTACTGGCTCGACCCTCATGGATTCAAGCTCGAGGCGGTTTGCCACACCCCCGAAGAGAGCTAGACGAGGTGGAGCGGTTCAGCTTCGCATCCGAGGTCGCGTTCGTGCCGCGCGGCGATCTACTGGATCGTGTGACCATCGCGCCGCTGACGTCCCCCTTCGAGGAGGGGGCGGTGGTTCAAGCGGCGGTCTTCCACTTCGCGCCAGGTGGCACGCTGACTCGGCACCCGGCGACGTACCCACACGTCCTCGCGGTCCTCGACGGCTCGGGAGTGGTAAGCGGAGCAGACGGCATCGAGGAGCCGATCGCGGCGGGCGAGGCTGTCTTCTGGCACGAGGGTGAAGAGCACGAGCTGACCTCGGCGGACGGACTGACTGCGCTCATCATCGAGGGCCGGAACCTCGACCGTTTCCGCGGGCAGCCGTAAGAACAAGGGAGGCGACATGGGCAACGTGGTCATCGACATGAGCATGTCGTTGGACGGCTACATCGCGGCGCCGAACGACAATCCGGAGCAGGGGCTGGGCGAGGACGGGATGCGGCTCCACAACTGGGCGTTCGACGATCCTTCGGTGTTCGAGCGGGTCTACGGCAACCTGGTCGAGGAGACGGGCGCCGTGATCATGGGCCGCCGCTCGTACGACAACTCGATCGAGGCGTGGGGCGGCAAGGGCCCGTTGGGCGACGTGCCGTGCTTCGTCGTCACCCACCGACCGCTCACGCCTCCGGATCCGCTCTTCACCGTGACCGACGGCATCGAGAGTGCGCTCGCGAAGGCCCGGGAGGCCGCCGGCGAGAAGCGGATCGGGCTGATGGGCGCGAACATCGACCAGCAGTTCCTTGCGGCGGGGCTCGTGGACGAGATCAGGATCCACGTGGTCGATGTCCTGCTCGGAGGGGGCCGCCGGCTGTTCGAGCAGCTCCCGGAGCGAATCGAGCTGGAACAGTCCGGGCTCAGCGAGACCGACGGCGTGACGCATCTCGAGTACCGCGTCGTCCGGTAGTGCGTCTTGGCTGTGGCGCACTACCTCTTCAACTTCGTGAAGGGCGACGCGGCAAACGGGCCGGTGCCGCGCGAACAGGCCGCTGGTTTCCTGCGGGTCAGGATGTGGGGCGTCGACGCAGACGAGCCGCACCGCGATTCGCTTGCCCCCGGCGACCTCGTCCTCATCTATCTGGGCGCGCCCGAGCGGAAGTTCGTCGGCCGCGCCGAGCTTGCCTCGTCGGCGCACGATTGGACTTCGTCCGAGGCAGAGGTGTACCCGGGCGATTCCCCCGGCGGAGTTTTGCTGGCCCAGGTCGAGGAATGGGACCCGCCGGTACCGATGGATACGGTGCTGTCGCAGATCGACCCGGGAGAGAACGCCAAGGCCGACTTCCAAACCGGTGTCGTTCGGATCACCGCTCACGAATACGAGACCGCCCTCGCCGTGGCGGCTGGTAAGCCCTTGCGGGTACCGTGACTGCGCCAGCTTTGTTCGAGAGGAGGCGGCGCATGGGGAACGGTTCGGTCGAGAAGGCGATCCTCGCCGGAGGGTGCTTCTGGGGGATGCAGGACCTGATCCGGAAGCGGCCGGGTGTCGTGTCGACGAGGGTCGGCTATTCGGGCGGTGACGTCCCGAATGCCACGTACTACAACCACGGCACGCATGCGGAGGCGATCGAGATCGTCTTCGATCCCGAGCAGACCTCGTACCGGGATCTGCTCGAGTTCTTCTTCCAGATCCACGACCCGACGACGCTGAACCGCCAGGGCAACGACCGCGGCACGAGCTATCGCTCGGCGATCTTCTACGTCGACGAGGAGCAACGCCGCGTTGCGGAGGACACGATCGCCGACGTCGAGGCGTCGGGCCTCTGGCCGGGCAAGGTCGTGACCGAGGTGGCGCCGGCGGGACCGTTCTGGGAGGCCGAGCCCGATCATCAGGACTACCTCGAGCGGTATCCCAACGGGTACACGTGCCACTTCCCGCGGCCGGACTGGGTCCTGCCGCGGCGCACGACAGCAGTCGGCAACTAGCCGCACCTCGTGGGAGAGATGAAGGAGCGCATGCTTCGCGGCGAGCTCTACATCGCCGACGATCCGGAGCTCGCGGCCGACTTCGCCCGCGCCCAAGAGCTCGTCGAGCGCTACAACGGGACGCTTCACGGGGAGCAGGCGGAGCGAGACGAGATCCTCCGTGAGCTGATCGGCGATCTCGGCGAGGGCGTCGTGATCCGTCCTCCCTTCCTGTGCGAGTACGGCACGCGCGTCTCGATCGGCGCTCGCACGTTCGTCAACTACGACTGCCTGATGCTCGACGTCGCACCGATCACGATCGGGAGCGATTGCCAGCTCGCCACGCGTGTCCAGCTCCTGACCGCGACTCATCCGATCGATCCGGAACCTCGGCGCAGCGGGTGGGAGTCGGCCGAGCCGATCGTGATCGGGGACAACGTCTGGCTCGGCGGAGGCGTGATCGTCTGCCCCGGCGTGGCGATCGGTGACGACACCGTCGTCGGTGCCGGCGCGGTCGTCACGCGCGACCTGCCCGCCGGCGTCGTCGCAGCCGGTGTCCCGGCTCGCGTGATTCGCGAGATCGGTGATGCCGACCGGGTCTCCGTGCCTACCTTGTAGTTCTATGTATAGTACTGCAAGCTATGCACATCGACAAGGACCTCGTCGCGGCCTCTGCGACCCCGCTCGTGCTCGCGATCCTGGCGAAGGGTGAGAGCTACGGCTACGCGATCCTGAAGCGGGTGCGTGAGCTCTCGGGGGGCGAGCTCGAGTGGACCGACGGGATGCTCTACCCGCTGCTCCATCGCCTCGAGCGGCTCGGATACGTGACGACGGACTGGCGAACGCCGCCGGAAGGGCGTCGCCGCAAGTACTACGTGATCACCGACGACGGACGAGGCAGCACTCGTGGAGCAGCGACAGCAGTGGGCGGCCGTCACGCGTGCGCTGAACGACGTCTGGCCGGGCTCCGGTGTGCTGCTGCCGGCGGTCGGGGAGGCCTGAGCCGTGGAGAGCGTGGAGCCGCAGATCGCGGAGTGGCGCGCCTACGTCGAGAAGGCCTGGCTCAACGGCCGCGACGTCGAAGAGCTCGAGGATCATCTTCGCCAGCAGATCGCCGACCTGAACGCGGTCGGGCTCTCGGCCGACGAGGCGTTCCTGGTCGCGGTGAAGCGGATGGGCGATGTCGACGTCCTGTCGCGCGAGTTCGCGCGCGAGAACAGCGGCCGGCTGTGGAAGCAGCTCGTCCTGAGCGGCGACGAAGAGCGCGCGCGTGAGTCCGGCGGCTGGGTCGGGGCGCTCGTCTTCGCCGTTGCTGCGGCCGTCGTCGTCCAGATCGCGCGCCTCGCCGCCGGCTTCCCCGACGAGGAGCCGAACTGGTTCTTCCGGAACCTCGGTCTGTTCGTGTTGCCGTTCCTCGCCGGCTACTTCGCCTGGCGACGGGAGCTGGACGCGCGCGGCTGGGTGCTCGCGGCGGCGCCGTTCGCACTCGGTGCGCTCGTGATCAACCTTTACCCGTGGGACGCGGAGTCGGACAACACCGAGGTCCTCGCCGCGGTCCATCTGCTCGTCGTGCTCTGGTTCGTGGTCGCCTACCCGTACATGGGCGGCACGCTCCGATCGCACGAGCGGCGAATGGACTTCGTCCGCTTCACGGGCGAGTGGTTCATCTACTACGTGCTGATCGCGCTCGGCGGAGGCGTGCTCGTGGGGCTGACCGTGGCGATCCTCGAGCCCGCGGGCGTCGACGTCGAGCGGGTCATCGAGTGGGTGCTGCCGTCGGCCGCGGCGGGTGCCGTGATCGTGGCCGCGTGGCTCGTCGAGTCGAAGCAACGGGTCGTGGAGAACATGGCGCCGGTGCTGACGATGCTCTTCACGCCGCTGTTCGCGGTGATGCTGGTCGCCTCGGTCGTCGTCTACGCCGTGACCGGCCTCGGCGACGCGTTCGATCGCGACCTCGTCAGCGTCTTCGACGCGCTGCTGGTCGTCGTCTTCGCGCTCGTCCTGTACGGGATGTCCGCGCGCGACCCGTCGGAGTCGCCGGGCTGGATGGACCGCATCCAGCTGGTCGCCGTCGTCAGCGCCCTCGTGCTCGACGTGATGGTGCTCGGCGCGATGATCGCCCGGATCGGCGATCTCGGGTTCACCCCGAACCGAACGGCAGCGGTCGGGCTCAACCTCGTCCTGCTCGTGAACCTGGCCGGGGCCGCCTGGCTATCCGCGCGGTTCCTCACGGGGCGCAGCAGGCTCCACCGGCTCGAGCGCTGGCAGACCACTTACCTACCTGTGTTCGCGCTGTGGGCCGCCACTGTTGTGGTCGTCGTCCCGCTGCTGTTCGGGTTTAGCTGATCGCTTCCACGAGCTGGACCACCGCGAACAGCAGGGCGAAGAACGCGATCGCCCACATGGAGATTCGTACCCACCGCGGCGTCCATGCGATCTTGAACTCGCGCGCCAGCCGACGCAGTGCCCTCGCGCGCTCGCTCTCGCCGGTCGGAAGCGCCTTGCCGCGTTCACCGAGCAGCCGCGGCGTCCAGTCCGCATCGAAGTAGAGGAACTGGCAGTGCCCGATCGTCTCGGGCAGCGGCTGTGGGAAGGCGTCGCCCGACCGGCGCCGGAAGTCGTCATATCGCTCTTGGCGGGACAGTTCCTTGCGCTTGCCAAGCAGCGGGAGCGAGAGGATCAGCCGCTCCGGCTCGTCCTGCTCAATCACGTGCCGGATCTCCCACGCGAGACCGTCCCCCTCGCCGGCGTGCACGAGCAGGACGCCCGCCCGGTCGGTCAGCTCGTCGACCGTCTCCTGCCAGTCCTCGTCGGCGGCGTACATGCGCGCGGCGCCGATCATCGGCAGCCGCTCGGTCGGGTCGCCGACGGCCACGAACGGCCCGACCTTGCGCAGCGTCCGCGCCAGCCGCTGCTCGTAGGTCTTCTCGAGCCCCTCACGGGGCGAGATGCGCAGATGCGACGACCACCGGTTCACATTCTGCGCCTGGTCGGCGCCGAACGGCCGAAGGTAGACGATCGGCGCGCGAGTGTCCTCGGCGAGCACGCGCTCGGCCTCTCTGACCCGCATGCGGCGGCCGCGCGTGACCAGCCAGAGTGAGATGCCCAACACGATGGGCCCCGCCGCGTTGGCCCAGTTGCCCAGGTCCAGGCCCACGAACCAGAGCACGCCGAAGGCAAGGAACACCCCCACCCAGAACGCGACGCCCAGCCAGATCAGTAGCAGGCCGACGCGGCGGCTCCTGTGCGCCCGCGCCGCGCTCGCGCGCGCGAGCTGCTCACGCCGCTCGACCGGCATCACGGCTTCGCCGCGGTCAGCATGGCAGCACTCATGCAACACCAGCCGGCGCGCGCGGGTCAACCCTGCGGCGCGTCGCGAGCCCGGCGGCGCCACACGCGGTGTGCCAGGACGTTCCTTCGGTGTCGGACACCGAAGTGCATCTACTCAAGACCCCGGGTTCAGCGCTGTGGACGAACTTCTACGAAGTTGTCACGCTTGGTGCCAGACACAGTGCCAGGCACTGAAGATCGCAGAATCGCGCGCGGCCGCGACCGGCTCACACCGCGCTGCGGAGGAGGATCGAGAACGATTCGAACTTCGGGTACGGCAGCGACCACCGTCGGGAGCCGTCAGCGGCTACGACGTACAGCAACGACTTATCGTCCGCGTACTCGGCGACCGCGACGAAACGCTTGTCCCTCGAGACCGCCAAGATCGAGTTGGTGCAGTAGCGGTCGCACGGCGCTGGCGATCCGGTCGCGAGCTTCCGCCGGCGCGCCGTCGCGACGTCGACTGCGTGGACGTCGCGGCCATCGCCGAAGACCAACTCGTTCTCGCTTAACCACGCGAACGACAGGAATTCGCCGAACTGACAGCCGCCCCTCGGACCCGTTTCTCGGACGAGCCGCCGTCGGTTCCGACCGGATGCGTCCATCACGAACAGGTCACAGCCGCCTACGAGCGCGACTCGTCGCCCAGACGGTGACCACGACGCGGACTCCGTCGCGCGCGCGAGTTGCCTTCTGCCGGTGCCATTCGACCGCACCGAACTGACGATCTGCGCCGTCAGGTCGTTCCCGCGGCAGTCGTCGGCCGAATACCTCTCCTCCATGTAGAGGAGGCGCGACCCGCTCAGCGTCCAGTCGAGTGGGTAGAGAAACGCCGGGCGAGACCGTCTTGGGAGCTGCAGCGTCGCGACTCCGACGAGCCTTCGGACGCGTCCGGTTCGAACGTCCGATGTGAGGATGGCAACGTCTCTGAGTTTCTGGCTGTAGCAGCCCGAGTTGGGTCCGAAGGTGATGCCGTTGCGCGCGAACGCGACCGATCCGCCGTTCGGAGACCAGAGCGGATCAGTGAGCCCCATCCGAGCGGCGGCAATGATCCGCGCGCGTCTCGTCGCTGGGTCGAAGATCCGCATCGACGACGACGTCAGCTGCCCCTGACTGTCGACACCGAAGCGAGTGAATGCGAGCAGTTTTCCGTTCGGGGACCACACGGGCGTCCCGTAACTGACGCGAGCGCGCGTGGTAAGAGTGCGCGGACTCCCGCCATCAAGGTCGGTCACGACGAGTTGCTGTCTGAACGGGCGCCGCGCTTCGGTGCGGATTGCCGCAATTCTCCCGGCGGGTCGCTCGACCTCCGACGCGGCGGCAGAGACGTTCCGCCCCGTCGCACCGCCCACGACAGCGACCGATGTCAGTACGAGCGCGAGCGTGACGTGCCCTCGGCCGAACCGAATCGGCATCGGCCTATCGTACGCCTGTAGGAACGAGGCTATTGAGCGCTTCGGCGTCAGGTTCTGCAGTGACGAAGCGCGATGCCCTCGGACTCGTGGGCGTTTGCTGAGTTGTGGCGCCTTTGACGGCTCCGACCCAACGCAAGCGACACGAACTGCGCCGACTCGAACGAACGACGGGAGGCGCGAGCCGGCGGCTCTCGTCGTCTCAGCGCCCTTTCGTCCGGCTAGCGATGTCGACTACGAGTTGGGGAAGAAGCCGCCAGCTGCCGGTTCAACTGCAGTCATCCCGCGCGGCAGCGTGAGCGGCGGAAGCTGCTGGACCGGGGATCCATCGAGTGGGATGAGCACGAAGCCGGTTTCGCCCCAGGCGACGATTCCTTCACCTCGAGGCGCCGTTCCGAGTGCTCCGATGCAGCAATCGTCTTCGTCGCCGAACGTTTCCTGCACGCGTGCGACGCCGGTCTCGGCGGCAACCGCGTATACGACCGTTCCGGCGTCTTCCGTTGGCGGCCAGAGCGACGCTTCGGGGGCCGCCGCACGCCCGGAACGGTCGCGCGTCGAGACGCCGCAGTCGTCGTAGTCAGTCGCCACGACCACCTCTCGTTCGTCCGTCGTCCACGCAAGGGGATCAATGCCGAGGCAGCGCCGTAACAGCGCAATTGAGCTCCCGCTTGGCGACCAGGCGAAGCTGAAGATGAGTAGCTGCGCGGCCAGCTGGATGCGTGGCGTCCCGGTCGCGCCGATTCTCATCACTCGGACGGGCCGGTTCGATCCGCCCATGTTGCGGCAGTCGCCGTCTCGGTATTGACTCCACGCGTAGAGGAGCTCGGTTCCATCGGGCGACCAGGCGACCGGCCCGATGAAGGCAGGGTTCGCAGTCGACGCAGCCGGGGCCCCCGGCGGGTGAGCGGGAAGCCTGCGCGATCTCTTGCTCGCGACGTCGACGAGGAGCAGCCGGGGTTCGCCCGCCGCGCAGTAGCGCATCGACGCAACGGCAAGCGTGCGGCCGTTCGGCGACCAGCCGCTGGTGACGTCGACGCGGCGGTTGGGCGCCGCCGGCAGAAGCATGCGCCGCCGCGCACCCGACGCGGAGACGACGAAGACGCGCCCCGCACTATCCGAGTACGCGATCCGGTCCGCGTTCGGACTCCACACGATCGAATTGATGTCAACAGCCTTCCCTCGATACCGAGGCAGGCTGATGATCCGGACCGGGCCGCCCGACAGGTCACGAACAGCGATCGAGTCGACCTCGCCGCGCTGAGCCGTGACAGCGAGGCGGCCGCTCACGTCCAACCCAACTCGCGCCCGCGTCGGCTCGCTGTCGGCCGTCGAGGAACCCGAACATCCCGCGGCTGTCAAAGCAGTCAATCCAAGGCAGGCGAACTGCCGGCCTCGCATTCGAACAGTGTCCCGCGCGCACTAGCGAGGGTCAAGCACCGTGGTCTAAGGTCTGCGAGGACCGCAGCGCCTCGAACGGCTGCGACCTAGCTACAGCCGGTGTTCGTCCCGCAGTCGCGGCACGTGTAGCAGCTGCCCGTGCGGATCATCCGGCCGCCGCACCTCGCGCACTCGACCGCGTCCTCCCACGCGTTGAAGAGCGCCGTCTGGCCCGGTGGGGCGGCCTCGACCGGCGCTGCCGTCGACGTCGGGGTGACCTCGCCGCCGTTCGCGTAGCCCGCCGCGAGCTTCGCGCGGACCTCCGCCGAGAGGATCCCGATCTCCTCCTGCTGCTCGACGGTCAGGAACTTCTTGCCCATCCAGCGGAAGATGTAGTCGACGATCGACTTCGCGGCGCGGATGTCCGGGTCGTTCGTCAGGCCGCTCGGCTCGAAGCGCATGTGCGCGAACTTCGAGACGTAGACCTCGAGCGGCACGCCGTACTGCAGGCCCAGCGAGACGGCTGATCATGAACGAGTTCATCAGGCCGGCGAGGGTCGTGCCCTCCTTCGCGATGTCGACGAAGATGTCGCCGGGCGTGCCGTCGTCGAACAGGCCGACGTGGATGTAGCCCTCGTAGTCGCCGACGCGGAACTTGCGGCCGACCTCGGTGCGGTCGTCCGGCAGGCGGCGGCGCTGCGTCAGCGGCACGGGCGGCGAGCGCGGCGGCTCCGCAGCTGCGCGCCCTTGTCGCTCTTGCCCGACAGCGGCTGCGCGACCTTGCAGTTGTCGCGGTAGATCGCGATCGCCTTCACGCCGAGCTTCCACGCGTCGATCCAGAGCTGCGAGATCTCCTCGACCGTCGTCTCCTCGGGCAGGTTGACCGTCTTCGAGATCGCGCCCGAGATGAACGGCTGGACGGCGCCCATCATCTTCACGTGGCCCATGTAGTGGATCGCGCGCTCGCCGACCGCGCAGTCGAAGATCGGGTAGTGCTCGGTCTTCAGGTACGGCGCGCCGACGATCGTGTTGCGCTCGTCGACGAACGCGACGATCTCCTCGGTCTCGTTCGGCGCGTAGCCGAGCTTGTCGAGCGCCATCGGCACCGTCTTGTTGACGATCGTGATCTCGCCGCCGCCGACGAGCTTCTTCGACTTGACGAGCGAGAAGTCGGGCTCGACGCCCGTCGTGTCGCAATCCATCATGAAGCTGATCGTCCCGGTCGGCGCGAGCACGGTCGCCTGCGCGTTCCGGAAGCCGGCGACCTCGCCGAGGTCGAGCGCGTCGTCCCACGACTTGCGCGCGGCGACCAGCAGGTCGGCCGGCGACCGTGTCGGGTTCTCGATGTTCCCGACCGCGGCGCGGTGCTTCGCGATCACGCCGAGCATCGCCGCGGCGTTCTTCTGGTACCCGGCGAACGAGCCCATGCGCGCCGCGATCTCCGCGGACTTGCGGTACGCGCGGCCCGTCATCAGCGCCGTGATCGCCGCCGCGTAGGCGCGACCCTCGTCGGAGTCGTACGGGCAGCCCGCGCGCCATCAGCAGCGCGCCGAGGTTCGCGTAGCCGAGGCCGAGCTGGCGGTACGCCTTCGCGTTGCCTCTCGATCTCGGGCGTCGGGTACGACGAGTAGCCGACGAGGATCTCCTGCGCGAGGAAGACCGTGTCGCAGGTGTGCTCGAACGCCTCGACGTCGAACTCGCCGTCCTCGCTTGCGGAACTTCGAGCAGGTTGATCGAGGCGAGGTTGCACGCCGAGTCGTCGATCGACATGTACTCCGAGCACGGGTTCGACGCGTTGATCCGCGCCGTGTTCGGCAGCGTGTGCCACGAGTTGATCGTCGTGTCGTACTGCACGCCCGGGTCGGCGCACTCCCACGCGGCCTGCGCGACATCTGCGTCGAGCAGCGTCGCGCGCCTGCGACGGTGTCGACGACGGTGCCGTCGGTGCGCGCGGTCAGGTTCCACTCGCCGTCGGCCTCGGCCGCCTCCATGAACGCGTCGGTGACGCGCACCGAGTTGTTCGCGTTCTGGTACTGGATCGAGGCCCAGTCGGCCGAGTCGAGCGACATGTCGTAGCCGGCCTGCTCGAGCACGCGCGCCTTGCGCTCCTCGCGCGCCTTGCACCAGATGAACTCCTCGACGTCGGGGTGGTCGATGTCGAGCACGACCATCTTCGCCGCGCGCCGCGTCTTGCCGCCGGACTTGATCGTGCCGGCCGACGCGTCGGCGCCGCGCATGAACGAGACCGGGCCGCTCGCGTAGCCGCCCTTCGAGAGCTGCTCCTTCGAGGAGCGCAGCCTCGAGAGGTTGACGCCCGAGCCCGAGCCGCCGCGGAAGATGACGCCCTCGCGGCGGATCCAGTCGAGGATCGACTCCATCGAGTCCTCGATCGAGAGGATGAAGCACGCCGAGCACTGCGGCTTCTCCTCGAAGCCGACGTTGAACCAGACCGGCGAGTTGAACGCGGCCATCTGGTTGACGAGGATCGCCTTGAGCTCGTCCTCGAAGGTCTGCGCCTCGGCCTCGTCGGCGAAGTAGCCGCCCGTCACGGCCCCACTTGCCCATCGGTGTGACGATCGCGGCCGATCATCTGCTTGACGGAGCTCTCGCGCTCCGGCGAGGTCATGCGGCCGCGGAAGTACTTCTGCGCGACGATGTTCGTGGCCGTCTGCGACCAGAACTTGGGGAACTCGACGTCCTTCTGCTCGAAGACCGGCTTGTCCTTGCCGGGGATGAAGGCGTCGCGGATCTCCCACTCGATCTCGTCGAACGGGTCGCGCCCAGCGATCGTGAAATAGCGGCGAACGCCGACCGCGCGACCCTCGTCGACGACGGTGTCACCTCTCGACGGTCTCGGGATCTGGTCTCGCTACGCTCGCCATTTCTGTCCTCCAAGGCTAACTGCGGGGGCTGGGTCGCCGTGCGCGGGAGGACCAGGGTAGGAGCGGAGTCGGACGGAACCGCGAGGGTTCCGGAGGCCTACGAGGGCGGGGCGGTCGGGGACGTCCAGGCGGCGCGCCTGGTAGGTACCGCGTTAGGTAGCTCACGCCGGCTGCGCCCATGAGGAGGAGCGCGATCGAGCCGAGCACCAGGAGGGGCACGGGGATCGAGTCGGCGTTCTTCGGGCCGAGCTGTCGAGCACCTCCGAGAAGAAGCCCTTGTCGCCGCCGTCGTCGCCGTCGGTCGGCGCCGCGGCGGCTGCGCCGCCTTCGTCCTCGAACTCGTTCCTCGAAGCCGCTCGTTCAGTCGCGCTCGTCGCGGATCGCGACGAGCAGGGCGCGGCGCAGGTCGTCCTGCGCGTCGGAGTACGCCTGCACGTCGCTCGGCAGCTTCTGACATCGCCTCGCGGTAGCAGGAGATCGGGTACGGGCGGTCGACGCGGTTGTCGGCCCAGTAGTCGTTGACCAGCTCCTGCCAGCACGTCGGCCGCCGAGGCGGTCGCCGGCACGAGGGCGACAAGGGTCGGCGAGGACGATCGTGAGGAGGAGGCGTCTCAGCATCCGGATCGTAGAGGGCCGGGCGGCGCGCTCGGGCGTCGTCGAGGGCATTGCGGCATGCGTGAAGGTGGGCGGGGCCCCTCGATTTGAGTGTCCCCGCTCGGGGTGATGCCGCCAGTAATACCGAAGTAGTGGCTTTGTAAGCCCCTGGTAGCGTCGCCGCGTGCGGAGCGGCGGCAACGCAGTCCTCGCCGCCCTCGGGATTCTGCTGGCGGCGGCTCTCGTCCTCGGCCAGGGACGGTTCTTCTGGGTGGGCGTCGGGGCGGTCGTCTGCGCGGCCGCGCTGGCCCTGGCGCGCTCGCTCTGGGGGCTGCTGCCGCGGCCGGTGCTGACGCGGGCGGGCGTGGTCTGCCTCGCGCTGCTCGGCGGCGTTCGCGCTCTGGAGCCTCGCCTCGATCCTCTGGTCGGAGGCGCCCGACCGCTCGTGGGACTTCTTCAACCGCACCTTCGTCTCTCTCGCGTTTCTCGCGCTCGGGCTGTTCGTGGATCGCCGGCGGTTCGCGGACGTGCTCGCGGGGCTCGTCGCGCTGCTCGTCTCGTGGTCGCTCGTCGTGAAGGTGTTCGCGCTCGACGACGGACGGCGCGCGCGGCTGCACGAGCCGATCGGGTACTGGAACACGCTCGGGCTGATCGCGGCGTTCGCGGTGCCGCTCGCGCTGCGGCTCTCGTCGCGGCTCATGGCTGCGCTGCTTCTTTACGGCTCGGTCGTCGCGATCCTGCTCACGCAGTCGCGCGGCGGGTTGCTGCTCGCGACGGTTGCGGGCGCCGGGTGGCTCGTGCTCGAGCGCGAGCGGTACGAGCCGGCGCTGCGGCTGGCGATCTCGGTGCCGCCGGCTCTCGTCGTCGGCGGGTTCGGGCTCACGCTCGACGGGATCGCCGAGGACGGGCAGTCGCACTCCGACCGGCTCTCGGCCGGGCTCTGGCTCGGGCTCGCGCTCGTCGCCGGCGCGGGCTCGTCGCGTTCCTCGCGCGGCAGGAGATCGCGTGGCCGCTGCTACGGCGCGCGGCGTGGGTGCGTCGTGCCGGTCGGGGTCGCGGCGTTCCTTTCTCTTCTTCGGCGCTCGCGCGGCGCTCGACTTCACCGATCCGGTGACGCCGGAGAGCCCGAGCCGGTTCACCGAGGGCAGCGGCAACAACCGCGCGCAGTGGTGGGAGGAGGCGGCGCGCGGGTTCGCGGACAACCCGGTCGTCGGCAACGGCGCGGCGGCGTTCCAGGTGAACCACCGCCGCTACCGCGAGTCGAACGTCGAGGTGCGCGAGCCGCACTCGCTGCCGCTGCAGCTCCTGAGCGAGACGGGGCTCGTCGGCTTCGCGCTCTTCGCCGGCGCGGTCGTCGCCGCGGCGCTGGCGGTGCGGCGCGACGAGCGCGCGCTGCTGTTCGTGCTCGCGCTGTTCGGGGTCGGCGTGCTCTACGACATCCACTGGGACTTCATGGCTGCGAGCGGGGTCGCGTTCGCGACGCTCGGCGCGCTGCTCGCGCGCGGTGGAGGAGAGGGCGGACGCGAGACGCTGTGGGCCGCGGGCGTCGTCGCGCTCGGGCTCGCGGCCGTCTACTCGCTCTCGGCGCCGTGGCTCGCGGACCGGCGCATCGACGAGGCGTACGCCGCGATCAACAAGGGCGACCTCGCGCTCGCCGCCGACAAGGCGCAGCAGGCGCGCACGCTGAACCCGACGTCGGTCGAGCCGCTCTTCGCGCTCGGCTTCGTGCAGGACGCGCTCGGCCGGTTCTTCTACGCGCGCGAGTACTACGCGCGCGCGACCGAGGTGCAGCCGGAGAACCGCGAGGCGTGGTTCCAGCTCGGCGTGCTGGAGTACGAGGTGAAGCGCTACCAGGACGCGTACGTGCGGTTCAACCGGATGTACGCACTCGACCCGCACGGGCCGCACGTGGAGTGGGTCGAGAAGGCGCGCTGCAAGCTCAACCCGACGGGCTGCTAGTCCCAGCCGTCGAGGATCGGGAACGCGGCGCGCGCGTCGAGGCAGTCGGCGGCGTAGAGCGCGACTCCGACGTCGCCGGTGAAGAGGGAGTGACGTTGACGCTCGACCTGCGCGAGGGCGTGCATCGCGAAGCGCCGCGCGCGGTCGAGCCAGCGCTCGTCGCCGGTGCGCTCGAAGGCCTTCAGGAGCGCGTAGCCGTTGCCTGCCGTGCCGTGGCAGAGCCCGGGCCCTTTCCCGTGGCCGCCTGCCTGCCACGTGAGCTCGGCGCCGGCGAGGAGGAGCTCCTCCGGCAAGTACGCGGACGCCGCGATGACGATCCCGGGTGCGCCGTGGCACCACTGCACGCGGATCGAGCCGTCAGGGTCGATGCCCGGTCGGCCAGTTGGCGAGCGGGCCTTCGACGACCGCTGTGCGCTCGAGCAGCTCGGCGACGTCGCGTGCGTCTTCGACGGGAGAACCCTGGAGGAGCGCGAGCTGGTTTCCGACGGCGCCGTGGGCCGCGCCGAGCAGCCGCTGCTCTCGGTCACCGAAGCGCTGCGTCCAGAGGCCGTCCGCGCCGCGTCGGCGCCGAAGCTCGTCGGCGCTCTCGGTCCAGGCATCACGCCAACGCTGTTCGCCGGTCCACGCGTGCATCGCGTGCGCGGCGAGCATCGTTCCGGGCGAGCCCCACGCGAGCTCGTTGGCCTCGTTGTGCACGTTCTCGCGTACGCGCGCGAACAGTCGATCGGCCAGCTCGTCGCTCGGTGCGAGGCGAAACGCGACGACGAGGACGCCGGCTTCGCCGCAGAGCAGGCTGGAGTCGCTCGTTGCCGGCTTCGCCGCGTAGTCGGCGTAGTCCGGAGCGTCCTGCCACAGCTCGAGCGCGCGGAGCGTCGCGCCGGCGAGGTCGATGCGGACGTCTGCGTAGCCGCGACGGCGCAGCGCGTCGAGCGCGAACGCCACGCCCGCCGCGCCGGTGTAGAGATCCTTCACCGGCGGCTCGGAGTAGGCGAGGTCTCGCTCGTCCGCGGGCCAGAGGTCGTCGGGATCGAACGCGGCCTCGGAGTTCGCGACGATTGCGCGGATCGCTTCGCGAACGCGCTCGGCGTCCCACGGTTCCTCCGTCAGCGGCTCGAAGTCTTCGGGGCGGTAGAGCAACGGCGCTAGCCCCAGCCGTCGAGGATCGGGAAGCGCGCGCGGCGCGTCGAGGCAGTCGGCGGCGTAGAGCGCGACGCCGACGTCGCCGGTGAAGAGGGAGTAGTAGCCGCGGCCGCGTCGCTCGACCTGCTCGAGCGCGTGGACCGCGAAGCGGCGCGCGCGGTCGAGCCAGCGCTCGTCGCCGGTGCGCTCGAAGGCCTTCAGGAGCGCGTAGCCGTTGCCTGCGGTGCCGTGGCAGAGGTCCGGGTCCCTTCCCGTGCGGGCCGGCCTGCCACGTCAGCTCTGCGCCGGCGAGGAGGAGCTCCTCCGGTAGGTACGCGGCGGCGGAGGCGACGATCCCGGCGCGCCGTGGCACCACTGCACGCGGATCGGCCCCGTCCTCGACGAGGTAGCTCGTCGTCGGTCGACCAGTTGGCGAGCGGCCCCTCGACGACCGCGGTGCGCTCGAGCATCGCGGCGACGTCGGCGCGCGTCCTCGATCGGGGAGCCCTGCAGGAGCGCGAGCTCGTTCGAGACGGCGCCGTGCGCCGCGCCGATCAGGCGCTGCGGCGGCGCCGTGCCGACGGTGCTGCGTCCAGAGGCCGTGCTCGTCGCGCCGGCTTCGTAACGACGTCGGCGCTCTCGGTCCAGGCGTCGCGCCAGCGTTCGTCGCCCGTCCACTCGTGCATCGCGTGCGCGACGAGCATCGATCCGGGCGCGCCCCACATGAGCTCGTTCGCCTCGTTGCGCGCGTTCTCGGTCACGCGCGCGAACAGCCGGTCGGCGAGGTCGTCGCTCGGTGCGAGGCGATACGCGACGGTCAGCAGCCCCGCCTCGCCGAAGAACAGGCTGGTGGGCGGGTCGTCCGGCTGGAACAACTCGAGCGCGCGAAGTGCGGCGCCGGCGAGGTCGATCGTCACATCGGCGTGCCCGCGGCGGCGCAGAGCGTCGAGCGCCGAGCGCGACTCCAGCCGCGCCGCCGTAGAGGTCCTTGAGAGGCGATTCGCCGTAGGGGAGGTCACGCGCATCCGTGTGCCAGAGCCCGTCGGGAGCGAACGCTTCATCGGCGCCCGCGACGATCTCGCGGACTGCTTCGCGGACGCGCTCGGCGTTCCACGGCTCCTCCGTCAGCGGCTCGAAGTCTTCTGGGCGAAAGAGCGTCAGCGGGCCCTCGCGCGCAGCCAGACCTGCGTCCAGAACGGCGCGAGCAGCCGGTAGGTCAGCGGCTCGGCGAGGTGCGCGAGCACGTCGGCCGGGCGGTTGCCGAAGAGGCGCTTGCGGTTGTTGTGGAAGCGGCGGATCTCGGTGAAGCCGGCGTCCTTGAGGAGATGCTTGAGGCGGCGCGGTGAGTAGCCGAGCTCGGTCGTGCCGTACTCGGCGGTCGCGTCGCGGCCCTGGTAGCGCTGCTTCCAGTTCGGCTCGGAGACGAGGAGCGCGCCGCCGGGCTTGAGCGCGCGATGCGCGCTCGCCAGCACGAGGTCGGGGTGCGCGCTGTGGTGCAGCGCGTCGTAGGTGAGGCACGCGTCGAAGGCGTGCTCGAGGTCGAGCTGCTCGAAGTCGGCGGTGTCGAAGTGTGCGTCGACGTTCTCGGCGCGCGCTTGCTCGCGCGCGATCTCGACCATCGCGGGCGAGATGTCGTAGCCGTGCGCGTCGAGGCCGTGGCGCGCCATGAAGCGCGTCATCCAACCCGGCCCGCAGCCGAGCTCGACGAAGCGCTGGCCGGCGCGGAGATCGAGGAGCTCGATCACGTAGCCGGCGTCGATCAGGTGCCGTGCGGTCTCGCGCGGCTCGTTCGCGAACGGTTTCGAGCGGAGCCACTCGCGCCCGGCCTCGCCGACGCGCTCGGGGTACTCGACCTCCGCCTGCTTGCGCTCGTCCACGCGTCGATTATGGGCACGGCCGGTGCCTGGCACCGGACGTGTCCCGCCCGCCGCGAAGCCCCTGCAAACCGTCCGCCCACATGTCCGTTCCGGGCACGACCGGTGCCTGGCACCGGGCAGGTCCCGAGGGCCGAGCGCTTGACAGTCGCGGGCCGCTGGCTTTATATTACCGACTGGTTATGGAAGCCACAGCGACACTCGACTCGACCTTCGCCGCGCTGGCCGATCCCACCCGGCGCGCGATCCTCGCCAGGCTCGCTTCGGGCGAGGCCTCGGTGAGCGAGCTGGCCGAGCCGTTCGCCATGAGCCAGCCCGCGATCTCGAAGCATCTGAAGGTGCTCGAGCGCGCCGGGCTGATCTCGCGGGGTCGCGACGCGCAGCGCCGGCCGAGCCGGCTCGAGGCGTCGCGGCTCGCGGAGGCCACCGAGTGGCTGGGCGGCTACCGACGCTTCTGGGAGGACAGCTTCGAGCAACTCGACGAGCTGCTCGAGGAACTGCAAGGACGACAAGGGAGTGCAGCGATGACGAACACGGAAACACTGCAGGTGACGACGCCGACCGAGCGCGAGATCGTGATGTCGCGCGTGTTCGACGCTCCGCGCGAGCTCGTCTTCGACGCGTGGACGAAGCCCGAGCTGCTCAAGCGGTGGCTCGGGGTCCGCAACGGCTGGGAGCTCGCGGAGTGCGAGGTCGACCTGAAGGTCGGCGGCGCGTACCGCTTCGTGTGGCGCGGGCCGGACGGCGCGGAGATGGGGATGGGCGGCGTCTACCGCGAGATCGTGGCGCCCGAGCGGCTCGTCTCGACCGAGAAGTTCGACGACCCGTGGTACGAGGGCGAGGCGCTCGACACGCTGGTCTTCGAGGAGGAGGACGGCAAGACGACCGTCACGACGACGGTGCTCTACGAGTCGCAGCAGATCCGCGACGCGGTCCTCGAGTCCGGCATGGCAACCGGAGTCGCGGAGAGCTACGACGTGCTGGAGGAGCTGCTGGCGTCTTAGCGGCCGAGCACGAGCGCGACGTGCGCGCCCATCAGGTCCTTGCGCGCGGAGTCCGTCGAGCGGCCCGACGAGCTTGACGCCGACATCGGCGGCGAGCCGGCGGGCCTCACGCTCGTAGCCGGGGCGGTACTCGACGATCGTCTTCGCGTAGTCCGTGCGCGGCGCGTTGGTCGCGCCCGCGACGACGTAGGTGAGCGTGCGGAGCCGTCCTGCGGCCTCGCCGGCGGCGCCGGAGATGCCGTTGCCGTTCAGGACCACGACCGAGGTCTCGGTGCGCTCGAGCAGCGGGCGCTTCGGCGAGGTCGGAGCCGGCGTGTCCCGTTTCGTCGGCAGGGTCTCGCGTGCCCGCGCGACCGTCTCGACTTCTCCGGCCAGCACCCGGGCGGCGGCGATCGAGCCGAGCCCGACGAGCGCGAGCAGCTCGAGGGTCGCGATCGCGGCGAAGAGGAGCGCGCGCGTCCGCCAGCGGTTGGCCTGAACGGGGTAGTCCACGGGCGGTCCAGTTTCGCCCCACACGACGCGGCTCCTCCCTATGCTGGCCCGCGTGTTCATCACCTTCGAGGGCCTGGACGGCTCGGGCAAGACGACGCAGGTCGAGCTCCTGAAACAGGCACTCGAGGCCGACGGCCGCGAGGTCGTGGCCACGCGCGAGCCGGGCGGCACCGAGCTCGGCGAGGCCGTGCGGGAGGTCGTCCTCCACCGCCACGAGGAGATCGTCCCCTGGGCCGAGGCCGCGCTGTTCGCCGCGGCGCGCGCGCAGCTGGTCGAGCGCGTGATCGCACCGGCCCTGGCCCGCGGCGCCACCGTGCTCTGCGACCGCTACATCGACTCGTCGCTCGCCTACCAGGGGATCGCGCGCGGCCTCGGCGTCGACCCCGTGCTCGAGCTGAACCTCCAGGCGACGCGCGGCCTGCTCCCCGACAAGACCGTCCTCCTGCTCGTCGACCCGGCCAAGTCCCGCCAGCGCTACACCGAGAGCCCCGACCGGATCGAGCGCGAGAACGACGAGTTCGTCGCCAAGGTCGATCGCGCCTACCGCGAGCTCGCGGAGCTCTTCCCGAGCCGTATTCTCGCCGTGGACGGATCCCAGGAGCCGAAGGAGCTCGCGCGCACGATCTATGGACAGCTTCGAGACCTTTCCTGAGCAGCCCGAGGCGAAGCGCCTCCTCCGAGCCTCGCTCGCGGACGGGCACACGCACGCGTATCTCTTCCACGGCCCGCGCGGGGTGGGCAAGCGCGCGGCGGCGCTCGCGTTCGCCGCGGAGGTGATCGGCGAGCCCGACCGCGTGCTCCGCCACGCGCACCCCGACGTCTACGAGCTCGAGCCGGTCGGCGACCAGATCCGGATCGGCGACGTCCGCACGCTGCACCGCGACCTGCACATGCGCCCGTTCGAGGCGCAGCGCCGCGTCTACATCCTGCAGTCCGCCGACACGATGAACGAGGACGCCGCGGACGCGCTGCTCAAGGATCTCGAGGAGCCGCCGCCGTACGCGGTGATCGTCCTCGTCGCCGACGAGCTCGGCCCGCTGCCCGAGACGATCCGCTCGCGCTGCCAGCACGTGCCGTTCCGGCGCCTGTCGGAGCGCGCGGTGCGCGACGTGATCGAGTCGCGCGACCCGGAGCTCGCACCGTCCAAGGTGACGGCGCTCGCGCGTGTCGCCGGCGGGCGGCTCGACCGGGTCGAACGCCTGCTCGACCCCGCGTCGTCGGGTCGACGCGACGCGCTGCTCGAGCTCGCGCGCGACGTCTACCGCGATCCGGCGTTCGAGCCCGCCGAGGCCGCGGCGCGGATCCTCGAGGCCGCCGCCGAGTGCGGCGCCGAGGCGCGCTCGAAAGCGGAGACCGATCTCGAGCGCCTCGACCTGACGCAGCGCGACGCCGACCAGCGACTTCGACGCGCGCAGCGCGGTGCCGAGCGCGAGGAGCTCCTCGCCTCGCTCGAGGAGCTGGCGGCGTGGTACCGCGACCTCGTCGTCGTCGCGACGGGCGCCCAGAGCGCCGCGATCCACTCCGACCGGGTCGCCGAGCTCGGCGAGGACGCGACCCTCGACCGGCTCGCCGGCGCCGAGCGGGCCTGCGAGGTCGTGCGCCAGGTCTGGCGGGAGCTGGAGGAGTTCAACCTGAACCCCGAGCTCGCGCTGGAGTCGCTGTTCGTGCGGCTGCGGCGGGAGCTGGGGACGAATCTGGTTTACGAGTCGTAGGAATACCAACTCTCGCGGGGCTTGCAGCCGCGCGGTGGCTGAACCACACTGCGTCGGTCCTCTAGGGTGGATTGCGGCTCCACCCCGGTCAACGAGTCTCGTCGAGGTCGGCAATAGCCGCAGTCCCCTCCATCGGTCGTGCAGCACACGTTGAGCGCGCAGCCCGCGAGGCCGACGCGACCCAGGACCTCTACGAGCGCTACTCGGCACAGATCTTCGGGTTCTGCGTCAACAAGCTCGGCTCGCGCGACGAGGCCGAGGACGCGCTCCAGTCGACGTTCCTGAACGCGCACCGCGCGCTGCAGCGCGGCGTCAAGCCCGAGGCCGAGCTCGCGTGGCTGTTCAAGATCGCGCACAACGTCTGCCTCACGCGACACCGCTCGACGCGTCGCCGCGGCCGCGTCGAGTCGCCGAGCGACTTCGCCGCGGTGCAGGACGTTGTGGCCGCGCCGTCGCAGGAGTCGCCCGAAGAGTTGATGCGACTGACCGAGTCGCTCGAGCACATGCCGGAGAGCCAGCGCCGCGCGATTCTGCTTCGCGAGTGGCAGGGGCTCTCGTACCACGAGATCGCCGACGAGCTGGAGCTGTCGCAGTCGGCGGTCGAGACGCTCATCTTCCGCGCGCGCCGCAACCTCGCGGCGAACCTCGAGTCCGAGGCCGAAGCAGCCGGGCGTGCTCTCGCGCATGCGCAAGGCGCTCGACGCCGGCGCGCTGCTCGCCATGCTCAAGGGTCTCTTCGAGGGAGGCGCAGCGGTGAAGGTCGCCGCGGTTGCGGTCGCCGCTTCGGGCACCGTCGTCGTCGCGGCGGGGCCGTCGGCACCGACCTCGAAGCCCGCTGCCGGAGAAGCAGGCGGTGACGCGGGTCGTCGCAGGCTGCGCCGGCTGCCCCGGTCGTGTTCGACCGACCGCGCCCGCGGCCGACCGTCGCGAGCAGCAGCGAGACGAAGCTCCGCCGCCCGACGCGCGAAGCCGACGAGCTCCGCGGCGGTCGTCGAGGCGACCGCCCCGATCGCGGCCGCTCCCGCAGCTCGCGCGGCGCAGCCCGAGAAGCAGAAGGCGAAGCCGAAGGCCACTCCGCCCGGTCAGGCCAAGAAGCAGCAGCCTGCGGTCCACTCCAACGGCAACGCGGGCAAGGACAAGCCGAAGAAGGCGAACGGCAACCGCGCGCCCGACCACCCGCAGCCGGTCGCGCAGCCCGAGCAGGCGTCGCACCCGTCGCGCCGCCACGCCGCAGCGAGCGGCGCCCGAAGCCCGCGAAGAGAAGGACAAGGGCCCGAAGAAGTAGCGGGTCGGCTCGAAAACCGCGGGCTACACTAGGCCGACGTTGCCGACGTAGCTCAGCTGGTAGAGCACTTCACTCGTAATGAAGGGGTCCCCGGTTCGAGTCCGGGCGTCGGCTTCCCGATTCTCGCGGGC
>CAWKDZ010000005.1:0-755338 GCA_963848525.1 uncultured Actinomycetes bacterium
TTCCGCGCGAGTTCACCGTCTACATGCTCGCCGGCCTCGTCCCGTGGCTTGCGTTCCAGGCGGCGCTCCTGCGCGCGACGTCGTCCATCGCCGGCAACTGAACCTCGTCAAACAGGTCGTGTTCGACGTGTCGCTGCTGCCGCTCGCAGCCGCGCTCGCCGCGATCGTTCCACTCGTCGTCGGACTCGCGTTCCTCGGGGTGTACACGCTGGCGACCGACGGGGGCGTGCCGTGGACCTACGTTCTCCTCCCCGTGGCCGTGGCGCTTCAGCTCGGCGCGATGATCGGCTTCAGCTTCGCTCTCGCGGCTGTCGGAGCGTTCTTCCGCGACATTCGCGAGCTCGTCCAGATGTTCGTGATCGCCGCGATCTTCCTGATGCCGATCGTGTACCTGCCGGGGAGCGTCCCGGGGGCGTTCGACGAGCTCATCTACGTGAACCCGTTCTCGTACATGGTCTGGCGCTACCAGGACCTCTTGTACTTCGGTCGGTTCGAGCACCCGTGGGCCTGGGCGGTCTTCGCGTGCTGATCGCCGTGTCTCCCTCGCCGCCGGCTACCGCCTCTTCCGCCGCGTCCGGCCGCACTTCGCGAACGTCCTTTGAGCGACCCGGTGATCAGGCTCCGCGACGTCTCGAAGGCGTACACCGTCTACGAGCGGCCGCGCGACGTGATCCTCGAAGCCCTCCTCGGCGGCGTCCGGCACGACGTCTTCTGGGCGCTCAAGGATTCTCGCTCGACGTCCACGAAGGGCAGCGCATCGGGATCATCGGCCCGAACGGCGCGCGGGAAGAGCACGCTGCTCAAGCTGATCAGCGGGAACCTCGCGCCGACGTCGGGGTCAATCGAGGTCAACGGCACCGTGTCGGCGATGCTGGCGCTCACGTCGTTCCTGTCACAGGACGAGACCGGCCTCGAGAACATCCGCTTCAACCTCCTGCTCAACGGCGCCCCTCGCGAGGAGATCCCGCGCCTGACGGAGGAGGTCGTCGAGTTCACGGAGCTCGGCGCGTTCATCCACTCACCGGTGCGGACGTACAGCTCGGGGATGAACGCCCGGCTCGCGTTCGCGATCTCCACGGCGGTGACGCCCGACATCCTCGTCGTCGACGAGGTGCTCGGCGCGGGGGACGCGTACTTCGCGTCGAAGGCGACGATGCGGATGATCGAGCTGACGCAGCAGGGCCGCGCGCTCCTGTTCGTCAGCCATGCGATGAACGCCGTGCAACTGCTCTGCGACACCGCTATCTGGCTCGACGGCGGGGCGATTCGCGAGATCGGGCCGGTCGACGAGGTCGCGCGCCGCTACGAGGCCGACTTCCGCCGCCAGGAGGACGAGGTCCTTCGGTCCGGAAACATCGCTCGACGCGCGCAGCTCGCGAACCGCGTCCACGCCGACGAGCTCGAGCGGCCGAACGTCGACCGGCTGCGCCTGACCGGGCAGACAGTCGCGTCTCGGACACGCACTACGTCCGCAGGCTCGCGCTGTCCGTCGACGGGCGAACGATCGACATCGACCTCGACTTCGCGGACATCGACGACGAGGGCGTCGAGGCGTGCCTCGACATCGTCCACTCGGAGTGGGGCCGACCGCACGAACGCAAGGGGACGCCGGCGCGGGTCCTCGCCCGGTCGTCCGCGCCGCTTCGCGGCGGGCACGTTCTCGTCAAGCCCCCACCGAACGGCGGCGCGACAACGGTCGAGCTCGTCGTCGAGAGCACGAGCTTGAGCGGCGCCGAGCAGCTGCGTGGTCCAGCGCCTCGACCTCGAGGGCGCCGAGTGGACGGACTTCGAGGTCGTCGAGCGGGACTCGCTCGACGATTCCTGGGAGCGCGCGGTGTTCCGCGGCGTCCTGGCTCCCCGGGATCGACCGTTGACCGAGGCGGAGCGCGCGAAGGTGCTGGAGGCGACGAGGCCCGACGTCGAGATCGTCGACGTCTTCATGCGCGTGGGCGGAGAGCCCGCGCTGAGCGTCCGCGAGCGGGAGCCGTTCGCGATCGGGGTCCGCGTTCGGGGGAACCGCCCGGTGCCCCGTGCCGACGCCATGCTCAAGATCATGCGCTCGGACGGCGCGTACGTCTTCTTCCAGTCGAGCGCACAGGTCGACGTCCTCGCGGAGCAGCTCCTCGGAGAGGCGACGTTCGTCTTCGACTTCGACCCGAACCTCTTCGGCGCCGGAGACTACGAGGTGACCGTGAACATCGGCAACGGCCTCGACCCCGAGCACAACTTCCCACATAGCGAGATGTACGACCTGCGGGTGAACGCCCTGACCTTCACGGTCTCACGCGAGTGGCCGCTCGTGATGCTCGGGTCGCTGAACCAGCGCTTCCCGGTCCGGCTCGAGCGGGGCTAGGAGCCGTGAAGAAAGCGATGCGCGTGGTGTACGCCGTGGACCTCCTGCGCCCAGGCCCTCCCCGCGCGACCCAGCTCGCCGACGTCGAGCTCACCGGACGCGATCGAGAGCAGCGCCGCGAGGATCTCGTCCTCTGACGAGACGTTCACGACGGGCGGCGGCGCCCAGGAGGGCCAGCGCTGCGTGAACCGCTCGACGTCGAGCCGGATCAGGACCGTCGTCTCGCACGCGAGCGCCTCGAGCATCGTCGAGCCGTGCACGCCCAGCGTGAACTGGTCGACGACGGCGTCCGCGACGCTGTAGAGATCGACGAGCACGGGTTTCGACGCGATTCCCGGGAGCTCGTACACCGCGTCCTCGGGGAGCCCTCGGAGCGCGGCGGCGACCTCGCCCTGGTCGTCACCCCACGGCGTTAGAACGAGGAAGAGGTCGGCTCCCTCGCGTATTGCGCGCGCGAAGGCACGCGCGAACCGGTCCGTCCCCTTCCAGCGGACGTCCTGGCGGGCGGCCACGAGCAGCGTCTTGCGTCCGGCGGCACGCTCCGACACCTCGCGCGCGATGTCCCCGAGCTGCGCGGACGGCCGAGGCGCATACCGCTCGGTGTCCACGAGAAACGGCAGGAAGCGAACCTCGTCGACGCCGAGCTTCCCGAAGGAGTCGGCGAGCAGCGGGTCGTGCGTACCGCAGATCGACGCGCCACGGATCGCCGCGCGCACCGCGGCTGCCTCGAATCGCTCGTGCGGCGTCGAGTCGCAAAAGGGGACGATGCTGAGGTCGCCGCCGTTCGGCCAGAACGTGTACCGCGCGGCCGAGAGGTAGGCGTCGACGACGCGCACGCCGGAGACGACGAGCCAGTCGTACCGGCCGAAAGTGGAGATCCGCCCCGCGTGAGTCGCCACGTGCTCGCGCAGCTCGGGCCTGGAGCGGTGGGCTGCGAGAGCGAGGCGAGTCGCGCGCAAGCGCTGCCGCAGCGAGAGTTCCGAACGCGTCGACGCCGGAGCATCGACGATCCACGGCGGCCGTTCCCAGCCGTGGGCGTGGCCGATCTCGTCCCACTCCTCCGCGGTGGGCACGTCGTAGGGGAGACGCGACGGCTCGAACGTCATCGGCGCGTCCTCCCACATCGGCTGCGACATCGGGTACCGATCCTGCGGCTCGTGCACGTACTCGACGTCGTAGCCCGCCGCATGCAGCCCGCGTGCGAGCGTGTACCCGGCGTTCGCCATCGGCCCGTAGAGCCCGACGCGCATCAACGGAACTCGCTCAAGTGGGCGTTTCGGGCCCGCGCGGCGCGTCGTACTCGAGCGTCACGGCGCCGTCGTCTACGCGGACGCGGCCGACGACCTGCACGGGGCGCCAACGGCGATCGAGTACGGCGGCACGTCGCGGTTGACGAACGAGCCGCGCCAACGAGGCAATGGTCGCCGATCGACACGCCCTTGGCGACGATGCTGTCCGGTCCGACGTAACAGCAGCTCCCGATGCGGACCGCGGCGCGCTCGTACGGCGCCTCCCCGCCCGAGAGCGCCCAGTCGACCGTGTCGTGGGAGTAGATCTGGACGCCCGTCGAGATCGAGCAGTTGTCGCCGATCTCCAGACCGCCAGAGCCGTCGAGCATCGTGAACGGGCCGATCCACGTGTTTCGGCCGACCGTGACGTCGCCGTACACGTAGCTCGAGTGGTAGATGCTCGTCCCGTCGCCGAAGCCCAGCGTGCGAGCGCGCTCCCACCGGTCGAACGCGAGCTCCTCGAACGGCAGGTCGCGCTCCCACTCCGCTCGCGTTTCGTCGCGGAGGCGCGCGTGCAGCGCGTGCATCGCGGTCAGGAGCGCGTCCGCGTGGTCGTCGCACGAAGCCGCGGGCACCGCGCGAGGATACCCGCCGAGGTTCACAGGCCCGGTGGTACCGTCCTCCGCGATGCTGCTCACGTCGCCGCAGTTCGACGAGACCGAGCTCCGAGCTCGCTACGCGAGGCGCTCGACTCCGGCTGGGTGACGCAGGGCCCGCTGACCGAGCGCTTCGAGCGCCTCGTCGGCGACCTGCACGCAGGCGCGGCACGCGCTCGCGACCACGTCTGCGACGGCAGCGCTCCACCTCTGCGACCGCGGCGCTCGGGCTCGGCCCGGGCGACGAGGTGGTCGTGCCCGGCGTTCACGTGGATCACCTCGGCGAACGCCGCGGAGTACGTCGGCGCGCGGAGCCGTGTTCGCCGACGTCTCGCCCGAGACGTTCAACGTCGACCCGGCCGCGCTCGAGGCCGCGATCACGCCGCGCACGCGCGCGGTCGTCGCCGTCCACCTCTTCGGCCTCGCGGCCGACCTCGACGAGATCATGGCGATCGCGCGCCGCCACGAGCCTCGCCGGTGATCGAGGACGCCGCCTGCGCGATCGGGACGACCTACAAGGGCGTGCCGGTCGGCGCGATCGGCGACCTCGGCTGCTTCTCGTTCCACCCTCGCAAGGTCGTCACGACCGGCGAGGGCGGGATGGTGACGACGAACGACGAGGCGCTCGCCGAGCGGGTCCGCGTCCTGCGCAACCACGGGTCGACCGGCCTGCCCGACCCGGGCGTCGAGCCGCACGGCCCGTGGACGATGGGGCTCTTCGACGAGCTCGGCTTCAACCTCCGCTTCTCCGACATCCAGGCGGCCGTGGGCCTCGCGCAGATGTCGAAGCTCGACGCGCTGCTCGCGGAGCGGCGCGCCTGCGCGGCCCGCTACCACGAGCTGCTCGCGGACGTCGACGAGCTCCAGACGCCGACCGCGGGCCCGGTCGACGGCCACAACTACCAGTCGTACGTCGTCCGCGTGCTCGGACGGCGACCGCGAGCGCCGCAACCGGATCATGGAGCAGATGGCCGGCACGAGATCCAGACGCGGCCCGGCACGCACGCCGTGCACCGGCTCGGCTACTACCGCGCAGAAGTACGGCTTCGCGCCGGAGGACTTCCCGAACGCCGCGCTGTGCGAGGACACGACGATCACGCTGCCGATCTTCCCCGGCATGACCGGCGACGAGCAGGAGCGGGTGGCGGGCGTGCTGGCCGGCGCGCTTCGCGCGCGCCGGCGTAGCGGCGACCTCCCGGCAGCCGCGCGCTCGATCCGAGCCGCCGTGCTGAACGCCGGCCTCGAGCCGGGCTCGCAAGCCGAGTTCGGCGCGAGCACGGTCGAGCCGCTGCGCGTGCTGCACATCGGCAACATCGCGAACAACGCGTACAACAACGCGAAGATCCAGCGGCGCCGCGGCATCGAGGCCGACGTCTCGTGCCACGACTACTTCCACATCATGGGCTGCCCGGAGTGGGAGGACGCCGAGTTCGAGGGCGACGTCGTCGACGACTTCTTCCCCGACTGGTGGAACGTCGACCTGCGCGGCTTCGAGCGACCGGAGTGGTTCGCGCAGGGCAGACTGGCAGACGTGCGCTGCGGTACCTCTCGGCGCGCGCGTCCGCGGCGAGCGTCGGCGCGCGGCGCTCCTCGCGCGGCGCTCACCGTCGAGCGCTGGCTCTCGGTGCCGCTCGACACCCGCGGCCCGCGCGCTCGGCTACCGCGGCGGTGCCGCGCACTGGATGCGTTTCGCCGCGAGCGTCGTCCGCGGGCTCCGCCGCAAGGCACCGGACGTCGTGCGAGCCGGTCGCAAGCTCGCACGCGGTGAGGGCACGCGCGCAGCCGCCGAGACGGTCTTACCGCACGCGCCTCGGCATGGGCGGTCGAGGCGACGGACACGACCGCGATCGGTCGGACGTTCTCGGCGCGGTTCCCGGACCGGTCGGCTCTCCGCAGCAGCGACCTGCGCGGTTACCGCCGACAGGCCGCCGCGTGGAGGTCGGCTCCTCGAGCGACTACGACGTCGTGCAGGCGCTACGCGATCGACGGAATCGTCCCGCTCCTCGCCGGCGCCACGGCGCTGGGCGTCGTACGAGCACGGGACGCTGCGCGAGATCCCGTTTGAGGACTCGCCGAGAGGCCGCCTCTGCGCGCTCGTGTACGCGCGAGGCGCCGGCCGTCTTCGTGACGAACTCCGATGTCCTGCCGTCGGTCGAGAGCGCTCGGGCTCGATCCGAAGCGCGTGGTCTACCTACCGCACGCCGTCGACACCGACAGACTCTTCGCGTTCGCCGACGCGACGCGGGTGGCCCCGCCGGACGTCGCCGACGTTCTACTCGCCGACGCGCCAGGACTGGGTCGATCGCGACCTGAGCTGGTCGAAGGGCAACGACCTGCTCCTGCACGCGGCCGTTCGCGTCGCGGAGCGACGACTTTCGGCTCGTCCTCGGCGAATGGGGCCGCGACCTCGACGCGAGCCGCGCACTCGCGCGCGAACTCGGCCTCGCCGACCGGATCGAGTGGGTGCCGCCGCTCCGCAAGCACGACCTCTGGACGCGGTACCTCTCGAGCCACGCGGTCGTCGACCAGTTCACGCTGCCCGCGATCGGCGGGCGTCGCGTTCGAGGCGATGGCGCTAGGTCGACGCGTGATCACCGCGCTCGACCCGACTCAGACGGAGCGGTTCTTCGGCGCGGCACCGCCGCTTCTCGCCGCGCAGGATGTCGACGCCGTCGCCGCGCGCTCGCGCGCGTCGTCGACCGACCCCGACGACCGAGCAGGCCTAGGCGCGGCGTCGCGCGCTGGTTCGCCGAGCGCCACTCGGCCGACCGCATCGTCGATCTGCAGGCGGCGCGTACCGTACGCTGCTCGGCGCGTGCGTGAGTCACTGCTCGACATCCTCGTCGACCCCGTCTCGGGCGCGCCGCTGAGCTCGAGGCAGCGACGGTCGCGAGGCGGCGAGGTCGTCGACGGGACGCTCGCCGCCGACGGCTCGAGCTACCCGATCACTTCGGGGATCCCACGGTTCGTCGCTCACTGAGGACGAGGGCCAGCAACAGACCGAGTCGGCTTCGGCTTCAAGTGGACGAACCGCGACTCCTTCGGCTCCGAGGGGATGCAGGAGGAGCTGCACGCCTGGTTCGTCGGCGCTACGGCTTCGACTCGGCCGCCGAGATGCGCGCGTTCTTCGCGCGCCAAGCGCCGGACACTCGACGCCGGCTGCGGCGCCGGGTTCTCGACCTCGGCGTGGATGAACGACGATTGGAGCGACGGCGACGCGGAGTACGTCGGCGCCGACATCTCGGCCGCGATCGACGTCGCGCGCGAGCGGCTCGGCGCGTTTCCCCGGTACGCACTTCGTGCAGGCCGACGTACTCCAGCTCCCGTTCAAGCCAGCGAGCTTCGACGCGATCATCTCGGAGGGCGTGCTGCACCACACGCCGTCGACCGAGCGCGCCGTCAAGTCGCTCGTGCCCGCTACTCGCGCCCGGCGGCGAGCTGATGTTCTACGTCTACGCGAAGAAGGCGCCGATCCGCGAGTTCACCGACGACTACGTGCGCGAGCGGCTCGCCGAGCATGTCGCCCGACGAGGCGTGGGACGCGCTCCGCCCCCTCACCCGGCTCGGCCAGGCGCTCGCCGAGCTCGAAACGACGGTCGAGGTGCCCGAGGACGTCCCGCTGCTCGGGATCAAGGCGGGCCGCTACGACGTCCAGCGGTTGGTCTACTGGCACGTCGCGAAGCTGTTCTGGAACCCGAAGATGACCTTCGAGGAGAACAACCACCTCAACTTCGACTGGTACGCGCCGCGCTACGCGCACCGGCAGACCGAGGAGGAGGTGCGCGCGCTGGTGCGGGGAAGAGGGGCTCGAGATCGTGCACTTCGACGTCCACGAGGCGGGCTACACCGTGCGTGCGGTCAAACGCGCGTAGGCCAGAGCCGACGGTAGAGCGCGTCGAGCTTCGCGCCGACCGCCTCGGGCGAGTGGACCGCGCGCACGTACGCCGGTCCCGCGCGCCCGAGCTCGCGGCGGAGCTCGGGACGTCGAGCACGAGCCGGCGCAGCTCGTCGGCGAGCGTGTCCGGGTCGCGCTGACGATCGGCGCACTCGGCCCACTCAGGATGGTAGCGCGCGAAGCGCGGGTTGAGGTAGCAGACCACCGGCTTGCCGAGCGCCATGCCCTCGATCGCGAAGAGCGCGTACGCGCCGATCAGGAACTGGTCGGCGACGACGTCCGCCCGCTCGTAGATCGCGCCGCGCCTCGTCGTTCGGCACGCCCTGCGACGAGCACGAGCTCGACCGGCAGGCCCTCGGCGCGCAGCCGCTCGACCGCCGTCGCTCGACGTAGCGCGTGCCCTTGTAGTGCGCGGTGGTTCGGCGCGTGCACGACGCGCACGACGTCGTCGTCGGCGGCTCGGCGCGGGCTCGCCACCCGTCGACGTCGAACGGGTACGGGAGGACGCCGTCGAGCGCGCGGCAGGTCCTCGACGAGGTCGGCGCAGCCGAGCACGGCGTCGGCCCAGCGGCCGAACGCCGTCGAGGCGCTCCGCGACCGCCGCCTCGTCGCGATCCTCGCTCGCCGGGCGGGACGTCGCTGTACGCGTGCCAGCCGCCGCGCGCGCGCGTCGCTCGACGGCAGCCGCGCGTCGCCGCCGTACGGCTAGACGACGATCTTCTTGCCGGCGAGCTGGAGCAGCGGCAGCTCGAGCCCGCCAGAAGGGCGTCTCGCCGAGCAGCCCGCCGTCGAAGAAGAAGCAGAAGACGTCGTAGCGCGAGCCCCGCCCAGAGGAACGCCGCGTACGGCGCGAGCTGGCGGAGCACCGGGATGCGCGCCGAACGGCTCGACACGTGGTCGAACGCGCGCGCGGTCGGCGGTCCGGTAGCGTCCGTAGACGAGCGACTCGCTCCGGTACCCGTAGAGCCGGTCGGCCCCGACCGAGTTGCGCAGGTTCGCGATCGGGTCGTGCCCCCAGAGGATCGCGCGGCGCTCGCCGCGGCGCCGTCGGAGCCGCGCGACGCGGCGAGCGGCGCCACGACGACGCGTAGGCGGCGAGCGTCGGACGAGCGCGGCGAGCGTGTAGCGCGAGCCGGGCGCCGCGCGGACCGCATCAGCGTGCGGCCGGGCGCCGCGCGGCGCGCGACGCGGCGTGCCAGGCGCTGTGGCGGTCGGCTCGGCTCGCCGTCGACGAAGAGCCGGTTCCACCACTCGAAGCAGAGCAGCGACCAGATCAGCAGCCGGTGGTTCCGCCGCCCGGCGACGTGCTCGTCGAGCATCGCGCGCGATCGCCTCGGGCCGGAAGTAGCCGCGCTCGAGCGTCCGCGCGGTCGAGCAGCAGCTCGCGGATCTGCTCCATCGTCGGGCCGCGGTACCACGACTCGTCCGGCGGGCTGAAGCCCTGCTTCGGCTTCGTCGAGGATCTCCGGCGGGCAGCAGCCCGCGCATCGCGCGCGCGCAGGATGCGCTTGCCGCCGCCGCCCGCGTGCTTGAGGCTGCGACGGGATCCGCCGCGCGACGTCGACGAGCTCGTTGTCGAGGAACGGCACGCGCACCTCGAGGCTGTGCGCCATCGACACGCGGTCCTCGACGACGAGCAGGCCCGTGCAGGAACGTCTTCGCCTCGAAGTAGAGCGCCTTCGCGACCGGGTCGAGCCCGTCGGCCGGCGCGAGCACGTCGCGGAAGACGTCGAGCGGCTCGTCGCCGTCGGCGCCGCGCGAGCACGCTCCGGCGTGAAGAACGCCGCCGTGCTCGTCGCCGGGCACGAGCCGGCTCCAGTAGTCGAAGTAGCGCCGCTCGAACTCGTCGGGTCGTCAGCGCCGTCGACGCAGCTCGTAGCGCCACGGATAGCCGGCGAACAGCTCGTCGCCGCCGGTCCCGGCGAGCGACGACCTTCACGAACTTCGACGCGAGCCGCGCGATGTAGTGGTTCTGGTAGCGACATCCCGACGCGCAGGTCCTCGAGGTGCCAGACGAGCTCGGGCAGCACCCACGCCATGTCGCCCGCGTGCATGACCATCTCGTAGTGCTCGGTGCGGAACGCGCTCGCGACGCGCTCGGCGTCGGCGCGCTCGTCGAAGACGAGCTCGAGCCCGTTCGACCGAGCTGAGGTCGAAGCCGCCCGTGAACGTCATCAGGCGCGGGATCCGCGCGACGCGACGGCGACGATCGACGCCGAGTCCATCCCGCCCGAGAGGTAGCTGCCGACCGGCACGTCGCTGACGAGCTGGCGGTCGACCGCGCTCCTCGAACGCGGCGCGCACGGCGCTCGACCCACTCGTCCTCGGAGCGCGACTCGTCCGGGTCGAGCTCGAGGTCCCAGTAGCGCGCGCAGCTCGACGCCGCTCGGCCGACGCGATCGAGCAGGTGCCCGGCCGGGAGCGTGCGCACGCCGTCGAACAGCGTCAGGTCGGAGAAGACGTTCTGGAAGGTGAAGTACTCGACGAGCGCCTGCGGCGAGACGCGCGCGCGGCAGGCCGGCCTCGAGCAGCGCCTTGATCTCGGAGCGCGAACGAGCAGCCGCCCGTCGTGCGAGCGCGTAGTAGAGCGGCTTGATCGCCGAAGCGGTCGCGCGCGAGCACGAGCTCGCGGCTCGCGCTCGTCCCAGACCGCGAACGCGAACATGCCGTCGAAGCGCTCGACGCACGCCGGCCCCCACTCCTCGAAGGCGCGCAGCACGACCTCGGTGTCGGAGCGCGAGACGAACCGGTGCCCGCGCGCCTCGAGCTCGCGCGCAGCTCGCGGAAGTTGTAGAGCTCGCCGTTGTAGACGAGCACGAGGCGGCCGTCGTCGCTCGTCATCGGCTGGTGCCCGGCGGCGGTGAGGTCGAGGATCGCGAGCCGCCGGCTCGCGAGGCCGATCGCGCCGCCCGCGTAGCTGCCCTCGTCGTCCGGGCCGCGGTGGCGCGATCGAGCGGCTCATCCGCTCGAGCTCGGTCCGGCGCCACGGGCGGCCGTGCGATCGAGGATGCCGGCGATCCCGCACATCAGGCCGGCGCTCCCGCAGCGCGGTCGGCGCGAGCCCTCGTCGAGCGGGACGAGCGTGCGCGAGCGCGAGCAGCTCGTGCATCCGGCGTTGTCGGCGACGAGGTCGCCCGGCGCGCCCGTCGCCCGGCCTCGAACACCGGCTCGCGGCCGACGCGCCGCGCCGATCAGCGTCGCCGAGCTCGCGGATCGACACGACCTCGTCGCCCGCGACGTTGAGCGAGCTGATGGCCGTCGCGCTCGAGCGCCGCGCGCGATCGACTCGCACGACGTCGTCGACGTAGATCGGGTTCATCCGCGGCCGGCCGCCGTCGTTGAGCGTGACCGGCTCGCCGTCGCGGACGCGCCGCGACGAGCGCCGGGATCAGGCGCCCGCGTCTGGCCGGGGCCGTACGGCGCGAACGAGGCGCAGGACCGTCGTCGCCGAACGACGGCGCGTACGCGTCCGACGAGCCGCTCGGCCGCTCCGCTTCGTGACCGCGTAGAAGTCGTCGCGACCGGCGCGTCGTCCTCGTCGACGGCGCCCTCGCCGAGGCCGTAGACCGAGCCCGACGACGCGTAGACGAAGCGCTCGCGCCGACGCGCCGGGCGAGCTCGAGCAGCTCGAGCGTGCTCGACGCGCGTTGACGCGCGAAGAGCTCGCGCGCGCCGTCCGGGAACGGGCACGTTCGCCTGCGCGAGGTGCACGATCGCGTCGACCTGCGGCAGCGTCGCCGGCGTCGAGCGGCGCGCGAGGTCGACGACGACCGCGACCCGGCCGTCGGCCGGCATCCGCGACCGGTCGTGGCCGAGCGCGACGACCTCGTGCCCGTCGGCGACGAGCGCGGGGACGAGGTGCGAGCGCGACGAAGCCGGTCGCGCCGGTGACGAGCACCTTCACCGCGAGCGCACCCACTCGACCGACTCGCGCAGGCCGTCGTCGAGGCCGTGCGACGCCTCCCAGCCGAGCAGCTCCTTCGCGCGCGTGTTCGTGCCGACGCGGCGCTGCATCAGCACGCGCTGCGACGGTGTCGTACTCGCGGCTCGACGTCGGCGCCGGTGAGCTCGATCAGCTTCTCGACGATCTCGCGCACGCTCGCCTCGGTGCCGCTGCCGACGTTGAACTCGTCGCCGCTCACGTCGGACGCCATCGCGTGCACGTTCGCGTCGGCGACGTCGGCGACGTGCACGAAGTCGAACGACTGCGCTGCCGTCGCCGGCTGATCATCGGCGCCTCGCCCGCGAGCAGCCGGCTGCGTGACCGCCATCACCAGCCCGCCCTCCTGGCGCGGCCCGTACACGTTCATGTAGCGCAGCGTGACGTACGGCGAGTCCGTACGCGTCGTTGAACGCGCGCAGGTAGATACTCGCCGGCGATCTTGCGTCGCGCCGTACATCGTGCGCGCGCCGAGCGGGTGCGACTCGTCCATCGTCTCGTCCGTGTCGCCGTAGACCGACGACGCCGACGAGAAGACGACCTTGCGCGCGCCGGCGTCGCTGCGCCGCCTCGAGCACGTTGAACGTGCCGACGACGTTCACGTCGAGGCCGAGCCGCGGCTGCTCGACGTACGGCCCGAGCGGGAGCACGGCCATGTGGAAGACGCCGTCGACGCCCTCGGCGGCGCGCCGCGACGGCGTCGGCGTCGGTGACGTCGCCCTCGACGACCCGCACGCGGCCGTCGCGTCGGCTCGAGGTTCTCGCGGCCGGACGGCCTTGTCGAAGACGACGACCTCGGCCGCGCCGGCGCTCGACGAGCGCGATCGACGACGTGCGAGCCGATGAAGCCCGAACCGCCCGTGACGAGGAAGCGCGCGCCCTCCAGCTGCACGCGGGCGATCGTAGCGCCACGGCTCTCTACAATCGCTGCCGATGTGCGGTCTGTGCGGGATCGTCGCACTCGGCCGTCCGCCGGAGACTGCGACGGTCGCGAAGATGGCCGCCTCGCTCGACCATCGCGGGCCCGACGGCGACGGCGCGTTCGACGACGACGGCGTCGCGTTCGGCTTCCGCCGGCTCGCGATCATCGACCTCAGCGAGGCCGGCATGCAGCCGTTCGCGAGCGACGACGGCGCGCTGCGGCTGATGCACAACGGCGAGGTCTACAACTACCGCGAGCTCCGCCGCGAGCTCGAGGGCCACGGACATCGCTTCCGGAGCGCCTCGGACACGGAGGTGATCCTCCGCGCGTACGAGCAGTGGGGCGACCGCTGCGTCGAGCGCTTCAACGGCATGTGGGCGATCGCGCTCTGGGACGGACGGAAGCGGCGGCTCTTCGCGTCGCGCGACCGCTTCGGGGTGAAGCCGTTCTACTACCGCTGGGGCGGCGACCGGTTCGCCTTCGCGAGCGAGCTGAAGGCGTTCCGTGCCGCGGGCCCGCTCGAGCCCTCACCTCCCCGCAGTCCGCGACTACCTCGAGCAGGGCTACGTCGACCACACCGACGAGACGTTCTTCGCGGGGATCCGCAAGCTCCCGCCGGCCCACTCGCTCGTCGTCGACGAGAACGGCCTGCGGCTCCAGCGCTACTGGGCGCTCGAGCCGCGCGCCGAGCCGGACGGCGACGCGAGCCGAGGAGGTGCGGGAGCTCTTCCTCGACGCGGTGCGGCTCCGCCTGCGCAGCGACGTCCCGGTCGGGACGTGCCTCTCGGGCGGGATCGACTCGTCCGCGATCGTCTGCGTCGTCGACCACCTCCTCCGCACCGAGGCCGAGAACGCACGGCCGGTCGGCGAGCGCCAGCGCACGTTCACCGCGTTCTTCGAGGAGCCGGGCCTCGACGAGCGTCCGTACGCGGAGGCGGTGGTCGAGCGAACGCGCTCCCAGCCGCACTGGATCACGTTCGGCACGGCCGAGCTCGTCGACGCGCTGCCGCGCGATCGTCCGCGCGCAGGACGAGCCGTTCGGCTCGACGTCGATCGTCGCGCAGTGGTTCGTGCTGCGCGCGGCGAAGGAGGCGGGCCTGAAGGTGATGCTCGACGGCCAGGGCGCGGACGAGACGCTCGCGGGCTACCACGGGTACTTCGGTCCCTTCTTCGCCGACCTCCTGCGTCAGGGCAGGCTCCGCGAGCTCGGCGCGGAGCTGCGCGCGTACCGGACGCTGCACGGCGCGGGCGTCGGGACGACGGCGGTCGCGCTCGCTCGGCCCTTCCTGCCCGAGCGTGTGCGCTGGGCGGCACGGGGACGCGTGCGAGGCGGCACGGCGCTCGTGCATCCGGACCTCCCGGCGAGCGAGGTCGGCGCCGTCAACGGCAGCGGCGGCTACCTGCAGGCGGCAGATGCAGCTGATCCTCACGCGGCGCGGCCTGCCCGAGCTCCTGCACTACGAGGACCGCAACTCGATGGCGCACTCGCTCGAGGCGCGCGTGCCGTTCCTCGACTACCGCCTGGTCGAGCTGCTCTTCTCGCTGGGCTCCGCCGAGCTGATCGAGCGCGGGCGAACGAAGGCCGTGCTCCGCCGAGCCCTCGGCGACCTGCTGCCGCCGGTCGTCCGCGACCGCGTCGACAAGCTCGGGTTCGCGACGCCCGAGGCGAGCTGGTGGCGGAACGGCCTGGGCGAGCTGGCGAACGACGTCTTCGCGTCGCAGGCGTTCCGCGAGCGCGGGTTCGTGAACGCGGAGGCGGCCCGGCGCAGCCTCGAGCGGCACCGCGCCGGCGAGCGCACGGCAGGCTTCGAGCTGTGGCGAGCGCTGTGCGTCGAGCTCTGGGCGCGGGAGTTCCTGTGACCGACCGCAGGAGCAGGTCCGCGACTGGTGGAACCGGAACCCGATGTCGTACGACGTCGACGACCCGATCCCGTACGCGCAGGACTCGCGCGAGTACTTCGAGGAGATCGACCGGCGGATCTTCCATCCGCGCTACATGCGGCTGACCGCCGACGCGAGCGGCAAGCCGTTCTCGCTCTTCGTCGACTTCGACTCGCTGGCAGGGAAAGACGTGCTCGACGTCGGGATCGGCAGCGGGATCGCGACACAGCTGCTGGCCGAGGCCGGCGCGAAGGTCACCGGGGTCGACCTCACCGACTGGGCCGTCGAGACGACGCGCCGGCGGCTGGCCGCCTTCGAGCTTGCAGGCCGACGTGTTGCAGGCCGACGCGGAGGACCTCCCGTTCGACGACGCCGCGCTTCGACCTCGTCTTCTCGTGGGGAGTGATCCACCACTCGAGCGACATGGACCGCGCGCTCGCCGAGCTGGTCCGCGTCACGAAGCCGGGCGGGCAGGTCGTGCTGATGGTCTACCACCGGCGCTCGCTCTTCTTCCTCGTCTACCGCGGCTTCCAGCGCTTCCTCCCGCTCGCGCGCCGGCTCGGGCTGCACTTCGAGGGCGCGCGCGAGGGCGAGACGGAGGGGCTGATCGCGCGGCACTTCACGGTCGACGAGCTGCGCGCGAAGCTCGAGCAGGCGGGTCTCGTCGACGTCTGGGTGCAGCCGTACGGCCAGGACGCCGAGCTGCTGCCGCTGCCGCGCCGCGTGCGGCTGCCGATCACGGAGCGCATCCCCGGGCGCGTGAAGGACCCGATCCTGCGGCGGCTCGGCCACCAGCTCGGCGTGCGGGCGACGAAGCCGGCGTGAGCCGTCCGCGGCTGCTGCTCCTCACGCCGGCCGAGCTCACGCGTGACGTTCGCGCGCGGCGGGCCGCGCAGGCGGCTGCGGAGCGAGGGTTCGAGGTCGTCGGGCTCTGCGGCCAGATCTCGGGCGAGAGCGCCGGTGCCGCTCGAGGGCGTGACGGTCGCGCCGCGTCGGCAGCGCCGGCCGGATCAACCCGCTCTGGTTCGGCGCCGCTCCCGGGCGCGAGCGAGCCGCGCTTCGTGCGCGAGCTGCGCGCGCTCTTCCGGCTCGGCAGGCTGCTGGCGCGCGCCGCGCGGCTCTGGCGGGCAGGTCGCCGGCTCGGGCGCTTCGACGTCGTCCACGCGAACGACCTCGACACCCTTCCGGCGGGACTCGCGCTCGCGCGGCGCTCGCGGGCCCGGCTCGTCTACGACGCGCACGAGCTCTACTCGGAGTTCGAGGCGCCGGCGCCGCGGCTGGCGCGACGGCTGGTGCTGCTCCTCGAGGGGGCGCTCGCTCGACGCGCCGACACGGTCGTCACCGTCAGCGACGGGGTCGCCGACGAGCTGCGGGCGCGCCTCCGACTGAGCGACGCGGCCGCTCGTCGTCCTGAACGCACCGCGCCGGGCCGAGGTCGCCGCTTCGTCGACGCCCGCGAACGGCCCGTGCGCGCGATCTACCAGGGCGGCCTCGGGCCCGGCCGCGGGCTCGACGACCTGCTCGCGGCCGCCGACGCCGACGGACGTCGACGCTCGCGCTGCGGATCAGGATGGCCGACCCGGACGCGCTCCGCTCGCTGATCGCCGAGCGCGGCCTCGCCGACCGCGTGCGCGTGCTCGAGCCGGTGCCGCCGGCCGACGTGCTCGACGCGCTGCGCGAGTTCGACGTCGGGCTGATCTTCGACCGGCCGCAGTCGCGAAACAGCGACCTCTCGGTGCCGAACAAGCTCTTCGAGTACCTGATGGCCGGGCTCGCCGTCGTCGCGCCGCGGCTGGAGACGATCGGCCCGCTCGTCGACGACGAGGGCGTCGGGCTCACGTACGACCCGCAGCAGGCGGACGGTCTGGCGGCGACGCTCGAGCGGCTCGCGGCCGACCGCGCGGCGCTGGCGGAGATGCGTCGGCGTGCACGCGAGCTCGCCGTGAGCCGCCTGAACGCGGAGGCCGCGGCCGACGTGCTCGCGCAGGCGTGGGGCCGTGCGGGCTAAGTACCTCGACGACACTGTGCGGGTCTGGCTCGGGCTCCCGCTCGGCGCCGACGTCGCACCGCCTGAGCTGCCGGACGAGCTCGCGCGGCTCCTGCTCCGGCTCGAGGAGCACGAGCGGCCGCAGCGCGACCGCTGGGGCTGCTGGGACCACGAGTACTCGGAGACCTTCGAGCCCGAGATCGACCGGTGGGTCGCGGCGCGCCGCGCGGAGCTGGACGGCTCGCTCGAGCCGCTCTGGCCCGACGGGCGCCGTTTCGCGGTCTGCCTGACGCACGACGTCGACGTGATCGGCGACCGCGTCGACGCCGAGCCAGGCCTACCGGCACGCGCAGGCCGGGCTCGCGCGCGTCGGGGCCGAGGAGGAGCGCGCAGCGGTGCGCCTCGCCCGGCCTGCCGCGCGGCTGGTGCGCTCGGTGCCGCGGCTCGCACGTGCCCCGTCTGCGGCCTCGACGCTCGAGCGCAGCGTCGCGCTCGAGGCCGAGCGCGGCCTCACCGCGACGTACCTCTTCACGGTGCCGCCGGCGTCGCGCACCCGCTGGGACTGCGTCTACGCGCCGGGCGACCACGTGCGGCTTTCGCGGCGAGACGCGTCGCATCGCCGACGTCGTGCGAACGCTCGCCGACGAGGGCTTCGACGTCGGGCTGCACGGCAGCTACCTCGCGGGCGTCCGGCCCGGCGCGCTCGCCGCCGAGCGCGACGCGCTCGAGCTCGCGACCGGCGTCGCGGCGACCTCGACGCGGCAGCACTTCCTGCACTGGGACGTGCGCTGGACGCCGCCGCTTCCAGGAGCGAGGCCGGGCTTCCTCGTCGACTCGAGCCTCGGCTTCAACCGCAACGCGGGCTACCGCGCGGGGACGTCGCTGCCGTTCCGCCAGTACGACGTCGCAGCCGAATCGCCGCTTCGCCTGCTGCAGGTTCCGCTCGTCGTCCAGGACGGTGCCCTGCTCGGCGACGAGATCGGGCTCGGGCTCGACGTGGAGCAGGCCTGCGAGCTCGTCGGAGCGGTTCCTGGTGACCGCATCCGAGCTCGGCGGCGCCGTGACGTTCGTGTTCCACCCCGACAAGCTCGGCCGCCCGGAGTGGCTCCGGTTCTACGAGTGGACGCTCGACCGGCTCGTCGAGCAGGGCGCCTGGGTCACCTCGCTGCGCGACCTCGAGAGCTGGTGGCGCGAGCGCGAGGCGAGAATCCTCGGATCCTGATGGTCGAGATCGTCACGCTCGCGGGCCCGCTGGAGCCCGAACGGCTGCGTTGGGTCGCCGACGTGTACGGGCGCGCCGACCCGAAGTTCGAGCGGACCGACGTGCTCGAGCACCTGTACACGCGCAGCCCGGCCGGCGGCGGCCTGCACGCGTTCGCACTCGACGACGGCCGCCCGGTCGGGCACTGCTCGGTGGTGCCGCATGCCGGCCCGGCGCGGGACTGAGCCGCTGCGCTCGGGGAAGCTCGAGGCGCTCTTCCTCGAAGAGCCGTACCGCGGGCGGCGCCCGGACGGCGAGCCCGTCGTCCGCGAGCTCCTGACGCGGCTGTACGCGTTCGCCGACGAGCACGAGCTCGACGTCGTCCACGCCTACGCGACGCCGCGGATCGGACGGGTCATCGGCTTCGACCCGCTCGAGGGAGTCGGAGAGCCCAGCCTCGTCGCGATCGCCTCCCCGCGCAGCCTGGCCGGAGCGAGCCGTCGCCGTCGGCGCAACGCGTTGCCCGCGCGGCAGTGCGGACCGCGGAGCCGAAGCTCCGGGAAGCGCGCCCGGACGACCTCGACCTCGCGGCCGCGGACCCGCCTGGACCGGGGCGGTGGACGTCGCTGGCGGAGGACGCATGGGACTGGTACCGCTCCTCGCCGCTCGTGCGCGTGCTCGAGCTGCCGGACAGCCGCGCGCTCGTGCAGGTCCCCGGGCAAGCCGGGGGAGCCGCTGCGGCTGGTCGGCTGGCGGGCCGAGCGCGCGGGTGTGCGGCCTGCCGCTGCCATGCTCGCGTCGCTGGCCCGGCGTCGGCGACGCGCGAAGGCGCGGGGACGGTGCGCTTCCAACCATGGGACTCCCCGGCCGCGAACGGCGACCTGCGCCGGGCCTGCCGCCTGCTCGGCTTCGTCACGCGCCGCGACCTGACGACGCTGTGGGTGCGCGCGCGCGACCCCGAGCTCGCGCGCGCGGAGGCCGTCGTGTCGACACCCCTCTCTCTCGCTCGGCTTCTGAAAACGGGTGCTCGGTAGCATCGCTCGGTCGTGACGGCGATCCTCGGCCTGAACGCGTTCCACGGCGACGCGGCCGCGGCGCTCGTCGTCGACGGCGAGCTCGTCAACGCCGTCGAGGAGGAGCGGCTCAACCGCGTCAAGCACTGCGCCGGCTTCCCGGAGCTCGCCGCGCGCTGGTGCCTCGCAGGACGCCGGCCTCGACGCGCGCGAGCTCGACCACGTCGCGATCGGCCGCGACCCGCGCGCGAACCTCGGCGCCAAGGTCGTGCGCACGATCCTGACGCGGCCGAGCCCGCGCTACGTGATGGAACGGCTTCGGGAACGCCACGCAAGGTCCGCGACGTCCGCGACGCAGCTGGCCGACGCGCTCGGCGTCGAGCCCGACGAGCTCCGCGCCGACATCCACAACGTCGAGCACCACCTCGCGCACGCGGCGAGCGCGTTCTTCGTCTCGCCGTTCGACGAGGCGGCGGTGCTCACGCTCGACGGCTTCGGCGACTTCGCCTCGACGATGCTCGTGCCACGGCGCGCGGGAACGAGCTCGAGGTGCTCGAGCGCGTGCTCTTCCCGCACTCGCTCGGGATCTTCTACACGGCCGTCACGCAGTGGCTCGGCTTCCCGAAGTACGGCGACGAGGGCAAGGTGATGGGCCTCGCGCCCTACGGCGACCCCGAGCGCCACCTGCCGAGCGATGCGCGAGCTCGTGCGGCTCGACGGCGACCTCTTCGAGCTCGAGCTCGACTACTTCGTGCACCACAAGGAAGGCGTCGACATGACGTGGGACGAGCAGACGCCCACGATCGGGCGGCTGTTCTCCGACCGGATGGAGTACGCGTTCGGCCGCGCGCGCGAGCCGCGCACCGAGCTGACGGAGCTGCACCACGACGTCGCCGCCGCGCTCCAGGCGATGCTCGAGGAGGCGTACCTCCACCTCGTCGCGCACGGCGCACAGGCGCACCGGGCTCGACGAACCTCTGCCTCGCCGGCGGCGTCGCGCTGAACGCCGTCGCCAACGGCCGCATCCGGCCCGAGACGCCGTTCGAGGGCGTCTACGTGCAGCCGGCGGCGGGCGACTCCGGCATCGCGGTCGGCGCCGCGTACTACGTCTGGAACCAGGAGCTCGGCAGCCGCGCGGCTTCGTGATGGAGCACGCCTACACGGGCCCGCAGTACACCGACGCCGAGTGCGAGGCGGCGATCGCGCGCCGCCGGCTTCGAGCCGAGCGGCTCGACGACGACGAGCTCTTCCCGCACGTCGCCGAGCGGATCGCGGACGGCGACGTCGTCGGCTGGTTCCAGGGGCGGATGGAGTTCGGCCCGCGCGCGCTCGGCAACCGCTCGATCGTCGTCGACCCGCGCCGGCACGACATGAAGGACATCCTCAACGCGCGGATCAAGCACCGCGAGCCGTTCCGGCCCGTTCGCGCCGTCGATCCTCGCCGAGGCGACCGGCGACTGGTTCGAGCAGGACTACACGTCGCCGTTCATGGTGCTCGTCTACAAGACGCGCGCCGAGAAGCGCGAGCGAGATCCCGGCGGTCAACCACGTCGACGACACCGGCCGCCTCCAGACGGTCGAGCGAGCGCGTGACCCCGCGCTACTACCGCGCTGATCAAGGCGTTCGGCGAGCGCACCGGCGTGCCGATCGTGCTCAACACGTCGTTCAACGAGAACGAGCCGATCGTGATGACGCCCGAGCACGCCGTCGAGACGTTCGCGAAGACGAAGATGGACCTGCTCGTGCTCGGGAACCTCGTCGTCCGGCGTGGCTGACGAGCCGATCCGCCTCGCTCGCCCGGACGTCGGCGAGGAGGAGGCGCGCGCCGTCGCGGAGGTGCTCGAGAGCGGCTTCCTGACGATGGGGCCGAAGGTCGCGGAGTTCGAGGCGCGAGCTCGCGCGGGCCTGCGAGCGTGCGCACGCCGTCGCGGTCTCCTCGGGGACGGCCGCGCTCCACGTCGGCGGTCGTCGCGCTCGGGCTCGGGCCGGGCGACGAGGTGCTCGTGCCCGGCGTACACGTTCCCGGCGACGGCGAACGTCGTCGGGCTCGCGGGGCGCGACCGCGCGCTCGTCGACGTCGACCCCGTGACGATGAACCTCGACCTCGCGCCGCGTCGCCGACGCGGTCGAGCCGAGCGCACGCGCGCCGTGCTCGCGCGTCCACCTGTTCGGCCGGCCGCTCGACTGGGACGCGCTGCGCGCCGCCGTTCCCGACGAGGTCGCGCTGCTCGAGGACGCCGCCGGCGCGCTCGGCGCGCGCTCGCGCGGGCGGCCGTGCGGCAGCCTCGGCGTCGTCGGCTGCCTCTCGTTCCACCCGCGCAAGATCGTGACGACGGGCGAGGGCGGCGCGGTGACGACGGACGACGAGCGCTACGCCGACGCCGTGCGGCGGATGCGCCACCACGGGATCGAGCCGCGCGGGCGACGTTCGAGATCAACGCGCCCGGGCCGAACTACCGGCTCGCCGACGTGCTCTGCGCGGTCGGGATCCCGCAGGTGCGGCGGCTCGACGAGCTGCTCGCGGCGCGCGCGCGGATCGCGGCCGCGTACACGGAACGACTGCGCGAGCTCGTGACGACGCCGAGCGCCGACGACGGCGACGTCCACGGCTGGCAGGCCTACGTCGTGCAGCTCGACCGGCGCGACGAGGCGCTCGCGGCGCTCCGCGAGCAGGGCATCGAGGCGCAGATCGGCACGTACGCGCTCCACCGGCTCGGCGCGTACCGCGAGCAGGGCGAGTTCCCGGGCGCGGACGCGGCGTACGAGCGCGCGCTCGCGCTGCCGTTCCACACGCGGCTGACCGACGCCGAGCTCGACCGCGTCGCCGACGCGCTACGCGCGTTCGCCTAGCGCGTCCTCGTAGACGCGCAGGGTCGCGGCGGTCACGGCCTCCCAGCCGAAGCGCTCGCGCACCCGCGCGCGGCCGGCCTCGCCGAGGCGGCGCCGCAGCTCGCCGGTCGGCCGAGCAGCCGCTCGAGCGCGTCGCGCAGCGCGTCGACGTCGCCGGGCGGGACGAGCATGCCCGTCTCGCCGTCGACGACGAGGTCGAGCAGCCCGCCGACCGCGCTCGCGACGACCGGCTTCGCCGTGCGCCATCGCCTCGGCGCAGACGACGCCGAAGCCCTCGCGGTGCGACGGGACACGCGACGACGGCCGCGCGGGCGTAGAGCCGGTCCAGCTCGTCGTGCGGGACGAAGCCGAGCGCGCCCGGCACCCGCTCGCGCAGCGGCCCGTCGCCGACGACGACGAGCGGCAGGCCGCGCGCGGCCTCGACGAGCTCGAGCACGCCCTTCTCCGCGGAGAGGCGGCCCGCGTAGAGCACGTGCGGCGGCTCGTCCTCCTCGCCGACCTCGTCGGCGACGCTCGACTCCGCTCGGGATCACGCGCACACGCTCGGCGCCGAGCGCGCGCGCCTCGTCCGCGAGCGCGCGTCGACGGCGCAGACCACGGCGGCGGCGCGCCCGAAGAGCCAGCGCGCGCGAGCCACGGCAGCGCGCTTGCGCGAGCTCGACGTCGGTCCCCCAACGGCTGGACGACGAGCGGCCGCCGCAGCAGCGCGCCGACGAGCGCCGACGCCGAGCCAGTGCGCGTGGACGAGGTCGACGCCGCGCGCTGCTCTACGCGCCGCGAGCCAGAACGAGACGCAGGAACGCCGGCAGGAGCAGCGCGAGCCAGGGCCGGCGCGCGAACGTTGCCGACGATCCCCGCTCCGTACGCGAGCCCGAAGTGCCGGAACGACGCGGGCGAGACGACCTCGACGTCGACGCCCGCCTCGCGCAGGTGCTCGACGGCGTCCGCCACGAACAGCCCGGCGGTGTCGCGCGGGCCGCGCGGATACGACGTCGTCAGGACCGCGACTTTCACGTTCGAGAAGCTTCGTGGTCGCGTCGGCTCGCCAGCACCGCGTCGATAGTGAAGAGCGCGAGCAGCAGCACCGCGACGCGCAACCCTACCGCGACCTCGAGCGCGTGGCGGTCGACCTCGAGGCCGCTGAGGTGGTACACGAGGAGCCCGTGCGGGACCGTCGAGAGCAGCAGCACGGCTGGAACCAGGGTCGTTCGGGGCAACGCGAAGCCACTCGCGAGAATCGCCGCCGCCGCGACGAGGAGCGCGAGCGCGACGACGATGCGCACGCCGTGCACATACACGAGATCGTCCACGGCGGCAGGAAGCGGCCACCGTCGAGCCGACGCGTTGTCGTTGTAGCTCCGGAAGTCGGGGTCGAGCAGCGATGACGCGCTATCTGTGCTCGACGTCGGGGTCGTCTGCGAGCCGAAGAACGGATCGCCGAGCGCATACGCGGGATGCGTCAGCAGGTAGCGGGCGTACCCGCGGCGCGCGTCCGCTTCACGCCACTGCGGCCCGTGTCGAGCTTCGAAGTAGGCCCGCATCTCGGGGTCGACGCTGACCCGGTTCAGCAGGATGTCGCGCATCGGCTGGTACCAGCGCAGCCCGGCCCCCGCCGAGACCGCGCTCGCCGCAAAGATCAGAACACACGCGCTCGCAAGCGCCAACTTGTGCACGCGAAAAGACCGCTCCAGCAGCGACGCCAGTACGGCGAGCGCTGCGAACAGCACGACGTATGCGTGCGAGTCCCGTGCGAACGTCCACGACGCGGTGACCGCAACGACGAACGCGACCCCGAACCAAGTCGGGCGCCGGACGAACAGGAGCCAGCTCGCGACGACGAGCGCCCCGAGCGAGAGGGAAAGCGACTCGCTCAGCAGCAGCGGATCCCAGAGGATGATCTCGCTCGTCGCGGCGAACGCCAACACGAGGACGAAGCCCACTCCGGCGACGACAGGACGCCTGAGGCAGGCCGCCACGGCGGCGGCGAGCGTCAGCCACGCAGCGACCGACACAACGAGCTGCGCAACGATCCGCCCGTGGTCGCCGCCGACGACCTTCCAGACGAACGGCACGGTGAACGGTCGAGCGCCAGCCCAGAAGTCGGCGCTCGAGAGCGACGCCGCGCTCACGTGCTCATACGTCGCCGTGTCGGTGACGCGCACGGGCGTGAAGACGAAGCTGCCGAGGCGGAGGAACGCGTAGAGGACGCCGACCCCGAGGAAGAAGGCGAACTCCGGGCGGCGGACCAGGGTCGGCAGCCCTCGCGCCTGCGTCTCCGCGCGCACGCGCATGGGCGTCATTGTCCTCGACTACCATCGACGGCCGATGGCCACCGCGATCGCGCCGCAGGAGCGTGCCGTCGCCGACCCCTTACGCCGACCTCGCCGCCTTCTTCGATCGGTTCGCGGACGAGGAGCCGAGGTGGAAGCGCCGGAACTCGACGTACCACCGGCTGATCCGGCGGCTGACGCGCTTCGTCGTCCCACCCGGCGCCCGCGTGCTCGAGATCGGCAGCGGCTCGGGCGACCTGCTCGCGGGGCTCGAGCCGTCGCAGAGGCGTCGGGGTCGACGTGAGCCGGCGAATGGTCGAGCGGGCGCGCGAGGCGCCACCCCGAGCCTCCGCTTCGAGCACACGTCCGGCGAGGATCTCGACCTCGGCGAGACGTTCGACTACGTCGTCCTCTCAGACCTGATGCCGTACGTGCACGACCTGCTCGCGCTCTTCCACCGCGTCGCCGAGCACTCGCATCCCGGCACGCGCGTCGTGATCAGCTCCTACAGCCGCGCTTGGCGGCCGATCGTGCGGCTCGCGGAGCTGCTCCGGCTGAAGCCGCGCAAGCCGCTGCGCAACTGGGTCTCGCCGCACGACGTCGCCAACCTGCTCGAGCTCGCCGGCCTGGAGGCGGTCACGACGGAGGAGCGCATCCTCCTCCCGAAGCAGATCCCGCTGCTGACGACGTTCCTGAACGGCTTCGTCGGGAGCATCTGGCCGTTCAGCCACCTGTGCCTGACGTACTGGATCGTCGCGCGGCCGCACCCGCGTCGGCTCGACCTGGACGGGGTCTCGATCGTCTGTCCGTGCCGCAACGAGCAGGGTCACATCGCCCAGCTCGTCGAGCGCGTCCCGGACTTCGGCGTGCCTACCGAGCTGATCTTCGTCGAGGGCAACTCGACCGACGACACGCGCGGCGAGATCCTGCGCCAGATCGACGCGCACCCCGACCGCGACATCCGCTTCGTGCCTGCAGCCCGGCAAGGGCAAGGGCGACGCCGTGCGCGCCGGCTTCGAGGTCGCGAAGCACGACGTGCTGATGATCCTCGACGGCGACCTCAGCGTCAGCCCGGAGGACCTGCCGAAGTTCCACCGCGGCCTCGTCGACGGCCACGCGCGAGCTCGTGAACGGTTCGCGCCTCGTCTACGACATGGAGCCGGGCTCGATGCGCTTCCTGAACATGCTCGGCAACAAGGCGTTCGCGCGCCTGCTCAAGTGGATCATGGGCCAGCTCGTCAAGGACACGCTCTGCGGGACGAAAGCCCTGCTCAGGACGGGATTACGAGCGGATCGCCGCCGGCCGCTCGTACTTCGGCGACTTCGACCCGTTCGGCGACTTCGACCTGCTCTTCGGCGCCGCACGTCTGAACCTGCGCATCGTCGACCTGCCGGTGCGCTACCACCCGCGGACGTACGGCGAGACGAACATCAGCCGCTGGCGTCACGGAACGCTGCTGCTGCGCATGACGACGTTCGCGTTTTGGAAGTTCAAGGTCGCCCCGTACCGGCGCCGGTCCGGCTGAACGCCGTCGCCGCGCGGGTGTGGGCGGCCGCGCTGGGCGGCGCTCGCGTTCGCGACCACCGTGACGCTCGCTGCGCTCATCGCCAGCGCCCAGCCGGTGCGCTCGCCGTGGTGGACGTACGCCGACGCCGACGCGAGCTACACCGCCGCCGCGCTCAACCACGTCTGGGCGAGACGTCGCGCTTCGTCGACCATCCGGGACTCCCCGTCACGGAGGTGACGGCCCTCACCTTCGGCGTCGACGCGCTGTTCGAGGAGCGAAGCCTCTCCGAGGCCGCGCGTAAACGCTACGTCGACGACAAGCTGCTCCACCTCGACTCCGCGCGCGGAGTCTTCCGTGGCCTGGCGATCGCCGCGTACCTGCTCGGGGCCGTGCTCTCGTTCCTGCTGATCGGGAGGCTGCTCGGCCACTGGACATGGGGGTTCGCGGCCGGAATCCTCTGGCTCGCCGCGCCGGGCCTGGTCGCGATGTCGATCCAGCTGCGACCGGACGTGCTCCTCGCCGTGCTCTGCCTCGTGTTCGCGTACGCGGTGGGACGCGCGCTGCAGACACGCGATCCCTTGCAGTACGTGCTGGCGGGCATGTTCGCGGGGCTCGCGGTGATGACGAAGCTCCACGCGCTCGGGCTCGTCGCTCCGCTGCTCGTGGCGACATTCTGGAGGCCGCCGACGGGCGGCTGGCAGGGAGCTGTCGGGCCGAGCGCCGCGCCCGCCCCGGAGTGCTAGCCGCGTTCGTCGTTCCTTGGGTCGTCGTCGCGCTCTTCCTCAACGGCGTGCTCGTGCCGTTCACGCCGACCGCGGAGCAGCTGCTCGCCCTCGCCGGCGTCCTCGTCGCCGCCGCGGCGTCGGTGGGCCTCGGCCTGGCCGTGTCCCGCCTGCGCCCCCTGGCGCTGATCGGCCCGGCGTTCCTCGGCGGGCTACTGCTGCCTGTCAGCATTGCTGTCCCCGACGGGCTCCAGGCGCTCGTGGTGATCGCCAAGACCGTGACGGGCCAGGGCGTGCAGGAGGGAATCGACTCGTTCGCCGTTCCGTTCTCGCAGCTGCCCTCGATCGTCGGTCCGCGGGTGACGGTCGTCTTCCTGCTGGCCGCGGCCGCCGCGGTCGTCGGGCTCGTTCGGCGGGAGCCCGAGCCGGTCGTCTGGGCGCTCGGCGCCGGCGTCATGATCGTGCTCGCCTTCGCGCGGCCGCCGGCGCTCCACTACCTGGCGCCCGGCGTACGTCCTCTCGGTCCCAGCGCTGCTCTGGCTGCTGCGCAGCTCGCCTCGCTCGCGCGTTCCCGTGCTCGCCTGGCCCGTCGTCGTCCTGCTGGCCTGGCCGTCGTTTCGCGATCGCGAGAACCCGACGATCGTCGCCGAGCGCTTCGCCGCGCTGGTCCAACCGACTCAGCGCGCGGTGGACGCCCGCCTCGCCCCGGGCGAGATCGGCCTCGTGCCGGGGGGTGGCCGTTCGCTGACGCCCTCTACTTCGACGTCGCGCAACCGTACCTCGGGTCTCCGCCGGAGTACCCGTTCACGTATCTCCCGACGACCGCGAATGCGCGCTCGTTCGCGGAGCTCCGCGGGCTGGCGGCCCCGCTACTACATCGGGCCCGTGGCGCAGTCGGTGACGGGTACCCAGACGATCGACGTCGGCGAGTACGGTCGGTTCAGCGTGCGCCGCCTGGAGGGAACGGATCTCGGGCTCGAGCTGCTCGCGCTCGAGTCGCCGTGACCTCAGCGCCGCTCGAGGACGACGAGGCAGCGAAAGGCGGCGGCGCGCCCGAGCACGGGCAGGAGCGCACGCTCGAGCGCCTCGAGCGGACGGTAGAGCGCCGCCGGCAGGAGCGGACGCTGGCCGAAGCCGCCCGAGAGCGGATAGAGGAACAACGCGAGCAGTCGCCGCTCGACGATCGCGAGCTCGGGCCAGCGGCGCTCGAACTCGTCGCGCTCGCGAAAGAAGACGAGCGTCGTGCGCGCCTGGTTCGAGCTGCATCGGCGCGGCCGCCGTCTGCTCGTCGTCGGCGAACGCATCCGCGTCCAGGTCGGTCCGCTCGTGGTGGAAGAGCCGGTACGCGCGGTACGAGAGCGGCGAGCAGTACGGGTCGAGGATCACGACGCGACCTCCCGGCGCGAGCACGCGCGTCGCCGCGTCGACGAAGCGGCGCGGTCTGGGGAGGTGGTGGAAGACGTCGATCAGCACGAGGTTCGCGACCGAGCTGTCCTCGAACGGCAGCTCCTCGGCGTCGACGACGCGCTCCGCCCACGGCGTCGGCTCGACGTCGGTCGTCACGACTGCCGGGAAGTGCTCCTTGAAGCGGCTGATCCCGCTGCCGAGCTCGACGGTCGAGCCGTCGACGCTCGAGAGCCGAGCGCACGATCAGGTCGTACCAGGAGTGGTAGAGCCGCCGGACGAGCGGACGCCGGTGCCACGCCGCTTCCTGGACACGGAGCTCGTCGACGAGGCTCATCGCGCGCGGGCGAGCACGGGCGGAAACTAGCATCGGCGGCGATGAAGGATCGCCTCTCGGCCGCAGCGAGGGAAGAACGGTACGCCGCCGAGCGGCAGCAGGGCCGCGAGTACGTCGGCGACGACCTCGAGCGCTACTGGGGCTGGTCGAGTCCCGCCGGCAAGATCCGCGCCGACCGCCGCGCGCGCTTCCTGATCGAGCACGCTGGCCTCGCCCCCGGCGTGCGCTGCCTCGAGCTCGGCTGCGGCACGGGCGAGTTCACACGCCGGCTCGTCGAGTCGGGCTGCGAGCTGACGGCCGTCGAGCTCAGCGCGGACCTCGCCGCGCGCTGCCGCGAGCGCGTCGGCGACCGCGCGGAAATCGTGATCGGCAACGTCGAGACGGGCGAAGGCTTCGAGGGCCGCAGCTTCGACGCGATCGTCGGCGTCAGCATCTTGCACCACGTGAACATGCCGCTCTGCCTCCGCAACACGTTCTCGCTGCTCGAGCCGGGCGGACGCTTCGCGTTCAGCGAGCCGAACCTCGCGAATCCGCAGATCTGGGCGATGAAAAGGATCCGCTTCGTCGGCCGGCTGCTGCACGAGACCGAGCACGAGACGGCCTTCCTCGCGTCGCGGCTGCGAGGGACGTTCGAGGACGCGGGGCTCGCCGTCGACGTCTGCGAGCCGTTCGAGTTCCTCCATCCCGCGACGCCCCCGCGCTTGATCGGCGCGGTCGAGCGCGTCGAGCGCGTGCTCGAGCGGACCCCGCTACGCGGGATCGCCGGGTCGATCAGGGTCGCCGGTCACCGTCCGTAGCGCCGGCAGCGCGAGCGCGAAGGCCGCGAAGACGTAGAAGTAATAGAACTGCATCGTCAGGTAGAAGAGGTTCGCGGCCATCGTCCCGACGAGCGCGGCGGTCAGCCCCCACGCGAGCCGCGGCTCGAACGCGCGGGCGAGCCGCAAGTGGCGGAACACCCACCAGAGGAAGACGCCGAAGAGCGCGGTGCCGACGATCCCCGTCTCCACGAGCAGCGCGACGTAGAACGAGTGCGGCCCCCAGTTGTCGCGGCCCGTCGCGAACTCGTAGTAGACGGAGAAGTTGTTCAACCCGAGGCCGAACAGCGGGTGCGTCGAGAGCACGTCCGGGATGAAGCCGTAGACGTCGAAGTGCGCCGACGTCGAGCGGTCGTCCGTCGCGAAGCGTGAGCGGATCACCTCGAGGAAGAAGTCCGCTCGGCGCGCGACGACCCAGACGAGGAACGCCGCGACGAGCGCGAGTGGGATCACGATCGCGCGCGAGAGCAGCTCCGTGCGGTACTGCGCGAAGAGCACGAGCGCGCCCACGCCGAGGCCGAGCAGGCCGCTGCGCGAGAGCGTCGCGACCTCGACCACGAGCAGGAACGCGAGCAGGACGCCGAGCCACGGCGTGCGGCGCGCGAGGTAGACCGGCGTCAGCGCCAGCAGCGGGATCAGGAGCATGATCGCGAGGTGGTTCGGGTCGCCCGTGAGCGCGTTCGGGCGGTACACGCTCTCCTCGCCGCCGACGGCGCCGTAGACGTTGATCTGGCTCGCCCCGCGCGTGAGCGGGCTGAGCAGGAGCGTGTCGAGGTTGACCCCGACGCGGGCCAGCCCGAGCTGGACGATCCCGTACGCGGCGTTCGCCGCGATCCCGGCGACGAAGACGCCGAACGCGGTCAGCGCGAACCGCGGCCCGCTGCGCACGAGGTAGGCGACGCCCGCGGCGAGGAAGCCGAAGTGGAGCACGAACTTGAACAGGCCCTTGCCGAACTGCGCGATTCCCTGCGTCGTGTCGAGGTTGTAGAAGCCGACGAGATAGACCGCGAGGAACGCCGCGGCGAACGTCGCCGCGACCGCTGCGGTGCGCGTCACCGTCCAGTCGCCCGTCGCGAAGCGGTCGACGAGGAACGAGGCGAGAAAGAGCGCGGTCAGCACGTCGGCGAGCGTGAGCGTCCCGCCGACCTGCCAGTGCAGCTTCTCGAAGGTGACGCAGAAGACGGTCGCGAGGAAGAGCACCCGCGTCACGCGAGGCTCCAGAGCAGCCGCGCGAGCTCCTCGGCGCGGGCTCGGCGGTCGAGGCGGGTGCGGAGCTCGGGCCGGAGGGGGGCTGCGTCGAGCGTGCCCTCGCGCCAGCGCGCGTGCAGGTCGACGAGCGCGCGCTCGATCGCCTCGTCGTCGTCGGGCGCGACGACGATCCCGGAGCCCGACTCGCGGACGAGCTCGGCGGCGGCTCCTTCTGTCGGGACGGCCGCGAGGATCGGCCGCTCAGCGGCGAGGTACTCGTACACCTTCGCCGAGGGCACGGCGGCACCACGACCGGGGACGTCGGGGAGGAGCAGCAGGAGGGCCTCGCTGTCGCGCTGGAGGGCGAGCGAGCGCTTGCGCGGCACGTAGGCGTGGAGCTCGAGCCGTTCGCCCAGGTCGAGGGTCTCGGCCCACTCCCTGTCGGCCGACCTGAAGTCGCCGACGAAGCGCGCGACCGCGTCGGGGAGCTCCGCCCGCGCGAACGCGGTCAGGAACGGCCGCGGGTCCCGCTTGCCGAAGAACGCGCCCGTGTGCGTGATCCGGAAGCGTCCGTCCGGCCGGTAGTCGAGCCCGGCGAAGTCGTCGAAGTCGGCGCCGTTCGGGATCACCTCGACACGGCTTCGCGTCGAGCTCGCGGAGCTCGTCGGCGACGAAGTCCGTCACCGCGACGACGGCGTCCGCCGAACGCGCCACGAGCCGAGCGACGGTCTCCTGCGTCCGCTCCTTCGCGCGAGCGGCCAACCGCTCGGTGCGACGGTCGGCGTTGCGGGTCATCGAGTCGCGCAGGTCGGCGACCCAGCGGACGCCGGTCGTTCGCTTGACCGCGGCGCCGACGAGGTGGACGGAGTTCGGCGGCGACGTGGTGACGACAACATCGATGCCCTCGCGCCTGACGATCCGCATGGCCGCCGGGATCGCGGTCGCGTTCCAGGTCACGTTCTCGTCGGGGACGAGCAAGCGGCGGTAGGTCCACAGCGTCGTCTTCGCCGCGCGCTCGAGCGCGCCCGCGCCGTGGAGCTCCTCGGCGGGGAGCCGGCCGCGCGGACCGAGGTAGCGCGCGCGGTGGACCCAGGCCTGCGTCGGCGGCTCCAGCTCCTCGTCGCGGTGGATCCACTTCGAGTCGTCGGGTGCGAGCACGTGCGTCTCGATCCCGAGGCCGGGGAGATGCGTCGCGAACTTCAGCGGCCGCTGCACGCCGGCGCCGCCCGAAGGCGGCCAGTACATCGTCACGAGCAGGACTTTCACGCCGACATTCTGGCCGCGGCCTCGCGCGCGAGCTCACCCGCACTGACGCAGACGCCGCCGCGCTCCCGCACGGCGTCGATCAGGCGGAAGTAGACGCGGTCCCAGCCGCGCGCGGTCGCCGGGTCGAAGCGCTCCGTGTGCCAGATCACGGCCGCCGCGCCGCCCCACTCCGCGAGCTTGTCGAGCAGGTCGTTCAGCCGGCGCTCCGCCTGCTCCGGCGAGAGCCCCAGGTAGTGCGGCTCGGCGAGCGTCGCGTCCATCGCCATCGTCGGGATCTCGATCAGGTCGAGCGGCTCGTTCCGCTCGTGGCTCCAGGGGCGGAACGGCCGCGCGATCCCTGCACGGAAGCCGAGCGCGTCTGCGTAGCCCAGCGACGCGTCGTACCGGAACGAGCCCGCCAGCTGCTCGAGGTTGTCGAGCGTGACGCGCAGGTAGTGGAAGCGCGTCCCGTCCACCGGCCCCGCGAGCTCTTCCAGCGCAAGCTTCTCGGTCTCGATCAGCGCCGGGTCGTCGGCGGCTGCGTACGACGGATGCAGCGCGATCTCGGCGCCGAGCTCACGCAGCGTCTCGACCAGCCGAGCGCGGTGCGCCCCCCAGCCCGGCCCGTCCTCCGGCGTCGTGTGGCCGCCGAGGACGAAGAACGTCGAGCGCACGTCCCGCTCACGCTCGGCCTCGACGAGCTCGCGGAACCGCCACCACGGATCCGTGCGGCGCAGCTTGTGCAGCGGAGCGCGCGCGAGGTCGGCGAGCTGGTGCAGGTCGCCGTGGCGCGCACGCCACAGCGCTCCCTTCACGCCCCGCCGCGTCCACCGCCAGACGACGTCGACGTCGTGCGTGAGCGCGACGGCGAAGCGCCCGCCGCACCAGCCGCCGCCGTCGACTCCGAGCTCCGCGCGCAGGCGCTCGAGCGGCGGATCGAGCGGATCGAACGCGCTCGCGCTCGAGAGGAAACGGCCGTGCCGGTCGCGCGGGCCGTCGCGCTCCTCGACGCGCGCGAGGTGGACGAAGGCGCGCTCGAGCACGTCGGGGTCGGCGTCGTGGGCGCCGATCGACTCGAGCACCCACCGGTGCTCCGGCTTCATCCCCGCAGCGCCCGCACGGCGTGCACGAACGCCGGCTTCGGGTCGCGCCACGCCCACGTCGCCTCGACGAACGGCGGACGCGGCACGGCGGGCGACTCGCCGGGCATCAGCGCGATCGCCCAGCGCTTGCGGCGTCCATCGGACGAGACGGGGACAGTCCCGGGACTGTCCCCCACGAGGTCGCGGTACGCGATCAGCGGCAGGTCGACGCCGCACGCAGACGCGAGCGAGTGCCACTGCCAGAGCCGCGGGTTCACCTCCATCAGCTTGAAGCGCCCGTCGCGCGGGTCGCGCTTGAACTCGACCTGAGAGAGCCCGTTGCAGGCGAGCCGCCGCAGCAGCTCGAGCCCGGCATCGACGACCTCCTGCACCCAGAGCGCCTCGCCGACGCGGGCGGTCCCGATCCCCGGCGGTGTCTGCCGCAGCTTGCGCCCGCAGAAGAGCCCGAGCGGCTCGAGCGCCTCGTTCAGGTACGCGCCGAGCGTGTACAGCTCGTCGTCGCCGCCCGGGATCTGCTCCTGCACCATCGGCTCGAACGGCTCGGCCTGCGCGAACGCCTCCGCGACCTCGGCGGGCGTCTCGCACGGCACCGCCTGGCGCCCGTACCGCTGCCGGAAGCCGACGGGCTCCGAGGGCTTGACGACGACCGGATAGCCGAGCTCCTCGGCTGCGTGCACGGCCTCGGCGACGTTCGCCGGAAAGCGCGTCTCGGGCGCGTCGACCGCTGCCTCGAGCTGCACGCGCTTGCGCTGGATCCGCTCGAGCTCGCGCGGGAACGGGCAGAGCAGGTCGAGCTCGTCCCGGTGCCGGGCGATCGCCGCGAGCCCCTCGTCGTGCGTCGGGAAGACGACGCCGCGGCCGAGCGCCGACAGCGTCTGCACGAACCCCGCCTCGTCGTCGAGCGGGCTCGGCGAGAGCAGGGGCATCGCGTAGCGGGAGCGGAAGCCGAGCGCGCTCGGCCGGTGGTCGACCGCGAACACGCGCACGCCGGCCCGGCCGAGCGACCGGATCGCCGCGAGGCCGTTCACGAACCCGACGTCGACGACGATCGCGGGCGGACCCACGCCTCCAAGCTACTCGGTGGAGCAGAGCTGGTAGCGCTCGTCCGCGTAGACGGCGCCCGCGCACTCGCGGCCGCGCACGCGCATGCGGTCGATCACGAGCCAGCGGTACGGCCTCGGGAACACGCCGGTCTCGAGGAAGCGCCGCCACTCCTCGACGCGCTCGTACGGCTCGTTGTCCTCGGTGTCGCCGACGTGCGTCGGCGCGGAGACCGCGACGTACACCGGTGCGCGGGCCGCGAGCCAGTACGACGTTTCCGGGTCGGCGAGGACGACGTCACCCGGGCGGACGTGCTCGCGCACGGCCGCGACGAGCCCGGGCGTGAGCTCCTCTGTGCGCGTCGGACGCTCCCAGCCGGTCGTGACCGCGAGCGGGAGCACGAAGAGCGCGCACGCCGCGGCAGGGAGCCAGTCCGTGCGCTCGCGCATGACGAGCCGGTTGCGCAGGACGACGGCCGCGACGAGCGTGAGCGCGCCGCCAAGCGCCGCGATCCACACCGGCAGCGTCGGGCCGCCTTCTCGCAGGACGTAGCCGAAGTCCCCGGGCCACCTCCACTCGAGCAGGATCCCGGCCCCGAGCGCGAGCGGCAGCACGGCCCACGAGAGCAGTCGCGCCAGCACGGCGGCGCCGCCCGCGAGCGCGAACACGAACGGCAGGAACGCGGCGAGCCGGCGCGCCTGCGAGAGCGAGACGGCGTCGGCGAAGCGTGGGAAGACGGGATCGAGCAGGAGCACGGCGAGCAGCGCGACCGTCCCGCCGAGCACGAGCGCGGCCCAGCGCAGACGCACGGCCAGCAGCGCGAGCGGAACGAGCGCGAGCGCCGCGATCGGCACCGGCCCCGCGCGCGTGAGCACGATCGGCGCGAGGTGGTAGCTGCTCGGCGAGTCGACGATGAACTGCCGCGGGTAGCGCTCGAGCCCGTGTCCCCGACCCGTCACCTGCGCGTCGCTCGGCGTGACCGACGCCGTCTCCTGGACGACCGGTAGGAGCCAAACGAGGAAGAGCCCGGCGGCGAGCGCGAACGTGCCGACGCCGATCGCCACGCGCGCCAGGTCCTCCCGCACGAGCAGCACGCGCGCGCCCGCGAAGCCGGCGAGCACGAGCAGCAGGAAGACGGCGTAGGACGGGTGCACGGCGGCGACGACGAGGCCTGCGCACGCGACGAGCACGAGCCGGCCGACCGTCCGCTCGTGCAGGTACGCGAAGACGAGCGCGATCGCCGCCGGGACGAGCAGCTGCCGCCCCCCGGCGGTGGCCGGCAGCGCGAGCGAGCGGAACGCGCCGCCGGCGTTCGACGCGAGCGCCGTCAGGCCGAGCGTGCCCGACGAGCGTCGCCACCCCGAGCCAGCGCGAGCGGAAGACCGCGACGCCCGCCTCGTAGACGACGAGGAACGCGAGCGGCGCGAGCACGGCCGCCTCGTGCTCGACGACGAGCTCCGGGCGGACCCCCGCGATCTTCGCGACGAGCGCGAGGAAGCCGTGCCAGAGCGGGAACGCGTAGCCCGGATGGAGCCCGCCGTCCTCGAACTCGCCGATTCCCTCGAGCGAGAGCTCGTCGAACGCGAGCAGCTTCTGCACACGCGCGAGGTGGAAGAGCGCGTCGCCGGCGGGGTCCGGCAGGACACGCCAGAGGAGCAGGCCGAAGGCGACGCCGGCGCCGAGCACGCCGAGCCAGGCGCGGTCGGGCGGCGAGGGTCGCCGCACGAGCGCGAGCGGGAACGACGGCGACGGCAGCGGCGACCATCAGCCAGAGCGCGAGCGTCAGCGACGAGCCCGTCGCGAACACGACGACGAGCGCGCCGAAGAGGATCGCCAGGCTCGCGACGAGCGCGCCCGAGGCGGTGCGGGTGAGCAGCGCTCCCGGCGCGAGCAGGAGCAGCGTCGCCGCGGCGAGCCGCAGGTAGAGCTCGATCACGGACGCAGGAGCGCGCGCGCCGCGCTGCGGTAGCTCCGCCCACGTTCGCCGCGGAACGCGAGCCCGCGCAGCACGAGCGCGACGAACAGCAGCCCGCGCGTCAGCGCTGCGGCCGCGTCGCCCTGGTGCTTGCGCACGAAGCGCACGTGGCTCCGGACCTGCGCCGAGAACATCCGCCCCCAGTCGCGCGACGTCGCGCCCCCACCGACGTGCACGACCTCGGCGCCGGGGAAGAAGAGCACGCGCCAGCCCGCCTCGCGCATCCGGAACTGCCAGTCGGACTCCTCGTTGAACATGAAGAAGCCCTCGTCGAGCCCGCCGACCTGCTCGACGGCCGCGCGCCGAACGAGCATCGCGGCACCGCTGACCCACTCGACCTCCCGCGCCTCCGCGTGGTCCCAGTTCGCTGCATAGAACGCGTTCAGCGCCCGCGTGCGCGGCGCGAGCTTGCGCAGGAAGAAGAACTCGGTCGCGAGCCGCCACGGCGTCGGGAAGCCCCGCGCGGAGCGCTGCAGCGACCCGTCGGGGTTGAGCAGCTTCGGGCCGACGAGCGCGGCTTCGGGCCGCGACTCGGCGAACTCGACGAGCCGCTCGACGCCGTCGGCGAGCACCCAGGCGTCCGCGTTCAGGAGCAGCACCCAGGGCGCGGTCGTCTCGTCGAGCCCGCGGTTCCAGCCCGCGCCGACGCCGCGGTTCTCCTGCTCGACGACACGCACGTGCTCGAAGCGCCGGGCGGCGTCGAGCGTGCCGTCGCGTCGAGCCGTGGTCGACGACGACGGTCGGGTGGCCGCGCACGCTCTCGAGGCAGCGCTCGAGCCACGGCAAGGCGTCGTACGTGACGACGACGACCTCAACCACGGACTTGCTCCCACGCGAGGATCAGCAGGCCGGGCACGGCCATCAGCACGGTCACGAGGAAGAAGAGAAATCCGGCCGCGAACGCAACGTCGGCGGGCACGTCGAGATTCCCGAGGAAGCTGACGAAGAACGCCTCGCGCACGGCGAGCCCGTTGAGCGTGAACGGGACGAGCATGACGAGGAAGAGCAGCGGCCCCATCACGTAGTAGACGCCGACCGAGAGGTCGATCCCGACCGCCTCGCAGGCGGCCCAGATCGCGAGCACGCGCACGGACTGGATCGCGAGCGTGAGCACGAACACGCCGAAGAGCAGGCGCGGACGGTCGCGGTACGCGTGGATCGCCTCGTAGACCGCGCGCACGGGCCGTTCGAGGCGCAGCGGCCGGAGCAGCGGGGCCAGGCGTGCCAGCAGCGGCCGGACCGTGCGGGAGAACAGGACAGCGCGAGCACGATCGTCGCGGCCACGAACGCCGCCTCGACCCAGAGGTACGCGCCGACGTCGTAGCGCCCGAGCGCGAACGCGAGCCCCACCGCTCCCAGTGCCAGCGTCGCGGTCCCGCCGAGCGCCCGCTCGAGCAGCACCGAGCCGGCGATCGGCCCGCCGCGTCCCGGCGTGCCGCCGCGAGGTCTCGAAGATCCGCATCGCGTCCCCGCCGATCGCGGTCGGCAGGATCTGTCCCGCCGTGTACGCGGTCAGGTAGGCGCGCGTCAGCCAAGGGACGCGCTCCGCGATCCCGTGCGCCGTGAGCAGCCGCTGCCAGCGCCAGGCCATCGGCGGCACGGTGCCGAGCATGATCGCGACCGAGAGCAGGAACCAGCCGAAGTGCGCGTCCGCGAGCGTCGAGAACGCCTCGCCGACGTCGACCTTCCAGACGATGTACGCGACCGCGAGCCCCGTGACGACGAGCGTCGCGAGGACGCGGACTCGACGACTCATCCAGTGAAAGTCTCGTGCACCCGCCGGAGGGCTGCGATCGCGTCCTCGACGTCGTCGTCCGAGTGCGCGGGCGAGAGCGGCAGCGACAGCACCTCGGCGCCGCCCCGCTCGGCGACCGGCAGCGACACGTTTGGGTAGCGCTCGCGATACCAGGTCAGCTTGTGCACGGGGAGAAAGTGGATCGAGGTGCCGATGTTCTCCTCGGCGAGCGCACGCTGGTAGTCGTCGCGCGTGCCCGCCGGCACGCTCCGCGTCGATCCGGACGACGTAGAGATGCAGCGCGTGTGTGTCGCGCGGGTCGCGCGCGAGCGGGTCGATGCCACCGAGCTCAGCGACCGCCGCGTCGTACAGCGCGACGTGGCGCTCGCGGATCCCGCGATGGCGCTCGACCTTCGCGAGCTGCACGAGCGCGATCGACGCGAGCACGTCGCTGAGGTTCGCCTTGTAGCCGGGCACGCCGAGGTCGTAGTGCGAGCCGTCGCCGCGGCGCATCAAGCGGACGTCGCGGATCGCGTCCGCGACATCCGCTCGGTTCGTGGTCACGAGTCCGCCTTCCCCCGCGGACACGTTCTTCGTCGCGTAGAGGGAGAAGCAGGTGGCGTCGACGAGCGCGCCGACCTTCCGACCGCGGTACTCCGCCTCCGCAGCGTGGGCGGCGTCCTCGACGATCGGCAGCCCGAGCTCGAGCAGCGGGTCGAGGTCGGCCGGCTGGCCGGCGAGATCGACGGGCAGGATCGCCTTCGTCCGCTCCGTCACCGCCTCGCGCACGAGCGCGGGGTCGATGTTGAGGTCGTCCTCCCGCACGTCGACGAACACCGGGGTCGCGCCGGCGTGCACGATCACGTTCGCCGTCGCCGGCCAGGTGATCGGCGACGTGATCACCTCGTCCCCAGGCCCGACGCCGAGCGCGAGCAGCGAGAGGTGCAGCGCAGCCGTCCCGCTCGCGAGCGCGACCGCGTGCTCGGCGCCGACGTACTCGGCGAAGCGCTGCTCGAGCTCGGCAGTGCGCGGGCCGGTCGTCAGCCAGCCGGAGCGGATCGTCTCCGCGACCGCGTCGATCTCCTCGTCGCCGACGGCGGGAGGCTGGAACGAGAGGAAGGTGCTCCGCCTACGCGAGAGCTTTGGCGTCGACATCGGCGGTGACGAAGCGTATGCGCTCCGCCGCCGCGGACGCCTTTCCGAGCGCGTCCTCGCGCGAACGCCCGACCGCCAGCACGGCGCCTGCGCGGTCCGCCCCGACGCGCAGCTCGCCGAAGCGCCAGCCCGGCCGCCGGTAGACGCGAACGCGCACGACTCCCTCGACGGCCTGCGCCTCCTCGACGCCCTCGACGGTCTGCAGCTCGCCGGGCGGCGCGACGAGGAAGCGCGTGACGGCGCCGCCGACGGGGTCGAGCGGCGTCAGCACCTGCGGCGGGATCGACTCGCCGAGCGCCGCCGCGAGCGCGAGCTCGTTCAGGTCGACGCCGAGCGCGGCCTCGCACAGCTCGGCGTCGTGGCCGCCGCCCAGCCGTGCCGCGAGCTCGACGACGCGTGCTCCGTGCACGCCGACGACGACCTGTGTGTACGTCGGCCCGTTCTCGATCCCGAGCGCGGCGGCTGCCTCGCGCGCGGCCTCGACGGCGGCGCCGACCCGAGCGGGCTCGAGCCCGCTCGGCCAGACGTGCGCGAGCGCGACCCCGAACGCCGGCGGCTCGGCGCGGAAGCGGTCGGTGACGGTGAGCGGGTAGAAGCGACCGTCGAGCGAGAAGGCGTTCACCGTCACCTCCTGGCCGTCGACCAGCTGCTCGACCAGGCACGCGTTCGAGCGGGACGCCTCGAGCGCCGAGTCGACGGCGGCACGAAACGACGACTCGTCCTCGACGAGAGCGAGCCCGCGCTGCCCCTGCCGGTCGGGCGCCTTGACCACGCACGGGAACCCGATCCGCGTGACGGCCTTGCGCGCCTCGTCGAGGCTCCGGCAGAACTCGGTCTCGGGCTGTGGAACGCCGGCCTCGGCGAACCGCTCGCGCTGGCGTGGCTTCGACGTCGCGAGCACCGCCGTCTCGGGCGAGAGTGGATGCGACACGCCGAGACGCTTCGCGACGCGGGCGGCGATCCCGACGGGCCAGTCGATCCCGGGCGCGATCACCCCGTTGACGTGCTCGGCCTCGGCCAGGCGCTCGATCGCCGGCTCGTCCTCGGTCGAGACGATCGCGCGCCGGTCGGCGAGGTCGAACCCGGGCGCGGCGGGGTCGCGGTCGACCGCGATCGTGAACAGGTCGAGCGCGCGCGCGGTCTCGAGCAGACCGAGCTGCGCGGCGCCCGCGCCTAGGACGAGGAGGCGCCTGCGACGCCGCTCGGCCGCGCCAGAACCTCTCTCCACCACTTCTCGTTCTCGCGGTACCACGCGATCGTCCGCTCGAGCCCCTCGTCGAACGACGTACGCGCGCGCCAGCCCGTCAGCCGCTCGATCTTGTCGGTCGTGCCGATGTGGCGGTCGACCTGGCCCGGCCGCTCGGGCACGTGCGTCTCGAGGCCGCGCGGCTTGCCGAGCGCGTCGAGCACCTTGTCCGCGATCTCGGAGACGGAGATGTCGACGCCGGTGGCGACGTTCAGCACCTCGCCCGCGACGTTCTCGAGCGGCGCCGCGATGATCGCCTCGATCGCCTCCGCGTCGTCGTCGACGTAGAGCCAGTCGCGCGACGCGTGCCCGTCGCCGTGGATCGTCAGCGGCTGGTCCTGGAGCGCCTGCGTGACGAAGCGCGGGATCACCTTCTCGGGATGCTGACGCGGCCCGTAGTTGTTGAACGGCCGGACGATCACGATCGGCAGCCCGTACGTGACGAAGTACGAGTACGCGAGCCGGTCTGCGCCCGCCTTCGTCGCCGCGTACGGCGAGCGCGGGTTGAGCGGATGCTCCTCGTCCATCGGCGCGTACTCCGCCGTCCCGTACACCTCACTCGACGAGATCAGGATGAAGCGCTCGACGGGCTTGCGCCTGATCGCGTCGAGCAGGATCTGCGTCCCCTCGACGTTCGTGGTCACGAACTCGGAGCCGCCCTCTTCGATCGACTTCTCGACGTGCGACTCGGCTGCGGCGTTGACGATCACGTCGCACGCGGAGATCACGTCGGCGACCAGGTCGACGTCCCGGATGTCGCCGTGCACGAACGAGAGCCGCTCGTGCGCCGTCACCTCGCGCAGGTTGGCCGGGTTGCCGGCGTACGTGAGCGCGTCGAGCGAGACGACCTCGTACGGCGTCGCCCGCAGCAGGTGGTGGATGAAGTTGGCGGCGATGAACCCGGCGCCGCCGGTCACGAGCACGCGCTTCGGCAACTACAGCTCCTTGTCGATCGTGTACAGCGGACGCCCTTCGACGTCGCGCTGGATTCTGCCTAGGTACTCACCGACGAGCGCGAGGATGAATCCTTGGATCCCGAGCACGAACAGCACGGCGACGCCGCCGAGCAGCGGCCCCGGGAAGTTGCCGCGGTCGATCCACCACCAGACGCCGTAGATCCCGAGCGCCATGGCGAGGAGCGTGCAGACCGTGCCGAGCGCGATCCCGATCCACTGGATCGGTTGCGGCCAGAAACCCGCGAGCACGTGCAGCGCGAGCCGCGTCAGCCGCAACGGCGAGTAGCGCGAGCTGTCTTTGCGCGGAGCGTGCGCGACGTCGACCTCGACGACGCTCGCACCGCCGGAGAGGATCAGCGCCTTCGTGAACTTCTGCTTGCCGATCGCGCCGAGCATCGGCTCGACGGCGCTGCGGCGGTACGCGTTGAAGGCGCAGCCGAAGTCGGAGATCTCGACCTTCGTGAAGCGGCGGAGCATCCCGTTGATCAGCTTGCTCGGCAGCGTCCGCCCCCACGAGTCGTGCCGGCTCGTGCGCCGGCCGCTCGCGACGTCCGCGCCCGCGCGCACGGCCGCGACGAGCTTCGGAATGTCCTCGGGGGCGTTCTGGAGGTCGCCGTCCATCGTCACGAGGATGTCCGCACGCCCGCGCGCGAGGCCGGCGTGCATCGCGGGGTGCTGGCCGAAGTTGCGCTTGAACCGGACGACGCGCACGCGCTGGTCGGCGTCGTGGAGGTGCTCGAGCCGCGCGAACGTGCCGTCGCGCGAGCCGTCGTCGACGAAGATCAGCTCGAACTCGAGCCCGGCCGCCTCGAGCGTGTCGACCGTGCGCCGGTAGAGCTCGTCGACGCTGCCCTCCTCGTCGTAGATCGGCACGACCACCGAGACGTCCGGCGCCTGCGCCGGCACGGTCGCGGCCGCCGGCGCCGCGAGCACGTCGATCTCGGCCATCGTCGCGCTGAGCCTACACTCACGCCCCGTGGCGAAGCCGTTCCCGCCCGGTGCGCACGTGTTGATGCGGCACGTCTGGCGCGACGAGGTCTTCCTCGCCGCGCCGGTGACGGTCGTGCAGGACGAGCCCGACCTGCTCGTCACCTGGCTCGCGCCCGGGACGTCGTACATGCGACCGGCGGTGCGCTCCGCGCTGCCGTTCCATCAGCCGCTCGTCGACAAGCCGTGGCGCGCGCCGGGCGTCGTCCAGTTGACCCGCCCCGACGAGGCGCACGCCGTCTGGGTCTTCCCCGAGCGGCTGGTACGTGAACCTGCAGGAGCCGATCAGGCGCACGCCGCTCGGCTTCGACACGCGCGACCAGCTGCTCGATCTCGTTCGTCGCGGCGACGGCCGCTGGCGCTGGAAGGACGAGGACGAGCTCGCGGCCGCGGTCGCGGCGGGCTTCGTCTCCCGCGACGAGGAGGCGGCGATCCGCGCCGAGGCCGAGCGCGTGATCGCGGCCGACGCGTTCCCGACGGGCTGGGAGGCCTGGGAGCCGGATCCGTCGTGGCCGGTCCCGGGCCTCCCGCCCGGCTGGGACGTCGTCTAGGCGACCTCGTAGGCCGGCACCGGCGCCTCTGCGCGCCGACGGCCGGGGATCCAGAGCGCCGCAACCGCGCCGCCTGCGACGACGAGCGCGCCGACCCAGGTCGCGACCACGAGGCCCTCGTTGAACGCCGCGGCGCGACTCGTAGCCGCCGTAGCGCGAGAACACCGACGCGAGCACCGCGACGCCGAAGACGCCGCCGACCTCGCGGAAGGCGTTGTTCGCGCCGGACGCCTTGCCCTCCTCGGCGGGCTTGACCGAGCCGAGGATCACGTTCGCCATCGGCGCGAAGAACATCCCCATGCCGATGCCCGAGACGATGAACGGGCCGACGAGCGAGCCATAGGCGATCGTCGCGGTCGAGACGGCCGCGATCCACGCGAGCCCGATCGCCTGGAGCGAGAGCCCGACCGCGAGGATCGGCCGCGAGCCGATCCGGTCGGAGAGCGCGCCCGCGATCGGCGCGACGACCATCGGCATCGCCGTCCACGGGAGAACGCGCAGCCCGGCCTCGAGCGGCGAGTAGCCCTGCGCAGTCTGGAAGAACTGGGTCAGCAGGAAGATCGAGCCGAACATCCCGAACGACATCGCGAGCGACGCGCCGTTCGCGGCCGAGAACGCGCGGTTGCGGAAGAAGCGCATCGGCAGCATCGGCTGTTCCGTGCGCAGCTCCCAGACGACGAACGCGACGAGCAGCGCCGCGCCGCCGACCAGCGAGCCCACGATCGACGGGCTCGTCCAGCCGTCGGCGTTCCCGTTCACGAGCCCCCAGACGACGCCGAGCAGGCCGGCGCTCGCGAGCGCGAGGCCCGGCAGGTCGAGCGCCTTGTCGGGGCCGAAGCTCTCCCGCAGCCGAGCGAACGCGAGCGGTGCGAGCAGCAGGCCGACCGGCACGTTCAGCCAGAAGATCCATTGCCACGAGATCCCTTCGATCACGGCGCCGCCGACGAGCGGGCCGCTCGCGACGGCGATCCCGCCGATGGCGCCCCAGATCCCGAGCGCGACGCCGCGGCGCTCGGCCGGAAAGGCGTCGGAGAGGATCGTCAGCGTCAGCGGCATCACGAGCGCACCGCCGAGGCCCTGCACCGCCCGCGCGGCGATCAACGCCTCCATCGACGGCGCGAGCGCGGCTGCGGCGGACGCGAGCGTGAACACGCCGAGGCCGACGCCGAACATGCGCCTGCGCCCGAAGCGGTCGCCGAGCGCGGCGCCCGTGAGCAGGAACACGGCGAAGGTGAGCGTGTAGGCGTTCACCGTCCACTCGAGCTCCTCGATCGACGCGCCGAGGTCGACGCGGATGACGGGGAGCGCGGTCGAGACGACGAGGTTGTCGAGCACGACCATGAAGAGGGCGACCGAGGTGATCGCGAGCGTCCAGATCGTGTGTGAGCGGCGCACGGTGCTCCTTTCAGTATCGTGAGTAGTCACTATCTAACAGCTGAAAAAAAGAGGCGGGTCTTCCTAGAAGTCTTCCTTGCAGCCCTCGATCAGCCGGCGGGCCCACGGCTCGTCCGAGTTGAGCAGGTCCATCGCGGCGACGACGTTGAGCAACATGCCTTGGGCGAAGAAGCCGGCCACCTTGGCCGGCCCGACCCCGGACACCCGCTCGGTCCACGTGAACAGGTCGCCGTAGCCCTCGCGCACGACCGCGCGGATCGCCGGGTCGTCGCAGGAGGCGTACGCCTGCAGCTGGGCCATCAACCGGCTCCGATCCTCCAGGAGGGCCATGTACGCCTCTCCCATGGCCTGGAGGGCCTCCTCGCCGCGCTTGCCCTCGGCGGCGCGCTGGAACGTCTCCAGCGTCTCACGGAAGCAGCGGCGTACGCTGGCGACGAAGAGCTCCTTCTTCGTCCCGAAGAGGCGGAAGAGGTACGGCTGGGAGATCCCCGCCCGCTCGGCGATCGTCTCGGTCGAGGTGCCGTGGAAGCCGGTCGAGGCGAACTCGTCGCGGGCGGCCTCGAGGATCGCCTCGCGGCGCTCCTCGGCGGACATGCGGGTCGTCGTCGGGCTCATCGCGCCGGATAGTAAGTGTTCACTTACTTCCTGTCAAGGTCCGACGCTTGTACCAGGCGATCGTCCGCGCCAGACCCTCGTCGAGCTCGACCCCAGCCTCGAAGCCGATCAGCTCGCGTGCCTTGTCGACGTTCGGGATCCGCAGCTCGACGTCGGTGTAGTGGAGCGGCCGGAAGACGAGCTCACCGGGGGCGCCGGTGAGCCGCTTGATCCGCTGCGCAAGGTCGTAGATCGTCACCGCGGAGCGCGCGTTCCCGACGTTGAAGCTCTCGCCCACGGCCGCGGGATGCTCGAGGCAGCAGAGCAGCGCCTCGACCATGTCGTCCACGTAGCACCACGCGCGGATCTGCGAGCCGTCGCCGTGGATGACCAGCTCGCGCCCCTCGAGCGCGGCCTCCATGAACGCACGGATCGCGCCGCCGCCGATCTGTCCCGGCCCGTAGACGTTGAACGGCCGCACCGAAACGGTCGGCAGCGCGAACTCGTCGTAGTACGCGCGCGACATGTGCTCGCCCGCGAGCTTCGAGACCGCGTACGTCCAGCGCGCCTCGCCGACCGAGCCCTGCGTGGTCACGTGCGTCTCGGCGACGCGGAACGCGTGCGTGCCGAAGACCTCGCTGGTCGAGAAGCCGACGAACCGCTCGACGGTCTCGCGCGTCGCCAGCGCCGCCTCGAGCGCGTTGTACGTGCCGATCACGTTGACGCGCATCGTGCGCACCGGGCTCTGGAGCACGGTGTCGACGCCGGCGATCGCCGCTGCGTGGACGACGTGCGTCGCGCCTTGCGCGAGCTCCTTGACGAGCTCACCGTCCAGGACGTCGCCATGGTGGAACGTCAGGTTCGGGTGCTCGAACAGGTCGGTAGCGGTGAGCGCGTCGCGGTGCAGGTTGTCGACGGCGACGAGCTCGTTGCGCTCGACGAGCCGGCGCGCGAGCGTCGTGCCGATGAAGCCCGCCCCGCCCGTGATCAGGATCCGCTTGCCTTGGAGCGCCACCGCGCGAGGGTACCCTGACGGCTCATGACGGCGCTCGCGACCGCTGTCACGTCGCTGACGATCATGCTCTGGCCGCAGGGCATGGACGGGCCGCGGGAGCGCTGGACGCTGCGCTGCGGGCCGACCGGCGGGACGCACCCGGCGGCCGTGGCAGCCTGCCGCCGCCTCGCCGCGCTCGAGCAGCCGTTCCGGCCCGTGCCGCGGAACGCGGTCTGCACGGAGATCTACGGCGGTCCGGACGTCGCGGTCGTCGCCGGCACGTTCCGCGGGCGCCGCGTCTGGGCGCGCTTCAACCGGACGAACGGCTGCCACATCGGCCGCTGGGACAAGCACCGCTTCCTGCTCCCGAAAAACGCATAGCGTCTCTCGCCGTGCAGGACACGGTGCTCTTCGTCGGCGCAGGCCGCCATCAGCGGCGTGCGATCGCGCAGGCCCGCGCACGCGGCCTGCGCGTCGTCGCGGTCGACCGCAACCCCGACGCCCCCGGCCTGGCGGAGGCCGACGTCGCCGAGGTCGTCGACTTCAGCGACGTGGAGGCGGTCGTCGAGCTCGGCCGGAAGCACGGCGTCGCAGGCGTCCTGACCGTGTCGGCCGACCGCGCGGTCCCCGTGGTGGCCGCAGTCGCCGAAGCGCTCGGTCTGCCGGGGATCGGCACCGAGACCGCGTACGTGATGACGCAGAAGATCGCGATGCGGCGCGTGCTCGCCGACGCCGGCGTGCCGCAGCCGGAGTTCGCCGCGGTCCGCAACGTGCACGAGGGCTACGCGGCGCTCGAGCTCGTCGGTTTTCCGGCCGTGCTCAAGCCCGCCGACTCCGGTGGTCAGCGTGGCGTGTTCCGGCTCGACTCCCGCGACGACCTCGATGCGCACCTGCACGTCGCGCTCACCGAGTCCCCGACCGACGAGGCGATCGTCGAGGAGTACGTGGAGGGCCTGGAGCTGAACGGGCTCGTCGTCGTCCGCGACGGCGACGGCGTGCCGCTGACGCTGTCGGACCGGTTGCGGCCACCGGGGATCGGGTTCGGGGTCGGCTGGATCCACATCTTCCCGGCGACCATCTACGGCGACCAGCTCGAGGAGGCGGAGCGCGTCGCCGTCCACGCCGTCCACGCGCTCGGCCTGCGCGACGGGATCGCCTTCCCCCAGCTGCTCGCGACGGACGACGGCCGGGTGCTCGTGATCGAGGTCGCCGCGCGCATTCCCGGCGGACAGATGGCCGACCTCGCGCGCCATGCGGTTGGCGTCGATCTGGTCGAGGTAGCGCTGCGCCAGGCACTCGGCGAGGAGGTTCCGGACGAGCTCGTCCGCCCGAAGTTCTCCCAGCCGCTCGCCGTGCGTTTCCTCACCGCCCAGCCGGGGCCTCTCCCGACGGGCACGGTGCGCGAGGTCGGCAGCCTCGACAAGGTGCTCGCGTTCCCGGGCGTCGTGCAGGCCGACCTGTTCCTGACCGCGGGTGAGACGATTCGCCCCGTGCGGCTCGACGGCGACCGGCGCGGCTACGTGATCGCCGTCGCCGACACGAACCTCGAGGCGCTCGAGCGGGCGGAGGCAGCGGCGAAGCTCGTGGACGTGTTCGTCGAGTGAGCTGCGCGTTCGACCTCGACCACTACGGAGAGCTGCTCGACGCGGCTCGCGCGGGGGGCTACCGCTTCACGTCCTTCGAACGCGAGCCGCAGCCGGGAGACCTGCTGCTGCGGCACGACGTCGACCTCTCGCTCGAGGCCGCGGTGCGGATGGCGGAGCTGGAGGCCAAGCACGGCGTAGCCGCTACGTACTTCCTGATGACCGACAGCGTCTTCTACAACCTCGCCTCGCGCGAGGGACGCACAGCGTTCGCGCGCCTGCTCGAGCTCGGCCACGACGTCGGCATCCACGCGGTCTGGCCCGTCGCGCCCGAGGTCGACGAGCGGTTCGTCCGAGTGCTCGCGTGGCACAACCCGGATCCGCCCTACATGAGCGCGCCCGTCGACGGCTTCGTCAACGTCATGTCGGAGCCGTGGTTCACGCCCGGCCACTATCGCTCCGACTCGAACCAGCACTGGCGCTCCGGCTGCCCGCACGAGGAGCTCGCGCGCGGGCAGCTCGAATGGCTCCAGCTGCTCACGCACCCGGAGATCTGGGTCTATCCGGGCGCGACGATGCGCGAGACGATGCTCACGATGCTCGACGCGGAACGCGAGCGGCGGCTCGTCCAGCTCGCAGAGGACCGGATCGACCTTTCGTGAGGCCGCTGACGGTTCTTGTGACCGCGGCCGGGGTTCCGGGGTCGGCCGCCCTGATCCGCGCGCTGCGCGAGAACGGAGAGCGCGAGATTCGGGTCGTCGGGACGGACATGGCGGAGCTCGCGATCGGGCGCCACCTCTGCGACTCGTTCCACGTCGTCCCGGGCGGCGCCGACCCCGGCTTCGTCGAGGCGCTGCTGGCGGTCTGCGAGCGGGAGCGAGTCGACGCGGTGCTGCCGCAGTCGTCGTACGAGCTGCCCGCGCTCGCGGCGGCGCGGGAGCGCTTCGAGGCGGCCGTGCTCGTCGCTTCGCCCGACGCGGTACGCCGCTCGAACGACAAGGCCGAGACGTACGCGCTGCTCGATTCGATCGGAGCTCCCGGGCCCGCGTGGCGCCTGGCGCGCGGGCGCGACGAGGTGCGCGTGGCTGCCGACGCCCTCGGCTACCCGGGCGAGGACGTCGCGGTCAAGCCGCTGGAGTCGTCGGGCTCGCGCGGCTTCCGCGTGCTCTCGGCGAACGCTGACCCGCTCGAGCAGCTGCTCACGAACAGGCCCGGCGTCGCGCCGGCGCTCGTCCTAGAGGAGTTGCTCACGCTGCTGCCCGAGGAGGGCGGCCCACAGCTGCTCGTGATGGAGCTCGCGCGCGGGCGTGAGCGCACGATCGACGGAATCGCGCGCGAGGGGCGGATCGTCCTCGGCCACCCGAAGACGCGCGAGGCGATGCGTGCGGGCCTGGCGATGTACTTCGAGACACTCGAGGACCCGTGGCTGCTCGACGTCGCGTCGGCGATCGTCGGCGAGCTCGCGCTCGACCACTTCTTCAACATTCAGCTCGTCGGCGACAAGGTGATCGAGGTCAACCCGCGGATCTCGACGATCGTCTACCAGGAGGACCTCAACCTTCCGTACCTCGGCGTCAAGTTCGCACTCGGGGAGCTCGACGAGGACGAGCTCGCAGCGCACGCCGCACGCGTCCGCCCGACGCGGCGCGCGCTGCGCTACTTCGACCAGGTCGAGTGGGACGAATGACGGCCGAGGCCCCGCCGGGCCGTCCCCACCCACTCACCCCCCACCCTCCCAAGGGGGAGAAGGAAGCACGGTACGCGACGGGGTGTGGCGTGTCCGTGCCGCTTGCGTGCCGAAGGCGTGCCGATTCGTGAACACCCCTCTCCGCGTGACGCACTGCCCGGTGAACATGGCCGGGATTCCGTGGAAGAACGTGCAGGCGCTCCGGCGGCGCGGCGTCGACGCCCGGCTCGTCGTCTTCAAGCCCCAACCGTTCCGTCCCACCGAGTTCGACTGGAACCTCGACCGCCCTGACGGGTTCGCGCGCGCGCAGCTCCGGCAGTGGCGCGCCCTCGCACGGTTGCTGCCGCGCACCGACGTCTTCCACTTCTACTTCGGGCTCACGCTCGTGCCGCGGCGGCTCCAGTTCCCGCTGCTGCGCGCCACCCGCAAACGGTCGATCTTCCACTTCCTCGGCTCGGACATTCGCGGCAAGACGCCGCACGAGCTGCGGTACGCACGCCTGGCCGACGCGCGGGTCGTGGGCTCCTACGACGCCCTGCGCTGGGTGCCCGACGCCGAGGTGATCCCGCCCGGGCTCGACCTCTCGCGCTATCCGGTCACTCCGGGCCGCGGCGGCGACCGGCCGCTCGTCGTCCACGCCCCCTCGAACCGCGCGCGCAAGGGCACCGAGCACGTCGAGGCGGCCTGCGCCGGGCTCCCGGTCGACCTCGAGGTCGTGCACGGGCTGCCCCACGAGCAGGCGGTCGACGTCTACAAGCGGGCCGACCTCGTCGTCGACCAGCTCAACGCCGGCTGGTACGGCCTCTTCGCGATCGAGGCGATGGCACTCGGCAAGCCGGTCGTGACGTTCCTCCACGACGAGGCCACGCGCGCGACCGAGGAGGCATTCGGCGTCGAGGTCCCGATCGCGAACGCGACGAAGGACACGCTCGCCGACGTGGTCCGCAGGCTCGTCGAGTCGCCGGACGAGCGCGCCCGCCGCTCGCTGGCGAGCCGCGCGTACGTCGAGGCGGTCCACGACGACGAGAAGATCGCCGACCGCCTGCTCGCGCTCTACGCTCGCCTGTGAAGTGGACTGGCAGCTTCGCGTCTACCGGATCAAGGACGGCGAGCTCGACGCGTGGGTCGACGAGTGGAGCACGCACGTCGCGCCGCTGCGCGAACGCCTGGGCTTCCGCGTCCTCGGACCGTGGATCGAAGGGCAGACCTTCGTCTGGCTCCTGGGCTACGACGGCGAGTTCGCGGCGGCCGACGCGCGCTACTACGCCTCCGCCGAGCGGAAGGCCCTCGACCCCGACCCCGCGCGGCACATCGAGGCGCAACAGCAGCACATGATCCGCGTCGAATGATCGGCGCGCAGCTTCGGCGGCTCGGCCGCCACTCGGCCATCTACGGGCTCGGCGGCCTCGTCTCGCGGATCCTCGCCGTCCTCCTGCTCCCGCTCTACACGTCGTACCTGACGCCGACGGACTACGGGCGGGTCGAGACGCTGGTCGCGCTGACCGCGATCCTCGTCACCCTCCTCCGGGCCGGGATCTCGAACGCGTTCTTCCGCTTCTACTTCGACTCGCCGGAACGAGCTGAGCGCCTGCGCGTCCTCAGGACCGCCTTCTGGTTCACGATCGTGACGTCCACCGCCGGGCTGGTCGCGGGCTGGGTCTTCGCCCAGCCGCTCGCCGACCTGCTCGTCGTCGAGGACGCGGCGCTGGTGCGCGCGGCGTTCGTGGCGCTCTGGGCTCAGATGAACTACGAGCAGCTGACCGCGCTCTTCCGCGTCGAGGAGCGTTCGACCGCCTTCGTCGTCGCAAGCCTGACGAACGTCGTGCTCACGATCTCGGCGACCGTGCTCCTCGTCGTCGTCTTCGAGCAGGGAGCGCTGGGCGTGATCGTCGGCAACTTCACCGGGACGCTGCTCGTGTACGCGGCCCTCCTCGGCTACCGGCGCGAGCAGCTCGGCTTCCAGTTCGACAACGAGCTGCTTCGGCGCATGAACCGCTTCGGGCTGCCGCTCGTCCCGTCCGGGCTTGCCCTCTGGGTCCTGAGCTTCAGCGACCGCTTCTTCCTCGCGCGCATCTCGGGCCAGGCCGACGTCGGGCGCTACTCGCTCGGCGTCCGCATCGCCTCGGCGATGGTGCTCCTGCTCGTCGCCTTTCGCGCCGCCTGGCCTGCGTTCGCCTACTCGATCGACGACGACCGCGAGGCCCGCCGGACGTACGGGTTCGTGCTCACGTACCTGCTCTACGTCGCCTGCTGGCTCTCGCTCGCTCTCGGCGTGCTCGCGCCGTGGCTCGTGCGTCTGCTGGCACGGGACGAGTCGTTCTGGCCCGGTGCGGACGTGGTCGCCCCGCTGGCGTTCGCAGGCGCGCTCTGGGGCGCGTACACGGTCGTCTCGATCGGGATCGGGCGGCTCAAGCGGACGCAGTTCAACTGGGCGATCACCGGTGCGGCGGCCGCGCTGAGCGTCGCGCTCAACCTGCTGCTGATCCCTCGGTACGGGATTCGCGGCGCCGCCGCCGCGTCAGTCGCGGCCTTCGCGTTCATGTTCGTCGCGATGGCGGTGTACGCCCAGCGGCTCTACCCCGTGCCGTACCAGTGGCGCCGGGTCGTGACGCTGCTCGCCGTCAGCGTCGGGCTCACCGCGCTCGGCCGGTTCGTCGACCGCCTCGGCGTGTCGATCCTGCTCGTGCTTGCGTACCCGCTCGTGTTGATCCCGCTCGGCTTCTACCTGCCGATCGAGCGGGCGAGGCTCCGCGCTCTGACGAAGACCGGGATCGCGTCTTCGTGACCGCGGTGTGAGACCGTGAGCGTGTAGCGCCCGGCGCGCTGCGGGGCACGAAGGACGAGCAGCTCCCTGCCCGACGAGCCGCGCCGTGCGCCGAGACGCCAGCGATAGGCGAGCGCGTCGGTCGAGACGCGCACACCGAAGCGAGCGCCGGCGGGGACGACGATCCTGCGCGGCGTCAAGGCGACGAAACGGAGCCGGACGAGGGCGAGCGTCGGCTGTGAGCGGTTTCCTGCCAGGTCGTCCGCGACGACCGCGAGCTCGTGCAGCCCGACCGGCTTGCCCTTGCCGTACCACTCGACCTTGCCCTGCATCCTGGGCGGCGTCTGAACGGCGGGCTCGCCGTCGATGACCACCGAGACGTTCGATCGCTCGGAGACCGCGAATCGGGTGCGGACGAAGTCGGCGCGCCCGTCGCCGTCCGGCGAGAACGTCGTCGGCGCGATCGACTCGACGGTCAGCGTCGGGGCGGTCGTGTCGACTCGCAGCTCGTTCGGGATCACGATCGTGCGACGGGCGTCGAGCAGCTGCACGCGCGCTCGGTACAGGCCTTCCTCGGCGCCTTCGCCGTCCCACGTGAACGAGACCGGCCCGGCGGGATACCGCTCGCGCTCGACCAGCGTCGCGACCTTCTTCGTCTCCTCGTCGACGATCGACACGGTCAGCCGATCGCCCTCGCGGAGCCGGAACCTCACCGTCGCGCTCCCCGTCGGACAATCGCAGCCCGGAGCGAAGGCCTCGGTCACCTCAGGGGCGATGATCGGCGACGGCACGAGCTTCAGCCGCTCGGTGACGGCGAACGCCGCCGCGGTGCCACCGAGCAGCGCAAGCACGAGCAACGTGGTCAGGGTGCGGGACACCGCCGCCGGTTATAACCAGCCGGTGCGCCTGGAGGTGGTCGAAGCCGACATCACGACGCTGGAGGTCGACGCGGTCGTCAACGCCGCGAACGACCACCTCTGGATGGGCGCAGGCGTCGCCGGGGCGATCAAGCGGGCCGGCGGAGTCGAGATCGAGCGCGAAGCGACGGCGAAAGGTCCGATCGCCGTCGGCGAGGCGGTCGAGACGACGGCGGGCAGCCTGCCGGCGCGGTACGTGATCCACGGCGCCGTGATGGGCCAGGACCTCCGGACCGACCCGGAGACGATCGAGCGGACGACCCGCAGCTGCCTCGAGCTGGCCCAGAGGCTCGACGTGCGCACGATCGCGCTGCCCGCGCTCGGCACCGGGGTCGGCGGCGTGCCGTTCGAGGCGTCGGCCCGCGCGATGGTCGCCGCGGCCAGGACCTTCGAGGGAGAGCTCGACCGGATCGTGTTCGCCGTCTTCGGGCGCGAGGCGCTGGCTGCGTTCCGCGACGCAGTCGAGAGCTAGGAGGCCGCTCGTCGCCGGGGCGAGCGCGCGGCCCGGCGGCACAGACTACGTCTCGTCAAGCCCTCCTATTAGGCCGCGCTCTCGGCGAACGTCTGCGTCCGGCTCGGACGCACGTGGATCGAGGCGCCCTCGTCCAGCCGCAGGCGCTCCACGTCGTTCCGGGTCGCCTGCGCCCAGAGCCGGACGCCGTCGTCGAGGGCGAGCTCCACCCGCACCTCGAAGCCGAGGTGGATCACCCGCGTCACCGTCGCCGAGCGGGTCGAGCCGTTCGGCTCGAGCGTGAGCTCGAGATCGTGCGGGCGCACGAACGCGTCGCCGAGCCGGTTGACCGGCCCGATGAACGTCATCACGAACTCGTTCGCCGGATGCTCGTAGAGGTCGCGCGGGCGGCCGACCTGCTCGACGCGGCCCTCGTTGATGACCGCGATCCGGTCGGAGACCTCCATCGCCTCCTCCTGGTCGTGCGTGACGAAGACAGTCGTGACGTGCACGTCCTCGTGGAGCCGACGCAGCCACGCGCGCAGCTCCTTGCGGACGCGCGCGTCGAGCGCGCCGAACGGCTCGTCGAGCAGCAGCACGCGGGGCTCGACCGCCAGCGCGCGGGCGAGAGCCATCCGCTGCCGCTGGCCGCCCGAGAGCTGCGATGGGTAGCGCGCCGCCAGGCCGCCGAGCTGGACGAGCTCGAGCAGCTCGTGCACGCGCGTCCTGACCTCGGCCTTCGACCGCTTCCTGATCCGCATCCCGAACGCGACGTTCTCGAACACGGTCATGTGCTTGAACGCGGCGTAGTGCTGGAAGACGAAGCCGACGTTGCGCTTGCGGGCGGGGACATGCGTCGCCTCTTCGCCCGAGATGAGCACGTCGCCGGAGTCGGGCTGCTCGAGACCCGCGATCACGCGCAGCAGCGTCGACTTGCCGCTGCCGCTCGGGCCGAGCAGCGCCGTGAGCGAGCCGTGCGGGATCGCGAGCGAGACGTCGTCGAGCGCCGTGTAGCCGTTGAACCTCTTCGTCACCTGCCGGACGGCGATCGCCATCAGCGGCTCTCCTCTCTCGGCCTGAAGGCCGTCATGGCGACGAGCGTCGCCACGGCGAGCAGTGCGAGCACGACCGAGGCCGCGTACGCACCGACGTAGTCGAAGGACTGGAACCGCTCCTCGACGTGGAGCGTCATCGTCTCGGTCTCGCCGACGAGCCGGCCGGAGACGACGCTGACCGCACCGAACTCGCCGAGCGTGCGCGCGGTCGTGAGCACGACGCCGTACGCGACCGCCCAGCGGATTGCCGGGAGCGTGACGCGCCGAAACGTCTGCCACCCGGTCGCGCCGAGCGTGGAGGCGGCCTGCTCCTGCTCGGTGCCGAGCTCGCGCAGCACCGGGACGACCTCGCGGACGACGAACGGCAACGAGACGAAGATCGTCACGAGCACCATCGACGGGAGCGCGAAGATGACGTCGAACGGAAGGTCGTCGAGCCAGCCGCCCGTCCCGAACAGGAGCAGGAAGGCGAGCCCGACCACGACCGGCGAGAGCGCGAGCGGGAGGTCGACGAGCGCATTCACGAGCCCGACGCCCTTGAACGGATGGCGCACGATCACGTTCGCGCAGACGATCCCGAAGATCGTGTTCGCGGGCACCGCGATCAGGGCGATCAGGACCGTGAGCATGAGTGCGTGCCGGGCGGCCGGTGTCGTGACTGCGTCCCAGGCCGCGGCGAAGCCGTTCTCGAACGTGCGCCAGAAGATCATCCCGACCGGGAAGGCGAGCAGCAGCGCCAGGTAGCCGAGCGCAGCGAAGCGGAGGCCGTACCTAGCCACGCTCGTGCCTCGTGACCCGGCGGCGGACGCCGCCGATGCCGAGCAGCGTGACGAAGGAGATCACGAGCAGCACGACCGAGACAGCAGCGGCTCCGCTCGGGTCGCCGCTCTCGATCCGCCCGAAGATGTACACGGACGCGACCTCGGTCTCGAAGGGGAGGTTCCCGGTGATCAGGACGACCGAGCCGAACTCGCCGATCGCGCGGGCGAAGGCGAGCGCGACACCCGAGAGGATCGCCGGCAGCAGCGGCGGGAACACGATCCGCCGGAAGGTCTGGAACGGCCCCGCACCGAGCGACTCGGCTGCCTCCTCCACCTCGCGGTCGAGCTCGAGCAGCGTCGGCTGCACCGTCCGGATCACGAACGGCAGCGTCACGAACAGCAGCGCGACCACGATCGCCGCGCGCGAAAACGCGATGTCGATCCCGAGCGGGCTCTCCGGGCCGTAGAGCGCGAGCAGCGTCAGCCCGGCGACGATCGTCGGCAGCGCGAACGGGAGATCGATGATCGCGTTCACGACCCCCTGGCCGCGGAAGCGGTCGCGGACGAGGACCCAGGCGATCACCGTGCCCATGACCGCGTTGACCAGCGCGACGACCACGGACGCGCCGAGCGTGAGCTTGAGCGCTGCGACGGACTGCGGGTCGGTGACGGCCGACCAGAAGCTGCGCTCGCCGTCGCGCGACGTCCAGATCACGGCGGCGAGCGGCAGCAGCACGATCAGGCTCAGGTACGCCGTCACGAGCCCCTGCTGGAGCGCGACGCCCGGCCGCGGGGCTGCGGCCGGGCGCGGAGCTGCGGAGGCGTGCGTGCTCAGCCCGCCCCTCCGGTCTGGCGCTGGATGCGCGTGACGATCCCGCTGTTCGGGTCGAAGAAACGCTTGTCGACCTTCGCCCAGCCGCCTAGCCACTTGATCGTGAACAGGTGCGGACGGGTCGGGAACGAGAGTCCGCGGGCGGCGGCCGGCACGACCGGCCGGTAGCCGTTCTGCGCGAAGATCCGCTGCGCCGCAGTCGTGCGCAGGAACCTCACGAACGCACGCGCGGTCGCCTTGTTCTGCGAGCGCGCCGTGACCGCGATCGGGTTCTCGATCCGGATCGTCCCCTTCGGGATCACGTACGGGAGCTCCTGGTTGTTCTGGTTGGCGAAGATCGCCTCGTTCTCGTACGCGAGCAGCACGTCGCCGCGACCGGCGAGAAAGGTCTGCAGCGCCTCGCGCGCGCTCCGGTCCTGCGAGACGATGTGCGTGTAGAGGTTGCGCAGGTACGCGACCGCCTGCGTGTGCGTCTTCTTCTTCTTCAGCATCGCGCCGTACGCGGCCAGCACGTTCCACTTCGCGCCGCCGGAGGTCTGCACGTTCGGCGTCACGACCTGGACGCCCGGCTTGACGAGGTCCTCCCAGTCGCGGATCTTCTTCGGGTTGCCGCGCCGGACGGCGAAGACGACGACGGAGCGCGTGACGATGCCGCCGTACCTGTCGTTCTTCCACGTTCGCGGGACGAGGCCGCGGTTGACGAGCGTCGTCATGTCCGGCTCGAGCGAGAGCGCGACGATGTCGGCCTTCAGTCCCGCGATCACCGCGCGAGCCTGCTCGCCCGACGCTCCGTAGCTCTGCGAGAACGAGGTGTCCTTGCCGGCAGCGGTCTTCTGGAACGCAGGGATCAACTCGCCGTATGCGGCGCGCGGCGTCGAGTACGCCACGAGGGCGACCGAGCCGGCGTCGACACGACCGGCGGCGGCCGCGGGAACGGCCATGGCGACGAGCAGGACAAGTGCGGCGACGCTCCTACGCATGCAGCCTCCTCTATAGCTAGTCGTAATCTGCGACATTAGCGATGTCTATCCGACCGCGATGCGGTTCGGCTCGGGCCGCACTCTAGAGACACTCCTATTGGAGTGTCAACTAGCCGCCCAGGGAGGCTTGAAGCGGCGGTGACCAAGGGGCCACCCGGCAGCTCCGGTCGCGGTACTGCGGTTGAACGCTCGACTGGTAGGCGTTCAGGACCAGCGCGTAGGCGTAGAGGGCATGGGCGTGCTCGGGCGTCGCCCCGAGACGGACGGCCGCCTCCCTGAAGTGCACGAGCGCCTGGCACTCGACCTTGGCCTCGTTCCGCCGCCAGCGCCAGCGCCGCATGTGGAACGACTCGTGCACGAGCACGAGCACGCCGAGCGCCTGCTGCCAGTCCGGCACCTCCGCGGTCGCGACGCCGAGCGCCCCCCGGCACACGACCGGGGAGAGCGCGGCGTACTCGCGTCCCGTCTGCATGTACGCGTAGCCCAGCGTCGACCCAACGTCGCCGCCCCACTCCTCGTCCGTCGGGCAGCGAACCTCGCCGACGCCCAGGGAGTACACAAGCGCGACCTCGTTGAGCGTCGTCGGCGTGTCGTAGCCGCTCGCTGCGACAGGGAGCCCGAGCGAGACGAGCGCGCAGAACGCCGCCGACACGAGCATCACGCGAGTCCTCATGTCAGAAGGCTGGCGCCGGCCGCTTAGTCGACGACCGGATGTGCGCTAAAGCGCGGCTAACGGCTAGAGAGGGCCGCTTGCCGTCGCCGCGGGACGGCGATGCCTGGGGCGGCGCAGCTCGGTCCACAAGAGGGTGACGAGGCCGGCCGCGAGCACGACGGGGATCAGGTACGAGCTGCCCGGCACTCCGAGCAGCTTCACGCCCGAGAGCAGCAGCACGGTCGCAAGGCCGACGCGCAGCCCGCGCTCGGGCAGGCGGACGGTCCACTGGGAGCCGACGAGCACGCCCGGGATCGAGCCGAGCAGCAGCCAACCCATCGCGCCGAGGTCGACGTTGCCGTGCGCGAGGTGGCTGAGGCCGGCGACCCACAGCAGCGCGGAAGCGTGAAAGATGTCCGTGCCGACGATCTTCGCCGCCGTCAACGGGAAGGCGAGCAGCATCACGAGCGCGAAGAACGTGCCGCTGCCGACCGACGTCAGCCCGACGATGAAGCCGCCGGCGGCACCGAGCGCGAGCGCGATCACGTGCTCGCGTCGGCCGAGCAGGAACGGCCGGTCGTCCGGCTGCACGCCGCGCCTGACGAACGTCTTGACGAAGAAGCCGATCCCGCCGAGGATCAGCGCCGCTCCGATCACCTTGGCCGAGATCGAGTCGACCCCCTCGCCGTTCCGGCTCTCCAGCCACTCCGCCGCCTGCACGCCGAGCAGCGACATCGGCGCCGAGGCGGCGAACATCCACAGCGTCAGCCGCGCGTGCACCGTCCCCAGCTTCCGGTGCCGGATCGCGCCGAAGGTCTTGAAGACGGCGCCGTGGAGGATGTCGGTGCCGACCGCGAGCGTCGGCTTGAACCCGAAGAAGAAGATCAGGAGCGGCGTCAGCAACGCGCCGCCGCCCATGCCCGTCATCCCGACGAGCAGGCCGATCAGCAGGCCCGTGAGTGAGAGCTCCCAGGTCACGTCGAACTGCGACCCGGCTGCGGCGGCAGCGGGCAGGAGACGAACGGGTCACCGGTCAGGCGGCAGGCGAGCTTGAACGCCTCGCAGCCGGTGCAGAAGCCCGTCGCGGCCGCGACGAGCGCGAGCGCGGCGACCGCGAGGCCGAGGCCGGCCCCGAGCGCAGCCGCATCGGCCGTGTAGGCGAGCGACGCGGCGCCGAGGACCACGAGCCCGACCATGTTCGCGACGCGCGGCGGCCGCGCGTCCTCGAGCGGCCCCTCGCCGAGGCGCGGCTGCACGAGCTCGAAGTACGCGAGGCAGGGGAGGCAGTAGCGCCGCCCGAACGCCAACCCGACAGCGAGCTGGAGCGCGAGCAGCGCCAGCAGCCATCCCGAGCCGGTCAGCACCGCGACGAGCGAGAGCGTCCCGATCACGGCCTGGTTGAAGCGCGGGCCGCGCGAGTCGATCACGTCCGTGTCGCGGTAGGGATCGGCGACGCGGGCCGTCCTCACTTCCGATAGGCCTCGATCAACACTTCGGCGACGGCCGGTCGCGTGAACTCCTCCGGCGGCACTTCGCCGCTCGCGAGCAGCTCGCGCACCTTCGTTCCGGAGAGGAAGACGTGCTGCTCCTTGTCGTGGGGGCAGGTCTTCGCGCTCGCCATCGAGCCGCACGCCCTGCACCAGAAGGTGTGCTCGAAGAACATCGGCTCGATGTCGAGCTCGTGCGGCTCGAACTCGTCGAAGATCAGCTGCGCGTCGTAGGTGCCGTAGTAGTCGCCGACTCCGGCGTGGTCGCGCCCGACGATGAAGTGCGAGCAGCCGTAGTTCTTGCGGCAGATCGCGTGCCAGATCGCCTCGCGCGGGCCCGCGTAGCGCATCGCCGCCGGAAACGCCGAGAGGAGCACGCGGTCGGAGGGGTAGAAGCCTTCGAGCAGCGTCTCGTAGCAGCGCACGCGCACGTCCGCCGGGACGTCGTCGCCCTTCGTGTCGCCGACGAGCGGATGGATCATCAGCCCGTCGACGGTCTCGAGCGCGACCTTGGTCAGGTACTCGTGGGCGCGGTGGATCGGGTTCCTGGTCTGGAAGCCGACCACGCGCTTCCACCCGCGCTCGGCGAAGTTCTCGCGCGTCTCGCGGGGGTCGCGCGTGAGCTCGGGGAACTCGGGCTCGGGCCGGTCGAAGACAGTCACGCGCCCGGCGAGGTAGCGCGGCTTCTGCGCGTAGAGGCGGGCCACGCCGGGATGCGCCTCGTCGCGCGTGCGGAAGCAATTCTCCGCCTCGCGGTCCTTGTCGTACTCGTAGACCTCGGCAACCTCGAGCACGGCGAGCTTGCGGCCGGACTCGTCCGCAAGCGCGACGCGGTCGCCGCCCGGAGCGTCGTCGACGGCCAGGCAGACCGGCAGCGCCCATGCCAGCCCGCTCGCGAGCCGCATCTCCTCGACCACGCGCTCGTAGTCCTCGCGGCCCATGAACCCCTCGAGCGGCGAGAGCGCGCCCGAGCCGAGCATGTCGAGGTCGGAGACCTCTCGGGACGTCAGCGCCAGGACCTCGAGCGAGTCGAGGTCGTCGGGACGCTCGCCGCTACGGTCGACGAGCTCGCCGCCGTGCGGGCGGATGAGGCGATCGGTGGCGACGCTCACGCTGCCACGCCCGACTCGACGAGCCCGAGCTGCTCGAGCTTCTCGATGATCAGCCGCGCCGACTCCTCGGGCTCGTGCTGCTCCGTGTCCACGACGAGCTCGGGGTTCTCCGGCGCCTCGTACGGGTCGTCGACGCCCGTGAAGCCCTTGATCTCGCCCTTGAACGCCTTCTCGTAGAGGCCCTTGACGTCGCGGCGCGCGCACTCGTCGACCGTGGCCTGCACGTGCACCTCGACGAAGGAGCCCCACTCCTCGACCATCGTCCGCGCCTTGCGCCGTGTCTCCTCGTAGGGCGAGATCGCCGCGGCGATCACGGCTCCGCCCTGGCGGGTCAGCCGCGAGGCAACCCAGCCGATCCGCTCGATGTTCGTGTCGCGGTCCTCCTTCGAGAACCCGAGCCCCTTGGACAGATGCGTGCGCACGGTGTCGCCGTCGAGGTACTCGACGACGAGGCCGCGGCGCTCGAGCTCGGGGCCGACGAGGTGCGCGATCGTCGACTTGCCCGAGCCCGACAGCCCCGTGAACCAGAGCGTGAAGCCGCCCTCGCGGCGACGGTCGGACTCGGGATGCTCGTGCGCGTAGATGTGTTCGGTCACATGCTCTCCTTGATCGGTTCGTCGGTGTGGATGCCGCATTCGAGCTTGTCGGAGCCCGCCCAGCGGCCGGCCCGCTCCTCCTCCGCGGCCGAGATCGGGCGGGTGCACGGGATGCACCCGATCGACCGGTAGCCCGCCTCGTGGAGCGGGTTGGAGGGGATCTCGTTCACGGTGATGTACGCCCAGACGCGCTTCTCGTCCCAGTCGGCGAGCGGATGCAGCTTCCAGACGCCGTAGCGCTCCGACCACTGCACCTTGGGCGTGCCGGCGCGCGACGGCGACTGGTCGCGGCGGATCCCGGAAGCCCAGGCGGCGTACGGCTCGAGCGCCTGGATCAGCGGCTCGACCTTGCGGATGTGGCAGCAGCGGTCCGGGTCGCGCTCCCAGAGGTTCGGACCCTCGCGGCGGTGCTGCTCGGCGACGGTGATGATCTCCGGGCGGACCAGCTCGAGCCCGTAGCGCTGCACGAGCGCCTCGCGCGTCTCGTACGTCTCGCGGAAGAAGAGGTGCGTGTCGAGCTCGACGATCGGGATGTCGAGCCCGAGCTCGGAGACCATGTGCACGAGCACGCTCGACTGCTTCTGCCAGGAGCAGGTGAGTGCAAGCTCGCGGTCGAAGCGCTCGTAGGCCCACTCGAGCAGCTCCTCGGCCGGCATCGACTCGAAGTCGAGCTCAGGCAGCTGGGGCGCGGTCGCCGCCAAGCAGCACCTCCTTGAGCGTGTCGCCTCTGAGCCCGAGCCGGAGCGTCTCGAGCGGGATCACCTCGTCGGGCGGGATGTTGCCGAGGTTGACCGTCGGCCCGTACGCCTTCACGAACCACGCCTGGGCCGCCTTCGTCGGTGCCTCGAAGATCACGTCCTCGAGCGGGACCGCACCCGCGATCTCGTCGACGAGGTCCGTGCGCATCTCTCCCGCCTTCGTGAAGATCCCCGCGCTGCCGCCCTCGCGCGCCTCGGTGATCACCTTCCACGCGCCCGCGTCGAGCTCCTCGCGCAGCCAGGACGTCCACTCGTCCGGCGCGAACTCGACGGCGGAGTCCTTGGAACCGACCTCGGAGAGCACGGTGAAGTCGCGCGCGAACTCGGCGATCAGCTCGAGCTTCCGCTCGCGCGGGATCTCGACGGTGCCGTCGGAGATCTCGACGTGCGTGAGACCCAGGTCGCGCAGCCACGACTTGTACTGCTCGACCTTGCCCTTGACGTAGACGACCTCGAAGAAGGTGCCGCCGATCACGACCGGCTTCTCGCGCAGGACCTCGAGCTTGCGCTTCAGGTTGTGCGTGACGTAGGCCGTGCCCCAGCCGAGCTTGACTACGTCGATGTAGGGGCCCGACGTCTCGAGCGCATCTTCCCACGCGCGCGGGCCGAGGCCCTTGTCGAGCACGTGCGTCAGCCCTGCGGTGCGGGGCTCAAAGTCGAGCAAAGAGCTCCTTCAACTTCTCCTGCGCGGCCGCCTGAACGTCGTGGTAGAGCGAGTTGCCGTGCGCGTCGATGCCGACGGTGAGCGGACCGAAGTCCTTGACGCGGAACTTCCAGAGGCACTCGGGCATCAACTCCTCCCAGGCGACCTCCTCGATCTCCTCGATCTGCGTCGTCTCGAGCGCGGCTGCGCCTCCGACGATCGCGAAGTAGACCATCCCGAGCTTGCGCATCGGCTCGATCGCCTCGTCCGGGAAGCCGCCCTTGCCGCAGATCCCGCGGACGCCGTAGCGCTCACCGAGCGGCTCCGTGAAGCGCACCATGCGCGCGCTCGTCGTGGTGCCGATGCAGACCTTCTCGTAGCGGCCCTCGCCGACCTTGCGCACGCCCGGCGCCGTGTGCAGAAGGAACGCGCCACTGAGGTCCATCGGCGGCTCCTGGCCCTCGTCGAAGATGCGGATCTGCGTCCGGTCGCGGATCCCGATGATGTGACCCTGGACGACGACCTCGTCGCCGGCGCGGAGCTTCAGGATCTCGCGCTCGTCCGTGATCGGGAAGGTGACCTCGTGCGTAGCCACTAGAACTCGCGGTCGTAGTCGACGGAACCGTCCGCTCCGATGTGCGCCGATGCGCGCCGCGCGGCCCAGCACTGGTAGTTGACGGCGACGGGGTTGAGCGTCATGTGCGTGTCCGCGTGCTCGATGTGGCACTGGAGGACGGTCACGTCGCCGCCGAGCCCCATCGGGCCGATCCCCGTCTCGTTCAGGAGCTCGTACAGCTCGTCCTCGAGCTGCGCGACGACCGGGTCGGCGTTCCGCGTCCCGATCGGGCGCATGATCGCCTCCTTCGCCAGGTACATCGCGTAGTCGGCGCTGCCGCCGATCCCGACGCCGACGATTCCCGGCGGGCACGGCTTACCGCCCGCGCCGACGATCGACTCGAGCACGAACTGCTTGATCCCCTTCACGCCGTCGGCGGGGACGCACATCTTCAGGAAGCTCATGTTCTCCGAGCCCGGAGCCCTTCGGCACGCACTTGACGTCGAGCCCGTCCCAGTCGGCGATGAAGTCCCAGTGCACGATCGGGAGCCGGTGACCGATGTTCGGCCCGGTGTTCTCGCGCGTGATCGTGTGCACCGCGTTCGAGCGCAGCGGGTGCTCGATCGTCGCGCGCGCGGTGCCGTCTCGCAGAGCGTCGTAGATGCGGGCCGGGTGGAGCGGGAAGTGCTCGCCGACGCGGCAGTGGTAGACGGCGACGCCCGTGTCCTGGCAGACGAGGTTCTTCTCGTCGTCGGCGATCTGCACGTTGCGCACGATCGTCTCGAGCACGCGCCGGCCCGGGATCGACGTCTCGCGGTCCTTGGCCTCGACGAGCGCGTCGCGCAGGTCCTGCGGGATGTCCTTCAGCGCCCAGACGTAGAGGTGCGCGGCCGCGTCCTCGACCGCGAACTGAAGGTCGGTGGCGGTCGTCGTACTCATGCTGCCTTCTCCGCGGCGGCCTTGCCGGCCCGGCGGCCGAAGACGGTGCACTCGAGCAGCGAGTTGCCCATCATCCGGTTGCGGCCGTGCGTGCCTCCGGCGATCTCGCCGCACGCGAACAGCCCTTCGCGCGTCGTCTCGCCGTGCTCGTCGATCACGAGGCCTCCGTTCTGGTAGTGGAGGACGGGGTAGGTCAGGATCGGCTCGGCCAGCGGGTCGATGCCGCCGCTCCGGTAGCGCCGCAGCATGTAGGGGAGCGAGATCTCGGCGTCCTCCTCCGCGATCCGCGTCGTGTCGAGGTACACGGCCGGGCGCCCGTCCGGCGTCTCGACGCCCTTCCCCTTCGCCACCTCGTCGAAGATCGCCTGCGAGACCGCGTCGCGCGGGCCGAGCGAGTCGGTGAACTCCTCGCGGTCGGCGTTCAGGAGCACGGCGCCGTACGCGCGCGTGGTCTCCGGGATCGAGTAGCCCTGCATCGTCCCGGGCCACGCGCCGCCGTTCGGGTGGTACTGGAGCGCGTCGAGGTCGCGCGCTTCGGCCCCGACGTCGAGTGCGATCCGCGTCACCTCGCCCGTCGCTCCCGGGTGGTTCGTCGAGAGCTCGCCGCGCTCCTCGGCCTCGCGGTAGCAGCGGCCGCCGGCGGCAAGGACGACGGTCGCCGCCTCGAGGACGTGGTCGCCGCAGCGGGCGCGCCAGCCGTGCTCGGTCGGCGTCAGCTCCGAGAGCGGCGACTTCGGGAACGTGGCCACGGTCGAGGACTCGACCGCGTCGCGGAGCGCCTTCGTGATCGCGTGGCCGGTCCGGTCGCCGACCTGGAGCAGGCGCTTCCGGGTCGCGCCGCCGCAGCGGGCCAGGCGGTAGCCGCCGTTCTCGCGCGTGAACTCGACGCCCAGCTCCTCGAGCCAGTGGATCGCTCCCGGCGCTTCAGAGGTGAGGATCTCGACGAGCCGACGGTCGGCCGTCTCGTGGCTCGAGTTCCAGACGTCCTCGGCGTGGATCTCGGGCGAGTCGTCCGGCGCAAACGCCGCCTGGATGCCGCCCTGCGCCTTGGCCGAGTTGCAGGACTGGAGCGCCCCCTTGGTCGCGAGCGCCACCCGCGCGCCCGCGGTGTGGGCCGAGACGGCGGCGGCCAGGCCCGAGGCCCCGCTTCCGATCACGAGCACGTCGAAAGGCGCGCCTCCGGCCACCCGGCGAGTCTACCTAATCAGCAGTATTAGCTCTGCTTATCAAGATCGGGGCGGCTTCGGCTCGCGGAGAGCGCCGCAGCACGGCGGGCAGGCCCTCCTCGATCGCGAGCGCCGCGAGGCCGCAGGCGGTGCAGGTCGCGGCCGCGCCGAGCCACAAGAGCGCCGGCGACGCCGCCAGCGCGAGCGCGCCGAGCGCCGGCCCGAGCGCGAAGCCGAGCTGGGCGGTCGTCAGCCAGGCCGCCATGTAGCGGCCACGCAACGCCTCGGGCGCGAGGTCGGAGACGAGCGGGCCCTGGATCACGCCGTGGATGCACTCGCCGAACGCGAAGACGACGGCGCCGACGAACAGGAACGTCACGGCGACCCAGAGTCGCGACGTCCCGGCCGCCGCGAGGGCGAGCAGCCAACTCAGCGCCCAGATCCCTCCCATCACTGCGAGCGCCGGCATGCGCCGCCGGCCCGCCAGCGCCCGCGTGATCGGGAACTGCGCGAGCACGATCGCCACGGTGTTGAAGACGAAGATCAGGCCGATCACGCGCTCGCTCACGCCGACGTCGTTCTTCGCGAAGACCGGCAGCACCGAGTTGAGCAGCGCAACTCCGACCGTGACGAACGCGAAGTTGACGGCGATCACGGCGACGAACGTGCGGTCGCGGAGCACGTCCGCGTAGCGTCCGGCGCTGCGCTGCTCTCGTGCGGGCCGCACCGCGGGCACCAGCACGAGCGCCGCGGCGAAGATCAAGCTCGTCGCGGCGTTGAGCACGAAGATCAGCGTGAACGTGCGCGGGTCGGAGACGACCACGAGCAGACCGGCGAGCAGGCTGCCGAGCGCGAGACCGAGGTTCGCGCCGACCCGCTGCACCGCGTACGCGGACGGCCGGAGCTCCGCCGGCGTCACCGCCGCGAGGAGCCCCGTGTAGCTCGGCCAGAACGCGCCTCTGCCCGCGCCGGCGATCGCCGCGAGCGCGAGTGCCTGCCAGGCCTCGCGGACGAGCGGAAAGAGGCCGAACCCGACCGCGAGCAGGACGAGCGCCGCGGCCGCCGTCGCGCGGCCGCCGAGGCGGTCGTAGAGCGTGCCCGCTGCCACGCCGCACACGAGCGCGACCGCGAAGTGGACCGTTGGCACCAGCCCCGCGACGCCGAGCGAGAAGCCGCGCACGTTGTGCAGGTAGATGAGCAGGAACGGGATGACGAGCCCGTTGCCGACCGAGTTGACCGCGATGCCGACGTTGAGGACCCAGACCGGCCGCGGCAGTCCGGGAACGGCGACCCGGAGGCGGTTTCGCACCGGCGGCATGCTGACAGCCGGGCGGGTGCGCGACAAGGCCCATTTGGGCCTACCAGACGGAGCGCAGGAGCCCCTCGACCTCGTCGCGCGTGGCAGGGCGTGGATTGGCCTGGTTCCCCGGCCTCGCCGCGGCTTTGGCCGCGAGCTGCGGCAGGTCGTCCTCGGGCACGCCGAGGTCGCGGAGCCGCGTCGGACCAGAGAGCGCGGCGAGCTCGACGACCTTGTCGGCCGGCGCCTCGGGGGCCCCGATCGCCTCACCGAAGCGGGCGACCGCATCCGGGGCGAGCGCGGCGTTGAAGCGGAGCGCCGCCGGCAGGCAGATCGCGTTCATCGTCCCGTGCGGCAACCCGTACGCCCCGCCCACGGCCTGCGCGAGCGCGTGGCCGAGCGCGAGCCCGGCGCCGCCGAGCGCTTCGCCCGCGTGCGCGGCGCCCTCGAGCAAGTGCGTGCGGAGCTCGAGGTCGTCCGGCTGCTCGAGCACGCGCGGGAGCAGGTCGGCGATCAGACGCGCGCCGCGGAGCGCGTGCCCGTCCGCTTCGTCGTTGTGACCGCGCGCGTAGAGCGCTTCCGCGCAGTGCGCAAGCGCGTTCAGCGCCGTGCCGCCGGTCTCCGCGCGCGGGAGGTCGAGCGTCAGCTCCGGCTCATAGACGATCCCGGCCAGGTGCGCGCCGCCGCCGCCGCCGACCATGTGCTTGTCCGGGTCGCGCACGCCGAAGAACGGCGTCCACTCCGAGCCCGAGTACGTCGTCGGCACCGAGACGAGCGGCAGGCCGCGCGCGGCCGAAGGCGCCTTCGCCGTGTCGATCGCGCTGCCGCCGCCCACCGCGAGCACGCCGTCGACGTCGTCGGGCGCGACGATCCGGTCCGACGGGATCTCGCGCCAGGTCGCGGCCGCGGGCAGCTCGAGGCCCGCCCAGCGTTCGCTCGCGACGAGCAGCGGGCGGCCGATCCCGGCCTCCTCGAGCAGCTCGCCGAGCCCCTCGAGCGCGCCAGCGGACGATCACGCGAGCCGCTCGCTGCCGAACGCGACGAACGCTTCGGCGACGCGCGTGCGCGAACGCCGCGCCGCTCGAACCAGCGAGACGTCGCGCACGAGGTTGAGCCCGCGCACGCGCGCCTCGCCGAGCGTTCCCGCCGCGAGCTCGGACTCGACCGCCGAGCGGGAGATGAACGTCACGCCGTAGCCGGCGAGCACGGCACTCCGGACCGACTCCTGGAGGCCCAGCTCGAGCGACACCTCGAAGTCGCGCAGGCGCGAGCCGCTCCGGCGCAGCTCGTCCTCGAGCAGCTGGCGGACACCGCCGCCCTCCTGCATCACGATCAGCGGCTCCTTGCGCAGCTCGTCGAGCGTGATCGTCCGGCCGGCGAAGGCGTGCTGCGGCGGCGTTGCGAGGATGACCTCGTCGCGAAAGAACGGCTCGAACGAGACGCCCCGCTGGCGGCGCGCCGCCCCGACGATCCCGAGCTCGAGCTCGCGCGACCCGACGAGCTCGACGACCGCGTGCGTGTCGGCGACCGTCAGCGAGACTTTCACGCCGGGGTTCTCGCGCTGGAACTCGCAGAGCAGCAGCGGCACGACGATCGCGGCCGGCCCCGTCGACGCGCCGAGCTCGAGCGCGCCGGTCAGCTCGCCCTCCCCGACGGCGGCGACGTCCTCGAGCAGCTGCTGCTCGAGCGAGAGCATCCGCTGCGCGCTTCGGTAGAGGCGCCGCCCCGCCTCGGTCGGCTCGACGCGGCGCCCGGAGCGGTCGAGCAGCTGCTTGCCGAGCCGCTTCTCGAGCGAGCGCACCTGGAGGCTGACGGCCGGCTGCGTCACCCCGAGGCGCTCCGCCGCCTGTGAAAAGCTCTTCCTCTCGACCACGGCGCAGAAAGCCGCCAGCTGGCGCGTGTCCATAAGCGTTGATTATGACTGAGCACACGGAATCCCTGGCGGAGCGGTACGCGCGCCTCGCGCACGGATCCTCGCCGCGCTCGCGCGACACGGTCCTGCGCGCGCTCGACGTCCTCCTCTCCGCGCTCTTCCTGCTGGTCGCGCTCCCGTTCGCGCTGCTCGTCGCGATCGCGATCCTCGTCGGCGACGGGCTGCCGATCCTCTACCGCGGCGAGCGTGTGGGCCGGGCCGGGCGCGTCTTCTCGATGTACAAGTTCCGCACGCTGCGCCCGGACGCCGAGTCGCGGCTCGGGCCCTACCTCGAGCAGGAACTGGTGCGGCGCACGCGCGACGAGGTGACGCCGCTCGGGCGCTGGCTTCGGGCCGCGCAGCTCGACGAGATCCCGCAGTTCTGGAACGTCCTCCGCGGGGACATGAGCTTCGTCGGCCCGCGCCCGATCCGCCCTCGCTTCTTCGAGGAGCTCGCCGAGGAGCTGCCCGCGTACTGGCAACGACTCGTCGTCCGGCCCGGCCTGACCGGACTGGCCCAGATGCGGCGGACACGCGAGGCGTCCTGGGCCGAGAAGCTCGCGCACGATCTCGAATGGATCGCCGATCGGTCGGTGCGGCTCTACCTGCGGACGCTCACGGCGACGGCGTGGCGCGTCCTGCGGCAGGTCTTCCGAGGAGCCGACGCCTAACTCGCGTCGAGCCGAACGTCCTCGAGGGCGATGTCGCGGAGGACGCGGTGCATCACCTCGTCCGAGATCACGCGGTCGCGCCGGAGCTGTAGGACCGCCTGCTCCTCGGCGCGGAAGACTTCGCGACGAAGCCGCTGGTACGCGAGCGACTGCTCCTCGACTCCGCCGCCGCCGGGCTCGAGGCGCTCGACGAAGCGGTCGCGCCGGAACGTGTAGAGGCCGCGAAGGCGCTCGGCGGTGTCGCCGCGCACCCAGTCCTCGTCGACGAGCTCGTCGATCCGGGCGAGGGCGGCCTCCGCCGCGACGCGACGCGCCTTGGCATCCTCGCGCTCGGCAATGCCGTCGTCCTCGAGCCCGAGCGCGCCGATCACCAGCGGCAGGGACAGACCCTGCACCACGAGCGTCGCGAGGATCACACCGAACGCAAGGAAGATGATCACTTCCCGGGCGGGGAAGGGAGCGCCGGCGTCGGTTTGGAGGGGCAGCGCGAGCGCCGCCGCGAGCGAGACCGCTCCGCGCATCCCCGACCAGCCGAGCACGAACGGGATCGACCAGGGCGGGTACGGGTCGCGGGCGCGCAGTGACGCCGAGAGGAAGCGCGGCAGATAGGTGAACACGAACACCCAGACCATCCGGATCACGAGGACCGCACCGCAAACCGCGGCGGTCGCGACGATCAGCTCTTGCGTCGTCCACGCGTCGAGCCCGTCGAGCACGGTGGGCAGCTGGAGGCCGAGGAGGATGAAGAGGACGGCGTTGAGGACGAACGTCAAAATCGACCAGAAGGCGTTGCCCTGGAGCCGCGTGGACGGGTTCGTGAGCTGCGGCGTGTACCAGCCCATGTAGAGGCCGACCGTCACGACCGCGAGCACGGCGGAGACGCCGAGCGCCTCGGCGGGCAGGAAGGCGAGGAACGGCGTCAGCAGAGCGACCGTGATCTCGGTCGGCGCGTCGTTCAGCCGCCGACGGACGTGTCGCATCACGTATCCGACCCCGAGGCCGATCGCAATTCCCGCCGCGGCGTTGAACACGAGCCGACCGCCCGCTCCCCAGAGCGAGAACGCACCGGTCACGGTCGCCACGACCGCAGTGCGGTAGAGCACGAGAGCGGTGGCGTCGTTGACGAGGCTCTCGCCCTCGATCACGGTGATCAGGCGGCGCGGCACCCCGAGGCGGTGGGCGATCGATGTCGCCGCAATCGGGTCGGTCGGGGAGACGATCGCTCCCAGCACGAACGCCGCCGGCCAGGTCAGGCCGTCGACGACGGCGTGTGCGACGACGGCGACGCCGACCATCGTCGCGCCGACCAGGCCTAGCGCCAGCAGCCCGATCGGACGGACGTTCGCGCGCAGGTCGCGCAGCGAGGTGAAGAACGCGGAGATGTAGAGGAGCGGCGGCAAGAACGCGACGAGGACGAGCTCGGGCGGCAGCTCGAACTCGGGCACGCCCGGAACGAACGCGAGCGCGAGCCCACCAAGCACGAGCAGAATCGGGTAGGGAATCCGCAGCGTCGGCGCGAGCACGAGCAGCGCGCCGAGCGCGACGGTCAGCCCGAGCAGCTGCCAGAGGTGCTCGTCATGAAGCTCCACGCGGCCAAGATACGGTCTCCCCCGTGTGTGGAATCTGCGGGGTCGCGCGGCGCGACGGTCCGGCCGACCGGGCGCGGGTCGAGTCGATGGCCGAGACGCTCGTCCACCGCGGGCCGGACTCGGACGGCTTCCTGTTCGACGGGCCCGTCGCGCTGGCGGCCCGGCGGCTCTCGATCATCGACCTCGAGCACGGCGACCAGCCGATCGCGAACGAGGACGAAACCGTCCACGTCGTCCAGAACGGCGAGATCTACAACCACGTCGAGCTCCGCCACGAGCTCGAGCGTGCGGGACACCGCTTTCGCACGCGCTGCGACACCGAGGTCCTCGTCCACGCGTACGAGGAGTGGGGCGACGACTTTCCGCGCCGGCTGCGCGGCATGTTCGCGCTCGCGCTCTGGGACGCGCCCCGCTCGCGACTCGTGCTCGCGCGCGACGCCTTCGGGATCAAGCCGCTCTACTACCGCGCCTCGGCCGATGGGCTCGAGTTCGCCTCCGAGCTGCGCGCGCTCCCCCGCGGCGAGATCGACCCGGACGCACTCGACGCCTTCCTGACGTTCAACTCGATCCCCGCGCCGCTGACGATCTTCGCGGAGTGCCGGAAGCTGCCCGCCGGCCACATCCTCGTGTGGGACGGGAGCGAGCTCCGCGTGGAGCGGTTCGCGCGACCGCGTCCGGTCGCCGCGGACGACGTGCGCACGGACGACGAGGCGGAACTCGTCGAGGAGTGCCGCGCGCGCCTGCGCGACTCGGTCCGCGCCCACCTCGTCAGCGACGTTCCGGTCGGCGTGCTCCTCTCCGGTGGGGTCGACTCCGGGCTGCTCGCCGCACTGGCGGCCGAGGAGTCGGCCGAGCCGCTCCGCACGTTCTCGATCGGCTTCGAGGAAGGCTCGTTCGACGAGCTGGCCGACGCGCGCAAGGTCGCGACGCGCTATCGCACCGACCACCACGAGCTCGTGCTCAGGCCAGACGCCGCGCTGCTGCTCCCCGCGCTCGCCGAGGCCTTCGACGAGCCGTTCGCCGACTCGTCCGCGCTCCCCACCTACCTCGTCTCCGAGCTCGCCGCCCGGCACGTCAAGGTCGCGCTCTCCGGCGAGGGCGGGGACGAGCTCTTCGGCGGCTACTACACGTACGCGGCCGACCTGCTCGCCCCGCGGGTGGGCGCGCTGGCGCGCGTCGCCCGGCCGCTCGTCGAGCTGCTGCCCAGCTCGAGCGCGAAGGCGAGCTTCGACTACCGGGCGAAGCGGTTCGTCCGCGCCGCGCACCTCCCTCCGCTCGAGCGGCACCACGGCTGGAAGGAGATCTTCGCGCCCGACCTGCGCGCCGAGCTGACCGGACGGGCCAACGGCTTCGACCCGCTCGAGCTCTATCGGCGTGCGTTCGCCGAGACGGAGGGAGCCGAGCTGCTCGCGCGGCTCCAGGACGTCGACCGCGCCGTCTACCTCGTCGACGACCTGCTCGTGAAGACCGACCGCGCCTCGATGGCGCACTCGCTCGAGGCGCGCGTGCCCTTCTGCGACCCGGTCGTCGCCTCGTTCGCGCACGCGCTGCCGACGAGACACAAGCTGCGCGGCCTGCGCAAGAAGGTGCTGCTGCGCAAGGCGGCCGAGCCCCTGCTGCCGCGCTCGATCGTCTACGGGCGCAAGCGCGGCTTCTCGATCCCGGCGGCGGCGTGGCTCCGGGGCGAGCTGGAGCCGTTCGCGCGTGACGTGCTGGCGCCCGAGACGCTGCGGCGCCAGGGGTTCTTCGAGCCGCGCGTCGTCGAGCGGCTGCTCGACGATCACGTCGCGCGGCGCGAAGACCGCTCGCGCCAGCTGTGGGGCCTGCTCGCGTTCACGCTCTGGCACGAGCGCCACGTCGAGCGGACACCCGGCCGCCCCCGCGTCCCCGAGCAGCTGCTCGCGTGAGGGTCTGGATCGACATGACGGCGAGCGCACACGTGCTCGTCTTTCGCCCGCTGATCGCGCTGCTTCGCGAGCGCGGCGACGAGGTCGAGATCACCGCGCGCGAGTACGCCCAGACGCTCCAGCTGCTCGAGCTGCACGGGCTCGAGGCCGAGGTGATCGGGAAGCACGGCGGGCGCTCGCGCGCAGGTAAGGCGCGTGCGCTCTGGTCACGCCTGCGCGCGCTCCGCCGCTGGGCGCGCGCGCGCAGCTTCGACGTCGCGCTCGCGCACGGCTCGCACGAGCTGACGATGACCGCGAAGCGGCTCGGGATCCCGAGCTCGACGACGTTCGACTACGAGTGGGCCTGGCTCCAGCATCAGCTCGGCTGCCGCGCCGCCACGAAGGTCGTCGTCCCCGACGCGATCCCGCCCGAGCGCCTGCGCACGTACGGCGTCGACGACGGCAAGCTGCTCCAGTACGCCGGGCTCAAGGAGGAGTACTACCTCGCCGACTTCGAGCCGGACGCCGGCGTCCTCGCGACGTGGGACCTCGACCCGGCGCGCGTGCTCGTCGTGCTCCGTCCGCCGCCCGACGTGTCGCTCTACCACCGGCACTCGAACCCGCTGTTCCCGCAGACGCTCGACTACCTCGGGCGCCGCGAGGATGTGCACGCGGTCGTGATTCCTCGAACGGACGAGCAGCGCGCGTTCGTCCAGCAGCTCGCCCTGCCGTCCGTGCTCGTCCCGGAGCGCGCCGTCGACGCCCAGAGCCTGATCGCGCTCGCCGACCTCGTCGTTTCGGCCGGTGGGACGATGAACCGCGAGGGAGCCGCGCTGGGCGTGCCCGTCTACACCACGTACGGAGGCCGGCTCGGAGGCGTGGACGAGGCGCTGATCCGCGACGGGCGCCTGGTGCCGCTGAGCGACCCGCGCGCGCTCACCCTCGAGAAGCGCTCCGAGACGCGTGGGCGCGTCCGCCGGGATCCCAGCCACCTCCTCGAGCTCTTGCTCGAGCCGACAAAAGCGTTCGGACCAGCGTCTGACAGGTAATACGGACCCAGGAGACCGCCCGAAAGGAGGCGCATGAGACGAAGGACGAAGACAGCTGCACTCGCGATGGCGCTCTGCTCGCTCGCGATCGCCGGGTTCGCGGCGGCAATCGCCAGTGTCGAGAGCTCCGCGGCGCCGGCGCAGACGACGACGACCGCCACGACCGCGACGACGACCGTCACCACGGCAACCACCGCGACGACGGCCACGACGACGGCGACGACGGCGACGACCGCCACGACGGCGACGACCGCCACAACGGAGACGACCACGACGACGGAGACCGAGGAGGAAGGAGAAGAGCTCGACCCGGCCGAGCCGGCGACCGGCGAGGAGGCCGGCGCCGACTTCACGGGCTGACGCGACGCCTCGGTCGATGAGCTCGGCGGTACGGATCGCGCTGCTCGCCGCGGCGGCTTTGGTCGCCGCGGCGGCAGCACCGCATGCGCGGGTTGCGGGCGACGCGAACGCACGCAACCCGCCGAAGTCGCGAGCCGTCGCGATCCCGCCCGGCGACGTCGTGATCGCGATCGCGAAAACGAAGCGTGTCCGGATCTACGGGCAGCCGAACGCGAAGCGCACGATCGACGTCCTTCCCCGCAAGACGCGGTACGGGGCTCGGCGCGTGTTCCTCGTCGACTGGTCGAGGAAGCGGTGGACGTGGCCCCGCAACGTGCGCGTCTACCTCCCGACGCGGCCGAACGGGCGCAAGGGCTGGATCCGCGCCAAGGACGTGCGGTTCGCGCGCAACCCGTACCACGTCACGATCCGGCTCGACCGGCACCAGCTCGTCGTGCGCAAGCGGGGCCGGGTCGTCGTGCGCACGCGAGTCGGCGTCGGGCGCGCGCTCACGCCCACCCCGGCGGGCCGCTACTTCCTCACGGAGCTCCTGAAGCAGCCGAACCCGCGCGGCGCCTACGGCCCGTTCGCGTTCGGGACGTCGGCGTTCTCCGATGTGCTCCAGAGCTTCGGCGGCGGGCCGGGCCAGATCGGGATCCACGGGACGAACCGCCCGAAGCTCGTCGGGACCGACGTCAGCCACGGCTGCATCCGCGTGCGCAACCGCGTGATCAGGCGGCTGGCGCGGATGCTGCCGCTCGGGACGCCCGTCTCGGTCGTCGTCGACCGCTTCGACGGCGTCGCGGCGGATGAGCTCGTTCGCCGCCAGGTCCGGTTCGGGCCGCGCCCGGCCGGATCGCGCGCGTCACGCCGGCTCGCGGAGTTCCTGCGCAAGGAGGTCCCGAACGGCCGCTTCCAGGCGGTTCCGGGCGGGCTGCGGAACGTGATCGGCGTAGTGCGCGGCAAGACGCGGCAGGTCGTGGTCGTCGGCGCGCACTACGACACGTTGCGCAAGAAGGGGTTCGTGGGTGCCAACGACGGTGGCTCGGGGACTGCCGTCGTGCTCCAGCTCGCGCGCACGATCAAGCCGCGCACGCTGCGGCCGACGGTCGTGTTCGCGTTCTTCGACGGCGAGGAAGCCGAGCCGGGCACCGACTTCCTCGAGACGGGACTGCGCGGTAGCCGCGTCGCAGCGAAGACGTTCAGGAAGGCCAAGGCGATGATCCTGCTCGACATGGTCGGCGACCGTCAGCTCTCGATCCCGCGCGAGCGGGGGTCGAACAAGAAGCTCTGGGCCAAGCTCCGCCAGGCCGCCAAGCGCGTGAACGCGCAGCACGTGTTCCCCGGTCGCGCGACCGGCGAGATCCTCGACGACCACCTCCCGTTCAACCAGGCCGGTGTCCCCGCGATCGACGTGATCGACCTCGACTTCGCCTGCTGGCACAGGAACTGCGACCGGCCGCCCGCCGTCTCCGGCAAGAGCCTCGACCAGGTGGGCGAGACGGTCTACGAGCTGCTGCGCGGCCTCTGAGCTGTTAGAAATCCGCCGAATCAGAGATCTTCACCAAGGGGAGAGGGGAGGACTGCGGTGCGAGTGAAACGACTTCTGCCGGTCGTCGTCGCCCTGGCGGCGCTAGCCGTCACGACTGCGGCCACAGGGAAGACGGACGCGCAGGACGAAGGCTTCTTGACGTCGCAGGGCGCGTTCCTGACGCCCGTCGCGCCCGGGGCGACCGTCGAGCCGATCATCACGGTCGGGGAGACGCTTCCGGGCGGCTACATGTTCGAGTCGATCCCGGACGGAATCGCCGTCCAGCGTCAGGGCAACCGCGTCCGGACGTGGATCAACCACGAGACGTCGCTCGTCCCGTTCCCGGCCGGGATCAGCGACTTCACGAACTCGCTGCTGAGCGAGCTGACGCTGCACTGGCGTGACGCCTCCGTGCTCGCCGGCGAGTTCGTGATCCCGAACGAGCGCGAACTACCAGCGGTTCTGCTCGAACTTCCTCGTCGGGCCCGAGCACGGGTTCGACCGGAAGCTCGTGTTGACCGGCGAGGAGGCGACCGACTTCGTCAACCGGACGGGCACTGCGTGGCCCCCGGGGCCCGGCGCAGAGCAGGCCGGCGTCGTCGTCGCGTACGACATCAACACCGGCGAGTACCGGACGATCTACGGGATGGGCCGCCTCAACCACGAGAACAACGTCGGGCTCGAGGGCTACCGCCACCCGGTCGTGCTCACGACCGACGACACGTTCACGAGCGACCCGGCCCAGTCGCAGCTGTACTCCTACATCGCGCCGAACGCGGACGCGGTCTGGAACGACACGGGCGACCTGTACGGGTTCGTCTCCGACAACCCCGCGGTCAACGACTACTACGACTTCCCGGTCGGCTCGACGATGAGCGTCAGCGGGAAGTTCGTGAAGATCCCGAAGTCGGCGGCGGTCGGGAACCAGACCGAGCTCGAGAGCGCCTCGGACGCGCTGAACGTGTTCCAGTTCGTGCGTCTCGAGGACGTCGCCTACGAGAAGGAAGGACCGGAACGTCGTCTACGTCGCGGACACCGGGCGCGGCGCCACCAGCCCAGCCGCGAATCCGTTCACCTCGTCGAACGGCCGGATCTGGAAGTTCGTGTTCGACAAGAAGGACCCGACGAAGGTCCTCTCGCTCTCGATCTTCGTCGAGGGCGACGACGCGCCGGTCAAGACGCTCGGCGAGATCCACCAGCCGGACAACCTCGAGACCACCGAGGGCGGTCTCCTCGTCACCGAGGACCCGGGCTCGTCGCAGCAGTTCCCGGCCGGCTCGACCGACCCGAACGCGACCACCGCACGGGTCTGGCGCGTCGACCTCGCCACGGGTGCGAAGACGGTCGTGCTCAAGGTCGACCAGTCGGCCGACGGCGGCCCGACCGACGTCGCCCCGGGCAGCAGGGGCAACTGGGGCGCGTGGGAAGCCTCGGGAATCATCGACACCTCGAAGGTCTTCGGCAAGGACACGTTCCTGGTCGACGTGCAGGCGGGGACGCTGATCATCGACCGCGAGGTCCGCGGCGCGATCGCCTTCGAGCGCGAGGGCGGGCAGCTCCTGGTCGTCAGGATCCCAGGCGCTTAGCCGCTTCAGCCGCTACGCCGCCGGGGCTACGGCCCCGGCGGCGACCGCGGCCAGCACGTCCGCGCCGTAGCGCTCGAGCTTCGCCGGGCCCACGCCCGAGACGCCGCCGAGCTCGGCGAGGCTGCCGGGCCGCTGTGCGGCGATCGCCGCGAGCGTCGTGTCGTGGAAGACGACGAACGCGGGCTTGCCCTCCTCCTTCGCGCGCTCGAGCCGCCAGCGCTTGAGCGAGACGAGCAGCGGATCGTCGTCCTCGACCGCTGGGGCGGCCTCGACTCCGAGCTCGCGCAGGAACCTGCTCGGCCGGGCCGACCACGTCAGGGTCAGGTGGCGGCGGGCCCGCGTCAGCCCGACGTAGAGGAGCCGCCGCTCCTCGGCGACCGCGTCGTCGGTCTTGGCGCGGCGCGAGGGCAGCTCTCGGTCGTCGAGGCGCGGGAGGAAGACCGCGTCGAACTCGAGCCCCTTCGCGCGGTGGTACGTGAGCAGGTGCACGCCGCCGGCGACGCCGCTCGAGAACCGCGCCCGCAGCAGCTCGACGTACTCGGCCACGGTCGTCTCGGGCGGCTCCGCCTCCGCGAGCCGAACGAGCAGGGCGAGGTCGCGCTGACGGACCTCCTCGCGCTCGCCCACGCGCGGCGGGAGGTGGGCGAGCAGCCCGTGCTCCGCGGCCGCCTGGCGCACCGTCTCGACCGCGGGCCTCTCCCCCGAGCCGCGCAGCGACTTCAGCAGCTGCTTGGCGGCAGCGCGCTCGAGCAGCGCCGCGCCCTGGAACGGGACCCGCGCCTCGGCGAGCACCTGTTCGAGCTCGGCCGAGCGCGCGTTCGTGCGGTAGAGGATCGCCATCTCCTCGAGCGCCACCCCGTCGCCGTGCAGGGCCCGCACGCGCTCGACGAGGAAGTCGAGCTCGCCCGCGAGGTCGGCGAAGCGCCGCGCGACGGGCTCGGGCCCGTTCGCCTGCACCGTGCGCAGCGTCTTCTCGGCGCCGCCGAGCCTCGGCACGAGGCCGTTCGCGACCGCGAGCACCTCCGGCGTCGAGCGGTAGTTCTCCTCGAGCCGCACGACCGTCGCGTGCGGGAAGCGCTCGGGCAGCTCGAGCAGGTACCGCGGCGTCGCGCCGGTGAACGCGTAGATCGCCTGGTAGTCGTCGCCGACCGCGCAGAGATCGTCGCGCTCGCCGAGCCAGAGCTCGAGCAGCGTCTGCTGGAGGACGTTGACGTCCTGGTACTCGTCGACCGTGAACGCGCGGTAGCGCGACTGGACGACCAGCAGCGCGTCGCTGTCGCGCTCGTACAGGTCGATCGTGTTCGCGAGCAGGTCCTCGAAGTCGAGGTACCCGCGCTCCTGCTTGCGCCGCTCGTAGTCGCGGAACACGCGCAGCATCAGGTCGGGCGGGATCGGCGGCTCGTGCTCGCGGAGGCCGTCGAGGTAGGTGTCCGGAGTGAGGCGGCGGTTCTTGGCCCACTCGATCTCGGTTGCGAGGTCGCCGGCCGCCGTGAACTTGAACGGCATCGGCAGCGAGTTCGCGATCCAGCGCACGGGCAGCGCCTTCGACGCGAGCACGTTCAGGTCGCGCACCTTGCCGAAGAACGAGAGCTGCGCGAGCGCCGCCGAGTGGAAGGTCGCCGCGCGCACGCGCTCGACGCCCAGCCCGCGCAGCCGCGCGCGCATCTCGCCGGCGGCCTTGTCGGTGAACGTGACGGCCAGAATCTGCTCCGGCACGAACTCGCCGCTCGCGACCTGGTTCGCGATCCGGTGCGTGATCGTCGTCGTCTTGCCAGAGCCCGCACCGGCCAGGATGCAGACGGGCCCGCGCACCGTCTCGGCGGCGCGGCGCTGCTCGGGGTTCAGGCCGGCGAGGATCCCTTCGGCGTCCATCGGACGAACAACCGTAGAGACGGGGCGGGACGGAGCCCGCCCGCGAACGTCACGCAGGCGTGACCGGAGTGGTACGGGCCTGTGACATTGTCCGCACAGGCGCGCGAACGATCGTCGTGAGCCGCGAGACGAGCTCGAGCGTGTCGCCCTCGTCGACGAGCCGCTGGAGCTCGTTCAGCTCCTCCTCGAGCCACGCCGGGTCGACCGACTCGCGCGTGGCGCGGTTGATCTTCGAGTGCGCGGTGGGATGCACTGTCTCGCCGTCGCTCCACAGCTCCTCGTGCAGCTTCTCCCCCGGGCGGACGCCGACGAATTCGATCCGCACGTCGGTCCGCCCGGAGAGGCGGACCATGTTCTCGGCGAGGTCGAGGATGCGCACCGGCTCGCCCATGTCGAGCACGTAGACCTCGCCGCGCCCGCCGATCGCGCCCGCCTGCACGACGAGCGACGCGGCTTCGGGGATCGTCATGAAGTAGCGGGTCATCTCGGGATGCGTGACCGTCAGCGGCCCGCCGCGTTCGAGCTGGCGGCGGAAGATCGGCACGACCGAGCCCGATGAGCCGAGCACGTTGCCGAAGCGCACGGCCACGAAGCGCGTCGCGACGTCGTCGCGCTGCCCGTACGCCTCGACGACCCATTCGCAGAGCGCCTTCGACTGTCCCATCACCGTCTTGGGGTTCGCCGCCTTGTCGGTGGAGACGAGCACGAAGCGCTCGGCGCCGAACTCGACCGCGACGTCGGCGACCACCCGCGTCGCGAGGACGTTGTTCCGGACCGACTCGATCGGGTTGGCCTCCATCAGCGGCACGTGCTTGTACGCCGCCGCGTGGAAGACGGCCTCCGGGCGGTACCGCTCGAAGACCTGGCGCAGCTTCGCTCGGTTCCCGCAGTCCGCGAGCACCGGCACGCTCGCCGGGAAGCCGCGCTCCTCGACGAGCTCGCGCTCGATCTCGAACAGCGCCGTCTCGGCGTAGTCGACGAGGATCAGCCGCGCCGGCTGCACGCGCGTGATCTGACGGCAGAGCTCGGAGCCGATCGATCCACCCGCACCCGAGACGAGCACAGTCTTGTCGCGGAGGTAGGACGCGACCTCCGGGAGGTCGACCTCGACCTGCGCGCGTCCGAGCAGGTCCTCCACCTGCACGGGCCTGATCTGCGCGAGGTCGATCCGGCCGCTGAGCAGCTCGTGCAGCGTCGGCAGCGTCTTGACCGGGACGTTCGCCTTGCGCGCGGCGTCGACGACGCGGCTGCGGAACTCACCGGAGGCCGAGGGCGCCGCGATCCAGACCTCGTCCGGCCGGTTGTCGCCGAGGACATGCCCGAGCTCCGAGGTCGTCCCGAGCACGCGGACGCCGTGCATCCGCATGCCGCGCTTGCGCGGGTCGTCGTCGACGAGCCCGATCGGCGTGTAGCCGAGCCCGCGCGTCCGCTGGAGCTCGCGCAGTGTCTGCTCGCCCGCGTCGCCCGCTCCGACGATCAGCACCTCGCGGCCGCGCGCGACGATCCCTCCCGTCGGCCGCTCGATCACCGTCCGCGCGAGCAGTCGCGAGCCCGCGACGAACGCGAGCAGCAGCAGGGGGTCGACCAGCGCGACGCCGCGCGGGAGGCGCAGGCGCTCGACCGGGTAGAAGAAGTAGACGGCGGCGATCGCCAGCACCGACGCGACCGCGACGCCGGACAGGACCCGCCACATGTCGCGCGTCGAGACGTAGCGCCACCAGCGCTGGTAGAAGCCGAAGGCGACGAAGACGGCGAGCTTGATCGCGACGACGAAGACGATCGTCTCCCGCAGCATCGTCTCGTAGTACGGCCGCACCTCGAAGTCGAAGCGGAGCTGGAAGGCGAGGTACCAGGCGGCCGCGATCATCGCGGCATCGGCCGCGAGCTGCCAGAGGCGGTGGCGGGTGATCGGCACTAGACCGTGACGCCCACGGCCGAGCGGACGACCTCGACGACGCGCTCCTGCACGCTTGCCTCGATCCCCGGCCAGAGCGGCACCGAGAAGTTCTCCGCCGCGGCGCGCTCGGTCTCGGGCAGCGAGCCCGGCTCCCAGCCCAGTCCGCGCAGCGCGGGCTGGAGGTGCAGGGGCGTCGCGTAGTACGACGCGGACGCGATCTCCGCCTCGCGCAGCGCGGCCCGGATCGCGTCGCGCTCGGACGAGCGGCAAACGAACAGGTGGTAGACGTGACCGTCCTCGTCGTGGGGCAGCTCGACCAGCTCGCCGAGCCCGAGCTCGGCGTAGCGCGCGGCGGCCTCGCGGCGTCCGCGCGTCCACTCGTCGAGGTGCTCGAGGAAGAGCCGCAGGAACGCGGCCTGGAGCTCGTCGAGGCGCGAGTTGTAGCCGACGAGCTGGAAGTCGACCTTGTCGCGGGAGCCGTGGAACGCGAGCATGCGCACGCGCTCGGCGAGCTCGTCGTCGTTCAGCGCCACGAGCCCTCCGTCGCCGAGCGCGAACAGGTTCTTCGTCGGGTAGAAGCTGAACGTCGAGGCGATGCTCGTCGCGATTCCCGGCGCCCCGAACGCCTGCGCCGCGTCCTCGATCAGCGGGATCCCGAAGCCGTCGAGCTCCCCGATCGGGGCCGGCCGCCCGAAGAGGTGGACGGGCATGATCGCCTTCGTCCGCTCGGTGATCCTCGCCGCGACGTCGTCGGGGTCGAGGTTCAGGGTCGCGGGGTCGACGTCGGCGAAGACCGGGGTCGCGCCGCGGCGCGCGATCGACTCGGCGGTCGCGTAGAACGTGAACGCCGGGCAGACGACCTCGTCGCCGGGGCCGATCTCGAGCGCGTCCAGGACGAGCACGAGCGCGTCGGTGCCGTTGGCGACGCCGATCGTGCGCCTGACGCCGAGGTACGTGGCGGCTTCCTCCTCGAAGGCGTAGAAGTTCGGCCCGCGGATGAACTCGCCCGAGGCGAGCACGGCGTCGAAGCGCTGCCGCAGCTCCTCGATCAGCGGCGCGTACTGCGCCTTGACGTCAACGAGCGGGATCGGCACGGCGATTTAGCGTACTGGAGCGCCGCCGACGCACCACGAGGTAGATCACCCCGAGCACGATCGCCGCCGCGACCGCGTAGTCCACGTAGTGGAAGTTCTCGTGGAAGGTCTCCCAGTTCGCGCCCGCGGCGTAGCCCACGCCCGCGAACGCGAGGCACCAGAGCGTGGAGCCGACGAACGTGAGCACGAGGTACCGCCAGAACGGTGCGCGGAAGACGCCGGCCGGGATCGAGATGAACGAGCGCGCGACCGGCGTGATCCGCCCGATGAAGACGGCCCAGTCGCCCCAGCGGTCGAACCACCGCTCCGCCTTCTCCAGCCGGTGCGGGGGCAGGTGCAGCCAGCGGCCGTGGCGCTCGAGGTAGGGGCGGCCGCCGTAGATCCCGATCGCCCAGCCGAGCACCGAGCCGATCGTGTACCCGATCGTGCCGGCCAGCACCATCACTGCGTACGCCGTCGGCCCGCTCTCGAACTCGTGGCCGAAGAGCACGACGCCCGACGAGAACGCGCCCGCCGCGAGCGCGCCGGAGTAGACCATCACGAGCTCGCTCGCGGCCGGGAAGACCGCGTCGATCAGCATCAGGAGGAAGACCGCGTAGACGCCGTGGTTGCCGATCGCCTCGGTGACCCAGTCGGTGATGAACGAGGTGACGGACGCCGCGAGGACGGTCATCGACCGCGCACCGTGAAGGGCGCGGTCAGCGAGACGATGCCGAGCTCGTTCTGCGCGGTCACCCGCAGCTGGTAGCGGCCGGCGCGAACCTGAGCGCGCCATGCCACCGACCGTGAGCCGGCCTGCAGCGTGCGGGGCGCGAGCGTGCGAACCGTCGCTCCGGTCGCGGTCAGGACGGTCGCCCGCACCTGCGCCGTGCGCGTGAGCGTGAACGAAGCGCGCTGCGTCGCGCGGCGGCGCACGGACGGAGCCCGCAGCGAGCCGAGCGTGAGGTTGACGAAGAACTGGCGCTCCGCTTGCGAGACCCGGCCGAGGTCGTCCGTCGCGTCGACCACGAAGCGCCAACGCCCCTCCGGCGCACTCTCGGCCCAGGGGAAGCGGAAGGTGCCGAGCGTCGTCTTCGCGCCGGCGTCGATCGGCCGCTGGCTGCCGTCCGGCGCGATCAGCCGCGCGTTGACGGTCGACGGGCGCACGAGCTTGTACGCGAGCGTCTGCCGCTCGCCGACGCCGTCGCCGTTCGGCGAGACGACCTCCTCGGGCAGCTCGGGCGCGTGCACGCCGTAGTAGAGGAGGTTGAGCGACTCGGCGACCGCGCGCTCGCCGCCGGGATCGGACGGTCGGTTGAGCAGCGCGCCCTCGAAGGCCATCGTCGAGGAGCCGCCGCCGTCGAGCGCGGAGGCCGTCCATGCCCCGAGCCGCGCGAGCGTCAGCGCGAGCTCGAAGTTCGTCATCCCGACGCTGAAGCCGGGCCGTCGCCCGTCGACCGTGACGAGGATGATCCGGCCGTCCTGCATCTGCCCTACGGCGGTACGCGGCTGCCGCGGGACGAGCTGGTCGACGGTGAAGATCTCGTTCGAGCGGAAGATCGGCTTGCCTTCGCGCACGAGCAGCGGCCCGCCGCCGATCGCGTCGACGAGGCCCGACCAGTCCGGCGTCAGCGTCAGCCGGACCCTCACGTTCGAGCCCAGCGGCGCTTCGGTCGCGAGCCTCCCTGCACCCGTCGCACCGCGGCCGACGAGGACGGCGCCGCCCGGCGGGATCGGGGTCGCGCCGCCCTGCTTGGCCTGGACGACGGTGCCGACGAGGTCGCGGAGCGGCTGCGCCGCGGGAAACGGCGTGAGCACGAGCTCGACGGTCTCGGTTGCCGGGGGCGTGGCCGGGCCGTAGGTGGAGGTGTAGAGCGCGGTGCCGCCGGACGACGGGTCGCGGTTCAGGACGAGCGGCCGCCGCTGCCCCGAGCCCTGCCACGTGCCCGCGAAGCGGACGCGCTCGATGCGGAGGGTGCCGTCCGGGCCGATGCCCGTGCTCGAGCGGTCCGGGCTGGGCGGCGCCGCGAGCACGCCGTTCAGCATCAGCATCCCGCTCGGGTAGCCGACGTTCCAGTTGAACATGTCGCCGTTGACGCCCGCGACGGTCGCGGTCGAGAACACCCGACGCTGCATCTGCGTCACCCGCTCGCGGCCGACGATCGCGTCGTTCGAAAGGATCGGCTTGAGCGCGTAGAGACCGGTCGGGCGCGGGCCGCGGAGCACGTGCAGCACGACGGGGCCGTGCGGCTTGAACTCGACCTGCGTCTCGTAGCTGACGCCGGGCATCAGCAGCCGTGCCTGCCCCAACGACGCGGGCGCAAGCACGAGCGCCGCCAACGCGGCTGTGAAGACGACCTTCCCGAGCACGACCCGCGCAGACGGTACCAGGGAGGGGAGCCGGTGCTCCCCTCCCTCAAAGAACGCTTACGCGCCCGGAACGGTGACGTCGACCCACACCGCGCGGTGGTCCGTGGTCAGCGCCGGGAAGCCGGCGCCCGTCAAGTCGACGAGGTACGCGAACGGGCGGAGCGGATCGTTGTCCGCCGGATCGTTGCTCGGCCAGAAGATGCCGCTCGACACGATCTTCAGGTTCTTGCGCGGTAGGACGTAGTCCACGCGGAGGTTGCCCGGGCCGCACGGCGCGAAGTCGCAGAAGTCGGCCGTGTCGAGCGCCGGATCGCCCCGGTGGGTGTCGTTCAGCCGATCCTGCACGCGGGTCGCCCAAGGGCCGCCGAGACTCGAGGGCGCCGTCTTCGTGTTGACCAGCGGATGGTCGAGGAGCTGCTGGATCGACCCCGGGATGCTGTCGCCGTCGAGCGGGTCGGAGTTCTGGTCACCCGCGATCACGAACAGCTCGCCCGGCTCGAGGCCGCCGCTGACGCCGTCGTCGTCGTAGATGTAGCCGCTTTTGCCGGGGGAGATGTAGTCCGCCCAGAAGCGGATCTCGTCGTTGTTCCTGCGGCCGTTGCGGTCCTCCGGCCCGTCGAACACGGGCGGCGTCGGGTGGGAGACGAGGAAGTGCACAGTCTTCCGGCCGATCTGGATCGGAATGTCCCAATGGCTCTTCGACGAGAGCCGCAGGATCTCGACCTCGTCCGGCGAGTAGAACGGCGTCGGGATCAGGTTGCCCGGCATGTCCTTCCACTTGAAGAGCTGGAACGTGCGGACGGCCGCGGTGTCGATCGGGTACCTCGAGTAGACGACCATGCCGAATTTGCCGGGGAACTCTCCGAACCCGAACGAGTCGTCTCCGTAGGAGATGTCGCCGGGTGTCGTGTCGACGACGCCGTTGTTGTTCAGATCCTTGCCGCTCGGTATCCCCGTGTTCGACGGCGCGATGAACGAGTACGGGTAGTCGATCGCCGCAGCGCCGTTCTGCGAGACCTCGAGGTAGTTGTCGCGGAAGAGATCGACGGGCCTCTGCGGATTTGCCGCGTCGAAGTCGAACTCGTTGATCAGGAGCACGTCCGGCCGATAGCGCTGAACCGTCTCGGCGACGTTCCTCGCCTGCTGGTTGCTCGGCGTCGAGAGGTCGATCGCGAGCTGTCCCTCGAAGAAGCGGTTCAGCGAGGCGTTGAACGTCGAGAAGCGCGCGTCCGCGTCGGGCGGTTTGGCCGTCGCGGCAGGCACGAGTGTGAGCGCCGCGAGCGCGGCGATCAGAAATCCTCTCATTCGGCTCTCCCCTTGAGTCGTTGTCGGCTGGTGTCTACCGCGCCCGATGCCCGAGTGCAAGCTCGTTCACCGTTCCTACGCCGTTTGCTCGTACATCAGCGTCGTCATGGTCGTACCCTCGGTCCAGAGCCGGTGGGTGACGCCCTTAGGCCAGACGACGAACTGGCCGGCGCGGAGAGGCGCTCGCTCCTCGCCGACGCTCGTCCAGCCCTCGCCCTCGAGACACGCGACGTACGTGTCGTTGTCGCCGGGATGCTCGTGAATCGTCCCGTCGGACGCGAAGCGAAGCAGCGAGAAGAAGAAGCCGGGCTCGCTGACGAGCACCTTGCCGACGACGCCCACGCAGCCCTCGTAGGGCAACGGGCTCCAGTCGGGCCGCGGCGAGCTCTCGAGGCGCAACGCTAGAGAGCGTCGGCGACGATCGCGACCACGTACCCCACGACGAGCAGAAGCCCCGTCACGAGGTGGAGTTGGATGTTCTTGCCCATCGCCGGCATCAGCACGTACGGCTTGTCATACGCCTCGCGGAGGGCACGCACGACGGGCAGCGCGATCGGCACCGCGGCGAGCGCGATCAGCGTCGGCCAGGGCGTGACGTCGAGGAACGGGAGCACGAGGATTACCGCGAAGGCCGCCGCGACTGCGCCGATGTAGCCGTTGATGACCGCGTCCTTGGAGAGGCGTACGGGGAGCGTCCGCTTCCCCGCGGCCTCGTCGCCCGGCCGGTCGGGCACCTCGTTCACGTAGAGCACGAGCGCGATCAGGATCCCGACCGGGATCGAGATCAGGAAAGGCTCCCAGGCGTACTCGCGTGCCTGCACGAAATACGCGCCGAGCGTCATGATCGGCCCGAACCCGGCGAAGACGGCGAGCTCCCCGAGGCCGCGGTGCACGAGCTTCAGCGGGGGCGCGGTGTAGAAGAAGCCGACGGCGAGGCCGGCAAGCCCGAGCCAGAGCAGGTCCCACCCACGCGTGGCCGCGAGCACGATCCCGATCGCGAACCCGAGCGCGTAGAAGCCCCACGCGAGCAGCGCCATCGTCCGCTCGCTCAGGAGGTCGTAGAGGATGACGCGGGACCCGCCGCTGAACTGCGTCGGCGTGACGTTCGCCTCGTCCGCGCCGCTCTTGAAGTCGTAGACGTCGTTGAAGACGTTGATCGCGAGGTGCACGACGCACCCGCCGACGAGCGTGAGCAGGAAGACCCACCAGCTGAAGCCGTTGGCGAGGCCTGCCACGGCGGTGCCGAGCAGGATCGGGACGATCGTCGCCGAGAGGAACGGCAGCCGCGTCGCGCGCAGGAACAGCCAGCCGCGCGAGAGCTGCGGCTTGACCTCGCGGCCCTGCTCGCGCGAGACGCGCGCGTAGTAGCGCTTCGCCTGCGGGAGGCTGCGCTCCGAGTACTCGAAGAACGGCACGTCCTGCTCGTCCCACCCGAGCTCGCGCTCGGGCGTGAGCACGTAGCCGCCGTCGTCGCGCTCGATCTTGCCCCAGAGCGAGACGTACCGGCGCTCGTCGTAGCCGACGCCGGGCTGCGGGCGGATGTGGCTGAAGACGGCGCTGATCCGCCGATCGAGCGGAGGCTGGAGCTCGTCTGCGACGTCGCGGAGCTTGACGACGCCGCGTGCGGCGTCCGCCTCGAAGTCCGTCGCGACGGAGACCGGATAGCCGTCCTCGCCGACGTAGACGATCACCGCATGCGAGAAGCGCTCGCCGAGCGTCGCGAGGACGTCCTTCACGTCACCGCCTCCGCAAGCTCGAAGACCTGCGGCGCGCGCGAGGTGTCCCCGCCTTCCCACAGGAACGCCCGCCTGGGCCGCAGCTCGATCACGGCGCGCTCGAAGAAGAGCGGCAGGGCCACGCGCTTGCCGAGGAACGCGTCGATCACGGGCTCCTTGGCGCGCCATAGCGGCAGCACCCGCTCCCACCCCGAGTGCAGGTCGGTGTCGTCGACGGTCGCGTCGCCCTGGATCGTCGCGCGGTTGAATGGCTCCACCTGCGCCGCAACCGGGTCGCTGATCGAGAGCGAGACCTTCGGGTTCTCCTTGATGTGCTCGAGCTTCTTCGAGAAGAGCACGCTCGAGGTGAGGTAGATCAGCTCACCGTCGTAGAGCGGGATCATCGGGTGCGTGACCGGGCGTCCTGTCGGGTCGATCACTGTCAGCTCGGCCGCGAGCGCGGCGCCGAGCAGCTCCTCGATCGGCCCGGGCAGCGCTCCCACGGCGCCGACCATAGTCGATCAGCCCTTGCGTTCGAGAACGAGGTGCGTCAACGCCTCCAGCTCGGGCTCGTCGCGAAGAAATCCGCGCGCCTTCCTTGCAAATTCGAGCGCGACCTCGCGTGAACGCTCGAGCGCGCCCGTCTCGGCCACGCGGACCAGAGCCCCCTCGAGCGAACCTCCCGCGAGCGCCCGCCGGACGACCTCGTCATCCTTTGCGGCGAGCAGCAACGGCAACGTCGGCGTGCCCTCGCGCAGGTCGGTGCCCGCGATCTTGCCCGTCTCGAGCGTGTCGCCCGAGCAGTCGAGGATGTCGTCGACGATCTGGAACGCGACGCCGAGCGCGAGCCCGAACGTGCCGAGGCGCATGTCGCGCGAGCCGAGGAGGCAAGCGGCGGAGAACAGCCTGCCGCTCTTGAGCGTGCAGCGCCGGACGTACTCGTCGATCGGCGTGTCGGGGTCGTGGAGCTGCCGCCGCTGGAGCGCTTCCCCCCGGGCGAGCGCGAGGCACGTCTCCGCGAGAATCCGCACGCCGTCGAGGTCGCCGGCGTCCGCGAGCTCGGCGAACGCGCGGGCGAACAGGTAGTCGCCGGTCGCGCGTGCCGCTTCCTCCCCGTGCGAGTGCCAGACGGTCGCGCGGCCGCGTCGCAGCTCGGCCCCGTCGATCAGGTCGTCGTGGACGAGCGTCGCGGTGTGGACGAGCTCGACTGCGACGCCCCCGCGAAGGGCGCGCTCGCGGTCGGTCGACGTGAGGTGGACGAGCAGCGGGCGCAGCCGCTTTCCTCCCGCGTCGAGTGCGTCCGCGCTCAGGCGCGCGACGGTGCCCGGGTGGCGGGCTGTTGCTCCGCGGAGCCGCTCCTCGAGCTCGTCCAGGAACGGCGTGGCGTCCAGGAGCACCGCATGAGCGTTCACGTGCGCGCGCCGGTGTGGAGCGCGACGATGCCGCCGGCGAGCAGCCGGTACGAGACGTCCGCGAAGGCCGCGCGCGCTATCGCCGCCGAGAGGTCCTCGGGGCCCGGGAAGCGGCGCACGCTCGCGGGCAGGTACGTGTACGCCGCGCCGCCGGGCAGCAGCTTTCCGGCGAGCGGGATGAGCACGTCGAACCACAGCCGGAAGAACGGGCGCAGCAGGCCGCGCGGGCGCGTGATCTCGAGCACCGCGATACGACCGCCCGGCCGCAACACGCGCGTCAGCTCGCGGAGGCCCAGTTCGAGGTCGCTGACGTTGCGGATCCCGAAGCCGATCGTGACCACGTCGAAGCTCCCGTCCTCGAACGGGAGCGCGAGGACGTCGCCCTCGACCCACTCGAGCTCGGGCGCCTTCCGCTGCGCACGCTCGAGCATCCGCCCGGAGAAGTCCAGCCCTGTGACTCGACCGCCCGCCCGCGCCGCCGCGATCGCGAGGTCGCCGGTCCCGCACGCAGCGTCGAGGACGCGGTCGCCCGGCCGCACGACGGCCTCGGCTGCGAGTCGCCGCCAGCGCCCGTCGAGGCCCATCGTCGTCACGCGGTTCATCGCGTCGTAGACGGGCGCGATGCGGTCGAACATCGTGCGGACGCCCTCGGGCGAGAGCGTGCCCGTGCGGATGCTCACGTCAGCCCGGGGAAGACGTGCACGGCATCACCCGCCGCCACCACCGCCGCCGTCTCCGCCCGTCGACGCGTGCAGGAACGCCGCCACCGCGGCGAGGTTCTCGTCGCCGAGGTTGGCGAACGACGGCATCACGGTGTTGCCGAACTCGGCCGGGTTCGCGATGTACGCCGCCGTCTGCTCCGGCGAGCGCGAAGTCGTCTCGCCGTAGTCAGAGAGCTCCGGCGCACCCACGTTCGCCGAGCCGGACCCGAGGTAGATGTGGCACTGGAGGCAGCCGACGAGCGCGAAGATCTCGGCGCCCTGCGTCTGCTCCTCGTCGAACCCGCCCTGCTGCGTCGACCAGCTGTCGACCGCAGCGACGGCCTCGCTCCCGAGCGACTCGCGCGCGGTTGCGCCCTTGTACGTGAGGACGCCCATCGACACCGCCGTCAGCGCGGCCGCGAGCACGGCGACCGGGCGGCGGATGAGCCGCCGCTCGCGGCTGCGGTCGATGAACGGCAGCGCGAAGAGCAGGACCATCAGGATGGTCGGGATCCCGACGGTGCCGAGCACCACCGACTCCGGCCACTTGAAGATCCGGAGCAGGTAGAAGAGGAAGTAGAAGTACCAGTCGGGTCGCGGGATGAAGCTGGTCGTGCCGGGATCGGCCTCCTCCGCGTAGTGCGGGCCGATCAGCCCCGGCTCCGTGCCGTCCGCGGTGAAGTACCAGACGCAGGCCAGCGCGGTGATCACGGATACCACGACGAGGCTCATGACCGTGTCGTGGAACATGGCGTACGGGAAGAACGGCTTCCCCTCGCGCTCGACGTCCTCCTTGTAGCGCTCGAACTGCGCTCGGCGTTCGTCGGCCACGCGGCTCATCCTCGCCTCCCTCGGAGGAGACCGCGTCGGCCGGTCGGCACGACGGCTGCGCGATCGCGGCCCGCCGCCTCGTGCGACCAGGGCGGGGACGAGATGCCCAGGCGCACGACCAGGTATAGGTGGAAGCCGATCAGCGCGAACAGCGCGCCCGGGATGAGCAGCATGTGCAGCGCGTACCAGATCGAGAGCGTGTCGAAGCCGATCTCGGCGCCGCCGCGCAGGAACGACGCGATGAACGGCCCCAGGAACGGCGCGCTCGCGTTGATGTTGATCCCGACGACGGTCGCCCAGTACGCCGTCTGGTCCCACGGCAGGAGGTAGCCGGTGAAGCCCGAGAGCATCCCGGTGATCAGGATCAGCACGCCGACGATCCAGTTCAGCTCGCGCGGGTACTTGTACGCGCCGAACAGGAAGACGCGCGCCATGTGGAGGAACATCAGGATGATGAACACGCTCGCGCCCCAGCGGTGCATGCCGCGGACGAGCCAGCCGAGCGTGAGGTCGTTCGTGATGTGCTGGATCGACTCGTACGCATGGTCGGGATCCGGCTTGTAGTAGAACGCGAGGATCACGCCGGTCCCGGCCTGGACGAGGAACGCGGTCAGCGTCGCCGAGCCGAGGGTGTGCCACCAGCTCGAGTCGCGGGGAACCTTGCGGAAGAGGAAGTACTTGGTCCCGCCGACGAGCCCCGAACGCAGCTCGAGCCAGTCGAGCGGATAGTTGATCAGTTGGACGAGCTTGGACTGCTTGCGCCGACGGGGAGGAGCCGCGGTCGCCATCAGCGCGGCGGCGTGATCGGGTAGAGGACCTGCTCGGGCCCGTCGACATGGATGCTCGGGTCGACCGGGTCGTACTTCTTGATCACCGCATCGGCCCCTTGACCTTCGACCTCGGCGACGCTGTAGGTGTGGATCAGCACGAGCCGGCCGTCGACGATCTTGTAGGTGTAGCGGTCGAGCGCGCGCACGGGCGGGCCGGCTGTGCGGTTCCCCTCCGTGTCGTACTGGCCGCCGTGGCAGGGACAGCCGAAGCCCGACGCGGCCTGGGTCGGCGTCAGGTCCACGGGCGGCTGACCTTCCGTGATCAGCGTCTCCTTCTCCTCGTCGAGCGGCAGGCCGTTGACCTGAACCGGGCAGCCGAGGTGGACGCAGCGGTTGGAGAGGATCGTGAAGCTCAGGTCGCCGTTGTTCCGCACGTATGCGGTCCGCCGCGAGACCTCGCCCGCGTCGGGGTCGATGAGGAACGTCGCGATCACGAACTCGCCCTCCGGGTACTGGTCGATCGGGCCGATGTCGGCCTCGTCCTGGCCCTGGCCGACGAAGGCGGGGATGATCGCGAAGCCGGCGACCGGGGCAGCGACGATGACCGTGATCACGCCGCCCAGCCCGAGGGTCGCGAGCGAGAGAAACGTGTTGCGCGAGTAGTGCTCGACGTCTTCGTCCTCCTCCGGAACGTGAGGCGGGCGGGCGGGCGGCGCGGCAACCGCCGCTGCGGGGGCCGGCGGCGGCTCGCCGAACCCGGTCGCGACGTCGCGCGCCCAGATGAACCCGAACACGAGGGCCAGGACGCCGCCCACTGCGACAGCCGACCAGCTGCCGATCACGAGTCCCACCAGCGCGACCGTGAGGCCGATCGCGAACCCGAGCGGCCAGAGGCTCGGCGGCGACCCGTGCGGCGGGCCGGTCGGTCCCTTCGTCTCGACCACTAGCGGGTCACCCGGAGCGGATGCTACGCAACTTCCCGGGCGGGATGCCTGCTCTGCTGGTGCCGTTCGTCGCGAACGTTCACTCCACGATCAACGCATAGGCGAGTGCCTCCTCGAGCGGCATCGCCTCACCCGTGGCGACGGCCTCGGCGCAGCGTTCCTCCCCGAGGGCGTGCGCGAGCCCGGACCTCGTCGATTCGAAGAGCTCGTCGAGCTCGGGATCCTCCGCATCCTCCTCGCCGAGTCGCCGCACGAGACCCTGGGCGACGCCGAGCAGCGTTGCCGCAGCCGCGGGGTCGCGACCTTGCCGGTAGGCGAGCGCTCCCAGCAGCGTGAATCCGTACCCGAGCGTGCTGAGACTCTCGGCCTCGCGAGCCAGGGCGAAGCCTTCCCTCGCCTTCGCCAGCGCCTCGGCCGTCCTCCCGAGTCGGTGGTGGCAGAGTGCGACGTTGAGCATTTCGAGCGCCAGCTCGTCGGTTGCGACGAGGTCGCGCGAGATTGCGACCGCTTCCTCGAAGAGCTCGATCGCCTGCGCATAGTCCTTCTGTTCCATCGCGTTCGAGCCAAGATTGTTCTTCGCGATGCCAATCAGCTGCCGGTTGCCGACCAGCTCGGCGACGGCGATCGCTTCCTCGTAGAGCTCCGCCGAGCGTCCGTAGTCGCCGATTCGAGCCGCCCATAGCCCGCGCAGGATCAGCGGCCACACCATCGTCGCGGGATCGCCGAGCTCCCGGGCGGTCTCGAGGCTCTCGGCGGAGTACCGCTCGAGCGCTCGGGTGTCACCGCCGCGGAAAGCGAACATCGCTCCCGCAGCGTTGACCCGCACGGTTCGCAGGCTTCGTTCGTCCCCGCTCGTTCCGAGTGCGGCTTCGACCCAGCGCAACCCCTCGCGCGCGTTTCCTCGATACCACCAGAAGGGCCACGTGCTCCCGATCAGCTCGAGCTGGGCGCCGACGTCACCGACGGCCTGCGCCCACGACATCACCTCGCGAAAGTTGTCCTGTTCGCTCGCGAAGCGGCGCCAAGAGTCGACGGTCGCTCCGCGGTCTCGCTCTGCCTCGGCGGCGAGCCGGACCAGGTGGTCGACGTGTCGTCGGCACACGGCGTCGCGCTCGCCGCTGCGACTGAGCCGGTCGGCCGCGAACTCGCGCACCGTCTCGAGCAGGAAGAACCGTCCCTCGGCGGTCCGGCGGAGCAGACTCTTGTCGATCAGACTCTCGATCGAGTCCAACGTGGCGTCGCAGGCGTCTTCGGCCGCCTCGAGCGAGAAGCTTCCGGCAAAGACCGAGACCGCGTCGAGCAGCCGCGCCTCGTCCTCTGCGAGCAAGTCGTAGCTCCACTCGATCGTCGCGCTGAGGGTGCGCTGTCGGTCGGGCGCATCCCTCGCGCCCCCGGTGAGCAGGGGCAGCACGCTGCTCAGGCGTTCGACCATGCGCGCGGCCGGAAGCGCGCGCACGCGCGCGGCCGCGAGCTCGATCGCGAGCGGAAGCCCGTCGAGCCTCCTACAGATCTCCGTCACGTGCTGATCGGGCTCGAAGCCGGGATCGAACGACCGGGCCCGTTCGGTGAACAACGCGGCCGCGTCCGGGTCGGGAAGCGGCAGGACCGGATACTCCTGCTCGCCGACGACGTGCAGAGCCGCGCGGCTGGTCACGAGCGCTTTCACCTCCGGCGCGCCGGCCAGCAGTCTCGAGACGAACGGCGCGGCGCCGAGGAGATGCTCGAAGTTGTCGAGGAGCAGGAGCGCACGCTGACCGAGCAGGAAGTCGGCCAGGCCGTCCCGAGCACCGATCGTCCCGGCGATCGTCGTCTCGACCGAGATCGGGATCGGAGACGCCGGCGAGCGAGACCCACCAGACACCGTCATCGAACCGGTCGACGGCCTCGGCGGCGGCCTGGAGAGCCAGGCGCGTCTTGCCTGTGCCGCCCGGCCCGACGAGCGTGAGCAGCCGATGACGCTGGAGAAGCTCGTCGACTTCGGCGAGCTCGCGCTGTCTGCCGACAAGCGGCGTCGGCTGCACGGGAAGGTTCGTCTGGTTGAGGCTCTTCAACGGCGGAAACTCGGCTCCGCCGAGCTGGAACAGGCGCTCGCCTGCCGTCATGTCCTTCAGGCGATGCGGTCCGAGATCGCGCAGGTCGACTCCTTCGTCCACGAGCGCCCGCGTCGCCTGCGAGACGAGAACCTGTCCGCCGTGTCCTGCCGCCATCACCCGCGCCGCACGGTGCACGTCGATCCCGACGTAGCCCTCCGGCGTAACCTGCGGCTCTCCCGTGTGGACGCCTATGCGCACGCGCACGGGTCCGTCCGTCCAGCGCGGCCTGGCTGTCTGCCGCGGCGGCGAGCGCGTCGCTTGCTCGCGAGAACGCGACGAAGAACGAGTCGCCCTGCGTGTCCACTTCGACGCCGCCGTGGCGCGCGAACACGTCCCGCAGCAGCCGCCGGTGCTCGGCGAGGACGTCGGCGTAGCGATCGCCCAGCTCCTGGAGCAGCTTCGTCGACCCCTCGATGTCGCTGAAGAGAAAGGTGACCGTGCCCGTCGGCAGCCGACGCACGCCGACAGGATTGCTCAGTGGTCGCGGCGGTGGAACAGGTACCGCGTCAGCTCGCCGAGCGCGATCACGGCCACGAAGACGAGCCCGGTGATCAGCATCGCCGTGATCACCTTCTGGCCCTCCTCGGCCGCGTCGTGCACCTCGGCGAAGAGCGGGAGCAGCGTGGCGATCGTGCTCACGGCGCCGAGAATCTACCCGACCAGCCCCGACGCGTCGCGACAAGCGTCGGCGACAACCTCGTCGAGCGAGCGGGCATGCCCGCGCGAGCGCCCCCGCTCGAACGCGTCGTCCGCGTGCGCGAGGACGGATGCGGCGTAGGCCTCGCGCTCGTCCTCCCACTGGCCGATCTGCCCGCGTGCCTCGTCGGCCTCGAGCGCGCCCCAGAGCTCGCCGGCGCGCTCGCGCCGCCCGTCCTCTGCCGCGGCGCGCGAGAGCAGCGCGAGCAGGTAGGTCCGGTGCATCCGGTCGTCGATTCGGTGCGCGATCGCGAGAGCCTGGACGCCGAAACGCTCGGCATCCGCCCGCTCTTCCAGCTCGAGCGACCACTCGCACAGGTAGGTGAGCACGCTGGACTGCCACCAGACGAACCCGACCTCGCCCGCGATCTCGGCGCTTTGCTGTCCGAGCGCGAGCGCCCGCTCGCGGTCGACGCCGGAGCGCCAGTCGACATCTGCAAGCGTCCCGAGCACGATCGCCTCGCCTTTTCGGTTTCCGAAGCGGCGATGCAGCGCCAGACTCTCCTCAGCGATGGCGCGCGCGCGCGGAAGGTCCCCTTCGACCATGGCCGCGTACGGCAGCCGGTGGAGCACCTGCGCGCGACCGCGGTCGTCGCCGAGCGCCGTGTACTCGGCGAGGGCCTCCTCGTAGAGCTGCTTCCCCCGCTCGAACTCGCCGGCGATGAAGACGAGGCCGCCGAAGCCGACGAGTGCGCGCGCCCGAAGCACCGGCTCGAGCTCCCCCGCAGCCGCGAACAGCGACTCGAACCAGCGGATTCCCTCGAACGGCTGCCGAGCGACCCAGAGCTGCTCGAGCGGGATGGCCAGCCGGAGACCGAGGGCGACGTCCCGGTCGAGCGCCCACTCGAGCGCTTTCCTGAAGTTCGGCTGCTCGCGGGCCGCCAGCTCCTGATCCTGCGGTCCCTCGGCATCGTCGGCGAGGTTCGCCGCCTGGGCGACGGTGAGGTAGTGCGCCGCATGCCGCGCACGGATCACGTCGGCGTCCTCCGAGGCCGCGAGCCGCTCTTCGGCGAACTCGGCGACCGTCTCGAGCAGGCCGAAGCGGCCGCTTCCCCAGCGGCGGACGAGGCTCTTCTCGACGAGCGACTGGAACGTGTCCAGCTCGGCGTCGCAGACCGGCCCGACCGCATCGAGCTCGAAGCTCGCCGCGAACGCCGCGAGCCGCCGAAAGAGGCGCTCCTCGTGGGCGTCGAGCAGCTCGTGGCTCCATTCGATCGTGGCACGCAGCGTCCGCTGGCGATCGGGTGCGTCGCGCGCCCCTGCGGTCAGCAGCGGAAGTGCCCGATCCAGCCGCGCGAGGAGCTGCTCGGGCGCCAGGACGCCGACACGCGCAGCTGCAAGCTCGATCGCGAGCGGCAGCCCGTCGAGTCGGCGGCAGACCGCAGCGATCGCGTCGGTGGCGGCGAAGGTCGGGTCGATCGCCCGCGCCCGCTCGACGAAGAGCGCGACGGCGTCCGTCTCGGGCAGCGGCTCGACGGGGTAGCGGTGCTCGCCGGCAATCCGAAGCGGTTCCCGGCTCGTGACGAGCAACTTCGCGTTCGACGTCGCGCGCAGAAGCTCCGCGAGCTGCGGCGCCGACTCGATCACCTGCTCGACGTTGTCGAGGAGCAGGAGCAGCCTCCGGTCACCGATGTGCTCTGCGAGCCCGCCCTTGGCGCCGATCGTCTCGGCGATCGTGGACGCGACGAGCTCGGCGTCGCGAACGGCTTGCAGTGGAACCCAGAACACGCCGTCCGGGAAGTCCTCGATCGCCTCGGCCGCAAGCTGGAGCGCGAGCCTCGTCTTGCCTGAACCTCCCGTGCCCGTGAGCGTCAGGAGCCGTTGGGCGCGCAGGAGCTCGCCTGCCTCGACGACCTCGCGCTCGCGGCCGATCAACGGGCTCGGTTGCGTCGGCAGGTTCGTCGCGTGAAGCGTCCGCAGCGGCGGAAACTCGCCCTCGCCCAGCTGGAAGAGCCGCTGCGGCTCGGAGAGGTCTTTCAGTCGGTGCGCGCCGAGCTCGCGCACGGCTACGCCGTCGACGAGCGAGCGCGTCCGCTCGGAGAGGACGACTTGGCCGCCGTGTGCCGCCGCGCAGATCCGCGCCGCGCGGTGCACGTCCTCGCCGGCGTACCCCTCGTCCCAGACGATCGGCTCCCCCGTGTGGACGCCTACCCGGATGCGGACCGGGCCCGCGGCAAGCGCTCGCTGCCCTTCTGCCGCCGCCGCGACGGCGGCGCGGGCGTCCGCAAACGCGACGAAGAACGCGTCGCCCTGCGTGTCGATCTCGACGCCCCCGTGCCTCGCGAACGCGTCGCGGAGCAGGCGGCGGTGCTCGGCGAGCACGTCGACGTAGCGGTCGCCGTGCTCGTGGAGAAGACGCGTCGAGCCTTCGATGTCGGTGAAGAGGAAGGTGACCGTCCCGCCCGGCAGCTCCCGCATGCGACAGACCTACACCATCAGGCGTGCATGAGCCGCAAGCGCGCGTGCGCGATCGCCGTCGCCGTTCGACCCCAGGCGTGCCGCCGTGTCGGCCCACGCCTCGCCGTCCCCTGCGGCGTCCTCGGCGCGCAGGTGCGCGCAGCGCGAGATCAGCTCGGCGAGCGCCTGGACCGCCTCGATCTCACCGAGCTCGGCGATCCGCACGAGCCCGTGGGCGTAGAGGTAGTCGCCGAGCAGCAGCGCGACGTCGGAGTCGGGCGGCGCGAAGAGGCGCGAGCGGCCGTAGTGCACGAGGTAGCCCTCGTAGATCGTCTCGAGCCCGAGCGCGAAGCGCTCGTCTGCCAGCGGGGAGAAGACCGGCTCGAGCTCGCGTTCGTCGGCGCGCCGCAGCGCGTCCGCCCAGAGCGGGCTCTCGCTCTCAGCGTCGGTTGCGATCGTTTCCCAGAGCCTCACCGACCGCCTCGATCGTGCGGTAGATCTCCTCGTCGCCGTGCGCGAGCGACACGAACATCGCCTCGTACTGCGACGGCGCGACGTAGACGCCGCGCTCGACGAGGCCGCGGAAGAGCTCGTCGTAGCCCGGGCGGAACAACGTGAGCATCGCGCCGACGCGCTGCACCGCGCCGTACGGCTTCAGGCCGCGCTCGAGGCGCGCCGCGCGGGCCTCGAGCTCCTCGTAGACGGATGGGTCGCGCAGCCGCCGCACGACCGACAGGCCCGCCGCCGTCGCGAGCGGGTTGCCCGAGAGCGTGCCCGCCTGGTAGACGTCGCCGCCCGGGGCGAGCCGCTCCATCGCGTCGGAGCGGCCGCCGAACGCCGCCAGCGGCAGCCCGCCGCCGACGATCTTCCCGAGCACGGTCAGATCCGCCCTGACTCCGAAGCGCTCCTGCGCGCCGCCGCGCGCGACGCGGAAGCCCGTGATCACCTCGTCGAAGATCAGCAGCGCGCCGGCCGCGTCGCAGAGCGCGCGCAGCGCTTCGAGGAAGCCCTCCGCCGGCGGGACGACGCCGAGGTTGCCCGCCACCGGCTCGACGACGATCGCCGCCAACCCCTCGCCGTGGCGCTCGACCGCGGCGGCGACCGCGTCCACATCGTTGTACGGGCAGACGATCGTGTCGCGCGCGGCGCCGGTCGTCACGCCCGCGCTCGCCGGGATCCCGAGCGTCGCGAGCCCGGAGCCCGCACTCGCGAGCAGCGCGTCCGCGTGCCCGTGGTAGCCGCCCTCGAACTTGATGATCCGGTCGCGCCTCGTGAACGCGCGCGCGACGCGGATCGCGCTCATCGCCGCCTCCGTCCCGGACGAGACGAGCCGCACGAGCTCGATCGACGGGAACGCGTCGACGATCTCCTCGGCCAACTCGACCTCGCGCTCCGTGGGCGCGCCGAAGCTCGTGCCGTCCAGCGCGGCCTCGCGCACGGCCTCGACGGTCTCCGGGTCGGCGTGCCCGAAGAGCAGCGCGCCCCACGACATCACCCAGTCGAGGTAACGCCTGCCGTCCGCATCCTCGAGGTACGCCCCCTCGCCCCGCGCGACGAAGAACGGGTCCTCGTCGCCGACGGCGCGCCACGCGCGCACCGGCGAGTTGACGCCGCCGGGGATGACGCGACGCGCCCGAGCGAAGAGCTCGGAGCGCACTTTCAGAGCCCCGGCCATGGCCGTCCCTCGTTGCCGGGGTGCGCTGGGCGGTGCGAGGCAAGGACGCAGGGAGCGCTCGTATCCAGAGTGATACGGGCGCGACTGAGGACGCCGCATCGCGCCGTCCAGCGCGGCCCGGCAGCACAGCGGTCGGTCATGGTCGGGGCTCTCTAAGCCACCCGGCGAGCTCCTTCGTCCAGTACGAGATCACGAGGTCGGCGCCGGCGCGCTTGATCGCGGTCAGCGACTCGAGCGCGGCCTGGCGCTCGTCCAGCCAGCCGTGCCGGGCCGCGGCCTTCACCATCGCGTACTCGCCCGAGACGTTGTACGCGGCCACCGGCGCCTCGAAGCGCTCGCGCACGGCGCGAATCACGTCGAGGTACGGCAGCGCCGGCTTGACCATGATCGCGTCGGCGCCCTCGGCGAGGTCGAGCTCGCACTCGCGCAGCGCCTCGCGCACGTTCGGGGGATCCATCTGGTACGAGCGCCGGTCGCCGAACGACGGTGCCGACTCGGCCGCCTCGCGAAACGGGCCGTAGAACGCGGACGCGTACTTCGCCGAGTACGCAACGATCGGCGTGTCCGGCAGCTGCTCGCGGATCGCGGCGACGCGCCCGTCCATCATGTCGCTGGGGCAGACCGCGTCGGCGCCGGCCTCGACCTGGGACACGGCGGTGCGCGCGATCAGCTCGAGCGACTCGTCGTTCGCGATCTCGCCGTCGCGGACGACCCCGCAATGCCCGTGCGACGTGTACTCGCAGAGGCAGACGTCCGTCAGCAGCAGCAGCTCGGGGAAGCGGTCGCGGAGCTCGCGCAACGCCCGCTGGACGACGCCGTCGTCGTCCCACGCGCCCGTGCCCTCCTCGTCCTTCTCGTCCGGGATCCCGAACAGGATCACCGCGCCGACGCCGAGCGCTGCCAGATCGTCGACCTCGCGCGGGAGGTCGGCGACCGAGAAGCGCCCCATCGGGGGCAGCTCGGCGTTCGGCCGAGTGTCCGGGCCGACGAAGAGCGGCATCACGAAGTCGTCGAGCGAGAGCCGCGTCTCGCGTACGAGCGCGCGCAGCGCGCCGGTGCGGCGCAGGCGACGAAGTCGCGTCGCGGGGAAGGCGCTCATGCCGTCAATCTTCGCAACGATCAACGACGAACGGCGGCCGGAGGCTCGAGCTCGACCTCCACCGGCACCGTGCCGGACCCCTCCCAGCGCTCGAGCGCGACGCGGTGGCCGAAGTACTCCCAGATCGCGCGCGCCGCAGCGAGCGTCGGCAGCGCGACGAAGACGCCGGGCAGACCGTAGATCTCGCCGCCGGCGAGCAGGCCGAAGATCACGAGCAGCGGGTGCAGCCGCAGCGCGCTCCCCATCACCTTCGGGATCACGATGTGCCCCTCGATCTGGTGGATCGCGAGGAAGAGGAGCACGACCCAGACCGCCGAGATCGGGTCGACGATCAGCCCGTACAGCACCGGCGGGATCGCGCCGAGCCACGGACCGAGGTACGGGATCAGCTCCGCGACCGCGACCCACGCGCCGAAGAGGATCGCGTACGTCTCGAACCCCTCGGGCAGCCAGCCGATCGTCCCGAGCAGCCACAGGGCGACGCCCGCGCTCGTGCCGATGATCGCGGAGACGAGCACCTGGCCCTTCACGTAGCCGCCGACCGACGCCTCGATCGCCGGCAGCAGCGACGGCGAGCCGGGCGGCGGCGGGAAGCGGCGGTCGAGCGCGCGGTGCAGCCGGTTGAAGTCGAGCAGCATGTAGACGGAGACGACGAGGACGAGCACGGCGCCGAAGAGGAACGCGAAGATCCCGAGCGCAGCTCCCTCGGCCCAGTCGATCACCGTGCGCGTGAACGACTCGACGTCGAGGTCGGCGATGAACTCGCGCCCCTGCTCCTCGACCTGGATGCGCCCGAGCCGGTGCTCGTCCAGCCACATCTGCAGCCGGTCGAGATCGACTTCCGCCCCGGTCTCGCCGGTCTGTCCGTCCTCGTTCGTAAGGTAGGCGTCGATCCGATCGGACGCCGACCGAGACTGATCGACGACCACCGTCGCCAGCGCCACCACCCCGATGACGAGCGCCGCGGCAAACGTCAGGTACACGATCGCGACGCCGAAGCCGCGGGGGATCCGGAGCGCCCCGAGCGCCCGGACGAGCGGGTTCAGGAGCAGGGCGACGAGCGCGGCGACGAGGAAGAGGAAGACGGCGTGACGGACCGCGCCGGCGACCGCCCACGCGAGCAGGAGGACGAGCGGCAGGCCGATGAGCTGGATCCAGCGAGGCACCTCGATCGGCCCCGCGGGGGGGCGCCCGCCGACCATCGGAGGCGGCGTTTCCGCCATATGAGCGATCGTAGCGTGCGTTCCAGCGCCCCCAGCCCCGCCGCCTGGGACTGGTCGTTCGCCGAGGACGGCAACCTCGCGCTCGACCGTCACGATCTCTGGGACGAAATCCCCGTCGTTCCGACCTTGCGTCTGTTACAAAGTCCCGCCGTGCCGGCCTCCTTGCAGCGAAGAGAAGCGTCCGTTAGCGTCCGCCCGATGCCGCCCCAGGCTCCCGGGCGCTCTCGGCGTGCGCGCCGGGCCCAGCGCCGCGCCGCGCACCGGCTCCGCCGCTTCGCGGGGCTGTCGGTGGTGGCCGCGGTCGGGGTCGTGACGCTGCTCGTGACCGCGTTCGGGCCCAACGCCGAGACGGTCGCGCGCACCGGGCCCGCGCCCGCAGACCGGCTGCTGCCGGCCGGGCCGCCCGACCCGCTGATCGTCGCGACGCGCGGGGCCCTTCGCGTCCAGCTGCCGATCGAGCAGGACCGCGTGACCGCGATCGGCTACTACGGCGGCGGGAGCGGCACGCTCGAGCTCGATCCGCTCGGGCGCCGCGGCAACCAGGGTCTGCTCGCCCGGCTGCTCGACCGCGTCTTCGGCGGCAGCGACTCGAGCCTCGTGTGGTACCAGCTGCGCGGCGGCAGCGGACCGGCGACCTCCGCGCTCGCGGTCGGCGCCGCACCGGAGACCGACGTCTACTCGCCGGTCGACGGGACGATCGCCGGGATCACCGACTACGTGATCAACGGTCGGACGCAGGGCAAGCGGATCGACATCCGACCCCTGAACGCTCCGGCGCTGATCGTCTCGGTCACGCGACTGCGGCCGGACCCGGTGCTGACCGTCGGCTCGTCGGTCGCCGCGGGCTCCAACCGCCTCGGCACCGTCCTCGACCTCTCGCACCTCGAGCGTCAGGCGCTCGCGCGGTACACGCGCGACGCCGGCAACCACGTCACCGTCCAGGTCTTCCCAGCCGCTGCGCTGACCCTGCCTTAGCCGCGGAACTGCTGCGCCCTTTCCGCGGATGAACATTCTCTTCGTCGCCGACGTTGTCGGCGTGCCGGGCCGCCGGGCGCTCGAATCGCGTCTCGCCGCGCTTCGAACTGAACACGACGTCGACGTCTGCGTCGTCAACGGCGAGAACGCGGCCGACGGCGTCGGGCTCACACCCAAGCTCGCGCAGAAGCTGCTCGCCTACGGCGCCGACGCGATCACGCTCGGCAACCACGCGTGGCGACGCCCCGACCTCGCGCCCTGGATCGACTCGAGCGATCGCGTCGTTCGCCCCGCGAACCTCTCGCGCCACGCGCCCGGCCGTGTCGCTCACGGTCGTGCCGGCCCGCGACGGGACGCCGGTGGCCGTGCTCAACGTGATGGGACAGCTCTTCCTCGACGTCGCGAGCGGACCATTCGAGGTGATCGACGAGCTGGTCGAGGAAGCGCGCGCGCAGACTCCGGTGATCGTGGTCGACGTCCACGCCGAGGCGACGAGCGAGAAGGTCGCGATGGCCCGCTGGCTCGACGGACGCGTCACCGCCGTGCTCGGAACGCACACGCACGTGCAGACGAACGACGCGCGCGTCCTTCCGGGCGGGACGGCGGCGCTCACGGACGCAGGCATGACCGGCCCGCACGACTCGGTGATCGGCGTCGTCGCCGAGCAGGCGATCGCGCGCATGCGCACCGGCGTGCCCGTGCGCTTCGAGACCGCGCAGGGCGACGTCAGGATCGAAGGTGCGCTGGTGCAGTGCGACGCGGACGGGCGGGCGACCCGCTGCGAAGCGATTCGGGTCTCCGCCTAGCGAGCGCCACCAGCAGCGCGAGCAAGACGAGGTCGCGCGCGAGGACGAGCCACGAGACCGTCGGGTCGAACTCGCGCACGAGGTCCCAGTAGCGGTACGGGAACCAGATCTGCGTGAGCACCAGCGCCGCGAGCAGGAGCACGTTCGCGCCGGCCCGCGCCGCGAGCGGCACGAACGGCACGAGCCAGATCAGGAACTGCGGTGAGAGCACCTTGCCGAGCGCGACGAACGCGGTCAGCACGGCGGCGGCCGCAACCGCCAGCTCCGCGGCCGAGGGCTCGCGCCCGCGCGCGAAGCGCGCCCACAGCCACACCACCACCGCGACCTGCGCGATCGAGCTCAGCACCGCGAGCGTGCCCGGAAGCGTGCCGACGAGGTTCTGCGACCCGTGACTCGAGTGCATCTCGAGCTCGAGCCCGAACGCGTCGTGCGCGGCGAGCAGCAGACCCGCGCCGAGGCTCTCGATCTGCAGCGGCCGCGAGAGCTGGCGTCCGAAGCTGTCGAGCACGCCGCCGGGGGCGACGAGCAGGAACGGGACGAACACCGCGAGCACGACCGCGGCGCAGACGGCCGCGCACACGAGCGCCTCGCGCCGGCCTCGCCGGCGCCAGACGAACGCGACGGTGAGCGGCAGCAGGACCGCCGGGAACAGCTTCGCGGCGACGGCCGCGCCGAGCAGCGCGTGCCCGAGTCGCAGGCGCTCCGCGACGAGCGCCGCGAGCGCGAACGCGGCGAGCATCACGGGCCAGAGGTCGAAGCGCGTCAGGATCACCGACCCGATCGCGAGCGGCGAGAGCGCGACGAGGAGAGGCGGCACGACGCCGAGCCCGAGCCGTCGCGCCGCCAGCGCGACGGCGAGGACGGTGCCCACGCCGCACAGCGCCATCAGCCACTCGAACGCGGTCCGGAAGTCGGTGTCGACGAGCGCCGGCAGCGCGAAGACGGGCAGCGCGCCCGGCGGGTACTCGACCTCGAAGTCGCGGTAGGGGACCTGCCCGTCCTCGATCGCGGCCCCGTACTGCTCGTACACCGGCGTGTCGACGATCTGGTCCCGCTCGTAGAACCCGACGTGGAGCAGCAGCCACGAGGCCAGGAAGAGCGCCAACGCGAGCGCGACGAGGAGCTCAGGCTTCCGAGCGGTCACGGCCGAGCAGCGCGAGCGCGACGAAGGGAAAGAACCACGGCAGGTAGAGGTAGAACCAGTGCGTCAGCACGAGCTGGAAGCCCGCGATCAGCATCGCGGTCAGCGCCGCCAGCTGGAGCGGTGACTTGCGTCGCGGCACGAAGACGACGGCGAACGCGGCCAGCACGACGAGCGCCTGGACGACTCGGTGCGGCACGCTCAGGTCGGGGATCCCGCGCGCGTGGTACTGGCCCCAGTCCCAGATCGAGAAGGGCGACTCGCGCGTGAGCTGCGGGCCGAGCGTGCGGTCCCAGAACGTGCGCCCGGCGTCGACGAGGTTCGGCTCGAGCAGGAGAATCGAGAACGCCAGCGCGGATGCGCCCAGGAACCCGGCGACGTAGACCAGCGCGTGCCGGACGCGCAGCTCTGGGTAGGACGCCCACAGCGGCGCCACGATCAGCGACGCGAACTTCGTCCAGCCGGCGAGCGCGGAGAACCCGCCACGGATCGCAGGCGACGCGGCGAAGAAGAACCCGAAGATCAGGAACGCGGGGGTGATCGCGTCGTTCGTGTTCGAGTTCGAGGTGTACTGCGTGAACGGAAACGCGGCCCACGCGAAGGGCAGCGTCACAGCGAGCCGCTGGCCCCCGAAGCGCCAGCCGACGAGCGCGAGCCCCAGCAGGCAGAGCACGTCGAACGCGATCGTGGTGAAGTGCGCAGCCGGGAGGTCGTCCCACTTGCCGGTCCAGCCGAAGAGCAGGTAGCCGGGAACGTACGCGAGATACGAGACGGGGCCGTACGTGTCGCCGTTCTCGTTCGACGACTCGCAGCGGCCGTTCGTCTGGATCCGCTCGCGGGTCTCGCCTTCCGCGTCCGCCGGGCCGCACGCCCTCAGGTCGCCCTGGACGGGCATGTGCCCGTACGGCGCTTCGCCGTTCACGATCCGGTGGCCGCCGATCACGCCCGCGTAGCCGACGTCGATCACGTTCGACGTCTCCACGTTCAGCCCGATCCGGAAGCCGGCCAGGAACACCGTCGCCGCCAGCAGCAGCCACACCGGCCAGACCGGGCGCGCGCCGGTGACGCGGCCGGTCCCGCCGATCCAGCCCATCCGCGCGATCAGCCACACGAGCGGCGGGTAGGCGAGCGGCACGCTCCAGAAGATCTCGCCGCGGTTGAAGAACCAGAGCGAGATCGAGAACGAGAGCAGCGCGAGCAGGTCGAGGTTCCGCAGCGAGAGCGGGCGCCGGAGGTCGGCGAGCCCGAGCAGGAAGACCGCGCAGAGCCCGAGCCAGACGGCCGGCCGGTTGATGTCCCTGCCGCCGAACGCCCCGGGCCCGCCGCGCGCCATCTTCCAGGCGACCTGGGGCCCGGTCCAGGCCTCTGTCACGCGGCCCGTCTCGTCCTCGACCCGGCCGTCGGCGATCTGACCGGCCTCGCCCCACCAGACGCGGACGTGCCACGTTCCGCGCTCCTCGTCGTACTCCGCCTGCACGGTCCGGCCCTCGAGCGGGTAGCGGTCGAGCCAGTCCGCGACCTTCGGATGGTCGAGGAACACCAGCTCGGCTCGGCGCTCCGTGAGTCGGGGCTCGGAGCCCGGGGGGAACGTCGTCCCGGGGAGGTTGCCGGTGACGGTCTGGGCGCTGCCGGCCGCAGGCCAGACGACTGCGACCGCGACGGCGAGCAGCAGCAGCCGCCGGAGACGCGTCAGCGTCCCAGGCGGAATGTCCAGAGCTTGTTGCCGACGAAGTTCACGGGCGTCACGAGCAGGATCGCGATCGCCTGCGCGAGGACGGCGTCGAGGCCCAGCGCGATCAGCAGCTCGAGCACGACCAGGTTCGCCGCGAGCGCGAGCACGGCGACGACGAAGAAGCGCATGCCCTGGTACGCGACGTGGCCGCGCGCCCCGTGGAACGTCCAGAGGCGGTTCCACGTGTAGTTGTTCGTCACGGCGACGAGGAAGGAGCAGACCGCGGCGAGTCGATGGTCGAGGTCGGCGCCGAGCACCAGCAGCGGAGAAGACCGCGAGGTTGACGACGTAGCCCGACAGGCCGACGGCCGAGAACTTGGCCAGCTGCACCCAGTTGTGCGGCCGCCGCAGAGCCTGTCCGGCGCGCGTGCGGGCGAGTGCGGCGGCAACGCCGGCGGCGGAGGAGCGCTCCAAGACGGAGGCGAGCCTAGCGGCTACGGGGCGAAGCCCTCTTCGCCGAGCAGCGGGACGAATCGGCACGGCACGGAGCGCACGACCGCGGGACCCTCCGGGCTCTTGACGATCAGCTGGAGCTGCTGCCCCCGGCGTCCGCCGACGGGGAGCGCGAGCCGGCCGCGCTCCTCGAGCTGCTCGTAGAGAGACGGCGGCAGGTCGGGTGCGGCAGCGGCGACCGCGATTGCCGCGAACGGCGCGTGCTCGGGATCGCCGCGCGTTCCGTCGCCGACGTGCACGCGCACGCGTTCGTAGCCCGCGCGCTCGAGCGTTGCACGCGCACGCTCGGCGAGACCGCCGATGCGCTCGATCGTGTGCACCTCGGCGGCGAGCTCGGCGAGCACCGCGGCCTGGTAGCCGGACCCGGTCCCGACGTCGAGCACCTTCTCCGTGCCCGTGAGCGAGAGGATCTCGCAGATCCGCGCGACCATGTACGGCTGCGACATCGTCTGCCCCGAGCCGATCGGCAAAGCCGCGTCGTCGTACGCACGACCCGCGAGCTCGTCCGGCAGGAACTGCTCGCGCGGCACGTTCTCCATCGCCTGGAGCACCCGCTCGTCCGAGATGTCACGGCCGCGGAGCTGGCGCTCGACCATCTCCCGACGTTCGGCGGCGCGGTCAGCCGACATTGGAGAGCGCACGCGCGTACGCGGGACGCTCGACGCCGAGGCGGTCGAGGAGCAGCGGCGCGACGTCGGTGATGCGCGCCGGCGGCGGGCCCACTCCGATCGCGAGCATCGGCACCTCTGAGTCGCCGGCGTCGAGCGAGCCGTGGCTGCCCCCGCCCGCATGGTGCCGCCCGGCGAGGTCGGTGAACTCGAAGCCGGGCGCCGCGGAAACGAGCACGTCGCCCGCGTTCGGGTTGCGCAGGGCCGCGAGAGCCCGTGCGTTCCCGTCCGGGTAGTCGTCGAGCGTGCCGGAGCCCTCGGCCCCGTCCCGCCTCGCGACCAGGTCGCCGTCCTCGAGGAAGAGGACGGTCTCGACCGAGGGCTCGCCGTCCAGTCGTTCGGCGAGGTCGCGCGCGCGCCCGCCGCGCAGGTCGTACACCATCCCGGCCCGATTCGACGCGGTGACGACGACGTCGTCGATGCCCGCGAACGCACGCTGGAGCGACACCGGCTGCGTGACGTGCGTCTGACCGTGGTCCGAGCACAGGATCACGTCGTAGCGCTCGAGCAGCGCGTCGATCCCTCCCGCTGCGTCGACGAGGGCGCGCACGGCCGCGTCGGAGCGTCCGAGCGCGTCGTGGGCGGCGTCGGGCCCGGCCGCGTGCGAGGCGTAGTCGTAGTCCGGCAGGTAGTAGACGAGCAAGTCGAACCCGTCGCGCGTGACGAGCCAGCGGCCGACGGCGGCGGCGTAGCGGTCGTTCGAGCCGAGATGCCGCCCGCCGACTCGGAACGGCGCGCCGGTCTCGTCCGACTCGAACAGGTTGAAGTAGAAGAAGCGCTGCGGCCCGTGCGCGGGCCTCGTCAACCCGGGCAGCCTGGACAGATGCGGCGTCCGGCCGCGGTAGCAGATGATGTTGACCGCGGCGGCGGCGAGGCCGGCGTCCTCCGTCGCCTCGTAGAGCGTGACGGCTTCGCGGGCGAGGTGCTGCTCGTTCATCCTGAAGATCGCGTCCAGGATCGCGCGCCGCGTCCCCGCGCGGCGCAGCGCGGCGAACGACGAGCCGTACTCGACCACGCGCCGCTCGCCGCGGTGGTACCAGACGAGGTGCGGGATCTCGTGCACGTCCGGGTAGGCGCCCGTGACGAGCGACGAGATGCAGACGGGCGTCAGCGACGGGAAGACCGTCGTCGCGCGCCGGTACTCGCCGTGGTCGTGGAGCGCCGCAAGCGTCGGGGCCGTTCGCCGCTCGACAGCGTCCTCGAACATCGCGGGCGTGAGCCCGTCGATGACGACGAGGATGGCTTTCCTCTTAGTCGCGGGCAAGGATGCGGAGACCGGCGTGTCGCTCACCCTGTCGCCTCCTCGAGCGGACGCCGAGCACGGGCAGCGCCAGGGCGACGACGTAGCCGAGCACGGGGACGAACGAGAGCGCCGCGAGCGCGAGCGCCGCCGCGCCGACGAGCGCGGCGGTGCCGCCGCGGGTGCCGCCGCGCGCGAGCGCGCCGCGCACGGTCGGGGTCGCTCCGACCGCGCCGAGGATCACCGCCGACCGCTCCCGCGATCGCCGCGGCCCAGCCGTCGAGCAGCCAGCCGGCCGCGGCACCCGCCGCGACGCCGAGGGGCAGCGCGATCCGAATGTCGCGCAGCAGTCCGAGCGCGAGCACGCCGAGCGCCGCGCCGAGCCCGGCGCTCACGCCGATCCAGTACCAGGCGCCCAAGGCCGCTGAGTGTACTGGCGGCGTTTCACCGGCACGAGCAGCGGGAATAGCGATCCACCTCCCGCATTTGCGGACCCGGCAACACGAGGAAGGAATCCCAGGTGAACGACGAGACACGGCCTCTGCTCGTGTTCTTCACGAGCGAGCGCTCAGGCCCCGCGCGGCGGATGGAGAGCTTGCTCGCCCATCTCTCGCGCAAGGAGCGGCGGCGCCTGCGCATCGCGCGCGTGGACGTGGACGCGAACCCGGAGCTCGCCGAGAAGTTCAAGGTCACGAGCGTGCCGACGCTGGTGCTGGTCAAGCACAAGCGCGCGGTCGATCGCCTCGACGGACGCGTCAGCGCCCCGAAGATCGAGCGCATGCTCGAGCCTCACCTGCCCTCTCTGGAGGAGCCGCTCACGCCCGCCCCGGCGCCTGCCTGAAACCGATCCGCCGCGACCGCGGTAGGTCCACGGGACCAGTACTGGTTCTACGGGGAGAAGGGAGAGCGGATGCGGAAATACCTGCTGGCCCTGACGCTTTTTGTGGGGGCCGCATCGACGCTCGTCGTCGCCGCGATCGCGGTCGCCGACGGCGGGACACGTGACATCAGGGCCCGAGGAGGGCTGAGCGGTTACCAGGAGACGCCTGCGACGCTGTCGACGACCGGGAACGGCACGTTCCGGGCCAGGGTCAACGACGACGGCACGTCGTTCGACTGGACGCTCACGTACGCGGAGCTCGAGGGGAGCGTGCAGCAGGCGCACATCCACTTCGGGCAACGGGCGATGAGCGGCGGGATCTCGGTGTTCCTCTGCACGAACCTGGGGAACGCGCCCGCTTCGCCACCCGCCACGCCGACGAAGGCATGCCCGACGCCACCGGCGACGATCACCGGCACCGCAGTGGCGGCCGACGTGATCGGGCCTTTGGGCCAGGGCATCGAGCCGCTCGCGTTCGCCGAGCTTCTCTCCGCGGTCCGCGCGGGGTACACGTACGCGAACGTGCACACGAGCAAGTGGCCGACCGGCGAGATCCGCGGCCAGCTGAACGAGCGGGAGGACTGAGACTCGTCGCGCAAGACCGGGATCCGCCAACGCGGATCCCGGTCGCGCATCCCCGAAGCGCGGCCACGCCGTGATAGGACCACGCCACAACGTACGGTCAAGTCGGGGGGAGAGGGAGAGCCACATGAAGGTGCGAGTCACACTCGTCGGCCTCGTCGCCGTGCTGACGACGCTCGTCGGCCTGACGGCCGTCGCTGCGGCGAACGACGGCGAACGGGCCCGGATCGTGTGCAAGCTCGAAACGATTCTGGATCCGGCGAACGAGGTGCTGCGGATGACGCCGAACACGTCGGTCGCGGGGGGCGGCGCGCAGATCACCGTCCTGAGCGACGGAACGATCCTGTTCAAGGCGTGGATCTACAACAAGGCCCACGAGACGTTTGTCGCGGGCCACATCCACGGGCCGGCGACGGCGGCAGCGAACGCCGGGATCGTCGTCGACCTGCACGGTGGTCCGGCCGGCGGCTCGCCGTTCTCGACGCTGAGGACGCGGCTCGAGGGCGAGGGTGTCCCGCGCATGTCGGCGCCCGGTATCGCGGCGCTACTGTGCGCAGCCCCCAGCCGTTACTACGTCAACTTCCACACGACGGCGGAGCCCAGCGGAGCGATCCGCGGACAGCTCGGCTAGAAGAGGCGAATCGGAGGGCCCGGCCTAGCCGGGCTCTCCCGTCTCCAGCCGGCGGATCACGTCGAGCCCGAACTCCGCCGCGCGCTTCCCGTCGAGGACGCGGTGGTCGAACGTCACCGACACGTGTCCGATCGGGCGCGCGACGATCTCGCCGTCGCGGACAACGGGCCGGTCGGCGATGCGGTGGATGCCGAGGATGCCGACCTCTGGGTGGTTGATCAGCGGCGCGACGAAGACGCCCGAGAACTTGCCGGCGCTCGTGACGCTGAACGTCGAGCCTCGGAGCTCGCCCGGCTCGAGGGTGCCGGCGCGGGCGCCCTCGGCGAGGCGGCGCACCTCCTCGTCGAGCTCGCCGACCGAACGCTCGTGGCAGTCGCGGACGACCGGCACGACGAGCCCCTGCTCGGTGTCGATCGCGAGCCCGAGGTCGTAGCGCTCGAGGTAGACGATCTCGTCGCCCTCGAGCCGCGCGTTCAGCTCGGGGAACTCCTGGAGCGCGGCCGCCGTCGCTTTCAGCACGGTCGGGACCAGCAGGTCGAGCTCGACGTTGCCGAAGTCGCACTCCTCGACCCACGTGACGGCGGGAATCGCCTGCGCGCGGGTCATGTGCTCGGCGATCACGCGTCGCACCCCGCGCAGCCGCTCGCGCCGCCCCTCCCGGGGGACAGTCCCGGGACTGTCCCCGCCGCGCGCGGCGGTGCGCACGTCGTCCTCGGTGATCCGACCGCCGTCGCCGCTGGGCCGAACCTGCGCCAGGTCGACGCCGAGCTCCTGCGCAAGCCGCCGAACGAGCGGTGTCGCGCGAATCTTCTCGCCCGCGGGGGGCGCCTCCGCGCGCGGAGCCGGGGACTGTCCCGGGACTGTCCCCGCGCCGTCGGCGCCGATCACGACGATGACCGTGCCGACCGGCACCACGTCACCCTCCTGCGCGAGGATCCGCGAGACGACGCCGGCCGCGGGCGAGGGGATCTCGACGGTCGTCTTGTCGGTCTGGATCTCGACCAGCGGATCGTCCTCGGCGACCTCCTGGCCCTCGGTCACGAGCCAGCGCGCGATCTCGCCCTCGGTCAGCCCTTCGCCGAGATCGGGGAGCTTGAACTCGTACGCCACGCCGGACTTCTACCTCAGGCCCGGGGAGTCCCGATCCAGGCGTCTCGTGGAGCGAGCAGCACGCGCACGCCGCCGCGCCGCCCCTCCTCGACGAACTCCCAGAGCGAGACCGCCTGCCACTCGTCGGCGCGCAGCTCGCGCGCGAGCTCGGCGGGCACGTAACCGGCCTGCACGGTGCGCGCCTCGTCCCAGACGCCGATCGCGTTCGGGTCGTGCTCGTTCTCCGGTTCGGCGACGAGCGTGAGCCGCCGCCCCGGTGCGAAGCCGTCGTCCTGGAGCGAGTCGAGCCGGTAGCTCACACCCGCGACCGCTGTCACGTGAATCCGAGGGTCGCCCTCGCGCACGAGCTCTTCCGTCGCCGCGTCGCGCAGCCGGTAGCCCGCGCCGGAGCGCTCGAGCCAGAGCCGCACGCGCTCCGTCACAGCGACGCGCTCGCCGACGGACGTCGTACGCCTCGAGAATGGCCGACGCGGCAGGCGAGCCCGCGAACCCGTCGCGGAACATCGAGTAGACGACGACGTCGCGCGTCTCGGGGTACGCGAGCCGCCGGCGCAACGTTGCCTCCTCCGCGTAGCCGAGCTTCCGCGGAACGGCGCGACTCGCCTCGTTGGCCGGATCAGTGCGGATCTCGACGCGGTCGACGCCGCAGAGCTCGAACGCGACGCGGGTCAGGGCGGCCGTCGCCTCGGTCGCGAGCCCCTTGCCGACACGCTCGACGTGGATCCAGTAACCGATCTCGAGCGCGTCCTCGCCAATCCGCGTGTGTAGTCCGGTCCCACCGACGACTGCGGACTCGTCGCGGTCGAAGATGCCGTAGACGAAGTCGTTCCCGAGGTCGAACTGCGCGCGGAAGCGACGGAGGGTCGCAACTCGCTCCTCGAGCGGCTTCGGTTCCTCCCCCGCCCAGGGCATCCACGGACGCAGGTGGTCGAGGCTCGCCTCGAGCGCCGAGTGGAGCAGCGGCGCGTCCTCAGGGTTCCAGCACCGGACGACGAGGCGTTCGGTGACGACGCGGTACGGCGGGTCGGTCAGAACTCGAGCAGCTTCCGGACCGCCGCCGACACGCGCTCGACCGACGGCATGTACGCGTCCTCGATCTGCCAGTAGGGATACGGCACGTCGTAGCCGGTCACGCGCAGCACCGGCCCGCGCAGGTCGAGGATCGCCTTCTCGGCGAGGATGGCGGCGAGCTCGGCGGCGTAGCCGACGGTGCGCGGCGCCTCCTGCACGATCACGACGCGCCCGGTCTTGGCGGCGGAGGCGAGCAGCGCGTCCTCGTCGAGCGGCTTCAGCGTCCGCACGTCGAGCACCTCGCACGAGCATTCGTCCGCGAGCGCGTCGGCGACCTGCTCGCAGAGCGGAACCATCGAGCCGTACGCGACGAGCGAGACGTCGGTGCCCTCGCGCGCGATCCGTGCCTGGCCCAGCGTCGACCACGTGCTCGCCCTCGGGGACCTCCCCGCGCAGCGTCCGGTAGTGCAGCTTCGGCTCGAGCACGACGACCGGGTCGTCGCTGCGGATCGCCGCGGCGAGCAGCCCCTTCGCGTCGGCCGGCGTGGACGGGATCGCGACCTTCACACCCGGCGTGTGCACGTAGTACGTCTCCGGCGAGTCGTCGTGCAGCTCCGGCGCGCGCACGCCGCCGCCGTACGGCATCCGCACCGTCAGGGGGAACGTCATCGCACCGCCCGTCCGCCACCGATAGCGCCCACGTGCGTGATCAGCTGGTCGAGCGCCGGATAGCTGAACGCGTCGTACTGGAGCTCGCAGACCGGCCGCCAGCCGGCCATGCAGAGGCCGATCGCAGCGCCCATGATCCCCGCCTCCGCGAGGGGCGTGTCGAAGCAGCGGTCTTCGCCGAAGCGCTCGCGCAACCCCGCCGTCGCGCGGAAGACGCCGCCCGCGCGCCCGACGTCCTCGCCCATCACCATGACATCGTCGTCGCGGCCGAGCTCGACATGGAAGCAATCGTTGATCGCCTCGACCAGGGTGAGCTCAGCCACGAAGCTCTCGCAGGTCGTGCTCGAACGAGGGCAGCGGATCGACGTGCGCGTGCTCGAACAGCAGCGAGGCGTCGCCCGGCGGCTCGGCCTCGGCTTCGGCGATCCCGGTGCGCAGCACGTCGGCGGCTTCCGCGCGCACCTGCTCCGCCTCGGCGTCGGTCAAGAGCCCGAGGCGCTTGAGGTACCCCTCGTAGCGCCCGACGCACTCGTTCTTCTTCTCCTCCTCGACACGCTCCAGGTCGATGTACGCGCTCGGGTCGTCCGCAGTCGCGTGCGGCGCCGCGCGGTACGTCACCGCTTCGATCAGCGTCGGCCCGCCGCCGGTCCTGGCGCGCGCGACCGCCTCGCGGGTGGCCTCGTAGACCGCGAGCACGTCGCCGCCGTCGACCCGGCTGCCGGGGATCCCGTAGCCGACGGCCTTGTCCACGAGCGCCTCGGCGCGCGTCTGCGCCGAGAGCGGCGTCGAGATCGCCCACTGGTTGTTGTTGCAGAAGAGGACGAGCGGCGACTGCGTGACGGCGGCGAAGTTCGCGCCTTCGTGGAACGAGCCCTCGGACGTCGCGCCGTCGCCGAAGTAGGCGATCGCGACGGCCGTCTCGCCGCGAAGCTTCTTGCCCCACGCGAGCCCAGCCGCATGCGGCACGTGCGTCGCGATCGGCACGCAGATCGAGGCGACGTTGTAGTCGGCCGGGTTCCACCACCCGGACGGGATGGCCGCGCCACCACTGGAGGACGACCCGCGCGGGCATCCCGCGCAGCAGTCCGATTGCCGACTCTCGGTAGCTCGGGAAGACCCAGTCCTCGTCCTCGAGCGCGTAGACCGAGCCCGCCTGCATCGCCTCGTGGTTCCAGAAGATCGCGTAGGTGCCGATGCGCCCCTGGCGGTGGTACACGACCGAGCGCTCGTCGTAGGTGCGGAGCAGGACGAGCGAGCGGTAGAGCGCGAGCAGATCCTCCTCCGTCAGCCCTTCGACCTCGCCGTCCGGGATCGCGTCACCGTCGCCGATCACGCGCCGCAGGTCGCGCTCGGCCGGGAGAACCTGCGCCATCGCAGCCGGAATCTACCGCAGCGCCTGCAGAATCCCGGCGCGGGCGTGATACTCCCGCCTGCCCTCGACCGAGGGCCTAGGCATGGGGGGAGCACATATGCGCAGGATCTTCGTCCTGTCGCTCCTGGCGACAGGCGCGTTGATGGTGGCACTGCTCGGGGCCGGCACGTCGCATTCGGCGACCGCCCGAAGCTACGTCGTCGTGTATGCGGCCGGCGCCGAGCCGGCGACGGCACGCAACGCGAGTCGAAGCCTCGGGCGGCACGATCGTCCGAGGAGAACCTGAAGGTCGGCGTCGTTACTGCAACCTCGAGGAACCCGGACTTTCTCTCGAACGTCCGCCGGCAGCGCGCGCTGCTGGGCGCGGCGCTCGACCGCCCGGTCGGACACGCGACGGGGACGCCGATCGGCGCCGACGGCGAGCTCGCCGCGGCCAGGGCGGCGGCACGCGGGACGGCGGCGGAGCCGTCCGTCGGGATCACCTCGCTGACGGCACCGCGGGTGAGCCGCTCGCCGACAAGCTCTGGGGCATGAAGATGATCCACGCGACCGCCGACGGCTCGCACGCGATCGAGCGTGGCCGCAAGGCGTCCTGGTCGGGATCATCGACACCGGGATCGACGCAAGCCATCCGGACATCGCGGCGAACTTCAGCGCAGCGTTGAGCCGCAACTTCACGACGGACATCCCGCTCGTCGACGGTCCGTGCGGAGACGAGCCGGACGGGTCGTGCAACGACCCGGCGAACGTCGACGAGAACTCGCACGGGACGCACGTCGCCAGCATCGTCGGCTCGCCGATCAACGACCTCGGCGTCGCGGGGGTCGCTCCGGAGGTCACGCTGGTCAACCTCCGCGCCGGCCAGGACTCCGGCTACTTCTTCCTGCAGCCGTCGGTCGACGCGCTCACGTTCGCGGCCGACAACGGCATCGACGTCGTGAACATGAGCTACTTCATCGATCCGTGGCTCTACAACTGCAGGGACAACCCGGCCGACTCGCCGGAGGCGCAGCTGCAGCAGCGCACGATCATCGAGGCGACCCAGCGTGCGCTCGACTACGCGCACAAGGGCGGCGTCGTGCTGGTCGGTGCGTCGGGCAACGAGCACACCGACCTCGGGGCGGAGACGAAGATCGACGAGATCAGTCCGGACTACCCGCCCGGGAGCGAGTACGAGCGGACGGTCGACAACAAGTGCCTCGACCTCCCGAACGAAGGCAGGCACGTGATGAGCATCAACGCGATCGGGCCGAGCACGCGCAAGGCCGACTACTCGAACTACGGGCTCGAGCAGTCGACCGTCGCGGCGCCGGGAGGCTTCTTCCGCGACGACCCGCTCTGGAAGGCCTCGGATCCGCCGGCCGTGCGCGAACCTCGCCGGGATCCCGAACCTGATCCTCGCGGCGTACCCGGAGTCGGTCGCGCGTGAGTTCGAGGAGATCGAGCCCGACGGCACTCCGAACACGCCGTTCGTGCTGCGCGACTGCAACGGCGCGACCTGCGGGTACTACCAGTACCTCCAGGGCACGTCGATGGCGTCACCGCACGCGGTCGGCGTCGTCGCGCTGATCATCGGCAGGCTCGGCGACGGGCCGGGCGGCATCCACCCGAACTACACGGAGAACGTGCTGGAACAGACCGCCACCGACCACGCCTGCCCGGAGCCGCGGCTGCACAGCTACGCGGACAAGCTGCGGGGGCCGGAGTTCGACGCGCTCTGCGAAGGGAACGCGAGGAAAAACGGCTTCTACGGACAGGGGATCGTGGACGCGCTCGCCGCGGTCCAGAAGGGGAACTAGCCGGAACGCCGTGGGGGGCCGGCAACGGCCCCCCACGCCTCAACCGCTGCAGGTCGGGCAGTCGACGTCGCGGCCTTCGGCGAGGTCGCGCACCCAGTCGCTGAGCAGCGCGCCCTCGACGCGCAGCGACGTGAACTCGTGCGTCGGCAACGCGCAGTGGTCGGCTCCGCAGGCGAGGTAGGAGCGGTAGTTCGGCAGCTGCTTGAGCCGAGACTCGACCGCGCGCAGCCTCGAGCCGAAGTCGACCGGGTCCCCACCGACCGCCTGGTAGAAGGCTTCCTGCACGTTGTCGTTCGCGTGGTTGAACCGGGCGAACGTGACGTCCGGGTACGCCCGCGTCAGCCGCGTCACGAACTGCTCCATCGTCCAGCGCGCGCCGCCGACCTGGAAGAACGACGGGAAGTGCTTGTTCGTCCCCCACTCCGTCAGCCGGATCGGCCGGTGGAACAGGTACGCGAGCGAGTCCCCGACCTGCGTGACGCGCGCGTCGGGCCAGGCGCGGATCACGTCCTCGGCGTGCCACGCCGAGCCGACGCTGCCGGCGCTGCAGCCCGTGACGAGGACGGCGTCCGGGTCGAACTCGCCGAAGGCGTGCTCGAGCGCCGCGTGCGCGTTCTGCCAGCCGCGCTGCTCGACGATGACGGAGCCGTAGTCGACGCGCGCGTCGCCCGTGTGGACGTCGCCGGTGCAGGACGGGATGTAGAGGAACGACCAATCCCGGAAGGGGTTCGCCGGGTCGTCGAGCGCGAGCATCCCGCCGTTGTACGCAGGGTCGTCCTCCGCGTCGACGCGGTCGTCGAACCACGTGCTGCCCTCGACGCAGGTCTGCTCGTTGAAGCACCCGCCACCGCCCTGGAAGAAGACGACGAGCTTCTTCGGATCGCCGCGGCGCAGCCAGTACGCGTACGGATCGCCGCGGGCGCAGCGCGTCTCGCCGCCCGGCTCGACCCGCTGCCACGTCCCGAGCGACTCCTGCTCGGGCGGATCGTCGCCGGCGCAGCCGGCCAGCGCGAGAACGGCCGCGAGGAGAGCGCGCTTCAACGCAGCGCGGCCGTGAGCACGGGATCGCGTCCCCGCAACCAGTCGGCGCTCGAGAGCTCGACGCGCACGTGCGGCTCGATCGTCGGGCTCGTGTCGCCGTCCCGACCTCGCTCGATGTACACGGTCGCGACGAGCGCCTCGAGACCCACGTTCGGGAGCACGACCGGTGCGAAGTCGCCCCACTGGTTCGCGGCCCCGCCCGGCGGCTCGCCGATCAGCCGCGCGCGCGTGAACAGCCGGGCCTCGGCGACGAAGTTGCCCGCTGCGGAGAACGTCGTCCTGCCCGTCAGCACGACCGGACGCGAACGCCGTACGACCCACTTGTTCCGCAGCAGCTGGAGCAGCGGACCGTACGTCGTGTTGTTGCCGCCGCCGTTCTGGCGCACGTCGACGATCAGGCGGCGAAAGGCGGGCTTGCGGGACAGTCGGACGATCCGAGACACGAGCGGGCTCGGATCCTGCGTGACGGTGTACGAGGCGTAGACGTACCTGCCGCGCTGCAGCGTCGTCACGCCCTGAGCGACGTTGCGGTACCGGACCCAGAGCGGCCTCGGGACGCCGGCGGGCGGCTCGGGCTGCTGCCAGAAGAACGGGAAACGCTGCGCGAACGCGGCGGCCGCGATCGGCTCGAGCTCGACGTCGCGTCTCCCCGCGGCCGTCTCGAACGTGAACGTCGCCGGGCCGGAACCCGCGATGCCGAGCCCACGCAGCACCTCGGCGCAGACGAGGTAGTAGGGCACGCGCTCGCGCAGGCTCCACTCGTTGTCGCGCGTGATCAACGGGCGGACTCGCGCGACCAGCTCGTCGATCGGCACACCCTCGATCGCGACGAGCTTCGCGCCGGGCTCGGCCCCACTCACGGCCGCGAGCCCGTCCGAGAACCAGTAGACGCGCACGGGGTAGAGGTGGAGCGGCTGCGGGTGCGTGTGCAGGGTGTAGAGCCCGGAGTGTCCGTCCCGCTCGCCGAGCAGCGCCATCGTGCGCATCAGCTCGACGATCAGCTGGTCTCGCTCGAGTGAGGCCGCGCGCGCAGCGAGCTGGTCGAAGTGGCGGCGGAAGTTCTCGCGCGAGGTCGCGTGGAACGGGTTCGGGTGGATCCGCTCGAGCTCGCGCTCGAGCAGGCGCACGTCGTTCTCGGCTCCGGGGACGGCGGTCGTCGTTCGAAGCGCCGCCGTACGAGTGTGCCCACGCAGAAACGTCTCGATCGACTCACGAATGCCGGCGCGCTCGGCACCGGTAACGAGCTCGAAGCCGTGGCCGCGGCCCGCGACCACGACGAGCTGCTTGTCGGCAGACCCAGTCGCGGCGTGCAGCGTTCGCGCGTCGGTCGCGAACTGGCCGTCTTCCTCCGCGGCGATGTAGAGGACCGGTGCGCTCAGCCGAGGCGCGGCGCGCAGCGGATCGAGGCCGCGGAACCTCCACGACGCCGCCGAGACGGCGACGACGCCGTCGACTCGCGGTCGGATCGACGCGGCGGCGACGAGCGACGACATCGCTCCCATCGAGCCCCCGGCGACGACGACGCGCCGGACGCCGCGGCGCCGCAGCTCACGCACCGCGCCCCCGACATCGTGCTCGAAGCGCTCAGCGCGCAGCCGCGGACGCGGCGAGGAGCCGTACCCGCGCGAGTCATAGACGAGGACGCGGTAGCCGAGACGTGCGAGACGCCGACCGTAGGGAAGCCAGTTGCAGAGGCTGCCCTCGTTCTCGTGCGAGACGACGACGCCGGCGCGCGAGCGAGCGGGGCCGAGCAGGACGCCGACCAGCCGCGCCCCGTCCATCGCGCGGAACGCGACGGCCGCGCGCCGGTCGGCGGAGGTGGCGCAGAACGCGTTCAGCCGCGGCGGCGCCGCGTCGGCCGCGCCGACTAAGGCGGCGAGCGCGAGGAAAAGAACGGCCGCCGCGCGCTTCATCGGTCGGCCTGCTCGATCCGCGCCAGCACCTCGTCGGCCCAGCGGACGAGCGCCTCGCCGTACATACGACCCCAGAGGCGGGTGAAGGAGGGATAGAAGTCGTCGCCGCGGCCGGGGAGGGGCTTCGTCTGCTCGATCTCTTCGAGCGCCGCGAGCAGCTCCTCGCCCGTCTCCCGTCGCTGCCGAACCTGCTCGGCGAGAGCGTCGCGGTCGGCGGCGTCGCCGAAGAAGAGCTTCAGCAGCATCGGGTTCTTGTCGGGGGCGGGCTCGACCGGCCCGGTGTTCAGCCAGGAGCGCAGGGCTTCCCGCCCGGCACGCGTGATCCGGTACACCTGCTTGTCGGGGCGGCCCGACTGCGGAACGTCGCGCTTCGTGGCGAGACCGGCTTCGACGAGGCGGGGCAGCACCGCGTAGATCTGCGTCTTCGCGGGCGCCCAGAAGTAGCCGATGCTGCGGTCGATCCGCTTGCGCAGGTCGTAGCCGGACATCGGCCCGCTCGTGAGCAGGCCGAGGATCGCGGCCTCGGTCGCCGTCAGCGTGAGCTGGGAGATAGTCCGCACCGGACTATCAGACGCACGCCGGCGCGAGAAGTTAGACGAGCACGGTCACGGCGTCGCGCTCGGACTCGAGCACGACGTGCTCGGCGTCGCCGAGGTCCTCGCCGTCGGCCTGCAACGGCAGCGGCCGATCGCAGACGATCTCGGCGCGGTCGACGTCGTGGACGTAGAGCACGTCGTCGGCGTGCTCCTGCCCGCCCCCGCGCAGGATGTACGCGAGGAAGCGGGGGAGCGCAGACGGTGTCAGCCGCCGCGCACCGACGATGTCGAGGCCGCGGTCGAAGCGGGCGAGCGGCGCGATCCGAAGCGGGATGGGGCCCGCGTACGTGTACGGATCGCAGTTCGCCGCGAGCGCGAACGCGGCGCGTCCGTGTCCGCGCACCTCGAGCACCGGGTCGAGCATGAAGCGTCGTTCCGCGAGCAGGCGCAGCGCGGTTCGCGCGAAGGCGACGTTGCCGGCGCGGCCTCCCTCGAGCGTCCGCCCGAGGGCGTCGACCCGGCGCACGAACTCTGCGTCGAGGCCGACGCCGGCGGAGAAGCCGAAGCGGCGGCCGTTGACGCGGCCGAGGTTGATCGGGAACGGGTCGCGCTCGAGCAGCCGCTCCGCCGCCGCGACCGGGTCGCGCGGCGAGCTCAGCGCGCGAGCCAGCACGTTCGCGCCGCCGCCGGGGATGAAGCCGAGCGGCGTCGCGGCGTCGATCCCGTTCAGCACCTCGTTGAAGCCGCCGTCGCCCGAGAACACGTAGACGACTTCGTAGCGGCCGGAGGCCTCACGCGCGAGCTCGGTCGCGTGTCCCGGATGTTCGGTCGGCGCGACCTCGACGTCGCCGAGCGTCGCGATGACGGCGTCGAGCCGTTCGGGCGTGACCGCGCTCGCGTACGGGTTCGCGATCAGTAGCCGAGCCACTAGCGCGAGGCGTAGCCGCGAACGCCGTCGAGCAGCACGGCGAAGAAGCGATCGGCGAGCTCGTCAGTGTCGCGTCCGGGCTTCAGCCAGGTGTACGCCCAGTTCGCCGCCGAGAGCACGAGCAGCGCCGCGGTCCCGTCGTCGAGGTCGGTCCGGAGCGCACCGAGCTCGCGGCCCTCGCGGAAGAGCGCGCGGACGCGATCCTCGTAGCGGCGGCGCTCGGCCAGGACCTGCTCGCGGCGCTCCCCCTCCAGGTAGCGCCACTCGCGGGTGAAGACGGTCGCGACGTCGAGCTGGGCGGCGACCGTCCGCAGGTGCGCGCGCAGCGCGAGCCGGATCTTCTCCGCGGGGGGCGCGTCCTCCGGGATCGCGTCGAGCCCGGCGTGGAACGCCGCCGCGCCCTCGCTCATCGTCTCGAAGAGGAGATCCTGCTTCGAGTCGATCCAGGTGTAGACGGTCGCCTTCTGGACGCCGAGCGCCTCCGCCAGGTCCCCGATCGACGTGCCGTGGTAGCCCCGCTCGGCGAAGAGCCGCGCGGCCTGCCGGGTCAGCTCGGAGCGGCGGGCGGAGATAGGATTTACCCTAACGATCGTTCGGTAGGGAGGTCGCGTGGACGCACGGACAGAGGAGTTCGTCGAGTACGTGCAGGGCGGGGGCCAGGTCGAGACGGCCGACTGGATGCCGGACGACTACCGGGCCAAGCTGATCAAGTTCATCGAGATGCACGGCAACTCCGAGCTGATGGGCGTGCTGCCCGAGCGCGAGTGGATCCTCCGGGCGCCGACCCTCCAGCGGAAGCTCGCGCTGACCGCGAAGGTGCAGGACGAGGTCGGGCACTCGCAGCTGATCTACCGCGTCGTCGAGGACCTCGGCAAGCCACGCGCGCAGTGCCTCCAGGACCTGGTCGACGGCAAGTCGAAGTTCCACAACGTCTTCCACTACCCCACCAAGACGTGGGGCGACGTCGGCGTGATCGCATGGCTCGTCGACGCGGCCGCGATCATCTCCCAGAAGGCGCTGCTCAAGTGCTCGTACGCGCCGTACGCGCGGATCATGAAGAAGATCTGCTGGGAGGAGTCGTTCCACATCCTCCACGGCCGCGACGTGATCCTGACGCTGATGAACGGCACCGACGAGCAGCGCGAGCTCGTGCAGGAGGCGGTCACGCGCTGGTGGCCGCCGCTGATGATGTTCCACGGCAACCCGATCGCCGCCGACGACGACCCGATGGTCTACTGGCGGATCAAGTCGCAGGGGAACGAGGAGGCGCGACAGCAGTTCCTCGACGGCTACGTGCCGCAGATCTGGGAGCTCGGTCTGACCGTTCCCGACCCGAAGCTGCGCAAGCGCGACGACGGCGTCTGGGAGTACACCGAGCCCGACTGGGACGAGCTCAAGCGCGTCGTCACCGGCCACGGCCCGAAGACCGCCGAGCGCCTCGCGTTCCGCCGGCGCTTTCTCGAGCAGGAGGCGTGGGTGCGCCAGGTCGTGTTCGCCGAGGCTGCGTGATCTTCGAGGTCTTTCGGCAGGAGCGACGCGGTCAGGCGTTCGCGCACGCGGGCTCGATCTCGGCGCCCGACGTCGAGCTGGCGGAGGCGTGGGCTCGAGAGCAGTACGGCCGCCGGCAGGAGTCGGAGGCGCTCTGGGTCGTTCCGCGCGAGTCGATCCGCGCGGTGCACGACTTTCCCGACGAGCTGAACAAGACGTACCACCGCGTCGACGGCTACCCGTTGAAGGCGAAGTTGAAGGAGGCGCGTGAGCGAGCGGGCACAACGGCTCCTGGAGATCGCTGACGACGAGCTGATCCTCGGCTGGCGCGACTCGGAGTGGACGGGGATCGCGCCGTTGCTCGAGGAGGACGTCGCGTTCTCGTCGATCGCGCAGAACGAGATCGGCCACGCGCGCGCGCTGTACGAGCTGGCCGCGCGCGACCTCGGTACGACCGCCGACGAGCTCGCGTTCGACCGCTCGCCCGACGAGTACGTCAGCTCGGCGCTGGTCGAGTTGCGGCAGCTCGACTGGGCGCACACGATCGCGCGCCACTGGCTCTACGAGACCGCCGACGAGCTGCGGCTCGCCGAGCTGAAGTCGTCGGACGACGCGGAGGTGGCCGGCCTCGCCGCCAAGATGGACCGCGAGGAGGCGTACCACCGCATGCACGCGCAGCTCTGGGCGGAGCGGCTGCGCGGCGAGGAACGCTTCGAGGCGGCCGTCGAGGAGCTGTGGCCCTACGCGCTCGGCGTGCTCGCCGAAGGCAGGCGCGCGGAGCTGGCCACGCGCGTCGGGCGCGAGGAGGTCGACGCCGTGGAGCGCGGAACGCACTCGGACGACCTGCGCGAGCTCTGGGAGGAGATGACGATGGTGCGGCGCAGCGTCCCGGGAGCGACATGGTGACGCGCGAGCAGGTCTGGGACGCGCTGGGAGAGATCCCCGACCCCGAGATCCCGGTGATCTCGCTCGTCGAGCTCGGCGTGATCCGCGACGTCGCCGTCGAAGGGGAGCGTGTGCGGGTCGAGTTCACGCCGACGTTCCTCGGCTGTCCCGCGCTCGACGTGATGCGCGACGCGATGGCCGAGAAGGTGCGCGAGCTCGGCGCCGAGCCCGAGGTCGCCGTGATCACGGACGACTCCTGGTCGACCGACCGGATCACGCCGGCAGGCCGCGAGAAGCTGCGCGAGGCGGGGTTCGCGCCACCGGCGCCGCGAGAAGCCTCGGCGCCGACGCTGGTGCAGCTCCAGTCGGCCGTCTTCCGCTGCCCGTACTGCGGCTCGACCGAGACGAAGCTCGAGAACATCTTCGGCCCGACCCCGTGCCGGTCGCTGCGCTACTGCTCGAGCTGCCGCCAGCCGTTCGAGCAGTTCAAGACCATCTAGTAGCTGCCCGGCGCAAGCGAGGGAACGGATGCGCTGCTACGTGTTGGATTTCCGGGAGATCGACCAGACGCAGGTCGCGGTCGTTGGCAGCAAGGGCGCGCACCTCGGGGAGCTCTCGCGGATCGAAGACATCCGCGTGCCGGCCGGCTTTTGCGTGACGACGGACGCCTTCCGGCGGATCATGGCGGAAGCGCCTTCGATCGACGATCGGCTCGATCGGCTGTCGCGCCTGAAGCCGGACGACCGGGAGGCGATCCGCGCGCTCAGCGCGGAGATCCGCCGGACCCTCGAAGGGATCGCCATCCCCGACGATCTGGCGGCCGCGATTACGCGCCCGCTCGCACGGCTCGGCGAGCGAGCAGCCTACGCCGTCCGATCCAGTGCGACGGCGGAGGACTTGCCGACGGCCTCCTTCGCGGGCCAGCAGGACACGTACCTGAACGTCGTGGGGCCGGCGGCGATCCTCCAGCACGTCAGCCGTTGCTGGGCCTCGCTCTTCACCGAGCGGGCCGTGACCTACCGCCTGCGGAACGGCTTCGACCACCGCAACGTCCACATGGCCGTGGTCGTGCAGCAGATGGTCTTCCCGCAGGCGGCCGGCATCCTGTTCACAGCCGACCCCGTCACGGGCAACCGGAAGATCGCCTCCGTGGAGGCCAGCTTCGGACTCGGCGAGGCCCTGGTCTCCGGCCTGGTGAACGCGGACGTCTACAAGGTGCGGGACGGCGAGGTCGTCGCCAAGGCGGTCGCCACCAAGCGGCTTGCCATCCACGCCTCGCCGCTAGGCGGGACGGAAGAACGGGCGATCGAGCCGGAGCGGCAGGAGCAGCCGGCGCTGACGGATGCGCAGGTCGTGCGGCTCGCGCAGCTGGGCCGGCGGATCGAAGCGCACTTCGGCCGCCCCCAGGACATCGAATGGTGCCTGGTCGACGATGGCTTCCAGATCGTCCAGAGCCGGCCGATCACCACGCTGTTTCCCATCCCTGAGGCCGGCGACGGAGAGAACCACGTCTACATCTCCGTCGGTCATCAGCAGATGATGACCGACCCCATGAAGCCCCTGGGGCTCTCCTTCTGGCAGCTGACGACCCCGCGGCCCATGGCCGAGGCAGGCGGGAGGTTGTTCGTCGACGTCACGCAGATCCTGGCTTCACCCGCGAGCCGAGTGGGTCTCCTGGAGATGGCGGGAAAGTCCGATCCGCTGATCCGGGACGCGCTGCAGACGGTCCTCGACCGCGGTGACTTCATCCCGTCGCTCCCGGATGCGGGTCCCGGCGGACCGCCGGCTGGCGCGCCGCCGGCGCCGATCGAGACCGATCCGGCCATCGTCGCCGAGCTGATCGGGCGCAGCCAGGCTTCCATCGCCGCCTTGAAGCGCGACATCCGGACGAAGTCCGGGTCGGCGCTGCTCGACTTCATCCTGGCGGACATCCAGGAGCTGAAGCGGATCCTGTTCGATCCGCAGAGCCATCAGGTGTTCATGTCGGCGATGGAGGCGACGTGGTGGCTGAACGAGCAGCTGCAGGCGTGGCTGGGCGAGAAGAACGCGGCCGACACGCTCACAAAGTCCGTCCCCGACAACGTCACGTCGGAGATGGGGCTGGCGCTCCTGGACGTCGCGGACGTGATCCGCCCGCATCCAGACGTGGTGGCCTTTCTGCGGCAGGTCGAGGACGACGGGTTCCTGGACGAGCTACCCAAGCTCGCGGGCGGGCGGGAAGCGCGAGACGCCATCCGGGCCTGGCTCGACAAGTACGGCATGCGCGGCGTCGGCGAGATCGACATCACGAGGCCGCGTTGGAGCGAACGCCCCACCACGCTCGTGCCCTTGATCCTCGGCCACATCGAGAACTTCGAGCCGGGCGCCGGCGAGCGGCGCTTCGAGCGAGGGCGACAGGAGGCCTGGAGGAAGGAACAGGAGCTGCTCGAGCGCTTGCGGGCCTTGCCGGACGGGGAGCGGAAGGCCGAAGAGGCCAAGCGGATGATCGACCGGGTCCGGACCTTTATCGGCTACCGGGAGTATCCGAAGTACGGCATGGTCAGCCGCTACTTCGTCTACAAGCAGGCCCTGCTGGAAGAAGCCGAGCGCCTCGTGCAGGCCCACGTGCTTCGTGAGCAGGAAGACATCTTCTACCTCAGGTTCCAGGAGCTCCACGACGTCGTGCGTACGAACCACGTGGATGACCAGCTCATCCGCCGGCGCAAGGACGCGTTCAGGTCGTATCAAGCGCTCACGCCGCCCCGGGTGCTCACGTCGGACGGCGAGGGCATCGCCGGGGCGTATCGACGCGACGATGTGCCGGCCGGCGCGCTGGTTGGCCTACCGGTTTCCGCCGGGACCAGCGAGGGGCGTGCCCGCGTGATCCTGGACCTGGCGGAGGCCGATCTCGAAGCGGGCGACATCCTGGTCACCGCCTACACGGACCCCAGCTGGACGCCCCTGTTCGTCGCGGTCAAGGGCCTCGTGACGGAGGTGGGGGGCCTGATGACCCACGGCGCGGTGATCGCACGGGAGTACGGCCTGCCGGCCGTCGTGGGGGTGGAGCACGCCACCCGGCTGATCCGGGATGGGCAGCGGATCCGCGTGCACGGGACGGACGGATACGTCGAGATCCTGCCCTAGCCGGCCAGCGGCCTACCGCGAGTCGTCCAACTCGTAGAGGCGCATTGCTTCGCCGAGGTCCTCGATCGTCCGTTCACCGAGACTGCGAAGTCCAGGCACTCGAGGATCGCCCTCGAGCAGGGAGGCCGTCGTCTGGGAGAGGAGCACCTGGTCGGGCTCGACCACCTTGCCCAACTGTGTCAGCCGGAAGAAGACGGTCGCCGCGTCCGGCCGCTTCGGATTCCCCGACCAGCGACCCGAGTGGAGGACGATCCAGACCGCGACGTCGCACTCGGGCGGCCACCGGTAGCCGCGCAACGCGTCACGTAGGCCGGTGGCCGCTCTGACGGCGTCGCTCGCAACGCGGAACACCGCGTACGCGTGGTCTCCAACCAGTTCGAGCACGATGCCGTTGTTCTCTTCCACCACCGCGCTCACCGTTTGGTGGTAGTCGGCGAGGACGACGGCGCTCGCTTCGTCTCCGAGCGAACGGACGACATGCCACCACTTCACCAGGTCGGAGTGCAGGAACGTGCCGACGCCCGGTACTGGGGCCTCGGCCTGCGGCGACCGCGGCGGTCCGAACTCCGAGGGCAGCGTCAGGACCGTCAGCTGGAACAGACGCTGCATGCGCGGAAGCCCCTTGAGCACGTGCTCCCCGAGGTCGATCAGCTCGGCATTCGGCAGGTCTGCGTCCTCGATGATGCCCGCGGTCGCGTTCGACAGAAGGATCTGCCCCCCGTGACCGGCATCGCAGATGCGCTGGGCACGGTGGACCCCGGTGCCGACGTACCCGTCCTCGCCGAGGTGCGGCTCGGCGGTGTGGAGGCCGATCCGGACCTTGACCTCGGCGTCTGCCGGCCAGCGCGAACTTTGCGAGCGCGAGCTGCGCGCTGACCGCTGCGGCGGCGGCGCTGCGGGCGCTGTCGAAGGCGACGAAGAATCCGTCGCCGGCCGTGTCGATCTCCCGCCCGCCTTGGGCCGCGAATGCCTCCCGCAGAAGCCGGCGATGATCGGCACGGACTGCGGCAAACACGTCGTCACCCAAGCGCCGCACGAGCTCCGACGACCCCTCGATGTCGCTGAAGAGGAAGGTCACGGTGCCACGCGGCAGCGACGCTTCAGCCACGGCGTGATCTTCGCACGACGTGCGAGCGGAGCCCGGGGCCGCCGGGCTCCGCTCCGCGGTCGGCCTAGGTCGCCTTCGCGGCCGCGGGGCCCTGCTCGATCGCGACCGGGTCCATCCAGAAGACCTCCCAGTGGTGCCCGTCGAGGTCGTAGAAGCTGCGCGTGTACATGAAGCCGAGGTCGGACGGGTCGCCCGCTTCCGTCGCGCCGGCCTCCAGCGCCCTCTCGGCGAACGAGTCGATCTCGTCGCGGCTCTCGCCGGTGAGCGCGACCATCGCCTCGGTCTGCTTGGTCGCGTCGACTCGCCCCTTCTTCGTGAACTCGTCGAACTTGCTCTCGGTCAGGAGCATCACGTACGCGTCCTCGCCGACGAGCATGCAGGTCGCGGTCTCGTCGGTGAAGCGCTCGTCGAACGCGAACCCGAGCTTGGTGAAGAACTCGACGGAGGCGTCGAGGTCCCCGACCGCGAGGTTGAGGAACATCTTCCTGTTCGTCATGACCCTCCTTTCTGACGTGTACGAATGCTGAGACTCTCTCCGAGCCGAGGAATCATCGCGGTGACGCGCGGCCGCCGCTCCGGGCATGATGTTCCCGTGCGCGTCGAGATCTTCTACTGCCCCGTCTGAGACGGCTACGACCGCCGGGCTGCGAGTCTCGCGGCCGAGATCAACAAGAGCACGGAGCACGAGGCGGCGCCCGTCGAGGGCGCGAAGAGCCAGTTCGACGTGGTCGCAGACGGGCGGCTGCTCTTCTCCAAGCAGCAGCAGGGCCGCTGGCCCGAAGTGGACGAGATCCTCTCTGCCCTATAGCATGATCGCTATGGGTCGTCCTGAGCGCAAGACGGCGCTCGATCGCCTGCGCGAGCGCGCCGAGCAGGCGATCGCGCCCAAGGAGGGCTATCTCTTCGCCCAGATCGCGGACGACGTGGCCGCGAGACGGGTCGATCAGGGGCTGTCGCAGCGCGAGCTCGCCGAGCTGACGGGCACGACGCAGTCGGCGATCGCGCGCCTCGAGCGCGGCGGCCGGCCGCCGCGGATCGACACGCTGCTTCGGATCGCCGAGGCCCTCGACTGCGACCTCGCCGTCGAGCTCAAGCCCCGCTGAAGTCCGGCGGGCGCTTCTCGAGAAACGCCGTGACGCCCTCGCGGAAGTCCTGCGTCTCCGTCGCCGCGGTCTGGAGCTCGGCCTCGAGCTCGAGCTGCTCCTCCAACCCCACGAGGTAGGCGTTGTCGAACAGCCGCTTCGTCAGCGCGATCCCGCGCGTCGGCAGCGCGGCGTACGTGCGTGCGAGCTCGGTGACGCGCTCGGAGAACCGGTCCGCCTCCGCAACCTCGCCGACGATTCCCCACGCGTGCGCTTCCGCGGCGGTGAGCCGCCGGTTGGACGTCATCCACTCGAACGCGCGCGCCACCCCGAGCAGCCGGACGATGAAGAACGAGCCGCCCGAGTCGGGCACGAGACCGATGCCGACGAAGCCCGGAACGAAGTTCGCGTTGTCGGCGGCGATGCGGAGATCGCACGCGCACGCAAGCGAGAGACCGGCGCCGGCGCAGGCGCCGTTCACCGCGGCGATCACCGGCTTCTCGAGCGCACGGATCGCGCGGATGTTCGGGTGGTACGTGCCACGCAGCCGCTCGGCGATGTCGCCGGACGCCTCGCGGAACTCGGTCAGGTCCTGGCCCGCGCAGAACCCGCGCCCCGCTCCGGTGATCACGACGGCTCGTACCTCCGGGTCGCGCGCCTCCTCGAGCGCCGCGAGGAGCGCGGCGTGAAGCGCCGCGTTGAACGCGTTGTAGACCTCGGGCCGGTTGAGCGTGATCGTGAGCACGGCACCGTCTCGACTGGTCTCGACCTCGGCCACGCGCCCAATCCTGTCGCATTCCCCCGCGGCCGGCTCCGCGAGGCGCAAAGGCGCAGGGTCGATGCTCGGAGCTACCCTCGTCGAGATGCCCGACCTCACCTTTCTCGACGGCGTTCCGGAGCACACGCGCCCCGGTGAGCCCGACGAGCTGCCGGACGCCGAGGCGCTCGACGCTTACTCCCGCGTCGTGACGACGGTAGCCGAGCGCCTGTCGCCGTCGGTCGCGAACCTGCGCGTCGCGCGGCGGGTGCGTGGCGGCCGCACGCTCGACGGCGGGGGCAGCGCGGTGGTGGTGACGCCGGACGGGTTCATGCTCACCTCGGCGCACGTCGTGCACCGCTCGGCGCGCGGCAGCGTCGCGTCGTTCGCGGACGGGCGCGAGTGCGCGGTCGACGTTGTCGGCACCGACGCGCTCTCGGACCTCGCCGTCCTTCGTGCGGACGCCGAGCGGCTCGAGCCTGCTGAGCTCGGCGACGCCGAGACGCTACGCGTCGGGCAGCTCGTCGTCGCCCTGGGCAACCCGCACGGTTTCGGCGGCTCCGTCACTGCCGGCGTCGTCTCCGCCCTGGGGCGGTCGCTCCCGACGCGCTCCGGATCGACGGTGCGCTTCGTCGAGAACGTGATCCAGACCGACGCTGCGCTCAACCCCGGCAACTCCGGCGGCGCGCTCTCGGACGGCCTCGGGCGCGTGGTCGGGATCAACACCGCCGTTGCGGGCGTCGGCCTGGGTCTCGCCGTGCCGATCAACGCCGCCACCCGCAAGATCGTGGCCGCGCTGATGACGGACGGCCGCTACCGGCGGGCGTACCTCGGCGTCGCGGGCGGTGCCCGCCCGCTCCCGCCCCGCGTCGCGCGCCGGCTCGGTCGCGAGTCGGCGGTCGAGATCGTCGAGCTCGTCGGGGACGGGCCTGCCGCGCGCGCCGGGCTTCGAGTGGAGGACCTCGTCGTCGCGGTCGCCGGTACCCCCGTGACCTCGGTCGACGACCTTCAGCGCATGATGACGGCCGAGCTGATCGACGTCCCGGTCGCCGTCGAGGTCGTGCGCGACGGCGAACCGCTCGCGCTCGACGTCGTCCCTGTCGAGCTACCCGGCTAGTCCTTCTTCTCGAGGAACTTCCGCACCGCCGCCTGCGGCTCCTCGGTTGCCATCGAGAGCGCGAGCCAGTCGCGTGCGTGGTTGATCGTCTCGTGCCACGCCAGGTCCTTCCAGAAGTTGAGGTGCTGCTTCGTGTAGCGCGTCGTCTGCGGCAGCTTGCGCGCGAGGTTCTCGACCACCTCGTCGACCTTCGAGTCGAGCTCCGCCGCCGGCACGGCCCAGTTGACGAGCCCCCATTCGGCACACGTCGCCGCGGGGATCGGCTCGCACATGAGCACGATCTCGCGCGCGCGCCGCTCGCCGACGAAGAGCGTGAGCCACTGCGTCGCGCCGCCCGCAGGAACCGACCCGTGCTCCGGCCCGACGTGGCGGATGAACGCGTCGTCGACCATCACCGCGAGGTCGCACGCCATCTGGAGCTCGTTGCCGCCGCCCACGCAGATGCCGTTGATCCGCGCGAGCGTCGGCTTCCCGATCTCGCGCAGCCGGTCGTGCGCGTCCTTGAAGGCGCCGAACCACTTCCAGTACTCGTCGGGCTTGCCGAGGTACTCGTCCGCCCAGGAGCGCAGGTCGGCGCCGACGCAGAACGCGCGGCCCTTGCCCGTGAGCACGACAACGCGGATCTCGTCGTCCCACGACGCGTCCTCGCACGCCCGACCGAGCTCCCGCAGGAGCTTGAAGTCGAAGGCATTCAGGACCTCGGGGCGGTTGAACGTGATCGTCGCGCGCGGCGGCGCTTTCTCGTACACGATCCGCTCGAGCCCGAGCTCCTCGGGCGCGCGCGGAGTCGGGCTCGACGGCTCGCTCACTCGACGTCGGCGAAGTGGACGTGGAACGGGATCCCCAGCTCCATCGCGTCCTTGCCCGTCGCCGCGAACTCCTCGGTGCGCGCAGCCGCCTTGAAGGCGTCCCGGTCCGGGAACTCCCACTCCGCGTAGTACGGGAACTTCGGCTCGCCCATCGGCGCGCCGAACACCTTGCCGTGGCGGAACGTCCCGCCGGCCACGCGGCGGCAGAGCTCGGCGTGCTCCTCGTAGCGCGCGGAGTCGGGCTCCTGCTCGTAGAGAACGAAGACGCGGATCAACCTGCCTCCCTTGACATTGACCGGGAGAGCGTAGAGCTTCGCCCGACGATGAGCGGGGGTACGGCACTCGCGGTGGCGGTGACCACGGTCGCAGGTCTGGCCGGCTCCGTGCAGGTCGCGATCATGAGTCGCTTCGGCGAGCGCATCGGGATCGTCGAGGCGCTCGCCTTCGCGACGTTGCTGACCGCGATCCTCTCGTTCGCGGTGCTGCTCGTCGCCCGCCAGAGCCTCGCCGGCTACTCAGAAGGCGTGCGCGCACCGGTGTGGATGTGGGCGGCCGGCCTGATGGGCCTGATCGTGATCTTCTCGATCACGTTCGCGACGCCGCGGATCGGGGCGACCGCGACGATCGGCCTGCTGATCGCCGGCCAGCTTGCGATGGGAGCGGTGATCGACCGCTTCGGGCTCTTCGGCCTCGAGCGCATCCCGATCGGGTGGCCGAGGCTGCTCGGAATCGCGCTGCTCGCCGTCGGCGCCGCGCTCTCGCTCAGGCGCTAGGCGGGCGCCGCCGTCGACGCGCGGCTCTGCTGGTTCTCCGAGCCTTCGCTCAGCCGGCCCAGCGGCGTCGAGTGGGTCGCGGCGCCAGCGCGAGCAGGCTCCGCGTAGGCGAGCGCACAAGCTGCGCTCCCGAGGTTGCCCAGGATCCGCTCGTCATCGCGGCTGCTCTCCCCGGACAGGGCGCGTCCTGCCGCCTCGACGAACGCTTGCTCGTAGTCGCCAAGCGACCGCCAGGCGGTGGCGAGCGCAATGGCAAGCGTCGCTCCTCGGAGGACCCAGCTGTCGGTGATCCAGAAGGCAGCCACGACGATCGCGACCGCCGACAAGAAGAGGAACATGCTCCGCCTGTACATCGTTGGCTCCGTCGTTGGGGGTGACCGACGCGGATTACTACGCGTCGCTTGCGGCGTGTCAGCAACCGAGAACAGTGTCCGCGACAGGAGCCTCGACGCGCTGGACCCATATGGGTCAAATTGGTCAGACCCGAACGCGTGAGAGCAGGCCCCAACCGAGCAGCGGAGCGAGCGCGACGACGCCGAACGCGAACCGCCACGAGGTCGCGTCGACGAGCGCGCCGAACAGCGGCGGCACGACGACGATCGTCACTCCCAGCGCCGTCTGCTGGAAGCCGATCGCCGCGCCGCTTCGCCCGACCCCCGCGAGCTCGGCCGCGGCGACGAACGAGAGGCCGTTCCACGAGGCCGAGAGCACGGTCGCGACGACGAGGAGCGGAACGACGACCGCCGTCCGCGCTCCGAGCAGCAGCGACGCCGTACTCAGCGCGAGGAAGGTCGCGAGCCCGATCTGGCGCAGGGGGACGATCCGCGAGCGGACGACGTCCGACCAGCGCCCGGCGGCGATCCGGGCCACCATCGCAAATGCGTGGGCCACGCCGAAGACCGCGGCGGCCTCCGCCGTCGAGAGCCCGAGCTCGTCGTGGAGGAACAGAACGAGGAAGACGAAGAGCGCGGCCTGTGCGGTCACGTACAGGCTGCTGCCGCCCGAGAGCAGCCAGAGGCGCGAGTCCCGCAGCGTCCACGGGACGTCATGGGGGTCGACGCCCTCGCTCGGCAGCTCGCGCACGACGGCCGAACCGATCGCGGCGGTCGTCAGGCAGAGCGCCCCGAGGAACACGAACGCCGGCGCCAGCCCTCCGGCGTCCACGAGGGCGGGGAGCACCAGCGCGCCGAGCAGCCCGCCGACCGGGATCGCGGTCTGGCGGATCCCGAACGCGAGGCCGCGTTCGTTCCGAGGGAACCACTGCATGACCGCGCGGCCGCTCGCCGATTGGACGCTCGCACCGGCGGCACCGGCGGCCACGAACAGCGCGCCGGCCGTGAGCGCATCGTCCGCGAAGGCGACGAGCGCGATGAACACGCCGCACGTGGCGAGCCCGAGCCCGAGCGCGAGTCGCTCGCCGATGCGATCCGTCGCGAGCCCCCACGGGAGCAGTCCGATCGTCAGCCCGAGCGCGCCCGCCGAGAGCAGGAGGCCGACGCCGGGCAGGTCGAGCCCGTACTCCTCGCGCAGTGCCGGCGCGATCGAGGGCAGGCCGATCGTGAACGTCGAGAAGCTCGCCTGCGCCGCGGTGCCCGCCGCGAGGACCGCCCAGCGGTAGCGGCTTCCGGCTACAGACCGAACGGGTTGTACGGCTTCGGCGAGGTGGAGACGACGACGCTCTTCGTCTCGAGGTAGAGCTCGAGTGTCTCGAGCCCGAGCTCACGACCGAAGCCCGACTGCTTGTACCCGCCGAACGGGATCCCCGGAAACGACGTGTACGGATGGTTGATCGCGACCATGCCGGACTTGATCTGCCGCGCCAGCCGGTGTCCGCGCGCGGGATCGCCGGTCCAGACCGTCGCGAAGAGGCCGTACTTCGTCTCGTTCGCGATCCGCACGGCATCCTTCTCGTCCTCGAACGGGATCACCGTCACGACGGGCCCGAAGATCTCCTCCTGCGCGACCTCCATCGTGTTGTCGACCTTCGCGAGCACGGTCGGTGGATAGAACGCGCCCTTCCCGTCCGTGGGCTCGCCGCCGAGCACGACCTCGGCCCCCTCGCCGCGTCCGCGCTCGACGAAGCCGTGGACGCGCTCGCGGTGGTTGATGCTGATCAGCGAGCCGATCTGCATCTCGGGGTCGAGCGGGTCGCCGACGCGCAGAGTCCGGGCCTTGTCCGCGAGCTCCGAGACCACGTCGTCGTAGATCGACTGCTCGACGAGCAGGCGCGAGCGCGCCTCGCAGCTCTGGCCGGCGCAGGTGAAGATCGACCAGGCCGCGCTCGGGATCGCGTCGGCGAGGTCGGCGTCGGCGAAGACGAGGTTCGGGCTCTTGCCCCCGAGCTCGAGCGTGAGCCGCTTGATCGGGTCGGAGCAGAGCCGCATGATCTCGCCGCCCGTCTTCGTCGACCCGGTGAACGCGACCTTGTCGACGCCGGGGTGCTTGACGAGGTACGCGCCGGTCGTCGGCCCGTCGCCCGGCACGATGTTGATCACTCCCGGCGGAAACCCGACCTCGGCGGCGAGCTCGGCGAGGCGGAGCGCGCTGAGCGGCGTCTGCGGGTCGGGCTTGAGCACGACCGTGCAGCCGGCCGCAAGCGCCGGAGCGAGCTTCCACGTCGTCATCAGCAGCGGGTAGTTCCACGGCACGATCTGGCCGCAGACGCCGACGGGCTCCTTGTGCGAGTAGAAGAGCAGGGAGCCGCCGATCGGGTTCGAGCGCCCGGCGATCGAGCCGACCGCGGAGGCGAAGAAGCGGAGCTGCTCGACCGACACCGCGAACTCGCCTTTCACCGACGAGATCGCCTTGCCGACGTTGCGCGCCTCCAGCTCGATCAGCTCCTTGCGGTTCGCAGCGAGGGCGTCGGCGAGCGCGTGCAGGAGCCGCGAGCGCTCGTTCGGCGGCGTCTTCAGCCAAGGCCCGGTCAGGGCGCCGCGAGCAGCCTCGACCGCGCGGTCGACGTCGTTCTCGCCGGCGAGCGCGACGCTCGCGAGCTGGTCGCCCGTGGCGGGCTCGGTCAGCTCCCGGAGCTCGCCCGAGGCAGGCTCGACGGACTCGCCGCCGATGAAGAGCCCCTGCTCGCGCCCGGTCGCGACCGCCATTCGCCGCGCAACCCTATCCGACCACGGGTTTGCTCGATCTCGGATCCGGGGTAGGCTCGCGGCATGGCGGATTCGGTCCAGGTCGAGGCAGCTCGGATCCCAGACCGCGACAAGCTGCTCGAGATGCTGAAGGAGCACGGGCTCCCCGCCGAGCCCGTCGGCGAGGTCGAGATCGCGATCCCCTGCGGCGAAGAAAACTCCGAGGTGGTCTGCGACCAGATGCTCGCCGAGGTCGAGGGCGTCGTCATGGATCTGGGCGCGCCGTTCGTGCCGATGAAGCACGAGGGCGTGATCTACGTCCGGCCGCCTATTGCCTAGCTACTCGACGAACCGCCACGCCCGAAGAACCAGCGCTCGAGCGGACCGAGCAGCTCTTTGCGCGTGAAGGGGCGCACGTGCTGCGGGCGGCCGTCCTGCTCGGAGACGCGGACGTCGTCCTCGAGCACGTCGTTCGCCTGTTCGAGCGCGTCCTCGAGCTCGAACCCCTCGAAGACGTAGTCGTCGCGCCGGGGCTCGTCGCTGGAGCGATGCTGCGGGTTGACCGCCCGCCCCACGGCCCAGACCGCGCCCTCGCGGCGCTCGATCCAGACCACGATCCGCTCCTCGGCGCCGCGGTCGTCGAAACCCTTGATCACGCGCTCGGCGAACCGCCCCGAGGTCGCTCTCCGCCTCATCAGGTTTACGATAAGCCCGTGGGCCGGTTTTCGCAGTTACTTCGGAACCCGTTCTCGTTCCTGTTCGAGCGCTCGAGCCAGGAGGATCGGCTCGCCTCCTACGTGATCCGCGAGCACGACCGCGGCCGTTCGCTCGACGAGATCCTGAACGACCGCTACATCCTCAACCGCACGACACCGCAGCAGCTCCAGCGGCTGCTCGAGAACCCGGACCTCGTCCGCGCGCTCGGCCGCGACACGCTCGAGTCCGTGCGGACGACGATGTCTTCCACCTAGAGCTCGCGGCCCGCGCCCGCCTCGCGCGCCAGCCCGAGCACTGCCGCTGCGGCGGCGACGTCCCACGCGGCGATCCCGTTCGACTTGAAGACGACGACGTCCTCGTCCCCCGCGCGCCCACGCACCTCGCCCGCGACGACGTCCTGAAGCTCGTGCACCTCGAGCCAGTCGAGCACGCCCTGCGCCACGGGCTCGATCAGGTCGCCGGACTCGAGCCGCGACTGCTCGCGCGAGTCGCAGCAGACGAAGGTCGCGCGCTCGAGGACGGCGTTGTCCAGCTCACGTGAGCCTGGGTCGTTCGCCCCGACCGCGCAGACGAGCGCGCCCGGCTGGAGCCACTCGCCGCGGAGGACGGGATCCTTCGAGGTCGTCACGGTGACGACGACGTCCTGCTCGCCTGCGTCGCGGTGCGTCTCGCCCGGCTCGGCGCCGACCGTTTTGCAGAAGCGCTCGAGCCGCTCCTCGGTGCGGCAGTACGCGACCACGCGCTCGATCGTCGGGCACGCCTCGCGGATGCAGGCGACTTGTGTCTCGGCCTGCCAGCCACAGCCGAGCACGCCGAGCGTACGCGGGTCCGGCTTCGCGAGATGCCTCGCTGCGACGCCGCTCGCGGCGCCGGTGCGGAGCTGGCCGAGCTTGTCGGCCTCGATCACCGCCGCCAGCTCTGCGCGATCGAGGTCGAAGAGCACGACGACGAACGGCGTGCCGGCGGCGAGCCACGCGTACGACTTCGTGCCCGCGAACCCGAGCTCTGTGTCGGCGGCGGCCATCAGCGCGACGGCCCCGTCCTCGAGCACGATTCGGTTGCGCGGCAGGTTCTGCACCGACCCGCGAGCGAGACGCTCGAAGCAGCCCTCGACGGCTTCGAGAGCGTCGCGCGGCGTCAGCAGCTGGGCGACCTCGGCTTCGGTCAGGTAGAGCGGCACGATCAGTCGTTCGGGATGAAGCTGACGCGGCCGTTCGACTCGAGCACCGCCCACTTCACCTCCGAGAGCGAGGCGATCTTCTGGAGCCGCGCCTCCGCGAGGAGCTCGCCGACGGTCATGCGCTCCTTGCGCAGGTTCGCCTCGATCACCTCGCCGTCCTGGACGACGATCAGCGGCTGGGGTTCGAGCAGCGGCTCCAGGCGCCGGAAGCGGAAGCCCGCGTACGACACGGCGAGCACCATCAACGCGAACGTCCCTGTAGCGAGCAGCGCACCGGTGAACGACATGTCGCTCTGCGTGACTCCCTGCTGGATCAGGTCACCGACGACAACGAGCAGGATCAGGTCGAACGGCTCGAGCGACGAGAGCTCGCGCCGGCCGATCAGGCGCGTGATCAGGAAGACGAAGATGAAGGCGAAGAACGCTCTGATGACGATGTCCATCGCGCCTCCTCAGGGCCAGATCGTGACGGAGCGGTTTGCGGTTGCGAGCAGCTCGGTGTCGTCGTAGAGCCGCACGTCCTGGCTGCGCCGACCGAGGTTGTTGGGGTTGACCTGGAACTGGAGATAGACCGCGATCGTGTCGCCGGCAGCGACGTGGCCGAAGTCGAGCGCGAGGTCGCCGTCGCGGCTCGACTCGCCGACCGGCGAGGGCTCGATCGTGTTGATGTGCATCGACTCGAGCCAGCCGGACTCGAGCACCAGCGTGGCCTTCTCGATGTCGCGGTGCGCCGTGATCCGGTAGCGCCCCTGGAAGTAAAGGCCGCCGCGCACGTCGGCCGGAGCCGAGACCTCGAGCCGCGCGACCGGCGACTCGACCTCCGAGCCGCTCGGGCTCTGGCCGAAGACGTTCGCAAGGCCGAGCAGCAGCACGATTGCCAGGAGGGCGAAGAAGATCCACCGCGCGACGAGCTCGTAGCGCTCGGTCGCGTCGCGGTTGTCCTTCAGCGTGAGCGAGTCGGGCGTGTCCGCCATCCGCCGAAGTTCGGCGGCGTCGGAGCGGGTCCTACCGCGACGAGCTGACGACTACGCCGGCTTGTAGATCATCAGGACGACGAGACCGAGCAGCGATGCGCCTCCGACGACGTGCAGCGCGACCGCGTGACGCGAGCGAAGGATGTCGCGGAGATCGGCCGCGTCGCCCGAGCGAACGACCTGCCTCCCCTTCCTGAACAGCAGGTCCTCGCGCCGGATCGCCTCCTCGGCGATCAGCCAGAGCACGAGCGCGCCGATGATCCAGCCGTCCCACAGGCCGTAGATCGCGGTGTCGGACACGAGCCACAGCCCGAACACGAGTGTCCCGGTCGCGCCGACCCACGCCAAAACGTCGGCGGGCCGCGCGAGGCGAAGGAGCGCGAGCGCGCTCGCGCGCCCGTCGACGCGCAGACATGCGACGAGGAGCGCCGAGAGCGTCGTGTATGCGCACACGAACGTGAACGCCGACGCGATGTGGAGGGCGAGCAGAGTCTCGTAGTGCGTCACCCGCCAACCCTACGATCGCGCGAAGTGCGCCCGGCAAGAATCGAACTTGCGACCTCTGCCTCCGCAGGGCAGCGCTCTATCCCCTGAGCTACGGGCGCTTGGGAGCGGTCAGTGTAGCCGCGCCTGGACGCCGTCGATGCTGAGCACGGCGTCATCGGGAACCTCGACTCGCACGTAGGCGAGCGCGAGCCCGTCGGCGACGCTCGTCACCCGTCCGACCTTCTTCGCGTCGAGCTCGAGCTCGGCCTCCGGCTCGACCGGGCCGCTCAGCTCCAGCACGCGCAGCCGCCGGTTGAGCTTGCCGCGGTAGTGCTGGCGCGCTATCGGCTCCTGTCCCGGGTAGCAGCCCTTCGTGAACGAGACGGCGCGCTCGGTCAGCCCGGCCTCGGCCGGGAGGACGCGATCGTCGATCTCGCGGCCGAAGCGCGGCGTGCCCGCGGCGACCCGCAGGCGCTCGAGCTCCTCGGCGGCAATCGGCTCACCCTCGAGCTCGGCGTCGAGGACCTCCCAGGCCTCGCGGCCGTAGTCGTCGTTGCGGACGGCGCCTTCCGGCCGCTCGCCGAAGACGAGCGCCGACGTGTGCTCCTCCGGCTCGATCTCCGCCTTGGCGGCGAAGCGCATCCGCACGAGCTCCGCGCGAACGCGCTCGCCGAGCTCGGGCTCGGTCAGGAGCAGGAAGTCGTCCTCGGCGCGCCGCAGCACCCGCAGCGGCGCGATCACGCGGGCCTTCGGGGTCAGCAGCAACGCCTCGCAGCTCTCGCCCGGCGGCGAGCGCCTCGACGTCGTTCGAGACCATCCGCTGGAGGTAGTCGGCGGCGTCCGGGCCGGCTACGCGGACGAAGGAGCGAGGCCGTTTCGCGGTCAGGAGAGGCACCGAATCAGTGTAGGCGCGAGGTTCCCTCGGAAGGGGTAAAGGGGTCGCCGAGGGCGGCCGATAAGTACAGCGACCCACCTCCCCCACCCCTCGAAGAGACCGGCCCCCTCGCCGGTCTCTTTGTTTTCGGGGGGTCGTTAGCATCCTGGCTCCACGAGCATAAGGGGGGATTCTCAAAATGCGACGAGTCTTGTCCGTCGCGATCGTCGGAGTCGCCGCCCTGGCCGTGGTGGCGCCCATCTCGGCCGATACGAACATCACCGACCGGCCGTATGTGCGGCACGACGGGGGCACCGACGTCACGATCACAACCTGCAACAGCGACGCGCCGGCCAATCCGAACGCCGGCGAGCGTCAGCAGAACGAGCCGACAGCAGCGGTCAACCCGCTCAACGTGATGAAGATGACCGCGGGCGCGAACGACTACTGCCCCGTGCCCACGACGACCGACGCCTGGGCGGGCATGTACTACTCGTCCGACGGCGGCGCGAGCTGGATCAACAGCCTCGTGCCTGGATATCCGACCGACACGTCGGCGGAAGGCCAGGCGTCGCCGCTCTTCGGCTTCACCACCAGCGCCGGCGATCCCGTGCAGGACTGGGACCGGACGAACCACCTCTACTACGGCGGGATCGCGTTCAACCGCGTCAGGCCGACGAACGGCTCGATCTGGGTCGCGCGCTACAACTGGGGCCCGCCGTTCGCCGCGCCGGACCACGAGTTCACGACGATCGTGTCCCGCGGGACGCCGACGAACTTCGCAGTCGGGCACTTCGAGGACAAGGTCGAGCTCGAGGCGGACGACGGGCTGAACAGCCCGTTCTCGGGCAACGTCTACGTCTGCTGGGCCCGCTTCACCGGCTCGGGCGCGAACAACTTCATCGAGTTCTCGCGCTCGACCGACGGCGGTCGCACCTGGGACACGCAGAAGATCTCCGAGTCGATCCACGGCAACCAGGAGTGCGACATCGCCGTGACCCGGACCGGCCGCGTGTTCGTGACGTGGCGGCAGTACGAGTTCAAGCCCAACCAGGGTCAGGCCCAGCGTGACGCGATCGCGTGGGTCCGCTCCGACAACGGCGGGCGCACGTTCACGAAGCCTGCCGTTGCGCAGGAGTTCATCCATTGGGACATGACCGACCACGCCGGCAACCCGGCGGTCAACGGCCAGGCCCGCTACGACGCGTGCGTGGGGGGCGGCGACTTCACGCTCGGCGCCTGCGCGGGGCCGTTCCCGCAGAACGACGCACGTGACTGCGGCGACGGGCCGCTCGTCTGTCAGACCGGCTACGTCTTCGGCCGCGTCAACTCGGCTCCGCGGAACGCCGCAGACCCGGTAGCGGGCGAAGGCGACGAGCTCTACGTCGTCGTCGAGGCGACGGTTCCCGGCACGCAACGCCCGACCGGCACGTCCTACGGGACGATCGAGTCCGGGACGGCGAGTCAGGCGTCGATCTACTTCACGAAGACCGAGAACGGCGGCGCGACGTGGTCGCCGCTGACCCGGATCGACCCGCAGCCGAAGGGGAATCAGTTCTACCCCGACATCGACGCGAACGGCGGCCGGCTGCACGTCGTCTGGCAGGACACACGAGTCGACACGGCCACAGGCCCCGACGGCCACTGGAGCACCGTCCCGTTCCAGAACCAGCACGTGCCGACGAACCCGCCCGGGAGCACGTCGACCGGCGGCGCCGTGCAATCGTTCTACGCGGCGTCGGGGAACGGCGGCTCTTCCTGGACGACGACGCTCGCGTCGTCCGTCGCGTACCCGCTCCAGTGGGAGCAGTTCGGCAACCGCGACCTTCCGTTCTTCGGCGACTACAACTACATCTCCGCGGTCGGCTCCAAGGTGCTGATGACCTGGGCGGACGGCCGAGACACGGTGCCGGGAACGGACCCGCGCTACACGAACGGCGACGGGACGGACGGCTTCGACGTCTTCCAGACCCGAGCCTGCACGGGCATCCCGCCGGTGTGCGGCGCGGACACGACGCCGAACGCTGGCGGTCTCGACCAGCAGATCTACGGTCTGATCATCGGCTAACTCGTAACGAGCCCGACAACGCAGAAGGGCCGGCTTTGCCGGCCCTTCTGCCTAACCCCGAGAAAAGTTGAGCGCCGAAGGCGCGACTTTTCTCGGCCGGTTACATCATGTCCATGCCGCCCATGCCGCCCGGCATTCCCGCCCCGGCACCCTGCTTCTCGGGCGCCTCGGCCACGACGGCCTCGGTGGTGAGGATGTTCTTCGCGATCGAGGCTGCGTTCTGCAGCGCCGAGCGCGTCACCATCGTCGGGTCGATGATCCCCGACTGGACGAGATCCTCGATCTCCCCCGAATCGACGTTCAGCCCGAACCCGGTCTTCGCCGAGTGGACCTGCGAGACGACGACGGAGCCCTCGAGGCCGGCGTTCTCCGCCAGCTGGCGAAGCGGCTCCTCGAGCGCGCGCCGGATGATCGCGGCACCTGTCCGCTCGTCGCCCTCGACCTTCTCGAGGTCGATTGCCTCGATCGCGTTCAGGAGCGCGACACCGCCGCCCGGCACGATGCCCTCCTCGAGCGCCGCGCGGGTCGCCTGGAGCGCGTCCTCGACGCGGTGCTTCTTCTCCTTCATCTCCGTCTCGGTCGCAGCGCCGACCTTGACCACGGCGACACCACCGGACAGCTTCGCGAGCCGCTCCTGGAGCTTCTCGCGGTCGAAGTCCGAATCGGTGTTCTCGATCTCCGACTTCAGCTGCTTGATCCGCGACTTGATCGCGTCGGACTCGCCGGCGCCGTCGATGATCGTGGTCGTGTCCTTGTCGACGACGACCTTGCGAGCCTTCCCGAGCTGCGAGAGCTTCGTGTTCTCGAGCTTGAGGCCCATCTCCTCGGTGATCACCTCGCCGCCGGAGAGGATCCCGATGTCCTCGAGCATCCGCTTGCGGCGGTCGCCGAAGCCCGGCGCCTTGACCGCGACGGCCGTGAACGTGCCGCGCAGCTTGTTGACGACGATCGTCGCGAGCGACTCGCCCTCGACGTCCTCGGCCACGATCAGCAGCGGGCGGCCGGCCTGGATGACCTGCTCGAGCACCGGCAGGAGATCCTTGACGGCCCCGATCTTCTGGTTCGCGACCAGGATGTACGGGTCGTCGAGCACGGCCTCCATGCGCTCGGGGTCGGTGACCATGTACGGCGACAGGTAGCCCTTGTCGAACTGCATGCCCTCCGTGAACTCGAGCTCGAGCCCGAACGTCTGGCCCTCCTCGACGTTCACGACGCCGTCCTTGCCGACCTTGTCGATCGCGTCGGAGATGACGTCGCCGATCTCGCGCTCGCGCGAGGAGATGCTCGCGACCCGCGCGATGTCCTCCTTGCCCGAGATCTCCTTCGACTGCTTCTTCAGGTTCTCGACGACCTGCTCGACGGCGGTCTCGATGCCGCGCTTGAGCCCCATCGGGTTCGCGCCCGCGGCCACGTTCTTGAGGCCTTCGCGGACGATCGCCTGCGCCAGGACGGTCGCGGTCGTCGTGCCGTCGCCGGCGACGTCGTTCGTCGACGTGGCGACCTCGCGCACGAGCTGCGCGCCCTGGTTCTCGAAGACGTCCTCGACCTCGATCTCGCGCGCGATCGTGACGCCGTCGTTCGTGATCGTCGGGGCGCCGAACTTCTTGTCCAGCACCACGTACCGACCCTTGGGGCCAAGGGTGACCTTGACCGCGTCGGCGAGGATGTTCACGCCGCGCTCGAGCGAGCGGCGCGCGTCCTCGTTGAACTTGAGCTCCTTGTGAGCCATTCCTGTTCTTCCTCCCCTACTACGCGTTCGCCATCGCGCGGTCGCCGACGACCTTGGCCAGGACGTCCGACTCGCGCAGGATCAGAACCTCGTCGGTGCCGAGCTTGATCTCGGTCCCCCCGTACTTGGAGAAGATGACCTCGTCACCCTCCTCCACGTCCATCTTGATGTACTCGCCGTCCTCGTCCCGCGGGCCCGGCCCGACCGCCAGCACGCGACCGCGCTGGGGCTTCTCCTTGGCCGTGTCCGGCAGCACGATTCCGCTCGTCGTCTGCTCCTCCTCATCGAGGACCTCAACGATCAGGCGGTCACCGAGCGGCTGGAGATTCATATGGTTTCCTCCGTCTCTTGCCGACTTTGTGACAACACTTGGCACTCTGGCCTTCCGAGTGCCAGGGCAGTGTAACCGGGCTGGGGGTCTCTTGGCAAGCCTCCGCCGCCGCCGTGTTACAAACAGACCGTGACGCGCGAGTTCTCAGCCGGCGGCGTCCTCGTCCGCACGATGGCGGGCCGCCACTGGCTCGCCGCGATCCGGCCGGGAGGCAAGCCGGAGGGGGTCTGGGCGCTGCCGAAGGGGCTGATCTCACCCGGTGAGGCCGCCGAGCTGACGGCCCTTCGTGAGGTCGCCGAGGAGACCGGTCTCGAGGGCACCTCGCTCGGCAAGCTGGGTGACGTCCGCTACGTCTACTTCCGCGGCGAGCGGATCTTCAAGGTCGTCAGCTTCTACCTCTTCCGCTACCGGCGAGGCCGGATCGGCGAGATCCCGGCCCGGTTTCGGCACGAGGTGGCCGAGGCGCGCTGGCTCCCGCTCGAGGACGCTCCCCGCCTGCTCGCGTACAAGGGCGAGCGGGAGATGGCCCAGAAAGCGCTTATGATGCTCGCGGCCGGCGGCCCCTCGTGAAGAGCGACGCGATGTATGCCCTCAACTTCTACTCGCCCGTGGTCGCCGACCAGCTCCGCAGCCACCGCAAGACGGCGACGATCCGGCTCGGCGACAAGTCCAGGAAGTACAAGAAGGGCATGGTCGTCTCGGTGCTGACGGGCGTCCGCTTCGGGCCCCGCGAGAAGGTCTTCGACGCCGTGATCGACAAGGTCGAGGTCAAGCAGCTCCGCGATCTCTCGCCGCGGGAGATCGAGCACGACAACCCGGAGATCAGGCGGCCCGAGGAGATGGCGACGTTCCTCTCGCAGCTCTACAACCGGGAGGTCGCGCAGGACGCGACCGTGACCGTGATCCGCTTCAGCCAGATCGTCAGCCCTCGCGTCTGATCCGAAGTCCCAAGGCCTCGTCCGGCCGCAAGGGCTCGCCGCAGGCCTCGCACGTCGTCGCGAACGCAGATGCGAACTGCGTCCCGCACTCGGCGCAGCGCGTGCGTACCTCGCCGCCGCACTGCGGGCACGCCGCTGGGACCTCCGCCTCGAGCTCCTCGAAGTAGCGGAGCGCATGGCCGCAGGAGAGGCAGAACGCAGCCCAGTGGCCGAGCGCGTTTCGCCGCTCCTCGATCAGCCAATCGGGCGGCCTTCGCGACCTCACTCCGCGCAGGCTAGTGGTTAGAGTCCGAGGCATGGCAGTGAGAGAGGCCGAGCCTGTCGCCTCGCTGAGCGAAGTGAAGGAGGCGGGCCTCGACCGGGAGGACCTGCTCGGCATCTACCGCACGATGTTGACCACGCGCGGGATCGAGGAGCGCGGGCACATCCTCTACCGGCAGGGGAAGATCCCCGGCTCGTTCTACACCGGCCGCGGCAACGAGGCCGCCTCGATCGGCGTCGCGACGGCGATGGGCGCCGAGGACGTCGGCACGCCGCTCCACCGCGACATGGGCGTCCACATCACGCGCGGGGTCGAGCCCTGGCGGATCTTCGCCCAGTACATGGGCCGGCGCGACGGGCCGACCAAGGGCAAGGACGGGAACGTCCACATGGCCGACGCGCGGCTCGGGATGATCGCGATGGTCAGCCATCTGCCCGCGATGCTCCCCGTCGCGACGGGCTGCGCGCTCGCGTTCCGGATCAAGGAGGAGCGCCGCGTCGCGGTCGGCTGGTTCGGCGAGGGCGCCTCGGCGCGCGGCGACGCGCACGAGTCGATGATCTTCGCCGGTACGCGCCGGCTGCCGATCGTCTTCGTCTGCGACAACAACCAGTGGGCGTACTCGACGCCGACGCACCTCGAGTACGCGACCGAGCACGTCGCCGACCGCGCGCAGGCGTACGGCTTCGAGGGCGTCGTCGTCGACGGCACCGACGTCCTCGCCGTCTACCGCGAGGCGAAGCGCGCGATCGAGAAGGCGCGTGAGGGCGGCGGGCCGACGCTGCTCGAGTGCCAGACGCTGCGCATGGAAGGCCACGCCGTCCACGACGACGCGTTCTACGTCCCCAAGGAGCTGTTCGAGGAGTGGGCGAAGCGCGACCCGCTCGAGCGCTTCCGCGTCTGGCTCCAGGAGCACGCGAACATGAGCGGCGACGAGGAGGACGAGATCGCCGCCGGCGTCAAGAAGCTGCTGAACGACGCGCTCCAGCGCGCGGAGGAGTCGCCGCTGCCGGACGCGTCAGAGCTGCTCGAGGGCGTCTACGCGACACCCGAGGACCTCGACACGCCGCACCACAAGTAATGGCCGAACGGACCTACCTCCAGGCGATCTCCGACGGGCTCCGGCAGGAGATGAGGCGCGACAAGCGCGTCTTCGTGATCGGCGAGGACGTCGGCGTCTACGGCGGCGCCTTCAAGGTCACGCTCGGGTTCCAGGAGGAGTTCGGCCCCTGGCGCGTGATCGACGCGCCGCTTGCCGAGACCGCAATCGTCGGCTCGTGCACCGGCGCCTCGATCATGGGCCTCCGGCCCGTGGCCGAGATGCAGTTTGCGGACTTCATCTCCTGTGCGTGGGACCAGCTGGTCACGATCGCCGCGAAGCAGCGCTGGCGCGTCGGCACGCCCGTGCCGATCGTCGTCAGGCTGCCGTCCGGCGGCGGGTTCTCGGGCGGGCCGTTCCACTCGCAGAACCCTGAGAGCTCGTTCGCGCACATCCCTGGCCTGAAGATCGTCTGCCCGGCGACGCCAGAGGACGCGAAGGGGCTCCTCGTCTCGGCGATCGAGGATCCGAACCCCGTGCTCTACTTCGAGCACAAGCACCTCTACCGGCGCGTGAAGGCCGAGGTGCCGGAGGAGCGCTACACGACGCCGATCGGGAAGGCCCGCATCCATCAGGAGGGCAACGACGTCACGGTCGTGACGTGGGGGGCGATGGTCTACACCGCCGACGAGGCCGCGAAGTCGCTCGACGGGGTCTCCGTCGAGATCGTCGACCTGCGCTCGATCCTCCCCTGGGACAAGCAGGCCGTGCTGGAGTCGGTGCGGAAGACGTCGAAGGTGCTCGTGCTGCACGAGGACACGCGCACCGGCGGCTTCGGCGGCGAGATCGCGGCGACGATCGCCGAGGAGGCGTTCGAGGACCTCGACGCGCCGGTGAAGCGGCTGGCGGCGCCGGACACGCCCGTGCCGTTCTCGCCGCCGCTCGAGAAGGCGTTCATCCCGCAGGTCGAGGACGTGGCGGCCTCCCTTCGGGAGTTGACGGAGTACTGATGGCCGTCGCCGGCGCGACCGACGTCGTCATGCCCCAGATGGGCGTCTCCGTCTCGGAGGGGACGATCACGAAATGGCTCAAGCAGGTCGGCGAGACCATCGCCGCCGACGAGAGCCTGCTCGAGATCTCGACCGACAAGGTCGACACCGAGGTGCCCTCTCCGGCGAGCGGCGTCGTCACGGAGATCCTCGTGCAGGAGGGCCAGACCGTCGAGGTGGGGACGAAGCTGGCCGTGATCGCGCCCGAGGGCGCCGAGGCCGCTCCCGCGCCGCCCTCGACGGACGGGGACGTGCCCGAGCCGGCGACCGCTCAGGCCGCGGCCGAGGCGAGCGCCGCGAGCGACGCACCCTCGACGCCCCCGACCGCGGAGACGGTCGAGGAGGCCAAGCCCGCACCGTCCGAGGCCGCCGAGACCACGACCGACGAGACGGCGACGGACGAGACGGCGACGGACGTGAGCGGCAACGGCAAGAGCTTCGTCTCGCCGGTCGTCGCGCGGATCGCGTCCGAGCACGGTGTCGATCCGGGCCAGGTGCAGGGGACCGGGCGCGGCGGCCGAGTCACGAAGAAGGACATCCTCCAGTTCATCGAGTCCGGGCCTGCGGCTACGCCCGAGGCGCCGGCTGCCCCGGCCGAAGCTCCGGCCCCGCCGGCGGCACCCGCCGCCCCCGCGCCGGCTCCTGCACCGCCCGCTCCTGCTGCGGCCCCCGCGCCGGCCACAGCTCAGGCCGGGGAGCAGCTCGAGCCGATGAACGCGATGCGGCGCGGGATCGCCGAGCACATGCGCAAGTCGCTCGACACGTCCGCGCACGTGACGAGCGCGATCGAGGTCGACATGTCGCGTGTCGTCGCGGCCCGCGAGAAGCTGAAGCCCGAGTACCAGAAGAGCTACGGGGTCAACCCCACGTACCTGATCTTCGTCGCGCGGGCCGTCGTCGAGACGCTGAAGGACTACCCGTGGATCAACGGCGAGATCCGCGGCGACCAGATCGTCACGCGCAACTACGTCAACCTCGGGTTCGCGGTCGAGCTCGCCGACGGCAAGGGCCTGATCGTGCCCGTGGTCAAGAACGCGGAGGGTCTGAACCTGCTCGGCATGGCACGCTCGGTCACGGACATCGCCGAGCGCGCGCGCAACAAGAAGCTGACGCCGGACGAGGTCCAGGGCGGCACGTTCACGATCACGAACCCCGGCGGCTACGGCACGTTCCACGGCACGCCGGTGATCAGTCAACCGCAGGCGGCGATCCTCGGCACGTATGCGCTCGTCAAGCGCCCTTGGGTGGTCGAGGACGAGCACGGCAACGACGTCCTCGCGATCCGCCCGATCATGAACCTGACGCTCACGTACGACCACCGACTCGTCGACGGCGCGCTCGCCGGCCGCTTCCTCCGCGACCTGCGCCAGCGCCTCGAGACCTTCGGAGAGTCCGACTATTAGCTAGCTCGCAAGCCGTGAGTCCGCTTGCGCGGACTCACGACGCGCAAACCACTGAAGCGCGGCCGCGTCGCGGCCGCGGTCACAGCGATCTCCGCGAGGGCCCTAGATCACTGCCTGCGTCTGCGTGACGCGGGCGACGTGCTTGCCGTCGGCGTCGCGCACGTCGGTCTCGACGACGATCGTCGTCCGACCACGGTGCAGCACGTGTGAGACGGCCTCGACGTGCCCTGCCGTGACCGGCCGGAAGAAGTTCGTCTTCGACTCGATCGTCGCGGTCGCCTGCGCGCCATCGGGCAGGTTCAGGTACGCACAGAGCCCGCCGGCAGCGTCGGCAAGCCCGATCAGCGCGCCGCCGTGGAGGATCCCGCCCGCCGTGCAGCGCGACTCGTCCCACGCGAGGCGCGCGCGCACCTCGTCCGGCGCGGCCTGCACGAGCTCGATGCCGAGCAGGCCCGCGAACGGCATCGCGCCGGCGAGGTCCTCGGACGTCACCGGCGGGATTCAAGCGCACGCGCCACATCCGGAGCCGAGATCAACACGGGAGGGCCCGGCCCCGAGCCGTCGGGGTCGAACCAGGCCCTCCCATGATGGGGTCCGAGGTGCGGCCCCCTCGAACCCCGTGAAGCTTTGCCAGCGAGCCGCCCGCGTGTCCTGACCCAAATGCGTCAAGCGCGATCGCCCTTGCGCTCGGACGCTCGCGGGGGGATCCTCGTCGTATGTCGTATCCGGGGGGAAGCATCGAAGAGCTCCGCCGCATCGCGCCGGACCTGGCGCCGTCGATCGCAAAGCTGACCGTGCCGGCCTACATCCTCGACCGCAACGGCATCGTGCGCTGGCTGAACCAGGCCGCCGTCGAGCACTTCGGCGACCTCCGCGGCATGCGCATCAGCCAGATCGTCGAGCCCGCCTACGCGGAGCTCGCGCGACAGGAGTTCACGTCCAAGATCCTCGGCACTACGGAGACGACCGATGCGACCGTCGCCGTGCGCACGGTCGACGGGCGAAGCGTTCGCATCGACGTCAGCTCGACGCAGCTCCTCGACCAGGGAACGGTCGTGGGCGTGTTCGGGCTCGCCGATCCTGCAGAGCTACCGGCCCGAGTGCAGACCGAGTCGGTTCACCTGACGCCGCGGCAGCTGGACGTCTTGCACCACCTCGCCACCGGTCTCTCGACCGAGAAGATCGCGGGCGTGCTCGGGATTGCGCCGGAGACGGTGCGCAACCACATCCGCGGCATCCTCGCCAGCCTCGACGTGCACACGCGGCTCGAGGCGGTGATCCGCGGCCACGAGCTCGGCCTCGTCTGAGCCTCGGCGGTTACGCTGGGCTCGTGGAGCGCCGCGCACACCTGCTCGACCTCGGCGTGACGCCGTACGGCGAGGCGTGGGAGCTGCAGCGCGCTCTGGCCGCCGAGGTCTCGCGTGGCGCGATCCCGGACACCGTTCTGCTCCTCGAGCATCCGCCGGTGATCACGCTGGGCCGTCGCGCCGACGAGGACGAGCTGCACGTCCCGGAAGGCGCAGCCGTCGAGCTGGTCGAGACAGACCGCGGCGGCAAGTCGACGTACCACGCGCCCGGTCAGCTCGTCTGCTATCCGATCCTCGACCTGAGCCGCCACGGCCAGGACGTGAAGAGGTACTGCCGCGACCTGGAGGAGGCGCTGATCGTCACCCTCGAGAGCTTCGGCCTCGCGGGTGTGAGGATCGAGGGCCTGACCGGAATCTGGTTGGAATCACCTCCCCGCAAGATCGCCTCGATCGGGATCCACATCCACAAGTGGGTGACGACGCACGGGTATGCGCTCAACGTCGACCTCGACCCTGCGCCGTTCACGGACTGGATCACCGCCTGCGGCCTCGAGGGCGCCGCGTTCACGACGATGGCGCGCGAGCTCGGCCGGCCGCTCACGGTCGACGAGGTGCGCGGTCCGGCCGCGAATGCGCTCGCCGAGGTCTTCGGACTAACGTTCGAGAAACAGCCCCATGCAGACCTCGCTGCCAGTCGCTGAACGGCCCCGCCGCCCGGAGTGGATGAAGGTCCGCGCGCCGAGCGCCGACGGTCGCTACTTCGACGTCAAGAAGCTGATCCACGGCGCCAGCCTGCACACGATCTGTGAGGAGGCACGCTGCCCGAACATCGCCGAGTGTTGGGGCCGCGGCACCGCGACGTTCCAGATCCTCGGCGACACGTGCACGCGCGCGTGTCGCTACTGCTACGTCCACTCGGGGAAGCCCGAGGCTCCGCCGGACCCGCTCGAGCCGCTGCGGCTCGCGCAGGTCGCAGCGCAGATGCAGCTGAAGCACGTCGTCGTCACCTCGGTCGACCGCGACGACGTGCCCGACCGCGGCGCCGGCCACTACGCCGCGACGATCCGCGCGCTGAAGAAGAAGCTCCCCGAGGCGAGCGTCGAGGTGCTCACGCCTGACTTCCTCGGCGTCGAGGAAGAGGCGCTGCGCACGGTGCTGGCCGCGCGCCCGGAGGTCTTCAACCACAACATCGAGACGGTGCGCAGGCTGCACCGCCGGATGCGCGGCGCCAAGGCGAGCTACGACAAGGCGCTCTGGCTGCTGCGGCGCGCGAAGGAGCTCGCGGACTACCCGGTGCTGACGAAATCGGGGATCATCGTCGGCCTCGGGGAGACGAACGACGAGGTCGTCGAGACGATGCGCGACCTGCGCGCCCACGGCGTCGACGTCGTCACCATCGGCCAGTACCTCCAGCCCTCGCCGCAGCACGCGCAGATCGACCGCTGGGTGCACCCGGACGAGTTCCGTTGGCTGCGCGAGCAGGGAGAGGCGCTCGGGTTCGGCTCCGTCTTCGCGGGCCCGCTCGTGCGCTCGAGCTACCGCGCCGACGAGCAGCGCCACGCCGCCGAGACGGGCCGCGGCGCCGTCGCGTACTAGCGCAGGTAAATGAAAGGGCCCCGCGCTGCGGGGCCCTTTCGGTCGAACGAACTGCCGCGGGACTACCTCAGCGTCAGTTCCTGGAGGTCCGCTTCCTCGCGGCCCGCCTTGTCGTCGTGCGTGACGATCATGGCACCCTTCGCCGGGGTCAGCGCCCACTCGGTCGGGTTGATCGTGAGCGGCACGTCAGCGTCCGCACCAGGTGCGAGGTCCTCAATGAACATCCCCTGCGAGATCGAGGGGTTCCAGACGTTGAACTTCGCGGTTCCAGCGACTTCATCGACACCGCCGTTGACGAGGTCGAAGCTGATCGCGCCGTAGGTGATCCGCGGGTTCGTGGCCTGGCTCAGGCACGGCTCGCCCGTGCGGCACATCTGCGACGTCAGGAAGGGCAGCAGCAGCGTGGTGCCGTCGTGCGGCGCCCACGCGTTGAACGTCCGGCTCGCACCCGCGCTTCGGGTGCTGAACACGAACGTACCCATCACTCCGTCGAAGACGCCCGTCGTGATTGCACCGACGTCCACGCCGACCACGACGTAGTCGACGCTGCCGTTGTTGTCGACGTCGACCTCGATGTCGAACTCGTTCGTCGCCGCGTTCGACCAGCGACCGAACGTGCTCACTGCGAACACGAGCTGCCGCCTGGTCGCATCCGTGGCGGATGGGAACGGGTGCGACTGCAGACCGATGCCGTACAGGTCGTTGGAGACCCGCGCGGAGTCCTTCGGATCCTCGAGGCCCCACGCGTAGAAGTCGGCATCGCCGGCGATGGCGCCCCGGTTGGTGACCCGGACGTTCGCCGTCGGCGAGGAGGCCGGCACGCTGTGCGTGGTCATCCTCGTGTTGACGTCCGACAGCGCCCGAGGAACGAGGTAGTACGGAACGCGCAGCATGACGCCCGCGTTCTGCCCCGCTCCCGGAGTCAGCGTGACGAGACCGGCGACCTCACGGAACGCATCAGTGTTGCCGGCAGTCCCGACAGGGATGTTCAGCCTCACCTGGAGGACCGCCTGACCGCCGCCCGGCACGGTCACGGAATCGGAGCTGAACGACACCGTGTGCGGAGAGCCCGCAGCGTTGGCCTGAGCCACGCCGAACGTGATCGCCGAGCTGCCGTGGTTCCGGATCGTGATCTGCTTCTGCTTCGAGTAATCACGTGCAAGCTCCTCGAAGCCGAAGTTCAACGTCGCCGTCAGCCGATCGCCGATCGCGACTGCCTGCGTCATCGTCGCGGGACCCGCCTGCGCGAGGCCCGTGCCGCCACGGCTCGTCCGGTAGCCCGTCACTTCGGACGGGTTGCCCGTGTTGACGATCGCCGCCTTGTAGTCCTCGGGATTCCCCCACGACGGGTGCGCCTGCTTGACGAGCGCCGCGATACCTGCGACGTGCGGCGAGGCCATCGACGTACCCGAGATGATCGTCCCGGCGTTCCCGCTGCCGGAGTCCGTGGACATGATGCTGACGCCCGGAGCGGTGATGTCCGGCTTCAGCCAGCTGTCACCCGTCCGGGGACCGCCCGACGAGAACGACGCGAAGCCCTTGAAGCCCGGGTTCGTGAGGTTCGTTGGCGAGACGGTCACGCTCTGGCCCGTCACGAACTTCGCGTTGTCGGCGAGGCTGACGCCGAGGAACGGGATCGTGACGATGAACGGCGTGCCGTCGTCGGGGTTCGAGGTGATCTTGCCCTCGAACGGCGGGAGCGCGTTCACGTTGTTGACCATCAGGACCATCGTCGCCCCGGCCTGCTGGCCGAAGATCGCCTTCGCAACGCGAGCACAGACCCCGCGCTGGACGACTGCGATCGTGCCGGCCGGAAGCGGGCCGCCGAACGCGGCAACCGAGCAGCCGAGCGACTCGTTCACGGTCGGCGTCGCCGGGTCGTCGACGAGCTTCTTGACCGTGAGCGTCTGCGTCGTGAACGGCTCACCGTTCGCATTGATCGCAGTCACCGGGCCGGAGGGCGTCGTGATGTTCGCGCCGGGAATCGTCTGGACCGGGTCGAGCGCCGCGGTCGAGATCGCCCCGGTGCCGGCACCCGGCGCTCCGGTGATGTACTGGCTCGGGCCGCTGTTGCCGGCCGAGGTCACGACGATGACGCCTGACTTGGCGGCGTTCGTCGAGGCGACCGCGGACGCGTCGTCGGCGGAGCCGAACGGCGAGCCGAGCGACATGTTGATCACGTCCATGTCGTTGTCGACCGACCACTCGATCGCGTCGACCGTGAGGTTCGTCGAGCCCAAGCAACCGAAGACACGGACTGCGTAGACGTCGGCCTTCGGCGCGACGCCCGGACCGACGTTCCACGTGTTGCTCGCGATCGTGGCCGCGTTGTAGGGCCCTGCGTAGGTCGCACCCGTGCCGAGCACGCCGAAGCCTGCGGCGGAGCCGGCGACGTGCGAGCCGTGCCCGTTGCAGTCGAGCGGGTTCGGGTCCGGATGCGGGACCTGCTGGGCAGCCGTACCGTCGGCGTTGTAGTCGTCACCGACGAGGTCGATGCCGCCCTTGACCTTCGGCGCCGCCGGCCCGAAGTGCGCCGGGTTGGCAGGGGCCGTGTCGGTCGCGTTCGCAGCGTTGTACGCCGCGACCGTGCCCGGGCCGCCGAAGTTCGCGTGCGTGTAGTCCACGCCCGTGTCGATGACCGCGACCTTCATGCCCTCGCCCCGGAAACCGGGGGTGCCGGCCCACACGGCGGGTGCGCCGACCATCGGCACGCCGTTGGTGTTGTCGGGCCTGTGGGCCTCGAGCACTGGCCGGACTGCGACGACTCCGGGGATAGCTGCCAGCGCCGCGACCTTGTCGTGCGCCGCGCGGACCTTGATCCCGTTGATCGCCGACTGGTAGGTGGTCAGCACCTCGGCGCCGGCCGCCTGGATCTGACCCTTGGCGGCTTCCTGCCGCCCGCGAAGGTCAGCCTTGATCTGCTCCTTCTCCGTCCGGCTGAGCCGCTGGCCGCGCTCGGCCTGCACCTCGGCGACGGAGTTGCCCTCGAGCTGGACCACGAACGTTGCGGGTGTCTGGTCCAACCCGAGCGGTGTGATCGCTGTCGCCTCCACCGTCCCGTCGGCAACCTGCTCGAACCTGTCCGCGCCTCCAGCGGAGACACGTGCACCGGCTGAGCCGACGAGCGCGAGAAGCACGACGAGTGTGCCCGCAAGACTCAGCGCGAGCACAGATCGAATTCGCGTCACTCTCTCTCCCCTCGTAATTGACTTCGCGGCGGATTCCCTTTAGCCCGCCGGACCGGAAACGACCCTCGCGGCGTGAGCGCGTCGTTCCGTGCGCGTGCCCCGTCCCCCACGCTCCGATCAGCGTGCGGAGGCGGCGGAGAGTACCGAGAAATCGCCGCAAAGTAAAGGAGCGCAGCGGGCTCGAAGCGCGGGCATCATGTGGCCGTGAAGCTCATCGCGCTGGCAGCGATCGCTTCGATCCTGGCGGGGGGAGCCGCCAAGCCGAGCCTCCGCGCCGTCGACCTTCAACCCTTGACCGTTCGCGGCTCGGGCTTCAAGCAGCAGGAGAGGGTCAAGCTGCTCGTCTCCCTGCCCACGCGAGCGACGACGCGGAACGTGCGCGCCGACGTCCGCGGGCGCTTCAGGGTCGTGCTCGCCGCGCGGCTCGACCGCTGCGACAGCGCCGTCGTGCAGGCGCGCGGTATGCGCGGCAGCCGGGCGACGCTCCAGCTCGACGCGCTCGACTGCGTCTCCCCATAGAGAAAAGAGAGGGAGCCCCCGCCGAAGCGGGGACTCCCTCGGTCAGCGCTTGCTAGTTGACGTTCTGGACGATCACGTCGCCGGAGCCGACGAGCACGTTCGTGTCCGTCCGCACCTGGACGTTGCCGTACAGGACGCGTCCACTGCCCGGCGCGGCGTTCGCCGTCACCGTGCCCGGAACCGTCCAGGTCGCCCCGGCCGGCCGGAGCATGTTGGTGTCCGTGACCGTGATCGACCCGAGCGGCGAGGTCGTGAAGAACACGTCGATGTACTTGTAGGTCGTGGTCCCCGCGGGAACCGCGAACCCGTCGACGGTGACCCTCCACGCGCCCGCTGCCGGGTTGGCGATCGTCACCGATTCCTCGGAGTCTCCGTCGGCGCTCTGCCCGGCGAGCACACAGGTGCCCGACGTACAGTTGTAGACGAAGAGGTCGAGGTCCGCACCCGGGTCGGACGGGCTGCCGATCGTCGCGCGCAGCGACGTCGCCCCGGCCGGCACGGTCACGTCGGAGTTCTGGACCGCGTGATTCGCGATCGTCGGCGTGGCGATCCTCGCGCTCCCCATCGACCCGCCGACGGCCCGGCCGGTGAACGCGCCGAGCAGGTTCGTCAGCGTGTAGCTCCGGCTGACGGGAGTGCCGATCGTCGCCGAGGCGATCGTGTCGGGGTTCGGCTCGACCTTCGCCCCGAGGATCGACGCGGTGAGCGTGAACGGCGCCGGCGCCGGGAAGGCGTCGGAGTTCCGCCGCGCGTCGATCGTGACCTCCCAGACACCCGCCTGCGGGTTCGTCACCGTGCGGCTGGTCGGGCTGCCCGTGATGCAGCCGCCCGGCGCGCCGTTGTAGCAGTTCGACACTGCGTTCGAGTCGATCGCGAGCCCGAACGGATGCCAGCGCAGGAAGCGGATCGCGCCGGCACCGGCCGCGTCGCCGCCGCCGGTCATGTCGACCTTCAGCGCCGGCGTGTTTGCCGGAACGCGGAAGAAGTAGTGCTTCGACTGACCCCGGGCGATGTCCCCCGTGATCGTCTGCGAGTAGCTCGGGGCCGTGAACGCGTACGGCGCGATCACCGTGTTCATGGTCGAGTACTCGATCCCCGGCGACGACGGGTCGTCGAGGGTGAGGATCGCCGAATGTGATCCGACGGCCGGTGTGATCGTCACCGGCAGCGTCGCCGAAGCGCCCTTGCCGAGCGTGATCGACGACGGCGCCGAGAACGTGCCGTCGTTGCCAACCCAGCCGACGTTGTACGTGATCGATCCGCCGGGACCGTCGTTGCGCGTGAACGTATACGTCCGCGCGTACGTCGTTCCGGCGGTCACACCCTCACGGTCGTAGATCCCGGTGCCGACGTTCGGCGTCGCCAGGAATCCGCTGATGATCGTGTTCACCGGCACCGTGCCGGTGATGTCGACCGTCTTCAGGTTCGTCCTCAGCAGCTCCCAGGCCGCCTCGACGTTCATCAGCCCGAGCCCCTGGTCGTACGCCTGGAAGCGCGACGGGTCCAGGTAGCGGGCGGACGACAGCAGCGCCTGCCGGATCTGCGCCGGCTGGCGCTGGGCGCCGGCCTGCTTCGCCGCGCTCACCAGGAGTGCGCCGACGCCGGCCGCCTGTGGCGAGGCCATCGAGGTGCCGTTGAACAGTGAGTAGCCCGGGGGCAGCGCGTACGTGCCCGCGACCGGGCCGCCCGGCTGCCAGAGCGGCGTCGTCGAGATCGCCGCGCCGGGCGCGACGAGCTTCGGCGAGAAACCGCCGTCCTCACGCGGTCCACGCGAGCTGAAGTAGTGCAGGTTGTCGGCAAACGGCATCGGCGTGCCGTAGTCACGCTCGTACGTGTCGGACGTGATGTACGCACCCATGCCGATCACGTTCGTGCACAGACCGGGGTCACCGGCGGTGTTCACGCCCGGGCCGCTGTTACCGGCCGAGAGGAACATCTGCACGTTCGACTGCTCGATCAGGCGGCCGTACAGCGCGCACCGAGCGTTGTTGCCGTCGTTGAGCGCCGGCAGTCCGCCGATCGACATGTTGATCACGTCGACGTTCGACTGCTTCGCGACGTAGATCATCCCCTCGAAGAGGGCGTGCGCGGTGCAGCCCGCGACGAACAGGCAGGCCCGCGACGACACGATCTTCGCGCCGGGCGCGGCACCGCTCATCTGCCCGCCGAAGAGCGCGTTCCCCGCTGCGATCCCGGCGACGTGGGAGCCGTGTGCACCCGAGATGACGCCCAGGTTGACGAACTTCGCGGGGCCGTTCGTCTGGACGACGAAGGGCAGACGCTCCTGCACGGCAGTGGCGGGGTTGTCCGTTCCGAACCACCCGAACTGCCTTGCGACCTTGTAGTCCTTCATCGCCGTCTGGTCGGCGAACGAGCGGTCCTGGTCGGTATCGACCCAGACGTTGCCGCTCGAAGCATCCCAGAGGATCCCGAAGAGCCCGCTCGAACCGGCGGGGTTGCCGTCGCGGTTGACGTCGTTGCCGAGCTCGCCTCCGAAGAGGGGGTTGCGCTCGTTGAAGTGGCCGATCCGGTAGCTCCCGGCCGACGGCGCCGTGTAGGTGAAGCCGCCGAACGCGAAGGAGCTCCCGCTCACCTGCGTTTCCATGTCGACCCACGTCGGGTCATCGCCGTCGGCGGGATCGGTGCCCGTCACCCAGTCCACGATCTTCGGCTCACCCGTGCTCGTCGTCGTGAGGCTCGGATGGTCGAGCGAGATGCCGGTGTCGACGATGCCGATCGTCGTTCCCCGGCCGTCCCACGTCGGGTGCGCGTTCACGAACTGCGCCGCCTTCGTGTCCTGCGTCGGCATGTACGGGTTCACGCGCGGCGTCGTGGCACCGGGCGCGGGCTGCGCTGCGACCGGGCTCACGCCCTCCGGCCGCGGGTCCGGCAGCGGGATCGTCTGGTCGACGTCGGCCGCTGCGACGCCGGGCAGGCCGACGGCCTCCTGGACTTTGTCGAGCGGGACCCGCGCCCGGACGTAGCCGAGCTGGTCGTCCCGGTACCCGACGGTTGCGCCGAGGCCCTCGAGCCCGTCGGCGACGGCCTTCGCCTGGCCGGGCTGTGTGGCGATCAGCAGGATCACCGAGTTCTTGCCTTCCGCGCGCGCCTTGGCGACCGCGGCTCGCTCCTCCTTGGACAGCTTGCCGCCGGGTCCGGCGGCCGGGGCTGTCGCTGCAGCCAGGACGAGCGTTAGTGCGGCGCCTGCCAGCAGCAGGACCGCACGGATCCACCTTCCTCGCATCTCTCCCCCTGTGAGTAGTACCCCCGAAGGGCCGTCCCTGCGGCCCTCTGTCAGCCCGGCAATGTAGGCGCGATTCCTCGAGTTGGCAAGCAGGCGAGGCTACGAGTCGTGCGGGCGGGCCATCTTGCGATAGTCCAGCGCCTCGTCGAGGGTCGCCTCGTCAACGCCCTGCTCGCGTGCGACTTCGCGCAGAGGCCGCCCCGACGACGCGGCCTCCTTGACGATCTCGCTCGCCCGGTCGTAGCCGATGTACGGGTTCAGCGCCGTTGCGGCCGAGAGCGTCAGCTCCGCGTAGCGCTCGCACGCCTCGCGGTTGGCCTCGATCCCGTCGACGCACTTCTCGGCCAGCAATCGCGAGGCGCTCGACAACAGGCGGATCGAGTCGAGCAGGTTGCGCGCGATCATCGGCACGTACACGTTCAGCTCGAAGTGGCCGTTCATGCCCCCGACGGTGATCGCCTGGTCGTTGCCGATCACCTGGGCGGCGACCTGCGTGACGACCTCGGGGATGACCGGGTTGACCTTGCCCGGCATGATCGAGCTCCCCTTCTGGAGCTCGGGCAGGAAGATCTCGGCGAGCCCGGCGCGCGGGCCCGAGCCCATGAAGCGGAGGTCGTTCGCGATCTTCGTCAGCGAGACGGCGACGGTCTTGAGCGCGCCGGACGCCTCGACGAGTGAGTCGCGGGCGGCCTGCGCCTCGAACGGGTCGGCGGGCGGGTGGATCCCGAGCCCCGTCTCCTCGGCGAGCAGTTGGCGGACTCGCTCCGCGAACTCGGGGTGGGTGTTCAGCCCGGTGCCGACGGCCGTGCCGCCCAGCGGGATCTGCCCGACCCGCTCGAGCGTCGCGCGGACGCGCCGCTCGCCCTGGCGCACCTGGGCCGCATAGCCCCCGAACTCCTGCCCGAGCGTCACCGGGACGGCGTCCATCCAGTGCGTTCGTCCCGACTTGACGACGTCGTCGAACTCGCGGGCCTTCGCCGCGAGCGAGGTCGCGAGCCTGTCGAGCGCAGGGAGCAGATCCGCCGTGAGCTGCTCCAGCGCGGCGAGGTGGACCGCCGATGGAAAGACGTCGTTCGACGACTGCCCCATGTTGACGTCGTCGTTCACGTGGACGTCGTCGCCCGCGAGCGTCGCGAGCACCTCGTTCGCGTTCATGTTCGAGCTGGTTCCCGAGCCCGTCTGGAAGACGTCGATCGGAAACTGGTCGTCGAGCTCGCCGTCGGCGATGCGCCGCGCGGCCGCGGCGATCCGCTCGGCCTTGTCCGGGTCGAGCAAGCCGAGCTCGGCGTTCACGCGCGCCGCCGCGCCCTTGATCCGGCCGAGCCAGCGTGCGACGTGGACGGGGATCGGCTCGCCGGAAACCGGAAAGTTGGCAACTGCCTTCGTCGTCTCACCGCCCCAAAGTTGCTCGCGTTCCGTGGTCGCCACGGAAACCGATGTTAGGCGACGACGCGCAGGCGCCGCTGCTCCGGCGGGCGGTCCCTGAGGACCCGCCGGATGCGCTCGTCGAGCTCCACTGCCTTCGCCCAGCCGAGGTAGCCGCAGCGCGGGCACTCGGGCTCGTGCTCGTGGTCGTCGCGGCGCTCGCCGCAGCGGAGGCATTCGATCGGCGGGGCCGCCACGCCTCCTCTATCGGCCGCAGAGCCTCAACGGTTTAAGCGAACTTCGCTCGGCGGAGATCCGGCGCGCGCGGCCGAGAGGAGTTCCTCCCACGTGAAGAGCTTGATCCGCGGTCTGCCGTGCGGCTCGCCCGCCGCCTTCTCGACCCGGTCGATCTCCTCCCACCCGGCGTAGAGGACGGGCTCGCCGTCGCGCTCGGCGAGGACGTCGACGAGGTCGCGCGCGTCCTCGGGAGGCGGCAGCCGTCCCTCCGCCGCGTCGGCGAGCAGCAGCCCGACCGTCTCCGTCGCGTCCTTCTTGTTCGTGCCGATCACACCGCTCGGGCCCCGCTTGATCCAGCCGGCCACGTACGTCCCCGGCTCGACTCGGCCGCCGTCGTTCGGGATCGTGCCCGTCGCCTCGTCGAACGGGACGCCGGGGAGCGGGACGCCGTGATAGCCGACGCTGCGGAACACGACGCCGCACTCGATCCGCTCGCGCTCATCCGTCGCGGCCGCACGACCACCGACGAGCTCGTTGCGGACGAGCTCGATCGCCTCGACCTTGTCCTCGCCGAGGATCGCCACCGGCGAACGCAGGAAGCGCAGGCGAATCGCGCGGGGCTTCCCCTCAGGTGCGCGCGCGGCGTACTCGCGCAGGTGGTCGACGTTTCGCTTCACCGTGGGCGGCGAGGCTTCGAGCTGCGCCGCGCTCTCCTCGTCCAGCTCGAGCTCCGCAGGGTCGACGAGGATGTCCGCGCCGGCAAGCTTGCCGAGCTCGCCCACTTCGACAGGCGTCCAGGCCGCCTGCACGGGACCACGGCGTCCGACGACGACGATCTCCCGGATGCCGGCCGCGTTGATCGCCTCGATCGCCGCGTCCGTCGTGTCGGTCGGGGCGAGCTCGTCGGGCGTCAGCGCGAGCATTCGTGCGACGTCGAGCGCGACGTTGCCGTTGCCGATCACGACCGCCCGCTCGTGCGAGAGGTCGAACTCGAGGTCTTGGAAGTCGGGATGGCCGTTGTACCAGGCGACGAACTGCGTGGCGGCCCACGAGCCGGGCAGGTCCTCGCCGGGGATGCCGAGCCGCCGGTCGGTCTGCGCGCCGACGGCGTAGACGACCGCGTCGTAGAGGCGGGCCAGGTCCTCGTGCGCGACCGTCGCGCCGAAGTCGACGTTCCCGAAGAAGCGGAACCCGGGCAGCCCGGCCGTACGCTCGAACGCCCGAGAGACCTCCTTCAGCTTCGGGTGGTCGGGGGCGACGCCGAGCCGGACGAGCCCCCACGGCGTCGGCAGGCGCTCGATCACGTCGACCTCGGCGGGCGGGTCGGCGCTCAGCAGCGCGCTGGCGGCGTAAAACCCGGCCGGCCCGGCGCCGACCACGGCGACGCGCAGTGGACGCTCCCGGCTAACCGCAGCCGGAGCCGCAGCCCGCGCCCGCGGAGCTCTCAGGCGACTCGCCCTCGTCCACCTGGAACGAGTGGCCGCACCCGCACGACGCTGTCGCCTGCGGGTTGTCGATCTTGAAGCCGGACTCCTGGAGCCCGTCGAGCCAGTCGATCGTGGCGCCGGTCAGGTACGGGGCGCTGAACGGATCGACGACGATCCGCACTCCGTGCTGCTCGAGCTCGTGGTCGCCCTCGAGCGCGCCGCGGTCGAAGCCGAGGCCGTACTGGAAGCCGGAGCAACCGCCGCCCTGGATCGCGAGGCGGAGAACCTCGGCTTCGCCGACGGGCTCGCTCGACTGGATCTCACGGATCTTCTCGGCCGCGCGCGACGTCAGCTCGACGAGTGTCTCGACGGTGGCCACGGACGCATCGTAGCGGAGGTGTTTGACAGCGGAAATACCCCGACTTCGTGACAGCCGCTACAGGCGTGGTTGAGCCGTTTTCGCACGGGCTCGTAACCACAGGGAACCTGTTAGCGTTCGGCGCCGGGTGGTCGTCGCCGTGGTGCTGGAGAGCTGGCTCCCGTTCCTGATCTACGGGATGCTCGCGCTGATCATCCCGGCCTCGATGATCGTGATGTCGTACGTCTTCGCGCAGCGGCCGACGCGGCGCGTGAAGGCGCGCACGATCCCGTTCGAGTCCGGCGTCTCGACCGGACCGCCGAAGCAGCAGCGCTTCACGATCAGCTTCTACCTGACGGCGATGCTCTTCATCGTCTTCGACATCGAGATCGTCTTCCTCTACCCGCTGGCGGTGATGCTCGACGAGCTGGCGTGGTTCGGACTGTTCGAGTTCCTCTTCTTCATCGGGATCCTCGTGCTCGCCTACGTCTACGTCTGGCGCAAGGGGGCACTCGAATGGCAATGAAACCGCTGCGGAGCTTCGGGCTCCGGTCCGAGCGGGTGCTCTGGCAGGGCAAGGGGCCGAGCGTCTTCGAGCAGGAGGTCGCGCATCTCGAGGACCGCGTCGGCCTGTCGACGCTCTCGAAGGCGGTCGCCTGGGCGCAGTCGAGGTCGATGTGGCCGGACACGTTCGGGCTCGCCTGCTGCGCGATCGAGATGATGTCGATCGTCTCGGCGCGGCACGACATCGCGCGCTTCGGAATGGAGGCGTTCCGCTCCTCGCCGCGCCAGGCCGACCTGCTGATCGTCTCCGGGCGCGTCGTCCACAAGATGGCCGAGCCGCTCCGCCAGATCTACGACCAGATGCTCGAGCCGAAGTGGGTGATCGCGATGGGCGCCTGCGCGAGCTCCGGCGGGATGTTCAACAACTACACGACGCTCCAGGGCGTCGACAAGATCGTCGCGGTCGACATCCACGTCCCCGGTTGCCCGCCGCGCCCGGAGGCGCTGATGGAGGGCATCATCCGGCTGCACGAGAAGGTCCTCGCCGGCGTCCCGCCCGCGTACGAGATCCGCGGGGTAGCTTCGTGACGTACGAGGGGGTCCCGGGACTCGTGCGGACGGAGGAGGCGTACGGCGAGACGACGCTGGTCGTCGACGCGCCGCGCCTCCGCGAAGCCTGCCTCCACCTCCGCGACGAGGAGGGCTTCAACTTCCTCGCCGACATCGCCGCCGCGGACTACCTGGGCTGGCGCTCGCGCTCGGAGGACGTGGCCGGCTACATCGGCACGCCCGGCGGACGCAGCATCAGCTCGCCCGGCTCGTGGGGGCTCGAGCGGACGCCCGAGCCGAAGCCGAAGCGCTTCTCCGTCTCGTACCACCTCCTGCGCATGGCCGCCGACCCGGTGCGTGTTCGCGTGCAGGTCTGGGTCGACGACGGCGAGCCGGTCCCGAGCGTCGTCGAAGTCTGGCCGACCGCCGACTGGCACGAGCGCGAGGCCTGGGACCTGATGGGCATCCCGTTCGAGGGGCACCCGAACCTCGTCCGGATCCTGATGACGGACGACTGGGAGGGTCATCCGCTGCGCAAGGACTACCCGATCGGCGGCGAGCCGGTGCGCTTCTCGGGCGAGGAGTAGTCGTGGCCGTCGCGCAGCGCCGGCGGATCTACGAAGGCTCGCGGATCCCGACCCCGATCCCGACGGTGCTGCAGGTCCCCGAGGCCGTCCGCGAGCAGGGCGACGTCCTCCAGATCAACTTCGGCCCGAACCACCCGTCCACGCACGGCGTCCTCCGCCTGATCGTCGACCTGGACGGGGAGGAGGTCGTCGGCCTCGCCGCCGTGATCGGCTACCTGCACACCGGCTTCGAGAAATCGATGGAGCAGAAGACGTGGTGGAAGGGGATCACGTACCCCGAGCGGATCGACTACGTCGGCTACCAGAACAACGAGCTCGTGTTCGTGCTGGCGATCGAGAAGCTGCTCGCGCTCGGGACCCCGCCGAAGGCCGTGTTCATGCGGATGCTGCTCTGCGAGCTGAACCGGATCCACTCGCACCTCGTCTTCCTCGGCACCGCGGCGCTCGAGCTGGGGGCGATCTCGATGTTCTGGTACTGCTTCCGCGAGCGCGACCTGATCCTCGATCTGTCCGAGCTCGTGACCGGACAGCGGATGCACACGCGCTACTTCCAGGTCGGCGGGCTCGCCGAGGACATCCCACCCGGCTTCTTCCCGGAGTGCCGCCGCTTCGTCGAGTGGATGCCGCAGGCGATCGACGACTACGAGGAGCTGCTCTCGGCCAACGAGATCTGGCTCGAACGCACCCGCGGGATCGGGCTGCTCTCGGCGGACGACGCGATCGCGCTCGGCCAGACGGGGCCGGTGCTGCGCGCGTCGGGCGTCGACTGGGATCTGCGCCGGGACCAGCCGTACCTCGCCTACGACGAGGTCGACTTCCGTGTGGCCGTGCATCCGGGCGGCGACGTCTACGGCCGCTACAAGGTGCGGGTCGACGAGATGCGCGAGTCGACGCGCATCGTCGCTCAGTGCCTCGACCGGCTCGAGCGGATGGAGGGCGAGCCGTGGATCGCCGACGACCGCAAGGTCGTGCTGCCGCCCCGGCATGAGCTGCACACCTCGATGGAGTCCCTGATCCATCACTTCAAGATCGTCACCGAGGGCTTCCGCGTGCCCGAGGGCGAGGTCTACGTCACGATCGAGTCGCCGCGCGGCGAGTCGGGTTGCTACGTCGTCTCCGACGGCGGCCCGCGGCCGTGGCGGGTCAAGTTCCGCGCGCCCTCGTTCGTCGCACTCGAGGCGACCGCGACGTGCATGACCGACTCCTACGTCGCCGACCTGATCGCGATCGTCGGCTCGCTCGACTCGGTCATGGGGGACACCGACCGGTGATCGACGAGATCCGCGAGATCGCGTCGCAGTACCCGGACTCTCGCTCCGCGGTCCTGCCCGCGTTGCGGCTCGCGCAGGAGCGGCACGGCTACCTGAACCGGGAAGCGTTCGAGGAGGTGGCCGACGCGCTCGACCTCACGCCCGCGTACTGCCAGGCGGTCGCCTCGTTCTACGACATGTTCCACCTCCAGCCCGTGGGCCGGCACCTCGTCGAGGTCTGCACGAACATCTCGTGCGCGCTGGTCGGCGCACAGCAGGTGCTGGAAGCGTTCGAGTCCGAGCTCGGCGTCCGCGCGGGCGAGACGAGCGAGGACGGGGAGTTCACGCTGCGCACCGTCGAGTGCGCCGGCGGCTGCGGCTGGGGGACGGTCGTCGCCGTCGACCACCGTTACCGCGAGCCCGTCAAGCCCGAGGACGTCACCGCGATCGTCGAGGAGCTCCGTGCCGGTTAGGGAGATCGTGCTCGCGGGCGAGGGCGACCTCACCCAGATCGGCCCGTACCGCGAGGCCGGCGGCTACGCAAGCCTGGAGAAGGCGCGCGGGCTCGAACCGTCCGCGGTGCTGGACGAGATCCTCGGCGCGAACGTCCGCGGCCGCGGCGGCGCCGGCTTCCCGATGGGCAAGAAGGCGAGCTTCCTGGCGAAAGGCACCGGCAGGCCGACGTACCTCGTCGTCAACGCGGACGAGTCGGAGCCGGGGACGTTCAAGGACCGCGAGATCATGTTCCGCGTTCCCCACCGGCTGATCGAGGGCTGCCTGATCACGGCGCACGCGATCGGCTCGACGAACGTCTTCATCTACATCCGCGGCGAGTACCTGGCCGAGTTCGAAGTCGTGCGCGCGGCGCTTGACCAGGCGCGCGAGGCGGACCTGCTCGGCGGAGTCACGATCGTGCTGCACCGCGGCGCCGGTGCGTACATCTGCGGCGAGGAGACTGCGCTGCTCGAGTCGCTCGAGGGGAAGCGCGGGCAGCCGCGCTCGAAGCCGCCGTTCCCGGCCGTGCAGGGCCTGTACGCGTCGCCGTCGCTGATCAACAACGTGGAGACGATCGCGACCGTGCCGTGGATCGTCGAGCACGGCGGCGAGGCCTACGCGAAGATCGGCGTCGAGAACTCCGCCGGCACGCGCGTGTTCTCGCTCAGCGGCAACGTCGTCAACGGCGGGAACTACGAGCTGCCGCTCGGGACGACGCTGCGCGAGCTGATCTACGACATCGGCGGCGGCATCCCCGACGGCCGCGAGCTGAAGGCGATCATCCCCGGCGGCTCGTCGGTGCCCGGTGCTGACTGCCGACCAGGTCGACACGCCGCTCGACTTCGACTCGATGGCCGCGCTGAAGACGTTCCTCGGCTCCGGCGCGGTGATCGTGATCGACGACCGTTGCTGCATGGTGCAGCTCGGCCTGCGCGTCGCGCAGTTCTACATGCACGAGTCGTGCGGCAAGTGCACGCCGTGCCGCGAGGGCACGCGCTGGATGGTGCAGATCCTCGAGAAGATCGAGAGCGGGCGCGCCGAGCGCGGGGAGCTCGATCTGCTCCTCTCGGTCTGCGACCGGATCCTCGGCAAGTGTCTCTGTCCGCTCGGCGACGCAGCGGCGATGCCCGTCGCGAGCTACGTCGACAATTTCCGCGACGAGTTCCGGCGGCATGTCGACGAAGGCGGCTGCCCGTTCGACGAGTCGCCGCTCGAGCACGTCCTCGCCCCCGTCGACCAGCACGCGCACGCCGATGTCCCAGCCTGAGCTCGTCAGCGTCACGATCGACGACCGCGACATCCAGGTCGCGAAGGGAACCGGCCTCGTCGAGACCGCGCTCGCGGCCGGGATCGAGATCCCGGTGTTCTGCTACGAGCCGCGGCTCGGCGCCGCGATCGGCGCGTGCCGGATGTGCCTCGTCGAGATCGAGGGGATGCCGAAGCTCCAGGCCGGCTGCACGCTGTCGGCGCAGGACGGGATGGTCGTCCGCACGGCGCAGACCTCGGAGAAGGCGGCCGAGGGCCAGAACGCGACGCTCGAGTTCATCCTCGTCAACCACCCGCTCGACTGTCCGGTCTGCGACAAGGGCGGTGAATGCCCGCTCCAGGACCTGACCTTCCGCTACGGCCCGGGCAACACGCGGATGACGTTCTCGAAGCTGACGGCCGACAAGCCGATCCCGATCTCGCCCCACATCGCGCTCGACCGCGAGCGCTGCATCCTCTGCTACCGCTGCACGCGGTTCTCCGAGTCGGTCGCCGAGGACGGCGAGCTCGTGGCGGTGAACCGCGGGGCGCGCAGCGAGATCGCGACGTTCGAGGACGAGCCGTACCGTGACCGCTTCTCCGGGAACGTGATCGAGCTCTGCCCCGTCGGAGCGCTGACGTCGACCGAGTACCGGTTCGAGGGGCGGCCGTGGGAGATCACGAACGTCCCGTCGGTCTGCGGTCTCTGTCCCGTCGGCTGCAACATCGGCGTCACGACGCGGGAGGGGAAGGTCAAGCGGATCCTCTCGCGCAACCATCCCGAGGTCGACGGCGGGTGGCTGTGCGACAAGGGGCGGTTCGCGTTCCCTGCGCTGCGCTCGCGCGACCGGATCGCGGATCCGCTACGCCGCACACGCCAGCGCGGATTCGGCGTCGTCTCGTGGGACGAGGCGCTCGACGACTTCGAGCGGCTGCTGCGCGAGGCGGGGTCAGACGTCGTCGTCGTCCTCTCCGGCTCGGAGACGAACGAGCTCGCGTACGGGCTCGCCAAGCTCGCGGCCGCCGTCGGCGGCACGGTGCGGCTGCCGGAGGAGGCGCCTGAGCCCACCGGGCGCGCGCTCGCCGACGCGGTCGTCGCCGACGCGGACGGCGTGCCGCTCGAGGAGCTCGCGCCGGTCGCAGCGCTGTGGGCGAAGAAGGCGCAGCGCGACGGCAAGGACGGCGAGGCGCTGACGGTGCGCATCCCGCGGACACCGAACGGCGTCGGGATCGCGCACGCAGTCGCGCGGGCCGGGGCGGAGGCCAGTACCAACGTGTCACGAACTCCCACCCTGCTCGTGGTCTCGGGTGACGAGGCCGCGTCCGATCCGGTCGTGCGTGAGCTGGCCGAGTCCGCGTCGTCGGTCGTCGCCGTCGCGATGTTCCAGGGGCTCGTCGTCGGCTGGGCCGACCTCGTCCTGCCGGGCACGAGCTACCTCGAGTGCGACGGCTCGCTGACGAACATGGAGGGCCGCGTGCAGCGGCTTCGCCGCGCCGTGATCCCACCGGGCCCGGACGAGCTCGCCTGGCTCGCGAAGCTGGCCGAGCGCTTCGACGTCGAGCTCTCGCCGTATCCCTCGGTCGTGCACGAGGAGCTGTTCGGCACGAGCTTCGCCGAGCTCGGCGAGACAGCGCCCCTCCGGCCGGCGAACAACGCTCAACCACCCTCAAGGGTCTCTGAGACCGTTCAGGGTGGTCGAGGGTTGCGACTCATCCGGTACCGGCCCCTCTTCTCGGGCCCTGCCGTCGAGCGGGTCGCGAACCTGCAATTCCAGCGCTCGAGCGGCGAGGCCGGCCTCTCGCGCGACGACGCCGAACGGCTCGGCGTCCGCGACGGGGCTGAGGTGTCTCTGAGCACGAACGGCACCTCGGCCCGGCTGCGCGCGCGCGTCCGCCGAGACCTCGCGGCGGGCGTCGTGCTCGTGCCCGAGGGCGCAGCCGACGAGCTCGCCGAGGGGCCGGTGGAGGTGACATCCGCGTGACCGAGCCCTGGTGGATCAGCGCGATCAAGGCGGTCGTGATCATCAACCTCGTCCTCGTCGGCTTCGCCTACCTCACGCTGATCGAGCGCAAGGTGCTCGGCCGGATGCAGCTCCGCTACGGCCCGAACCGCGCCGGGCCGTGGGGGCTCCTCCAGCCGGCCGCAGACCTGATCAAGCTGATCCGCAAGGAGGCCTTCGCGCCGGCGGCCGCGATCGACCTCCCGTACATCGTCGCGCCCGTGGTGGCCGCGTTCACCGCGCTAGCCGCGTTCGCGGTGATCCCCTGGGGCGAAGGCTGGGAGATCGCCGGCTACCAGGTCGACGGACAGGTCGCCGACGTGCCGATCGCCCTGCTCCTCCTCTTCGCCCTCGGCTCGATCGGGATCTACGGCTTCATCGTCGGCGGCTGGGCGAGCGAGTCGAAGTACTCGCTGCTCGGCTCGATGCGCACGTGCGCGCAGCTCGTCAGCTACGAGGTCGCGCTCGCGCTGACCGTCCTGGGCGTGATCCTGATGGCGGGCTCGCTCTCGCTGGTGGACATCGTCCACGCGCAGGACCGCGACGTCTGGTACATCGCGCCGCAGCTGATCGGCTTCCTCACGTTCTTCATCGCGGGGATCGCGGAGACGAACCGCGCGCCGTTCGACCTCCCCGAAGCCGAGCAGGAGCTCGTCGCGGGCTACCACACGGAGTACTCGGGCATGCGCTGGGGCCTCTTCCAGATGGCCGAGTACATCAACATGCTCACGCTCTCGGCCCTGGCGGTGACGCTCTTCCTCGGCGGCTGGCTCGGCCCGGGCGACACCGACTGGCTCGGCCCGCTCTGGTTCCTGCTCAAGCTCGCGCTCGTCGTGTTCGTGTTCATCTGGCTGCGCGCGACGTTCCCGCGGCTCCGCTACGACCAGCTGATGACGCTCGGCTGGAAGATCCTCCTGCCGATCGCGACGTTGAACGCCGTGATCACCGCGATCCTGGTGGTCTGGCTTTGAACGCGGCTCCCCTCGCGCCCGTCGCCGGCCCGTGGGCGGCTGCGAAGCGACGCCGGGCCGCGTCCTCAGTCGCGCCCGTAGCTCGTCGCTACGAACGCTCCCTGCGTCCTTGCCAGGCGTCGTTCTCGCGCGCCACGGACACGACGCCGGACACGAGAGGAACCGCCTAGTGGCGCTCGACACCCTCAAAGGCTTCGGCGTCACCTTCAAGCAGATCTTCAAGAAGCCGATCACGCAGCAGTACCCGGAGTACAAGCGTCCGCTCTACCCGCGCTTCCGCGGCCGGCATCGACTCTGGCGCCACGAGAACGGGCTCGAGAAGTGCGTCGGCTGCTCGCTCTGCGCTGCCGCGTGCCCCGCCGACTGCATCCGCGTCGTCGCCGCCGAGAACACCCCCGACGACCGCGTCTCGGCGGGCGAGCGCTACGCCCGCATCTACGAGATCAACATGTCGCGCTGCATCTTCTGCGGCTACTGCGAGCTCGCGTGCCCGTTCGACGCGATCACGCTCGGCAACGAGTTCGAGATCTCGGAGTACTCGCGCGACGACCTGATCTACACGAAGGACATGCTGCTCGCCGAGCCGATCAAGCGCGTGCCGGTCGCGGATCCGGAGCTCTACGACACGCCGATCCCCTACTACCGGACGAGCTCGTAGTGGGGAACTTCCTCGTCTGGACGGTCTGGTTCGTCGCGGCGTTCGCCTGCCTGGGCTCCGCCGTCGCCGTGGTCACGTTCTCGAACCCGTTCTACTCGGCGCTCGCGCTGATCGGGAACCTCGCCTCGCTCGCCGTCCTCTACCTGCTGCTGAGCGCGGAGTTCGTCGCGGCCGCGCAGGTGCTCGTCTACGCAGGCGCCGTGATGGTGATGTTCCTGTTCGTGATCGCCTACCTCGGCGGGCGCGCGGACGCGCCGTGGGCGGGCGGTACGACCTGGCAACGGGTCGCCGCGATCGTCGCCGCGAGCGCGCTGCTCGTGGAGGTGGTGGCCGCCGTCGGCCTCGCCGCGGACGGCCGGCTCTCGGACGAGGCGCAGATCGAGGCGGCCTTCGGCGGCCCGCACGAGATCGGGGAGCTCTTCCTGACCGACCACCTGCTCGCGTTCGAGATCACCTCGATCGTGCTCCTGGTCGCCGCCGTCGGGGGTGTGATCCTGGGTGCGCACGCGCGCGCCGAGCCGAAGGCCCGCCGATGATGGGCCCGGACGTCACCTGGTACCTGATCGTCGCCTCGCTGCTGTTCACGATCGGCGCGCTCGGCGTGCTCGCCCGACGCAGCCCGCTGATCATCCTGCTGGCGCTCGAGATCATGCTCAACGGGTCGAACCTCGCGCTGATCGCGTTCGCGCGCCACCAGGGCACGGGTGACGGCCAGGTCTTCGCGCTCGCCGTGATGGCGGTCGCGGCGGCGGAGGTCGTCGTCGGCCTCGGGCTGATCGTCGCGATGTCCCGCCGGCAGCTCCCGCTGGACGTCGACCGGATGACGACCCTGCGCGGATGACGGCCGCAGCCTGGGTCTGCCTGGTCTCGCCGCTCGCAGGCGCGCTGCTGATCACGCTCGCAGGGGGCCGTATCACGCGCCGCGGAGCTGGGTACCTCGCGACTCTTTCGACCTTCATCTCGTTCGGAGCGGCCGTCGTCGCTTTCTTCTCGATCCTCGGCCGTGAGCCCGAGGATCGATCCGAGCTGACGACGTCGTGGACGTGGCTCCGCGCGGGGGACTTCGACGTCGGGCTCACCCTCCTCGTCGACCCGCTGAGCGTCTTCATGATGCTCGTCGTCTCTGGCGTCGGCTCGCTGATCGTCGGCTACTCGATCGGCTACATGGACGGCGAGGACGAGGAGCGCCGCTACTTCGCGTACATGGCGCTGTTCGTCTTCTCGATGCTGCTGCTCGTCGAGAGCGCCAACTTCGTGCTGCTGCTCGCCGGTTGGGGGCTCGTCGGCCTCGCGTCCTACCTGCTGATCGGCTTCCACCACGAGCGGCCCTCGGCGGTCGCCGCCGCCAAGAAGGCGTTCGTGATGAACGCCGTCGGCGACGCGACGATGGCGCTGGCGATCTTCTTGCTCTTCTGGAAAGGCGCCCCACTCGTCTTCGACGCGAGCTGGGACTACCAGGAAGGAACGAGCACGACCGTCAAGACGCTCGTCGCGCTCGGCCTGCTCGGCGGCGCGGTCGCGAAGTCGGCGCAGATCCCGCTGCAGACGTGGCTGCCCGACGCGATGGAGGGCCCGACGCCGGTGAGCGCGCTGATCCACGCCGCCACGATGGTGACGGCGGGCGTCTACCTCCTCGTGCGGCTCCACACGGTCTTCGAGCAGGCGCCCGAGGTGCAGGACCTCGCGGCGGGGCTCGGCGCGATCACGCTGCTCGTCGCCGGCCTGATCGCGCTCGTGCAGACAGACATCAAGCGCGTGATCGCGTACTCGACGATGTCGCAGATCGGCTACATGTTCCTGGCCGGGGGCATCGGCGCGTACAGCAACGCGATGTTCCACCTGATGACGCACGCGTTCTTCAAGGCGCTGCTCTTCCTCGCGGCCGGGATCGTCATCCACGCGCTCGCGGGCGAGCAGGACATCCGCAACATGGGCGGCCTGCGCGACGCGCTCCCGCGGACGTACTGGTACATGCTGATCGGGGCGCTCGCGCTCTCGGGGATCTTCCCGTTCGCCGGCTTCTTCTCGAAGGACGCGATTCTCGCGTCGGCGCTCGCGAGCGGGGGCTACGGGATCGTGCTCTTCCTCGCCGGGCTGGTCGGCGCCTTCCTCACGGGGCTCTACACGTTCCGGATGATCTTCCTCGTCTGGCGCGGCGAGCGGTCGCCGTACGCGCGCGAGCACCTCCACGACACGAGCCACGGCGAGGGGCCCTTCTCGATGACCGGCGCCGTCGCCGTGCTCGCCGTGCTCTCGGTGATCGGCGGCTGGGTCCAGATCGCCGGGCTCTGGCATCCGCTCGCCAACTTCCTCGACCCGGTCGCCGAGCCCCTGGTCGAGCCTTCGGTGGTCCAGGACTGGGTCACCAGCGTGATCGCGATGACCATTGCCCTGGCCGGGATCTACCTCGCCTGGCTCCTCTACGACGCGCGCGCGGCGGCGATCCCGCGGGTGCCGAGGGTAGCGCGGGCGCTCGAGCACAAGCTCTACTTCGACGAGCTCTACGACCTGCTCTTCTACCGCCCGTCCGTCGCGATCGCGCGCGCGCTCCGCCGCGGCGTCGAAGAGCCGCTGGTCGCGGGCTCGATCGACGCGACCGTGGTCGGTGGCCGCGACTTCGGGCGAGCGTCGGCCGCCGCCCAGAGCGGTTACCTGCGCAGTTACGTCCTCGCGCTGATGGCCGGAGTCGCCGTCCTCGCCGTCCTCTTCCTCATGCTGCGATGAGCGGCTGGCTGACGACGACGCTGATCTTCCTGCCGCTTGCCGCGGCGTTCCTGTTCTGGCTGCTGCCGTGGCCCCGCGCCTGGGTGGGCTCGCTCGCGACGCTGGTCGTGCTGACCGAGGTCGGGCTCTGGATCGTCGCCCTGCTCGACTACGACTTCGCCGCGGGCCTCCAGGGGGAGCAGCAGCACGAGTGGTTCGCCGACCTCGGCGTCTCGTACCACGTCGGCATCTATCCGTTCTCGCTCTGGCTCGTCGGCCTCACCGTCGTCGCGGGGGCGGCGACGATCGCGTACGCGTGGTGGGTGGGGCGGGACCGGCCGCGGGCCTACTTCGGCCTGATGCTCTTCCTCGTCGGCGCCGTGGTCGGCGTCTTCACCGCGCAGGACCTGATCCTCTTCTACGCGTTCTTCGAGGCGATGCTGATCCCGCTGTACGTGCTGATCGGCGTCTGGGGCGGACCGGGACGCACTCGGGCGACGTTCCAGTTCGTGATCTACACCATGGCCGGGTCGCTGCTGATGCTCGCGGCGATCGTCGTCTTCGGGCTGCGCGAGGGGACGTTCGACCTCGTCGACTCAGGCACGAGCGACAGCGCCTGGCTGTTCCTCGGCTTCGCGGTCGCGTTCGCAGTCAAGGCGCCGCTGTTCCCGTTCCACGGGTGGCTCCCGGACGCGTACCGAGAGTCACCGCCCGAGGTCAGCGCGCTGCTCTCGGGCGTGGTCTCGAAGGTCGGCGTGTACGGAATGCTCCGGATCGCGATCGCGAAGTTCCCGGAGCCGGCCGACGACTTCCAGGTCGCACTCCTCGCGCTCGCCGCGGCGGGGCTCGTGTACGGATCGCTGCTCGCCTTCCGGGCGAGCGACGTGCGCGGCGTGATCGCCTATTCGTCGCTCGCGCAGATGGGGCTGATCACGCTCGGCCTGTTCGCGTTCAACGATCAGGGCTACGACGGCGCGGTGCTCCAGATGGTCGTGCACGGGCTGCTCTCGACGACGCTGTTCCTGCTCGCCGGCGGGATCGAGCGGCGCACGTCGACCGGAGAGCTGGTCCTGCTCGGCGGGCTCGCACGCGGGCGACCGGCGCTCGCGACCGTGCTGATGACCACGGGGATCATCGCGCTCGCGGTGCCCGGTTCGGCCGCGTTCGCGGGTGAGTTCCTGATCCTGCTCGGCGTGTTCGACGCCGGGTGGGCCTGGGCCGCCGTCGGTGCGCTGGCGATCGTGCTCGCCGCGATGTACATGCTGCGGCTGATCTCGGCGGTGCTGCACGAGGAGCCGGGCAGCGCGGTCTCTGAAGCCGCCCTCGACCTGCGGCCGGCCGAGCTCGGCATCCTCGTCCCCTTGCTCGCGTGCGTGCTCGCGCTCTCCGCCTGGCCCGCGGCGATCAGCGAGCGCGCGTTCCCGGGCGACGACGCCGTCCGCGCAGTGGAGGCGCAGTTCCGGTGATCCCGACTCCCAGCGTCGACTGGTTCGCGCTGAGCCCGACGCTCGCGCCGCTCGCCGGCGCGGCGATCGCGCTCCTCCTGTCCGTGTTCCTGCCGCGTCGTGCGCGACGCGTCGTCTCGGCGATCATCGTCGCGCTCGGGTTTGCGGTTGCCTTCGTGCTCGCGGCGTTCGTCTTCTCGGAGAGCGAGGAGGCCCGCGGGATCGTGGCCGACGCGGCGAGCCGCGACCGGCTGGCCGCGTTCGCACAGCTGATCATCGCGGGGGTCGGGTTCCTCTCGGTCGGCGTCGCCTACGCGGACCGGCCCAAGCAGGAGCACGCCGGCGAATACTTCGCGCTGCTCGCGACCGCGGCCGCCGGGATGATGTTCATGGTCTCGGCGAACAACCTGATGACCATCTTCCTCGGGCTCGAGTGGTTCTCGCTCAGCCTCTACGTCCTCTGCGCGATCGACGTCAAACTCGAGACGTCGCTCGAGTCGGGACTCAAGTACCTGATCGTCGGCGGCTTCGGCTCCGCCGTGCTGCTGTTCGGATTCGCGCTCACGTTCGGCGCGACCGGCGAGCTCGGCCTGGCCGAGATCGGCACCGCCGGGCGTGAGCTGACGGACGACCCGCTGCTCCTGATCGGACTGGCGATGGTCCTGGCCGGCCTCGGCTTCAAGGCGTCGGCCGCGCCGTTCCACATGTGGACGCCCGACGTCTACCAGGGCTCACCGACACCGGTGACGGCGTTCATGTCGGCGGCGACCAAGGTCGCCGCGCTCGTGGTCACCCTGCGCGTGCTCAACACCGCGTACCCGGCGCACGAGGAGTTCTGGAGCGCCGCCGTGGCGGCGCTCGCGGTCGCGTCGCTCGCAATCGGCAACCTCGCGGCGCTCGTGCAGCGGAACGTGAAGCGGATGCTCGCGTACTCGTCTGTCTCGCATGCGGGTTTCATGCTGATCCCGATCGCCGCGGCGAACGAGCTCGGCGGGAAGGCGCTCCTCTACTACTTGATCCCGTACGGGGCAGCGTCCCTCGGCGCGTTCGCGGTCATCGCGGCGCGGGAGCGCGAGCTCAACGCGCCGGTCACGCTCGACAATCTCGGCGGGATGGGGTGGGAGCGACCGTTCCTCGGCTTCTCGCTCGCGTGGTTCGCCTTCGCGTTCATCGGCCTGCCCCCGGGCGGCCTCTTCACGGGGAAGCTGTACGCGTTCTCGGCGGCCGTCGAACGCGATTGGATCGCGCTCGTGATCGTCGGTGTGATCGCGACCGCGATCAGCGTCTACTACTACCTCGCGATCATCCGCGCGCTCTACATGCGCACGGAGGCCGAGCTCCAGCTCGCGCCCGTGGGCGGCGCGCCGCCGCGCGAGCTCGTGCTCTCGGTCTCCGTCGCGCTCTCGCTCGGCGTCGTCTTCGCGTCGTTCGTCTTCGTCGGGCCGCTGATCGACCTGGCCGAGGACGCGGTCGCGTCGATTCCGTTCTAGCGGGAGGCCAGGCGCAGAGCGCCCTGCACGAGCAGGAGCGCGAGCGAGGCGACGAGCGCCGAGAGGCCGATCGGCGGGACCGCTCCGTCGGCGACTGCCGGGGCGCGGGCAGCAGCCGCCACGACCACCAGCGCCAGCGCGCCCACGCCGAGCACCGCCCGCAGTCGCGTGACCCGGAGCTCCCGAGCCCGGCCCGGGAGGTCGACCAGCCGGCCGTACGCGTCGAGCGCGGCGTGGGCGGTCGTCACGACCGCGGCGAGCAGGAGGTAGAACGCGAGCTGCGGTGCCGCGACCGCGTCGGCTCCGATCGCGGCGAGCAGCAGCAGCACTGCCATGCACGAATGTTCGCCGTGGGATCGGACGGTCCTCCCGTGGTTAGGGTCCTGTATCCACCCCGTCGTCTGGTCGCTCGCCGTCGCGCTCCCGCTCGCCGGGCTCGCGCTCCTGCTCGCAGAGCCCGGGCTCGACTCGCGCTGGGAGCACCACCCATCGCACTTCTGGCTCGTCCTCGTGGTCGCGGCCGTGAACACCGCGCTCGGGCTGGCAATGAGCGAGGCGGGGCGCCGGCGCGGCGACGCGCGTATCTTCCTCGTCGGGCTCTCGTTCCTCGCCGCCGCGGGCTTCCTCGGCCTGCACGCCCTCGCGACGCCCGGCGTGCTGCTCGAGCGCGGGAACGCGGGCTTCACGATCGCGACTCCGGTCGGCCTCGTCGTCGCGGGCGTCTTCGCGCTCGCCTCGTCGCTCGACCTCTCGGGTCGCTTCGGGGAAGCCGTCGCGCGCCGGCAGCGGCTGCTCCGTGGGGCTCTCGTCCTGCTCCTCGTCGCCTGGGGCCTCGCGTCGCTCGCCTCGCTGCCACCGCTCGACGACCCGCTCGCGCCCGAGGAGGCCGAGGGACGGCTCCGCGTGCTCGCGTTCGTCGGGGTCGCGCTGTTCCTCGCCGCCGCCCTGCGCTACCGCGGCCTCTATACGCGCACGCGCTCGCCGCTGCCGCTCGCCATCCTCACCGCCTGGCTCCTGCTCGCGGAGGCGATGCTGGCGATCGCCTATGGCCGGAACTGGCAGCTGTCGTGGTGGGAGTGGCACGTGTTGATGGCGGTCGCGTTCGTCCTCGTCGCCGTCGTCGCACGGGCCGAGCGTCGCAAGGCCGCCGCCGGCGGCCCGTTCGCCTCTCTCTACCTCGAGCAGACGATCGCGCGCGCGAACGCCGCCTACGCGGAGGCGCTCGGGCAGGTCGCCGAGCAGCGCGCGCGCGCCGAGGACGTCGCGGAGCGGTTCGGCCTGAGCGGCGAACAGGCCGAGCTCGTCAAGGGGGCCGCAGAACGCATCCGCCAGCTCGACCGCTTCGCCGTGCAGGACGGCCCCCTCGGCGGAGAGGAGCGCGAGGTCAGCATTCTCTTCGCCGACCTCGAGGGTTTCACCAGGTACGCGGAGATCCGGCCGCCGACCGAGGTGATCTCGATGCTGAACGAGTACTGGGGCTCGGCCGTCCCGATCGTCCTCGAGCGGCACGAGGGCATGATCGAGCGCTTCGCGGGCGACGCCGTGCTCGTCGTCTTCAACTCGCGCGGCGACCAGCCGGACCATGCGCGCCGCGCGGCGGCAGCCGCGCTCGACCTCCAGGAGCAGACGACCGAGCTCGCGCGCACGCGACCCGACTGGCCGCGCTTCCGGGCCGGCGTGAACACGGGCCCGGCCGCCGTCGGCTACGTCGGCGCCGAGCAGCAGCGGAGCTTCGCCGTGATCGGCGACACGACCAACACGGCCGCTCGACTCCAGGCGGCCGCGAGGCCCGGCGAGGTCGTGATCGCCGCGGCGACGCGGGACGCGATCGGCGCGGAGGCCGAGGTCGAAGAGCTGCCGCCGCTGGAGGCGAAGGGGAAGCGCGACCCCCTGCAGGCCTTCCGGCTCACTGCGCTGCGCTCGCGATAGTCTCCCGCGGCTGTGGCGAACGTCGCCTTCACCTGGCTGGGGCACGGCGGCTACCGGTTCGACAGCGCGGAGGGCAAGCGCGTCTACGTCGACCCCTGGCTCGACAACCCGAAGTTCCCCGAGAGCGAGCGCGACCTCGGGCAGGTCGACATCCTGGTGTTGACGCACGGACACAGCGACCACATCGCGAACGCCGTAGACATCTGCAAGCAGCACTCGCCGAAGGTGGTCGCGATCTTCGAGCTCGCCGGCTGGCTCGAGTCGCAAGGTGTTGAGGGCGCGAGCGCGCTCGGGATGAACAAGGGCGGGACGGTCGACGTCGACGGGATCAAGTTCACGATGACGCACGCGCTGCACTCGAGCAGCTTCGGCGGCGAGGACGGGATCACGTACCTCGGCGAGGCGGCCGGCTACGCGATCGAGTTCGAGAACGGGCTGAAGGTCTACTGCGCCGGCGACACCGCCGTCTTCGGCGACATGCAGCTGATCGGCCGACTGCACTCGCCGGACGTTGCCGTGCTCCCGATCGGCGACCACTTCACGATGGGGCCGGAGCAGGCCGCGCTCGCGCTCGAGCTGCTCGGCACGAAGCGCTGCATCCCCGTGCACTGGGGGACGTTCGGGCTCCTGACGGGTACGCCGAACGCGCTTCGCGAGCAGGCGTCCGGGGTCGAGGTCCTCGACGCCGAGCCGGGGCAGACGATCGAGCTCTGATGCGAGAGCGCTGGTGGGGAGCGAGCGGCCGCCGCGTGCCCGAGATCGCACTCGAGGGCGAGCTGCCGCTCGAGGAGGCGCTCGTGCTCGACGAGGTCGACCTCGTGCGGCTGCACGAGGCGCACGACGCCGGGCAGCCCGTGGTCGTGCGCGCCGACACCGAGGAGGCCGTCGTGCGCGCGCTCGCGCGGCCGGAGGTAGCGGCGGTCGTGGTCCCGGACGCGAAGCGCGAGCTGCTCGAGCTCGACCTGACGAAGCTCACCTATGGGTAGTCCCGTCGCGACGTACTCGATCGTCGCGTGCGACCTCGAGGCGGGCCAGTGGGGCGTCGGCGTGCAGTCGAAGTTCCTCGCGGTCGGCTCGGTCGTTCCCTGGGCGGAGCCGCACGTCGGCGCGGTCGCGACGCAGTCGTACGCGAACCCGGCCTACGGCCCCGACGGCCTCGCGCTCATGCGCGACGGACGGTCGGCGCAGGAGACGGTCGACGCACTCGTGGCCGCGGACGACGGGCGCGCCCAGCGCCAGGTCGGGATCGTGGACGCGCGTGGCGGCGCCGCGAGCTTCACCGGCGACGAGTGCCACGACTGGGCCGGCGGCCGGACGGGAGCGGGCTACGCCGCGCAGGGGAACATCCTCGTCTCGGCCGAGACGGTCGACGCGCTCGCGGAGACGTTCGAGGCTTCGTCCGGCGAGCCCTTGGCCGACAGGCTGCTCGCGTGCCTGGCCGCTGCGCAGGACGCCGGCGGCGACCGTCGCGGCCAGCAGTCCGCGGCGCTCCTCGTCGTCGAGCGGGGAGGCGGCTACTTCAACTCCGACACGTTGATCGACCTGCGCGTGGACGACCACGAGCGGCCCGTCGACGAGCTGCAGCGCATCCACGACATCCACCAGCTGCTCTTCGGCAAGACGCCCCGCGAGCGCTGGCTCCCGATCGAGGGCGAGCTCCGTGGCGAGGTCGACTCACTGCTCGCACGGGCGGGCTACGAGCGGCTGGAGGACTGGGCCGGCGTCGAGAACCTCGAGGAGCGAGTCGACGGCGAGGACGCGATCGACCCGATCGTGCTCGAGCGGCTGCGGAGCACGGCGTGAGCGCGTACGAAGTCAAGCGCATCGACGAGCTCGAGGCGATCACGGTCACCGACGCGGGGATCACGTGGCGGCCGGTCCGCCGCACGTTCGGCATCACCGCGTTCGGCATCAACGCGTACACGGCGAAGACGGGCGAGCACGTCGTCGAGGAGCACGACGAGTCGCGGCTCGGCCACGAGGAGGTGTACGCCGTGATCGCCGGCCGCGCCCGGTTCACGCTCGGAGACGACGAGGTCGAGGTCGGACCGGGCACGCTCGTCTACCTGCGTGATCCGGCAACGAAGCGCGCCGCAGTCGCGCTCGAGGACGGGACGACGGTCCTCGCGATCGGCGGCAAGCCGGGCGAGGCGTACACGCCGTCGGCGTGGGAGTACGTCTTCGCCGCGAGTCCGCACAAGGAGCGCGGCGAATACGCGCGCGGCGTCGAGGTCGTGAGCGAAGGGCTCGACGAGAGCCCGATCCTCCACTACCACGTCGCGTACTACGAGGCACTTCAGGGGAACCGCGACGCGGCGATCGAGCACCTCCGGCGCGCGGTCGAGTACCGGCCGGGGGTCGCGGAGGTCGCCCGCGAGGACGAGGACTTCGCCTCGCTCCGCGACGACCCCGAGTTCCTAGCGATCACCCGGGAGCCGGACGTCGCCGGCGAGGGCGCGTAGCGCGGGCACCGGGTCGGCCTCGGGCCGCGCGACGACGAGCACCGCGCCGTAACCGTCGACGAGCGAGTCGACGAGCAGCTGAAGGCCGAGCGCGAGCGCGAACGCCTTGTGCGCCTGCTCGCCGCCGAAAGGCACCACGTCCTCCTCGCGGGCGTCGCCCGCGATCACCTCGCCCCACGTCGCCTTCGCCGGCGAGACGTCGACGACGACCGGGCCCCCGTCCGAGCTCGGGATCCCGATCGCGAGCGGGTTCGTCCCCGCGAGCGGCGGGCCGCCGGCGGGATGGGCGAGCCGGCGCGGCGAGGTGGCGGTCAGCACGGCCACGAAGCCGCCTTCGGCGAGCCGGCGGACCCAGTGGCCGAGCACGCCGGTCGGGAAGCAGTTCGACGCGGCGACGACGCGCGCGTGCTCCGGCGGCCGCGCGAGCTGCGCTTCGCAGATCGAGGCGAGGGTCAGGTAGCCGAGCGCGCCGCGGCCGTCCCAGCGCTCGTAACACTGTGTTACTTGCGTCGGCTCGGCACGCGCGGACGGGTCCAGGTCGGGCAGCTGCTCGAGCCAGGGGATCCGGGCGTGGCCGTGGCCGCGCTTGCCGCGCCGCTCGGCGTCGTCGAAGTGGCGAAAGAGCGTCTCGGCGTCGGCCTCGGAGAAGCCGAGCCGGGCGATCCGCTCGCGCGCCTCCTCAGGACGCACGCTGCGAGAACCGCAGGACGGGCCACCCGCGCGCCGCGGCGATGCGCCGGAGGGCGCGGTCGGGGTTGACGGCGACGGGCTTGCCGACGGCCTCGAGGAACGGCAGGTCGGTGTGGCTGTCCGAGTACGCCGTCGACTCGCCCAGGTCGAAGCCCTCCTCGGCCGCGAGCTCCTCGACGGCGGCCGCCTTGTTCTCGCCGTGGAGCGAGCGGACCCCGCGGCCCGTGTAGACGCCGTCCTCCACCTCGCACACCGTCCCGAGCGCGCCGTCGAAGCCGAGGTCGTCCGCGACGGCGTCGACCACCTCCTGCAGCGCGGCGGAGACGATGTACGACGGCTCGCCGCGCTCGCGGTGCCGCTCGACGAGGCGAAGCGGCTCGCCGTACACGAGCGGCCTGAGCACGGGCTCGAGGGCCTCGGCGACCAGCTCCCGCATCTGCGCAGGCGAGAACCCGCGCAGCAGCATCAGGCCGTCCTCGGAGGCCGCGCGCACGCGCTCCTTGCTCGTCCCGCGCACGACGAAGAGCAGCTGCCAGAACGCCGCCTTCGCCACCTGCGCACGCGTGATCACGCCGTGCCGCCGAAACGCGGGCGCGAGCGCGAGCGTGCTCGAGCGTCGCAGGAGCGTCCGGTCGAGGTCGAAGAACGCGGCGCCGCTCAGGAGAGGACGGGCAGCGCCTTGACGATCCCGACGCCCTGCTCGCGACGGGTCGCGTCGATCGCCTCCGCGAGCGCGACGAGCGTCTGCGACGTGGACGACTCCGGGTCGGCGAGCACGAGCGGCATGCCCAGGTCGGCCTGCTCGCGCAGCCGCGGGTCGAGCGGGATCTCGGCGAGCAGCGGCACCTCGAGCTCATGCGCGAGTGCCGCACCGCCGCCGTGCCCGAAGACGTCGCCGGTCATGTTCTCGACCGCCCCGATCAAGCGCATGTTCGTCTTCTGCGCCATCACCGCCGCGCGCACGGCGACCTCCTTCGCGGCCGGCTGCGGCGTCGTCACGACGACGACCTCCGCGCGGGGCAGCAGCTGGCCGAGCGAGATCGAGACGTCGCCGGTGCCGGGCGGCATGTCGACGACGAGCACGTCGAGCTCGCCCCAGTGCACGTCGGAAAGAAACTGCTCGAGTGCGCGATGCAGCATCGGGCCGCGCCACATCACCGGCGCGTTGTCGTCGAGGAAGAAGCCGATCGACATCAGCTTGAGCTCGTGCTTGACCGGCGGGACGATCATCTTGTCGACGACGACCGGCCGCTGGTTGATCCCGAGCATGTGCGGGATCGAGTGGCCGTACACGTCGGCGTCGAGGATCCCCGCCTGCTGCCCGAGACGGCTGAAGGCTGCGGCGAGGTTGACCGCGAGCGTGGACTTGCCGACGCCGCCCTTGCCGCTCGCGACGGCGAGCACCCGCGTGCCGCGATCGAGTGAGATCCCCTTCGAGCGCTCGGTGACGCCGCCACGCAGGCGTTCGGTCAGCGCGGTCCGCTCGTCGGGCGTCATCACGTCGAACTCGAGCGTGATGCGCTCGATGCCCTCGACCGGAGCGAGCACGCGCGTCACCTGCTCCTGGAAGCTCTCCCGCAACGGGCACCCCGCGATCGTCAGCGCGATCACGATCGTCACGTCGCCGCCGTCGATCCGCACGTCGCGCACCATCTCCAGCTCCGTCACCGGACGCCGGAGCTCGGGGTCGATCACCTGCTCGAGCGCGGTCATGATCGCTTCGCGTGAGGGCATCAAGGCGAGCGTAGCAACGGCTCGACGAACGCCGACAGCTGCGCTCGATACTCCTCGGACTCGTAGTCGTGCAGCGGGTGCGGCGGGAGGTGGCGCTCCTCGACGCGGTTGTGGAGACGCACGTAGACGGCCGGGTAGATCGAGCCGTCCGCCGCCATCTCGATCGCGATCGCGACCGCGTCCGGTCCGGGCTCGTCGACGAAGATCTGCAGCGGCAGGATGCCGTCGTCGCGCAGGCCGTCGGCCGCGACGTTGACGATCCGGCAGAGGTAGCCCTTCTGGATCCAGAGCTCCGGTGCATGCGCGAGCTCGCGGAGGAGGAGCGACACGAGCGCGTCCGGCTCGACCAACGGACGGGACGGCTCGACGCCGAAGTGCTTCTCGGCGAGGTGCCGGACGAGGACGCGCGCGTTGTAGCGAAAGCCGTTCACCGCGGAGTTGCTCGGAGAGAGCCCCTGCTTGCGCAGGCCGGCCGAGCCCTGGGTTGCGTTGCCGGCGAAGTACACACCCGGAACGGAGACGCTCTCCCAGAACGGCGTCAGTGCCGGGATCCGTCCGTCGGCGACCGTCGCCACCCCGAGCTTCGTCAGGTCGCCGAGCGGAGCGCGGAACCCCGTCGCCGCGATCACGTCGTCGCACTCGAAGACGAGCCGGCCGTCCCAGGTCGTGCCGCGCGCCTCGACGACGAAGCCGTCGTCCGACCGCGCCACGCGCTCGATCGCGGCGTCGACGACCGACGTCCCGAACCCGCCGCGCACGTGCTCGTCCAAGGGCTGGAGGTAGCGCGTGCGCAGCGGCGAGTGACCGAGCACGTCCGTACGGATCGGGCGCGGCGACGCGAGCACGATCCGGCTCGCCCACGGCAACAGGCTGTTCGCGACCTCGAACGCCGAGTTGCGCTTGCCGACGATGAAGACGCTACGGCCACGGTAGGCGGCGGACGGCTGCACGTCGACGTAGTGCGCCGCGTGCTCGAGCCCGGGCACCGGTGCTCGCCACGGCGTCGTCACGCCGAGCGCGAAGACGACCGCGCGGCAGCGGTACTCGCCGTCATTCGTCTCGAGCACGAAGCCGTCGTCCTCGCGGCGCGTTCCTTCCCAGCGACAGTCGAAGCGGATCTGCAGCCCGGCGCGCTCTGCGAACGAGACGAGCCCGCGTTCCATCTCCGCCCGCGAGGGCACGTCGTAGCTGCGGTCCATCAGCGGCGGGACCAGCGCCTGGCAGCGCTCCTCGTCGGCGACGAGGCTGTTGTGGTCGTACAGCTCGTACTCGCGCGAGCCGAGTGGGAACGGCGCGGCGGGCTTCGTCCAGCTGATCAAGCGCTCGAAGATCGGCAGGCGCCGGAACATGCCGCCCGGCCCGTCGTCGGCCGACAGCACGGCGTGGTCGACACCGAGGCGGGAGAGGCAGTAGCTCGCCTGCAGGCCGCCCGGCCCGCTCCCCACCACCACGACCCCGTACGAGCCCGGCGGGCTCGGACGGGGCAAGTTACGCCCGCCCCTCGAGCATGCCGCGCAGGCGGTTCGCCTCCGAGCGCAGCATGCGCAGCATCACCTGAGGGCGCGCGAGCAGGAAGCGCTCGAGCTCGGGACGCGGGATCACGAGGCAGCGGAGCAGGGTCGCCGCGACGACGTCCGAAGTCGGCGGACCGTCCGTGAGGATCGAGATCTCGCCGAAGAAGTCGCCTCGCCCGAGTCGCGCGATCTCGTCGCCGTCGAGGCGGACGACCGCCACGCCGTCGAGGATCACGAACATCCCGCTGCCGGACAGCCCCTGGCGGATCACACGCTGACCTTCGGCGAACGCCTCCTCCTCGAACTCGTGCGCGACGGACTCGAGCTGGGGCCGCGTCAGATCGGCGAAGAGCGACGTCTGCGCGAGGATGTCGACCAGTGACCGGCTGGCTTCCACGTCAGGACCCTAACGCTACGCCGAGCCGCGTCTTGAGCCCCATCGCGTTCCGGACCGCGTAGCCCTCCCAGTCGTTGTTGAAGTACGCGTAGACGTCGACGGACTCGCGCCAGTACTCGATCCGCTCGGCCCACTCGTCGAGCTCCCGCTCCGAATAGTTGCCGCCGCGCCCGCGCCTGCCCGAGTGGAAGCGCAGGAACGTCCAGTCGGCGGTGAGCTCGTGGGTCTGGAACGGCCGGCGTGGATCGTCCCCGATCACGAGCGCGACGCGGTGCTCGCGCAGCAGCGCGTAGACCTCGGTCGCGAACCAGCTCGGCTCGCGGAACTCGAAGCAGTGTCGTCCGGCGGGGAGTTGCGCGAGCGCGTCGCGCAGACGGTCGTCGTCGCGCTTGAACGTCGGCGGGAGCTGCCAGAGCACCGGGCCGAACTTCGGCGAGCGCGTGAGCGGCGCGATCGTCTCGTAGAAGAGCGCGAGCGAAGGCGACAGGTCGCGCAGACGCTTCACGTGCGTGACGTAGCGGCTCATCTTGATCGTGAAGACGAAGTCCGGCGGCGTCTGCTCGAGCCAGTTGGCGACGGCGCTCGCGCGCGGAAGGCGGTAGAAGGTCGCGTTCACCTCGACCGTGTCGAAGTGCTGCGCATAGTGCTCGAGCCAGCGCCGAGGCGGCAGACGTGGCGGGTAGAAGACCCCGTCGCGCCAGTGTGCGTAGTTCCAGCCGGAGCAGCCGATCCGCAGCTCGTTCACGACGTCAGCGCCGCGGCGAGCCGGTCGCAGAGCTCCGGCGTGCCGGCGGCGACGACCCGTGAGCGCGCCTCGAGGTCGAGCGGCGCGTCCTCGAACGGCGGCTGCTCGAACAGCTCGATCGCGAGCCCGACCTCGCGCACGAGCAGCTGTGCCGCCGCGATGTCGACCGAGCGCGCACCCTTCAGCGAGCAGACGGCGTCGATCCGCCCGGCGGCGAGATTGCAGAGCGCGAGCGCGAGCGAGCCCATCACGCGCAGGCGGTACGCGAGCCCGACGACGCTCGCGGCGCGCTCTGCGATCGTCGACGTCAGCGTCGCCTCGAACGCGAGCAGCTCGATCTCGTCCTTCGGGCGCACCGCGCCGAGCCGGTCGCCGCCGAGCCACGCCCCCTCGCCGCGCCGCGCGGTCCACTCCTCGCCCGTGCCGAAGTCGTAGACGTAGCCGAAGACGACGTCGCCCATCGTCGGTCCCTCCGCGACCGCGAGCGAGAGGCAGAAGTACGGCACGCCGCGCTTCGCGTTCAGCGAGCCGTCGACCGGGTCGAGCACGAGCCAGGGGCGGCCGTTGCCCTTGACGACCTCGCCGATCTCCTCGGAGACGAGCGTGTAGTCGTCGAGCTCACCGTCGAGGCGCGCGAGCACGACCCGCTCGACCGCATCGTCGATCGCGGTCGTGTCGTCGCCGCCGAGACCCGCCCGGAGCACCGGTTCGCGCTCGACCCGAGTCGGGAGCTCGTCGAGCACGCGTCGCGCGTCCGCCACGGCGGCGCGGCAGATCGCGACCCAGTCGCTCACAGAGGATGGAAGAGCAGACCCGAGAGGAGCTTGGGAAAGAAGTACGTCGTCTTCTGCGGGAGCACCTCGCCGCGCTGCGCGATCGCGAAGACGTCCTCGATCCTCGTCGGCCGAAGCAGGAACGCGGCCTGCGCGCGGCCGGAGTCGACCGCGGCGACCGCCTCGTCGACGTCGGCCGTGTAGCCGACCCCCTCGGGCGCCAGGGACTCGACGAGCTGCGTGTCGAGCTGACCCGGCGTCCCCTCGGCGACGAGCACGCGGTCCGGCGTGTAGACGACGGCCCCCGCGCGGTCGGCCGGCAGGCGCTCGAGCGCGGCGCGCGGGTCGTTCCCGTCGGCTTGCAACACTGTGTTGCTTGCGTCGAAGCGGCTCGCGGTGCGATGGGTCGCGAAGATCGTCAGGCCGGGGTCGCTCGTCGACACGAGCACGGCCAGCAGCCACGGCGATCCGCCGGCCTGGGCGTACTCGACCGTCGTCTCGTAGCGGTGGTGGCCGTCGGCGATCAGGAGCTGCCGCTCGCGGAACGCCTCGACGATCGCGTCCGTCTCGGCCAGGCGCCAGAGCCGCGCGCCCACGACCTCGAGGTCGGGCTCCCCCTCCGGCTGCGAGATCGGCGGCAGACCCTCGTAGAGCAGGAAGATCGGCTCGAGCTGCGCGCCGACGGCGTGCACGAGACGGAGCCGCCCCTCCTTCACCTCGGCGTGCGTGCGCTCGTGCGGCAAGACGACCCGCTCGCCGTACGGCACCGCCTTCAGGGAGACGACGACCCCGCGCCGTGTGCGGTCGACGCCGTCCGGGCCGACGTAGCGCTGCTCGAGCGCCCAGAACGCCGGCTCCTCCTCGTGCAGCACGCCCTCCTCGCGCCAGGCGCGGAAGTCGCGGGCGGCCTGCTCCTCGGAGTCGGGAAGCGTGAGGTGGACGACGTTGTACGCGCTGCGCGCACGGTAGGCGTCACGCTCCTGCTCCGAGAGCACGTCGTAGGGCGGAGCGACGAGGTCCTCGAGCGGTCCCGCAAGCGCCGTGTCGTAGCGAAGCGCGGCGAACGGGCGGACGTCGGCCACGGCCGGACCCTAGCCTAGACTCCGCTCCGTGAGCGCCATCGCCGACCTGGCCGAGGATCGGGTCGTCGAGGGCGTCTACGCGGTCGCGCGCAAGCAGCGACTTCGTACCCGCAGTGGCTCTTCGTACCTCGCGCTCGAGCTCGTCGACCCGAGCGGCCGGGTCGAGGCGCGCGTGTGGTCCGACGTCGACCTGCTCGACGCCCGCTTTGGGGAAGGCGACGCGGTTCGCGTCCTGGGGCGAGTCGAGAAGTTCCGCGACCGGCTCCAGCTCGAGGTTCGCTCGCTCGAACGTGCCGACGCCGACCCGGCCGAGCTCACGCCGTCGATCCGCCGTGACCGCGACGAGCTCGACGGCTTCCTCGAGTTCCTCGCCGGCGAACTGGCGCACCCGGGCCTGCGCGAGACGGTTGGCCGGTTCGTGCACGACGAGGAGATCCGCCGCCGGCTGCGGACGCTGCCCGCGTCGCCCGACGGGCATCACGGCTACGCGGGCGGACTGCTCGAGCACACGGTCGGGGTCGCGACGATCTGCAGGGAGACCGCGCAGCTGCACCCGCGCCTGCGCTCGGACCTGCTTCTCGCGGCGGCCCTCCTGCACGATGTCGGCCGCATCCGCGAGCTCGGCGCGGCGCCGACGTTCCGGCCCACGGAGGAGGGGCGGCTGCTCGGGCACGTGCACCTGGGCCTGCGCCTGATCGAGGAGCGCGCGTCCGTGCTCGAGCCGGACGTGCGCGCCGAGCTGCTCCACGCCGTCGCGGTCCACCACGACCAGCGCGCCGCGCGAACAGCCGAGGCCGCCGTCCTCTACCACGTGAACCAGCTCGACGCAGTCGCCGCGACGCGGCCCGTAGCGGCTGAATGACCGCGATTGCGCTCGCCCTCGGGGCGAGCGTGCTCTGGGGAGTCGGCGACTTCCTCGGCGGCGTCACCTCGAGGCGACTCGCGACGCTCGCGGTGCTCGCGATCTCGCAGGCGGCCGGTCTCGCCGGGATCCTCGTCGTCGCGGCCCTCGCCGGGGAGGAGTTCCTCGGCGGGGTCGCGCTGCTCGCCGCGATTGCCGCGGGCGCAGCAGGCGCGCTCGGGCTCGGTGCGCTCTACCGCGGCATGGCGGTCGGCGCGATCGGCGTCGTCGCGCCGATCTCCGCGTCCGCCGCCGTGCTGCCGGTCGTCGTCGGCCTCGTGCGCGGCGAGCGCCCCGAGGCGATCCAGCTCGCCGGGATCGCGCTCGCTCTCGTCGGCGTCGCGCTCGTGGCACGGGAGCCTGAAGCCGTGCGCGGGGTCGCCGCCGGCGTTCCGCTCGCGCTGCTCGCGGCGCTCGGCTTCGGCTCGTTCTTTCTCCTCATCGACCGTGCCGGCGCCGACGATCCGTTCTGGGCGGTGGTCGTGGCCCGCGCGGCGTCGTCGACGTTCGCGGTCGCGGTCGCCCTCTCCCGGCGTGCGCTCCGAGTGCCGCGGAGAGCGCTGCCGACGCTCGTCGCGATCGGGCTGTTCGACGTCGGCGCGAACGTGCTGCTCGCGCTCGCCCTGAACGAGGGCTACGTGAGCATCGTCTCGGTGCTGGCGTCGCTCTACCCGGTGGCGACGATCCTGCTCGCGATCGCCGTGCTCGGCGAGCGCCCGTCGCGGCCGCAGGCGCTCGGCGGAGGCACCGCGATCGCCGGAGTGGCGTTGATCTCGGCGGCGGCCTAGAGGTCGGTGAGTCGGCGCTCGATCTCGTCGCGGATCGCGCGCACCTCGTCCAGCGGCTTGCCCGCGGGGTCCGGAAGCTCCCAGTCGACGTAGCGCTTGCCGGGAAGAACCGGGCACGCATCGCCGCAGCCCATGGTCACGACGACGTCGGCCCACTCGACGTCCGAGCGGTCGAGCCCGTGAGGGGTCCGCCCGGCGAGGTCGATTCCGCGCTCGCCCATCGCGGCGACGACCTCGGGGTGCACCGCAGCGGCCGGCTTGCTCCCCGCCGAGCGCGCGCTCCCGCCACGGGTCTCGTACAGCGCCTGCGCCATCTGCGACCGCCCCGCGTTCTGGACGCAGACGAAGAGGACGTTCACGGAGAGAGTGCGAGCGCGAGCTCGGCTACAGCACCGCGGTTGAGCCGGTAGAACGACCACGTCCCGCGCCGCTCGGCCTCCACCAGCCCGGCCTCCCGGAGAATCCTCAGGTGGTGCGAGATCGTCGGCTGCGAGAGACCGAACGCGTCGGTGAGGTTGCAGACGCAGAGCTCGGGCGACCTCGCGAGGCAGTTGACGATCCCGATCCTCGTCGGGTCGGCGAGCGCCTTGAGCCGCTCGGCGAAGCCGACGCGGACCGGTTCCTCCAACAGGGGCGCGTCGACCGAGCAGCACGCGGGCAGCGTTGCGATCGTCTTCATTGACGTTCATCAATGTATCAGGTAGGGTCGGCCGCATGAGCTGCACATGTGACTGCTGCTCCGGCGGCTGTTGCGGCGGAAGCGGCTGCGACTGCTGCTGACGAGCGGAAGCCCCGCCCCGGCGGGGCTTCCGTATCCTCCGCCGGTGCCGCTCGAGGCGCTGACGATCGAGAGCGAGGCGCTTCGCGGCAACCCGCTCGGTGACCCGCACGTGCGTCCGGTCTGGGTCTGGACGCCGCCGGGGTACGACCCCGAGGGTGACCGTGAGTACGTCTCGGTCTACGTGCTCCAGGGCTACACGGGCGAGCTCGAGATGTGGCGGAACCGGGTCGCGTTCCGGCCGACGTTCCCCGAGCTGCTCGACCGAGACGCCCCCGACTGCCTGGTCGTCTTCGTCGACGCCTGGACCTCCGTCGGCGGCTCGCAGTTCGTCGACTCGGCGGGCTCGGGCCGGTACCACACGTACCTCTGCGACGAGCTCGTCCCGTTCGTCGACGCGCGCTTCCGGACGAGCGGCGTCCGTGCGCTGGCGGGGAAGTCGAGCGGCGGGTACGGCGCCGCAGTCACGGCGATGCTCCGCCCCGACCTCTTCGCGGGCTTCGCCAGCCACGCCGGCGGCGGGCTCTTCGAGGTCACGATCCGCCCGTTCTTCCGCGTCGCGGCGCGCGCGCTGCGCGACCGCTACGGCGGCTCGGTCGAGCGCTTCCTCGCCGAGCTGCGCGCGGGGCCGGCGCCGCTGGCGGATCCGGACGACGTCCACATCCTGCTCCAGTGGGGCTTCGCGGCCGCATACTCGGCCGACGACGACGGGACGATCCGGCTGCCGTACGACGTCGCGACGGCCGAGGTGGTTCCCGAGCTCTGGGAGCGCTGGCTCGAGTGGGACTACCCGACGCTCGTACCGCGCCACGCGGACGCGCTGCGCGGGCTGCGCGCGATCTACTTCGACGCGGGCGCGCGCGACGAGTGGTTCGTCGACCTGACGATGGAGTGGATGCGGCGCAACCTGAGCGCGCTCGGCGTTCGCAACCTCCAGGTCGAGCTCTTCGACTCGACGCACGCCGCGATCGAGTACCGCTACCCGCTCGGGATCCGCTACCTGCTCGATCGCCTCGCCTAGACGTTGAAGCGGACATTCAGCACGTCGCCGTCGCGCACGACGTAGGTCTTGCCCTCGAGCCTCTCGAGCCCGCGCTTGCGCGCCTCGGCGTGCGAGCCGCACGCGACGAGGTCGTGCCACTGGATCACCTCGCAGCGGATGAAGCCACGCGCGATGTCGGTGTGGACGGACGCGGCCGCGTCGAGCGCCGTCTCGCCGTTCCGCAGCGTCCAGGCGCGCGTCTCGGTATCGCCGGCGGTGAAGAAGCTGAGCAGTTCGAGCGCCGCGAACAGCCGCCGGACGACGTCCTCGAGCGCGGACTCGCCCTCGCGGAACGCGCGCGCTTCCGCGTCGGGCAGCTCGGCGAGCTCGGCCTCGAGCTTGAGGTCGATCCCGCTCGGGCCGTTCTCGACGGCGAGCAGCGGCTTCGTCGTCAGCGGGTCGAGCTCGGGCGGAAGCGCCTGCCCTTCGAGCGAGCCGCCCGCGTCGAGGTGCGCCAGCAGCTCCTCGAGCCGTGCGGCCTCGGCACGAAGCTTCGGGTCGCCTGACTTCGCCTGCTTGGCCACCCGCTCGAGCCGCTTCTCGACGTGGTCGCGGTCGGCGACGAGCAGCTCGAGCTCGAGGTTCTCGAGGTCGCGTCGGGGGTCCGCGCCGGGAGAGAACGCGTCGACGACCGCGACGATCGCGTCGACCTGACGGAGGTTGCCGAGCTGCGCAGCGCCCGTCCCCGGCACGTCGACGACGCGGATCGCCGCCGGCGTGACCTTGCGCGCGCCGACGACGCGTGCGATTTGCTCGAGCCGCTCGTCCGCGATCGGCGCCATGCCGACGTGCTCCTTGCCGAACTCGCCGAGGCCGACGCCGGCCTGCGTGAGCGCGTTGAAGAGCGTGGTCTTCCCCGAGCCGGGGAGCCCGACGATGCCGACCTGCAGCGCCACGCTACGAAGACTGCATCTGCTTCTGCAGCGAGGCCAGCGCGCGGTGCTGGAGCGACTTCACCGCCCCCTCGGTCTTGCCGAGGATCGTGGCCACCTCGCCGTTCGAGAAGCTGAAGACGAACTTCAGCGTCAGCACCTGCTGCTGCTCCTCGGAGAGCCGCTCGATCAGCGTCAGCAGGCTCTCCCGGCCGATCGAGTGCATCGCCTCGATCTCGGCGGAGTCCCCCGCGTCGTGCGGCTCCGGAACCTCCTCCTCGGGCTGCACGCGCCTGCTCGCGCGAAAGTGGTCCATCGCGAGGTTGTGCGCGATCCGGAAGAGCCAGGCGGAGAAGGGCGCGGACTGGAAGCGAAAGCGCCCGATCGCCTCGATCATGCGCACGAACGTCTGCGTCGTCGAGGTCCTCCGCGTCGTGGCGATTCCCCACGCTCACGTGCAGGTAGCTGTAGATCCGGTCGAAGTACATGAGGTAGAGCTCCTCGAGCGCGGCGCGGTCGCCCTGCTGCGCACGCTCGACCAGGCGCCGGATCTGCGCAGCCGATTCCTTCGGCCGTTCGGGCCGCTCAGCCGTGCGCTCGCCCATCGTCCCGGGAGTGCCCGCCGCCGCCTGCCGCGTAACTAACTGCGGTCCGGGGTGCCGAAGCCGACCCGCGACTCGCGCAGGAACCGCTTCACGTAGGCCACGCGCCGGAGGACGATCGCGTAGTGCCCGTCCTCGGCCTCGACCGTGACGACCCCGTCGCCGCCGTCCGCGAGCCTGCGCTCGAGCTCTTCCGCCGCCTCGAGGGGCATCAGCGTCGTGAACGCCTGGCCGCTCTCGTAGGCGACCTCGACGCGGACCCGCTCGTCAGCGGACATCGCTCACCAGCTCCGCGAGCACGCCGTGCGCCGAGTCCGGGTGGACGAACGCGACCTCGAGCCCGAACAGGCCTCGTCGCGGCTCGGCGTCGATCAGCTCCGCTCCCTCGCGCTCGAGCTCGGCGAGCGACGAGCGCAGGTCGTCGACCTCGTAGGCGACGTGGTGCATCCCGGGGCCCCGGGACGCAAGGAACCGCCCGACCGGCGTCTCGGCACCGAGCGACGCGACTAGCTCGACCCGGCTCTCGCCGACGCGCAGCGAAGCGGCCTCGACACCTTGCTCGGCGACCGTGTCGCGGTGCTCGACGCGCGCGCCGAAGAGACGTTCGTAGGTCGTCACCGCCTCGTCGAGGTCCTCGACGGCCACGCCCAGATGATGGATCCCCCGCGCCTGCACAGCCGCGATGCTACCGGGGGCTACTCCGGCAACGAGACGACGACCTTCGGCGTGCCGACGGTCTCGGAGTGGTGCGACTCCTGCTCGACGTCTTGGACGAGCGCGTGCAGCTCCGACTGGACGAGCGTCTCCTTCTCGAGCAAGGAGTTGGCGATCCGGTCGAGTACGCCCCGGTGCTTCTCGAGCAGCCGGAGGGACTCTGCGAACGCGTGGTCGGTCAACAGCGCCTGCTCCTGGTCGCGCAGCCGCTTCGTCTCCTCCGAGAGGGCGTAGTTGTCGGCGCGCATCGTGCGCGTGACGACGGACTCGGACATCCCGTACTCGAAGACCATCGCGCGGGCGAGGTCGGTGACCTTCTCGAGGTCGTTCGCCGCGCCGTTCGTGACGCGACCGAACACCACCTGCTCGGCGGCGCGTCCCGCGAGCGCGATCTTCATCACGTCGACGAGCTCTTCCTTCGTGTGCAGGTAGCGGTCCTCGACGGGCAGGTTGAGCGTGTAGCCGAGCGCGTGGCCGCGCGCGACGATCGTCACCTTCTGCACTGGCATCACGTCGCCCATCAGGTGCGACATCAGCGCGTGCCCGGCCTCGTGGTAGGCGAGGATCCGCTTCTCCTTCTCGGTCACGACCTTCCGCTGCTGGAGGCCGGCGACGACGCGCTCCATCGCGTTGTCGAAGTCGACCATCGCGATGTACTGCGCCTCGCGGCGCCCGGCGAAGATCGCCGCCTCGTTCGCGATGTTCGCGAGGTCGGCGCCGGTCAGGCCCGCGGTCTGCTTCGCGATCAGCCCGAGGTCGACGTCCGCGGCGAGCGGCTTGCCGCGCGTGTGCACGCGCAGGATCTCCTGGCGGCCGGCGAGGTCGGGCGGGCCGACGAGGATCTGCCGGTCGAACCGTCCCGGTCGGAGCAGCGCGGGATCGAGGTCGCCGATCCGGTTCGACGCAGCCATGACGACGATGCGGTCGCCCGAGGTGAAGCCGTCCAGCTCGACGAGGAGCTGGTTGAGCGTCTGGTCCTGCTCGCGGTTGAACCCGTGACCCGTGCGCGCCGCGCCGACGGCGTCGAGCTCGTCGATGAAGACGATCGACGGTGCGTGCTTCCTGGCCTCCTTGAAGAGGCGCCTGATCCGAGCCGCGCCGAGACCGGCAAACATCTCCACGAACGACGACGCGCTGGCCGCGAAGAAGCGCGCGCCCGACTCGTTCGCGACCGCCTTGGCCAGCAGCGTCTTGCCCGTGCCCGGCGGGCCGTGGAGGAGCATGCCCTTCGGCACGCGCGCGCCCAGCTGCTCGAAGCGCTTCGGCGAACGGAGGAAGTCGACGACCTCCTGCAGCTCCGCGCGCGCCTCCTCGTTCCCGGCGACGTCGTCGAAGCTGACGGAGGATTTCGAGTTGGGCTGGATCTGAGCCGGCTTGACCTGCGGCATCAGCTTCAGCATCCGCCACATCAGCATCACCATCAGCGCCAGCATCACGACGAAGAAGACCGGCAGCCACAGCGTGACCCAGTCGCGAAACTCGATCAGAAAGTCCCCGAACATCCCCGCTCATCCATCGGCAGCGGGTGGGCGAAGCCTTAGCGGGCCCTGACGGCGAGGATCACGGCCTCCTGCTCGGAGACCCGCACCTCCGTGGCGGCGAGCTCCGGGTGGCCGAGCCAGAACTCGCGGACGGGGTCCGGGCCTGGTCGTCCAGGCGTCATGTCGTCGAGCACGACGAGACCGCGCGGAGAGAGCAGGCTCAGCGTCTCCTCGCCGTCGAGCTCAGGCTGCCGCTTCGACCCGTCGTGGAAGAGCAGGTCGAAGGGCGCGTGCGCCGGCAAGACGTCGTGCCAGTCGCCGTGGAGCACGCGGACGTTCTCGTCCTCGGCGAAGAGACGGGCGACGGCCGTCGCGAGCTCGGCGTCGACCTCGGTGGTGAAGAACGGCACCGAGGGCCCGAGGGCCGAGACCAGCCACGCCGCGCCGACCCCTGCACCCGTTCCGGTCTCGGCGACGCGCTCCCGCCCGCGCTGCCCTGCGAGCACGTGCAACAGGCGCCCCGTCTCGCGTGAGCAGGAGCGCTCGAAGCCGAGCGTCCGGGCGAGCTCCTCGGCCCGGCTAACGAGCGGCGGCTGGACCGGCGGCTTCCTCGAGCTCGAGGCAGGCGCGCAGCGCGGCCTCGGCGACCTCGAGCTGCTCGCGCGACGGCTCTGCCGTGCCGACGCGGTGCTGGAGCTCGTGCCCGGGCCGCGCCAGCGCGCGCGCGAGCCGCCGCTCGGGGTTGCGCACCATCCACGCGAACACCTCGGTCGAGACGGCGAGCGCACCGAACGTCGCGGCCATGCGCGCCGCCGGTCGCAGGTGGGGCGGCGCCTTCGTCGCCAGGGCGTTTCCGAGCGTGGAGGTGAGCACGATCGGGCCGACGAGGTGCGACCCGCACCGCTCGTGCTCCTTCGCTCGCGGCTCGTCGTGCTCGTACGAGCCGATCGAGACGTGCTCGGCGCCGTGGTATGCAGCGAGGTCGGAACCACGCAGCGCGAGCACCGCCGGCGTGAACGAGATCGCACCGGAGAGGAGCTCCTGCGCGGCCGGCGTCAGGCTTCGTGAGCCGCGGACGACCCTGACGACTGCCGCGCTCGCGAACAGCGCGCCGAGGACGGCCTTGCGCTCGAACGGGAGCCGCGCCGCGGGCAGCGCTCGCCGCATCGCCGGCAGGACCGCCACCGCCTCGAGCAGCTTCGCGGGCCCGCGGAGCAGCGGCGGCGTGCGCTCGTCGGTGCGGAAGCGCTTGCGCTCGGCGGCGACCTCGAGCGTCCCGTCGGGCCGCCGGATCGCGCACGCCCATGCGGTCGGCCCGTGCACCAGCACGCCGTTTGCGAGCGCCATCCCGCCGAGCCTGATCTTGTCAGCCATCGAAGGAGAGGGTAGCGACGACTAGGCGAGCAGCGAAGCCGCGGCGGAGCGGTAGAAGTCGACGGCGAGCTCGAGGTCGTCGACCGGAATCCGCTCGTTCGCCGAGTGGACGAGCAGCGTCGCGACCTCAGCGTCCATCGCCCGCATCGGGAAGAAGCCGTAGGCCACGGTCCCGAACGCCTCGCGCATCCAGTGGCTGTCGGTGAAGCCCGTCAGGCAGATCGGCACCGGCCTCGCCTCCGGATCTGTCGCCGACACCCACTCCTCGATCGCATCCCAGACGGGCGACTCGAGCGGGGAGCGCGTGCCACCGTGCGCGTCGCCCCACTCCAGCTCGTAGTCCCCGTCGCCCAGCACCGCGCGCACGATCGCCTCCGAGTCGGCCGGCGTCTGCCCCGGCAGCAGTCGCGAGTCGACGCCGACGGTGCAGAGGTTCGGGATCACGTTGCGCTGGTGCGAGGCATCGATCATCGTCGGCGTGTACGTCGGGGCGGTCAGCGCCTGGAAGACGGGTCCAAACACGGGGTGCAGCTCGGCGGCGAGCGCACCCGCCTCCTCGATCGACGGCACCGAGCCCGTGGTCGCGCGGAAGAACGCCTCGGTCTCGGGCGTGTGCACCGGCGGGTGCCGGTGCGCGGCGAGCTTGTCGACCAGCGACGTCGCCTTCAGCAGCGCGTTGTCGGCGAGCGCCGGGATCGAAGCATGGCCGCTGCGTCCGCGGGTCCGCACCACGAACGGGGCGCTCATCTTCTCGGCCGTCGAGACGACGTAGTAGGGCTTGCCGCCGAGCTCGATGCGCTCCCCCCCGCCCTCGTTCAGCGCGTACTCGGCGCGGACCGCCTCGGGATGGGCCTGGCAGAGCCAGCTGAGCCCGAACTCGGTGTTCACCTCCTCGTCGGCGGCGGCCACGAAGATCAGGTCGCCGCGCGGCTCGAACCCGTCGCGCGCGAGCGATGTCAGGGCGACGGCGCTGGCCGCCACCTCGCCCTTCATGTCGAGCGCGCCGCGCCCCCAGACCTCGCCCTCGTGCAGGTCGCCGGACCACGGGTCGCGATCCCACTCGGCAGCGTCGGCGAGGACGGTGTCGGTGTGCGAGAGCAGCGCGAGGCGCGGACCGCCGCCGCCGCCGATGCGCGCGACCAGGTTCGCGCGGTGCGGAGTCTTGGCGTAGAGCTCACAGCGCACGCCGTGCGACTCGAGGTACTCGCGCAGGAGCTCCGCCGCCGCCGTCTCGTTCCCCGGCGGGTTGACGGTGTCGACGCGGATCAGCTCCTGGAGGAGCTCCGTGACCTCCGCGCGCAGCGTCGCGGTCGCGCTCAGCGCCGCGTCCCGAGCACGAACAGGTACTCGCGCGTGTGCGCGATCTCGCCGTCCGAGCGGTAGTTCTGCTCGAAGAACTCGACCCAGTCGCGGTGCAGGTCCTCACGCCGCTCGCCGAGGGATTCCGCGAGCACCTTGGTCGGGCCGTAACTCGTCGAGAAGAGCTCCCAGTAAGCCTCGCCGGAGGGGAGGCGAAGCGTGGAGACGTGCTCCTCGAGCTCGAGCTCGAATGCGTCACCGAGCAGCTCGCGCACGCGCTCGGGCTTCCCCCAGTCGAACGGGCTGCTCGGCGGCGGGGCGGGCTGGTACGGCGCCATCACCTTGAACATCTGGCCGAGGCCGCCTTCGGGCGTCCAGTTCGCGAGCGCAATCCGGCCGCCCGGCTGCGTGACACGCGCAAGCTCGCGGGCGGACGCCTCGTGGTCGGGCGTGAACATGATGCCGCAGCAGGAGGAGACGACCTCGAAGCTCGCGTCCTCGAACGGCAGGCCCTCGCAGTCGCCGACGACGTACTCGATCGTCAGGCCGAGCTGCTGCGCACGCTCCTTGGCCGTCTCGATCAGGCCCGGTGAGAGGTCGAGCCCCGTGACGTCCGCGCCGCGCTCGGCCGCCCGCTCGGCGACCGCGCCGGTCCCGCACGCGAGGTCCAGCCAGCGGAGCCCGGGCTGCGCGTCCAGCCGGTCGACGATTCGCTCGTGCATGTCGGTCAGCGTCTCGGTGACGTTCTGGTACGGCCCTGCGGCCCACATCACGCTCTGCCGTTGCTTCAGCTCCTCGAACGCCATCTACTCCTCCTTTTTCGCCAGCTCGGTCAAGTCGTTGCGCACGTCCCACAGCTCCGGGTAGAGGCGCGAGTGGATCAGCTTGCCGAGCAGCTCGACGGGCGTCCCCTGCGTGCCGATCGCGCCGGCGCCGATGATCCGCTCGACGACCTTGAAGTGGCGCACGCGCCACAGCGTCACGCGCTCGTCCCACTCGACGAGCGCCTCCGCCAGCAGGTAGAGCTCCTCGTGGTCGCGGCCCTGCCGGTAGAGCTCGACGAGCGAGAGCCCCGCCTCGCGACGCAAACGGTGGAACGCCTCGCCGAGCAGCGGCGAGACGCGCCGCAGCTCCCGGAAGCCGGGCGAGTCGAACCCGCTCCCGTGGCCGAGCAGCGGCCGCACGAACGCCGTGTACTCCCACGGCGACATGTGCTCGAGCATGTCGAGCGCGGCGATCGCGTTCCTCATGCAGTCGTGCGCGCGGCGGAGCAGGCGCAGCGCTCCGGGGACTTCTCGGTCCCGCAGCAGGCCCGCCGCCGTCTCGACTTCGAACCCCGCGAGCTTCAGCCAGAGCTCCGAGCTCTGGTGGACGGTCATGAAGAGCAGCTCGTCGCGGTGCGAAAGCTCGTCCGGCGCCTTCTGGAGGGCGAGCAGCTCGTCCGTCCGCAGGTAGCGCTCGTAGTCGCTGGCGGCCGACCCCGGGAGAACCGGCTTCGAGTAATCCTCCACTTCGGCCACGACCGTGCTGAGCATACTTCCTGCGTGAGCGACCTTTTCTCGGACGCGGCGCACGAGCGCATCCCGCAGGTCGCGCCGCTCCCGCTGCGGCTCCGGCCGAAGACGCTCGACGAGTTCGTCGGCCAGGAGCACGTCCTCGGAGCGGGTTCGGCGCTGCGGCTCGCGATCGAGGAGGACCGCGTCGGCTCGACGATCCTCTACGGGCCGCCGGGCAGCGGGAAGACGACGCTCGCGCGCATCGTCGCGAACGTGACCGGCGCGGAGTTCGAGGAGCTCTCGGCCGTCTCGGCGACCGTCTCGCAGGTGCGCGAGGTGATCGCGCGTGCGCGCGAGCGTCTCGGCGCGCAGGGACAGCGCACGATCCTCTTCCTCGACGAGATCCACCGGTTCAACAAAGCGCAGCAGGACGCGCTCCTGCCCGCGGTCGAGGACGGCGTGATCACGCTGATCGGCGCGACGACGGAGAACCCGTACTTCGAGGTCAACTCGGCCCTGCTCTCGCGCTCGCAGCTGTACGAGCTCGAGCCGCTGACGACCGACGAGCTGCGGCGGATCGTCGCCCGCGGCGCGACCGAGCTCGGCGTCGAGCCGACGGACGACGTCGAGGCGCTCGTCGCCGAGCTCGCGGGCGGAGACGCGCGCAACGCGCTCTCGATCCTCGAGCTCGCAGTACAGACGGCGCGCGCCGAAGGGGTCGACCTCGAGGCGCGCCACGTCGAGGACGCGTCGACGAAGCGGCCGCTCGTCTACGACAAGGGCGGCGACCGGCACTACGACACGATCTCGGCGTTCATCAAGTCGTTGCGCGGCTCGGACCCGGACGCCGCCGTGTACTACCTCGCGTCCATGCTCGAGGCCGGCGAGGATCCGCGCTACCTAGTGCGCCGCATGATCGTGCTCGCCTCCGAGGACATCGGCAACGCCGACCCGCGCGCTCTGCTCGTCGCGGTCGCCGCAGGCCACGCGCTCGAACACGTCGGACTGCCCGAGGCGCAGCTCAACCTCGCGCAGGCGGCGATCTACCTCGCGCGGGCGCCGAAGTCGAACGCGAGCTACGTCGCGCTGAAGGAGGCGACGCGCGACGTGCTCGAGCGCGGCAACCTCCGCCCGCCGAAGGCGCTGCGCGACACGAGCTACCGGGGCGCACGCAAGCTCGGCCACGGGAAGGGCTACGTCTACCCGCACGAGGATCCGCGCGGCTTCGACGTCGACTACCTGCCCGACGAGCTGAAGGGCACGACGTACTATCGGCCGTCCGGCTCAGGCGAAGAGACGAAGGGGGACGAGCATGGCGGTTGAGCACAACGCGCACACCACATGGGAAGGCGATCTCCAGAGCGGGTCCGGCGTGTTCACGCTCGGGAGCGGCGTGACCGGGCCACAGAACGTGACGTGGCGCGCACGCGCGGAGGACGCCTCGGCAGGCACGAGCCCGGAGGAGCTGATCGCGGCAGCGCTCTCGACCTGCTTCTCGATGGCGCTCTCCGGCATCCTCGCCCGGGCCGGGACGCCGCCGACGAGGCTCGAGACCGACGTCGTCTCGGCGTTCGAGGGCGGGGTCGGGATCACGAAGCTCGCGATCACGGTGCGTGGCGATGTTCCCGACGTGGACGAGAACGCGTTCCGCGAGGCCGCCGACCAGGCGAAGGAGAACTGCCCCGTCTCGAAGGCAGTGAAGGGGAACGTCGAGCTGACGGTCGACGCGGCGCTGGGCTAGTCCGAGCCGCGCTCGATCCGGCGCGCCGCCCACTCGCCGAACTCGCCCAGGTCGCGGAAGGCGGCGACGGCACGCTCGACGTCGTACTCCGTCCGCCGGAACGCGAAGTCGCCGTCCCGCGTCGCCCACGCGGCTCGCCGGTCGCCGTCGAGCGGCATCCCGACGCTGCCCGGGTTGACGAGCGTCGTGCCGTCTGGGCCCGGCCGGCGGAACTGCTGATGGCTGTGTCCGAAGACGATCGTCCGGTCGCGGACGCCGGCGAGCAGCCGTTCCTCGTCCTCCTCCGGCTGCGGTGCGAAGCTCTCGACGTCGGAGAGCGGCGAGCCATGGACGTAGAGGATCCCGTCGAGCTCGGCCTGCTCCGGCAGGGCGAACAGCCAGTCCTCGGTCGCCGGCGAGACGTCGCCCTGAAACGCCGCCAGCATCTCGGCGATGTCCGGCCGGTCCACGGGCGGTTCCTTCAGCCAGCGCTCGCCGTTGCCGCGGATCCAGGTCGCGTCCGACAACTCGCGGAGCTGCGCAAGCGTCTCGTTCGGCCACGGGCTCGGCGTCCCGTAGTCCCCGCCGAGCAGCCAGCGGTCGACACCGACGGCGCGGGCGTCCTCGAGCGTCGCCTCGAGCGCGGGCAGGTTGCCGTGGATGTCGTAGAGGACGCCGAGCATCGGTCTGATTCTCTACCGATGTGAGCCTGCACGTCCACGAGTGGGGCCCGCGGGACGCGCCGCCGGTCGTCTGCCTGCACGGCGTGCTCGCGCACGGCGCCCGCTTCCGGCGGCTGGCCGAAGAGCGCCTCGCCGGGCGCTTCCGTGTGCTGGCTCCCGACCTCCGGGGCCACGGACGCTCGACGTGGGAGCCGCCGTGGACGCTCGCTCGCCACGTCGCCGACCTCGAGGAGACGCTCGCCGCCGCCGGCCTCGAGCGGGCGGCGTTCGTGGGCCACAGCTTCGGCGGCCGGCTGACGCTCGAGCTGACGGCCCTCGGGGTGGTCGAGCGGTCGGTGCTGCTCGACCCGGCGGTGTGGGTGCCGCCGCCGATCGCGCTCCGGCGGGCCGAGGAGGCGCGAGCGGCACCGGCATTCGCGAGCCCCGACGAGGCGCTCGACGCGCGCCGCTCGACCGCGCAGCTCGCCCCGCGGGAGCTGCTCGAGGAGGAGGTCGCCGAGCATCTCGTCGAGACCGCCGACGGCAGCTGGCACTGGCGCTACTCGCCGAGCGCCGTGGTCGCCGCGTACGGGGAGCTGTCCCAGCCGCCTCCGTCCTGGGAGCACGTCCAGGTCCCGACGCTCCTCGTCGTCGGCGCCGAGACCGACGTCGTGCCGGCGGCCGTCGTCGACGCGCTCCGGTTCGAGCTCGGCGACCTGCTCGAGGTCGTCACCGTGCCCGGCGGCCACATCCCGCTCTGGGACGGATACGTCGAGACCGCGGACGCGATCGAACGCTTCCTCGGCTAGAGGATCCTCGCACCGAGCGCGCTCGCGACGAGCTCGACCGCGAGCCTGCCGGTGTCGTTCTGGCGGTCGAAGATCGGGTTCACCTCGACGACGTCGAGCGAGGTGGAGAGCCCGGACTCCGCCACGAGCTCCATGGCCAGGTGCGCCTCGCGGTACGAGAGGCCGCCGCGCACCGGCGTGCCGACGCCGGGGGCGACCTCCGGGTCGACCGCGTCGAGATCGAGGCTGACGTGGACGAAGCCGGGCCCCGCGATGTGCGTCAGCGACTCGCGCACGGCCCGCTCGACACCGAGCCGGTCGACGTCGCTCATCGTGAACACCTTGACGCCGAGCTCGCGCACGCGCTCACGCTCGCCCTCGTCGAGCGCGCGCACTCCGACGAGAGCGACACGGTGAGGCTCGACCGAGGGAAGCGGCCACGCGGCGCTCTCGAACTCCGGTCCGGCGAGGCCGAGCACGGCGGCCAGCACCATCCCGTGCACGTTGCCGGTCGGCGTCGTCGCGGGCGTGTTCAGGTCGCCGTGCGCGTCGATCCAGAGCACGCCGCCCGGCCCGTAGCTCGAGGCCAGCCCGCCGATCGAGCCGAGCGCGACCGAGTGGTCGCCGCCGAGGACGAGCGGGACCGCACCTCGCTGCGCGGCGCGCTTGACGAGCGCGGCGACGCGCTCGCACGTTCGCAGCACCGGAAGCAGGTAGCGCGCGTTCTCGTCACCGACCTCCGCCGCCTCGGCGACCGCGGTCTCGACGTTCCCCCAGTCCTCGCAGCGGCGACCGAGCTGCTCGAGCCGGGTCTCCAGGCCCGCGTAGCGGATCGCCGACGGCCCCATGTCGACCCCTCGACGGCCCGCGCCGAGATCGAGCGGCGCGCCGATCACGGCGACCGGCTGGCTCTCGTTCGCGGCCATCGCCAACGAGTAGGCTAGCCCCCTTGACGGTGGCCACCGTCCGGGTGCTGCTCGCAGACGACGACCAGAGGTTCCTCGTCGCGCTGCGGGCGCTGATCGAAGAGCAGCCGCACCTCGCGGTCGCGGGGACGGCCGCGAACGGGCTCGACGCGATCCAGCTGACGGACGAACTCGAGCCCGACGCCGTCGTGATCGACCTGCACATGCCGCTCCTCGACGGCGTCAGCGCGGTCGCGCGCCTGCGCCGCGACCACCCGCACCTGTGCCTGATCGCCCTCACCGCGGACGAGGCGCCGAGGATCCACGAGGCGGTCCGCGAGGCCGGAGCCGACGACGTCCTCCTCAAGGACGACTTCGTCGAGACGCTGATGACGCAGTTGAACGCCGCCGGTACCGGCGGCGCCGGCGCCGGCTAGCTGAGACCGGTCTCCGTCGAGGAAGCGAGGCTTCCGAGGCGGGGAATGGCGAGGGCCGGAATCGAACCGGCGACACCACGGTTTTCAGCCGTGTGCTCTACCAACTGAGCTACCTCGCCCCGGGGGAGGGACAGTCTAGCCGCGCTTCCCGGGCGCTCTCGGCGCATAAAAGAGACGTCCGGACCGGTGCTACCGCGTCGCGAACGCCTCTGTGCCATAGACCCTAACGCTTTCGTGCGAGCAGAGACGTCCCGTTGCCGGCGGCGAAGTCCGCAAAGTCGGCGAAACCGCGACGCGCGAGCTCGTCGCGCAGTCGCTCGAGCGGCACGTAGATGGGCGTCCCGTCCCCCATCGAGAAGGCGAACAGGGTCCAGCCGCCTGGTCGGACGACGCGCGCGAGCTCGTCGAAGAACGGGATCATGTTCGCGTGCGTGACGAGGTCGAACGACTCGTCGGCGAACGGCAGGCGCGCGGCGTCCGCCTGCTCGAAGCGAGCGGACGGGACCTTCGTGCGCGCGCGCTCGAGCATGTCGGCGGAGACGTCGGCGCCGACGACGGTCGCCTCGGGGAAGCGCTCGACGAGCCGCTTCGCGCCTTCGCCGGTGCCCGTGCCGAGATCGAGCGCGTCGCGAACCGGCCCGTCGACCGCTGCGAGCGCGACCTCGAACGGCCTGAAGCTGTCCTCGCCCCGGAAGTCGTCCCAGCGCGGCGCGATCGAGTCGAACATGCGCGCGGTCAATCGCCGGAAGAGCGGCCAGGTCGCCGGCCAGCGCACGGCGACGTCCGTGATCACGCGCGCGATCCGCTGCCCGAAGGTCACGGCACGTCCAGGTTGATCCGCAGCTCTTCCCCCGCGTTCGCGGCGAGCATCTCGGCCGCGTTGCCGCGGTTCATCGCGACCGCGACGTTGCCGTACGAGTCCTCGTAGAGGATCAGGTCGCCCGAGCGCGCATCCGAGAACGTCCGCGCGGCGACGGCGTAGTAGCGCTGGCCCGCAACCTCGAGCTCGACACGCGCTCCCGGCTGCACGTCCGCTCGGTCGAGGTGCTCGCGCGTCAGGTTCAGCTGCATGTTGCCGAACGCGTCCACGTAGAGGACGGTCGCGCTGATGCGGTGCGCGCGCAGCTCGGGCGTCGGCAGCTCGAGCCGGACGAGGGCGCCCGGGTCGATCGGCGGGCCGAGCTCGGCGGGCGCGAGACCCCGCGCGAGATGTGCGGCGGCGGGCGCGAAGATGTCGCGCCCGTGGAACGTGCGCGAGACGGGCGAGAGCGCGTACTCGGGGTTGACGATCTCGTGCGCTTCCGCGAGCCCGGCCCGCTCCGCGGCCGGCAGCAGCAGGCCGTTGTCGGGCCCGACGTAGAGCCGCCCGTCACGGTCACGCAGCGCTAGCGCTCTCCGCGGACCGCCGACGCCCGGATCGACGACGGCGAGGTGGACGCCCTCGGGCATGTACGTCAGCGTGTTCGCGAGCACGAGCGCCCCCTGCACGATCGCGCGCGGGGGAATCCCGTGCGTGATGTCGACGATCTGCACGTCGGGCGCGATGCGCTTGATCACGCCGTGGCAGGTGCCGACGAAGTCGTCGCGCAGGCCGAAGTCGCTCAGGAACGTGACGAACATGCCTCTGCGACGGCGTCGACGAGCCCGTCGAGGTCGTGGGTCCGGGCCTCGGCGACGACCTCGAGGCCCGCGCCCCGCGCCGCGCGAGTGGTTTGCGGGCCGATCGTGACCGCAGGGAGAGGCGCGCCGAGGGCGGCGAAGGAGCGTGCCGCCGAGCTCGAGGCGAGCACGACGAGGTCGCCGTCCGGTGCGGACGGCCTGAGCAGGCGAGTCCGGTAGAGCGGGACGAAGTCGGCGTCGAGCGCGTCGGCGAGGACGCGCCGCGAGCCCTCTGCGCCGACGAAGAGGACGCGGCCGGTCGGCCGCGGGAACTGCTCGACCAGTCCCTCCTGCGTCGAGACGCTCGGGACGAGGTCGGGCTCGATCCCGAACGTCCGCAGCGTCTCCGCCGTGCCCGGCCCGACCGCCGCGATCCGCGCGTGGTCGCCCGAGCGCCTACGCGCGAAGAGGTCGGCTCCGTTCGGGCTGGTCACGACCACCCAGTCGTACCCGCTCGTGTCGATCGCACTCGGCTCCTCCAGCGGCTCGATCTCGATCAGCGGGCATTCGACCACAGCGAGCCCGAGCGCCTCGAGCCGCTCGACGAGCGGCCCGGCCTGCGCGCGCGGCCTGGTCACGACGACCCTCATGTGTCCGTCACGGCTTCGTGCCGAGCTCGTGACGATGCGAGCTCCGCGAGCCGGCGCCCGAGCTCGTGGGCGTCGTCGCCGGTCAGCCGCTCGATCCAGGCGCCGTCCTCGTCCGCGACGAGCCCGGTCAGCGTGCGCCCGTCGTGGTGCGCAGCGACCGGCGCGAGGCAGCCGCCCCCGACGGCCGCGACGCAGCTGCGCTCCGCCTCGACACGGCGGCGCGTCTCCCCATCGTCGACCGCGGCCGACCCGCGACTCCTCGCCCGCGCGCACCTGAAGGGCGAGCGCGCCCTGACCCGCTTCCGGCAGCAGCTCCTCCGGCTCGAAGCGATGCCCCACCTCCGCGCCGAGGCCGAGCCGGTCGAGGCCGCAGGCCGCGAGCACCACCGCGTCCAACCCTCGCTCGCCGCGCTTGCGCAGTCGCGTCTCGATGTTCCCGCGCAGCGGCTCGATCACGAGCTCCGGCTCGAGCGCGAGCAGCTGCGCGCGCCGGCGTGCGGACGCGGTTCCGACTCGCATCCCGCCGCGAAGCTCGGCCGCGCCGCAGAGCGCGTCGCGCGCGTCTTCGCGGGCGAGGTACGCGCCGACCGCCAGCCCGTCCGGGTCCTTCGCGGTCATGTCCTTCGCCGAGTGGACCGCGACGTCGATGCGACCTGCGAGCAGCGCCTCCTCGAGCTCCTTGACGAAGACGCCGCGGCCGCCGAGCTCGCCGAACGGCTTCGTGCGATCGCGGTCGCCCGCAGTCGTGATCGGCACGAGCGCGAGCTCGAGTCCGGAGTCGCCGGCCGCCGTGCGCAGGGCGTCCGCGGCGAGCTCCGCCTGCGTGAGCGCGAGCCTACTTCCGCGCGAGCCGATGCGAACGAGCGCCACAGCGCCTCCGTCCCGCCCGCGGCTCGCCGCACGCCCGGCCGCGAGGACGGATGCGCACGAACGCGGTCGGCGCCTGCACCGGCAGCGGCCGTCCCGTCAGCGCGCGCACGGCGGCGTTCACCGCTCGTCCTCCAGGCCGAAGAGGTGACGCACCGCGTCAGCATAAATCACCCCATCGGCTGCCGCGGCTGCCTCTTTCATGCGCACCGTCGGCAGGTGCAGGAGCTTGTTCACGATCTGCGCGGTGACGGACTCGACCGCGCGCCGCTCGGCGTCGGACAGATCGCCGAGGCGCGCTTCCGCCTTCGCGAGCTCGCGCTGCCGGATCTCTTCGGCGCGCGCGCGCAGCGACGCGATCGCGGGCACGACGTCGAGCGACGCCTGCCACGTGCGGAAGCGCTCGGCCTCTGCGGCGACGATCGCTTCGGCGACGTCTGCTTCGCGCCGCCTCGCGCCGAGCGACTCCGCCACGACCGCTTCGAGGTCGTCGATGTCGTAGAGGTAGCACCCGTCGAGCTCGTTGATCGCAGGGTCGAGGTCGCGCGGAACGGCGAGGTCGATCAGGAAGAGCGGCCTGCCGCGGCGACCGCGCAGCGCACTCTCGACGTCCGCTCGGTGAACGACGAGCTCGGGCGAGCCGGTCGAGGAGACGACGACGTCCGCGCGCGCGAGCTCCTGCTCGATCTGCGCGAGTGGCGCGGCTGCGCTGCCGAAACGCTCCGCGAGCTCCGCGGCGCGGTCGACCGTGCGGTTCGCGACCACGGCGATCTCGGCCCCGCGCGAGACGAGGTTCCGTGCCGCCTGCTCACTGACCTTGCCGGCGCCGACGAGCAGGATCCGGCGTCCGTGCAGGTCGCCGAACACCTGCTGCGCGAGCGCCGCAGCCGCGGCCGAGACGGATGCCGGCGACTCGCCGATCGCGGTCTGCGCGCGCGCCTTCTTCCCGGCGTGCAGCGCCTGCCGGAAGAGCCTGTCGAGCACGGCGCCCGTGGCGCCGGCCTCGAAGGCGGAACGCACCTGGCCGAGGATCTCGCCCTCGCCGGGGACGAGCGAGTCGAGGCCCGCGGCGACGCGGAAGAGGTGGAGCGCAGCGGCCTCGTCGCGGAGCCGGTAGAGCGCGCTCGCGAGCTCGGGCTCCCGCACGAGCAGCAGCTCGGTGGCTGCGCGCTCGGCCTCGACGGCGTCGTCGTGCGCGACGTAGAGCTCCGTCCGGTTGCAGGTCGACAGGCAGACCGCCTCGCCCGCGCGAGCCGCGAGCTGTCCCGCCACGTCGGCGGCCTCTTCGAGCCGGAGCGCGACGCGCTCGCGCAGCTCGACGGCCGCGCCGTGATGCGAGACGCCGACGAGCGTGACGTTCATCCGAGGTGCCCCGCCGGCAGACCGAGGAACGCGACGAGCGCGAAGCCCGCGAGGGTCAGGTACGCGGCCCGGCGACCGCGCCAGCCGAGCTCCCGACGCAGCAGCAGTGCCAGGCCGAACACGACCCACGCTGCGACCGCGCCGGCGACGGCGAGATCGAGCTCGTGCCCGCGCACGAAGCCGAGCGCGATCCCCGAGGTGAACACGAGCAGCGCGACGGCCGCGACGCGCGCGAAGAGCTCGTCGAGCGTGAGCAGCGACGGCGGCCCGAGCCGGAGCAGCCCGACCGGTCGCCGCTTCAGGCGCCGCTCCTGCCAGAGGTAGAGGCCCGCGAGCGCGGCCGCCAGCGCGAACCCGGCGAAGCCGGCGAGCACGAGCCCGACGTGCACCGCGACGAAGAGCTCCGAGCCTGTCGTCTCCGCGGCACCGCCGAGCCCCGCCAGCGCGAAGAGGAGCACCGCGGCCGGCATCACCGCGAGCCCGAGCAGCCGGTAGCGCGGACTGCAGCCCCAGATCAGGTAGGCGCCGACGGCGAGCCAGACGAAGAGGTTGAGCGCGCCCGCCCACGTCGCCCACGGGAACCCGTCCGCGCGCAGTGCCTGGGCCGCAAGCAGCGCGGTCTGGGCGAGCCAGCCGATCCGGACGCCCCAGATCGCGAGCCGCGTCGCGAGCTCCGGGCGCCGCAGCACGCCGACGTACGCGACCGCCGCCTCGCAGTACGCGAGCAGCGCGGGCCAGAAGAGCAGCTCAGCCACGGCGCTCCCGCGCGAGCTCGACGAGCTCGCCGACCTCGCGCTCGAGGCGGGCCAGCTTCGCGGAGATGATCACGACGTACGCGAGCACGACCGCGAGCACGACCAGGTAGGCGGCGGCCAGATACTTCTCACCCGAGCTCAAGTGCCTCCCGCAGCTCGCGCAGCCGGACGTCGAGACGCTTCCCCGCGAGCTCGTTCAGGTAGAGCGCGCCGGCGAGCAGGAGCGTTCCGGCGAGGCAGACGCAGAACGTGAAGAACATCGCGTCGGACATCTGCGGTCCGTCGCGCGTGAACACGACGGGGTGGATGAAGTTCTCGGCGAGCCGGATCGCGAGGAAGCTGATCGGGATCAGCACGACGCCGAAGAGCGCGTACACGGCGGAGATGCGCGCGCGACCGGGTCCTTCCGCGAGCGAGAAGCGCAGCATGAAATACGCCGCGTAGAAGAGGAACAGGACCAGGAAGAGCACGAGCTGCTGCTCGCCCCAGCTCCACCAGATCCCCCACGACGTCTTCGCCCAGATCGAGCCGGTGACGAGCGTGAGCGTGCCGAAGATCGTGCCCATGTGCACGGCGGTGTAGCTCTCGAGGTCGTAGCGCGGCTCCCGCGTCCAGAGCAGTCGCAGCGCCTTCCACGCACCCCAGCCGAAGCACGCGTAGGCGGTCAGCGCGATCGGGACGTGGAGGTAGAAGATCCGTTGGCTGGGACCCTGGTCGGCGTCCTCGGGAGCCCAGAGCAACGCGAGCGTCGCGCCCGCAACCAGCACCGCGGCAGCGGCGAGCGAGACGGCGACTCCGCCCCTATTCCGTGACCACGTACTCAAAGCTCGCCCACGCAAGTATCACGAAAACGGCGTCGTAGAGACCGAGAAAGGCGAGATAGCGCGCGGGCTCGTCGGTGACCGCGGCGCCGACGCCGCCGACGAGGATCGGCAGCGCGAGCGGGAGGAAGAGGAGCGGGAACAGCAGCTCGCGCGCGCGGCCGGCCGCGGCCATCGCGGCAAGGATCGCGCCGACGGAGCAGATGCCGATGTCGGCGAGCGCGACCGCCGTGACGGTCTCCCACGAGAGCGCCTCGAAGAAGAGCGCGTACGCCGGCAGCGCGATCGCCTCGGCGGCGGCGAGGAACGCGAGCGTGGCCACGACCTTGCCGAGCCAGATCGCGCTGCGGTCGACCGGCGCGAGCACGAGCGCGTCGAGGACGTGCTGCTCGCGCTCGGGGACGAAGGCACGGGTCAGGCCGAGCAGCGCGGTGAACAGGATCGCGACCCAGAGCAGTCCGATCGACGCGCGCTCCGAGCCGCCGCCGGGGAGCGCGAACCGGAAGGCGACCAGGGTCGCGACGACGAAGAGGAGCATCGCGGGCAGGGTCTCGCGCGCACGCAGCTCGAGCAGCAGGTCCTTGCGCGCAAGCGCCGCGACGTCCGCGAAGTAGCTCACAGCGCCACCGCTCCCGTCGCGAGTGGCTGCAACCGCGCAGGGTCGTGCGTCGCGACGAGGAACGTCGAGCGACCGCGCCGTTCGTCCAGCTCGCGCTCGAGCAGCTCGACACCCGCGGCGTCGAGCCCGGAGAACGGCTCGTCGAGGAGCAGCAGCGTCGGCTCGTGCAGCAACGCGCGGCAGAGCGCGAGTCGCTGGAGCATCCCGCGCGAGTACGTCCCGGCCCGCTCGTTGCGCGCGTCCCAGAGCCCGAACCGCTCGAGCACCATCCCGACCCGCTCGGCTCCGTCCGCGACCCGGTAGAGCCGCGCGTACAGGCGCAGATTCTCGAGCGCGGAGAGCTCGCGGTAGACGAGCGGCTCGTGGCCGAGGTAGCCGAGGTCGGCACGCTCGACGTCGACCTCGAGCGTCCCGCCGGTCGGCGCGGCGAGACCGGAGACCAGCCGGAGCAGCGTCGTCTTGCCCGAGCCGTTCGGTCCCGTCACGAGCACGAACTCGCCGCGCTCGACGTCGAGGTCGAGCCCTCGCAGAACGCGCTTCGACCCGTACCGACGCTCGAGCCCGCGCGCGCGGATCACGTGTGGGCGTGTGCTGTTGGCTGATCGGTCAACAGCTTCAGCGCGTGCTCGATGGCGGGCCGAAGAACTGCGTAACCGTCGCGGCAGCCCCCGGTCGAGCCGGGGAGGTTGACGACGAGCGTCGCACCGCGTGTGCCCGCGATGCCGCGGGACAGCATCGCGTGCGGCGTCTTGGCGATCGAGTCGGCGCGGATCGCCTCGGCAAGCCCTGGGGCCTGTCGGTCGAGCGCGTCGGCGGTCGCCTCCGGCGTCACATCGCGCGGCGCGACGCCGGTCCCGCCCGTCGTCAGCACGAGCTGCGCGTCGGCGGCAAGCTCGCCGATTGCCCCGGCAATCGCCTCGCGTTCGTCTGCGACGGTACGCCGGACGACCTCGAACCGGTCGGCCTGGAGCAGCACCTCGAGGAGGTCGCCGCTCGTGTCCTCGCGCGTGCCGGCGACGACGGAGTCGGAGACGGTCAAAACCGCGGCCTTCACGCCTTCGTCTTCTCCAGCAGCCGGATCGACTCGACGGTCAGCTCCTTGTCGACGGCCTTCGCCATGTCGTAGACGGTGAGCGCGGCGACGCTCGCGGCGGTGAGCGCCTCCATCTCGACGCCCGTCTGCGCGGTCGTCTCGACCGTCGCCCGGATTGCAACGTGATCCTCCTCGACCTCGAGCGAGACCTCGATGTGCGAGAGCGGCAGCGGATGGCAGAGCGGGATCAGCTCGCTCGTCCGCTTCGCGGCCATGATCCCCGCGAGCTGCGCCGTCGTCAGCGCGTCGCCCTTCGGCAGCTCTCGCAGGCGCCGCGCCGTCTCGGGCGCCATGCGCACCTCGGCGCCGGCGGTCGCGCGGCGTCGCGTCGCCGGCTTGCCGCCGACGTCGACCATCCGGACCGCGCCTGACGGATCGACGTGGGAAAGCCCGTCGCTCACGTGCGGAACCCTAGCTTTGCCCTGCCGCGATGCCCTCGTGCGCGTGCAGCTCCGCCTCGAGCCACGTCGCCAGATCGTGCTCGCGCACGCGCGCGCGGATTCCCTCGATCCGGCGCCGCCGCTCGGGCTCGTCCATCGCCAGCGCCTGGTGGATCGCCTCCGCCTGGCCCGCGACGTCGAACGGGTTGATCGTCAGCGCGAAATCGCCCAGCTCGTCGTGCGCGCCGGCGTTCTCGGAGAGGATCAGCACGCCGTCGCGCGTGTTCACGAGCGGAGCCTCTTTCGCGACGAGGTTGAGCCCATCGAAGATCGCGTTGACGAGCAGCACGTCGTACTGCCGGTAGGCGGCGACGGACCTCGCGAAGTCGTCCCCGATGCGCAGGTCGATCGGCATCCAGCCCATCTGCGCGTAGCGGTCGTTGACGCGCCGCGCCTCACGCTGGATCGCACCGAGGTATTCGGCGTACTCGGGGATGTCCTGGCGCGACGGATCGAGCAGCGCGAGCATGCCGACGCGCCAGTGCATCTCGGGATGCTCGTCGAGGTAGAGCTCGAAGGCGCGGAACCCGCGCACGATGTTCTTGGACGGGTCGGTCCTGTCGACGCGCAAGATCAGCTTCTCGGGCCGCCGCGGGATGAGCGCCTCCTCCGCCGCGCGCACCGTCGGGCTCTCGGCGAGCTCGTCGAACTCGCGCGTGTCGACCGAGATCGGGTTCGCGGTGACGCGGATCTCCCGCCCGGAGTACTCGAGACGCCCGGCGTCGAGGTCCACGTCCGCGCCGACGAAGTCGGCACAGCAGAGCAGGAAGCTTCGCTGCCAGCGGGTCGTGTGGAAGCCGACGACGTCGTTCGCGAGCAAGCCGTGGTGGACCTGCTGCCGGATCGGCAGCGGCAGCACGTGCCAGTAGTCCGCCTGGGGCCAGGGGATGTGCACGAAGTGCTGGAGCCCGGCGGCGGGGCGCGCCTCGCGAACGAGCCGCGGCACCAGGTAGAGGTGGTAGTCGTGGAAGAGGACGATCGCGTCGGGCTCGGCTTCGAGCTCGTCGAGCACGGCGTCGGCGAAGTTGCGGTTGACCTCGACGTAGCCCTTCTCCCAGGCGTAGTGCAGACCCTGGTCGAGGTTCGGCGCCGACTTGAGGTCCCAGAGGTAGTGCTGGATGAACCAGAGCGTCGGGTTCGAGACGACGTTGTAGAACCAGTCGTACGCCTGCGGCGGGTGCGCCACGAGCCGCAGGCGGAACGGCGAGCCGTCGCGTGACGTCTCGGTGAAGGCACGGCCGTCGTTGTCCAATGCGACAACGCGATCCTCGAGTGTCATCGCGCTCGCGATCCAGGTGACGTCGTGGCGGTCGACCAGGCCGCGAAGCGCCGTCACCAGGCCGCCTCCACCGCGGCGCGCGGCGAGGCTGCCGTCGGGTGCGCGCACGTACGACGCCGGCCCGCGGTTGGAGACGACGATCAGCTTGCGGCGTTCAGCCGCCACCGTGCTCCTACGCCGCCGCGGCGGTCGCGAGCTCGACGCCGCCGGTCTCGAGACCGAGCATCGTGTTGAAGAGGGCGAGCCAGTCGCGCAGCAGCCGTGGCGTGAGGAAGTGCCGGCGGACGTGCTCCTTGCCGGCGAGCGCGAGCCGGCGTGCGAGCTCCGGGTCGCTGATCGCAAGCATGCAGGCCTCCGCGCACTCGCTCGAGGACGAGACCAGCCAGCCCGTCTCGCCGTGCGTGATCTGGTCGACGATTCCACCCACCTTGCCCGCGACCGTCGGTCGCGCCTTCCACAGCGCCTCGCTGACCGTGAGCCCGAAGCCCTCTCGGATCGACTTCTGGATCACCGCGCCCGAGTGCACCTGGAACGCGTTCACCTCGACCGAGCCGACGTTGTTCAGGTTGGAGAGGATGTAGATGTCCGGATCCCCGGCGGCGTACGAGACCGTCTGGTTGTAGAACTCCCACCCCTCGGGGTCGTCGTGCGCCATCGAGCCGACGAGAGCGAGCTGCACGTCGGGGTGCTCCTCCTTGACGAGGCGATAGGCGTCGATCACGCCGAGCGGATCCTTCCACGGGTCGAAGCGTGACACCTGGGTCAGCAGCGGGCGGGAGACGTCGATCCCGAACTGGTCGACGATGTAGGCGGCGTCCTCGGGCGAGAGCGCCATGTTCTTCGGCGCGAGCGGGTCGATCGCGGGCGGCCAGATGTAGGCGTGCGCGAGGTCGGCGCTCGCGGGGACGTAGTCGCGGCGATGGAAGATCGTCGCGTTGTAGCGGCGGATCCACGGCAGCAGGAAATCGAGCACCTGCCCGTTCGGTGTCGAGAGGTCGATGTGGCAGCGCCAGATCCACTGCGCGCGCGACGAGGGGAAGCGCTCGATCATCCCGGCCGGCTGGGCGTCGTGGACGATCACGAAGTCGTAGTCGTCGGCGAACTCCTTCGCGTTCATCTCGTTGTAGCGGCGGTAGACGGCCTGCTGCTCGTCGTCGAGCCCCTGGGGGTTTCCCTGGAGGGCGTTGTGGATCGTCTTCGTGACGTTGAAGAACTCGTCGGCGCCGCGAATGATCAGCCAGTCCGTCTCCAGCCCGGCGCTCTGCATCAGCGGCACGAGCGTGTAGTTGATCTCGGCCACGCCGCCGCCGAACGCCGTCGCCGAGACATGCGCGACGCGCTTGCCCGCGAGCGGCTCCGCCAGCCGCCGGATCTCGTCCATCAGACCACGCGTGGCGATCGTCGCGTAGTCCGCGAGCGACTTGTGTCCGACGTTGACGGCTTGGAGCACGCAGCGTGAGACGATAAACGCGGCGCGGGGTTAGTCGTCGAGTCGCTTGACGAAGCGCAGGCGCGAGCCGCGCCCTGCTTCGCCGGTGCCGATCTCGAGGTCGTCCGCGATCGAGCGGATGATCGCGATCCCGAGCCCGCCCTCGGCCAGGTCGAGGTCAGCCTCGCGCGCGCTCGCCGGAACGAACCCGCCGCCGTCGTCGGCCACCTCGATCACGAGCCGGTCGGCGTGAAGCTCGTAGCGGATCTCGACCGTTCCGTCGCGGTCGCCATACGCGTGGCGCACCGAGTTCGAGCAGGCCTCGGTCAGCGCGAGCTTCAGGTCGGCGAGCGTCTCGTCGGTGAGCGGGCGCAGGTGCGAGATGCCGGTCAGGGCGAGCCGGCAGAGCGTGATGTACTCCGGCCGCGCCGGGATCGTCAGCCGAATCTCGCGCGCGCCGACTGCCGTGTCCATCAAGCCTTCGCCCAAGTCGAGGGAGGCCATCCCTCCGATATTTGTCCAATTTTCAGCAATTGAAACTGCCGGATCCTGGCGCTAGCCCCACAGACCCTCCTCTCGGAGCGGTCCTACCCGCCCTGCTCCGCGGGCTAACGCGACCCGAGCCGGATCGCGAGCTGGCGCCGCTTGCCGTCGCGGACGAGCGCGAAGATGGCCATGTCCCCGGGCTCGAGCTCCTCGGTGACGTAGCGAACGACGTCGTCGGCGCTGCGAACGGGGGTGCCGTTGATCCCGACGATCACGTCGCCGCCGACCGGGAACGTCAGGCCGTTGAACTGCTCCTCGCGCACACCGCCCTTGAGCCCGGCCCGCGAGGCCGGGCTGTTCGGCTCGATCCGGCTGACGACGGCGCCGCGCCGCACGGTGAAGCCGAAGCGCTTCGCCAGCGACGGCGTCAGGTCGCTCGTCGTGACCCCGACGTAGGCGTAGTCGACCTTGCCGTCCTCGACGAGCTGGTCGAGCGAGCGCCTGGCGGCGTTGATCGGGATCGCGAATCCGACGCCCTCGTTCACGCCGGACTCACTGCGGATCTGGGCGTTGACGCCGATCACACGGCCGCGCGCGTCGAACAGCGGCCCGCCTGAGTTGCCGCGGTTGATCGGCGCGTCGATCTGGATCGCGTCGATCACGTTGTAGCGGGAGGTCAGCGAAGCGATCGAGCGCCCCGTCGCGGACACGACCCCGACCGTGAGCGACGTCTCGTTGCCGAAGGGACTGCCGATCGCGGCCACGGGAGCGCCGACAACGACGTGCGACGAATCGCCCAGCGGGACAGGGTCGAGGGCGTGGGCCTTCGGGTCGACCTTGACGACCGCCACGTCCGTGAACGGGTCGTGGCCGACGATCTTCCCCTGCACCCGGTCGCCGTCCGCGAACTGGACGTAGACGGCGCGGGCGTCGCGGACGATCGCGTTGCCGCCCTCGCCGGCCGTCGTGACGACGTGCGAGTTCGTGAGGATGTGGCCGTCGTCGGAGACCACGAACCCGGAGCCCTGTTGCGTCGCGGGTGTGTTCTCCTCGCCGTCGAAGAGGCTGTAGATCGTGACCACGCCGCTCCGCCGGGCTCCGTAGATCTTCGCCGGCTCGAACCCCTCGCCCACGAGCGGCTTCGCCGCGTTCAGCGGAGCGGAGGCGGCATCGCCCGAGCGCGGCTGCGGCGTGCCGACGATCACCGTGTCCGTGTCCCCGACCCAGCCGGCCGCGTTGCCGATCCCGAGCGCAGCAAGTGCGCCGAGCAGGGCCGCACCGACGGCGATCAGGGCGATGCGCACGCGGCCACTGTAGCCAGCGGCCCCGTTTTCCCCGGCAAAGAGGGCCTACGCCGCGGAGGGCAGCGCCAGGCGGAACGTGGTCGAGCCCGGGCGCGACTCGACCTCGATCGAGCCGCCCATCAGCTCGGCCAGTTCACGCGCGATCGCGAGCCCCAGGCCGCTCCCCGATGCAAGGCCCCCGTCGACGCGGTAGAAGCGCTCGAAGACGTGCTCCTGCTGGCCCGGAGGGATCCCGGGGCCCTCGTCCTCGACCGCGAGCACGGCGCGCCCGTTCAGCTGCGCCGCCCGCACGTGCACGGTCGTCCCCGGCGGCGTGTGCACGAGCGCGTTCTCGAGCAGGATCCGCCCGATCTGGATCGTCCGCTGCTCGTCGCCGACACCGCTCGGTGCCCCCTCGACGTCGGTCTCGATCTCATGCCGGTTCGCTCGCGCCACCGCCTCGAACTCCACGCAGATCGAGCGGGCAACGGCACCGAGGTCGAGCTGCCGGCGCTCGAGCTGGACCCGGCCCGCGTCGAGCCGGGAGAGGTCGAGCAAGTCGGTCGTGAGCTTCGTCAGCCGCCCGACCTGCGCGCGGGCGGTGGTCAGGAACTCCCGGCGCGTCTCCTCGTCCAGGTCCTCGTCGTCGAGGAGCTCGAGGAACCCGCCGAGCGAGAAGATCGGCGTCCTGAGCTCGTGCGAGGCGTTCGCGATGAACTCGCGGCGCGCGTGCTCGAGGCCCGCGAGGCGGAGCCGCATCCGGTCGAAGGCCTCGGCGAGCTCGCCGACCTCGTCGTGCCCCGAGTCCCGGATCGGCTCGTCGAAGCGTCCGCTGGCGATCCGCTCGGCCGCGCGCTCGAGCTTCCGGAGGCGGCGCGCGAACAGCCAGGCGGCGCCGTAGCCGATCGCCAGCGAGAAGATCAGCGCGAGCGCGCCGCCGATCAGCAGGCGCCGGCGGACGAGCGCGACGTTCGCGAGCGTGTCCTCCAGCGGCGCCCGCAGGACGAGCACGGTCGCCTGCGGGGCGACCGGCACGGCCGCCTCCGCGAACGGCTCCTCGCCCTGCTCGAGCCGCCCCCGCTGGGTCGTGGCGCTCTCGAACGCACGCACGGCAAGCGGGTCGGACAGCGGCGACGGGAAGGTCGACTGCGAGTCGGCCACCGGCAGCACGAGTGGGCGCGGGGGATCGAGGACGTCCACGATCAGCACGCGGGCGTTCACGCTCGCGGCGTTGTTCTCGGCGAAGATCTGCCACTGGGTGTCGTCGCTCGGCACGCGGGCGACGAGGCTCTCGCCCGAGCTGACGAGCTGGGCGATCTTGGCGTCGACCAGGCTGCGCTCGAGGATCGGGACGAGCACCGCGTAGACGATCGCGAGCGCCCCGGCCACGACGAGCAGCAGCGCGAGGCTGAGCCGTGCGCCGACGCCCCGGAGCCGGATCATCCCGCGTTGAAGCGGTAGCCGGCCCCGCGGACGGTCTGGAGGTAACGCGGCTCGCTCGGGTCGGGCTCGAGCTTCTCCCGGAGGTGGCGGACGTGGACGTCGATCGTGCGCGGCTCGCGGTACTCCGAGCCGCCCCAGAGCGCCTCCAGCAGGCGCTGGCGCGAGAAGACCACTCCGGGATTGGACGCGAGCGTCCGCAGCAGCTCGAACTCGACGTACGTCAGCTGGACCGCCTGCCCGTCGACCTCGACCGTGCGCCGGGCGAGGTCGATCGCGACCTGACCGGCGCTGATCAGCGAGCCGTCGCCCGACCCCGGCCGCGGCGCGGACACTCGCCGCAGCAGCGCGCGGACGCGGCTCCTGAACTCGCGGATCGAGAACGGCTTCGTGATGTAGTCGTCGGCACCGAGCTCGAGGCCGAGGACCTTGTCGAACTCGTCGTCGCGGGCGGTCAGCATGATGATCGGGACCGAGCTCTGCGCCCGCAGCCGCTTGCAGACCTCGAGCCCGTCCAGCTTCGGCAGCATCAGGTCGAGCACGACCAGGTCGACCTGCTCCTCCGAGAACCGCTCCAGCGCCTCCTCGCCGTCGTGCGCCGGTACGACCCGGAAGCCGTCGCGCTCGAGCGGGTAGGTCAGCAGCTTCTGGACGGCGTCCTCGTCGTCGACCAGCAGGATCGTCGAAGCGTCGGCCATCGCCCGAATGATGCCGTGCGCCACGCCGCCTACACTCAGGCGCATGGCGGCAGTCCCGCCCTCAGCGCCGCGCCGCCGAGCGCGCCGGGGCTCGCCCGAGCGGCCCGTGAACGCCCGCATGTACCGCGGGACCTGGCTGCTGCTCGCGATTCCGCTGCTCTTGGGGGCGTTCAGCGTCGGCCGGCCCGTACCGCTCCCTGCCCCCTTCCCGCCCGCGTTCGACAGCGCGTCGGCCAGAACGCTCGCCGACGAGCTCTCGGCCCGGTATCCGCAGCGCTTCCCCGGGACGCCGGACGCAGCCAGCGCGTCTGCCTGGTTCCGGAGCCAGGTGCAGCCGTACGGGATCACCGTCCGGGCGCAGCCCTTCACTGCCGACGTCCCAGGCTACGGGCGGCTGCGGCTCGAGAACCTCGTCGCGACCGTCCGCGGCCGCTCGGAGCGCCGGATCGTCGTCGTCGCGCACCGCGACGCGCTTCCGATCGGCCCGGGGGCGAACGACAACGCGTCCGGCACCGCGGCGCTGATCGTGCTCGCCCGCTCGTACGCGACGCCGCTCGACGAGGAGGACGAGCGACAGGGCCCGGCGCACACGATCGACTTCCTCTCGTCGGACGGCGGCTCGCTCGGCGGGGTCGGCGCCGCCCACTACGCCGCCGCCGAGGGCGAGGACGTCGACGCGGTCATCTCGCTCGACGCGATCGCCGGGACCGGACGGCCGCGGCTGGAGCTCGCCGGCGACCGCCCGCGCTCGCCGGGCTGGACGCTCGTCCACACGGCGTCGCTCCGGATCACCGAGCAGACCGGACGACCGCCCGCGCGGCCGAGCGCGCTGCGGCAGCTCGTCGACCTCGCCTTCCCGCTCAGCCTCTACGAGCAGGCGCCGTTCGTCGGCCGCGGCATCTCGGCGGTCACGATCACGACGAACGGGGAGCCGCCGCCGGATCCCGAGCAGGACACGGAGCTCCGGATCGGGCAGCCCCAGCGCCTGGGCCAGCTCGGACGCGCCGCGCAGACGCTGATCGGCTCGGTCGACCAGGGCCTCGAGGTCACGCGCGGGGGCGCCCCGTACCTCTACCTCGGCTCGAGGACGATCCGGGGCTGGGCGGTCCAGCTCGTCCTCGTCGCCGCGCTGCTGCCGTTCCTCGCGGCGACGGTGGACCTCTTCGCCCGCTGCCGCCGGCGTCGCATCCCGCTCGCGCCGGCGGTGCGGGGCTACCTCAGCCGTCTCGGCTTCTGGCTCTTCGTCGGCCTCGTCTTCGCCGTCGTGGCGCGTGCCGGGGGGTGGCCGCAGGGTGACGCGCGCCCGCTCGCACCCGCGACCGACGCCGCCGCCGTCTGGCCGTTGGGCGCGCTCGCGCTCGTGGGCGTCATCGCGCTCGCGGCCTGGTTCGTCGCCCGCGACCGGCTCGTCCCGCGTCGAGCCGTCACCCTCGAGGAGGAGCTGGCGGGGCACACCGCTGCTCTCCTCGTGCTCGGGCTGATCGCACTGCTCGTCGTCGCCGTCAACGCCTTTGCGCTGATCTTCATCCTGCCGTCGCTGCACATCTGGCTCTGGCTGCCGCAGCTGCGCGACCGCCCGGCCTGGGTCCGTGCGGGCCTGATCGTGGCCGGCTTCGTCGGACCCGCGCTCCTGCTCCGATCGCTCGCGGGCAGGCTGGGGCTCGGGCTCGACACGATCGCGTACGTGCTCGAGCTGGTCGCGATCGGCTACGTGCCCGTGCCGCTCGTGCTCCTCTTCCTCGCCTGGCTCGCCGTCGCGGGCCAGTTGACCGCGCTCGCGGCGGGACGCTACGCGCCGTACCCCTCGGCGCAGGAACGCACACCGCGCGGCCCGCTGCGCCGGCTCGTTCGAGTCGGGTTGCTCGCGATCGAGCGGCGCCGCAGGTCCTCGTCCGAACGCAAGGCGGCGCAGGCATGAGGCGGCTCGCGCGCTGGCTCGGGACGCTGCTGATCGTCGGGGGCGTCGCACTCGGCGCCTGGGCGCTGGCGGTCTGGCGCTGGGAGGACCCCTTCACGAGCCTCTACACGAGCTACGAGCAGCGCGAGCTCTCGACCGTCCTCCACGACCGCTTCGCCACGTTCGGGCCGCCGACCGACACCGCCGCCGACGCGCGGCGCTACCGGCGCGCCTCGGAGCCGGGCGACGCGATCGGCCGGCTCGAGATCCCGCGGCTCGACCTGAACATGGTGCTGGTGTACGGAGTCGGCGAGGAGACGCTGAAGCGGGGACCGGGTCTCCACCCGCTGACGTTCTTCCCCGGCCAGGGACGGCTCGTCTACGTCGCGGGACACCGAACGACCTACGGCGCCCCGTTCTCGAAGATCGACGCGCTCCAGGCCGGCGACCTCGTTCGCGTCGAGATGCCGTACGGGACGTTCACCTACACGGTCACGGGGCACCGGATCGTCGCCGCCACGAACCTCTCCGTCCTGCGCACGAAGCGCTTCGAGCAGATCGCGCTCCAGGCGTGCCACCCGCGCTTCTTCGCGTCGCACCGCTGGATCGCGTACGGCCGGCTGACGAAGACCGAGACGCCCGAAGGCGGGTCCTCGGCCTCACAGCCGTAGGAACGGCACCGACGAGCCCGCGGCGACCTCGCCCTCGCCGCGCCGCACGAGCACGAGCGCGTCCGCAGCGGCGGCGCGCACGATCATGTGCGACTCCTGCCCCGAAACCGGCTCGAGGCCCTCGGCGGTCCGGCGCGCGCGGACGAGCTCGTCTCGCGCGCCGTTGCGGCGAACGGCGTGGGCGAGACGGCCGTGCTCGAAGCGCGGCCCCGGGTCGCGCTCGCCCTCGAGCGCGCGCAGCGCGGGGCGGACGAAGAGCTCGAAGCCGACGAGCGCCGAGACCGGGTTGCCCGGAAGCCCGAACACGAGCGTTCGCCCGCGCACGCCGAAGGAGACGGGCTTGCCGGGCTTGACCGCGACGCGCCAGAAGAGCTCCTCGACGCCCAGCTCGGCCGCGACGCCGCGGACGAGGTCGTGCGGGCCGACGGAGACACCGCCCGACGTGACGACGACGTCGGCCTCGAGCGCCCGTTCGAGTGCCTCGCGGTGCAGCCGCTCGTCGTCGGCGACGGACGAGACGCTCGCGACCTCGGCGCCCGCCGCGGCGAGCGCGGCCGCGAGCAGCGGGCCGTTGGCCTCGTACACCTGTCCCGGCTCGAGCGGCTCACCGGGACGCTGGAGCTCCGAGCCGGTGGCGAGCACGGCGGCGACCGGGCGGCGCGCGCACGACACCGTCGCGATCCCGGCGGCGCCGAGCGCGCCGACGTGGCGCGCTGCGAGGCGGGTCCCCGCCTCCACGACGAGCTCACCGGCCCGCACGTCCGCACCGCGGGCGCGCACGTTGGCATCCTCGGCAACACGATCCGGAACGGTGAGTCTGTTGTCTTGTTCGACAACGATCTCGAGCGGGACGACCGAGTCGGCTCCGTCCGGGACGACGCCTCCTGTCGCGATCGCCATCGCCTCGCCCGGCGCGAGCGCGGCGCCGGCGGGGGCGCCCGCGGCGATTCGTGCCCGGACCGGCAGCTCGCCGGGCGTGTCCGCCGCGCGCAGCGCGAAGCCGTCCATCGCCGAGCTCGGAAACGGCGGGAGGTCGACCACGGCACGGGCGGGCTCGGCCACGACCCGGCCGGCGGCCGCGCTCAACGGCACCGCCTCGGCGGGCAGCGGCTCCGCGCGCTCGAGCACGAGCGCGGTCGCCTCGTCGAGCGCCAGGAGCTCCGCCACGCGCGGGATACGCTAGTCGCCGCGTGCTCTCCGTCGTCGTCCCCGTCTTCAACGAGGAGCGAAGCGTCGAGCTGCTGTTCGACGAGATCCGCGCCGCGCTGGAGCCGCTCGACCACGAGTGGGAGGTCGTCTTCGTCGACGACGGCTCGACGGACGGGTCCTTCGCAGCGCTCACGCGCCTGCATGCGCGGGCCGACAACGTCCGCGTCGTCAGGCTGCGCCGCAACTTCGGCAAGTCGGCCGGGCTCGCGGCCGGGTTCCGTCAGGCCGAGGGCGGCGTGATCGTCACGCTCGACGCCGACGGCCAGGACGACCCCGCCGAGATCCCGCGCCTGCTCGCGAAGCTCGAGGAGGGCTTCGATCTCGTCTCGGGTTGGAAGACACGGCGCCGCGACCCGTGGCGTCGGCGCGCCGTTTCGCGCATCTTCAACGTCGTTACCGGTTGGATCTCGGGCGTCCGCCTACACGACATGAACTGCGGGCTGAAGGCGTACCGCGCGGAGGTCGTGCGCGGTCTGGCGCTCTACGGCGAGCTGCACCGGTTCTTGCCTGTGCTCGCGCACGAGCGCGGCTTCCGCGTGACCGAGCTCCCCGTCAACCACCGACCCCGTGAGCACGGCCGCTCGCGCTACGGCGTCGAGCGCTACCTGCGCGGCTTCTTCGACCTGATCACGGTCACGTTCATGGGCCGGTACCGGCACCGGCCGCTGCACCTGTTCGGCGGGCTCGGCCTCCTCTTCGGCACTGTCGGCTTCCTGCTCTGCGCCTACCTGACCGTGCTCTGGCTGACGGGGCACGCGATCGGACATCGGCCACTGCTCACGCTCGCCGTGCTGCTCGTCGTCGTCGGGATGCAGTTCCTCTCCCTGGGGCTGATCGGGGAGATGATCACGACGCACCACGAGGAGCGGACGACCGCGCGCGACCGCGTCGAGCCGCACGTCGACGAGATCCTCTCCTGAAAGTCCTCTACTTCGGCACGTACGAGCGCGATTACCCGCGCAACGCGCAGGTGATCGCGAGCCTGCGCGGCGCGGGTGTCGACGTCGCCGAGCGGCATGAGCCCGTCTGGGAGGGCGCGAGCGAGGCCTGGCGCTCCGGCGCGGGCGCCGCCCTGCGGCTCGCGCGCGCCGAGCTCCGCCTGCTGCGGCGGGAGCGCGCGTCGTTCGACGCGGTGCTCGTCGGCTACCCCGGGCACTTCGACCTGCCGGCGGCGCGCCGCAACGCAGGAGGCTCGCCCGTCGTCTTCAACCCGCTCGTCTCGCTCGCCGACACGTTCGTCTCCGACCGGCGACGCTTCCGGGCCGACTCGCTCGCGGCCCGCGCCCTCGAACGGCTCGACCGCTGGGCGCTCCGCGCGGCCGATGCGGTCGTGGCCGACACGCAGGCGAACGCCGACTTCCTCGCGGGGCTCGCCGGGCTCGAGCGCATCGAGGTCTGCTTCGTCGGCGCCGAGGAGCGTGTCTTTCGGCCGGCGCCGACGCCGACGGAGCTCACGCACGTGCTGTTCGTCGGCAAGCTGATCCCCCTGCACGGCCTCGAGACGATCCTCGCCGCCGCGCGGCTGCTGCCCGACGTTCGCTTCCGTGTCGTCGGGAGCGGCCAGCTCGACCGGCTCCTTCCCGGCCGGCCCGCGAACGTCCAGTGGGTGCGCTGGGTCGAGTACGAGCAGCTGCCGGGCGAGCTGCACGCTGCGAGCGTCGCGCTCGGGGTCTTCGGTACGTCGGCGAAGGCGCAGCGGGTGATCCCGAACAAGGCGTTCCAGGCGCTCGCTTGCGGTACGCCGCTCGTCACGGCCGGAACTGCGGGCGCGCGGGAGCTGCTGACCGACGGCGAGGACGCGCTGCTCGTCCCGCCCGGGGACGCCGAGGCGCTCGCCGCCGCGCTCGACCGGCTTGCGGGCGACGCCGACCTGCGGGCGCGGCTCGCGCAGCGCGGCCTCGAGACCTACCGCGCGCAGGCGAGCGAGGCTGTGCTGGGACGCCGCTGGCGCGAGCTCCTGGAGCGCACGGTTGCCGCGACCAAGTAGCAGACTGTTACTTGGTTTCGCGATCGGAGCCTTCGCCGCCGGTTTCGGCTCGCTCTCCGTGCTCCGCTTCCGCTCGTTCGCGACCGGCCGCTTCGACCTCGGGAACATGACCCAGGCCGTGTGGTCGACGGCGCACGGCGACCCGCTCGCCGTGACGAACCTCGCCGGCGAGCAGACCTCGCGGCTCGCCTCGCACTTCGACCCGATCCTGCTCCTCTTCGCGCCGCTCTGGCTCGTCTGGCCGAGCCCGTCGCTCCTGCTCGTCACGCAGTCGCTGCTGCTCGCGCTCGGGGCGCTGCCGGTGTTCTGGCTCGCACGCAAGCACCTGGGCTCAGAGCGCACCGCGCTCGGTTTCGCGCTCGCATATCTGCTCTACCCGGCGACGCAGTGGGTTGCGCTCGCGGAGTTCCACCCCGTCGCGCTCGCGTGCCCGTTCCTGCTGTTCGCGTTCTGGTACCTCGACGAGGACCGGCTCGTGCCCTTCGCGCTCTTCGCGGTGCTCGCCGGGACGACGAAGGAAGAGGTGCCGCTCGCCGTCGCCGGGCTCGGGCTCTGGTACGCGTTCGCGCGGAAGCACCGCGCCGTCGGCGCTGCGATCGCGGTGGCAGGGGTCGCGGCGTCGGCGCTCGCGGTCGGCGTCGTGATCCCGCACTTCAACGAGGGCGAGCCTTCCGACTTCTACGGACGCTACGACGAGGTCGGCGGCTCGGCGCTCGGGATCCTGGAGACCGCCGTGACCGATCCGCTGAAGGTACTCGGCGTCGCCTTCGACACGCGTGGGCTGGGATACGTCGTGCGGCTGCTCGCTCCCGTTGCGTTCCTGCCGCTCGCCGCCCCGCTCGCGCTGCTGCCCGCGCTCCCGGACCTGGCGCTGAACCTCCTCTCCTCGACGCGGACGCAGACCTCGATCCACTTCCACTACACCGCACCGTTGATTCCTGCGGTGTTCGCGGCGACGATCTTCGGAGCAGCTCGGCTGCGCTTCTCGATCGGAACGCCGCTCGTCGTGCTCGCGGTCGCCTCGAACGTCGCCCTCTTCGCCTTCCCGATCTGGGATCTTCAGTCGGGCTCGTTCGCAGTCACGGCTCACGACCGCGTCGCGGCCCGTGCGGTCGAGCTGATCCCCGAAGACGCCGTCGTGTCCGCATCCAACTCGCTCGGCGCCCAGCTCTCGACCCGGCGTCGGTTCCTGAGCTTCCCGGTCCTGCGCGACGCCGAGTGGGTCGCGGCGGACGAGACCTCGCCCGGCTACCTCGACCGGTTCGCGCCGGAGCCCTACGCGCGCGCGCTCGCCCGCCTTCGCACGAACCCGCGTTGGCGCATCGTCTTCGAGCAGGACGGCGTGCTCGTGTTCAGATGGGAATCGTCTGCGGGAGCAGGTACGCCGTGAGCCCGAGCGCGAGCCCCCGAGCGAGCCGGTCCTCCTCGAGCGCTGCGAGCGGGACGACCCAGGCCAGGTACCAGGGCGCGACGTACGGCGTGCAGAGGAGCAGCAGCGCCGCGGCCAGCGCCACGCGTGCGCGCCCTCGCCACGCCTCGCGGGCGAGCCACGCGTACGCGAGCAGGAAGAGCGCGGCGAAGACGCCGATCGCGGCCGAGTCGGGAACGCCGAGCTGCGTCAGGCGATGGGGGAGCGCGAAGCTCGTCATCTCGCCCGCGTTCTCCGCGAGCGGTCCGAACGCGCCCAGCCAGGCGAAGCCGTAACGCCAGGTCGCGAGCGCGGCGACGGCGAGCGCCGCGACCGCCAACCCGAGGTACCCGAACGCACGGCGTGTCGCGCGCGCCTCGAGCGCGTGGAGCGGAAGCAGGACGAGCGGGACCCACTTGACCGCCGCGCCGAGCGCCCAGGCGACGCCCGCGCCGTGCCGCCTGCCGACGGCGGCCCCGGCCAGCGCCGCCACGACCAGCGCGCCGACCCACGCGTCGTTGTGCCCGCCCCCCGCGAGGTGGACGGCCAGCACCGGGTTCCAGCCGACGAACGCCGCCGCGAAGGCGCCGGCCCGCGCCGCGACGAGGACGATCGCAACGGCGGCGCACGCGGCGAGCACCTTGTACGACCAGGCGGCAATCGTCTCGGACTCGCCGGCCAGCGCCGCGAGCGGCTCCGAGGCGAGCGTGAAGCCCGGCCCGTAGACCGACGTCGAGTCGCGCCACTGGTCGCCCGCCCACCGGAGCGCGGGATCGTCCGGGTAGTCCGAGAACGTGTCGCGGTACGGATTGCCGCCGTGCTCGACGGCGATCCGCCCGTAGCCCCAGTAGGTCCAGGCGTCGGTCGAGAGCAGCAGCGGCGCGCCGAGCGGCACGAGCTGCACGGCCAGCGCGATCGCGACCACAGGTCGAACCAGCGTCACGCGGCCGGTCAGCAGGCGGAGCCCTACGAGGTACGCGACGAACGCGAGCGCGAGCAGGACGAGGAACGCCCAGCTCCAGGCACTGTCGCCGACGTGGGCGCCGCCGGCTTCGGGCACGAGCGGAGAGTCGCTCGGCCACGCGAGCGCGGCGCAGCCCGCGACGAGCGCGAGGACGACGAGCCCGGCGAGGTTAGGGGACGGGCGCAGGCGGCGGTGGCGGCGGCGGTGGCGGCGCTTCGACGGGTGGCGGCACCGGCTCCACCGGCGTCGGCTCGGGCGTCGCCACAGACGGTGGGTTCGCGGGCGGCGGCTTCGGCGCGGGACTCGTCGGCGCGGGCGCGGACGGCGAGCTCACGAAATCGATCGTGTACTGCCCCGTGTCGAACGGCTCCCAGTTGGGCTCGTGGCGTGGCTCCAGCCAGTAGAGGTAGGGCCGGCCGTCCATCGCCACCGCCATGAAGCGGCGCCAGATGTCCGCGGGGAACGTTCCGCCGGCGACCGAGATCCCGTGCACGCTCTCCATCGGGATCTGCGCCTGCGGGTAGCCAACCCAGACGGTCGTCTGCAGCTGCCTGGTGAACCCGGCGAACCACGCGTCGGCGTGGTTGTCGGTCGTGCCGGTCTTCCCCGCGACCGGCCAGCCGATCGCCGCACCGGTCCCGGTTCCCCCCTGGACGTTGTCCTCGAGGATGTCCGTCACCTCGTCCGCGACCCAGTCGCGCAGGACGCGCTTGCGCTTCGGCTGGCCCCAGCCCGCGTCGGAGGTGTCCTCCTTGCCGCCGGGCAGGACGACCTTCCGGATCGCCATCGGCTTCGAGTAGATCCCGCCCGCCGCAAGCGTCGCGTACGCGGAAGCCATCTCGAGCGGCGAGACGGAGATCGCGCCCAGGCCCATCGCGGGCACGACCTCCTCGCGCGGGACGGTGATCCCCATCTTGCGCGCGGCCGCGGCGACCGCCTCGGGACCGAGGTCGAGCGTCAGCTGTGCGTAGACGGTGTTGTCGGAGCTGAGCGTCGCGCGGGCCACGGACGTCGAGCCGAGGTAGCTCTTGCCGTACGTCTCGACCTCCCACGCCTTGGTCAGCGGATCGGGCTGGTACTTGAAGGGCGCGGAGGTGTAGTACGTCGAGTCGGGATTGACACCGCGCTCGACAGCGGCGACGAGGACGAAGGTCTTGAACGTCGAGCCCGCCTGCCGCCTGCCCTGCGAGACGAGGTTGTACTGGTTCTTCACGCGCTGCGGGGTGACTCCGACCATCGCCTTGATCGCCCCCGTCTTCGGGTTGATCGAGACGAGCGCTGCCGCAGGGTCGTTCTTCTCGTAGAGCGTCTGCTTGATCGCCTTCCTCGCCGCGATCTGCAGCCGCCGGTCGACCGTCGTGTACACGCGCAGGCCGCCGGAGCGCACGGTCGCGCCGCCGTACTCGCGGACGAGCTCGTTGTAGACGTACGAGAAAAAGTACGGCTCCCGGATCCGCCGGTAGAGCGTCCCCGGGTTGAGCTCGAGCTTGCGGTTCGCGATCGCTTTGTTGAACTGGCCCGCGCTGATCGCGCCGGTCTGGAACATCGCGCGCAGCACCTCGTCACGCCGCGCGAGCGCGCGCTCGGGCTGGTGGAACGGGTCGTAGGTCGACGGCGCCTGTGTCAGGCCCGCGAGCAGCGCCGACTGCTCGAGCGTCAGCGCACGCGCCGGGCGCCTGAAGTACGTCCGCGCCGCCGCCTCGACGCCGTACGCGTGGTTGCCGTAGTAGACCTGGTTCATGTAGCTCGTCAGGATCCGCCGCTTCGACCAGGCGCGGTCGAGCTTGATCGCGAGGCACGCCTCCCTGAGCTTGCGCTCGACGGTGCGCTCCTGCGAGATGTAGAGGTTGCGGACCAGCTGCTGGGTAATCGTCGAGCCGCCCTCGACGACGCGCTTCTCGCTCAGGTTCTTGAACGCCGCGCGGGCGATGCCTTCGACGTCCACGCCGTCGTGCACCCAGTACCGGCGGTCCTCGATCGCGACCGTCGCGCTTGGCATCCACTTGCTGATCTTCTTGAGCGGAACGGGCTGACGGTTCTTCTCCGCCGGGATCGAGCCCAGGAAGCTGTCGTCTGCTGCGTAGATGAACGAGTTCTCGCCGAGCTCGACCGGGCGCAGCTCGTCGAGCTCGACGTTCGCGCACATCACCGCCGCGCTCGTGACGCCGCCGACCGGGAGGACAACGACGAGCAGCACGGCGGCGGCGATCGCGAGCAGAGCGAGCTTGTGGTGATGCCGCCGCTTCGCGCGCCTGCGGTTGCGGCGCCGGCGCTCGAACAAGAGCGGCTCGAGGGGCGGCTGCCGGCGAGAGCGCGGGCTCACGCGAGCACCCCGTCCGCGCGGAGGCGCCGGTGCGCGCGCAGGCGGAGCTCGTGCTCGAGCGCCTCGATCCCGGCATGGCCGGCAGGAACGCGGAGTGTCACCGTCGCGTTTCCTTCGAGCCCGGTCAGGACGACCTGCGAGCCGTCGTACTCGGCGGTCTCCTCGCGAAGAGCGTCCACGGCGGCGGCAACGTCCTGAGCGAGCGGCACCTGCACCTTGATCTCGGCCACCGTGTCCACGCTTCGAATCGTCGAGTTGCGGATGGTATCGGAGGCCAGCGTGTCGTTGGGGATCACGAGCCGAGCGCCGTCGGCGAGCGTGATGAACGTGTACGTGAGCCCGACCTCCTCGACGCGGCCCGTCTGGTCGCCGACCGTGATCAGGTCGCCGAGACGCACCGGCTGGGCGACCGCGATCAGGATCCCGGCGATGAAGTTCGAAAGCGTCCGTTGCGCGGCCAGGCCGAGGATCAGGCCGAGGATCGCGGTCGAGGCGAGCACGCCGCCGGCGACCGCGCGAACCTCCGGGATCGTCAGCAGCGCCGAGAGGATCCCGACCACGACGATGATCGTCGAGACGGTACGACGCAGCACGCGGTAGCGCGTCTCGGTCGCCGGATCGAGCTGCCTGCGGGCCATGCGGCGATCGACGAGGCGCGCGGCGAGCAGGGCCAGCACGATGACGGCCGCGGCGACCCCGACCTGGTCCCAGTCCATCCGCGTCTATTCCTTACGGGTCGAGCGGCTTCCTGCCCGCGAACCCCTCCTCGAGGCCGTGCCAGTACGCAACTTCGTCCTCTCCCAGCTGCCAGCAGAGGAACGCCTCGGCTCCTTCGACCTGCGTCGGGAAGTCGACCAGGCCCGTCTCGGGATCCTTGACGACGCCCCCGAGCTCGTGGATCGCGTTGACGCAGCGCGCGACGGCTGCGAGCTCCGTCGCGATCGTCTCGTCGAGCTCGCTCAGCTCGCCGGAGTCGAACCCGCTGCCGTTCCCCGCGACGCGCATGGTCAGCTCGACGCGCGCGTGCCGCGCTCCGACGAGGGCGCGGCGGTGCGCGACGAGGTGCTCGACGAGCGGGCGGACGCGGCCGAGCAGGGCGGTCGCTTCCTCCCGCGAGAAGTGGCGCGGCGGCACGCCCATATGATCGAGATGCAGGTGCCCTGCGGTCAACGATCCATGCGGCCGGATTCGCGGCAGTGAGCAGGCTCGCCGGCTGGCTGGCGTTCGTCGGGATCTTCTCGAGCATCTCCTACGCCTCGAACTTCTCGGCCGAGGATGAGCTGCCCGAGGAACCGCTCTACGAGAGCTCGTTCTTCGTCGCCAGCGCGTTCGGCTTCGCGGTGATGATCGGTGCGGCTCTGCTGATCGCGGTCGGCGTGAGCAAGCGCGAGCTGTTCGCGCTCCGGCGCCCGCGCTCGTGGCCCCGTGCGATCGGGGCGTCCATCGCCGTCCTCGTCGGCGTGCTGGCGCTGAGCGGGCTCGTCAGCCTCTGGCTCGACCCGGGCGGCGAGCAGGGGCTCCTGCCCGAGGACTGGCCGCCGCCCGACGCGGCCGTCTTCGCGCTCAACGTCGCCGCGGTGGTGGTCGGCGCGCCGATCGCGGAGGAGATCATCTTCCGCGGGCTGGGCTACTCGCTGCTCGCGCGCTTCGGCACGCCGGTCGCGGTGCTCGGAACGGCCGCCGCCTGGGGCCTGGCGCACGGGCTCGTCGAGGCGTTCCCGCTCATCTTCGCCCTCGGCGTCGGGCTCGGGCTGCTTCGGCGCTACACCGACAGCGTCTACCCCGGGATGATCCTGCACGCGGTCTTCAACGCGATCGCGCTCGTGGCCGCAGCCGCGGCCGCCGACTGACCTGCCATGCTTTCTTCGTGCGCTGCGCGGCCGTGTGCGTCATCGTTTTCGCGCTCGCACCGGCGGCCTCGGCGTCGACGTTCGTACTCGAGCTGACCGGCCCCCAGCGCGCGACGTTCGGCGACGAGGTCGTGCTGCGCGGAAAGATCACCCCGGCGCTCGGCGACGCGCCCGTGACGATCCTTCGCGACGGCGCTGCCGTCGGGTCAACCGTGACCGGCGCGGCCGGCACGTTCGTCTTCAAGACCCGCGCCGCAGCACCGGCGACCTACTCGGCGACCGCAGGCGAGCTCGTCTCGCAGCCGCTGCCGGTCGCGGTCCGTTCCCGCCTGACAGCACGTGTCGTCGGAGTGGGCATCGTCGGGCGGCCGCTGCGGCTGGAGGTGCAGGTCGAGCCCGCCGGGCCGCTCCACGTCGAGGTTCGGCGCGGACGGAAGGTGACGCTCGTCCGGGACTTCGACGGCCGCGCGCGGCTCGGTCTCCCGACGCGCCGTTCCGGCCTCTTCACGATCCGCGTCACGGCACCGGGTGCGGAGGGCTGGCTCGGCGCGGGGCGAACGCTGCGAGCGTCCGCAGTGCATCCGCGCATCGGGCCCGGCTCGCGCGGTGCGAGCGTCCGCGCGCTCGAGTCGCGCCTGCGCGAGCTCCACTACGCGCTCCCCCGCGTGGACGGTCTCTACGGCCGCGACACGTACGAAGCCGTGCTCGCGTTCCAGAAGTTGAACCGGCTGCCGTGGACTGGGCGGGCCGACGCGCGGCTGTGGCGCGCGCTCGCACGGGCCCGCGTGCCGAGGGCGCGCTATCCGGGCACGCACATCGAGGTCAGCAAGGGCCGCCAGTACCTCCTGCTCGTGCGGGGCGGCGAGGTCGAGCGCGTCGTCCACGTCTCCACGGGAGCGACCGGGAACACGCCGATCGGCCGCTGGCGCGTCTACCGCAAGGTCACCGGCTGGGACTGGGTGCTCTGGTACCCGATGTACTTCCTGCGCGGGTTCGCGATCCACGGCTACCCGTCGGTGCCGGCGTATCCCGCGTCGCACGGGTGCGTGCGCGTGCCGATGTGGGTCGCGCCGACGCTCTGGGCCCGAACACGCGTGGGGCCACACCGTCTACGTGTACTGGTAGCTACCGCTCCTCTTCGTCGACGTCCGCGAACTGCTCGGGCGAGACGTCGTCGAGGAAGCGCTTGAACTCGGAGACGATCTCCTCCTCGTTCACCTCTTCGCCCTCGAACTCGATCGCCGACTCCTCGATCACCGAGTCGGCCGCGAAGATCGGCGCTTCGGCGCGGATCGCGAGCGCGATCGCGTCGGACGGGCGCGAGTCGACGTCGATCTCCCGACCGTCCATCTGCACGGTCACCTGCGCGTAGAACGTGTTCTCGCGGAGCTCGGTCACGGTGATGCGCGTGACCTGCGCGTCGAGCTCGCCGAGGATCTCGGTGACGAGGTCGTGCGTCATCGGCCTCGGCGTCGTCGCTCCCTGGAGCTTCATCAGGATCGCCGCCGCCTCGGGTTGCCCGATCCAGATCGGCAGGTAGCGGTTGCCGTCCTTGGTCTTCAGCAGGACGATCGGTTGCTTGCCGACGAGGTCGAAGCTGACCCCGTAGATGTCCATTTCCTGCATCCGGCGGCTCCCGGCCTGAGTCTAGCTCAGGCCCTTTTCACTACTACTGGGCCGATCCGTCCAGCGGTTCGACCTGGTCGAACAACACGAGCACGCGCACGCCCGACTCGAGATCCTCGAGCTCCGCACGTCGGTCGGACACGCTCATCGGGTCGATGCCGAGAAGCACGTACCGACGACCTTGGTAGAGGACGAGGTCGCCGATTGCCATAGCCGCAGTTGTTCCGAGTGGGTGATCGGCATCACCCGAAGCGGGAAACATCCCTGAACTAAGCGTCCCGGAAAAGTGGGCGATCGTGGATTCGAACCACGGACCTCCGCCTTATCAGAGCGGCGCTCTAACCAACTGAGCTAATCGCCCGAAGCGACGGCAGTGTAGCTCCGCCATACGCGCCTCTGTGTTCGCCGCAGGTGCGGGCTTTGCCCGTGCCTGCTCACAGTGGAGGACGGAGAGCGGGCTTCTGGCCACTGGAAGTTGAGGCGCCGCAGGCGCCGACTTCTAGTGGTAAAGCTGAGTGCGGTGGACGTAGTCCTCGACGGCGAGCAGGAACGTGCGGTCGCCGGCCAGTTCGGCGAGCGTGCCCTTGAGCTCGTCGTCGAGCTCGGGGTCGACCGCGAGCTCGACCAGAAACTGCGGGAGCCGGCCGTTCTGGGACATCGCGGCCATGCGCAGGAAGATCTGCTTCGCGTCGTCGTCCTGCGAGATCGCCTCGAAGGACTCGAGGTCGTCGTGACGCCAGAGGCCCAGCATTCCCGGCTTGAACGAGGCCGGGCGGCCCGAGGATACGGGTCGGGCGTTGGGGGGAACGCAATGCGCCGCGGCCGCAAGCGGCCGCGCTTCAGGGGTGTTGCGCGCCGTGGATCCGCGCAAGCGGATTCGCGGCTTGCGCGGCTAACTCAGGCGCTCGAGAGCCTCGGCCAGCTCCTCGAGCTCGTGCTCGTCGCGGAACTCGATCTCGACGTGGCCCGGGGCGACGCGGGCGGCGAAGCCGGTCGCTCGCTCGAAGGCCTCGCGCACGCGCGCGGCGAGCACGGGATCGACCGGCGTCTTCTTGCGAGGCTTGCGGCGGGCGCCGGCGTCGCGAGCCGCGAGCTCGGCGGCGCGGGCCGACAGCCCGTGCTCGATGATCCGCTTCGCCAGACGCTTCTGCCCTTCGCGATCCGGGACCGCGAGCACGGCGCGCGCGTGACGCTCGGTCAGCTCGCCGCGCGCGAGCATCCAGAGGACGTCCTCGGGCAGCTCGAGCAGCCGCACGCGGTTGGAGACCGTGGGCTTCGCCTTGCCGACGCGCTCCGCGACCTCGCCCAGCGAGAGCCCGAACTCGTCGAGCAGCAGCGCGTACGCACGCGCCTCCTCGACCGGGGAGAGCTGCTCACGCGCGACGTTCTCGACGAGCGAGAGCAGCAGCGTGTCGCGATCGTCGGCCTCGCGCACGAGCGCGGGCAGCGTCTGCAGGCCGGCCTCCTTCGCCGCGCGCCAGCGCCGCTCGCCGGCGATCAGCTCCCACCCGCCGGCCGAGCGCGGACGGACGACGATCGGCTGAAGCAGTCCCTGCGCGCGCACCGACGACGCGAGACCGGCCGCGGCCTCCGGCTCGAAGCGCCGCCGCGGCTGCCGCGGGTTCGGATGGATCGCGTCGACCGGCAGCTCGGCGAGCTCCTGCCCGCCGCGGCCGCCGACGAGCACCTCGAGGCCCTTGCCGAGGCCGCGCCGGCCGGGGCTAGGCGCGCTCGACAAGCTCCATCGCCACCTTCCAGTACGCGTCGGCGCCTGGCGACTTGCGGTCGTACGCGAGCACGGGCAGCCCGTGGCTCGGCGCCTCCGCGAGCCGGACCGACCGTGGCACGGTCGTGCGGAAGACGAGGTTCCCGAAGTGCCGCCGCACCTCGTGCTCGACGTCGGCGGCGAGCTTCGTGCGGGCGTCGACCATCGTCAGGAGCAGCCCGGCGACCGTGAGCCGCGGATTGAGCCGGGTCTTCACGAGCTCGATCGAGCGCAGAATCTCGGCCAGCCCTTCGAGCGCGTAGTACTCGGCCTGCACCGGGACGAGCACACGGTGCGCGGCGGCGAGCGCGTTCACCGTCAACGGCCCGAGCGAGGGCGGGCAGTCGAGGAAGACGTACGAATAGCCCGACACGTCCGCGAGCGACTGTGCGAGGAAGCGCTCACCGTCGTCACGGCGCGCGAGCTCGACGACCGCGCCCGCGAGCTCGGCGCGCGACGGTACGAGCGAGAGGTTCGCGAACCGCGTCGGCTTCGCGAGCTCTGCCAGCGGCGCGCCGTCGAGCAGGTCGTAACTCGAGGTCCCGTTCGCGCGCTCGCCGAGGCCCGAGGTCGCGTTCGCCTGCGGGTCGAGGTCGACGACGAGTGCCTGCTCGCCCGCCTCGGCGAGGCAGGCGGCGAGGTTCACCGCCGTCGTCGTCTTGCCGACGCCGCCTTTCTGGTTGGCGACCGCGTAGATCCTGGCCACGCGGCCAGCGTACTCAGGCGAGCGGACGCTTCTTCGCGACTCCGGGCCTGCGCGGAAAGCCGGCCGGAGTGGGCTCGACTTTGGGGATCACGAGCAGCCCGGGGAGCTCCTCGACCTCCCCGCCGCCGACCAGATCGGCCACACGCTGTACGCGTTCGGCGTGAGCGGACGGCCCCACGTAGAGCACGACCGCGCCGCCCGGCTGCACGAGCGGCAGGCACCACTCGGCCGCCACCGGCGGCGTCGCGAGTGCGCGCGCCACCGCGACCGAGTAACCGTCGGTTACCTGCTCCTCCGCGCGGCCCCGCACCACGCGCACGTTGGGGAAGTCGCGCGCGAACCGCTCCAGCGCGGCCGCCTTCCGCTCCTGAGCCTCGAGCAGCGTGACCGACCGCTCCGGCAGCGCCGCCGCGAGCGGGATGCCGGGCGAGCCGCCGCCGGAGCCGACGTCGACGATCGACCCGTCGTAGCGGCGGACGACGTCGAGCGCCACGAGCGAGCGCTCGACGTGCTCGCGCCACGCGCGCTCAGGGTCGGCGATCGCCGTCAGCCCCGGCGTTGCGATCAGTTGGTCGACCCAGCGGCGCAGCCGCTCGTCAGTCACTGGTGATCACGACGAAGCGATTGGGCTCGGTGCCCTCGCTCGACGTGGCGACGCCCGGAAACTCCTGAAGGCGCAGGTGGACGATCTTGCGCTCGACGGCCGACATCGGCTCGAGCTCGACGCGACCCTCATGCAGCGCCCGCTGCGCGCTGCGCACGGCCAGCGTCTCCAGCGTGGCGCGGCGCCGAGCGCGATACCCGGCCGCGTCGACGACGACGTCCTTTGCCTCGGCGCCGCCCCTCCGCACGATCGCGTTCACGAGGTACTGGATCGCATCGATCGTCTGCCCGTGCTTGCCGATCAGCAGGCCGAGCTCGTGCCCGCCGCAGGTGACGGCGATCGTCTCGTCGTCCTCGCGAACGTCCACGTGGCAACGCACGCCGATCGCGTCGGCGATCCGCTCGACGACCTCGCGGACCGAGGCCGCGGCCTCGCTATCGTCGCGCGGCTCCGAGACTGCCGACTCGTCCACGACCGCGAGCACCCGCGCGGGCGCGTACCCGACGCCGAGCAGTCCACGCTCTCCCTCGGAGAGCACCTGGAAGCGGACGGCTGCCTTGTCGAGCCCGGGCTGAAGCCGCTCGAGCTCCCGCAGCGCGGCCCACTTCGCCTCGCCGACGGTCTCGCCGGTCGTCTCGACCTGCGCGCCGCCTCCGCCGATCATCGCCGCGCGCGCTTCTTCTTCTTCTTGACCCGACGCGGCGGGCCCTTCGCGACCGCTGTCCGGCTGCGGCTCGGACTTGACCTTTCCGTCACCGCCTCGGCGGCGTGCGCGACGTGCGCTTCTCGGGCGGCGGCGGCGTCGGGCGGAGCTTGCGCGTGATCAGCCCCTGGCCGGTCGTCCACAGGTTGGTCGTGACCCAGTAGATCATCAGCCCGGCCGGAAAGTTGACGACGAAGAAGAGGAAGATCAGCGGCAGCGCGAGCAGCAGGTAGCGCTGCATCTTGTCCATCGTCGTCGACATCAAGAGCGTCGACGTCGTCTGGCTCGCGGCGTAGAGGATCAGCAGGACGACGGCCGAGAGCGGGTCGCTGCTGAGCGGCTCCGTGATGTTCGGCACGAGGTCGAAGAGCCAACCGAGCTCCGAGTCCGGATACTCGGGCAGCACCTCGTCGTCGAAGTCGCGCAGGACGAAGAAGAGCGCGAAGAAGACCGGGAGCTGGAACAGGATCGGCAGGCACGACGAGGCCGGGTTGATCTTGTTCTCCTTGTAGAACTTCATCAGCTCTTCCTGCTGCTTCGTGCGGTCCTGCTTGTAGCGCTGCTGGATCGCCTTCATCTCCGGCGCATGCGCCTGCAGCCGCTGCATCGAGTGGATCTGCCGCACGGTCAGCGGCAGCAGCAGGGTGCGGACGATGATCGTCGTCGCCACGATCGCCCAGGCCCACGTCAGGCCTCCGGACGCGTGCAGCCATTCGAGCAGCCACGTGAGGACGTCCTCGATCGGGCGCAGCGGATTCATGCCGGGTCGACCCCGCCGTGGCTCCACGGGTTGCAGCGCAGCAGGCGCCAGCCGGCCTTCAGCGACCCTCGGACGAGCCCGTGCTTCTCCAACGCCTCGAGCGCGTACTGCGAGCACGTCGGGTGGTACTTGCACGTCCCGGCCGGCACGAGCAGGCCGAGCGAGTGGCGGTAGAGCTGGACGGCGCCAATCCCGACGTACTTCACGCGGCCGCCTTCTGCAGCACCTCGTCGACCCGCTCGCGCAGCCAGTCGAAGCCGCGCGACTCCACCGCCTCGGGGAGCCCTGGTCGCGCAATCAGGACGTAGTCGTTCCCCCCGGGGACCTGCTCGAGCAGCGAGCGCCAGGTCTCGCGGAGCTGCCGCTTGGTCCGGTTTCGGACGACGGCACCGCCGAGCTGCTTCGGCACGGCGATCCCGAGCCTCGGTTCGTCACCGTCCTCGGCGCGGTCGAACCAGTAGAGGACGAGAAACCGCGTCGAGACCGAGCGCCCGTGCCGATACACCGCGTCGAAGTCCCGCGAGCGCGAGAGACGATGTCGACGCTGCACGCGCGTCAGGCGGACAACCGCTTGCGCCCGCGCGCCCGGCGACGCTTGAGGATCGAGCGACCGGCGCGTGTCGACATCCGCGCGCGAAAGCCGTGCTTGCGCTTCCGACGACGCACGTTGGGCTGGTAAGTCCGCTTCACGAGTTACACGAAGAGGGAGAAAATTCGAGCCCCTTCCGGGGCCGCAAGCCAGTATAGACAAGCATTTCCACACGTCGTTTTCCACAGCTCAAAGCGCCTGCAGAGAGGCTGAAAACCCGCGGTGATCCACAGCTGTGGAGAGTCGTGTGGACGCGACGATTCCCCTGCAAAACCCGGCTTTTTCGTCCATGAGTCGCGCTGTTGTGACGGCGGTGTGACCCTGGTATTGTCGCTCGCTTCGCGTCGACCCCCGAAGGAGCTCCGCACCCGAGTGGAACACCAAGTCGAGCTGACTGCGGAGAGCCTCTGGGGTGAGGTCTCCAGTCGGCTCCAGGGGGCACTCAACGACACGACCTACCGCACGTGGTTCGCGGACGTCGAGGGCGAGGAGCTCTCCGACGACGCGTTCGTGCTGGCGGTCCCGAACGACTTCGCGCGCGAGTGGATCGAGGGGCACTTCCTCGGCCTGATCAAGGCGGCGATCAAGGACTCGACGGGCCACGAGCGACGGGTGCACCTGCGCGTGATCGCCGGGCGGGGGCTGCCGGACCCGCTGCCGGCGACCGTGGAGCGACCGCCGCGCGGCCGCACCGAGTCCGGCATGAACGCGAAGTACGTCTTCGACCTGTTCGTGATCGGCTCGTCGAACCGCTTCGCGCACGCGGCCGCGCTCGCAGTCGCGGAGGCCCCTGCCCAGGCCTATAACCCGCTCTTCATCTACGGCGGCACCGGGCTCGGCAAGACGCACCTGATGCAGGCGATCGCCCAGTACGTGCTCAAGCACTCCGGCGACCTCTCCTGCAAGTACGTCACGAGCGAGACGTTCATGAACGACTTCATCAACTCGCTCCGCGACAAGCGGATCGAGGGGTTCAAGCAACGCTACCGGGCGTACGACCTCCTGCTCGTCGACGACGTCCAGTTCTTCGAGCACAAGGAACGGATCCAGGAGGAGTTCTTCCACACCTTCAACTCGCTCTACGAGGCCGGCTCGCAGATCGTCATGTCCAGCGACCGGCCGCCCCGGGAGATCTCCACGCTCGAGGAACGTCTGCGGTCGCGCTTCGAGTGGGGGCTGATCACCGACATCCAGCCGCCCGACCTCGAGACCCGGATCGCGATCCTGCGCAAGAAGGTCAAGACGGACGGGATCCACGTTCCCGACCCACAGGTGCTGACCTTCGTCGCCAGCCGGATCGAGACGAACATCCGCGAGCTCGAGGGTGCGCTCACCCGCGTGGTCGCGTTCTCCTCACTGACGGGCCGGCCGATGACCGTTGAGCTCGCCCAGGAGGTGCTGAAGGACGTCTTCCCGCAGGGGGAGGCCGCCGAGGTCTCGATCCGTCGAATCCAGGAGACGGTCTCGGAGCGCTTCAACATCTCGCTGAACGAGCTCACCGGCGAGAAGCGCTCGCAGAGCATCGTCTACCCCCGTCAGGTCGCGATGTATCTCTCGCGGGAGTTGACCGACTCGTCCCTGCCGAAGATCGGGAAGGAGTTCGGCGGCCGCGACCACACCACCGTCATCCACGCGACGTCCAAGATCGCACGCCTAATTCGTGAGGACAGGTCTGTGTACAACCTCGTCCAGGAACTCACAGCTCGCATCAAACAGGTCCGGTAGCGGCGAGCCCTGTGGGTCCAGCCCCGTTCTCCCCAGACGCTCTCCCGGGTGCAAACGCGCTCCGGAAGCCGAATCCCACCGTCTTCCCCGCTCTTCACACTCCCTACTACGACTGAAAGGATTCTTTAGATAGATGATTGAGACAGAAGTGGTAGCGGTGGGTTCGGGGATAAAGGTGGTCTGCTCGCGCGACGAGCTCGTGCAGAAGCTATCCGTCGTCTCGAGAGCAGTGTCGACGCGAACGACCGTGCTCGTGCTGGGCGGCGTGCTGCTGCGCGCCGAGGACGGTCGGCTGCACCTGTCGGCGACCGACATGGAGCTCTCGCTGCGTACGTCGTTCGAGGCGCAGGTCGATGCCGCAGGTGCGGTGGTCGTGCCCGGGCGAATGCTGGTCGAGCTCGCGCGCTTGCTGCCCGACGAGGAGGTTCAGATCGAGCATCGCGCGGAAGAGGGCGTCGTTCGCGTCGACTCCGGCTCGTACACCTCGCGCCTACACACGTACAACGTCGAGGACTTCCCACGGCTGCCCGACGTCGAGGCGATCGGGACGTTCAGCGTCGACAAGGAGGCGCTGCTCGACACGGTCGGGCGAGTCTCGCGCTCGGCTTCGCGTGACGAGTCGCGCCCGGTCCTGACGGGCATCCTCGCGCGCTTCGAGGGCGGGAAGCTGATCATGGCCGCGACCGACTCGTACCGCCTCTCGGTCAAGGAGACGCCGCTCGAGGGCGGCGCGCCGGAGCTCGAGGCGATCATCCCCGCTCGCGCGCTCCAGGAGGTCTCGCGGATCGCGCAGGCGGCCGGCTCGCTCGAGCTCGGTGTGCACGAGAACCAGGTCGTCTTCGTCGCGGACGACGTCACGCTGACGACTCGGCGGATCGAGGGGCAGTTCCCGAACTACCGCCAACTGATCCCCGAGACGTTCGAGCACACCGTGACGCTGCCGCGCTCCGAGGTGCTCGAAATCGTGCGCCGCGTCGGCGTGATGGCGCAGCGAAACTCGCCGCTGCGGCTGCGCTTCGCGGAGGGTGAGCTGACGGTCTCGTCGCAGACGCAGGACGTCGGCGAGGCACGCGAGTCGCTGCCCGCCGCGTTCTCCGGCGAACCGCTCGAGATCGGGTTCAACGCCGAGTACCTGCGCGAAGGCTTCGAGTCGGTCTCGAGCGACGACGTGCACGTGAAGCTGATCAGCCCGCTGCGGCCGGCGGTGATCCAGGGCGAGGACGAGGACTTCACGTACCTCGTGATGCCGATCCGCCTGCCGAACTGATCGTCACGACGGTCCGGCTCCGGAACATCCGCTCGTACGCAGCCCTCGACCTCGAGCTGCGGCCGGGGCTCGTGCTCGTCGTCGGTCCGAACGGTGCCGGCAAGACGAACCTGCTCGAGTCGCTGCATCTCGGGACGCAGGGCTTCTCGCCGCGAACCCGGAACGACGCGCAGGTGATCCGCTTCGGCGAGACCGCAGGTCGGGTCGCGCTCGAGGGGAAGCGGGGCGCAGCGGAGCTCGCGCTCGAGTTGACGCTCGAGACGGGTCGCGGCAAGCGGGCGAAGCTGAACGGCGGTGCGCTGCGCGCGGCGGAGCAGTTGCGCGCCGAGGTCTCGACGCTCGTGTTCACACCCGACCGGCTCGCGGTCGTGAAGGCTGCGCCGGCGGTGCGGCGGGCGTACGTCGACCGGGCGTGCGGACGGCTCTTTCCTGCGCGGGCTGGCCTGTCCGCCGAGTACGGCGCCGCGGTCGGTCAGCGCAACGCGGCCCTGCGGCGCGTGGCCACCGGGCAGTCGTCGGCCGACGTCGTCGAGCCATGGACGGAGCAGGTCGTGACGCTCGGCGCTGCGCTGGTCGAGGCTCGGGCGGAGACGATCGCGCTGCTGGGGCCCGCCTTCGCACGGCTCATCTCGGGCTTCGGGCTCGAGCCCGGCCGTCTGGTCTACGAGGGCGAGCCGCCGCTCCGATCGGAGCTCGATGAGCGCCTGCAGCGGGATGTGCAGCGCGGCACGACAAGCGCCGGACCGCACCTGCACGACGTCGCGATCCTGGCCGGCGAGCGCGACCTCCGAAGCTACGGGTCCCAGGGGGAGCAACGCCTCGCGGTGCTGTCCGTGCTCCTGGCCGAAGCGACCGTGCTGCTCGAGCGCGGCGGCGTCGCACCGCTGCTGCTGCTCGACGACGTGCTCTCGGAGCTCGACCCTGAGCGGCGGCGGACGCTGGCCGGCCTGCTGCCCGCAGGAGGCCAGACCCTGATCACGTCGGCGACCGCCGAAGCTCTGCCGCTCGAGCCCGAGCAGCTGCTCGAGGTCTCGCCCGGAAAGGTCCGCGCGGCGTGAGGAAGCTGGCGGACGCCGTCTCGAACGAGCTCGCGCGCTTCGGGCCCGCCGCCGGGATGCTCCGCGTCGTCGAGATGTGGCCCGCTGCGGTCGGGCCGACGATCGCGCGCAACGCGTGGCCGGCGCGGATCTCGCGCGACGGGACGCTGCACGTCGCGACCTCGTCGTCGTCCTGGGCGTTCGAGCTCGCGCAGCTCGAGCCGCAGATCGCGCAGCAGCTGCGTGACGCGATCGGCGCCGAGGCTCCGCCGCGACTCCGCTTCGCGGTCGGGAAGCTGCCCGAGACCGGCGTCGAGGAGAACGACGAGCGGGCGGCTCGAGCGCGGCCGCGACCGGGACCCGAGGAGCTGCGCAGAGGCGCCGAGCTCGCCGCCGGGATCCGCGATGACGAACTCCGCAAATTGGTCGCGAAAGCGGCCGCCCAGAGCCTGCTCGAGGCGGGTTCCGACCAGCGGTTCTGGTAAACTTCTCGGCGCAGGTAAAGGCCGCAAATGCAGGCCTTTTTTCATGATGGCCCAAGCTACGTACACCGCCAAAGACATCCAGGTCCTCGAGGGTCTCGAGCCGGTCCGGCTCCGGCCCGGGATGTACATCGGCTCGACCGGCTCGAGGGGCCTCCACCACCTCGTCTACGAGGTCGTCGACAACGCCGTCGACGAGGCGCTCGCCGGCCACAACGACCAGATCGAGGTCGTCATCCACCCGGACAACTCGGTCACGGTCAACGACGCCGGCCGCGGGATTCCGGTCGACGTCGTCAAGGGGACCGGCATGCCGGCGCTGACCGTCGTGCTGACGAAGCTGCACGCAGGCGGGAAGTTCGGCGGTGAGGGCTACAAGGTCTCCGGCGGGCTGCACGGCGTCGGCGTCTCGGTCGTGAACGCGCTCTCCGAGTGGCTCGTCGCCGAGGTCCACCGCGACGGCAAGCTCTACCGCCAGGAGTTCGAGCGCGGTGTCCCGAAGGCCGAGATGAAGAAGGTCGGGCCGACGAACCGCACCGGCACGACGATCAGCTTCCTGCCCGACGCCGAGGTCTTCGAGGAGATGGACCTCTCGGCCGACACGCTCCAGCAGCGGCTGCGTGAAACCGCGTTCCTGACCAGCGGGCTGCGGATCAAGCTCGTCGACGAGCGGGCCGACGGTGAGACGGTCGAGTTCCACTACGAGGGCGGCATCCGCGACTTCGTCGCGTACGTGAACGGGTCGAAGGACCCGGTGCACAAGCGGATCGTCTACTTCGAGGGCGAGAGCGACCAGGGCGCGGTCGAGGTCGCGATGCAGTGGAACTCCTCGTACCAGGACTCGGTCTACACGTTCGCCAACAACATCAACACGCACGAGGGCGGCACGCACCTGTCCGGCTTCAAGGCCGCGCTGACCGGGACGCTCAACCGGGTCGCGCGCCAGTTGACGCTGCTCAAGGAGAAGGAGGAGAACCTCGACGGCGAGGACGTGCGCGAGGGGCTCGCCGCGGTCATCTCGGTGAAGCTGCGCGACCCGCAGTTCGAGGGTCAGACGAAGACGAAGCTCGGGAACCCGGGGATCCGCGGCCTCGTCGAGCAGACCGTGAACGAGAAGCTGGCGCAGTTCTTCGAGGAGAACCCGACCGACGCGCGCCAGGTGATCCAGAAGGCGATCGCCGCGTCGCGCGCGCGCCAGGCTGCGCGGAAGGCGCGCGAGCTGACCCGGCGGAAGAGCGCGCTCGAGTCGTCGTCCCTGCCCGGCAAGCTCGCCGACTGCCAGATCAACGACCCCGCGGCCGCCGAGCTCTACCTCGTCGAGGGCAACTCGGCCGGCGGCTCCGCCGTCGACGCGCGCGACCGGCTCTTCCAGGCGATCCTGCCGCTGCGCGGCAAGGTGATCAACTCCGAGAAGAACCGGATCAACAAGGTGCTCTCGAACGCCGAGATCCAGGCGATCATCACTGCGATCGGCACCGGCATCGGCGAGGAGTTCGACATCGAGAAGCTCCGCTACCACCGCGTGATCGTGATGACGGACGCCGACGTCGACGGCTCGCACATCCGCACGCTGATCCTGACCTTCCTCTACCGCCAGATGCAGGAGCTCGTCGAGCAGGGGCACATCTACATCGCCGTCCCGCCGCTCTACCGCGTGAAGATCGGGAATCAGGAGCAGTACGTCGAGAAGGAAGCGCAGTTCGAGGAGCTGCTCGTCCGCGAGCGGGTCAAGGACTTCGACGTCACCGACCGCAGCGGCACCTCGCAGAAGCTGACCGAGACGCGCTGGGGACGGTTCACCAGGGCGTTGACCGAGTTCGAGGGCTGGTCGTCGCGCCTGCGCTCGGACTTCGGCCCGGCGGCCGCGGACTTCGTCGTCACGCACCGGCTCGTCGAGACCGCGGCGGGCGCGGTCGGGGACGTGAAGAAGGCGCTCGGCTCGATCGCGCCGAACGGCTACGAGGTCTCCGTCGTCGACGTGGGCGACGAGTCGTTCAAGGCGCGGATCGTCGAGCGCGAGACCAGCGCCGCGACGCACGTGACCGTGCCGGCGACCCTGCTCGCCTCGCCGGTGTACGAGAGCCTGCGGAAGACCTACGCGCGTCTCTCCGAGATCGTCGGGCCGCCGCCCTACACGCTGGACTTCGGCAAGAAGAGCCGCACGGCCGAGACGTTCTCGGCGCTGCGGCACGACGCGCTCGAGCTCGCCAAGGAGGGGATCTCGATGTCGCGCTTCAAGGGCCTCGGCGAGATGAACCCCGAGGAGCTCTGGGACACGACGATGGATCCGGCGAAGCGCGTGCTCGTCCGGGTCGAGGTCGACGACGCGGCGCTCGCCGACCAGATCTTCTCGACGCTGATGGGCGACCAGGTCGAGCCGCGGCGCGACTTCATCGAGCAGAACGCAAAGGACGTCCGCTTCCTCGATGTTTAGGGCCCCATTCGCCGCCGTCAGCACCTCCCCGGCCGCTGCAAACGGCGCCATCGCCGCGTCCTCAGTCGCGCCCGTAGCCTCCGGCTACGAGCACTCCCTGCGTCCTTGCGCTGACACCGTTTTCACGGCCGTGAAGGCACTGCCGACGACGAACGTGACCCTTGTCTGAGCTCGACACCGGGGGTCTGAACCCCGGCCGAATCGAGACGCGCGAGCTCGAGCAGGAGATGCGCTCGAGCTTCCTCGACTACGCGATGAGCGTGATCGTCGCGCGCGCGCTCCCCGACGTGCGCGACGGCCTCAAGCCCGTGCACCGCCGCGTGCTCTACGGGATGCACGAGGCCGGCATGCAGCCGAACCGGCCGTACAAGAAGTGCGCGCGCATCGTCGGCGACGTGATGGGCTCGTACCACCCGCACGGCGACACCGCGATCTACGACACGCTCGTGCGGCTCGCGCAGTCGTTCTCGATGCGCTACCCGCTCGTCGACGGGCAGGGCAACTTCGGGAACATCGACGGCTACCCGGCGGCCGCCATGCGCTACACCGAGTGCCGGCTCTCGCGGATCGCCACCGAGCTGCTGCGCGACATCGACGCCGACACGGTCGACTTCCGGCCGAACTACGACGAGTCCCGCCGCGAGCCGGAGGTGCTGCCGGCGCGCTTCCCGAACCTGCTCGTGAACGGCTCGTCCGGGATCGCGGTCGGGATGGCGACGAACATTCCGCCGCACCACCTGGGCGAGACGATCGACGCGCTCGTCGCGCTGATCGACGAGCCCTCGATCGACGTCGAGCGGTTGATGAAGCACGTCAAGGGGCCCGACTTCCCGACGGCCGGGATCATCGTCGGGCGGGAGGGGATCCGCGAGGCGTACCGCTCCGGCCGCGGCCGCATCGTCATGCGCGCCCGCGCGCACATCGAGGAGCTGCGCGGCGGACGCACGGCGGTCGTGATCAACGAGCTCCCGTACGGCGTCAAGAAGGGCGGCGACGAGGGCGTGATCAAGAAGATCGCCGACCTCGTCAAGGAGAGCACGCTGACCGAGATCGCCGATCTCAAGGACCTCTCCGACAAGACCGGGATGCGGATCGAGGTGCACCTGAAGCGCGACGCGGTGCCTCAGGTCGCGCTGAACAAGCTCTACAAGCACACGCCGCTGCAGACGACGTTCGGCTACAACGCGGTCGCGCTCGTCGACGGCGTGCCGCGCACGCTCGGGCTGCGCGACCTGCTCTACCACTACCTCGAGCACCAGCGCACGGTCGTCACGCGCCGGCTGAAGTACGAGCTGCGCCAGGCCGAGGCCCGCGCGCACGTCCTCCAGGGCTACCTGATCGCGCTCGACAACCTCGACGAGGTGATCGCGCTGATCAGGGGCGCCGCCGACACCGACGAGGCGCGCACGGCGCTGATCGAGCGCTTCGAGCTCTCGGAGATCCAGGCGCAGGCGATCCTCGACCTCCGCCTGCGCGCGCTGACCGGCCTCGAGCGCAAGCGCGTCGAGGACGAGTTCAAGGACCTGCAGGAGCGGATCGCCGAGCTTCGCGCGGTCCTCGGCGACGAGGCGCGGATCGACGCCGTCATCCGCGAGGAGCTGCTCGAGCTGAAGTCGATCTACGGCCGGAACGACGACCGGCGCACGGAGATCGTCGCGGCCGAGGGCGAGCTCGAGCTCGAGGACCTGATCGCGGAGGAGGACATGGTGATCGCGATCACGCGCTCGGGCTACATCAAGCGCCTGCCGGTGACGACGTACCGCGAGCAGAAGCGCGGCGGGATCGGCGTGATGGGGATGGAGCTCAAGGACGAGGACTACATCGAGCATCTCTTCGTCGCCTCGACGCACGACTACATCCTCTTCTTCACCAACGTCGGCAAGGTCTACCGGCTGAAGGTGCACGAGCTCCCGCTCGGCTCGCGCCAGTCGAAGGGTCGCGCGATCGTGAACCTGCTGCCGTTTCGGCAGGACGAGGCGGTGCGCGCCGTGGTCCAGACGCGCGACTTCGAGGAGGCCGAGTACCTCTTCTTCGCGACGAAGAACGGCGTCGTCAAGAAGACGACGCTCGCCGCGTACAACACGCCGCTGCGCGCGGACGGGATCATCGCGATCAAGATGCGCGAGGGCGACGAGCTGATCGGCGTCCGGCACACGTCCGGCGACGACGACGTCCTGGTCGTCTCGCGCAAGGGTCAGGCGATCCGCTTCCACGAGAAGGACGTGCGCGCGATGGGGCGTGATGCCTCGGGCGTCCAGGGAATGCGCATGCGCGGCGACGACGAGGTGATCGCGGTCAACGTCGCGCAGGACGACGCCGACCTGCTCGTCGTGACCGAGAACGGCTACGGCAAGCGCACGCGGCTCTCCGACTACCCGGTCAAAGGCCGCGGCGGCATGGGCGTGAAGACCGTGCAGCTGACGGAGGCCCGTGGCCACCTCGCCGGCGCGCGCGTCGTGCGGGAGGGCTACCAGGTGATGCTGATCTCCACTGGCGGCACGGTGATCAAGATGCCGGTCGCGGGCATCAAGCGGCTGGGCCGATCCACCCAGGGCGTGATCGTGATGCGGCTCCGCGAAGGCGAGCAGGTCTCGACCCTCGCCCCGGTCGTGGAGTCGGACACCGAGGAGGAGCCCTCGGAGGACGGCGCCGAACCCGTCGAAGCCGAGTAGATCGTCACCCGTTCGAGGGATGCTTTTCGCCGCGTCCCCTTCCCATAATCGAGCGAGGGTTCTATAACTCGCAAGAGGGGTTGCCGCGGCCCCGTCCCGACTCGAAGGAGCGCTTGTGGCTGCAGGTAGACAGGTCGATCTGCTCGAACCGATCAATCTCGCCGATCATCTCGGGAAGGTCGAGCTCTACCTCGGCCAGGTGTGCCAGATCGCCGGCATCTCGAAGATGCAGCTCGACTACTGGACGAACAAGGCGCAGATCCCGACGAAGGGCAAGAAGCAGCGGATCTACGACATCGACGCGCTCGAGACCGTGATGCTGATCAAGCAGGCCAAGGACAAGGGCCTGAACCTCGGCGCCGCTATCGAAGCAGCGCGCACCTTTCGGCAGCAGAACGCCGCCGTTATCAACTCTTAGGCCCGACTTCTCTCAGTTGGGCCGCTGCTTCCTCGGGGGCGACGGTGTTGACGTAGATCCCGGCGCCCAGCTCGATTCCGGCAAGCACCGTCAGTCGCGGGAGCACCTCGAGGTGCCAGCCGTTGCCCGTGTGCAGCCACGCGTTCAGCGGGATCGGGCCGCCGCCGATCGCGTGCAGGCGGCGGACGAGCTCGGCCAGGAGCTGGAGCGCCGCGCCGAGGCGCTCGCTGCGCCAGGCGTCGGGCTCGAGCTCGGTCGGCGCGATCAACGCCTCGTACGGAACGCGTCCCGCGCGAGGTAGCACGGCGACCACGCCGTCGCGCTCGAGGACGCGCTCGCCGTCGAGGACGAGCTCGCGTTCGGTCGCGGCAGTCGGCGGCGGCTCGCGCAGCCAGACGAGCTGAGAGTGCGAGTGGGCGAGGCTTCCGCCTGCCGCCTTGCCCTCGTTGATCAGCGCGTGCAAGTAGCCCGCGGGCTCTGCATCGCGGCGGCGGCGCCAGGCCTCGGCGACGAGCTCCAACTGCGCGTCGTCGAGCTTCGCGAGCGTGCGAACGTGCTCGGGCGAGTGCACGACCACCTCCTGCCGCTCGAAGGCTGGGTAGAGGTTCGGCACGACCCGCACCTGCCACGGGTCGCCGATGGTCAGCGTCTCGGGCGGAGTCCGGTCCTCGCGCCCGCGGCAGAACGGGCAGTTGTCCAGCTCCTCGGCCGTCGGCTCCTCGACGAGCGGCCAGCCGGCGCCGGGCCGCTTGGCGCGTCCCGGGGCGATCACGACCTGCCGACCCGAGAGCGGGTCGACGCGGAGCTCTCCGCTCAGGAGCTGTCGCCGCCGCGTTCGAGGAACGGCCTGAAGAGGTCGATCGGCGCCGGGAAGACGATCGTCGTCGCCTGCGAGGCTCCGAGCTCGAGCATCGTCTGCAGGTAGCGCAGCTGGAGTGCGATCGGTGTGTCGCTCATCACCACCGCCGCATCCTTGAGCCGCTCGGAGGCCTGGTACTCGCCTTCGGCTGCGATCACCTTCGCGCGCCGCTCGCGCTCGGCTTCGGCCTGTCGGGCCATCGCGCGCTGCATCCCGGCCGGGATCTCGACGTCCTTGACCTCGACGATCGAGACCTTGATTCCCCACGGCGCGGTCGCCTCGTCGATGATCTGCTGCAGGATCGCGTTGATCTTGTCGCGCTCCGAGAGGAGCTCGTCGAGCAGGTGCTGGCCGAGCACCGAGCGCAGGGTCGTCTGCGAGATCTGCGACGTCGCGACCATGAAGTTCTCGACCTGCACGATCGCCGCGGAGGGGTCGACGATCCGGAAGTACGCGACGGCGTTGACGCGCACGGGGACGTTGTCCTTGGTGATGACCTCCTGCGGCGGCACGTTCAGCGTGATCGTCCGCAGGTCGACCCGGACCATCCGGTCGATCACCGGGATCAGCAGGAAGAGCCCCGGTCCCTTCGGCGGCTGGAGCAGCCGGCCGAGGCGGAAGACGACGCCGCGCTCGTACTCGCGCGCGACCTTGACGGCCGCCGAGAGGAAGAGGATCAGGATGAACGCGATTGCGCCGATCGCGATCAGGGCGGCCATTGCGGCGAATCCTATGTGGCGCCGCGGGGCCGGACGACGAGCTCCAGCCCCTCGACCCGTTCGACGTCGACCTCCTCGCCCGTCCGCAGCGGCGCGCCGCTCTCCGAGCGCGCCCGCCAGAGCTCGCCGTTGACGAAGACCATCCCGTGCTGCCGGACGACGCCGGGGCGCCCGACGACGGCGCTGTCGCCGACCTCCACCGGCCGACGCCGCACCTGGACGATCTTCGTCACCAGCAGCCCCATCAGCACCGCGATCGTCCCGGAGACGGCCACGAGCAGCGGCACAGAAACCTCGTAGAGCCCGCCGGAGGGCTCGAACAGCAGCAGCCCGCCGAGGACGAAGCAGACCGCGCCGGCGACGGTCAGTGCGCCGTGGCTGACCACGAACGGCTCGGCGGCGATGAACGCGGCGGCCAGCAGCATCAGCAGGATCCCGGCCCAGCTGACGGGTAGCACCTGCGCGGCGAAGAGGCTGATGATCAGCGAGATCGCGCCGACCGTCCCCGGGAAGATCAGGCCCGGGTTCCAGAGCTCGACGACGAGCCCGATCAGACCGATGGACGCCATCACGAAGACGACGTTGGGATCGATCAGGAGGTCGAGGATCTGCTTCCAGATGCCCATCTCGACGGTCGTCACCTCGGCGTCCGCCGTCTCCAGCACGAGGCCCTTCGGCTCGGTGGTGCGGCCGTCGGCCTCGTCGAGGAGAGTCGGCAGGTCGGCGGCGATCAGGTCGATGATGTCCTGGTCGAGCGCCTCCTCGGCCGTCCAGCTGTCGCCGCCGCGCACCGCGAGCTCGCCGATGTCGGGGTTGCGGCCGTGGTCCTTGGCGAGCCCGCGGAGCTGGGCCGAGAGCTTCTCGACCGCCTTCTCGCGGAGGTCCTCGGGCAGGTCCTCGCCGCCGCCGCCGACGGGAGTCGAGGAGCCGATCGTCGTCTGCGGCGCCATCGCGAGCAGGTCGCCGGCCTGGGCGATGAACGCGCCTGCCGACGTCGCCTCTGCACCTTCGGGCGACACGTAGACGATCACCGGGATCTTCGAGGCCAGCTGCGCCTGGACGATGTCCTCCATCGAGTCGACGAGCCCGCCCGGCGTGTCGAGCAGGATCACGGCCGCGTCGTAGCCCTCCTCGTTCGCGCGCTCGAGCTGCTCCTCGACGAAGTCGCGCGTCACGGGGTTGACGTCGTTGTCGAACTCGATCGCCAGCACGCGCGCGGCATTGGCGGCCCCAGCCGAGGAAAGCGCGGCCGCCGCCGCGAGGAGCAGAAGGAAAATTCCCCGCACAGCAGCCGATTTCACTCGTAAGGATTCTATCAGGGAGGTGCGCTCCGACTCGACGGCGAAGGGTGGGGTTTGCCAACCTGGAACTCACGCCGATGAAGGTCCTCGCAGTCGCACTCGCCGCGCTCTGCTTCCCCGCAGTTGCGCTCGCCGAAGAGGTGCGACTCGTGACGCAGGAAGTGCCGCTGCGCGGGGAGCGCGCAGTTGCGGCGACGCGTCCGGCCGTCTTCAACCTCGTCGGCCTGCACTGGCAGGGGCCCGGCGCGGTCCTTTTCCGCACGCGCTCGACGGAGGGACGCTGGAGCAACTGGCGCGACGCTCGGCTCGACCCCGACGCCCCACGCACGAGCGCTACGTGGAAGCTCGGCAGCCCGCACTGGGTCGGCGCCGCGAACGCGATCCAGTATCGGCTGCGCGGCCGCGTGTCGCGGCTGCGCGCGCACTTCGTCGTCAGCGACGCGCCTGCGGTGCCGCCACGGACGCTCTCGATCGCCGGCTCGCCGCCCGTGATCCCACGCTCGGCGTGGCGGGCGAACGAGTCGATCCGGCGCGGCTCGACGGTGTACGCGCCGAGTCTGCGCTTCGCGCTCGTGCACCACACCGCGGGCGCGAACGCGTACACGGCCGCTCAGTCCGCGGCGATCGTGCGCGCGATCCAGACGTACCACGTGAAGGGGAACGGTTGGAACGACGTGGGCTACAACTTCCTCGTCGACAAGTACGGCCAGGTGTTCGAGGGTCGCTATGGCGGCGTCGAGCGGAACGTCGTCGGCGCGCACGCGGAGGGCTTCAACACCGGTTCGGTCGGCGTCGCCGTGCTCGGCGGCTACGGGACGACGCGGCCGACGGCGAAAGCGCTCGAGGCGGTGGCAGCGCTGATCGCGTGGCGTCTCGACGTCGCGCACGTCGATCCGCTCCAGCGGCTCTCGTGGATCTCCGGCGGCAACGCGCGCTTTCCGTCGGGCACGCCCGTCCCGCTCGGCGTGGTCTCCGCGCACCGCGATACCGGTCCCACGGCCTGCCCCGGCGACGCGCTCTATGCGCAGGTGCTGACCATTGCACGCCGCGCCGCCGCGCTCGGCCTGCCCAAGCTGTACGAGCCCGCGGTGCAAGGCAGGGTCGGCGCGCCCGTTCGCTTCACCGCACGGCTCTCGACGTCCCGCCCGTGGACGGTGACGGTCCTCGGCAACGCCGAGAATGTGATTGCGAGCGGCCGCGGCGAAGGGACCGCGATCGACTGGACGTGGGACGCGACGTTCGCAGCGCCCGCGCGTTACGGCTACGTGATCGAGGCCGGCCCAGACGTTCGGCCGGCGGCCGGCGTGATCGGGCAGACAGCAGCGCCGGCGGCCGCGCTGACGCTCTCGTCCGCGCAGGCGCGCCCCGCGACGTTCACGCCGAACGGGGACAGCGTCGCCGACGCGACGGCGATCAGCTACTCGCTGAGCCAGGCCGCAACCGTCACCGCGACGCTTCGCGACGCGTTCGGGCTGTCGCTCGCCACGCTCTTCACGCAACAGAAGGCGGCGGGGCGGCAGTCGTTCCGGTTCAGCGCCGACGGGATCGCCGACGGCCGCTACACCGTGGAGATCGTCGCCAGATCCGCCGGGCGGGAGGCGCGGGCGTCCGTGCCGATCGTCGTCGACCGGACGCTCGCGGCGTTCACGGCTGCGCCGCCCGTGTTCTCCCCGAACGGCGACCGGCGCCTCGACCAGCTCACGTTTCGCTTCGTCCTCGCGGCACCCGCGCACGTGCGGCTGCGGCTCGCCGGCGGCGCGCTGATCCACGAAAGCGACCTCGCGCCCGGCCAGCACGAGCTTCAGTGGGAGGAGCGCCTACAGGACGGGCGCTACGCCGCGGTGCTCGAGGCGACCGGCCCCTTCGGCCTGCGCGCGCAGACCGCTCGCTTCGCCGTCGACACGACGAAGCCCAAGCTTCGGCTCCTGTCCGCGGCCGCGCGCCGCTTCTCCGTCGGCGAGGCGGTTACAGTCGTCGGAACGATCGGCGGCGCGCGCGTCGAGGCGAAGGTCGGCCCGGGTCGCTTCACGCTCTCGGGCCCGCCGGGCCGGATCGCGATCACCGCCTGGGACGCGGCCGGCAACCGGTCGAGGCTGCGACACCCGTAAAGTGTCCGCGTGCAATCCCCCGGCCCATGAACGCACCCTTCGGGAAGGCCGAGATCGAAGGGATCCTGCCGCACCGTGACCCGTTCCTCCTGCTCGACGAGGTGGTCGAGCTCGAGCCGGGCTCGCGTGTGCTCGCGCGCAGGCGCGTGACCGAGGCGGACTGCGCGGGGCACTTTCCCGGCAACCCGATCATGCCCGGCGTGAAGATGGTCGAGGCACTCGCGCAGGCGGGCGCGGTCGCCGTGCTGGTCCAGGAGGAGAACCGCGGCAAGCTCGCGCTGTTCGCCGGAATCGACGACGTCCGCTTCAAACGGCTCGTCCGTCCCGGCGACGAGCTCATGCTCGAGTGCTCGGTCGAGCAGGTGCGCGGCCCGATCGGCCGCGGCAAGGCCCGCGCGACCGTCGACGGCGAGCTGGCGGTTCGCGGAACGCTGACCTTTGCGGTGGAGCAGTGATCGGGCGGGCGAACGGGGCACGGATCGGCATTACCGGGCTCGGCGTGAACGTGCCGGCGAAGGTGGTTACGAACGCGGACATCGCGAAGCTCGTCGACACCACGGACGAGTGGATCGTCGAGCGCACCGGGATCCGCGAACGGCGCTTCGCCGAGCAGCACGAGGCGCTGACCGACATCGCGCTGCCGGCTGCGCGCGACGCACTCGCGGAGGCGGGAGTCGACGCGGGCGACCTGGACCTCGTGCTCTGCGCGACGGTCACGCCGGACATGATGTTCCCGACGAGCTCGGCGCTGATCGCCGACGCGCTCGGCGCCGAGAACGCTGCGGCGTACGACCTGCTCGCGGGCTGCACCGGGTTCGTCTACGCGATCGCGCAGGCCTACGGGATGCTCGCGTCCGGGCTCTCTCGGCGCGCGCTCGTGGTCGGCGGCGACGTGCTCTCGAAGATCCTCGACCCCGCCGACCGCTCGACGCTCGTGCTCTTCGGCGACGGCGCCGGTGCGGTCGTGCTCGAGCCGGTCGACGAGGGCGGGTTCATCGGGTTCGAGCTCGGCGCGGACGGCGGCGGCGGCGAGCACCTCTGGCTCCCCGGCAGCGGCTCGCGCCACTTCGACTCGCCGGAAGAGTTCGTGAAGATGAACGGGCGCGAGGTGTTCAAGTTCGCGACCCGCGTGCTGGTCTCGTCGGCGCGGCAGCTGCTCGACGAGGTGGGGATGTCGGTCGACGACGTCGACGTCTACGTGCCGCACCAGGCGAACGTGCGGATCATCGACCACGCGGCGCGGAAGCTCGGCTTCCCGCCGGAGAAGGTGGTCGTCAACGTCGACCGGTACGGGAACACCTCCTCGGGCTCGATTCCGCTGGCGCTTGCCGACGCGCGCGAGGACGGCAGGCTGCGAAAGGGGTCGACAGTGCTGATGACGGGTATGGGTGCAGGACTCACGTGGGGCTCGAGTCTGATCGAATGGACGGAGGAGATGGCTGCATGAGCAAGGTCGCGTTCATGTTCCCGGGGCAGGGGTCGTTTGAGGTCGGCATGGGGCGCGACGTCGCCGAGGCCGTCCCCGAGGCGATGGCGGTCTACGACGCGGGCAGCAAGGCCGCCGGGCTCGACCTGAAGCGGCTCTGCTTCGAGTCGCCGCTCGAGGAGCTCGTCGAGACCGAGGTGCAGCAGCCGGCGCTCGTTGCGACGTCGCTCGCGCTCAACGCGGCGCTCCGCGCGCGGGGCATACGCCCCGACTTCGTCGTCGGGCACTCCGTCGGGGAGTTCGCGGCGCTCGCCGCGGCCGAGTCGATGGGCGATGCGGCCGCGATCGGGCTCGTCCGCGAGCGCGGCCTCGCGATGGCCGCGGCCGCGCGTGAGCGGCCCGGCTCGATGGCGGCCATCCTCGGACTCGCCGACGAGGTCGTCGAGTCGCTCTGCCGGAAGATCGTCGGCGTCTGGCCGGCGAACTACAACTGCCCCGGCCAGATCGTGATCTCCGGCGAGGACCCCGCGGTCGTCGAGTGCTGCGAGGAGGCCGAGCGCGAGGGCGCGAAGCGGGCGATCAAGCTGCGCGTCTCCGGCGCGTTCCACTCGCCGCTCGTCGCGCGCGCGGCCGACCGCCTGCGACCCGCGATCGAGAAGGTCGAGTTCACGATGCCCAAGGCGGCGTTCATGTCGACGGTGACCGCGAAGCTCGAAGAGGTGCAGCGGTACCGCTCCCTGCTGCTCGACCAGCTGACCGCGCCCGTCAAGTTCACGCAGGCCGCACGCGAGCTGATCGGCCACGGTGCGACGACGTTCGTCGAGGTGGGGCCGGGCAACGTCCTCAGCGGTTTACTGAAGAGGATCGACAGATCGGTGAAGACGCTCTCGGTCAACGACCTGAAGGCGCTGGACGAAGTAACCGACGCACTTGGCTGAGTTCGCTTCCCTCGAGGGGAAGACCGCTCTAGTCACCGGCGGCTCGCGCGGAATCGGCGCGGCGATCGCACGCGAGCTCGCCAGCGCGGGCGCGAACGTCGTCGTCGGCTACCGCTCGGGCGCCGACGAGGCGAACGCGATCGCGGAGGAGATCGGCGGCCGCGCCGTGCAGGCGGACGTCGCGAACGCCGATGACGCCAAGCGGATCGTCGAGGAGGCCGGTGAGCTCCACGTGCTCGTGAACAACGCGGGGATCACGCGCGACGGGCTGCTCGCGCGGATGTCCGACGAGGACTGGCGCTCGGTCGTCGAGACCAATCTCAGCTCGGTCTTCTACACCTGTCGAGCGGTCACGCGCGGGATGATGAAGCGCCGGGCAGGCTCGATCGTCAACCTCTCCTCGATCGTCGGCCTGCACGGAAACCTCGGCCAGACGAACTACGCCGCGTCGAAGGCGGGGATCGTCGCGTTCACGAAGTCCCTCGCCCAGGAGCTCGGCTCCCGCGGGGTCCGCGCCAACGTCGTCGCGCCGGGGTACGTGAAGTCCCGGCTGACCGACGTGATCCCCGAGGAGGCGAAGACCCAGATGCTCGCGCTGACGCCGCTCGGGCGCTTCGGTGACCCGGAGGACGTGGCCCGAGCGGTACGGTTCCTGTGCTCCGACGACGCCTCGTTCATCACGGGCGAGGTCCTGGTCGTCGGCGGCGGATTGGGTATGTGAGCGAGATCAGCCTCAACGGTCGACGCAGGGTCGTGATCACCGGGATGGGCACCGTCAGCCCCCTCGGGAACGACGTCGAGACGACGTGGGCGAACCTGCTCGCCGGCGAGTCGGGCGCGGCCGAGATCACGCAGTTCGACACCGAGGATTACCCGGTCCACTTCGCCTGCGAGCTGAAGGACTTCGATCCGACGAACTGGATCGAGCGCAAGGCGGCGCGGCGGATGGACCGGTTCGCGCAGATGATCCTCTCGGCTGCGCGGCAGGCGGAGCAGGACTCGGGCATCGACGTCGCCGCCGAGCCGGACCGCATCGGTGTCTCCGTCGCGACCGGGATCGGCGGGCTGAAGTCGTTCCAGGACTGCTACGACGTGCTCAAGGAGCGCGGCCCCGACCGCGTCAACCCGTTCTCGATCCCGCAGATCATCCCGAACATGGGGGCCGCCTGGGTCTCGATGGAGCTCGGCACGCAGGGGCCGCTCTCGTCGCAGTGCACCGCGTGCGCGGCGTCGAACATGGCCATCGGCGAGTCGCTCGATGCGATCAGGCTCGGTCGCGCCGAGGTGATGCTCGCGGGCGGGACCGAGGCGCCGATCACGCGCGTCGGGATCGCGGGGTTCGGCTCGATGCGCGCGCTCTCGCGCCGGAACGACGACCCGAAGCGCGCGTCGCGCCCGTTCGACGCGGAGCGCGACGGGTTCGTGATGGGCGAGGCCGGCGCGATCGTCGTGCTCGAGGAGCTCGAGCATGCCCGCGCGCGCGGCGCGAAGATCTACGCGGAGCTGCTCGGCTACGGGCTCTCGTCGGACGCGACGCACATCACCGAACCCGATCCGACCGGGGAGAACCCCGCGCGGGCGATGAAGATGGCGTTCACGGACGCGGGCATCGATCCCTCCGAGATCGGCTACATCAACGCGCACGGGACGTCGACGCCGCTCGGCGACGCGAGCGAGACGCGCGTGATCAAGCTCGCCGTCGGGGAAGAGCAGGCGCGGAAGATTCCCGTCTCCTCGACCAAGGGCGCGACCGGGCACTGCCTTGGCGCCGCCGGCGCGATCGAGGGGATCTTCACGATGCTCGCGGTCCGCGAAGGCAAGCTGCCGCCGACGATCAACTACGAGGTCGAGGACCCCGCGTGCGACCTCGACTACATCCCGAACGAGACGCGCGACGCGCCCGACCTGCGCGTCGGCGTGTCGAACTCGTTCGGCTTCGGCGGCCACAACGCGTGCATCGTTGTTCGCCGCTGGGAGGACTGACCCGGCCGGACTGAGCGCGCCGACGCGGTGGCTACCGTCGGCGCCGTGAGGCTGGTGGACGTCGGCGGGCGGCTGGTCGAGGTGCAGGTGCGCGAGTCGAGCCGCGCGCGGCTCGTGCGCGCCGTCTACCGCCCGGGCGAGCCCGCCGAGCTCGTCGTCCCTGTCGGCCTCGGCGAGCGCGCGATCGACCGTGCGCTGCGCGCGCACGCGCCCTGGCTCGGGCGCCAGCTCGCGCGCGAGCGCCCCGCCGCGCTCGACCTGCCGGAGCTGACCGAGGCGCAGGGACGGCGCACGGCGCGCAGGCTCGTGACGGAGACCGCGTCGGTCGAGGCGCCGCGCCTCGGCGTCGCGTACGACCGGATCGCGATCCGCGACACGCGCTCGCGCTGGGGCTCGTGCTCGCCGCGCGGCACGCTCTCGTTCAGCTGGCGGCTCGCGCTCGCGCCTCGCGAGATCCTCGACTACGTCGTCGTCCACGAGCTCTGTCACCTCGTCCACCACGACCACGGAGCGCGCTTCTGGTCGCTCATGGCGCGAGCCCGCCCGACGTACCGCGAGGAGGACGCCTGGCTCGACGACCACGGCTGGGAATTGCTCGCGTATCGTCCGGCGCGTGAGCCGCTGGGCGACGTTTGACTGCTACGGGACGCTCGTCGACTGGCACGGCGGCATCCGCGCCGAGCTCGCGCGCCTCTGGCCCGACCAGGACGCCGATGCGCTTCTGCGCCGCTACCACGAGCTCGAGCCGGAGCTCCAGCGCGCCGAGCCCGGGCTGAGCTACCGGAAGGTCATGCGGCGCGTGCTCGCCCGGCTCGGGGACGTGCCGGCGGGCGAGGAGGACGCGCTCGGAGAGGCGCTCCCGGGCTGGGACGCGTTCCCCGACGTCGCGCCCGCGCTCACGGAGGCCCGCCGCCGCGGCTGGAAGCTCGCGATCCTCTCCAACACCGACCCGGAGTTCATCGACGCCTCGAAGGCCCGGATCGGCGTGCCGTTCGACGAGACGATCGTCGCCTCGGAGATCGGCTCGTACAAGCCGGCGCACCTGCACTGGGAGGAGTTCGAGGCGCGGACGGGCGCCGGACGTGGCCGCCACGTGCACGTCGCGCAGAGCGTCTTCCACGACGTCGTCCCGGCCCAGGAGCTCGGCCTGCCGACGATCTGGATCAACCGTCTCGGCGAGCGCGCCGACGCGAAGCCGACTCGGGAACTGCCCGACCTCGAGCTGCTCCCGGACGTGCTGGATGAGCTCGCCCCTCTCTAGCCGCTTCACGATCCGACCTGCGAGCCCGGCCGACGCCGCGGCGGTCGCGGCGGTTTCCCGGGCAGTCGAGGTTGCCCTCCACGGGCGGCCTCAGATCGACGAGGGGGACGTCCGCGACTGGTGGCGGACGGTCGATCTCCAGCGCGACACGTGGGTCGCTCGCGACGGGGGCACGATCGTCGCGGCGGCGACGCTCTGGAACCGCGGTGATGCGCCCAACGTCTGGGCGGACGTCCATCCCGACTTCCTCGGGCACGGGCTCGGCAGCGCCCTGCTCGACCTGACCGAGACTCGCGCACGCGAGCTCGGTGCGCCGGCGATCCGAAACGACGTCTTCGGCGAAGACGAGCCCGCTCGGCGTCTGCTCGAACGCCGCGGCTACCGGATCGTGCGCCGCTACTTCGAGATGCGGATCGAGCTCGGAGAGAAGCCGCCGGCCGAGCCGCAATGGCCCGAGGGCCTGCAGGTCAGGCAGTTCGAGCTCGACGACGCCCGGGCTTTCCACGACGCGCTCGCGGACTCGTTCCGGGAGGAGTGGGGCTGGTCGCCGATGGAGTTCGAGGAATGGCGGCGCGCCCGCCTCGAGGCCGACGACTTCGACCCGTCCCTTTGGTCGGTCGTCTGGGACGCTGACGAGGTCGCCGCCGTTGCACGCGGCGACCCGTTCCGCTACGGCGGCGGGTGGGTCCAGGCACTCGGCGTCCGCAAGCCCTGGCGGCGCCGCGGCCTCGGGCTCGGGTTGCTCCAGCACACGTTCCGTCTCTTCCACGCGCGCGGCCAGCGCAGCGTCGGCCTCGGTGTCGACACCGAGAACCCGACCGGCGCACTGAGCCTGTACGAGCGTGCGGGCATGCGCATGCACCTCGAGACGGTCACCTACGAGCACGCCCTGTCGTGACGCTCCGCCCGCCGCGCGAGGGCGACTTCGACGCGATGCTCGCGCTGATGAACGCTGCGCAGCTCGCGGCATACGGCGAGGCGGACGCGACCGCGGACGAGCTGCGCACCTGGCTGACCACCCCGTCGGTCGACCCCGCCCGCGACATCCGCCTGCTGGAGGAGAGCGGCCGGCTGATCGGCTACGTCGACGCGGACTCGTCCGGTGAGGAGAAACCGGACCGCTGGTGGTGCGACGTGAAGGTGGATCCAGAGGCAGACGCGAACGCGGTCGTGCCCGAGCTGATCGCCTGGCTCGAGGAGCGTGTCGGCGAGGGGATCCTCCGCGTCTGGGCCGGCGCGACCGACGAGCGCATGGTCGACGCGTTCACACGGCTCGGCTTCCGGGAGCATCGGCACTCGTACCGGATGGAGATCGCGCTCGACGGCGCGCAGCGGAGCCCGAGCTGGCCCGAGGGGATCGCCCTGCGTGCGTACCGGCCCGAGGACGAACAACTCGCGTACGACCTGACGATGGAGGTCTGGCTCGACACTTCCGACCCGCTCCAGGAGAGCTTCGAGGAGTGGACGCACTGGTCGACTAGGCGCGAAGGCTTCGACCCGACGCTCTGGTGGTTCGCCGTCGCCGGCGACGAGCCCGCGGGCTTTCTGTTCTGCCGCGAGGACGAGACCGACCCGAACGCGGGGTACATCGGCACGCTCGGGGTTCGCCGTCCGTGGCGCCGCCGCGGCCTCGGCGAGGCGCTGCTCCTCTACTCGTTCGAGGAGTTCCGCAAGCGCGGCTACACGCGCGCCACGCTCGGCGTCGACGCGTCGAGCCCGACGGGAGCGACTCGGTTGTACGAGCGCGCAGGCATGCGCGTCTATCGCGACACGATGCTTCTCGAGCGCGATGTAGGCGGCAGCTAGGCTGCGGAACGTGTCGCGCTTGCGCGCGAAGTGTCCGGACTGCAGGACGTACACCGCGGTCGCAGTCGGGCCCGACTATCAGTGCCACGCGTGCGGGCGTGAGTTCGGTGCGGGCCTCGTGCGCGTGCCGCGCGCGTGGGGGACGGGCGGCGAGGCGATGGCAGAGGCAGCGCATCTGCCGTTCGACTACCCGGAGGCCGCGCTCGTCGAGGAGAACTCGCTCGTCGATCAGAACCTCGCGATCGCCGCGGAGCTTCCCGACCGCCCGCTCGTGCTCGGCGGGTGCTGCAACGCGCACGTCGGCGCGCTCGAGGGGCTCGCGGCTCGCCACGACCGGATCGCGCTCGTCTGGCTCGACGCGCACGGCGACCTGAACACCCCGGAGACGTCGCCGTCGGGCAACGCCTGGGGAATGCCGCTGCGGACGATCGTCGACGCCGGCACGGTCCCGGCCGAGAACGTCGCGCTCGTCGGGGCCCGGAACCTCGATCCGCCGGAGCAGGAGTTCATCGAGCGGAGCGCCCTGCACACCGGCCCCGGCGCCGTCGAGCGCGCGCTCGGCGACTGCCGCTGCGTCTACGTCGCGCTCGACGTCGACTCGCTCGATCCTGCCGAGATCTCACCCTTCATGCCGGAGCCGGACGGGCTGACGCTCGACGAGGTCGAGGACCTGTTCGGCGACCTCCGCGCCCACGCGACCGTCATCGGCGCGGGGCTCACCGGCCTCGCCCCGGACCCCGAGAACGTGCCGAAGCTCCAGCAGCTGACCAAGGCCCTCGGCCTCTAACGCCGCGCCGCCGGAGCAAGTCTAAGATCGCCCAATGGCGGAGCCGCGCATCGACGTCCAGGTGCAGACGAGCGACGGCCCGCCGCGCGACGAGAAGAAGCACCCGAACACCTGCCCGAAGTGCCACTCGCACTACCGTGACGACGAGCTCGAGGAGCTCCTGTGGGTCTGCGCGCAATGCGGCCACCACTTTCCGATGCGGGCCCGCGCGCGCATCGCCAGCCTCGCCGACGAGGGCAGCTTCGTCGAGGAGGCGGTCGACCTCCGCTCGGACGACCCGCTCGACTTCTTCGACCTGCGCCCGTACACGGAGCGACTGGCCGAAGCGGAGGTCAACACCGGCCTCGGCGAGGCGATCTTGATCGGCCGGGCCAGCGTCGAGGCAAACCCGTGCGAGCTCGCGGTCATGGACTTCGCGTTCATGGGCGGCTCGATGGGAAGCGCGGTCGGCGAGAAGTTCTCGCGCGCGTGCGACAGCGCGGCCGAAGCGGGGGTCACGCTCGTCTCGGTCAGCGCGTCCGGCGGGGCGCGGATGCAGGAAGGAATCCTGGCGCTGATGCAGCTGCCGAAGACGGTTGCCGCCGTCGCCGACCTGCACGACGCCGGCAGTGCCTACGTGTCCGTCCTCGCTCATCCGACGACCGGCGGCGTGCTCGCGAGCTTCGCGAGTCTCGGCGACGTGCTCGTGGCCGAGCCGGGCGCGCTGATGTCGTTCGCCGGGCCGCGCGTCGTCCAGCAGACGACGCGGGAGAAGCTGCCCGACGACTTCGGCCTCGCGGAGGCGAACCTGCGCTTCGGCCACGTCGATGCGATCGTCCCGCGACCGGAGCTGAAATCCCACCTCGCGCGACTCCTGCGCTTGTTCGCGAATGGCAAGTGATGCGGAGCTCCGACTCCGTGAACGGCTGTCGAAGTTGAAGTCGATCGGGCTGCTCGGCGGCACGAAGGTCTCGGGCGAGCTCGACCGGCTGCAGCGGCAGCTCGACAGGATCACGGCCGAGCCGACCGAGGACGAGATCTGGCGCTCGGTCGAGCTCGCGCGCCACCAGGACCGCCCGTACACGCTCGACTACGTCGAGCGGCTGCTCGAGGACTGGGTCGAGCTGCACGGCGACCGCGGGCGCGGCGACGACCCCGCGCTCGTCTGCGGGCTCGGCCGCTTCGAGGATCGCACCATCGCGGTCGTCGGGCAGCAGAAGGGACGCGACGTCAAGGAGCGGACGAAGCGGAACTTCGGGATGGCGTACCCCGAGGGCTACCGCAAGGCGATGCGCGTGATGAAGCTCGCCGACCGGTTCGGCTTTCCGCTGCTGACTCTCGTCGACACACCGGGCGCATACCCCGGGGTGGCCGCGGAGCAGCACGGCCAGGGTGGAGCGATCGCCTCCGCTCAGGCGACGATGATGCGCCTCGGAGCCCCGATCGTCAGCTGCGTGATCGGGGAGGGCGGGTCCGGCGGCGCGATCGCGATCGCGGTCGGCGACCGGGTGCTGATGCAGGAGAACGCGATCTACTCCGTGATCTCGCCGGAGGGCTGCGCCGCGATCCTCTGGCGGGACGCCTCCGAGGCGAGGAAGGCCGCCGCCGCCTTCAAGCCGGACGCCGTCCACTGCCTCGACCTCGGCGTGATCGACGCGATCGTCCCGGAGCCCTCCGGCGGGGCCCATCGCGACGCGGACGAGGCGGCCAGGTTGCTCGGAGTCTCGATCCGGGGGGCCCTGGCCGAGCTGGACGGCGTGCCGGTGGACGAGCTGACCCGCCGGCGGCGGGCCCGGTTCCGCTCGATCGGAGTTTTCGCCTAGGAAAGCGCGTTCGCGGAGGGCTTCTCCACAGTGTCCACAGTGTTTTCCCCGGCCCCTTTTATGACTCGAGGCCGGGAAAACCCCCGGCCTCGAGCGCGGACCCCCCACTAGGAGAGAAGCCTCTCCGCCCCCCTCTTACCGCGTCCGCGAGAATCCAATCCCCCCGGCTTTCTTCCTGCTCCTGCCCGGCAAGTGCCCGCGGCCCCGGCCGGCCGATCCGGAGCCTTCCGAGCCTGTCCTGACGACGGAGCACGTGCCGGCTGCGTCCGTGCCGTTTCCATTTCCTCCACAAGGGGGCGTCTTGCCCCGGCTGGCTACGCCCTGCGCTAGAAAGGCGCTGTGACTCTCGGGGAGTACCGCCGCAAGCGCAAGCCCTCGCAGACCCCCGAGCCGTTCGACGCCGGTGCGGACGGCAGCTCGAGAGAGCCCATCTTCGTCGTCCAGCGACACGACGCGACTCGGCTCCACTACGACTTCCGCCTCGAGCTGAACGGCGCGCTCGCGAGCTGGGCCGTGCCGAAGGGCGTTCCGCTCGAGCCCGGCCAGCAGCACCTCGCGGTCCACGTCGAGGACCACCCGCTCGAGTACGCGACGTTCGAGGGCGAGATCCCGAAGGGGAACTACGGCGCGGGCACCGTCGAGATCTGGGACACGGGCACGTACGAGCTGCTCGAGCAGAAGCGGGGCGGCGGGCTGACCGTGCGCCTGCACGGGAAGAAGCTGGACGGTGTCTGGACGCTCGTGCCGGCGAAGCTCGGCGGCGACGAGAAGAACTGGCTGATCCTGCGCAAGCGCGAGGAGCAGGCGGCCGCGGCCGCGCCGGCCAAGCGACCGATGCGCTACGCGCCGATGCTCGCGACGCTCGCGAAGGAGGTTCCGAAGGGCGACGGCTGGCTGTATGAGGTCAAGTGGGACGGCTACCGGGCGCTCGCCTACGTGGCGGCCGGTGACGTCGGGCTCGTCAGCCGGAGGGGCAACGACCTGACGCAGCGGTTCGCGGACGTCGCCAAGGCGATCGGGAAAGCGGTGCGCACGCCGAACGCGGTCCTCGACGGCGAGGTCTGCGCGCTGAACGAGGACGGCCGCGCGACGTTTTCGGCGATGCAGCAGGGGCTGGCCGGCACGCGCTACATCTACGTCGCGTTCGACGTGCTCGAGGTGGAAGGCGAGCCGCTGCTCGAGGAGCCGCTGACTGCCCGCCGGCAGCGGCTCTCGGAGCTGCTCGACAAGCGCACGCGCGCCGTGCAGGTCCCGGAGCTGTTCGACGACGGCGAGGCTCTGTTCCGCGCCGCGGAGGAACAGCGCTTCGAGGGAATCCTCGCGAAGCGAGCCCGTTCGACGTACCAGCCTGGGCGCCGCTCCCACGAGTGGGTCAAGGTCAAGACGCACGGGAACGACGAGTTCGTCGTCGGCGGGTACACGAAGGGCGAGGGCCGGCGTGCGAGCACGTTCGGCTCGCTCCTGCTCGGCGAGTACGACCAGCAGGGGAAGCTCGGCTACGTCGGCAGCGTCGGTACCGGGTTCAGCGAGACGGAGATCGGGCGCCTTCTGCGGCTGCTCCGCCCGCTCGAGACGAGCACGCCGCCCTTCGACCCGGTGCCGAAGCCGCCGCGCGTGCGCAAGGGCGACATCCGCTGGGTCGAGCCCAAGCTGGTCGCGCAGGTCGAGTTCGTGGAGCGCACGCACGACAACCGCCTGCGCGCGCCGTCGTACCAGGGTCTGCGCGAGGACAAGGAAGCGGAGGAGGTCTGCGCCGAGGAGGAGCCCATGCCGACCGAGCTGCGCAAGGGGAAGCGCGTGCTCAAGCTCTCGAACCTCGACAAGACGTTCTTCCCGGTCGAGCGAATCACGAAGGGCGACCTGCTCGCGTACTACCGCGCGGTCGCGCCCGTGCTCGTCCCGCACCTGAAAGGCCGGCCGTTCACGATGGTCCGGCTCCCCGACGGGATCGAGGGCAAGCGCTTCTTCCAGAAGGACGCGCCCTCGCACATGCCCGAGTGGATCCCCCGGCACCGCGCGCTCGTCTCCACGCGCGAGTCGCCGCGGCGGCGGAAGTGGGTCGAGTTCCCGGTCGTCGACGACGAGCTCGCGCTGCTCTGGATGGTGAACATGGGCTGCGTCGACATGAACGCGTGGTACTCGCGCGTCGACAAGCCGGATCGGCCCGACTTCGTGCTCTTCGACCTCGACCCGTCGCCGGACGTCGGGATCCGTGAGGTCGCCCAGGTCGCGCTGCTCGTCAAGGCTGCGCTCGACGCGTTCGGCCTCGTCGGCTATGCGAAGACGTCGAGCGCGGACGGCATGCACGTCCTCGTCCCGATCGAGCGTCGCCACACCTACGACGACACGCGGCGGTTCGCGGAGATCGTGGCCGGCGCGATCGCGCGCTCGAACCGCGGGCTCGCGACGACGGAGTGGACGAAGTCGAAGCGGCGCGGCGTCCTGATCGACTCGAACCAGAACGGGGAGGGGAAGACGATCGCGTCGGTGTACTCGGTGCGGCCACGCCGTGGCGCTCCGGTCTCGACGCCGCTGCGCTGGGACGAGGTGGACGAGAATCTCGACCCGACGAGCTTCACGATGGAGACCGTGCGCCGCCGGATCCAGGAGCACGGTGACCTGTTCGAGGGCGTGCTGACGACGAAGCAGCGCCTCGCGGACGCACTGAAGTCGCTCCGCTAACCAGGGGGGACTTGCTCACTTCAGGCGGCGGGGGTGGCCGAGCGAGCCGAGCTCGGCGATGTCGCGACGGAAGAGCATCGCCACGGTCCAGTCGGTCACGACGCGCAGCTTCCGGGTCAGGAGCGGCAGCTGGAGCAGGTGGTACGACCGCGTCGCGAACCAGCCCGGGAAACCGTGCAGCCGGATCCCGAACACCTCGGCGACGCCCTTGAAGCGTCCGAGCGTCGCGCCCATGCCGATCATCCGGTACTCGTAGGGCTCGACGTCACCGGCGAGGTTCTTCGCCAGCCGGCGCGCCTGGCGGAGCGCGTGCTGGCTGGTGGGCGGGTCAGGGCCATCGGTCGCCGCGTTCGGGACGCGCGCGCCGTCTCCGAGTGCCCAGACGGCGTCGCGTCCGACCACGCGCAGCTGCTCGTCCACCTGGACCCGGCCGGCCTCGTCGACCGGCAGGCCCCACTCCGCGAGCAGCGGGTTCGGCCTGACGCCCGCCGTCCAGACGAGCGTGTGCGTCTCGATCCGCTCGCCGTCCGAGAGCGTGGCGGAGTCGGCGTCGAGCAGCTCGAGCCGCGTGCGCGTGCGCACCTCGGCACCCTGGCGCTCGAGCAGCCGGACGACGTACGCGCCGAGGCGCTCCGGCAGCTCGTGCAGGATCCGGTCGCCGGCCTCCACGAGCACCCAGCGCTGCGGCACCGCGCGTAGGCGCGGATAGTGGCGGAGCGCGTCGCGGACGAGGTCCTGGAGCTCGGCGAGCGCCTCGACGCCCGCGTAGCCGGCGCCGACGAAGACGAAGCCGAGGTGGCGGCGGGCGCGTTCCGGATCGAGCTCGGCGTCGGCGGCCTCGAGCTCGCGGAGGACGTGGTTGCGAAGCGCGATCGCGTCGGCGAGGTCGTTGAAGCCGAGCGCATGCTCCGCGAGGCCCGGGACGGGAACCGTCCGCGCGACCGACCCGAGCGCGAGCACCAGGCGCTCGTACCGAACGGCGAGCGTGCCGACGTGACCCTCGACCGCCACCGTGCGCGACTCCTCGTCGAGGGCCGTCGCACGACCGACGATCAACTCCGCCCGCGGGCACATCTGCCGCAGCGGGACGACGACGTGCCGCGGCTCGAGCGTCGCCGACGCCGCCTCGGCGAGCAGCGGGCGGAAGAGCATGTAGTTGTCGGGGCTGACGATCGTCGCCTCGCCGAGCAGGCGCGCCAGGATGCTGCCGGCGTACCCGCCGCCGACGATCAGCGTGCCGTTGCGCGCGCGCCGCTCGTCCATCCGGCCTATCGTCGCAGCGTGGGCGTCCAGATCGCGGTGATCGGCTCCGGCCATGAGCACGAGGGACGCGCGGAGCAGGTCGGCCGGCTGCTCGCCGAGCGAGGCGCCACGGTCGTCTGCGGCGGGCTCGGCGAAGTGATGGCTGCGGTCGCGCGCGGCGCGCGGTCCGCGGGCGGGACGACGATCGGGATCCTTCCGGGCGAGTCACGCCGCGACGCGAACGAATGGATCGACCACGTCGTCGTCACGGGCATCGGCCACGCGCGCAACCTGGCCGTCGTCGCGTCCGGTGACGCGGTGATCGCGGTCGGAGGCCGCTGGGGGACGCTCGCGGAGATCGGCTTCGCCCGCGCGCTCGGCCGCGAGGTCGTGATCCTCGAGCCGGGGTTGCAGGTCGAGGGCATCCCGCGGGCGCAGACGCCCGAGGAGGCGGTCGAGCTCGCGCTCAGCCGCGCTCGAGCGGACGGGTGAGGCACGTCGGCCCGCCGTCGCCCTTGCGCGACAGCTCGTCGCCCGCGTAGACGAGGACCTCGACGCCCGCGGCCTCGAGCCGGCGTCGCGTCTCGGGGTTGCCGTCGAGCGCCAGCGCCCGCCGGGGCGCGAGCGCGAGCACGTTGCAGGCCATCGAGTCGAACTCCTCGTCGGGCACCTCGACGAACGAGACGCCGCGCTGCTCGAGCAGCTCGACGAGCCGCACCGGCAGCAGCGGCGGGTAGACGAGCGCGAGGTCGTCCGCGAGCGGGCTGATCAGCGAGAGCAGGTGCATGACCTCGCCGCGGCCCCGCCAGTGCGGCAGGTCGACGGCGACCACCTCTGCGTCCGGGAACGCGGCGCGAAGCGCGTCGACGCCGGCGTCGTTCGTCCGGTAGCCGCGCCCGACGACGAGCGTCCCCTCGTCGAGCCAGAGCATGTCGCCGCCCTCCGCCGTCGCGGGCGGCTCGAGCCGCGCCAGGATCTCGACCCCGGCGGCGGCGAGATCGCGCTCGATCGCGTCCACCTCGACCAGCCGCGCCTCCTTGCCCGGTCGCAGCAGGACGGCTCCGTCAGCGGTCACCGCTGCTGGGTCGTGGACGTAGACGGCGTCGAGCGCCGAGTCGAGCTCGGGCGCGACGACGACCTCGGCACCGGCCTCCTCGAGCAACGCGACCAGCGCCTCGTGCTCTTCGACGATGCGCACGGGATCGGGCTGATCGCGCCAGCCGAACTCGCGCCAGCGAGCCACGTCCCCCGGCCGCCGCACGAGGACGCGGCGGAGGGGCGCGGTCATGCTCACAGCTTCATTGTGACGTGCAGGCGATGCCCGTCGGGGTCCTCGAAGTACGCGAGCCGCTCGTTCCACGGCATGTCCTGCGGCTCCGACAGCTGCTTTGCGCCGAGGCTGCGGAGACGTTCGGCGGCCGCGTCCGTGTCCTCCACGTAGACGCACAGTTCGAAGCCGCCGCGTCCTTTGCCCTGGCCGATCCCGAGCTCGGAGCCGTTGCGCTTCAAGGCGACGAAGTCGCCCTCCTCACCGAACCATTCGAACGTGCGCTCGAAGCCGAAGGCACGCTCGTAGAAGTCAGCGGAGCGCCGAACGTCCGCGACGTAGATGATCGGGAACGCGCTCAGGCGACCTCCTCGAGCCGCCGCTCGAGGTAGGCGCGCTCGACGGGGTTCGTCGCCAGCTCGAGCGCCCGCCGGTAGGCCGCCGCCGCTTCCGCGTGCCGCTCGAGCCGGCGCAGCAGGTCGGCGCGCGCCGCGTGCAGCAGGTGGTACTCGTCGAGACCGCTGACCCGCTCGACGGCGTCGAGGCCCGCGTCGGGGCCCCAGACCATCGCGACCGCGACGGCCTTGTTCAGCGAGACGACCGGCGAGCCGGTCACGTCCTCGAGCGCGGCGTAGAGCGCGACGATCTGCGGCCAGTCCGTCTCCTCGGGCGTCCGCGCCTGCGCGTGCAGCGCCGCGATCGCGGCCTGGAGCTGGTACGGCCCGGGGCGGCGGAGCGAGATCGCGCGGTCGAGCAGTCGCAGCCCCTCGTCGATCCTCCGCTCGTTCCAGAGCGAGCGGTCCTGGTCCTCGAGCAGGACGAGCTCGCCGCCCGCGGTGCGCGCTTCGCGGCGAGAGTCCTGGAGCAGCATCAGCGCGACCAGGCCGACGACCTCGCCCTCGTCCGGCATCAGCACGGCGAGCAGCTTCCCGAGCCGGATCGCCTCGTCGCAGAGGTCGCGCCGCACGAGCTCGTCGCCCTCGGTCGCCGAGTAGCCCTCGTTGAAGACGAGATAGAGCACGGCGAGGACGGAACGCAGCCGCTCGGGCAGGAGGTGGTCGGGCGGAACCCGGAACGGGATCCCCGCCTCGCGGATCTTTCGCTTGGCGCGGACGAGGCGCTGCGCCAGCGTCGGCTCGGGGACGAGGAAGGCGCGCGCGATCTCGCGCGTGTGCAGCCCGGCGACCTCGCGCAGCGTGAGGGCGATGCGCGCCTCGGGCGCGAGCGCCGGATGGCAGCAGGTGAAGACGAGGCTCAGGCGCTCGTCGGGGATCGAGCTCACGTCGTCCTCCTCGGTTCGAAGCTCCTCGAGTCGCGCGAGCAGCTCGGTCTTGCGCACGAGCGTGCGCTCGCGGCGGATGCGGTCGATCGCCCGGTTGCGCGCGGTCGTGACGATCCAGGCGCCGGGATTCCTCGGCGTGCCGTCGCGGGGCCAGCGCTCGAGTGCGGTCGCGAACGCGTCCTGCACCGCGTCCTCGGCGAGGTCGAAGTCGCCGAGGACACGGATCAGGATCGAGACGGCGCGGCCCCATTCCTCGCGGAAGACCGCTTCAACGGTCACGTCTCGTCGATCAGCGGGCGGATCTCCACGGACCCGGTCTCGGCGATCGGAATGCGCGACGCGACGTCGATCGCCTGGTCGAGGTCCTCGCACTCCGCGATGAAGTAGCCGCCGACGACCTCCTTCGTCTCCGGATACGGCCCGTCCGTCACGACCACCTCGCCGTTGTCGCCGCGGATCGTCTTCGCAGTGTGAGGGGAGTCGAGCTCGAGCCCGTCGAGCTTCAAGCCCTGCTCCTCGGCCCACTGCATGAACGCGCCCCACTTCGGAAGCTCCTGCTCGCGCTCGGCTTTCGCCTCCTCAGGAGTCAGGTGCTCCCAGCGCTCGACGGCCTCAGTCGGGTTCGTGAGCAGCATCAGGTACTTCATGCCGCCGCCTCCACGTACGCGGGCTGCACGACGACGACCACGCCTCGGTCGAACCCGGGAACGTGCTTGGCCAGCTCGAGCGCCTCGCCCTCGGAGTCGCACTCGAGGACGTAGAAGCCTCCGAGCTGTTCCTTCGACTCGGCGAACGGCCCGTCGGTCACCTCGATCTGCCCGTTGCGGCGCCTGACGGTGGTCGCCGCGTCGCTGGCCGCGGTCTCGGCGCCTCTGACGATCTTGTCGCCGGCTCGCTCGTGGAACGCCGAGTGCTGCTCGTAGACGGCTTCCTGCTCCTCCTTGGACATCGCGTCCCACGCGCGCTCGTCTCCGTAGATGAGCGCGAGATACTTCATGCCGGGGCTTCGACCGGGAAGACGACGACCGGCCGGACCTCGATCGTCCCGAACTTCGCGGACGGGATCTTCGCCGCCCACTCGAGCGCCTCGTCCTCGGAGTCGACGTCGACGAGGTAGTAGCCGCCGAGGACCTCCTTCGTCTCCGCGAACGGCCCGTCGGTCGTGTCGGCCTCGCCGTCGCGGACACGGATCGACTTCGCCGTGCTCGTCGGCTGGAGCGCGTCGCCCGCGACGTGCTTCCCCGAGCTCTTGAGCGCCTCGGTGTAGGCCATGTACTCGCCCATCACGGTGCGCTGGTCCTCCTCGGACATCGAGCTCCACGTGTCCTCGGAGTCGTAGATCAGAAGCATGTACTGCATGCGACCTCCTTTGGGATCGTCTTCATCCTCTACGACGAAGGCGGGCCCGCGAAATCGACAGGCTTGGTGTAGTAGAGGAGGACGTCGTCGATGACGAGCGGCTCGCCGCGGATCGGGATCTTCCCGCGGACGCGCTCGGGCGGGACGGCCGCGCGGACGTAGCCGAGCCGCTCGTAGAGCCGCTGCGCGTCGGGATTGGAGTCGCTGACGCCGAGCGACGTGGCTCTGTGGCCGCGGGCCGCGGCACGGCGCTCGGCCTCCTGCACGAGCGCGGTGCCGATCCCACACCCGCGCCTGGCCGGGAGCACGAACATGTCCTGGAGCGCGGGCACGCCGAGCTTCGTCTCCTCCCAGGCGACGTGGACGTGGCCGACCGGCTCGCCGCCGTCCCAGGCCACGAGGTACGCGGAGGGCCGCTCGGCGTCGAGCCGGTGCAGCGGCAACACCGCGTAGGCGCGGGCGAGCTCGTCGATGCGAAGCTCGCGGACCTCGATCACGACTCGAGCAGGCGGCGCAGGAGCGTGAGCGCGCCGCCCTTGTCGAGCGGCTCGTTCAGGTTGCCGCACTTCGGCGACTGCACGCAGGAGGGGCAGCCGCTCTGGCACGGGCAGCCCGCGAGCATCCGCGCGGTGTCCTCGACCCAGCCCTCGAAGATCTCGAAGCCGCGCTCGGTGATCCCGACCCCGCCCGGGTGGCCGTCGTAGACGAAGATCGTCGGCCGGCCGGTCTGCGGGTGCACGTTCGTCGAGAGCCCGCCGATGTCCCAGCGGTCGCACATCGCCCAGAGCGGGAGCAGCGCGATCATCGCGTGCTCGGCGGCGTGGAGCGTGCCGAGCAGGACCGGCTCACGGTCGAGGTCCGCGAGCTGCTCGGGCTCGGGCAGATACCAGACCGCCTCGGTCTCGAACTCGGTCTGCGGCAGCTCGAGCCGGACGAGGTCGATGGTGGACTGGTCTCGGATCGACTTGCGCTGGTAGCCGACGACCTGCTCGGTGACGACGACGCGGCCGAACGTGACCTCCATCCCCAGACGGCGCTCCGTCCTCAGCGGCTCGGCGATCTCGGTCGTCGTCTCCTTCTTCGGCTGCGTGTACCAGTCGCCGGTGAACGGCTCGACGAGAGCGTGTCGTGCCTCGAGGTCGAGCTCGCGGACGAGGTACTGCTCGCCGAGGTGCAGGTAGACGGCGCCGTCGTGCACGGTCGAGTAGGCGCGCTCGCGCTCGACGATCCCGAGCAGCGTCCCGTCCTCCACGTCGACGACCGAGAACGAGTCGGGCGTCGTCGAGCGGAGGGGGATCTGCGCGGCCGGGTACTCGCGTCCCGCCCAGACCCAGCCGCGCGGCGTCTTCTTCAGCTCGGGCAGCGCAGCCGCGCGCTCGAGCGCCGGCTCGCCGAGCGTTGCGCGGTCGGCGTCGTCGATCGGCGCCTCGAACGCCGCCGAGCGGACGTGGCCGTCGAGCACGCGCGGGTTCGCGTAGTCGAGGATCGCTGCTTCGACTCGGCGCGCGAGCAGCGTCTCGGGCTCGCGCATGAAGTACTGGTCGAGCGCGTCCTCGCTCGCCACGAGCACGGCCAGGCCGTGGCCGCGTCGCCCCGCGCGCCCCCACTGCTGGCGGAGGGACGCCATCGTCCCGGGGAAGCCGACCGAGATCGCGCAGTCGAGCAGGCCGATGTCGATCCCGAGCTCGAGCGCATCCGTCGCCGAGACGCCGAGCAACTCGCCCTCGACGAGGCGCCGCTCGATCTCGCGCCGCTGTTGCGGCGTGTAGCCGGCGCGGTACGGGGCGAGCCGCTTGCGCAGGTCCGCGTCGAGGCGGTCGGCGGCGAAGCGGTGGATCAGCTCCGCGGCTCGGCGGCTTTTCGCAAAGCAGATCGTTCGGAGGCCGCGCTGCGCGAGGTCGGCGAGCAGTCGTGACGCGTCTCCGAGCGCGGACGCGCGCACGCCGAGCTCCTCGTCGAGCAGCTCCGGGTTCCAGAGGACGACCGTTCGCTCCGCGCGCGGCGCGCCGTCCTCGCCGACGACGGTCGTCTCCACGCCGAGCAGGCTGCGGGCGAGCTCGCCCGGGTTCGCGATCGTTGCCGTCGCGAGGAGGAACTGCGGCTCGGCGCCGTACATCGCCGCGGCGCGGCGCAATCGCCTGAGCACGTTGCCGACGTGCGAGCCGAAGACCCCGCGGTAGACGTGCGCCTCGTCGACGACGACGTAGCGGAGGTTCTGGAGCACGTCGCCCCAGCGGTCGTGGTGCGGGAGGACGCCGACGTGGAGCATGTCGGGGTTCGTCAGGATCAGGTTCGCCCACTTGCGGATCTGCCAGCGGCGGTCGAGCTCGGTGTCGCCGTCGTAGATCGCCGCGCGCACGCGCGGGACGTTCAGCGTCTGGAGCGTGCGCAGCTGGTCCTGCGCGAGCGCCTTGGTCGGATAGAGGTAGAGCGCGCGGTTCTTCGGCTCGCGAGCGAGCGCGTCGAGGACGGGGAGGTTGAAGGCGAGCGTCTTCCCGCTCGCGGTCCCGGTCGTGACGATCACGTGCTCGCCGCGTTGCGCGGCGTCCCAGGTCTCGCGCTGGTGCGAGAAGAGGGCGTCGTGCTGGAGCCGCTCGCGGACGCGCGCGTCCAGCCCGTCGGGGATCGGCTCGAGCCGGGGCACGCGGGCCTGCTCGGTCGACACGTGCGCGACCTCCTCACCCTCGAGCAGGTCACCCCAGACCGGTGCCTCGACCGCCACCCGCCAATCGTGCCCGTCGAGCCGCTGTCACGCGAAGACGCTGTGGACGAGTCGGCACGAAATCGTTACGACAAGTGTCTGGCACAGTGCCAGACACTGCCGGGGTACCATCGAGGAGACCGGGGTGCCGCGCGCGGCGCGGCTGAGATCACACCCGCAGAACCTGATCCGGGTAATGCCGGCGAAGGGAGCAGCTTGATCCCACGTGCACTGACCATCGCGACGTCCGATTCGGGCGGCGGGGCCGGCATCCAGGCCGACCTGAAGGCGTTCGCGGCCGCAGGCGTGCACGGGATGTCGGCGCTCGTCGCGCTCACGGCGCAGAACACTCGTGCGGTCACGGCCGTGCACGAGCTGCCGCCGGAGTTCGTGCGCGAGCAGCTGGACGCGATCTGGGACGACCTCGGCGCCGACGCCGCGAAGACAGGGATGCTGTTCTCGAAGCGGCTGATCGCCGCCGTCGCGGAGTTCCTCGAGGAGCACCGCGTGCCGCTCGTCGTCGATCCGGTGATGGTCGCGAGCTCGGGCGCTCAGCTGCTGCTTCCGGACGCCGTCGAGACGCTCGTGGGCCGGCTCTTTCCGCTGGCGACCGTGGTCACGCCGAACCTGAACGAGGCGGTGGCATTGGCCGGTGCCGAAGGGACGCGGCGCGAGCTCGCCGAGAAGCTGCACGAGCTCGGCGCGCCGGCGGTCGTCGTCACGGGCGGTCACGGCGACGAGCCGGTCGACCACCTCTTCGACGGCGAGCGGCACGTGGAGATCGCCGTCGAGCGGCACGACGTGCCCGCGACGCACGGCGCCGGCTGCACGCACTCCGCGACGCTCGCCGCCGAGCTTGCGAAGGGCGCCTCGCTCGAGGACGCGGCCCGGACGGCAGCGCACGTCGCGTCCGAGGCAGTGCGGAACGGCCTCGTGGAGCTCGGCGCGGGCGAAGGCCCAGTCGACGTCTTGAACATGAAAGGAGCCGCGTGATCGACGCGGGAGCGACGCTCGGGCGGATCCGCGAGACGAAGCCCCTGGTCCACAACATCACGAACTACGTCGTCATGAACGAGACCGCGAACGCGATCCTCGCGCTCGGCGCGCTGCCGGTGATGGCGCACGCACGCGAGGAGGTCGAGGAGATGATCGGGCTCGCGAGCGCGCTCGTGATCAACATCGGCACGCTCTCGCCGCCCTGGGTCGAGGCGATGCTCGCGGCGGCAAAGGCGGCGAACGCGAAGGACATCCCCGTCGTGGTCGACCCCGTCGGCGCCGGCGCGACGCGGTACCGGACCGAGACGGCGAAGCGGCTCCTCGGCGAGGTCGACGTGACTGTCCTGCGGGGCAACGCGGGCGAGATCGCGACGCTCGTCGGCGCCGAGGCGGAGGTGCGCGGCGTCGAGTCGATCGCCGCGGGCGGCGACCCGGCCGAGCTCGCGCGCGAGGCGGCGCGCACGCTCGACGTGGTCGCGTCGGTGACCGGGCCCGTCGACCACGTCTCAGACGGCGAGACGGTGCTCGCGGTGGCCAACGGCCACGGGCTGCTCGCGACGGTGACCGGCACGGGCTGCATGTCGACCGCGATCACCGGCTGCTTTGCGGCCGCCAAGCGCGACGCGCCGCTCGAGGCCGCGGCCGAGGCGCTGGCCGCGTTCGGCGTCGCGGGCGAGGACGCGGCGAAGGAAGCGCGCGGCCCCGGCTCGTTCCACGCGGCGCTCTACGACGCGCTCTTCAACCTCGACCCGACCACACTCGCAGGCCGCGCGAGGATCTCGTGAAGCTCCACGTCCTCGTCGACGACCTGGGCACGGCGCGCGCGGCAGTCTCTGAGGGCGCAACCGTCGTCCAGCTGCGCGTCAAAGGCGCCTCGACCGACGAGCTGGTCGAGCGGGGCAAGCCGTTTCGCGACCTGGGCGCGACGTTCGTCATCAACGACGACGTCGAGGCGGCGCTCGAGCTCGGTGCGGACGGCGTCCATCTCGGCCGGTCGGACGAAGGCGCCGAACGCGCGCTCGCCGCGGGGCTCCTCGTCGGCCTCTCCGTCTGGGACGTCGGAGAGGCGATCGCGGCCGAACGCTCAGGAGCGACGTACCTCGGCGCGGGACCGATCTACGCGACGCCGTCGAAACCCGACGCCGACCCGCCGATCGGCCTCGACGGCCTGGCCGGAATCGTCGACGCAGTCGAAGTCCCGGTCGTCGCGATCGGCGGGATCGACGCGACGAACGCGGCGGCCTGCATCGCGGCCGGTGCCGACGGCGTCGCGGTCATCCGAGCGGCGCGCGATGCCCGCGCCTTGACCGAGGCGCTCGATGGAGCTTTCGCGGCTCGGTGAGTTCGGGCTCCTGGCGGAGCTCGAGCGGCGCGGCCTGGCCCAGGCGATCGAGCACGACGCCGCCGCCGTGGACGGGCTCGTGCTCACCCAGGACGCGCTCGTCGAAGGCGTGCACTTCCGCTTCGACTGGATCTCGTGGCGCGACCTCGGCTGGCGGGCCGCCGCGGTCAACCTCAGCGACCTGGCCGCCTCGGGCGCGGAGCCGGTCGGCCTGATGGTCACGCTCGCCGCGCCGGGCCGAACCTTGCTCGAGGACGTGCTCGAGCTCTACGAAGGGATCGGCGAGACGGGGGTGCCGGTGCTCGGCGGCGACACCACCCGCGCGGACGTGCTCGTGCTGAGCGTCACCGCCGTCGGTCGTTCGGAGCGCGTTCCCGGGCGCGGCGGCGCTCGTCCGGGCGACCTGCTCGTCGTCACCGGCCCGCTCGGCGCGGCCTCGGCGGCCTTCCGGAACGGCCATTACGTGCGGCCGCCGCTCCGCGTCGCCGAAGGACGCCGCCTGGCCGAGGTCGCGACCGCGATGCTCGACGTCTCCGACGGGCTCGCGCAGGACGCCGGCCACATCGCGCGCCGCTCGGGCGTGCGCTGCGCAATCGACGTCGAGGCCGTCCCGCTCGGCGAGGGGGCGACCGTGGACGATCTCGCGTTCGGTGAGGACTTCGAGCTACTGGCGGCGACGCCCGATCCGCTCGACTTCACGGTGATCGGCCGCTGCGAGGAGGGCGAGGGCGTCACCGGCCTCGAGCTGCGCGGCTGGGACCACTTCCGCTAGAGACGACCGGCAAGGGCCGCGAAGCGCAGCGCCGGCACCTTCCAGACCGCCTCGAGCACGATCGCGCGCGACATCTTCGAGCCGCCCTCCTCGCGGTCGACGAACGTGATCGGGACCTCGACGACGCGGAAGCCCTTGCGCAGCGTCCGGTAGGTGCCCTCGATCTGGAACGCGTAGCCCTTCGAGTCGATCGCGTCGAGGTCGATCGTCTCGAGCACGTTCCGCCGGTAGCACTTGAAGCCGCCGGTGAGGTCGCGGAGGCGCGTCTGCAGCCAGACCTGCGCGTAGACGCAGCCGCCGCGGGAGATGAACCGGCGCACGAGCCCCCAGTTCGGGATCGAGCCGCCGGGGACATAGCGGGAGCCGAGGACGAGGTCGGCACCGTCGTCGGCGGCCGCGATCAGGCGGCGCACGTCCTGCGGGTCGTGCGAGAAGTCGCAGTCCATCTCGAGGACGAGCTCGGCGCCGGTGGCGAGCGCGCGCCTGAAGCCGTCGAGGTACGCAGGCCCGAGCCCCTCCTTGCGCGGGCGGTGGAGCACGTCGACCGCCTCCAGCTCGGCCGCGAGCCGGTCCGCTATCTCGCCGGTCCCGTCCGGCGAGTTGTCGTCGACCACGAGCACGCCGACGCCTTCGGCCACGAGCGCGCGCACCATGCGCTCGACGTTCTCGCGCTCGTTGTAGGTGGGGAGGCAGACGGTCGCCCGCACGGCCGTACTATCACGGTCCGTGGCGAAGGCGTTCCCGAAGAACCAGGACGTCGCCGAGCAGCTCGACCTGCTCGCCGACCTGCTCGAGCTCGAGGGCGAGGCGTCGTTCCGCGTAATCGCCTACCGTCGGGCGGCGACGCGCATTCGCGAGACGCCGGGTCCGGTCGCGCAGCTCGCCCTCGACGGCAAGGCGAAGGACCTCCCGGGGATCGGCAAGACGATCGAGGAGAAGATCGTCCAGATCGTCGACGACGGCGAGATGCACGCGCTGACGAAGCACAAGGCGAAGGTCCCGCCCGAGGTCGTCACGTTCATGCGGCTGCCCGGGCTCGGGCCAAAGTCGGCCGCGAAGATCTGGAAGCAGCTCGGGATCACCACCGTCGCCGACCTGCGCACGGCGGCAGAGGAGCAGCGCCTGCGCACGCTCGCGGGCTTCGGCGCGCGCACGGAGGAGCGGATCCTGCATGCGCTCGCGCAGGAGACGACGCTCGAGCCGGTGCGGCCGCTGCTCGGGCTCGGGCTCGCGCCGGTGCTCGCGGTCGTCGAGGTGCTCCGCGAGCATCCCGCGGCCGACCTCGTCTCCGAGGCCGGCAGCGTCCGCCGGCGGAAGGAGACCTTTCGCGACCTCGACCTGATCGCGACCGCCAAGGACCCGCAGGCGCTGACCGACCACTTCGTCGCGCTCGACTGGGTCTCGGAGGTCGCGGCTCACGGCCCGACGAAGGCGACGGTCGTCTCGCACGAAGGTCTTCGCTTCGATCTTCGCGTCGTCCCGCCGGAGGCGTTCGGGAACCTGCTCCAGCACTTCACCGGCTCGAAGGACCACAACGTCGCGCTCCGGGAGGCGGCGGTCAAGCGCGGCCTCTCGATCTCCGAGTACGGCGTCAAGGACGTCGAGAGCGGCGACGTCTTCACGACACGCGACGAGGCCGAGCTCTACGAGTTCCTCGGCTACCAGTTCATCCCGCCGGAGCTGCGCGAGAACCTCGGCGAGCTCGACGCGGCGCGCAAGGGCGAGCTCCCCGTGCTCGTCGAGGCGAAGCACGTGCGCGGCGACCTGCACATGCACTCGACCTGGTCCTCCGACGGCAAGAACACGATCGAGGAGATGGCCCGTCGCTGCATCGAGCGCGGCTACGACTACATGGCGATCACCGACCACTCGCACTACCTCCGCGAGGCGCGGCTCGAGGCGCAGTGGCGCGAGCTCGAGGGGCTGAACGAGAAGCTCGCGCCGTTCCGGATCCTGCGCGGGATCGAGTGCAACATCCGCGCGAACGGCGAGGTCGACGTCGCCGAGGAGCTGCTCGCTCAGTGCGACTGGGTCGTCGCGTCGCTGCACCAGGCGTTCGACAAGAACCCGACCGAGCGGCTCGTGAGCGCGATGGAGCACCCGCGCGTGCACTGCATCGGCCACCCGACGACGCGGAAGCTGAACAAGCGCGGACCCGCGGACGTGGACATCGAGCTCGTGATCGAGAAGGCGCTGGAGACGAAGACGTTCCTCGAGCTGAACTCCCAGCCCGACCGGCTCGACCTGCGCGACACGAACGTGCGCCGAGCGGGGGAGGCCGGGCTCAAGGTTCCGGTCAACACCGACGCGCACGAGCTGCGCGCGCTCGACTGGATGGAGATCGGGATCTCGCAGGCGCGGCGAGCGTGGCTGACGAAGGAGCACGTCCTGAACACGCGCACCTGGAAGCAGATCGAGAAGCTGAAGAAGCGTTAACCGGAAGGCCGCAGGGGAATCCGAACCTTCGTCTGGACCCGAATGAACGATCATGAGGCCGGTGCGCCGCGTCTCGTCGTGGCTGGTCGCGCTCCCACTCGCGCTGGGCGGGTCGCAGCTCGCCCATGCCGAGGCCTACCGACTCGTCTACGCCGACCCGCACGAGCGCGCGCACGCGCTCGACGCGACCGGCCACGCGTACCTCGCGTACGCGCCCGCCGCGGCGGCATTGGCGCTGGCGCTGCTGCTGTGCGGGTTGATCGGCTGGTTCGTGCACGCCCGCAGCGGGCGGACAACCGCGGTCGCGACGTGGCCCTTCGCCGCGGTGCCGCTGCTCACGTTCGTCGCGCAGGAGCATCTCGAGCGCGGCTCGCTGGTCGGCGTGCTGACCGAGCCGACGACCGTCGTCGGTCTCGCTCCTCCAGGTCCCCTTCGCCCTGCTGGCGTACGGGGTCGCGCGGCTGCTGCTCCGCGTCGTCGACGGCCTCGCGCTCGCCGACCGGCGTCGTCCGAGGCTTCGCGCCGAGGCACGTCGCCGCGGCCGCGACGCCCACGCTCTTCCCGCTGCCCCCGCTCGCCTTCGGCGTGGCGCAGCGCGGCCCTCCTCGAGCCCGGTGACCCACGCCGCCTGTCGGCGGCGCACCCCGGAGCTCGAGAGGAGGAACCACGAAGCTCGTCGCGACAATCTGCGCGTCGATCGCCGCGCTGGCCTGCGCCCAGCCGGCGTTCGCACACGCCCAGCTGGTCGAAACCCGACCGGCGAACGACGCGATCGTCGAGACGACCTCGCAGGTGGTGCTCGTCTTCAACGAGCCCGTCGAGGCCTCGCTCGGCTCCGTCCGCGTGTTCGACGGCGCCGCGCGGCGCGTCGACACGGGCCGCGTCGAGCGCCCGGCGGCTGAGCAGCTCGTCGTCGGGCTCCGCGAGGGCCTCCCGCAGGGGACGTACACGGTCGCGTGGCGCGCGATCTCCGCGGACGCCCACCCGATCCGCGGCGCGTTCGTGTTCCACATCGGCGCGCCCGGGGCCAACCCGGCGGGGATCCACATCGCCGAGGACGAGACCCCGGCGTGGCTCGACGCGGTGTTCGCGGTCGACCGCTTCCTCGTGTTCGCCCTCGTCCTGCTCGCCTTCGGCGGCTCCGCCGCGCTCGCGTTCGTGGTCCGTACCGACGACGGCGTCGAGGACGTCCGGCGCACGCTGTTCGGTGCGCTCGCGGCTGCGGGCGCGGCGCTGGTGGCCGTGTCGCTCGCGTCGCTGCCGCTGCAGGCGGCGGTGGCCGGCGGGCTCTCGCTCGGGGACGCGCTGGGCCGGGACGCACTGGCGGCCGTGCTGGACACGCGCTTCGGCGAGGTCGCCGCCGCCCGGGCAGGCCTCGCGGCGCTCTTCGCGGTGCTGGCCTTCGTGCTCGCGCGCCGCGGCGGGGGCGGCATCCTGCTCCACGCGTCGCTGCTCGTGGCTGCGCTGCTGCTGCTCACACCGGCCGCGGCGGGCCACGCGAGTGTCGCGGGGGCGACCGCGTTCGTCGCGGATGTTCTCCACGTGCTGGCGGCGGCGCTCTGGACCGGCGGCCTCGCGTTCCTGGTCGTGGGCCTGCTCGCGGCTGGCAACCGGCGCTGGACGCTCGCGTCGCGATCTGTGCCGCGGTTCTCGACGATCGCGGTCGGCGCCGTCGCCGTGCTCGTGCTCGCCGGAAGCGTGATGGGCTACCTCCAGGTCGGGGCGTGGCGTGGACTGTGGGAGACGACCTACGGCGTCTTGCTGCTGGCCAAGGTCGGGCTCGTGCTCCCGATCCTCGCGCTCGGGGCGTTCAACAACCGCTATGCGGTTCCGCGCCTGCGGGACGGGGTCGCGTCGGCGCAAGAGCGCCGGCGCTTCTTGCGGACTGCTGGCGTCGAGCTCACGCTGATGACCGCGGTCGTCGCGGTCACGGCGATGCTCGTCAACCAGCCGCCGGCCAAGGCCGAGGTGGGCGGCGAGGGCCCGCAGGCGGCGACCGCGCAGCTCAGTGACGAGCTCGAACTCGACGTCGTTGTCGACCCCGCGGTCGCCGGCCCGAACCAGATCCACCTGTACGTCCTCGACCGGAGCGGTCAGCCCAGGGAGCTCGAGTCGGCCGTCGTCACGGCCTCACTGCCGAGCAGGCGGGTCGGGCCGCTGCGGTTCGACGCCCACAAGGCAGGTCCGGGTCACTACGCCGTGCACGGCGCGCAGCTCGCGATCCCTGGCACGTGGCAGATCACCGTCGAGGCGTTCGAGGACGAGTTCACCGTTCTCACCGCCGCGGTGTCAATCGAAATCAGAGAGGAATGAGATGAAGAAGACATTGCTGCTCGCGCTCGCCGTCGCCGCCGCACTCCCGGCCGCGGCCTCGGCGCACGTGACCGCGAACCCGACCGAGGCGACTGCCGACGGGTTCACGATGATCAGCTTCCGCGTCCCGCACGGGTGCGAGGAGTCCGACACGACGAGCCTGACCGTCCGGATCCCCGAGGGGGTCGTGGGCGTCGCCCCCCAGGCGGTTCCGGGCTGGGAGGTGACGACGAAGACGGGGACGTTCGCCGAGCCGGTCGACTACTTCGGAGAGACGCTCACCGAGGGCACAGTCGAAGTCACGTGGAGCGGCGGGGTCGTCCCGCACGGGCAGTTCGTCGACTTCGGGATCAGCATGAAGATGCCGAACGCAGCGGGCGAGACGATGTACTTCCCGGCGATCCAGCGCTGCGAGCAGGGTGAGACCCGCTGGGTGAAGATCCCGGTCGAGGGCCAGGAGGAACCTGACACGCCCGCCCCCGGCGTCACCCTGATCGCCGCGGGCGGCGCTACGGACGAGGCCGCTGAGGAAGAGGCAGCTGCGGCCGCCGAGGCCGACGACGACGACGGTCGGACGAACGCCGCGCTCGCGCTCGGCGCTGCCGGCCTCGTCGCCGGGCTGGCCGCGCTCGGCCTAGTGCTCTTCCGGAGGCCGCGGAGCGCGTGAGGCTCCTCCTCGCGCTCTGCGCGGCCGCGTTGGTCGCTGTTCCTGCCGCCGCAGCTCACGGCGGCGGCAGGAGCGACTACCTCTCCCAGGTCTCGGCGATCCGGCCGAGCGAGCAGGGGCTGACGGCCGTCGTCCTCCAGCGCGACGACCGACTGCGGCTGACGGCGGAGCGCCCGACGACGGTGTTCGGCTACGAGGGCGAGCAGTACCTGCGGTTCACAGACGGAGGCGTGCTCCGCAATGCCAACTCGCCTGCGACGTACCTCAACGAGGAGCGCTACGGCGGCGTCCCGCTGCCCGAAGGAGTCGGCGCGAAGGCGAAGCCCCGCTGGGAGCGCGTCGCCTCCGGTCGCGCCTACGAGTGGCACGACCACCGCATCCACTGGATGAGCACGATCCCGCCGCCGAAGGTCCGAGAAAACCCGGACGAGCGTCAGCGCGTCTTCGACTGGCGCGTGCCGATCGAGGTCGACGGGCGGCGCGCCGCGATCGCCGGCACGCTCGACTACGAGCCGCCCGGCTCGCGCTTCAGGCCGATCCTGCTCGTGCCGCTGGCCGCGCTGGTCGTGGCCGGCGCACTCTGGTGGGGGCTGCGCCGCCGCTCACAGCGAGCGTAGGAGCTCGAGCAGCTCGGCCGGAGACCGCACGACGACGTCGGCGGCCTCGCCGATCCCGCGCGGGCCCTCGTCCGAGACGACCCCGACCCGGACGCCGAGGTCGAGCTCCTCGAGCGCGCGGAACGCATCGAGGTCGGTCGAGTCGTCGCCGGCATAGAGCGCGCGTCGCAGCCCGCGCGCCTCGAGCAAGGACCGGACGGCGGTTCCCTTGTTCGTCTCCAGCGGCGGCCTGATCTCGAGCACCATCCGCCCGAAGCGCGGTACGAGCCCGGCGTCGCGCGCGTTCTCGGCGACCTCGAGCAGGTACTGCTCCGCGGCCTCGGCGTCCTCGGCCGTGCGGTAGTGGTACGAGAGGCTAAGACCCTTGTCCTCGACGGGCCACGCGACGCCTTCGGCGAACGCCTGCATCCGCCCGCGCCACGCGGGCGCTTCGGGGTCGAGCTCGAGCCCGTGCTCGCCGACGTAGACGAGCTCGTCGAGCCCGACGATCCGCTTCGCGTCGTCGCCGGCCCTGCCGCTGACGCAGGCGACGAGGGCGTATGACCTCGCGAGCCTTTGCACCTCGGTGCGGGTGTCGTCGGGGACGCGCGCGTCCTCCGGGCGGTCGACGATCGGCGCGAGCACGCCGTCGACGTCGAGCAGGATCGCCGCCTGCGCGGGCTCCGCGCGCAACCGTGCGAGCAGGTGGTCGCCGTCCACCGCCCTACGATACGCCCGGTGCGCCTGGTCCTGATCGGCCTCGCCGCGGGCTTCATGAGCGCGCTCCTCGGCGTCGGCGGCGGGCTCGTGATCGTGCCGCTGCTGATCCTCTTGCTCGTCTTCCCAGCGCACGCCGCAGCAGCGACCTCGCTCGCGGCGATCGGCATCACCGCGCTCGCCGGGACGATCGCGTTCGCGTATGCGGGCGAGGTCGACCCGGCCTACGCGGCCCTCGTCGGGCTCCCTGCGGCGGTCGGCGCGACGCTCGGAGCGACCATCCAGCAACGCGTGCAGGCGCGCGCACTCACCTATCTCTTCGCCCTGCTGCTCGTCGGAATCGCCGTCTGGATGCTGGTGTGACCGTCGCGCTCGCCATCGCGCTTGGGCTCGCCGCCGGCGTCGTGGCCGGGATGTTCGGCGTCGGCGGCGGCATCCTCTTCGTGCCGACGCTCGTCGCGCTCGGGCTCGGGCAGGTCGAGGCGCAGGCGACTTCGCTCGCCGCGATCCTCCCGACCGTCGCCGCCGGGACGTGGCGCCAGGCGCAGTACGGCAACGTGCGCTGGCGGGGGGCGCTGTGGGTGGGCGTCGCGTCGGTCGCGGGCGTCGCGGTCGGCGCCGCGCTAGCGCTCTCACTGCCGGAGGACGCGCTGCGGCGTCTGTTCGCCGTGTTCCTGCTCGTGGTCGCCGCCCAGCTCGCCTGGCGGGCACGCTCGCGATAGGCCATCCTGTGGTCATGCCGGAGCCGGACGAGGTCTGGATCCCGCTCGTCGACGAGCCGATCGGCGGGATCGTCGAGCGTGTCCAGAGCGAGAACGCAGACATCGCCCGGCTCGTCGAGTCGCCGCACCGCGTGCTCGCGTTCAAGACGTTTGCCTACATCCAGGTCGGCAAGGTGCTCGGCGAGCTGCTCTTCGACAGCGACGTCCCCGCCGCTGCGCGCGAGACGTGGGTGGAGGAGATCCTGCGCGACCCGGCGCACTACGAGCGGATCGTCGCCGAGGTTCGGGCGGTCGCCGAGGAGATCGCCGCCGACCCGACGTACGCCGACGAGGGCCCGATCGGCCCCGACGACGAGACCCGCGACCGCTTCCGCGAGTTCGCCAAGAAACAGCTCGGGGGTTAATCCAGCAGGCTGAGGGCGAAGATCCCGAGGAAGCCCGCCAGCGTTACGGCGACGCGCTTCGCCGAGGGATGCTCGTGCGCGTGCGGAAGCAGGTCGCCCGCGCCCATGTAGAGGAAGAAGCCGCAGTAGAGCGCGAGCAGCGCCCCGAGCGACTCCTCCGAGACCTCGAGCGCGGCTCCGGCGATCGCGCCGAACAGCGGCGCGACCGCCACGATCGTCAGCCACGTCAGCGCGCGGCGGCGGGTCCCGCCCTGGTGGAGGACGAACGCGACCGCGTTGAGCCCGTCCGCGAAGTCGTGGGCGATCACCGCGAGCCACACGAACACACCCGTCGCCGTGTCGAGGCTGAACGCAAGGCCGATCCCGAGGCCGTCGATGAACGTGTGGATCGCCAGCGCGCCCGCGCCGAGCGCGCCCACGTGGCTGTGCGCTCGCGCCTCCTCGGGCGCGTCGCGGTGGTGGAGGACGAGCAGGCGCTCGGCGAGGAAGAACGCGAGAAAGCCGGCGCCCACGAGAAGGCCGACTCGCTGCGGGTCGTCGAGGATCTCGATCGCCTCCGGCAGGACGTGGAAGAGCGCCACGGCGACCACGACCCCGCCGGTGAGCGCGATCGCGGTCGTCAGGTCACGGCTGAGCCGGAGGGCTGCGAAGCCTCCGCCGAACGCGGCGGCCACCGTGGCGAGGGCGAACGGGAGCGCGATCCAGGTCACGACGAGCGATTCTGACCGGCAGCCCCGCCTGTCGGCGACCTACGCCATAATCGAGTGCTTCGTGGGCAAGCGGCTCTCGATCGCCCTGGCGTTGCTCCCGCTCGCGCTCGCCCCCGGTCTCGCGGGCGCCGAGTCCGCAGCCCGTGACGGCGGCGCGACCTCGCAGGCCTTCGCCCTGAAGGTGATCGTGCCCGGCCAGGGCGGGGCCGCGACGACCGCAGTGGCCGCGCCGCAGGACGCCGTCTCGTTCGGGAACGCCTCCGCCTACCCGAGCGCGGAGACCGTCGCGTGGGGCCCCTCAGTGGCCTCGGCCTCCGCGAGCCCCGGCCAGAGCGTGACCGCGAGCGCGTCCGCGGAGGTGAGCTCGCTGACGCTCTTCGGCGGCGAGGTGACCGCGACCTCGATCCGCGGTGCCGCGCAGGCCCGCGCGAGCGTCGACGCAGGCGCGTCAGGCGGGTTCGAAGGCGCCGGCGTCGGCAGCCTCACCGTCGCCGGCCAAGCGGCCGGCATCGGGCCGAACGCGCGCGTCGCGCTCGGCGACTGGGGCTACGCGATCGTGCTCGCGCAGGGCAACGCGCCGGCCGGGAGCTCGTACCGCGGCAACGTCACCGCGCTCGACATCCGTCTGACCGCCGACCACGGCGGGCTGCCCGCCGGCACGCAGATCCTCGTCGGCTACGCCGAGGTCTCGGTGACCGCACCGGAGAAGCCCGAGCCGACCACGACGGCGGCGGCGCCGACCACGCCGCGCGCACCGAAGGGCGGACCGAAGAACGTCGAGCCGAACGGGATCCCGCCGCTCGTCCGGCAGCCTCCGGTGGGCTTGCGGCCGAAGCTGACGAAGGGCCGCTACGTGTTCCCGATCTACGGCCCGTCGTCGTTCGCGAACACGTTCAGCGCTCCGCGCGCGAACACGGGCTGGCACCACGGCGAGGACATCTTCGCGCCGCTCGGCGCGCCCATCCTGGCGGTCACCGACGGAACGCTCTTCTCGGTCGGCTGGAACGACGTCGGCGGCTACCGGCTCTGGCTCCGGGACCGGCAGGGGAACCAGTTCTACTACGCGCACCTCTCCGCGTTCTCGACGCTCGCCGTCGACGGCGCCGAGGTCCGCGCGGGCGACGTGATCGGCTTCAACGGGAACTCCGGCGACGCGGCGGGCACGCCGTACCACCTCCACTTCGAGTTCCACCCCGTGGGGATGCTGCACATGGGCTACGACGGCGTCGTGCCGCCGTACACGTACCTGACCGCGTGGCGCCGCCTCGTGGACATCCAGTTCCCGGACGGTCTGGGCTGGGCCCCGGCGGCCGAGGCCGGGTCGACCGCTCCGCGTCCGGGCGCGATCGTCCTTCAGGTCTCGGACATCTCGAGCGCGAGCGGCCTGAAGCCGGGCTCGGTGGCGCGCGCCTTCGTCGCGCCCGCGTCGGCGGAGGGCGACGGCTCGCTGGTCCGCGCGTTCACCCCGCCGCCCGAAGCGACGGGGAGCACGCGCGAAGGTCTGGGCGACTAAGCCGCCGGTGGTGGCGGCGGCGAGCTGTTGCCCTGGTAGGTGAAGTCCTCGTCACCGCCGCCGACGAGGCCCTTCAGCCACTCTCGGGTCGAGGGGCCGGTGACGGGGTTGAAGAGGATCCCGAGCGCGATTCCGGTCAGCAGCAGCATCGCGTTCCGCGTGCCGTGATCCTTCTTGCCCTGCAGGCGGTCCCCCGCCTTGCGCAGATCCTCGATCGCACGCCTCAGGTTGTCCTGGATCTCCTCGTCGCCGGCAACCCGCGCCGCCAGCGGGACGACCCCGCGTCCGCCCATCAGCTCGTTGTAGACGACCCGCGCCGCGTCGAAGGCGTCGCGCACGTTCTTCCTGATCTCCTCATCCTTGACGGCGCGCTCGACGTACGGGCGGAGGTTGTCCGCCGTATCGGTGAACCGCTCCTTGGTCTTGGCCATGCCGTTCGTTTCCTTTCGATTGCTTGCCGGGCCCTTGTACCCGCTGCCCTGGGCTCCCTAATCCTTGCAGCGTGCGGGGGGCTCGGGTCGGACGACCCGTGGCAGGAGCTCAGCGGCCCGACGTACACGTTCAACGCTCCGGGCGCCTGGGACGTGGAACGGCCCTTCCGCACGACCGTCGCCCACGACCCCGACGGTCCCGAGACGGTCTCGGTCGCGACGTTCCGGCTCGCGCGGGCGTTCAGGGCTGCGCGCTGGGACGAGGCCGTGCGCGAGCTCAACGACGTCGCGGCGCGGCTCGCGGAACGCCTCGGCCCGACGGCGCTCGTCGAGGAGACCGACGAGACCGTGATCGACGGCCGCAGGGCGCGCGTCTACGAGATCGGCTACGAGCGCGACGGCACGCGTATGCGCGACCGCGTCGCGTTCCTGCTCGTCGGCCGCCGCGAGTACCAGCTCACGTGCCGGATCGACGCCGCCGAGCCGGAGCCGGGCGAGGAGGCGTGCGGCGAGCTCTTCCGTTCGTTCCGTCTGAGCTGACGCGCGAGCGAGCACGCCGCGGCTTGCCGTTCAGCGCCGCCTCGAGCACGTCGGAGACCTCGTCGGCGAGGATGAACGTGAGCGCGCCGCGCGTCTCCGGCGCGAGCTCGTCGAGGTCGGGCTCGTTCTCGCGCGGGAGGATCACGCGCTTCAAGCGTGCCCGCTGTGCCGCGAGGACCTTCTCGCGCACGCCGCCGATCGGCAGCACCTGCCCGGTCAGCGTCACCTCGCCGGTCATTCCGACGTCCTCGGCGACCGGCTTGCCGGTCACGAGCGACACGATCGCCGTCGCCATCGCGACGCCGGCCGACGGGCCGTCCTTCGGGACCGCACCGGAGGGAACGTGGATGTGCACGTCGTGCGCGGCGAACCACTCGGGGTCGAGCTCGAGCTCCGCGGCGTGCGAGCGGACCCACGAGAACGCGGCCTGCGCCGACTCCTGCATCACCTCGGAGAGCTGGCCCGTGAGCCGCAGACGGCCGCGACCGGCGAACGCGCCGGCCTCGACGAAGAGCACCTCGCCACCGACCGGCGTCCAGGCGAGCCCAGTCGCCACGCCCGGCTCGGCCGTGCGCTTGCGCACCTCGCCCGCGAAGCGCCGCGGCCCGAGCCACTCGCGCGCGAGTGCCTCGTCGATCCGGATCTTGTCGGCCTCCCCCTTCGCGATCTGCGTCGCCGCTTTGCGGAAGAGCGCCGCCAGCCGGCGCTCGAGGTTCCGCACGCCCGCCTCGCGCGTGTACTCGCGGATCACGAGCCGCACCGTCTTGTCGTGCAGCGAGACGCGTGATGCCGTCAGCCCGTGCTCCCGCAGCTGCTTCGGGATCAGGTACTTGCGAGCGATCCCGAACTTCTCGGCTTCCGTGTAGCCCGAGAGGTGGATCACGTCCATTCGGTCGAGCAGCGGCGACGGGATCGTGTCGGTCGTGTTCGCGGTGCAGATGAACAGCACCTTCGAGAGGTCGAACGGGAGGTCGAGGTAGTGGTCGCGGAAGCCCGAGTGCTGCTCCGGGTCGAGCACCTCCAGCATCGCGCTCGAGGGATCGCCGCGGTAGTCGCTGCCCAGCTTGTCGATCTCGTCGATCAGGAAGACCGGGTTCTTCGACTCGGCGTCGCGGAGCGCGCGGATGATCGTCCCGGGCATCGCGCCGATGTACGTGCGCCGGTGGCCGCGGATCTCGGCCTCGTCCCGCACGCCGCCGACGGAGATGCGCGCGAACTTCCGGCCGAGCGTGCGCGCGATCGACTGGCCGAGCGACGTCTTCCCGACTCCGGGCGGACCGACGAAGCAGAGGATCGGCCCGCTGAGGTCGTCCTTCAGCTTCGAGACGGCGAGGTACTCGACGATCCGCTCCTTGACCTTGTCGAGGTCGTAGTGGTCGTCGTCGAGCACCTGGCGCGCCTGGTCGAGGTCGAGGTTGTCGGGTGTCGTGCGATCCCACGGCAACGTCAGGATCCATTCGAGGTACGTGCGGATGACGCCGTGCTCGGCGGCGGCGGAAGGAAGCCGCTCGAGGCGGCCGAGCTCGCGCTCGGCGGCCTTGCGCACGTCGTCGGGGAGGGCGATCTGATCGAGCCGCTCGCGCAGCTCCTCGACCTCCGCGCGCTCAGGGTCGCTCTCGCCGAGCTCGTCCTGGATCGCCTTCAGCTGCTGGCGCAGGAAGAACTCGCGCTGGCCCTTCTCGATCTCGGACTGGACCTGGGTCTGGATCTTCGTTCCGAGCTCGAAGACCTCCAGCTCGCGGTTGAGGATCTTCGAGACCTCCCGGAGCCGCTTCTCGACGTCGGCCTGCTCGAGCAGCGCCTGCTTCTCGGGCGTCTTCAGGCGCATCGTCGTCGCGACGAGGTGGCAGAGCGCGCTCGGGTCGTCCACGCTCGCCGCCGCGATCTGGAGCTCCTCGGGGAGGTACGGGACGAGCCCGATGATGCGCGCGAAGAGCCCCTGCACGTTGCGCGTCAGCGCCTCGAGCTCGCGTGTCTCCACGAGCTCGTCGGGCACCTCCTCGAAGCGGCCGACGAGGTAGGGCTCGCTGTCGACGCGCTCCGCGAGCCGGACCCGGCGCAGGCCCTGGACGAGCACGCGCAGCGTCCCGTCGGGCACGCGGATCATCTTGTGGATCACGGCGGCGGTGCCGACGCCGTAGAGCTCGTCGAACCCGGGTTGCTCGAGCTCGGGGTCGCGGGAGGTCACGAGCGCCAGCATCCGCTCCCCGCCGACGACGTCGTCGACGAGCTTGACGGAGCGCTCCTGTCCGATCGCGAGCGGCGTGAAGGAGTCGGGGAAGACGACTGTCTCGCGCAGGGGCAGGATCGGCAGGAGCTCGGGGAGCTCGACCTCGTCGGGCTCGACGAGCGTCGGCGGGAGCTCGCTCATCGCGTCCGCCGCACCTGGATCGGAACGCGCGAGCGTGCCGGTCGCCGACGCGCGATCGGCAGGGCGATCCGCAGCAGCCCGCGCTCGTACGTCGCGGTCGCGCTGCCGGCGGCGACGTCGACGGCAAGCTCGAGCTCGCGCTCGAACGGGCCGTACTCGATCTCGCTCCGGTACCAGACGCCCTGCCCGCGCGGACGCGGCCGCGTGCCGGAGATCCTCAGGCGGGTGCCGTCGAGCTCGATCCGGATCGAGTCCGCGTCGGCGCCGGGAATCTCCACGACGACGGTCAGCTCCGGCGGGTCCTCGGTGCGGAAGACGTCCAGCTGCGGGCGGTGCGCACGCCGCATCCCGGGAGCGAACCGCGGAACGTGCCAGAGGTCCGCGAACAGCTCCTCGAGCTCGTTCAGGCGGTCCTGATCGCGACGTCGTGACATCGGCTACAGCGTAGAGTTCCCGCTCGTGACGAAGGTGATGCGCCTGGTGAAGCTCGGGTTCGGCGTCATTCTCGCCGCGATCGCGATCTGGATCGAGGCCGTGCTCCGCACGCCCGAGATCAAGCGCAGAAAGGCTCAGCGCCGCCGCGATCGAGCACGCGTCCTTCCGAAGTCCTGAGACCACGCTTACGAGTTGAAAACAGCACGGGGCTAGGTTGCTCCGATGCTTCGCCTCGTGCTCGCTGCAATCGTCGCCGTCGGCGCGTTCCTCGTCTACTCGGTGCGCGCCGAGGCTTCGCCGTACGTGCAGTTCGGAATCCAGGACGACGCGTGGCTGCTCGGCGGGCCCGGCGCCTACGAAGAGCGCCTGGAGCGCGTGGAGCGACTCGGTGTCGACGTCGTGCGCGTCAACCTGCGCTGGAACGAGATCGCCGCCCGCAAGCCGGCCAAGCCGACCTCGCACCTCGACCCCGCGTACCGCTGGAATGCCGCCGACGTGCTCCTGAACGGGCTGCGCGCGCACGGGATCGCGCCGGTCGTCTCGCTGATCGGCACGCCGCGTTGGGCGAACGGCGGCCGCGCGCCGAACTGGGCGCCGCGCAGCGCGAGCTCGTTCGCCAACTTCGCCACGGCGGCGGCGACCCGCTACCCGTTCGTGCGCCACTGGGTGATCTGGAACGAGCCGAACAAGTACTGGCAGCTACGCCCGACGAGCCCGAAGACGTACGTCCGGCTCCTGCTCAACCCCGCCTACGCGGCGATCAAGCGAGTCGCTCCGCGCGACGCCGTCGCAGGCGGCGTGACGGCGCCGCGCGGCGGGCGGGGCAGCGTCTCGCCGGTGAGCTGGATCCGAGGCATGCGCGCCGCGCGAGCACGGCTCGACGCGTACGCGCACCACCCGTACCCCGTCGCCCGCGGGGAGACGCCGTTCAGCGGCGGCGGCTGCGTGCGCTGCGGCGACCTGACGATGGCGTCGCTCGACCGCCTCGTCGCCGAGGTCACGCGCGCGTTCGGCCGCAAGCGCATCTGGCTGACCGAGTACGGCTACCAGACGAACCCGCCCGACCGGCTGCTCGGCGTCTCGCAGGCGGCGCAGGCGCGCTACCTCGCCGAGGCGGCCCTGCGCGCGTACCGCACGCCGCGTGTCGACATGCTGATCCACTTCCTCGTGCGCGACGAGTCCGAGGTCGCGCGCTGGCAGAGCGGCCTCTTCACGTTCGGGAACGTGGCGAAGCTCTCGGCGTCGGCGTTTCCGCTTCCGCTCGCCCAGGTCTCTCGGCGCGGCGCGGTCGTGACGCTCTGGGGTCAGGTGCGACCGGACCGCGGCCGCCAGACCTACCGGCTGCGCTCGTCGCGCGGCTGGCTCGGCCCGGCCCGCAGGACGAGCCCGCGCGGCTACTTCTCGGCGACCGTGCGGCTGCCGCGCGGCGCGAGCGTCCGCCTCTGGTCCGGCGGCGCGTACGGCGTTCCTCTGCGCGTGCGCTAGGCGAAGAGCCCGTAGAGCACGATCGCCACGACGACGACGGCGATCGGCAGCCAGGCCCAGCGCATCCACGCGAACGCGCGTGCCTCGCCGGGACCGGGACCCGGCTCGGGCGTGTACGGGTCGAGCGGAGGCGCCGGCTGGCGCGGGATGTCGTCGGTGCCCTCCATCACTCCGGCGTCGGGCTCGACGACGTGCTCGCGGTCCTCGTTCACCGGGCGGAAAGTAGCATCGCGCGCGTGAGCACCAAGGGTCTGATCGCCGCGGGCGGCGAAGCCACGCGGCTGGGCGAGCTGACGCGCGTGGCGAACAAGCACCTGCTGCCGGTCGGGCGCTGGCCGATGATCTTCTACCCGCTCCAGCTGTTGCAGCTCGCCGGGATCCGCGAGGTGCTGATCGTCACCGGCCAGGGGCACGCAGGCCAGCTGATCGACTTGCTCGGCGACGGGCGCATGCCCTCGCGTGGGACCGACGACCCGCTCTTCGAGCTCGACCTGACGTACAAGGTGCAGACCGAGCCCGGCGGGATCGCGCAGGTCGTCGGCATGGCTGAGGGATTCGCGGGCGACGGCAAGCTCGTCCTCTGCCTCGGCGACAACCTCTTCGAGTACGCGGAGGTGGACGCGATCCGCTCCTGGGCCGAAGGCGACGACGGGGCACTCATCTTCGTCAAGGAGGTCCCGGATCCCGAGCGCTTCGGCGTCGTGGTCTACGGCGACGACGGGCGCGTCGTCGATCTCGTCGAGAAGGCCGGCGTCGTCGACAAGCGCTACGACTCGCCGCCGACGCCCGACGCGGTCGTCGGCCTCTACTGCTACGACGCCGACGTGTACGAGATCATCCGCGGCTTGAAGCCGTCGAACCGCGGGGAGCTCGAGATCACGGACGTGAACCGCGCCTACGCGGAGCGCGGCCGCCTGGGCGTGCACCGCGTCAGCGGCTGGTGGCACGACGCCGGGACGCACGAGGCGCTCGCGGAGATCGGTGCGCTCGTCGAGGACACCGGCGCGAACAAGCAGGCGTGAACGGCGTCGAGGTCATCCCGCTGCGCAGGTTCGAGGACGAGCGCGGCTGGTTCGTCGAGCTCGCGCGCGCGTCGCAGCTGGCGAAGACGTGGCGGCAGACGAACGTCTCCTTCTCGCGCAAGGGGGTGATCCGCGGCCTGCACTACCACGAGCGCGGCCAGGACGACCTGTTCTCGTGCCTCCAGGGGACCGCGCGCGTCGTCGTGCTCGACCGCGAGAGCGGCGAGACGTTCACGCTCGACATCGGGGACGACAACCCTGCGACCGTGTACATCTCCGGCCGACACGCGCACGGCTTCGAGGCGCTGACCGACCTGCTCTTCTGTTACCACGTCACGGAGGAGTACGACCCCGCCGACCCCGACGAGCACGCGATCGCGTGGAACGACCCGCGCGTCGCGCACCTCTGGAGCACGTCGTCGCCGATCCTCTCGCAGCGGGACCTCGACGCGTCGTTCTGACGGGTGCGGGCGGCCAGCTCGGCCGCGCGCTCTCGGAGGCGTTCGCCGCGGACGAGCTCGTGGCTCTGAGCCACAAGGAGTGGGACGTGACGCATCCGCCGCCGCCTGCGCTCGATCCCGACCTCGTCCTGCACGCGGCAGCGTGGACCGACGTCGACGGCGCGGAGGCCGATCCGCAGGGCGCGGCCGCCGTCAACGTCGGCGGGACACAGAACGTCGCGTCCCTCGGCGCGCCGCTCGTCTACTACTCGACCGACTACGTCTTCGACGGGCGCAAGCGCGAGCCGTACGTCGAGTCGGACGGGCCGAACCCCCTCTCCGCGTATGGGCGCTCCAAGCTCCACGGCGAGGCGGCCGCCGGCGAGCTCGCGTGGATCGTGCGCTCGTCCTGGCTGTTCGGCCCCACCGGGCACAACTTCGTCCGGACGATGATTCGCCTCGGGGCAGAGCTGGACGAGGTCGCAGTCGTCGACGACCAGCGGGGCTCGCCGACGTACGTCGGGCATCTCGCGGAGGCGACACGCGCGCTCCTCGGGTCGCCCCACGGCGTGTACCACGTCGCCGCGGAGGGCGACTGCACCTGGGCGGAGCTCGCCGAGGCGATCTTCGAGGAGGCCGGACTGAGCTGCCGGGTGCGCCGGATCTCGACCGCGGAGCTCAAACGGCCTGCGCCGCGCCCCGCGTACTCCGTGCTGCGGTCGGAAAAACCGGAGACCCCGGTTCTGCCGAACTGGCGACAGGGCCTCCGCGACTGCCTCGACCTTCTTGGCTGACTACCGCTTCCTGACCACGTGGCTCGTCGACGCGCCGATCGAGCGCGTCTGGGACGTGATCTACGCGATCGAGCGCTGGCCCGAGTGGTGGCTCGGCGTCCGGAGCGTGACCGAGCTCCACCACGGCGACGGTGACGGCGAGGGAACGGTCTACCGGCACGTCTGGCGCTCGAAGATCCCGTACGCCGTGCGTTTCGACGTCACGGTCGTCGAGGTGCGCAGGCCGAACCTGATCGCGGCGAGCGCGGAGGGCGGCCTCGCGGGAACCGGCACGTTTCGCCTCTTCGAGGCGCCGCTCGGAACGGCCGTGACCTACGACTGGCGGGTGCAGACGACGAAGCGGTGGATGAACGCAGTCGCGCCGCTCGGCCGCCCGCTCTTCGCGTGGAATCACCACGCGGTGATGAAGCAGGGAGGACGCGGGCTCGCGCGCGTGCTCGACGTACCGCTGATCACGCAGGCGTCGGGCTAGCAGTCGGCGAACGGGTTCCTGCCGAACGCGACCCGCGGCGGCTTTGCGGCCGCGCGGGCGACGGGCTCGAGGGAGTCGGCGGCGCGCCGCATCAGTCCACCGCTCGCGCCCTGGCCGACGAAGATCGCGACGGCCGTCGGCTCGCCGGGGCACTTGACGTTCTGGAGCTGAAGCGGCGGCGCACAGCCTTGGTCGCTCTTCGCCTCGCACTCGCCGTAGACGAAGAGCGCGCCTCGCCGGGAGCCTTCGGCGCGCACGAGCTCGAACCCCTCGAACCCGTCGCCGAGCCAGTAGATCGGCGCACCGACCTGCGCCTCCAGCTCAGCAGGGTCCACGACGTCGTCGCCGCAACCGGCCAGCAGCAGAAACCCCACGAACAGACAGGGAGATCGACGCCGCACGCAACTACTCTTCCCCGGATGCGCCTGCTCGTCACCGGTGCTGCGGGGTTCATCGGCTCGCACTTCGTTCGCCGCGTCGTCGAGGCGGGCGACGAGGTCGTGGTGCTCGACAAGCTCACGTACTCGGGCAACCGCGCGAACCTCGACGGCGTCGAGCACGAGTTCGTGCACGGCGACATCTGCGACGCGGAAGTGGTGGCGACCGCCGCGCGCGGGTGCGAGGCGATCGTCAACTTCGCCGCCGAGACGCACGTCGACCGCTCGATCCTCGAGGCGGCCGAGTTCATCCAGACCGACGTCGCCGGCACGCAGGTCCTGCTCGAGCTGGCGCGGCGCGAGGGAATCCGCCTCGTCCACGTGTCCACGGACGAGGTCTACGGCGACCTCGAGGGCGGCGGCCGCTCGAAGGAGGACGATCCGCTCCGCCCCTCGAGCCCCTACAGCGCCTCGAAAGCCGGCGGCGACCTCCAGGTGCTCGCGTACGTGCGGACCTTCGGCGTCGACGCCTGTATCACGCGGGGCGCGAACACCTACGGCGCGCGGCAGTACCCCGAGAAGATGCTCCCGCTGTTCATCACGAACGCGCTCGACGGCGAGCCGCTGCCGGTGTACGGCGACGGGCGCCAGGTTCGCGAGTGGCTGCACGCGGACGACCACGCGGCCGCGATCGAGCTCGTCCTGCGCGAAGGCGCAGGCGGCGAGGTCTACAACGTCGGCGGGGAGGAGCGCGAGAACATCGACGTCACGAAGCGGATCCTCGACGCTGACCGGCGCCGACGAGTCGCTGATCCGCCATGTCGAGGACCGGCCCGGGCACGACCGCCGCTACGCGCTCGACGACGGGAAGCTGCATGCGCTCGGCTGGAGCCGGGAGCACTCGTTCGACGAGGGTGGCCTCGAGCGCACCGTCGAGTGGTATCGCGAGAACCGCGCCTGGTGGGAGCCGATCAAGTCGGGCGAGTTCCGCGCGTACTACGAGACGCAGTACGCAGCGCGGCTGAACGCATAGCTACTGGCAGAGCCGGCGCGCGCGGTCGACCGCGGGGTGCGGGCCCCCGAGCTGCTCGCGGCGGTCGAGGTAGGGCAGCGCCTCGTCGCAGCGGCCGAGCTGCGCGAGCGAGTTGCCGACGTTGAAGCTCGCGTAGCCCTCGTACGTCGGGTCGCGGCCCTCGAGGGCCGGCAGCGCCTGCTGCGCGAGCGCGAGCGCCCGTTCCCAGTCGCTCGCGTTCATGGCGGCGGTCGACTCGTCCTGGAGCGCGCGGGCCTGCGCGACCGTGAGGCCGGCGGCGGGCGGCGCGGGGTCCGGCTCGGGCGCGGTGGTGACGGTCACCGGCTCGCGCTCGGCGGTCACCGTCACCTCTCGCGTCTCGCCGCGCTGCGTCACTGTGCGGACGATCGTCTCGCCGCTCGCCTGCGGCTCGTCGTCAGCCACGAGCAGCGCGGCGAGCACGAGCCCTCCACCGAGGAGCGCGAGCAGGATCACGGCCGGCAGAACCCACGCGGTCCGCCGCGAGGGCGCCGCGGGCGGCGCGACGAACACTTGCGTCCGGCTCTCCCCCGCGTGGAGCGCGTCGCGAACGGCGGCGACAAACTCCGCCGCGGACGCGTGGCGCGCCTCCGGACGCTTCGCGAGCGCGCGCGCGAACACGTCGTCGAGCTCGCGTGGCAGGTCTGGCCGCCGCTCGCTGATCGCCGGCACGGGAGCGCTGACGTGCGCCGCCGCTTCGGCCGCCGCGGTGTCGCCCTTGAACGGCCGCTCGCCGGCGAGCAGCTCGAACGCGACGACCGCGAGGCCATACCGGTCGCTTGCCGGCGTAGCTCGCTCGCCCTGCGCCTGCTCCGGCGAGAGGTATGAGGCGGTCCCGAGCACGGTGCCGGTGTGCGGTGAGCGAGTCCATTCCGGTCGCACTCGCGATCCCGAAGTCGGCGACGTGGAGGTTCCCGTCGCGGTCGAGGAGGAGGTTGCCCGGCTTGACGTCGCGGTGCACGATCCCCTCGGCGTGCGCGGTGTCGAGCGCGAGCGCCGCCTGCTCGAGCCACGCGAGCGCCTGGCCGAGCGGGATCGAGTCCGTCGCGTAGCTCGTCCTCGACCGACCCGCCGGCGAGGTACTCCATGACGATGAACGGGCGGCCTTCCCACTCGCCGACGTCGAAGATCGTGACGACGTTCGGGCGACCGGAGAGCCGGGCGGCCGCCAGCGCCTCCCGCGTGAAGCGCTCGCGGATGCCGTGGTCGCCGGAGTGCGCCTCGCCGAGCACCTTGACCGCGACCGTCCGCCCGAGCACCTCGTCGGTCGCGCCGGTAGATCTCGCCCATCCCGCCGCGCCCGATCCGCTCCGGGTCGCGATACCGCTCGGGCAGGAGCCCGAGTCTCGACCGACATGGACGAGACTTCTCCGCGGCCTCTCGCCGAAAAACGCTGCTCTTGGTCAAGTCGTGAGGATTCCGTGAACCAGAGGGCCGTCGGCGGGACGGTCCGGTAGCCTCGTTGCCTCCGCCCCGGCAGCCGAATCCCGCCGATGCTTCGCCGAGCGCTCACCGTCGTCACAACCCTCGCACTCGTGCTCAGCGCGAGCGCCGCAACTCGCCCCGCTGCGAGCCGTCAGGCTGCCGCGCCGATCGCGCCGACCTTCTTCATCAGCGGTCGCGGCTGGGGCCACGGCGTCGGCCTCAGTCAGTGGGGCGCGTACGGCTTCGCACAGCGAGGCACGGCGTACGAGCGGATCCTCGCGCACTACTACCGCGGCACGACGCTGGGCCGGGCGCCGATCGCGCGCGTGCGCGTGCTGCTCGGCGAGGGCAAGAAGGCCGCGGCGGTCGCCTCCGACTCGCCGTTCAGCGTGCGGGCCGGTTCGGGCGCGGTCCACCAGCTCGCGGCGGGCGCGCACTCGTTCGGCCCCGGGCTGAGGCTGAAGATCGACGGGAGCCCGGCTCCGACGGCGCTCACCGGTCCGCTCGTCTTCATCCCCGGCGCGACGCCGCTGAAGTACGGCGGCAACGAGTATCGGGGCCAGCTCCAGGTGAACGTCGGTACGAGGCTCCAGATCGTCAACTCGGTCCCGCTCGAGGCGTACCTGTACGGGGTCGTCCCGCGCGAGGTGCCGTTCGGCTGGCCGGTCGAGGCGTTGAAGGCCCAGGCCGTCGTCGCGCGCTCGTACGCGCTCGCCGTGCGCAAGACTGGCGCGTACGACCTCTACGCTGACACGCGCAGCCAGGTCTACGGCGGCGTCGCGGCGGAGAAGCCGTCGACCAGCGCAGCGGTCGACGCGACGGCCGGCCAGGTGCTGCTCTTCGAGGGCAAGGTTGCGACGACGTACTTCTTCTCGACCTCGGGCGGCCAGACGGCGTCGGTCGCCGACGTGTGGTCGGGCGGCTCCGAGGTGCCGTACCTCGTCTCGGTGCCCGACCCGTACGACACCGCGTCGCCTCACCACACGTGGGGGCCGTTCGCCTTCACGAGCGCCAAGCTCGCCTCGACGTTCAAGGTGCCCGGGCGGCTGCTGGACGTGCGCGTCACCGTCAACCCGTCGAAGCGGGTCGAGCAGATGACGCTCGTCGGCAGCAAGGGCGAGACGATCGTCCCGGCCGACCAGGTGCGCAGCAAGCTCAGCCTGCGCTCGACCTGGTTCCGCGTCGGCGTGCTCGGGCTCGTCGCGCCCACAGCGCCGGTCGAGTACGGACGTGGGATCAAGCTGACGGGGGTCGCGCGCGGCGGCGCGAAGGTGATGCTCGAGCAGCGTGTCTCGGCGAAAGTCTGGGAGCCGGCGGCGCGCGTCACGCCCGCGGCGGACGGGAGCGTGGCCGTGGCGGTGAAGCCGCTCGCGACGACGGCGTACCGGCTGACCGTCTCGCCGACGCTCTTCACGCGGCCGGTGCAGGTCTCGGTCGCGCCTCGGGTTCGGCTCCAGCCTGCGACTAGTCCGACGAGCCTGCGCGGCGTCGTCCGACCCGTCTTGCCGGGCGCGCGGGCGGACGTTCAGCGGCTCGTCGGCTCGAGCTGGCGCGCGGCGGGCTCCGCGGCCGTCGACGCGAGCGGCTCGTTCGAGGTGCAGCTCCAGCTGACGCCCGGCACCTACCGGGCACGCGTCGCACCGGGTCGCGGGTTCGTTCCGGGCTACTCGCCCGTCCTTCGGGTCGTCACCGGGTGACGCGGCTCCTCCTGGCGGCCTGCGCCGCCGCCCTTGTTGCGGCCGCGCCCGCGAACGCAGCGCGGTTCGCCGTCGGGATCTCGGGCGAGCGACCGTTCGACGAGGTCGTCGCCGCTGTCGAGCGCGCTTCGGGCGCGCGGGCCGACCGCTCGCTCGCGAAGCTCGGCGCCGTCGTCGTCGAGTCGCGGTCGGCGGGCGCGCTCCGCCGCGTTCCGGGCGTCGAGTACGTCGAACGCGCCGACGCGACACGGCGGCTCGCATTCGTGCCGAACGACCCACTCGCGGTCCGGCAGTGGCACCTCGACCCCGTCCACGCCTTCGACTTCTGGCTCGAGCTGCCTGCCCTGGCCGGGCCGAGGATCGCCGTGATCGACTCCGGGATCGACGGCACCCACCCCGAGTTCGCGGGGAAGATCGCCGCGCACCGCAGCTTCGTCGGCGGCAGCGCCCTCACGGACACGCAGGGCCACGGCACGCTGGTCGCAGGGCTGATCGCTGCCCAGACGAACAACGGCGTCGGCGTCGCGGGCATGGCGTTCGGCTCCCAGCTGCTGGTCGCGAAGGTCGTGCGCGGAAACCGCTCCGTCTCGCTCGAGGCCGAAGCCGAGGCGATCCGCTGGGCCGTCGACAACGGCGCGCGGGTGATCAACCTGTCGCTCGGCGGGCTGCGCGACCCGCGGAACGCCGACCGCGACACGTTCTCCCCGCTCGAGGCCGACGCGATCAAGTACGCGTACGCCAGGGGTGTCGTCGTGGTCGCGGCGGCGGGCAACGCCGACCAGGCGCCGACGACGCCGTGGCCCTACGCGAGCTACCCCGCTGCGCTCCCGCACGTGCTCGGCGTCGGGGCGCTGTCGAAGGAGGGCAACGTCCCGCCCTTCTCCAACCGCGACCCGGTCTTCGTCGACATCGCCGCGCCCGGCCAGGAGCTGACCTCGACCTTCCCCCGCAACCTGACCGCGCTGCGGCCGTCCTGTGTCGAGCAGGGCTACACGCCCTGCGCGAGCGACGACTTCCGCCGGGTCGAGGGGACGTCGTTCGCCGCCCCCCAGGTGAGCGCGGCCGCCGCGCTGATGCTGAGCATGCGGCCCAACCTGCACGCGGACCAGGTGACGAGCTTGCTCACGCGCACCGCCGACGACCAGTCGTCCGCGACCGGCTGCCCGCGCTGCCCGGGCGGCCGCGACCCGCTCACGGGCTGGGGACGGCTGCACGCCGCGCGCGCGATCTCGGGGACGCCCGCCCCGCCGGCACCCGACCGCTTCGAGACGAACGACGACGCCGGGCCCGAGTCGTTCCGTGTCTGGGGCAAGCGCAAGGTGCTCGAGGCGACGCTCGACTTCTGGGACGACCAGAGCGACGTCTACGGCGTCTACCTGCGCAAGGGCCAGCGGCTGCGCGCCTCGCTGGACGGGCCGTTCCGCGCCGACTCCAACCTCGTCCTCTGGAGCCCTGCGGCGCGCCACCTGGAGCAGTTTTCCCTGAAGACGCTCCAGCAGCGGCTCGTCGCCTCGTCCAAGCGGGGCTGGCGTCAGAAGGTCAGCTACCGCGCCCGCCGCACCGGCTGGCACTACCTTCAGGCGAAGGTCGTGACCGGGAACGCCGGGCCGTACAGGCTCACTCTGATCAAGAGCTGAGAACCCGTTTCGGGATGGGGACTCGTGCGGCTCAGCTCCTCATTCCGAGACGGGTTCCGAGAAGCTCTTCCGGGGGCACGTCGCGCAGCACGCGCGCGGGGTTGCCGACGACGACCACGCGCGGGGGCACGTCCTGCGTCACCACTGCGCCGGCGCCGACGTACGCCTCCTCCCCGATCTCGATCCCCGGACAGAGCACCGCACCGCCGCCGACGCGCGCCCCGCGGCGGATCGTCGGGCCCTTGACCAACTCGTGGCGCTTCTCGGTCCGGCCCATGAAGTTGTCGTTCGTCGTCACGACGCAGGGCGCGATGAAGACGTCCTCCTCGAGCGTCGAGTACGCCGTGATGTACGCCTCGGCCTGGATCTTCGTCAGCGCGCCGATCGTGGTGTCGTTCTCGACGAGCGAGCCGCTGCCGATGACGACGTCGTCGCCGACCACGCAGCGCTCGCGGACGCGCGCACCGTCGCCGACGATCACGCGCGCGCCGAGCTTCGTCCCCGCGAAGACGATCGCGCCGGTCGAGACGATCGTGCCCTCGCCCAGCTCGAGCGGGTCGAGCGGCTCGCGCTTCGCGGTCGAGCGCGGCGAGAGCGAGGGCTGTTTCCCGACGACCGCGTGGTCGAGGATCCGCACGCCCTCGCCGAGGACGGTCCCGGGATAGACGACCGCAGTCGGGGCAACCTCAGCGCCCGGAAAATGCGGAGCATTTTCCGGGCTTGTCACGCCGGGACTGCTGCGAGCGAGTTCTGCAGCTGCTCGAGCGTGCGCACGACGCCGAGGCCGTCGCGGGCGACGACGCGCCGGTCGCCCTCGCCTCGGACGAGCGCGAGGAAGTGCTGGCACTCGAGCTTGAGCGGCTCGTCGTTCGGGATCTTCGGGCTGTGGATGTCGCCGCTGCGTGTCATCCACTCGCCGTAGTTGGCCGCGGGCTGCCACGGACCCTTCTCGTACACCGTGATCTTGCGCTCGAGCTCCATGTCGTCGAAGACGACCATCTTGTCGCGGCCGACGACCGTGATCTTGCGCATCTTGTGCGGGTCGAGCCACGACAGGTGCATGTGCGCGATCTTCCCGCTCGGGAAGCGCAGGTAGCAGAAGACGACGTCCTCCACGCCGGGCGTCAGGAACGAGTTGCCATGCGCCCAGGCCTCGCTCGGCTCTTCGTCGAGCAGGTAGAGGATCACCGAGAGGTCGTGAACGCCGAGCGACCAGAGCGCGTTCTCGTCCTTGCGGATGATCCCGAGGTTCTGGCGGTTGCCGTACACGCACAGCACGTCGCCGAGCTCGCCGCCGTCGACGAGCTGCTTCAGCTTGCGCACGCCCGGGTGGTAGAGGAGCAGGTGCCCGGGCATGCACGTCAGGTCGCGCTCCTCGGCGAGCGCGACGAGGTCCTCCATCTCCTCGGCGCGCATCGCGGGCGGCTTCTCGACGAAGACGTGCTTGCCGGCCTCGAGCGCCTGCCTGGCGAGCGCGTAGTGCGTCGGCACGGGCGTCGAGATCACGACGGCCTCGAGGCCGGGATCGGCGAGCGCCTCGGCGAGGTCGTCGGTCACGCGCGCGTTCGGATGTCGCTGCGTGAACTCCTCGCGCACGCCCGGCGAGAGGTCGCAGAGCCAGCGGAGATCGGCGAGCTCGTCGAAGTTGCGGACGAGGTTCTTGCCCCAGTGGCCGAGCCCGGCCACTGCGACCGTCGCTTTGCTCAAAGCTTCCAGACCTTGTCGGACTCGCGCCCGGCCGAGCCGGTCGCGTTGCGCAGGTCGACGACGAGCGGCGCCTGCGCGACGAGCTGCTCGTAGTCGAGCGCCGAGTGGTCGGTGACGATCGTGACGCAGTCGTAGTCGGCGGGCTCGAGCGGCATCGACTCCAGGCCGAGCTCGGGCAGCGACGGGACGTGCGGGTCGTGGTACGAGACATCCGAGCCCGCCGCCCGCAGCAGCTCGACCAGCTTCAGCGCCGGCGACTCGCGCACGTCGCCGATGTCCGGCTTGTACGCAACGCCGACGATCAGGATGCGCGAGCCGCTCATCGACTTCTGCGCGCCGTGGTTGAGGGCCTGCGAGATCAGCGAGCGGCAGTAGTACGGCATGTTCTCGTTGACCTTGCCGGCGAGCTCGATGAACTCGGTTGTGAAGCCGTACTCGCGCGCTTTCCAGGTCAGGTAGAAGGGGTCGACCGGAATGCAGTGCCCGCCGAGGCCGGGCCCGGGCTTGAAGCTCATGAACCCGAACGGCTTGGTCGCCGCCGCGCCCACGACCTCCCAGACGTCGATGTTCATCCGCTCGCAGAGCTGCGCGAGCTCGTTGACGAGCGCGATGTTGACCGAGCGGAAGATGTTCTCGAGCAGCTTCGTCAGCTCCGCCGCCTCGGGCGACGAAACCGGATGGACGGTGTCGATCGCCGACGAGTAGAGCTCGCTCGCGCGGCGCGTGCACTCCTCGGTGATCCCGCCGACGACCTTGGGGACGTCGCGCACGTCCCACTGCGAGCCCGGGTCGACCCGCTCGGGCGAGAAGGCGAGGTTGAAGTCCTCGCCGACGCGGAGGCCGCTCGACTCGAGGATCGGCAGCAGCTGTTCGCGGGTCGTGCCCGGATACGTCGTCGACTCGAGCACGACGAGGTGGCCCTCGCGCAGGCGCTTCGCGATCTCGCGGGTCGCCTCGACGACGATCGAGAGGTCGGGCTCGCGCTGCTTCGAGAGCGGCGTCGGCAGCGCGATCAGGATCGCGTCGGCGCCGCGCAGCGCGTCGTAGTCCGAGCTTGCGGCGAGGCGGCCGTCCCGGACTAGCGGGGCCAGGTCCTCGCTCGACACGTCGCCGATATGGCTCTCGCCCCGGTTGAGCGCGTCGACGACGCGCTGGACGACGTCGACGAGCAGCACGCGTCGTCCCGCCGACGCCAGGGTGTGCGCGAGCGGCACGCCGACGTAGCCCGCGCCGACGATCGCGACGTCCCACGTGCGAGTGGGCGCGGAGGCTTCCTCCGTTGTCTCGACGCGCTCGATCACGACCGCAAAAGGGTACAGAGGGCGTCCGCGATCCGACTCGCGGCGTGCCCGTCCCCGTACAGCTCCGGGCGCCCGGACGGCATCGCGGCGCTCGCGACCGCGTTGTGAAGCGCAGCCGGGTCGTCGTCGACGAGCCGGTTCGCCCCGACCTCGACGGTGTCGACCCACTCCGTGCTCGGTCGGAGCGTCACGCACGGCACGCCGTACCAGTACGCCTCCTTCTGGAGACCGCCCGAGTCGGTCACGATCACGCGCGCCTGCGACGCGAGCGCGACGAAGTCGAGGTAGCCGAGCGGCGGCAGGATCAGCACGTGTTCGCCGAGCACGAGGTCGTGCGTGTCGAGCGCCGCGGCCGTGCGCGGGTGGACGGGGAACGCGATCGGCTCGGTCAGCCCGTTGAAGCCCTCGACGATCCGGCGCAGGCGGTCGGGGCGCGTGTTCGCCTCCCGGTGGACGGTCGCGGCGACGTAGCGGCCGGGCGTCAGCTCGAGCTCGTCCAGCAGGCGCGAGCGGCCGCGCGCCAGCGGCGCGAGCTGCCGGGTCGCGTCGGCCATCACGTCGCCGACGACGATCGCGTGGCCGCTGACGCCCTCGCGCGCGAGCTGCTCGCGCGAGCGCTCGTCGGGGCAGAGGAGCAGCGCGGCGAGCCGGTCGACCTCGATCCGGTTCCGCTCCTCGGGCATCTCGAGGTCGCCGCTTCGCAACCCTGCCTCGACGTGCGCGAGCGGGACGCCCGTCTCGGCGGCGGCGCGCGCGCCGGCGAGCGTCGAGTTCGTGTCGCCGTAGACGAGCACCCAGTCCGGATGCTCACGGCGGATCGCGTCGAGGATCCCCGGCTCCATCGTTCCGACGTCGGCCGTGTGCAGGTCGAGCGCGTACGCGGGCTCGGCCAGCCCGAGCTCTTCGAAGAAGACGGCCGAGAGCTCGCGGTCGTAGTGCTGCCCGGTGTGGAGCAAGACCTCGTCGACCCCGCGCTCGCGCAACGCGAGGGACAGCGGCGCCGACTTGACGAACTGAGGCCGGTTCCCGACGACCGAGAGAACCCGCATCGGGGCTACACTACGCGTCCCGAGCGGGCCGTTAGCTCAACTGGCAGAGCAGGGGACTCTTAATCCCAAGGTTGAAGGTTCGAGTCCTTCACGGCCCATCGGCGTCGGAAAGTCCGCGCCCGCTCCGCGGGCGCGTCAACTTTCCGCCGCCTTTCCGGCCTCCCGAGCACGTGGGTGAGGCAGCCGGCGGAGCCGGCACTGCCGTCGAGTGAAGTACCGGCTACGCGGCTTTCTTCTTGGTGCGTCGCCGCGGACGCCTCTGCTGGCGTTCGAGGCTTTCGCGCAGGGCGTCCATGAGGTCCGGCGGCTGCTCTTCTTCGGGTTCCCGCTTGGGGTGAACCTCTTTGCCTTTTTGCTTGGCACGGATCACGCTCATCAGACGCTTGCGGTAGGTGTCTTCGTACTTGTCGGGATCCCACTTGGTCGAGAAGCGGTCGATGAGGTCGAGGGCGAGCTCGACTTGTCCGGCGGGCACCGTGGCACGGGAGGGTTTGATGCCTTTGACGGGGCGGATCTCGTCGGCGAAGAACATCTTCTCGAGGGTGATGACGCCCTCGCGGATGCGGAGACACCCGAGTTGTTGCTTGTTGCGCATGACGTATTGAGCGATCCCGGCGAGCCCGGATTCCTCCATCGCGCGGACTAGGAGCGTGTACGGCTTTTCGGCGCCCTCACCGGGGCCGACGTAGTAGGTCCGTTCGAAGTAGATCGGGTCGATGTCGTCGTAGGGGACGAAGTCGGTCAGCTCGATCGTGCGGGAGCGTTCTTCTGCGGCTTCGAAGTCTTCGTCGCTGAGGTAGACGTAGTCGCCGTCCTTGGTCTCGTACGCCTTCGCGATCTCGTCGTCAGGGACCGGCTTCTCTTCTCGCTTGCAGATCTTCTCGTAACCGATCGGACTGTCGTCTTTGACGTGGACGTAGTGGAAGTGAATGTCCTTCTCGTCGATCGCGGAGTAGATCTTCACGGGGACGTTGACGAGCCCGAAGCTGATCGCGCCGCTCCAGATCGGTCGTGGCGCCATTACCGGTTCGGGTAGGGGTCGTCGACGCTGTCTCCGCCGGTGACGGTTTCGTACTGACCGTTGCCGCAGCTCGGGCAGGGCGGCAAGTGCTTCGTCGAGCCGACCTCGACCTGATTGCCGCAGTTGGTGCAGCGGTAGGTGCCGGCGCTGACGTCGCTTCCTGCGGGTACGGGGTTCGCCATGACGGGTTCCCTCCTCGGTTGCTTGAGAAAGGCGCCTTCCCGGCTCGGATGCGATGAAAACGGGCAGGTCGACGCCGAGTCCGATGACGGCGGTACTAGCTGGGACGTACCGCTGCCATAGAGTCGCACTCCGTTCGCAGCATGAGAACCGGAGTCGCGCAGGGGACAGGGTCACCGCTTCCGACGATCGCGCGCGATCCTGTGCTGCGGCGGGCGGGGACGGCACTCGCGCTGTACCGGATCGCGGAGTTCGGCCCATGGGTCGCGATGCTCGTGTTCGCCTACGAGAACGGCGGGGCGACTGCGGCCGGCGTCGTCTCCCTCGCACTGCTCGCGCCGGCCGCGCTCTTCGCTCCGTTCGCCGGAGCGGTGATCGACAGGTACGGGGCCAGCAGGACGCTGGTGGGCGGATACATGGTGCAGGCGTCCGCGATGGGCGCAACCGCGGTGTCACTGCTCGTCGGCGCGCCCCCGGTTGTGTCGTATCTCCTCGGCGCCGTGACTGCGACGGTGCTCACGGTTACCCACTCGGCGCACGCAGTCATGTCGCCTGGCATCGCCCGGACGCCGGAGCAGCTCGTCGCACTGAACGCGATCACCGGTTGGATCCTGAGCGTCGGGCTGATCGTCGCCCCGGCCGTCGCGGGGCTCATCCTCGAGTTCTCGACACCCGGCTCTGTCTACGCGTTGGGTGCGCTCCTGCTGGCCGGCGCCGCCGCCGTCGCCTTCGCGCTTCGCGGACTTGTCCCGCCGCTGGCGCGGTCGGAGGAGGACCGTCGCCGGCCGGGGCCGATTCGCGAGCTCGGACATGCCGCCCGCGGGCTCGCCGGCGAAGCCGCGGCCCGCGAGGTGCTCCTCGTGCTCGCGGCGACGTACCTGATGGTGGGCGCCTTCGACGTGCTCGCGGTAGTTCTCGCCATCGGCGAGCTGGGTCTGGGCGGTGCGGGTGCGGGCTACTTGACCGCTCTCCACGGTGCGGGCGCCGTGATCGGCGCAGCCGCGTCCTTCGCGCTGATCGGGCGGGCGCGCATCATGCCGTTCCTGCTGATCGCCGCGTTTCTCAGTGGCGCAGGGTTCGTCGTGCTCGGCATCGCCACGCTGCTCCCGGTCGCGCTCGTCGTCGGCGCCGTCGCCGGGGTCTCGCGGAGCCTGCTCGAGGTGTCGGCCGCCACGCTCCTGCAGCGGGCGACGCCGACCGTGCTGCTGGCGCGGGTCTTCGCGTTCAAGGAAGGCCTTTCGATGGCGGCCTGGGGTCTCGGTTCGATCATGGTGCCGGCCCTCATCGCCCTGGGCGGCGTCAAGCTCGCCCTGATCGGCACCGGTGCGATCGTCCCGGTCATCGTGCTCACTCGGTTCTCTCGCCTCCTCCACGTCGACGCGGTCGCAACCGTGCCCGTCGTCGCGATCACACTCCTGCGCTCCATGCGGATCTTCCGCGCCCTGCCGGTGCCCGCTCTCGAGGGAATCGCGCACGGGGCTACCGAGGTCTCGGTCGCAGGCGGCGTCTCGATCGTCAAGCAAGGCGAGCCGGGCGACCGCTACTACGCGATCGCGGACGGCACGGTCGAGGTCACGATCGACGGCCGGTTCGTCGGCACCCTCGATCGTGGCGAAGGATTCGGCGAGATCGCGCTGCTCCGCGAGGCGCCGCGAACCGCAAGTGTCACCGCCAAGACGGACGCATCACTGCTCGCGATCGACCGCGAGCCATTTCTCGTTGCGCTCACCGGCCACGCCGAGAGCGAGGCGCGACTGACGACGATCGTCGCCGAACGACTCCCCGCGGGTCGTTGAGGCTCGTCACGATCGGCGCCTGATCACGAATTGCCGCAGCGGGTATGCGAGGGGTTCGTGGCACGACGGCACGCAGAGACGGGCGAGCGATCCGGCAGGGCGTTTCGAGGGCTTGCCCTGGTCTTCGCCCTGTCCTTCCTGAACCTCGTCGGCGTCCTGATCACGGTGATCGCGCTCGGCGGCCTGGCGCCGTGGTCGCGCTGGCAGTTCGTCGGGCTCTTCGGCCTCATCGAGACCGCCTCGGGGCTCGCGAACGTCGTCTCTCCGAACATCTGGCGGCTCTCCATCGCCGAGCTACAGACGAGCGGGCGTACGTCCGTGAAGCTCGCGGCGTCTGCATTGCTGCTTCCCCATTGGGGCGGGCTGGCTCGCTCCGCGGCCGGTGTCGTGTGCCTCGCGCTGGCGGCCTGGCAGGAGGGCGTCGGGCCCGTGACCGTCCTCCTCCTTCCGCTCGTGCTCGCGCTTGCGTGGTCGATCCTCGCGCTCTCCGCGGTGCTCGCCCGCGGTGGGGTCAGCCGGCCGGACCTCGACGTCGTGCAGTTCGTGGTTCGTTGGGGCGGGCGGGAGCACGAGCTGGTTCCCATCAGCATCGTCGCCTCGGTCCTTCAGTTCCTCCTCGGGATCGCGACGATCCCCGCCGTCAAGCTGCTTCCCCCGTCGGTGCTGTACCAGCCGGAGCTCGGACCATCGGCGAACGCGTTGCTCGTGGCGCTCGCGGTCTCGTTGGTGCTCTCCGCCGCGGTCTACTGGCTCTGGTCCGACCGGATCGAGCTGAACGCGCCGACGGACCAGCAACGCGAAGCAGAGGAGCACGGCTGATCGGGCGAAGTCAACGCGACTTCGCCCGACCGCCGATGCCTCACAGGAGAATGATGATCAGCAGGATGATCAGAATCAGCAGAAGAACGCCGCCACCGATGTACATCCACAGCCTCCGTTCGTCCGATGTCGAGGACGTCGTTTCCTTTTCGACCCATTTCACACGCGTCGTGCCCGCGGTCTAGCTGGTGTGCGGCGGCCCTTCGACGTAGCTCCGCCTGCGGCTGCCCCAGTAGCCCGGGCCGCCCCAGCTCGACCAGAAGATCATTGACAGGACGGCGCCGAGCGCGCCGACGACCATCAGGATCACGCCGACCGCATCGAGGTCGATGCCCGAGAGCTCGCCCGTCACCCCCCAGACGAGGATCGCGCCGACGGCGATCAGGAGCAGGCTGACTCCGATTCCCATTCGCGCCCTCCTTGGTGGTTTCGCACGGCCCGGATGCCCCCGTCGGGAGTGCCGAAAACGCTCGGCTCGTGCGGCGCGGCTCTATCTGGCAGGGCCGATGGGCGTTCAGTAGGCTCGGCCGGCCTTGCGCAGGGGAGCTGTCGTCGCGCTGGTCTCCATCGCGCTGGTCGTCGCCGCCGTGACGACCGCGATCGCGTTCTTCATCGACTGGCTTCCCGAGCAGGCCTCGGAGGAGCGGCAGAGCATCGACCTCGTCATCTGGGTCACTGTCGGAATCTGCATCTTCGTCTTCGCGGTCGTCGCTGCGGTCTCGATCTACGCGGGCGTCAAGTTCCGCGTCCGACCCGACGACGAGTCCGACGGGCCGCCGATCCACGGTCACACCGGCCTCGAGATCCTCTGGACCGTGGTCCCGACCGCACTCGTGACCGTGATCGCGGTGCTGAGCGCCGTCGTGCTCGCCCAGAACGACAGTGCGAAGGGGACGCCGATGCGGGTCGACGTGCTCGCGCAGCAGTTCGCGTGGCAGTTCAGGTATCCCGAGCAGCGCGACGTCAGGGCGACGAACCTCTACCTCCCGGTCGGGCGCTCGACGAAGCTGACGCTCACGTCGAGGGACGTGATCCACTCCTTCTGGGTCCCGGAGTTCGGCCAGAAACAGGACGCGGTGCCCGGGATCGTGACGACGATCATCATCACGCCGACGAAGGTCGGTGAGTACAGGCTCTTCTGCACGGAGCTCTGCGGCCAGGGGCACGGCCTCATGCGCACCCGGGCGATCGTGCTCTCGCAGTCCGACTTCGACGCGTGGGTCCGCCGGCAGGGGCCGAGCGTGGAGCCCCCCGACCAGATCGACGCGAGGACGACGTTCGCCGAGACCTGCGGCGGCTGCCATACGCTCGCGAAGGCGGGCACGAGCGGCACGATCGGCCCGTCGCTCGAGAACCTCGAGCTCGCGCCCGAGGACATCGAGGAGCAGATCCGCAAGGGCGGCGGCGGGATGCCGGCGTTCGAAGGTCAGCTGAGCGAGGAAGAGATCGAGGCGCTCGTGCAGTATCTGGCGGGGGCCGAGGAATGAGCGAGACGACGACGCAGCACGCGACGCACGACACGCACAACGGTGGACCGCCCCACCGCCGTCACTGGCTGCTGAGAGCCGGCTGGCCGCGCGCCGCGTGGATGACGGGCGCGTTCTTCCTGCTCGGGATGGGGATCGTCGTCGGGCTGCGCGCGCTCGGCGGCTACGACCCGCCGCTCGACTGGGAGCCGGTCATCGTCGTTTCCGCGCTGACGATGGCGCCGCTCGGCTTCCTCGCCGGGCTCGGCGGCTTCGACTACTGGGTCGCCTATGCGCTCGGGCAGCCCACGCAGCCGGAGGACCACTCCGGTCACGGCGCTTACAGCTGGCGCGACTACTTCCGCGTCAACACCGACCACAAGGTGATCGGGATCCAGTACGTCGCGACGACGATCTTCTTCTTCCTCGCCGGTGGACTGCTCGCGATGCTCGTGCGCGCAGAGCTCGCACAGCCCGCGACCTCGTTCTTCGACACGCAGACCTACAACGAGCTCTTCACCGTCCACGCGTCGCTGATGATCTTCCTCTTCATCATCCCGGCGTTCGCGGGGCTCGCGAACTACGTGCTCCCGCTGATGATCGGCGCGCCGGACATGGCGTTCCCTCGGCTGAACGCGCTCTCGTACTGGCTGCTCCCGATCGCGGGGATCATGCTGCTCTGCTCGTTCTTCTTCCCGGGAGTCGGCGCAGGCTGGACGAACTACGCGACGCTCTCGACGACGCAGCCGTTCGGGAACGCCTTCTTCTCGATGGCCGTGCAGTGGGCCGGCGCGAGCTCGATCATGACCGCCCTCAACTTCCTGGTCACGATCATCACGATGCGCGCGCCGGGGATGACGTTCTGGCGCATGCCGCTGCTCGTCTGGGCGAACTTCACGACGTCACTGCTCGTCGTGATCGCCACGCCGTTCATCGCCGGGTCGCAGTTCTTCGTCATGTTCGACAGGGTGATGCACACGAACTTCTTCAACCCCGGCGAGGACGGCTACGTGCTGGGCTACCAGCACATCTTCTGGTTCTACTCGCACCCGGCCGTCTACATCATGATGCTCCCCGGCTTCGGGATCGCCTCGGAGGTGATCTCGACGTTCTCGCGCAAGCCGATCTTCGGCTACCGCCTGATGGCGCTCTCGTTGATGGCGATCCTCGTGCTCGGCTTCTCGGTCTGGGCGCACCACATGTTCGTGTCCGGGATGGCGACCTACCTGCGTGTGCCGATGATGGTGACGACCCTGCTGATCGCGATCCCGACCGGGATCAAGGTCTTCTCCTGGCTGGCGACGCTGTGGGAGGGGCGTCTCCACTTTCGCGCGCCGATGCTGTGGGCGCTCGGCTTCGTTTCGATGTTCGTGATCGGCGGGCTGTCCGGGATCATGCTCGGCGCGGTCCCGATCGACATCTACACGAGCGACACGTACTTCATCGTCGCCCACATCCACTACGTGCTGCTCGGCGGCTCGCTGTTCACGATCTTCGCCGGGATCTACTACTGGTTCCCGAAGATGACGGGCCGGATGTACAACGAGACGCTCGCCAAGGTCCACTTCTGGCTGACGCTCGTGGCCTTCAACGCGACCTTCTTCCCGATGCACATCATCGGCGTGCAGGGGATGCCGCGGCGCGTGCCGACCTACGAGGACCAGTTCGCGAACTGGAACCTGTTCATCTCGATCTCGTCGTTCGTGCTCGGGGCCTCGTTCATGATCTTCGTCTACAACATGATCGTGTCCTGGAAGTCGGGGCCGCTCGCGCCGGCGAACCCCTGGCGCGGGATGACGATCGAGTGGCTCGTCAGCTCCCCACCGCCGGTCTTCAACTTCGACGAGGTGCCGCAGGTCGTGGGCAACCCGTACGAGTACGGCGTCAAGGGCGCACGGCACGCGATCCTCAACGGCGACCGCGCGGCGGTCGAGCTCGAACCGGCGAGGACGACGTGAGCCGCCACGTCCTGGTGATCGCGAACGAGACGGCTGCGTCGAGCAGCCTGCTCGAGAAGTTGCGGGAGCGCGCTGCCGCCGGCGACCCGCTCGTGACCGTGATCGCGCCGGTCAACCAGCCGAGCGAGGGCTACGTCGTCTACGAGGACACGCGGCGGGCGTCGGCCGGGCGCCGGCTCGACCGGACGCTCGAGCTCCTTCGTCGCGCCCAGATCCGCGCGAACGGCATGGTCGTAGAGGCCGACCCCGTCAGTGCGGTCAAGGACGCGCTCGCGCAGCTCGAGCCGCCCGTGACCGAGATCGTCGTCTCGACGCATCCCAGGGAGCGCTCGGGCTGGCTCCGCCGCAACGTCGTCGAGCGCGTTCGGAACGCTGCGGGCGACCTGCCGGTCGAGCACGTCGTCGCGGGCAAGGCGGACGAGGACGAGCAGACGAACGTGCTCGTGGTCGCCAACCAGACGCTCTCGTCGGCGCCGCTCCTCGAGCGGATTCGCGAACGCGCGGCGAAGGGCCAGGTGGGCTTCCTCGTGATCGCGCCGCAGGGCCACGAGTACGGCGATGAGCAGACGAAGGCCGAGCGGCGGTTGCGACGGCTCGTCGCCGAGCTGCGGGCGGAGGGGATCGACGCCCACGGTCAGATCGCGCACCCGGACCCGCACACGGCGGCGATGCAGACGATCCACGACGAGCGGGTCGACGAGGTGATCGTCTCGACCTTCCCCGGCCAGAAGTCCGGTTGGCTCCGGCGCGATCTCGTCGAGCGGCTGCGGAGCGACGCCGGCGTGCCGGTCGACCACGTGGTCTCCGAGCCCGAGCGTGAGGAGGCGCCCGCCTAATGGCCGCCGCGCACGCCGAAGCGGTCGAGCACCACCACGGGCCGCCGCCGGCGCACCAGAGCTCGCGCGTCGACTCGCGCGTGCTCGGGATGTTCCTGTTCATCGCGTCGGAGGTGATGCTCTTCGGCGCGTTCTTCACGGCGTACTTCTTCGTCCGCGTCGTCGGGGGCTCGCCGTGGCCGCCGGAGGGGTTCCACCTCCCGGTCTACGTCGCGGGGGTGAACACGGCGATCCTCGTCACCTCGTCGTTCACGATCCACTGGGCGCTCCAGTCGATCAAGCGCGACAACCGCGCAGGCCTCCAGGCCGGGCTCGTGCTCACGCTCGCACTCGGGCTCGTCTTCCTGCTCACCCAGGCGCGCGAGTACTCGCGCATCGGCTTCAACCCGTCCGACGGGGCCTTCGGAACGATCTTCTTCGGGCTCACGGGCCTACACGGAGCGCACGTGTTCGTCGGCCTGACCCTGCTCACCTTCGCGACGATTCGCGCGTTCCGCGGCCACTTCTCGGCGGAGCATCATCACGGCGTCGAGATCCCGGGGATCTACTGGCACTTCGTCGACGTAATGTGGATCGTGGTCTACACGACGATCTACATCCTCTAGGAGCTTCGAATGCAGAATCCCTTCCGGAGCGAGGCGGAGGCGTTCCGGTTCGTCGTGCGGACGATCGCCTTCTGCGCCGCGATCGTCGTCGCCGCGCTGATCAACAAGTGGCTGGGGATCGCGGTCTTCCTCGTTGCGACCGGGGTCGTGCTCTGGTGGCTCTTCTTCCGCGGCGACCCGAAGCGGCCGATCCAGACGACGACCACGCGGCGTGGCGCCGACGACGAGCGGCGGATCCTCGTGATCGCGAACGAGACCGTCGGCGGCGAGACGCTCCGGAGCTGCATTCGCAAGCGTGCCGAGGGTTCCCGCGAGGAGGTGCTCGTGGTCGCGCCGGCGCTGAACTCGCCGCTACGCCACTGGGCCTCCGACGAGGACAGCGCGCGCGCCGCCGCGCAGAAGCGTGTCGAGGCGAGCGTCGAGCAGCTCCGTGGTGGCGGCATCAGCGCGCGCGGCGAGGTCGGCGACTCGGAGCCCCTCCAGGCGATCGAGGACGCCCTGCGCACCTTCGGCGCGGACGAGATCATCATCTCGACGCACCCGGAGGGCCGCTCGAACTGGCTCGAGAAGGGCGTCGTCGCGGGCGCTCGCGAGCGCTTCGCGGTCCCGATCACCCACGTCGTGGTCGACCTCGAAGCCGAGCGCGAAGACGTCCGCTAGCGCGGGTTGCGGCGCTCGGCGACGAACTGCGCCAGCGCGGTGATCTGCTCGTCGGAGAGCTGGCCCTCGAAGGCCGGCATCCCGCCGCCTCCCTGACGAATCTGCTCCTCGATCGCCGCGGCGTCGACGGACGAGTTGTCGAGGTTCGGGCCGATCGTCCCGGTGGCGCCGGCGGCCGCGAGCGTGTGACAGCTCGCGCAGTTCGACCCGAAGAGCGCGCCCGGGTCCGACGCGCCCTGCGCGCCGCTCTGCGCCCGAGCCTGCGCGATCGCCTCCTCGTTGGCGGCGACCGACGCGACGTACGTCGCGATCGCACTCATCGCGTCCTCCCGCTCTGCGTCGGTCCACTCGCTCGACGGGAACATGTGCGGCGAGTCCGGCTCGGGCATCGGCGCGATCGGGAAGCGCATCTGCCCGAGGACGACCTCGCGGATCGACGACTCGTCGAACCCCTCTTCGCGAGGAGCCGCGAACGCGGCGTCCAGCGAGGGACCGATCGTCCCGCGCGTGCCGGCGGCGGCGAGCTCGTGGCAGCTCCCGCACTTCTCCTGGAAGAGACCCTGCCCGTCGCCCGCAGCCTCCTCGTCCGCCAAACCACCGGTGCCACACCCCGCGAGCACGAGGGCAAGCAACGCACCGCGGAAGATGCGCAGCATTTTCAGCGGCTAAGCGGGGCCGGGGGCCTGGAGCTGCTCGACGGCCTCGTCGCGCGTGGCGTGGATCGTGAAGACGCGGTCGAGCCCGGTGATCTCGAAGATCTTCGTGATGTTGCGGTCCGAGCAGACGAGTGAAAGCTGACCGTCGTTCGTCCGCAGCCGTTTGACCCCGCCCACGAGCACGCCGAGCGTCGTCGAGTCGATGAACGTCGTGTTCGTGAAGTCGACGATCACGTTCTGCCCGCCCTGGGAGATCACGTCCAGGAGCTGCTGCTTGAACTCCGGCGCGGTGTAGAGATCGACCTCGCCCGCGAGCGAGATCACGTAGGCGTCGTCGCCGAGCTGCTCGGTCTTGATGTCGAAGTTCATCGCTCCCCCGTAGGCCGGACGCTCAGGACGCGCGGAGTCTAACTACCCGGCTGTGATTCGAGCTGCTTGATCCTCTCCCGGACCGCGCCGGCGGTCGGGTCCTCCGGCGCCAGCTGGACGAAGCGCTTGTACGCGGCGATGGCCGTCGGGAGGTCGCTCGCAGCCTCGGCGGTCTGCGCCAGCTCGAACTGCACGGCGGCGTCGTTGGGCTCGGAGGCGGCCACCTTCTTGTAGGCGACCACGGCGTTCCTGTAGGCCTGGCCGAGCCTCGTGAAGGCCTGCGTCAGCGCCTCGTTGTGCCGCGCGGAGAGCGCATCCGTGAGCGGGTCGGTCCCGAGCGCCTGGCCGATCCCCTCGGACGATGGCGGCCGGAACGTCGAGCCCGGCACGTCCGTCTGGAGCCTGAGCTGCGCGAGCTGTGCCTCGAGCCGGTAGCGGTTCGCCTGCTGGATGTAGAGACCGGCGAGCTCACGCTGGGCCTCGACGTCGTTCGGGCGCAGATCGGTGTAGCGCGCGAGCGGCTGGAGCGACTCCTCGGTCTCGCCCTGGTTCTGGAGGGCCGTCGCGAGGTCGCGCCACGCCTGCGCGTCGCGCGGGTTGGCCTCGATCCGCTCGCGCGCGTCGTCCTCCGACGGGCCGCCCCCGGCGGCGCGCTCCTGGAGGAGGATGTCCTGGAGCCCCCCGAAGCCCGTTCCCACGCCGAACAGCACGAAGCTCGCGGCGAAGGCGATCGCCAGGAAGAGGAAGACCCACTTCGCGCGAGCGCGAAGCTTCGGGAAGAACATCGTGTCTTCCGCTACACGAGACGGTGGAACGGCGCGGGCGCCGCCGCGGGCATGCGTGCCCGCGCGCCGGGCGCTGCGTCGATCAGCTCGAGCCAATCCGTCGTTCCTTTCTCATAGCGGACGTTCCCCTGGATCAGGGCGAAGGGTACGCGCTCCGGCGAGCCTCCGAAGAGCCGCGATCCGGCGCGTCCAAGGCAGGACCCAGTCTGCGGCGCACACCGTCACGCCGTCGATGGTACTGACGCCTTGCTCGAGCCCTACTTGACGCCGATCAGCGTCATCGTGCGCTCGAGCTTGTTGCCGTTGACGTCACCGAGGTCGAGCCGCAGCTGGTACGTGCGCCCCGCCCTGGGAGTGAACCGTGGTCGCACGGTGATCCAGCCGTCGAACGCGATCGTCGCGACGGGCTGCTCGACGCGGATCAGGCGACCGCGCTCGAAGACGCGCATCGTCATGCCCACGCGGGAGCCGGGGCCGCTGCGATAGCCGAACTTCGTCGTCGGGACGCGCACCGCCGGGTTGGCACGGCCGCCCTTGACGTTGACGGTCGCGTTCCGACCGTCGACCAGGCGCCCCAGCACGGAGAACTGGTCGAACGCAGGCTTCTCGAGGCCACCGTAGGTGAGCAGGCCGCTCTGCCACAGGTTGACGTCGTTGTCGCGGATCGCGAACCAGATCAGCATGTTCACGCGCGGGTTGCGGCGCGCCATGTTCACGGCCGTCGTCATGTAGGACGACTGCTGCGCGTAGGTGACCCCGCGCGGGTCCTCGGGCCTCGTCTCGTGGCCGTACTCGGTCAGCCAGAGCGGGATGTTCTTGCGTCCGAACCACTTGTCGAGCTGCGCCCCGAAGCGGGGCAGCGTCGTCATCGAGACGTTCGGCCAGCGGACGAGCTGCGTGGGCGGCTGGTTCGCGGGCGACGAATACGGGTGGTGGGCGAAGGCCTGGAAGACGACCTTCGGGCGAACCTTCGAGAGCAGCTCGGCGAAGTGGGCAGGGGCATGGGAGGGCGACGTGCTCAGGCGACGAGGCGAGGTCTCCCCGATCGCGACGTTTGCCGTGCGCGAGCCCGCCTTGAGGCCGGCATACGCGGCGCGGTAGAGGCTCGCGTAGATCCTCGGCGAGACGGAGCGGCCGCGCGAGTCGTACTGCGGCGCGAGGAAGAGCTGCAGGTTCGGCTCGTTCCAGACCGAGTAGAAGCGCACGAACGGGAAGCCGCGGTTGCGGCCGGAGTAACGCGACGACAACGCGCGCGCGAAGTTGGTCAGGTCGGCGAGCCGGCGTGGCGCGCGGTTCCTCGCGGACCCGGCCCAGGCCGGCGTGCCGTAGATCGTGAGCATGACCTCGATGTCGCGGTCGGCCGCCTGGCGCACGAACTCGTCGAGGTCTTCCCAGCGGTAGGCCGGGTCGAAGGAGTTTGCTCCGTTCGCGGGCCGCCGCGGCGCGACGTTGAACCAGTAGACGGTCGTCTTCATGATCGTCGCGTTCGCGTGCATCGCGCGATCGCGCATGAAGAAGCGATCGGGGAGCCAGCGGAAGTATGGGTCGTCCTGGAAGCCCATCCACATCCGCGGCGCAGCGCTCGCGACGGTCGGCGCCATCAGGGCGACGAGCAGGGCGAGCAGGGCGATGCGAACGAGGCGGGTCATGGGCGGCATCCTCCGATCAGACGAGCAAACGCGCCGGACGGTAGCGACCGCACGTTCGGATTTCGTAAGGCCTTCGGCGACGCGCTCAGGAGGCTTCGAGCGACTCCTCGTACGACCGCTCCCAGCGCCGTTCCATCACCACCGCGAGCCAGATCGAGAGCTCGAAGAGGGCCAGCAGCGGCACGACCTCGAAGGCGAGCGAGATCGGGTCGACGGTGGGCAGGAGCACCGCCACGAGGAAGACCAGGAAGATCCCCATTCGCCGGTTGCGCCGCAGCTTGTCGGCGCTGAGCACGCGCAGGCGCACGAGCGCGAGGATGAAGATCGGCATCTCGAAGACGAGGCCGAGCCCGAGCACGGCCATCGTCACGAACGAGTAGTAGTAGCTCGCGCGGATCTCGACGTCGTAGAACTCGCTGTTGAAGTCGGTCAGGAACGCGAGCGCCCGCGGGAGCACGACGAAGTAGGCGAAGGCGGCGCCGGCGGCGAAGAGCACCGTGCCGAGCACGACGAAGAGCGAGACAACGCGCTGCGTGTGCTGCTCCAGCGCGGGCGCGAGAAAGCTCCAGAGCTGGTAGAGGACGATCGGCAGCGCGAGCGCGAGCCCGGCGTAGAGCGAGACCTTGACGGCGGTGAAGAACGGCTCCGTAACGCCGAGCGTGATCAGCCGCTTGTCGTCGGGCAACGGCTCCGCGAGCCAGCGCAGGATGTTCTCCTGGAACGCGAACGCGACGACGAACGCGACGCCGATCGCCACGAATGAGATCAGCAGCCGCGTGCGGAGCTCGCCGAGATGCTCGACGAGGGTTGCCTCCTCACCGGGCGCGAGGCGCCGCGGCAGGCGAGCGCGTGCCACGGCGGCGCCCTAGATGGAGTCGCGCTCGCGTGCCGTCACGACAGGCTCGTTCTCGTCGGTCGGCGTGCCGAGCTCGCGCCGTGCGTCGTCGACGGCGTCGTCGTCCTTGCCCTGGATCGAGTCCTTGAACTCACGCATGCCGCGACCGAGCGAGCGTCCCATCTCCGGCAGCCGCTTCGGCCCGAAGACGATCAACGCGACGACCAGCAGGATGATGATCTCGGTGGCGCCGATGCCGAAGGGCATGGAGCAGAGCGTACCACCCGGTCCGAGCCGTCTCGCGGCCCCGGGCCGCGCGGCTACCATGTGTCACGAAGCCGCCCGAGAAGCGGCTCCCCAACTTCGTAGAGGTAGGCACAAACTCTTGGCTCTGCTCGAACTGAAGAACCTGCACGTCGCGCTCGAGGACGGCACCGAGATCGTCAAGGGCGTCGACCTCGCCGTGGACACCAACCAGGTGCACGCGGTCATGGGCCCGAACGGCTCGGGCAAGTCGACGCTCGCGTATGCCCTGATGGGCCACCCCGCCTACGAGATCACCGAGGGGAAGATCCTCTTCGAGGGCGAGGACCTGACGGAGGCAGGCGCCGACGAGCGGGCGCAGAAGGGCCTCTTCCTCGCCTTCCAGTACCCGCACGCGATCCCGGGCGTGACCGTCACCAGCTTCCTGCGCAGCGCGATCAACGCGATTCGCAAGGCGCGCGCGGGCGGCACCGACGACCCGGTCCCGGTCAAGGAGTTCCGCACCGAGCTGCTCGCGGCGATGGACCGGCTCAAGGTGCCGCGCGAGCTCGCGCAGCGCTACCTGAACGAAGGCTTCTCGGGCGGCGAGAAGAAGCGGGTCGAGATCCTCCAGATGGCGATGCTGAAGCCGCGGATCGCTGTGCTCGACGAGACCGACTCGGGCCTCGACATCGACGCGCTCAAGATCGTCGCCAAGGGCGTTCAGGACCTCGTTTCACCCGAGATGGGAGCGCTCGTGATCACGCACTACCAGCGGATCCTCAACTACATCAAGCCCGATTTCGTGCACGTCTTCGTCGACGGACGTATCGTGGAGGAAGGCGGTCCCGAGCTGGCGCATAAGCTCGAGGCCGAGGGGTACGAAGCATTCATGCCGAAGGAAGTGACGCAGTCGTGACGCAGACCGAGACCGAAGTCGTCCAGGGGATCGGCTCCGACTACGAGGTCAAGTACGGGTTCTCGAGCCCCGACGAGGCGAAGGACTACTTCTTCAAGTCGGGCCGTGGGCTCAACCACGAGATCGTCGAGGCGATCTCCTCACACAAGAACGAGCCCGAATGGATGCGGAAGTTCCGCCACAAGTCACTCGACTATTTCCTCGCGCGCCCGCTGCCGCAATGGGGCGGCAACCTGAACGACATCGACTTCGAGCACATCTTCTATTACATCCGTCCGACCGAGAAGCAGGCCTCCAAGTGGGAGGACCTGCCCGCCGACATCAAGGACACCTGGGACAAGCTCGGGATCCCGGAGGCGGAGAAGAAGTACCTCGCCGGCGTCGGCGCGCAGTACGAGAGCGAGGTCGTCTACCACAAGCTCCAGGAGAGTCTCGAGCAGCAGGGCGTGATCTTCCTCGACATGGACTCGGGCCTGCGCGAGCACGAGGAGCTCGTCAAGCAGTACTTCGGCACGATCATCCCGCAGAACGACAACAAGTTCGCGGCGCTGAACTCCGCCGTCTGGTCGGGCGGCTCGTTCATCTACGTGCCGCCGGGCGTGAGGATCGAGATGCCGCTCCAGGCCTACTTCCGCATCAACGCGGAGAACATGGGCCAGTTCGAGCGCACGCTGATCATCGTCGACGAGGGCGCGTACGTGCACTACGTCGAGGGCTGCACCGCGCCGATCTACACGTCCGACTCGCTGCACTCGGCCGTCGTCGAGATCGTGGTCAAGAAGGACGCGCGCTGCCGCTACACGACGATCCAGAACTGGTCGACGAACGTCTACAACCTCGTCACCAAGCGCGCCGTCGCCTACGAGGGCGCGACGATGGAGTGGGTCGACGGGAACCTCGGCTCGAAGCTGACGATGAAGTACCCGGCGATCTGGCTCCTCGGTGAGCGCGCGCACGGCGAGGTCTTGTCGATCGCGTTCGCGGGCAAGGGGCAGCATCAAGACGCGGGTGGGAAGGCGGTGCACGTCGCGCCGAAGACGTCGTCGGTGATCACGTCGAAGTCGATCTCCAAGAACGGCGGACGCGCCGGCTACCGCGGCTTGCTCGAGGTCGCCAAGGGCGCGCACGGCGCTCGCTCGAAGGTCGTCTGCGACGCGCTGATCCTCGACGAGGAGTCGCGCTCCGACACCTACCCGTACATCCGCATCGACGAGAGCGACGTCAACATCGGCCACGAGGCGACGGTCTCGAAGATCGGCGAGGAGCAGCTCTTCTATCTGATGTCGCGCGGCCTTTCGGAGGCCGAGGCCTCGGCGCTGATCGTCTCCGGCTTCGTCGAGCCGATCACGAAGGAGCTTCCACTCGAGTACGCCGTAGAGATGAACCGGTTGATCCAGCTCCAGATGGAAGGCTCGGTCGGTTGATCGACGTCGAGCGCGTGGACTACATCCGCGTTCCCGTGGACGACATCGAGAAGGCGAACCATTTCTACGGCGAGCAGCTGGGTCTCCGGCGCAACCCCAACTCGCCTTCGGACGACTGGGTCGAGTACGAGGTGGGCAACGTCACGCTCGCGGTGATGACGCCGCACACACACGAGTACGAGTTCACGCCGCTGCCGCCGTCTACGATCGCGCTTCGCGTCCGCGACGTCGCGGCCGCGAAGGCGAAGCTCGAGGAGGCCGGCCTCGAGGTAGGCGAGATGTGGGACTCCGGTAAGTGCAGAGGCGCCGGCGTCAACGATCCCGCCGGCAATCGAGTGCTCCTGCACCATCGCTACGCGCCGTACCCGGATGGTTCGATGCCGTGATCGAGCGGGTCGACTTCGTCGGCTTCCTCACTCAGGACATCCAGCGTGCGAAGCGCTTCTACACCGAGGTGCTCGGGCTCGAGGTCGAAAGCGAGGGTGAGCACGACATCGAGTTCACGCTCGGGCAGGTGACGCTCGACGTGTTCGACCCATCGTCGATCGGGCAGCCGTTCGCGCCCTCGATCGCAGGGTTCGCGCTGCGGGTCGACGACGTGGACGAGCGCCGCGCCGAGCTGGAGGCTCAGGGCGTCGGCTTCGACGGCGAGACGATCGAGACGGGTGTTTGTAAGCAGGCGTGGTTCAAGGACCCCGACGGGAACGTGCTGATGCTCCACCGGAGGTTCGACGCTTGATCACGGTCGAGAAGGTCGACTTCATCGGCGTCCCGGTGTCCGACTATCCGGCCGCCGACGCGTGGTTTCGCGACACGCTCGCGCTGTGGGAGCGCAATGGGCGCTCGACCGAGCGCTGGATCGAGTACGAAGCGTCCAACGTGACGATCGCGCTGGTTCCGGACGAGTACCGCTCGGGCGACGACACCCGGCTGCCTTTTGCGGCGATCGCGGTCCGGACGGACGACGTCGGCGCTGAGCGCAAGCGGCTCGCCGAAGCCGACGTCGAGTTCGCAATGGACACGTTCGACTCCGGCGTCTGCAACGGGGCCGTCTTCGCCGGGGTCGACGGCAACGGCATGCTGCTGCACCGCCGCTACGCGCCCTTCAAAGACGGGCGCCCGCCCGACGCGCCGCCCGGCCGGATCGACTTCGTCGCGATCCCGACGCAGGACCGCGACCCGATCGACCGGTTCTACGGCGAGACGCTCGGGCTCGAGCGGAACCCGAACTCGATGGACACCTGGGTCGAGTACGAGACGGGGAACGTCACGCTTGCGCTCGTGCAGCCGGAGTCGATCGGGCAACCGTTCGAGCCGCTCCCTGGCGGGACGATCGCGCTCCGCGTGCCGGACGTGCAGGCCGCCAAGGACGAGCTCGAGGCCGCCGGCGTCGCCTTCCCGGCCGGGGTGATCGACTCGGGCGTCTGCCACCTCGCGCCGTTCTCGGACCCCGCGGGCAACGGGCTCACGCTCCACCGGCGCTACGCGCCGTTCTCCGATGGGACGACGCCTTGATGGAGATTCGCAAGGTCGACTTCGTTGCGATCCCGTCGCAGGACGGCGAGCGCGCACGCGAGTTCTACGGCTCCGTGCTCGGGCTGCGGCAGGACCCGAAGGCGCAGTTCGAGTTCTGGGCGGGCGACACCTGTCTGGGTATCTGGGAGCCGGCGCGGGTCGGGATGGAGTTCGCGCCGCAGAAGAACGGGCACATCGCGCTGCACGTCGACGACGTCGCAGCCGCCCGCACCGAGCTCGAGGAGAAGGGTGTCGAGTTCGCCGGCGAGACGCTCGACACCGGGGTCTGTCACATGGCGTTCTTCAACGACCCCGACGGCAACGACCTGATGCTGCACCGGCGTTACGCGCCGTACGAATGAGGATCGAGCAGGTCGACTTCGTGTCCGTGCCGACGCGGGATGCGAAACGCGCGGTCGCGTGGTACCGGGACGTGCTCGAGCTCTCGGAGAGCGAGTTCACCGAGGGTGAGATCGAGACCTCGAACGTCACGCTCTCGTTCTGGAACCCCGAGGAACAGGGCGAGGCGTTCGTTCCGAACGAGAGCGGCGTCGGCCTGCGTGTTCCCGACGTCTACGAGGCAGTCGAGGAGGTTCGGGCGTCGGGCGGTGAGGTGATCGGGATCGAGGACAGCGGCGTCTGCCACATGGGCTTCGTCAAGGACCTCGACGGCAACGTCCTGATCCTCCACCACCGCTACGCGCCAAAGGTGAAGCGTGGACAGGGCTGAGCTGCTCGAGCGCTACCGCGCGCTGCCGCTGCCGACGACCGCCGACGAGGCGTGGCGCTTCACCGACCTGAAGGGCTTCGACCCCGACGCGTTCGGCGGCTCGGGCGGAGAGCGGAGCCCCCAGTCCGCGATGCTCGACATCGACGTCGCCGGCCTCGCCGTCGTCACCGAGGACGGCCTCGAGCTCGAACGCACGCCCGAGGGCGTGACCTTCGAGCCGCTCGACGAGAACCATGAGCGGCTGGGCTCCCTGGTCGGCCACGACGAGAAGTTCGCCGCGCACAACGCCGCGATCTGGAAGCACGGCCTGCTGGTTGTGATCCCGCGCGGCGTCGTCCTCGAGCAGCCGCTGTACGTCCGCGTGGCGAACACGGCGTCGAAGGGCTCGCTCGTCTTCCGCCTGCTCGTGATCGCCGAGGAGGGCTCGCGCGCGACGCTGATCGAGGAGTACACGAGCGCGACGCCCGAGCTCGAGGGCTACTCGAACGCGGTCGCCGAGCTCTTCGTCGAGCAAGCCGCGAAGCTCGAGTACGTCTCGCTCCAGAACCTCTCGAAGGAGACCTGGCACTTCGCGACGCACCACGCCCAGGTCGCGCGCGACGCTGAGCTCGACTGGGTCGCCGCCGGCTTCGGCTCGAAGAAGGGAAAGACCCGCATCCAGAACGACCTCGCCGGCCCGGGCGCGACCTCGCGCGTCACCGGCGCGTACTTCGCCGACGGGGTGCAGCACCTCGACTACGACACGTTCCAGGAGCACATCGCCCCGTCCACGACGAGCGACTTCGCCTTCAAGGGCGCGCTCCGCGACGAGGCGACGGCAGTCTGGCGCGGGATGATCCGCGTCGAGAAGGACGCGCAGAAGACAAACGCGTACCAGGAGAACCGGAACCTGATGCTCTCCAAGAAGGCGCACGCCGACTCGATCCCGGGCCTGGAGATCCTCGCGAACGACGTCCGCTGCACCCACGGCGCGACCCTGGGCCAGGTCGACCGCGAGCAGCTCTTCTACCTGATGGCGCGTGGCCTCTCGCGGGCGGAGGCGGAGCGCTTGATCGTCCGCGGCTTCTTCCAGGACATCCTCGACCGGATCGAGCTCGAGCCGGTGCGTGAGACGCTGGGCGAGGCGCTGGAGGCGCGGATCCCTCAGGCTTAGCGTCTGCGGACCGGCGGCGCGCGTAGGCTATTCGGACGAAAGGAGTTACATGGCGAGCAAACGACAGACGACGATGGCGAAGATCGCGCGCGAACGGCGTGTTCTGGAGAAGCGCGAGCGAAAGCAGGAGAAGAAGCAGGCTGCTGCTGCCGCGAAGCTCGCCGCAACGGAGGTTCCCTCCGAGTCCGAGTCCGAGTCCGAGGACGGAGCAGAAACCCAGCCTCAGGACGAGTAGGCCGCCGAAGCTGGGACCCGGACTGGGTCTTGCAGCTCGATGCGTGACTAGGCGATCCAGCCTTCGCGGTAGCGGGCCGGTTGGCGCTTCGTGAACGGCGCGTACGCCTCTTCGCCCTTCGTCGTCTCCTGCTCGACGCCGGCGCCGTGGCGCAGCGCGGCCTCGTCGACCGTGTAGCCGCCCCAGCCGGGGCCGTCCTGGTGTTCGCGCGCGCCGACCGCGATCACGACGCACGGGCCGCCGCCGGCGCCGACGATGTTGTGCTTCGCGTTCGGCGGGCAGTGGACGAAGTCCCACTGCCGCAGCGGGCGCTCCTCGCCCTCGATGATCAGGAGCGCCTCGCCTGCGACGACGAGGAAGTCCTCCTGGTCGGCCTCCCAGTGGTACATCGACATGAACTCGCCCGGCTCCAGGACGTAGATGCCGAAGCCGAGCTGCGGCCAGTTCTGGTCGCCCTCGAAGTCGCAGAACGCGCTTCGCCCCTCGGCGTGGTACCAGCGCGTTTCGCGCGCGTTGACGACGTACCAGCCGTCGCCCTTCGCGACGAGCCCGTTCTCGCTCTGCTCGAGCTCCGCTTCCGGGACCATCAGTCGGGCAGCGTAATCGACCCGTCGTCGGCGATCGTCCAGCGCGGGTTGTGCGCGACCTCCCACGCGTGTCCCTCGGGATCGACGAACACGCCGGAGTAGCCGCCCCAGAACGTCGGCGCGCCGCGACGCGGGACCGCGCCTCCGGCAGCTTCCGCCTGGGCGAGCACGGCGTCGACCTCGACCGGCGAGCGGACGTTGTGCGCGAGCGTGATCCCGCCCCAACCGTCCGAGTCCTCGACCACGGTGTCTTCCGCGAGCTGCGCGCGGCTCCAGAGCGCGACCACGATCCCGCCGGTTTGGAAGAAGACGACGTCGTCGTCCGGCTCTGCGCGAGTCGTCCAGCCGAGCGCCTCGTAGAACGCGCGCGACCGAGCAAGGTCGCGGACGCCGAGCGTGATCAGACTCACCCGCTGTTCCACGGCGGCAGTCTGCCTATCCTCGGCTGATGGACCAGCTACACGCCCTCGCCGAGGTGGAACAGCTGCTCGCCGGGTTCGACCACTGGCTGTTCGGGGGCTGGGCGGTCGACTTCCATCTCGGCGCCGTCACGCGCGAGCACGACGACATCGACGTCGCCGTGTGGCTGCGCGACGCCGAGGCGATCGCCTCACTGCTGCAAACCCATGCGTGGCGACACAATCCGTATCCCGATGAGGATGGGGGAACCGGCTACGAGCGTGACGGCGTCCGCGTCGAGCTGACGTTCCTGATCAGCGATGACGCAGGACGGGTGTTCATCCCGCTGCGCGAGCGGAGGGCCGTTTGGTCGGAGCATCACCACGAGAGCGTTGTCCTCGAACTGCACGGCGTCCGGGCTCGTGTGATCCCGCTGGGACTGTTGCGCGCCGGCAAGTCCTCGCCCCGGGAAGACCACGCCGACGCGGTCAAGGATCGCGCCGACTTCGAGGCGCTCTCCCGGCTGCCTGACTAGCGGGGCGGTCCGCGCCAGGCGTTGGGCTGGAAGCCGTACCGCTCCACCAGGTCGCGCGAATCGTCGGGCGCATCGGCGTCGTAGCTCCAGACCCGCTCGCGCGCGCTATCGCGAACGCGGACGATCTCGAGCCGGCGCGGCGACTCGGCGCCGAGGTACTCGAACGCGAAGTCGGTCGCCTCGAGGAAGCTGTCAGTCGAGAAGAGTGCGGCACCTCGGGGCTCCAGCACCTCGTAGCTCGAGTCGTCCGCGAAGCGGGACGTGGGCGGGGCGTCTTCGCCGCCGACGACGAGCCCTTGCTGCTGGCTCAGCGCCGCCGCGAGCTCGAGCATCGAGACGCCCTGGTCGCCGACCAGCACGTCGCCGAGCCGGCGGCCGCTCCGGCGCTGGACGTCGAGTGCCTCCTCGAGCGCCTCCTGCGTGATCGTGCCGCGCGAGACGAGCAGCCGCCCGAGCGGCTGCCACGGCGCTGGCGGCTCCTGGGAGCCCGCCGCGACCGAAGTGGACGTTGGCAGCTCGATCCCGTACTGCTCGGCGAGCACCCGCGAGAGGGCGGAAGCGTCGAGGGCGCCGCGCGAGACGAGGATCTCCCCGAGCCGACGACCGGTCGCGCGCTGCTCGTCGAGGGCGTCCTCGAGCTCGCCCGCGCGGATCAAGCCCTTCTCGACGAGGAGAGCTCCGAGCAGCCGCCAGGGAAAGACGAAGTCCGCCATGGGCCTCGTTCCCTTATCGGCAGATCGAGGCGTTAGCTGGAACGAAAGTCGACGACGAGCCGCGGGGGCCCCTCGAGCGTGAAGACGCGCATCGGGACCTGCGCGTGCAGGCCGACGGCCCAGGTCAGCACGGCCTCGAAGTCGCCGGTGCGAACGAGCTCCGCGACGATGCCGGACCCCGAGATGCGTCGAGGGCCGGTGTAGACGATCTTGCCTTCCGGCACGGTCACGTCGAACCCCGAGGCGAGCTCCATCCGCACCTGCGCGAACGAGTGGCCGTCGATCTTCACGGTCGCGCCGGAGCCGTCCTCCTGGATCGGCGGCTGGACGTACTCGACCCGGTAGCCGGGCACGACGTTCCGGAACTGGAAGACGATGCGGTCGTAGCCCTCGTGCTGCCCGAGCGCGACGCGATCGTTTAGCGCGATTTCCACGCCCTGGGGAGGCCCGGCGACGGGCCCCGGCACGAAGTCGTCGAGCGGCTCCGTCGTCGTCCCGGGCTCAGTCGTCGTCGGCGCCGTCGTAGTCGGCTGCGGCGGTGTCGCTTCCTCGTCGTCGTCGGCGCAGCCCGCCACGGCGAGAACGGCGACCACGAGGAGAAGGGCGGGCTTACGGATCGCTCAAGCGTAGTGAGGCCGTGAAAGGAAATTGGGTAGGGCGCGTTAACGTCCGGCGGTGAGCCTCTGGCGGCACATCCGTGCGATCGGTCTGCTGCCGGGTGTCGTGACGATCGTCGTTCCGGCCCTGATCGTCTGGCGGAGCGGGACTAACGCGACCCTGCTCGGCGTCGCGGTGGGGGTGCCGCTCGTCGTGCTCGGGCTTGTCCTCGTGGCGCGGACGATCGCGCTCTTCGCCTCGGTCGGCGACGGCACGCTCGCCCCGTGGGACGTCACGCAGCGCCTCGTCGTCCGCGGCCCCTACCGCTACGTGCGGAACCCGATGATCAGCGGCGTCTTCGCGATCCTCCTCGGCGAGGCCGCGGCGCTGGGGTCGACGGGGCTGTTCGTCTGGGCCCTCGCCGTCTTCGCGGTCAACGCGCTCTATCTGCCGCTCGTCGAGGAGCCGAGCCTTCGCAGGCGCTTCGGCCCCGAGTACGACCGCTATCGCCAGAACGTCCCGCGCTGGATCCCCAGACTGCGGCCCTGGGAATTATCCTCGCGTCGATGAAAGACGCACTCCGCTCCGTCGGGATCTTCGCGGGCCTCTCCGACTCGCTGCTGGAGCAGATCGCCGGCGTGGCGCACGAGGAGGAGTTCCCCGCCGGCCACGTGCTGATCGAGTCCGGGATGGCCGGGACCGGGATGTTCGTCCTGCTCGACGGCCGCGTCTCGGTGCACGCGCGCGGGATCGACACCGAGCTCGGCCCGGGCGAGGTGGTCGGCGAGGTCGCGCTGCTGCGCAAGGACAGCCGCCGGATCGCGCGCGTCCAGGCGCTGACACCGGTGCGCTGTCTCGCCATCGGGCGCTCCGACTTCCGCGAGCTCGTGACGAAAGACGTCGACCTCGCCGTCGCGCTGCTCGAGAACGTCGCCGATCGCGTGCCTGACTAGCCCCGCGCGCCACCTCGACCAGCTTCGTCGGCGCGACCTCGGCGTACGCGTCCTCGACGATCCCGGCGAGCTCGTTCCAGTCCAGTCCGCGGTCGAGGCGGAAGCCGAGCCAGCCGCGGTGGCCGACGTACGGGGGGACGAAGAAGCGCTCGGGGTCGGCCTCGACGAGGAGTGACTGCGTCCCGGGCTCGGCGGCGCACCAGATCGCGAACCGTCCGTCGCCGTGGTGGTTCGTCAGCACCATCAGGAAGGCGCGCTTGCCGCGGACGAAGAACGTCGGCGCACCGTGGCTGAGACGCTCGGAGACTTCGGGCAGCGCGAGGCAGAGCTCGCGAAGCCTCGCGAGGATCCGGTCCCGGTCACGCTTCCTCACGAGCCCCAGAATGCATCGAACGCGTGCTGGTCGCTCGGGAGCGCGAGCACCTCGGCGACGACACCGTCACTCAGCGTGAAGAGCAGCACCTGGTCGATGTCGAGCTCCCGTCCCTGCCGCCGGCCGGTCGCGCGGTAGAGCACGGCGGCGCGCTCGTCGCTCGCGAGCACGTCGATCAGCCGTGAGGAGTACGTGCCGTCCGTCAGCCTTGGCAGGGAGCCGAGGAAGCGGACGATCTCGCGCCGGCCACGGTACGTGCCTCCGACGACGCTCGGTCCGCCGACCTGCCACACGGCGTCCTCGGCGAAGAGGCCGCGCACGGCGATTGCGTCCTTGCGTGCGAACGCGTCGAAGAGTCGCCTGACGACGTCGGCGTTCCGATCCGCGGCCACGGGGCGAGGCTAGCCTGACGGCGTGGAGTTCGACACGAAGATCGCCGTCGTTCTGCGCGAGGATCTCGCGGTCTGGCAGAAGGCGAACGTGACCGCGTTCCTCGTCAGCGGCATCGCCGGCACTGCCCCCGAGACCGTCGGCGAGCCTTACGTCGACGCCTCCGGGAACCGGTATCTGCCGATGTTCCGGCAGCCTGTGCTCGTCTACGGCTCCGACGGCGCCGGCTTGCGCCGGGCATACGAGCGGGCGCTGAGCCGAGACGTCGAGCTCGCGATCTACACGAACGAGCTCTTCACCACCGGTCACGACGGCGCGAACCGCGCTGCCGTCGCGGCGGTCACCGCCGAGGAGCTCGACCTCGTCGGGATTGCGCTCCGCGCCGACCGCAAGCTCGTCGACAGGATCGTCGACAGGCTGCGCCCGCACGCCTAGGCCCGCACGAGCGGCTTGTACTTGATCCGATGCGGCTCGAGCGCCTCGGCGCCGCGCGTCTCGCGAACCCAGTCGGCGTACTCCTGCCAGCTGCCCTCGAACCACGTCGCCTGCGAGTCGCCCTCGAACGCGAGGATGTGCGTCGCGATCCGGTCGAGGAACCAGCGGTCATGCGAGATCACGACGGCGCAGCCGGCGAAGTCGAGCAACGCCTCCTCGAGCGCGCGCAGCGTGTCGACGTCGAGGTCGTTCGTCGGCTCGTCGAGGAGCAGGACGTTCCCGCCCGAGCGCAGCAGCTTCGCGAGGTGGACGCGGTTGCGCTCGCCGCCGCTGAGGTCGCCGACGCGCTTCTGCTGGTCGCCGCCCTTGAAGTTGAACCACGAGACGTACTGGCGCGAGTTCACCTCGCGCTTGCCGAGCTCGAACGTGTCGTGGCCGCCGCTGATCTCCTTCCAGACCGTGTTCGCCGGGTCGAGCGCCTCGCGCGACTGGTCGACGTACGCGAGCTCGACCGTGTCGCCGACACGGAGCGTGCCCGTGTCCGGCTGCTCGTCGCCGACGATCATCCGGAACAGCGTCGTCTTGCCGGCGCCGTTCGGCCCGACGACGCCGACGATCCCCGCGGGCGGCAGCGAGAACGTCAGCTCCTCGAACAACAGCCGGTCGCCGAAGCCCTTCGCGACGCCTTCCGCCTCGATCACGACGTCCCCCAGGCGCGGGCCGGGCGGGATGTGGATCTCGACGCGGTCGAGCTTGACGTTCTGCTCTTCCGCGTACAGCCGCTCGTACGCGCCAAGCCGGGCCTTCGACTTCGCGTGGCGCGCACGCGGGCTCGCGCGCACCCACTCGAGCTCGCGCGCGAGCGTGCGCTGCCGCGCCGACGCCGTCTTCTCCTCGACGGCGAGCCGCGCCTGCTTCTGCTCGAGCCACGACGAGTAGTTCCCCTCGAACGGCAGCCCGCGGCCGCGGTCGAGCTCGAGGATCCAGCCGGCGACGTTGTCGAGGAAGTAGCGGTCGTGCGTGACCGCGACGACGGTGCCCTTGTACTCGTCGAGGAAGCGCTCGAGCCACCAGACCGACTCGGCGTCGAGGTGGTTCGTCGGCTCGTCGAGCAGGAGCAGGTCGGGCGAGGAAAGGAGCAGCCGGCAGAGCGCGACGCGCCGCCGCTCGCCGCCTGAGAGCGAGGTCACGTCTCGTTCGCCTTCGGGTAGGCGCAGCGCGTCCATCGCGCGGTCGAGCGTCTGGTCGAGCTGCCAGAGGTCGCGGCGGTCGATCTCGTCCTGCACGGTCGCCTGTTCAGCAAGCAGCGCGTCGAAGTCCGCGTCCGGCTCCGCGAATGCGGCGGAGACCGCGTTGAAGCGGTCGAGCAGGTCGCGGGCCTGGCGCACGCCGTCCTCGACGTTGCCGCGCACGTCCTTCTCGTCGTCGAGCTCGGGCTCCTGGGAGAGCAGTCCGACCGACGCGCGCGGCGCGAGCTGCGCGACGCCCGACGACGGCTCCTCGATGCCGGCCATGATCCGCAGGAGCGTCGACTTCCCGGCTCCGTTCGGGCCGAGCACGCCGATCTTCGCACCGGGCAGGAACGACAGCGAGATGTTCGCCAGCACTTGGCGCTCGGGGCCGTAGAACTTGTCGGCCCGGTACATCGTGAAGACGTAGTCGCTCACGCCGCGACGATAGCCGTACGATGGCGCCGTGAGCCGGTGCTGCTCACCCGGTGCGTACGGCGAGTTCTTCGACGAGAAACTGGCGCGGCGCGACGCGGACCGTTACCGGAGGAAGGGGCTTGGGCGCGCGAGCCAACGGCTCGTCGACCTCGTCGCCGGCCGCGGGCTCGAAGGCGCGTCGGTGCTCGAGGTCGGCGGCGGCACGGGGACGCTTCAGATCGAGCTGCTCGAGCGAGGGGCCTCGCGGGCGACGAACGTCGAGCTCTCGCCCGGCTACGAGACCGAAGCCCGGCGCTTGCTCGAGGAGCGCGGGCTCTCGGAGCGGGCGGAGCGGCACGTCGTCGACCTCGCCACTGATCGCGATGCTGTCGGCGACGCCGACGTCGTCCTGCTTCACCGTGTCGTCTGCTGCTATCCCGACTACGAGTCGCTGCTCTCGGTCGCGGCCGCGAAAGCGCGCCGCCTGATCGCGTTCTCCTTCCCGCCCGATCTCGCGGTCAGCCGGCTCCTGGTCCGGGTCCTGAACCTCGGCCCACGCCTTCGCGGCTGCGACTTCCGCTCATACATCCACTCGGAGCGAGCCATGCTCACGGCGGTCGAGCGGCAGGGCTTCCGCCTCGCGGGCGCGGAGCGAGCGGGCGTCTGGCGCCTTGCGCTGCTCGAGCGAGGATGATCGAGCTCGAGCAGTCGAACCGCTTCCTGATCCAGCAGGTCTTCAAGCCGATCTCGAACGAGTACAGGATCAGCATCCCGACGCCGGGCGCGACTGACGAGGGCCGGCCGATCCTCTTCGTCAAGCAGAAGAAGATGAAGATCAAGGAGGACATCCGCTTCCGCACGTCGGAGGACGGCGACGCTTACGCGTTCATGATCAAGGCAAAGTCGGTCTTCGAGTTCCGCGGGCGGCACGACGTGCTCGATGCCGACGGCCAGGTCATCGGACAGCTCGAGAAGGCGTTCGGCGTGTCACTGTTCCGCAGCCATTGGCACGTGAAGGACGCGAACGGCAGCGAGCTGTTCGAGGCGCACGAGTCGAGTTGGGTCGTTGCGCTCGTCCGCCGCTTCGCCGACATCGGCTTCGACTGGCTGTCGGTGCTGTCGTGGCTGCCGTTCAACTTCACGTTCCGGCGGAACGGCGACGAGGTCGGCAGCTACAAGCGCGTGCTCGGCAAGTTCCGGGACCGCTACGTGCTGGAGCTCGGCGAGGGCCTAGTCGACGCCGATCGACGGCTCGTGGTCGCGTTCGCCGTCGCGCTGGACGCCCTCCAGGACCGCTAGGCGACGCTCCAGCTCGCCGACGCGCCGCTCGAGGGCCTCGACGCGGTCGCCCGCCGGCGGCGCCGTGGGGACAGTCCCGGGACTGTCCCCCTCTCCGCCCAGGAGCTGCGCCCAGCGCTCCTCCTTCTGTCCCGGACGGCGGTCGAGCCGGGCTACGAGCTCGCGCTGGGCGAGCGCATTCAACGTCTCGTCCACGTCCGCCAGCGACTCGAAGCGATGCAGGCGCTCCGTCCGCTGCTTGAGCTCGCCGATCGTCTGCGGCCCGCGCAGCATCAGCACCGCGAGCACGGAGATCTGCGGCGCGTTCACGCCGAGCGCTTCGTCGAACAGGTGCCGGTACTTGACCGCACGGCTGCCGCGGCCGCTCGCAAGCCGAGCCCAGCCGCGGCTGGAGAGCCGCTGGAGCGCGTCGCGGATCGTCGGCTCGTCGTAGTCGACGACCGGATCGCGGTTGGTCGACTGGTTGCACGCCAGCCGGAGCGCGTTCACCGACAGCGGGTAGACGTCGGGCGTCGTCCGCTGCTTCTCGATCAGGCAGCCGAGGACGCGAAGTTCGGCGGGTTCGGCGTCCATCGCGGCTAGAGCCGCTTCCTGAGCATCCCGAACATGCCGCGGACGATCTCGCGCTGGAGCGCCTTGCCCTGGCGCGAGGTCATGAAGTCGGTGAGCGGGTCGCTCGGCGCCTTCGGCGGCTTCGATCTCGCGCGTGGCTTGGCCGCCTCCGGCTCGGGCTGCTCCTCGACCCGCTTCGCGAGCGCCTCGGCGGCGCTCTCGCGCTCGAGCCGCGTCCCGTACTTCGCCCACAACGGTGAGGCCTGGGCGGGGCCCACGAGGTCGGGCGCCGGCTCCATGCTCGACCGGGGCGCGCGCAGCCTCGTGTGCACGACCGGCGTCGGGACGCCCTTCTCGTCGAGGACGGTCACCGCGGCCTCGCCGATCCCGAGGCTCGTCAGCAGCTCCTCGAGGTCGTAGAGCTCGGACGTCGGGTAGGTCCGCACCGTCTTTCGCAACGCAGTCGCGTCGTCGGGAGTGAACGCACGGAGCGCGTGCTGGATCCTGTTGCCGAGCTGCGCGAGCACGGAGCTCGGCAGGTCGGTCGGGTGCTGCGTGACGAAGAACACGCCGACTCCTTTCGAGCGGATCATCCGCACGGTGCGCTCGACCGACTCGAGGAACGCGTCGGTCGAGTCGTCGAAGAGCAGGTGCGCCTCGTCGAAGAAGAAGACGAGCTTCGGCTTGTCCAGGTCGCCGACCTCGGGCAGCTGCTCGAAGAGCTCGGCGAGGAGCCACATCAGGACGGTCGAGAACAGTCGCGGCTTGTCCTGCACGGCGGCGAGCTCGAGGCACGAGATCACGCCGCGTCCGTCGGGCGTGGTTCGCAGCAGGTCGCTGATCTCGAACTGCGGCTCGCCGAAGAACTCGTTCCCGCCGCCGTCCTCGAGCTGGACGAGCGAGCGGAGCAGCACGCCGATCGTCTGCTTCGAGACGCCGCCGATGCCGGTCAGGTCGGCCTTGCCCTCCTTCGACTCGAGGAAGGCGAGTAATGCGCGCAGGTCGGCGAGGTCGACGAGCGCCAGGCCGCGCTCGTCCGCGTAGCGGAACACGAGCGCGAGGCTCGCCTCCTGCGTCTCGTTCGAGCCGAGGATCTTCGCGAGCAGCTGCGGCCCGAAGTCGGTGACGGAGGCTCGGACCGGGACGCCGGGACCGATGCCGCCGAGCGAGAGGTACTCCGTCGGATAGGACGCGGGCTCGTGCGGGAGTCCGAGCTCGGCCATTCGCTCCGCGGCCTTTCCCTCCGCCGGCGCGGGGACTGCGAGTCCCGACACGTCGCCCTTGTAGTCCGCCGCGAAGACCGCGACTCCGGCTTCGGACAGCTGCTCGGCGAGCAGCTGGAGCGTGCGCGTCTTCCCCGTTCCCGTCGCCCCCGCGATCAGCCCGTGCCGGTTCGAGGTGGCGAGCGGGAGCCGCACGACTGCCTCCCGCTGGAGCCCGCCGTCGTGCACTCCACGGCCCAGGTCGATGCTGGCGCCCTCGAATGCGTACGCGTCCGCGATCGTCTCGGCGAGTGCGGTCACCACGCGTACGATAGGCCCATGGCGGTCGAAGCACGCCCGAAGCTGGACGCCCGCAAGCTGCGCGCCGACTTCCCGATCTTCGAGCAGATGATCCACGGCAAGCCGCTCGCGTACCTGGACTCCGCGGTCACGTCGCAGAAGCCGCGGCAGGTGCTGGACGCGATGCAGACGTTCTACGAGACCTCCTACGGGAACGTGCACCGCGGCGTCTACACGCTCTCCGAGCGCGCCACCGCGGAGTTCGAGGGCGCCCGCGCCAAGGTCGCGGGGTTCGTCAACGCGCCCTCCGAGCGCGAGGTGATCTACACGCGGAGCGCGACCGAGGCGATCAACCTCGTCGCCTACGCCTGGGGCTACGACAACCTCGGCCCCGGCGACGTCGTCGCGGTCTCGGAGCTCGACCACCACTCGAACTTCGTGCCCTGGCAGTACGTCGCCGGCCGCACGGGCGCCTCGTTCCGGACGATCCCGATCGACGACGCGGGCGAGCTCGTGCTCGACACGCTCGACGAGATCGCCGCGTCCGGACAGCTGAAGGTCGTCGCGAACAACCTCGTCTCGAACGCGCTCGGCACGATCAACCCGATCGACCGGCTGACGGCGTGGGCGCACGAGCACGGCGCGATCATGGTCGTCGACGCCGCGCAGGCCGCCCCGCACGTCGCGCTCGACGTGCAGGCGCTCGACTGCGACTTCCTCGCGTTCTCGTCGCACAAGATGTGCGGGCCGAGCGGGATCGGCGCGCTCTGGGGCCGGCGCGAGCTGCTCGAGCGCATGTCGCCGTTCAACCTCGGCGGCCAGATGATCCACAAGGTCGAGCTCGACCGGACGACGTGGAACGAGCTGCCGTACAAGTTCGAGGCCGGCACGCCGGCGATCGCCGAGGCGGTCGGCTTCGGCGCCGCGGTCGACTACCTGACCGAGATCGGGCTCGACGCGATCGAGGCCCACGAGCACGAGCTCGCGGCGTACGCGCTCGAGCGGCTCGGGGAGATCGAGGGCATCAGGCTGTTCGGCCCGCCCGCCGAGCGCCGTGCCGGGATCGTCTCGTTCGACCTCGCGGGGATCCACCCGCACGACATCGCGCAGGTGCTCGACTGGGAGGGCATCGCCGTCCGCGCCGGCCACCACTGCGCGCAGCCGCTGATGCGCAAGCTCGGCGTCGCGGCGACGACGCGCGCGAGCTTCTACCTCTACACGATCCCCGAGGAGATCGACCGGCTCGTCGACGGCCTGGAGAAGGCGCGGAAAGCACTCGCATGAGCGAGTTCGACCAGCTGTATCGCGAGGTCATCCTCGACCACTACAAGAACCCGCGCGGGCACGGCGTGATCGAGGACGCGGACGCGAACGCGGAGGGTATGAACCCGCTCTGCGGCGACGAGGTCTCGATCTACGTGCGCTTCGGGGAGGACCGGGAGACGATCGACGAGGTCAAGTTCTCCGGTCGCGGCTGCGCGATCTCTCAGGCGGCGACGTCGATGCTGACCGAGATGGTGCAAGGGAAGACCGCCGCGCACGTCGCTGCGCTCGACAAGGACGAGCTGCTCGAGGAGATCGGGATCCCGCTGACGCCGATCCGGCTCAAGTGCGCGGTGCTCGGGCTGACCACGCTGAAGGTCGCGCTGCACAAGGCCAAGGGCACGCCGCTGCCCGACGGTCTCGCCGGGTACGACGAGCTCTCCCTGAGCTAATGACGCTGATCGAGGTCTGCCCGGTGGAGGAGCTGCCGCCGGGGTCGATGAAGCTGGTCCCCGCCGGGCCGCTGACGGTGGGCGTCTACAACTGCGCCGGCGAGTACTTCGCGATCGAGGACCGCTGCTCGCACGACGACGGGCCGCTCGCCGAGGGCGACTGGGACCGCGACGCCTGCACCGTCGTCTGCCCGCGGCATGGGTCGCATTTCGACCTCCGGACCGGCCGGCCGCTGTCCCTCCCCGCGTACGAGCCCGTCGACGTCTACGGCGTCGTCGTCGAGGACGGCTGGGTCAAGGTCGAGGTGGAGTGAGCGTCGCGCTCGCGCTTCGGCTCGAGGGGCTCGCAGTCGGGGCGGCTGCTGCGGTTCTGTACTTCGACCAGGGCTACTCGTGGATCGCGTTCGTGCTCCTGCTGCTCGCGCCGGACGTGGGGATGCTCGGGTACCTGGCAGGCCCGCGAGTCGGCGCGGCCACGTACGACCTGCTGCACTTCGAGGGGTTCCCGGTCCTGCTCGGTCTCGCCGGCGTGCTCGCGGGCGCCGACGTCCCGATTCAGCTCGCGTTGATCTGGCTGACGCACATCGGCGTCGACCGCGTGCTCGGCTACGGCCTGAAGTACCCGACCGCGTTCGGGGATACGCACCTCCAACGCGTCTAGCGCTCTTCGAGGACGCGCTTGAGCGCGTCGGCGTCCTTGACGAGCTGGCGCTCGACCGCCCGCTCGACGATCCCGCGCATCAGGCGAGGTACGCGCTTCGTGTCGCCGCGCCCCGAGAACGTCACCGTCGTGCCGTCGCCGGCAGCCTCGAGCGAATGCTCGAGCTCGTAGGCGATCGGTCCCTCGACGACGCGGAGCGAGAACAGACGCGGAGGCTCGAAGCCCGTCACCTCGAGCGTCGAGGCGGCGCGCCGGCCCATGAACTCGCGCACGTCGCGGAAGCGTGACCCCGCGGCTACGGGACCGTCCACGTGCACCTCGGAGACGCTCTCCTGCCACTCCGGGAGCCTCGCGACGTCGGTCAGGTAGGCGAAGACCTCGTCGACGGGCCGTTCGATCTCGACCTTGTGCTCGACGTTGATCACGGCCGGATCCTAAGGTTCCCTCCGTGCTCGACGACCGCGTGCTCGAGGTGCTCGCCAGGCTCGAGGCCGAGGACGCCGAGGAGCGGGAGCGGGGCGTGCCGGCGGCCGAGCGCTCGCGCCAGGTCGCGCCGACGACCGGGCGCTTCCTCTTCTCGCTCGTCGCACCGCAGAACGACTGCGGCGTGCTCGAGCTCGGCGGCTCTCGTGGGTACTCGACGATCTGGTGGGCGGCCGGCGTCCGCTACTTCAGCGGCCGGGTGCTCTCGCTCGAGCACGACCCGCGCAAGCTCGAGGCCTGGAAGCGGAACGTCGCCGACGCGGGGCTCGAGGAGTGGGCCGAGCTGCTCGAAGGCGACGCGTTCGAGACCCTCCCGCAGGTCGACGACGTGTTCGACGTCGTCTTCATCGACGCCGAGAAGGAGGACTACGAGCGGCTGTTCGCTCTCGCGCGCGAGAAGGTCGAGCCGGGCGCGCTGATCGTCGCCGACAACGTGCTCTCGCACGTCGAGACCCTCGGCGCCTACTCGGCGGCGCGCCAGGCCGACCCGACGCTCGTCAGCGTCACGGTGCCGCTGGACCGCGGTCTCGAGCTGTCGGTCGTCCTCCGCGTCGGACCGCTAATCTGCGCGCAACGCGGAAAGGAGGTGGTCCCGATAGACAGCGATTCAAGTTCGGGCAGCGGAGGTACCAGCGGGTAGGGGCGTGTCCCCGGCACCTACGGGGAATCGCCTAGCCAGCGTGGGGGACTCGCGTCTCGCGCCGCCGGTCGACTCGATCGGCAGGAAGCGCCCCTATCAATCCACCGCTGGTAGCCGTGATTGAGGGCCGGGAGACCGGCCCTCAGTCGTTCTCGTAGGCGTCGAGCGCGACGCCGCCGACGCGGCGGCCGAGGACGAGCCCTGCCTCGTTGTCGCTGCGGAAGTGGATCCCGCCGTAGAGGCGCGAGATCGCGGCCTCCTCGGCCAGCGCGGCCAGCTGCGGCGCCCGGCTCGGGAAGAGCCCGGCGAGGACGGTCGACGCGGCGCCGGACGTCGTCGAGTGTCCGGAGACGTAGGAGGGGAAGGGCGGCGTCGCGATCAGCGGCAACCACGCAGGATCGAACCGCTGGATCACGGTGACGGGGCGGACCGACCAGTAGGTGTACTTCGCGTCCCAGCAGGCGATGAACGCGTCGGCCTGGGCGGTGTTGAGGGCGGCGAAGACGCGCGTCGTCGCGAGCGTGCCTCTCGGGCTCTCGGCGAGCAGGTCGAGCGCGATCGCGTTCCAGTGGCCGGGCGGGGTCACGGTGCCTGGGCCGTCGGCCCAGAAGAGCGCGATCGCGCGCTGCTCCGGCGTCAGGTGCCGGGAGACGAAGTAGACCTCTGCTGTCTCCGCGATGAACTGCAGGCTCGCGTAGCGCGGCGGCGGGCCTGGGCGGAACTGCGAGCCAGCCCTGAGGTTCCACGTGCGCCAGCTCCCTGCGAGCGGCTCGAGTGGCGGGTAGACGAAGGCCGGTGGCGTCGGCACCCAGAAGCCGGGCCCGACCGGCGGCGTGCCGGTCCAGACGGCGTACGAGCCGTCGGACTGGGCGCGCTCGATCATCCGCCGGCCGACGGCGAGACCAGCGGCGAAGCTGCGAGGGCCCTGGCCGAGCTCGCCGGCGAGCGCGTCGATCTGTGCCGCGTTCGCGGGGAAGAAGTGCTTGAGGACGGTCGACGCGGCACCCGCGACGGCGACGTCGCGATCGACGGCGCCGACCCGAGCTGCTTCGTACATCGCGCGGCTCGTGTACGCGAGCGCGCGGGAGGCACGTGGCGGGTTGACGACGTTCGACGCGATCAGGTCGAGCTCGAGCTCGATCCAGGGCTCGACCGCCTGCGCGGCCCGCGCCTCGACCGGCGTGCCGACGAACGACGCCAGTGACCCCGCGACGAGCAGCGCGATGGCGAACCCCCTCACCATCGCCGGAAATCATGACAGACCTACGAGCGCGTCGGCTCGGCGTGTCCCTCGACCTCGAAATGCGGGCAGCCACTCGAGCCAGGAGGGGAGGTACCAGTTGCGCTCGCCGAGCAGAGCCATCAGGCTCGGGAGCAGCACCGAGCGGACGATCGTGGCGTCGAGCAGGAGCGCGACGGCCACGCCGAAGCCCATCTGCTGGAACATGACGAGGTCGCCGCGGGCGAAGCCGACGAACACGGCGACGATGATCAGCGCCGCGCCGGTGATGATCCGCGCCGTCGATGCGACGCCCCAGCCGATCGCGTCATGGGTGTCCCGGGTGGCGTCGTAGCGCTCCCGGATCCGGCTGAGCAGGAAGACCTGGTAGTCCATCGAGAGCCCGAACAGGACGGCGAAGAGGAAGAGCGGCACCCAGGCCTCGATCGTGTCCACCTGCGTGAAGCCGAGCAGGTCGGCGCCGACGCCCTCCTGGAAGACGAGCACGAGCAGCCCATACGCGGCGCCGACCACGAGGAGGTTGAGGACGATCGCCGTGAACGCGACCGCGATCGACCGGAACGCGACGGTCAGCAGTAGGAACGAGAGCCCGAGCACGAACGCGAACACGAGCGGGGCCGGGTCCGTGACGCCGTCCAGGTAGTCGACGTTCTCGGCGGTGGTGCCGCCGACCAGAGGGTCGGCGTCCACGCCCTCGAAGGCAGCGGGGATGATCCGTGCTCGGAGCTCGCGCACGGCTTCGATCGCGGGGTCGCCCGTGATGTCGCCGCGAACCGGAAGCGCGAGCTCGGCGACGTCGCCGGCCCGCCGAATCGAGCCGGGGCCGAAGCGCGGATCCTGCGCGAGCTGGTCTCGGAGCTGCTCGAGGCGGTTCGAGACCTCGCTCGAGGACGCGTTGACGACGAGGACCTGGACGGGCTCGGTCGTCTGGGCCGCGAAGTCCCGCTGCAGCGCCAGGTAGCCGCGCTTGGAGGGAACGTCGGGGAACGTGCTGACCCCCTGGGTGCCGATGCTCAGCCCGAAGATGGGCAGAGCGAGCAGCAACAGGAAGGCCGTCGCGAGGGCGAGGCTGAGCGCCGGGCCTCCCGAGCACGCGGTCGACGATCGCGCGCCAGAAGCGGCCCTCCGGGTTCGTGCGCTCGAACGACTTGCGGCCGACGAACGGCAGCCGCAGCGCGTCGACCCGGTCGCCCAGGAGCCCGAGCAGCGCCGGCAGCAGGGTCAGCGCCGTCAGCACCGACATCACCCCCGCGAAGATCGCGCCCGTGGCGAGACTGCGGAAGATGTTCGAGGGGACGAGGAAGAGGCCGAACATCGCGATCACGAACGCCGAGCCGCTGAAGAGGACGGCCCGGCTCGCCGTCGCGCCGGCCGCCGCGATGGCGGCCTCGGGCTCGCGCCCGCCGCCTCGCTCCTCGCGGTAGCGCGAGATCACGAAGAGCGCGTAGTCGATCCCGAGCGCAAGGCCCATCGCCGCGAGCATGTTCACCGTGTAGATCGAGAACTCGAACCACTGCGAGAGCAGCGAGATCGACGCCCATCGCCGCCACGATCGAGATGATCGCCATCAGCAGCGGCACGAGCCCGGCGACCACCGTTCCGAAGACCAGGAGCAGGATGATCAGCGCGGCCGGCAGGCCGAACTTGAGCTCCCCGTTCTCGAGGTCGCTGGCCGACATCTCCTGGAAGTCGAGGTCGCGCGTCTGCGAGCCCGTGATCGCGACTGCGAACGCCGGGTCGGCGTCGGCTCGCTCGACGGCCTCGACGACCGACGACGTCCCGTCGTCGTCCCAGATCGCCAGCGGCATCAGCGTCGCGTGCCGGTCGGCCGAGACGAGCGAGTCGTCCTCCGCCTCGACGTAGGTCCGCGTGTTCCGCACGGCCTGCGTCGCTCGAATGTCAGCCTCGAGCCTGGTTACGAACTCCCGGTAGCTCGAGTCGTCGACTGCCGAGCGCTCGGAGCGGACGACGACGAGATCGGTGGCGAACGTTTCGGGCCGCGGCGGGAACGCGGTGAACAGGCGATCCTCGGCGCGGTACGACTCCGGGTTGTTCGTCCCGCGTCCCTCTGTGGTGAGTTCGGTCAGGAGGAGGGCCAGGGCGGCGACCGAGGCGACGAAGACCACGCCCCACGCCGCCAATGTCCGCCAGGGATGGGCGGCACAGGCGCGCGCGATCCGTTCGGTCAGGCTCACGTCACGTCACGCCGCCCGTCTGAGCTGCTCGTCGAGCGGGACGAGCGGGAGCTCGAACGTCTGCACGGCGTCGTCGTTCGTGACGACGTTGTCGCCGCCCTCGAGCATCTTCAGCAGGTCACGCGTCAGCGGGATGTCTCCCGGCAGGCGCTCGGTGACGAGCGCGTTCAGGCGCATGAAGCCCATCGGCATGTGGACGCTGGGCCGGCGCACGCCCAGCGCACGCTTGAGCCGCTCCCAGAACTCGTTCCACGTGACCGCGTCGGGGCCGCCGAGCTCGAAGAGGCGGTTCGTCGCCTCGGGCTTGCCGAGCGCCTGCGCGAAGTAAGCCGCGACGTCGTCGACCCAGATCGGCTGGATGCGCTGACGTCCCGAGCCGATGATCGGCGTCACCGGCGCGACCTTGGCGAGCTTGCGGAACGTCTTCAGGATCCCGCCGTCCTTGGCGAAGACGAAGCTCGGGCGGAAGATCACGTGGTCGAGTCCGGACGCCTGAACGTCCTGCTCCTGCTGCCACTTGGCGCCGTAGTACGGGACGAGGTCCTTCGTCTCCTCGGAGGCCCCGAGCGCGCTCATCTGGACGAAGCGGGTCACCCCGGCCTGCTTCGCCGCCGCGAGCAGGTCGCGCGTGCCCTCGACCATGATCCGCTGGAACTCCTCGGGCTTGCCCTGGCGGATCGCGACCAGGTGGACGACGGCGTCGACCCCCTGCGCCGCGGCCCGAAGGCTCGCGGCGTCGGTCATGTCGCCCTCGACGACCTTGGCTCCGAGCGCGGCGGCTTTCGCGCCGGCCTTTTGCCCGCGGACGAGGGCGCGCACGTCGTGCCCTGTCGCCGCGATCGCCTGCACCACGTGCGGCCCGATGAAGCCCGTGCCGCCCGTGACGAGCACCTTCACCGCTCGACGCGCTCCACGAAGTTTTGCCAGTAGCGCGACGGGGTCGGGCCCTGCTGGCCCTGGTACTTCGAGCCGATGCTGTCGGCTCCGTACGGCGTCTCCGCGGGCTCGGTCAGCTGGACGAACGAGAGCTGCCCGATCTTCATCCCGTAGTAGATCGTGATCGGGAGGTTCGCGACGTTGGAGAGCTCGAGCGTCACGTGGCCGTCCCAGCCCGGGTCGATGAAGCCGGCGGTCGAGTGGATCAGGAGCCCCAGCCGGCCGAGCGACGACTTGCCGTCGAGGCGTCCGACGAGGTCGTCCGGCAGCTTGATCCGCTCCAGGGTCGACCCGAGCACGAACTCGCCCGGGTGGAGGATGAAGGGCCGCTCGTCCCCGACCTCGACCAGCTCGGTCAGGTCCTCCTGGGGCTCGCGGACGTCGATGAACGGATAGCGGGCGTTGTGGAATACCCGGAAGAAGCGGTCGACCCGGACGTCGACGCTGGAGGGCTGGAGCAGAGCGGGGTCGTACGGGTCGATCTCGATCCGGCCCTCCTCGAGCAGGCGAGCGATCGTCCGGTCGGAGAGGACCACGAGGCCGATTCTACGGTCGGGCACCGGTGGCAGGACCTGTGGAAAACGGGGCATACTCCGGCCTCCCGTGGTCCTTCAGCCCGTCGACCGGAACGCGCTCTTCCGCGAGCGGCGCCGCCAGCAGCGCCGCAGGCGTCGGATCCGGCGGATGCTCGCCGTCGCCCTGGTCGTCCTGCTCGCAGGCGCCGTCGCCTACGCCGCCCGCGTCACCCGGGCCGAGCAGGAGGCCGCCCAGCCGGTCGAGCCGGCTGCCCAGATCGAGCGCCGGGCGCCGGCGCCTGCCGTCGTGCAGCGGGTCGCGCCTCCCGAGGTGATCCGCGGCGTCCACGTGACGATGGCGCTCGCCTCGATCCCGGGGAAGCTCGACGAGTACCTCGGGCTCTCGGGGCTGAACACGATCGAGCTCGACGTCAAGGACGAGAACGGCGAGATCGGGTTCGTTCCGTCGGCCGTGCCGCTGGCGAAACGGATCGGGGCGGCGAAGCCGTACTACAAGCCGCGCGCGGCCGTCAAGCGCATCCACGACCGGGGCGTCTACCTGATCGGGCGGGTCGTCGTGATGGAGGATCCCGTGCTCTCCGCCAAGCGGCCCGACCTCGCGATCAGGCACCGGAGCGGCGGGCGCTGGCTCAACCATGCGGGTCTCGGCTGGTCGAACCCCTACGACCGCCGGGTCTGGGAGTACAACGTCGACGTCGCCGAGGCCGCGGCGCGGGTCGGCTTCGACGAGATCCAGTTCGACTACGTCCGCTTCCCGAGCGACGGCGACATGGAGGCGATCGTCTACCCCGGCAAGACCTCGACGCCGCCCGGCTGGGTGATCGCCGAGTTCGTCCACTACGCCTCCAAGCGCCTGAAGCCGCTCGGCGTCCGGGTCTCCGCCGACGTCTTCGGCCTCTCCGCGACGCGTGACCTCGGCATCGGGCAGGTGCCCAAGCGGCTCGGGCGCTACCTCGACGCGATCTACCCGATGGTCTACCCCTCGCACTACGCGTCGGGCGAGTACAACCTCGACGACCCGAACGACAACCCGGGCGCCACCGTCGCGTACTCGCTCCGGCACTTCAACCGCGAGCTCGCTGCGAAGAAGACGCGGATCATCCCCTGGCTCCAGGACTTCTCCTGGCGGCGCACGTACACGCTCGCGGACGTCCAGGCACAGATCGACTCGGCCCGGCGCGCGAAGGCCGGCGGCTACCTGCTCTGGAACGCCGCGGGCATCTACACCCCCGGCGCGCTCGAGCCGGCGCGCTGGAACGCGAATTAAGCGCCTGTAAGGCGTCTATTCATCTATTCAGTTCGGCCGGGGACTCCGCTAGATTGCGGCGCATGGCGACGACGAGGGCAATCGAGCTGCGGACCGAGATCCCCGGCCCCCGCTCGCGGGAGATCCTCGAGCGGAAGGACCGCGTGATCGCCGGCCCGCTCTCGATCGTCCTGCCGGTCGTGGCCGCCCAGGGCCGCGGCGCCACGCTCACGGACGTCGACGGCAACACGTTCATCGACTTCACGGGCGGCGTCGGTTGCCTGAACGTCGGGCACTCGCACCCGCGCGTCGTCGAGGCCGCGCAGGAGCAGCTGACGAAGTTCGCGCACACGGACTTCACGATCGTCCCCTACGAGGTCTACGTGACCCTCGCCGAGCGGCTGCTCGCGCTGGCGCCGTTCCGGTCGCCCGCGAAGGCCGCGTTCTTCAACGCCGGCACGGAGGCGGTCGAGAACGCGATCAAGTTCGCGCGCTCGTACACGAAGCGGCCCGCGGTGATCGCGTTCGAGGGCGCCTTCCACGGGCGCACGCTCCTCTCGATGACGATGACCTCGAAGACGCACCCCTACAAGGCGGGGCTGGGGCCGTTCGCGCCCGAGGTCTACCGCGTCCCGTTCGCGCAGGACTATCGCGGCCCCGACACGCGCACGGCACTGGCGGCGCTCGAGCGGGCGCTCGTGACGCAGGTCGCGGCCGAGCAGGTCGCCGCGATCGTGATCGAGCCGGTCCAGGGCGAGGGCGGGTTCGTGGTCGCGCCGCGCGACTTCATGACGGGCGTCAGGCGCATCTGCGACGAGCACGGGATCGTGCTCGTCGTCGACGAGGTGCAGACGGGGTTCGGCCGCACGGGGAGGATGTTCGCGACCGAGCACTACGGGATCGAGCCGGACCTGCTGGTGATCGCGAAGTCGATCGCCGGCGGCCTCCCGCTCTCGGGCGTGCTCGGCAAGGCGGAGATCATGGACGCGCCCCCCGACTCCGCGATCGGAGGGACGTACGTCGGCAACCCGGTCGCGCAGGCGGCGGCGCTCGCCGTGCTCGACGTCTTCGAGGACGAGGACCTCGTCGAGCGCGCCCAGCAGATCGGTGAGCGCATCCGCGAGCGGATGGTCTCCTGGCAGGACCGCTTCGAGCAGATCGGCGACGTCCGCGGCCTCGGCGCGATGCTCGCGCTCGAGCTGGTCGAGAGCCGCGAGACGAAGGAGCCGAACCCGAAGCTCGCGACGGCGATCGTCGAAGCGGCGGCCGAGCGGGGCCTGCTCCTGCTCAAGTCGGGCATCTACTCGAACTGCATCCGCGTGCTCTGCCCGCTGGTCGTCACGGACGCCGAGCTCGACGAGGCGCTCGACGTCTGGGAAGACGCGCTCGAGCACGCCACCTAGCCGCCTGCTCGCGAGCGGCGAGGCCTCGACGACCTGACCCGCGAGCGCCGCCGCGCGGCGCTACCATGCCCGCGCTCAATTCGGGCGAACACACAGAGGGGGGTCTCTTGAACAGGATTTGGTACGCGTTCGTCGTGCTGCTCGCGCTCGCCGTCGCGGCGCTTCCACCGCTGGCAGCAGGCGCGACGAGTGGTGACGACGGGCCTAGTCAGGGACGCGCAAAGGTCGACCCGACAACAGCGATCGTCCAGCTGAAGGGCGATCCGCTCGCGACGAGCGACAAGGCGCACCCGCAGAAGGGGAAGAAGCTCGACCTCCAGGCGGGAGCCGCGCGCTCCTACCGATCGCAGCTGTCGGCGCTTCGGAACGACTTCAAGCAGTGGCTCAGGCAGAACGCGCCGGATGCCAAGGTGACCGGTGAGTTCGACGTTGCGCTGAACGCCGTCACGGTCGAGCTCAACGGCACGAGCCTCGACACGCTGCGTGCGGCGCCGCAGGTCGCGTCGGCGGAGCACCAGGGGCTGTACTACCCGCTGGGGCACGACGATCCCGATCTCGGCCTGATCGACGCCATGGAGGCGTGGCAGGCCGGCGGCGGCGTCCTCAGCGACGCGGGCACGGGAATCAAGATCGCGATCATCGACACGGGCATCGACGTGTCGCATCCGTGCTTCGCCGACGAAGGCGACGCCGAGGAGACGTATCCCGAGTCGAACAATCCGCGGCCCGACAACGAGGTGAACGGCGGGACGAACGACAAGGTTCTCCACGCCGAGGTCTTCAACAACAAGGCCGCCAACCGCGGGTACGGCACGGCTGACCTGAACGGTCACGGAACGCACGTCGCCGGCACGGCGGCCTGCAACCACCACACGCCGGCGTGGTACGAGTCGGGCACTCAGGTCGTCGACATCCCGTACGACCCGTCGGGCGTCGCGCCGCGCGCGCTGCTCGGCAACTTCAACGTCTTCCCGGGCCCCGTCGTGGACGCGCGCTCGGAAGACATTCTCAATGCGCTCCAACGCGCGTTCGAGCTCGGCTACGACGTCGCGAACATGAGCCTGGGCGGCAACTCGAACGGCCGCCAGGACCTGCTCACCCACGCGGTCGACAACCTCGACCGCGCCGGGATGGTCGTCGCGGTCGCTGCCGGGAACGAGGGACCGGGCGACGAGACCGTGAGCTCGCCGGGCTCGGCGAGCCGCGCGATCGCGGCCGGCGCAAGCACGGTCGGCCACTTCGTCGGCGCGCCGGTGACCGTCGACGGCGTCTCGTACGGCGCCGCGGCCGGTGACTTCCGGACGGTGACGAGCCCGCTCACGGGCACGCTCGTCGTCGCGGCCGGGCCGGTCAACGGGCTCGACACGCTCTGCACGTCAGCCTCGCCGGCGCTGCGGGCGGAGCTCGCCGCCCCCGGCACGCAGATCCTGCTGATCACGCGAGGCGTGTGCACGTTCTCGACGAAGATCCGTAACGCGCAGGAGGCTGGCGCCGAGGCCGTGCTTGTCGTCAACAACGTCGCGGGTGATCCCACGGCGATGGCCTCGGACGGCACGCCGAATCAGCCGACGATCCCGGCGTACATGCTCGGGAAGACCGACGGCCTGTCGCTGATCGACGACGACGGCGACACGATCACGATCGGCGCGACGCTCGCGTACTTCCGGACCGCGAACGACAACATCATGGCCGGGTTCTCGAGCGAGGGCCCGACCGACGTCGACTTCCGGATCAAGCCGGATGTCGTGGCACCGGGGGTGAACGTGCTCAGCGCGCAGCCGGCGCTGAATTGCGCCGACACGGACACGACGGACGCGCCGTCGTGCTGGGCGTTCTTCTCCGGCACGTCGATGGCGACGCCGCACGTCGCCGGCGCTGCCGCCGTGGTGATGCAGCAGCATCCAACGTGGACGGCGGGGGACGTGAGGTCGGCGCTCGTGAACACGGCCGTGCGCGGCGTTCTCAAGGACGCGACCACGGGCCTGACGGTGGTCGACAATCCGAACGACGTCGGCTCGGGCCTCCTGAACCTGCTGAATGCGGTGAGGGCGAGCGTCTCGCTCGACCCCGTCAGCATCTCATTCGGGGGCGTGCCCTCGGGCTCCGGCCAGACGAGGCGAGGCGAGATCGTCGTGAAGAACCTGACCGCGACGACGCAGACGTTCTCGTTCTCGATCCAGAGCACGGCTGGCGTCACGTACAGCGTCAGCCCCTCGAGCGTCACGCTCGCTCCGGGCGCGACCGCGACGGTCAGGGTGCAGGTGGAGTCGCCGCGCGGCGCCTCCGGCCCAGACCAGTGGGCGTGGCTGATCGTGAGGACGGGTACGACCGAGGTGGCGCACGCCGCGATCTACACGCGGATCAAGTAGAGCACGACGCATCGACTAGGAGGGCCGCGGACGCGGCCCTCCTAGTCCTTGTGCCCCACCGGCACGGGCTACCGTTCCGACGTGACGGGCGAGGTGGTCGACGGGCGCTACGAGTTGGAGGAGCTGGTCGGCACCGGCGGGATGTCCTCCGTCTACCGGGCGCACGACCGGATGCTCGAGCGCAAGGTCGCGCTGAAGATCCTCCACGAGCGCTACGGGGAGGACGCCGAGTACCTCGAGCGCTTCCGGAGCGAGGCGAGGGCGGTCGCTCAGCTCGCGCACCCGAACATCGTCACCGTGATCGACCGCGGCGACGAGGACGGGCGCCAGTTCATCGTCTTCGAGTACGTCGACGGCGAGAACCTCAAGCAGGTCGTCGACCGCGTCGGTCGCCTCCCGGTCGACGAGTCGATCGAGTACGGGATCGCGATCGCGCGTGCCCTGGCCTTCGCCCACGAGCACGGAATCGTCCACCGCGACGTCAAGCCGCAGAACGTCCTCCTCGACGGCGACGGGCGCGCGCGAGTGACCGACTTCGGGATCGCACGCTCGCTCGACGTCGAACGCGGCGTCACGCAGACCGGCACCGTGCTCGGGACGTCGAACTACATCGCGCCGGAGCAGGCGAGCGGGCAGCAGGTCGACGAGCGGTCGGACGTCTACTCGCTCGGGGTCGTCCTCTTCGAGCTCGTCACCGGCGAGCTGCCCTTCGCCGGCGAGAGCTTCGTCGCGGTTGCGCTGCGCCACGTCAACGAGCCGCCGCCGCCGCTGCTCGAGCGCCGACCCGACGCACCTCCCGCGCTCGCGGCGCTCGTCGACCGGATGCTCGCGAAGGACCACCGCGACCGGCCGTCGATGGACGAGGTCGTTGCGACCCTCGAGGCGCTGCGCGGGTCGACATCGACCAGCGAGACGGTCGTGCTGCCGCAGGCCCGCACCGTTCGACGACGGCGCGGTGCGCTGTGGCCGCTCGTCGCGGCCTTGCTCGGTCTGACGCTGCTCGGCGCGGCGTTCGGCGTGCTGCTCTGGCGCGAGGGCGACGGGGAAGGCGGTCGTGCAGAGCCGGGCCCGCCGACGACGGAGACTGTCCGGCTGACGGCCGTTCGCGCCGTCGACCCGTCCGGGGACGGCGAGCACGACTCCGAGGTGCCGAACGCGACCGACGACGACCCGGGAACCTCCTGGCGGACGGAGAGCTACCGCCACCCGAACGGCGGCCTCGGCAAGCCCGGCGTCGGCCTCGAGCTCGAGGCGAGCAGTGAGACCGCCCGGCTCGTCGTCGCGACCGAGACGCCCGGGTTCACGGCGTCGATTCGCGCCGGCGGCCGCGTCGTGGCTCCGCCGCGGGTGGTGGGCGACGGCGCGGTCTTTCGTCTCCCGCGCGGCTCGTCAGGCCCCTTCACGCTCTGGATCACGAACCGAGGGCCGCACGCGGCCGTGCGCGTGAACGAGGTGACGGCCCGCTAGGGACTAGGCGAGAATCGCTGGATGGAGCGCAAGGTGGCGACCGTCCTGTTCGCCGACCTGGTCGGCTCGACCGGGCTCGGCGAGGACGACCCCGAACGGACGCGCGCCCTGCTCGACCGCTTCTTCGCGGCGATGGCGGAGGAGGTCGAGCGCGTCGGTGGCACGGTCGAGAAGTTCGCCGGCGACGCGGTGATGGCCGCGTTCGGTGCGCCCGCGGCACAGGAGGACCACGCCGAGCGTGCGCTCCACGCGGCGCTGGCGATGCGGGAACGCCTGCCGCAGCTCTCCGAGCGGCTGGAGCTCCGGATCGGCGTCAACACCGGCGAGGTCGTAGTCGACACCGACGCGCACAGCTCGTTCGTGACCGGCGACGCCGTCAACGTCTGCGCCCGGCTCGAGCAGAACGCTGAGCCCGGCCAGATCCTGGTCGGGGAGCGGACGGCGCAGGCAGCCCGCGGCGCGTTCGAGTTCGGCGACGCGCGCGCTCTCGAGGCGAAGGGGAAGAGCGCGCCGATCGCGTGCCGCCCACTCCTGCGTGCGCTCGCGACGACTCGCTCCCGAGGCCGGTTCGAGCGCCAGTTCGTCGGCCGTGCGCGCGAGCTCGACGCGCTGCAGGGTGTGTTCGAGCGCGCGGTCGAGGAGCGCGAGCCGCAGCTCGCGCTCGTGATCGGCGAGGCCGGGGTCGGCAAGAGTCGGCTCGTCCGCGAGCTCTGGTCCCGGCTCGGGGAGCGGCCGGACGACGTGGCCCGGTGGCTCGGGCGCTGTCTTTCCTACGGCTCTGCGATCACCTACTGGCCGATCCGGGAGATCCTCGAAGAGCAGCCCGAGGCGGTCGCGCGCGCGCCCATCCTCGGCCTCGCGCTCGGTTCCGACGTGGCGGGGGACCTCCACCCGCTCGCCGCCCGCGATCGCTTTCGCGACGCCTGGGTCGAGCTGCTCTCCGACGCCTGCGCGGAGCGGCCGCTCGCGCTGCTGGTCGAGGACGTCCACTGGGCGGAGGAGCCGCTGCTCGAGCTGCTCGAGCGCACGATCCGCGGCGTCCGCGGCCCGCTCCTCGTCATCGCGACTGCCAGGCCCGACCTCGAGTGGAGCGGCGGCCGGCGCAACGTGACCGCGGTCGAGCTCGAGCCGCTCTCGCCCGACGCGACGGCGGCACTCGTCGCGGACTTCCCCCACCCGGTGCAGGAGCTGCTCGGGCGCGCCGAGGGAAACCCGTTCTTCATCGAGGAGCTGAGCGAGTCGCTCGTCGACCGCGGCCTGCTCGAGTACCGCGACGGGCGCTGGGAGTCCGCCGAGCTGCCGACCGAGCTCGTGACGCCGGACGCGGTTCGCGGCGTCCTCGCCGCACGGATCGACCTGCTTCCCGCGCGGGAGAAGGCTGCGCTCCAGGCCGCGTCGGTGATCGGGCGGGCGTTCTGGGAGGGCCCGGTGCGCGAGCTCACCGGCGGCGACGCCGACTTCGCGCTCCTCGAGGAGCGCGACTTCATCCGCCGCACGGCCGAGTCGCGGTTGCCGGGCGAGCGTGAGCACACGATCAAGCACGCGCTCACGCGCGAAGCCGCGTACGCCGGGATCCCGAAGGCCGAGCGGGCTCGGCTGCATGCCGCCTTCGCGGAGTGGATCGAGCGGCGCGCCGACGGCCGGGAGGAGCTGGCGTCGCTACTCGCGCACCACTACGCCGAGGCGGTGCGGCCGGAGGACGCCGACCTCGCGTGGTCGAACGACGCCGAACGGCTCGAGCTTCTGCGCCAGAGGGCGCTCGCGTGGCTGCAGCGCGCGGCGCGGCGTGCGATGGAGCGCTACGAGCTCGCCGACGCGCTCGAGCTGCTCGAGCGCGCGCTGCCGCTCGCCGAGACACCGGCGGACCGCGTCGCGGTCTTTCGCGCACAAGGTCGCGCGTACGCCCTCAACTTCGCCGGCGAGCCCTTCTGGCGCGCGATGCAGTCGGCGATCGCAGAGGTCGACGACGAGCGCGTTCGCAGCGAGCTGTACGCGGAGCTCGCGTTCGAGTCGGCGATTCGCTCCGGCATCTGGCTGAAGATGCCGGAGCGCACGACCATCGACGACTGGGTCGAGCGCGCGCTGTCCGGCTCACCCGACGACAGCCGAGCTCGCGCGATGGCCCTGATCGCACAGGCTCGCTGGCGCCCGGCCGAGGGCGCACGGTCCGCGATCGAGGCGTCGGAGATTGCCGAGCGGCTCGACGACGCCGAGCTTCGCTCAGCCGCGTGGGACTCTCGTGGGATCGTCGCGTTCGTCGCGGGGGAGTACGACCACGGCCGCGCCTGGGCCGAGCGGCGATTCGAGCTGCTCGACCGGATCTCCGACCCCGACGTTCGCGCCGACATCCACGCCGCACCGATCACGGGCTGCATCTGGAGCGGCCGGTTTCGCGAGGCACGCCGGCTCGCGGTCGCGCACGACGAGATCGTCGCGTCGCTCACCCCGCATCATCGTCTCCACGGCGTCGCGATCACGATCGAGGTCGAGGAGCTCCTCGGTCGCTGGGACGTCGTGCGCGACTTGCGCGAGCGAACGGAGTCGGCCGTGGCCGAGAACCTCGAGACGCCGTGCGTTCGCAACCCGCGTGTCCTCCTCGTCTCCGCGGTCGCGAGCGAGCTCGACGGTGACTCGACCGCGGCACGGGCGCTCGAAGATCGCGCCCTGGAGACGTGGATGGAGGGATACGGCATGACGCTCGACACCCCCCGCCTTCGCCTTGCCCTGGCCCGGAACGATCTCGACGAGTCGGAGCGGCTCCTCGGGTTGCAGGACACGTCGCACGGTTGGCACCGCGGGTGGTTCGTGTTCGGAAACGTGGCCGCGCGCCTCGATGCGCTTGCAGCTCTCGGGCGGCGAGAAGACGTCGAGGAGGAAGCGCCCGGCCACGCGCGTCGGCCGAGCTACCTCCGGCCGTTCGCGCTGCGGGCACTCGGCCGCGTGCGCGGCGACTCGGACCTCGTCCGCGACGCGCTCGCCGACTTCCAGTCCCTCGGCCTCGACTGGCACGCGGCCGAGACGAAGACCTATCTCTAGTACTCGAGCTTGGAGCGCCGCTCGTGCCGCTCGAGGGCGAGCTCGATCAGGCGGTCGAGGAGCTCGCCGTAGGGGATCCCCGACTCCTCGAACAGCTTCGCGTACACCGACGTCGGGGTGAAGCCGGGGATCGTGTTCAGCTCGTTGATCAGCACCTCGCCGTCGCCGGTGACGAAGCAGTCGACCCGCGCCATCCCCTCGCACTCGGTGGCGATGAACGCGTCGACACAGATTTCCTGCACGCGCCCGACGACGTCGCCGGGGATGCGCGGCGGCACGATCAGGTCCATCCCGCCCTCGTCGTACTTGGACGAGTAGTCGTACCAGTCCTCGCCCGAGAACCCGTGCGCGACGATCTCGCCGGGGAGCGACGCGATCGGGTTGCGGTTCCCGAGCACGCCGCACTCGACCTCGACTCCGTCGACGAACTCCTCCACGAGCACCTTGTCGTCGTGCCTGCGGGCGAGCGCGACGGCCGGCTCGAGCGCCTCCGGCTCGCGCACCTTCGAGATCCCCACGGACGAGCCCAGCCGCGCCGGCTTCACGAACACCGGGTAGGCGAACGGGTGGTCGATCGGGTCGCCTTCGCGGATCGTGACGCTGCGGGTGACCGGGACGCCGCGCGCCCTCAGCACCGCCTTCATCAGGTCCTTGTCCATGCAGACCGCGCTCGCCGCGACGCCCGCGCCGACGTACGGGACGTCCGCGAGCTCGAGCAGCCCCTGCACGGTCCCGTCCTCGCCGAACGGCCCGTGCAGGATCGGGAGCACGACGTCGACGTCTGCGAGAGGCGAGCGCTCGTCAGCGATCGGGATCGGCAGTTGCCTGTCTGTCTTCTCCGGAAGCGCAGCTTGCTGCGCTCCCGGTAACTCCCAGCGGCCGTCGCGGCCGATCTCGACCGTCCGCGCCTCGTAGCGCTCGGGGTCGAGCGCGGCGAGCACGGAGCGGCCCGATGTGACCGAGATCTCGTGCTCGCTCGAGCGTCCCCCGAGGAGCACCGCCACACGGAGTCGTGGGCTCACCCTTCGAATTCGCCGACGAAGATCGTGACCGTCGAGCCCTCAGGTGCGCGGCTCTCGCCCGCCGGCTCCTGTCGGAGCACGAACCCGTGCAGCCCCGGGTCGTCGGTTGCCTCGGTCTGGACGTCGACCGTGAAGCCGGCGGCCTCGAGGGCGTCCACGGCGTCGGACTCGGCGGCGCCTTCGACGCTCGGGACCACCGACTCGGTCGGTCCGCGCGAGACGCTGAGTGTGATCGTCGTCCCGGCCGGCGCGGTTCCGCCGGGTGGCGGCTGCTGGTCGACGACCGTCCCCGCGGGCGCGTCCGAGTCGACGTTCTGGCGCGCGACCCGGAAGCCCGCTCCCTGGAGCACCGAGGCTGCACTCTCATAGGGCTCGTTGATCACCGACGGGATCGTCAGCGGCCTCGCACCCTGCGACACGTTGATCGTCACGCGCGTCCCGACCTCGTGCTCCTGGCCTCCGGCAGGCGCCTGCGCCGTGACCGTGCCCACCGGCTCGCGCGAGAACACCTGTCGCACCTTCGTCTCGAACCCGGCCCGCGCGAGCGCCGCAACCGCATCGTCTCGCGACTCGCCGACGACGTCGGGCACCTCGGCGGTCGGCGGGCCCGTCGAGACGTAGAGGTCGACCGTGGTGCCCGGGTCGACCCTCTCGCCGGACTGCGGCTCCTGCCGGAAGACGAAGCCTTCCTCGACGTCCTCGTTCGGCTCGCGGATCACGTTCGGCGAGAGGTCCTCCGCGACTACCTGCCCCACCGCCTCCGTCTCGCGCAGGTCGATCACGTACGGGACGCCGACGGTGCCCGCTTCGCCGAGCTCGTCGCGGACCTGCTGGAAGACGAACCAGCCGGTCAGGCCGGCCGTGAGCAGCAGCAGCAGCACGAGCAACCAGGGCCAGAACGGACGCCCGCGACGCGGCTCGTCGTACTCGTAGAGCACCTCCGCCGGCGGGCGCGGCGGCGTGGCCACGGCGGTCGCGAGCGCGGCCCGCGAGAGGATCTGCGTCGCCGCCTCCTCGGTCTCGCGGCTGACCGCGACACCCTGCGCGACCCGCGCGAGGTCCTTGTCCATCTCCTCCGCGCTCGGGTAGCGCTCCTCGGGCGTCTTCCCGAGCGCGCGCAGGACGACGAGGTCGAGGTCCTCCGGGATGTCGGCCCGCAACGTCGAGGGAGGCTCCGGAACAGCGGAGATGTGCTTCATCGCGATCTCGACGGGCATGTCGCCGGTGAACGGCACCTTCCCGGTCAGGAGCTCGTAGAGCACGATCCCGACCGAGTAGAGGTCCGACGTCTGGTCGACCGGCGCGCCCTTCGCTTGCTCGGGGGAGAGGTACTGCGCCGTGCCGATGATCGAGCCGACCTCCGTCATCTGCGACGCGCCCGCCCGCGCGATCCCGAAGTCGGTCACCTTGATGCGGCCTTCTGCGTCGACGATCACGTTGTGCGGCTTGATGTCCCGGTGGACGATCCCGTTCCGGTGCGCGAAGCGCAGCGCATCGAGGATCTTGCGCGCATAGTCGATCGCGACGGGCACCGGCGCCGGCCCGCGCGAGACGATCAGCTCCTTGAGCGAGCGACCGTCGAGGAACTCCATCGCGATGTAGTAGGTGCCCTCGGCCTCGCCGCGGTCGTAGATCGAGACGATGTTCGGGTGCGAGAGCCCGGCGGCGTTCTTGGCCTCGCGGCGAAAGCGCTCGACGAACTGGTCGTCGTTCGCGTGCCGGTCGTTGAGGATCTTGATCGCGACGCTGCGGCCGAGCTCCTGGTCCTCCGCGAGGTAGACGTTCGCCATCCCGCCCGAGCCCAGCTTCCGGATGATCCGGTAACGCCCGTCGAAGAGCGTGTTGATCAGAGTGTCCGAGACCGCCAGCGGCGGCCGGTCTTACGACCAAGGTTAGGATCGGCGGACGCCTCAGGAGGGCTTGCATGACCTCTTTTGCGATCGGCGCCGCGGTCGTGCCGCCTGCGCCGCTCTGGTTCTCGAGCATCACCGCGATCGCGACGCGAGGCGCGCCGACCGGAGCGAACGCGATGAACGACGTCTGGTTGCGGCCGCGGATGCCCGTCTCGGCGGTTCCCGTCTTGCCGGCGACGCGGACGCCCGGGATCTGCGCCCTCGTGCCGGTGCCGGACTGAACGACGGCCTCCATCGCACCGGCGAGCTCGGACGCGTTGTGCTGGCTCATCGTCCGGCCGAGCGCGCTTCGCCGCGTGCGGGTGACGACCCCGCCCTTCGGGCCGACGACCCGGTCGACGACGTGCGGCTGCATGACGACGCCGCGGTTCGCGACGCCGGCGGCGACCATCGCCATCTGCATCGGCGTGACCTGGAGCTCGGCCTGCCCGAACGCGAGCCGGCCGGGGTCGACCTGGCTCGAGTCCGTCGGCTCGAATGGCTCGCCCCTGCGATAGAGCCCGCTGATCCGGCGCTCGTCGGCCGGCGTTTCCAGCGGGGGCAGCGAGTAGAACCCGAAGTCCTTCATCTCCTGCACGATCGGGTCGGGCCCGAGCTCCTTGCCGATCTCGCAGAAGATCGAGTTGATCGAGTACTGGATCGACTGGAAGAGCGTGACCAGCCCGAACGGGCGCGACGTGTCGTAGTTGTTCACGCGCCGGCCGTACTCGATGCAGTAGCCCGGGTCGGTCCTGCGCGACTCCATCGTGTACTTGCCGCTCTCGAGCGCCGCCGCCGCGGTGACGACCTTGAACGTCGAGCCGGGGACGTACGCGCCCTGCGTCGCGCGGTTGAGGAACGGCGAGGGCCGCGGGCAGTCGGCGCGCGTGCGGCGGTTGATCTGGCGATAGTTGCCCTCGACGAGGTTCGGGTCGTACGTCGGGGTCGAGACCATCACGAGCACGCGGCCGCTCGCCGGCTCGATCGCGACGACGGAGCCGCACCGCCGGCCGAGCGCCCGCAGCGCCACGCCCTGCGCGCGGGCGTTCAGCGTCAGCACGAGGTCGTTGCCGACGACGTGGCGGCCGAGCAGCTTGTCGACGTTTGTGCCGACGACCGTGCTCAGGTTCGCGTTCGAGCCCGTCAGGAAGTCGTTCATCGACTCCTCGAGCCCGGCGCGCGAGCGCACCTGCGTCGAGTAGCCGACGACGTGCGCGGCGAGCCCTCGCGTCGGGTAGCGCCGGAAGTAGAGCGTGCGGCCGCCGACCTTGCGCGGCCGGTTGCGCGCGAAGACGGTTCGGCCGTTCGAGGCGTAGATCGTCCCGCGCTCGACCGTGAACTGCGCGACGGTCTGGATCGCGTTCTCCTGCCGCTGCGCGAGCCCGGGTGCCGCCCACGACTGCCAGTACGTCGTCGCCAGGATCAGCGAGCCGATCAGCGCGAGCGAGAAGACGGCGAGCCTGCTGATCGCGCGGTTCACGAGCGCGGCGCGTTCGCGCGGTTCGAGACCAGCAGCAGGCCGGCCAGGAGGACGAAGTTCGCGAGCAGGCTCGAGCCGCCGTAGCTCACGAACGGGAGCGTCAGCCCCGTCAGCGGGATCAGGCGGAGGACACCGCCGACGATGATGAACGTCTGCAGCGCGAAGCTGAACGTGAGGCCGACCGCGAGCAGCTTCGAGAAGCCGTCCTGCGCGAGCATCGCCACCCTGAATCCGCGCGCGACGAACAGCATGTAGACGAGCAGTACCGCGGCGATCCCGACGAGCCCGAGCTCGTGGGCGAGCGCGGCGTAGATGAAGTCGGTGTTCAGGTGCGGGATCAGGTCCTGGCCGCCCGTCGACGAGAACGTCCCGCGGCCAAGCCCGGTGCCGCCGAACCCGCCGTACGCGATCGCGAACAGCGACTGCACGAGCTGGTAGCCCTCGTCCTGCGCGTACCGCCACGGATCGAGCCAGATCGAGACGCGGTCCTCGACGCGCGGGACGACCCGGTACACGAATGCAGCGCCCGCGAGGAAGAGCGCCGCGCCGCCGACGACGAAGATCAACCGCGTCGTGGCGACGTAGAGCATCGCCAGGAAGATCCCGAAGTAGAGGAGGCCCGAGCCCAGGTCGTTCGTCTGCACGAGCACTGCCATCGCGCCGCCCCAGATCAGGAGCAGCGGCCCGAAGTCCTTCAGCCGGCCCTGGCCCAGCACCTCGCGCTTCTCGCGCAGGTAGCCCGCGAGGAAGACGATCAGGAGGATCTTCGCGAACTCGCCCGGCTGGAACTGGAACGGCCCGATCCCGACCCAGAGCCGTGCGCCGTTCACCGTGCGCCCGATCACGGGCAGCGCCGGGAGCACGAGCAGCGCGAGCGCGCCGAGCCCGATCACGTACTTGTACGACTCGAGGCGGCGGAAGTCGCGTCGCATCGCCAGGAGCGTGAGCGAGAAGAGGCCGACGCCGATCACGACCCAGAGCCCCTGCCTGAACGCGTCCTCCGGCTCGAGCCGGTAGATCTCGGTCACGCCGACCGCGGTCAGGAAGGCCGCCAGCGGGAGCAGGTACGGGTCGGCGTGCGGCACGGTCAGGCGCGCGACGACGTGCGCGGCGAGGTAGAGGAAGACGAAGAAGCCCGCGTACGTGAGCGACTCGGGCGAGACCACCTCGGAGCGGGCGATGTAGACGCTCGCGAAGCCGATCCCGGTCAGCAGGCCGACGACGAGCAGGTTGAGGAGCTCGCGGTTGCGGGCGGAAGAGTTCCCGTCATGACGGATCCTCCGCTCGCGCCCGAGCGGCCGTCGTGACGGGAGCTCGAACGTCATGCCGCGAGGCCCCAGAGGATCAGGAACGCGACCACGAAGAGCAGTGCGAGGACGACGAGGAACGAGAGCAGGCGCGAGCGGAAGCTCCGGCGGCGCGACTGGGCGGGCTCGCGCTCGTAGGCCGCGGCCAGCTCCTCGGCGCTGACGACCATCGTGTCGACCGTGGGGACTGCGTCCGCCTCGGTGAGCGTGTCCTCGTCGTCGGCGTCGTCTGCCGGTGCCGCGGCGACGGCCTTCTCCTCGATCGCCGCATCGTCGCCCACGACCTCGAACGCGACGACGGTGATGTTGTCCTCGCCGCCGCCGCGGTTCGCCGCCTTGATCAACGCCTTGACGAGCGCGTCGAGATCGCCGCGCTGCTGCTCGACCAGGCGCAGGATCTCGTCGTCCTCGACCATCGTCGTCAGGCCGTCGGAGCAGAGCAGGAAGAGGTCGCCCGCGCGCGGCTCGACCGCGAACGTGTCCACGTCGACGTCCGGGTCGGTCCCGACCGCGCGCGTCATCATCGAGCGCTGCGGGTGGACCTCGGCCTCCTCGCGCGAGAGCTTGCCGCTCCGCACGAGCTCGCCGACGAGCGAGTGGTCCTCCGTCAGCTGCTCGAGCTTGCCGTCCCGGACGAGGTAGGCGCGCGAGTCCCCGACGTGGCCGATCGAGACCGAGCCGTCCTCGACCGACGCGACGGTGAGCGTCGTGCCCATCCCCGACGTGCCCGGGTCCTCCTGCGAGCGCCGGTGCACGCGGCGGTTCGCCTCCTGGATCAGGTCCTCGACGGCCGCCCCCCGTTCCTTGACCGCACCGGCCGCCAGCTTCGACGCGATCTCGCCCGCCTGCGCCCCGCCCATCCCGTCGGCGACTGCGAACAGCGGCGGCTCGAGCACGTACGAGTCCTCGTTGCGGCGACGCTTGCGACCCGGGTCGCTGCCGCCCGCCGAGCGGCCGAGCTTCACCGGTCGTACCTCAGGTCGGTCTCCCCGACGCGCACGATGTCGCCCGGCGCGAGGCGGCGCGGACGCTCGAGCTGAGCGCCGTTCACGAACGTGCCGTTCGTCGAGCCGCGGTCCTGGACCCAGACGCCGTCGCGGCGCGGCTCGAAGCGCGCGTGGCGCGCCGACGCGAACTCGTCTTCCTCCAGAGGCACGTCGTTCTGGCCGCCGCGGCCGAACGTCAGCGCGGCCGAGTCGAGCTCGAACGTCGTGCCCTCCTCGAGCGCGGGGCTCTTGACCACGACCAGCTTTCCGGTCTGCACGGGCTGCGGGGCCGCCAGCCCGGACGCCGCTGCCGCCTCGGCGTCTCCGGGGCGGAGGATGAAGCTCTCCTGCGGCATGCGGACGTCGCGGCTGGCGCTCCGCACGATCCGCCAGATGAAGAGGTAGAGGAGGACGAGGAAGAGCACCTTGAGCACGAGCAGCGCCTCGTCGACGGCGATCGAGTCGCCGAGCGTGGCTCCGAACACGTTCACTCCAGCTCCTGCTGGAAGACCAGGTCGGTCGAGCCGATCGTGACCGTGTCGCCCGAGTCGAGCCGCGCACGCTTGGCCCGCCGGCCGTTGACCTCGATCCCGTTCGTCGAGTCGAGGTCGACGATCCAGTACGCCGTCCCTTCCTGGCGCACCTCGGCGTGGCGGCGCGAGACGTTCGGGTCGGCCAGCTGCACGTCGCAGTCCTTTGAGCGGCCGATCACGCTTCGCCGCTTACGCAGGTCGTGCCGCTCGCCGTCGACGTCGAGGTAGGCGAGCTCCCGCTCGACGCCGAGCTCCACGGGCGAGGCCGCCTGCGTCTCGACCGGCGCCGACGGTTTGTAGATCATCGTCGCTCCGGACTCGACGTCGGGCGCGGGAGCCTCCGCCGGCACGGCCCGCTGCGGCTGGGCCATCCGGGTCGCGATCCCGAACTCCCCGACCTCGAGGTCCTCGTCGGTGTCGATCAGCACCTTCGGGCTCGAGAGCAGGGCGTAGGACTCGCGCCGGGCATGCGCGGCGAGGTAGTCCTGGAGCTCGGTGATCAGCGACGCCTCGTAGCCCTCGAACTGCGCCCGGTCGCCGGGCGAGAGGTAAACGCTGTACTCGTTCGGGACGTAGATCCGGGAGACGGAGACCTGCCGGTGGTCGTCCATCTCCTTGACGAGCTTGCGCGCGAGTTCGACCGGCTGCACGTTCGTGCGAAAGGCGCGGCCGAAGACACCCTCGACGAGGGCTTCGATCTTCTGTTCGATGGCGCGGAGAACCATGGCGGCGAGTTTCCCCGCCGGCTGATTCTAAGTCGCCGCTCTCGCGGCCAAGACCGCCGAGGCGGCCCAGGTCGCCGCGATCACGGGGAGGGCTTCCAGCTCGGCGTTGGGAAGCAAGAGCGTAGCCATCAGGCCTGCGCCCCAGAGCACGGCCCGCCACGGCGTGCGGGCGAGCGTGACCGTTGCGGCCGCGACGGCGAGCCCGAGGGCCACTCGCCACGTCTCCGCCGGTACGGCGCCGGCGAACGCGTCCAGCGCGACGAATGGGCTCTCCTCGCGTGCGATCCCGAGCGGGGCCAGACCGGCCAGCGCGACCGTGGCCGTCGCCGCGATCGCTCCGCGCCGGACCGGGCGCGGCGCCGAGGTCACGAGCGCGAGCCAGACCGGCGCGAGCGCGGCGAAGAGCAGGGCGAGCCCGAGCGAGTAGTTCCCGAGCGGGAGCACGGCGACGCCGAGCGCGGCCGCGAGCCCGAGGCGAGGGCGGAAGAAGGCGAGCGCGGCGGCGAGCGCGGCGAGCGCGGCGGCGAGCCCCGGCGGCCAGAAGGGCAGGACGGTCGCGGCTCCGACGGCGAGGATCCCCGCGGCCGCAGCGCGGGCCGAGCGGGCAAGTAACACAGTGTTACGTGCCCCGGCGACCGGGCGGCGCGGGCGCGCGTCGCGCAGCAGGTCGGCGAGACGCGCGGCGGTCGGGCGCTTGCGCGGGTCGAGCGCGAGTGCGTGGTCGACGGCCTCGAGCAGCGCGGGCGGCAGGTCCGGACGCTCGCTCCGCAGGGGCGGCGGCCCCGCCTCGATCGCGCGCCCGGTTTCCATCAGCGACGGACGCCAGAACGGATGCCGGCCCGCCAGTGCCTCCCAGAGCATCACGCCCACGGCCCAGATGTCACCCGGAACGCCGCCCTGCTCGCCGGCGAGCCGCTCGGGCGAGATGTAGGCGAGCGTCCCCGGCACGTCGCCGACCGCGGTCAGGGTCTCGGCCTCGGCGAACGCCGCGAGTCCGAAGTCCAGCAGCTTGACGTTGCCGCTCTCGCCGACGAGCACGTTCGCGGGCTTGACGTCGCGGTGGACGACGCCCCGTCCATGGGCGTGCGCGAGGCCCTCGAGCACCTGCGCGCAGGCCTCGATCGCCTCGGCGTCGGTCAGCTCGCGGGCGCGCAGCGCCTCGCGGAACGTCCGGCCCGGCGCGTACTCGTACGCGATGTAGACATGGCCCCGCTCCCGCCCGAACGCATACGAGCGCAGGCAGGTCGGATGCCGAAGGCGCGCGGCGGCCTCGGCCTCGCGGTCCGCGCGAGCACCCGCCTTTCCCTCGCGGGGGACGATCTTCAGGGCGACGTCGAGCCCGGTCTGCTCGTCGCGGGCGAGCCAGACGGAGCCCGAGCCGCCGCTCCCGAGGGGGCGCAGGGGCCGGTAACGCCCCAGCGCGAGCTCGGGCGCAGGGTGGTTCGCAAGGGCTTGCGCCACGGTTCAAGAGGGGTTAAGCACCCATGGGCGAAGTCCTGCGGGGGTTAGAGTCACCCACGCTCATGTCCGAGCGCGACGACGACATCATCGAGTTCGACTTCTTCGACGACGATGCGGACACGCAGCAGGCGACGCAGAGCCGTCCCGCGCCGGGCACGCGCGGCGGGCGCTCGGGCGGCGGCCCGCCCCGCAGGCCGCAGCTGCGCGGCCCGCAGGGCTTCACGCCGCTCCTCCGCCTCATCCTCCTGGTCGCCCTCGCGATCTTCGTCGTGGTCGTGCTCGTCTTCTGGGTCCAGAGCTGTCGCAGCGAGAGCCGCGAGAACGCCTACCGCGACTACATGGAGGAGATGAACCAGGTCGCGGACTCGTCGGCCGCGATCGGCAGCGACCTCAACGAACAGCTGACGACGCCCGGGGTCGGGGAGGAGGACCTGATCAACGCGATCAACGGTCTCGCCTCGCGCCAGAACCAGGTCGTCACCAACGCGGAGGGCATCGACCCACCGGGACCGCTGCGCGACGCGCACACCGCCTCGATCGAGGCGCTTCAGTTCCGCAGCAGCGGGCTCAACGGCCTCGCCGGCGCGTTCGAGCAGACGGCGAACTCACGCGACGCCGCCGCGTCCGGCCGGCTGCTCGCCACCCAGGCCGAGCGCTTCGTCGCGAGCGACGTGATCTGGGACGACCTCTTCGTCGAGCCCTCGAAGACCGAGCTCGAGGAACAGGGAATCACGGGCGTGGCCGTGCCGGACTCGAACTTCATCGTCACGTCCGACCTCGCGAGCGAGCGCTCGATGACCGCGCTCTGGCGGCGGCTGAACGAGGCGGCCCAGGGCGGGACGCCGACCGGCCTGCACGGGACCGGGATCGTCTCGACGGTCGTGCTGCCCTCGGGCGAGCAGCTGAACGAGGGCGAGGAGACGGTTGTCGAGGCCGGCAGCGACCTCGCCTTCCGCGTCACGATCCAGAACAGCGGCGAGTCGCAGGAGGTCGGGATCGAGGTCACGCTGACGATCCAGAAGAGCCCCGAGCCGATCGTGCAGACGAAGACGATCCAGCTGATCAACTCGGGCGAGTCGAAGAGCGTCGAGTTCGAGGATCTCGGCCAGCCGCCGTTCGGCCCGACGACGCCGGTGAAGGTCGACGTCGCGCCGGTGCCGGGCGAGGCGAGGACGCAGAACAACAGCGCCGAGTATCAGGTCGTCTTCGCGTTGCCTCGCTAGCCTCGGGCCCCTCCCAGCAATACACGCCGGCTTCTGGCCCGCGATCACGCGGCGCCAGAGTCCACCCTCGCTCTTACCAAGGCTGGCAGCCTTGGCTGCGAGCGAGTGCGGCCTCTGGCTTGGTGCTCGCGACCCAGAAGCTCGGCAGCATTACTGGAAGGGGCACTAGGCGATGGACCTGTCCAGCTCGACCGCGGCGTGGATCGCGCTCGGCGCCGCGTTGCTGGCGCTCCTCGCGGTCGGCGTCTCACTCGTCGCGTGGCAGCGCGTCCGTCGCGTTCGCTCGGCGCAGCTCGTCCTGCTCGGCGGCGGCAAGGGCGACCTGGTCGACTTCGCGGTCTCGCTCCAGGGGCGGATCGACGACCTCCACCGCGCCGTCGACGAGGTTGCCGCTGCGCTCTCGCGCGTCGACCGACGCGTCGACGACTGCGTCTCGAAGACGTCGATCCTGCGCTACGACGCGTACGGCGACAAGGCGGGACAGTCGTCCGCGACGTTCGCGCTCCTCGACGCGTCGCGAACCGGCGTCGTCGTCAGCGCGATCCAGGGCCGCGACTACGCGCGCATCTACATGAAGGAGCTCGACCGCGGACGGCCGTCCGTCGCGCTCTCACCCGAGGAGCTCGAGGCCGTCGAGCGCGCGATGGCGCACTGAGACTCCTCTTCGCTCTTCTCGTCGCGGTCGTCGTCGCCGCCGTGACCGCCTACCTCTTCGTCTGGCCGGGCGAGGACGACGTCGACACGCGCGCGGACGCGGTGGTCGTGCTCGCGGGCGGACAGGACGACCGGCTGCCGGAGGGGGAACGGCTGGTCCGCGCCGGCGCCGCGCAGACGCTCGTGATCTCGGACGGCAACGCGAAGGGCTGGGAGGAGGCGAACCGCCTCTGCGAGTCTGGCGAGGCGGTCTGCTTCGACCCGGCCCCCTACAGCACCCAGGGCGAGGCCCGCTGGATCGCCGCGGAGGCCGAGCGGCGGGGCTGGGACTCGCTCGTCGTCGTCACGTCGTCGTACCACGTACGGAGGGCGCGGGTGATCGTCGAGCGCTGCTTCGACGGCGAGTTGAGCGTGGTCGGGAGCGATCCTTCGGCCGCGAACCGCATCCTCGGGATCGCCTGGGAATGGCCGAAGAGCCTCTACTACCTGGCCTGGAATCGGGGTTGCTAGGGACTACCTCCGCTAGATTTCCCTCCGGTATGCAGCAGGTCCTCGTACTGAATGCGAGCTACGAGCCGCTGAACGTGACCACGCTCAGGCGTGCCCACGTGCTCGTGTTCAAGGGGAAGGCGGAGGTGATCGAAGAGCTCGACCGACCACTCCGCTCGGCCACCACGACCTTCCGGTGGCCACACGTGATCCGGCTCGTCCACTACGTTCGCGTCCCGCGCGCGATCCAGCGCAAGATCTCGCGGCGCGCGCTCTTCGCGCGTGACGGTTGGCGCTGCGTCTACTGCGGCTCGTCGAACGGCCGGCTGACGCTCGACCACGTCGTCCCGCGCTCGCGCGGCGGCGACTCCGTCTGGGAGAACGTCGTCACGTCGTGCGCGACCTGCAACCACAAGAAGGGCAACCGGCTCCTGCACGAGGTGCACATGGAGCTTCGCGTCCACCCGCGGCCGCCGACACCCGTGCTCTTCATCCAGCTCGCGGCACCGAAGATCCCGGAGCGCTGGCGACCGTACTTACCGGAGCACGCTGCGGCGTAGCGCGGGGGCGCCCTGTGCACTGGACCTGCAGCCGCTGCGGTCGCGAGCACGAGGGGCTTCCTCACGACCTGTCGTTCTCCGAGCCCGCGTACTGGGAGGGGCCGCGCAGCGAGGACGACGCGCTCACCGACGATCTCTGCCGCTGGACGGACGACGCCGGCGAGCCGAGCTTCTTCATCCGCGGCGTCCTCACGATCCCGGTGCTCGACTCGGACGACGACTTCCGCTTCGGCGTCTGGTCGTCGCTGAGCGCGACGTCGTTCGAGCGCGTGCTCGAGCTCTGGGACGATCCCGCGCGTATGGATGAGCCCGGGTACTTCGGCTGGTTCTCGAACGCGCTGCCCGGCTACCCGGACACGCTCAACCTGCCGCTCGAGGTCGTCACGCAGGAGCTCGAGTACCGGCCGGAGCTCGTGCTGAGCGACGGCGACCATCCGCTGATCCGCGAGCAGCGCGAGGGGATCACGACCGACCGCATCCGCGAGCTCGCCGAGCTCACGATGCATCCGTAGCGGCTACCAGTTCCCCTGGCTCGGCGGGAGCGGCGTCCCCGGCGGATAGAGCAGGTAGACGAGTCCGCCCGTCGAGCTCATCCACGCGTCTTCGAACTGCTCCCGGTCGTACACGCGCTGGACGTCCGCGTCGGTGAGGGCGGCGGGGTCGTTCGAGACGACGTTTCCGTCGGCCGTGAAGCCGACGATCGTGAGCAGGTGGCCGTTCGTGCTCTTGAAGAGGAAGCCGTCGAGCTTTCCCGAGCCGAACGAGAGCGAGGCGACGAGAGGGATGCCGGCCTTGATGAACTGCTCGGCCTCGGCGAGCGAGCGCAGCTGCGTGACGGCTCCCTCGAGCCCGAAGCGCGCGGCGTACGCGATGTTGAACGGCCAGTTGCCCGCGCCCTGGTAGTTGAAGTCGTAGGTGTACCGCGCGGCGTAGTCGACCCACGGGTCCGGATGGCCCGGGTCGGCGGCGGTCACGTACGCGTAGTCCGCAGCGGTCGGGCCACGGCCCCAGTACGCGAGGATCATCGAGGTCGACGTCGGGCTGCACCACGCCTCGCCGCCGCCGTCGAACTCGGGGTAGTGCCCGGCGTGGATCTCCTGCGAGTACTCGGGGACGTCCAGCACGATCTCCTCGTCCATCGTCGTCTCGCTCGGCTCGTACGGCGACGCGTCGTTCGCGGCCACGTTCGAGAGTCGTGTGACGGATGGGCTCGCCGCGCTCCCCGACGCTCGCAGGAGCGTGAGCCGGAGCTGGTACGCCGGGAGCGCGCGCTTGGGAATGAACGTGTCGATGGCGACGAAGCCGTCCTTGTCGCCCTGCGCAGGCACCGACGTGCGATGGAAGTCCTCGTCCCCCGACGCCCACCGGCCGAGGACGTACCACTTCGTCTCGCCGCCGTCCGGCGTCCGCGCCCGCAGCTCGACCTGGATCCAGGTGCCGGGCGGCGTGGAGGCGTTCCACGACGGCACTGCCTGCGCGAACGCGAAGCCCGGCTCGTGCCAGTCCGACGTCCACGTGCCTGTGTCGTACGTGGTCGTCCCGTATCCGTGCGGATCGGTGTACGAGAGGCTGCCGAGGCCGCTCGAGGCGAGCGTGAGCGCGCCGCCGGCCGCCGTCGTCCCGGCCTTCGTCCCCGTGGCGAACGAGAAGGTCTTCAGCTCGACTGAGTAGGGTGCCTTCGCCGCTGCGGCCGCGCTCGACAACGCGAGCAGCGCCACCAGCGCGACGAGACCCCGGGCGACCACGCCGCGATGCTACGCGCGCGCGGCCGGTTCCTCAACTCGGCCCTCGACGACCTCGAGCAGGGCCGGGCCGGTCCGGAAGAGGGCGCTCCGCGCCTCGCCGCCGCCGTCCCAGGCCTGCACCTGCTCGAAGCCCAGCCGCTCGTAGGAGGCGACGGTCTCGTCGAAGCTGTCGACGCGCTGGACGTAGCGGGCGGCGAGATCGGCGAGCAGCTCGTGCATACCGCTCGCATATTACCACGCTTCTGGCATACTACGCAGATGCCGACCGCCGCGATCCTCGGTGCCTCCGGGTACGCGGGCCAGGAGACGCTCGACCGCGTGCTCGCGCACCCGGAGCTCGAACTGGTCGCGCTCGGCTCCGACTCGCTCGCGTCGCGGCCGGCGTCGGCGCTCGACGTCCGGCTGAACGGCGCCCTGCCGGCGTTCGTGCCCAACGACGAGGCGCTCGCCGCCGGAGCGGACGTCGTCTTCCTCTGCCTCGGGCACGAGCAGGCGGCGGGACTCGAGCCTCCGGGCGAAGCGGTCGTGGTCGACCTCTCGGGCGCCCACCGGCTGCGGGACGCCTCGCTCTATCCGGCGTGGTACGGGTTCGAGCATCCGCGGCCAGGCGACCTCGGCGAGTGGAGCTACGCCGTGCCCGAGCTCGGACCGCCGTCGGGCCGCCTCGTCGCGAACCCTGGCTGCTACGCGACGGCGACCCTGCTCGCGCTGGCGCCGATCGCCGACCTGGTCGAGCCGTCCTCGGTCGTCGTCGACGCCAAGTCCGGCGTCTCGGGCGCGGGTCGCGCGCTGAAGACGGCGTCGCACGCCGGGTTCGTGCTCGAGAACGTGTCGCCCTACCGCGTCGGCACGCACCAGCACGCCCCGAGCTCGAGCAGGCCCTCGGCTTCCCGGTCTGCTTCGTACCGCACCTCCTGCCCGTGCGCCGCGGGCTGCTCGTCACCTGCTACGCGAACACCGCCGGCGACGTGCGTGGGCGGCTCGAGGACGCGTACGCGGGGTCGGACGTGGTGCGTGTCCTCGCGGACGGCGTCGCGCCCGAGCTCGCCCGCGTCCAGGGGGGCGACAGCGCCGAGCTCGGCGTCTTCGAGGACCGCGCCACCGGGAAGACGATCGTCGTCTGCGCGCTCGACAACCTCGGCAAGGGCGCCGCAGGCCAGGCCGTGCAGAACGCGAACCTCGCGCTCGGGCTCGACGAGACCGCCGGGCTGCGGCTCCACGGGGTGCTCGTGTGAGCGTCACGGCGGCCAAGGGGTTCGTCGCGAGCGGCGTGCACTGCGGCCTCCGGCGCAGCAGCCGCGACCTCGCGCTCGTCCGCTCGACGGAACGCGCGACGGGTGCCGGCATGTTCACGGTCAACCGGCTCCAGGCAGCCCCGGTCGTCGTCTCCAAGCGCCACCTAGAGCTCGCCCAGCCGCAGGCGGTGGTCGCGAACGCCGGCAACGCCAACGCCGCCACCGGCGCACCCGGCGAGCGCGACGCAGAGGCGACCGCCGCGAAGACGGCGCAGCTGCTCGGGCTCGCCGAGGAGGAGGTGCTCGTGCTCTCGACCGGCGTGATCGGCGTGCCGCTGCCGCTCGAGCCGCTGCTCGCGGGCCTCGACGGCGCGGCGGCCGCGCTCACGGCGGACGGCGGCACTGACGCGGCCGAGGCGATCCTGACGACGGACACGCGCACGAAGCAGGCCGTCGTGCGGGGTCCGGGCTTCACCGTCGGCGGGATGGCGAAGGGGTCGGGGATGATCCATCCCAACCTCGCCACGATGCTCGCGGTCGTCACGACCGACTACGCGCTCGAGCCGGGCGAGGCGCTCGACTTCCTCCGGCCGGCCGTCGAGCGCAGCTTCAACGCGATCTCGGTCGACGGCGAGTGCTCGACGAACGACGCAGTGCTCCTGCTTGCGAACGGCGCCGCGGGCGCGCCGCTCGACGACGATGCGTTCGCCTCCGCGCTCGACGAGGTCTGCTCCGACCTTGCCGCCCAGATCGTCGCCGACGGCGAGGGTGCGACCGTCGTCGCGGAGATCGGCGTCACGGGCGCCGCCACGGCCGACGAGGCGAAGGCGATCGCGCGTCGGATCGCGACCTCGCCGCTCGTGAAGACGGCGCTGCACGGGCGCGACGCGAACTGGGGCCGGATCCTCGCCGCTGCGGGCTCGGCGCCCTACAACGGCGGCTACGCGCGCCTCGACCCGGACCGCGTCACGCTCGACTTCGACGGCGTGCGCGTGCTCGAGCACGGAACGCCGCGCGGCGTCGAGCCGGAGCTCGCCGGCGACACGGTCACCGTTGTGCTCGACCTCGGTCTCGGCGCCGGGACGGCGACGTACCTGACGAGCGACCTGTCGTCGGAGTACGTGCGCATCAACGCGGAGTACCGCTCTTGAGGGTTCTGGTCAAAGTCGGTGGTGCGGTCGCGGCGGAGGGCGCCGCGACGATCCTCGAGCTCGCGGAGGCACACGAGGTCTGCGTCGTGCACGGGGCGGGGCCGCAGATCTCGGCGCAGATGGAGCGCTTCGGGCTGCGCGTCGAGTTCGTCGACGGCCGGCGCGTGACGAGCGGCGCGGCGCTCGTGCTCGTGCGCCGCGCGCTTGCCGGGGTGAACGCCGACCTCTGCGAGGCGATCGGCCCCCGCGCAGTCGGCCTGCTCGGCGACGAGATCGGGCTGCGCGCCGAGCCAGTGCCTGCCCTCGGCCACGTCGGCGACCCGCTGCCGTCGTGGCCGCCCGCGGTCGAGACCGCGCTCGCCCGGGGCCTGATCCCCGTCGTCGCGCCGATCGCGGCTGGCCCGCTGAACGTGAACGCCGACGAGGCAGCGGCCGCGCTCGCGGTCGGGATCCACGCCGACCGCATCCTGTTCGTGACCGACGTGCCGGGCGTGCTGCTCGGCGGCGCCGTCGCCGGCACGCTCGCGGCGCACGACGCCGACGCGCTGCTCGACTCAGGCGAGCTCGAGGGCGGGATCGTCCCCAAGGTGCGCGCCGCAGTTCTTGCCGCGCGGGGTGGGCTGCGCGCGGAAATCGGTGCCACGGCGGTGGTCGCGTGACGCTCGTGGTTCAGAGCCACAAAGTCCTTCCGACCTACGCGCGGCAGGACGTCACCTTCGTCGCGGGCGAGGGAGCCTGGCTGGTCGACGCGGACGGGCGGCGCTACCTCGACTTCCTCGGCGGGATCGCCGTCGTCGGGCTCGGGCACCTGCACCCTGCGCCGCTCGCCGCCGCGCACGAGCAGCTCGACCGCCTCTGGCACGTGTCCAACCTGTACTGGACCGAGCCGATGGCCGAGCTCTCCGAGCGGCTGTCTGCGCGGCTCGGCGGCGGCCAGGCGTTCTTCTGCAACTCGGGCGCCGAGGCGATCGAGGCCGCGCTCAAGTACGCACGCAAGGCGACCGGCAAGCCGGGCGTCGTTGCGCTCGAAGGCTCGTTCCACGGCCGCACGACCGGAGCGCTCTCGGTCACCGGGCAGCCAGCGAAGCGCGCGGCGTTCGAGCCGCTCCTGCCCGCGGTCGTGTTCGCCGCGCCGAACGACGCCGGCTCGCTCGCCGCCGCCGTCGGCGAAGCCACCGGCTGCATCCTGCTCGAGCCGATCCTCGGCGAGGGCGGCGTCGTCCCCCTCGACGCAGAGTTCGTCGCCGCAGCGCGCGAGCTCGCGGACGAGGCCGGGGCGCTGCTCGTGTTCGACGAGGTGCAGACGGGCGTCGGCCGCACGGGCACGTTCTTCGCGTTCGAGCAGCTCGGCGTCCGCCCCGATGCGGTCACGCTCGCGAAGGGACTGGCCAACGGCCTGCCGATCGGCTGCCTGCTCGTCGCCGACGGGTCCGCCGGCGCGTTCGAGCCGGGTGACCACGCGAGCACGTTCGGCGGCAACCCGGTGGCGTGCGCGGCCGGCGTCGCCGTCTGTGACGCGATCACAGACGAACTGCTCGCGAACGTGCGCAGCGCGAGCGCGGCGATTCGCCTCCGCCTGCGGGGCGTACGCGGGCGCGGCCTGCTCCTCGCGGTCGAGACGGACGTAACCGTCGAGCAGTGCCTCGAGCGTGGACTGGTCGTAGGCACCGCCGGCAAGGGGGCGCTTCGGCTCACGCCGCCGCTCACGCTCACGCCCGAGGAGCTCGACCAAGGTCTTTCGATCCTGGAGGACCTACTGACATGAGCAAGTTCGACCGGCAGGGCGCAATCCTGCGCCTCGTCAAGGAGCAGAAGCTCGCGACGCAGGAGGAGCTCGCGGAGGCGCTGCGCGAGCAGGGCTTCGACGCGGTGCAGACGACGGTCTCGCGCGACATTGCGCAGCTCGGGCTCGTCAAGGTGCGCGACGAGAACGGTCGGCTCGTCTACGGGCTTCCGGGTGCGGCCGACCTCGACAGGCTCGACGAGCTGACCTCGGCGCTGCGGCGGTTCGCGCTCGCGCTCGTTCCGACCGGCAACCTGCTCGTCGTCCAGACGCCGCCCGGGCACGCCAACGCGCTCGCGCGCGTGCTCGACGCTGCGGCGCTCGGCGACGTCGCGGGCACGGTCGCAGGCGACGACACGATCTTCCTCGCGGCGCGCGAAGGCGTCACGGGCGCAGAGCTGGCGGAGCAACTCAGGCATCACCTGGAAGGAGAGACATGAGCGGGACCGCTGTGCTCGCCTACTCGGGCGGGCTCGACACGAGCTGCGCGATCGCGTGGCTGAAGGAGGACTACGGGTTCGACGAGGTCGTCGCCGTGCTCGTCGACGTCGGCCAGGATGCCGACTTCGAGCCGGCGATCGCGCGTGGTTACGCGGCAGGGGCGAGCGAGGTCGAGCTCGTCGACCGGAAGCGCGAGTTTGCGACGGAGCAGGTCGCGCGCGCGCTGCTCACGAACGCGCTCTACGAGGGGCGCTACCCGCTCGTCTCCGCGCTCTCGCGCCCGGTGATCGCGGAGGCGGTCGCCGAGCTCGCGCTCGAGCTCGACGCCGAGGCCGTCGTGCACGGATGCACGGGCAAGGGCAACGACCAGCTGCGCTTCGAGCTCGCGTTCAAGGCGAAGTACCCCGGCGTGCGCGTGATCGCGCCGCTGCGGGACCACGTCTGGACGCGCGACGAGGAGATCGAGTACGCGGAGCAGCGCGGCATCCCGGTGGAGGCGAAGGCGGAGAAGCCCTACTCGATCGACGACAACCTCTTCGGCCGCGCGATCGAGGCCGGCGCGCTCGAAGATCCCTGGGCGGCTCCGCCCGAGGACGCGTTCCTGCTCACCGCGTCGCCCGCGTCGGCGCCGCCGCCCGTCGACGTCGTCGTCGGGTTCGAGGAAGGGCTTCCGGTCTCGCTCGACGGCGACGAGCTCGAGCTGCACGAGTTGATCGCCGACCTCAACCGGCGAGCTGGTGCGTACGGGATCGGGCGGATCGACATGATCGAGAACCGCGCGGTGGGCATCAAGAGCCGCGAGCTCTACGAAGCGCCCGCGGCGATCGCGCTGATCGAGGCGCACCGCGCGCTCGAGGACCTCGTGCTGACGAAGGCCGAGCTGATCGCGAAGCGTGAGCTCGAGCCGAAGTGGGCGAAGCTGGTCTACGACGGGCTCTGGTTCAGCCCCGTGCGCCGCGCCTACGACGCCTTCGTCGACGCGACGCAGAGCCTCGTCACCGGCGAAGTGCGACTCTCGCTCCAGGCCGGTACACCGGTCGTCACCGGGCGTCGCTCCGAGCACGCGCTCTACGCGGAGACGCTGGCGTCCTACGGGACGGGCGAGACGTTCCCGCACGAGGCGTCCGAGGGCTTCATCCGGATCGCCGCGCTCGAGGTGGAGCTCGCCGCCGCGCGGGAGCGTAAGCTCACGCCCGCATGACTCTCTGGTCGGGCCGGGTCGAGGCCGAGCTTGCTCCCGAGGTCGAGCAGCTCCTGCGTTCGCATGACGCCGAGCTCTTCTACTACGACGTCGAAGGGACGCGGCTCCATGCCCGCCGTCTCGCGGCGGGCGGCATCCTCACGGACGAGGAGCTGCTCGAGGTGGAGCGGCAGCTCGACGGGCTCTCCTGGGAGCTCGGCCACGAGGACGTCCACACCGCGATCGAGGCCGGGCTCGGCGAGCTCGGCCGCAAGATCCACGCCGGGCGTTCGCGCAACGACCAGGTCGCGACAGCGCTTCGCCTCTACGTCGTCGACGCCTGCGCCGAGGCGATCGAGGCGATCGAGCGCTTCGCGCTCACGGTCCTCGACCGCGCCGACGACGAGGCGGAGACGCCGATGCCGGGGTACACGCACCTCCAGCGCGCCCAGCCGGTAACCGTCGGCCATCACCTGCTCGCGTGGGTGGAGATGCTTGAGCGCGACCGGGCCCGCTTCCGGTTTGCGCGCGAGCAGGCCACGCCGCTGCCGCTCGGAGCCGGTGCAGTCGCCGGCTCGACGCTCGACCTGCCGGCGCCGGCCGGCGAGACGATGCGCAACTCGCTCGACGCGGTCGCCGACCGCGACTTCGCGCTCGACTATCTGTACGCCTGCGCGGTGCTGGCCTCGCACCTGTCGCGGATCGGCGAGGAGCTCGTGCTCTGGTCGTCGAGCGAGTTCGCGTTTGCGCGGCTGCCCGAGCGGGCCGCGACGGGCTCGTCGGCGATGCCGCACAAGCTGAACCCCGACGTCGCCGAGCTCGTTCGCGGCAAGGCGGGGACGGCGCTCGGGCGGCTCGCCGGGCTGCTCGCGGTCGTCAAGGGACTGCCGCTCGCGTACAACCGCGACCTCCAGGAGGACAAGGCGCCGGTGTTCGAGGCGCGGCGAGACGTGCGGCTCAGCCTCGGCGCGCTCGCGGTGCTCGTGGCCGAGCTCGCCTTCGACCGCGGCCGCCTCGCCGCCGCGTGCGCGGACCCGCTGCTGCTCGCGACCGACGCGGCCGAGGAGCTCGTGCGCGAGGGCGTGCCCTTCCGCGAGGCGCACGAGCGCGTCGCCGAGGAGGTTCGCGCGGGGACGTTCGAGCCACCGGACGCGGTGCGGGTGCGCGCTGCGCCGGGACCGGGCGGCGTAGCGGCGGCGCTGGAAGACGCGCGCCGCCGCTTCGCCTGAACTAGCTGCGCTTCGTCAGCGCACCGGCTTGAAGTAGTTCTGGTGCAGCCACTTGGCCACGGTCCGGCCGAGCACTGCGCCCTGGGTGTCGGCGGTGCGGAAGTGGATCCCGCCGTGGACGCGGCAGTCGACGATCTCGCGGGTCAGCTCGGAGAACGAGTCGAAGTGCCTCGTCTGGCCCGGGAAGCGTGGGCTCGCCACGTCGAAGGAGATGTCGTCGGTGTCGAAGAAGTCCGTGAGCGCGTACATGATCGAGCTGCTCACGCAGCTGTGGCCCGAGGGATGGTCCGGGAACCCGGGCGTGGACAGCGGCGGCGTCGACGCGGTCGACGGGTCGAAGAGCGGTAGCCAGCTCGCGTCACCTTCCGTCGCCGGGTTACCGTCCGCGTCCCCGTTCCGGATCGCGTCGACCGGTCGCCAGAAGTCCCAGTAGTACTTGTCGTTCCAGCAGCCGATCGCCGCGTCTGCGGACGCCAGCGTCGTCATCGCGAACATGCGCGCGTTCTGGGCCGTGGTCAGCCCGTACCTCGTCGAGAACGAGCGCATCAAGGCCCCGTAGATCGCGTGCGGCTGGGCCTGCCAGAAGATCGCCGCCATCGTCTGGTCGGCCGTCCGCCTCGTGCTGTTCAACGAGCCGAACTGCTTGACCTCGTTGTAGTCCTTCGCGTATTGACGGCTCGTGAGCGGGTTCGGTCCGTCCGTGCGGAGCATCTCCGCGTTCGGGACGAGGAACGTGTCCTCCTCGCCGACCCACCACTGCGGATCACCCCCGAACAGCGGCGGCGACAGGCGCCAACCGCCCGGCGGCTGCGGCAGCGTCGGCGGCACAAACGCGGGCCCGCTCGGCGGCGCACCCCGTGCGGCGATCATCGCCGCGGCTGCCGCCTCACCGGCGGCGATGCCCTGCGCCTTCGCCACCGGATCGAGAACCAGTGCGAGCGACGCGTCGTACTTCGGCAGCAGCGTCGACTCCTGCGACGGGAAGAGCCAGACGAGCGTCTTGAACGCCGCCGTCGCCGCGGCAGCGTCCTGCGACGCCGCGGGGTTGGCAACGGGCACGTTCAGGTACGGCTGGTAGCCGCCCGCGATCGAGTTGACGGCGTCGTACATTGCGCCGTGCACGATCGCGAAGTACTGCGTCGACCCGTGGGCCGTCGGGCCCGTCGAGAAGATCGAAGTGCTTGCGTGGACGCTCCAATCGGTCACGGCGTCCGCGCGCGCGACCGAGGGTGCTGCGAGTGCGACAAACATCAGCGCCGCAGCGAGCGACGCAAATGTGCGGCTGAGTTTCATCTCATCCTCCTAGGGTCGATGGCCGACCCTAGAGAGGGGGCGGTAAAGCGCAGCCTACTCCTCGGTAAATGGCCGCTAAATCGCGTTCGACGGGCAGTCGGCCGCGACTTCGCCGGGCGGGAGGTCGAGGGGACAGTCCCGGGACAGTCCCTTTCTCACTGCGACGTACTACGGAAAGGGCGCGCTGAGCAGGCAGTCTCCTCATCGCCGGCTGACGAGTCAGTACGTGCAGTTGGGCGACGGGGACAGTCCCGGGACTGTCCCCGTGACCTCAAGAGCGATCGACGGGGAGCCCGAGCGTCTCCCACTGGCTCCACGAGCCCGGGTACAGCCGCGCGTCGCGACCGGCGAGCCACAGGCGGTGGACGGTCACCGACGAGGTCACGCCCGAGCCGCAGTACGCCGCGACCTCTCCGCTCGGGAGGTCCGGCAGCGGCTCGTTCCACGGCGCGTTCAGTGCCCCGGGGATGCGGCCCGGCACCTTGTCGATCGGGTTCTCCTCGCCGCGCCAGCGCGGCGCGAGCCGCGCGTCGACGACGACGAGGTCGTCTCGGCGTTCGAGGATCTCGTCCGCCTCGATCGTGTCGCCGCTCCGCTCGCGCGGGGCGAACACGGCCGGCACGATCTCTTCCTCGCCGGCCACGAGGTCGCCGCCCCAGCTCTCGATCCCGCCGAGCAGGACCGCGCACGCGTCGTGGCCGAAGTGGCGCAGCAACCACCAGAGCCGCTCGGCGCCGCCCATGCTCCCGTACGCGACGACGAACGCGCCGCCGCCGATGCCCGCCCGCGACGCGGTGGCCGCGAACCGATCCGCACTCGGCAGTGGATGCCGTCCCTGACCTTCGACCGAGAGATCCGAGAGCTCGGTGTCGACGTCGAGGAAGGACGCGCCGGGAACGTGGCCGGCGAGATAGAGCTCACGGCCCAGAGCGGGCTCGCCAAGCTGCCAGCGGCAGTCCACGAACTGGTACCGCATTAAGGAGAGCTTGACGAAACGTAGTCTGTGCCGCCGGGACGCGCTGCTCGCCCCGATGCTGCGTCCTCAGTCGCGCCCGTATCACTGCAGATACGAGCGCTCCCTGCGTCCTTGCCTCGGAACGAGCATCGCACCCCGGCGACGAGCGACGTTCCGCCAGGCTCTCCTACCCGGTGTTCCTCAGCGCGGCGGCGATTCCCGCGATCGAGCGGAGCAGCGGCCGGAGCACGTCGTCGCGCTCGGCTTCGTTCGTCGCGCCACGGTAGCGTCGCAGCAGCTCGACCTGGATCGCGTTCATCGGGTCGACGTACGGGTTGCGCAGGCGAATCGAGCGCTGCAGCACCGGGTGGCGGTCGAGCAGCTCGCGCGTGTCGACGATCGCGAGGACGGACTCGACCGTGCGCGCGTGCTCCTGCTCGATCAGAGCGAACAGGCTCGTGTCCTCGACGAGCTCGAGGTAGCCGGCGGCGATCTCGAGGCTCGACTTGGCCAGCGTCATCTCCAGGTTCTCGACGAGCGAGCGGAAGAACGGCCACTCGCGGTAGAGACGGCGTAGCTCTTCCACGTTCGCCCGTGCGAACGCCGTGCCGCACCCGTACCACGCCGGCAGCACGCAGCGGTTCTGCGTCCAGGCGAAGACCCACGGGATCGCGCGCAGCGACCCCAGGAAGTCGTCGCCGCCCGGGCGCGTGCTCGGCCGCGAGCCGATCTCGAGCAGCGCGAGCTCGTCGACGGGCGTGAACGCGCGGAAGAACGAGTACGAAGCGCTCGTCCTCCCAGACGAGCTCTCGGTACGCGGTCAGGGCGAGCTCGGAGAGCCCGCCGATCAGCTCCGCCGCTCCCTCCGGCGGCGCCGGGTGCGTGACCTCGGGAAACGCGGCGAGCAGCGTGCCGGCGAGCGCCGCCTCGAGGTTCCGGTACGCGAGGCCGGGGAGCCCGTACTTGAACGAGATCGTCTCGCCCTGCTCGGTGACGCGGAGCTGCCCGGGCGGGTGCCCCGGCGGCTGGGCGAGGATCGCGGCGTGCGTCGGCCCGCCGCCGCGGCCGGCGCTGCCGCCACGCCCGTGGAAGACCGTCAGCTCGATCCCGCGACGTACGGCGAGCGCGGCGAGCTCCTCCTGCGCCCGGTAGATCTCCCACTGCGCGGTCAGGTAGCCGCCGTCCTTGCCCGAGTCCGAGTAGCCGACCATCACCTCGATCCGCCCGTTGCGTACGAAGCGCGGCTCGTCGAGCAGCGACTCGACGATCGCGGTCGCCGCCCGCAGGTCGTCGATCGACTCGAACAGGGGCACGACCCGGAGCTCGCCCGCGAGCTCGAGCGCGGCGCGGACGTCCTCGGCGGTCCGTACGCCGGAGACGATCAGCGTGTCGACCGCCTCGGGGAACCGACGGGCGCCCGTGACGAACCGGCGCACCGCCTCGGTCGGGTCGGCGAGGTCGCGCGCGTGCAGCCGGACGTCGAGCTTCGCGACGTGGAAGCCGAACAGCTCGACGCGCCGCCGCAGATCGGCCAGCGCACCGTCGGCCAGGCGGGCGGCCCGGTTCGCGCGGAGGCTCCGGTCGATCACGTCGAGGTCCCCTGCGAACGCTTCGGCTGAGCCGTAGGCGTCGTTGCCGAGACGCCACCACACGAAGGAGAGCTTGCGCCGGTACGGCTCGCCCTCGTTCTGCGCCCCGATGCTCGCGGCGTACTCCGAGAGCTCGGCTTCGTCGCGGGCGATCGACTCGGCCAGCTCGTCGGTGACCGTGGCGAGTGTCTCGGAGACGCCGAGCTCAACGGCGAGCGCACGGACCTCCTCGCGGTAGCGGCCGAGTGCGAGCGAGCGGGCGCGGTCGAGCGCCTCCTCGACCGTCTGCTCGCTCGTGGCCGGGTTGCCGTCGCGGTCGCCGCCGATCCACGAGCCGAAGCGGAGTGGCGACAGGCGCTCCGGGGAGGCGGTCGCGGTAGTCGGCGAGCAGTCGTGGGGCCACGTCGAGCAGGCTCTGCTCGAAGAACCAGAGGCCGTGGCGGATCTCGTCGCCGACGCGCGGTCGTCGGCCGCGCACCTCGTCTGTCTGCCAGAGCCCGGTCACCTCGCGCGCGAGCGCCGCCTCGAGCTCGTGCCGGCGCGGCTCCGGCAGCTCCGGGTCGTCCAGCTCGGCCAGCGCTGCTCCGAGCCGGACGTGTGCGGCGAGGATCGTCCGGCGCGTCGCTTCGGTCGGGTGCGCCGTGAGCACGAGCTCGAGCGAGACGTGCCGCGCGCGGCGCTCGAGCTCCGCCTCGTCGACGCCGGCGAGGAGCTCGAACGCCTCGGCGAGCGACTCGCGTGGCGTGCGCCGCTCGCGCAGGTACTCGCGACGTCGCCGCAGGCGGTGGTGCTGCTCGGCGATGTTCGCGAGCTGGAAGTAGAGCGCGAACGCGCGCAGCACCTTCGTCTGCTGCTCGAGGTCGAGCTCGCGGACTGCGTCGTCGAGGTCCCGGCGCGAGCCCGCCCTCGCGCGCGCGGCGCGACAGCTCGCGGATCCGTTCCTCGGCAGCCAGGAGGTCGGCGCCCTCCTGCTCGACGAGCACGGTCCCGAGCGTGTTGCCGAGCAGGCGGACGTCCCGCCGAAGCGGAACGTCCGCGCGCTCGCTACCCGCCTCCACGGCGGTACTCAAGCGGTTACGTCGACTCGAGGACGGGCTTCGCCTTGGCGACGCCGATCGGCGCGGCGTGCGCGTGCGCGAGCCCGAGGTGGCCGTGCGACTCCGTGCCGTAGCCGCCCGGGACCGGGATGTAGAACTCGGGGTAGCCCCACATGCCGTGCTCGGAGACGTCGAGGCCGGCGGTCTCGACCTCGGGCTCGACGCGGATCCCGAACGTCGCCTTCATCGCCCAGAGCGCGCCGAACGAGGCGGAGAACGTGAACACGCCGACCGCGAGCAGGCCGAGCGCCTGCACGCCGAGCTGGTGGAAGCTGCCCGTGTACCAGAGGCCGCCGCTCCCGGTGGCCAGGTTCTCGGCGAGTGCCGGGACGGCGAAGATCCCGGTCGCGAGCGTGCCCCAGACGCCGGCCAGGCCGTGCACGGAGACGGCGCCGATCGGGTCGTCGATCCGGATCCGCTCGACTGCGAGCACACCCAGCACTGCGATCGCGCCGGCGACCGCGCCGATCACGATCGCCGCCCACGGCGCCACGAAACCGCACGCGGCCGTGATCGCAACCAGCGCCGCGATCACGCCGTTCAGCATCATCGAGAGGTCGGGCTTCTTGATCACGAGCCACGACACGAAGACGGCGCCGAGCGCGCCGGCCGCGGCGGCGACGTTCGTCGTCAGCGCGACGTACGCGAAGTAGCCGAGGTTCTCGCCGGTGACGACGCCGAGCGTCGAGCCCGGGTTGAAGCCGAACCAGCCGAACCAGAGGATGATCACGCCGAGCGTCACGAACGCCATGTTGTGGCCGGGGATCGCGTTCGGCTTGCCGTCGGGCCCGAACTTCCCGATCCGCGGCCCGAGCAGGAGGGCCCCCGCGAGCGCCGCGAGCGCGCCCTGGTAGTGGACGACGGTCGAGCCCGCGAAGTCCTGCATACCCCTGGCGAACAGCCAGCCGTCGGGGTGCCAGATCCAGTGCGAGACGACCGAGTAGATCAGCGTGAAGACGACGCCGAAGGCGAAGTAGACCCAGAGCTTCGTCCGCTCGGCCATCGCGCCCCAGACGATCGCGAGCGAGACCGCGGCGAACACGACCTGGAACAGGTAGCCGGCCCCGGCCGGGATCGAGCCGAACCAGCTGAACGGCGCCGCGCCGATCGCGAGCAGTTCGTCGACCGACGGGAAGAAGCCGGAGCCGCCGACGATCCCGTTCCCGCCGTCGCCGAACGCGATTCCGTAGCCGACGAGGTAGTAGACGATCGAGGCGATCCCGAGCACGAGCACGTTCTTGGCCGCGACGTGCCCGACGTTCTTCATCCGCGTCAGGCCGGCCTCGAGGAACGCGAAGCCGGCCTGCATGAACATGACGAGGATCGCGGCGACGACCACCCAGACCGTGCTCGCCGCGATCGCGAGCTCCTTGTTGCTCATCCGACTTCCACCTCCTCGAGGCTGCTGCCCGTGCGGTTGTGCGTGACGTTGTCGACGGAGGACGTCCAGACGAGGCCGTCGCCCGACTCGTTGCCGCTGCGCGCGGCGTCCGAGATCGCGGCCACGACGGCGCTCCGCGAGTCTCGTCGGGGACGACGAACGTGAGCACGGCCTTGGGCAGGAAGCGCGACTCGAACACGCGGCCCCGGTACTCGTGCGTGATCCCGCGCTGCGCGCCCGTGGCCGATCGCCTCGACCACGGTCACGCCGACGTGACCCGTTTCCTCCTCGACCGCGTCGATCACCGTCTCGACGCGCTCGCGGATGACGACTGCTTCGACCTTGATCATCAGGCGATCTCCTTGCTTCGTCGCTCGAGCAGGACGACGTCCCGCCACTGTCCGTCCAGCTGTCCGATTCGCTCGCGCACGCCGACGACGCGGAACCCGCACGCCGAGTGGAGCCTCAGGCTGGCGAGGTTCTCCGGGAAGACCCCCGCCTGCAGGGTCCAGATCCCTGCCGTCTCGCTGCTCTCGATCAGCGCGCTCAGGAGCGCCCGGCCGACGCCGCGACCCTGGGCCTCCTTGGCCACGTAGACCGAGACCTCGGCCACGCCCGCGTACGCGCAGCGGTCCGAGTACGCCGAGAGCGCCGCCCAGCCGAGCACGCCGCTCTCGTCGCGCGCGACGAGTCGATGCTCGCTCAGATGGGCGCCGTCCCACGTCTCCCAGGACGGCACCTCGGTCTCGAAGGTGGCATTGCGCGGTCGCGATCCCCTCGGCGTAGATCGCGCTCACCGCCGGCCAGTCGGCGGCGGTGAGCGCTTCGATCGTCAGCGCAGGCGCTGCGATCACGCGTCGTAATAGAGCGAGAACTCGGCCGGGTGCGGGCGGAGCCGCACGACGTCGACCTCGTGCTCGCGCTTGTAGTCGATCCACGTCCGGATCAGCTCCTCGCTGAAGACGCCGCCCGCGGTCAGGAACTCGTGGTCGGCCTCGAGCGCGTCGAGCGCCTCGGCGAGCGAGCCCGGGACCTGCGTGACTCCACGGTCCTCCTCGAAGAGGTCGTAGTCGGCCGGCTCGCCGGCGTCGAGCCCCTGCTCGATCCCGTCGAGGCCCGCCATCAGCATCGCCGCGAACGCGAGGTACGGGTTCGCCGCCGCGTCCGGGCAGCGGAACTCGACGCGCTTCGCCTTCGGCGAGTCGGAGTACATCGGGATGCGGATGCACGCCGAACGGTTGCGCTGCGAGTAGACGAGGTTGACCGGCGCCTCGTAGCCGGGCACCAGCCGCCGGTACGAGTTCGTCGTCGGCGCGCAGAACGCGAGCAGCGCGGGCGCGTGTGCGAGCAGGCCGCCGATGTACGCGCGGGCCAGCTGCGAGAGGCCTGCGTAGCCCGACTTGTCCGCCATCAGCGGCGTGCCCTCCTTCCAGAGGGACTGGTGCGTGTGCATCCCCGAGCCGTTGTCGCCGAAGATCGGCTTCGGCATGAACGTGACGCTCTTGCCGGCCGCGCGCGCGACGTTCTTGACGACGTACTTGTACGTCAGCACCTGGTCGGCCATGCGCGTGAGCGGCTCGAAACGCAGGTCGATCTCACACTGGCCCGCCGACGCGACCTCGTGGTGGTGGGACTCGCAAGCGATCCCGAGGCGCTCGAGCATCAGCACCATCCGCGTGCGCAGGTCGTTCAGCGTGTCGTGCGGCGCCGGCGGGAAGTAGCCCTCCTTCTCGCGCACCGTGTAGCCGAGCCCCGGCTTGCCCGAGTTCCAGTACCCCTCGGCGGAGTCGACCGAGTAGTGCGCCGCGTTCGGGCCGAGCTCGTACGAGACCTCGTCGAAGACGAAGAACTCGCACTCAGGCCCGAAGTACGCGGTGTCGGCGATGCCCGTCGAGCGGAGGTACGCCTCGGCGCGTTTGGCGACGAGGCGCGGGTCCTTCTCGTAGGCCTCGCCGGTGAGCGGGTCGCGGACCTCGCAGAGGAGCGAGAGCGTCGGCGTCTCGGTGAACGGGTCGAGGATCGCGCTCGTCGGGTCCGGCATCAGCAGCATGTCCGACTCGCTGATCCCCTGCCAGCCGCGGATCGAGGAGCCGTCGAAGCCGACCCCGTCGTCGAACGCCGACTCGTCGAACGCGCTCACCGGCGTCGTCATGTGCTGCCAGCGGCCGAACAGGTCGCAGAACTTCAGGTCGACCATCTGGGCGCGCGTCTCGCCCGCCCACTCGAGCGCCTCCCGGGCGTCCGGCAGCGTGCCGTTCGCCAGGTAGTGCCTCGTCTCCAGCTCCGCCATCTCGTCTCCTCCTGCGTCGGACCACGAAAAAAGCCCCACGACTCCGCGAGTCGTGAGGCTCCATTGCCTCGGCCGGCGCCGTCCTCGGCGCGCGACCTGGTTTCAAGGTAGAGCGCGCGGCGGACGGCGTCAAGGGACGCCCTTCCGGTCAGCGGCAGGCGCGCAGCTTCAGGCAGACGCGGGCGATCGGCACCGCGAAGTTCACGTTCTGCCCGCCGCCCGAGACGAGCACGCCGACGACCCGGCCGCGGCGGTCGACCGCAGGCCCGCCCGAGTTGCCGGGGTTGGCGGCAGCGTCGGTCTGGATCTCGCGCCTCGTGACGCGGCTGACGATGCCCTTCGTGACCGAGCCCTCGAGCCCGTACGGGCTGCCGACCAGCAGGAGCTCGTCGCCCGGGCGCGGCGGCGCGGTGAGCGGCTCCTGCCAGAGCGGGACGATGCCCTTCGGGCGCGCGTTCATCCGGATCAGCGCCAGGTCGTTCCGCTCGTCCGTGCCCGCGATCTCGCCCTGCCAGCCCGAGCTCTTGCGCTTCAGCGTCACCGTTCCGGCGAGCGTCCCAGCCACCACGTGGTGCGCCGTAAGGACGTACGTCGAGGTTCCGTCGACCCACGCGACGAAGCCGGTGCCGAACCCGTGGTCCGCCTCGACGGTGAAGACAGAGCGGAGGGTGCTCGCGGCGAGACCAGCGGCGCCCCGCTCGCGGCGCTCGAGCGTCTCCTCGGCGGAGCCGAGCCGGTTGGTGAGCCGCTCGTCGCGCTCCCCGAGCTGCTCGACGCGCTGCTCCATCGCCTGCACCTCGGCGCGGAGCGCCGCGCGGTCGGACGCAAGCAGCATGAACGCGAGGGCCGAGACCGCGAGCGCGCACGGCGCCGAGGACGACCGCGAAGATCGCGAGTCCCCTTCCCCCTGCGCTGCGCGTGTCGTCCCAGCTGTCGTGCATGAGGCGCCGTTACGGACCTCGGCCCGCGAGGCACGCTCGGCATCCCCCGCCCGGGGGAGTTGTGCGCCGCCGCGTGCGGCTGCTAGCCTCTGAAGCCTGATGTTGCTCCGCCTGGGCTGACGTTCTTCGGCGCCACGCGCTCCTCCTGAGCGCGGCTCACGCACGCCGTCTCTCGCCCGTTACGACCGAAGGAGCAACCAATGTTGGACACAGTTGAGAAGACGATGACCGCTCCGGCCGGGACGAACGGCGCCGTGACCGCGGTCGAGGTCGTCGGCCTCCGCAAGGAGTTCGTGCGGCGCAAGAAGCGGAAGGGGCGCTTCCGTGGCCGCGAGCGCACGCGCGTCGCCGCTCTCGACGGCGTCACGTTCACGATGCGGAAGGGCGAGACGCTCGCGATCCTCGGCCAGAACGGCTCGGGGAAGTCGACCCTGGTCCGCTTGCTCTCGACGCTCCTCTTGAGCGACGGCGGCAGCGTGCGGATCTTCGGCCACGACGTCTACCGGGAGCACCGGGCCGTGCGGCGGCTCGTCAACCGCGTTTCCGTCGAGGCGAGCTTCTTCAAGAAGATGTCCGCGACCGAGAACCTGAGCTACGCGGCCCGCTTCTACGGCATGGCGCCGAGCCAGACGCGCGACCGGATCCCGGAGATTCTCGCGCGCGTCCACTTCCCGAAGGACCGGCTCACCGACTCGATGGAGAACCTCTCGCGTGGGACGCAGCAGAAGGTCGCGCTCGCGCGGGCACTCCTCACCTCGCCGGTGCTGCTGCTCCTGGACGAGCCGACGACGGGCCTCGACCCGCGCTCGAAGCTCGAGGTGCAGCAGTTCATCCGCGAGATCCGCAAGTCGCACGACGCGACCGTCCTGCTCTGCACGCACGACCTCGCCGAGGCCGAGACGCTCGCCGAGCGGATCGGGATCCTCGACGGCGGCAAGCTGATCGCGCTCGGGCCGGCCGAAGAGCTCAAGCGGCAATACGACAGCGAGACGCTCGAGGAGGCCTTCTTCGCCGCGACCGGCAAGTCGCTCGAGGACGAGGGAGAGGAGGACGACGAATGAAGGGCGCAGCCGCAACCATGAGGGCCGAGCTGATCGGCCTCGCCGGCGTCGTCGAGCGCAACGTCTACCTGACGAAGCGGTACTTCCTCTGGGACGTCGCGTTCTTCGTCTGGACGGTCGCGAACACCCTGACGATCGTCTTCATCGCCAAGGGGTTCGAGGCGACCGGCGCCACGCTCGACGTGAACGAGGCGACCACCTCGCTGCTGATCGGCGCGGTCATCTGGGCGTACCTCGGGATCATCTTCGAGTTCCTGACCGAGACGGTCGCATGGGAACGCTGGGAGGGGACGATCGAGTACACGTTCATGGCCCCGCTCTCCCGCGCGATGCACCTGGCGGGTCAGGGTGTCTTCGCGATCATCTACGGGCTCGCGCGGGCGGCCCTGCTGTTCACGGTCGTCGCACTCTTCTTCGACCTGAGCCTCCCGAACGCGGACTTCGTCGCCGCGCTGCTCGTCGTCGCCGTCGCGTCGGTGTCGTTCATCGGGATCGGGATGATGACCTCGGTGATGCCGCTGATCTCGCCGGAGAAGGGGATGCAGCTCGGGTTCATCGCCCAGGGCATCCTGCTCGTCGTCTCGGGCGTCTACTACCCGGTCGAGGTCCTGCCGGGCTGGATGCAGGCGATCGCGACGATCTCGCCCGCCACCTACGCGCTCGAAGGCGCGCGAGAGGCGATCATGGAGGGTGCGGGTGTCTCGGAAATGTGGGTGTACATCTGGCCGCTGATCATCATCGGGGTCGTCTCGGTGCCGCTCGGCCTGTGGGTCTTCTCCCTCGGTGAGCGGTACGCCAAGCACCACGGCAAGCTCAAGCGGTCCGGGTAGACGCAGCCGAGGGCCGAAGATCCTGGAGCCGTTCCGGGTCCGGGACTTCGCCCTCTACTGGGTCGCCCGGACCGTCTCGTTCCTCGGCGACGGCGTCATGGTCGTCGCGCTGCCCTGGCAGGTCTACGAGCTGACGGACTCGCCGGTGGCGATGGGGGTCGTCGGCGCGATCCAGACCGGCTCGATCCTCGCGTTCGTGCTCCTGGGCGGTGTCGCGGCCGATCGGATCGAGCGGAAGAAGGTGATCATCGTCTCCGACCTCGCCCGTGCGCTCGCGGCCGGGGCAGCGGGCGCGCTCGCGATCTCGGGGTCGATCGAGCTGTGGCACCTCGGCGTGCTGGTCGTGGTCTTCGGGGTCGCGCAGGCGTTCGCCGGGCCTGCGTTCGGCTCGATCGTCCCGCAGCTCGTGCCGAACGACCTGCTCGTGCAGGCCAACTCGGCGCTCTTCACCGTCAACCCGATCGCCTTCCGCTTCGTCGGGCCCGCGCTCGGCGGCGTGATCATCGCGGCGGCGGGCACGGGCGCGGCCTTCCTCTTCGATGCGGCGACGTTCCTCGTCGGCGCCCTCACGATCGCGCTGCTCTCGAGCCGTCCGGCGGCGCGGCTGCTCGAGGAGGGAGAGCAGCGGACGATCGTCCAGGACATCCGGGAGGGGATCGGCTACGTCCGCGGGCGAGCCTGGCTCTGGGGGACGCTCCTCTGGAACTTCCTCGTCATCCCGCTGACGTGGGCGCCCTACGTCGTCCTGCTCCCGCACCTCGTCAAGAACGACATGGGCGGCGACGCGCGCAGCCTCGGGCTGATCTTCGCGGCGGGCGGTCTCAGCGCGATCGTCACCTCAGTGACGCTCTCGCAGGTGCGGCTCCCGCGACGGCATCTGACGTTCATGTACGCGATGTTCGGGTTCGCGGTGCTCGACCTCGCCGTCTACGCGCTCACGCAGGAGCCGTGGCAGGCGATGGTCGTCGCGTTCGTCGCCGAGTGCGGCTTCATGTCGGGCGTGATCGTCTGGAACACGCTGCTGCAGAAGGCCGTGCCGGCGGCGATGCTCGGCCGTGTGCGCAGCCTCGACTGGCTGACCGCGACCGCGCTGACGCCGCTCGCGTTCGCCGCGGTCGGACAGCTCTCCGAGACGGTCGGCGTCCGGGCCGTGATGGCCGCCTGCGGGATCACGGCGACGGCGCTGACGCTCGCGATCTTCCTGCTGCCCGGGATGCGCGAGGTCGAGCGAACGGTCTCGCTCTCCTGACCGATCCGGCGTGTAGGTTCCCGCGCGGAGGCTCTGCACTGGTCGTACGAGTCGTCGGGGTTGCGCTCGCGCTGGCCGTGGGGCTGGTGGGCGCACCCGCGCTCGCGGCCGAGCGAGTCGAGTCGATCCGGCTGATCCAGACCCGGTTGGCCCAGCAGACGGTCGACCTCGGCCGGAGAGGCGCTTCCGCCGGCGACCTCGTCTACTCGGCCTATTCGCTCACCCGAGCGGCTCCCGACGCCGACCGGCCGGTCGGAGGGCCCGTGGGCTCGCACTCCAGGACGAGGACGACGCTCGTCGGCGGTGTGGGTAGCGTCGCCGAGACGTCCATGCTCGCGAACGGGTCGATCACTGCGGGCGGCGTCGTCGGCTCCAGGGTCAGGACGCTCGCCGTGCTGGGAGGCACCGGCGCGTTCGCCAATGCGCAAGGCACGCTCTCGGTCAAGCCGCTCGACCCCCGTCGCACGCTGCTCGAGTACACGCTGGTCTACGCCGAGGGAGGCAGCGGCCCGGCCGGCCCGCCCGGACCGACTGGGCCCGCCGGCGCCACGGGAGCCCCCGGCGCAGCCGGCGCGCCCGGGCCTGCGGGCGCAGCCGGGCCTGCCGGCCCCACCGGCCCAATCGGCCCCGCCGGGCCGGACGGTCCACCCGGTCCCGCCGGCCCCGCTGGCCCGGTCGGCCCGGCCGGTCCCACCGGGCCCGCCGGCCCCGCCGGCCCGGTCGGGCCGGACGGTCCCCCCGGCCCCGCCGGCGCGGCAGGGCCCGCCGGCCCAGGTGGCCCAGCCGGTCCCACCGGCCCGGCAGGCGCCACTGGCCCGCAGGCCAGGCCCGGCAGGCCCGGCAGGCCCGGCAGGCGCCACTGGCTCAACAGGCGCCACTGGCCCAGCGGGCCCCGCAGGCCCGCCCGGCGTCTCGGGCCTCGTCCGAGTGCCCGTGACCTCGGTCACCGACTCGGCGACCACCAAGAGCGCCACCGCGCCATGCGCGGGCGGACGGCGCGCAATCGGCGGCGGCGGGGTGGCCACGTTCGTCGCGGGCGGAGGCGCGGCCGCCGACCTCGCCATCGTCCGCTCCGAGCCGACGGTCGACGCCATGGGGAACCCGACGGGCTGGATCGTCACGGCCAACGAGACGGACGCGATCGCCGGTACCTGGACGGTGACCGCGGTCGCCATCTGCGCCTTCGTCACCTGAGGTATAGACTCCGGCCCGTCCGGAAGGCGACGTGGCCTCGGGCGCGGTTGCCGCGCGCGAGGCTTTTTCATTTTGGGAGGTCAGATGGCGCAGGTCGAGACGAAGAACAGGGCGACGTCGAGCGAGGACTCCCGCAAGCACGTCCTCAGCCGCGTCGACAAGGACAAGGTCGAGTTCGTGCTCCTCTGGTTCACGGACCTCGAGGGGCACCTGAAGAGCTTTGCGATCACGCCCAGCGAGCTCGAGGACGCGCTCGACGACGGGATGGGCTTCGACGGCTCGTCGATCACCGGCTTCAACGCGATCGAGGAGTCGGACATGATCGCGATCCCCGACCCGGAGACCTTCCAGCTGATGCCGTGGAAGGAGGGCGAGCGCAAGGTCGCGCGGATGATCTGCGACGTCGTCACGCCCGACGGGAACCCGTACGAGGGCGATCCCCGTTACGTGCTCAGGCGCGCGCTCGAGCGGATGACGTCGATGGGGTTCGACACCTTCAACGTCGGTCCCGAGCTCGAGTACTTCATCTTCAAGGACGACACCGGCACGGAGACCCTCGACGAGGGCGGCTACTTCGCGCAGACGACGCTCGACGCCGCGAGCGATCTGCGCCAGGACACCGTCGCCGCGCTCGAGGGGATGGGCATCCCGATCGAGTACGTCCACCACGAGGTCGGCCCGTCGCAGCACGAGATCGACATGCGCTACTCGTCGGCGCTCGACATGGCCGACCACACGCTCACGTACCGCCTGATCGTCAAGGAGATCGCGAAGAAGGCCGGCTTCCACGCGACGTTCATGCCCAAGCCGATCTTCGGCGAGAACGGCTCCGGCATGCACACGCACCAGTCGCTCTTCTCGGACGGCCGGAACGCGTTCTTCGACACCGACGACGAGTGGCACCTGAGCGACGTCGGCAAGGCGTTCATCGCCGGCCAGCTCCACCACGCCCGCGAGATCGCCGCGGTCTTCGCGCAGTGGGTGAACTCGTACAAGCGGCTCGTGCCCGGGTACGAGGCGCCCGTGTACGTCGCCTGGTCGCGCCGGAACCGCTCGGCGCTGATCCGGATCCCGCTCTACAAGCCCGGCGCCGAGCAGGCGACGCGGGCCGAGATCCGGTGCCCCGACCCCGCGTGCAACCCCTACCTGACCTTCGCGGCGCTCCTCCACGCCGGGCTCGAGGGGATCGAGCAGGGCTACGAGCTGCCGGCGCCGATGGAGACGAACCTCTACCACCTGACGGCCGAGCAGCGGCGCGAGCGGGGGATCGTCTCGCTCCCGGAGACGCTCGGCGAGGCGATCGACGAGCTGTCCCAGTCGGACCTGGCCAGAAAGGCACTCGGCCCGCACATCTTCGACCGCTACGTCGAGCTGAAGCGGAAGGAGTGGGACGAGTACCGCGTCCAGCTGACCGAGTGGGAGATGGAGAAGTACCTGGCGGTCTTGTAACCCCCGCTCCGGCGGGGGATGATGAGCCCCCGGACCCGCACAGGCCTTTGCGGCAGCGTGGGTCCGGCAACTGACGGCCGATCGCGGGGTGCTTGCTAAGGCACCCCGTGGTCGTTGAGGGAACCCTGCACTTGTTACTTGGCGCTCCGTCAGTTAACAATGCGCGCTCTCTTGTCTGCGGCTATCTCCCTACGCATTGCGTACGGGGGCGTCTTGCTACTGCTTGCGCTCGCGTCCGCTCCCTCTGTCTTCGGTGCGACCGTCCCCTCAGGCTTCGCGGAAACGCGGCTCGCCCAGGGCCTCGGTCGGCCGACGACGATGGCCTTTGCGCCCGACGGCCGGGTCTTCGTGGCCGACCAGGGCGGGAGCCTCTGGGTGGTCAAGAACGGAACGCGGCTGACGACGCCGTTCCTCAAGGTCACGGTTGACGCGACGTTGGAGCGAGGGCTGCTCGGCGTCGCGTTCGACCCCGACTTCGCGACGAACCGGTGGGTGTACGTCTACTACACCGCCACGACCCCGACGATCCACAACCGCGTCAGCCGGTTCACAGCGTCGGGTGACGTCGCGGTCGCCGGAAGCGAGCTGATCCTGTTCGAGCTCCCGCCGCTCTCGTCGGCGCCGAACCACAACGGCGGAGCGCTCCACTTCGGGCCGGACGGCAAGCTCTACGTCGCGGTCGGCGACAACGCGCGCGCGCGCAACGGCCAGGACCTGACCACGATCCTCGGCAAGGTGCTCCGGCTCAACCGCGACGGCTCGATCCCGACCGACAACCCTTTTTACTCGACGACGACCGGGCAGAGCCGTGCGATCTTCGCGCTCGGCTTCCGGAATCCGTTCACGTTCGCGTTCCAGCCGGGGCCCGGCCGGATGTTCATCAACGACGTGGGCGGGCAGGCCTGGGAGGAGATCAACGACGGCGTCGCGGGCGGGAACTACGGGTGGCCTGACACCGAGGGGCCGACGACCGACGTGCGGTTCCGGAGCCCCGTCTTCTCGTACGGTCACGGCTCAACGTCCACAACGGGGTGCGCGATCGCCGGCGGCGCGTTCTACAACCCGCCGACGACGCAGTTCCCCTCGGCCTACGTGGGCGACTACTTCTTCGCGGACTACTGCAACGGGTGGATCCGCAAGCTCGACCCCGCTGCCGGCTATTCCGTCGTCGACTTCGCTACCGGGGGGAAGGCGATCGTCGACGTCGACGTCGCCCCCGACGGCGCGCTGCACTACCTCACCCGCTTTGGGACGGGCGAGCTCTTCCGGATCGCGTACACCGGCAGCCTCGCGCCGACGATCACGACGCACCCGGCGAGCCGGACAGTGACGGTTGGCCAGCCGGTGACGTTCTCGGTCACGGCGACCGGCGCTGCTCCGCTCTCGTACCAGTGGCAGCGGAACGGGATCGACATCATCGGGGCGACGCAGCCGAGCTATACGCTCGCGAACGCCCAGCCCTCGGCCAACGGTGCGCGCTTCCGCGTGCGGGTCACCAACGGCGCCGGCGCGGCGACAAGCAACGACGCCACGCTCACAGTGACGTCCAACCTGCCGCCGATCGCGACGATCACCCTCCCGCAGGCGGGCACGCTGTACAGCGGCGGGCAGACGATCACCTACGGCGGCAGCGGCAGCGACCCCGAGGACGGCACGCTCGCCGAATCGCGGTTCACGTGGGTGGTGGACTTCCACCACGCGAGTCACATTCACCCGTTCCTGCCGGCGCAGAGCGGCGCGTCGTCCGGCTCCTTCACCGTGCCGACCACGGGCCATCCCGAGCACGACGTCTGGTACCGGATCCATTTGACCGTGACGGACTCGAGCGGCATGTCGACGTCGACGTTCCGCGACGTCAACCCGCGCCTCGTGCAGATCGGCCTCGCGACAAGCCCGAGCGGCCTCCAGTTGAGACTCGACGGTCAGCCGGTCACGACGCCGCACAGCTTCACCGGCGTGGTCGGGATTCAGCGGACGCTGGAGGCGGACTCGCCCCAGACTGCGAACGGCACGAGTTGGTTGTTCCAGTCCTGGTCGAACGGCGGTGGGCGCGCGCAGACGATCTCGACGCCGCCGACCAACACCACGTACACCGCAGCCTTCGGCGGGGCGACCCCCCCGTTCGCCGCGAAGGTCAACTTCCAGCCTGCGACCGTGCCCGTCTTCGCCGGGTACCTCGTGGACAGCGGCACCACCTACGGCGCGCGCGGTAACGGCCACACCTACGGCTGGAACACCGCGACCACCACGCTCGACCGCAACGCGGGCAACTCGCCCGATCAGCGCTACGACACGTTCGCGCAGATGCAGCACTACTCGAGCCCCAACGCGGCGTGGGAGATCGCGGTGCCGAGCGGCAGCTACCGCGTCCGGGTCGTCGTGGGCGATCCGGTGTCGACCAACGGCGCCTACAAGGTCGCCGTCGAAGGCTCGCTGACCGTGAACGGGACGCCGACTCCCGCTGCGCGGTGGGTCGAGGGCACGGCCACGGTCACCGTGACCGACGGGCGCCTGACGATCTCGAGCGCCTCGGGGGCGTCGAACAACAAGCTCTGCTTCGTCGAGATCGCCTCGGCCTGACGGCCGCGCCGGTCTAGAGGAAGCTCTGGATGTTCTCGCGGGGGACGCGCAGGCCGATCACGCCGCTCATCGCGTCGATCTGCTCGATCGACTCGACGGGGACGAGGTGGCGCCGGCGGGCGAAGAAGCCCTTGCGCACCGCGACGGCGTCGGGCTCGTCGGGACGCGTGCCGTACATCGGCGACTCGACCTTCCCGATCACCCGGCCGCGCGAGTCGGCGACGATGTAGCCGGTCGTGCCGCGGAGGTCGTAGGCGAGCGCGCTCATTGACGCGAACCTATTCCCCGTCTGAAAGGAAATTCCCTCCGCTCAGGTAAGGGTTCTGTTAGGTCGGCTTCGCGCACATCGCCCAGACCGCGACGACGTACGCGGCGAGGACGATCGTCGCGAGCACCGTGCCGACGCGAGCGAAGTTGCTCGGACCGCCGCCGCGGCGGGCGCGGCGGGCGCCGATCCCGGTGAGGATGATCGAGATCAGCAGGAGGAGGCCACCGCCCTCGGCCGTGATGTAGCCGATGCCGAGCCAAGCCGGCTCCTCGTCGCCCTCTCCGCCGAAGTCCTTCACGGAGGCGGATCCACTCGCCGGGGATCCGCATCAGCCACCAGGCCGGGAACGCGACCAGGAGCAGCGTCCAGAAGCCGAGACGCGTGAAGGGGGCCGCATCGCGCCGCCAGCCGAGGTAGAGCGCGGTCAGTGCGGTGACCAGCCCGCCGACGAGGAGCATGGCGCCGAGGACGTGCAGAAGGAGCGGGAGGTTCCAGTCGTCCGGTCGGATGGCGGCGAGCATGCTCACGCTCCGGGCTTGTAGATCATCAGGTAGAGGATCACGAGGACGGCGAGCGTGGAAACGACGTTGAGCAACGCGGCCCTCCTGTCTTGCAGCATCGTCCGAAGCTCTGCACTGGGCTCGTCACCGCGGCCTTCCGCAGCAAGTCGTTCGGCGAGCTTCTGCGCCTCCGCGTAGGTGACGCCGCCGCGCTGGCCGGTCCCGGCGCTGATAGCCCAGAGCACGATCGCCGCGATGATCCAGCCGTCCCAGACCTGGTACGCCTCGGCGTCGATGGCGAGCCAGATGCCGAGCAGGAGCGTTCCGATCGTGCCGACGACGACGAGGATGGTGGCCGGCTTCGTGACGCGGAAGTAGCGGACCGAGTCGCTCGGGCGGTCGACGTTGCGGGCGGCCACGGCGACGACCCAGAAGGTGACGAGCGCCGCCACGAGCGCGAACGCCGTCGCGACGTGGGCGAAGAGCAGCCAGTCGTAGAACGACATCCGCGCGGAATCTACGGCATTGCCCGGACAGGCACAATCGGACTCGTGGAGCAGAGCGCCCGGCACCTCCGCCTCCTGACGGAGACGATCGCCGCGGTCAACTCGTCCCTCGATCTCGAGGAGGTCCTCGGCCTGATCGCGCGCCGGGTGGCGGACGCGCTGGAAGCCGACGCCTGCTTCGTCTACCTCTACGACGAGCGTGCGGACGAGCTCGTCCTCCGCGCGACGCACGGCACGCACGTCGAGGAGCTGACGCGGACACCGCGGATGCGACCGGGCGAGGGGATCACCGGGACGGCGGCGGCCGAGCGGGCGCCGGTGATGATCCCGGCGCAGGCGCACCTCGACCCGCGCTTCAAGTCGTTCCCGAACCTCCACGAGGACGAGTACGAGTCGATCCTCGCCGTGCCGATCGTCGCCCGCGACGGGCGCCTGGAAGGCGGCCTGAACGTGCGCACGATCGAGCCGCGCGCGTTCTCGCAGGCAGAGATCGACCTGCTGCTCGCGATCGCGACGCAGGTCGCGCAGTCGATCGAGCATGCGCAGCTCTACGCGCAGGCGCAGCAGCGCGTGCACGAGCTCGAGTCGCTCGCGCGCATCTCCGAGGCGGTCTCGGAGTCGCTCTACCTCGAGGAGTCGCTCGAGGCGATCGTGAAGACGACGATGGCCGCGGTCGGCGCGAGCGGTGCCGCGCTCGTCCTCGAGGACGGCAAGATCGCGTGGCCGGAAGGGCGCGCCGGCGCCTACGCGGTGCGGCTGCCGCTGCGCTGGAAGCGCCGCCAGATCGGCGAGCTCGTGTGCGACCGCGACACCCCCTTCCGCGACGAGGAGCAGGCGCTGCTCGCCTCGATCGCGAGCCACGCCGCCGTCGCGCTCGAGCACGGGCGCGCCGTCCTGCGCGGCGTGCTCGCCCAGGAGATCCACCACCGCGTCAAGAACAACCTCCAGACCGTCGCGTCGCTGCTCCGCCTCCAGGCGCGTGCGGACCACGTCGACCCGCGGCGCGCGCTCGACGACTCGGTCAACCGGATCCTCGCGATCGCCGCGGTGCACGAGGTGCTGATGGAGCGCCGGGAGGAGGAGGTCGAGCTCGCGGACCTGCTCGAGCGCCTCCGCGCGATGCTCGTGCAGGGCCTCGCGTCGGGCAAGGCCGTCGAGTCGGAGCTCGAATCCGTCCAGCTCGCCGGCGGGCGCGCGACCGCCCTCGCCCTCGTCTTCAGCGAGCTGTTCCAGAACGCGCTCGAGCACGGCGGCGCGGCCGTGCGCGTCGAGCTCGCGCGGCGCGACGGCGAGGTCGTGCTCGCGATCGCGGACGACGGCGGTGGCATCGGCGGCGAGCCCGAGACGGGTACCGGGCTGTCGATCGTGCGGGCGCTCGTGCGCGACGAGCTGGGCGGGACGCTCTCCCTTGCGTCCAACGGCGGCCTCCGAGCGGAGGTCGTGTTCCCGGCTTAGGCCTTGGGCTCCCAGAGCTCGAAGCGGTTGCCTTCGGGGTCGACCGCCCAGGCAAAACGGCCGTTCGGATCCTCCTCGTCGACCTTCTCGTCGACCTCGACCCCGGCGGCGCGGAGCTGCGCGAGCATCGCGTCGAGATCGCGGACGCGGTAGTTCAGCATCCACGCCTGCTTGCGCGGGAAGTAGTCGCTCTCCGAGGAGAAAGTCGACCAGACGGTGACGTCCCCGTCGGCGGCGCTGAACACCTGGCCGCCCCAGTCCTCGAGCTCGAGCCCGAGGTGCTCGGCGTACCACGCGCGCAGCCGCTCCGGGTCCCGCGCGCGGAAGAACGCGCCACCGATGCCGACCACGCGTTCCACGGCGCGACCCTACAGCGCTGCGGCGAGCCTCCGCAGGCGGTGTGCTCGTCCTGTCAGCCGGTACGTCGTCGAGGGCGGGAAGCCGTCGTGCACCCGCCGCTCCACGAGGCCCGCTCCCGCGAGCTCCTTCAGCGCCAGGGCCAGCGCCCGTGGCGAGACGCCGAGCGCGGCGCGCAGCTCGGCAAAGCCTCGCTCGCGCGCGAGCGCGAGCACGATCGGAATCGTCCACTTCTTCAGCCCGACGGCGACGACGCCGTCGGCGCGGAGCGCTTCGACGAGCGCGGTCGCTGAGGGCGCGAGCCGCCGGCCGCGCGCCGTCAAGAGGTACTCGGGGCGCAGCGGATGGCCGTAGCCGGGGTTGGGCGCGACGAGTCCCGCGTCCACGAGGGCGTCGAGCGTCCGCCGCAGTGTCTCTCGACCGACGCCGAGTGCGTTCGCGAGGGTGACGAACTTCGCGCCGCCGAGCCGCTGCAGCTCGGCCAGCACGGGCAGCGACCAGCGGAAGTGGAAGAGGTCCGGACTTGACACGGAAGTAGTCGAAGTATAAAAAGAGGTACAGACGACGGCAAGGAGGAGCGATGAGCGACCAGGCAACGCAGGCTCGGAGCGCGATCCCGTTCGAGTACGAGACGAAGAACCTGACGATCTCGGTCAACGTCTCCGACCTCGAACGCTCGATCCAGTGGTACCGCGACACGCTGGGCTTCGAGGTCGAGTACCGCATGGACGAGATCGGCTGGGCCGAGCTGAAGACGCCTTTCGGCGCAGTCAACGTCGGCCTCAGCCAGACCGAGGAGCAGCGCGCCGGCGGCACCGTCCCGACCTTCGGCGTCACCGACATCGAGCTCGCGCGGCGCCATCTCGAGGGCGTGGACGTGCGTGTCGACGAGACCTTCGACGTCCAGGGGATGGTGAAGCTGATGGGCTTCTACGACCCCGACGGCAACCCCTGGATGTTCGCCGAGACCTCGGGGACGTACCCAGGCGCCTAGCGCACGAGCAGCACGAACAGGAGCGGCCCGACCGTCAGCAGCGTGCAGAGCGCGGCGAAGCCGACGAAGCGCGCGACCTCGACCGCGGCCCACTGGTCGTACACGAGCGGCCGCGCGGGCGGCACGTTCGCTTGCGCCCACGGCGGCGGGTAGGGCGGGAGCAGCTCGCGCGCGAGCGCCGCGAGCGTCGGCGGCGAGACGAGCACGAGCTCCGGGCTGACGAGCCCGTCGAAGCCGGCGTCGTGCCGACGCTCGCGTTCCAGCTCGAGCCGGGAGCGTAGGCCGGCCTCGAGCTCGGTCGGCTCCGCGAGGACGGTCATCGGACGTTCGACGTTCGGGGCCGCCTCCATACTTCCTTCGTGCGCATCCTGATCGCCGAGGACGAGACGATCATCCGCCTCGACCTGCGCGATCTGCTCGAGCGCGCCGGGTTCGACGTGTGCGCCGAGGCGAAGGACGGCGAGGAGGCGATCGCGCTCGCGCGCAGCGAGCGTCCCGACCTCGCGATCCTCGACGTCAAGATGCCGCGGCTCGACGGGATCGAGGCGGCGAGGCAGATGCTGGACGAGCGGCCGCTCCCGATCGTGATGCTGACCGCCTACGGGCAGGACGAGCTCGTCGCGCGCGCGGTCGAGGCCGGCGTCTTCGGCTACCTCGTCAAGCCGTTCCGCGAGCAGGACCTCCTGCCGGCGATCCACACGGCCCGCGCGCGGCACGAGGAGCTGAGCGCGCTGCGTGAGGAGGCCGATTCGCTCGCCGACGCGCTCGCTGCACGCAAGGCGATCGAGCGCGCGAAGGGGCTGCTGATGGAAAAGGAAGGGCTCACGGAGGACGAGGCGTTCGCGCGGCTGCGGAAGGCGAGCCAGGTCTCGGGACGGCCGCTGAAGGTGGTCGCCGAGGCGCTGATCGCCACGTTCTCGAGCGGCTAGATCGAGAGCTCCAGAAGCGTCCCCGCCGCGAAGAGGATCGCGCCGCCGACCGCGAGCACGAGCCGCTCGCTGATCAGCGTCTTTGCGACAAGCGGATCGGCAGGCTGGTCGTCGGGCTCGTCCCGGTCGATCAGGCGCTTGCGAGCCTTTCTGCCCGGCGACGTGGTTCCGGACAGCGCGGCGAACCCGATCGCGAGCGCGCCGGCGACGTAGAGCATGTACGCGATCCAGCGGAGCACGCTCTCCTCCTGGAGGAGGCCGAGCGCGAGGCCGAGCGCGAGGCTCCCCGCGACGCCCGCGGCGAGGACGATCCCGAGCTGCCGCGCGCTTTCGCGAGTCGCTTCGGTCACGCCTGCGACCGTTCGAAGAGCGCCTCCCAGCGTGTCAGCAGCGCCTGGAGCTCGTCGCGCGCGCGCCGATGCTCGGCGATCGTCTCGATGTTCGTCCAGTCCTCGGCGAGGCGGCGCTCGACGTCGGCGACCGCTGCCTCGGCCGTCTCGATCTCGCCCTCGATCAGGTCGAGCTCGGTCGGCCGGGTCGACCGCTTCCGCTCGGCGACGGGCGGCCGCTGCGGACGCTTCTCGACGGGCGGCGCAACGGGAGGTGGCTGCTCCGCCGCCTCTTCCCGAACCCGTACGTAGTCGGCCCAGCCGCCGTCGTACGCGTTCAACCGGCCGTGCTCGATCGCGAGCGTGCGCTCAGCGACCGCATCGATCAGCGCACGGTCGTGCGAGACCAGCAGCATCGTGCCGGGGAACGCCTCGAGCGCGGCTTCGAGCGCCTCGCGGCTCTCGAGGTCGAGATGGTTCGTGGGCTCGTCGAGGACGAGGAAGTTCGCCCCGGAGGCGACGACGACCGCGAGCGCGAGCCGGCGCCGCTCGCCGCCCGAGAGCACCTTGACGGCCTTCTCGTGCGCGCCCCAGCCGGAGAAGAGGAACTTGCCGAGCAGCGACTGCGCCTGAGGGCGCTGGAGCCCGGTCATCGACTGCACGCACTGGAGCACCGTGCCACGGTCGTCGAGCTCGAGCTCCTGCTGGGAGAAGTAGCCTGCCTCGACGCCGTGGCCGAGACGTGTTCGGCCCGCGTCGGGCTCACGCTTCCCGAGCAGCGTCTCGAGCAGCGTCGTCTTGCCCGAGCCGTTCGGCCCGACGAGCGCGACGTGCTCTCCGCGCTCGAGCGCGAAGTCCACGTCGACGAGCAGGTGCTTGCGCCCGGCCGCGAGCGAGAGGCCCTCGGCCTCGACGACCGTGCGCCCGCTCCGTGCGGGCTTGAGGAACTCGAAGCCGAGCGAGCGCGTGCGCCGCCGCAGCAGCGCGACCTCACCGGTGGCGACGGAGCGCTCCTTCTCGAGCCGCGCGATGTGCGTGAGCTTCGCCTGTGCCTGCTTCGCCTTGTCCTTCTTGTAGCGGAAGCGCTCGACGAAACGCTCGAGGCGGGCGATGTCGACCGCGATCCGGTCGGCCGTCTTCTGCGCGTGCTCGGCGCGCTGCGCCTTCTCGAGCCGCCAGGCGTGCCAGGGCCCCGCGAAGAACGTCGAGCGGCCCGCCGCGAGCTCGAGCGTCGCGTTCGTGACCGCCTCGAGGAACCAGCGGTCGTGCGCGACGAGGATGATCCCGGCGTCGAGCGACTGGAGCTCCCGCTCGAGCCATTCGAGGCTCGCCACGTCGAGGTGGTTCGTCGGCTCGTCGAGCAGCAGCAGGTCCGGGTCGCCGCCGAGCGAGCGCGCGAGCGACGCGCGCGTCAGCTCGCCGCCCGAGAACGTCGTCAGCGGGCGGTCGAGGTCGGCGTCCGCGAACCCGAGCCCGCGCACGACCGCGTTCGTCCGGTCGCGCCAGGTGTAGCCGCCCGCGTGCTCGAGCCGCGCCTGCGCCTCGCCGTAGCGGCGGAGCGTCGCCGGGTCGTGGTCGCCGCGGCCCATCGCCTCCTCGAGCTGCCGGAGCTCAGCCTCGGTCGCGATCAGGTCGCGCGCGCCGGAGAGCACGTACTCGCGCAGCGTCGATTCGCGCTCGAGCGGCGGCCGCTGGTCGTGGAGCGCGACCCGCGTCCCCTTCTGGAACGCGAGCTCGCCGCCGTGCACCTCGGTCTCGCCGGCGAGCATGCGCAGCAGCGTCGTCTTGCCGGAGCCGTTCGGACCGGCGAGCGCGACGCGGTCCCGCCGCTCGACCTTGAACGAGACGCCGTCGAAGAGCACGTCGCCCGCGAGCTCCTTGCGGAGGCTGGATGCGATCACGACGGCCACGCGCGTAGGGTAGTGCGCGTGCGCCTCTGGGCTGCCACCGGGCAGGCCGTCGCGCGGCTCGACGAGGACGGGGCGCGCTGGTCGGTCGCGCTCTCGCTCCCCGGCAGCGGCGCGCAGTGCATCTCGCCCGACCCCGCCGACCCGGACACCGCGTACGCCGGGTTGCGCGAGCACGGCCTGCGAAAGACGACCGACGCTGGCGCAACGTGGCGCGACGTCGAGCTGCCCGAGCCCGGCGTCTTCTCGGTCGCGGTCAGCCCGGTCGACGGCGCCGTCTACGCCGGCTGCGAGCCGAGCCGGCTCTTTCGCAGCGACGACGGCGGCGCGAGCTGGACCGCGCTCGACGCGCTGCTCGAGCTTCCCTCGCGGCCGACGTGGCGGTTCCCGCCGCGGCCGTGGACGTCGCATGTGCGCTGGATCGCCCCCAGCCCGACCGACGCCGCGCTGCTGCTCGTCGGGATCGAGCTCGGCGGCCTGATGCGCTCGACCGACGGCGGCGATTCGTGGGCGGACCACCGGCCGGGCGCGCAGCGCGACGTGCACTCGGTCGTCTGGCACCAGCGCGAGCCCGGGCTCGCATACGAAGCCGGCGGCGGCGGGGCGGCCTTCAGCGTCGACGGCGGCGACAGCTGGACGCCCGCGGACGACGGACGCGACCGGCACTACACGTGGGCAGTGGCGACGGACCCCGCGGACCCCGAACGGTGGTGGGTGACCGCGAGCACCGGGCCGTTCGCCGCGCACGGCGGGCGCGACGCGGAGGCTCGTGTCTACCGTCGGGTCGGCGGGTCGCCGTGGGAGGCGGTCACCGACGTGCTGCCGGCGATGCCGTACGCGCTCGTCGCCGCGGACGGACGCGTGTTCGCGGGCCTCTCGGACGGCCGCGTGCTCGAGACGCACAACGGCGGGGACTCGTGGAGCGCTCTGAGGCTCGAGGGCGACGCGCTGGACCGGCTGGGCGCGCTCGCCTGGGCGCGCGACTGAGCGTCAGCGGCGGACGACGTTATCCGGTGGACGCTCGGGCGAGCGGAGGGCCAGCGCGACCGCCTGCGCCCGGCTGTGCACGCCGAGCTTCCCCAGCATCCGCTGGATGTGCGTGGCGACCGTCTTCGGGCTGATCACCAGCTCGGCGGCGATCTGCGTCTGGTCGAGCCCGTCGGCGAGCAGGCCCAGGACTTCCCACTCGCGCTCGGTCAGGTCCTCGAGTGCTGCGCCGTCGCGGTTGGGCGCGGAGCCGAGACGCGAGCGGCGGACGAGGGCGCGCACGCGCGCGGCGAGCTCGTCCGGGTCGAAGGGCTTGGCGAGGTAGTCGTCGGCGCCGAGCTCGAGCCCGGCGACGCGGTCGTACGGCTCGGGGCGCACGCCGGAGATGAGCATCACCGGCAGCTGCGGGCCAAAGCGCTCGCGCAGCGCTCGGCACACCTCGTAGCCGCTCGTCCCCGGCAGCTCGACGTCCACCACCGCGGCTGCGGCCGCGTCCAGCTCGAGCAGAGCGCGGATTTGCTCCGGGGTCCCCGCCGCTCGCGTCTCGAAGCCCGCCCGGCTAAGGACGTCGACGACAAGCTCACGGCACCCGCGGTCGTCGTCCACCACGAATACCGGATCCCTCCACCCCATGTTCGCCTTCCAGCCGCAGATCGCTGGTGACGTCGGCTCGGACAAGGTGTTCTAGCGCGGTTACCGCGAAACAGTCAAGGTGGATTGCGATGTTTAATCTCCTCGATTTGTCGTAGTTAGTACGGCAAACGCTGCGCGGCGAAGATCAGGCGAATGACGCTTCTCGCTCGAGCGGCGACTCCTTAGCCTTTTCGCACGTCTGAGAGCACCCGGATCGGAGCCCGTTCGCCGGCGCGGTTCGCCGCCGCCGCGACGGTCGTCGGCCTCGCCCTGTTCGCGGCGGCGCCGGGCGAATCCGCGCGGGACGCGAAGCTCCGCCCGACGATTCACCCCGGCCCCGTCGAGCTCGTCAAGCCCGCGCTCGTCCAACAACAGAGCCCGACCAACCTCGGCGTCGCGGGACCGGGGCCGCGGGTCCCCAGGCCGCCAACCACTCCCAACGCCCCCGCCGCCGCGCCGGCGCACCTGCGGGATCCGGTCGACATGCGGCTGCTGCTCCTCGCCGCCGACGGCAAGGAGACGGACTACGCGGGGCTGCGCGCCTTCCTCGACCAGCTCGGAATCCCGTACGACGTCCTGCTCGCGGCCCAGACGCCCCTGACGCCGTCGCGGCTCTGGGACGGCGTCTCCCGCGGCTACTACCAGGGCGTCATCCTCACGACCGGCAACCTGACGTACTTCGACGCCCCGACGGGCACTTGGCGCAGCGCGCTCGACGACGCGGAGTGGAAAGTGCTCTGGGAATACGAGGCGCAGTTCGGGATCCGCCAGGTGACGTCGTACACCTATCCAGAGGGGCTTCCCGACGACTACGGCCTCGACCTGGTCGGGTTCCAGGACACGTCGGCCACGCCGCTCGAGGCGACGCTGACGCCGGCGGGCCAAGCGGTCTTCTCATATATGCGACCGGCGCCGGTCACGTTTCGGCACGCGTGGGTCTACCTCGCCACCGTCGAGGACCCGCAGGTGACCACGCCGCTGCTCGTCACGTCAGGCGGACACACGATCGCGTCCGTCACGCGCTACCCCGACGGTCGCGAGAACCTCGCGGTCACGGCTGCGAACAACACGTTCATCCGTCATTCGCAGCTGCTCTCGTACGGCCTCGTCAACTGGGTCACGAAGGGCCTCTTCATCGGCGAGCGGCACGTCAACCTCGACGTGCAGGTCGACGACCTGCTGATCGACAGCGACATCTGGAACCCGGCTGCGAACAGCGACCAGACCGGGATCACGTACCGCATGTCCGGCGCCGACTACGCGGTCGCGGCGAGCTGGCAGTCGCTCGCTCGAGGGCGTGACCCCGCGTTCGCCTCCTTCACGCTCGAGCTCGCGTTCAACGGCGAAGGCGCGTCGGGGATCTATCCCCGCGACACGCTGACGCCGTTCGTCAGGTTCTTCAATCGTCCGTTCGCGTGGGTCAGTCACACCTACACGCACCTGAACCTGGACGACTCGACGCACGCCGTGTCGCTGCAGGAGCTGCAGCTCAATCACCAGGCGGCTCAGCAGCTCCGGCTGAGCAACTATCGGAGCGACGCGCTCGTCCAGCCCGACATCTCCGGGCTCGGGAACCCGCTCTTCCAGCAGGCCGCGTTCGACTTCGGGATCCGCTACCTGATCTCCGACACGTCGAGGCCGGGAGGGGCCAACCCGACTCCGAACGCCGGCTTCTACAGCCCCTTCCAGCCCCAGATCCTGATCGTGCCGCGCCGCCCGACGAACCTCTTCTACAACCTCTCGACCCCGGCCGAGTTCGTCGACGAATACAACTTCTATTACGGCCCGGGCGGGATCTGGGCCTTCTGGCCGCGCGACCAGACGTACGCCGAGATCCTCGACCACGAGTCCGACAACCTGCTCGGCTACATGCTCGCGTGGGACCTGGACCCGTGGATGTTCCACCAGGCGAACCTGCGCGCGTACGACGGTGTCCACAGCCTGCTCAGCGACCTGCTCGACGCGACGTTCGCGAAGTACAGGGCCGTGTACACGCTTCCCGTCCGCAGCCTCACGCAGCAGGAGGCCGGGCAGCGCATGGCCGAGCGCATGTCGTTCAACGCTGCGGGCGTCAGCGGTGTGCTTCGTCCGTGTGCGTCGGTCACGCTCACGGCTTCCCAGTCGGCGGTCGTTCCCGTGACGGGCGTCGCCGCCGGCACGAGCGAGAGCTACGGCGGGCAGGCCATCTCGCGCGTGGGCGTGCAGGCGGGGGCGCCGCTCACCGTTCCTCTCCCGGCCTGCTGAGGCGATGGGCGCGCCGATCCGCGTCTTGCTCCTCACCGAGGGCACGTATCCCTTCCGCTGGGGAGGCGTCAGCACCTGGTGCGACGTCCTCACGCACGAGCTGAGCGACGTCCGGTTCTCGCTGCTCGCGATCGCGGAGGGGCCGCAGCTGGAGCGCAAGTTCGAGCTCGCGCCGAACGTCGAGCACTTTCGGGCCGTTTCGCTCTGGGGGGTGCGCGACGCGTGGGAGGGCGGCTTCGGCGCCCGCGGCCGTCGCGCGACGCGGCGGCGGCTCCGGAGCACGACACGTGCGGCGCTCCGCGCCGAGTTCGTCCCCTCGTTCCGACGGCTGACCAGGGCGCTGGTCGGAGACGAGCTCGAGCCCGAGGAGCTCGCGAGCACGCTCCACGAGCTCCACCGCTTCTTCCTTGCGCACGACTACGACACGACGATGCGCTCGGAGGAAGCGTGGCAGTGCTTCGTGGCGGAGATTGCGAGCGGCTTCCCGTTGCTCGCGGCGCGGCACGGGTACGCAGGTGCCGGCGTCTCGCTCGCCGACGCGACGGCGGCCTTCCAGTGGCTCCACCACTGGCTCTTCCCGTTGGCCGATCCGCTGCCGCGTGTGGACGTTGCGCACGCTGCGATGGCCGGGATCTGCTCGATCGTCGCCTCGGTCGTCAAGCTCGAGCACGGCGCGGGCTTCCTCCTCAGCGAGCACGGGATCTACCTGCGCGAGTGCTACCTCGCCGAGCGAGCCGTCGACGACGGGCTGTTCCGGAAACTGTTCAGGCTCCGGTTCGCATTGCTCACGACCGAGCTCGCGTACCGCCTCGCCGACCGCGTGCTGCCCTGCTGCGACTACAACCGCCGCTGGGAGCTCGAGGTCGGGGTCGACCCGCAGCGGATGCAGACCGCCTACTACGGGCTGAACCCGGACGACATCGAGGAGGCCGCGCCGCGGCAGAACGACGCCCCGGTCGTGGTCTGGGCCGGTCGAATCGACCCGCTGAAGGACGTCGAGACGCTGCTTCGTGCAGCCGCGAAGGTGTTGGAGGCCCGGCCCGACGTCCAGTTCCGGCTCTTCGGCAGCGCACCGCCGGGGAACGAGGAGTACCTCGATCGATGCTTGGCGCTGCACGCAAAGCTCGGCGTGGACGGCAGCGTACGCTTCGAGGGGTTCGCGGACCGGCCGTCGGAGGCCTTCGCACAGGCCGACGTGGTCGTGCTCTCCAGCATCTCGGAAGGATTTCCGTACAGCACGCTGGAGGCGATGTTCTGCGGCCGCGCGATCGTCGCGACCGCGGTCGGCGGCGTCGCCGAGCAGCTCGGCGAAAGCGGTCGGCTCGTCAGGCCCTGCGACCCGGACGCGCTCGCGCAGGCCGTCCTCGAGCTGGTCTCGGACCGTGAGCTCCGCGTGCGGCTCGGCCGGGAGGCGCGGCTGCGGGCGGAGTCGGACTTCACGATCGAGCGTTTCCGCGAGGTCCACACCCGCATCTACGAGTTGCTCGCGAACCGCCCCTCGGAGGTCGCGGCATGAGCGCGGTCGCGGTCTCGGCCGAGGTGCCGATCGCCGCCGTCGCGCTGGTCGCGCCGGTTGCGCCGCCTTCGCCGCTCGACGAGATCGTCGACGACGTTCGCCTGCGCGTTGCCCACCCGGTCGACTTCCTCGAGATCGCCGCCGTGCTCGAGTCGATCGGGGTCACCGACGCGGTCGCCAGAGACGACTACGCCGCGACGGACACCTTCGACCTCGCCGGGTACGTGTTCGACGAGCTGGCTGAGCCGCGCGGCGATCGGGCAGGGGCACCGGCGAGCGTGTCCCTCAGGGTTCCTTCCCATCCGGCCATCGCGGACGCGCTCCGGGGAACACTCGCGCTTGTCCCGCTCGTCGCGCTTGGTGCCGTCTTCCTCGCGCTCGCGCGCGACGGCTGGAGCAGCCGGAGCGTGGCCGCGCTCGGCGCGGGGATGAGCATCGCGATGCTGCCCACGGGCGGCTTCATGCAGGCGGTCCTGCGCCGGACGTCGATCTACCTCGGCTTCGACGACCGCGGGCTCGCTGCCCGGTTCGCCCTGCGCGGCAGCATCGTCGGCTTCACCGCGGCCGTCGCCCTGGCAGGGGCGGTGGTCGTCGCGTTCGCGGCCGCCGGTTGGCTGACGCCGTCCGAGCAACTGCTCGTCACGGTCGGCGCGGTCGCGTTCGCCGGCTTCTGGCTGCCCGCGGCCGCGCTGATGGTCGCTGAGGCGGGTCGCTGGATCGTCTACGCGCTCGCGGCGGGGGCGGTGTGCGCTGTCGCCAGCGCCGAGGTCGCGTCCGTCGAGGGCGGCCTCCTCGTCGGCTACGGGGTCGCGCTAGGCGCCTTGTTTGTCGGTGCGTCGCGAGCGTACGGGCCGGACGTCCTCGGCCGTCGGCGACCGCTGCCGCCGCTGTGGGCAACGGTCTTCGAGTTGCGGCCGTACTTCGCCTTCGGCGTCCTGCTGATGGCGCTGCTCGCGGCGCCGTACGCGCTCGCGTGGATCGCCGTGACCCCGGACGGCGTCACGAGGCTCGAGGCGGTCCAGTCGCTCGGCGCTGCCTTCACCTTCGGGCTCGTCCCGCTCCTGCTCGCGACCGGCGCCGCGGAGCGCACGCTTCGGCTGTTCTGGTTCGAGGCGCACGAGCTGCAGGAGGCGACGGCCGCGGCCGAAACGCGGAACTTCCGTCGGGAGCTGCTTCGCTTCCACGGACGTCGCCTCGTCGCCTACGGCGTCGTCAACGCGGTGCTCGTCCTCGTCGCCTACGGCGTGTTCGCGACGTTGCTCTGGCTTGATGTGACTCCGGCGCTGTTCGGGCCGACCGACCCGACGACGGTGCTGATCTTCTTCGCGGTCGCACTGTTCTCGTTCTGGCAGCTCGGCGTCGGCCAGTTCAACTGCATGGTGCTGATCAGCCTCGGTCACCCGCGTCCGCCGCTCCGTGCGGTGCGCAGCGCCGTGATCGCGCTTGCGGTCGTCGGCGTGCCGCTCACGTTCGTCGGCTACGAGTTGACCCCGCTCGCGTTCCTCGTCGGCACGGCCGTCTTCGCTCTGCTCTCCCTCCGGGCGTGCCTGCGCGCGCTCGCCCGAGCGGACTACCACTATGCGACCGCGTTCTGAGCTCGCCGCCCTCTTCGTTGCGCTGCTCTTCGTCACGCCGGCGCCCGCCGGAAACGGCCAGCGCTGGCAGCCTCGCCCCGGCACGACCTGGCAGTGGCAGCTGACCGTTCCCGTGGACGAATCGGTGCGGGCGCAGGTTTACGACATCGACGGCTTCGACAACTCGGCCGCCCTCGTGCGGCGCCTGCACGCGCGCGGCCGCAAGGTCATCTGTTACCTCGACGTCGGCGCGTGGGAGAGCTTCAGGCCGGACGCGGGGCGGTTCCCGCCCTCGGTCCTCGGCGCCGTCAACCCGCAATGGCCGGACCAGCGTTGGCTCGACATCCGCAGGCTCGACATCCTCGGCCCGATTATGGAACGCCGCCTCGACATGTGCCGGGCGAAGGGGTTCGACGGCGTCGAGCTGGACGAGGTCGACGGTTGGCTGCACGAGACCGGCTTCCCGCTGACCGCGGCCGACCAGCTCCGCTACAACCGCTTCCTCGCTCGCGAGGCGCACCGGCGCGGCCTCGCCGCCGGGCTGAAAAACGACCTGGAGCAGATCCCCCAACTCGTCTCGAGCTTCGACTTCGCGATCAACGAGCAGTGCTTCCAGTACAGCGAGTGCGTCCGTCTGCGGCCGTTCATCGCCGAGCGCAAGGCCGTCTTCCACGTCGAGTACGAGGTCGCCCCGCGGCGGTTCTGTCCGGCGGTGACGCGTCTGCGCTTCTCCTCGATGCTGAAGCGGCTACGTCTCGACGCGTGGCGTCGCGTCTGCGTGGCAGCTAGGCGGTAGCGCGCTCGCGCACGAGCCGCCGCGCGGCGTCCGCGATCGCCTCCGCGTCGATCCCGGCGGCCGCGAGCAGCTCAGCCGGCTTGCCGGAGTGCGGCAGCCCGCTGACGCCGAGCTTGACCACGCGCGGCGCTTCCTCGAGGTCGGCGAGCGCCGAGAGCACGGCCTCGCCGAGGCCGCCCTCGGGCCAGTGGTCCTCGACGGTCACGATCGGCGTGCCGAGTCCACGCAGCGTCTCCGCGTCGATCGGCTTGACCGAGTAGCAGTCGAGCACGCGCGCGGAGATCTCGTCGGCGGCGAGCTCGTCGGCAGCCTTGAGCGCCTCGTGCACCGTGATCCCCGCCGCGACGATCGTGACGTCGGTGTCGTCCGCGTCGCGCACGACGCGGCTGCCGCCGACCGGGAACTCGTCGTCCGGCTCGTAGATCACCTCCGTGTCCGCCCGGGTCGTGCGCAGGAACGAGATCCCCTCCAGGTCGGCCATCGCGCGCACGAGCTTCGCGGTCTGGTTGCCGTCGCAGGGGTAGAGGACGGTCGAGCCGTTGACGGCACGGAACGCCGCGAGGTCCTCGAGCGCCATCTGCGAGGGCCCGTCCTCGCCGATCGAGACGCCCGCGTGCGACCCGCACAGCTTCAAGTTCGCGCGCGAGATCGCCGCCATCCGGACGAAGTCGTACGCACGGCTCATGAACGCGGCGAACGTCGACGCGAACGGCTTCCAGCCGATCACCTGCATGCCGACGGCCGCGGCGACCATCTGCTGCTCCGCGATGTACATCTCGAAGAACCGCTCGGGATGCGCGTCGCGGAAGATCTCCGAGTACGTCGAGTTCGAGACCTCCCCGTCGAGCGCGACCACGTCGGCGCGCTCACCGCCGAGCGCCGCGAGCGCCTCGCCGTACGCCTTGCGCGTCGCGACCTTCGACCCGAGCTCGTAGCGCGGCCACTCGACCGCGGTCGGCTCGAACCTGTGCCGCTCGTGCGCCTCCGGCTTGCGCACGTCGACCGTGACGTTGCGGATTCCGCCGAGCTCCTGGACGGCCTCCTCCGCGACGGCCTTTCCGTGCCAGCCGTTCGTGTCCTCGACCTTCGAGTACCCCTTCCCCTTGACCGTCTTCGCGACGATCGCGGTCGGCTTCGCCGTCGTCGCCGCCGCCTCGCGGTACGCGGCGTCGATCTGCTCGACGTCGTGCCCGTCGATCTCGAGCGCATGCCAGCCGAACGCGCGCAGCCGGTCGGAGTACGAGGAGAGGTCCCAGCCGTGCATCGTCTCGCCGCGCTGGCCGAGCCGGTTGACGTCGACGATCGCGGTCAGGTTGTCGAGCTCGTAGAACGCCGCGTGCTCGGCCGCCTCCCACATCGATCCCTCGGCCATCTCGCTGTCGCCGCAGATCACCCAGACGCGAAACGGCAGGCGGTCGAGGCGCTTGCCCGCGAGCGCCAGCCCGACGCCGATCGGGAGCCCTTGCCCGAGCGAGCCGGTCGCGACGTCGACCCACGGCAGCGCCGGTGTCGGATGGCCCTCGAGGCGCGAGCCCAGCTGCCGGTACGTGAGGAACTCCTCCTCCGACAGCACGCCCGCGGCGCGGAAGAGCCCGTAGACGAGTGGTGAGGCGTGTCCCTTCGAGAAGATCAGCCGGTCGTTCGCCGGGCTCTTCGGTTCGTCGAAGTCGTAGCGGAAGTGCTCCGCGAGCAAGACCGCGGCGAGGTCGGCCGCCGACATCGACGAGGTCGGGTGGCCGGAGCCGGCCTTCGCGCTCGCGCGCACGGCATCGACGCGCAGCTGCTGGCCGAGCTCCCGCCAAAGCTCGTGGTCGGGCATGCCCAGGTACCGTAACCGGAGCATGCGAGTCGCGGTCGCCTTCGACCACCGAGGGGTCAAGCTGCGCACGCGGATCATCGAGCAGGTCGCCGCGCTCGGCCACGAAGTGGTCGACCTCGGGGTCGACGCCCCCGAACCGAAGGTCGATTATCCAGACCTCGCCCGAAAGTGCGGCGAAGCCGTGCTTTCGGGCGAATCAGAGCGCGCCGTCCTCGTCTGCGGCTCGGGGGTCGGCGCCTCGGTCGCCGCCTGCAAGCTGCCGGGCATCCGCGCCGCGATCTGCCATGACGCGTACTCCGCCCACCAGGGGGTAGAGCACGACGACATGAACGTCCTGTGCCTGGGATCGGAGGTGATCGGCGCCGAGCTCGCCGCCGAGCTCGTGACCTCGTTCCTGGGGGCGGAGTTCGACGGCGGCGAGCGCTACGTAAAAAGGTTGGAGAAGGTCGCACGAATGGAAAAGGAGTACGCACATGGCGAAGTCACGTCTTCATGAGCTGAGCGAGAAGGGGCAGAGCGTCTGGATCGACTCGCTCTCGCGCGAGTGGCTTCGCGACGGGACGCTCAGCGGGCTGATCGACGAGGACGCCGTCGTCGGCGTCACCTCGAACCCGACGATCTTCCAGAAGGCGCTCTCCGAGGGCGGCTGGTACGACGACCAGCTCCGCGAGGTGCTCGTCGGCGAAGACGAGCCGCGCGAGATCTTCTGGCAGCTCGCGGTCCGCGACGTCCAGGAGGCGCTCGACCTGCTGCGGCCGGTCTGGGACGAAGGCAAGGGGCTGAAGGGCTACGTCTCGCTCGAGGTCGACCCCGACCTCGCCTACGACCAGACGGCGACGATCGAACAGGCGCTGCGCCTGCACGCTTGGGTCGACCGGCCGAACCTGTTCGTGAAGATCCCGGCGACCGAGCCGGGCCTCGGCGCGATCGAGGAGTGCATCGCCCGCGGCCGTTCGATCAACGTCACGCTGATCTTCTCGCTCGAGCGGCACGCCGCCGTGGCCGAGGCCTACATCCGCGGCCTCGAGCGCCTCGTCGAATCGGGCGGCGACCCCACGGGCATCGCGTCCGTCGCGTCGTTCTTCGTCTCACGCGTCGACACCGAGGCCGACAAGCGTCTCGACGCCGCCGGGACGTTCGTTCCGAACTTAAAGGAAAGCTCGCGATCGCCAACGCGAAGCTCGCGTACCAGCAGTACCAGGAGGTGTTCTCGGGCGAGCGCTGGGAGCGCCTGGCGGCGCGTGGCGCGACGCCGCAGTGGTGCCTGTGGGCCTCGACCTCGACGAAGAACCCCGAGTACCGCGACGTCCTCTACGTCGAGGAGCTGATCGGCCGCGACACCGTGAACACGATGCCGCTCGAGACGATCCGGGCGTTCCAGGACCACGGCGTCGTCGCCGACACGCTCGAGCAGGACGTCGAGGGCGCGCGGCAGGTCTTCGCCGAACTCCAGGCCGCGGGCGTCGACTACGACGACGTCACCGACACGCTCGAGCGCGAGGGCGTGCAGAAGTTCTCGGACTCGTTCTCCGAGCTGCTCGACGGCATCCGGGCGAAGCAGCGCGAGCTCGTCTCGGCTTAGTGCCCCTCCCAGCAATACACGCCGGCTTCTGGCCCGCGATCACGCGGCGCCAGAGTCCACCCTCGCCCTTACCAAGGCTGACAGCCTTGGCTGCGGACGAGTGCGGCCTCTGGCTTGGTGCTCACGACCCAGAAGCTCGGCAGCATTACTGGAAGGGGCACTGAGCCGTGGCGATCGACACCGCCCAGCTCGTCGACCGGATCTGGAGCCGCGACCCGAGCGTCTGGACCGGGCGCGACGAGGCACAGTGGCTCGGCTGGCTCGACGAGCCCTTGCGGATGCGCGAGCGCGTCCACGAGCTCGAGGCGTTCGCGTCGACCGTGGACTTCGAGCGTGTGTGCCTGCTCGGGATGGGCGGGTCGAGCCTCGCGCCGCTCGTGCTCGCGAGCCTGTTCGAGGTCGACACGTTCGACGTGCTCGACACCACGCACCCGAGCGCGGTGCGGCGCGTCGAGGTCGAAGGCACGCTCTTCGTCGCGTCATCGAAGTCCGGCACGACCCTCGAGACGCGTTCGCAGCTCGACTACTTCCGCAGGCAGGGCGCGGAGGTCGTCGTGATCACGGACCCTGGCTCCGAGCTCGAGGGGCTCGGTCTGCCCGTGTTCCACGGCGAGCCGACGATCGGCGGGCGCTACTCGGCGCTCTCGATGTTCGGGATGCTCCCAGGGGTCCTGATGGGCATCGACGTGCCGCGGCTGCTCGACCGCGTCGAGGAGATGCGCGAGGCGTGCCGGCTCGACGAGGGCAATCCCGGCGTCGAGCTCGGGTTTGCGCTCGCCGACACGCCTTTCGCCGAGGTCGAGGGGGCCTTCGGCCTCTGGGTCGAGCAGCTGCTCGCCGAGTCGACCGGCAAGGAGGCGAACGGGATCGTCCCGGTCCGCGGCGGCGGCGAGCCCTTCGAGCTTCGGCTGGAGCAGCCGTACGAGCTCGGGCAGGAGTTCTTCCGCTGGGAGTTCGCAACCGCGGTCGCCGGCTCTCTGCTCGGGATCAACCCGTTCGACCAGCCCGACGTGCAGTCGGCGAAGGACAAGACCAACGAGCTGCTCGCGCGCGGCGGTGATCCGTCCGTCGAGCCGGAGGGCGACCTCGACTCGCTGCTCGCGCAGGAGGGCTCCTACGTCGCGGTGCTCGCGTTCATCGACCCCGCGCGCGAAAGCGAGCTCGAGCCGATCCTCGAGCGCGTGCGGGCCACCGGCCTGCCCTGGTCGGTCGGGCTTGGGCCGCGCTACCTGCACTCGACCGGGCAGCTGCACAAGGGCGGGCCGCCCGACGGCCTCTTCGTGCAGGTCGTCGACGACCTCGGCGACGAGCTGCCGATTCCCGGCCGCGACTTCGGCTTCCGGCGCCTGATCGCGGCGCAGGCGGCCGGCGACTTCGAGGCGCTGCGCGAGCGAGGCCGCGAGATCGTGAGGGTGACGCTGTGAAGCTCGGCATGGTTGGACTCGGGCGCATGGGCGGCAACATGACCGAGCGGCTGCGCGAGCAAGGGCACGAAGTGCAGACGTACGCCCGGTCCGGCGGCGGGACGGCTGCATCGCTGGAGGAGCTCGTCTCGCAGCTCGAACCGACCCGCGTGGTGTGGCTGATGATCCCCGCCGGCCCGCCGACGGAGGACTCGGTTCGCGACCTGCTCGGGCTGCTCGAGCCCGGCGACGTCATCGTCGACGGCGGCAACTCGTTTTTCCGCGACTCGATCCGCCGCCACGGCCAGGCCGCCGAGCGCGGCGTCCACCTCATCGACGCCGGCGTCTCCGGCGGCATCTGGGGGCGCGAGGTCGGGTACTGCCTGATGGTCGGCGGCGAGCCTGATGCCGTCGCGGTCGTCGAGCCCGCGTTCCGCGCGCTCGCACCTGAGGACGGCTACGCGCACGTCGGCGTCTCAGGGGCCGGCCACTTCGTGAAGATGGTCCACAACGGGATCGAGTACGGGTTGATGGAGGCGTACGCCGAGGGTTTCGAGTTGATGAGCCACTCGGAGTTCGACCTCGACCTGAGGGAGATCGCAGGAATCTGGCGCTACGGGTCGGTCGTGCGCTCGTGGCTGCTCGACCTGCTCTACGAGGCGTTCAAGGAGCACGGCTCGAAGCTCGAGGAGATCGCGCCGTACGTCGAGGATTCCGGCGAAGGCCGCTGGACGATCAACGAGGCGATCAACGCGAACGTCCCGGTTCCCGTGATCGCGTCGTCGCTGTTCGCGCGCTTCGCGTCGCGCCGAGAGATCAACTTCGGCGCGAAGGTCGCGGCCGCGCTGCGCAACCAGTTCGGCGGGCACGCCGTGCGCGCGGGCGAGAAGCGCGTGGAGGACCCTGACCGAGCTCGCTGAGAACCCGCTGCTCGAGGGGCTCGAGCTTCGCCGCACGCCCGACCCGTGCGTGCTCGTCGTCTTCGGTGCGTCGGGCGACCTGACGAGGCGCAAGATCTTCCCCGCGCTCTACGCGCTGGCGCTTCGACACCTCCTGCCGGAGAAGTTCGCGGTGCTCGGGAGCGCCCGCACGGAGCTCAGCGACGACGCGTTCCGCGAGCAGATGGCGGCCGCGGTGCGCGAGCACGGACGCGACGAGTTCCGCGACGACGTCTGGGAGGAGCTCGCCGAAGCGACCTACTACGTGCCGACCGAGTTCGGCGACGACGAGGAGCACAACCTGGTCGCGCAGAAGCTCGGCGAGATCGACGGCGAACGGGGGACGGAGGGAAACCGGCTCTACTACCTGGCCGTCCCGCCGAAGGCGTTCCCGATGCTCGTCGAGGAGCTCGGCGAGCGGCGGACGACGAACGGCTGGACGCGCGTGATCGTCGAGAAGCCGTTCGGCCGCGACCTCGCGTCCGCGCGAGAGCTGAACGCGCTCCTGCTGCGGCACTTCCGCGAGCGCGAGGTGTTCCGGATCGACCACTACCTCGGCAAGGAGACGGTGCAGAACCTGCTCGCGCTCCGGTTCGCGAACGGGATCTTCGAGCCGCTCTGGTCGCGGCAGTACGTCGACCACGTCCAGATCACGGTCGCCGAGTCGATCGGGATCGAGGGGCGCTCCGCGTTCTACGAGCAGGCCGGCGCGTCGCGCGACATCCTCCAGAACCACGCGCTCCAGCTCGTCGCCTTGACGGCGATGGAGCCGCCGATCGACTTCGACGCCGACGCGGTCCGGAACGAGAAGTCGAAGGCGCTGCGCGCGACCCAGCTTGACGCCGTCGTCCGCGGTCAGTACGGGAGCGGCCACGTCGAGGGCGAGAAGGTGTCCGGCTACCGCGAAGAGGAGAGCGTCGACCCCGAGTCGACGACCGAGACCTTCGTGGCGGTGAAGCTGCGGATCGAGAACTGGCGTTGGGCCGACACGCCCTTCTACGTGCGGGTGGGGAAGCGGCTGCCGCGTCGCGAGACGACGATCGCGATCCAGTTCAAGCGCGCGCCGCACCCGCTCTTCACGCAGTCGGACGGGCTGCGGCCGAACACGCTCGCGATCCACGTCCAGCCCGACGAGGGCGTCTCGCTCGGGATCGGCGCGAAGGTGCCCGGTCAGGGGATGACCGTGCGCACCGTGAACATGGACTTCCTCTACGGCGGAGCGTTCCGCACCGGCCTCCCCGAGGCGTACGAGCGCCTGATCCTCGACGCGCTGCGCGGTGAGGCGACGCTCTTCACCCGTGCCGACGAGATCGAGGAGCAGTGGCGGCTCGTCGATGCGGCCCGCGCGCGCTGGGCGAACCAGCATCCCGACTTCCCGAACTACGACGCCGGGACGTGGGGGCCGGAGGCGGCGGACGAGCTGCTCCATCGCGACGGGCGCTCCTGGAGGCGCGGGTGAGCGTCGTCGGCGAGATCGAGCGAGAGCTCGCGAGCCTGCGGACCGACATGGACATGCGCACGAGCGCGATGACCCACGTCGCGTGGGCGCCGCCGGACTGGCAGGAAGCGGCGCGCGAGACGCTCGCGGGGCTCGCGGAGCGACACCCGTCGCGAACGCTGCTGCTCTTCCCGCAGGACAGCGGCCGCGACGACCTCGAGGCCGGCGTCTCGCTCCAGTGTTTTCCGCTGCCCGAGCTGGAGCGCACCGTCTGCACCGAGGTGATCGAGGTCCGCCTCCACGGCGACCGGGCGCGCGCGCCCGCGAGCATCGTGCTCCCGCTCGCGCTCCCCGACCTGCCGGTCTTCCTGCGCTGGCGCGGGCAGCCGCCGTTCGGCGACGAGGCGTTCGAGCAGCTCGTGGACGTCGTCGACCGGCTCGTCGTCGACTCGCGCGAGTGGCCGGACGCTCCGGATTGCTACGCGAAGCTCGCTCCGTACTTCGAGCGCACCGCCGTCTCCGACATCGTCTGGACGCGGACGCTGCGCTGGCGTCGTGCGATCGCGCAGCTGTGGCCGCTCGAACCGAACGAGCTGCGGGTCGTCGGCCCGCGTCCCGAGGCGGCGCTGCTCGCCGGCTGGCTGCGCTCGCGGCTCGATCGCGACGTCGAGCTGCGGCACGAAGAAGCCGAGCGGATCGAGGTGCTCGAACTCGACGGACGGGAAGCGCGAGCGCGAGAAGATCGCTGGTCACCGAGCGACCTGCTCTCGCACGAGCTCGACCGCTTCTCGCGGGACCCCGTGTACGAAGAAGCGCTGCGCGCGAGCGTCTAGGCGCCGTTGCCGTTGCGTCGAGGATCGGCGTCGCGCGCGACCTCGGCGCCGGCGCCGAGCTTCTCGACGACGACGTAACCCTCGGTCTTCCTCGACGGTGCGCTCGATCTCGGCCAACTCGTGGCCGCGCACGACGAAGAACCGGTTCGCGTGCGCCCGGATCGCCTCGTACTCCTTGATCGAGAGCGGGATCGCCTCGGTGCAGCCGAGGTCGGTGCACTCGCAGGCGAAGTCCATCCGCTCGAGCACGAGCTCGAACGACTCGTTCAGGCTCTCGAGCCGCTCGTTCGCGGATCTGAACAGGGATTGGTTCTTCGCAGCGCGCACGCGGCGCGCGTCAAGGGTGTCCGGAGAATCCACGAGGGCCTCCTCTCTTCCGTCACTTGGTGACAGGCACCGGGGGAAAGGCCACTAAGCCGTTTCCGAAGAAGAGGTCGACCCTCGGCGGGTAACACCTCCAGTGTAGCTCGATCTCGAGGCCCGAGGATCGAGGCCCCGGGCGAGCTCGCCGGCCCGGCCGACCTTGCGAACGAGGACGTAGTGCTCCGTGCTCGTCAGGGCTACGCCGACGGTCCGGCCCTCGTGCCCGGGGGCGATCAGGAAGAGGTCGCCCGACTCGCGCGCGAGCTCGTACTCCTCGACCGTCAGCAGCAGCAGCGTCCTGCAGCGCACGTCCTCGCACTCGCACAGGAAGGGCGTACGTTCGTGGTCCGCCGCGAGTCGCTCGCGGCTGCTCCTGAGCTTCTCGTTGGCGTCGCGAAACGTCGACTCGGTCCGGACCGAGCGCACTTCCATCGAGCGAGTATCCCTGCGTTACGTTGTGCGAGTCCGAATGTGAACCAATCCACACGTAATCCCATCGAGGCACTGGGCTCGCTCGAGGCGCTCGTGAGCATGATCCCCGGGGGCGTCGCGATCCTGAGCCCGGGCGGAGCGCTGCTGCTCGCGAACGACGACGCGCGGCGGCTCTTTCCCGCGTCCCAAACGCTCGCGGCGCTGGTCGACCGAGTCCTCGCGGGCGAGACTGTCGTGGACGAGCGGTGCATCGTGCAGGCGGACGACGAAGTGATCGTCGAGGTCAACGGCTCACCGATCCACGACGTCGACGGCACGCAGTTCGGCGGAGCGTTCCTCTTCCGCGACGTGACCGTGCGCGAGCGCCGAGCTCGAGCCGAGCGGGACTTCGTCACGAACGCCGCGCACGAGCTGCAGACGCCGATCGCCGCGATCACCAGCGCGATCGAGGTGCTCCAGCACGGGGCGAAGGAACGGCGCGCCGAGCGCGAGCGCTTCCTCGAGCACATCGAGCACGCGACCGACAGGTTGACTCGGCTGACCCAGGCGCTGTTGATCCTCGCTCGCGCGCAGATGGGTGACGAGCGGCCCCGGACCGAGATCGTCGCGCTCGAGCCGCTGCTGCAGCTCGATCGCGCGAACGTTCCGGGGCGAGGGCGCGATCGAAGTCTCCGTGCGCACCGGACCTGGCGGTGATCACGAACGAGCCGCTCCTCGAGCAGGCGATCGTCAACCTCGGCCAGAACGCGCTCAAGCACGCCTCGGGCCGGATTCTGCTCTCGGCCGAGCGCGAGGACGGCAACGGTCAAGATCCAGGTTCGCGACGAAGGGCCCCGGCATCCACCCGGACGACACGGCGCTCGTCTTCGACCGCTTCTACCGCCGCGACGAGGCCGGCGGGTTCGGCCTCGGGCTCGCGATCGTCCGCGAGGCGGTCGACGCGCTCGGCGGCGGACTCGACTTCGACTCGGGCCCCCGACGGCACACGCGTTTCGATCACGCTGCCCGGGGCACGCTTACGTCCGTAGTGACGCGCATTCTGATCGCCGAGGACGAGCCGGCGATCCTGGACGCCGTCGCGTACACGCTGCGCGCGGAGGGCTTCGACGTCGAGACCGCGGAGGACGGCGAGCGCGCGCTCGACGAGCTCAGGGTCAACGAGTTCGACCTGATGATCCTCGACCTGATGCTCCCGAAGCTCTCGGGAACCGAGATCCTCCGCCGGGTGCGGCGGGAGAGCCCGCTGCCGGTGATCGTCCTGACCGCGAAGAGCGCCGAGGCCGACCGGGTCCTCGGGCTCGAGATCGGCGCCGACGACTACGTCAGCAAGCCGTTCTCGATGGCCGAGCTCGTCGGGCGCGTGCGGGCGCTCCTCCGCCGCCGCGAGCTCGACCGGGCCGGGGTGACCGGCCCGCTGCGGGTCGGCCGGCTCGAGCTCGATCCCTACCGCTACCGGGTGCTCGTGGACGGGGAGCCCCGCCATCTGACCCGGTCCGAGTTCAAGCTGCTCTCGCTGCTCGCCTCGGAGCCGGAGCGCGCCTTCACCCGGCGCGAGCTGATGCAGCACCTCTGGGACAGCGAGTACGTCGGCGACCAGCGCGCCTGCGACATCCACATCTCGAACCTCCGCCGCAAGGTCGAGCGCGACCCCAACCGACCGGAGCGGATCGTGACCGTGCGTGGCGTGGGCTACAAGCTCGTCGCCGCTTGAGCAAACCCATACCGAACGCCGCGCAAACGCTGAGGATTTCCGGACTACCGTGGCGCTCGTGGACCCCCTCGAGTTCCGTCTGGCGACGGCGCAGGTCTCCGACGACGTCTACGTCGTCACGCTCGGCGGCGAGCTCGACCTCGCGAACGTCGACGACGTCGACCGCGAGCTGAGCGCGCTCGAGCGGGACGGAGCGCGGCGCGTGGTCGTCGATCTGCTCGAAGTGCCGTTCATGGAATCGCGCACGCTCGGCGTTCTGCTCGAGCACTCGAAGCGGCTGCGGTCGGCGGACGGCGAGCTGACGCTCGTCTCGGACGACATCCGCGCGCTGCGCGTGATCGAGATCACCGGGCTCGGCGGGCACTTCCGGATCGAGCGGACGCTGGGCCGGGCGATCGACGAGGCCGTCGCCGAGGTGATCGGATGACGGACATGGCGCAGCACGCCCTGATCCGCGAGCTGCAGACCAAGAACGCACAGCTCGAGACCGCGCTCTCGTCGCGGATCGTGATCGAGCAGGCGAAGGGAATCCTCGCCGAGCGCTATCGCCTCGACCTCGAGCGGGCGTTCGCCGTGCTCCGCAGCGCGGCCCGCTCGAACCGCGTCAAGATCCACGAGCTCGCGGCCGCGGTGGTCTCGTCGCCGCGCACGCCCACGGCGATCGAGCTCGAGCTGGTCGCGTCCTCTACTTCTTCTTCGGCTTCGCGACGCTGAACGTCGGCTTCGCGGCCACGATCCGCGTCGGCTCCGACCACGACATGTACTGCGCGTTCGCCGGCAGCCGCCAGCTGATCCCGCGCACGCGGTACCACCACGTGCCGGGCGAGAGCGGCAGCACGGCCGACGTCGTCAGCGTGAGGCTGCCCGCGGTTCCGGCTGCGCCGAGCACCGGCGTGAACGGGTAGCGCTTCTTGCTCCACTGCACGTGGTACGCGTCCGCGCCGAGCGCCGGCGTCCACGCGACCAGCGGCGCTCCGTAGAAGCTCGAGCTGGAGCCCGCCGCCGAGACGAGGCGGCCCTTCGGCGAAAGGCCCGACGCGAACGGTGCGCCGCCCGTGACGAGCGTCGGCTCGCTGCTCTTGCCGAAGCGCAGCACGCGACCCGACGCACAGACCTCCTGCGGGAGCTCGAGGTCGCGGTAGACGAGGTTGCCGGTCGTGCGGGCGACGGGCTCGCCGGCGCCGTGCGCCTGCTTCAGCGCGGTCGCCACGCCGAGCGTGTTCCCGGCGACGCCGGTGACGGTGACCGTCTCGCGGTTGGAGGGGTTGCCGACCGAGATCACGTCGCCCGTCGCGAAGCCCTCGCCGGCGGCCACGGGCAACGCCGTCGCGCCAAGTGCCGCCCCGGCGTCGGCGACGGTCGTCTGGAGCGGGGCCGGGTTGACGGCCTCGACCGGAACGACCGTCCAGTAGTAGCCCCCTTCGGGCCAGTTCGTGTCCCAGAGGTCGATCGGAGCGCCGCGTTCGCCGGTGACCGTGATCGAGCCCCCGCTCGGCGCGGGCGTCGCGGGGGCCGGCGAGGTCGGCGCCGCCGGCGCAGGCGTTGACGGAGTCGCGGCGGGAAGGCTCGTCGTCGGGGCGGCCTGCGGCAGTGACTCCGTCGGCGTCAGCGACTCGAAGTCGGCGGTGAACGTCGTCCCCTGGTCGCCGTCGCTGAGGTACGTCCCCCTCGCGCTCGAGAGCGCACCCGTGTCCTTCGGCAGCGTCAGCGGCCCGAACGGGCGGGGTGCGTAGGCGGGGCTGCCGACGACCGCGCCGGTGAAGACGCGGTTGACGCAGTCGCGGTCGGTGAAGACGTAGACGCGGTAGAGCTCGGCCGCCGTGCCGCCGAAGCCCTGGTCGCCGCCGTAGACGAACGCCGGCATCAGGCGGTGCGCGGAATCGTTTGAGAGGCCAGTGGCGACCACGTCGGAGGCGGTGGCGAAGCCGTTCAGCGGGCCGACGTCGAACGGCGGGTTGACCGACTCGTAGACCGGGCTCCACGGCCCGAACGAGCTCGCCGGCAGGTCGTTCAGCCGGCTCTTGCCCGACATCGCGACGTCGGCGCGCACGGTGCGGATCCGCCAGCGGATCTTCGAGATCCACGGCTCCGCCTGGTGGAAGCTGTAGAACTCGCGCTGGTCGATGACGTTCCCGAAGACGCGCACGATCTTCGGCAGGTCGATCAGCCAGACGTCGTACGCGTCGGCACCTTCGACCGGCGTCCAGCGCAGCAGGCCCGGATAGGTCTGCTGGGGCCGCGGCACGTCGGGCTGGCGCATGTTGAACCCGAACGGCGAGCTCCAGCTCGTCGCGCCGCCGGGCACGATCGCGCGCACGCGCGCGTAGAGGGAGTACGGCGAGCCCGTGATCCATGGGAGCGTCAGCATCACCGAGGCCACCGGGCTCTTCAGCTCGCGGTCGACGTAGACGAGCCCGTTCTCGCGGAACGTGCTGCTGGTCGCGAGCTCGAGCTCGTAGCGCGTGGCCCCGCGGACGGGCGCCCACGCGAACGCGGGTGTGCGGGAGAACTCGCGCCGGAGCGGCTCGTCGGCCCGGAAGAGGAAGCCGTGGAGACCCTTCGGGCCCGCTGCGGGAGCCGACGGGGCGGCGTGCGCGCTCGTCGCGAGCAGGAGCATCGCGAGCAGCGCGAAGAGGAGGCGGGCGGAGGCCATTCCTCCGGTTGTTTCGGCAGTTTCTAGGTCCGCGGCTGTCCCTCGAACGAGGGATGCCCCGGCGGCGAGCACGAGCGCGTCGTCGCCCGGCTTGCCGACCAGCTGGAGCGACGCCGGCAGGCCCTCTTCCGCCGCTCCGGCGGGCAGCGCGAGCGCCGGCCAGCCGACGCAGTTGAACGGATAGGTGAGGCTGATCCCGCGCACGCGAAAGTCGTGCTCGTCCGCGTCGGCGCGCGGCGGGACGAAGGGGATCGTCGGCGTCACGACCAGGTCGACGTCTGCCGTCAGCTCCGAGTAGCGCTCGCGGACCTCCTCGCGCAGCCGCGCGGACGCGTCCGCCTCGCGCTCGGTGATCGCGACGCAGCGCTCGATCTTGGGCCGGACGTTGTCGCCGTAGGAGTCGGCGTGCTCCGCGAGCAGCTCGCGGTGGACGTCACCGACCTCGCGCATGAACAGCTCGTAGGTGCCGTCGGGCGGCGGGAGCTCGAGTTGCACGCGGTTCGGGAACCACGCGGCTGCCTCCTCGACGCGAGCTCGCACGAGCGGGTCGGCGAGCTCGGTCCAGGCGACGCCGACGCGCACGTCTTCGAGCGAGTCCAGCCGACGCGGCTCGAAGCCCGGGGCGAGCACCCGCATCGCCTCCTCGCAGTCGTCGACCGTGCGCGCGATCGGCCCGGCGTGGTCGAAGCTCGGTGCGAGCGGGAAGCAGCCGTCGAGCGGAACGAGCCCCCAGGTCGGCTTGAACCCGACGAGCGCGCACCAGGCCGCGGGGATGCGGATCGAACCGCCCGAGTCCGTGCCGAGCGCGACGTCGGCGAGCCCGGCCGCCACCGCGGCCGCGCTGCCGCCGCTCGAGCCGCCCGCCAGGCGGCCGGGCGCGATCGGGTTGGGCACGGTGCCGAAGTGCGGGTTCTGCGACGAGATCCCGTACGCGAACTCGTGCAGGTTCGTCTTGCCCACGTTCGCGTAGCCCGCGTCCTCGAGCCGCCGGACCGCCTCGGCCGTCGCCGACGGCACGTGGTCGACGAAGAGGATCGAGCCGTACGTGGTCGCGAGCCCGGCCGTGTCGAAGAGGTCCTTGACGGCGAGCCGAATGCCGCTCGGGGTTGTTTCCGGCCGCGCCAGGAAGATCGCGTCGTCGTCAGCCGCCAATGGCCGAACCTTGAGCTAGTCCAGCGCCAGGTACAGGAGCGCGAGGCCGAACGAGGCGGCGAAGAGCGCGAGGAAGAGCACGAACAGCCCCCAGCCCCAGGCGAGGTTCTTGCGCTCGAGCTCCCGGTCGTTCACGCGAGCACCGGGTCGAGCGCCATCGCGACGAAGAGGAGGGCGAGGTAGGCGAGCGAGTAGTGGAAGAGCACTGCCGCGCGTGCCGGGACCAGCTCGCGCCGCAGCCGCAACGCCAGCCAGAGGAAGGCGCCGCCGAGGGCGAGTGCCGCCGTCAGGTAGAGCGCGCCGAAGACGCCGAAGCCGACGGGGACGAGCGTGACCGCGATCAGGACGAGCGTGTAGAGCACGATCTGGCGGGCCGTCTCGCGCTCGCCTCGGACGACGGGGAGCATCGGCACGCCTGCGGCCGCGTAGTCGCGCTTGATCAGCAGCGCGAGCGCCCAGAAGTGGGGCGGCGTCCAGAAGAAGACGATCGCGAACAGCGCGAGCGCCGGGAGCGCGAGGTTGCCCGTGGCCGCCGCCCAGCCCACGAGCGGCGGCACCGCGCCCGCTGCCCCGCCGATGACGATGTTCTGCGGCGTCGAGCGCTTCAGCCAGCGCGTGTACACGAGCACGTAGAAGAGGTTCCCGACGAGCGCGAGCGTCGCCGTGAGCACGTTCGCGAGGCTGCCGAGCAAAACGAACGAGAGTGCGGAGAGCGCAAGGCCGAACTCGAGTGCGCTCTCGGGCGGCACGCGTCCGCTGGCGACCGGTCGCGAGCGGGTGCGCTTGCCCATCAGGCGGTCGATGTCCCGGTCGAGGTAGTGGTTGAGCGCGCTGGCGCCGCCGCACGCGAGCCCGAGACCGACCAGCAGCACCGCGAGGTCGCCGAGCGGCGGGACGCCTCCGGCGCCGACGAACATCCCGCAGGCGCCGGTGAGCAGGAGCAGCGACATGATCCGCGGCTTCGTCAGCGTCACGTAGTCGCGCCACGGTCCGACGGCGACGGCGTCGCCTCGGTGGAGCCGCGCGGTCATCACTGCCGCCAGGGCGAGGGCGGCACCGGCGGCCGCGACGTGGAAGGCCCCCGCCCACCAGGTCGCGATCGCGAGCAGGAACGACCCCAGCGCGGCGACCGTCCACGGCAGCAGCGGACGGTGCTCGATCCACGCGGCGACGACGAGCGCGACGAGCGGCGGGAGCGTGACGGCCGCGAGCGTCCGGTGCGCGAGCCCGAGCGAGCCGCTCGCGACCGTCGCTGCGGCGCCCGCGGTCGCAAGGAGCCCGCACAGCCGAAGCGAGGCGCTCGCCCTCACGTGCGCTGCTCCGCCAGCCGCCTCCGCAGGTCGCGCAGCGGTCGCGGGCTCGAGATGTAGGGGACCTTGTCGAAGTTGTGCTCGGGCGGCGGCGAGGTCGTGTACCACTCGAGCGTGTCGCCGAGCCACGGGTCGTTGCCGACGCGGCGGGAGCGGCGCGAGCGGATGACGTTGAGCAGGAACACGAGGAAGCCGAGCCCGATCAGGAACGAGCCGATGCTCGAGACGACGTTCCACGCCTGCCACCACGGTTCGTCCGGGTAGCCGGACACGCGTCGCGGCATCCCGAGCAGGCCGAGGAAGTGCTGCGGGCCGAAGGTGAGGTTCATCCCGATGAAGAAGAGCCAGAAGTTCCACTTGCCGAGCGACTCGCCGAGCATCCGGCCGAACATCTTCGGCCACCAGTAGTACAGGCCCGCGAAGATCCCGAAGATCGCGCCCCCGAACAGCACGTAGTGCATGTGCGCGACGATGAAGTACGTGTCGTGCACCTGCCAGTCGAACGGGAACGCGGCGATCATCACACCCGTGAGGCCGCCGATCGTGAAGATCGAGACGAGCCCGAGCGCGAACAGCATCGGCGTAGCCAGATAGAGGTTGCCGCGCCAGAGCGTCGCGAGCCAGTTGATCACCTTGACGCCGGTCGGGACCGCGACCAGGACCGAGGCGATCATGAAGAAGCTGTTGAGCACGTTCGTCATGCCGACCGTGAACATGTGGTGCGCCCAGACAAGCATCGAGACGAAGGCGATCCCGATCGTCGAGAAAGCGATCGCGTGGTAGCCGAAGATCGGCTTGCGCGCGAAGACCGGCAACACCTCCGAGACGATCCCGAAGGCGGGCAGGATCATGATGTAGACCTCGGGGTGCCCGAAGAACCAGAACATGTGCTGGTAGAGGATCGCGTTGCCGCCCTCGTCCGGCAGGAAGAAATGCGTACCGACCTGCCGGTCGAGTAGCAGCATCGTCAGCGCTGCGCCGATCACCGGGAGCACGGCGATCAGCAGCCAGGCGTACGTGTAGATCGCCCAGACGAACAGCGGCATCCGCATCCAGGTCATCCCGGCCGTGCGCAGGGTCTGCACGGTGGCGACGAAGTTGATCGCGCCCGCGAGCGAGGAGACGGCGAGCAGGTGCAGGCCGAGGATCGTCAGGTCGACCGCGGTGTCCGTCTGCACCGAGTAGGGCGGGTAGAGGTACCAGCCCGTGTCGGCGGGGCCCCCGGCCGCGAACCACGAGCTGTAGAGCACGACGCCGCCGAGCAGGAACATCCAGTACGAGAAGGCGTTCAGGCGCGGGAACGCCATGTCGGCGGCGCCGATCATCAGCGGCAGGACGAAGTTCCCGAAGCCGGCGAAGATCGGGACGATGACGAGGAAGACCATCGTCAGCCCGTGCATCGTGAAGAGCTGGTTGAACGTGTCGCGGCCCACGACGTCGGCGGCCTCGGGCGTGATCAGCTCCGTGCGGATCAGGAGCGCGCTGACGCCGCCGAGCACGAAGAAGACGAGGCTCGTCGCGATGTAGAGGATCCCGATGCGCTTGTGGTCGGTCGTGACGAGCCAGGCCGCGAAGCGCCCGCGGTACCACGGCAGCGGGTACACGCGCTCGGTGCCGACCGCCACTACCCGCTCCCTCCGGCGTGCTCGCGCGTGTACTCGAGCAGCGTCTCGATCTGCTCGTCGGTCCAGCCGCGTCCGACGGGCGGCATCTCGTTGCGGCCGTTGCGCACCAGCTCGGCGAGTCCCTCCGCGTCGGCGAGCAGCGGGTTGCCCTCGAGCGACGGCCCGATCAGCTGCGGCCCGTCGAGGTTGTGGCACTTCGCGCACGCCGCCTCGAAGTACGCGCGGCCGCTGGTGGCGACGCGGACGCGCTCGTCCTCGTACTCGTCCGCGGGGACCACGACGACGGTGAGCGACATCGCGTTGTGTTGGATGCCGCAGAACTCGCCGCAGGTGCCCGCGTACTCGCCGGCCTCCTCCGCTCGGAACCACGTGTGGTTGACGACGCCGGGGATCGCGTCGATCTTGCCGCCGAGCGCGGGAACCCACCACGAGTGGATGACGTCGTGGTCGGGCGCTGTCACGTCGAGCTCGACGGTGCGGTCGACGGGCACGACGAGCGTGTCGTACGTGACCGAGCCGTCGGGGTAGCGGAACTCCCAGTAGAACTGGCGGCCGGCGACGTCGATGCGGAGCTCGACGTCGTCCGGAGCGGCGCTCGCATCGTCCGAGAACGCGCTGATTTCGGGCAGCTTGTAGAAGACGAAGCCGACGATCACCGCGACGAGCAGGACGGGGACGACCGTCCAGAGGATCTCGAGCTTCGTGTTCCCGTGGATCTGCGGGCCTTCGGCGTCGACCGGCCTCTGCCGGCGCCGGTAGCGGATCAGGAACACGAGCAGCGCCCCCTGGACGAGCACGAAGACGAAGCCGGTGATCCCGATCAGGAGCCAGTAGGTGTCGTTGATCGCCTGCGCGTTCGGCGACTTCGGGTCGACCGGGGTCAGCCCCGCGTTCGCCGCGAAAGCGGGCACGGCGAGCGCGAGTGCGCCGAGCAGGACGGCGGCGATCGAGGCGAGTCGGCGCACGGCCGGTGGCATTCTACGAAGGGTGGCTCCGCGGACGTGGGTCGACCTGCCGCCCGACGTTCGACCTCCGTTCGAGGTGTTCGTCAATGGTGTGCTTCAGCACGAGGGACGCGACTTCGAGCGGCGCGGGGACGTGCTCGTGTTTCCCCGCGAGCTGGCGCGAGAAGGCCGCCTCGGGTTGGTCCGCTGGCTCAGCATCGTGCTCGGGATCGCGGGCACGTATCGCCAGAACGACAGCGTCGACGTGGTCTACGAACGGGGCGGTCGGCGGGTCGTCGCAACGGGCCTTCGACTCCGCGCGGGGGAACAGTAGGGTGCCCGAATGACCGACCCCGAGTGGCCCTCGCCCGAGCCCACGGGCCCGCGCGAGCCGGCGGAGCGCCGGTACGCCCTCCCCCGGCTCGAGGATCTGCCGATCGCGGAGCAGGGCTACGACCGCGAGCACGTGCGCGAGGCGTTCGACGCCTTCTACCGCCACGCAGCGCAGCTCGACTCGACGCTGCGGACGCTCGAGGCCGTGGAGGTCTTCCAGCGGACGGCCGCCGAGCTGCGCGCCGAGCTCCGCACGATGCGCGGCACCGGCTGGACCGTGGACTCCTGGCAGGGCGGCGGCTACGGCACGCGCTCGCGGGTGTCGGAGTGGACGCTCCCGCCCGCCTTCCCGCGCGTCGCGGCCGAGGCGATCTTCCTGATCGTCGTCGGCGTCGTCGTCGGGGTCGCCGGCTGGAGCAACGTCACGATCGTCCTGGTCATGGGCGCCGCGCTCGCGGTCGTCTGGCTGATCGAGTGGGTCGCGGCGCGCGAGCGAGCGATCCCGCGCGCGGCCGCTCCCGCGACGCCGCCCGCGCTCGACGAGGAGCCGGCCGAGCTGTCCGCCGCCGAGTCGGGCGAGTGGCCTGTCGCCGCCGAGTACGGACCGGAGGCGCTGACGATGCTCGGCGCGCCGCCGGTGCGCGTCGACGAGTCCGAGGCGGCGCCGGACGTGGAGGTGGAGCCCGAGCCGGAACCGGAACCGGAGCCCGTACCCCAGCTCGAGCTCGCGCCGGAACCGGAGCCCGAGCCGGAGCCCGAACCCGCGCTGGAGCTCGCGCCGGAGCCCGAGCCCGAGCCGGAGCCGGAGCCGGAGCCGGAGCCGGAACCCGAGCCGGAGCCCGAGCCGGAATCCGAGCCGGAGCCCGAGCCGGCGGTGGAGGAGCCGGCCGCCGAAGCCGAGCCAGTCCCAACCGGGGACAGTCCCGGGACTGTCCCCGAGGACGCGGACGAAGAGCCGGCGCCCGAGCTCGAGGCCGCCCCTGTAGCCGAGGACGAGCAACCCGAGCCCACTCGCCGACGCTTCCTGATTTTCCGCCGTCGCGCGCGGGGGGACAGTCCCGGGACTGTCCCCATGGACCTCGGAGCCGCGGTGTTGGCGGGTGCCGTCGTCGCTGACGAGGCCGACGAGTCGACCGAGGAGCGAAACGAGGCGGAGGCCGAGGTCGACGAGCCGCCGGCCGCCGAGCTCGTCGCCGAGGAGGAAGAGCCTGAGCCGGAGCAGGCGTCGGACGAGGAAGTGCCTGAGCCTGCTGCGGAGGTCGATCCGTGGGAGCGGGAGCCTGAGCTACCCGTCGAGCTCGACGAGCCCGAGCTCCCCCTGGCCGCGCTCGCGCTCGAGCCCGACCCGGAGCCGGAGCCCGAACACGAACCGGAACCAGAACCCGAGCCTCTGCTCGGGCTCGAGCCGGAGCCAGAGCCAGAGCTGGAGCCCGACCCGGAGCCCGAACCGCAGGCACTGCCGGTCGACGTCCTCGCCGAGCAGGCCAGCGCGGCTCTCGAACGGTCGCGCGCCCGGCGGCGGGCCCCGCGAAGAGCCCGCCGCCGCTAGCGCGGTCTCCTATTCGTACTGCAGCGCCTGGAGCACGTTCAGGCGTGCAGCGCGGCGCGCCGGGAGCACGGCGGCCGCAATTCCCGCGAGGACCGCGACGCATGCGAACACGAACAGCGGTCCAAGCGGAACCGAGAACGAGAGGTCGTACTCCGAGAGCGCGCGGGTGACTGCCGCCGCGAGCAGGATCCCGAGCGGGAGCCCGAGCGCCGCGCCGATCAGAGCGGTGACGACGCTCTCGTGCCGGATCATTCGCCGCGTCTGCCGGCGCGTCAGGCCGACGGCGCGCAGCATCCCGATCTCGCGCGTCCGCTCGAACACGGAGAGCACGAGCGTGTTCACCATCCCGAACAAGCTCACGATCACCGACAGCGCGAGCAGCGCGTAGAGAAGGTTGAGGATCTGGTCGATCTCCGCGACCCGCTCCTCGACGAACGTGTCGTCCGAGACGACGCGCGCGTCGGGGAAGCGTCCCAGCGCCTGGGCGAGGCGGTCGACCGGCTGACTCGACTGCACGAGCGTGACAGCGTCGCCGGGTCGCGCGAACGAGGCGTCGAACGCCTCCTGTGAGACGACGACGCTCCCGAGCAGCGAGTCGAAGCGCGACGGTTCGTACACCGCGCGCACGCGCAGGTTGAGCATCTTCCCGGTCGGCGTGCGGACGATGAAGTACCCGCCCTCGGCGAACCCGTACTTGTCCGCGAACGATTCGCGGATGATCGCGTCCGTCGGCCCGAGCGAGTCGAGCGCGCTCGCCGTGCCGGCCTCCCACTCGAAGTGGAAGACGTCGTCGATCGTGCGCGGGTCGATCCCGCTGATGTCGACCCCGTCCCCGAGCACGCGGCCACGCTCGCGGCGGATGCTCGACGAGACGTCGATGCCGGGAGTCTCTGCGGCCGCGCGGCCCACGGACGCCGGCAGCGTCGACCAGCCGTTCTGGGACACGATCACGTAGTCGCTCTCGATCTGTTGCTCGATCGCGTCTCGTTCGGAGGCACGCAGCCCCTGGCCGACGACGGTCACGAACGTGACCAGCGCAATGCCGATCATCAGCGCAGCCGCGGTCGCGGCCGTGCGCGCCGGCATCCGCACGGCGTTGCCGCGCGCGAGTCGCCCCGCCGCGCCGCCGAGCTTCGCGCCCGGCCAACCCAGGGCACGGGCGAGCGGCGTGACGAGCCGCGTCGAGACCATGGCGACGCCGACGAAGAGCACCAGCGTGCCGAGCGCGAGCGCCGTCACCCGGCCGAGCACACTCACGTCCGGCAGGAAGAGGCCGAACGCGAGCGTCGCGGCGGCGAGCCCGACGAGCCCGAGGGCGATCGGGAGCGAGTAGCGGCTCAGCCGCCCGCGCGGTGCCGTCGCGCCTTCGCGCACCGCGGCGATCGCGGAGACCTTCGTGGCCCGCAGCGCCGGCACGACCGAGGCGGCGAGCGTCACGAGCGTCCCGAGCGACAGCGCGACGACCCACGTCCGCGTGGCGAAGACGGTCTCGGCGCGCGGCAGGTCGAGGTTCGCGGCCGCGAAGAGCGCCGTCAGGCCCTTGGCGAGCGCCACGCCTGCGGCGATCCCGACCAGCGAAGCTGCCAGCCCGACGACGAACGCCTCGAGCACGACGCTCCGCAGCACCTGCCCGCGCGTCGCGCCGAGCGTTCGCAGCGTCGCGAGCTCACGGGTGCGCTGCGCGACCGTGATCGAGAGCGTGTTGAAGATCACGAACGCGCCGACGAAGAGCGCGATCACACCGAAGCCGAGCAGCGCGTAGCGGATGAAGTCCACGAACTCCGCAACGCCCTTCTTGTCCGCGTCTGCCTGCTCCGCGGCCGTGCGCACCTGCGCGTTCGCCGGCAGCAGGGGCCCGATCTCGTCGATCAGCCGCTGGGCGGAGACGCCGTCCCGGCCGGCGACGGAGATCGTGTCGTAGCCGTCCTTGCCGAGCATCCGCTGCGCCTCGCGGACGTCGAAGATCGCCATCGTCGCGCTCCCGATCGTGTCGACGTCGCCGAACTTGGCGACTCCGACGAGCTCGAACTCGTGCACGGGACCGCCGACCTCGATGCTGATCGGCGAGCCGACGTGATACCCGAGCCGGTCGGCGCTGCTCGCGTCGACGACGACCTCGCCGGGCGCGTCGGCGAACTCGCCCTCGACGATCGTGAGCGGGTTGAACTGCGGCTGCGAGGCGTCGACCCCGAGCCCGAACGTCGGGTTGCCGTTGCCGGTGACGATCTCACCGTCGGTGTCAATCAGGTGCGCGGTGTTCGCGCTGGAGTTGAGGTCGAGGATCGAGCCGCTCGCCTCTTCCACGCTCGGCAGTGCCCGGACCTGGCGCAGGAGCTCGTCGGAGACGAGCGCGTTGCCCTGGTCGGACCAGTCGACGAGCGAGCGTCCGCTGACGACGACGTCGGTCTCCGCATACGAGCTGGAGAAGATCGAGTCGAACGCCTTCGACATGGTGTCGGTGAGCACGAAGCTCCCCGTCACCATCGCGACGCCGAGGACGACCGAGAACGCGGTCAGGGCCGTCCGGAGCTTGCGGCCGAAGATGCCTTTGAGCGCGACGCGCCTCATCGGCCGGTCACCTCTTGCATCGCCGCGATCACCTCGCGAGCGGTCGACTCGCGGATGTCCTTGACGATGCGGCCGTCGGCGAGGAAGAGGATGCGATCGGCCATCGAGGCCGCGCCGGCGTCGTGGGTGACCATCACCGTCGTCTGCCCGAGGTCGTCGACGGCGTTCCGCAGCACGCGCAGGACGTCCTTCGACGTCGCCGAGTCGAGGTTGCCCGTGGGCTCGTCGGCGAAGAGGACTGCGGGGTTCGAGACGAGCGCCCGCGCGATCGCGACGCGCTGCTGCTGGCCGCCGGAGAGCTCCGACGGGCGGTGTCTCCGCCGGTCTCCGATCCCGACCGTGGTCAGGAGGTCCTCGAGCCACTCGCGATCGACCTTCTCGCCGGCGATGTCGAGCGGCAGGACGACGTTCTCCTCGGCCGTCAGCATCGGCAGCAGGTTGAAGAACTGGAAGACGAAGCCGATCTTGTCGCGGCGGAAGAGGGTCAGCTTCTTCTCGCTCATGCGCGTGATGTCGACTCCGTCGAGGACGACGCGGCCGCTCGTCGGGCGGTCGAGCCCCGCGAGGATGTGCATCAGCGTCGACTTGCCGGAGCCGGAGGGCCCCATCACGGCGGTCAGGCGGCCGCGCTCGATCTCGAGCGAGACGCCGCGGAGCGCGTCGACGGCGGTGTCGCCTTCGCCGTAGCGGCGGCTGACCTCGTCGATGGCGACGATCGCGTCGGGGTCGGAATCTGGGCTGGGCTGGTGGATCAACTCGAGGACGGACATGGGTTCGGGCCTCCCTGGTTCGTGTTCGCAGCTTCAGAGTGCGCCGCAGGACCACCCGTCCGCGTCGGGCGACCCCCCCAAGCCCGTCCCTAGTCTTTAGGTTCCCCCGGGGACCCAGCCATGAGCGACTTTCCTGCCGGAACCGTCACCTTCCTGTTCAGCGACATCCAGGGCTCGACGCAGCTCCTGAAGGAGCTCGGCCGCGAGGAGTACGGGCAGGTGCTCGGCCTCCACAACGAGGTGCTCCGGCTCGCGTTCGAGGAGGCGGGCGGGACCGAGATCGACCGGCAGGGCGACTCGTTCTTCGCGGTCTTCCGCAGCGCGGGCGCTGCGCTCCAGGCCGCGATCACCGGACAGCGGGGCCTGATGGCGCAGGAGTGGCCGCACCGCGCGGTCGTCAAGGTGCGGATGGGGCTGCACACGGGCGAGGCGACCCTCGGCGAGGACGGGTACGTCGGTTTCGCGGTGCACCAGGCCGCCCGGATCGGCGACGCCGGGCACGGGGGCCAGATCCTGCTCTCGAGCACGACCGCCGGGCTCGTGGAGCACGACCTTCCCCGCGGCGTGACTCTGCGCGACCTGGGCGAGAACCGCCTCGACGGGCTCGACCGGCCGGAGCGGCTCCACCAGCTCGTCGTCGACGGCCTCGTCGACACCTTCCCGCCGCTCGCGACCCGGGCGGCGACGCCGGCCTCGCCCGGCGCGGCGACGCTGCTCGAGCGCGAGGCCGAGCTGGCCGCGCTCAGGGCGATGATCGAGGTCGCACGCGGGGGCAACGGGCGGCTGGTCGTGATCGAGGGCAACGCCGGGATCGGCAAGACGCGGCTCGTCGCGGAGGCGCGGCAGCTGGCGCTCCAGGGCGGGATGCGCGTCCTCAGCGCGCGCGGCGGCGAGCTCGAGCACGAGTTCTCGTACGGCGTCGTCCGGCAGCTCTTCGAGCCGACGCTGGCACTCGGCTCGCCCGAGGAGCGCGAGGAGCTGCTCTCCGGGGCCGCGGCCCTCGCGGAACCGCTCTTCGAGCGCCATGAGATCGCCGAGCCCTCCGTCGCCCTCGACAGCTCCTTTTCCACGCTCCACGGCCTCTTCTGGCTCGCAGGCAACCTCGCGACGAAGCAGCCGCTCGTCGTCACGGTCGACGACCTGCACTGGTGCGACGCGGCCTCGCTGCGCTGGCTCCTCTACGCGGCCCGACGGCTCGAGGGGATGCCGATCCTCGTGATCGCGGGCACGCGTCCACCGGCGCAGAGCAACGAGGAGGCCCTCGTCGCCGAGCTGGCCTCGGACCCGGGCGCGGTCGTGATCAGACCCCAGGCGCTGACGCTGCACGCAGTCACCTGGACGATCCGCGAGAGCCTGGCCCGCGACGTCGACGTCGAGTTCGCCGACGCCTGCCACGAGGCGACCGGCGGGAACCCGCTGCTGCTGCGCGCCCTGCTCGATGCGCTCGGCAACGAGGGGATCGCGCCCAAGGCGAAGAACGCCGAGCGCGTCTACGAGATCGGGCCCGAGGCGGTGTCGCGCGCCGTGCATCTGCGGCTGGCCCGGCTGCCCGACGAGGCGACCAAGCTCGCCCAGGCGGTGGCGGTGCTGGGCGACCACGTGCGGCTCACCGACGCGGCGACGCTGTGCGGGATCGACCGCGACCTCGCCACTCACACGATCTCGACGCTGGCCAGGAACGGGCTCCTGCGCGTCGAGCGGCGCGTGGCGTTCGTCCACCCGGTCGTGCGGGCGGCCGTCTACTCCGACCTGACCGGCTCGGAGCGCGAGACCATGCACGGGCGGGCAGCTGCGCTGCTCGCGGACTCAGGCGCGGACACCGAGCAGGTCGCCGCCCATCTCCTCCTCACCCGACCGGGCGCGCACGAGCTCGCAGTCACCGTGCTCCGCGACGCGGCCGAGGACGCGCTCGCGAACGGCGACCCGGACGCCGCGTCCTCCTACCTACGCCGCGCGGCGGAGGAGCCGCTCGGCGACCCCGAGCGCGCGGAACTGCTCTATCGGCTGGGGCAGGCGGAGCGGCTGGTGGACAACCCGGGCGCCGTCGCGCACCTCCGCGAGGCGCACTCGCTGAGCGTCGAGACGACCGAGCGGGCGCAGATCGCCCTCGACCTCGGCCGAACGCTGCTCTACGGCCTCCAGGTCGACGAGGCCGTGGCCGTGCTCCAGGAGGCGATCGAGGCTGTCGGCCAGAGCGACCTCGATCTCTGCCGCCGGCTGGAGGCGGGCCTCTTGACGGTCACGCTGATCTTCCCGCCGCTCTTCTCGCTCGCCGAGATCCAGCTCGAGCGGGTGCGGAAGCTGCCGCTCGGGGACGACATCGGTTCGCGCATGCTGCTGGGGCTGCTCTCGTTCGCGGAGGCCCGGGCGCTCGGCGACCGGGCGCAGGTGGTCGAGTACGCCGAGCGGGCCGTGGCCGGGGGTGCGCTGTTCGCCCAGGACAACCCGGCGTTCGCGTTCTCCACGGTCGCGCTGACGGCCGCGGACGAGTGGGAGTCCGCGAGCGCGATCTTCGACGACGCGTTCGCGGATGCCAGGGTGCGCGGCTCCGTCTCCGCGTACGCGATCGCCTCGATCTTCCGCGGCTACCTCCACATCTTCACCGGCGACCTCGCCGAGGCCGAGGCCGACCTCCGTAACGCCGTCGAGGCGAGCGAGCAGCACGGGCTCGCGAGCGGGATGCCGTACGCGCTCTCGTTCCTGGCCGACACGCAGATGCAGCGGGGAGACATGGACGCCGCCGTCGAGACGGTCGGGCGGCTCGATCAGCTGTCCGAGCCGGCGCGAGGGGGCGCGTTCGTCTACGACGCCCGGGGCCACCTGCGCTTCCTCCAGGGGCGCTACCGCGACGCGCTGGCCGAGTTCACCCGCGCCCGCGAGCTCTACGAGCGGCTCGGCGGGACCAACCCGGCGATCGTCGCCTGGCGCTCCCAGTGCGCGCTCGCCCACCGCGCGCTGGGGGACCAGGAGCAGGCGCAGGCGCTCGCCGCCGAGGAGGTCGAGCTCACCCGCCGTTGGGGGGCACCGCGCGCGCTTGCCAAGGCCCTTCGGGTCGCGGGGATGATCGAGGGCGGCAAGCCCGGGCTCGGGCTGCTCGAGGAGGCGGTCGAGGTGGCCGAGGGCTCCAAGGCCATCCTCGAGCGGGCGCGCGGCCTGATCGAGCTCGGTTCGGCGCTCCGCCGTTCCAACCGGCGCGCCGACGCCCGCGAGCACCTGCGCCAGGCGCTCGACCTCGCCCACCAGGGCGAGTCCGTGCCACTTGTCACAAGGGCGCAGGAGGAGCTGATGGCGACCGGCGCCAGGCCGCGGCGCGTGGCCCTGAGCGGGCTCGAGGCGCTCACCCCGAGTGAGCGCCGCGTCGCGGGCATGGCGGCCAAGGAACTGACGAACCGGGACATCGCCCAGGCCCTGTTCGTGACCCCGAAGACGGTCGAGGTGCACCTTTCGAGCGTCTATCGCAAGCTCGGGATCGCCTCGCGGGCCCAGCTCGCCGACGCCCTCGGCGCCTCGGTCGAGGATCCCGCGCCCGCCTAGCCCCTAAGGGTCAGCTCTCAAAACCTCGGTGGCGATCTTTGGGGGTCGCCCCGATGCGCGGGAAGCCCCCAAGGCGCAGGATCGTCCTGTCAAGTACACGATCCGACCAGGAGGCAAAAGGTGATCAAGACAGGCGACACGCTCACGAACCCCGTCACGAAGGAGCACATGACGTTCCTGAAGACGGCGGCCGACACGAACGGCGAGTACGTGCTGATCGAGCTGCGGGCGGAGCCCCAGGCGGTCGTCGCGGCTGCCCACGTGCACCCCTCGCAGACCGAGACGTTCGAGGTCCTGAGCGGCAAGCTCGGCGCGAAGGTCGCCGGGCGCAAGATCGAGGCCGAGGCCGGCGACGCGCTCGTGGTCGAGCCGGGGCAGGCGCACAAGTGGTGGAACGCGGGCGAGGACGAGCTCGTTTTCCGCACCGAGGTGCGGCCGGCGCTCCAGTTCGAGCAGCTGATCGAGACGATGTTCTCGCTCGCAGCCGACGGCAAGACGAACAAGAAGGGCATGCCGAACCCGATCCGGCTCGCTGTGATCGCGAACCACCACCTCCCCGAGGTGCACCTCCCAGTCGTGCCGCGGTGGATGCAGAAGGCCGCTCTGGCGATGGGCGCGCCCATGGGCCGGCTGTTCGGCTACGAGCACACCTACTCCCCGGCGGGCGACCCGGCCGCCGCGACCGTCTAACCGAGAGGAGCTGGCCAGCGTGAAGAAGTGGATCTACCTGAGCCTCCTGGCGCTCGCGCTGCTCACGCTGGCTGTGGGCGGGTGGGTCTTCAGGGCGGCGACGTCCGTGACCAGGCCCTCGGGGCTCGAGCCCCAGCCCGCCTGAGGACGAACCTCGGAGGCGTCGCCTAGCCAGGCGGCGCCTCCGGCGTCTACATTCGGGCCATGCGAGCCCTCGCCCCGCTCTCCGCGCTCGTCTCCATCGGCGCGATCGTCGTCTTCGCGCTCGGCGGCTTCTGGGCGGACGGCGAGGCGCTCGACCACGCCCGTGAGCACGCGCTGATCGCCGCCGTCGCCGCCGCGCTTGCGGCGCTCGTGGGCGGCCGCTGGCACGCCGACGTGTCGTCCTTCTCCGGGGTCGCGCGGCTCGCCTTCGTCGGGCCGCTCCTCTTCCTCGCCGTCGCCCAGCTGATCGAGTCGATCGGCGCCCTCGGCTACGACGAGTCGGGCGAGGTCGTCCAGCGCCAGTCCGCCGACGAGCTCCACTCGCTCGGGAACTGGCTGACGACGCCCGCGCTCTTCGCTCTCCTCGCGGGGACGCTCGTGGCGCTGGCCTACGCGACCACGCGCCTGCGCACCTGGCGCCGCCACCCGGCGGCCCGGTAGCGCGTTCCTCGGTGGCGCCTCCCTTGACTCGTCGTTGCACGACCAGGTACCGTGCGACGCATGGAACCAGGCGCGACAAGGAATCCGCTCTCGCAGCTGCGTCGCGGCGCGCTCGAGTTCTGCGTCCTCGCCCTGCTCCGGAACGGCGCGCGGTACGGCTTCGAGCTCGTGCGTGAGCTCTCGAGCGTCGACGGGCTCGTGACGAGCGAGGGAACGATCTACCCACTGCTGACACGGCTGCGCAAGGACGAGCTCGTGACGACCTTCTGGCAGGAGTCCGAGGCCGGGCCTCCGCGTCGCTACTACGAGCTCACGCCTGCCGGACAGGCCGCATTGGCCGATTTCACCACGGACTGGGGCCGATTTCGCGACTCGGTCGACGCCGTCCTGTCACGAAAGGGAAGGCAATGATCTCCATGGAGACGAACCGTCTCGTCGACGACTACCTGCAGCGTCTAGAGGAGGCGGCCGCCCACCTCGAACGCGCGCGCCGAACAGAGCTCGTCGCGGAGATCCGCGAGCACATCGACGCGGCGCTGCGCGCGGAGGACGAGGCCGACGAGGTCGCGGTTCGGAACGTGCTGGAGCGGCTCGGTCCGCCCGAGGAGATCGTCGAGGCGGCCGAGCCGGCGCCCGAGGACGAGGTGCGGGTCGGGAAGCTCGAGCTGGCCGCGCTGATCGCGCTGGTCGTGCCGGTGCTGGGCTGGCTGGTCGGGATCGTGCTCGTCCTCTGCTCGCGCGCTTGGTCGTCTCGGGAGAAGCTGGTCGGGATCGCGTTGGCGCTCCTGCCGGTGCTCGTCCCGCTCGTCGGACTGGTCGCCGAGAGCGAGGGCGCGGGCGTTGAGCCTGTTCCGGTCAAGCCCGGCCCGACCCCGCAGCCGGCACCCGGCCCGAAGGAGCTGTCGGACGCCGCGACCAACGAGGCCGGCCTCGGAACCGTCGAGCTTGTCGTTCTGCTTGCGCTCTTTCTCGCGGGAGTGCCGAGCGCCCTCTACCTCGGGCTGCGCCTGCGCCGTCGCTAGGTCGCGTACTCGTCCGCGATCGCGAGCACCTCGTCGAGGACGCCGAGGCCCTCGTCGAGCTCCTCGCGCGTGATCGTCAGCGGCGGCGTGATCAGGACGAAGTTCCAGCGGGTGAAGAGGTAGAGGCCGCGGTCCATCGCCGCCTTGAAGATCCGGATGATCGGCGTCGCCGCTTCGCCGCTCGCGTTGAAGGGAACCAGCGGCTCGCGCGTCTCGCGGTTGCGGACGAGCTCGAGCCCGAAGAACAACCCTTTTCCGCGGATGTCGCCGATCGACACGTGGCGCTCCGCCAGGCGCGGCAGCTCACGGGCGAGGTACTCGCCGTGCGCCGCGGCGTTCTCGACGATGTCCTCCTCCTGGAACGCCTCGATCGAGGCGACTGCGGACGCGCAGGCGAGCACGTGACCGGAGTAGGTCAGCCCGCCGGCGAAGAACTCGCCGCTCACCCAGTCGGAGATCGCTTTGTTGACGATCATCGCGCCGAGGGGCACATAGCCCGAGTTGATCCCTTTCGCGACGGTGAGGATGTCCGGCACGACGTCCCAGTGCTCGCAGGCGAACCACTTGCCGCTGCGCCCGAACCCGGCCATCACCTCGTCGCAGATGAGCACGATTCCGTGCCGGTCGCAGACCTCGCGAATCGACTGCAGGTAGCCGTCGGGCGGGACGATGACGCCGTTCCCCCCGACGATCGTCTCGAGAATGACCGCGGCGACCGTATGCGCGCCTTCGTATTCGAGGATCTCCTCGAGATGAGGCGCGCCTGTGCACACGGGGCACGGGTCGGGATGCCCCGCGGGGCAGCGGTACGTGTAGGGGTCGAGCATGCGAACGACTCCAGGCATGGCGGGCTCGGACGGCCAGCGACGCGGGTCGCCGCTGATCGCGATCGCTCCGGCGGTCGCGCCGTGGTACGAGCGGTAGCGCGAGATCACCTTGTGACGCCCCGTGTACCAGCGCGCGAGCCGGATCGCGTTCTCGTTCGCCTCCGCACCGCCGTTCGTGAAGAACGACATCGTCAGGTCGCCGGGCGTGATCTCGGCGAGCAGGCGCGCGAGCTCGGAGCGCTTGTCGTGCGCCATCGGCGGCCCGATCGTCGTCAGCTTGTCCGCCTGCTCCTTGATCGCGGCGACGACCTTCGGGTGCTGGTGGCCGATCGAGACGTTGACGAGCTGCGAGGCGAAGTCGAGGTAGCGGTTGCCCTCGTAGTCCCAGAACCAGCAGCCCTCGGCGCCGGCGACCGGCAGCGGGCTGATCTGGTTCTGCACCGACCAGGAGTGCAGGACGTATTGCTTGTCGAGCTCGGCGATCCGCTGCCCGAGCTCCGCGTCGCTTTCGACGATCGCCATAGCCTCGATCGTACCGCGGGCTTGAAGCGCCCGTCCCGCTGAGGGACGATCTCGGGATGGTTGTGACGGTCGCACCTCTCCTCCTCGAGCGGGACGAGCTCTTGAGCGCGCTCGCGACTCGCTCGCGGACGCCGAAGACGGGCGCGGCGGGCTCGTCCTGCTCGCAGGCGAGGCGGGGGCGGGCAAGACCGCGGTCGTGCGCCGCTTCTGCGACGAGCACGAGGCGCAGGCCGAAATCTGGTCAGGCGAATGCGAGCCGTTGTTCACGCCGCACCCGCTCGCGCCGTTCCGCGACGTCGCCGCCGACGGCGGCGTACACGACGTCGTCGCCGCGCTCCTGCCCGACGGCGAAGCGACGCGTCCGCTGATCCTCGTGCTGGAGGACCTCCACTGGGCCGACGAGGCGACACTCGACGTCGTGCGGCTGCTGTCGGCCAGGGTCGAGCGACGGCGCGTCCTCGTCCTCGCGACCTACCGGGACACCGAGCTCGATCGCACGCACCCACTCCAGATCGTGGTGGGCGAGCTCGCGTCGAAGCCCGCCGTGACCCGGCTCCCGGTCGAGCCGCTCTCGGAGGACGCCGTCGCTCTGCTCGCCGAGCCGGCGGGCGTGGACGCGGCCGAGCTTTACCGGACGACCTCGGGCAACCCGTTCTTCGTCACCGAGGTACTCGCGTCGGGCGGCGCAGCGATTCCGGCAACCGTCCGCGACGCCGTGCTCGCGCGCGCCGCTCGGCTCGGCGACGACGCACGCACCGTGCTCGACGCCGTCGCGATCGCGCCGCCGCGCGTCGAGCTCTGGCTGCTCGACGCGCTCGCCGGGGAGAGCGCCGTCGCCCTCGACGAGTGCCTCGCGTCGGGGATGCTCGTCACGCGCAACGGCGCGGTCGAGTTCCGCCACGAGCTGGCGCGGATCGCGATCGAAGATTCGCTCGAGCCGCGCCGCCGCGAGGCGTTGCATCGACGCGCGCTCGACGCCCTCGCCGCACCGCCCTTCGGCGCCCGCGATGTCGCCCGGCTCTCGCACCACGCCGAAGCCGTTGGCGACGCCGACGCGGTCCTCCGCTACGCGTCCGCCGCGGCGAGCCTCGCCACCGCGTCGAGCGCGCATCGCGAAGCGGCCGCGCAGCTCGCACGGGCGCTGCGCTTCGCCGACGCGCTCTCGCCCGACGTCCGCGCCGACCTGCTCGAGCGCTATTCCGACGCGTGCTACATGACCGACCGCTGCGGCGACGCAATCGAGGCGGTCACTCGCGTGCTCGATGTGTACCGCGCCGTCGGCGACCGCTACAAGGAAGGCGAGGCGCTCTCTCTCCTCTCGCGTCTGCAGATGTGCCCGGGCAGCGTGCGCGAGGCGATGCCCGCCGGTGTGCAGGCGGTCGAGATCCTCGAAGAGTTCCCGCCGGGGCACGCGCTCGCGCTCGCGTACGCGAACCTCGCCGCGATCAGCATGAACGGCGAGGACGCTGAGGCGACGGCGACCTGGGCGCGTCGCGCCATCGAGCTCGCAGAGCGCGTCGGCGACACCGACGCGCACGCACACGCGCTCAACTCGCTCGGGACGATGGAGTTCCTGCGCAACGGACTGCCAGGTCGCGCGACGGCCGACCGCAGCATCGAGTTCGCCCTCAACACCGGGAACGAGGTGCAAATCATGCGCGCGTACTCGAACCTCGCGTGGGCGGCGACTCGTCATCGCGAGTACGCGCTCGCCGAGGAGCTGCTCGACTTCGGCTTCGCGAGCTGCAGCGAGCCGGATCACGACCTCTGGCGGCTGCAGATGTGCGCGCAGCGGGCAGTGATCCGCCTCGAGCAGGGCGACTGGGACGAGGCGGTCGAGTACGCGCGTCTTGCGCTCGCCGACCGCTCGAGCTCACCGCTCCCACGGATCCTCGGGGCGGTGGTGCTCGGCCTCGTGCGCGCGCGCCGCGGCGACCCCTACGCGCAACCTCTGCTCGACGAGGCCGGCGAGCTCGCGGCGCCGAGCGGCGAGCTGCAGCGCATCGGTCCCGCCGCCGCGACGCGGGCCGAAGCCGCATGGCTGCGGGGCGATCTCGCGGCGGTCGGCGACGTGACGGACGCGGCACTCGAGCTCGCAGTCCGTTGCGAGGCCGCGTGGGTGGTCGGCTCGCTCGCCGTGTGGCGCAGCCGCGCCGGGCTCGCGAGCCCCGTCGCCGGCGAGCTCCCCGAGCCGTACGCGCTCGAGCTCGCGGGCCGCGCGCAGGACGCGGCGTCGCGGTGGGCCGAGCTCGGTTGCCCGTACGAGTCGGCGGTCGCACTCGCGCATGCTGACGACGAGGCGTCGCTGCGCACCGCGCACGAGCGGCTGCGCGCGCTCGGCGCCGCCGCGACGGCGTCCGTGGTCGCCCGCCGCCTGCGCGAGCTGGGCGCGCGGGACGTTCCTCGCGGCCCGCGGCCCTCGACCGCGGAGAACCCCGGTGGCCTGACGGCGCGGGAGGTCGAGGTGCTCGAGCTGGCCGCCGAGGGCCTTCGCAACGCCGAGATCGCCGAGCGCCTCTTCCTCTCGACGAGAACGGTCGACCACCACATGTCGGCGATCCTGCGGAAGCTCGGCGTCCGCACGCGCGGCGAGGCGAGCGCCGAGGCGGTCAGGCTGGGCCTCGCGCGGTAGCCTCTACTCGAGACTCGAGGGAGGCTGAGATGACGGAAGTTGCTGAGGCACCGGTCAGTGCACGGGGCGGCGAGGTCAAGCGGATCCCTCACTGGATCGGCGGGAAGCTCGTTGCGGGGACGTCGGGACGGAGCGGGCCGGTCTACAACCCCGCGCTCGGCGCGCAGACCGGCGAGGTCGACTTCGCCTCGCGCGAGGACGTCGACGCGGCCGTCTGCGCTGCGCGAGAGGCGTTCCCGGCGTGGCGGGCGCTCTCGCTCTCCCGCAAGACCGACATCTTCTTCCGCATCCGCAAGCTCGTCGACGAGCACCGCGAGGACATCGGGAAGATCCTCACCGCCGAGCACGGCAAGGTGCTCTCCGACGCGAAGGGCGAGGTCGCGCGCGGGCTCGAGGTGATCGAGTACTGCTGCGGGATCCCGGAGCTGCTCAAGGGCGAATTCTCGGAGCAGGCCTCGTCGGGGATCGACGTCTACTCGATCCGCCAGCCGCTCGGCGTCGTCGCGGGCATTACCCCGTTCAACTTCCCCGCGATGGTCCCGATGTGGATGTGGGCGCCCGCGCTCGCCTGCGGGAACACGTTCGTGCTGAAGCCGTCGGAGAAGGATCCCTCCGCGTCGCTCTACGTCGCCGAGCTGCTCCAGGAGGCCGGTGTGCCGGACGGTGTCTTCAACGTCGTCCACGGCGACAAGGTCGCGGTCGACTCCGTGCTCGAGCATCCGGAGATCAAGGCCGTCTCGTTCGTCGGCTCGACGCCGATCGCGAAGTACGTCTACGAGACCGCGACGAAGCACGGCAAGCGCTGCCAGGCGCTCGGCGGCGCGAAGAACCACATGATCGTGCTCCCGGACGCCGACATCGAGATGGCGGCCGACGCGGCGGTCAGTGCGGCCTACGGGTCGGCCGGCGAGCGCTGCATGGCGATCTCTCAGGTCGTGGCGGTCGGCGACGTCGCCGACAAGCTGATCGACGCGATCAAGCAGCGGATCCCGAAGGTCAAGGTCGGCGACGGGATGCAGGAGGACTCGGAGATGGGCCCGCTCGTCACGCGCGAGCACCGCGACAAGGTCGCCGGGTACGTCGCGAGCGCCGCCGACGAGGGCGGGAAGGTCGTCGTCGACGGGCGCGAGTCGGCGCCCGAGGGCGAGGGCTTCTGGCTCGGCGTCTCGCTGCTCGACGACCTCAAGCCTGGGATGAAGGCGTACGACGACGAGATCTTCGGGCCGGTGCTCGGGGTCTCGCGCGTCGACACGTACGACGAGGCGGTGAAGCTCGTGAACGAGAACCCGTACGGCAACGGGACGGCGATCTTCACGCGCGACGGCGGCGTCGCCCGCCAGTTCCAGTTCGACGTGCAGGCGGGGATGGTCGGGATCAACGTTCCGATCCCGGTGCCGGTCGCGTACTACTCGTTCGGCGGCTGGAAGAGCTCACTCTTCGGCGACACGCACATCTACGGGCCGGAGGGGATCTCGTTCTACACGCGCGGCAAGGTGGTCACGTCGCGCTGGCCGGACCCGGCGACGTCGAAGGTCGACCTGGGCTTCCCGCAGACGCGTTAGGCGGCGCACGTTGCCGGAGCTTCTCGAGCGGGACGACCTGCTCGCGCAGCTGACGGCGGCCCAGGCGGCGGGCGGACGGCTCGTCTTCGTCGGCGGAGAGGCCGGCGTCGGCAAGACCTCGCTCGTCGCCGCGTTCGCGGCCGGTGTCGAGCAGGTGCTGCGCGGTGCGTGCGAGAACCTGACGACGCCCACCCCGCTCGGTCCGTTCCTCGACCTCGGCATCGACGCCGACGAGCCGCGGCGCGTCGCCTCCCGCCTGCTCGAGGAGCTGCGGCGCCCGACCGCGCTTGTCCTCGAGGACGTCCACTGGGCCGACCAGGCGTCGCTCGACGTCCTCCGCGTCCTCGGGCGCCGGATCGACGGGACGCCGTCGCTCGTCGTCGCGACGTATCGCGACGACGAGGTCGACCCGGGTCATCCGTTGCGGGTCGTGCTCGGCGAGCTGGCGTCCGCACCGGGGGTCGGCCGCATGACGGTCCCGCCGCTGTCGCTCTCGGCGGTGCGAGAGCTCGCCGAGCCGATTAGCGCCGACGGCGACGCCGTGTACCGGCTGACCGGCGGAAACGCGTTCTTCGTCACCGAGGTTCTCGCGACCGGCGGGATCGAGCTGCCGGCGACCGTCCGTGACGCGGTCCTCGCGCGAGTCGCGACGCTCGACGAGCGGTCGAGGCGCTTGCTCGAGGTCGCCGCGCTCGTGCCCGCCCGAGCCGAGCTCTGGCTGCTGGACGCCGTCGCCCCGGAGGAGCTCCCCGCCCTCGACGACGTCGTCGCCGCGGGCGTCGTTCGCGCCGACAGCGACACGCTCGCGTTCCGGCACGAGCTCGGACGGCTCGCGGTTGCGGCCGAGGTGCCTCCGGGGCGCAGGCGAACCCTGCACGCGGCGATCGTCGACGCCCTCTCGTCGCCTCCGCACGGCCGCGTCGACCCGGCCCGGCTGGCGCATCACGCCGACGAGGCGGGACTCGGCGACGAGGTGCTGCGGCATGCGCCCGTCGCCGCTCGAGCTGCCTCCGCGACGTCGTCGCATCGCGAGGCTGCGGCGCAGTACGCGAGGGCGCTCCGGTATGCAGGGGCGCTCGCCGCACGCGAGCGCGCCGAGCTGCTCGTGTCCTTCGGCGCCGAGGCCGAGCTCACAGGCGACTACCGCTCGTCGATCGCGGCGCGACGGGAGGCTGTCGAGGCCTTCCGGTCCCTCGATGACCGTGCGGCGGAGGGGGCGACGCTCTCGCGGCTGACGATCCCTCACATCCGCGCGGGCGAGAACGCGGAGGCGGAGGACGCGAGCCGGAGATCGATCGAGCTGCTCGAGACGGAGCCGTTGTCCGCGGACCTCGCGCTGGCGTACGCGTATCAGGCGTACGCCCGCATGATCAGCCGCGACAACGCCGACGGCGTGGCCTGGGGCGAGAAGGCCGTTGCCCTCGCGACGGAGCTCGGGGACGCCGACACGCTGGCGTTCGGCCTGAACATGATGGGGGCGTCGCGCATGATGTCGGGCGACATCGACGCCGGCGTGGCCACACTGCAGCGCGGGCTGGAGGTCTCGCGCGCGAACGAGCTCGAATTCCACGAGGGTCAGGCGCTGATCATGCTCGGCAGCGGGCTCGGCGAGATGTTCGAGCTCGAGCCGAGCGAGCGGTATCTCCTCGAGGGCCTCGAGTTCGCGGAGGCCCACGAGTTGACGCCGTGGTACTTGCGCGCGTGGCTCGCGCTCGTCGCGGTCTATATGGGGCGCTGGGCCGAGGGGGCCTCCCGCGCCCAGGCCGTCCTCGCCGGCCCTGCCGACACGATCAGCCGGATCAGCGCCCTCATCGCGCTCGGGCGTGTGCGAGCGCGGCGTGGAGACCCAGGTGTTTGGGAGGCGCTCGACGAGGCGCTCGAGCTAGCGCTGCCTGGCGGTCACCTGCAGCGCCTCGGTCACGTGCACGCCGCCCGTGCCGAGGCCGCCGTCCTCGCGGGGGATCCCCACCGGGGGACCTCCGAGGCGAGTGCGATCTACTCGCTCGCACTCGAGAAGCGCCACCTGTGGTTCGCGGGCGAGCTCGCCTACTGGCAGTGGAGGTGTGGCGCGCTCTCGGACGCGCCAGAGTGGATCGCCAAGCCGTACCGGCTCCAGCTCGACGGCGACCCGCCGGCTGCGGCGGAGGCGTGGCGCGCGCACGGCTGCCCGTACGAAGCGGCCCGGGCACTGGCCGAGTCGGAAGACGAGGAGACGCTCAGCGAGGCCCTCGGAGAGCTCGACCGCCTCGGCGCGGCGCCGGCCGCGAAGCTCGTCCGCGAGCGGCTCCGCGCTCTCGGGGCGGTCGTCCCGCGCGGGCCGCGGCCGGCGACCCGGGCGAACCCGGCCGAGCTGACCACCCGGGAGGTCGAGGTCCTACGGCTTGTCGCGGAAGGGCTGCGCAACACCGAGGTCGCCGAGCGGCTCGTCCTCTCGCCGCGAACGGTCGACCACCACGTTTCCTCGATCCTCCACAAGCTCGAGGTCAAGAACCGGGGCGAGGCCGCCGCGGCGGCAGCTCGACTCGGCCTGCTCGAAGATCGGTAGCGGCGGCGCGCAACATAGGCAGTCCCGCCGATGCCCACGGAGGCACGGCCTCCTAGCGTCGAAAGCGACGAAAGGAGAGCGAATGGATCTGTACGTGATCCTCCGACGCGGTGGCTGGCGCACGGCGGAGGACCTGAAGGAGGCAGCGGGGCGTTCGGCGACCGAGGTCGACAGGATGTCGGACGACGTCCGCTGGATCCGAAGCTACGTGCTGGCGGAGCAGAACGAGACGGTCGGGACGGTCTGCATCTACCAGGCGAGCAGCCCCGAGGCGATCCGCGCGCACGCGCAGGCCGCCGACCTGCCCGTCGACGAGATCGTCGCGGTGGCCGACACCGTGATCGTCCGACCCGACCCACTGGAGGTGGCGGCATGAACCGCGCACGCAAACTGATCGTTGTCGGGACCGCGCTCGCGGCGTTCGCGGTCGCCGGCGTCGCGCTCGCGTCCGGTGTCTTCACGCCGGTTCGGGACGCGACCGAGCCGTACCAAGACGTCGAGGCGGCGAAGGCGGCGGGCTACTCGATCCGCCTCACCGACCTGGACGGCATCAGCTGCATCGAGTCGCCCGAAGGCGGCATGGGCGTGCACATGGTCAACGGCTCGCTGCTGCTCGACGGCGGGAAGATCGAGGAGACCAAGCCCGAGGCCATGGTCTACGCCGAGTCGCCGAACACCGGCCGCCTCAAGCTCGCCGCGGTCGAGTACGTCGTCTTCAAGGCCGACTGGACGGGCAGCGAGCCGCCGTCGCTGTTCGGGCGCGAGTTCGACCTCGTCGACGCACCGAACCGCTTCGGCCTGCCGCCCTTCTACGCGCTGCACGCGTGGATCTGGCGCGGCAACCCGAGCGGCTCGCTGAACGCCTGGAACCCGAAGATCGACTGCCGTTGAGGCCAAGCGGGGACAGTCCCGGGACAGTCCCGGGACTGTCCCCGGTCCTCACGCCGGGACGGCCGCGCCGCCCTTCAGCTCTTGGCCGAACTTCGCCCGCTTGACGTACTGGCCGATCCCCGGCGAGGCGACGAGCTCGCCGTTCTCGACCAGGACGTTGCCGCGCAGGAGCACGAGCTCCGGCGTCCCGGTGACCTCGGTGCCCTCGTACAGGTTGTAGTCGGACTTCGAGTGGTCGGTCGCCGACCGTGATCGTGTGCTTGCGCGTCGGGTCGAAGACGACGACGTCGGCGTCGGAGCCGACCGCGATCGTCCCCTTGCGCGGGTAGAGCCCGAACAGCTTCGCCGGGTTCGTCGCCAGGAGCTCGACCATGCGGTTCAGCGACAGCCGCCCGGAGCGCACGCCGAACTCGTGGACCATGTGCAGCCGGTTCTCGAGGCCCGGCCCGCCGTTCGGGATCTTCGAGAAGTCGTCCTTGCCCATCGACTTCTGTCCGTCCCAGAGGAACGCGCAGTGGTCGGTGGAGATCACCGAGAGCGTGTCGGTCCTCACGGCGTTCCAGAGCACGTCCTGGTTCTCCTTCGGGCGCGGCGGCGGCGTGTAGACGTACTTCGCGCCCTCGAAGTCCGGCCGCTCGAGGAACGTGTAGTCGACGAAGAAGTACTGCGTGCACGTCTCGCCCCAGACGTTCCAGCCCTTCTCGCGGGCGAGCGCGATCGGCTCGACCGACTCGCGACACGAGACGTGGACGACGTAGAGGTTGCAGCCGGCGACCCGCGAGAGCTGGATCGCGCGGTTCGTCGCCTCGCCCTCGGTCTCGGGCGGGCGCGTGAGCGCGTGGTACTTCGGCTCGGTCTTGCCCTCGGCGAGCGCCTGCTCGACGAGCACCGCGATCGAGTCGCCGTGCTCCGCGTGCACCATCACGAGCGCGTCGGTGTCGGCGGCGACCTGCATGACGCGGAAGAGCGTCTCGTCGTCGACCATGATCGCGCCCTTGTAGGCCATGAAGAGCTTGTACGACGTGATCCCCTGGTCGGGCAGCGTCGCGAGCTCGTCGAGCGTCCCGCCCTGCTTCAGGTCGGTGACCGCCATGTGGTAGCCCATGTCGATCACCTGCCTGCCGTTCGCCTTCGCCTTCCACTCGTCGAAGGCCTCGGCGAAGGTCGCGCCCTGCGGCTGGATGATGAAGTCGACGTGGCAGGTCGTGCCGCCGAACGCCGCGGCGGTCTGGCCGGACTCGACGTCGTCGATCGTCACCGTGCCGCCGAACGGCATGTCGAGGTGCGTGTGCGGGTCGACGCAGCCCGGCAGCACGTATTTCCCGGTCGCGTCGATCACCCGGTCGGCCTCGACGTCGAGAGACTCGCCGATCAGGGAGATCCGCTCGTCCTCGACGAAGACGTCGCCGACGTAGTCGTCCGCCGCGGTGATGACGCGGCCGCCTTTGATCAAGATGGACATGCGGATCTCCCTTCGTCCGCAGGACGCGAATCCGCTCGCGCGGATCCGCGTCCGCGAGAATCCTGAAGCCGGGCGCTTCGCGCCCGGGTCGCAGCTATGCCCCACGCGTGTCGTTATTCGCCTCCGGGCGTGACCTCGACCGTCTCCGGCTGGAAGCCCTCGCCGGTGACGTCGACACCGTCCTCCTTCAGCTCCGCGACGGCCGCCTCCGCGAACTCGGTCATGTACGCGTCGTCGGTCGCGGGCTGCTTGATGATCTTGTAGTCCTGCGCGATCTGCGCGGTCAGATCGAACGCTTCGGGGTCCATGACGCCGATGCCGCCGGACTCGGTCGGCCAGATCAGCGCGTTGACCTCGTTCAGCTGCCAGCGCTGATGCCCTTCGCCGAGCGTCGGGCCGTTGTCGAGCACGGTCTGCAGGCACGTGTCCTGGTTGTCGCGGCAGTAGACCCAGCCGCGGAAGCTCGCCTTCAGGAACCGCGTCGCGATGTCCTGGTTCGCCTCCTCGGCGATCCAGTCCTCCCGCACGAAAACGCCGTCCTCGAGCGCGCCCGTGCCGACGTCGGACATCTTGATCACGTTGAGCTCGTCGAGCTGGTACAGCTCGCCCGTGTCCGGGTTCTCCTGCTCGAGCACCTGCGCGAGCTCGTTGTACGTCATCGCCGCGGCCGCGTCGACCTCCTTGTTCAGGAGCAGGTTCATGTCGAACGGCTGCGCGACGATCTGCACGTCCTTCTGCGGGTCCATCCCGCTCTTCGTCAGCGCGGCGAAGAGCTTGTGCTCGTTGCCGCCGAGCCAGACGCCGACCTTCTTGCCGCGCATGTCCTCGATCGCGTCGATCCCGCTGTCCTTGAACGCGACCTCGGTCATGCCGCTGCGCGTGAAGACCTGCGCGATGTTGACGATCTGACCGCCCTGGTCGCGCGTGGCGAGCGTGTTGTCGAGCCAGTTCAGCCCGAACTCCGCCTGGCCGCCGAGCACGACCTGCTCGGGGACGATGTCCGGCCCGCCGGGCTTGATCGTGACGTCCAGGCATTCGTCGTCGTAGTAGCCCTGCTCCTCTGCGGCGTAGTAGCCGGCGAACTGCGCCTGCGTGACCCACTTCAGCTGCACGGTCACGCTGTCGGTCTGGTCGCACTCCGCGGCCGCCGTCTCGCCGCCGGCCTCGCCTTCGTCGTCGTCGCCACCGCACGCCCCGAGCGCGAACACGAGCGCCACGAGCAGCGCAGCCAACCGGAACCACTTACCGCCGTGCATCCATTCCTCCCTCAGTCGGCCTGCGCTCCCCGCGCAGACGGGTGCCAGGTCAAAGTCAGCCGCTCCGCGAGCGCGACCGCGGCGTAGAACGCGATCCCGAGGACGCTCGCGACGAGGATCGCGGCCCACGCGAGCTCGAAGTCGAAGATCCCCGCCGAGCGGCGGATCTGGATTCCGAGCGCCTCCTGCGAGCCGCCGAAGTAGTCGCCCACGATGGCGCCGATCATCGCCAGTACGGTCGCGATTTTCAACGCCGAGAAGACGTAGGGAAGCGCGTTCGGGATCCGCACGCGCCGGAAGATCTCGGCCTCGCCGGCGGCGTACGAGCGCATCAGCTCGATCGAGGACGGCCGCACGGACGTCAGCCCCCGGAGCGTGTTCACGAGCACCGGGAAGAAGCAGAGCACGGCCGCGATCACCATCTTCGAGAGCGGGTTCAGGAGCCCGAACCAGTTGTTCGTGATCGGGGCGAAGGCGATGATCGGGATCGCGTTCGCGGCGATCATGTACGGCATCAGCGCCGTCCCGAGCCGGCTCCAGCGGGCGAGCCCGAGCGCGACGAGGATCCCCAAGCCGCAGCCGATCACGAAGCCGCCGAGCGCCTCCTTGAACGTGAACCAGCCGGCGCGCCAGAGCAGGTCGCGGCTCTCCCAGAACGTCCCGAGGATGTCGGAGAGCGGCGGCAGCAGGAAGCGCTGCACGTCGAGGCCGCGGACGAGGCCCTCCCAGGCGGCGATCCCGAGCACGAAGACGAGCACGGCCGGGCCCCAGGCTCGCAGGCGCTTCACAGCCCTTCCTCCGCTGCGATCAGCGCTTCCTCGACGCCTTCCTCCTCGTAGTCGAGGCCGCCGGCCATCCGGAGCTGCCGGCGCACGGACCGGATCAGCTCGGCGTAGCGGGCGTCCTCCCGAGTGGCCAGCGTCCGCTCGCGGGGGAGGTCGACCTCGACGACGCCGGCGATGCGGCCCGGCCGCGGCGACATCACGACGACGTGCGTGGAGAGGAACACGGCCTCGGCGATCGAGTGCGTGACGAAGACGATCGTCGCCTCGGTCTCCTCCCAGATCCGCAGCAGCTCCCCGTTCAGGCGCTCGCGCGTCATCTCGTCGAGCGCGCCGAACGGCTCGTCCATCAGCAGAAGATCGGGCGAGAACGAGAGCGCTCGGGCGATCGAGACGCGCTGCTGCATCCCGCCCGAGAGCTGCCACGGATGGTGCTTCTCGAAGCCGTGGAGCCCGACGAGCTCGAGCATCTCCTGCACGCGCTCGCGCCGCCGCCGCCGGTCCCAGCCCGACATCTCGAGCGGGAGCTCGACGTTGCGCGCGACGGTGCGCCAGTCGTACAGCACGGCGTCCTGGAAGACGATCCCGTAGTCGCGGTCCAGCCGCGCCTGCCGGGCGGTCTTCCCGTTGATGACGACGTCGCCGCTCGTCGGCTGGATCAGGTCGCCGATGATCCGGAGCAGCGTCGACTTGCCGCACCCCGAGGGGCCGATCAGGGAGACGAAGTCGCGCGGGCGAACATCGAGCGAGATGTCCTCGAGCGCGACGACTCCGCCCTTGCCGAACTGCTTCGTCACTCCGCCGAGCGAGACGACGTGCTGCGCCGAGTTCACGCCACGTGCTCCGGTGCGCGCTTGACGACGAGCCGCTCGGCGCCGGCGACGACGAGGTAGAACGAGATCCCGAGCAGCGCCGCGATCAGGTTCGTCGCCCACAGCGACGGCGGCGACGATGCGTAGTACTGGTTGAAGTTGAGGATCGCGCCGCCCAGCCCGTCCTGGATCGACGCGGGGAGCTCGCCGATGATCGCGCCGACGACCGCCGCCGTGACGCTGACCTTCAGCGCGGCGAAGAAGTACGGCAGCGACGCGGGCACGCGAAGCTTCCAGAGGATCGGCCAGCGGCCGCCCGCGTACGAGCGCATCAGCTCGAGCGCGCGCGGGTCGACGGCCTGGAGCCCGCGCAGCATGTTGATCGTCACCGGGAAGAACGTCAGGTACGCGGCGATCACCGAGACGGAGAACCAGTCCGGGAGCCCGCGCCCGCCGAGCCAGACGACGACCATCGGCGCGATCGCGAGGATCGGGATCGTCTGCGAGGCGACGATGTAGGGCAGGACGCCACGCTGGAGCAGCGACGAGTGCACGAGCACGATCGCGATCAGGAACCCGAACGACGCGCCGAGCGCGAACCCGACCGCGGCCTCCTTCGCGGTGAAGAGCATCGAGTCCCAGAGCACCTCGATCAGCAGCGGCCCGTTCCGCCGCGACGGCTCGAAGAGCTGCCCGACGATGTCGTGCACGTGCGGGAGCGTGCGGTCGTTGACCTCGAACGTCCCGAGGCGGAAGCCGGTCGTCTCACCGAACCACTTGAAAGCCTCCCAGAGCGCCCAGAGGCCGAGCAGCACGGCCACGGTCGTCGCGACGCGCGTGCCCGCCTCGCGCAGCGCCGGCGGCGAGGCGAGGCCGCGGCGCTCGACGGCGACGGCCGACATGCGTATTCCCTATCACACGGTTAGCATCGGTCCGGATGGCGCTGAACCCCGGCCGCACCGTGGACGAGCTCCGCGAGCTGCGTGAGCTGACCGGGGACGAGAACGGCGCCCAGCGGGTCGCGTGGACGGACACCTGGGCGCAGGCGCGCGAGTGGCTGCGCGGGAAGGTCGCCGGCAGCGGGGCCGAGGAGTCGGTCGACGAGGCCGGGAACCAGTGGTTCACGCTCGCTGGCGAGTCCGAGCGGGCGCTCCTGATCGGTGGGCACATCGACTCGGTGCCGAACGGAGGCTGGCTCGACGGAGCACTCAACGTCGTCGCCGGCGTCGAGGTGCTCCGGCGGATCGCGGAGGACGGGCAGCCGCCGCTCACCGTCCGGCTCGTCAACTGGGCCGACGAGGAAGGCGCACGCTTCGGCCGCTCCCTCTTCGGCTCGAGCGCCGCGGCCGGCTCGATGGCGGACCAGGACGAGCTACGGCAACGCAAGGACGCGGACGGCGTCGCGTTGCCCGATGCGCTGAGCGAGCACGGGGTCGACCTCGACCGCGCGCTCGACGCGAAGGCGCAGCTCGAGAACGCGGCCGCCTACCTCGAGCTGCACATCGAGCAGGGCCCCGTGCTCGAGTCGATGGACCTGCCGCTCGGTGTCGTGCTCGGGACGTTCGGGGTCGAGCGCCACCAGGTCACGTGGCGCGGCCAGGCCGCCCACGCGGGCTCGACGCCGATGGACAAGCGTCGCGACGCGCTCGCCGGCGCGGCGAAGCTCGCGCTCGAGATCCGGCCGATCGCCGCGCAGGTCGGCGGCGGCGCTGTCTGCACGTCCGGCGGTGTCGTCACCAAGCCGGGCATCGTCACCTCGGTCGTCGAGACCGCCGAGCAGCTGCTCGACCAGCGCCACCTCGACGCGGACCGGCTCGCCGAGCTGCTGCGGCTCGCGCAGGAGGCGGCCGAGCGCTTCGCGCGCGAGGAGGACGTCGAGGTCGAGTGGGAGCGGATCTGGAACATCGAGCCGATCCTCTTCGACGACGAGCTGATCGAGCTCGCGGACGAGTCGATTCGCGAGGTGGCCGGGACGTCGCACCGGCTTCCGAGCGGGCCGCTGCACGACGCGGCCGAGGTCGCGCGCGCCGGTATCCCGACCGTGATGCTCTTCGTCCAGAGCCTGCGCGGTCTCTCGCACACGAAGCTCGAGGACACGAAGGCCGAGCACCTCGAGCTGAGCGTGCAGGCGCTCGACCGCCTGGCCTCCAAGACACTCGAGCGGCTCGTGGCCCGCTAGAAGACGCGGACGAGCGCGACGCCAACCGCGACGAGCGCGACCCCGAGCAGCCGGCCGGGCGTGACCGGGTTCTCCTCGAAGCCGACCCAGCCGAAGTGGTCGACCAGGAGCGAGGCCACGGCCTGCCCGGCGAGGATCACTGCGACGAGCGTCGCGGCCCCGAGCTTCGGCGCCGTGACGACGCTCCCGAGCACGTAGAAGGCCCCGAGCAGCCCGCCGACCCACACCCACCACGGCGCGCCTCCGATCTGTCCGGACGAGGGCCAGTCGCGGGCCGCGACGACCATCACGAGGACGAGCGCGAGCGTCCCGACCGCGAAGGAGACGAGCGTGGCGCGGAGCGGGCTGTCCAGCCAGCTCGCGAGCTGGGCGTTGATCCCGAACTGGATCGGGAGCATCGCCCCGGCCGCGAAGCCGAAGAGCAGGTACGGCCAGATTGCCACCGCGACGGTTTCGAGGGAAGATCACGGTTTCCCTGCCAGAGCTCGAACCCGGAGGTCCCATGCTCACGTTCGGCGTCACCGTGCTCCCCGACCCGCCCTACCAGCGCCTGATCGAGCTGTTCCAGCTCGCGGAACGCCACGGGTTCGAGTACGGCTGGACCTACGACTCGCACATCCTCTGGCAGGAGTCGTACGCGACGCTGCCGCTCGCGGCCGGCAAGACCGAGCGGATCAAGCTCGGCCACTTCGTCACGAACCCCGGGATCCGCGACCCGACGATCACGGCGAGCTGGTACGCGACGATGCAGGACATCTCCGACGGCCGCATGGTGATGGGGATCGGGCGCGGCGACTCGTCCCGGCGCGTCGTCGGCCTCAAGCCCGTGCGCGTCGCAGAGTTCGAGGCGCGCTGCGCGATGATGAAGGACTTGATGAACGGCCGTGAGGTCGAGTGGAACGAGAAGCAGCTGAAGCTCGGCTGGGTGCGCGAGGAGCTGCCGGAGATCGAGATGTGGGTCGCGGGCTACGGGCCGAAGGCGCTCGCGGTGGCAGGCCGCGTCGGCGACGGCGTGATCATCCAGCTCGCCGACCCGCAGATCATCCAGTGGATCATGGACACGGCGCGCAGCGCCGCGGAGGAAGCCGGCCGCGACCCGAACGCGCTCAAGTGCATCGTCGGCGCGCCGAGCATGATCGACGACGACATCCAGAAGGCACGCGAGCAGGTGCGCTGGTTCCCGGCGATGGTCTCGAACCACGTCATGGACCTGATCGAGAAGTACGGCTGGGACTCCGAGATCCCGACCGCGCTGACGGACTTCGTCAAGGCGCGCAAGTTCTACGACTACAAGGACCACAGCCGCGTCGGCGCGGCGCACGGCGAGTTCGTCACCGACGAGATCTGCGACCGCTTCTGCGTCCTCGGCAACGTCGACCAGGCGACCGAGAAGCTGCGCGAGCTCGAGTCCGTCGGCGTCGACCAGTTCAACATCTACCTGATGACGGAGAAGCAGGAGGAGACGCTCGCCGCGTACGGCGACAAGATCATCCCGAAGTTCGCACAGGTGGCTGCGTAACCGAGCGACGAAGCGCGCCGACGTACACGCCGGCCAGGACCAGCAGACCTCCGATCACGAGCCCCGCGCCGATCCGCTCGTCGTCGATCCAGGCGGAGAGCAGCACGGTGACGAGCGGGATCAGCAACGAATGTGTAGGCCGCCCGAGATGCGCTCCACAATCGGACGACGACGAGGTAGAGCACGAAGACCGGACCAGACCCGAGCACGACCAGGTACGCGAGGGCGAGCCAGGTCGCGCCGTCCTCCGGTAGCACGAGCGACTCGTTCAGGAGCAAGGAGAGCGTGACCAGGATCGTTGCGCCGATCGCCATGCCGACGGCGTTCGTCGTCACCGGGTGGACGGGCGGGAACTGACGGACGAGCACGGTCGCCTGCGCAAAGCACAGAACCGCCCCGAGGGCGGCGAGGAGCGAGAGCGCGGGCACCGCCTCGCTTCCCGAGACTCCCGCGACCACGCCGATGCCCACGAGCGAAAGCAGAGTTCCGACGACGGCGGCGAATCGGAGACGCTCCTGCCGCTGGAGGACGGCGAGCAGCAAGGTCGCGAGCGGTACGAGAGCGAGCAGCGTCTGTCCGAGCCCGGCGTGGATGCGCACGAGCGCGTAGTACGCGAATGCGAAACCGCCGCCGAAAGTGAGCGCGCCGTAGAGAAGCACGCCCACCAACGCGGATCCGTGCGGGAGCGTGAGCTTCATCACGGCCATCATGGCTCCCAGGAGGCAAGCCGCCAGGAAGAAGCGCAGCCCGGCACCCCAGAGTGGATCGAGCTCACGGTTGCTGACCCTGACGCCGACGGCGTTCCCGCCCGCGAGCACGGCGCCGACGACGAATGCTACGGCTGCCGTGCCGTCTCTCTCGACGCTGCTACTCCTCCTCTAGCTCGAGCGCAGCCGAGTTGATGCAGTAGCGCTGCCCGGTGGGCGCCGGCCCGTCGGGGAACACGTGCCCGAGGTGTCCGCCGCAGCTCGCGCAGAGCACCTCGGTGCGGGTCATCCCGAAGGTCCGGTCGCTCTCCTCCTCGACGGCGTCCTCGCCCGCCGGCGCGAAGAACGCGGGCCAGCCGCAGCCGGAGTCGTACTTCGTCTCCGAGCTGAAGAGCTCCGCGCCGCAGCCCGCGCAGCGATACGTGCCGGGCTCGAACGTGTGGTCGTACTCGCCCGTGAAGGGCCGCTCGGTCCCCTTCTCGCGCAGGATGCGGTACTGCTCGGGCGTCAGCTCGGCGCGCCACTGCTCCTCGGTCTTCTCGATCTTGGGCATCCGCCCAAACGGTAGCTTGAGAGGAGTGGCCGACCAAGCCCTGATCGAGGCCCGCGGGCTGACCAAGCAGTTCGGAGACTTCACCGCCGTCGACACCATCGACTTCACCGTCGAGCGCGGCGAGACTTTCGGCTTCCTCGGCCCGAACGGCGCCGGCAAGACCTCGACGATGCGGATGATCGGCGCGGTCTCGCCCGTGACCGCGGGCGAGCTGACGGTGCTCGGCCTCGACCCCGCCGTCGCGGGAGCGGAGATCAAGCAGCGGATGGGCGTCGTCCCGCAGCAGGACACGCTCGACTTCGAGCTCACCGTCCACGAGAACCTGCTCGTCTACGGGCGCTACTTCGGGATCGCGAAGGACGTGATCCGTACGCGGGCCGACGAGCTGCTCGAGTTCGTGCAGCTGAACGAGCGCCGCGACTCGAAGGTGGAGCCGCTCTCCGGCGGGATGAAGCGGCGCCTGACGATCGCCCGCGCGCTGATCAACGAGCCCGAGCTGCTGCTGCTCGACGAGCCGACGACCGGCCTCGACCCCCAGGCGCGCCATGTGCTCTGGGATCGCCTCTACCGGCTCAAGCAGCAGGGCGTGACGCAGGTCCTCACCACGCATTACATGGACGAAGCAGAGCAGCTTTGTGACCGGCTCGTGGTCATGGACCAGGCGAAGATCGTCGCCGAGGGCTCGCCACGGCAGCTGATCGAGAAGTACGTGCAGCGCGAAGTGGTCGAGCTTCGGTTCGCGAACGGCACTCCCAGCCTCGACGGCCAGCTGGACGACCTCGGCGAGCACCTCGAGGTGCTCGCGGACCGAATCCTGATCGGGACGGACGACGGCGACGCGACGGCGCACCAGGTCCACGAGCGCGGCGTTCCCGTCGAGAGTGTGCTCGTCCGGCGGAGCACGCTGGAGGACGTCTTCTTGACGCTGACCGGGCGGACGCTCGTCGACTGATGGCCTCGGTCGCGCTCCCCAGGACGACCGCGCTCTCGCGCACAGCGTCCGTGACCGAGTGGCACGCGCGCAGCTACAGGCGAACGTGGCGCGCGACGATCACGACCTCGTTCCTGAACCCCGTCTTCTTCCTGCTCTCGGTCGGCGTGCTGCTCGGCCAGCTCGTCGACGACGGGCAGGCGGCGCTCGGCGGCCTCTCGTACGTCGAGTTCGTCGCGCCCGGGCTGATCGCCGCGACGGCGATGCAGATCGGCGCGAACGACTCGATGTGGCCGGTGATGGCGGGGATCAAGTGGCTGCGCACGTACCACGCCGTGATGGCGACGCCGGTGCGCGTAGCCGAGCTCGTCATCGGCGTCCTCGGCTGGACTGCGATCCGGATGTTCGTCGCGGTGACCGTCTTTACGGCCGTTGCGGCGGTCGGCGGCGCCATCCCGTCCTTGCTCGGCGTGTTCGCGCCGCTCGCGGCGCTACTTTGCGGGCTCGCCTTCGCCGCGCCGATCACGGCGTTCTCGGCGGGCCTGGAGGGCGGGGACGACGGGTGGTTCCCCGCGCTCAACCGCTTCGTGATCATCCCGATGTTCCTCTTCGCCGGGATCTTCTTCCCCGTCAGCCAGCTGCCCGACTGGCTCGAGCCCGTGGCGTGGGTGACACCGCTCTGGCACGGGATCACGCTCTGCCGCGACCTGACGAGCGGCACGCTCGACGCGATGGCGATCGTCCATGTCGCGTACCTGCTTGCGTTCGTCGTCGGCGGCATCGTCGTCGCCGTCCGCCTCCACCACAGGGCGCTGCTCAAGTGAGCGACTACGCCGTCACCACACGGATCGCGCCGTGGTTCACGTTCGGCGCCGACCGCTCGCTCCGCCTCGTCTATCGCAACCTCCGCGCCGCCAAGCGCTACTGGCTCGTCATGGTCTCCGGGTTCTTCGAGCCGCTCTTCTACCTCGTCGGCCTCGGGATCGGCGTCGGGGCGCTCGTCGGCGAGATCACCTACGGCGGCCAATCGATCTCGTATGAGGAGTTCGTCGCACCCGCGCTGCTCGCGGCCTCGGCGATGAACGGCGCGATCTACGAGACGACCGGGAACGTCTTCTTCAAGCTCAACTACGCGAAGACGTACGACGGCGTGCTCGCGACTCCGCTCGGCGTGCGCGACGTCGCGGTCGGGGAAACGATCTTCGCGCTGATGCGCGGCGCCGTGTACTCGGTCACGTTCGTCGGAGTGATGCTGGTGCTCGGGCTGATCGAGTCGCTGTGGGCGCTGCTCGCCGTGCCCGCCGCGCTGCTGATCGGTGCCGCTTTCGCGGCGATCGGGCTCTCCGCGGTCACGCTGATGCGCTCGTGGGCGGACTTCGCCTTCATCGAGCTGCTGACGCTGCCGATGTTCCTCTTCTCCGCGACGTTCGTGCCGCTCGAGCAGTACCCCGAGCCGGTGCAGTGGCTGCTGCCCGTGACGCCGCTGTACCACGGCGTCGACCTGCTGCGCGCGCTCACGCTCGGCAACGTCGGCTGGGACGCGCTGCTCCACGTCGCGTACCTGCTCGGCGTGCTCGCGCTCGGCGTCTGGTTCACGGCGCGCCGGCTCGAGCGGAAGCTGCTGAAGTAGCGAGCGGTCGGCTAGGCCGGAACGAGCGTCTCGCAGGCGACGGGCGTCGGGTCGACGCCGACGTCGTAGTGCACGGTGTCGCTCCCGGGGCCGCCGTTCAGGTTCGTGTCGGCCGCGTCGTCGTCCGCGCGCAGCAGGTCGGTCGCGTCGCCGCCGACGAGCGAATCCGCCCCGGCGCCGCCCACGAGCTCGTCGTTGCCGGCGTTCCCGGAGAGCGAGTCGTTGCCGTCGCCGCCGAGCAGGATGTCGTTTCCACCCCTGCCCTCGAGGACGTCGGTGCCCGTGCCGCCGTGCAACACGTCGTTCCCCTCGCCGCCCTGGAGCGTGTCGCCGGCGTCGCCCGCCCGCAGGACGAGCTGGCCCGTGAACGCCGTGCCCGCGCCGAAGCCGCCGCGGCCGGTGAGCGTGTTCGCGCCCCCGAGGCCGGAGACCTCGACGCCTCCAACCATCGGCGTGACGGTGACGTCGCGATCGCCGTCCTCGTTGAGCGCAACTCCGGTCGATCCGACGTGGATCCTGTCGGCGTCCGGGGCGCCGCGCACGACGAGCACGTCGTTCGCGTCCTGTAGCAAGACCGTGATCTCGATCTCGGCCGACCCCGTCTCCGCGGTCGCACCGGGGGCGAAGCGCCCGCCCGACTGGTCGATCGTGAGCGCCTCGACGGTCCCGCCCGATCCGTTGACGACGATCGTGTCCGTGTTGGTCGTGGTCGCGGCGCCGCACGCGGCCGGAGTCCCGCCGAAGCGAATCTCGACGCCCGCGACGACGAGCGTCGCCGACTCGCCTGCCGCGAGGGTGGCCGTCGCCGTCTTCGTCCCCGAGTCGTACGTGCAGCCGGTCGCCGACGGCGGCGGCGGAGGCGCGCCGTCGCCGATCACGTTCTCGACGGTGATCGGCGTCGGGTCGATCCCGGTGTCGACGTACGCCGTGTCGAACCCCGAGCCGCCGCTGATGAACGCGTCCGCCTCGTCGTCCTGCGCGAAGAACGTGTCGTCGCCGCCGCTGCCGTTGAACGTGTCGGCGCCGGAACCGCCGGTGACCGAGTCGTTCCCGTCCCCCGCGGCGAACGTGTCGTCGCCCGCCCCACCGACCAGCGTGTCGGCACCGTCCTGGCTCTCGATCAGGTCGTTCCCCGCACCGCCGTCGATGTTGTCGGCCGCGTTGCCTCCTCGGATCAACGTCTCGCTGCCCTCGCCGCCCGTCGCCACGACCGGGCCGAGGAAGTTCAACCCTGCCCCGCCGGTCCCACGCGCGTCGAAATGGTCGTCGCCGCCGAGCAGGTGGACCTCGAGGTTGAAGGTGCTCGGCGCGAACGTGACGTCAACGTCGCCGTCCGAGTCGGTCGCGACGCCGCTCTGGCCGGCCGCCATGACGTCGCGCGCCTCGGTGCCGTAGAAGACCACGCGGTCGCTCGTGTCGCCGAGGTTCGTCGCGATCTCGATCTCGGGCGTGTTCGTCTCGGGCGACGCGCCGGGCCCGAAGAAGCCGCCGCGCTGGTCGATGACGAGCGTCTCGACCGTGCCGACCGAGCCGTTGATCGTGATCGTGTCGACGTTCGTCGTCGTCGCCGCCCCACACGGTGCGAGGATCTCGCCGAACCAGATTCCGCCGTTCACGACGCGCAGCGTCGACGTTGAGCCCGGCGTCTGCGTCAGCGAGATCGAGTGCGCGATCCCGTCGAAGTCGCACGACTCGGCCGGCCGGATGACCGTCTCAGTCGCGAGCGGCGCAGGGTCGGCGGCGTCGATTTGCGCGGTGTCGTTCCCAGGGCCGCCGTTGATCGTGAGGTCGACCGTGCCGTCGTGCGCGTACATCGTGTCGTTCTCGCCGCTCCCTAGGAACTCGTCGACCCCGGGACCGCCGATCAGCTCGTCGTCCTCGCTTCCGCCGCCGAGCGAGTCGTTGCCGAGTCCGCCGTCGAGCTTGTCGTTCGCTTCCTGGCCCCGGAGGATGTCGTTGCCGTCGCCGCCTTCGAGGAGGTCGGGCTCGGAGCTGCCGCGGATCAGCGACTCGTTGCCGGCCCCGCCCCTCGCCACGATCGGGCCGAGGAAGTGCAGGCCGGCGCCCGATTCGCCGCGCCCGTTGAAGTAGTCGTCGCCGCCGAGCAGGTTGACCTCGAGGGGGAAGGCTCCGGGCGCGAACGTCACGTCTACGTCGCCGTCGCTGTTGAGCGCGAACCCGTTCTGTCCGGCCGCGTAGTAGTCGGCGCTCTCGGTCCCGTAGACGATCACCTTGTCGGTCGCGTCGCCGAGCGTCGTCGCGATCTCGATCTCGGGGAAGTTCGACTCGGCGGCTGCGCCGGGGCCGAACACGCCGCCGCGGTGGTCGAGAGTCAGCGTCTCGGTCGTTCCGACGCCCCCGGCGATCGAGATCGAGTCCGTGTTCGTCGTCGTCGCCGCTCCGCAAGGCGCAGGGGCGGCGCCGAACCAGATCTGCCCCCCGGAGACGACGAGGGTGGCCTGCGAGCCGTCCAACATCGCGGCGGTCACCGTCTTCGTCGGCGCGTCGTAGACGCACGACTCGGCGGCCGCGGCGACCGCTTCCACGGGCGTTCCGACGGCAAGGATCGACGCAACCGTGACGAGGCCGGAGGCGAGAGTCCATGTACGACGGGAACGGGCCTGGCGCCCGTGCCGCAGCGTCATGTCCCTGACGATAGTGGCCCCGCAACGGCCCCGCGGCCGCTCCGCGAAAGACTCCCCAGAGGTAGTGGAAGCGCGGAACGGCCGCGGCCTGAAGGTCGCTACTGGTCGGGAGCGGTCGCCCCGGGGTCGTTCTGCCAGAGGCCGAACTCGTTGCCCTCGGTGTCCTTGCAGTACGAGAACCAGCCCATGCGGGCACGGGCATCGGCTCGCCGGCCTCGCCGCCGAGCTCCTTGACGCGCGCGTTGCTCGCGTTGATGTCGTCGACGTCGAAGTAGACGCGCGCGCCGCGCTTGTCGGCCTGCTCCGGCTTGTAGATCGCCCCGCCCGTCGTCTCGGAGAAGCGGGTCATGTGGTACTCGCCGCCGCCCTCGAACTGCTGCCACTCCCAGCCGAAGAGCGAGCTCCAGAAGTCCTTCGCCTTCCCGGTGTCGCCGGCCGGGATCTCCAGATGGACCATCTCTCCTGCCATCAGCCGCTCCCTTCGTCGTCGTTCGAACGCAGCGCGCTGCTGCGCCCCTCGTCCACTACGACGAACGAGGAGCGGCGTTTGTCGACAGGGCTACGAGATGTCCACGAAGCAGAGCTTGTTGTTGGACGAACCGGTGGCGTTCGTGATCGTCAACCGTCCGTCGGTGACGGTCACCGTCGCCGTCCCCTCGATCCAGCGGGTCGCCGAGGTGGGCGTGCCGTTGACGGTCAGCACACCCTCGACGTTCGTCCTGAAGACGCCGTCGAAGTGGCTCGCGTCGCCCGAGACGACGCGCACGGTGTAGGTCCCGTTCGGGACGGCGATCTCCCAGGACGCGTTCGGGTTCGCGGGCTTCTGGAGGTGCGTCAGCGTGTCGTAGCGCTGGTCGGCGGAGCTCGCCGAGTTGCGGTCGCGCGTCTGGGCCGCGTTGTCGGCGTTCCAGCCGTAGCGCTCGCCGTCTGCCTGCAGCCCGTACACCGCCCCGGTGTCAGCGAGGTAACCGGCCGGGACCGGGGCCGCCGGCAGGCTGGAAGTTGATCCGCGCGGTCGAGGCGCGTGCCGAGCGCGCTGCTCGGGACGACGGCCTTCGGCGTCGTCGGGCCACTCCAGAGCAGCTTCGCCACCGCCGCGCCGCCGTTCTCGTAGAACTCCATCCGGAGCTCGTACCTCACGCCGGCCACGAGCGCGATCGTCCCGGAGTTCTCGGTGAAGGCGTGATCGGTCCAGTTGTTCACGACCTGCTGGCCGTTCACCCACAGGCGCACGCCGTCGTCGCTCTGGGTGAAGAACGTGTAGGTACCGGTCGTCGGAACCTGGACGCTTCCGACCCAGCGCACGCTGAACGTGTCGGCGGCGATCCCGGCCGCCGGCGGGCCCGACGCCCAGTCGAAGTCGACGGTGCCGTCGACGCGCGTGACCGACGCGCCGGTGAAGTCGATGTTGTCGAAGTAGGTCCCGGTGAGCCCGCCCGATCCCGTCGGCACCTCACGGAAGAACGCCGTGTAGGTCGTGTTCGCGGACGGCGTCGAGACCGTGTGGACGCGCGCGCCCCCGTCGGACCAGCGGTCGAACTCGTACGTCCTGCCGCCGACGGTCTGGGGAGACGGCGCCTCGAGCGTCCGCTGGATCCCGACGACGCCGGTGAACGTGAGCGGCGTCGTCTGCGGCTGGCCGTCGAGCCTCAGCGAGAGGCCGGCCGGGCTCGTCGCGAGCGTGATCTGCACGGTTCCGCGGCTGCACGTCGCGGAAGGTCGAGTGCGTAAGGCCGCCCGACGTCGCGAACCGTGAGGTGGATTCGGTACCAGACGTTCGACTCGGTGTGCCCGGTCGTCGGGACGACGAACGAGCCGCTTGTCGAGCCGCTCGTAGCCGCGATGAACGGGTGCACGTGCGTGTCGTGGTGGAAGTCGACCTGCCACGTGAAGGCGGAGGCCGGGAGGTTGCCGTTCTCAGGGTCGGAGCCGGTGCCCGAGTAGGTGATCGTCTGCCCGCCGCTGTAGAGCGTTCCGGCCGCGGGTGCCGTGATCGTCGCCGTCGGCGCCTGGTTCGACGTCACGGTCAGCGTCGCCGCGTTGCTGAAGACGCTGCCGGCGCTGTTCGTGACACGCGCGCGGAACTGCGCTGCGTTGTCGCCCGCACCGACCGGGGAGAGCGTGTAGCTCGCCGAGGTCGCGCCCGGGATGTCGTTGCCGTTTCGCTGCCACTGGTACGCGAGCGGCGGCGTCCCGCTGGCCGCGACGGTGAACGTCGCCGAGCCGCCGACCGGCACCGTCTGGTTCGACGGATGCGTCGTGATCGTCGGCGCCTGGCTGGCCGTGTAGGCGACCCGGAAGACCGAGCCGCCCGAGCCGCGCGCGAGGTAGTAGAGGCTGCCGTCGCTCGCGACCGCGAGGTCGACCGGGCTGGCGATCCCGGTCGCGAAGCCCGTCACGGTGTTGCCGTTCGCCGGGTCGAGCTTGCGGATCCAGCCCGTGCAGAAGTCGGCGAAGAAGTAGTCGCCGACGTACTCGCTCGGGAACCGCACGGTCGGCGGGTTGTAGAACGCGGCGCCGCTGATCGCGCAGCCGGTCGTGCCGGAGCTTCCGTGCCCGTACGAGAAGATCGGCGACCGGAAGCGCGGGTCGGTCGTCGGCCCCTCGGTGTCCGGCCAGCCGTAGTTCGAGCCGGCGATCCCGTCGTTGATCTCCTCCCACGTGTTCTGGCCGACGTCGTTGATGAACATGCGCGTCGAGCCCGGCTGGAAGGCGAACGTGAACGGGTTGCGCAGGCCGAGCGCCCAGATCGCGCGGTTCGCGCCGGTCGCGGTGTTGTAGAAGGGATTCGAGCTCGGGATCCCGCCGTCGGTCGCGATCCGCAGGATCTTGCCGAGCCGATTGCCGAGCGTCTGCGAGTTCGGCGCCGTTCGCGTTGTCGCCGACGGCGACGAAGAGCGTGCCGTCCGGCGCGAAGTGGATCGCGCCGCCGTTGTGGTTCGTCGCGCTCGAGAGGTTCTCGAGGTCGAGGATCACGACCTCGCTCCCGGCCATCGCGACGTCGCCCATCGCGGTGAAGCGGCTGACGCGATTGTGGATCGGCGTGGTCGCGGTCGTGTAGTAGACGTAGACGTACTGGTTGAAGGGGAAGTTCGGGTCGAAGGCGACGCCGAGCAAGCCGCGCTCGCCTGCCGAGTTGACGTTCAACGTCACGAAGGGCGCAGACGAGCAGCGAGCCGTTCTTGATCACGCGCAGGCGGCCTGTCTGCTCGGCGACGAACAGGCGCCCGTCGGGCGCGAACGTCATCGCCGTGGGGGAGGCGAGACCGGTCGCGACCTGCGTCTCGGCGAACCCGGACGGAAGCGTCGCGGCTCCCACAGGCAGCGGAAGCGCGAGTGCGGTCGCGAGCACGAGCAGGAGCAGCTGCAGTCGGAGAACACGACTGGGCGCGGTTGTCATGGGGCCCTCCTGGCCTGACGGTGCGGGGTCGCTCTGCCTCGCACCCTGTTCCGCAGCCGCGGAGGTTTAATCACGCCAGGTCTAGAACCGCTGCAACCTGCGGCCTAGACTCGGCTGCTTGTGGACTCGGAGCTGATGCGTCGCGCGTCCTCTGCGGCGTCCGCGGGAGCCGCGGCCGCGCTGCTGCGAGAGACGCCCCTCTTTTCGTCCATCCCCGCCGGTGCCCTCGACGCACTTGCGCGGACCGCGGAGATGCGGTCACTGACGGCGGGCGAGTGGCTGTTCCGGGTGCACGAGCCGGCGGACGCGCTCTACGTCGTCGGTTCCGGACGACTGCGTGTCGTCGCGGGTGAAGGCGAACGGGAGGCCACGATCCGCGTCGTCGGCCCAGGCGCACTGCTCGGCGAGCTCGGCGTCCTCACCGGCTCCTCACGCTCCGCATCGGTGCAAGCCGTCCGCGATTCCGTCGTGGTCGTGCTCGAGGCCGAGCGCTTCTCCGAGCTCGTCGCGACGGACGCGTCCTTCGCCGCGACGCTTGCCCGCGAGCTCGCGCGCCAGCTTCAGCAGAGCGGCGGCCTGCTTCCGCCCCAGGCGTCGGCGGCCGTGTACACGATCGTCAGCGCGGGCACGGCCCGCGTCGTGGAACCCGTCCTGCGGCGCCTCGAGGCGGAGTTCGCAGCACTCGGGTCAACTGCGGCGCTGCGCGCGTCCGACGTCGGCGCCGACCCCGGTGCAACCCTCGCGCAGACGGAAGCGAAGAGCCGCTACGTGCTGCTCTTCGTCGACGACGGCGACGAGGAGCCCTGGCGCGCGTTCGCACTCCGGCAGTCGGACCGGGTTCTCGTCTTCACGGACGGGAGAGGTCCGCGTGGTGCTGCGGCGATGGTGCGCGGCGCTGAGCTGGCGTTCGTCGGCAACCCTTCCTCGGCCGCGATCGCGGACTGGCTCGACGAGGTCGAGCCGCGTGCCCACTACGTCGTCCCCGACGGCGATGCCGATGCCGTCGCCCGCGTCGCACGGAGACTCACCGGCCGATCCCTCGGGGTCGTGCTGTCCGGCGGAGGCGCGCGCGGGTTCGCGCACATCGGTGCCCTGGAGGGTCTCCGCGCGGCCGGGTTCGAGATCGACCGGATCGGCGGCTGCAGCATCGGGTCGTTCATCGGCGCGATGGCGGCTCTCGGCTGGTCGACCGAGAGGATCCTGGACGTCTGCGAACGCGAGCTCGTCCGTCGGGCACCGTTCAGCGACTACACGATCCCGCGGTTCTCGCTTATCCGTGCACGCCGGATGGCGGCGATGCTCGAGCGCGTCTTCGGCGCGACGCTGCTGGAGGAGATCGAGAGGCCGTTCTTCGCCGTCAGCGCCGACCTACTCGGGAGCACTCTGGTCGTGCACCGCCGCGGGCTCGTGTACGAAGGGGTCGGTGCGAGCATGTCGATTCCGGGTCTCGCACCTCCGGTCTCGGTCGGGCGGCAACTGCTCGTCGACGGCGGCGTCCTGAACAACCTTCCCGTCGACCTGATGGACCTCGCCGAGGGGCCGGTGGTCGCCGTCGACGTGATTCGTCGGATGGAGCACGACGAGCCTCAAGCCGACGTCTCTCCACGGCTGCCCTCGATCATGGAGACGCTGTCGCGCGCGACCGTGCTCGGCAGCGTCGAGCGCTCGGAGCGGAATCGACGGCTCGCCGTTCTGACGATCACGCCCGACGTCCAGAGCATCGGCCTCCGCGAGTTCGGCCGGCTCCGCCAAGCGGTCGAGGCAGGGCGTCGCGCCGCGGAGAGTGCGCTCGAGGACGGCGGCGCCGAGACGCTCAGGGCGCTGCTGCTTCGCCCGTAGCGGAAGTCTCGAGCGGCCACCGGCAGACGCCGACAACGTGCTCCGCGCGCGCGAAGCCGAGCGACTCGTACAACTCCAGGGCGTGGTAGCCCGGGTCGGCGACGATCACGAGACGCGCTGCATCGTGAACGTCGGCCGCGTGTCGACCCGCTGAGACGACGAGTCTCGACGCGACGCCCCGCCGCCGGTGACCGACGGCGGTGTCGACGGCTTGGTACCGCCCGCGTCCATCCGTGACGACGATGCCGCAGCTCCCCACGACTGCTCCGTCCGGATCGACGGCGACGTACCAGGCCCCGCGGCCGGCACGAAAGAGCGTCCGACGATCCTCCAGCCTCGTGCGAGCGAAGGTGCGGTAGTCACTCTCGTCTTGACCCTCTTCACGGCCGCCGACCTGCAACTCGACGACCTCGTCCCACAGCCCCTCGTCCGCCCCGACGGAAGGATCGAGCGGCCGGACGAAGACGTCGCGGTTCGCCCTCGGGTGTGGTCGCAGTGCGGCCGGCACGGCGACGAGCGCCACGTGTGCCTCGATCGTGTAGCCGCGCAGTTCGAACTCTTCGCGTGCCGCGCCGAGCACGGGCTCGGTCAAGTCCCAGGCGAACGTCCGGTGACGCACTCGCGGCTCGTCCGCGAACTCCGCCTCGAACAGCGCCTCCCAGTGAGCGCCGTCCCCCGCGGCTGGCGCGTCCTCGAAGATCAAGAGGTTCCCCCAGTAGTGGTCGGGGTTGCTCGGGGATCGCACGAGCACGTATCCCTCACGCTGCTCGACGATCCGGTCAACCGGCAGCGTGTCGATGTCGGTCGCCCAGACAAGCGAGCGGGACACGGGCGAGGCACCCACTAGTGCCCCCGGCCAGAATCGAACCAGCGCACGCGGTTTCCCCCTCGCCCTGAGCGCGTCGACGAGCGGGGACTCCTTACCGGGACCCGGCTAGGGAACCGTGCGGGGGCTCCCTGCCTCGCGTAGCCCTTGTTCACCCGGTCGTCCAGCACGCCCACTCTCCCCGGGCACGCCGTGCCGAAACACGGCCCGGGCCGATTGCCCACGGAGTGCTACTGGTCTGTGGGAGTGTGTGGTGTTGCTCGTGTTTGTTGACTCGGCGGTGTGGATGAGAGGAGAGTGGCGGTGGTCGCCGTCGCCCAGTAGACGGTCTGCGGCGCCGCTAAGCGCAATGGGGGCCGGTGGTTCTGCCCCTCTCCCGTTACCCGCCGGCCCCTCCCTCTTGACTGCTCGTGGGACCGGGTCAGCCGTTGGCGTAAGGGTCGCTGACTCTTCCCCCCGGGCCGGAGTCTTGTCAGGTGCCAAACATTGTTCCGACCGATCCCGAGGCGAGCGGCAGCTCGACGAAGAATGTCGAACCCACTCCCTCGCTCGATTCGACCCAGATGCGGCCTCCCATGCGTTGGACGAGTTCCCGGCAGATGTAGAGGCCGATGCCGGTGCCGCCCACTCCACGAGTGGTTTCCGGGTAGAGGCGGTAGAACTTCTCGAAAATGCGCTGCTGCTCGCGCTGCGGAATACCGACGCCCTCGTCGCGGACCGCTATGCGGAGGTGAGCTCGAAGCTGCTCGAGCCGGACCTCGATACGACCAGCGCCCAGCGAATACTTGATCGCGTTGCCCACGAGGTTCGCGATCACCTGCCGGAGTTTGTCGGGGTCCGCTGGGACCGAGGCGAGGGAGGGGGGTGCCACAAGCACCAGCGATAGCTCCTCAGGAGCGTGCGTCCGCGCGGCCTCGATCACCGCGCGTGCGACGTCCGGGACGTCGACCTGCTCGCTTGCGAGAACCAGTCGGCCCGACTCGACCTGGCTCGTGAGGAGGATGTCGTTCACGAGCTGCACAAGCCGCTCGGACTGATCCGAGATGACCGAGAGAAGATGGCGGCGCAAATCGTCGGCGAAGACGATGTCTTCGCGCTCGAGGGTCTTCGCCGCGCCGTGCACGGCGGCGATCGGCGTTCGCAGCTCATGGGAAACGGTTGCGACGAAATCCGCCTTGAGCTGCTCCAAGCGCCGCTCCTCGGTCAGATCCCGGAACGCGTAGACAGTCCCTTCGGCGAAGCTAACCCCGGCGACCGAGAGCCAAAGCTCGCGACCTCGGATCTCGAGAGGAAGCGTCGTCGCAGGACCGGTGGATGCAGCCGGAGCGCTTGCGACGCAGACGGCTTGCGCAAGCGTCCCCCAGCCAGGAATCACTTCCTCGAGGGGGTGCCCGAGCACCGCCTCGGCCGGCACGCCCGTGATCGCCTCGGCGGCTGGGTTCCAGAGCTGAACCGATCCCTTCGCGTCGACGAGGAAGACGCCGTCGGCAACGTGGCCCAGCACGCTTGCCGCTTGTCCGCGCTCCTCGGCCTTCCGATACAGCCGAGCGTTCTCGATCGCTATTGCGGCGCGGTCAGCAGCGAGCTTGAGCAAACTGGTGTCTTCGGGCGAGAAGTCGCGCTGGGCCACCGCGCCGGCGACGAGCACGCCGACAATCGTTCGCTCGACGAACATCGGCACACCGATCAGCGAGCGGATAGTTTCGTGACCCCGCCACGTGCCATCGTCCGCGCGCGCGCCGCCGAGGTCGACCTCCCGCCGTTCGTCGATGACCCTTCGGGCAACTTCCTCTCGCTGGGCAAGCTCGACGGTTGCGTCGACTTCCAAGTCAGTGCCGGCGGCCGCGCGGAGGACGAGCGCGGCGTCGGCGCCCTCGACCATGAGGACCACAGCAGTGTCGACCATGACGACTTCGCGAATTCGCTCGACCAGCTCGCGAAGCATCGTGTCGAGCGGCAGGTCTGAGAGGATCGGCCCGGTGATGCTCTGCAGTCGTACGAGCCTTTCCGCCGTGGCCTCCGCTTCGCGTCGCGCTGCCTGCTCGCGCGCGAGGAGGACATCGCGCTCGTCTCCCAGGCGGATCCGTTCCAGCGCGTGCTTCATGCTCTCCACTACCGCCTCGAGGAGCGCAACCTCGCCCGCGTCGAAGCGCTCGTCGTAGAGGCGTGCGACTCCGACGACGCCGCGGTCGACCTCCCCGGCGAACGGCACGAGAACAAGCTCTCTGACTCCGATCCGCAGCAGATCGCCCTGGTGCAGCTGCGTCTCCACACAGGTCAGGACACGTACGCAGCGTTCTTCGTCGAGCAGATCCGTACGTTGGTCGGGCGTCAGGCCGTAGGCGCCGACGACTGTGCGGAATGCTCCGCCGTCACGTGTTGCCACGACGAACGCGATCTCCGCCTCGAACGCCTCGCAAATCTCTGCGGTGAACAGCTCGCCCAGCTCAGCTTCCGAACGGGCGACGTTGACGATCGTGACGATCTGCGCGCGCCGCGCCGCCTCGACGAAGCGCCGAACCAGCTCGTCGCGATCGTTAACGCGCTGGGCCGAGTGCGACAACGACGAGGCTATAGTTCCGATCTCCTTTCGCGCCGCGGATCCGTCCGATCTCTCCCCGGGTGTACGCGCCTGCGAGCGCGGGCGTCGGATCGCCGAACGAGGAGACGATCGACGCGATCTCGCGCGACGCCAGTGGATTGCCGAACCACTCACTCCTCGAAGCGCAGTCGAAGAGCAGGACGGCCTCGGCCGGGCCGGACAGGTGCTTGAGCGCTTCGTCGACCGCCGAAGCGGCGCTGCGAACGACCGCCTCCGGCTCGTGCTCGCAGACACTCACCGCCGCATTCGTTTCGATGCTCGTCGCGCAGACCAGACCGCCGGCCGGCGCACGGCCGCGCACGTATCGCGGGCGCAGGTCGCCGCGTAGCTCCGGCTGGGCAAGTGGATGTGCCATCGCGATCGTCTCGAAATCGTTGTCGCTCAATGGTTCGTCGCGGACCCCGAGTTTCTCGAGGTAGACAGCCTCGGCAGGGCGGCCGTCCAGTTGAAGCACGACCTCGCCACGCGAGCGGGTGACGATCGAGGGCGCCCCGCGTGGCACACAGCCGTGCGCAATGCCTACACCAATTGGCGTCCTGCTGACGAGGGCCACGGCGACCACGCCCCCCGACAACGCTTCGCCGTCGGCGAACTGGGCTCTGACCTGGCCTCCGGCGGCTCCTCCCGCGAGCGGGATGCGTCCACCCGCGATCTCGTAGGCGCCGGCGACGATCTCAGCCTGGTCGCCGCACTCCGAGTCGACGAACAGGAGGAGTGCGGCGTGGCTTCCGTCCCGGGCGACGCCGAGCAGAGCGTCGGCTGCGGCAGAGCGACCAGCGGCGCGCGGGTCGGAGGAAGTGCTCACTCCCACTCCGACTGGAAGTGACGAGTCGAACGCGATCGCCGAGCAGCCGCTCTCGATTGCGCCGCTCGCCGTGATCGAGCCTGTTCCGGTCATCCCGGCCACGCGCACGTCTCCCGCCGCTGCCTGAGCCTGTGTCGCCGCCTCCTGAGGATCGTGAACGCCTGTCGGAAAGATCAGAACAAGCCCAGCGTCCCGGCCGAGCGCCTCGAGTGCTTCCTTCACTGCCTCGAACGGTGCGCGTACCCCGTCGGCGGCGCCCGAGCCGGCGAGTCGATCTCGCGTGCGCAGGACGTTGGTTGCCGCGGACAAATTCCGCTCCTCTCTCGATAGACGAGACGGCGGATAGCCGCGTCGGTCTTTACCCGCTCCTGGACAACCCGTAAACGAGGAACAGCGGTTAGAAACCCCACGAGTGCGGGGAAAACGGAAGAAGTGCATCTCCGATCAACTCTCTGTCTCGCCACTCTTGCACTCGTTCTCGTCGCGGTGGTGCGGCCGGCAACGGCCGTTGCAGAGGATCCGCCGTTCGTCGGCTGGAGCTCGCTACTGCCCGGGCTCTCTCTTCCGTACGACGCCACGAGCCCCGACGACTGCATCGCTGGACGGGTGCAGTGCATCGACAAGGTCGTTCGTGAGATGACAAAGCGCTTCGAGCCCCTCGCTTCGTCGTGCGACCACGACGCGATCTTTGCCCTCACCTATCTGCGCGTGACCGAGGAGTACCGTCGGACCGTCGAAGCGGCTACGTTCTTCGATGACCCATCGTTCGTGAATCACGAGGACGTCGTCTTTGCGCGCTACTACTTCGCCGCCTACGACGCCTGGGAAGACGGGCGGACCGCCAACGTCGCGCCGGCGTGGCGGGTCGCGTTCGACGCGGCGAGAGATCGGGCCGTATCCGCCAACGGCAATCTGCTCCTCGGCATCAACGCGCACGTCCAGCGCGACCTCCCGTTCGTTCTCTACGGCATCGGGCTCGTCACGCCGGAAGGCGCCAGCCGGAAATCGGACCACGATCGCGTGAATCAGATCCTCAACCGCGTGACCGACGACGTCATTGCCGAAATCGCTCGACGCTTCGATCCGACCATCGACGACGGCAACGCGCCGACGACTCTCGACGACTTCGTGCTCTTCCAGAGCATCGTGAGCTGGCGTGAGACTGCGTGGAGGCATGCAGAGCTGCTCGCTCAGGCGCCGACGTCAGAGGCGCGCGAGCGGGTCGCTCAGGAGATCGAGAGCTACGCCTCCTCACAGGCCCGCGCGATCCGGCGGGCCACGCAGTACCTGCCTCTCTCGGGCGGGAGCACCGCGCGCGACGCATACTGCGCGATCCACTGGGCCGACTAAGGCTTACAGCCCGCTCGGCTCCCGCTCTCCGTGCTGAGGCCGTTTGGCTCACCAGGCTGATGCCGCCGGCCGGAATCGAACCAGCGCACGCGGTTTAGGAAGCGGCATGCGGTTCGCGCAGATCACCTGCAAACGGCGACCTTCTCGACCTCCAAAGCTGGTTGCGCGCCAGTTGTTGCGCCAGTCTGCGTGCGTCGTGCGAGAGCAGTCTGCGGATGATCAGCGAACCCAAACCTGATCGAGCATGACGGAGTTCGATGGGTAGGTGCTCGTCTGGTAGTTCCCGACCCGTTTGGAGGCGAAGTCGGCGAAGCGCGGCGTGAACAGCGGCACCCATGGGGCCCGATCCACGATCTCGCGGTCGAGCCGGGCGGCGAGCGCCGCCCCGCCGCCGGAGTCACTCGTCTGCCGGGCGGCGAGGCGCTGTACCTGACCGTCGAAGCGTGAGTCGCAGAAATGTGCCCAGTTACCCGAGGAGTGGCAACGCAGCGTTCCGAAGAGATCCGCTGCTACCTGCACTCCGAACCAGCCGACGAGTCCCGCCTGCGCGCTCGGGGTCCGGTTTAGTGTCGCGAAGTAGGTCTCGAGGTCGTCGAGCACTTTGAGCTGCACGCGATAGCCGAGCCGGCGAAGCAGCGAGACGAGGTAGGTGCCCTCTTTTCCGAAGTACGGGAACGTCCAGACCACGATCCGTTCGCCCTTCGTGCCCGACGCGGCAACGAGCTCTCGCGCCTTCGCGAAGTCGGGCGCCTTCCACTCGCCGCTGGAGTCGGGATCGGCGGTGTACGGGCAGTAACGACGGTATCCCGGCACGGTCGGCGGGACGGTCTGGCACGTCGGTCGCGCGACAGCAGGGCCGCCGTGCAGGTCGGCCATCTTCCTGCGGTCGACCGCATAGTTCAGTGCCAGGCGGACGCGGATGTCGTCGAACGGCGCGCGCTCCGTGTTCAAGAAGACGAACGCGGTCGCGCGTTGCCAGACCAGGTGAAGCCGGCGGGGGTAGCGCGCGGCGAGATCACGGACGCGATCCCCGGGCACGCTCAAGAGGAGGTCTGCCTTGCCGTCGACGACCTGGCGCACCGCCTCGTCCGGTGGCACGCCGATTCTCCACACGATCTCGTCCGCATAGCCGTCCGGCCGGGCCTGTTTCGACCACGACCGGAAGTGGCTGTTACGAGCGAGCCTCAGTTGCCTTCCTGGGACGTAGCTCTCGATCGTGTACGGACCGGTCGACGGGATGGGCCTGGTGCCGACGTCGTGCGGCGGCGTTCGATCCGGCACGGGAACGAGCACCGTGAGGTCGAAGAAGAGCCTGGGATCTGGCTCGGACAACCGGACTGTCAGCAGGTTCGGGCCGCTGACGATCACGCCGCGGGAGAGGTCGCACGGCCTCCCGGGCAAGCACTTGGAGGCGCCGACGACCTTCGCCAGCGCGGAAAACCCCTCTACCAGCGGACTTCCGAGCGTATGCATGCGCTCGAGAGCACGTCTGAAATCCTCCGCTCGCAGGAGCGAACCGTCGGAGTACCTGATGCCGGCGCGGAGCTTGAACGTGTACGCCCGCCCGCCGTCGGTCGGCGCCGGCAGAGCGGCGGCGAGGTTAGGCAGGAGTTGCGTGCCGTCGCTCCCACCGACGCGACGAAACGTCGTGAGGCCGTCGTACGCCAGTTCCATCTCGTTGAACCCCGCGAGCCCTGGATCGATGGAGTCGAATCGATCCCCGGTGACAACGAGCCGTCCGCCGCGGTGGCCCGTTCCTGATGCCTGGACCGCGACCCAGACACCGCCCGGCACAGCCGCGAGTCCCTTGGGGCGATTGCCGACGCGAAGTACGGCGCTCTCCTTGGCCGTGCGCGTGTCGATCCGGACGACGCGCCGGCCGAACTCGGCGCTCACCCAGAGCCCTCCGTCGCGGAAGGCGAGCGCCGACGGACTACCCGCGATGGGAATCGCAGCGCGGACTGCCAGCGTCGTCGCGTCGAGCTTGGAGACGGTGCCGTCGAGCTCGTTGGCAACCCACAGGGCTCCGTCGCCGTACACGATGCCGGCCGGAGCGCTTCCGACAGTCTCCTTGTTCGTCACGCGATTCGTCGCGGGGTCGATTCGCGCGACCGTCCCCGTCGACTCATCGGTCACCCACACCGATCCGGGGCCGACGGCGATGCCGCGGCCGAGGGTGCCCGTGCGAATCCGTCGACGACCTCACCCGTGTCGGCGTCGATCCGCGACACGGTCCGGTCGTCCGAGTTCGTCACCCAGACGGATCCGTGGCCGAACGCGACCGCCGTTGGGCCGTTGCCGACGCGGATCTCCTTCACGACGGTGTTCGACTGTGGATTGATCCACGACACGGTGCCTTCGTCGTGGTTGGCGACCCATACGCCGCCGCCACCGACCACGATCCCGCTTGGGCTACTCCCGACGGCGATCACCTGGCGGACGCTGCGAGTCTCGAGATCGATACGCGAGACCGTGTGCGCAGACGCACTCGTGACCCACACGGCCCCTGCACCGAACGCAACGCTCGTCGGAGCGTCACCGACCTCGACCTGACCCCGTATGCGATCGCCGTCCGCGTCGATCAGGCCGACGGCGTTGGCCGCCACTGTGGTTTCCGGCGAACCTTCACCGCGCGTCGCGAGGACGGCGGCGACCGTCGCCGCGACTAGCGAGAGCGTCACCGCAAACGCAGCGACTCGCGACCGGCGCGCCAGACGCAGCGCCGGCGTGGCTTTCGCCTTGCGGTCGAGGACTGGGACCGGCACGGGCTCGCGTGCCGGCGCTCGGGGCTCGGCAGAACGCGTCTCGAGAAGCTCGCGGTAGATCGACTCGGTTTCCGGCGAGGGGTAGGCGCCGAGTTCCGTCGCGAGGACTCGTCGGCACCGCTCGTACACCCGGAGCGCCTCCGCACGGTTGCCGGCGGCCGAGTGCGCCGTCATCAGGCGCCGGTAGCCCGTGTCGCGGTACGGCTCGAGGGCGATCGTCTCCTCGGCCCACTTCGCCGCCTCCGCCTCGTCGCCTGAACGAAGGCACGCGTCGGTGAGACAGCTCAACGCGCGGTGGAGGATGTCCGTGAGCTCACGCCGCTTCTCCTCGACCCAGGCCCCCTGCTCGCCGGGCATCAGGGGCGGCCGAGCAAGTGACGCAGCCCGGGTCGCAGCTGACTGCGCCCGTTCGAGATCGTCTGCGGCCAGAGCTGCCTCCGCGTCCCGGAGGGCGTCAGCTGCGGCGACGACGTCGACCCAGGCTCCTTCCGGGAGGTTCAGCCGGTAGCACCCGAAGGCGCTCGTGAGAGCCTTGGCGCCGTCCAGGCCGCACTCAGCGAGTAGACCGCGCAGCTTGCTCACGAGCACGGTCAGCGCCTTCTCCCACGTCGCAGGCGGGGACTCTCCCCAGAGGGCCTCTGCGAGTTCGTCCCGTGGCACTGGTCTACCCCCCTCGGCCACCAGGCAGGCGAACAGGAGCCGACCCTGCCGCCCCGGGAAGCGCTCCTCGCCCATTCGCACGCCGTCGGCCTCGATCCCGACTCGACCGGCAAGGAAAACCTTCAGCTCCCGCTCGCTCGACATGTCTTGCCCGGATCTTGCCTCGATCTAGGCGCTCTTTTCTATGCCTCGCTGCGAGAAGTCATGGAGAAGACGCTTCAATGCGACTGCGGGTTCGTGGCCCGCGCCGAGGACGAAGACGACCTCGTCGTTCAGGTCCAGCGACACGCCGTCGAGGCCCACGGGATGGCCCTCTCGGCCGAGCAAGCACTCCTGATGGCATTTCGCGCCCAGATGGGTGAGCCGGCGTGGTCTCGCCGAGTTGCAGGTGAAGCGGCAGACGAAGCCTCGAGCACTCCCAACTACAAGGAGGAACCATGAAGCTCAATCGCACACGCGCTTCACTCGTGCTCGTCGCGGTAGCGGCCTCTGTCGCAGCGACCGCGGCGATCGCGCTCGGAAGTCCGGCAGCCGGCGCGACGGTCACGCAGGCGCCAGAACAGCCCCCGGACCAGGTTCTGGAATGGAATCAGGTCTTCATCGACACGCTCGTTGCGACGAACACGGCGAACTCGTCGAGTCAGCGCCTCGGCGCCATCGTTCACACAGCCGTCTTCGATGCCTACAACGGGATCGAGCGCCGCTACGCGCCGATCTTCGTCCAGAACGTAGACGGTAACGGTGAGCGCATGGTTCCTCCCGGAGCGTCGCGCCGAGCAGCGGTGATCGCTGCCGCGTATACGGCTTTGGTCGGGCTGTTCCCCTCACGGGCGGGACAGCTGGGTGACAGCTACGCGGCTTCGCTCGCGGCGCTCAGCGACGACGGCGGCGACGGCGGGAAGTCACGCGAGCGCGGCATCGCGTGGGGCACCCAGGTCGCGCAGGCCGTGCTCGCCTGGCGCGCGGCAGATGGCTTCAACACGAGCTACCCGGCCTTCGTCGGAGGCAACGCGGTCGGCCAGTGGCGCCCGATTCCGCCCGCCTCGTCGATGAGCGCGCAAGGGCTGGCGTTCACGGTGCCGTTCGTCGTCGAAAGCAACACGCAGTTCCGGCCAGACCCTCCGCGAACGCTCGCGAGCGCCACATACGCGGAGGACTTCAACGCCGTCAAGGCACTCGGTCGCCTGACCGGTTCGACGCGTACTGAAACTCAGACGCAGCTCGCGCCCTTCTGGGAGGGCAACGCCAGCGTGCATTGGAATCAGGCGGCAAACCAGATCGCCCGCGCCAACCATCTGTCCATGTCCAAGAGCAATCGGCTCCTTGCCGTGCTGAACATCGCCATGGCGGACACGGCACTCACGATCTGGAGCGCGAAGCGACACTACGGCGCCGATCCGGCCGAAGTGACCTGGCGACCGTTGACGGCAATCAGGTTGGCAGACACGGACGGCAACGCGGATACGACACCGGATCCCGACTGGCTCCCGCTCGTCACTACTCCGTCCCACCCGGAGTATCCGGCGGGCCACCCGGCCCTCAACGGTGCCGCGGCGACCGTACTCCTGAGTCGGTTTGCCGGCGTCCAGTCGTTCACGCTGACGACTGGGGCCCAGCCCAGTCAGACCAGTCAGACCTACAGCAGCATCGTGCAAGCACGCGCCGATGGGAACAACGCCCGGGTGTGGGGTGGGATGCACTACCCGAGCACGGTCGCGATCAGCGACGCCGTCGGCGCAGCGATCGCCGAGTACGTCAACGCGAGCTCGATGCAGTTGCTCCGCGATCAGCAATAACCGTCCGGAGGAACCGCACACCACGAGGAAGAGAGAACGGAGGAGAGCACGGGGCACTCACAAGTGGCCCCGTGCTCGGCGTCTGTGTTCACGAGCAACGCACTGCACGGCGTCTGCAGGGAGGCTGGAGAGTGCCCCCGGCCGGAATCGAACCAGCGCACGCGGTTTAGGAAGCGGCGTGCGCTTGCCGAGAAGTCGCTGCAACGAACTGCCTTCCCCCGCGCGTCGCGGGGCTGCGCGCCAGAACGTGCGCCAGTGTCGGGCGAAGCTCTTGCCGAGGAGCTGACCTCCTTCGAAGTGGGAACTAGGGGGCAGCGTTTGCCGGATAGCATCGAGCTTGCTTAAAGGGGCACAGACTCGAGGAGGATCACATGGCGTCAAAGAAGCAGAAGCGACAAGCGGCAGCCACGGGTACGAACAGCAAGCCGAAACCGAAGCCCAAGAAAAAGACGTCGCGCGGAAAGTAGGACTGGCCAGCCTGCGCGGACTACACGGGGCGGCTCGCGGCCTACCTGCCGAGTCGACCGGCTGTGGTCTTAACGACGACGGAGCGGGTTTCGGTGGCGTCCGCGGACGCCGGCCGGGCGCGTCGACAGGCGCGTTGGCGCGCGTCGCATCCCACGTTCCGTCGGAACGACCAGCGTGAACACTGACGCGGTCGACTACGCCCGCCCCGTTCTCGCAGCGAATCGCGCGCGCGACGGCGCGCGTCGATCATCGACTCTGCACGGCAGGACGTTCTCGCCGCGGCCGTAGCGTCTTGAGCTGCTTTAGCCGTCGTGTGTGGCGTCGAGCGACGCTCCCGCCTCGACCTGCGCGCTCGCCTCGACTCGCACCCCGCGCCCGATCACTGTCAGCTCGCCGTTGGCGGCTCCGACTCTTGCGTCGGCCTCGACGCAAGCGAGCTCGTCGACAAGCGCTCGCTCGACTTGTGCGCCGCGGGAGATCCTCGTGTCGTGGAAGAGTACGGAGTCGCGAACAACTGCGCCCTCCTCTACGACGACGCCGGGGCTGAGGACGGAGCGCTCAACCGTGCCGCAGACCAACGCCCCCGCCGAAATCCAGCTCGCGTCGATCCGCGCGGAGCTCTCGATCCGCGCCGGCGGCCGCTGGACGCCGAGAGTGAGGATCGGCCACGCCGGATCGTCGAGCACGAACCGGGGCTCCTGCTCGAGCAGGTCCATGTGCGATCGCCAATAGCTCTCGGTCGTGCCGACGTCTCGCCAGTACCCTTGGAGCGGGTGCGCGCGGGCGCGACCCTGCTCGACCAAGCGAGGGATCAGCGCCTCGCCGAAGTCGCCGCCGACCGATCGCTCCGCGGCGAGCGCGTCGAGCGTCTCGAGCAGTGCTGCGGTGTCGTACACGAACACCTCCGCGGCTGCCGTCTGCGTCTTCGGGTTGTCGGGCTTGTACTCGAAGCCCGTCACGCGCCCGCCTTCGTCGGTTTCGACGATGCCGTACCTGCTTGCGTCGTCAGGCTCGACCGCAGTCGTGACGACGGTCACTGCCGCTCGCGTCTCGCGGTGGCGGGCAATCACGTCGCCGTAGTCGAGCTTGTAGACGTGGTCGGCGCTGAGGACGACGAGAATCTCTGGGGCGAGGTCTGCGATCACCTCCCGGTTGCGGTACAGGGCGTCGGCGTTGCCTTCGTACCAGCCGCTCTCGCTGTCTCCGACATACGGGTGCAGGATGCGGAGCCCACCGTGAGTGCGGTCGAGGTCCCACGGGCGCCCGTTGGCGAGCTGGCGCGTGAGCTCGTGCGGCTCGTACTGCTGCAATATCCAGACGTCGTCGATTCCGCTGTGGAGACAGTTCGAGAGCGGGAAGTCGATAAGCCGGTACACACCCGCGTAGGGGAGCGCAGGCTTCGCGCGCGTCGAGGTCAGCGGCGACAGGCGCGAGCCTTCGCCGCCGGCGAGGACGAGCGCGAGGACCTTCGGCTTCGACACGACGAGCAGGGCGCCTACCCGGGACCTCGCAAACGGAACCGCACTTTTGGAAACCGCTGCAAACCGCCCTCCGAGCCAGTCCCCTTCGCAACCCGGCCGGAGTCGAGCCAGCGCACGCGGTCAGGAAGCGGCGCCCCGTCGCTGGCGCTTAGTACCGGCGGCCGCCGCGCGTCCGCGTACGCCGCGAACGGGTCCACGCCCACCAGCCAACAGCGACGACGGCGACGGCGGCGCCGACAGCGAACACCACGACCCCTCCCACGCCGGAGAGTCTATGGCCGCGCATGCGGCCGCGGTCTCCACACGGCGAGGGCGTCCCGTCCTCGGCGACGGTACGGTCGGGGTCTCCGGTGAGGCGGTCCCGAACCGCTGTCAGGGAAACCGTCGCAGGTGTCAAGACGCGCCGCTACGCCTACGAACTACCTGTAACTACTAGGCGGAAGCGACTGCGCGCGGGTGGGAGCCGTCAAGGAATGCGCGCCAGGTTGCGCGCCAGTCGCTCCCTCTTGCAGAGCGACCTCCAGCGGTCTCAAGCGGAAGCGGATCCCCAACGGCCCGGCGAACAAGAACCGCTGCACACAGGTCGGATCCGCATGAACAAGCGGGATGCCCCCGGCCGGAATCGAACCAGCGCACGCGGTTTAGGAAACCGCTGCTCTATCCACTGAGCTACGGGGGCCTTCGGTCCACTGTAGCCGTGCTCTCGCGTGCCGCTAGGGCGCGACCGAAGGGCTCTTCGGCAGCAAGCGGTGCCCGTCGACGACCGCGTTGGCGACGTCGACGAGCTTGCGGTTCGACGCGCGCGCGTGCTCGCGGAGCATCGCGAAAGCACGCTCGTCGTCGATCGAGTGGCGCTCCATCAGGATGCCTTTGGCGCGCTCGGTCACCGCACGGCGCCCGAACGCGCCTTCCAGGTCGTGGTACTCGGCGAAGCGGCGGAGCACGATGTCGATCGAGCTCTGCCATTCCTCGGCGTCGCGGTCTGTGATGTAGGCGAACACCCCGCGCTTGGATGCCTCCTTGACGAACCCGGGATCCGGCGCGTGGAGGAGCACGATCACGGGGCAGGCGGACTCCTGCACGATCTTCTCGATCAGGCCTAGGGCGTGATCGGAGCTCTCGCCCAGTCCCACGAGTGCGACGTCCGGCCGTTCCCTCGCGGTGACCGCTCCCACGTCTGCGATGTCGATCTCACGGGCGATCACCTCGTGTCCCAGCGCGGCGACGATCGGAGCGACGAGAGCCAGCCGGTCCTTCCGCTCGTTCGCGATCAGGACACGCAGATGCTCGGTCTCGCGGTAGCTCACATTCGATGCCGCCAGCTGCAAATTCTAGACCGGTCGAAGAACGAGCCGGCCCTCGTTTCTGCGCTGTCAGGTGCTCCCAGCGGCGCGTCGCTAGAGCGCTTCGCCGAGGAGCTCGGGTCGAGCGAGCGTCCGGAGGTCCTTCAGGCTCTGCTGCTCGATCTGGCGGATTCGCTCACGCGTCAGGTTGAACGACCGTCCAACCTCCTCGAGCGTCCGTGGCTCCTGACCGTCGAGCCCGTACCGGAGCTCGATGACCTCGCGCTGGCGGCTCGGCAGAGCGGCGACGATTCGGCGAAGACTCTCGTTCTCCCACACCGACTGAGCGGCCTCGTCGGGGGCCGGGGCAGCCTGATCGCTGATCAGGTCGCCGATGCTCGAGGCGTTCTCGTCCCCGAGCGGCAGCTCGAGCGAGATGGGGGTCTGGGCGCTTCTTCGGGCCCCGTCGATCTGGTCCGGACGAAGCCCCAGCTCGCGGCCGACCTCGGCCGACGAGGCCTCCCGACCGAGCCGTGCTGCAAGTCTCTGCTCCGCGCCTGCGATCTCGCCCAACTTCTCGACGATGTGCACCGGCATGCGGATCGTTCGTGACTTGTCGGAGAGCGCTCGCGCGACCGCTTGGCGGATCCACCAGGTCGCGTACGTCGAGAACTTGAAGCCCCTTCGATGGTCGAACTTCTCGACCGCGCGAACGAGCCCGATCGCCCCCTCCTGGATCAGATCGAGAAACGGCAGCCCGCGGTTGCGGTAGCGCTTCGCGATCGAGACCACGAGCCGCAGGTTCGCCTCGACCATCTGCCACTTCGCGCGCTCGTCGCCGCGCTCGATCCGCTTCGCGAGCTCGACCTCCTGAGCGGCGCTGAGCAACTCGACCTTCACGATCTCCTTCAAGAAGAGCTGGAGCGTGTCCAGCGACGTCTCGCGCGAGTCGCCGTCGCGGTCCGCCAGAACGAGCGCAAGCTTCGCCGGTTGCGCTTTCGAGGACATGTCCCTCCTTGCTTTCAGCTCGAGCACCAGGCGCGGCCCGCTTTCGCGGCAAGGAGGAAGAGGAGTGCGGCGCTCGGTGCGAGCCGCGGGGCATTCGACTTCTCGCTGCCTGATCACAGTACAGGCGTTCAGAGGCGTTCGCCGACGGCGCTTCGAGATCGCGGCTATGGTGCTGGGACGCATCAGTCTTTGGCGTTGGCCGAGGAACCCGAAACGTTCCTCGTTCGCCACCCCGCCGGACTGTGCACCCAGGAGAGCTCGACCGGGTTTTCCTGCCCTGAACGGACGACGTTAGGAGCATCACATGCATGCGACCATCCGGCGCTACGACGGTGTCGACCAGACCCGCACCGACGAGCTGACCCGCAGGATCGACGAGAGCCTCGTTCCCAAGCTGAGCGAGCTCAAGGGCTTCAAGGGCTACTACCTGATCGAAGCCGGCAACGGCGTCATGAGCTCGCTCGGGCTCTTCGAGAGCTCGGAGCAGGCCGACGAGTCGACCAGGATCAGCGACTCCTGGGTGCGCGACGAGAAGCTGGAGACGGCTTTCCCGAATCCGCCCAAGATCACGAGCGGCAAGGTCGTGGCGCACAAGAACGGCTTCGTCACCGTCTAGCGCTTCCTAGACGTCCGAGTGGAGAGGGCCGCGCGGCCGCGGCCCTCTCCATCGGGCGAGCGTTGGCGCCCGCCGGGGGCGCGAACACGCCCAAGTCGCTGTAGGCTGCGGTCAACGGCCTGCCCCAGCACTCGGCGGGCGACGTACTTTCCGGCTCCTACCCTCGGCCGGCGTCGATTGGCCAAGGGAAGGTCCACGCGGATGCGTGCAGTTCGTTCTCGTTGTGGTGCGGCAGCCATCGCCGTTACCTCGGTCGTGCTCGCGGTTGCGGCCGCGGTTCTGACAGCGCGCCTGTTCGCCGGCACCTCGGTGCCGCTCTCGAACGGAGCCCCCAGCCTGCTCGCGGCAGCCGGGCTGCTCCTGCTCGTGGGCGCCGCCCTGAAGATTCTTGCGTGGCGACGTCTCTTCGCAGTGGGCGAGCGTCCTCACCCCCTCGCGCTCGTGTCCGCGAGCGCCGGCGCCTCGATCTTCGGATTCGTCCTTCCCGCGCGGGTCGGCGATCTTCTGCGCATCGCGATCGTTCGTCGCTATCCCAGCTGTCCCGCCGGCGTGCGGTCGCTCTGTCTCTCGCTCGTCATGCTCGGTCTGATCGACAGTGCCGCGCTCGCCCCCTTCGCGCTTGCGGCGGCAGCGCTTCCGGGCAGCGCGGTCGGGATGCGCGCAGGCTTGACACTCGTCGCGGTTGGCGGGATCGTCTCGGCGGCGTTCATCGTCGTGCTGCCGCGGCTGGCCTCGAGCAAGCTGTTCCTCCGCTATCGACTGGGACGCTGGCTGCGTCCGCGAACGAGCTCGCTCCGGTCCACGTTCGCGATTGCCGGGCTGCTGTCCGGTTGTTGGCTCGTTCGGATAGCCGCCGTGATGTTCCTGCTCGCCGCGCTCGGAGTCGGCGCTTCGTTCCCGCTCGCCGTCTTGTTCCTCTGCGCGGGCAAAGCGGCCGGAGCGTTGCCGGGCGGCCAGGCCGGCGCCGGTGGCGCGGTGCTGATCGCCTCAGGTGTCGGAGCAACGAGAGCGCTCGACGTCGCCGTCTCTGGTCAGGCGCTGGCAATCCTGTGTGGGCTCGCGATGGTGCTCTTTGCTGCGATCTGGCTGGTCACCGTGCGCTTGCTGGGCTCTGGGCGAATCGAGATCCGGACGCCGGCCGCCGTGACGCCCCCCGCGTCGGCCTGAGCTCCGCGACCCGCGCGGCCCCGGCTACACGCTCCAAATCATGGCGGGGGCGCCGGCGGCCACTGCACGTCGCTCAACGGCCGCGTGAACGACTTGCCGGTCTCGCGCCAGCCGACGCGCTCGTAGAACGCGTGCGTGTCTGCGCGCCACGACGCCGACTCGAGCGACAGGCCCCAGCAGCCGGCGTCACGGGCGCGCTGCTCGGCCGCCTCGAGCAGCGCCCGGCCGACGCCGCGACCGCGCGCGGACTCGGCGACGACGAGGTCGGGAACCCACGCCTGCGGCGTCCCGAAGTTGAGCCGCTGCCTGAACTCGACGTCGACGAACCCGACGACGTCACCGTTCTCCTCGGCGACGAGCGCGAGCGCGTCGTCCCGCGCGAGGTAGCGCTCGAACGCGTCACGGTGCTCGGGCTCGTCCGCGTCCTCGCGGACGTCCGGGCGGCCGAGCTCGGCGAGCAGGTCGGAGACGCGAGGCCAGTCGTCGCTGCGCGCCTCGCGGACGTCCACGCTTCGACTCTAGAGCTCCGCGACCTCCGTGTGCCGCTCGCTGATGCACGCGTCGGCCCAGCGCTCGACGATCTCGAGCAGCCGGCCGCGCAGCTCCTCGCTCGCCTCGTCCAGCTCGACGCGCACGAGGTGGACGGTCGCCTCGACCTCGTCGGCGAACTCGTAGCGTCGCTCGGACACGATCGCGAACTCCGGAACGCGTGCGTGGAGCTCGCGCGCGAGCTCCTCGACCTCCGCCGCGGTCGCGTCGCGACCGGCGAAGACGCCGAAGTTGATCCGGATCTCGACGCCGGGCGGGTCGAGCCGGTCCGCGATGAAGGCGACAGACGGGGCTTCCATGGGTCCGGCCATACCCCCGGCGTATCCGCCTCTAACGCTCGCGTGGCTCCCAGCCGAACCAGCGGGCCGCGATCACCAGGCCCGCCACGCCCCAGGCGACGAGGACGAGCACGGCCCGGGGCTGCTCCCACATCGGCTCCCCGCGGTAGACGGCCCCTTCGACGAGGTCGATCAGGTACGTCAGCGGCAGCACGTCTGCGACCGCTTGGAGAAAGGCGGGAAAGTCGCGGGTCGGCCCGAACCCGCCGGCGAGGAACGTCATCGGCAGGACGACGACGTTGACGACTGCGGACGCGCCCTCCGCCGAGCGGATCAAGGCGGCGGCCCCGAAGCCCATCCCGGCGAAGCAGATCGCGCCGAGCGCGAACGAGAGCAGCAGCGACGGCCACTCCGCCGGAAAGCTCCAGCCGTAGAGCAGTCGGCCGAGCGCCATGATCGCCGCGGCCTGGAGCGCGAACACGAGCAGGGTCGAGCAGAGCGTCGCGCCGAGGTACGTCGCGGCGGGCAGCGGCGTCGCGCGGATGCGCTTGAGGATCCCGAGCTCGCGCCGGACCACGAGCATGATCGCGAGGCCGCCGAACGTGGTGTTCGCGACGCCGTAGGCGATCAGCGCGGGGACGAGGTAGTCGGCGTACGGCCGGCCCCGGTACTCGCCGTCGTACACGGTCGAGAGGAGCAGGAAGAGGAGCACGGGGAAGAGGAAGACGAAGACGGCGCTCTCGCGACCGCGCCAGAAGACGAGCTGGTCCGCACGCACCTGGTGCACGAACGTGCTCACGGCGCGTCCTCCTCGAGCAGCTCGAGGTAGACGTCCTCGAGCGAGCTCCGGCGCACCTCGAGCTCGAGGAGCTCGCGACCGTCGGCCACCGCACGCGAGGTCAGCTCGTGCAGCAGTCGCGTCGGCTCGTCGGTGCTGAGCACGTGCACCTCGCCGTTCTCGCGGTAGCGGATCTCGGTCTTCGCCGACCCCGTCAGCTCGCCGGGCGTTCCCTCCGACACGATCACGCCGTCGCGCAGGACGGCGACGCGATCGGCGAGCCGCTGTGCTTCGTCGAGGTAGTGCGTCGTCAGCAGGATCGTCTTGCCGAGCGCGCGCAGCCCGCGGACCATCTCCCACGCGTTGCGTCGGGCCTGCGGGTCGAAGCCCGTCGTCGGCTCGTCGAGGAAGACGAGGTCGGGGTCGCCGACGAGCGCGAGCCCGAGGTCGAGGCGGCGCTTCTGCCCACCGGAGAGCGTCTTCACGCGGGCGTCGCGCTTCGCGTCGAGACCGACGAGGTCGATCACCTCGTCCACGGGTCGCGACTGTCGGTAGTAGCCCGCATAGACGCGCAGCGTCTCCGCGACGGTCAGGTTCGGCCAGGTCTCGGAGTGCTGGAGGACGACGCCGATGCGCTCGCGCAGCTCGCGGTCGCGCCGCTGCGGGTCGAGGCCGAGTACCGTCACCTCGCCGGCGTCGCGGCGCCGATAACCCTCGAGGATCTCGATCGTCGTCGTCTTCCCCGCGCCGTTCGGGCCGAGCAGGCAGAAGACTTCGCCCTCGGCGATCGAGAACGTGATCCCGCGCACGGCCTCGTGCTCGCCGTACGCCTTGCGCAGGCCGCGGACGTCGACGGCCGGCACTACACGTCGACCGCGAAGACGCCGCCGGGCGGGAACCGCGGCTCGGGCCCGCCGCTGAGCGCGGCCGCCGCGAGTCCGCAGTCCGGCTGGTGACCGACCACGACGACCGTCTCGCCCCGGCCGGCCGCAGCAGTCCGGACGTCGTTCGCCTCCGCGCCGGGCGCGAGCCGCTCGTCCGCCTCAGGCTCGACTCCGGTCGCGCGCCCGATCTCCGCTCCGGTCTCGCGGGCGCGCAGCAGCGGGCTCGTCAGGATCGCGTCCGGGCGGACGCCGTCGGCGGCGAGCTGCTTCCCGAGCGCGCGCGCCTGCTCGCGCCCTGCCTCGGTCAGCGGGCGCAGCTCGTCCGGCTGACCCTGCGCGGCCTCGGCGTGGCGGACGATGAACACGCGCACGGGCGCAAGCATACGGCGGTGCTGTCCGGGCGCCGTCGTAGGGTCCCGCGCCGTGATCAGGACCGTGCCCGGCACCGGCGGTTGGCTCGAGGTGATCTGCGGGCCGATGTTCAGCGGCAAGAGCGAGGAGCTGATCCGCCGCCTGCGCCGCGCCGAGATCGCCGGCCAGCGCGTCCTGATCGTGAAGCCTCGCGTCGACGATCGCTTCGACGTCGCGCACGTCGTTAGCCACGCGGGCGCGAAGATGCGCGCGGTCGCGGTGGCCGGCGCCGAGGACGCGCTGCGGCGCGCGGACGGCTACGACGCGGTCGGCGTCGACGAGGTGCAGTTCTTCGAGCCCGCGATCGTCGACGCAGTGCAAGAGCTCGTTGCGCGAGGCGCGCGCGTCGTCGCGGCGGGGCTCGACCGCGACTTTCGCGGCGAGCCCTTCGGCGCGATGCCGCTCCTGCTCTGCCTCGCGGAGTTCGTCGACAAGCTGCAGGCCGTCTGCCATTCGTGCGGCGGTCCCGCCACGCGCACGCAGCGCCTCGTCGACGGCGAGCCGGCGCCGTTCGACGGCGCGACGATCCAGATCGGCGCGCTCGACTCGTACGAGGCGCGCTGCGGCGCGTGCTACCGCGCGGGCGTTCCAGTCTCGCTCGGCGCCGTCGGCTAGGTCGAGACTCGTTCGAGGAACGGCCTGACGGCAGCGCCAAACGCCACGGGATTCTCCATGAACGCGAAATGGCTCTCGCCCGGGATGACTACGAGCTCAGCGTCGGGAATCGTCGCGGCGATGAACCGTGACGACTCGATCGGGATCGGGTCCAACTCTGAGTGAACGACCAGCGTGGGGCATGAGATCGCGCGAAGCTTCTCGACAGGAGCGTGGTCGCGGAAGTCACTCATGATCCGGCCCCCGGCCTCGATGATGTTGGCGGCGGTGATCGGCGTGAACGCAAAGTCGGCGTTGAGCGCGTTCGCGCGATCGCGGAAGAAGGGGCCGTAGCGCAGCCGGAAATACCGCTCGAGTGTCGCCGAGTCTCGTGCCTCGTACTCGGCCGACGCCTCGATTCGCTTCATCTCGTCGACATCGGCAGGTGGACGCCGCGAAGCCATCTCCTGGCCGAACCGCTCCATCAACTCGGGCACGAGGGGCGGACCGGGGTTCGCGAGCACGAGTGCTCGGACGTGGTCCGTCCGCGTCGCCGCAGACAAGGCCACCATGTAAGCCGCCAGCGAGTGGCCGATGAGCATTGGCTGTTCGAGGGCGAGCGTCGCCGTGAGCGCGCCCAGGTCGGAGAGCGTCCCGGCTGTCGAGACGCGGTCTGGGTTCCCGAGCGGGCTAGCGCCGCTGCCCCGCTCGTCGTAGTAGACGAGCTCACAGACGTCGGCGAGCCCGTCGAAGCCGGCGCGCATGTGGGCGTACCCCATCCGCGGCCCGCCGGGCAGCACGACCAACGGGGTTCCTTTGCCGACCCGAAGGTACGCCAGGTCGACATCCCCTGCACTCACCGTCCCCGAGTGGCCGCTCGCGTTCATGCGACGTTCAGCGTCTCAGAACGAACCACTCGCGTCCATACGACCGGCCGTCGCCTCCCTTGTAGACGAGCCGCGCGCGCAGAGAGCCGCGTGAGCGCAGCAACGTCTGCACCTGTCGCCCGAAGGTGAGCACTGCCCAGGGTTTCTCCGCGCTGACCGCGACTTTCGTGCGAGCGACCGTCGTGATCCTCGATCCGACCCTCGCCTCGAGCCGGAATGTGCACTTGCTGCAGAGCGGAATTGACCGCGGCCACTCCTCGAAGATTTGCTCGCAACCGGAGACGACGTCGCCCTGCTCCGGCTCGAACCAGTCGGTGCCCGCACCGCATTTGATCGTGCTGGGCGCGGTGATCGTGAAGAGACCGTCGAGCGAGTAGATCTCGTCGTCGCCCGCGCCGGCGTCGGCGACGTCCCTGCCGTTAAACGCGCGGATGACGTCGTCGCCCGCCCCGGCGTCGAGCGCGTCGTCGTTGGTCCCGCCGTCGAGCATGTCGCTCCCGAGCTCTCCGGCGAGCCTGTCGTTGCCGGCGCCGCCGTCGAGCAGGTCGTCGCCGGGACCACCGTCGAGCCGGTCGACACCGCCGTCGCCGGTCAGCACGTCGTGTCCGTCGCCGCCGGTGACCGTATCGTTGCCCACGTCGTCCGGCACGGGCTGGACGCCGTCCAGCGACCAGCTCCCACCGCCGTAGAGGCCGTCGGAAGCCGCGTTGCCGGTCAGCACGTCGTTTCCGGGGCCGCCGGAAGCGACCACGCCCAGCGGCGTCTCGAGACGGCGACCGTTGCGGACGACGGAGACCGTCCGCGGCGAGGCGGCAGTCGCGACCGTCAACCGGTCGTCGCCGTCGCCGAGCTCGACCTCGAGCTCGGGCCAGGCGCAGGCGACCACGGTAGGCGTCCGCGGCGTGCACCCGTGGCGCGCGAACGTGGTCGGGCCGGGCGCCCTGATCCCGGCCGCGTCCTCGATCACATAGACGGCAGCCCCGGCGTCGTAGGCAATCGTGACGTGGTTCTGCTCACCCTGGAGCGCGACCAGCTGATGTTCCGTCCCGAGCACGATCGACGCGCCCGCGGGTGCAGCGGCGCCGAGCGTTAGTGCAGCAAGAAGGAACACAAGCGTCGCGAGCTTGCTCGGCAAAGCTGACCTCTCTCTCGAAGAGAGACGGCAAGCCGCAGCCGGCGCGTCTCGCTGATCCGGAGACGCATCGATAGCAGCGGTGCGACCGCGACACAAGACTAGAGTTCGAGCGTGCCGGCGTTCCGCTACGTCCTCGCGGACGTCTTCACCGACGAGGCGCTCGCCGGTAACCAGCTCGCCGTGTTCACGGACGCGCGCGACCTTCCTGAAGACACGCTTCAGCCGCTCGCCCGGGAGCTCAATCTCTCCGAGACGGTTTACGTCTACCCGCCCGAGCAGGGCGGGCACGCGAAGATCCGGATCTTCACGCCGAAGTACGAGCTTCCCTTCGCGGGCCACCCGACCTTAGGAACGGCGTTCGTGCTCGGGCAGCCACTTCAGCTCGGCGAGATCCGGCTCGAGACCGGCGCCGGCGTCGTGACGGTGCGGCTCGAGCGCGAAGGGCCGAAGATCGTCTTCGGGCGGATGGAGCAGCCGCTGCCGACGTGGCAGCCGTTCGACCAAGTCGACGCGCTGCTCGGCGCGGTCGGCGTCGAGCGCTCGGAGCTCCCGGTCGAGGTCTACGACAACGGGATGACGAACGTCTACGTGGGGCTCTCGTCCGAGGAAGCTGTCGCGGCAGTCCAGCCTGACCTCGCCGCGCTCGTGCGGCTCGCCGCGATCCTCGGCGTCAACTGCTTCGCAGGCGAAGGCCCCCGCTGGAAGACGCGGATGTTCGCCCCCGGCGGGGGAGTCCCCGAAGACCCGGCGACGGGCTCGGCCGCCGGACCGCTCGCCGTGCATCTCGCACGCCACGGCCGCATCGGCTGGGGCGAGGAGATCGAGATCTCGCAGGGAGCCGAGATCGGCCGGGCGTCGAAGCTCTACGCGCGTGTGGACGGGTCGCCCGAGGCGCTCGAGCGCGTCGAGGTCGGCGGCGCCGCCGTCGTCGTCGCGCGCGGCGAGTTCCGCCTCTGACGCTTCCGGTTCTCGAGCAGTTCCGCGACGAGCGCCGTCGCGCGGCGCGCTGAGGCGACGGGCGTGAGGCCGTCGCTGCGGGCGGCCAGGTAGCCGACGGCGAACGCGTCGCCGCACCCGGTCAGCTCGACGTCGCGGATCGGGTGGCACGGAACCGGGGTGGAGGTGCCGCCTGTGTACACGATCGACCCCTGTGACCCGAGCGTCACGACCACCTCCGGCACGCCGAGCCCGAAGACCGCCGCCTCGCCGAGGTCGGGCAGGATCACCGCCGCCTCCTCCTCCGCGAGCTTGAGGAAAGCGAGGTGCGTGAGCACGGCGGGGTCGTACGAGGCGTCGAGCCGCACCGGCCCGACCTCCGCCGCGCGGACGAGACCCTGGCCGTCGTACGAGACTCGTCGATCACGCGCGAGCTCCCCGAGCGTCTCCGCAGGGAAGTCGCTGCGCGCGATCGGCGCGACGTGCACCCAGCGCGCGTCGACGTCGGCCACGTCCTCAGGCCGCCAGGGGTCGCCGATCGCGAGGAGCGAGGTGCGCCGCGACTCGCCGTCGTAGTCGAGGCCGCACGACGCGGTCGTCCCGCCGTCGACGATCGTGACGGGCAGGCCGAGCGCCGCGAGCGCGGGGACGACCACGGAACGATCGACCGACGCGCACTTGGCGAAGATCCGCGAGGGACGCTCGAGCAGCCGGAGGCCGTGCCCGCAGTGGTACGGGCCGCCGCCCAGGCGCGGTGAGCCGCCGTCGATCACGTCGATGACCGCGTTGCCGCAGACGGCGAGTGGCGCGCGCACGCGCGGACCTTATGCGGCGATCGCTATGCGCAGGGCGAGCTCGCGCGAGATCGCGTGCTCGCGGCCGCGTGCCCGGACCGTCACAGGCCCGTCGAAGGGCGCGGCGGAGCGGAGCTCGACCTGCTCGCCGGGCACGAGGCCGAGCTCGTCGAGGTAGCGGAGCAGGTCGGAGTCGGAGTCGGGGACCCGGCGGACCGTGGCGTGCTCACCGGGCGCGAGGTCGGCGACGGAGCGCGCGTCGGCGTCCGCAAGCTCGAGCTTGGCGCTCGGAATCGGGTCGCCGTGCGGGTCGTGCGTCGGGAACCCGAGCGACTGGTCGATCGCCGCCTCGAGCTCCTCCGAGAGCGCGTGCTCGAGCCGGTCGGCCTCGGCATGAACCGCGTCGATCGAGAGCCCGAGCGACTGCGAGAGGTACTGCTCGAGCAGCCGGTGGTGCCGGATCATCTCGATCGCGACCCGCTCGCCCGAGGGCGTGAGCCGGGCGCCGCGGTACGGCTCGTGCTCGACGAGGCCGTGCTGGGCGAGCTTCTTCAGCATCGCCGTGGCGGAGGCCGGCGCGACGCCCATGCGCTCCGCCAGGCCCGAGGTCGAGGCCCGGCCGTCGGCCTGGAGCTTGTACAGCTCCTTGAGGTAGTCCTGGACGGACTGGGAGAGTTTTGCGGTCGCGTTCAAGTGCTGTCTAATATACAGTTTAGACGTGACGAAATTCAGCCGGAAGAAGCTGATCGCCGGCGCGGCGCCGCTGATCGCGGCCGGCCCGCTTGCGCGGGTCGCGTTCGCGGATCCCGAGCGCTCGGCCACGCACGAGGGCTACGACCACGCGCACGCGATCGTCGGGCACGCGGCCATGATCGGCTCGGAAGCCCCGTCGATCGAGCGCGACCCGGCGATCGACGCGCTCCTGATCCCGCCGCCGGCGCGACCGCACAGCCCGGGCACGCCGCGTGAGTACCAGCTCGTCGCGCGCGACGTCGACATCCAGGTCGCGCAGGGCGTCACGTACCCGGCCTGGACGTACAACGGCACGGCGCCGGGACCCGTGATCCGCGCGACCGAGGACGACCTCCTCCGGGTCCGCTTCCGCAACGAGGGCAGCCATCCGCACACGATCCACTTTCACGGCATCCACCCCGCGAACATGGACGGCGTCTTCGAGGTGATCGCGCCCGGTGGTGAGTTCCTCTACGAGTTTCCGGCGAAGCCCTGGGGGATGCACCTCTACCACTGCCACGCGACGCCGCTGAAGAAGCACATCCACAAGGGCCTCTACGGCGCGTTCATCATCGATCCGCCGAAGCCGCGCAAGCCCGCGCAGGAGTTCGTGATGGTGATGAACGGGTTCGACACCGACGGCGACGGCGAGAACAACGTCTACGCGGTCAACGGACCGGCGTTCTACTACGCGAAGTACCCGATTCGCGTCTCGAAGTCACAGACGGTTCGGATCTACCTCGCGAACCTGACCGAGTTCGACCTGATCAACTCGTTCCACCTCCACGGCGACTTCTTCCGCTACTACGCGACCGGTCGCGACGAGCTCGTCGAGTACACCGACACGGTCATGCTCACGCAGGGTCAGCGCGGGATCATCGAGATCGACTTCGCCAACACGGGGCAGTTCATGTTCCACGCGCACCAGTCGGAGTTCGCGGAGCTCGGCTGGATGGGCTTCTTCGACGTCCGCGAATGACGACGCTGGCGCGCGCGGCGACGGGAGGCAACAACGCCTGGCGCCTCTGGGCGCTCGTGCCGCTCCTGCTTCTCGTCGCCGTCGTCGCGCTCTTCAGCGCCGCGGGGAGCTCCGTCACCGAGCTGCTCGGTCGCACGCCTCCGCCCGCGGACGAGTTCGAGATCCGGCGTGTCGAGTTCAAGCCGGGCGAGATCCGCATCCGCGTCACGAATCCCCAGCCCGAGGATCTGACGATCGCGTTCGTGACCGTCGACGACGCGATCATGCCGTACACGCTCGACGGGCCCGCGACGCTGGAGCGCCTGCGCTCGAGCACGATCGTCGTGCCCTTCGACTGGGTCGAGGACGAGCCGATCGCCGTCGGCGTGACCAGCTCGACGGGGATCCAGACGACCGAGGAGATCGCGGCGGCGGTCGAGACGCCCGAGCCCGACGTGGCGGGGGTGCTCGGCTACACGCTGATCGGTGCGCTCGTCGGGATCGTCCCCGTTGCCCTCGGTCTGCTCTGGCTGCCGTCGCTCCGCCGCGCCCGGCCCGAATGGCTCGCGGCGTTCATGGCGCTGACCGGCGGGATGCTCACGTTCCTCGCGCTGGACGCGCTCTCCGAGGCGTTCGCGCTCCAGGCGACGCTCCCGTCCGCGCTCGGCGGCGCGGGTCTGGTCCTGCTCGGCGTCGCGGTCTCGTACCTGACCCTGACGTTCATCTCGCGCCGGTTCTCCGGCGAAGGCTCGACCGCGACGGGGTTGACGCTCGCGCTGCTCGTCGCGATCGGGATCGGGCTGCACAACTTCGGGGAGGGGCTCGCGATCGGGACGTCGTTCGCGCTCGGCGAGCTCGCGCTCGGGACGTTCCTGATCGTCGGCTTCATGGTCCACAACATCACCGAGGGCCTCGGCATCGCCACACCGACAGCGGAGGAGAAGCGGCGCGTGTCGTGGTTGTGGCTCGTCGGGCTCGTACTGATCGCCGGCGCGCCCTACGATCGCCGGCGCGTGGCTCGGCGGCTACGCCGCGAACGACTGGCTCGGCACGATCTTCTTCGCAGCGGCCGCCGGCGCCGCGTTCGAGGTCGTCGTCGAGGTCGGGCGCCACGTGCGCGACCGCGCGCCCGGCGGACTCACCTCCGGCTACGTGCTCGGCGGCTTCCTCGCCGGCATCGGGATCATGTACGTGACCGGCCTGCTCGCAGCGTAGTCGCGAGCAACGCGAGCACGAACGCAACGGCGAAGCTCGGGATCGACGCGCCGATCCCGTCGAGCCCTGCGGTGTCGGGCCGCACGTTCTCGACGAGATCGAGCCACCAGCCCGGCCCGATCGGCACGAGCCACTGGTAGACGACGAAGCCGGCGAGCCACGCGATGAGCAGCTCGGGCCGCACGGGCGGCGCGCGGAAGACATCGTCCCGCGAGTAGTGCGCGCCGTTCAGGAGCCAGTGGGCGAGCAGGACGCCGAAGAGCGGCACGAAGAACGCCCCGAGGAGGAGCAGGAAGCTCTGGTACTCGCGCAGGTCGAACGCGAGCGCGGCGACGGTCGCGATCACGGAGGCGACAAGGATCAGCGTCTGCTGCGGGACGGCACTGATCGCGTTCTGGGCCGAGACCGCGCTCGAGTAGACGTTCGCGAACGCCTCGTCGATCTCGTCGACCGTGATCGCGAGCAGCGCGAGTGCCGCCGCCAACCCCGCCGCGGCGACGGCCGCGGGCAGCTCGGTCGGCTCGCTTACGCCGCGCGTCAGCACGAGGACGGCGCCGAGCACGAGCATCCACGTGCCCGCGACGAAATAGCCGAGGCCGGCGCCGAAGAACGCGCCCGCGCGATCGCGCGAGAAGCGCGTGTAGTCCGCGATCAGCGGAACCCACGAGACCGTCACGGCGATCACGAGGTCCATCCCGAGCCAGATCGTCGTCCCACCGTCGCCGGGCTGGTCCCAGAGCTCGCGCACCCCACCGGCGTCGAGCGCCCACCAGGTCAGGTAGAGCAGCGACGCGACGACGAAGTAGACCGCGAACTTGCGGATGAACCGGCGCACGACGCCGACCGGTCCCAGCAACGCGAGCGCGAGCGCGACGACGCCGAAGAACACCGTCCACGCAGGCTTCGCCGCGACGCCGAACAGCTCGTCGGAGAGCGCCGCGGCGGCCGTCGCGATGATGATCAGCTCGAACGTCGCCCAGCCGAGGCACTGGAGCACGTTCAGGGCAGTCGGCGCGTACGAGCCGACGCGGCCGAGCGGCGCGCGCAGCAGCACCATCCCCGGCGTGCGCGCGTCGGCCCCGATCAGGCCGGCGGTCCCGAGCATGGCGTTCCCGACCAGGCTGCCGAGCAGGATCGCCAGCAGCGCGTCGGGCAGCGAGAGCCCCGGCACGAGGAACGAGCCGATCACGATCACGAGCAGCGAGACGCCGAGGTTGCTCCAGAGCAGGAAGTGGTCGAGCACGCCCAGGACGCGAAGGCGGTCCGGGACCGGTTCCACCCCCCAGCTCGGTATGCGGTCTTCCACGACTCCCTTCGCCGGCATTACCCGGATCAGGTTCGGCGGGTCTGATCTCAGCCTCGTTGCGCGAGGCACCCCGGTGCGTTCACTCTAGTGAAGCTGGGTACCGAAGCCAGATGAAGGTCGTTCGCGCGACCGCGCGTCTCGCGCGCGGGCTCTCGTACGTCGCCGCGTTCGCGGCGGTGCTGTTCGTGTTGGCGCTCTACGACGAGGGCTGGAAGCTCGGCGTCGCGGTTGCGGCGGCGGCGCCGGCCGTCGTCCTCTACCTCTTCTCCGCCGCGCTCCGCGAGGCGGCCGACCTCCCGGCGCGACTCCGCGGTGCGCCGGCGGACGCGGCCGAGCTGCAGGCGTCGCTGCACGAGCTCTCGCGCGCGCGGCGCGGGCGTCTCTTCCGTCCGCTCTGGCGGACCGGGCGCGCCGCCGGTCGGGCGCGGGACCTGGTCATCCCCTGGGCGCCGCTGCTGCCGCTGCTCAACCTGCCCTTCCTCGGCGCGACCCTGCTCTCGGCGCTCGCGGCGCCGTTCCTCGTGCTCGCCGCGCTGGCCGTTCTCGCCGCCTACGGCTGAGTGGACGCTGCGGCAGTTTTCCTCGCGGCGCTCGTGACGGCGTTGGCGACCGGGCTCGGCGCGCTCCCATTCGTCTTCGTGCCGGACATGAGCCGGTCGTGGCTCGGGATCTCGAACTCGATCGCCGCGGGCTTCATGCTCGGCGCGAGCGCGGCGCTCTTCTGGGAGGGAGCGGACGTCGGCGTCCTGCGCATGGTCATCGGTGCCGCCGCCGGCCTCGCGTTCATCGAGGTGCTGCGCAGGCGGCTCGGCCACCAACACGACGCACACCTCGGGATCCTGCGCGGCGCCGACGCCGTCAAAGCGCTGCTGATCGTCGGCGTGATGACGGTGCATTCGTTCACCGAGGGAGTCGCCGTCGGCGTCTCGTTCGGCGGCGGCGAGGCGCTAGGGGCTTTCATCACGACGGCGATCGCAGTCCACAACATCCCCGAGGGGCTCGCGATCAGCCTCGTGCTCGTGCCGCGTGGGATCAGCGCGCTCCGGGCCGGTGGCTGGAGTGTGTTCTCGAGCCTCCCGCAGCCGCTGATGGCCGTGCCGGCGTTCCTGCTCGTCGAGTGGTTCGAGCCGGTGCTCGCTGTCGGGCTCGGCTTCGCCGGCGGCGCGATGGTCTGGATGGTCGCGGTCGAGCTGCTCCCCGAGGCGCGCGCCGAGCTCTCGCGCGCTGCGGTCGTTGCTGCCGTCCTGCTCTCGGCTGCGGCGATGGTGCTGCTGCAGCTGCTCTTTCTGGCCGGCTGACTACGGAACCGTGACGGAGGACGCGCCGCCCGCGCCGTCAGGACCGACGGCGATCGTGCCACTGCCTCGCTCGCAGAACAGCGCCGCGTCGGCGAGCCGGCACGAATAGCCGTCGTGCCACCAGCTCTCGGTCGAGCGGAGCACCGGCGTCGCGTCGTTCCAATCGACCTCGACGGCCTCGACGGCCGTGCTGCCGTCCGGCTCGAGCACGACCGCGGACGTCATCGACGCCGTCTTGCAGGCGATCCGCTCGCCGTCGTACACGCACCCGGCCGACCCGTCGGCGAGCTGGAACGCCGCCGGCGCAGGCGTGCCGTGGGCGCCGAGCGTCCGCGCGGTGCCGGAGACGGCCAGGAGCCCGGCCAGCACTGCGAGCAGCACGAACAGAACGACCCGCCCCATCCTCAGTCTTCGAAACGGCCGAAGTGCCGGTTCGGTTACGCCGCCAAGAGACGGCGCAGCACGTAGCGGAGGATGCCGCCGTGCCGCAGGTACTCGCGCTCGCGCGGGGTATCGAGCCGCACCCGCGCGCGGAACTCCTTGCCGTCGGCGCGGACGGTGACCTCGCGCGCCTCGCCGTTCTCGATCCCCTCGATCGCGAACTCCTCCCGTCCGGTCAGGCCGAGCGACTCGCGGCCGTCGCCGTCGAGGAACTGGAGCGGGAGCACGCCCATCATCAGCAGGTTCGAGCGGTGGATCCGCTCGTAGGTCTCGGCGATCACCGCTCGAACGCCGAGCAGGTTCGGGCCCTTCGCCGCCCAGTCGCGCGACGAGCCCGAGCCGTACTCCTTGCCCGCAATCACGATCAGCGGCGTTCCCTCGGCCAGGTAGCGCTCGGACGCCTCGAAGATCGTCAGCTCTTCGCCGCTAGGGACGTGGAGCGTCCACGTCCCCTCGCTGCCTGCGACCATCAGGTTGCGGAGGCGCACGTTCGCGAACGTCCCGCGCACCATCACCTCGTGGTTGCCGCGGCGCGAGCCGTACGAGTTGAAGTCCTTGCGCTCGACGCCGTGCTCGATCAGGTACTTGCCCGCCGGCGAGTCGGGCCTGATCGCGCCGGCGGGGGAGATGTGGTCGGTCGTGACCGAGTCGCCGATTACGACGAGGCAGCGGGCGCCGCTGATGTCCTCGACCGGCTGCGGTTCACGCTGCATCCCGTCGAAGTACGGGGGGCGGCGCACGTATGTCGAGTCGGGATCCCACGCGAAGACGCCGGCCTGTGGGTCCGGAAGCGCACGCCAGTTCTCGTCGCCGGTGAAGACGTCGGCGTACGTGCGCTCGAACATCTCGCTGCGCACGGACTCGGTGATCACGTCCTGGATCTCCTGCGGAGTGGGCCAGATGTCCTGGAGGTAGACGTCGCCGTCGAGCGGCTCGTTGACGAGGTCGATGTCCATCCGTCCCGCGATCGCGTACGCGACGACGAGCGGCGGCGAGGCCAGGTAGTTCGCCTTCACCTCCGAGTGGATGCGGGCCTCGAAGTTGCGGTTCCCGGAGAGCACCGAGCAGACGACGAGGTCGCCCTCGGCGACGGCCTCCGAGATCGGCTCGGGCAGCGGGCCGGAGTTCCCGATGCAGGTCGTGCAGCCGTACCCGACCGTGTGGAAGCCGAGCTGCTCGAGCGGCTCGGTTAGGCCGGCGCGCTCGTAGTACTCGGTCACGACCTTCGAGCCCGGCGCGAGACTCGACTTCACCCACGGCTTGCGCGTCAGGCCGCGCTCGACCGCTTTCTTCGCGAGCAGGCCGGCGCCGACCATCACCTGCGGGTTCGATGTGTTCGTGCAGCTCGTGATCGCCGCGATCACGACTGAGCCGTGCTCGATCTCGTAGTCGGTGCCGCGGACGGGAACGCGATGGCGTTGCGGCTCCGCCACCGCGACGGGCGAGGGGGCCGCGCGCGGCTCCTCTGCTCCGGGTGCCTGCTCGACCGTCGGATCGCTCGCCGGGAACGTCTCCGCGACCGACTCGTCCTGGCCCTCGTACTCGACGCCGAAGCTCTCGAGCTGCGAGAGGAACGACATCTTCGCGTCGCGGAGCGGGACGCGGTCCTGTGGTCGCCGCGGTCCGGCGAGGCTCGGCTCGACGTCGCCGAGGTCGAGCTCGACGATCTCCGAGTACGTCGGCTCCTCGTCGGGGTCGTGCCAGAGCAGGTTCTCCTTGCAGTACGCCTCGACGAGCGCGATCCGGTCGGGGCTCCGGCCGGTGAGGCGGAGGTAGTCGAGTGTCTGCTCGTCGACGGGGAAGAAGCCACAGGTCGCGCCGTATTCGGGCGACATGTTCCCGAGCGTGGCGCGGTCGGCGACCGGCAGGCTCGAGATCCCGTGGCCGAAGTACTCGACGAACTTTCCGACCACGCCGGTGCGACGGAGGATCTCCGTGACCGTGAGCACGAGGTCGGTCGCGGTCGCCCCGTCGGGCAGCTCACCGGTCAGCCGGAAGCCGACGACCTGCGGGACGAGCATCGAGACGGCCTCGCCGAGCATCGCCGCCTCCGCCTCGATTCCGCCGACGCCCCAGCCGAGCACGCCCAGCCCGTTGATCATCGTGGTGTGCGAGTCGGTGCCGACGAGCGTGTCCGGGAACGCGCGGCCGTCGCGCGACTCGACCACGCGGCCGAGGTACTCGAGGTTGACCTGGTGGCAGATGCCTGTGTTCGGCGGGACGACCTTGAGGTTGGCGAAGCCGGTCTGGCCCCAGCGCAGGAACGCGTAGCGCTCGCGGTTGCGCTCGAACTCGAGCTCGGCGTTCCGCCGGATCGCGGTGCGCGTCGCGAACTCGTCGACCTGCACCGAGTGGTCGATCACGAGCTCTGCCGGGAGCAGCGGGTTGATCTTCTCCGGGTCGCCGCCGAGGTCGCGCATCGCGTCGCGCATCGCCGCGAGGTCGACGATCGCCGGGACGCCGGTGAAGTCCTGGAGCAGCACGCGCGCGGGCGTGAAGGCGATCTCACGGCTCGGATCGGCCTTCGCGTCCCAGGTCGCGACCGCGTCGACGTCCTCGTCGTCGCCGAGCCGGAGGACGTTCTCGAGCAGGATCTTGAGCGTGTAGGGCAGGCGCTCGACGTCGAAGCGATCCTGAAGCGCGTCGAGGCGGAAGATCTCGTGCTCCACGCCTCCTACGCGCAGCGTCGAGCGCGCGTCGAAGCCGGCCACGGACCCGACTCTAGCGGTCGAGTCCGTGGCCGGGATCTGGCTAGTTGACGAGCAGGTAGAACGGCCGGTCGGCCGGGGCCCCTGCACTGTCGTAGGTCTTGACCTCGACCTCCTTGCCCGCCGGGCACGAGCTCAGCAGGACGCTCGCCGTGACCTGACCGTTCGCGCTGGCGTCGATCGTGCCGATCACGTTGATCGCGCCTCCGTCGACGTCGATGCAGTAGACACCCGCCGGCGTCGTGAGCTTCGAGACGCCCGCGTCGGTGATCCCGCGCGCGCGCGGGTCGTCGACGTCACCGCTGACGAGCACGCGGGCGTACGCCTTCGCGGCGCCCGCAGGGCCGGTTGGGCCTGCGGGGCCGGCCGGGCCGGCAGGACCTGCGGGACCGGCGGGGCCGCGTGGGACCTGCCCGGCCTTGAAGTCCTTCGAGAGCAGAGAGCGGTCCTTGACGTGGATGCTGGTGATGCTGTTGCGCCTGACCTGCTCGACGGCGGCATAGCCCGTGCCGCCGAGCGCGACCATCAGCGCGATCATCGAAACGACTAGCGCCGGTGACGGCGCATGCTGGGTGATGCGATGCATGAGAGCCCTCCTCGTTGACGGCAAACGTGTACCCCCGATACGTGCCGGCTCCTGCTACGACCGACGACTTCTTACCAAATCCGTACGGCTGCGCTTACAGAGAGGGCTCGAGCTCTTCCTTCCAGAAACGGAAGAATCCGTCCTGATCCCGCCCGATCTGGTGAAAGTAGACGTGCGTGTAGCCAACGCGCTCCAGCTCGCGAATCTGCTCGACGTAGCGGGCCGGATCCGGCCCCACCGGCAGCTTCTCCTTCAGGTCGTCGGGCGTGACGTTCTCCGCCGCCTGCTCGAAGTGCCGCGGCAGCGGAAGCTCGTACGAGAGGTCGCCGCCGACGCCCGCGTTCGGCCAGATCTCATGCACGATCTTCGCGCCCTCGTCCTCGCTCTCAGCCCAGCACAGTGTGAGCTGTCCGTATTTCGGCTTCCCCTTGCCGCCGGAGCGCTCGAACGTCTCGATCGGCTCGGGGTCCGGCGCGGTGTTCACGAACGCGTCGCCGAGACGCCCGGCGAGCTCGGCCGCGTTCTCCTTCGCCGCGGCGACCGCGATCTCGACCGGCTGGTCGGGCAGGGTGTACAGCCGAGCGTTCTCGACCGTGTAGTGCTTGCCGCGGTGCGTCTGGTAGCCGCCCTGCCACAGCAGGCGCATGACCTCGATCGCCTCCTCGAGCAGCTCGAGCCGCTCGTCGGGCGCGGGCCAGTGGTCGCCGAGGATGTGCTCGTTCAGGTTCTCGCCCGTGCCGACGCCGAGGAAGAAGCGGCCGGGCATCATCGCCGCGCTCGTCGCAGCGGCCTGCGCGATGATCGCCGGGTGGATCCGGATCGTCGGGCAGGTCACGCCCGTCCCGAGCCGGATCCGCTCGGTCGCCTGCGCGATTCCGCCGATCACGCTCCAGACGAACGGCGACTGGCCCTGGTTGTCGGTCCACGGGTGGTAGTGGTCGGAGACGAACGCGAACGTGAAGCCGTGCTCCTCCGCCTTGCGGGCGTTCTCGACGAGCTGCCGCGGTCCGTGCTCCTCCGACGACAGCGCGTAGCCGAACTCGGTCATGACGCAGGGCTACCGCGTCAGCTCGCGCGCGAAACTGCCTCCGCCGACCACGCGCTCCGCCGCGCCGCCGGCACGCTCGCGCAGCTCCCGGTCGGAGGTGACGAGCCAGTACGGCGCGAGCGCGGGCGACTCGCGCGCGATCCAGTCGTCCGCGCTCTCGCGACCGGTACCGACGACGTCGTCGGCCTCGACCGGGGCCTTGCCGTCGAACACGAGCAGCGCGCGCACGCCGTGGCGGCCGGCCCAGGCCCGCGCGAGCTCGACCAGGCGCTCCTCCGGGATGTTCGGCCACTGCGAGCGCAGGACGTTGCGGGCGTCGACGACGACGGTCGTCTCGATTGGCCGACGTTAACGGAGCCGCAAACGCCGTTGAACGACCCCGGCGCTATAACCGCTGGGTGAGCGAGCGACGTCGGTTCCTGCTGCGCACGGCGGCACTCTTGGCCGCAGGCGTCATCGGCGGTGCGATCGCCCTCGTCGCCGCGTCGGCGCTCGGCGACTTCGGCACGACGACGATCCGCGAGGTGGCGCCCGAGGGCACGAGTGCCTCGGTCGACTTCGCGCCGACCGAGGGGCTGACCCCCGGCGAGATCTACGCGGGGTACTCGCGCGGCGTCGTCCAGATCGAGGCGTCCGGTCCGCTCGCCTCGGACCCGTTCGATCCCTTCCCGCGCCGCGAGCGGACGCTCGGGTCGGGCTTCGTGATCGACAAGTCCGGCCACATCGTCACGAACTACCACGTCGTCAAGGGGGCGGACGTCGTCAACGTCGGCTTCTCCAACGACGAGGCCGTCCGGGCCAACGTCGTCGGCGTGGACGCGACCACGGATCTCGCCGTGCTGAAGGTGAACACGCCGCCGCGGGGTCTGACTCCTCTCCGGTTCGGACGCTCGACCTCGGTGCGCGTCGGGGACGCGGTCGTCGCGATCGGCAACCCGTTCGGGCTCGAGCGCTCGATGACGTCGGGGATCGTGAGCGCGATCGGCCGCGTGCTCCAGGCGCCGAACAACCTCGCGATCGACAACGCAATCCAGACCGACGCCCCGATCAACCCCGGCAGCTCGGGCGGGCCGCTCTTGAACGCGCGGGGCGAAGTGATCGGCGTGAACACGCAGATCACGACGGACAGCGGCGCCCAGAGGAACGTCGGCGTCGGCTTCGCCGTCCCGGTCGACACGGTGAGGAGCGTCGCGGCGCAGATCCTGCGCATCGGCCGCGCGGAGCACGCGTTCCTGGGTGTCGAGGCGACGCGGCTTACGGAGGACATCGCGCGCCTCTTCCGCCTGACGCCGAAGCAGGGGCTCCTGATCGACTCGATCGTGCCGGACAGCGCGGCGGACAAGGCCGGGCTGCGAGCGGGCACGCGCGGCGTCATCGTCGGCGGCGAGAGCTGGCCGCTCGGCGGCGACATCATCGTCACCGTCGACGGCGAGCAGGTGAGGTCGCCCGAGCGGCTCAGCTCGCTGGTCGCCCGCAAGCGGCCGGGCGGGCGGATGGTGATCGAGGTCTACCGTGGCGACCGCAAGGTGAAGCTGAACGTCAAGCTCGGCCGGGCCCCCGGCCAATAGCCTCCCCCGCATGGAGCACGCGTTCGGGCGAAGCGACCCGTTCTCGCTCGGCGTCGAGGAGGAGCTGCTGCTCGTCGACGAGGAGACGCTCGCGCCGGTGTCGGCGTCGAAGCGCATCGTCGACGCCGTCGGCGACGAGCGCGTCAAGCTCGAGCTCTTCACGTCGTTCGTCGAGACGACGACGACCATCTGCTCGACTGCGCGAGAAGCACTCGCGCAGCTCGTCGACCTGCGCTCGCGTGTCGCCGCCGCCGCCGAGCCCGCGGGCCTGGAGGTCGCGGCGACGGGCTCACACCAGTTCGCCCACCCTGAGGAGATTCCGATCGTCGACAACCCGGTGTACGTCGAGTTCGTCGACGCGGCGGGGCCGGCCGCGCGGCGGCAGGGCGTGTGCGGGCTCCACGTCCACGTCGGGATGCCCGATCCGGAGACGTGCGTGCGGGCACACGAGCGGGTGCTGCCGTGGCTGCCCGTCGTGCTCGCGCTGTCCGCGAACTCTCCCTGGTTCCGCGGGCAGAAGACCGGGCTGCTCTCGAACCGCGCCGAGGTGCTCGCGACGCTTCCCAGGAGCGGTGGGCCGCCGCCGTTCTCGAGCTGGCGCGAGTGGCAGACGCTGATGGAGCGATGGATCCGTGCCGGGGTGCTCGAGAAGCCGACGAGCACCTGGTGGGACGCGCGGGTCCACCCCGCGCTCGGGACGCTTGAGCTGCGAATGCCCGATCAGCCGACCGACGTCCGTCTCAGCGGCGCGTTCGTCGCGCTCCTGCACGCGCTCGTCGTCTGGGGGGCGGGCGACGACGACGGCGGCGCTTCCTCGTCGCGCGCCGACTACCACACGAACCGCTTCTTCGCGTCCCGGTTCGGGCCGCGCGCCGAGCTCCTCCATCCGGTCGAGGACCGGCTCCTGCCCGTGCCCGAGCTCTACGCCGAGCTCCTCGAGCGGGTCGGCGCCCACGTCGACGAGGACCTTCTGGAGCCGCTCGACCCGTCGCGCTGCGAGGCCGACCTCCAGGCGGCCGAGCCTGACGCCGAGGCGGCATGCGCCCTCGTCGTCGAAAGAACCCGGCGCTCGCTAGCATCGCCCGCGTGACGACCGAGACGATCCAGGTCGGCGGCGTTCGCTGCGAGCGCTGCGTCATGCGCCTCGGCGCCGCGCTCGAGGGTCACGACGGGCTCGAGGCGGCCACCGCAAACCTGGTCGGGGAGGTCACCCTGACCTGGGACGACGAGCGCACGAGCCGGGAGGAGCTCGTCGCGGTCATGTCCAAGGCGGGCTTCGCCCCCGTCTGATGTCCGACATCGAGACGGAGGGGCGCCGCATCGCGGAGGAGGCCCGCGAACGCGTTCGCTTCGAGGAGGAGGCGCTCGAGCTGTCCGACCAGGTCTATCGAGTCGCGCGCGGCCTCGTGGGCTCGCGGGAGGAGGCCGAAGACCTCGTCCAGCAGACGTACGAGCGCGCGTTCCGCAGCTGGCAGTCGTTCACGCGCGGGACGAACCTGCGCGCGTGGCTGCTCCGGATCCTGACGAACCTGAACATCGACCGCGCCCGCCGTCAGCAGCGCCGGCCCGAGACGCAGCCGATGGAGGAGGGTGACTACTTCCTCTACAACCGGCTGGAGGAGGTCGGCCCGCTGGAACAAGACCAGGTCGCCGAGCGTTTGTCACAAGATGACGTGGTCGGAGCGCTCTCAGCGGTGCCGCACGATTTCCGGGACGTGCTCGTGCTCGTGGACATCGGCGACTTCTCCTACCAGGACGCCGCGCAGATCCTCGACATTCCGATTGGTACAGTCATGTCACGTTTGCATCGGGCGCGGCGCGTGCTGAAGAAGGAGCTCGCCGACCGCTCCGTGGAGGCCACGTGATGGATCCCTGCGAACACTGCGAGCAGGTGATGCAGCCGTACCTCGACCGTACGGTCTCCGCGGAAGAGCAGGCGTGGGTCGAGACGCACCTGGGTCACTGCGAGTGGTGCGCGAAGCGCTTCACCTTCGAGGAGGAATTCCGCCGGTACGTCCGCGTCGCGGTCGCGGAGCCGATGGCTCCGGAGCTGAAGGCGAAGCTCGCCTCGCTCAGAACGCCACTGCTTTAGCTAGCCAGGTCCTCGCTGCGGGCCGACGACGACGACGAGCCGGCGTGGGTTGTCGCCGCCGGGGAGCGGCTTCGACGTGACGCGGAGCTCGCGGGCGAGCCGCTCGGCCACGGGCGCGCCGCCCAGCTCGTAGTAGACCGCCGTCTCCGGGTAGTCGAAGCGGTCGGCGCGGCCGACGCGGGCGACGCGGTACCCGAGCGCACCGACCCGTGACGCGACGCGGCGTGTGTAGGTGATGTTGCCACTGCCGTTGCGGACGTCGACCGCGATCTGCCACGGCTTCGGGAGCTTTGCCTCGGCGACGACGCGGGTAGCCGCCGCCGCCCGGACGCGCTCCTGGTCGCGCCCCGGGAGCGCGAGCGCGACGACGAGTGCGATCGCCGCCAGCGCGACGGCGCCGAGCACGGCCAGCCTGGCGCGCAGGTTGGCCTCGAACGGCTTCGGCGGGACGGGCAAGCCGGCGAGCTCACGCGCCTCGCGATGGTCGAGCCCGAGCGCGGTCGCGTAGAGCAGCAGCGCAAGCAGCGCGTCGTCGGGAGTCCTGAAGCGGTAGACGCGGCCCTCCTCGAGCCAGGTCACTTCCTCCTCCGTCAGCGATGCTCGCGCCGCGGCCTCGCGCAGCGGGAGCCGGCGCTTGAGCCGTGCCTGCGCGAGCGGCGATCGTCTCGACTCGAGAGTTGCGGGCTCCAGGCGGGCGTTCGGATTCATCGGCTAGCGGGCGTCCTCCTCCCAATCATCCGCCGAATCGACGTCTCCCGGAAGGCCGAGGTCGTCACAGGGCACGAGCAGCGGCTCGAGCGCTCGCGCGCCCTCGTCCGGGACGCGCCCCCAGACCCGGCGGGCCAGCAGCACGGGATGCCCTCGGTCGCCGTCGTAGCTCGCAGCGACCACCTCGGCGCCGCTCTCGCGCCAGGCCGAGACGACGCGGTCGATGCTCGCGGGCGCGAGGTCGGGGCCGTCGGCGAGCACGACGACGGCTGCCTCCGCTTGCGCCGGGAGCGCCGCGAGGCCGCAGCGGAGCGACGCCCCGGGCCCGCGGTCCCACTCGGGGCAATGCACGACCGGTGCGTCTGTTTCGAGCGCGTATGCGCCGGTGACGACCACGAGCTCGTCGATGGTGCTCGCCCGCACGCGCTCGAGCACACGCGGGAGCAGCAGGCGCTGCTTCGGCGCTCCGAACCGGCTCGCGGCGCCCGCGGCCAGGACGACCGCGGCGATCACTGCCCGCGCGAGATGCGGATCTCGTCGATCACGACGGGCTGCGTCGGCAGCTCGGTCGCCGGGTCGCCGAGCGTTTCGATCCGGCCGACGACGTCGAGGCCCTCTGTGACCGTGCCGACCACCGCGTAGTCGGCCGGGAGCCCAGCGTTCGGCGCGGTGACGACGAAGAACTGGCTGCCCGCCGTCCCGGCAGGTTGGTTTCCAGCCTTCGCCATCGCGACGATGCCCCGCGTATAGACCGTGCTCGCCGCCGGCGTGTCGACCGTCGAGTAGCCGGGGCCACCGGTGCCGGTCCCGGTCGGGTCGCCGCCCTGGATCACGAAGCCGGGGACGATCCGGTGGAAGAACGTGTCGTCGAAGTAGCCGCCCTCGGCCAGCGCGACGAAGGACGCGACTGCCTTCGGCGATGCCGCAGGTTCGAGCGCGATCGTGAAGTCGCCACAGCTCGTGCGCACGAGGGCGGTGTGCTCGACGTCGGCGTCGAGGATCGTGGTCGGCGGCTTCTGCGGCGCCGGCTCGCGCGCGGCCGGTTGTTCGACCTCGCGGCAGGCGGACGGTGTCGCGGCGGAGGTCTCGGGCGCGTCGTCCTCGCCGCCGCAGCCCGCGGCGAACGCAGCGACCGCGAGCGCGAGCGCCGCCGGCCTCACGCCGCCACCTGCTCGAGCGCTCGACGGACCAGCGCGCGGGCGACGTCGACCTTGTAGGCGGTTCCCGGCAAGGGCGTGGACTCGTCGAGTGCCTCGGGCGTGGGCAGCTCCCACGGCACGGGGGCGACGCCGGCGAGCGCGAGCCGGACACCGTCGTCGTAGCGCGCGGCCGCGACGCCCACGAGCGGAAACGCCCAGCGCTTGCGGTCCATCGCCTTCAGGTAGACGCTCGCCGCCGGCGTCGTCAGCTCGAGCTCCAGGATCAGCTCATCCGGCTCGAGCGTCGTCAGCTCCCGGTTGTCCGCCGTCGGGAGCCGGTAGAGCTCGCGCACCCCGAGCTCGCGGCGGTCGGTGCGGAGCCTCGCGTCGAGCGCGAGCAGCGCGGCGGCCGGGTCCGACGGGTGAGCCGACGCGCAGAAGTCGTTGCCGAAGATCGCGTGCTCCCGGTGCTGCCCCGCGCGCGCGTGGCAGACGTCGCCGCCGTGCAGGCGGCAGGGGAACTGCAGGCGCCAGTACCAGCAGCGCGTCGCCTGGAGCAGGTTGCCGCCGATCGTGCCCATGTTCCGGAGCTGCGGGGACGCGGCCAGGCGGCAGGCCTCGCGCAGCACCTCGGGAAGCTCGGGCTCCGCCTCGAGCTCCGCGAGCGTCGTCCCGGCGCCGATCGTCGTTCCCTTGACCCCACGCGGGAGCGTGTCGCGAACGAGCACGAGCCGCTCGGCCTCGACGAGGCCGTCGCGGAGCAGCGGCACCAACTCGGTCCCGCCGGCCAGAGCGCGTGCGCCGTTCCCGAGCAGGCCGGCAGCCTCCTCGACGGAGCTAGGTCGCAGCAGCTCCAACGGTCTCCTTCGCACGCTTGCGCGCCTCCTCGAGCGCGCGCAGGATCTCCTCACGCGTGATCGGCAGCGTCGTCACGTCGGCGCCGGTGGCGTCGCGGATCGCGTTCGCGATCGCGGCGGCGGTCGGGATGATGGGCGGCTCGCCGAGGCCCTTCGAGCCGAGGTTCGTCAGCTGCGCGTCGGGCTCGTCGATCAGCTCGAAGACGATCTCGGGGACGTCGGCGATCGTCGGCAGCTTGTACGCGTCGAGCGTGCGCGTGAGGATCGTCCCGGTGTGCGGGTCGTCGAGGCGGGCCTCGGAGAACGTGTGCCCGAGCGCCTGGATGATCCCGCCCTCGATCTGGCTCTGTGCGCCCAGCGGGTTGATCACGCGGCCGACGTCGTGGATCGCGACGATCCGCTCGACGACGACCTCGCCCGTCTCGACGTCGACGGCGACTTCCGCCACCTGCACGCCGAAGGTGAGCACGCGCATGCCGGCGGGGTTCGGACCCCGCGCGCCCTTGCCGAGGATCTGACCGTCCTGGAGCAGCTCGGTGAGCTCCGCGAGCTCCCAGGATTCGCCGTCGGAGGCGACGATGCGGCCGTTCTCGAGCGAGAGCTCGCCGTCCCCGCGCTCGAACCGCTGCGCGGCGATCTCGAGGAGCTGCCGTCTCGCGTCGGCGGCCGCCGCTCGGACGGCGGGGCCGACGGACGGGAGGGTCGCCGAGCCGCCGGACGCGATCGCGTACGGACCGCGCGACGAGTCGCCGACCTGCACGTCGACGTCGTCGAGTGAGAGGCCCAGCTCCTCGGCGGCGATCTGCGCCATCGCCGTGCGCGTTCCCGTGCCGATGTCCTGCATCGCGGTGACGACGTTCGCCCGTGCGTCGGAGCCGATGCGCACCCACGCGTAGCTCGGCGGGCCGCCGCCGCCGCCCCAGAGCTGGCTCGCGAGGCCCACGCCGCGTTTCCACGTGTCGTCGGAGCGCGCGCGAACCTCGTGCCGCCGCTCCCAGTGGGGCTCGGCGCGCCGGTAGCACTCCATCAGGCGCTTGTCGGAGTACGGGCGGCCGTCGACGGTGTTCGCCTCGGCGTAGTTCCGGATCCGGAGCTCGAGCGGGTCGACGTCGAGCGCGGCCGCGAGCTTGTCGAGCAGGCACTCGAGGCCCCACGTTCCCTCGACGAAGCCCGGCGCGCGAAAAGCCGCCATCGGCGGGAGGTTCAGCTTCGCGCCGTACTCGACGGTCTCGACGTTCTCGCATGCGTACAGGAGCTGCATCGGTCCCGCGGTCGACGGCAGCCAGCCGCCCCAGCCGAGCGAGCAGTAGTACTCGCCGGCGAGCGCCGTCAGCGTGCCGTCGGCGCGTGCGCCTGCGCGCAGGCGCTGGATCGTCGCGTTCCGGTTACCGCTGACGACGTTCTCCTCGCGGCGCGTCAGCGCGTGGCGCACGGGCCGTCCGGTTCTCCGCGCCAGCTCGGCGGCGATCAGGGTGTAGTGGCCGGCGCTCGCCTTCGAGCCGAAGCCGCCGCCCATGTATTCGCAGACGACGCGAACCTTGTCCGCCGACAGGTCGAACGCCGACGCGACGCCGTCGCGGACGCCCCAGATCGCCTGGGTCGAGATGTACACGTCGATGCCGTCGCCGCGCCATTCGCAGACCGCCTGGTGCGTCTCGAGAGAGTTGTGGTTGAGCGTCTGGGTCCGGTACTCGGCCTCGACGACGCTGTCCGCCTCGGCGAAGCCCGCCTGGACGTCGCCGCGCGAGTGGGTGTTGTCGTCGACGAGCGAGCCACCACGCGCCGCCTCGACGGGGTCGAGCAACGGCTCGAGCACGTCCCACTCGACGTCCGCAAGCGCGACCGCGGCCTGCGCCTGCGCGAACGTCTCGGCGGCCACGGCGGCCACTGCCTGGCCCTCGTACTCCGGCTCGTCCGTGAGCCACTTGACGTCGCCCGGTGCGAGCACCGCCCGCACCCCGGGCGCCGCCGCGGCGGCCGAGAGGTCGAGCCGGCGCACGCGTGCCCGCGCGTGCGGGCTGCGGAGCGTCGCCGTGTGCAGCATCCCCGGCAGGCGGATGTCGTCGGTGTAGCGAGCTTCGCCGCGTGCCCGCTCGTAGCCGTCGACCTTCGGCGCGGGCCGGCCGACGACGGCGCGCGGACCGGACGGCCACTGGTCGAGCGCGTCCTCCTCGACGACGACCCAGGTCTCGGTGATCCGGCCTTCGATCTCCTTCTCGGTACGGACTAGCCGCGCCACGTGGCGATCGCCTCCTCGATCCGCGGATACGTTCCGCACCGGCAGAGGTTGCCCGCCATCGCGTGCCGAACCTCTTCGCGCGACGGCTCCGGGTTCGCCGCGACGAGCGCGGACGCGCTGACGATCTGCCCCGGCGTGCAGAAGCCGCACTGGAGCGCGTCGCAGCGCACGAACGCGTCGACGAGCGGATGGTCGCGCAGGCCTTCGATCGTCGTCACCTCACTCGAGCCGACCGTGTGCACGAGCGTGATGCAGGAGAGGTGGGGCGCGCCGTCGAGCAGCACCGTGCACGCGCCGCAGTGACCCTCGCCGCAGGCGACCTTCGTGCCGGTCAGCCCGAGCTCGTCGCGCAGCGTCTCGGCGAGGGTACGGTCGACGGGCGCGTCGAGCTCGTACGCGTCGCCGTTAACCGTCAGCCGCATCCGCGGTGACGGACAGGATGTCGGCGAGGTGGATGAGCCGGAACGTCGCGCGCGCCACCTCGATCCGGTCGTTCTCGGTCTCGGATTCCGGCAGCGTCCGCCAGAGCTCGCGTGCTGTGACGAGCAGGTCGCGAATCTGCTCGAGCTCCTCGGGCCGGCCGTTCCGCTCCTCGGTCGCGTTGAGCGCGAGCCCGAGCACGCCGATCGTGTCGGGCTGCCGCGTCCAGAGCAGCGGCGCCGCCATCGAGAGGTACTGGTGGATGCGCGCGAACACCATCGGCTGCTGGAAGGTGGCGCGGCCGCGCGGCTCCGACGGCTCGAGCGCGTCCTCGCCGTCCGCGATCCGGTTCGCGTTCCCGGCGAGCATGTTCCGCACCTCCTCCTCGCTGAAGCCGGCGATCCGGGCCGTGCGCAGCGCGAGCAGGAGCGAGTTCGGCTGGCGCCCGTAGGGGTAGTCGGACGCGTAGAGCACCTGCTCGGGCGGCACGAGGTGCAGGAAGTCGAGCAGGTCGACCGCGCTCCACACCGACGTGTCGAAGAAGACGCCGCGCTTGCCGGCGAAGCAGGCCGCGAGGTTGCCGAGGTCGGCGATCCCGGCGTGGGCGATGATCAGCTGCGCGTCCGGGTTCGCGTCCACGAGCCTGCGGAGGTGGTCGGCGATCGGCGGGAGCCCGCGGCCGCCGTGGATCAGGATCGGGACGCGCCGCTCGCCCGCGAGCCGGAAGATCGGTGCGAGCCGCTCGTCGTTGAGCATGAACCGCTGGGCCCGCGGGTGGAGCTTGATCCCGCGCGCGCCGAGGTCGAGGCAGCGCTGCGCCTCCTCGAGCGGCTCCTCCGTCAGGTCGAGCCGGACGTACGGGATCAGCCTCCCGTTCGAGCGCTCCGCGAACGCGAGTGTCCGATCGTTCGCCGCGCTGAAGGCCGGGTGCCGGTCGGGCTCGTCCAGGCAGAACATGTTCGCCCGGGAGACGCGGTAGCGCTCCATGCCGGTGACCAGCTCGTCGAAGCGTCCCGCCATCCCGTCGATGTCGTCGCCGAGGTGGACGTGCGCGTCGAAGATGTCGGCGTCCGCGGGCAGCTCCTCGCTAAGCCCCTGTTCGTAGTGCGCGAGCAGCTCCTGCGCCCGCTGGACCGCCTCCTCCACGAGGAGGAGTCTACGCGCGGCTCAGCGCTTCTTGGCCGCGACGGCCACCTGCACGCGAACCACCGCGGCTCGCGGACTCGTCGCGCGGTCGCCCGGGCGCCGCGCGGTCAGGACGAGCGTGATCGGCCGCGGCTTCTTCACGTAGAGCTTCGTCCCGCGCTCGAACACGAGCGTGACGAGGCCCTGCTCGTCGGTGGTGGCCGCGCCGGGTGCGACGAGCGCGGTACCCGGAAGGACGGCAGCGGTGACGAGCGCGCCGGAGATCCGGAAGCCGCGGCTGTCGGAGACGAGCAGCGTGACGGTGACCTTGCCGGGGCGCGACAGCTTCTTCGGCCTCGCGAGGACCTCGCCGACGACCAGTCGGTGCGGCGCGAGGACCTTCGCCGCCGCAAGCGAGGGCTTCTCCTCGGTCGGCTTCAGCTCGGAGACGACGGCCGTCGCGTCGGAGAGCGCCTCACGGGCGCCGGCTCCGTTGAGCGCGGTGATCCGGACGCGGAGCGTCTTGCCGACGTCGAACGGGATCAGCGTGTACGAGTCGTCGCTGAGGCCGAGGTCGGCGCAGTTCTGCCCCTGCGCGTCGCAGCGCAGCCACTGGAGGGCCAGCGTCGGCGAGCCCGTCCAGCTTCCGCGCGAGGCGGTCAGCGTCTCCTCGACCATCGTGAGGCCGGAGATCCTCGGCGCGGCCGTCGCGACCGGCGCGAGCGGAGCCTGAGGTGCGGGGACGGCGGGCGCGGCAGGCGGTGTCGGGCCGGTCGGCGCGCTCCCGGGGACGACGGCCGTCTGCCCCGAGGGCGCGCTCTTCGACACGAAGCGGCACTCCTGTTCCCCGGTCGAGTAGTTGATGTTCCCGCAGTCCTCGCTCGTCATCGTCTCCATCGCCCGCAGCGAGTGGCCCGCGTCGGCAGCCTGAACGGTGTAGAAGCGGCCCGTCGCGCCGGGGATGTCGAGGCAGCCGTTGGCGGCGCAGCGCTGCCACTGGTAGGTCATCACGCACTCCGACTTGCAGCCGCTGCCGTCGAGATAGAGCCAGGTGCCGTTGTGGGCCGTCAGCTGGGCGCCGACCACGGCGCTGCCCGTGATCGACGCGGGCGTGTTCACGTTCGGCGACTCGGCCGCCGCTGTCCCCACGAGGAGGAGTGCCAGCGCGGCTGCGAGAGCGACGGCGAGCGAGCGGAACGACATGCTGGAGGCTCCTTCGGCGCAGATGGGTCGGGCGCCTCCCCAGAGGAGAGGCGCCCGGTTCGTTACGACTTACAAGGGATCTTCGGCAGGGAGCCCGATCGCCTGAAGACCTACCGCACCCGGATCCGGAAGAGCTTCGCCGTCCAGACGCCCGTCTGGGGCTGCTCGCCGGCCTTGCGCGCCTCTGCGTAGAGGTACGTCGGGCCGGAGCCGGTCGCCGCGAAGGTGAACGTCGCGACGCCCTGGGCGTTGGTCGCGCGCTCCCTGCCCGACCCGACGAGCAGGCCGGTCGGCGTCAGGGCGACGCGGGCCCCCGCGACCTTGAAGCCGCGGGTGTCCCACACCGTGACTTGGACGGTTACGCGCTGGCCCGCCTGCTTGACCGCGACCGTGCGGAGGTTGAGCCGCTGCGGCAGTGCGACCTTGGATGCGGCGATCGTCGGCCGGGCGGCCGACGGCCGCAGCTCGACGACGACGGCCGAGGGAGTGGAGACCGCCTGCGCGGTCCCGCCCTCGTTCGATGCGGTCTCGACCACGCGGATCCGCGCTCCGACATCGGCCGTGGTGAGGCGGTACGCCGCGCCCGTCGCGCCGGTGACCGTCGCGCAGGCCTCGCCGACGGCGTTGCAGCGCTGCCAGTAGAGCACCTTCGTGATCGTGCCGGGGCCGGTCCAGGTACCACCTGTTCGCGCGCAGGACTTCCTCCTCCATCGCGAGGCCCGCGATCGTCGGCGGCGCGCTCGCCTGCGCGGTCGTGACCGGCTTCGCCCTGACCACCTCGGTCGGCGCGGAGACGGCGTTCTTGGTCACGTCGCGGCACTCCTGCGTTCCGGTCGAGTAGTTGATCTCGGCGCAGTCGCGCTTGTACACCCACTCGATGAAGCGGATCCGCTTGCCGACGTCGTCCGCCCCGAGGGCGTAGGTGAAGCCCGTCCGACCCGGGACGTCGGCGCAGCCGCTTGCGTCGGCAGCGCAGCGCTGCCACGTGTACGTGAACGTGCAGTCGGTGCAGTTGAGCCCGTCGGCCATCAGCCACTGGCCCTTACGTCCGTCGAGCGTCTGACCGTCCTGCGGCGTGCCGACGACGCCCGGGAACCCGCGCACGGTCGGGAACTCGGCGCTCGCGGCGCCGGCGAGCGTCAGTCCCAGCACCAGGGCCAGGACGAAGATCGAAAGGCGCGGCGCTCGCCCGCGCAGAGCATGCATTGGAAACTTCATATGTGATCTCCCTCTCAAAAGACCCCGTCCTGCCGGAACGGGCACGAACAGCGCACGAGGATAGCAGCGTTTCAACCGAGATAGGATCGTGCCCGCGGTGCCGGACGTCCTGATCTACGCGGACACCCTCCGTTCCCCGGAGCTCCGCCACGAGGTGCCGATCTCGATCGGCGACCCCTTCCTCTACGTGGAGCGAAACGGGAGCCGGCGGGTGGTGATCGGATCCCTGGAGCTTCCACGGGTTCGCGAGCTCCCGGGGCTCGAGGTGCACACCCCCGACGAGCTCGGCGCGGACGAGCTGATGCGCTCCGGGCGGAGCCGGGTCGAGGTCACCCACGAGCTCATCGCGCGGGCCTGTGAGGCCTTCGGGGTCGAGTCCGCCGCCGTCCCGGCGGCCTTCCCGCTCGACGTCGCGGACAACCTGCGCGCCCGCGGGGTCGAGCTCGCGGCCGACTCCGAGCTCTTCGAGCGCCGCCGGCGGGTGAAGAACGAGCACGAGCTCGCCGGGATCCGCCGGGCCCAGAAGGCGGCCGAGGCCGGGATGGAGGCCGCGCGGGAGCTGCTGCGCCGAGGCACGCCGCTGACCGTGGAGGAGATCAAGGCCGCGATCGAGGCGCGCTTCAACGCGCACGATTGCACCGCGGACGAGTTCATCGTCTCCCACGGCTGGCAGTCGGCGATCGGCCACCACGGCGGCGAGGGCGAGATCGCCGAGGGCGAGCCGGTCGTGATCGACCTCTGGCCCCGTGACCGCGCGTCGGCCTGCTACGCCGACATGACGCGGACGTTCGTGATCGGCGAGCCGAGCGAGGAGTTGCGCGAGTGGCACCGTCTCTGCAAGGAGGCGCTCGACCGCGCCTTGGGCGAGATCCGCGCCGGCGTCACCGGCCTCTCCGTCTTCGACGGCACGTGCGAGATCTTCGAGGCCGCCGGGCACAAGACGCAGCGGACGAAGGAGGAAGGCAAGCCGCTCGAGGAGGGCTTCTTCCACTCGCTCGGCCACGGCGTCGGGCTGGAGGTGCACGAGGAGCCGTCGCTCGGGCGGCTGGGCGGCGAGCTGGTCGCGGGCGACGTCGTCAGCGTCGAGCCGGGGCTGTACCGGCCGGGCTTCGGCGGCTGTCGGCTCGAGGACCTCGTGCTCGTGACCGAGGACGGCTGCGAGAACCTGACCGAGTTTCCGTACGACCTGACTCCGTGACGACTCCGGCGATCGAGACGATCTTCACCGAGGAGCGGCGCTACCCGCCGCCCGAGGACTTCGCCGCGCAGGCGAACGCGCAGCCCGAGATCTACGAGCGCGACTTCGAGGAGTTCTGGGAGACCGAGGCGCGCGAGCGCGTGTCCTGGTTCGAGCCGTTCACGCAGCTCTACGAGTGGGAGCCCCCGTACGCGAAGTGGTTCCTCGGCGGAAAGACCAACCTCGCCTACAACTGCGTCGACCGCCACGTCGAACAGGGGCGCGGCGACAAGGTCGCGTACTACTGGGAGGGCGAACCGGCCGACGAGCGGCGCGAGGTCACGTTCGCCGACCTCCAGCGCGAGACGACGAAGCTCGCAAACGCGCTCAAGTCGCTCGGCGTCGCGCAAGGGGACTCCCGTCGGGATCTACATGGGCATGGTCCCCGAGACGCCGATCGCGATGCTTGCCTGCGCGCGCATCGGCGCGCCGCACACGGTCGTCTTCGGCGGGTTCTCGGCGGACTCGCTCTCGGGCCGGCTGCACGACATGCGCTGCGAGGTGCTGATCACGCAGGACGAGGCGTGGCGGCGTGGCACGACCGTGCCGCTCAAGCGCACGGCCGACGAGGCGCTGGCGTCGTCACCGACCGTGCGCAGCGTCGTCGTGCTCCGGCGGACGGGCAACGACGTGCCGATGCAGGATGGGCGGGACGTCTGGTGGCACGACGTCGCGACCGACGAGTCGGAGTACCCGTGCGAGCCGATGGACTCGGAGGACCTCCTCTACCTGCTCTACACGAGCGGCACGACCGCGAAGCCGAAGGGGATCGCCCACACGACCGCCGGCTACCTCGTCGGCGTCGCGACGACGCACCACTACGTCTTCGACATCAAGCCCGACTCGATCTACTGGTGCGCCGCCGACGTCGGTTGGGTCACTGGGCACAGCTACATCGTCTACGGGCCGCTCTGCAACGGCACGACCGGCGTGCTCTACGAGGGGACGCCGGACTTCCCCGACAAGGACCGCTGGTGGGAGATCGTCGAGCGGTACAAGGTCGACATCCTCTACACGGCGCCGACCGCGATCCGCGCGCACATGAAGTGGGGGCCGGAGCACGCGGAGAAGCACGACCTCTCCTCGCTGCGGCTGCTCGGGTCCGTCGGCGAGCCGATCAACCCGGAGGCGTGGGAGTGGTACCGCCGGCACATCGGCGGCGGCCGCACGCCGGTCGTCGACACCTGGTGGCAGACCGAGACCGGGATGATCCTGATCACGCCGCTGCCGGGAGTGACGACGACGAAGCCGGGCTCGGCGACGAAGCCTTTCCCCGGCGTCGACGCGGCCGTCTACGACGAGCAGGGGAACGAGGTCGGGCCGGGCGGCGGCGGCTACCTCGTGCTCCGGCGGCCCTGGCCGGCGATGCTGCGCGGGATCTACGAAGACCATGACCGCTACGTCGACACGTACTGGTCGAGGTTCGGCGACGAGTACTTCGCGGGCGACGGCGCGCGGATCGACGAGGACGGCGACTTCTGGCTGCTGGGTCGCGTCGACGACGTGATGAACGTCTCGGGCCACCGGATCTCGACGATCGAGGTCGAATCGGCGCTCGTCGACCACGAGCGCGTGGCCGAGGCCGCGGTCTGTGGGCGTAACGACGCGCAGACCGGGCAGGCGATCGTCGCCTACGTCACGCTCAAGGGCACCGACGGCGGCTCGGTCGAGATGCTCGAGGAGCTGCGCAACCACGTCGCGAAGAAGATCGGGCCGATCGCGAAGCCGGCGAACATCGTCTTCACGCCCGAGCTGCCGAAGACGCGGAGCGGCAAGATCATGCGGCGGCTGCTGCGGGACGTGGCGGAGAACCGCGCGCTCGGCGACACGACGACGCTGGCCGACCCGAGCGTGGTCTCCGAGATCCGCGACCGCGCGGCGACGGAGAAGAGCGAGGAGTAATGCCCTTCGGCGCCGCGGCGCTCGTCGCGCTCGCCGTGTCGCTCACCGCTGCAGCGCCCGACCCGGCCGTCCTCCAGGCGCGCTACGACGCGGCGCGCGACGCCGAGGAGCGCGCGCTTCGCGCGGGCGACTCGCAGTCCGCCCGGCGCTGGCAGCGCGAGATCGCCGCCGTCGAGCGCTGGGACCACCGCCCGCGCGGCTGGCGCGGCGGGCGCGACGTGCCGGCCTTCGTCCCACCGGCGACCGCTCGGGGGGAACGCGCTCGCGACGCCGAGCTCGCGGCGCGGCTCGAGTCGATCGGCCGCTCGTACCGCGGCTGGGCCGGCTTCTGGGTCCAGGACCTGAGCACGGGAGCCTGGGCGGGCTGGAACGCCGACGCGCGCTTCCCCGCCGCTTCGACGGTGAAGCTCGGCGTGCTCGGAGCCGCGCTCGCCCGCGGCCACGGCCCGCGCTCGCCGCTCTGGTACGACCTCCGCCAGCTCACCGGCTGGTCGTCGAACCTCGCCGCGAACCGGGTCACGCGGCGCGTCGGCGGAGAAGGTGCCGTCGCCGCTGCGCTCCGCCGCCTCGGCGCGCGCGCGAGCACGTACCCAGGCCCGTACCGCGCCGGGACGTCCGCGGCGGTCGACGCGCCGAAGCCGCCGCCGCACGGCCACGTGCGCGTGACGACGGCGCACGACCTCGGCCGCGTCCTCTACTCCTTCCACGCCGCGGCCGCGGGGAACGGCTACGTCGAGCGGACGACGGGGCTCACGCGCGCGCAGGCCCAGCGGGGCCTGGCGCTGCTCGTGCACTCCGCGCGCGGCGGGCTGATCGAGCCGTACGCGGGCGCGCCGACCGCGCACAAGGAAGGCTGGATCTCCGACTTCCGCGGCAGCGCCGCGATCGTCTACGGCCGCACGCCCACGGTCGTCGTCGTGCTCGCGTATCGGCCCGGGATCGGGGAGGCCGAGGCGCGTGCTCTCGGCCGCCGCGCGGTCGCGGCCGCGCTCGGGTAGAACACGCGCACGTGACCGTCGACCATCGACAGCTCGGCGTCGACCTCTTCAACTACACCTGGACGCTGCTCGAGCGCGACGACCGCACGCCCGACGACGACGACGAGCTGATCGACGCCGCGCATGCGTCCGCGCACCACTGGCGCCACGCGGAAGGAGTGCGTCCGGAGAACCGCGCGCGGAGCGAGTGGCAGCTCTCACGCGTCTACTCGGTCCTCGGCCGCACCGAGCCTGCGCACTACCACGCGCAGCGCTGTCTCGACCACTGCGTCGAGCACGGCCTCGCTGACTGGGACCTCGCGTTCGCCTACGAGGCGCTCGCCCGCGCGCACAAGCTCGCGGGTGACGAGGCTGCTTGCGCGCGCCACGTCGAGCTCGCGCGCGCGGTCGCGATCGCGGACGACGAGGACCGCGAGCACCTCGAAGAGTCGCTCGCGACGCTAGGCGAGTAGCTTCTCGAAGCGGTCGGCGTCGTCGAACGGCCCGATCACCGCGAGGTGGAGCGCGTTGCGGCCGATCACGTCCTGCGCCACGCGCTGAACGTCCTCGGCGGTGACGGCGTCGAGCCCTTCGAGGACCTCGCTGGGCTCGGAAGCCCGTCCCTCGAGCACCTCGCGGCGCAGGCCGAACATGATCGTCCCGTGGGGGCTTTCGATCTGGAGCACGAACCGCCCCTTCGCGAAGTTCCGCGCCTTCTCCAGCTCGTCGGCGGGGACGGCTTCGTCCGCGATCCGCCGGAGCTCGCCGACGATCGTCGTGACCGCCTCGTCGATCCGGTTGATGTCGACACCGGCCTGCGAGTAGAGCGAGCCGACGTCGGTGTAGCTGTTGTTGACGCCGAAGACGTAGTAGGCGAGCCCGCGGCGTTCCCGCACCTCGGTGAAGAGCCGCGACGACATCCCGCCGCCGAGGACGGTCGAGAGCAGCTGGAGCGGGTAGCGGTCAGGGTGCACGAGCGGGTAGCTGCGGACGCCGACCGAGACGTGCGCCTGGTCCGACTGCTTCGTGTGCACGGTTACGCGCGGCCCGTCGACGCCGTCCAGGCGAACGGGATCGGGACCGGGCATCTCGCCGGGCGGGAACTCGGCGGCGAGCTCCTCGACCCGGGCGAGCAGGTCGCCGTCGAGGCGGCCGCCGACGCCGATGACGAGCCTCGTCGGCTGGTACCAGCGCCCGATGTAGTCGAGGAACGACTGCCTCGTCGCGCCCCGAACGGTCTCCTTGCGCCCGATGATGTCCCACCCGAGCGGCTGGTCGCCGTAGAGCAGCTGCTCGTAGAGGCCGTTCAGGTAGTCGCGCGGCGTGTCGAAGTACATGTTCATCTCCTCGACGATCACGCCCTTCTCGCGCTCGATCTCGTCGTCGTCGAAGCGCGAGTGCCGCATCATGTCGATCAAGACGTCGAACGCCACCGGGGCGTGCTCGGCCGCGCACTTGACGTAGTAGCCCGTGTACTCCTTGCCCGTGAAGGCGTTGAACTCGCCGCCGATCGAGTCGACCTCGCCCGCGATGTCCTTCGCCGTCGGACGGCGCCCGGTCCCCTTGAAGAACATGTGCTCGGCGAAGTGCGCGATCCCGTTCGACTCCGCGGTCTCGTAGCGCGAGCCGGCCGCGAACATGAGGAAGCACGACGTCGACTGCACGTGCGGCATCGGTGCCGTCAGCAGCCGCGCGCCGTTCGCGAGCGTCGTTCGCTCGAAGACTAGGCCGCTAGTCGTCGTCGCCATTCGTCCGGGATCTCTCTGCTCGATTTGCTCTCGTAGTCGAAGGCAACCAGCACCGTTCTTGCCTCCGCGACGACACGGTCGCCGCAGCGGAGCTCGTGCTCGAGGTCGAAGCTCTTCGTTCCGAGCCGGCCGACCCGGACGCCCACCTCGACCTCCTCGTCGAACTCGACGGGGGAGCGGAAGTCGAGCTCGACGCGCGCGAGGATCATCGTCATCTGCCGAACGTCCGGCCGCTCGAACGCTCCGAGCCGGCGCAGGAACTCGATCCGCGCCGTCTCGATCCACCTCAGGAAGACGGCGTTGTTCAGGTGCCCCATCGGATCCAGGTCGCCGAAGCGCGCGGTCTCGCGGTGCACGAAGGGGAAGCCGTCCACGCGCGTGATGGTATAGACGGCCTCGTGGCCGGCGACCAGACGCGGACGGCGATCTTTGCGCAGCCGGAGTGGCTTCGGCGCGTACCGACGGACCGGCGTCTCCCGGACGGTCTGCGCGTCGTCCACACCGGCTGCGGCACGTCGTTCCACGCCGCGCAGACGGGCGGCGACGCGGTCCACGCGCTCGAGGCCGTGCTCGCGCCGCCCGACGCCGACCTGCTCGTGTGCGTGAGCCACGAGGGCGACACGCCGCTGACCCTCGAGGCGGCGCAGGTCTTTCGCGGCCGCAGGTGGCTCGTGACGGCGAAGCCCGACAGCCCACTGGGCGAAGCTCTGCGACGAGGTGGTCGTCGCCGCACCCGAGGTCGAGCAGAGCTGGTGCCACACGGCGAGCTACACGTGCGCGGTCGCGGCGCTCGCCGCGCTCCGCGGCGAGGACGTGGCGTGGCTGCCCGACGCGGTCGCCGCCGCGCTCGAGCGGCGCGAGCCGGTCTCGGGCCACGAGCGCTGGCTCGTCGCCGGCTCCGGCCGCGACTGGGCGACCGCGCAGGAGGCCGTGCTGAAGCTGCGCGAGGGCGCGTTCGTGGCGGCGGAGGCGCACCAGACGGAGCAGCTCCTGCACGGTTACCTGGCCGCGGTCGACGAGCACGTCCGCTGCTTCGTGCTCGAAGGCGAGGGCCGCGGCGCCGAGCGCGCGCGCGACGCGGTCGCCGCCCTGACCGAGCTCGGTTGCGAGGTCGCGCTCGTGCCGACCGTGCACCCGGTCGTCGACATCGTCCGCTTCCAGCTCCTCACGCTCGACCTCGCCGAAGCCCGCGGCGTCGACCCGGACCGGATCAGGCGCGACGACGAGCGCTGGCGCCGCGCACGCGAGGCCTACCGCTAGAGCTCGCCCAGCGCGCCGAGCAGCCGCTCGACCTCGTCGGCGGTGTTGTAGTGGACGAGCCCGATCCGTACCGCCCCCTCCGGGAGCCCGAGCCGCTCCATCACCTCGACGGCGTAGTAGTCCCCGGCCCAGACCGCGAGCTTCCGCTCGGCCAGGCGGAGGGCGACGGCGTCGGGTGAGAGCGAGTCGTGCGTGAGCGCGAACGTCGGGACGCGGCCGTCCATCGTCGGCAGCCCGTGCAGCGTCCAGCGCTCGTCGAGACCAGCCAGGAGCTGCTCGCCCAGCTCGCGCTCGTGCGCGCGGATCGCGTCCCAGCCGAGCTCGTCCACGTAGTCGACGGCCGCGCGAAACCCCGCGAGCAGCTCGTGCGCCAGCGTGCCGGTCTCGAAGCGCGCGCCGAGCGGCTCGTTCGGCGCGGGGCGTACCTTGTAGGGGCGCCAGCGCGCGAGCACGTCGGCGCGGCCGACGGCGAGGCCGAGGTGCGGCCCGAAGAACTTGTACGGCGAGCAGAGCAGAACGTCGACCCCGAGCGCGGTCGCGTCGATCGGCGAGTGTGGTGCGAAGTGGACGGCGTCCGCCCAGGCAAGCGCGCCGACCGAGTGCGCGAGCTCGACGACGGGCGCCGCGTCGACGACGGTTCCGACAGCGTTCGACGCGAGCGGGAACGCCACGACGCGCGTGCGCTCGCTCAGCTTGCGCTCGAGGTCGTCGAGGTCGAGCGTGGTGTCGGCGTGCACCTCGACGAGCTGGACGGTCAGGTCGAGGTCGTGCGCGAGCTCGAGCCACGGGGCGACATTCGCGTCGTGGTCGAGCCTGGTCGCGAGGATCTCGTCGCCGGCGCGCAGCTCACGGGCGAGCGTGCGGGAGAGCGCGAAGTTGAGCGTCGACGCGTTCGCGCCGAAGACGACCTCGTCCGGCGTGGAGCCCAGGAACGACGCAGCAGCGACGCGCGCGTCGGTGACGAGCGCGTCGCTCCGCACGCTCGCCTCGAAGCGGCCGCCGAGGTTCGCATTCGACCCCCGCAAGTAGCCCGCGATCGCGTCGACGACAGAGTCGGGCACCTGCGTGCCGCCGGGCGCGTCGAAGAGCGCCCAGTCGGTGTCGAGCGCGGAGAAACGCGCGCGAACCGCGTCGACGTCGAGCGTGAGCGCGGCCACGAAAACGAGGCTATCGTGAGATCGATGTCGACTTTGACCCCTCCGCGCGAGCGCGAACGGGTCGGCGGCCCCGGCAGCGGACTCGGCGACGCGTGCAGGGTCGTCGTCCTGAACGACGACCACAACACGTTCGACGGCGTCGCCTTCGCGCTCGCCGCAGTCATCCCCGGAGTGGACTTCGACCGCGGGATGGCGTTCGCCAACCGCATCCACTCGACCGGCAGCGCCGTCGTCTGGAGCGGACATCGCGAGCAGGCCGAGCTCTACTGGGAGCAGCTCAAGGGCCACGGCCTGACGATGGCGCCGCTCGACCGTTGACCGTCCAGCGGTAGGACGTCTTCGTCAAGAGGGACGCGCCGATGAAGCAGCCGCGCTCGGCCTTCACGAGCAGCTCGTCGAGCTCGTCGTCCGTCGGCGCGGGCTCGATCTCGACGGTGAGGTCGGCTTCGATCGACACGAACGCGTAGCGCCCGTCGGTCTCGCGCTTGGTCACCGTCCCGTGCGCGCTGCCGTCGCCGCGAACCTCGGCGCCGACTCGCCGCGCGTGGTAGCGGAGGCTTGTCAGCGTGCACCGGAGCAGGGCGGTCAGGAGCAGGTGCTCGGCCGTCCACTCGGGCGGCAGCTTGAGCGGCGGGCAGGCCTCGGCGGCGAGGCGCCCGTCGTCCTCGATCGAGGCTTCGAACTCGAGCACCTTCGCGCGCATCGCCACAGTCGGGGCATATCCTCGCCGCGTGAACCACGAACGTCCGCTTGCGGTCCTGGGCTGCACGGGGTACGTCGGGGGGCTCCTGGTCGAGCAGGCCCGGGCGCTCGCGCTTCCCCTACGGCTCGTCGGCCGGCGGCGCGAGGCCCTCGAGCGGATTGCGCAGCAGGGCGACGAGGTGCGGGTCGCCGACGCGCGCCACGAGGCGGAGCTGATCGAGGCGTTCGACGGCGCCTTCGCCGTCGCCTCGACCGCGGGGCCGTTCCTCGACACCGGGACGCGAGTGGTGGCGGCCGCGATCGCCGTGGGCGCTCACTACGTCGACGTCGCCGTCGAGCAGTCGTTCGCTCGCACGGTCTACGAGGGGTTCGGCGAGTCGGCGGAAGAGCGGGAGGTCGTGCTGCTGCCCTCGTTCGGCCTCGGGTACGCGACCGGCGACTTCGCGGCGCGGCTCGCGGCCGAGCAACTGCCCGAGCCGCTGGACGAGGTCGTCGTGGCCTATCGGAGCAAGGGCGCGAGGACGTCGCCGGGGACACGCAGCACCGCCGCGGGCGTCATGCGCCAGGAGCAAGTTGCGTGGAGCGACGGGCTCGTCGGGACGCGGTTCGGGAAGACGACGCGACGCCTCCGCTTCCCGGACGGCGAGCACGGCGTGGTCGAGTTCGCCGGCGTCGAGTCCCTTTCCGTGCCGCGGCACACGCGGACGCACCGTGTGCGCTCGTACGTCGTCGCCCCGCGGTTCGCAGCGCTCGGCGGGCCCTGTCGCGCCGTTGTTCGCGCCGTTCGCTGGACTCGCGGGCCGGATCGGTGGTCCGCCGTCGGCGGCCCAGAGGAAGAAATGGCGCTGGACGGTCGTCGCCGAGGCGCGTTCGGGCACGAGCGGGGGCCGCGCGACCCTGAGCGGAGCAGACGTCTACGGCTTGACGGCCTCGCTCGTCGCCCACGCGGCGGAGGCGCTCCGCGCCGGCGAGGCGCGCGGAGCCGGCACGCTCGCACCGGCCGAGGCCTTCGACGTGCACACGTTCCTTCCGCGCCTCGCGCCTTTCGTCACCCTCGAGGGAGTCGAGATCGTCCGACCGCGGGACTAGCGTGCGGCTATGCGACGCCTCAGGCCGCTGACGGAGGCCGAGTGCTATGCCCGCTGCTACGGGGGAAGCGGCGGTGACGACGTCCGGGTCGTGCGCCTCGAGCTTCGCCGCAGCCGCCGCGCCGGCCGCCTGTCCGGCGAAGACCTACGACGCAAGTTCGAGGCTCGCCTCGACGGCCGCGAGACCGGAGCCGAAGCCGCCTAGCATTCGGGCGTGGACAACGTCCGCGCGCTCGAGCCACTCTGGCACCTGCGGCAGCGCCGTCACGCCGTGATCGCGTGCCTTGACGATGCCGCCGAGCTCGAGGCGCTTCGCCCCGAGCTGGAGGAGCTTCGCGCCGAGCTCGTCGTCGAGCGGACCGCGGGTCCGCTCTCCACCGCGCTCGGCCGGCCGTCCGTCACCGTCGCGAGCAGGTTCGGGCGGATCGGCTGGCGCGGCGCCTCCGTCTCGCGCGGCGACGTGCTCGAGGCGCTCGAGGCGTTCGAGCTCTCGTGCCCGGAGTGCGGGCCGGTCGCCTGGGGAGACCCCGGCGCCTGAGATTCGCGGTCCGTTGCCCTAGGGCTACGGCTCGATGTACACAGTCAGGGGTTGGACGACGCCGTGCGCTTCCATCGCCGCTACGACCTCAGCGGGCGGCGCGGCCAACATCGACTTCATCGCGTCGGCATCGGCAACGTCGGCACTGATGGCGATGTTGTTGCTTCCGTCCTGCGCGACGTAGTCGGTCACGTTGCTGCCGGTTCCTGACTCGATGGCCTCGGCGCGTTTCGCCTTGCCTTGCAACCAACGGTCGATGTCCTGGACGGCGTGGGTGATGACGACCTTCGGCATGTCGACTCCCTTCGGCGGCGAGTAGCGGTCTAGGGTCGCCGACCCTACCGGCCGGACGGGGCGCGAGCTAGGAGAGCGAAGCTAGTCCGTTCCAGATCGTGCCGAGGATGATCGGACCGGCGAAGAGCACGAACCAGATCATGTTGACCTGCTTGCGCTCCTCCGGGGTGCGGACATGTTCCTCGTCGTAGATGCGCTTCTGTTCGTCGTTGAGTTTCGCGCTGCTGTGTTTCATCGGCTGCCATGGTCACAGCGCGCTCACCGAGCCGCATCGCCCGGACGGGCGGCGGTCCGGGTGGTCCGACGACGCAAGACGGCGACGTCGTGACGTCCCGTAACGGGCAGAGCGGAGAAGGAGGGGGCCCGCGGGGGAACCCTGGGTCCCCCGCGCTAGTCGCGCCAGCGGTTCGTGATCGGCGTGCGGCGGTCCCGCCCGAACGCCTTCGGCCGCAGCTTGACTCCCGGCGGAGCCTGTCGGCGTTTGTACTCGGCCCGATCGATCATCGCGATCGCGCGCTCGACGACGTCGCGGTCGAAGCCGTCGGCCGAGAGCTCCTCGCGCGAGCGGTCGAGCTCGACGTACGCCTCGAGCACCTGGTCGAGCTTCGCGTACGGCGGCAGCGAGTCCGCGTCCAGCTGGTTCGCGCGCAGCTCCGCGCTCGGCGCGCGCTCGACGATCGAGGCCGGGATCAGCTCCCTGCCCGCGAGCTCGTTCAGGTGGCGGGCGAGCCGGAAGACGTCCGTCTTGTAGACGTCCTTGAGCAGCGCGAAGCCGCCCGCCATGTCGCCGTACAGCGTCGCGTAGCCGACCGAGAGCTCCGACTTGTTCCCCGTCGCGAGCAACAGCCAGCCGAACTTGTTCGAGAGCGCCATCAGCAACACGCCGCGGATGCGCGCCTGCAGGTTCTCCTCGGTCAGGTCCGGCTCGCGTCCGGAGAAGACGTCGGCGAGCGCGGCCTCGAAGGCGCGGTACATCGGCTCGATCGGAAGCTCGAGGAAGTGCGCCCCGATCGACTCGGCGAGCAGCTGCGCATCGGTCTGCGTCGCGTCCGAGGAGTACTGCGACGGCATCGAGACGCAGTGCACGCGCTCGGGCCCGAGCGCCTCCGCGGCGAGCGCGGCGGTCAGCGCCGAGTCGATGCCCCCGGAGACGCCGAGGACGACCTCGCGGAAGCCGTTCTTGTCGGCGTAGTCGCGGAGGCCGAGCTCGAGCGCGAGCCGCATCTGCTCGAGCGGCCCGTGCATCGGCGCGACGACGCCGTCGACCCGCTTGCCGTCGGCCCCTTCCTTCGGAGCGCCGACGTGCACGACCGCGACCGGCGGCGTCTCGTCGCGCTCGTGCTCGAGCGCGCGCCGGCGCACGTCGCGCAGCCGCCGCCCGATCACGCCCTCGGGCACGACGTCGACGACGAGCAGCGCCTCCTCGAACCCCGGCGCGCGCGCGATCACCTCGCCGTCGTCGTCGAGCACGACCGAGTGGCCGTCGAAGATCAGCTCGTCCTGCCCGCCGACCGCGTTGCAGAGCGCGACGAAGCACGAGTTGTCGCGCGCGCGGGTGACGAGCATCTCCTCGCGCTCGCGGTCCTTCTCCAGGTGGAACGGCGACGCGGACAGATTGACGACCAGCTGCGCACCAGCCAGTGCGAGGTCGGTCGCCGGCGGCCCCGGCTGCCACAGGTCTTCGCAGATCGTCACGCCGACGAGCGTCTTGCCGTGCTCGAGCAGGATCAGGTCGCGGCCGGACGCGAAGTAGCGCGCCTCGTCGAAGACGCCGTAGTTCGGCAGGAAGCGCTTGCGGTAGACGGCCTTGACCTCGCCGCCGGCGCACACCGCGCAGGCATTGAAGAGGTCGCGGTCGTAGTGCGGGTAGCCGACGAGCGCGACGATCCCGCGCGCCTCGCGCGCGAGCTGCTCGAGCGACTGCGCGGCCGCGCGCACGAACCCGGGCCGCAGCAGCAGGTCCTCGGGTGGATAGCCCGTGACCGCGAGCTCGGGGAAGAGCAGCAGCTCGACCCCGAGCCGTTTGGCTTCGGCGATCCGCTCCGTCATCCGCTCGCGGTTGCCGTCGAGGTCGCCGACGACGGTGTTGATCTGCGCCAGGCCGAGTCGCAGGTTTACGCCTCCCAGTCGAAAACTTAGTCTATCTGCCGTGGAGATTGTCATCGACCGGCGCTTCAACGGCCCGCCCAACTCGGCCAATGGCGGCTACACGTGCGGCCTCGTCGCGCAACACGTCGGCGAGCCGGCCGAGGTCACGCTCCGCTCGCCGCCGCCGCTCGGGCGGCCGCTCCGCTTCGACGGTGAGCGCCTCTGGGACGGCGAGACGCTCGTCGCCGAGGCAGGGCCGGTCGAGCTCGACCTCGAGCCGCCGCCGCCCGTCGGCTACGAGGACGCCGAGCGCGCCTCCGCGCGCTATCCCGGCTTCGACCGGCACGAGTACCCGACCTGCTACGTCTGCGGCCCAGAGCGGAGCGACGGCTTGCGGATCTTCACCGGCCCGGTAGACGACGACGAGGTGTTCGCCGCCGCGTGGCAAGTCCCCGACGACTTCTCGCGCGAGCTCGTCTGGGCCGCGCTCGACTGCCCGGGCGCGATCGGCGTCGGCTGGGACGGACGCGGCGACTGGCTGCTGGGGCGCATGGCCGCGGAGGTGGGCGAGGTGCCGAAGGCAGGCGAGCGCTGCGTCGTCCTCGCGTGGCCGCTCGGCCGCGACGGCCGCAAGGGCTTCGCCGGCACCGCGGTCTACCGCGACGGCGAGCTGCTCGCGCGGGCGCGACAGACGTGGATAGCGCTGCGCTGATCTAGCCGCGACGGCCGAACTGCGCGACCCAGACGCGGTTCTGACCCGGCGCGAAGAGGTCGTTCGCACCGAGCACGAACGCGCCGAGCTCTCGCCAGCGCGGCGAGAGCAGGACCGCTCGATGCCCGGGCGACGCGAGCCAGCGCCTGACCGTCTGCTCGGGCGACGCGTACGCGCCGGTTCCCCACGCGAGATTCTCGCCGACGGTGTAGCTGCCCCGCGCGTACCCGGCCTGGTGGAAGACCGTCGCGAAGCGCTGCCCACAGGGGGTGTGCGAGAAGTGTCGGCAGCGTGCGATCGCGTTCCCCCGCAGCCGAGCGGAGCGGCTCAAAACGTGCGAGGCGCGAACCGGCGCGAGGCCTCGCTCGGCGCGCACGTCGTTGATCAGGCAGCGCAAAGTCTCGAGCGCGGTCGCGGCACACGCGGACTGCCCTCCGGCCGCGGCCGGGCCTATGTGGACAGCGGCGACGACTGCAGCCACCGCAAAGACGATCGTTGTTCGTCGCGCGCCCTGGGCGGTGCGCATTGAACTCCCGAATTCGTAGGTCGTTACTCGCCGAAGAAGGTCCCCATTTTGCGAAAACCCGTCGCACTCCTGCGCCAAGCTTTACATTCGAGTTTGCAACTCGGATGGATGTCGTTTTCAGCGCCGAAGACGGATCGCGTTCAAATCGTCGGCGAGGATCTGCTCGACTCGCTGCTCGAGCTCGTCCGGCGGGTCGTGCTCGGCGTGCAGGTAGCGCCCGCTGAGCCGGTCGAAGCGCCCCGATGCGAGCGCTCGCACGAGCGTCGGCGCGCACTCCGGCGGTGTCCAGGGCAGGTCCTCGGGGAACCGAGACGTCATCTCCGTGCGGACGAGGCCCGGGCTGATCGGGAAGACGGGGATCCGGCCGTCGAGTTGGCCCGCGAGCGTCTCCCCGAAGCGGGCGACCGCAGCCTTGCTGGCGCTGTACGCGGTCCCCGACGAGCCGGGCAGGTAGGCGGCGCCGCTGGCCGTGATCACGATGCGCCCCCGACCGCGCTCGAGCATGCCCGGGATCACCGCGCGGCAGCAGAGGTAGACGCCGAGCACGTTCACCTCTTGCGTCCGCCACCAGTCGGATGGCTCCATCTCCCAGGCGAGTCCTTCGTTGAACCCGACGCCGGCGTTCGCGACGAGGAGGTCGATCGGCCCGAGCTCGCGCTCCGTCTGTTCGACCATCCGCTCGACGTCCTCGCGCTTCGACACGTCCGCCTCGATCGCGAGCCCGTCGAGCTCCGCGGCGACGGCCTCGACCTGGGAGCCGGTCCGGGCCGACACCGCCACGCGCATCCCGGCCGACGCCAGCTCGCGCGCGACGTCGGCGCCGATTCCGCGCCCGCCGCCGGTGACGAGGCCGATCTGTCCGTCGAGCTCCGGCATCAGTTGTCGCAGTATCCCTGCGACCACGTGCGCTCTGCGTCGTGGTTCCGCAGGTCCACGCCGTAGTCCGACGCAGCCTTCAACGCCATCAGCACCGAGACCCAGCCGGCGTTCACCTCGGCGTACCACTCCTGCTTCACGTCGTGCATCAGCGTGAGATCGGTGCCGCCCGCGCCGTCGGGCTCGAGCGAGAAGCGTGCCTGCGTGCCGAAGTAGTTGACCTCGAACCGTCGCGACGGGTCGGCCGTGACGAGCTGGCCCTCGTGGCGCTCGCCGTTCGGGAAGACGAACTCGATCGCCCCGTCGCGCTCGCTCGTCGACTCGGCCCAGAAGCGCGCGCGACCTGCGTCGGTGGCGAGCAGCTCCCAGACCGCCTCGGGCGGGGACGCAAGGTGAAGACGCCAGCGAACCTCAGACGGCACGCGCGATCTCCTCCAGCGAGTCCGGGTTCTCCAGCGAGGAGAGGTCGCCGGGGTCGTTGCCGAGCACCTGCGCGCGCACCGCCCGCCGCACGATCTTGGCCGAGCGCGTCTTCGGCAGCGAGCCGACGAAGACCACGCGCTCCGGTGCAAACGCCTTCCCGAGCACCTCGGCGACCTTCGCGGCGACGTCGCTCTCGGCGACCTCCTCGCCGGGGTTGCGGACGCAGAAGATCCAGGCGACCTCGCCCTTGACCTCGTGGGGAACTCCGACGGCGGCCGCCTCGGCGATCGCCGGGTGCGAGACCGCGGCCGACTCGAGCTCCGCCGGCCCGATCCGCTTGCCCGCGATGTTGAGCGTGTCGTCCGAGCGACCGTGCAGGTACCAGTAGCCGTCGGCGTCGACCGACGCCCAGTCGCCGTGCGTCCAGACGCCCGGAAAGCGGGACCAGTACGTCTCGAGATACCGCTCCGGGTCGCCCCAGAGCCCGCGTGTCATCCCCGGCCAGGGGCCTTTGCAGACGAGCTCGCCGACTTCGCCGCGCAGCGGCCGGCCCTCCTGGTCGAAGACGTCGACGTCGACCCCGAGCGCCGGGAAGCCGAGCGACACCGGCTTGATCGGGTAGGCGACGCAGACGGACAGGAAGCACGCGCCGACCTCGGTCCCGCCGCTCAGGTTCACGATCGGCGTGCGCCCGCCGCCGACGTGCTGGTGCAGCCAAAGGTAGGGGTCGGGGTTCCACGGCTCGCCGGTGGTCGCGATCGCGCGCAGCGACGAGGTGTCGGCGCGCGGTTCGCCCTTCGAGATCAGCGCCCTGATCAGCGTCGGCGAGACGCCGAGCATCGTCACGCGCTCCTGCTCGATCGTGCGCCAGAGCCGGTCGTCGGGCCAGTCGGGGGCGCCCTCGGCGAAGACGATCGTCGCGCCGACCGCGCCGGCGCCGACCACCGTCCACGGCCCCATGATCCAACCCATGTCGGTCGCGAAGTGCACGACGTCGCCCTCGTTCACGTCGGTTTGGTACGCGACCTCGCGCGCGATCGAGACGAGGAAGCCGCCGTGCACGTGGAGCACGCCCTTCGGCGGGCCCGTCGTGCCCGACGTGTACGTCAGCAGGTACGGGTGCTCCGAGTCGACCTCGAGCGCCGCCAGCGTTCCCGGTTGCCGCTGCACGACCTCCGGCCACTCGGAGCGGCGGCGGTCCCACTCGACCACCTCGACCGGCAACCCTTCGGCGGCCTCGTCCACGGTGGCGCGCATCGGCAGCCAGCGGCCGCGCCGGAACGAGCCGTCGGCGCAGATCACCACCTTCGCCTCCGAGGCCTCGAGGCGCTGTCGGACGGCGGGCACGCCGAACCCGGAGAAGACCGGGACCTGGACGGCTCCGACGTGCGCGCACGCGTGCGCGGCGACCGCTACCTCGGGGCACATCGGCATCAGGATCGCGACGCGATCGCCAGTCTCGACGCCGAGCTCGACGAGCGCCTCCGCGAGCCGCACGGTCTCCTCCGACAGCTCGCGGTAGGTGCGTACGCGCCGCTCCCCGTCCTCGCCGAGGAAGACGGCGGCCGGATCGTCGGGCCGGCGCTCCGCCCAGCGGTGGAGGCAGTTCGTCGCGACGTTCAGGCGGCCGCCCACGAACCACGTCGCCCACTCGATCCCCTTCGAGGTGTCGAGCACGCGCTCCCACGGCGTCGAAAACTCGAGCCCGAGGTCGTCGACGAGCGCGGGGTAGAAGCGCTCGGGGTCCTCGATCGAGAGGCGCTGGAGCTCGTGGTAGCTCTCGCAGCCAAGCTTGCGCCAGAGCCGCACGACGTTCGCCTGCTCGTGGCGCTCGCGGGACGGCTCCCAGACGAACTCGCTCATCGCGGCGATCCTAGCCCTGTAGTCGCCGACTACTCTCCCGGCGTGAGGCAGCGCCTCTATACGAGCGCCAACCGCCGTTGGTGGACGCTCGGCGCCGTCGCCGTCGGGCTGTTCATGATCATGCTCGACAACACCGTCGTGAACGTCGCGCTCCCTTCGATCCAGCGCGACCTCGGCGTCGGCATCTCCGAGCTCCAGTGGATCGTCACCGGCTACGCGCTCAGCTTCGCCGCGCTGATGCTGACGGGTGGGAAGTTCGCCGACCTGCTCGGACGGCGGCGCATCTTCGTCGTCGGCATCATCGTGTTCACGATCGCGTCGCTGTTCTGCGGGCTCGCCGACAGCGGCGACGAGCTGATCGCCTGGCGGATCGTGCAGGGAGGCGGCGCCGCCCTGATGAACCCGGCGACGCTCGCGATCATCTCCGCCGCCTTCCCGCCGCGCCAGCGCGGCATGGCGATCGGGATCTGGGCCGGCGTCTCCGCGATGGCTCTCGCGATCGGACCGCTCGTCGGCGGCCTGATCACGCAGCACTGGAGCTGGGGCTGGGTGTTCCTGATCAACGTGCCCGTCGGCGTCCTCGGCGTCGCCGCGAGCTACCTGCTGATCGACGAGTCGCGCGACACCTCGGAGGAGCAGCGGGTGGACGTGCCCGGGTTGCTCTCGTCGGGCATCGGCCTGTTCGCGTTGACCTACGGCCTGATCGAGGCGAACACCTACGGCTGGACGTCCGGCCGGATCGTGGGGGCGTTCGTCCTCGCGGCGGTGTCGCTGACCGCGTTCGTCGTCCTCGAACTGCGCCAGCGGCTGCCGATGCTCGACCTCGCGCTGTTCAAGAACGGCACGTTCACCGGCGCGAACATCGCGATGCTGCTCGTCGCGCTCTCGATGTTCGGCGTCTTCTTCTTCCTCTCGCTCTACATGCAGAACATCCTCGGCTTCAGCGCCACGCAGACCGGAGCCGCGTTCCTGCCGATGACGCTGCTGATCATGCTGATCGCACCTGCGGCGGGGAAGCTCTCCGACCGGGTCGGGTCGCGCTGGTTGATCACGAGCGGGCTGACGCTGCTCGCCGTACAGCTCTTCTACTACGCGACGCTCGGCACCAGCGCGCGCTTCTGGGACCTCCTGCCGGGGCTGCTCGTCGGCGGCGTCGGGATGGCCCTCGCGATGACGCCGACCGCGGCCGCCGTGCTCCGGGCGGTGCCGACGGACAAGGCGGGCGTCGGCTCCGCGACGCTGAACACGATGCGGCAGGTCGGCGGCGCGCTGGGCATCGCGCTGATGGGCGCAATTCTCGCGGAGGTCGTCGACGGCCGCACGACGCCCGAGGCGTTCGTCGAGGGCTTCTCGACCACGCTCGTCGTCGCAGGATGCATCGCGCTCGCCGGCGCCGTCGTCGCGGCGGCCCTCGTTCGGCGGGAGCGTTATGACGTGCCCGCACCCGCGATCGAGACGGTCTGACCGAGAAAAAAAGGAAACCCCCTGGGCTGCGGCCCCCTGGGGGTTTCCTTCGTCTGCGCCTGACCCACCTGAGGCGACTGCCGGTGGCCATGGCTCTGCGGCCCAGCCACGCCACCGGCTTTTGTGTCGCCCTGGCGCGCCCCCTGCGCCTGACCTGGCGTCCGGCCGGGCGGCAAGGTTAGACCCACTGTAAGAGTCATGTCTGGGGTTGTCAAGTAACCCGGTCAAGTGATTTTGCGTCCGCGCGGTTGACCTGTTTTTCGTGGAGACATGACCCTTTTGGGGGATATGAACAACGTCCCCCTTGCACTTTGGTGAAGTATCGAGAACACTTCTCGCGCCGTCCGTATGAGCCGCACCCTCCGCATCGAGCCGCAACGCCTGGCGAAGCCCGCCGCCCTCGCTCTGGGCGAGCGTCTGCGCCAGCTCCGCGTGGCCGCAGGCCTGACGCAGGGCGAGCTCGCCGGCGACCGGTTCTCGAAGGAGTACGTCAGCCAGATCGAGCGTGGGAAGACACGCCCGACGGCCGAGACGATCGAGTGGCTCGCGAAGCGGCTCGACGTCGACACGAACTTCCTCGCCAACGGTGTCTCCACCGACGAGCGTGGCCGTGTGGAGGCCGGGCTCGCCCGCGCCGAGGCGCTCATGCGCTCCGACCGCATCCCGGAAGCGCTCGACGAGTTCGAGGCGCTGCGCTCCGGCGTGCTCGCGACGGGCTCGCCCGAGCTCGAGGCCCGTGCGCTTGCGGGCGAGGCGCGGGCGCGCGCGATCAACGGTGATGTCCGCGAGGCGCTCCCGATGCTCGAGCGCGCTCGCTCGCTGACGGAGGGGCCGAGCTTTTCCGACATCGAGCGCGCCGAGGTCGTCTACGAGCTCGGCGTCGCGCGCTACAAGCTTTCGAGCGTCTCGACGGCGCTCGCGCTCTTCAACGCCGCGCTCGAGCTCTGCGAGCGGTCGAACCTCCCGTCCGACGTGCTCCGCTCGAAGCTCTTCGAGGCGCGTTCCCGCTGCTACCGCCGCCAGCGTGACTTTGAGGCGGCGAAGGAGGACGTCGAGCGCGCGCTCGAGCTCGCAGAGTCGGCGCACGATCAGCCGGCGCTCGCGCATGCGCTCTTCCAGGCGTCGCTGGTCGCCGAGCGCGAGGGCCACTGGGTGCTCGCGCGGAGCTACGCCGAGCGCGCGAAGTCGATCTACGAGGAGCTCGCGGAGCAGCGCCACGTCGGCCGCCTCCTGAACGTCGTCGGCGGGCTCAACTTCCTGCTCGGCAAGCCCGACGAGGCGATCCCGCACCTGAAGGAGTCGTTCCGCATCGCGCTCGACCTCGGGCACGAGGCCGACGCGGCGATGGCGGTGTCGTCGCTCGCCCAGGTGCATCTGCGCACCGGCAACGTCGACCAGGCCGAGGAGCAGGCGCGCCACGCGCTCCGCCTGCTCGACGGCCGCGTCGACTGGCTCGACGAGATCGGGAACGCCCAGCTCGTCCTCGGTCGCGCGCTGCTCGAGCAGGGCCGGCTCGACGAGGCGGAGGAGCAATTCCGCGCGGCGGACGCCACCTTCGAGCAGTACACGTCGGTCAGCCACCGCGCCGCGTCGTGGGTCGCCCTCGGCGATCTCGCCACGCGCCGCGGAGACGACCGCGATGCGGCGCACCTCTACCGGCGCGCCGCGGAGGCGCTCCAGGACTTCCGCTTCTAGCGCGAAGGGAGGTGACGACGCACACCATGCAGGCACGCCTCACCCACCTGGCAGTACTCACTGCACTCGCCGTGTCTTCGGTGCTGGGCAAGCTCGACTGGCTCGGCTTCGGCGACGGCGCCTGGTAACCCGCGCCAGAGCTCCCGGGCCGAGTCGCAGGCACAACGTGCGCTCCCGGCCTTGCGAGTCTCTCACCACTCCACGTGCGGCCCCACCTGATCGAGCGCTCCGGCGCGACTTTGTCGTAGCCCCGTCAGGAAACACCTCGAACGGGGAAACTTCGCCCTGCCTTGCCCGTCTAGCTGCGGTAAGGTCTTACTTCAATACGGGAAGTAATAGGAGGGCAGAGATGGCGGAGAACGGCTACGCGAAGCCCGTGCTGGTCACGACGGACTGGCTCGTCGACAACCTCGGCGGCGACAAGGTGGTCGTCGCGGAGGTCGACGAGAATCCCGACCTCTACGACGAGGGCCACATCTCCGGGGCGATCAAGCTCCACTGGCGAGACGACCTCCAGGATCCCGTCGAGCGCGACCTCGTCGAGCGGGAGGCGTTCGAGCGCCTGATGGGCGAGCGCGGGATCTCCAACGACACCACGCTCGTGCTCTACGGCGACAAGAACAACTGGTTCGCCGCGTACGCGTACTGGTACCTGAAGATCTACGGCCACGAGGACGTCCGCATCCTCGACGGCGGCCGGCAGAAGTGGATCGACGAGGGGCGTGAGCTCTCGACCGACGTGCCCGAGGCGACTGCAACGACCTACTCGGCGCGCGAGCGCGACGAGACGATCCGCGCGCGGCGCGACGCGGTACTCGGGGCGATCGGCCGCGACGCGCTCGTCGACGTCCGCTCCCCGCAGGAGTACTCCGGTGAGCTGATCGCCGCGCCCGGCTACGAGCAGGAGGGCGCGCAGCGCGGCGGCCACATCCCGACCGCGCAGTCGATCCCGTGGGCACAGGCGGTCCGCGACGACGGCACGTTCAAGAGCGCGGACGAGCTTCGCCAGCTCTACGAGGGCAAGGGCGTCACGGCCGACCGGGCAGTGACGGCGTACTGCCGCATCGGCGAGCGCAGCGCGCACACGTGGTTCGTCCTCCGCGAGCTGCTCGGGTACCAGGACGTCCGCAACTACGACGGCTCCTGGACCGAGTGGGGGAACTTGGTGGACGTACCGATCGAAAAGGGCGCCTAGATCCTCTCGCCCAGGCGCTCGATCACGACCTGAGGGACGCGAGCCCGAGGGCTGAGCCGAAGCAGCATCCGCACGACCTCGGCGCAGTCCTCGGGCTGGATCATCTCGTCGGAGGACATGCCGGTCCACGCGGCCATCGGCGTGTCGACGAACCCGGGGCAGAGCGCGCAGAGGCGGATCCCGTCGTCCTCGAGCTCGCGGTTCAGCGTTCGCGTCAGCGAGATCAGCCCGGCCTTCGCAGCGCCGTAGCCGGCGAGGCCGGGCGTCGGGATCGTCCCCGCGATCGAGGCGAGGTTGACGACGAGCCCCGTCGACTCGCGCAGCATCGGGATCGCCGCCCGCGTGACGACGAACGCGCCGCGCAGGTTGACGTCCAGCTGGAGGTCCCACTTCTTCGTCGTCAGCGACTCGGTCGGGCTGCCGATTCCGACACCGGCGCAGTTGACGAGGACGTCGAGGCGGCCGAACCGCTCGGCATGCTCGCGGACGATGCGCTCGCAGTCGTCGTCGTCCGCGACGTTGGCGACCAGTGCCTGCGCGCCGAGCTCGTCGGCTGCGCTCTCGACGCGTTCCTTCGTCCGCGCGGCGAGCGAGAGCTCGAAGCCTTCCTCGCGGAGCATGCGCGCGATCGCGAGGCCGATGCCGGACGAGCCGCCGGTGATCAACGCCGCGCGCACGATGTGATTCTCTAGCAGGTTCGGCGTCGCCTGCGCCGAAAACGCGTGTGGGGGAGCCGCAAGCTCCTCTCTCTCCCCTGAGACGACGGCGGCCTCGCGGCCGCCGTCGTCCGGTACGGGAATACGGGTGAACCGTTCGTCGTCTGGGTACGAAGAGCTGCTGCTCTACTGTTCCGGTCCGGATTGGAGGCCCAGGTGACGCCCGAGACCTCGACGGTGAGGCTGACCGAGCTCGCGAGCTGTGGCGGCTGCGCCGCCAAGTACTCCGCCGCGAAGCTGGAGGAGCTGCTGCGCGGCTTCGTGCCCGTCGAGTCGGAGAACCTGCTCGTCGGCCTCGCGCCGGCCGACGACGCGGCGGTGTACAAGCTCGACGACGAGCGCGCGCTGATCTTCACGCTCGACTTCTTCCCGCCGGTCGTCGACGACCCGGGCGACTTCGGCGCGATCGCCGCGACGAACGCGTTGAACGACGTGTTCGCGATGGGCGGGACGCCGCTGCTCGCGCTCTCGATCGCCGCGTTTCCCGAGGAGCTCCCGACCGAGATGCTCGCAGCGATCTTCGCGGCGGCGGACGAGCAGGTGCGCGCAGCGGGCGGGATCCTCGCCGGCGGCCACACGATCCGCGACGAGGAGCCGAAGTACGGGCTCGCGGTCGTCGGCACCGCCCACCCGAAGGCGATCTGGCCGAAGAACGGTGCGAGGCCCGGCGACGCGCTCTTCCTGACGAAGCCGCTCGGTACCGGCCTCGTGCTGTCGGGCATCAGGCAGGCGCTGACCGGCACGCAGCCGCTGGAGCGGGCCATCCGCTGGATGCGGACGCTGAACAAAGACGCCGCCGACGTGCTCAGGCTCGTGGCGCCGAACGCCGTCACCGACGTGACGGGGTTCGGGTTGTTCGGCCATGCGCACGAGATGGCGTCGCGAAGCGGAGTCGCGTTCGTGCTCGAGTCGGAGCGCTTCCCGGCGATCGACGGCGCGCTCGACCTCGCGCGCAAGGGCGTGCGGACCAGTGGGGATCCCCGCAACCGCGACTTCGTCGCGGGGCACGTGGAGCTCGACGGCGTGCCGGACTCGCTCGTCGCGCTCGGCTTCGACCCGCAGACCGCAGGTGGGCTGCTGATCTCGCTTCCGCGAGAGCGTGGCCCTGCGCTCGAGGCCGAGTTCGACCGGCGTGGGCTGTTTCTCCGGCGAATCGGCCTCGTCGAGGAGGGAGCGGGAGTCATCGTTCGTTGACGGCGCGCGGCATGATCCACGGCCGCTTCCAGCCGTTCCACAAAGGACACGTCGAGTATCTCGCCCGCGCGGCCGAGCGCTCCGACGAGGTCTTCGTCGGGATCACGAACCCCGATCCCGCGCGTGTGCGGCCGGAGGCGTCCGACCCGTTGCGTCACCTGCCCGAGTCGAACCCGTGGTCGTACGCCGAGCGTCTGCTGATGGTCAAGGCGGCCGCCGCGGAGCTGGGCCTCGACCTCTCGAGCATCCATGTGATCCCCTTCCCGGTCAACGAGCCGGAGCTTTGGCCCGCGTACGTCCCGGACGGTGTCACGCAGTACATCCGGCTCTTCTCCGAGTGGGGCGGCACGAAGGTCGAGCGTCTGCGCGCGGCCGGCTACGAGGTCGTGGTGCTCGACGAGGGCGCCGAGAAGGGCGTCTCGGGCGCGGACGTGCGCGCGGCGCTGCGTCACGGGGGCGACTGGGAGTCGCTCGTCACGCCGGCGGTCGCGCGCGTGCTCCGCTCGTTCGAGCGCGTCACCGTCTAGATGCAGCCGATCGTCGTCGTCCTCCTGGACGGGCTGGGCGACCGTGCGCACGCCGTGCTCGGCGGGCGGACTGGGATCGAAGCGGCGCGCACGCCGAACCTCGACGCGCTCTGCGCACGCGGGTCGTGCGGCGTGCTCTACGCGGTCGGCCCGGGCCGGGCTCCGTCGTCCGAGGTCGCGCACTGGTCGATGCTCGGCTACCGGTCAGACGAGTTCCCCGGGCGCGCGGTGTTCGAGGCCGTGGGCCGTGGGCAGGACGTGTCGCCGGCGCACGTCTTCGCGTACGCCGCCCTGAGGCCGGCGGAGCGTCGCGACGACGGCTGGTGGCTGACGGGGCGCCCGGACCCCGAACGCGACGCGGACGAGGCGGAGCGGCTGATCGAGCGCTGCGCGTCGATCGAGGTCGAGGGACTTCGGTTCGAGCTCACGCATGTCTGGCGCGGCGAGGCCGTGCTGCGCGTCGCAGGCGGCGCCGACCCGCGCGTGACGGACAGCGACGCGTTCTTCCGCGACCGGCATCCCATGCTTCGGCCGCAGGCGGTCGTGCCGGAGGCCGAGCGGACGGCGCGCGCGGCTGAGGAGTGGACGCGCGAGGTGATGCGCCGGCTCGACGGCGAGCGCTTCAACGTGATCACGCTGAAGTGGTGGGGCGCGCCGACGCAGGTGCCCTCGTTCCTCGAGCGTCACGGTGTCGGCGGCTCGTTCGTGGGCGAGTCGGCGTTCCTGCGTGGTCTCGGCGCGTACGTCGGGCTGGAGCCGATCGAGGAGCCCGAGACGGGCGATCCCGCCGACGACCTGCGCCGGCGGTTCGCACGCGTGCGCGCGCTGCTCGACCGCGGCGATACGTTCGTGTTCGTGCACCAGAAGTCGGTCGACGCGGCCGGCCACACGAAGGACCCGCGCGAGAAGCAGCGCGCGATCGAGCAACTCGACGACGTCTTCGCCGAGCTCTCGCTCCCCGACGCGGTCGTCTGCGTCACCGGCGACCACGCGACGCCGGCGTCGCCTGAGGTGATCCACTCCGGCGACCCGGTGCCGCTCGTCGTCGCCGGACCGGGCGTGCGCGCCGACGAGGTCGACCAGTTCGGCGAGCTGGCGTGCTCGCGAGGGATCCTCGGGCACCTGCGTGGGCCCGACCTGATGCCGGTGCTGCTCAACGCCGCCGACCGGCCCCTCTTCCTCGGCTCACGGCCGACGCCGTTCGACGGGGCGGACGGCTACCCGGCGCTGATCGAGCCGCTGACGTAGTCCAGGTACGCTCGGACCGATGCACGTCGAGGCGGAGGCGAGCCGTGTTGGCGGCTTCGAGGTCTCGCCCACGCGGTTCCGCAAGCTCGCCTTCGCGTCGGCACTCTCGCTCTACCTGATCGTCGTCTCGGGCGCGACGGTGCGGCTGACCGGGTCGGGGCTCGGCTGCGAGGGCTGGCCGGGCTGCTCGCCCGGCGCGGTCTTTCCGGAGAAGGACTACCACTCGTTCGTCGAGTTCGGGAACCGGCTCGTCAGCCTCTTCCCGATTCTGCTCTCGCTCGCAACGGCCGTCGCGTCTCATTTCCTCCGAACGCTCCCGCCCTGGACGCGCGCAGTCGCGTGGGTCGCGGCGCTCGGAACGCTCGCGCAGGCGCCGCTGGGCCTGTTGACGGTGCGGCTGGAGCTCGATCCGCTCGCTGTGATGGCGCACTTCCTGCTCGCGATCGTCGTCCTCGCCGCCGCCGTGGTCGTCGCGGTCGAGGCGCACCAGCGCGGCGCTCCGTTCGTCGGTAAGCGGTTACGGAGACTCGGGCTCTTGTTCGCGGCATTGACGCTGATCGTCGTCGTCACCGGCACGTTCGTGACCGCGAGCGGCCCGCACGCCGGCGACGCGGACGTGGTCGACCGGTTGAGCGGCCTCGAGGAAGCGATCCGGCTGCACGTTCGCGCGACCGCGGTCTTCGGCCTCGCGCTGCTCGCGCTCGTCTGGCACCTGCGCCGCGCACCGCTCGCGCCCAGGCGCGTGTCCCGGCTCCTGCTCGGGCTCGCGCTGACCCAGGCGGTGGTCGGCGAGGTCCAGTGGCGGAACGAGCTCCCGTGGTGGCTCGTGCTCGTTCACGTCGCGCTCGCGGCGGGAATCTGGGGCGTCACGGTCTGGCTGGTGACGCTCTTCTGGCGCCCAACCGCAGCGCCAGCCCGAACGTAGACTGAGGCGATGGACGAGCTTCGCGTCTCGTCGCGGCCGGAGCTCCGGCAGCCGGTCCTGATCACCGCGTTCCGCGGCTGGAACGACGGCGGCCAGGGCGCCTCCCTGGCGGGCGGGTTCCTCGCCCGCACCTGGCGCGCGGCCCGCTTCGCCGACATCGACCCCGAGCAGTTCTTCGACTTCCAGGCGACCCGGCCGCACGTGTCGCTGGTCGACGGCGTCACGCGCCAGATCGACTGGCCGGACAACGCCTTCTACCACGCCTCGATTCCGGGCGCGGAGCGCGACGCGCTGCTGCTGCTCGGCGTCGAGCCGAACGTCCGCTGGCGCACGTTCACGAACCTCGTCACGGGCCTGGCCGGCGACCTCGGCGTCGAGCTCGTCGTCACGCTCGGGTCGCTGCTCGCCGACGTTCCGCACACGCGCCCGTCCCCGGTCACCGGCTCCGCGAGCGACGCGGACCTCGTCCAGCGGCTCGGACTCCAGCCCTCCCGCTACGAAGGACCGACCGGGATCGTCGGCGTGCTCCACGACGCGTGCAAGAACGCCGGGCTCCCGTCGGCGAGCCTCTGGGCCGCCGTGCCGCACTACGTGTCGCTCGCCCCGAGCCCGCGCGCGGCGCTCGCGCTCTGCGGCCGTCTCGGTGACCTGCTCGGCACCGAGATCGACACGAGCGAGCTCGAGGAGGCGAGCGAGTCCTACGCACATCAGGTCAGCGAGGCCGTCGCCTCCGACCCCGAGACGGCTGCGTACGTCGAGGAGCTCGAGCAGCGGACCGAAGAGATGGAGAACGAGGCCGACCTGCCCTCCGGCGACGCGATCGCCGCCGAGCTCACGCGCTTCCTGCGCGAGCGCGAGAAGGGCAACGGGGGACCGGCCGCGTCCAGCGGCCCGCCTGCGTAGCTACGCCTCGGCGGCTTTGGGAAGCGGCTGCGGCTCGGGCTGCCCGTTCTGCTGCTGCTGCTGCTGCTGCGCCGGCGTCTCCGTCTTCTTCTTGCGCCGGCGCCGGCGCCGCTTGCGCGCGGGCTGCGTTTTCGGCTGCGGCAGGTTCTCGGCGAGCGCGAGCGCGACCTCCTGAATCGGACCGAGCCGCTCGCGGGCGGCGTCGAGCAGCTTGGTCGCGCGCGGCGTGTACGCCTCGGCGGACGCGAGCAGCGCGCCGCCGACCGGCGTCGGAAGCTCGAGCGCGGTGTTGACGAGCTTCGCCGCGTTCTCCTCGTGCCGGTGCCCGCGCGAGTTCGCCAGCGCTCCGAGCAGCCGCTTCGCCTCGGGGTACTCCTGGCTCGCCTTGCGGTCGAGCACCTTGCGCGCGGCGCGGGCGAGCCGCCAGGTCCAGCGGGCGAGGATCTGGTCGGGCGCGTCGACGTTGCCCTCGCCGATCGCGCGCAGCAGGACGCGGATGCCGGCGAGCCGGTCCTTGTCCCACGTCGGCGCGGACGTCACGAGCGTGACGAGGTCGTCGAAGTCCGCCCGCTCCACGCGCATCGAGACGCGGTCGGCGAGCGCCATCATCCGCAGGCGCCGGTTGGGGTTCTCGGCTGCGGCGGTGGCGAGGAACTGCTCGAGCGCGCCCTTCGTCGCTCGGCCGGTCGTCAGCTTCTCGACGAACTGCGTGCGTTCCTCGAAGCGGATCTGACGCCCGGCAATCGAGGCCCAGAAGCGCTGCTCGTCGTCGTCGAGGTACTTCGGGTCGACGCGCTGCCACTCGCGCTGGATCACCGCGAGGCGGCGCCGGACGTCGGGCGTGACCGGCACGAGCCACGGGGCGGGCGTCAGCTTGCGTTTGGCGCGCCGCTGGACCCGGCGCCGCGGAGCAGGCGTGACGCGGGCGCCCTCGCGGTAGAAGTCCGCGTCGAGCAGGGAGTGCAACGAGACGACGCGGTCGTTGTGCGTCGCGCCCTTCGGGACGAAGTCGACGACGATCCCCGCCTCCTTGCGCGCGTGCATCCGCATGATCCGCCCGATTCGCTGCTGGTAGACGCGGCGCGAGGCGGTCGGCGCGAGGTGCATGCAGACGGTCGCGCGCGGTGAGTTCCAGCCTTCGGCGAGCAGCATCGCGTTGATCAGGACGTTGATCTCGCCCCGCTCGTAGGCCGCAAGCGTCTCGGCCAGCCGCACGGGCGGCGTGCGGCCGGAAACGGCCTCCGCCTTGATCCCGACGGCACGGAACTCCTGCGCCAGGTGGTACGCATGGTCGACGCCGGCGGCGTAGACGATCCCCGGCGTGTTGTCGAAGCGGTCGCGGTAGAGGGACGCGGCGGCGAGGTTGAGCGCCTGGTGGTCGAGGGCTTTCGCCAGCTCTTCCTGGTCGAAGTCGCCGCCGACGATCGGCACGTTGTTGATCGCCGCGACCGGCGGGACTCGCAGGTTCCGCAGCGGCGCGATCAGGCCGCGCCGCGCCGCCTCCGCGAGCGGGAGGTCGTCGACCGAGGCGGGGAAGACGTCGGAGACCTGCTTCGCGATCAGCTGCTCCGTCGCGGTCATCCCGATGTAGAGCGGGGGATGGAACGAGCGGATCGCGCGCGAGGTCTTCTCGCCGAGCGCCGTGTGCGCCTCGTCGCAGATCACGAGGTGGTATGCGTCGCGCGAGATCTCGTCGACGTGGCGCGCGAACCACGCGTACGTCTGGATCGTGATCGGGTTCTCGCGTGGCGGGCGCTCGTCGCGCAGGATCGCGTCCGTGAACCTGTCCGCGTAGCCCTCGGTCGTGAGGTCGCGGTTGAACTGCTGCACGAGCAGCCGGCGGTGGGTGAGGATCAGGATCCCGAGCGTCCGGCCGGCCTCGACGAAGCCTCCCGCCGCGATCGTCTTGCCGGACGCGGTCGGATGGCGGAAGCGGAAGCGCCGCGCGGCGCCGGGGTCGGGACCGTGGTAGACGTCCTCCTCGGACTCCTCGCTCGGCTCCTTCGCCAGCAGGCCGAGCTCGTCCTCGTCCTCCTCCTCGACGACCTCCTCGACGACTGCCTGCCCGTTGCCGTTGCCGTTCGTGTCTTCCTTCTGGTTGGCGTGGATCAGCTCGGTCAGCATCCCGGCCAGCGCGTCGACCTGGTGGCGGCGGAGCGCCGTCCCCGACGCGAGCTTCGGCCGCTCCTCGACGAGGACTCGCTCCAGCCCGAGCATGAGGCCGTAGCGGACCTTCCACTGGGTCGACGGCGTCGCCTGGCCCGCGTCGAGCTCGGCCAGCGCGTCGTCGAGCGCGCGGCGCCGCGCGGTTCCCGGCGCGAGCACCTCGGCGGGCTCTTCGCCGGCGTGCAGGAACGCCTCGCCCGCCCAGTCCTGGGCCCGGCGTGCCGCTTCGGCGAGTCCGTCGCCCGCGAGCGGCGATTCGGTGAGGTGATCGGTCGTCGTTGCCACGATCGCAGCGCGGAACGCGCTGCTGCTTCCATCAGAGGTGCGGCCCGGATCTGACCCCGACTCGGGCTGCGCAGGTACAGCATAGACGATGGCGCGGATTCCGCGAGCATGGTGGCGTGAAGATCACGCTTCTGACACGCGAGTACCCGCCCGAGGTCTACGGCGGCGCGGGCGTCCACGTCGACTACCTCGCCCGTGAGCTCGCCCGGCTGATCGAGGTCGAGGTTCGCTGCTTCGGTGCAGAGCGGGAGGGCGCGCTTGCGTTCCGACCGCCCGAGGAGCTCGCGGACGCGAACGCCGCGCTGAAGACGATCGGCGTCGACGTCCTGATGGCGTCGGATCTCGACGGGTCACGCCTCGTCCACAGTCACACGTGGTACGCGAACCTCGCCGGGCACCTGGCGAAGCTGCTGCACGGCGTCCCGCACGTCGCGACGACGCACAGCCTGGAACCGTCCCGCCCGTGGAAGGCCGAGCAGCTCGGCGGCGGCTACCGGCTCTCGAGCTGGTGCGAGCGCGTCGGGCTCGAGGGCGCGGACGCGGTGATCGCCGTGTCGAAGGGAATGCGCGAGGACGTGCTCGCTGCGTACCCGGCGCTCGACTCCGAGCGTGTGCACGTGATCGGCAACGGGATCGACACGAACGAGTACCGGCGCGTGGAGACGCGCGGCGCGCTCGAGCGCTACGGCGTGCGCGAGCCGTACGTGCTCTTCGTCGGACGGATCACGAAGCAGAAGGGGCTCTCGACCCTGCTCGCCGCGGCGCCCTCGCTCGAGGGCGCGCAGCTCGTGCTCGCGGCGGGCGCGCCGGACACCGAGGAGCTCGCGCGCGAGACGGAGCAGGCGGTCGCGCGGCTCGACGATGTCGTCTGGATCGAGCAGATGCTGCCGAAGCCGGAGGTGATCGAGCTCCTCTCGCATGCGCGCGTCTTCGTCTGCCCGTCGATCTACGAGCCGCTCGGCATCGTCAACCTCGAAGCGATGGCGTGCGAGACGGCGGTGGTCGCTTCGCGGGTCGGCGGGATCCCGGAGGTCGTGGTCGACGGGGAGACGGGGCTGCTCGTGCCGCCCGAGGACCCGGCCGCGCTCGCCGCATCGATCAACGAGCTCGTCGCGGACCAGGCGCGGGCAACGCGGATGGGCGAGGCCGGCCGGCTGCGCGCTGTGGAGTCGTTCGGCTGGGACCGCATCGCGGAGCAGACGGTCGCGCTGTACCGCATGCTCGTGTGATGGACTGGGACGCGGTCGCCGAACGCCAGGCTCGTCGCTCGCAGGAGGCGCAGGGAGCCGTGCTGCGCGGGAACGCGGCCTACGGCGCAGGGCTCGCGCACCTGATGCGCGGCGATCGCGGGGCCGCGCGCGAGTGGCTCGACCGAGCCGTCGGCGCGTACCGCGACAGCTGGTCGGACGCGCCGCCGGGCTCCTGGGGCCGCCCGATCGCAGGGATGAAGGCGCGGCTGCTCGCAGGCGACCCCGCCGAGGACGAGGCGCGCTGGGCGCTCGATGCCGGCGCCGCGGAGGCGGATTCGCCGATCGGCCGCTACGCGGCCGCGCTCGCGTACCTCGTGCTCGGCGAGGACGACCAAGCGCGGGTCCACGCCGACGCGATCCGGACGCGCGACGACTTCCCGCGCGACGTGGGCGACGCGCTCGCGATGATCGCCGCCGGCACGGACGTGGTCGGCTACGTCGAGGCAGTCGAGAGCGTGCTCGAGTCGTTCGAGACGCGCACCGACTACCTCGAGGACGTCGCCGTCGCCGACACGGTGCTCGTGCTCCAGGCGCTTGCCGAGCGGCGCGGGCTCCACGCCGAGCTCGAGTCAGAGCTCCTGCCGTAGCTCGCTCGCCGCTGCACTGTCGAGGATCACGAGCGTGGTGCCCTGCACCGACCGGATCAAGCTCGCCGGCGCCGCGGCGCTCGGCGGCTCGGTGAACACGCGCCGCACCGCTTCCGCCTTCGACGCGCCGCTGACGAGGAAGACGACGAGCGGCGCCGACTCGAGCACGGGAATCGTCATCGTCACGCGGTCGACGAACGGCTCGAGCTGCGACGGTGCGGCGACTGCGCGCCGCTCGCGTTCGTCGATCGCCGGCGCGAACGGGAAGATCGACGCCGCGTGACCGTCGCTGCCGAGCCCGAGCAGGACGAGGTCGAGCGCAACGCCCTCGAGCTCCTCGTCGTAGCGCGCCGCAGCCTCGTCGGGAGAGCTCTCCCCTTCGATTCGGTGCACTGCGCCCGGCGCTGACGCGATCTGGTCGAGCAACGTTCGCTTCACGAGCCCGTAGTTCGACCACTCGTGCTCGGGCGGCACGCAGCGCTCGTCACCCCACCAGAGCTCGCACGTGCTCCAGTCGGGCCGAAGCGACGCGGCCAGCTCGTAGGCGCGTGCGGGCGTCGAGCCGCCCGTCAGCACGACGTGGCCCGACGCTGCGGCGAGCAGGTCGGCGCACGCCCGCGCCGCCGCCTCCTCGTCGGGCTCGATCCGAAGCTCTACGGCTTGCCCGCGGCGAGCTCCTGCGAGCGCTCCATCGCCGCCTGAATCGCGTTCAGGAACGCGGCGCGGACGCCCTCTTGCTCGAGCACGCGGATCGCGCGGATCGTCGTGCCGCCGGGGGACGTGACCGCCTCGCGCAAGTCGACCGGGTGCATCTTCTCGTCGCGCAACAGCTTCGCCGTCCCGAGCATCGTCTGCACGACGAGCTGCGTCGAGACCTCGCGCGAGAGGCCGAGCAGGATCCCGGCCTCGATCATCGCCTCGGCGAGCAGCGCGAAGTACGCGGGCCCCGAGCCCGAGACCGCCGTGACCGCGTCCATCGCCGACTCGGGGAGCCGCACGACCCGGCCGAGGTGCAGGAGGACGCTCTCCGCGAGGTCGAGGTGGGCGTCGTCCGCGTGCGCGCCGGCGGCGAGGCCTGCGATGCCCTCGTGCACGGTCGAGGGCGCGTTCGGCATCGCCCGCACGACCGGGACCCCCGAGTCGAGGCGCGACTCGATCTGCGCGGTCGTGATCGCGGCCGCGACCGAGAGCACGGTCTGCTCGGAGGAGAGCGCCGGCGCCACCTCGCCGAGCAGCGCGTCGTAGTCCTGCGGCTTGACGGCGATCACCACGAGCTTCGCGCCGCTCACGGCCTCCGGGTTGGAGCGCGTAGCCTCGACGCCGTAGCGCTCGCGAAGCTCCGCGAGCCGTTCCTCGCGGCGCGCCGTCACGACCACGTCCGTCCAGCCCGAGCTGAGCAGACCGGCGAGCAGCGACTCGCCGATCTTCCCGGTGCCGAGGATCGCGAGGCGCTCCATGCTCGAACTCTAAGCCGCGCGCGACGAAATGCGATGCGGCGGCTTGCGGACTCGCGCGCCCTCGGGCAGCGGGATCAGTCCTCGCGCGAAACCAGCCATCAGGTAGACGCTCGCGAGGCCGGCCCACTCGCCGTACGGCTCCAGCAGCGCAGCGGTCTCGTGGCCCTCGACCCAGCGGCCCTCGAGCGCGATCGCGAGCTGGACCAGGCCGAGGTCGCCGACGAGCCCGAGCTCTCGCCGCCCAAGGCCTTCGAGGCCGACGACGCCGACCGACCACGGGCCGAGCCCGCGCTCGCGCTCGAGGCGCTCGGCGACGACCGGCGAGGGGAGCTGCTTGAGGCGTTCGAGCTCGACCGAGCGGCATACCCGCGCGAGCGTCGCGCCGCGCCGCGCGTGCAGGCCGAGCGCGCGCAGCTCGGCGGGCGAGGCACGCGCGAGCGTCGCGCAGTCGGGCGAAGCGTGCAGGTCGCCGACGGGAGCTGAGAGCTTCCGCACGATCCGCCGCTCGATCTGGCGAGCCGTCCGAGAGTCGATCAACTGCCCGCAGAGCGCGCGCAGCAGGGCGTGCGAGACCGTCGCCACGCGCAGAACGCGCTTGCCCTGGAGGTGTGCGATCGGTCCCTTGAGCAGCTTGTCGTGCTTGAAGCGGCGCAGGAACTCGGTGTGGTCGTCGTCCACCGCGAGCATCCAGCGGAGGTGATCGACGGCCTCCTCGTTCGGCCCGCGCACGATGACCGTTCCGTCGCGCCGCTGCGCCGCGAGCACCTGCACGTCGCCGACGACGGCGCGCAGGACGCCGTCGCGCCAGCGCCGCGTCGCGTCGGAGGCACCGCGCGCGGTGAGCTCGAGTGAGTACGGACCCGCCGGGCGGATCCGCGCCGTGACCGTCGCTTCGCTCATGAGCTGCCGCCGCATCCTGATCGAGCGGCCGGACGCGGGCAACAAATCCCGCACACAGCCGGTATAGCCTCAGCCCGTGGCGGTCGTCGCGCTCGCCGTCTACGCCGCTGCGCTGGCCGCCTCCGGGCTCGCCGTCTGGCGTCGGCCGGTGATCGCCGTCTACGCGTTCGTCGTCGGCCTCGTCCTCCACAACGCCGTCATGGCAGCGCTCTTCGCGGCCGGCGTGCGCGGCGCCGAGCTCACGGCGATCGCAGCCTGGAAAGAGGTGCTGCTGGCGGTGGCGCTCGCGCGAGTCGCGCGCGATGCGCTCGCGGCGGGCCGGCTCCCGTTCCGCCCGGGGATCGTCGACGCGCTCGCGCTCACGTTCGCCGGGTTCGTCTTGCTCTACGCGGTGTTGCCGCAGGGCTGGCTCGACGGCGAGGCCGACGCGAGGGCCGTCCTGCTCGGCCTCCGGCACGGGCTCGCGTGCGTAGCCGCCTACTTCCTCGGCCGCTCGCTCGTCCTGCCCCCGCTGCGCCGACTCGTCCTCGTCGCCGCCGCGGCGGTCGCGGCCCTCGGCGTGCTCGAGGCCTACCTCGTCCCGATCGAGTGGTGGGAGGACGCGGACGTGCCCGCGTACTTCGCCGAACAGCTCGACTTCGAGCACAACGGGCCGCGCGGGCTGCCCGAGAACTTCGTCTTCAACACCGGCGACGAGGACGACCTTCTGCGCCGCTCCGTCTCGACGTTCCTGAGCCCGCTCGCGCTCGCGTACATGATCGTCGTCGCGCTTCTGCTCTGGGCCGCGGAGCCTCGCCGCCGGTGGCCGCTCGCGGCGGTGGCGGCCGTCGGCCTGCTCTTCACGTTCACGCGCGCCGCGTTTCTCGCGCTCGCCGGCGGGCTCGTCGTGCTCGCGCTCCTGCGCCGGACGTGGTGGCCCGCGCTGGCCGCCGCGGCAACCATCGCGGTCGCCGCGGTCTGGACGCAGGTGTACCCGACGGTGGCGCCCGAGACGACCTGGTCGCAGGAGGACCTCGAGGAGCAGCGGCGCCGCGCGCGCGAGCTCGGCGTGCCCCCGGGCGAAACGGTCTCGTTGAACGAGCCGTCGATCCGCAGCCACCTGACCGCGCTGCGCGACGGGGTCGAGACCGTGCTGCGGCACCCGCAGGGCTACGGGCTCGGCAACGCGGGCGCGACCGCGCTCCGCAGCGACGTCCCGCTCAAGGCGGGCGAGTCGACGTACACGGAGCTCGGTGTCGAGACCGGCTTGCTCGGCGCGCTCGCGTTCATCGCCTGGAACGCCGCGCTCTTCTGGGGCCTCGCCCGCGCGGGGGCGGCGGGCACGGCCGCCGCGCTCGCAGCGGTGCTGGCGCTCGCGATCCAGACCGACGTGCTCGGGACCCCCTGGCTTGCGTACGTGCTGTGGATCCTCGCCGGGGCGCGGCTGAGCGCGAGCACTCTCGGTAAGAGCTAGCCTGAGCCGAAGCATGGCCAAGCAGGTCGAACAGGTTCACGATGTCGTGATCCGGTTCGCGGGCGACTCCGGGGACGGGATGCAGCTGACGGGGGGTCGGTTCACCAGCGAGACGGCGGCGCTCGGGAACGATCTGTCGACGTTGCCGGACTTCCCGGCCGAGATCCGCGCGCCCGCGGGCTCGCTGCCCGGCGTCTCGGGCTTCCAGATCCACTTCTCCGACCACGACATCCTCACGCCGGGCGACCGGCCGGACGTGCTCGTGGCGATGAACCCCGCCGCGCTGCGCACGAACCTGAACGACCTGCCGACAGGCGGCACGCTCGTCCTCAACCGCGACGCCTTCAGCGAGCGCAACCTCCAGAAGGCGGGCTACACGGCGAACCCGCTCGAGGACGCGACGCTCGACGACTACAAGCTGCACGCGATTCCGCTGACCTCGATGACGGTCGAGGCGCTGAAGGGCATCGAGGGTGTCACCTCACGCGAGGCCGAGCGCTCGAAGAACTTCTTCGCGCTCGGGCTGATGTCGTGGCTGTACGGGCGGCCGACCGAGAACACGCTCGAGTTCATCCAGACGAAGTTCGCCAAGCGCCCTGAGATCGCGGAGGCGAACCGCCGCGCGTTCGAGGCGGGGTGGAACTACGGCGAGACGTCGGAGGACTTCCTCGTCCAGTACGAGGTCGCCCCGGCGGCGCTCGCGCCCGGGCTCTACCGGCAGATCACCGGGAACCAGGCGCTCGCGTACGGGCTGATCGCCGCGTCGGTGAAGTCGCAGCTGCCGTTCTTCCTCGGCGCGTACCCGATCACGCCCGCGTCCGGGATCCTCGAAGAGCTCGCGCACCACAAGGAGTTCGGCGTCCGCACGTTCCAGGCCGAGGACGAGATCGCAGCCGTCGGCGCGGCGCTCGGCGCGAGCTTCGGCGGCTCGCTCGGCGTCTGCACGTCGGCCGGTCCCGGCGTCGTCCTGAAGGCGGAGACCGTCGGGCTCGGGGTGACGCTCGAGCTTCCGCTCGTGATCATCGACGTGCAGCGCGCCGGCCCCTCGACCGGGATGCCGACGAAGCCCGAGCAGGCCGACCTGCTGATGGTGCTCTACGGGCGCAACTCGGAGAACCCCGTCCCGGTGATCGCCGCGGCGACGCCGGGCGACTGCTTCGACTGCGCGCTCGAGGCCGTGCGGATCGCGATCAAGTACCGCACGCCCGTGTACCTGCTCTCGGACGCCTACCTCGCGAACGGCGCCGAGCCGTGGCCGATCCCCGACCTCGACGCGATCCCGCCGATCGACGCCGACCTGACGACCGAGCCGCCCGACGACGGCGTCTTTCTCCCGTACGCGCGCGACCCCGAGACGCTCGCGCGGCCGTGGGCGATCCCGGGCACGCCCGGGCTCGAGCATCGGATCGGCGGGCTCGAGAAGCAGGACGGGACGGGCAACGTCAGCTACGACCCGGACAACCACGACAAGATGGTGCGGCTGCGCGCGCAGAAGGTCGCGGGCATCGCGGCGGACATCCCCGAGCTCGCCGTCGACGATCCCGACGGCGACGCGCGGCTGCTCGTGCTCAGCTGGGGCGGCTCGTTCGGGCCGGTGCACGCCGGCGTGATCAGAGCGCGGAAGGAAGGGCACGCCGTCGCGCACGCACATCTCCGGTACCTCAACCCGTTCCCGCGGAACACGGGCGAGGTGCTCGCACGCTACGACAACGTGCTCGTGCCCGAGATCAACCTCGGCCAGCTGCTCAAGCTCGTGCGCGCGGAGTTCCTCGTCGACGCGGTCGGCTACAACCGCGTGCGCGGCGTGCCGTTCCGGGCGGCGGAGGTCCACGAGGCGATCGAGGCGATGTTGTGAGCACAGGCGAGGGCAACGGCAACCTGATCCAGCTGACCGCGAAGGACTTCAAGTCCGACCAGGAGGTGCGCTGGTGCCCGGGCTGCGGCGACTACGCGATCCTCGCCGCGGTGCAGGGTTTCATGCCGGAGCTCAAGCTCGAGCGCGAGAAGATCGTCTTCGTCTCGGGAATCGGCTGCGCCGCGCGCTTCCCGTACTACATGCAGGCGTACGGGATGCACTCGATCCACGGGCGCGCGCCCGCGATCGCGACCGGGCTCGCGGTCACGCGGCAGGACCTCTCGGTCTGGGTCGTCACCGGGGACGGCGACGCGCTCTCGATCGGAGGCAACCACCTGATCCACGCGCTGCGCCGCAACGTCAACCTCAAGCTCCTGATGTTCAACAACCAGATCTACGGCCTGACGAAGGGTCAGTACTCGCCGACGTCGCCGATCGGCCAGCGCAGCGGGTCGACGCCGATGGGCTCGATCGACAACCCGTTCAACCCGCTCTCGCTCGCGATCGGCACGGACGCGACGTTTGTCGCCCGCGCGATCGACACCGACAAGAAGGAGCTGACCGAGGTGCTGCGCGCGGCCGCTCTGCACCGCGGCTCCGCGTTCGTCGAGATCTTCCAGAACTGCAACATCTACAACGACAACGCGTTCGAGCAGGTCCGCGACGACAAGACGAACCGGATCTACCTCCGGCACGGCGAGCCGGTGCGGTTCGGCGCCGACGGCGAACGCGGCGTGCGGCTTCGCCCGGACGGCTCGGTCGAGGTCTTCGAGGGCGACGGCGAAGCGCTCGTCTGGGACGCGCACCACGTCGAGCCGTCGCTCGCGTTCGCGATGTCCCGGCTCACGCTCGGCGCGGTCGGCGCGGCGCCGTTCGGTGTCTTCCGCGCGGTCGAGCGGCCGGTCTACGACGACCAGATGGCCGAGCAGCTCGAGCAGGCGAAGGCTTCGAAGGGCGAAGGCGACCTGGCCGCGCTCGTCGCCTCCGGCGACACCTGGGAGATCGGCTGACGTAGATGGGGCTCTTCTGGGACAAGCCGAACGCGGAGGCCGCGGCTGAGTTCCAGTGGGCGCGATTTCTCGGGATCGGGCTGATCTTCGTCGGTCTCCTCCTTGGAGGGCTCTGGGCCGAGTCTGCCGGCCGCGCCGGCGGAGCCGGGTTTCTCTACGGCTGCGCGGGGGGCACGTTCACGATCTGGATCGGCTTCCTCGCCGTCGAGACCTACCGGCGCTAGATCACGAAAAGCGCGATCGCGACGTACTGGCACGCCGCGGCGGCGATGACCAGCACGTGGAAGACCTCGTGGTACCCGAAGACGGCCGGAGCCGGGTCGGGCCGGCGCAGCGCGTAGACGAGCGCGCCCGCCGTGTAGAGCAGGCCCCCGACCGCTGCCAGCGTCAGCGGCGGCAGCCCGACGCCTCCGTAGATCTCCGGGAGCGCAACGACGCCGACCCAGCCGAGGCCCAAGGCGAGGACCGCGGCGACCCAGCGCGGGGCGTCGATCCACGCGAGCCTCAACACGATCGCCACGAGCGCGCCGCTCCAGACGATCGCGAGGACGGTGATTCGCCACGCGCCGTCGAGGGCGATGAGCCCGAACGGCGTGTACGTCCCGGCGATCAGGAGGAAGATCGCCGCGTGGTCGAGCCGTCGCATCCAGCGGCGCGGTCGCGGCGACCACACCACTCGGTGGTAGAGCGCGCTCGCGCCGAGCATCGCGGCAACGCTCGCCGCGAACACGAGCGCCGAGACGCGTGCCGTTGCTCCGTCGGCCGCGACGACGAGAGCCACTCCCAGCGCGAGGGCGACGAAGAAGGCGTACTGGTGGAAGACGCCGCGAAGCCTCGGCCGGCGTCGCGCCGCGCTGAACCAGTCGGGCTCCTCGAAGTTCATCTAGTCGCGGTAGCGGTAGACGATGCGGCCGCGACCGAGGTCGTAGGCGGACAGCTCGACCTTGATCCGGTCGCCGGGGAAGATGCGGATCCGATAGCGGCGCATCTTGCCTGCGATGTAGCCGAGCGTCTCGTGCCCGTTGTCGAGCGCGACGCGGAAGAACCCGTTGCGGAGGGCCTCGACGACCTCCCCTTCGAGCTCGATCTTCTCCTCTTTTGTGGCGATCGGCCGCCTCCTCGTGCTGAATCTCCCCCAAAAAGGTACAACCGGAATCAAGGCTGCTGCTACTCTGAGCCAACGGACGACGCCCTGTCGTCCCGTGAGATTTCGCTTCTCGTTCCTCCTTCGGGTGTTTCGAGGCAGGCAGATCTCGAACCCGAACCAAGGAGTCGAACAACAAATGAAGTCGTTTCGCCAGCTCGGCGTGGCCGATGCCGTCGTGGAAGCGCTCGCGCGCCGAGGCATCGACACGCCCTTTGCAATCCAGTCGCTCGTGATCCCGGACGGCCTGAACGGGCAGGACCTGCTCGCCAAGTCGCCGACGGGCTCGGGCAAGACCATCGCCTTCGCGATCCCGGTCGTGCAGCGGCTCGAGCCGCGCGACGCTCGCCCGTCCGCGCTCGTGCTCGTGCCGACACGTGAGCTCGCCACTCAGGTCGCCGAGGAGATCGCGCCCCTCGCCGCCGCCCGCAAGCTGAAGGTGGCGACCGTGTACGGCGGCGTGCCGCTCGGCGCGCAGGCCAAGCGGGCCAAGGACGCCCACGTCCTGATCGCTACCCCCGGCCGCATCGAGGACCTCGCCGAGCGCCGTCTCGTGCGCCTCGACGGGATCCGGATCCTCGTCCTCGACGAGGCCGACCGGATGCTCGACATGGGCTTCCAGCCTCAGGTCGACGCGATCGTCAAGCGCATCCCGCGCAAGCGTCAGACGATGTTCTTCTCGGCGACGCTCGACGGCGAGGTCGGCGAGCTCGCGCGCTCGTACACGTTCAACCCGAGCCGCTACGACGCCGAGCTGCCCGCACACCTCGAGCTCGGTGAGACCGAGCACAAGTTCGTGCCCGGTGACCGCCGGAGAACAAGGTGGAGACGCTCGTCGAGCTCCTGGGCGCGGAGCGAGGGCTCGCGCTCGTCTTCACGCGCACGAAGCGCGGCGCCGACCGGCTCGTGCACAAGCTCAAGCGGCACGAGGTCAACGCGGTCGCGATGCACGGCGACATGAGCCAGAACGCGCGCGAGCGCGCGCTCTCGCGCTTCGAGTCGGGCAAGGTCTCGACGCTGGTCGCGACCGACGTCGCCGCGCGCGGCCTCGACCTCGACGACATCACGCACGTGATCAACTTCGACCCGCCCGCGGACGACATTGGCTACGTGCACCGCGTCGGCCGGACCGGACGAGCAGGCCGCGACGGCATCGGGATCACACTCGTGCTCCCGGAGCAGCAGGCCGACGTGAGCCACGTCGCCCGCAAGGTCGGCGAGACGGCGCAGTTCGAGGCGCAGGGCATGCGCGTCGCGCGCGCGCGGCTCGTCTACTCGGGTACGCGCCGCAGCAACAAGTGGGGCGCGCGCCGGCCCCGCCGCAAGATCTAGCCCCGAGAGCCCCGAGCTTGTGGCTCAGAGCCACAAGCTCGAGGACCCGGCGCTTACGAGTTGTCGTCGGCCGCCGCCTCTGCAGGCGTCGGCACGACGCGGCGCACCTGTTCGCAGTTCGCCGCCGCGAGGTCGTGCGGCTCGCGCGCGTTGATGATCGCGACGTCGTTGCCGGCGCCGCAGTCGAGGACGTCGCGCTGGTTGTCGTTCGCCAGCGCGTGCAGACGGTCGTCGCCGTCGCCGCCGAACTGGACGTCCTGCCCGCTGCCCGGCCACATGCGGTCGTTGCCCTCGCCGCCGGAGAGCGTGTCGTTCCCCGGGCGCCCGCGGACGACGTCGTTCCCGGCGCCGCCGCTGACGTCGTCGTCGCCCGCGCCGCCGCGGGCCATGTCGTTCCCACCGCCGGCGATCACGCGGTCGTTGCCCGGCCCGGCGTAGACCTTGTCGTTCCCGCCCTCGGCGTCGATCGTGTCGTTGCCGGCGAGCGACGAGATCACGTCGTCGCCGAACGTGCCGATGATCGTGTCGTCTCCCTCGGTTCCCTTGAACCTCTCCGCCGCGGCCACGCCGACGGCGCCGAGCGCAACGAACGCGACGAGCGCTCCCACCACGAGCTTCTTCATTTCAACCCCCTCCGAAGTCGTTGTCGGGCGCGATCGTCGGCGCGGCGCGTCAAGCGCGCTTCGCGCGCACGTCAGGGGGCCGTAAAACCGCTAGTATCCGCCAGCCGGCCCCGATTCGGCGCAGCGGCCGGTACGGTCGCTCCGATGAGCGACGAGGTGGACACCACCCCCGTGGACCAGCCCGACCCGAAGGCGATCGTGGGCGGAGCGTTCTCCGCTGCCGCCGAGACGCTACGACCAGGTGGTGGGGTTCTTCGCCCCGTTCGGTCGGGCGCTAGTCGCCGCGGCGGATCCCGACCGGGGCGCCAGGTCCTCGACATCGCCTGCGGTCGCGGTGCGTGCCTCTTCCGGCGCTCGACGCTGTCGGCCCCGACGGCTCGGTACTCGGCATCGAGCTCGCACCGGGGATGGTCGAGCCTCTCAACGCCGAGCTCATCGCGAAGGGCATCCGCAACGCCGAGGCGCGCGTCGGCGATGCCGAGGACCTCGACCTGCCCGACAGCCGGTTCGACGTCGTCACCGGCGGGTTCATGATCTTCTTCCCGCCCGACCCGCCGCGGGTCCTCCGGGAGCTGCGCCGGGTGCTGGCGCCGGGCGGCGACCCTCGCCCTGTCGATCTTCGACGGCCCCATCGCGCTGAGTAGCGTGGAACTATAGGCGAGACACACTCGCCTGCCCCAGCGTTCAGGAACGTTCCCCGAAGATCGCGCTCTACGATGAAGGGTGTCGCTGCCCGTGACGCTTCCCTCATCGACCACCTGGCCTTGCGAGTACGCGACGTGACGCGCAGCCGCACCTTCTACGAGCGGGCCCTCGAGCCGTTCGGAGTGAAGGTGGTGGAGAGCTCGCAGGGGCCTGGGTTCGCGATCGAGGGCGGTGGAGATTTCTGGATCGGGGAAGGGGAACCCCCTGGCGCTCCCATTCATGTGGCTTTCGCCGCAGCCGACCGAGCTACCGTTGACAAGTTCCACCGCGCCGCTGTCGAAGCCGGCGGCCGCGATAACGGCGCGCCGGGTCTTCGCCCGCATTACCACGCCGGGTATTACGCGGCGTTCGTCATTGACCCGGACGGGAACAACGTCGAAGCGGTCTTCCACGGGGACGACCGCTAGCTGCCAGCCGCGAGTAGCTGGTAAAGGCCGGGACGCGCGGGGGAGCTTCGCATCAAGCCTCGAGCTAGAGCTCGACGGCGAAGTTCCGGCTCAGGTAGCGCTCGAGATCCGGTCCCGCCGGGTTCGCGAGCACGTCCTCGAGCCACGCGCGGCGCTCGAAGTCCACGACCTCGATCTCCCAGACGCAGCCGGCTGCGGGGTTCTTCAGCTTCGTGAGCGCGTCCGGCTCCTCGAGGGGACTGACGTAGATGCGCTGGTGCAGCTCGTTCGCGGACTGCCACCAGTAGTAGAGCGCGATCCCGAACGTCGCCGAGTCGTGCACGGTCACGAAGCCGACCCCGTAGTTGTCGCCGGCCTCCGCGAACACATCGGGAGCGAGCCGAAGCGTCGCCTCGACGAGCTCCTCGCGCGGTTCGCGGCCGGGCAGCGCGATCCCGTAGAGCTTCAGCCGCCAGTCGCCGACCTGCTCCATCCGCATGAAGCGGATCGGGCGTGGTTGGTGCGGCGCGACGAGCTCGGCGGCGGCGGTGGTCACGCCTTGATCGTACGCGTCAGGTCCTGGGCAACCGCACCTCGAACCGCGTCGCGCGATCGGGGTCGCTCTGCACGTGCACGGTGCCGCCCATCTGCTCGGTCAGCTGCTTGACGATCGCGAGCCCGAGCCCGGTGCCGACCTTGCGCGTCTTGCCGTAGCGCGACCAGAGGAAGAAGCGCTCGAACGCGTGCGGCAGCTCCTCTGCTCCGAGACCCGGCCCGGTGTCCTCGACCGCGAGCAAGCCCGGGTGGGCCGACACGCGCACCGACCCGCCGCTCGGCGTGACGCGGATCGCGTTCTCGACGAGGTTCGAGACGACCTGCACCGCGCGCTCCTGGTCGCCGAGCGCCGGCGCGCCGCCGTTGCTCTCGGCGGTGAGCTCGACACCGAACGCGCGGGCTTGCGCGTCGTAGCGGCGGACGACCTCCCGAGGCGACCTCGTTCAGGTCGATCGGCCTGCGCTCGACCTCGAACTCGATCCGGTTCATGCGCGCGAGGTCGATCACGTCGCGGACGAGTCGCTCGAGCCGCGCGGCCTCGAGCTCGATCGTCCGTGCGGCCTCGGCGGACGGGACGGCTCCCTCGCGCAGTCCCTCGGCGTAGCCGCGGATCGCGGTCAGCGGCGTCTTCAGCTCGTGCGTGACCGAGAGCAGGAAGCTGCGCTCGGCGGCGCGCGCCCGCTCGAGCTTCGTCGCCATGTCGTTGAACGACGACGCGAGCGACGCGAGCTCGTCGGGCCCTTCGACCGGGACCGGCTCGTGCTCGCCCTCGGCCAGCCGCTCGGACGCCTTGGCGACACGGCGTAGCGGACGGGAGAGCGCGCGCGCGAGCAGGAGCGCCGCGCAGGCGGCGAGCAGGACGCCCGCGAGCCCGGCCAGCACAAGGCCGGCGAGGAAGGGACGCGAAGTCCCGGCGTCGAGATGTCGGGGCCGCAGGAGCACGAGCGCCTTGCCGGCGACCGGGCGTGCGGCGTAGTAGAGGCCGTCGCGCTCGCCTTCGAGGCTGATCCCGTTGCGGAGCGCGCGCTGCTCGCCCGCGTCGAGGTACTGGGTCGGCCCGCGGAGCGGTGCGGCGACGACGCGTTCCTCCTGGCCCTCGAGCGTCTGCTGGAGGGACCCCAGCCGCCCGAGCGGCAGGAGTGCCGCTCGCTCGCGCTCGGCGAGCACGTCTGCGCGGTGAGCGAGGTCGCGGAGCGTCGCGCGCTCCACCTCTCGCTGCGCGAGCTCGAACCCGATCGCGACCGTCAACCCGACCGAGAGCACGACCGTGACCCCGATCGCCGCGAGCAGGCGGCCGCGGAGCGAGCTCACCGCGGCCTGGCGCGGTACCCGATGCCCCGGACCGTCTGGATCAGCTCGGGCCGGTCGAGCTTGCGGCGCAGCGACGCGACGTGCATGTCGATCGTCCGCGTGCCCGCGGAGTAGGAGAGATCCCAGACGCGGTCGAGCAGCTGCTCGCGCGTGAAGACGAGCCCGGGGTGCTCGATCAGATACGCGAGCAGGTCGAACTCCTTGGCGGTCAGCTTGACCGGCTCGCCGGCGACGCTCACCTCTCGGCGCTCGCGGTTGAGCAGGATGTCCTCGAGCGCGAGCACGGCGCTCTCGACGCGGTCCTCGGCCCGGCGCAGGACCGCCTTCAGCCGCGCGGTCAGCTCGCGCGGCGAGAACGGCTTCGGCACGTAGTCGTCCGCGCCGATCTCGAGCCCGACGACGCGGTCGGCCTCTTCGTCGCGGGCGGTCAGCATCACGAGCGGCACCTTCGAGCGGTAGCGGATCGCGCGGCAGACGTCGAAGCCGTCCATCCCCGGCAGGCCGATGTCGAGCACGACGATCCGGACCGGATGCCGCTCGAGCTCCTCGAGCGCTTCCTCCCCGCTCGCGACCCAGAGGACGCGGAAGCCGTGCGAGCCGAGGTACGTGCGCAGCAGCTGCGCGATCGACTCCTCGTCCTCGACGAGCAGAACTGTCGGCCCGGAGGCGATGTCGGCGGTCGCTGTGCTCATCGGAAGGCGAGAAGGACGACCTGCGCCGGCTCGTCGCCGACGCGGCGGGTCGTGGCGGTCATACCCCGGCGAACCGCGCGGTACGCAACGCGCTGGCCGGCGAGGTTGAAGCGCGTCGTCGGGCCGATCGGAACGGTCACGAGCGTCCCGTCGACCTCGCGGAGCACGAGCGCGTTGCGGTCGAACTGGCGGATGCGGCCGCGGTCGAGGCGAATCGACTGGAGCACGCCGCCGCGCTTCACGATCACCTCGGCGCGGACGAAGCCGGGCCCGAAGAGCGACTCGGTGATCGACTCGCCGAGCGAGGTCGGGACGAGCACGGCCGTCGCCGCAACAGCCCCCAGCAGGGCCGCAAGAAGCCTTCCGCGCACCCTGGAAGTCTCCGCCGGGGAGGTCAGGACTCCGTGCCCCAAACGTAAAGGCAGCGTAAAACGCTCAATGTTCCCTCTCGAACGGACGATGGAGAAACCATGGACGAGAACGGTCTGTGGCGGCCGCTCGGCGAGTTGCTCGTCGAGCGGGAGCTGATCACGCCCGACCAGCTCGACGCGGCGCTCGCGGAGCAGGAACGCTCGGGCCGGCGCCTCGGCGAGATCATCGTGGCCGGCGGCCTCGTCGGCCGCGAGCGGCTCATGCAGGTGCTGCTCGAGCAGTGCGGGCTCGACCTCTCGGTCCAGGACGGCTTCGGCTACGGGCTACGCGGCCAGCTCGAGCGTCGCGGTGTCGACCCGGCGATCGAGGCAGTTCGCCCGCCCGTCGTCTTCCGGGTCGAGAAGGTCGAGGAGGCTGCCCCGAACGCGCCTCGGCGCCTCGGCCTTCTCCGCGGCCGTCGCTTCCGGAAGCAGCTGCGCGCTGCCGCGGCCGAGTTCGACACGCGCGGGAAGGCCCTCGAGCAGAACCTCCAGGAACTCAAGCGCGTCCTCGGCGCCGAAGCCGAGCGCCACGCGTCCTAGGCCGCGCGCGAGACTTCTTCGGGGCCGAGCAGCGCATGCCGCGCTCGCAGCGCGGGCAGCTTCGCCCACGCGTAGGCGATCACCGTCAGGCTGACCGCGCCGCCGATGGTGAGCGCGAGCTGCGTCCCGCCGACGTCCATCACCCAGCCGGCCCAGAGCCCGCCGATCGGCGCGAGCCCGGCGAAGGCGAACATGAACAGGCTCATCACGCGCCCGCGCAGCCGGTCCGGCGCGCGCAGCTGGAGCAGTGCGCTCGTGTTCGCCACCCAGATCGTGAAACAGACGCCGACGGCGAAGAGCACGGCACCCGCGAGCGCCGCGGTCTGCATCGGCGCGAGCACGACGAGCCCCGCGCTGAAGCCGGTCGCTCCCGCGAGCAGCCCGACCCAGCTCGCCTTGCCGCGAGCGGCCTGGATCAGCGCGCCGAGGAGCGCGCCGCCGCCGAAGCACGCCGAGAGCGCGCCGAACACCTCCGGTCCGGCGTCGAGCGTGTCCGAGGCGAGCACCGGGAGGATGACGTGGAAGTTGAACCCGACCGTGCTGGCGACGCCGAGCACGATCAGCACGAGGCGCACCTCGCGGTCACGCCAGGCCCAGGACAGTCCTTCGCGGATCGCGGCGAGCGCATGCGTCCGCTTGGCGCGCTCGACGCCGAAGAGCTCGCTCTCGCGCATCGAGACGAGCGCCGCGAGCACGGCGAGGAACGTGACGGTGTTGATCGCGAAGCAGACGCCGACGCCCGCAGCGGCGATGACGACGCCGGCGATCGCGGGGCCGATCACGCGGGCACCGTTGAAGAGGCCCGTGTTCAGCGCGACGGCGTTCGGCAGCTCGTCGCGCCCGACCATCTGGAACGTCAGCGACTGCCGGCCGGGCGCGTCGAAGACGAGCGCCGTGCCGCCGAGCAGCGCGAGTAGGTAGACGACAGGCAGGCTCTCCCAGCCCGAGAAGGCCAGCACGGTGAGCGCGAGCGAGACGGCCATCTGTGCCGCCTGCGTCGCGATCACGAGTCGCCGGTTGTCGATGCGGTCCGCGATCACGCCGGCGTAGAGCCCGAGGACCATGAACGGGACGAAGCGGCAGAACGCGAGCAGGCCGACCGCGAGCGCCGAGTCGGTCAGCTCGACTACGAACCAGGCCAGCGCGATGTTCTGCATCCACGAACCTGCGAGCGAGACGATCTGGCCCATAAAGAAGAGGCGGTAGTTCCGGTGCTTGCGCAGCGACTTGAAGATGCGCGCCGTCACGGCAGGAGCTTCCCCAGCGCCTCGAGCGCGTCGTCCACGGCCCGCAGCTCGTCCTGGGACAGGCCCTTGAGGCGCTCCGCGAGCCAGATCGTCCGGCGGGAGCGCACGGAGCGCAGGACCTGGTGTCCCTTCTCGGAGACCTTCAGCCCGACGCGCCGACGGTCCGCCATGGCGCCGCGCTCGACGAGCCCCTGCTGCTCGAGCTTCGCCACGGCCTTCGAGATCGCGGCCGGCGACATGTGCTCCTGAGCCGCGAGCTCGCGGACACCGATCCCCGGCGAGTACTTGATCGAGACCAGGAGCGCAACCTGGCCCCCGGTGACGCCGAGCGAGTGGATCTCGCGCCGCAGCTCTCGCGTCAGCCGCAGGAGCACGGGCCGGAGCCGGTTCGCAAGCTCGACTTCGTCAACCAGGGAAACGTTCACCTGGTTAACGATAACGGATCTATGTTAGGACGTGGTTCGGATCTCGCCGGGGGGCGTCCTCGAACCACTTCTCCCGGTGCCGGTCGGCGTCGGCGGGGCGCTCGTACGTCGCGCGCACGTGGGCGAGCGCGTCCTGCCAGTCGGTGATGGGCGTGCCGTCCTCGAGCACGAGCACGGGGATCGCGTTGGTGCCGACGGCCGCGCGCATCGCCTCTCGCTCGCCGCGCTCGGCCGGGACCTGCCTGGCGACGAAGTCGACCCCGTACTCGGTCAGCGCCTGGCGGATCCGGGACGAGTACGGGCACCACTCCGCCTGAAAGAGGGTGAGCATGGGCTGGATCCTAGGCTCAGGGCGCGCCCGCCCGAGCCGAGGCTAGTCCTCGCGCCGCTGCGCGAGCTCGATGCTGACCACGGCCTCGGGCCGGATCAGCCGATTCCCGAACTTCGCCCAGACCCCGGGCTCCGGCCGGTTCAGCGCCCGCACGATCTCGGCGGCGCGCTGCTCGGCCGGCTCGGACGAAGCGAAACGGCCCGCCCAGATTCGCTCGCCGCTGCTCAGGTGCAGGAACACCGCGACCGTTTCCTCGGCCTGGAGCGCCTGGTGCTCCACGGGCTGGGGCGCGGGGGTGGGCTCGACCGTCTGGGCCGGCGGCACCGGAGCCACGGGAGCGACGATCGGAGCAGGCGCCGGGACCGGGGCCGCCGCAACCTGGTGGTTGGCCGACGCCGGGCTCACGGGCGGCTCGACGAACGCAACGGTCGTCGCCTGGGGCTGAAATTCAGCTCCGACAGCGGTCCGGAGGTTGTTCACCGAGCTTCCTTTCGCCGCAGTTCTCTCCGCTGAGGGCGGTTGCCCTCTCGATTCACCATCGCCAGATCGGCGTACCGCCGAATCCCCTGAAGGGGGGAAGCGAGCGGCCAGTCAGTCGCGGCGCTTCGAGACTTCGACGGCGACGACCGAGTCGGGACGAACGAGCCGGTTCCCGAAGCGCGGCCAGACGCCCGGTTCCGGACGCATCAGCTCGTCGATGACCTCTTGCGCCCGTCGCTCGCCGGCCTCGGCGTCGGCGAAGCGGCCGACCCAGATGCGCTCGCCGTCGGTGAGCGTCAAGAAGACGCCGACGGAGCTCCCGTTCGCGCCGTTCTCGTTCGTCTGGACGATCGGCGGCGCGCTGCGGACCGGCGGCTCGGGCACTGCCGCGACCGGAGGCGGCTCCGGAGCGACGGGTTCCACGGGTGCGGGTGCCACGGGTGCCGGCGGTGGGGGCGTCGGGGCGACGAACTCCACCGCCGGGGCGGGCGGCTCGGGCGCGGGCTCAGGTGCGACGTACGCCGCCTTCGCGCGGCGGAGCTCCTCGAGCTCGTCGGCGGGCACCCACCCCCGCGAGACGGCAATGTCCTCGACCGCACGGCCGGTCGACACGTTCTCGCGGAGCGCGTCGGAGAGCTGGTCGATCGAGAGCCGGCCCGAACGGACGAGCAGCGCCTGGAGCGGGAGGGAGGCGAGCTCCTCGGCGGACAGCTCGCGGCGATGGGCCGCGGACACGGCAGCGCTCGGGCGCGCAGGCGCCGGCGAGACGGGGGGTTCGGGCGGAAGCCCGGAGTCGTTCGAGAAGGTGCTCATGGGACCGCGGACCTGTGTATCGGCGTCGGGGGGTCGCCTCGGCGATCACTCCTTCGAGGGACACCCGCACGAGCGAATCCGCCGATCCGAGACGAAGTGTCCGCGGTCGAGCCCCTCTGGCTTCCGCTCGGCGAGCTGCTGGTCGATCGCGGCCTGCTGAGCGCGCGCCAGCTCGAGCTCGCGCTTGTGGAGCAGCGCCGCACCGGGCGGCGCCTCGGCGAGGTGCTCGTCGGTCTCGGCTTCGTCTCCGAGCAGGCGCTGGCCGCGATGCTGCTCGAGCAGGTCGGGCTGCCGGCGCAGGCCGTGGAGGTGGAGGAGCCCGAGCCCGAGCCGCAGCCCGAGGAGGAGCCGCCACCGACGTTGCTCCGGATCGAGGACCTTCCGCGCCGCGAGGAACCGGTCGAGCGGGTCGAGGCGCTCGAGCGGCTCGTCGGCGACTTCGAGCGGCGCAGCGACGAGATTCAGCAGAGCATCGCGCAGATCCGCGGGCTGCTCGCGCAGCTGAAGACGGTCGGCGCTTAGGCGAGCGCGAGCGTGCGCTCGTCCCGCGCGGTGGTGTAGCCCTCGCCGAGCGCCTCCTCGAGCTTGCGCGCGAGCTCGCCGCTCGCCTCGAGCTCCTGGACGATGTCCGCGCCGCCGACCAGCTCGCCCTTGACGAAGACCTGAGGGATCGTCGGCCAGCCGGAGAGCGCGCTCAGCTGCTCGCGGATCGCAGGGTCGGGGAGGATGTCCACCGCGGCGATCGGTGCGTCGACGGCGCGCAGCGCTTGGAGCGCCCGGACCGAGTTTCCGCACATCGCGAGCTCCGGCGTGCCCTTCATGAAGAGGACGACGTCCTCGGTCTCGATGATCTCCTTGATCTGATCGCGCAGCTCGGTCATCCCGTTCCTCTCGTCGTGATTCGCAGTTCGTGAATTGTGCCGTCGGCCAGGGGTTCTGCGAGCGCGGCGTACACCAGGCGGTGCTGCTCGACGAGGCTGAGCCCCTCGAACCGGCCGGCGCGCACCGTCACGTGGAAGTGGTCGCCGCCGCCGGTGCGGTCGACGACGTCCAGCTCGTCAGCGTCCGGAAACGCCTGCTCGAGCAGGCCGCGCAGCGGTTCTGTCGCCATCGAGGCATCGTAGCCCTAGGCTTCGGGCACAACGAGCGCGTGATCGACGACGTCTTCAAAGCAGTGCGCGAACGTGTCCGCCAGGTTGCGGGCGAGCTCGACCTGCCCGTTCCTGCCGGCGCCGCCCCGCCCGCGCGACCACTGCCGGAGCTCCAGGCCGAGCTCGACTCGCTCGTCGGGCTCGAGACGGTGAAGGAGCAGGTGCGCGCTCTGCTCGCGTTCCTGCAGGTGCAGTCGCGGCGGCTCGAGCACGGGCTGCCGGAGGTTGCGACGTCGCAGCACCTCGTCTTTCTCGGGAACCCGGGCACGGGCAAGACCACGATCGCCCGGCTGCTCGCGGAGATGTATCGCGCGATGGGCCTGCTGCGCCGCGGGCATCTCGTCGAGGTCGACCGCGCAGGGTTGGTCGGGCAGTACGTCGGCACGACGGCGCTCAAGACGGACCGCGCGATCAAGCGTGCGCTCGACGGCGTGCTCTTCGTCGACGAGGCGTACGCGCTCGCGCCGGAAGCGGTCATGCAGGACTTCGGACCCGAGGCGGTCGAGGCGCTGCTCAAGCGGATGGAGGACTATCGCCAGCGGCTCGTGGTCATCGTCGCGGGCTACCCGCGGCCGATGGCTCGCTTCCTCGACTCGAATCCGGGGCTGCGTTCGCGCTTCTCGCGCGAGATCGTCTTCCCCGACTACACGACCGGCGAGCTGCTCGCGATCACGCGGCGGTTCGCCACCGAGAACGAGTACCGGCTGACGGAGGGCGCCGAGGGCGCGCTGACGCGGATCTTCGACTCGGCCCAGCGCGGCGAGGGCTTCGGCAACGCGCGCTACGCGCGCACGATCTTCGAGCAGGCGCTGAACGCGCAGGCGCTGCGGCTCGCCGGCGTGAGCGGGCGCGCGCTCGAGGAGCTCCAGGCGGAGGAGCTGATGAAGCTCGAGGCGGACGACGTCCTCGCCGCCGCACGCGCTTTGGGCGAGGGCGCGGAGCTTCCACCACGCCCAGCGTGGTTCCGCCGCCGCCGAGTGTCCTGACGGACTGGCCGGTCTCGGAGTTGCCCGTGTGTTGTTTGTTCGTTCTTCGAGTTTGGCTGCCCAGCGTCGCCATCGGAGGTTGAAGGTTGGGCGGCTCTGGTCTCGTCGCGATTGCGCTCCTCGTCCTCGCGTACGCGGCGGTGTCGCGACGGCTCCTGGGGTCTGTGATCACCCCGGCGATGGTGTTCGTCGCCGGCGGCATCCTGGCGAGCGCGGACGTTCTGGGGTGGCTCGACCCGACGATTGGGAGCGACTCGGTCCGCTGGGTCGCCGAAGCGACGCTGACGGTCGTGCTCTTCTCGGATGCGTCGCGGATCGACCTCGCAGCACTGCGCCGCGAGTACGTCGTGCCTCTTCGCCTGCTCGCGATCGGGCTGCCGCTGACGATCGTGGCCGGCGCTCTCGCGGGCGCCGTGTTCGGAGAGCTCGTGTTCATCGAGGCCGTGCTGCTTGCGATCGTGCTCGCCCCGACGGACGCCGCGCTCGGGCAGGCGGTCGTTACCGACCCTCGGATTCCGTCGCGCGTCCGCCAGGGCCTCAATGTCGAGAGTGGGCTCAACGACGGCATCTGCGTCCCGCTGCTCCTGTTCGCGATCGCGGTTGCCGAGGCGCAGGAGGGCGCGATCGGACACGGCGCTGCGGTGCACCTCGTGGTCGAGGAGGTCGGCTACGGAATCGTTGGAGGAGTGCTTGCGGGGCTCGCGGCAGCAGTCGTGGTCCGGCTAGGAGTCGCGCGTCGCCTCGTCGATCCGATCTGGCTGCAGGTCGTCCCGGTCGCAGGGGCCGCGCTGGCGTACGGACTGGCCGTGTGGATGGGCGGCAGCGGGTTCATCGCCGCCTTCGTCGGCGGCGCCGTCTTCGGAGGGCTGCGCCGCGAGGTCGGAGGCGAGGTGACGCTCTTCCTCGAGGAGACCGGGGGCGTGCTCGGTGCGGTCACGTTCGTTCTCTTCGGCGCCGTCATGCTCGTACCGGTGCTCGACGACCTCTCCGGCGCTGTCGTTCTCTATGCGCTCCTGAGCTTGACCCTCGTCCGGATGGTTCCCGTCGTGCTGGCAATGCTCGGCTCGGGCGCGAGGCCGCCGACAGTCGGCTTCCTCGGCTGGTTCGGGCCGCGCGGCCTGGCGTCGATCGTGTTCGCGGTGATCCTGGTCGAGGATGCAAGCCTCGCGCACGAGTCGGTCTTGCTGAACACGATTTTTCTCACCGTTGCGCTCTCGGTGCTCCTGCACGGCCTGACCGCCGCGCCGCTCGCCGCGCGCTACGCAGCCTGGTTCGCGGCCCACCCGCCCGAAGCCGAGCCGGCTTTTGAGGCTGTCCCCGCTCGCGACCAGAGCACGCACCGTTGGCCGGCCGGGCTTCGGCGGACCGATCGGGAGGTGCAGGACCGCTCAGAGCTCAGCTGATGCTTGTCGATCTCGCGCTCGCAAGCAACGCCCTGCAGCTCGGCTGGAAGATCCGTTCCTGCTCGAGTCGAAGGATCTCGGGGTCGAAGAACCAACTTCAGGGCAGTGTGCGTTTCATCGCAATCGCGATATAAGTCTCCAGTGAGCCTGCGGCCTCTCGTCGCCAGCGCGCTCGCCGCGCTGGTTTTCGCGAGCACGGCCGCCGCCGCCCCGTACCGTCCGCTTCGGATCGCCGCGTACTACCCGTGGTTCCCCGAGGGCTGGACGTACGCGGAGATGAACCCGTTCACGCACTTCCAGCCGTCGCTCGGCTACTACGACGCCGGCAACCCACAGGTGATCGAGCGGCACATCCGCGCGATGCAGTGGGGACGCATTCGCGCGGCGACGTACTCGTGGTGGGGACGGGAGAGCCCCACCGACCGCCGGCTCGACACACACCTGCTCACCGCGCAGCGCCTCGGCTTCCGGTTCGCGATCTACCACGAGCTCGAGGGGTACACCGACCCCACGGTCGAGGAGATCCGCGCCGACCTGGAGCACATCCGCGACCGCTACGCGCAGAGCGCGGGCTACCTGAAGGTCGGCGGCCGCTTCGTCGTCTTCGTCTACGGGGACGCAGACGACGGTGTCGGCTGCGACGTCGCGCGCCGCTGGGGCGACGCGAACAACGTCGGCGCCTACGTCGTGCTGCGTTCGTTCCACGGCTACCGCGGCTGCACGGCCTACGCGGACGGCTGGCACCCCTACTCGGCGAACAAGTACGAGTTCGACCTCGGCAACTACGCCTACGCGATCTCGCCGGGGTTCTTCTTCGCGAAGGACAATCGCCCGGCGCGCACGCGCAACCTGCGCACGTGGACGCGAAGCGTCCGGCGAATGGCGCGCTCACCTGCGCAGTTCCACTTCGTGATCAGCTTCAACGAGTGGGGCGAGGGGACCGCGATCGAGAGCGCGGCCCAGTGGTCGAGCGACTCCGGCTACGGTCGCTACCTGGACGTGCTGCGCTCGGTACCGACACGTTAGGCGCTCGCGAGCGCTGCCCGGGCCGCGTCGTCGAAAGGCGTCGGCTCGACCTCGACGAGCGACTGGATCCTCTCGTCGTGAACGACCGTCTCGTTGCGAAGGCCCTCGATCAGCGGCCGCGCGATCGAGGCCTTGACCGGTGTGACCAGGTGGAGCCAGTACGAGGAGAGACGCGGCGTCAGCGCCGGAACCTCGACGATGAGTGGACGCTTGCCACGCAGCGCGCCGACGCGCTCGATCATCTCCCGGTAGGTCATCACCTCCGGCCCACCGATGTCGAACGCCTCGCCGAGCGCCTCCTCCTGTCCGCAAACGCCGGCCAGGTAGGCGACGACGTCAGCGAGCGCAATCGGCTGCGTCGAGACGCCCACCCAGCGCGGGCAGATCATCGCAGGCAGCCGGTCGACGAGCGCGACGATCGTCTCGAAGCCGGCGCTGCCCCGCCCGACGACGATCGCCGAGCGCAGCGTGGTCAGCGGCACCGAGCCGGCGGCGAGCTCCTCCGCGGTCTCGAGCCGGCTGCGCAGATGCGGTGAGAGCTCCGGTGAGTCGTCGCCAAGCCCGCCGAGGTAGACGAGTTGGCCAACGCCTGCCCGCTCCGCCTCCTCGGTGACGATGCGGGCCGCGGCGAGGTCGCGCTGCTCGAAGTCGCGCGCGCCGAGCGAGTGGACGAGGTAGTAGGCCACATCGACACCGTCGAGCGCGCGCCGGACGGCGTTCGCATCGGTGACGTCGGCCGTCTTCCAGGCAACTGATCCGTGCTCGCCGGGCTGCTTCCGACGGGAGACGGCGACGACGTCGTGCGAGCGCGCGAGCTTCGGCAGCAGCGCCGTCCCGATCATGCCCGTCGCTCCGAAGACCGCGACCCTCATGCAGCCTCCGCGATCAGCCGCGCGAGGTGCCGCCGGCCAACGGCCGAGTGAACGCGTGTCTGGACGAATGCGTACAGCCAGCCGACGCGACGCGGCACGTAGTCGGTCAGCGTCGAGCGCAGCAGCACCGGCCCGCTGTCGAGCTGCTCGAACATCAGCGCGCCGCCCGGTCGTCCGACGAGCAGCCCGCCGACGATCGGGTACGCGCAGGAGACACGGCCCGGCTCCGCGACGACGGTCGGAGCGCCGAGGCGGATCAATGCCGGCCTGAGCCCGAGCAGCCGGAGCTCAATCCCGCCTCCGGACTCGCGTACGCGCACCGCGCCGCGAGTCGCCGCCTCGACCTCGAGCCAGTAGCTGCTCGCGAGGCGCGTGGCGCCTCCACGGGACGACTCGACGACGCGGGCGGGCGCGGTCGCCGACTCCCGCGCCTCGATCGGCTTCACCCTGGGGCTCAGGACGACCTGGCCACGATGTCCGCTGCGGCGACCGGATCGTCGCCCAGGTAGCTGCCCCGGGTGCTCCGTGCCAACTTGTCGCTCGCGCCGGCGCCGGCGATCCAGAGCGACGTGCGCCGCGCGAGCCGGCGCAGCTCGCTCACCCGCCGCGCGAGCCGCTCTCGCGTCGTCGAGGCGACGACGACGGCGTCGGGGTTGAGTCGCCCGACGGCGTCCTCGAGCGTGTCGAGCGGCGTGTCCTGCCCGAGGTAGACGATTCGCCAGCCGCGGCCGCGGAGCGCCAGCCCGAACGCGATCAGCGCCAGGTCGTGTTGCTCACCCGGCGCGCACGCGAGCACCGCGCGTCGACCGCCGCCGCGATCCCAGCCGCGAGCGAGCCCGAGCAGGCGCCCGCGCAGGAGCTGGCTCGCGAAGTGCTCCTGAGCCACGGAGACCTCGTTCGCGACCCAGCGCTCGCCGAGCTCGTGCAGATACGGGAGCACGACCTCGCCGAGCACGGTCTCGAGGGCGAACGCCGCGAGCAGCCGATCGAAGGCCGCATGCGCACCCGCTTCGTCGAACCCGTCGAGTGCCGCCTGGAGGTCCCCCGCTCCTGACTCGAGCAGTGTCTGCGTGTCCGCCGCGTCGTCGCCGACGACGCCCTCGAGCGTGAGTCGGGCGGCCTCCGCAGCCGAGAGGCCGCGCCCGAGATGGTCCTGCATCGCCCGCAGGCGCTGCTCGTCCTCCGGCGAGTAGAGCCGGAAGCCCCCGTCCGAGCGGGTCGGTTGAAAGAGGCCGTATCGCCGCTCCCAGGCGCGCAGCACCTCGGCGCTGACGCCCGAGCGCCGGCTCAGCTCGCCGATCCGCAGGTAGCCGCTTCCCGCCTCCATGGCCGCACTCTACAGAAGTTGGACAGAGATTTGACAGCTCTGACCACACCCTGTACATTCCTTGTGCAAACACTCGACAGAAGGGAGCCAGCCGTGAAGAACCTCGACATCCTCGCCGCCGTCCTCGTGATCGTCGGCGGGCTCAACTGGGGGCTCGTCGCCGTGGCCGAGTTCGACCTCGTGGCCACGCTCGTCGGCCTCGAGTTCGGCGAGACGAACGCCGCCAGCCGGGCCGTGTACGGGCTCGTCGGCCTCGCGGCCGCCTACCAGGTGATCCAGCAGGGCGCGATCAGGCGCCGCTGGAGCCGGAACGTCCAGCCGACCACCGCTTGACCAAAGGAAAGGGAGAGAGATGAAGACAACGTTCGCAGCACTGCTCGCCGCCTCGAGCCTCGCGCTCGCCGGGACGGCGGGCGCCGCAACCAGCTCAGCAGGCCCGAGCCAGGAGCCGGCTGCCCAGAACATCGTGCAGACGGCCGCCGCAGCGGGACAGTTCAAGACCCTCGTCGCGCTGGCCAAGCGGGCCGGCCTCGCGGGCGCGCTCACCGGCGACACGAAGTTGACCGTCTTCGCGCCGACCGACGCCGCCTTCAAGAAGGTGCCGAAGGCGACCCTGAACAAGCTGCTTCGCAACCGGGCCGCCCTCAGGCGCGTCCTGCTCTACCACGTCGTCGCGGGGGACGTGAAGGCGGCGCAGGTCGTCCAGCTCCGCTCGGCGAAGACGCTGGCAGGCCCCGCTGTCAGCATCCGCGTCAGCGGCGCCAACGTGTTCCTCAACCGCAACACGAAGGTCGTCAAGACCGACATCGCGGCGTCGAACGGCACGATCCACGTCGTCAACCGCGTGCTGATTCCACCGGCGCGGTAGTGCACAAGCTGCGCGTCGCGGGCGGCCCGCGGAGGCCGCCCGCGACGCGCGTCCCTCGTCGTCAAGATGAGGTCCTGGAGTCGATCCTCGAAGCAATCGGCGACACGCCGCTCGTGCAGCTCCGTCGCTGCGCGCCGCCGAACGGCGCGGAGCTCTGGCTGAAGCTCGAGTACCTCAACCCGACCGGGTCGCTGAAGGACCGGATGGCGCTCGCAATGATCGAAGGGGCCGAGCGCGACGGCCTCGTTGCTCCCGGCGACACGATCGTCGAGTACACGGGCGGCAGCACCGGGCCGGCGCTCGCGCTCGTGTGCAGGGCCAAGGGCTACCGCGTGCTGATCGTCATCGCCGACTGCTTCACGGAGGAGCGCTTCCAGCTGATGCGCGCGCTCGGAGCCGAGCTCGACGTGGTCCCCTCGGTCGAGGGCCGGCCGAGGGTCACCCCGCAGGACATCCGGAACATGGTCGCGCGCGCCGCCGAGCTGGCCGCACAGCCCGGGCACTACGCGACCGACCAGTTCAACAACCCGTACGTGATCCCGGACCATCGCGATCGCCTCGGGCGCGAGATCTGGGAGCAGAGCGACGGCCGCGTGACCGCGTTCTGCCACGGCCTCGGCACAGCGGGCTCGGTCCTGGGCGTCGCCGACGCGCTCAGGCCGCACGGAGTGTTCATCCAGGCGCACGAGCCGGCCGGCTCCGCGGCGATCGGCGGCGGGACGCCCGGGCCGTTCCTCGTCCAAGGCTGGACGGGCATGGTGATGCCGCACTGGGATCCCGACCGCGTCGACCACGTCGAGCCGATCGGCGACGACGAAGCGATCGCGATGACCGAGCGACTCGCGCGCGACGAGGGCGTCTTCGCCGGCATCTCGACGGGCGCGAACGTGGTCGGCGCGCATCGCCTCGCGGAGCGCCTCGGTCCGGACGCGGTGATCGTCACGCTCGCGGTCGACAGCGGCTTCAAGTACCTGAGCGTGAGCCCGTTCGGCGACCTGTAGCTCGGTCCGTAAGCTGGCCCTGGATGTCCTCGACGGCCGCGATCGAGGCGCAGGGGCTGCGCAAGAGCTACGGAGACGTCGACGCGCTGCGGGGCGTCGACCTGCTCGTGCCGACGGGAGCCGTCTTCGGCCTGCTCGGGCCGAACGGCGCCGGCAAGACGACGGCGGTGCGGATCCTGACCACGCTCCTGCCTCAGGACGGCGGCACCGCGCGCGTCGGCGGGTTCGACGTCGTGCGTGAGGCAGGCAGGCTCCGCGCGCAGATCGGGCTCGCCGGCCAGCACGCGGCGGTGGACGAGAACATGACGGGGTTCGAGAACCTCGAGATGGTCGGCCGGCTCTACCACCTCGGCCGCCGTGCGGCGCGCGACCGCGCACGGGAGCTGCTCGCCGCTTTCGACCTCGACGAGGCGGGCGACCGGCTCGTCGAGACCTACTCGGGCGGGATGCGCCGGCGGCTCGACCTCGCCGCGGCGCTCGTCGCCAACCCGCCGATCCTCTTCCTCGACGAGCCGACGACCGGGCTCGACCTGCGCAGCCGCATCGGGCTCTGGGACGCGATCGAGGCGCTCGTCGCCGAAGGGACGACGGTTCTGCTCACGACGCAGTACCTCGACGAGGCCGATCGGCTCGCCGACCGGATCGCGGTGATCGACCACGGCCTGGTGATCGCCGAGGGCACGCCCGACGAGCTCAAGGGCCAGGTCGGCGGCGACCGCCTCGAGGTCAAGCTCGACGAGAGCTCGGAGCGCGAGGCCGCGCTCCGAGCGCTGGCGGAGCTTTCGGACGGCGACGTGTCGATGGAGGACGGGACGCTGCGCGTGCCGCTGCGGGAGCGGCGCGGCGCGATCGCCGAGGCCGTCAGGCGTCTCGACGGCGCCGGGATCGGGATCGACGACGTCGCGGTCCGGCGTCCGACGCTCGACGACGTCTTCCTCCGTCTGACCGGCCACGCGGCCGAGCCCGAGGACGCCGACGGCGAGGACGAGGAGCGCCGGTGACGTCGCTTTCGTACGCGGTCAGCGACACGTTCGTGCTCGCGAAGCGCAGCCTGCTCCGCATCCGGCGCCAGCCCGACCTGCTGCTCGGCTACACCGTGCAGCCCGTGATGTTCGTCCTCCTCTTCGTCTTCGTGTTCGGAGGAGCGATCGAAACGCCGGGGTACGACTACGTCGACTTCCTGATGCCGGGGATCATCGTGCAGTCGGTGGCGTTCGGGGGCTTCGTGACGGCGCTCGGTCTCGCCGACGACATGAAGAAAGGCCTGATCGACCGCTTTCGCTCGTTGCCGATGTCCCGTTCCGCGGTCGTCACGGGACGGACGCTCGCCGACATCGGTGCGAACGTGGTCCAGCTCGTGGTCATGTTCGCGGTCGGGCTCGCGGTCGGCTTCTCGTTCTCGACCAGCGCCCCCGAGGTCGCCGCCGGGATCCTGCTGCTCCTCTTCATCGGGTACGCGTTCTCGTGGGTGTTCGCGTTCATGGGGCTGACCGCGTCCTCACCCGAGGCGGCGAACGCCTACGGGTTCACGATCCTCTTCCCGCTCACCTTCGTCTCGTCCGCGTTCGTGCCGGTCGAGACGATGCCGAGCTGGCTGCAGCCGATCGCCGAGAACAACCCGTTCACGACGATGGTCGACGCGGCCCGCGCGCTCTTCATCGGCACGCCGGCCGGCACGGACGTCTGGGCCTCGGTGGTCTGGTGCGTCGCGATCATCGCCGTGTTCGCGCCGCTCTCGGCGTGGCGCTACCAGCGCGCGGTCACGCGCTGAGCCGAGCGTCGGGTCGGACCGTCAGCGGCGAATCGCGCCAGGCCTCGTCAGCGCCCAGATGATCCAGATGTCGAGGCCGATGATGAGCAGCGCCCAGAACGGGTAGTACGGGATCAGGAAGAAGTTCGCGACGGCGCTCAGCATCGCGAGCACGATCGCCGTCACCCCGGCCCAGGCGCGCTGGGCGAAGAGGCCGAAGCCGATCAGGACCGCGATGAGCCCGAGCAGGAGGTGGATCCAGCCCCACGCGGTCGGGTCGAGGTCGAAGGCGTAGTTCTCCGTGACGACGTAGAAGCCGTCGTCGAAGATCGCCGCCAGGCCGGCGATGATCTGGAAGACACCGACCACGATCATGAGCGAGGCGGCGAAGGTGATGCCGCCGACGACCCATCCCGACAGGGGAGGGCTGTCGTCGTACGACGACTCCGGATGCTGCGTCATCGAGGCGCTCCTTTCGTCCGGCAAGTGCGGGCCGGACAAATCGTGGCGCACGCGTCGGATCACACGGGCGCTAGAACGTGACGACGGTGCGGATGCCCTCCTGCCGCTCCATCGCGCCGAACGCGTCGTTGACCTCGTCGAGCGAGATCCTGTTCGTGACGAGCGCGCCCGCGTCGAACTCGCCGGCGAGCCAGCGGTCGACGAGCTGCGGCACCTGCGTCCTCCCCTTGACGCCGCCGAAGGACGAGCCGGTCACGCGCCGGCCGGTGATCAGAAGTCGCGGGACGACGTCGAGCGTCTCGCCCTTGCCGGCGACGCCGATCATCGTCGCGAGCCCCCAGGCCTCGCGCGCGCTCTCGGCGGCCTGCTGCATCACGCGCACGTTGCCGGTCGCCTCGAAGGTGTAGTCCGCGCCGAAGCCGCCCGTCTCCGAGCGGATCCAGTCGACGACGTCGTCCGCCGCGACGCGCGTGTCCGTCGCCCCGTGCCGCGTCGGCCTCGGCGAGCCGGTCGTCCGAGAGGTCGATCGCGACGATCCGTTCGGCACCCGCGAGCTTGCACCCGATCACGGCGCCGAGCCCGACGAGGCCGCAGCCGAAGACGACGCACGTCGAGCCGGATGCGACCCGCGCGGTGTAGAGCGCCGCTCCGATCCCGGTCGAGAGCCCGCACGCGAACGGCGCGCAGGCGTCGAGCGGCGCCTCCGGCGAGACCTTCGCGAGCGCGATCTCCGGCATGACGGTGTACTCCGCGAACGTCGACGTGCCCATGAAGTGGCGGAGCGGCTCGCCGTTGCGCGAGAAGCGCGTCGTTCCGTCGGGGAGGAGGCCCTCGCCCTGCCGGTCGCGGATCGCGACGCAGCGGTTCGTCCGCGGGTCGCGGCAGTGGACGCACTCGCCGCACTCCGGCGCGAAGAGCGTGACGACGTGGTCGCCGGGCGCGACGAACGAGACGTCCGGCCCGACGCGCTCGACGACGCCGGCGCCCTCGTGCCCGAGCACGCAGCGCGTGTAGCCGGTCGGGTCGGCGCCCGAAGCCGAGTAGAGGTCGGTGTGGCAGACGCCGCACGCGTGCAGCCGGACGAGCGCCTCGCCCGCCTGCGGTTCGGCGAGCTCGACCTCCTGGACGGCGAGCGGCTGCCCGAACTCCTCCAGGACGGCGGCGCGGACCTTCACCGCGCCATCCTACGGCCGGCCTGCGAGAATCGAAGCCCGACCCAGCGGAGGAGGCCAGCCGATGTACGCACGAGTCGCACGCTTCGAAGGTTCCGACCCTGCGGTGCTCGAGCGAGATCTCGAGGAGATGAAGAAGCAGATGCAGGGTGGGACGTCAGAGTCGTCAGGTGGAGAAGGTGGGCCCAGCGCGGAGCAGATGGAGGAGATGCGGAAGACGATCAAGCGCGTGCTCGTGCTCGCCGACATGGACAAGGGCAACTCGGCGATGGTGATCTTCTGCGACACCGAGGACGACGTTCGCCGGATGGACGAGATGTTCAACCAGATGTCGCCGGGCGAGGGAGGCGGCAAGCGGCAGAGCGTCGACGTCTACGAGGTCGCGATCGACAACCAGTCGGGGTAGCTCGAGGAACGACATAGGCTGTTCCGATGACGCAGGCCGTGTCGGTCGACGGGCGGCGCTTCACCTACGAGGTCACGGTCGACCACCTCGACGTGCGCGTCGGCGGCTACGTCGTGATCGAGCGGTCGGCCGCGCAGCTCGGTCAGGTGACGAGCGTGTCGCTCGTCGCGGCGAGGACGGCGCGCGTCGAGGGTGTGTTGCTCGAAGGGTCGGGCGAACCGTTCGGCGAGGCCGCTACTCGCGTCGCCGCGCCCGAGGAGGTCGCGCGCTGGCTCGACGCCGCGCGACCGCCGCGAGCCGAGCTCGAGGTCGGGTCGCTCACCTTCGCCCCGGGCGTGCCGCTCGCGCTGGACGCCGGCGCGTTCGACCGTCACACCTTCCTCTGCGGCCAGTCCGGCTCGGGCAAGACGTACGCACTGGGCACGATCCTCGAGCGTCTGCTGGCAGGGACGTCGCTGCGGATCGTGATCCTCGACCCGAACTCCGACTTCGTCCACCTGGCGCAGCTTCGCGACGACGCCGGGGACGAGGCGCGCGCCCGCTACGGCGCGGCGTCCCCGGGCATCGAGGTGCGAACCGCGGCGGACGACGGCCCCGGGCGGCTGCACGTGCGCTTTCGCGACTTCGACGCGACCGAGCAGGCCGCCGTGCTCCGCCTCGACCCGATCGCCGACCGCGAGGAGTACGCGGCGCTGACGGACGCGCTCGAGCGCGCCGAAGACTTCGTCGCCGCCCACCCGCGCGACACGGTCGAGCGGCTGTTGGCGCAGCCCGATCCGCTGCACGCGCTCGGCGTGCGCGCGCGCAACCTCGGCGTCGACCGCTGGCGAGTCTGGTCGGGCGCGGATGCGGGCTCGGTCGAGGAGCTCGTGCAGCCCGGGGGACCGCGGTGCGTCGTCGCCGACCTCGGCTCGCTGGTGAACCGCGAGGAGCAGGCCGTCGCGGCGGAGGCGGTGCTCGCCGCCCTCTGGCGCCGACGCGCTGCCCGCGAGCCGGTGCTGATCGTGATCGACGAGGCGCACAACGTCTGCCCGGCCGAGCCGGAGACGCCGCTGACCGCGTTGGCGACCGAGCACGCCGTCCGGATCGCCGGCGAGGGCCGCAAGTTCGGGCTCGTGCTGCTCGTCGCCACGCAGCGCCCGCAGAAGGTGCACGAGAACGTCGTCTCGCAGTGCGACAACCTCGTCCTGATGCGGATGAACTCCCGCTCGGACCTCGCCGCTGCTCTCCGAGATCTTCTCCTTCGTGCCACAGCCGCTGCTCGAGCTCGCCACGGACTTTCGGCAGGGCGAGGCCGTCGTCGCGGGCAAGCTCGCGCCGAGCCCCACGCTCGGGCGCTTCGGGCCGCGCTGGTCGCGCGAAGGCGGCGGCGACGTGCGGGCCGACTGGGCCCAGGCGCGTTGATCGCAGTTCCGAACGAGCGCCTGCGCGAGCACGCCGAGCGCCTCGTCGGCGGGCCGGTCGGCCGAGAAGCGCTCGCACTGGCGTTCTCCGAGAGCAGTGCCTCCTCGGTGGAGGTCCTCGTCGAGGGCTCGTCGTTCTATCCGCCCATGCTCGAGGACATCGCCTCGGCCTCGTCCTCGGTCCACGTCAACCAGTTCGGCTTCCGGCCGGGTGCCGTCGGCGACCGGTTCGCCGACGCGCTGCTCGCGAAGGCTGCGGAGGGCGTCCCGGTCAGGCTCGTCGTCGACCGGCAGGGCTCGCACCCCGAACAGGACGAGCGCGTGTTCTACGACCGGCTCGCGACCGGGGGTGTCGAGGTCTGCGTCGTTCGCGCGACTCGCCTGCGGGTGCCCGCCGGGCCGCTGGGAGGCGGCGGGCAGACGCACTGGAACCTGCGCGCTCTCGGGAACGTCGACCACCGGAAGTTCTGCGTGATCGACGGCCGCATCGGCTGGGTCGGGGGCGCCGGGATCGAGGATCACTTCCAGGACGGCCGCTTCCACGATCTGTTCATCCGGGTCACGGGCCCTGTTGTCGCCCAGCTCCAGCTCGTCTTCGTCGCGAGCTTCCGCTGGCTGGGCGGCTCGATTCCCCCCGGCGAGACGGAGACGCTCTTCCCGCAGCTCGAGGCCGGCGCGAACCCGGTCCCCGCTGTCGTCCTGCACAACGCGCCGGGCAAGTACCGGCCGATCACCACCGCGATCGCGCGTCTGCTCGAGAGCGCGAAGGAGACCCTCGACGTCGTCAACCCGTACGTGACCGACCGCGGGATGATCCAACGGATCGAGCAAGCGGCGCGCCGTGGCGTTCGCGTCCGCCTGTTCGTTCCCGCGAACGCGAACAACTGGGCCTGCGCCGCGGCGCAGCACTTCCATCATCCGAAGCTCCTGGACGCGGGCGTTCGCATCCTCGACTACCCGACGATGCTGCACGCGAAGGCGTTCGTGCGCGACGGGGAAGAGCTGCTCGCAGGGACGTGCAACCTCGAGGCGTGGAGCCTCAAGCGCTTCTTCGAGATCGACCTGCAGCTGAGCTCGACCGCCGTCGCGTCCCAGTTCGACGAGCGGTTCAGCGCTCCCGCCGAGGCGGTGTCGGCACCGGGCGGGCGGCTGACGGGGACGAAGGAGCGCGCGCGAGCGACCCTGTTCGCGCTGCTCTCGCCGTTCCTTTAAGCTCTCGCGCCGGAAGCGTTGGTCGCACCCACTCGGGACCACCCAGGAGGACACCGATGGCCACCCAGACAACTGTGGTGACGGGACTCGAGCCTCGCTCCTTCTGGGAGCACTTCGAGGCGTTGACGACGATCCCGCGGCCGTCGCGCCGGGAGGAGCCGGTGATCGAGCACGTTCGCCAGTGGAGCGAACGGCACGGTTTCGACCTCCAGCAGGACGCCGGCCGGAACCTCGTAATCCGCGTTCCGGCGACCCCCGGACGCGAGGGCGCGCCGGTCGTGACCCTCCAGGGGCACCTCGACATGGTGTGCGAGCGCGACGCCTCGAGCCCGAACGACCCGGCCGAGGGACGAATCGCGCTCCTGCGCGACGGTGACTGGCTGACCGCGGACGGGACGACGCTCGGCGCCGACGACGGCGTCGCGATCGCGGCGATGATGGCGCTCGTCGAGGACGAGTCGCTGCCGCACGGGCCGCTCGAGCTCCTGATGACCGTCGCCGAGGAGGTCGGGCTCGAGGGCGCGAACGCGCTCGACCCGGCGCTCGTCACCGGCTCGATCCTGATCAACCTCGACAGCGAGGAGGACGGGCGGCTGACGGTCGGCTGTGCCGGCAGCACCGACACCTGGATCCGGATCGAGGCGCCGCGCGAGCAGGCCGTCGACGGCGCGGTCACGCTGGCCGTCACGGTCAGCGGCGGGCAGGGCGGCCACTCCGGCACCGGCATCGCGCTGGGGACGTCGAACGCGATCAAGGTGCTCGGGCGGGCTCTGCGTGAAGCCCTGAAGTCGGCGCCCTTCCGGCTGGTCTCGCTCTCGGGCGGCAAGAGCCGCAACGCGATCCCGCGCGACGCAACGCGCGATCTGCTCGGTCGCAGCGGACGGCGAGCAGGCGTTCCGCGAGGCGGTCGCCGCCGCTGCTGAGACCATCCGCGACGCGTACGCCAAGACCGATGCGGGCGTCTCGATCGCCGTGACCGGCGCCGACGCCTCCGAGGAGCCGTGGACCGACGTCGCCACCGCCGCGCTGCTCGACGCGGTCGCACTCGTGCCCACCGGACCGCTCGCGCTCAGCCCCGACTTCGACGACCTCGTCGAGACGTCGACGTCGCTCGGCGAGGCGATCACCGAGGGTGACGAGCTGACGCTGCACAGCCTTTCGCGCTCGTCGAACGACTCTGCGCTCCCGGAGGTGATCGCGACGCTCGACGCCGCCGCCCGTCTGGCCGGAGGCACGCTCGAGGTCAAGCGCAACTACGGCGGCTGGCGCCCGAACCTCGACTCACCGGCGCTCGCCGCCGCGCGCGCGGTGTACGAGCGACAGTTCGGGGAGCCTCCGATCGTCACGGCCGTGCACGCCGGGCTGGAGACGGCCGTGATCGGGACCAAGGTGCCCGGCCTCGACATGCTCTCCTTCGGGCCGCAGATCGAGTTCCCGCACTCGCCCGACGAGCGCGTGAGCATCCCCACCGTCGAGCGCTTCTGGAAGCTCCTCGTGGCCGTCGTCGACGAGCTCTCGGTCACAGGCCGGTAGCGTGCGCCGCGGCCCGCTCACCTGGATCCTCGCCGGCGTGGGCGTCCTGCTCGTGCTGCTCGTGACCCTGGCGATCGGCGCCCGCGACAACCGCGACGAGCCCGTCGAGGCGGGCGAGTGGGCGCAGAACGTCTGCGGCAGCGTCGCCGTCTGGCGCGGCGAGCTGGAGGCGATCGTCGAGGACATCCGCACGCCGCCCTCGGCGGGCGGCGGCGGCAGCGAGGAGCCTCAGTCGGAGACGCCGCAGGGCAGGACCGGGTTCGTGCGCGTCGGGCTCGAGCGCGCAGTGCAGGCGACCGAGACGATGATCGAGGGCATCGACAACGCGGGCATCCCCGACACGCCGCAGGGTGAGGAGGCCGCCGGGCAGGTCGACGAGTGGGCCGGCGCCGCTCTCGAGAACCTCGAGGAAGCGGAAGACGCGCTCGACGAGGAGGCAGACACGCTCGAAGGCTCGATCGAGCAGCTCACCGAGGTCGTCGCCGAGCTCGGGTCCGCACTCGCCGGAGGCGTGCAGGCCGTCGTCGACGTCGCCCGCGTCGATCCTGCGCTCGCGGCCGCCTTGCGCGGCTCGAGCACGTGCATGGAGCTCCAAGAGGAGAGGGGCGCGTGAGCACGACCGACTGGATCCTGATCGCGCTCGAAGGGCTCGTCGTGATCGGCTTCATCGCGCTCGGCGTGCGTTCGGGCGGCGTCGGGCTCGGCCTGTGGGGCGGCGTCGGCACGCTGGTCCTCGTCTTCGGGTTCGGGCTCGACCCCGGCGAGCCGCCGATCAGCGCGATGCTGATCATCATCGCCGTGATCGCGGCCTCCGCGGCCATGCAGGCCGCCGGCGGGATCGACTACATGGTCCTGATCGCGAGCAGGGCCCTGCGCGCCCGGCCGAAGGCGCTCAACTTCGTCGCGCCGTACATCTCTTGGCTGCTCACGATCCTCACGGGCACCGGCAACACGTTCTTCTCGCTGATCCCGGTGATCAACGAGCTCGCGTACGCCAACAAGATCAGGCCCGAGCGCGCGCTCGCCGGCTCGGCCGTCGCCTCGACCTTCGGGATCACCGCGAGCCCGGTCGCCGCTGCGATGGCGACGATGCTCCCGCTCGTCGAGCCCTTCGGCTTCGACATCGTCGACGTGATGCTGATCACGATCCCGGCGAGCGTCGTCGGCATCTTCGCGATGTCCGTCGTGATGAACGGGCACGGCAAGGAGCTGGACGACGACCCGGAGTACCAGCGCCGCCTCGCCGCGGGCGAGATCGCGCCGCCCGCGCCTGCGGGCGAGATCACGCTGCTGCCCTACGCGAAGCGCAGCGTCGCGATCTTCCTCACCGCGGTCGCCGCGATCTGCATCTTCGGCGTCTTCGAAGGTCTGCGGCCGACGATCGCAGCCGAGGGTGGCGGGACCGAGCCGCTGTCGGTGACGCCGATCATCCAGATGTTCATGCTCACCGCTGCGGCACTGATCCTGATCCTTGCCCACGTGCAGGCGACCGACATCCCGAACACGCAGATCTTCAAGTCGGGGATGGTCGCGATGATCGCCCTCTTCGGGATCGCCTGGATGGCTGACACGTTCATCGCCAACAACGAGGACGCGATCGTGGCCGCGCTCGGCAGCCTCGCCGAGAACTGGCCGTTCATGATCGCTGTCGCGATCTTCGCCGTCGCCGCTCTGACGACGAGCCAGTCGGCGGCGACGCGGACGATGGTCCCGCTCGGGCTCGCGCTCGGGATCGGGGCCGGCTACATGATCGCGATGTGGACCGCCGTGGCCGGCGTGCTCTTCTTCCCCGCGAACGGGACGCAGATCGCCGCCGCCGAGGCCGACGAGACGGGCTCGACGACCCTCGGCAAGCGCGTCATCGACCACTCCTTCCAGCTGCCGCTGCAGATCGCCTGGGTCGTCACCGTGCTGGTGGGCTGCCTGATCGTCTGGCTGTTCTTCGGTGACCAGACTCCGCCTCCGCCGACGCCGACCACGACCACGACGACGTAAGGGTCCGTGTAAGACACACTCGGTGACGGGACGCGAGACGTCGAGCTCGGCCGTCGAGTTCCTGATCCGGTTCGCGCGTGTCTGCCACGAGGCCGGCTACCCGACGGCCGACATCGAGGACCGCGTCCTGGCGATCGCTCGATCGCTCGACTTGACGAGCGTCCAGGTCTCCGCGACGCCGACGCTCGTCGAGGTCTCGCTCGGAGCGCTGCCGGACCAGCGCACCTACACCCTGCGCGTGCGTCCCGCCCCGGTCGACCTGGACGCGATCGCCCGCGTTGACGATCTCGTCCAGGACGTGCTCGAGGGGCGGCTCGACCCGGACGCGGCGCTCACCGCGCTCGCAGACATCGAGTCGAGGCCGCTCGAGCGGCCTTGGCCCCTGTTGCTCGCCGCGTACGGGATCGCGGGCGCTGCGCTGACGCCGGTGCTCGGCGGCGGCTGGCGAGAGGCCGCCGCCGCCGCAGGCATCGGGCTCCTCGTCGGCGCGATTGCGCTGGCCACGAGGAGCGCCGCACGCACCGAGCCGATGGCGGCTCCGCTCGCGGCGATCACCGCGAGCTTCTGTGCCGCGACGGCCGTCGAGCTCGGCCTGAACGCCTCGCCGACCGTCGTCACGTTGGCCGCGCTCGTGACGTTTCTGCCCGGGATGAGGCTCACGATCGGCATGCGCGAGCTCTCGAGCGAGCACCTCCAGTCGGGCGTGGCGAACATCGCTAGCGCCATGGTGCAGCTGCTGGGTCTCGTCTTCGGCGTGGGGGTCGGTCGGTCGATCGCGACGAGCTGGTTCGGCCCGTCCGAGGCGATCGCCACCCAGGCGGGCGGCTTCGCGCCCGTGGACCTGATCGCGGCGGTCGCGGCCGGGCTCGCGTTCACTCTGACACTGCGCGCCCAGTTCCGGGACGCCTGGATGATGTGCAGCCGCGACGGTCCTGGCGCTCGCCGCAAACGAGATCGGCGAGACGCTCGTCGGAGCTCATGCCGGCGTCTTCGTCGCGACGCTCGCCGTCGGCCTCGCCGGCGGCCTGTCGGAGACCGGCTTCGCCGCTCACCGCTCGTCTTCATCGTCCCCGGCGTGCTCATGCTCGTCCCGGGCAGCGCGGGCTTCGACAGCGTCCTCCAGCTGCTGGACAACCAGACCGTCAGCGGCATCACGGCCGCCTTCGACACCTTCGTCACCGCAACTGCGATCGCGTACGGCCTGATGGTCTCGGCCGTGATCCTGCCCGGCCGCTTCGGGTCGGAGCGGCCGTCGTAGGTCGCAGAATCACCCGATCGGGATGGTGCGACCGCCGGGGCGGACGTGTGGACTTCGGGCGCATGGCGGAACCTCGGGGAGTTCTGCGCCGGCCTGAGGTGGTCGGCCTCGGTCTGGTCGTCGCGGCCGTCGCCGGCTTCCTGCTCGGAGCCTGCGGAGGCGGCGACGGCAGCGCGCTGACGACCCGGACGGGCGCGACCGCGACGCGGCCGGCCGCGACTGCTACTCGACCGGAGGTCACGATTCCGACCCGGACGACGCCGACGGTGCCGACTCCGACCGTGCCGACGCCGACGGTCGAGCCCCCGGTCGACACCGAGCCGACCCCGACCGTGACCGAGACGGAGACCGAGACCGAGACCGGACGAAACCGAGACGGAAACCGAGACCGCGGTCGAGACGACGGAACCCGCCCCGACCGAGCCGACCACGACGGAAGCCGAGCCGACGCCGACGGAGACGACGGCGGCGGCCGAGCCGTCCTCCGAGAGCGACACGCCGTGGGGCTGGATCGCCCTCGCGGCCGCTCTCCTGCTGGGGCTTCTGATCGGGCTCCTCGTCTGGAGGCGCCGCCAGGCGGCCGCCGCCTCGTGGTCCGGCCGGCTCGCGGACCTCTCCCGACGCTCTCTCGTCGCCCTGGACGATGTCCTCGCCCAGGGCTCGGTCGTGACCGGCCAGATCCAGGCACTCGCCGCCGAGGCGCGGTCGCTCGAGACGCGGGCTCCCGACGATCCTTCGAGGGCGGCCGCGGGCCGCGTGCGCGCCAGCCTCGACGAGCTCGCGGGGACGCTCGAGGTCGACCGCAACCTCCGACTCGGCTCGCCGCCCCCGAGCCCGGAGCAGCTCTCGTACTCGACGGCACTGATTCGCCAGCAGGTCGAGGCGCTCCAGAGCGTGCTGCGGCCGCCGAGCCCTCCGCCTCCGGCCTAGGCCTCACTCCCTCCGCGGGCCTGGACCAGCATCACCGCCCGCGCCACGGCGGCACCCGCGAGCGCGAAGCTCGCCGCGACGACGAGGAGCAGTCCGAAGCTCGCCGCCGCAGCGAAGACGTCGCGGCTGTCGAGCCAGTTCTGGATCGCGGTCCAGCCCATCACGACGGACGGCACCGAGCACGCCGAGCACGCCGGTCCAGGAGCCTCGAGCCAGCGAGCGAGTCCAACCGAGCGCGAACGCTGCGACGATCAGGACGAGCCACCCGTTGTTCGGCCCCTGCGTCCCGTCGAGGTTCACCGAGTCGGCGCTCGTCCACGTCAGGAAGACGCCGACCGTCGCGGCAGCGATCGCGACCCAGGCGGTGAGCCGTGCCGCGGAACGCCCACGATCGCGGTGTGTAGCTTCCTCCTCCAGTGACCGGCGACGCTAGCACGGCCGCTCCGCGGCGGCGCGTCCGCAAGGCGCTCGCGATCGTCGCGTTGGTGGCCGCGGCGCTGTTCGTCGGCGTCTACCAGCAGGTGCTCGGAGTCACGCAGCGGTCGAGCTGGCCGCCGCCGGCCGACGCGGTCACCGCGGCCGGCGCCCAGGGCGCGACGGAGGCATTCGCCTCGCGCGACGGGACTCGCCCCCACGACGCCGCGTTGGACTTCGCCTGGTCGACGGCGGCGACGGTCGACCCCTGGGTCGAAGGCGTGAACTTCTTCCCTCGCATCAGCGCGGACATCGAGGCCGCACGCTCGTCGGTGCACATCCTCATGTTCGGCTGGCGTGAAGGCGACGTCGGCATGCGCATGGCTGCGCTGTTGGAACGGAAGCTGGCCGACGGTGTCGAGGTGCGCGTGATCGTCGACGGGTTCGGCTCGCGGCCGTACGAGGAGGCACGCGAGATGTTCACGGGCCTCGCCGACGCGGGAGCCGAGATCGTCGTCAACGACGTGTTTCCGCTCGACCGGGACGGCCTCTTCCCCGACGACCAGCAGCTCGACTGGCGCCAGGACGAGGTCGGCCGCGCCGACCATCGGAAGCTGTACGTCGTCGACGGCGCGGTGGCCTGGACGGGCGGAGCCGGCATCGAGGATCACTTCGAGAACGGCGGCTTCCACGACGTGATGGTCCGCGTCACCGGCGACGTCGTGCGGCAGGCGCAGGCTGCGTTCCTGACGAGCTTCTCCGGTCACGGCGGCCCGCTGCCGAGCGATCTCTCACCGTACTTCCCCGAGCCGGCCGACCGGGGCTCGACGCCGATCGCCCTCGCGCAGGTCATCCCCGGCGGCTTCGTCGCCGCCTCGCAGGCGATCCGCGAGCAGATCGACGGGGCGCGCGACCGTCTCGACGTGATGAACGCTTACCTCACGGACGCCGACATGATCGAGCGGATCCTCGCGGCCGCCCGGCGCGGAGTGAGCGTGCGGATCGTCGTCTCGGAGAAGTCGAACAACGACCAGGCGACCGCCGCGTTGAAGCACCGGTACGCGGACCTGATCGCGGCAGGCGCCGAGGTGTGGGAGCTGCCGGGCACGGTCGTCCACGCCAAGGTCGTGGTCGCCGACGACGTGGTCAGCTTCGGAACGGTCAACCTCGACTCCTGGGCCCTCTACCGCAACTCGGAGATCACGATGATCGCCCGGAGCCGCGCGCTCGCGACGCTGTTCGAGGAGCGGCTGTTCGCGCCGGACATCGCCCGGTCGACGCGCGGCGAGCCACCCTCGGGAGCGCGTGAGCGCTTCGGGAGCTGGCTCTGGGACAAGCTCGCGTTCTTTCTCTGAGATGACTCACCTGCGCACCGACGCCGCCGTTGCAGGAGAATCGGGCTCGTGACGACGGCGCCCGCCCCATCGCCGCGCGCGGGCGGCGCCATGCTCGTGCTGCTGACGCTCGCGACCGGGCAGTTCCTGATGACGCTCGACAGCTCGGTCATGAACGTGTCGATCGCGACGGTGGCCAAGGACGTCGGCACGACGGTGACGGGGATCCAGGGAGCGATCACCGCCTACACGCTCGTGATGGCGTGTTTGATGATCACCGGCGCGAAGATCGGCGCGATCATCGGCCGGAAGCGGGCGTTCGCGATCGGCTGCGTCATCTACGGCTGCGGGTCGCTGACGACGTCGCTGGCCCAGAGCCTGCCCGTGCTCCTGTTCGGCTGGTCGCTGCTCGAGGGCGTCGGCGCCGCGCTGATCCTGCCGGCGATCGTCGCGCTCGTCGCGGGCAACTTCCCGGTGGAGCGGCGACCCGCCGCCTACGGGCTCGTCGCGGCAGCGGGTGCGATCGCAGTCGCGGTCGGCCCGCTGATCGGCGGTTTCTTCACGACGTACTTCTCGTGGCGCTGGGTGTTCGCGGGCGAGGTCCTGCTCGTGCTGGCGATCCTGCTGCTGACTCGGCGGATCGCCGACGCGCCGGCCGAGGAGCGACCGCAGCTCGACGTGGTCGGCGCCGTGCTCTCGGCCCTCGGGCTCGGGCTGCTCGTCTTCGGCGTTCTGCGCTCGGGCGAGTGGGGCTGGATCCAGCCGAAGACCGGCGGTCCAGAGTGGGCGGGGCTGTCGCCGACGATCTGGCTCGTGCTGGGCGGGCTCTTCGTGATCTGGGTCTTCTTCCGCTGGCAGGCGCGCCGGGAGTCGCACGGCCAGGAGCCGCTCGTGCGCCCGGCGATGCTGCGGAACCGGCAGCTGACCGGCGGCCTGACGATGTTCTTCTTCCAGTACCTCGTGCAGATGGGGTTCTTCTTCGTCGTGCCGCTCTTCCTCTCGGTCGCCCTCGGCCTTTCCGCGCTCGAGACCGGCGCCCGGCTGCTGCCGCTCTCGGTCACGCTGCTGGCGGCCGCGATCGGCATCCCCAAGCTGCTCCCGGCGATCTCGCCGCGACTCGTCGTGCGCGTCGGACTGCTCTCGCTCCTGGCCGGCACGGTCGTGCTGCTCGGCGGGCTGGACGCGGACGCCGGGCCGGAGGTCGTCTTCGTGCCGATGCTTCTGGTGGGGCTCGGGATTGGCGCGCTCGCCTCGCAGCTGGGTGCCGTCACCGTCTCGGCGGTGCCCGACGACGACAGTCCCGAGGTCGGCGGCCTTCAGAACACGATGACGAACCTCGGCGCGTCGCTGGGAACGGCGCTGGCCGGCTCGCTGATGATCGCCACGCTGACGTCGGCGTTCCTGACGAACGTCGTGGCGAGCGACGCGATCCCCGCGAGCGCGAAGGAGCAGGCGCAGGTCGAGCTCGTGGGCGGCGTGGAGTTCGTCTCGGACGCCGATCTCGAGGCGGCCCTCGACGACGCGGGCGTCGATCCCGCGACCACGGACGCGACCCTCGACGCGTACGGCGAGGCGCGCCTCGCCGGGCTCCGCTCCGCGCTCGCGATCCTCGCGGTGCTCGCGATCGTCGCGTTGTTCTTCGCGCAGACCATCCCGCGCACGCAGCCCGGTGCCGCAGAGAGAAAGGAGTGACGATGTGCCGTTGGCTCGCCTACTCGGGAACGCCGATCCGGATGGAGGAGCTGCTCCTCAAGCGTGAGCGGTCGCTGATCGACCAGAGCCTGCACGCCCAGCTCGGTGCAACGACGACGAACGGCGACGGCTTCGGAGTCGGTTGGTACGAGGACAGCGCGGAGCAACCGCCGAGGCTGTACCGCAGCACGCATCCGGCCTGGAACGACCGCAACCTCCGTGAGCTCGCCGCCGGAGTCGCCTCGCCGCTCTTCTTCGCGCACATCCGCGCGTCGACCGGCACGGCGATCCAGGAGACGAACACGCATCCCGTTCCGCCACGGACGCTGGCTCTGGATGCACAACGGCCTGATCCGCGAGTTCCCGCGCGTGCGGCGTGACCTGATGCTCGCGGTCGACGACTCGCTGTTCGCGTCGATCGAGGGGACGACCGACTCGGAGACGATGTTCTACCTCGCGCTCACGTTCGGGCTCGAGAGCGACCCGGTCTCGGCGGTCGAGCAGATGGTCGGCGTCGTCGAGAAAACTGGACGCAAGCACGGCGTCGAGCAGCCGATCCAGATGACCGTCGCGACGACGGACGGGCGGTCGATCTGGGCGTTCCGTTACTCGAGCGAGGGCGACTCGCGCTCGCTCTACTACACCACGAGGATGGACGCGCTGAAGGCGCTCTACCCGGAGAGCGAGGAGCTCGCCGCGCTCTCGGACGAGACCAGGGTGGTCGTCTCCGAGCCCCTCGGCGACCTACCCGGCGCCTGGAACGAGGTGCCGGAGTCGCACTTCGGGATCGTCCAGCCCGGCGCCGACGAGCTGCACCCGTTCAGCCCGCGCTAGGAGAGCTTGGCGGAACGGGCCTCGTTGGCGGGGTGCGCTGGGTGGTGCGAGGCAAGGACGCAGGGAGCGTTCGTATCGAGTAGATACGGGCGCGACTGAGGACGCCGCATCACGCCGCCCAGCGCGGCCCGACGGCTCAGCGCCTGTTTCGCCGAGCCCTCCTGTTAGCCCAGCTGCTCGAGCGCGGTGCGGAGGTCCTCGAGCGTCGAGCGAGCGTCGTCGCAGCTGTCGGTGTCCTCGAAGGCGCTCTGAAGCTCGGCCGCGTCGTCGTCGAGGTCTTCGACCGCCTGGAACGTCGACTGGAAAGCCGTGCCGATCGTGGACAACGCGGCGCCGACCGCGGAGATCTTTCCGAGCAGCTCGACGGGACTGTCGGAATCCGACTCGAGTGCGTCGCTCAAGACCTGCTCCTGCGCTCCCAAGGTGTTCGAGAGTTGCGCGATGTGCGCTTCCACTTCGGCCGCGCCCTCGGTCTCGGGAGCCTCCAGGTCGCGGAAGTCGTCGAGCAGCGTCCGCGTGGCGGCCACGCCGCTGTCGATCGCGTCCGTGACGGAGTCGACGCTGAGGCTCGACGTGTCCTCGAGCGTCGACCTCGCCTCGTCGATCTCCTCCGCCCACGTGTTCACCGACGTGCAGACGTCGTCCGTCCAGGTTTCGGCGGCCGTCTGGTCGTCGCCGCCGCCGCCGCACCCGCCGGCGATGAACGCCAGCGTCGCCAGCCCGGCGCAGATGGTCAGCTGTAGCCGCGGCACGCGTTCAGACTAGCGCGGACGAATGCCTGCCTCCGATCCCCCAGAGGAGCGGCCGTCCCGAACCGCGGCGCTCGCCGAGCGCATGACGGCAGCGCGAGCGCGCGCGGAACTGCTCCCGGGCGCGCCGATCGCCCAGGCCGCGTTCGAGCAGGAGCGAGAGCTCGGCGGCGGCCTGATCGCCGGCGGTGTCGCCTTCCGGATCTTCCTCTGGCTCGTGCCGTTCGGGCTCGTCGTCGCCGCGCTGCTCTCGTTCTGGAGCGAACACGACCCCGATGGGCTGGAGGAAGCTTCCCGCGAGTTCGGCGTCGGCGCTGCCGCGGCGAACGCCGCCTCGGAGGCGCTTCAGGGTGGTGACCAGAACGCCCTGTTCGTCCTCGTGTTCGGGCTCGTGCTGCTCGCCTGGTTCACGATCGGCGCGCTCCGCGCGCTCATCCTCGCGCACGCGCTGGCGTGGCAGCTCACACCTCCGCGGATCCGACGCCCTTTGCACGCGATCGCCCTGTTCAACGGGCTCTTCGCCTTCAGCTGGCTGTCCTCGGCCGGGCTCGCCTGGCTCCGCGAGCAGATCGGGGCGACGGCGATTCTCAGCATCCTGCTCACGCTCGTTCTCGGGACGGCGATCGCCTGGTACGCGATGTGGCTGCTTCCCCACCGGGCGACGCATCCGCGCGAGCTGCTGCCGGGCGCCGTGCTGGTCGCGGTCGGCACGCAGCTGATGCAGATCGTGGTGATCTTCTACTTCGCGCCCAGGATCGGGCGGGCGGAGGAGACGTACGGCGCCTTCGGCACGGCGGCGACGATGCTCGTCTGGCTCTACGTGCTCTGCCGCCTGATCACGAGCGCCGCGTTCCTGAACGCGACGCTGTGGGCCAGGCGTCAAGCCGGCTGAGCGGCGTGCACGGCTATGAGGTCGTCCGCCAGGATGTGACGGTGATGGCGGAGACCACAGGCGGCAGCGCAACTCGGTGGGGCCCTCTGTTCGGCGCACGTGCAGCAGCGTGGGCGGAGACGTGGGAGGGTCCCGACGGCTGGGGGACGCTCGTGTACGAGCACGTCCTCGACCGCGCCGGAATCGGTCCGGGCACAGACGTGCTCGATTGCGGGTGCGGCGCCGGCCGCTTCGCGCGCATGGCCGCCGATCGGGGAGCGAGCGTGGCAGGTATCGACGCGTCGCGAGAGCTGCTCGAGATCGCGGCCGCGCGCGTGCCCGAGGGCGACTTCCGAGCAGGCGACCTCCAAGCGTTGGCGTGGGGGGACGGCACGTTCGACGTCGTCACCGGCTTCAGCGCTTTCCAGTTCGCCGATGACCACGTGCACGCTCTTCGCGAGGCCGCCCGTGTTTCCCGGGGCGCAGTGGCAGTCGTGATCCCGACGCGAGTGCCGGAGTCGGGGGTTACGACGGTGTTCAAGCCGGTGTTCCCGCTCTTCGCCGAGAAGGCGTTGGAGAGCATGAAGCAGAGCGGCATGTTCGCGCTCTCAGCGCCTGGGCGGCTCGAAGAGGTGCTCACGGCCGCCGCCTTGTCCCCGTTCGAGGACGACGAGGTCGAGTGCCCGATCGCCCTCGCCGACGTGGAGGCGGCCGAGCGTGCGTTCATGGGAGCGGGCCCGATGCAGCTCGCGATCGCCAACTCGGGCGAGCCGGCGGTGGGGCAGGCCGTCCGGGCGGCGCTCGAGCCCTTCGTCGACACCGCCGGCCGAGTCCTGCTTCCCGCCTGGTACCGGGCTGTGCTCGCTCGGCGCTGACCTGTCGAGGACGGCCCTTGACGGGCGGCCCGTCGTCTGTCAGATTCCCCGATGTCAAGTCCTGTGGGCCTTCGGGCTTGCAGGACTTGGCACTTTCTGGGGGTCGTACGGGTGACCGATGACTTCCGCGTGGACGTCCGGTCTGAACCTTTGCAACGGACGAGAGGAGCCGCCCATGCGGAAAGTAGTCGTGAACGAGTTCATGAGCCTCGACGGCGTCGTGCAGGCTCCGGGCGCCGCCAACGAAGACACGAGCGGCGGCTTCGAGCACGGCGGCTGGCATCTGCGCTACTTCGACGACCTCTCGCAGCAGCGCGTTGTCGAGGGAATCGTCGAGGCCGGAGGGTTTCTGCTCGGCCGCCGCACGTACGAGATCTTCGCGGCGCACTGGCCGAACGCATCCGAAGAGGAGCAGGTGATCGCGGAGCCTCTGAACACGAAGCCGAAGTACGTCGCGTCGACGACGCTCAGCGATCCGCTCGAGTGGCAGAACTCGACCGTGTTGCAGGGCGACGTCCGCGAGGCCGTCGCCACGCTGAAGCGGGAACAAGGCGGCGACCTGCACGTGATCGGCAGCACGGAACTCGTGCAGGTGCTGTTCGACGCCGGCCTCGTCGACGAGCTCCGGCTGATGATCGACCCCGTCGTGCTGGGGGGTGGCAAGCGCCTCTTCAGAGACGATGGCTCGCTCAGGGAGCTTCGACTCGTCGACAGCGCGGTGACGACGACCGGCGCCGTCCTCGCGACGTACGCGCCGGGTCAAGGTCCGAAGGGGCGATGGCGAAGCTGATCTACTCGGCGATCACGTCGCTCGACGGCTACGTCGCCGACAAGGACGGCAAGTTCGACTGGGGCGAGCCCGACGAGGAGGTGCACGCGTTCGTCAACGACCTCGAGCGGTCGATCGGCACCCACCTGTACGGGCGCCGCTTGTACGAGGTGCTGGCCGCGTGGGAGACGATGGACGTTGCCGAACAACCGACCGTCATCCAGGACTACGCGGAGATCTGGCGGAGCTCCGAGAAGATCGTCTATTCGAAGACACTGAGGAAGGCGAAGAGCGCGAGGACGCGGATCGAGCCCGACTTCGATCCCGACGCGATCCGTGAGCTGAAGGCGTCGGCCGAGCACGACCTCGCGATCGGCGGTCCCGCCCTCGCCGCCCAAGCGTTCAACGCCGGGTTGATCGACGAGCTGCACCTCTTCTGCGCGCCGGTCGTCGTCGGAGGCGGCAAGCAGTCGCTCCCGGACGGCGTCCGCCTGCCTCTCGAGCTGCTGGACGAACGGCGCTTCGGGAACGGCACGGTCTATCTCCGGTACCGAACGAAGGAGAGCTTATGAGCAGGCTGTTCAGCTCCGTAACGTTGAGGGTCGATGGCGTCGTCGACGTCGGCGATTTGATCACCACGGTCAAGTTGTGCGCGTCCTCTCAGGACGTCTCTGCTTGGTCAACGGGCGCGGGTCGTCCTGGTTCCGCTCCCGACATCTACCGGTGGAGATATGCGCGCGCACGACCGCCCCTGGAGAGAGTCGGCCACGACCGCCTCGACGACGTGGTCGTACGACACCCGAGCCCGTTCGTTGACGAGGGTGACATCGCGGACGTCGCCGGCAGTCACCATCCAGACGTACGTTTCGTCGTCGACGAGTGCGAACGAGCGAAGCCATTCGAGCTCCCGCCCTTCGCGACGCAGCTCGTCGATGGCGGCTCGTAGCTTCGCCGACAAGGCGGCGGCGAACGCCTCGTCGATCGCCGGAACGTAGCTCTCGACGAAGAAGGTTCTTCTTCTCGGTGTCGTCACTGCGCGACCGTACGTCTGCTCGTCCTGCGCGGCGTCGCGGGAAACCCGACAACTCGCTACTCGTCGGTGAGCGAGATCGTGCCATCGGCAACGCCACGCGCGAGCTCTGTCCGCGAGCGCACACCGAGTTTCCGGTAGATCCTGGTCAGGTGTGCTTCGACGGTGGCCACCGTCGTGAAGAGCTGTGACGCGACCTCGGCATTCGTTCGGCCGTCGGCGACGAGCGCGGCTACACGGCGCTCAGCGTTCGTGAGCTCACGATCGCGCCGCGGCCGCGGCCTCGCCCTTCGCAGCTCGTTCTCGACACGCTCGACCCAGAGCGCCGCCCCTAACTCGGTGAAGATCGCCCTCGCCGTTTCAAGCTTCTCGGCCGCAAGACGCCGCTTACCCGCCCGCCGCAGCGCCTCTCCCGCGACGAGCAACGCGCGACCGCGATCGAGAGGGAACCCGGCCGCGGCGAATCCACGCGCTGCTTCCGCCGCCGCGGATTCCGCTCCCTTCGCATCACCCCGCGCGAGCAGGAGCAGCGCGCGACAACGCGACGCCGCGGGACCAGCCCACACGTTGCCGCTGCGCGCGCGCGTCTCGAGCTCGCGGGCGAGCGACTCACTGTCGTCGACCAGACCGAGCGCGATGGCTGCTTCGCACGCATCGGGAAGTGCGTGCAGGGCCTCCATGTAGATCCCCTGCTCCGACGGGGATCGAGCGACGTCGCTGAGGGCTTGCCAGGCAGGGCCAAAACGCCCGAGGGAGAGCTCGAGCGAGCCAAGCTCCCAGCGGACGAAGGCCAAGGACCAGTTGTTTTCTCTGCTTCGGCCACTTACCTCGTCGATGAGCTGACGGGCATCCTCCACGAGACCGCGGGCGCCGGCGAGTCTCGCTCTGCCGAGGAGCGCCCATGCCTCGCCGGTGACGTCGCCGCCGTCCGTGGCAAGGTCGCGGAGATCGTCGACATACCGCGCAGCTTCCTCCCACCGTCCGGCACGCCACTCGATCAACCCGAGCCCAACGAGCACCCTCGCCCGGTCCCATTCCCGTCCCTCGCGGACGACGGCGTCGAGCTCTGCTTCCAGGAGCTCGCGCGCACGTGCAAGGCGCCCTTCGCGCAGGTTTGCTTCGGCCACCAGCATCCGCGCCGTCCGCAGGCGAGAGGGAGGATGGTGGGCTACCCCCAGTTCGAGCGCGCGCTCGAGCGTCGGCCAGTGAGGATGACCCAGAGTGGTCTCGGTGCGCGAGCCGACGGTCGCGAGCGCGATGGCAAGCAGTCCCCGGTCGTCGGCTTCCTCTGACAGAGCAACCGCCTGCCTCGCGGGCTCCTCGCTCCCTTCGCCCTCGGGCCGATAGAGACCGTGCGTGCTAAGCGCCAGGAGCACCCGCGCGTGCACGCGCGGATCGTCGTTCGCGTGTCGAAGAGCCTCCTCCAACAACGGTGTTCTGGCGTCGATGTCGTGCTCGACCCAGGTACGAAGCAAGAGTGCACGCGCGCGCCTGGGACCTGCGAGTCCCGTTGCGAGAAGTTCGGCCAGGTACGCCGCGGCGTCAACGTGACGCGCGGCGTCCGCGAGGTACTCGGCTACCGCGAGAGCGCGCTCCTCTCGGTCTGCGCCATTCCGCGGGGGCGTCAGCCGTACCGCCTCCTTCGCAAGCTCGGCGGCCACGTCCGGCGCACCGCGGGCCCGCGCGCGCTCGGCCGCCTCGTCCAGTACCGCCGCCACGTCGGCGTCTGGCTCGTCGACCGCGAGCGCGAGGTGTCGGCCCTGCTCCTCGACGTCCTCGACCGCGGCCGCGAGCTCGGCATGAAGCGCCCGCCGCTTGGACGGCTGAAGTGCAGCGTACGCTGCGGACGCCCACAGTGGGTGACTCGGCCGGACTGCTCCGTCGTCAGTAATGACGAGGTCACCGGAATCGACGGCGGTAATCAGCAGCGCGTCTGCCGCAGGCTCGATCCGTCTCAGCAGGGTTGGAGTAGGACGGTCGCTCGCCGCAACGAGCGCGAGCAACCGCCTGACGCCCGCCGGACGTCCGGCAATCCGTTCTCGTACGAGCTCGTCGAGCGACTTCGGGAAGGGCAGTGGTGCGAGCGAGAGACCTTCCTTGCCCAGCAGCGACCGCGCGAACTCGAGCGCGAACATCGGATTCCCTCCCGATGTCGCATGGAGGCGCGCAAGCAGCGGTCGCGGGATGCGCGTGTCAAGACGACCCCGGAGGAGATGAGCCAGCGCACCGATGCTCAGTCCGCCGAGGCGAACCTCCTCGAAATGTTGGTCGTCGAAGGCGTGGGCGAGATCGAGCGGGTCCGGCCCGTCGCCGCGCTGCGTCATGAGCACTCCGACCGGTCTCTCGGTCGATCGCCGCACCGCGAACGAGATCACCCTCCGCGACGCCTCGTCGAGCCACTGAGCGTCATCGATCGCGATGAGCACGGGCGCCTTGCGTGCCAGCGCATGCAGAAGTGCGAGACACGCCCGCGACAATACGATCGCGTCCGGCGGCACGCCGGTAGGCGCCTCGACACCGATCGCGATCGCGAGCGCGGCGCGCTGGTGGTCGGCAACGTCGGCCTCGGCCGCTGTGAAGACGTCCCGCAGCAGGTCCGATAGGCCGACGAGGGCGAGTGGAAGCTCCGTCTCGACACACCGGGCCGAGAGCACAGTGAGACCCGCTGCTTGTGCCTCCGCGACCGCGGCGCCCCACAGCGCGGTCTTACCGATCCCAGCCTCGCCGCGAACGACCACAGCACGGGCGCCCTCCTCCACTTCGCGCACGAAGTCGCGCAACCGAACGAACTCGACCTCGCGCCCGACGAGCTCCGTGTCCGCGGCGAAGACCACACCCGGATTGTCCTCCACCGTGACCGCGGTTTGGAGCTCGGGCAGGGCGAAGTGTCGGGATTCCCGTGATGCGCTCCGAGACCGAGATCGGCAGCGTCCTTTCCTCGATGCTCCTCTTGCCGAAGGCACTGCTCGCCGTCGCTGTGGCTGCGCTGATCGCGTCGATCTCCGATCGCGCGACCGCCGCTCCAACGCCGTTCTCGCTGACATTCGAGGGTGCGCACTTCGCCGGCGCAAAGGCGGGGTCGTTGCCGGCGGCCACCCCAGAGCCGGAGCTCGAGCTCGCGGCGTCGACGTTGCCCACGGCTAAGGCGCTTCGACTCGATGTCAACCGGCGCCATGGTGGAGTTCCAGGGCGAAAGCTCGTCGTCACCGAGTCGACCTCGATGGGGGTCGTCGACTCGGTGACGCTATTCACCGACGGGCTCATGGAGCCGCGCATCGTCCCGACCGCGAACGGCGTGTACTTCGCAATCCGCAGCACTCGAGCGCGCCGGCCGTACTGGCGCCTCCCGGCGTTCCCTCCCCGGCAGATCGCGCTCGAGCTCGCAGCGAGGATGTTCGCCGACACGACCGTGAGCCTTGTCGTCGTCTCGCTTCCGACAGCGCGCCCGACGTGGGTGCTGTTCGAGCGAGACGAGTTGGCACGCGACGCCGAGGTAGGCGCGCTCCCTCGTGCGCTCATGGGGGATCCCGCCGACGTGGACGAGACGCTCCGCGACCTCGTCGACCGGCTGAGCGGCTCTCGTCTCTACGAGCCGCTCCCGATCCTTCCCCCGCCGCCGGGCACGATCATCGCGGTGCGTGTCACCGCTTGGTGACCTGCGGACTGGGCTCGCCGTCGGGCTACGCGCCGCCGGTCCAGGCCTTCGCGTGCTCGAGCTCGTGCGGCTCGAAGACGCGCAGCTCGCCCGGGCTCAGCCACCCGAACGCACTGATCGCGTGACGCATCCAGTCCTTGTCGGTCACGACGGCGAGGCGATCCCACGACGAGCGGTGCTTGAGCCCGACCGAGCCCGCCGCCTTCAGGTCTTCCCAGAGCGCGCCGAGGTCGAGCCCGTGGAAGTCGGGCTCGGTCACGATCAGGAAGCTGACCTTGTCGCCGCGCTCGAGCAGCTCGCGGACCGGGTCGAGAATCCGGAAGTACTCCTCGCGGGTGAGGCGGCCCGAGATCCGAAAGCCGAGCGTCCCGACCGGCATGTTGCCGATGATCTCGACCACGCCGGAACCGTACGCGACCTCCGAGCCTTCGGGCTCGCGGGACATTGGCGCCTCTTGGGGGTCCACATGTGACCAGTCATCATGGGGCGGGCGATGACGGGGAGCACGGCATTTGAGTCACTCGTTCTTCGGCGACCGCTCCTCGAGAGGCGCCTTGATGAGGCGTTGCCCGGCGACCGCCTCCGATCGGAATCGAGGCGATCGACTTACCACGGGAGAATCAGATGATGGCGATCACCGGCACCGGAGAGCGGTCGCGGGCTTGGGCGAGCTAGGCGAGATGGGGGAGGGTCGCCACTCACCGCTGAACCTGAACTCATTGCTGGCGGCGGTCGAGGCAGCGCCGCCGGTCGCGGCGGTCGATGTGCTCGCCGCCGCGCTAGTGGAAGCGATCGGTGCCCGCGAGGTCAGTTTCCTGATAGCCGACTTCAGTGGGCGGTCGCTGATCCGACTTGGCCACTCGGGCGGGACGAGGGAAATGCGGTTGCAGGGGAAGGAGACTGCGGAGCGGGTGCCGTTGGTCGGGACGCCGCACGGGCGGGCGTTGGCCGCGCAGGCGGTCGAGGTGATCGTCGAGGATGGCGGCGCTCGCGTGTTCGCGCCGGTGACCAGCCGCGGCGAGGCGGTCGGTGTTCTGGAGTTGGGGCTGGAGGACTTTCCGGGTGAGCAGACGGTGGCCGATGTGGCTCTGGCGGCGCACTTCTTGGCGTACGTGGTGATTGCGAACCGCCGGTACACAGATCTCTTCGAGTGGGGGCAGCGATCGGTACCGCTGTCGTTGGCGGCGGAGATCCAGCATCGGCTGTTGCCTGGTGCCTATACCTGCGAGGCGGGGCAGTTCACTCTCGCCGCCTGGCTGCAGCCGGCGGGTGAGGTCGGGGGGGACACCTTCGATTTTTCGCTGGAGCGGGACACGTTGCATGTGTCGCTGACCGACGCGATGGGCCACACGATGGATGCCGCCCTGTTGGCCACCGTGTTGGTCGGAGGTCTACGCAACGCCCGCCGGCGGGGGGTTGAGCTGGCCGAGCAGGCACGGCTGGCGAATGATGCGCTGGCCGAGCAAGCGGGCGACGGACAGTTCGTTACCGGCCTGCTCGTGCGGATTGATCTGACCAGTGCGGCGGCGCGAATCGTCAACGCCGGCCATCCCCCGCCGCTACGGCTGCGGGCCGGGCAGGTCGAACACGTTCCGCTGAAGGCTGACCGCCCCTTCGGCCTACAGCCCGGACGCGGCTACCGGGTGCAAGCGCTGCAGCTGGAGGTGGGCGACCGGCTGATGTTCGTCACCGACGGCATGCTGGAGCGCGACGCCGCGGGCATGAACATCGCGGCCATCCTGACCGCCAGCAGGAACATGCACGCCCGCGAAGCGGTCCAGCACCTCACCCAGGCGGTCCTCGAGGCAAGCGGCGGTCAGCTACGCGACGACGCCGCGGCGCTGTGTCTCGACTGGCATGGCGGCCCTCCCCGCGACCGCGACGCCGCTTCGGGAGCAGACCGCGAAGGGCGGCTCCATCAAGCAGCGTCGGCCTGAACGGCGCACTGCGCTGCGAAGACCAAGACCGCGTGCCTAACGGAACCGCCGCGCGTCCGCCGTGTCCGCGCTGGGGAAAGGTGCAGCCGTCGCCGGCTCGTGGATGGCAACGACGTTGAAGGCCGCCACCGGCCGCTGGAACCCCTTCAGCGTGAACTCGCCGACCGACTCCACTTCGACGTCGTCCTCGACCTCCCCGTAGAGACGCTGTTCGATCAGGATCTGGCCGGCGGTCGCCTCGTCCGCGAGCCGCGACGCGAGGTTGGTCACCGCTCCGATGGCTGCATAGTCCGAGCGGTCTTCGAAGCCGACCTCACCACAGGTCGCGTAACCGAGCGCGATGCCCGGCACCGACTTCGAGGTCGTACCCGCGCTTGCGCCAGCGGGGTGTCAGCTCCGCCATCTCCTGCCGCAGCGCGCAACCCAGCCGTACGGCTCGAAGGGCCGCGTCCGGAACCTCGATCGGGTCGTTGAAGAAGAGCTGGACGCCGTCGCCCGCGATGAACCCGACTGTCGCGTCGAACCGACGCACGAGGCCGCCGATCGTGCGGTGGAACTCACCGAGCACACGCATCAGCTCCTCCGGCTCGACCGACTCGACGAAGCTCGTCCAGCCCCGCAGGTCGGCGAAGAACATCGCGACCTGCCGTCGGTGGCTGCGCAGGATCGAGTCGTCGCCCGAGTGCACGACCGCATCGGCGAGTTGCGGCGAGAGGAACCGGCGGAGCCGCTGCAGCCGCTCGAGCTCCTCGAGCTGAATCCGCACGCGCTCTTCGAGCGTCCGGTTCAGCTCCAGTAGCGCCGCGGACTGGGTCTTGATCGTGTCGTGGTAGCGCTTGATCCGTAGCAACGACCGGACGCGCGTGAGCAGCTCATGGTGGTCGAGCGGCTTGGGGATGAAGTCGTCCGCGCCGGCTTCGATCGCCTTCGTCTTCTCGCTTCCCTCGCTCGCCGTGAGCATGATCACCGGCAGTACCGCCGTCTCCGCGCGCTCGCGCAGTCGGCTGCAGACCGCATAGCCGTCCATGCCCGGCATCACGACGTCGAGGAGCACGAGGTCCGGATTCGCAGTCTCGACCAGCTCGAGCGCCGCGCGGCCGTCGCCGGCCGAGACGACCTCGTAGCCGCGGGGAACGAGGACGGCCTCGAGCAGCCGCACGTTCTCGGGGACGTCGTCGACCACGAGGATCCTCGCGGCGCGGTCGCCACTCATCGAGCCCGCCCCTCGCAGTGGTGCTTCACCGTGGCGACGAGCTCGGCGATGTTCACCGGCTTCGAGAGGTAGCCGTCGAAACCGGCGGCCAGGAATCGCTCGCGGTCTCCCTCCATCGCCTGCGCGGTCAGGGCGAGCACGGGGATCGACGCGGTGCGCTCGTCCGCCCGCAGCCGGCCGAGCGCTTCGACGCCGTCGAGGTCCGGGAGCTGGATGTCCATGAGCACGAGATCGGCGGAGTGCTCGGTGGCCAGCTCGATCGCTTGCCCTCCGGTCGTCGCCTCGAGCGTGCGGTACCCCGCCGCGAGGAGGACGTCCCGGAACAGCTTCATGTTCTTCTCGTTGTCCTCGACCACGAGGATCTGCGGGGCGGTCATGGCTGGACAGGCCTCGTCGGAAGCGTGAACACGAACGTGCTCCCCTCACCGAGCTCGCTCTCGACCCAGATCCGACCGCCGTGCAGCTCGACGAGCCGCTTCGAGACCGCAAGACCGAGGCCGGTCCCGTCGCTCTGCTCCACACCGAGCTCCGTCTGCTGGAACTCCTCGAAGATCCGCTCCTGATCCTCGAGGGCGATGCCGGGCCCCGTGTCGGTCACAGAGACCCTCACTTCGCCGTTGACCTGGAGCGCCCGCACGTCGACGGCTCCACCGGTCGGCGTGAACCTCACCGCGTTCGAGAGCAGGTTGAAGACCACCTGTCTGATCCGACGCTGGTCGCCCGTGACGAAGCCGACCTCCGAGCTCGGCTCGAGCGCGACCCGGACACCGTCTTTTACCGCCCGCTCGCGCACCATCACGACTCCGCGTTCGAGCGTCTCCTGAACCGAGAACGGCGCGAGCTCGAGCTCGACCTGCCCGGCCTCCACCTTGGACAGATCGAGAACGTCGTTGATCAGCGCCAGCAGGTGGTTGGCCGAGGTGAGGATGTCCTCGAGGTACTCCTCCTGCTTCTCGTTGACCTCACCGAAGAGCTTCTCGTGCAGGACCTGCGAGAAGCCGATGATCGCGTTCAGCGGCGTCCGGAGCTCGTGCGACATGTTCGCCAGGAACTCGGACTTGTGCCTGCTCGCGGCTTCGAGCTCGCGGCTCTTCCGGTCGAGCTCCTCGAGTGCCGTAGCGAGTTCGAGCGTGCGCGCCTCGACTTTCTGCTCGAGCCCCGCGTAGGACTCCTGGAGCTGGGCTGCCATGCGATTGAACTGCTCGGCGAGCGCCCCCAGTTCGTCGTTGCTCGCGACCTCGATCCGCTGGTCGAGCGCCCCCGAGCCGATCCTCGCCGCCGCAGCCTGGATCGCCTCGATCGGACGGACGAGCCTGCGTGCAAGCAGCACGCCGGTGGCGGTTGCGAGTAGCAGGAAGGCGACGAGCAGCAGCGCGGTGCGCCAGATCGCCGCTTTGAGAGGCGCGAACGCCTCGGCGAGCGGCTCCTCGACGAAGACGTGCCAGTCGAGCGAGTCGATCGTCTGGAATGCGCTCAGCACCTCGGTGCCGTCCGGGTCGCGCCCGGTCGTGGCCGCGTCGGCGGACGCGGTCGCGGGGGCGCGGAGCGACGGCCTCCACCTGCGGAAGCGAGGCAAAGCTCGTGCGCCGACGGACGAGGTCGACGTCCGGGTGCGTGATCAGTTGCCCGCGGCGGTCGACTGCATACGCGTAGCCCGCCGTTCCGATCCGGGCTCGGTCGACGATCGGGCCGACGAACGCGAGGTCGATCTCGGCCACGACGACGCCTCGCCCGCCCGGTCTCGGCTACGGCGACCGTCACGTGCGGTTGGGAACCGCGCTGGAAGTAGACGTCTCCGACGTACCGCTGTGCTGCCCGCGCGCGGACGAATGCCTTGCTCCTCGCGAAGTCGATCCCGCTGTCAGTGCGGTCGAGCTCGAGCGGGGAGACGCGCGATTCGTTCCTTCCCGGTGGCGTCGAGGTAGCTCAGCTCGCTGACGAGCTTGTCCCTGCTGAGCAGGCGGTGGAAGTCCTGGTTGCGCTCCGTGAGTCCGGCTCGGTCGTCGCCCGTCGTCGGCTGGGCGAGCGCCTCGAGCTCGCGGACCACGTCCTGCATCGTTTGCTCGATCGCGGCGGCGGCGGTGGACGCCTTGTCCCGCTCGACGCGAGCCAGCGCCCGCTTGCTGTCCTGGTACGAGAAGTAGAGCTCGGTGAGGCCGACCGAGACACTCGCGGCCGCGACGAGCGCCACGACGACGGCGGTGTACTTCCAGATCAGGCGTCGGTGCCGCCGTGCGGTCGGTTCCACGCTACGCGCTCCCGGTGGTCGTTGCTAAGGCTGCTGCGGCTCCCGAAAGACGTGGTCCGCTCGGATGATCATTTCCTGTGGCACCTTGATGCCGAGCCGCGCCGCGGTCTCGAGGTTGATCGCGAGCTCGATCTTTGATACCTCCTCGACCGTCAGGTCGGCCGGGGTTGCGCCACGAAGGAGTCTGTCGACGTAGCGGGCGCCGGCTCGGCCGATGAGGGGAAGGTCGATCCCGTACGAGAACAGCGCCCCTTCCTCGACCCACTCCTTTCGGTGTGCCTGCACGGGCAGACGCGCCTTGTTCGCGAGCCTGATCGTCAACGCCGAGTGGTTGAGCCTGAGGCTCGGCGACAGGAGGAAGGCCCCGTCGACCTCGCCGCGGCGCAGCGAGCGAAAGATGCGCTCGAGATCCTGCGCGCTCGAGGCTTCGCGGATGTCCAGCTCGAGCGGTCGTGGCAGCTGCGCCGCTGCCGCCTGCGTCTCGGGCAGGAGCCTCTTCGTTGCACGGTCTTCTGGATCGACGAGCGTGAGCACGCGACGCAGCTGCGGCACGAGCAGCTGGTAGAGCTCGAGCTGCTTGGCGACGACGTCACGGGCCCCGTAGACGCCCGTGAGGTTCGACTCCGGACGGTCCAGGCTCTCCACGAGGCCGTCGCGGACCGGATCGGAGGGGTGCAGGAACACGATCGGGATCGGATTCGGTGTGCCTGAAGTGGCCTTCTGGGCGGCGCCGATCGACCCGTCCTCGAAGGCGACGATGACGTCGACCCCTTGCCGAACGAAGAGGTCGGCCTGTGGCTCCGCGGCGTCCGGCTCGAGGTTCCTCCACATCAGCTTGACGTTCCGACCGTCGGTCCAGCCCAGTTCCGCAAGCCGGCCTTTCAGGGACGGCCACGACGGAGGAATGTGATCGGTCCCTACATGCATGAGCCCGACGCGCGGCGCATCCTGCGCAGCCGAGCCGTCCCCGTCGGAAGTGGAGCAGGCGGTGAGAACCGTCGTAGAGAGCAACGCACAACCGAGCGCCAGACTCGATGACCAGGACGCCATGAGACAACAGTACGACGCGCAGGCCTGAAAGCCAATCGTGCCCCCCTGCGGGTGGCAGGGGTGCTGGCACACCTTCTCGGGGCGTCACTCCTCGACGGGTCGACAAAAGCGACGCACCTGCTCCGGGAACTCGGCGACCGTGATCGGCTTCTCGATGTAGCCGCTGAAGCCGGAAGCGTGCAACCAATCGCCGCCGGGCACAGCGCTCAAGGCCACGATCGGGATCTGTGCAGTCCTCGGGCGGTTTCGGAGCTCTCGCAAGACCTCCGAACCGTCTGTGTCGGGCAGACGTAGGTCGAGCAGGACCACGTCCGGTAGTTGACCGTCGGCAAGCGCGACCGCCTCCGCGCCCGTTGCCGCCTCGAGTGTCTCCAGCCCGGCAGCCCGCAGCACGTCGCGGGCGAGCTTGCGGTTCTTTTCGTTGTCGTCGACGATCAGGACGCGCAGCGGCATCGCCGTATTCTCTGCGCATGCCGATCCGACTCGTCCTGGCCGAGGACGACTACCTGGTTCGCGAGGGGGTTCGTCGCCTGCTCGAGACGCGGTCCGACCTCGAGGTCGCCGCCGTCTGCGACGATCTCGACTCGCTGCTCGCCGCGGTCGAAGCGGAGAAGCCCGACGTCGTCGTCACCGACATCCGCATGCCGCCGGGCGAGACGGACGAGGGGATTCAGGCTGCCGAGCGGTTGCGCGAGACGCACCCCGAGGTGGGCGTCGTCGTGCTCAGCCAGTACGCGAACGCGAGCTACGTGCTCGCGCTCCTGGAGGGTGGGTCGGAGCGGCGTGCCTACCTCTTGAAGGAGCGCGTGAAGGATCTCGAGCAACTGGTCGACGCCATTCAGGCGGTCGCGGAGGGCGGTTCGCTGATCGACCCGAAGGTCGTCGACGCACTGGTCGCGGAGAACGCCCGGGGCGAGGAGTCACCGCTCAACCAGCTGACGCCGCGCGAGCGCGACGTCTTGCGCGAGATGGCGGAGGGAAAGAACAACGCTGCGATCGCCGAAGGGCTCTTCTTGACCGAGCGATCGGTCGAGAAGGTGATCCACTCGATCTTCCTCAAGCTCGGGCTCACGTGGGAAGAGGCGATTCATAAGCGGGTGAAGGCAGTGATCCTCTACCTGGCCGAGAGCGACTAGCGCCGGGAGAGCGGGAGCGAGCCGACGGCGTGCAGGCCGCGACCAGCCTTCGACTCGATCGTTAGACGACCGCCGAGCGCCTCAATGCGGTCGACGATCCGCTGCGGCCGGGCATCGGTCGCGGTGCCGTCCGCGACGATCTCGAAGGCCACGGCTCCGTCGTCCTCTCGCACGGTGACGGTTGCCCGAGTCCCGGCGCCGGCGTGCTCGAACGCCTCGAGACAGGACCAGTAGATCGCAGCAGCTACTTCGAGCGGATAGTCCACCTGCGTGCCGAGCTCGAGGGTCGCGCGCACGCCGACGCTGCCGGCTGCCCAGCGCAACGCCGTGGCGAGACCACCACCCTCGAGCGACGGCGGGTAGATGCGCTGTGCGAGCCGCGCGGTCTCGTCCAGCGCCTCTTGGACGGTGCGCGCCATGTCGTCCACGAGCGCCTTCGCTGCCGAAGGATCCTTCTCGGCCAGCTCGTCGACGAGCTGCAAATTGACCGCGAGCGCGATCAGGTGCTGCTGAACGCCCTCGTGCAGGTCGCGCTCGATCCTGCGCCGGTCGGCGTCCGCGGCTAGGACGAGTCGCTCGCGGGACGCGCGCAGCTCCGCAATCTGTTCGTCCTGTCGAGACTCCAGCGCCGACCTCCTCGTCGCGGGCCTGCGGAAGTTGTGCGTGATCGCGTCGCCTCCGTCAAGGAGCCAGCACCCCTCTTCAGCGGATGGGCAGCCTCCCGGAACTCGCCTGTCGCCACGGTAGTCGGGGCCTCGAGGACGTCCTAGCGTCGCTGAACACCGAACATCGACAGGAAGGAACAGCGATGAGGAAATCCGTTGTCGGGGCGGCAATCGTCGCAGGACTCGCTCTCTTCGGGATCGCCGCGACCGCAATGGCGACGCTCGGCTCGGGCGTGACCAGCACGACGCTCGCGACAGGGAATGCCGCGGACATCGACATCTTGGTCAAGACGGGCAAGTGGAAGCTCGGGCTCGACACGAAGGGGCCGTCGACGCTCGCCGTGACCGAGAACCGGGTCGCGCCCCTCGGACACTTCGGCTGGCACAGCCATCCAGGCCCCAGCCTCGTGATCGTCAAGTCGGGGACGTCGACCTTCTACCGAGGTGACGATCCCGAATGCAAGCCACAAGTGCAGCTCGCCGGGACGGCCTACGTCGACCCCGGCGGCGTCGTGCACACCGCACGCAACGAGAGCGCCACCGAGGAACTCGTCGTGATCGTGATGAGGCTCATTCCCGAAGGAGCAGCGCCTCGCATCGACGAGCCGAACCCCGGGAACTGCCCCTTCTAGTTCCCGGCTTCGAGAGACGGAGGGGCGGAACCGGATCCGTCCCTCCGCCGCGCAAAGGGGGAACGCGTCACTCGATCACGGCCCTGGCGATCGCGGGCGGCTCGCGCCCGGCGAGGACCCAGCCGCCCGCGGCGGCGGCCAGCGGCAGGCAGACGACCGCGAGGACGAGGTAGAGGAACGGGACGTCGCTCAGGTAGCCGAGATCGTCGTAGTACAGCGCCGCGAGGACGACGTACGCGCCGACGATGCCGAGGAGCGCGCCGAGGAGGGCGAGCGCTCCGGCCGTGGTGGCCGTCAGCGTGCGGCGGATACCCGAGGTGGCTCCGGTCGCGGTCAGCGTGCGGAGGTCACCGGCGCTCTCGCTCCGGATCAGCCCGACCGTCATCGCGAGGATGCACAGCGCCAGGAGGGCGCCCGCGGCCGTCGCGATCGCAATCGCGCTTCCGTAGGTTTCGCCCTCGTGCCGGACCTCGATCGCGAGGCCGCCATTGGCAGCGAGCTCGCGAGCGTCCCCGATCTGGTCGCTCGTCAGCGGCCGACTCGACTCGACGAGCCAGCCGGCCGGAATCTGCTTCCAGCCGAGACGTCGAAGACCGTCGACGGTGACGAACGTCGGCGGCGTTACGGTCGCTCCCCCGGCCGAACCGAACAGGTGCTGACCCCAGTCGATCCTCTGGACGTTCGAGACGCGGAAGGCCCCCCGACTCGACATCTTCGGGACGAAGAGCTCGCCGGTCGGGACCGACGGATCGGCGAGGAAGTCCGCGCTCGGATCGACCGTGGCAGGATCGATCCCGAGGTACCTGAGCACCGCAGGCGTGGCGACGAAGAGCTGGGACTCCGGCCTGTACGAGAACCGTCCGCCGCCGTTGTCGACTCTTCTCATGAGGATGGCGGGGAAGAACGACCGCACACCCTCGATGACTTGCGGTCGCGCACCGGGCGCCAACGCGTTGTTCAGTGTGAGCAGCGTTCCGCCTTCGAGTCGAGCGGCGAGCTGTCGCACGCGAGCGGCCGAGCGTTCGAGTTGGGCGGGCGTCTGGGATGGAATGAACTCCCAAGCCCTTGGACCCATGTACACCCGGACCTGTCGGTCGGACAGGTTGGGCGGCTCGGCGGCCGACTTCGCTTCCTCTGCCGACGCGACGACGACGAACGTCGCTGCGATGCCGAGCGCGAGAGTGATGGCGGCGAGTGCCGCACCGGAGCGGGCCTGGTAGCGAGCCAGGTCTCGCAGCGCAAGCCGTGGCGCAATCGAGACACGCCCCGCCACACCCGAGAAGATGCGGATCGCCGGCGGGCCCAGGAGCAGACAGCCGAGGATCGTCGCGACGATTCCGGCGACCAGCAGTGGCGCGCTGTCCCGGTTCGACAGCGCAAGGCAGCCGATGCCGACCGCGATCAGCGCTGCAGCCGCAATGGCCGAGTGGCGTATAGGCCTCGGCTTGGGCGGTCGTCCCGAGAGCGCGAGCATGACCGGGAGGCGGGCGACCGCTCGCCCGGGCCACCAGGCGGCGGCGGTCGCTCCGAGCACTGCGAGGACGACGGTCGCCGCGAGCAGTCCCCAGGGAAGGCTGAGCCGGTCGACGCGATGGTCGATCGCCGACTCAAGAGTCGGGGCGAACACGATCCAGAGTGCGAGACCCACGCTCGTCCCGACCACTGCGGCGATCGTCCCGACGACGACGCCGTTCCACAGCAGCACAAGGCGGACGTGCTTCTGCGTGGCGCCGACGGCGGTGAGCATGCCGAGCTGGCGGAGCCGGCGCTGAGCGACGACCGCGAATCCTGCGGCCGCAACCAGCGAGGCCAGGAGCAGGAAGACGGTGGCCACGGAGAACATCGCGAACGTGGTGTCCACCGGCTGGTCGTCGCCGCGACGTTTGCCGGACACGACGGCGGAGCGCTCGCCCTGGGACTCGAAGAGTGATTCGATCAACCCTTCGTCGGCGCCGGTCAGGACGGTGGCGTAGTCGGGCGCAGCCAAAGTTGACGGGGCGACGAGCGCGAACTCGTCGCTCAGCTTCCGCGGGTTCTCGACGATGCCCACGACCGTCCGCCGAGAACCGTCGAGCGCCAGCGTCGACCCGAGCTCGAGTTGCAGCAGCTCCGCGACACCGTTCGTGACTGCGACTTGGCGCGGGCCGAGCGGGTAGCTGCCCTGTCGGAGTGCGAGGAGCCCTCCGCCGTACGGGCCCTCGGGGTCCTGTGCCCGGAAGTCCACCTTCTCGACGCTGCCCGGGACATCCGCCGTGCGGTGCTCGATTACATCGGTGGTCCCGAACGTCTCCTCGGCCGAGGCCAAGGCAGCCTCGAACGCCTGCGGATCGGTGCCGTCGAGTTCGAGCAGGGACGTGGCGGAGCCGAACTCGGCGTCGTCCGAGGACGCGGCCCCCGTGTTGGAGACGAATGTGATGCTGCCGATCGCGGCCGCGACCGCGACGGCGAGCAGAGCGAGCACCAGGACCTGCTGGCGCCATTCGCGGCGGAACATGCGCCCCGCCCAGCGGATCACAGCTCGGCGGGCGGTCACTCCACCGCTCGCGGCGCCGCGCAACGCCGAGCGGTGAGCGAGCGTCGTCATCGCCGATCGCCCGCCGCGAGCAGCGACTCCGGCCCCGGCGGCGCGACCGTCTGGTCGACGACGTGGCCGTCGCGCAGGAAGACGACGCGGTCGGCCCAGGACGCCAGGTGCGCCTCGTGGGTCACGACCACACCCGCGACTCCCCGCTGGGTGGCGGCTCGCAGCAGGCGCATGACCGCCTCGCCGTTCACGGAGTCGAGGGCGCCGGTCGGCTCGTCAGCGAGCAGGAGGCCGCGCTTGCCGACGATCGCCCGGGCGATCGCGACCCGCTGGCGCTCGCCGCCCGACAGCTCGTCGGGATAGCGATCGGCACGTTCCGCGACGCCGAGCGCTCCGAGCGCCTCGACGCCCGCCGCACGTGCCGTTTTTGCGCGGACGCCGTCGAGCTCGAGCGGCAGGGTGACGTTCTCGACGGCCGTCAGGCCGGGGAGCAGGTTGAAGTCCTGGAACACGTAGCCGATCGACCGGCGGCGCATCCTTGCCCGATCCCCCCGCGAGACGGAGGCGAGGTCGACCCCGTCCACGAGCACCTCGCCGCTGCTCGGCTCTTCGAGGCTGCCGGCGATCGTCAACAGCGTGCTCTTGCCGGATCCGCTCGGCCCCATGATCGCCACGAGCTCGTTGCGCTCGACCGAGAGGTCGACCGCGCGGAGCGCGTGCACCTCGCTCGGCCCGGAGCCGTAGACCTTCGATACCTGCCGCAGCTCGAGAGCGCTCATTGCGAGACCTCCATCGGGTGAGTTGGTTCGAGCGGCAGGTCGACGACTTCCGCCGGCGCGAGAGGCGGCCGCTGTTTCAAGCGGACGTCGGCGGCGTCGAGCCAGCGGACGATCGCTTCGAGCCGGAAGAGCTCGGCGTCGACGACGAGCGCCAGCGGCATGTCGTCCTCTCCGGAGGCCGCCTTGACCTGGGTGTAGCGCTGCATGACCCCGATCACGTGCCGGCGATGAACCTGCAGAATCTCGTGGACGTCGGTCCCGGGGACCTGCAGGGCAACGAGCACCTTGATCACCAGCTCGTCGCGCGGGGGAGGCACGAGGTCGGGCGGGCTGCGAAGCCAGTCGGCCAGAGCACGGCCGCCGGCAGACGTGATCCGGTACCGCTTGCGCGAGCGCTCGCTCTCCCCGTCGTCGGTCTCGACGAGCCCGTCCCGTTCCAGGCGCTGGAGGGTCGTGTACACCTGTCCGACGTTGAGCGGCCAGACCTCGCCTGTCCGCGATTCGAACTCGTTCTGCAGCCGCAGGCCGTACTTCGGGCCCTCGCTGAGCAGAGCGAGCAGGGCGTGGGGGACGCTCATGGTTGGATCCTGGGCGTGATCATACTGAGTATCATACCGAGTAGATCTTGGCCTGCGCAAGCCTACGCGTAGTCGGGCGAGAGCAGCGCGCCCGGGCTCAGCGAGGCGCTGCTCCTTCGGGAATGAGCCTGGGGCTCTCGTTGCGTGCGGTGTGCACGACGCCGCCGGGGTCGACGGCCCTCCCTTAGTCCTTCGCCGGCGCAGCCACCGCTAGCTACGGATGCAAATATCGGCGCTTCACTCGGCTCTCGGCCTACGTTCGAAAGGAGGAGGCAATGAGCGTTCCACGCGACGGCGGCTGCGCATGCGGAGCAGTTCGCTATCGGCTCACGTCCGATCCGCTCTTCGTTCACTGCTGCCATTGCCTGGACTGTCAGCGGCAGAGCGGGAGCGCCTTCGTCGTCAACCTGCTGATCGAGATCGACCGGGTGGAGCTCCTCGCCGGCGACCCGCAGCCGGTCACCGTGCCTCGCAGTGGCGGTAAGAAGCAGAAGATCTGGCGCTGCCCTACGTGCCAGGTCGCGGTCTTCAGCCAGTACACGCGCCCCCAGGTGCGGTTCGTCCGCGGCGGTACGCTCGACGACCCGGCTGCAGTCGCGCCTGACGTTCACATCTACACGCGGTCGAAGCTCCCCTGGGTGACGCTTCCGGAGTCAGTGCCGGCGTTCGCCGCCTATTACGACATGAAGAAGCTGTGGCCACCTGCGAGTCTCGAGCGCGCCGATGCTCTGCTGCGCTGATTTCTGCTCGCCGCAGCCGCGTCAGACGTGCGACGCGCGCCAGCCGCCGGGTGCGTACGACTTGCGGACCGCTTCGACGTAGGGGACCGGGCTGACGACTGCTCCGATCTCGACCTGGACGTGGGGCTCGACGGTCGGCTTCGTGGTGCCGCCGTCTTCCTCACCCCACACGAACGTCACGTCGGTGCCGGGCTCCGCATGCTCGGCGTCCAGCACGGCGAGCGTCAGCATCTTGCCCTCGTTCGAGCTGTAGCTGATCCAGGTCGAGACGCCGACCGTCTCCTCGTCGACGGTGACCCGGTCGAACTGGTGCATCGAGTACACGGCCGAGGGCCAGTCCATGAACTTCGCCCGCTCGCCCTGCCGGAACATCGCTCCGATCGTCCGGGTCACGTCGTCGTCGTCGAGCGCCAGCGTGACCTTCTGGCGGTGATCCCCGTCGGCCATCGCCTCCAGCGCCTCCCGCCCGACGAAGTCGTGGTCGAACTTGACGTAGCTGCCGTACCCGAGGTCCCACGGCGTGAAGTAGTAGTCCTCGATCTCGTCGGAGACGAAGCTGCCGCCGATCGACGCGGACCCCTCGTACCCGTTCGCCGGCAGCCATTCGCGGTAGGCCTTCATGCTCTCGCCCGAGTACACGGCCGGAAGCGGCGAGGGGATCCACCCGGACTCGATCGTGTTGGACGAGTACGCCCGTCCACCCGCCTGTCTCAGGCCGAACTCCTCGCCGGCGGACACGAGCGTCTCGCGCACCGCTTCGTAGTCGTCCCAGGGGCCGAAGAGCTCCCAGCCCGGCTGGCCGACCATGCCGTGGCGCAGCGCGCCCGCGGTCTTGCCCGCGATCGTCACCGTCGTCGTGTGGAAGAACTTGAGCTCGGGCGGCGCGGCCGCCGAGCGCCTTTTCGATCACCTGCATCGCGGTCGGGCCCTGCACCTGGAAGCGAAAGAGTCGACGGCGGCCGTCGGTGCGCAGCGCGGTCCTGAGGTCGAGGTCGACGGTGACGTCGTATCCGCCGGTCTCCGCGTGGTAGGTGATCCAGTTGAGCGCCGGGGCGCGGCCGACGAGGTTGAAGCGCTCGTCTCCCAGCGCGAACAGGATCACGTCCCCGATCACGTAGCCGTCCGGGCTGCACGGCACGAAGTGCTTGGCCCGGTCGGCACGGAATCCTTCGAAGCTGTTGACCGCGAGGTGGGAGAGCAGCTTCAGCGCGTCCGGGCCCTCCACCGCCAGGTCGTTCATGTGGAACGACTGGTCGAAGAGGACGCACGTCTCCTGCCAGGCCCGCTGCTCGTCGCGCCAGTTCGTGAACTCCGGCGGCACCCCCGGGAAGACGTTGGCCCCGGTCTGCGAGTTGCGGAGCAGCTCGACCGGGCTCTCGGCCGTCGCCAGCAGGTCTTCCAGGCTCCGACTAGAGGACACCGCGACTCGCATTGTCGATGCCGCCCGGCAGCAGACCGCGCCTGACGGCGTCTGCGACGTTGAAGAGGTGCTCGCGCATCGCCAGCTCCGCTTCGGCAGCACGCCCGGCGACCACGGCTTCGACGATCGCCGTGTGCTCGGCCACGGACGCCGCCGGACGGCCCGGGATCAGAATCGTGCGGTACTGGTAGCGCACCGTTTGGGCGTTCAGCGTGTCGATGAGACGGACCGCCGTCGCATGGCCCGAGAGCTCCAACAGGGTCGCGTGCAGGTCGGCGTTCACTTCCGATGCCCCGAGGAGGTCGCCGTCCTCGAGGAGCGCACGTTGACGGGCGAGGCATGCCTGCAGCCGAGCGACGCCGGCGGCGTCGACTCGCTCGGCGGCCTGGCGGACGGCAAGGCCCTCGAGGACCGCGCGCGCCTGCAGGATCTCGACCGCCTCGTCGTCGCCGACGCGCCGCACGCGGGCGCCTCGATGAGGCTCGCGAACGACGAGCCCGTCCTGCTCGAGACGGATCAGCGCCGTGCGCACCGCGCCGCGCGACATCGCGAACGCCGTCGAGACGTCGGACTCCACGAGGCGGGCGTCGGGAGCGATGTCACCGCGGACGATGGCCTCGCGGAGGGCGTCGTAGCTCGAGGTGACCGCCATCGTGCGCCCGCATGATCCCGAATGTCGCGAAGATCGTCAACAATTCTGTTTTCATGTCGGCGTGGTGGTCGCAGTGCTCGGTCTCGGCGAGGCGGGTGGCCGACTCGCCGCCGACCTCGTCACCGTCGGTGTCGAGGTCCGCGGCTACGACCCGGCGAGCTCGGCCCCGGAGCGGGTCGCCCACGCCGGTGACCCCGCCTCGGCGGTCTCCGGCGCGACGGTCGTGCTCGGGCTGACGACCGCGTCGACTGCGCTCGCCGCGGCCGAGTCGGCGTTGCCGGCGCTGGGCAGCGAGGCGATCTACGCCGACCTGAACACGACGTCACCGGCGCTGAAGCGCGACATCGCCGCACTCGTCGCCGCAACAGGCGCACAGTTCGCGGACGTCGCGTTGCTCGGACCGGTCCCGGCACGCGGGCTCGGGACACCGGCACTCGCGTCGGGTCCGGGCGCGCACGCGTTTGCGGAAGTGTTCGGACCGCTCGGCATGCCCGTCGAGGTCGTGTCGGACCGTCCCGGCGACGCCGCGACCCTCAAGCTCCTGCGCTCGGTCTTCATGAAGGGCCTCGCAGCGTCCGTGCTCGAGAGCCTGCGCGCGGCCGAAGCCGCGGGTCAGGGCGAGCTGGCTCGAGGGAGAGATCGCCGCGGTCATCGGCGAGCCGCTGCGCGAGCGGCTTGTCGAGGGGAGTCGCCGCCACGCGTTGCGCCGCGTGGACGAGCTGGAAGCGGCGCGCGAGCTGCTCCTCGAGCTCGGGGTCGAGCCGCGAGTCGTCGCTGCCAGCGCGGCGGTTCTCGTGGACCTCGCCGAGGTTCAGTCGTGACGTCGCCGAGCGAGCGAGCGCGTGTGCTCGTGCAGGGCGCGTACGACCTGCACGTCCACGTGGCGCCGGACGTGCCACAGCGGCGGATCGACGACCGGACGCTCGCGCAACGTTTCGCCGAGCTCGGGCTCGCGGGGTTCGCCCTCAAGTCGCACTACACGTCCACCGCCGAGCGCGCGCAGGTGGTCTCGGCCCTCGTCCCGGACGTGCGGGTCGTCGGCACGCTGACCCTCAACTGGGCCGTTGGCGGCATGAACGCCCTCGCCGTCGAGATCGCTGCGCGTGAGGGCGCGCTGATCGTTTGGATGCCGACCGTCGACTCGCCCGCGGAGACGGCGGGGCGAACCGAGCCGAAGGACGGGGACAAGGTCCCCCAGTGGGCGCGACTCCAGCACGAGCTTCGGGGCCTCGGACTGAGCGTTGACGCTGTGCACGTGACCGATTCCGAGGGAGGGCTCCTGCCCGGGACGCGAGACGTGCTGCGGGCGATCGCACGCCACGACCTGATCCTCGCCACGGGGCACCTCGGTCGCGACGACACGTTCGCGGTCGTCGACGGCGCGCTCGAGGAGGGCGTCGCCCGGATCGTCGTCACGCACCCGGAGTTCCCGTGCCAGAACTTCTCGCTCGACGATCAGCGCGCGCTCGCGGAGCGCGGATGCCTCCTCGAGCGCTGCCTGACCACGCCGCTGAGCGGGAAGACCGACTGGGAGCACGTCTTCGACGGGGTGCGCGCGGTCGGCACCGAGCGCACGCTCTTCTCGAGCGACTGCGGGAACCCGGACTATCCGCCTGTCGAGGACGGGCTCGCGCTCTGGGCCGACCGCCTCCTCGGCGCCGGGTTCGACGAGGACGAGGTGCGTGAGCTGATCGTGGGGCAGTCGCGACGGGTGGCAGGCGCCGCATGACGCGCAAGCTCCTCGTGATCGGCGCTCACTCCGCCGACTTCGTCTGGCGTGCGGGCGGCGCGATCGCGGTCGCGACCTCGAACGGTGGCGCCGCGTCCGTCCTCGCGCTCTCCTACGGCGAGCGGGGTGAGTCCGGCGAGCTGTGGAAGGAGGAGGGGCAGACCGTCGAGCGCGTGAAGGAGATCCGCCACGGAGAGGCGGAGCGGGCGGCGGCCGCGCTCGGCGCCGAGTTCGAGTGTCTCGATCTCGGGGACTATCCCCTCGAGATCGACGGCACAGGGCTCGTCTCGATCGCGGACCGGATCCGCGCGTTCGCTCCGGACGTCGTGCTCACGCATACGGACCGTGACCCCTTCAACCCGGACCACGCGGCGGCGTTCTTCGCCGTCGAGAAGGCGCGTGCGCTCGCTGCCGGCGCGGGTGTCCCGAGTGCGTTCGAGACCGTCGAGCCGCCGGAGCTGCTCCTCTTCGAGCCGCACCAGCCCGAGCTCTGCAACTTCGTACCGACGACCTTCGTCGACATCACGCCGGTGATCGAGCGGAAGAACGCCGCCATGGCGGAGATGAAGGCCCAGTCGTACCTCCACACCTATTACTCCCAGCGCGCCGAGCAGCGCGGCAACCACGCCCGGCGCTCCTCGGGGAACGACGAGATCCGCTTCGCCGAGGCGTTCCAGCGCGTGACGCCGCAGGTGGTGAGCTCGCTGTGACGCGCTACGCCGAGCTCGCGCGGCTTGGCTCCGCGACCGTGCACGAGGCCGCCGGGCGGGCTCAGGTCGTCGACGTGCCGTTGATCCAGGTCGTGCCGGGCTCGCGTGCGGCCGGCCCGGCGCGAACCGTGCGCTGCGGCCAGGACGACAACCTGATGGTGCACGCGGCGGTGGCCGAGGCCGAGCCGGGTGAGGTGCTGGTGATCACGATGCCCGAGCCCAGGCCCGTCGCGCTCGTCGGCGAGCTGATCGCGACGCAGGCGAAGGTCGCCGGCGTCGCCGCGCTGCTGGTGGACGCCGCGGTGCGCGACCTGGAGGACCTCCGCGAGGTCGGGCTGCCGATCTGGGCGCGCTATGTGCGCGTGAGCGGCGCGGAGAAGCGCGTGGCCGGCGCGATCGGCGAGCCCGTCGAGGTCGCGGGCGCGCACATCCGCCGGGGCGACGTTGTCGTGCTCGACGCGGACGGCGCGGTCGTCGTCGAGCAGGAGCGAGTGGACGAGGTGCTGACGGCCGGCCTCGCGCGCGCGGAGCGCGAGCGCGAGAAGCGCGCGCAGCTCGAGGGCGGGGCGTTCTCGTACGACCTCGACGGCCTGCGGGAGCTGCTCGAGTCGTGAGCGAGCAGATCCACGACCTCGCGCGGATCGGGCACGCGGAGCTCCTGACGCCGAAGCCCGACGAAAGCCTCCGCTTCTTCGTCGACGTGCTCGGCATGGAGGAGGAAGCGCGCGACGGGCAGTCCGTCTTCCTGCGGGGCTGGGGCGACTACCTCCGCTACAGCCTGAAGCTGACGGAGTCGCCCCGGGCCGGGCTCGAGCACGTCGCGCTGCGGGCGTGGAGCCCCGAGGCGCTCGACCGCCGGGTCGCAGCCGTCGAAGCCGCGGGGCGCGGGCTCGGCTGGATCGACGGGGACGTGGGTCACGGCCCGGCGTACCGCCTGACGGACCCCGACGGGCACGTCTTCGAGCTCTACTACGAGGCGGACCGCTACGAGGCGCCCGAGCACCTGCGGCCGTCGTGGCGGAACCAGCCGCAGCGCTACGTCGGCCGGGGCGCGGCGGTCAAGCGACTCGACCACCTCAACCTGCTGGCGGCGGACGTTCGCGCGAACCGCACGTTCGCCCAGGAGGTGTTCGGCTACCGCCTGTACGAGCGGATCGAGCTCGACGACGGGACCGAGACGGGCGCCTGGCTCAGCCTCACGATCGCCGCCCACGAGCTCATCTACGTGGCCGACGCGTACGGCGCGTCGGGACGGCTCCACCACCTCGCGTTCTGGGTCGACACGCGCGAGGAGTGCCTTCGCGCAGCCGACGTGTTCGTCGACGCGGATGTCCCGATCGAGGCCGCGCCCTCGAAGCACGCGGTCGCGCAGGGCTTCTTCCTCTACGGCTTCGAGCCCGGAGGCAACCGGATCGAGGTCACGACCGGTGGGTACTTCGTCTACGACCCGGACTTCGAGCCGATCACGTGGACGGCCGCGGAGCGTGCCCGCGGCCAGTACTGGGGCGTGAAGACGATCGAGAGCTTCCACACGTACGGCACGCCCGACGTCGACGGCGAGGCCTGACGGTGGGCTCGCTCCGCGACGCCCTCGCGCGACCGGGAGGCTTCGTCATCGCCGCGGAGCTCGTCACGAGCCGTGGCCCGATCACGTCGGAGGGAGGCGCGCGGGTCCTGGCGCTGGCGAGGGAGCTCGCAGCAGACCCGAGGATCGACGTGCTCTCGATCACCGACAACCCCGGCGGCCACGCGATGCTCTCGCCCGACGCGCTCGGAACCGACCTGGTCTCGCGCGGGCAGGAGGTGATCATCCACCTCGCCTGCAAGGACTGGAACCGCAACGCGCTCGAGAGTCGCGGCTGGCAGCTCAGCTCGGCGGGCTTCCAGAACGTCCTCGCGCTCTCCGGCGACTACCCGGTCATGGGTCACCGAGGACTCGCGGCCCCCGTCTTCGACATCGACTCGGTCGGGCTGATCAGCCTCTTCTCCGCCATGAACGCGGGCCTGCAGGACGTGCGCAGGCCGGACGCGCGGCTCCAGCGGACGGACTTCTTCCTGGGCGGTGTCGTCACGAACCACAAGCGGCACGAGCGCGAGGTGATGCCGCAGTACTTCAAGCTGCGCAAGAAGGTGCGGGCGGGCGCCCGCTTCGTCATCAACCAGGCGGGCTGGCACACCCGCAAGGACGACGAGCTCCTGCGCTGGATCCGCCGCGACGGTCTGGACTTGCGCGTGCTCGCGAACGTGTACCTGCTCTCCCGCACGGCCGCGCGCGCCTTCCACCGCGGGATCATCCCCGGCATCGTCGTGACCGACGAGCTGCTCGCGCTGGCCGAGCGACACGGCGCGAGCCCGGACAACGGCCGCGCCTTCTTCGTCGAGCTCGCGTCGAAACACCTCGCCGTCGTGCGCGGCCTCGGCTACGACGGCGTCTACCTCGGCGGCCACATGCCCGCGGAGACGTTCGGCGAGATCATCGAGCGCGCCGACGCCTTCGGTGCCGAGGACTGGCGGGAGTTCGCGCACGAGATTCAGTTCCCGCTTCCGGGGGAGTTCCACTTCTTCGAGCGCGATCCGGAAACGGGTCTTTCGTCCGACGTCGTCAACGCGGCCTACCTCGAGTCGAAGCGACAGCGGCGAACCGAGCTGCGCGTGCCGGTCAAGTACCGGGTCAGCCGGCGCATGCACGACGCGGTGTTCGCGAGCGACGCGCCGCTCTTCACGGCCGGGCGAAAGCTCTACCGCCGCATCGACAAGGCCCCGCGAGCCGTGAGGAAGGCCGCCCATGCGCTCGAGCAGGCCGCCAAGGTGCCGATGTTCGCGTGCGAGGACTGCGGCGACTGCTCGCTCCCCGAGATCGCGTACGTCTGCCCGGAGTCGCAGTGCGCGAAGAACCAGCGCAACGGCCCCTGTGGCGGGACGCGCGACGGCCTCTGCGAGGTCTACGACACCGAGTGCATCTGGTCGGAGGCGTACGAGCGGTTGAAAGCCTACGGCGAGGAGGAGTCGATGCTGGACGGCCCGGTCGTCGTCAAGGACAACGCGCTCGCCGGGACGAGCGCCTGGGCGAACACGTTCCTCGGTCGCGACCACCAGGCGCACGGGGACCACTTAGGATCACTCCCGCGACCACGAGAGACTCGGTAGGAGGTAGCAGATGACTGATCGGAGCCTCGAGGACAAGCTGCAGGCAGCCGGCGGCGCCGTGGAGATGGCGCGGAACTCGCAGCTCGGGCCGTACGTCTATCCGGCCGTGCCTCCCGAGTTCTCGAACTGGCGCGACGAACAGGTGGCCTGGCGCGAGTCGTGCGCGCTGTTCGACCAGTCGCACCACATGACCGACCTCTACCTCGAGGGGCCCGACGTGGTCAAGCTCCTCTCGAGCCTCGGCGTGAACACGTTCGCCAACGCCGCCGTCAACAAGGCGAAGCAGTTCGTCCCCTGCAACCCCGACGGCTACGTGATCGGCGACGCCATCCTCTTCTTCCTCGACGAGAACCGGGTCAGCCTCGTCGGCCGACCGTCTGCGCAGAACTGGGTCCAGTACCACGCCGAGACGGGTGACTACGACGTCACCGTCGACCGCGACGAGCGCACGGCGGTGAACCCGACGGGAGGTCGCAAGCTCTATCGCTTCCAGGTTCAGGGCCCGAACGCGATCCAGGTGTTGGAGAAGGCCGCCGGCCCGCTGCCCGACATCCCCTTCTTCAACATGGGCGAGCTCACGATCGCGGGACGGAAGGTGCGCGCGCTCCATCACGGGATGTCCGGGGTGCCCGGGCTCGAGCTGTTCGGCCCCTGGGCGGAGCGGGAGGACGTGCGCAGCGCGATCGTCGAGGCGGGCGGGGAGTTCGGGCTCCATCAGGTCGGTTCGCGCGCCTATGCCACGAACACGCTCGAGTCCGGCTGGATCCCCTCGCCGCTGCCGGCGATCTTCACCGGCGAGGAGCTCGAGGCGTACCGGAAGTGGCTGCCCGCGGACTGGTACGAGGGCACCGGCTCGCTGGGAGGCAGCTTCGTCTCCAGCGACATCGAGGACTACTACCTCACGCCGTGGGACCTCGGTTACGGCCCGTTCGTCAAGTTCGACCACGACTTCGTCGGCCGAGAGGCGCTCGAGGGGATGGCCGAGGCTCCGCCACGCCGCAAGGTCACGCTCGCCTGGAACGGGGATGACGTTGCCCGCGCGATGGCGACGCTGTTCGAGCGGGGCGATCCGGCCAAGTACATCGACCTCCCGCTTACGAACTACGCGACCTGGCCGTACGACCGCGTGACGGTGGACGACGAGGTCGTCGGCATCTCGACCTTCTCCGGCTACAGCTTCAACGAGCGCTCGATGCTGTCGCTCGCGATCGTGGACAACGACGTCGCGATCGGTAACGAGGTCGTCCTCCACTGGGGCGAGGAGGACGGCGGCACCGATCGGCCGGTCGTCGAGCGCCATGCGCAGGTCGAGCTCCGCGCCGTCGTCAGCCCGTGCCCGTACTCCGAGGTCGCCCGAACGCAGTACGCCGACGGCTGGCGCACCAAGGCCGGGGTCTGAGGCTCAGGCGGGGAGGCGAAGGAGGCTCGAACCCGGCAGGCGCTCGAGGAGCTGACGGTTCTCGAGCGCGATGTCGAGGTTCCGGCGTGCGATGCGCGCGTGCTCTCGCGCGATCCCGTCCGCACGCGATCCCTCACGCCGGCTGATCGCGTCGACGAGCGCGTGGTGCTGGTGCTGCGCGACGAGCAGGATCTCCCACGACTCGGGTAGCGCCGAATGCACCATCAGCAGGGCGCTCGGCGGTGCGAACGGGAGCGCGAGCACGTGCTCGAGCGCGCGGTCGAGCTGCGGGCTCTTCGCCAGCTCGCGAAACCCGTTGTGGAACTCCTCGTTGAGACGGAGGTACTCCATGAACGTCTCGATGCTCTGAGTCCGAACGATGGCGTCGAGCCTCCGAGTGCAGTCGCGCAGTGGCTCGAGCTCATCGTCGGACTCGAGCCGCTCCGCCGCGAGGCGCGCAGCCGTACCTTCGAGGACACCGCGGAGCTCGATCGCGTCGTCGATGTCGGTGCGAGTGAACTCGCGCACCACGAAGCCGCCGCCGGGGAGCGTCTCGAGCAGCCCTTCGTGCTCGAGCGTCATCAGGGCGATCCGAAGCGGTGTCCGCGAGACTCCGAGCTCCTCCACCAGACGAAGCTCGGGAACGCGTTCGCGCGGCTCGAACGCTCCGTTCAGCAGGAGCTCACGGAGACCGAGCGTTGCCTTCGTCGTCTGCGAGTTCGCGTGGTTGCCGCGTGGCACCGTGAGCAGCGTAACCGCTGTCTACTCGCGTGACGGCTCGAGCGTCGGCTCGGTGCGGCGCGAGCCGACGAGCCGGTCGAACAGTCCGACGATGGCGTGGACCACCCCATGCCTGAACCCGAGGAAGATCGCGATCACGAAGACGCCGTAGAGGACCTCCCGCAGCTCGAGGCTGGCCGTCAGCCGCTCGTCCAGGAACGCGAAGACGGTCGCGCCGAGCACGGGACCGAGCAGTGTGCCGAGGCCGCCGAAGGCGACGAGCACGAGGACGCGCACGTCCACGCGGTCGAAGCTGTACGTCGTGGGGCTGATGAAGCCCGAGCTGTAGGCGAGGACGGCGCCCGTGAGCCCGATCATCGCCGACCCGACCGTCGCTGCGTAGATCCGGTAGCGCGAGACGTTCACACCGGTGAGCTCGGCGGCCACCTCGTCGTCGCGGAGCGCGCGAAACGCCCACCCGACGTGCGAGAGCTGGAGCGCACGGAAGACGATCAGAAAGGCGACGAGGAGGCCCGCGAACAGGTAGTAGCCACCGACCCGGTCGTCGCCGAGCCTGGCGGGTGCTCCCGCCACGACGAGACCGGTCTCCGCTCCCGTCAGCTCGCGCTGGCCGAGGAGCAGGTTGGCGAAAGCGAGCGAGAACACGAGCGTGACGATGCCGGTGAAGATGACGCCGAGCGAGCGACGTACCGCAACCCAGCTCAGGAGCCCTCCGACGATCGCCGCGCTCACCGTTCCCACCGCGACGCCCGCAGTCGCGGGCAGCGACGTCTCGTCCGCGAGGATCGCCGCGCCGTAGCCCCCGACCCCGGCCAGCGCACCGACGCAGAGGAAGAGCTGGTTCGTGCTCCCGAAGATCAGGTTGAAGCCGACTCCGTACGACGCGAACACCAGCGCCTGCACGGCCAACGAGGTCGTGTACGGCGAGTCCCCGAACCAGACCGTTGGAAGCACGGCGAGGGTCGCCGCGGTGACCACGATCGGCAGGAGTGCCCAACCGATCCTGCCGGCGCGCGGCAGGCTTGCGGTGCTCGGCATCTCCGTTACCGCCCGAGCAGCCCGCGCGGTCGGATCAGGATCGTGAGGGCGGCGGTACCCAGGAGGATGATGGTCGTGATGTATTGCCCGATGTAGTGGGCGCTCATGCTGTTCACGATCCCGAGGAGCACGCCGGCAAGGAACGCTCCGGCGACGCTGCCGAGACCGCCCACAACGGTGACGATCAGCGCGAATGTGGTCAGTTCGAACCCGGCGTTGACCGTCAGCGGCCCGCTCATCGATTGCGCGATCGCGACGACTCCGCCCAGCGCGCCGCTCAGCGCGAAGATGACCGTGCGCACGAACGACGGGTTGATGCCGACGAGCCGCGCGCCGGTCTCGTCCTGGATCACCGACCGGACCCCGCGCCCGAAGGTCGTGACGCCGAAGAACAGGAGGAGCAGCACCGCCACCGCGAGCGCCATCGCCGAGGCCCAGATGCTGCCCAGGGGCATCGGGACGCCGAGGATCGAGACGGGCTCCCCGATGATGCTGATGTACAGCGCGCCGTCGGGATACCGCCAGGCGAGCAGACCCCCGATCACGAACGCCGCGCCCAGCGTCAGCAGGAGGCCCATGAGCGTGCGCTCCTCGCCGTGCTGGCGGTAGACCGGCCGCATCAGCGTCAGGTCGAGGAGCACGGCGACGCCCGCTGCCGCGAGCACGCCAACGAGCGCTGCCCAGACCGTCGCGACGCCGTCCTCCATCACGAGCGAGATGACGATCGCCGCGAGCACGACGATCTGGCCGTAGGCGAGGTTGAGGACGCCGCCGAGACCGTAGACCAGCGTCATCCCGACGCCGAGCAGGCCGAAGGCGAGGCCGAGCACGATCCCGTCGAGGACGACCGCCCTCATGCCACACCGAGGTACGCGCGTCGTACCTCCGGGTTCCGGTCGAGCTCTGCCGACGTCCCGCTCAGCGCTATGCGCCCGTTCTCGAGCACATAACCCCGGTCGGCAATGGACAGCGCGAGCGGCACCTGCTGCTCGGCGATCAGCAGGGTCATCCCCTCGTTCTTGAGCCCCTCGAGCGCCTCGAACGCGACCTGCGCGACCTTGGGCGCGAGGCCGGTCGTCGGCTCGTCGAGCATCAGCAGCCGCGGGCGTGCCATCAGCGCACGAGCTACGGCCACCATCTGCTGCTCACCGCCGCTCAGCGTTGCGGCCTGCTGGCGCTGTCGGTCCTTCAACTGCGGGAAGAGGTCGTGCACGAGCGCCAGTGTCTCGGGGTCCGGGCGCCTGGGATACGCGCCGAGGACGAGGTTGCTCTTCAGGGTCATGGCCGGGAACAGGTGTCGCTCGGCCGGAACGTACGCGACTCCTGCGCGCGCGATCCGGTGGGCGGGACGGCGCGTCAGCTCCTTCCCGTCGAAGACGACCCGACCTTCCATCGCCGGAAGCAGCCCGGCGATGGCACGGAAGAGCGTCGTCTTGCCCGCGCCGTTCGAGCCGACGATCGCCACCGCCTCACCGCTCCGGACCTCGATGTCGATCCCGTCGATGACCCGCTCGCCGAGGTACCCGGCTGCCAGCCCGACGACTTCAAGCAACGCGCGCTCGCCCGAGATACGCCTCGATCACCTGCTCGTCCCGCATCACGACCTCGGGCGCGCCCTCGGCCAGGACCTCGCCGAAGTTGAGGACGATGGCTCGTTCGGCGAGCTGGATCACGGCGCTCATCACGTGCTCCACCCACAAGATGGCAGTCCCGAGCCGGTCGCGGACGTTCCGGACGATCTCGATTGAAGCGGCGAGCTCCGCCTCGTTCAGTCCCGCCATCACCTCGTCGAGCATCAGCACCTTCGGCCGGCCCGCGAGCGCCTTGGCCAGCTCGAGAAACCGCTGCTGATGGAGGTTCAAGCTCGAGACCGGTTGCTCGGCTCGGTGCTCGAGCCCGACGAATGCCAGCGACTCGGCGGCCTGCCGCCTCGCCTCCCGCTCGCCGAGGATGCCGCCGCCGCCGCCGAACATCGAGCCGAGGACGACGTTCTCCAGGACCGTCATCGATCCGAACGGAAGCGGTCGCTGCATGGTCAGCGCGATCCCCTTGTGCCTGACCTGATGGGCGGACAGACCGTCGATCCTCGCACCGTCCAGCCGGACGCTGCCACGTGTCGGGCGCATCAGCCCGACGATCACCTTCAGCAGCGTGCTCTTCCCGGCCCCGTTCGGACCGACGACGGCGACGATGTCGCCGTCGTCGATCCCGAACGTCACGCGGTCGACGGCCGGGAGACCGCCGAAGCGCTTTGTGACCTCGTCAACCTCGAGAAGCAGATTCCGTCTCCAAGGCTTACGACGGGGGACGATACGCCGGCAACGGCGCCGACTTGAACAGCACCCTCGGCCACCAGTTCCCGGCGGTGTTGAGCCCGCGTTCTGGCGTCGGCCCCCTGGTCAGGAGGGCGAACTGCACCGTGGGCCCCCTCAGCTCACCCCACTGCGTCCAGCGCAGCGGGAACGCGTAGCCGGGGATCCTGAACGTGTGGGTACGGACGTAGGTTGCGATCCTCTGCCGATTCGTACCGACGTTGCGGATCGCCTCGGCGACGACCTTGACGTACGCGTAGCCCGCAAGCGCGTCGTCCTCGAAGAACCCGTTCGCCGGGAACGTTCGCAGGTACCGCTTCGCGAGAGTCTTGTAAGGCTTCGTCGCCGTCGCCATGCACTTGAAGTCGCTCCAGACGCCGTACGCCGCCGCACCTGCGTTCCTGACGGTGAGCGAGTACGGGGAGTACGCACCGACGACCGGCACCCTGATCCCGAGCTGCCCGGCCTGCGCCAGGATTGCTCCGGCGCCCGGTGGATGACCCGTCGCCACGAGCAGCGAGATGTCGCCCATCGACCGCAGATACGGCGTGAAGTTGGTCGTCGGCAGAGGCGCGACCTGGACGTTGAACCTGATGGCCGGCGCCCTGCGGGCCGACTCCTCGAGCGACGACTTGAACGACTGGCCCCACGCGTAGTCGGCGATGATCACGCCGACGCTTCTGAGGCTTCGCCGCTGCGCGAGCTGCACGACCGACGCGGCCACCATCGCAGCCGAGGGCAGGCAGGTACGGAACGTGTAGCGGCTGCTCCTCGTCAGGATCTCGTTGTTCCCCGCCTTCACCAGGAACAGCGGCACACGGGACTCTTCGGCGAGCCGCGTGGTCGCGAGCGCGATCGGGCTGCCGATGATGCCCCCGACGGCGACGGCACCTTCCTGCTGCGTCAGCCGCCTGAAGCCCTCGATCGCTGCGTTCGTGTTCGTGGACTGGTCGTCGGCAACGACGAGGTTGAGCCGTCGCCGCTGCCCGCGCCCCCTCACGCCGCCCGACCTGTTGATCTCGTTCACCGCCATCGTCATCCCGGCGCGGACCTGGATGCCCCACGGTGCGAATGGACCTGTGAGCGGCGTGAGCACGCCGAGGTTGATCGGGCTCGCCTGGGCGGTCCCGCTCGACCCTCCGTACGCACTCGACCCGCTCAGCACGGCGGTGAACAGCGCGACAGCGCCGACGGCCGTAGTCAACCTGTGCTTCACGACGTCCTCCCTTCCGTCATGTCTGCGTACGACCAGGCTTGCCACGACAGGACGTACTCATCCTCTCGAGCTGGTCCGCAGTACCCCGAAGCGACCTCCTGTCCTATCGATGTCTCCGACGACGCGCCCGCTCTGGTTGTTGCGGGACCGGGGGACACCTCCGAACGGCTCGACGAGAGCGTCGCGAGGCCATCGACCCATGTATACAACACCTGCCTGTGTGGCGTCGAGCAGGCGCTCTGTCGTGCTGCATCCGCCTTGCGTTGCATACAAGAGAGAATTCGAGGGATGACGATTTCGCTCCCGATCGAGCCCGAAGAGGCGGTCGCGGCGATTCACTCGGGCGACACGGTCATGGTCGGCGGGTTCGGGCTCGTCGGCGCGCCGCTGACGCTCATCGACGCGCTCGTGGAGAGCTCCGACGCCGACGAGCTGACGATCGCCTCGAACAACATCGGCGAGCCGGGTCGTGGGCTCGGGAAGCTGCTCCGCCAGGGGCGGATCAAGCGCGGGATCTCGTCGTACTTCACCTCGAACCCGGAGGCCGTCGCGGCGGTGAACGCCGGCGAGATCGAGGCGACGCTCGTGCCGCAGGGGACGTTCGCCGAGGCGATCCGCGCGGCCGGTGCCGGGATCGCCGGCTTCCTGACGCCGGTCGGCGCCGGCACGCCGCTCGCCGAGGGGAAGGAGGAGTACGTCGTCGACGGGGTTCCGCACGTGCTCGAACGGCCGATCCACGCTGACGTCGCACTCGTGTACGCGGCGCGCGCAGACGAGCTCGGCAACCTCTGGTACCGGCGCACGGCGCGCAACTTCAACCCATTGATGGCGACGGCCGCGCGGGTGACAATCGCCGAGGTGGGAGAGATCGTGCCAGCGGGCGAGCTCGAGCCGGAGTCGATCCATACGCCGCACCTGTACGTCGACGAGCTGGTGCTCTCGCGATGACGAGCGACGTCAAGACGTCGATCGCGACGCGCGCCGCGCAGGAGCTGCGACCCGGCGAGATCGTCAACCTCGGCATCGGCATCCCGAACCTGATCCCCGGCCTGCTCGACGGCGCGAACGTCTTCTTGCACTCGGAGAACGGGCTGCTCGGCGTCGGGCCGCGACCCGGCGAGGGCGAGCTCGACCCCGACCTGATCGACGCGGCGAAGCGACCGGTGACCGCGCTCCCCGGCGCGGCGTACTTCGACAGCGCGCAGAGCTTCGCGATGATTCGCGGCGGGCACATCGACGTCGCCGTGCTCGGCGCCCTCCAGGTCTCGATCGCGGGCGACATCGCGAACTGGGCAGTTCCCGGGAAGGACGTTCTCGGCGTCGGCGGTGCGATGGATCTCGTGGTCGGCGCCCGCCGCGTGATCGTGACGATGACCGCGACGTCGTCGACGGGCGAGCCGAAGGTCGTCTCCGACTGCACGTATCCACTCACAGCGCGCGGCGCCGCCGACGTCGTCGTCACTGAGCTCTCGGTCTTCCGGCTTCGAGACGGAGCGCTCGTCCTCACCGAGTTGCTGGGGGACGCCACCGTCGAGCAGGTGCAAGCGGCGACCGGCGCTCCCTTCGACATCGATCTGAGCGATCGCCGTGCAGCCTGAGACCGCGTTCGCCCGCGTCTCGGACACCGCTCTGAGCGGGACCGACCCGCCGCTCCTCTACCCCGACTACGTGGGCACGCGGCTCCGCGCACCCAAGGACCCTCTGGTCGTCGTTCCCTCGTCGCTCTCGGAGCTGACCGGGCCCGTGTTCGGCAACGGCCCACTCCGCGAGACGGACGCCGATCTCACGCGCCAGCACGCGGGCGAACCGCTCGGTGAACGGATCACCGTGACCGGACGCGTCCTCGGCTCGGACGGTAAGCCTCTGCGCGGACAGCTGGTCGAGATCTGGCAGGCGAACGCCGCCGGGCGTTATCGCCACGCAGTCGACACGCACGACGCGCCGCTCGATCCGAACTTCACCGGCGGCGGGCGCTGCCTGACAGACGACGAGGGCACGTACCGCTTCGTCACCGTGCTGCCGGGCGCCTACCCGTGGCCGAACCACCCGAACGCCTGGCGACCGAAGCACATCCACTTCTCGCTCTTCGGCCGGGCCTTCCCGGAACGACTCGTCACCCAGATGTACTTCCCGGGCGACCCGCTTTTCCCGTTCGACCCGATCTTCGGCTCGATCCGTGACGAGCGCGCGCGACAGCGCCTGGTCTCGCAGTTCGACCTCGAGCTGACGCAGCCCGACTGGGCGCTCGGCTTCCGATTCGACATCGTGCTCGGCGGCCGCGAGGCCACGCCGCTCGAGGAGCCGCACGATCACTGAGGTCGCGCTCACCCCGTCGCAGACCACCGGGCCGTACCTGGACGCTCGGGCTCCTCGGCGGCCCGATCTCGAGCCGGCTCGTCGACGAGTCCGACCCGCGCGCGATTCGCATCTCGGGCGTCCTGCTCGACGGCGCCGGAGATCCGGTCCCGGACGGCATGATCGAGATCTGGCAGGCGAACGCAGCGGGCCGCTACGCGCATCCGGCGGACGATCGCGAGGAGCTCGAGCTCGAGCCCGGCTTCACCGGCTTCGGGCGCGCGGGCACCGACGAGGCCGGCCGCTTCGAGCTCGTCACGGTGAAGCCGGGCCGCGTTCCCTGGGTGGACGGTCGGCTCCAGGCGCCCCACCTCCTCGTCGGCGTCTTCGCCCGCGGGCTGCTGAAGCGCCTGACAACCCGCATGTACTTCCCCGACGAGCAGTCCGCGAATACCGAGGACCCCGTGCTCCTCGGGCTCGAGCCGGCGGAGCGGACGACCCTCGTCGCGCGCGCGGAGGACGGCACGCTGCGGTTCGACGTCGTCCTCCAGGGCGCGGGACAGACGACGTTCTTCGCGGTGTGACGCCGTTCGCGGCCATCTTCGTGCCGGACGAGCTGCGAGACGCGCTCTCCGATCGCGCGTGGCTGCAGGGGATGCTCGACGCCGAGAACGCCCTGGCCAAGTCGGGCGCTGCGGTCGGCCTCGTCCCGAAGGACGCAGCAGCTCGGATCGGGGAGGCGTGCCGCGCCGAGCTCTACGACGCGGCGCGCATCGCGGGCGACGGCCGCGCGGTCGGGAACCCGGCCGAGCCGCTCGTCCGCGAGCTCCGCTCAAGAGCCGGCGACGAGGCGGCCGACTACGTCCACCTGGGCGCGACCAGCCAGGACATCGTCGACACGGCCGCGATGCTCGTCTCGCGCAGCGCCGTCGCACTCGTGCTCGCGGAGCTCGACCGGCTCGCGGACGGTTGCGCGGAGCTCGCGCGCGCGCACCGCTCGACACCGATGGCGGCGCGCACCCTTCTCCAGCAGGCGGTGCCGACGACGTTCGGGCTGAAGGCGGCAGGCTGGCTCGTCGCGGTGCTCGAGGCGCGGACGAGGCTTGCCGCCGTGCGAGACGAGCGGCTCGCAGCGCAGCTCGGCGGCGCCGCGGGAACCCTCGCCGCTCTCGGAGACTACGCAGCCGAGGTCGCCCGGCTCTACGCAGAGGAGCTTGGGCTCGCCGAGCCCGTGCTCCCTTGGCACACGAACCGCCAGCGCATCGCGGAGCTCGGCGCGGCCCTGGACGGAGCCGCGGGCGCGGCGGCGAAGGTCGGCCGCGACATCGTGCTGCTCGCGCAGAGCGAGGTGGGCGAGGTCGCGGAGGCGTCGGGCGGACGGTCCTCGACGATGCCGCAGAAGCGCAATCCGGTCCGCTCCACGCTTGCGGTTGCCTGTGCGCGCCTGGCGCACGCGCACGCCGGCGTCCTGCTCGGCGGGCTCGCTCACGAGCACGAGCGCGCGGTTGGCGGCTGGCACGCCGAGTGGGAGGCGCTCTCAGGCGCGCTCGCATTCGCCGGCGGAGCAGGAGCGGCCGCCGCGGACGCGGTCACCGGACTCGAGGTCGACTCCGAGCGGATGCGCGCAAACCTCGATGCGAGCGGTGGCGTCGTCGTCGCAGAACGCATCTCGTTCGCCCTCGCGTCCCACCTCGGGCGCACGCAGGCACACGAGGTCGTCGCCGAGGCCGCGGGCGCTGCCTCGTTCCGTGACGCACTGCTGGCCGACTCGCGAACGCGGCTCACCGCGGACGAGCTCGACGTCCTCCTCGATCCCACCGGCTATCTCGGTGCGGCCGAGGCGCTCGTCGACCGGGCGCTCGGTCGGTACGAGGAGGTTCGGCGCTGAGTCTCGACCACAGCCTCCACGGCCCGGAAGGCGCACCGGTCGTCGTGCTCTCCAACTCACTCGGGACGACACAGGAGCTCTGGGAGCAGCAGGTCCCTGCCCTCGCCGAGCGCTTCCGCGTCCTCACCTATGACCATCCCGGCCACGGCTCGTCGCCGCTCCCGGAGCGGCCGTGCACGGTGGAGTCGCTCGCGCACGGTCTGCTCGCGCTCCTCGACGAGCTCGCGGTCGAGCGCGTCTCGCTGTGCGGAGTCTCGCTCGGCGGGATGGTCGGGATGGCGCTCGCGCTGGCGGCCCCCGAGCGGGTCGAGCGCCTCGTCCTCGCCTGCACGTCCGCGTACCTCGGACCTCCGGAAGGCTGGGCGGAGCGCGCGCGGATCGTCCGCACCGAGGGGATGGAGGCGATCGCGGACACCGTGGTGGGCCGCTGGTTCACGACGGCGCGCGCACGCGAGGAGCCGGAGACCGTGGCGCGCTTCCGCGCGATGCTCGCGTCGACTCCGCCGGAGGGCTACGCGCGCTGCTGCGAGGCGCTCGGCGCCTGGGACGCGCGGGCGACGGTCGCCGCGATCGCCGCGCCAGTGCTCGTGATCGCGGGCGAGGAGGACCCGGCGACTCCGGTCGCGCATGCCGAGCTGATCGCCTCGCGCGTCGCCGGATCGCGGCTGGTGGTGCTCGAGCGCGCGGCGCATCTCGCCAACGTCGAGCGGGCGGACGCCTTCAACGCGGCCGTGCTCGAGCATCTCGGACAGGAGGTGGTGGCAGCGTGAGCGACGACGGGATGAAGACGAGAAGAGAGGTGCTGGGGGAGGAGCACGTCGACCGGGCGATCGCCGGCACGACCGACTTCACCGCCGACTTCCAGGACCTGATCACCCGCTACGCGTGGGGGGAGATCTGGTCGCGGCCGGGCCTCGACCGCCGGACGCGGAGCTGCATCACGATCACGGCGCTCGTCGCGATGGGACGCGAGCACGAGCTCGCGCTGCACGTGCGTGCCGCGCTGCGAAACGGGGTGACTCCGGACGAGCTCAAGGAGGTTCTGCTCCAGTGCGCGGTCTACTGCGGAGTGCCCGCGGCCAACGGCGCGTTCGCGATCGCCCAGCGAGTCGTGGAGGAGAGCAGCAACGGGTGAGCCGCACGCGCACGCAGGTGGGCATCGTCGGCGCCGGTCCGGCCGGGCTCACGCTCGGCCACCTCCTCCAGCGCGAGGGCATCGAGACGGTGATTCTCGAAGCCCGAAGCCGCGAGTACGTGGAGGCGCGGATCCGCGCAGGGGTGATCGAGCAGGCGATCGTCGACCTGCTCGTGGAGGCAGGCGCGGGCGAGCGGCTGCAGCACGAGGGGCTCGTCCACCACGGGATCGAGCTCCAGTTCGCCGGTGAGCGCCACCGCATTCCGCTGAGCGACCTCGCCGACGGGCGTTCGATCGTGATCTACGGTCAGACCGAGCTCGTCAAGGACCTGATCCGCCTTCGCCTCGAGACGAGTCTGCCGCTTCACTTCGAGGTCGCGGACGTGTCGGTGCACGAGCTCGATACCGAGCGACCGCTGATCCGGTACCGGCACGAGGGTCGCGACCAGGAGCTCGAGTGCGACGCGATCGCCGGCTGCGACGGGTTCCACGGGATCTGCCGCCCGGGCATTCCGGCGGGCGTCCTGGCCGAGTTCTCGCGCGAGTACCCGTTCGGCTGGCTCGGGATCCTCGCAGCGGTCGCCCCCTCGAACGACGAGCTCGTCTACGCGCACCACGAGCGCGGGTTCGCGCTGCTCAGCCTCCGCTCGCCGGAGCTCAGCCGCCTCTACCTCCAGTCCCGACCCGACGAGGACCCGGCCGAGTGGTCGGACGACCGCATCTGGGGAGAGCTGCAGACCCGCCTGGGCGTGGAGGGATGGACGCTCTCCGAGGGGCCGATCCTCGAGAAGGGCGTCACGGGCATGCGGAGCTACGTCTGCGAGCCGATGAGCTACGGACGGCTCTTCCTCGCCGGCGACGCGGCCCACATCGTGCCGCCCACCGGCGCGAAGGGACTCAACCTCGCGCTCCACGACGTGCGCGTGCTGGCCGAGGCGCTCGTGGACTGGTTCCGGTCCGGCGGCACGACCGGTCTCGACGGCTACTCCGACACGTGTCTGCGCCGCGTCTGGCGGGCCGAGCACTTCTCGTGGTGGATGACGCACATGCTCCACCGCCCGCAAGGCCAGGACCCGTTCGGCCCGAAGCTCCAACTCTCGCAGTTGCGATACGTGACGACCTCCCACGCCGCCGCCGCGTCGCTCGCCGAGAACTACGTCGGGCTCGAGATCGTGTAGGCCAACGCGGTGACCACGATGACCGTGGCCACCACGAAGCCGGCGAAGGACCAGGCCCAGATCAGGCCAGACGTTCCCTGAAGCCCTCCCAGCGCGCCGTCAACGCGTAGAGCACGACGATGTTGAGCGCGACGATCAGGATGTTCCAGAGTGGATACGCGTTCGGGTAGTTCGCCAGGAACGCGATCTGCTGGACCGCGTTGACGGCCACGCCGATGATCGCGAGCCACCGTGCCCAGCCGGCCCCACCGAGCAAGCCGAGGCCGGCGACGATGAGCAGGGCGCCCCAGAGGAGCGTCAGCCAACCCCACGTGGTCACGTCGACGATCGCGAGGCCCTTCGTCGTCGCCGCGACGAAGTCGTCCTCGAGGATCGCCATGAACCCCTGGAGCACATCCATCACCCCGACGATCACGATCAGGAAGCCGGCGAAGACGATCCATCCAGTCCACGACGAGTCTTGCGATGCCATCTCAGGTTGCTCCTTTCCGGCAGAAGATGCGGTTTGTTGACGGTGACAAAATCGCCCGTCCGGGTTTCGTTCTCCGACAACCACGATGTCCCTACAGAGGAAGGAAGGAGCGCTGTTGCGTCGACAGCCGCGACCGAGAGTATCCGAACCTCGGCATCGGGATGTGGTGGGCGTTGCAGACGGTCACGACCGTCGGCACGGCGACGCCGACGAATCGAGCTCGTCGCGGCCGACGGTCATCGCAACTGGCGGTGATCACGTCGACGTTCGTCGCACGGGCGTCACGCGAGTCCGAGGCCGCGCGAATGCAGGACGACCTGAGCGACCGAGAGCTGATCGAGAAGCGGTTCGACGAGCTCGAGCGCAAGCTCGACCGCCTCGCGACCCGGGCCAACTAGGCGCTCAGGGCTCGATGTTCTGGTTGAGCCTGAAGAAGTTGGTGGGGTCGTAGGCGCGCTTGAGCTCGACCAGCCGCTCGTAGTTTCGCTCGCCGTAGGCCTGGCGCACCCTGTCGCCGCCCTCTTCGCCGAGGAAGTTCACGTACACGCGTCCCCTGGCGTGCGGTTGCAACGCGTCGTAGAAGTCCCGCGCCCAGGCGATGTGGCGTTCTGCGTCCGGATCCTCCTCGGTCCAGACCGCGTTGATGGCGACGTTGTGGGCGGCATCGCGCTGGCTGAAGGCCGTCTCGTCCTCACCCACTCGGGCCAGCGCCCCGCCGAGCTGGAGGACGATGCAGTAGGACTTGGGCGAGGTTTGCACTGACGCGTGCTCGACGAGCGTCTCGATCGCATCATCGGTAAGCGGCGGCAGCTCGACCGACTTCCAGTAGCGGTGCCAGCCGTGCGGCACGAAGGGGTCGAACATCGACTGCAAGGCCGTGTAGGGCTTCGGCTCGAGCAGGTCGACGACCGGGCGGCCGAACTGCTTGAGCGGGCGGACGACCTCGGCGCCCTCGTCCGGAGATCCCGCGTAGCAGGCGCCCACCATCAGGATCGGCTTGCCGTGTACCTCCTCCGGCAGGAAAGGAACCGGCGGCGCCAGCTCCAGCTCGAAGATCGTGGTCAGCTCGTCGGGAGCCGCGGCGATGAACTCGCGGTAGAAGCGCAGGACCTCCGGGGCGTCCTCCATGAGGTGGAAGACCGGTCCCGCGAGGACGATCGGGCCGACCGGGTGGAGTCGGTACTCGAACGAGGTGACGATGCCGAAGTTGCCGCCGCCGCCGCGGATCGCCCAGAAGAGATCGGGGTTCTCCTCCTCGCTCGCCGTGACGATCTCGCCTTGCGCGGTCACCACATCCGCGGAGAGGAGGTTGTCGACCGTGGCCCCGTGCTTTCGCATCAGCCAGCCGATCCCCCCGCCGAGCGTCAGGCCCGCGATCCCCGTGTGGGTGACGATTCCGCCGACCGTCGCCAGCCCGAAGAGCTGCGTCTCGCGGTCGAGCTCGCCCCAGAGCACGCCGGCCTCGGCGCGCGCGGTGCGCGTCGCCGGATCGACCCGGATTCCCTTCATCGGCGAGAGGTCGATCACGAGCCCGCCGTCACAGAGCGCGTGGCCGCCGACGCCGTGGCCACCGGAGCGCACGGCGACCAGCAGATCGCGTTCGCGTGCGAAGCGGACCGCCGCGACGACGTCGGCGACGCCGGTGCAGCGGGCGATCCAGGCTGGGCGGCGGTCGATCGCGCCGTTCCAGATCGAGCGGGCCTCGTCGTAGCCTTCGTCTTCGGGGCCGATGACCGGGCCGTGGAGGGAGTTGCGTAGACGCTCGTCGCCGCTGGCCGTCGCCACCCTTGCCGTCCTGGTTGCCATGCGACCACGGTAAGCGGATGCGTCGCGACCGGCTAGACCGAATCTCGAACCAAGTGGTTCGAATTCCGAACTTATCGCCGATCCGGAGCTAGCATTCCTGGAGCATGTGAGCATGCGTGGCTACGCCCAGTACTGTCCGATCGCCAAGGCGAGCGAGATCCTCGGCGACCGCTGGACGCTCCTGATCGTGCGCGAGATGCTGGGCGGCGCGAGGGGATTCAACGAGCTTCAGCGTGGCCTGCCGGGGATCTCGCGCTCGGTGCTCACGGACCGCCTGCGCTCGCTCGAGCGGGCCGAGATCATCGAGCGGCGCACCGGTCCCAAAGGCAGGACGCTCGAATATCGCCTGACGACCGCGGGCCGCGATCTGGAGGCGGTCGTGCAGGCGATGGGGGAGTGGGGGGTTACCTGGTCGTTCACCGATCCCCGCCCCGAAGAGCTCGACCCCGACCTCCTGGTCGTCTGGATGGCCCGACACGTCGATCGCGACCAGCTTCCCCCGGATCGCACCGTCGTCAAGTTCGACTTTCGCAATCCGGCGAAGCGCTACTGGATGGTGCTCGAGCGCTCCGAGGTCTCGGTTTGCCTCCAGCATCCCGGGTTCGACGTCGACCTCGAGGTCAAGGTCGACACCGCCACCCTCTACCGCGTCTACCTCGGGCGCGCCGAGCTGAGCGGCGCGATGCGGGCGCGCAAGCTGACGCTGATCGGCCCGAGAGTGCTCCAGCGCGGCTTCGGACGCTGGTTCGCCTGGAGCGCGTTCGCCCCGGCCAGCCGCCGGGCCGACGCGCGCCGGAGGGTGGCGTCGCGACTCGCGGACCCCGAGCGGGTGCGGGTCGAACAGCCCACGCCGCCGCATCGGCGCTCGATTGCATGAGCGGGGACCCGTAGAGTCCCACTTCTTCCGAGCGTAGGACTGTCATAGAACTCTGGCTTGCCGCGTTGATCATCTTGGGCGCTGCCGCACTGAGCGCGGCCGGCATGCTCATCGTCCGCCGGCGCGCGCCGGCGGGAACGTTCTTCAAGGATCCGATTCCGGCGGGTGCCGTGTACACGGTCGTGGGCACCGCCTACATGGTGATCGTCGCATTCGTCTTCTTCATCGCCTTCGAGAGCTACGGCGGCGCCAAGGCCGACGCCGAGGAGGAGGCGACCGCAACGCTCGCGATGTTCCACGCCACCGGGTCGTTCGGCCCGGCTGACCGCGCGGAGCTGCAGGGGCAGATGATCTGCTACGCGCGCGAGGTCATCTCGGACGGGTGGCCCGCGATGCGGGAAGGCGGAGGGAGCTCCGTAGTGGACGCGAGGGTCTCGGCCATGGAGGAGGCCGCCGAGCAGGTCGCGGTCAACGACGCCAAACAGGCCGCCGCGTTCGACCACTGGTTCGCTTTGAACGAGGACCGGCGACATGGACGGCAGGGCCGGATCGGCAAAGCAGAAGGGTTGGTCCCTCCGGTCATCTGGTTGATCCTGATCATCGGCGCGGTGGTGGTGATCGGCTCGGTCGCCCTGTTCGCGGATCGTGACGAGGCTGCAGTCATGCAGGCAGCAATGGTCGCCGCGGTCGCGATCATCGTCGCCTCGGGGCTGGTCCTGGTGCGATTTCTCGACAAGCCATACGAGGAACAGAGCGGCAGCATCAAACCAGCGGCGATGGAGAGGACGTTGGCGCAGATGGAGAGGGACCATCGGGAGGGCGGTCAAGCCGTGATCCGGTGCGCCGACCTCAACGGTTGAGGGAGAGGCGCCCCGACGCGAGATGCTCTAGCCGCGCCGCCACTCGACGAGCGGGGCGGCGACCCAAGTCGGATCCGGTGCTTCGTAGAGCGCGGCAGCGTCGGTATACGCCATGTCGACAATCCTGCCGCGGAGTTCGCCGCGGAGATAGCGAAAGACGACCCCTGCATCGCGCGCGTCGCTCTTCGCCTCGACGCAGTGCGGTCGTAACCGGCGTAGTCGCCGGCAGCGAGTAGCGCGATGCCCTCTTCGATTGTCGCTCGGGCGAGGTCGAGCCCGCCCTGATCGGGGGTCAGTGCGCGCTCCGGGGGATCGTCGTAGCCGATCCCGTGATGAAACGGGTCGGCCGTGGAGACGATCACCGCGTCCTCGGCGAGGGCGGCGAGCTCGTCGATACCCGGCAGCCGCTCGGGGTGGCCGCCGGCAAGGTACGGGTACCGCTCGACGACCTCCGGGCCATTGATCCCGCGCCGCTTCGTCTCCGCCGCCCAGAAGTGCCGAAAGCTGATCAGCGCGTGGTCGTCGCGCCACTCGTCTCGACCCTCGATGCCGGGGCCCTGGATTCCCCAGAACGGCCACCCGGACGGGTCCTCCCCTGCCGAGACGCGTGTGCGAGCCTCCTGCATCTCATCCGTGAACGCGTGCAGGACGCTGATCACGATCACCCGATCGGCGCCGCTGTCGAGGCAGCCGTGCACCGCAGCTGCGACCTGATGCCCGCAGTCGAGGACACCGGCATGGGGAAAGACCACCACGCCTCCCGAGGCGAGCGTCGGCGCGAGATCCCATTCACGCCCACGCTCCAAACGCTCGAGCGTTCCGCGCTCACCCATCTCGGCGTGCTCGGAGCGATAGAGCTCCTGGATCCGCTCCTTGAGCTTCTGACGGTCGAGAGTCGTGTTCACGCCGCGCACATCAGAGCGATGACTCTAGCGCGGTCGTCCAGTCGTACGATCGATGACGTCTATCCGGGAAGGAGCATGCGATGGGCAAGGTCAAGGTGAGCATCTCGATGTCGCTCGACGGCTACGTCGCCGGTCCCGACCAGAGCAAGGAGAATCCACTCGGGATCGGAGGAGAGCAGCTGCACGAGTGGGTGGTTCCGCTCAGGGCATTCCGCGAGAGGCACGGAGAGCAAGGCGGCGAGGTCAACGCGAGCACGCCGATCGCCGAGGGGGTCCTCGGCAACGTGGGCGCGACCATCATGGGCCGAAACATGTTCGGCGGCGGGCCTGGACCGTGGGGTGACGACGCCTGGAAGGGCTGGTGGGGAGACAACCCGCCCTACCACACTCCGGTCTTCGTTCTCACCCACCACGCGCGCGAGCCGCTGGAGCTGCAGGGCGGTACCACTTTTTACTTCGTCACGGAAGGGATCGAGTCGGCCCTCGAGCAGGCCCGGGCAGCCGCCGGCGACAAGGACGTGTCTGTCGGCGGCGGTGCCGGCGCGGTGCAGCAGTACCTGGCGGCGGGTCTGCTGGACGAGATCCTCGTCTCGATCGTCCCCGTGATGCTCGGAGGCGGCGCACGGCTGTTCGACAACCTCGGCGACGCCAAGCCGAGGCTCGAGCAAGTCGAGGCGATCGAGGCGCCCGGAGTCACGCACGTCAGATACGCGCGCGTGTAGACGGTCGACTACCGAGCAACCAACCTACGAGCAGCGCGAGCGATCGCGGGGAAGACGCCAAGCCAGCCAAAGGCCAGGAAGCCGATCCAACCGCGCGTCTCTTTGTCGCGGATGATCGCCTGCAGGACTATGCCGATGAAGAGAACGGCGAACGTTCCCCAGAGAACTCCGCTGATCGTGGCGCCGTGTTGCGAGGCTCGCATGATTGCGACGGTCGGCAAGCCGACGAACAACGCAAACCCAAGGATGAAGTAGGCCGCGCTGAAAACGGCGATCGCGGCAAGTTCGCGCGGAGTTCTGCGGGGCTCGCTGCTCACCGTTCAGTCAGCGCAGACCAGACGCGGGTTGAGGTGAACGTTGTAGTGGCAGCCCTTCTTATGCGCGGCCACGGGGACGAACACCAGAGCTGCGAGCACCGCGATGGCGAGAAGGATTCGCATGCGCTGCCAGGGTGCCAACGCGCCGCGGTACCTGCCTCACACAATGTGAAGACGTTCGAGATGCTCGCGCGCGTGGTCGACGAGCTGCGCAGCGACCGCTCGCTCACCAAGCTCGCGCAGGCCGTGACGATGTACCACTTCGTCGTCGAGGCCGACGCTCGCGCAGCCCGGCCAGCACTTCATCACCGACTACCTGACCCAGCGCGACGTGCTCCCCGGCTTCCGCGAGGGCATGCGCAACGTCGCCCTCGACGAGCAGCGCCACATCGGCTTCGGCGTGAAGCTGCTGCGGGACCTCGCGACCGCGGATCCCGAGGTGCCCGAGGCGGTGGCCGAGCAGCTGCGCAAGGCCACGCCGGTCTCGCTTGCGGTGTTCGTGCCGCCGGGCTGGGACGAGCGCTACGTCGAGTGCTTCGGCTTCACGCTCGAGCAGGTCTACGAGGAGGGCGCGCGCTCGTTCGAGGCGAAGTTCAAGGCCGCCGGGCTCCCGGTCGAGTCCCTCCCCGGGCCGCAGGTCATGCCGATGGACATGCCGCCCGCCGGGCGCGCGGCTCGCGGCATCGCGATGCTGCGGGCGGGATACCTGGGCGAGCGCAACGGCGCCCCGGCGCGCGACCCCGAGGCGATGGCGATGCTCTTCGACAGCATGCGCCGCAGCGTCGATCTGCGCAATGCGCCCGACGGCCCGTTCGTGCTCCAGTGGGAGTTCCCGGACGCCGAGCCGTGGCACCTGCGGGTCGACAACGGCGCCACCGCCGCGACTCCGGGCCGCGCGCCCCACGTCGACCTCGAGCTGCAGTGCGGCTTCGACGACTGGGTCGACGTCGTCGCCGGCCGGCTCGACCCGCGCAAGGCGGTGGCCACCGGCCGCCTGCGCCCACGCGGACGGCCGCGGACGCTCTGGCGCGCCCGCGGCCTCTTCGGCTAGTGAGCGGCGACCTTCCGGTAGCGGTTGACCGCCAGCGGCGCAAAGACCGCGAGGATCGCCGTGCACCAGATGAACGACATCCACACGTCGGTGTTCGCCGGCGTGTCGAGCCACAGGTGACGCACGGCGTCGGTCACCGTGGTGAACGGGTTGGCCTCGGCGAACTGCCGCAGGCCGTCGGGCATCGACTCGGCCGGCACGAAGATCGCCGACGCGAAGGTCAGCGGGAAGATCGCCGTGAAGCCGATCGCGTTCGCGGTCTCCGGCGACGACGAGTAGAGCCCGACGAGTGCGAACACCCACGAGAAGGCGTAACCGAAATACAGCAGCAGCACGATTCCCAGGGCGATGTCGCCGGCGCCGGTGGTGATGTTGAAGCCGGCGACGAACCCGACGGCCAGCAGCACGGCCAGCGACAGGCAGTTGAGCAGCACGTCAGACGATGTGCGCCCGGCGAGTACCGCGGCGCGCGACATCGGCAGCGAGCGGAAGCGGTCGATCAGGCCCTTGGAGACGTCCTCGGACAGCCCGAGGGCGGTCACGAACCCGCCGAACGCGATCGACTGCACGATGATGCCGGGCATCAGGAAGTCGACGTAGTCGAACCCGGGCGTCTGGATCGCGCCGCCGAACACGTACACGAACAGCAGCACGAACATGACCGGCTGGACCGTGTAGGCGATCAGCAGGTCCGGCTGGCGCGGGATCCGCATCAGGTTGCGGCGCGCGAGGATCAGCGAGTCCTCGATCGTCATCGCGAGCGCAGCTCATCGCCGCCACCTCCTCGCGCTGCTCGTCGCCCGTCTTCCTCGGCGGCGTGGCCGGTGAGGGCGATGAACACGTCGTCGAGCGTCGGCCGCCGCAGCGAGATGTCGACGATGCCGACGCTGGCTCGAGTCGAGGCGCCGCACGGCGTCCGGAATGATCCCGGTCCGCGCGCGCACGGGCGCGTGGACGATCGTGCCCTCGACCGTCGGCCGGTCCTGGGCGAGCTCGGCGAGGGCGGAGACCGCGGCCTCCGCGTCGCTCGCGTTCTCGAGCTCGACGTCGAGCCGCTCGCCGCCGATCTGGTCCTTCAGCTCGTCCGAGGTGCCGGTGGCGATCACGCGCCCGTGGTCGATCACGACGATGCTGTCGGCGAGGCGGTCGGCCTCGTCGAGGTACTGCGTCGTGAGCAGCACGGTGGTGCCCGCCAGCACGCGCGCCTCGATCGTCTCCCACATGCCGAGACGGCCGCGAGGATCGAGGCCGGTGGTCGGCTCGTCGAGGAACAGCACCGGCGGGCGCGCGACGAGCGCGGCCGCGAGGTCGAGCCGCCGGCGCATGCCGCCGGAGTACGTCTTCGCCGGGCGCTTGGCGGCCTCCGTGAGCTCGAAGCGCTCGAGCAGCTCGTCGGCGCGCGCTTGCGCGACTCGGCCTTGCCGAGGTGGTACAGCCGTCCGACCATCTCGAGGTTCTCGAAGCCGGTCAGGTTCTCGTCCACGGCCGCGTACTGGCCCGCGAGGCCGATGCGAGCGCGCAGCGCCGCCGCCTCTCGCACGACGTCGAGGCCGGCGACGCGCGCGGTGCCGCCGTCGGGCTCGAGCAGCGTCGCCAGGATGCGCACCGCGGTGGTCTTGCCGGCACCGTTGGGGCCCAGCAGGCCGAGGATGCTCCCGGTCCTGGCGGCGAAGTCCACGCCACACAGGGCGCGCACCGAGCCGTAGGACTTCTCGAGACCCTCGACGACGATCGCATGATCGCTCATGCATCCCGAAGCTAGCGGAGGCCGGCGGTCGCACAGGTACGGTTTGGCACACTCTCTGGCGATGGACGAGCGGCGACCGCGCCCCAAGCTGATCGAGCGGCTCGAGGCGCGGCGGGAGACGCACCACCAGCGCAGCCGCGTCTACCGGATCGGCTTCACGGTCGTGGGCGCGCTGATCCTCGCGGGCGGCATGGTGTTGTTGGTCACGCCGGGCCCGGCCTTCGTGCTGATCCCGATCGGCCTGGCCATGCTCGCGCTCGAGTTCACCTGGGCCGAGCGGCTGCTCGAGAAGTCGCTCCAGCAGGCCCAGATCGCGCAGGAGAAGGCCGCGCAGACGACGACGCTGCAGCGCGTGCTGGGCGTGCTCGCCGGCCTGCTCGCGCTCGCGGCGTGCATCGTCGCGGTCCTGCTGTGGGACATCCCGCTGCTGCCGGACTGCGTAGCCCGGCAGCAGTCGAGAGACGATCAGGTCGTCGTGCCGGCCGTCTGGCTGGGGGAGGAGGCGGTGGTCGTCGAGGTGTACTCGAACTCCTCCTCCTTGCCGAACAGCGCGTCGAGCACCTTCTTGCGCAGCGGCTCGGAGACCGCGAGGGCCACGCCGGCGCCGGCGACGCCGAGGAACAGGAGCTTGCCGATCCCGCCGCGCTTCTTCTTGGGTGACTCGCGCAGGGCGACGCTCGCGTCCTTGACCGACTCTGCGGCCTTCTTGACTTCCTTCTGCAGCTTCTTGTCGTCGAAGATCTGCTTGGTCGGCGACTTGCCGTTGCTCAGCCGGCTGTAGGCCTTCTTCGCGGAGTCGTACGCCTGGGCGATGTTGTCGCGCAGGTCCTCGTCCTCGACGATGCGCTGGACGTACGGGTTGTAGCGCGCCTTCATGGCGGCCTTCTGCGCGCTCTTGGCCTTCTTCTTGGCTTGTGCCATACCACCTCTCCGCGTTCCGTTTTGCACGAGCATACCCGGCATCCGCCGGCCTCAACGGCCGTCTGACAGCGCGGCGTCGAAGACCTCTCCCACCTCGCCGACCCACACGAAGTCCATCTTCGCCCGCAGCGCCTCCGGGAGGTCCTCGAGGTCGCCCTCGTTGCGGCGCGGCGCCAGCACGCGGCGGATGCCCGCGCGCTGGGCGGCGAGGGCCTTCTCCTTGAGGCCGCCGATCGGCAGCACCTGGCCGCTGAGGGTGAGCTCGCCGGTCATCGCCAGGTCGTCGCGCACCGGGCGGCCGGAGACGAGCGACATCAGCGCGGTGGCCATCGTGATGCCGGCGCTCGGCCCGTCCTTGGGGATCGCTCCGGCCGGCACGTGCACGTGCAGGTCGTGTGTCGCGAACCAGTCCTCGGGCGTGTCGGCGTGCCCGCGCACGTAGGAGAGCGCGGCCTGCGCGGACTCCTTCATGACGTCGCCGAGCTGGCCGGTGATCGTGAGCTTGCCCTTGCCCGGCATCGCGCGTCGCCTCGACGAACAGCACGTCGCCGCCCGCCGGCGTCCAGGCGAGCCCGGTGGCGACGCCCGGCTCGGCGGTGCGGCGGCGCACGTCGGCCTGGAAGCGCGGGCGACCGAGCAGCTCGCGCACGCGCGGGGCGGTCACCGAGACCTTGCCGTTGTGGGTTCCCAGCGCGACCCGGACGGCGACCTTGCGGCACACCGAGCCGATCTCGCGCTCGAGCGAGCGCACGCCCGCCTCGCGCGTGTAATCGGCGACGATCGCCTTCAGGCCGGCGTCGGAGAACGCGACCTGCGAGCGCTTGAGGCCGTTGCGCTCGATCTGGCGCGGCACGAGGTAGCGCTTGGCGATCTGGAGCTTCTCCTCGGCCGTGTAGCCGGCAAGGGCGATGACCTCCATGCGATCGCGCAGCGGACCGGGCACGCGGTCCATGTCGTTGGCCGTGCACATGAACATCACGCGCGAGAGGTCGAACTGGACGTCGAGGTAGTGGTCGCGGAACGTGGAGTTCTGCTCGGGGTCGAGCACCTCGAGCATCGCGCTCGCCGGGTCGCCGCGGTAGTCGGTGCCCATCTTGTCGATCTCGTCGATCATGAACACCGGGTTGTGGGACTCGGCGTCGCGCAGCGCGCGCATGATCGTCCCCGGCATGGCGCCGATGTAGGTCCGCCGGTGCCCGCGGATCTCCGACTCGTCGCGCACGCCGCCGACGCTGATGCGCTCGAAGCGGCGACCGAGCGCGCGGGCCACCGACTGCCCGAGCGACGTCTTACCGACGCCGGGCGGGCCGGCGAGGCACAGGATCGAGCCGCGGGCGTCCGGCTTGAGCTTGCGCACGGCGAGGAACTCGAGAATCCGGTCCTTGACCTTCTCGATGTCGTAGTGGTCCTCGTCGAGCACCTGGCGGGCGTGCTCGAGGTCGAGGTTGTCCTCGGTCCCCTTGCCCCACGGCAGCGACGCCATCCACTCGAGATAGGTGCGGATGACCCCGTGCTCGGCAGCCGCCTGCGGAATCTTCTCGAGCCGCGACAGCTCGCGGTCGACCTGCGTGCGGACGTTCTCCGGCAGCTCGAGCGCGGTGAGCTGCTCGCGCAGCTCGTCGACCTCCGCCTCGGCGGGATCCTGCTCGCCGAGCTCGTCCTGGATCGCCTTCATCTGCTGGCGCAGGACCCACTCGCGCTGGCCCTTCTCCATCTCGGCGTTGACCTGGCTCTGGATCTTCGAGCCGATGGCGACGATGTCGAGCTCGCGCGCCAGCACCTCTGACAGGCGGCGCAGGCGGCGGGCCACGTCGACCTCCTCGAGCAGCCCCTGGCGCTCCTCGCTGCCGATCCGCAGCGCGCCCGCGATCAGGTGGCTGAGCGCGGACGGGTCCTCGAGGTTGGCGACCGCCATCTGCAGCTCCTCGGGGAGGTACGGGACCTCCTCGATGATCTGGCTGAAGGTCTGCTGGACGTTGCGCATCAGCGCGGTCAGCTCGGGCCCCTCGTCGAGCACGTCGGGCAGCTCGGAGACGCGTGCCGTGAGATAGGGATCGGTGCCGAGCCACTCCTCGATCCGCACGCGCTGGCCACCCTGGACGAGGATCCGCAGCGACCCGTCGGGCACCTTGAGCATGCGCGCGACCATCCCGGCGACGCCGATGTCGTAGAGCTGGTCGGGCCCCGGAGTCTCCTCGTCGGGCTCGCGGCTGGAAACCATCACCAGCATCCGGTCGCCGACGAGCACGTCGTTGACGAGCTGCACCGAGCGCTCCTGGCCGATCGCGAGCGGCGTCAGGCTGTCGGGGTAGGTGACCGAGTCGCGCAGCGGGAGCACGGGCAGCGCGCCGGCCAGGAGCTCGCTCATTCGTGCTCAGGCGCCTGGATCGGCACGGTCCGTGCGCGGGTGGGCGCGAGCGGCAGTTCGACGGTCAGCATCCCGTCCTCGTAGGAGGCGTTGGCGGCCTCGGCGTCGACGTCGACGCCGAGCGCGACGACGCGCTGGAACGGGCCGTGCTCGACCTCGAGCTGCTGGTAGACCCGCTCCTCGCCGCCGTCGGGCTTGCGGTTGCCGGAGAGGATCAGCTCGCGGCCGCGGATCTGGAGCTCGATCTCGTTCGGGTCGATCCCGGCGAGGTCGGCGCGCACGACCGCCCGCGGAGGGTCGGCCGTGTAGTAGACGTCGACGGCGGGCGAGAAGCCGCCGCGCCGCGACGGCGCGAGCCGGCGGTCGAAGACGTCGCCGAACAGCTCGTCCATCTCCCGCCGCATCCGCTCGAAGCCGGCGAACAGGTCTCGCTCGTGGGCCATCTAGCCCGAAGGCTAGCTACGCTTGACGAAGACGCTGGGGTCGACGGCCATCGGCCGCTCGGTCGGCTGCCCGAAGTAGAAGCCCTGCCCGAGGTCGACGCCCAGCTCGAGCATCGTCTCGTACTCGTCGACGCGCTCGATGCCCTCGGCGACGACCTTGGCGCCCTGCTCGTGGGCGAGCTCGACGAGCGCGGCGATCAGCTTGCGCCGGGCTTCGGAGTGCTGGATGCCCGAGGTCAGCGCCATGTCGATCTTGGCGATGTCGGGGCGCAGCAGGTCGAGGCACAGCAGCGCCTCGGTGCCGCAGGAGAGGTCGTCGAGCGCGATCTGGGCGCCGCGCTTGCGGTGCGCCTCGACCATCTCCGCGAGCAGCTCGCGGTCGGGGCAGCGCTCGGGCTTGACGAGCTCGATGCAGATCCGCGACGGGTCGGCGTTCATGCTCGCGACCACCGGCCACGTGGTGCGGACCGTGGAGTCGACGTCGAGCGCGGCGCGCGGGTCGAGGTTGACGAACAGCACCTCGCCCTCGGGCAGCAGCGGAAGCCCGATCTCGAGCGCCGCCGTGCGCGCCCGGTAGTCGAAGGAGAACAGCGCGTCGTGCGCCTCGGCGGCCGCCATCAGCTCGCCGCCACGGACCTCGACGGCGCCCAGCTTGCCGCGCATCAGCGCCTCGCGGCCGTAGGCACGGCCCGTGTCCAGCTCCACGATCGGCTGGAAGTGCGGCTTCATCTGCCCGTGCGCGAGGAAGTCGGGGAACCAGTCGGTCCGCGCGCGGTCGAGCAGCGTCTCGGCCGGCAGCGGCAGCGCCTGCTCGTCGGACAGGCGGAGCGCGAACAGGCAGGCCCGCTCGGACGGCGAGACCGACTTCAGCAGCTCCTTCAGCGCGTCGCTCCAGGCCGGGCCGGAGAGCACCAGCCCGTCGACCGCGATGTCGCCGTCGACCGGCTCGGTCGCGAGGTGCTCGACCTTGTAGAGCACGGACGGCCGGTGCGACAGCAGTCGCACGCCGTCGATCGCGGTCGTTTCAGGCGGGGTCATCACAGGACAGCATCGGCCTGCGCGGGCCGCGGCTTGACGATCAGACCGTGTAGACCGCGCCCTCGCGGGCGACCTCGACCGGCCCGCCGAAGGTCTTCTCAGCCTCCTCGCGCGCCCAGTCGGCGTCGAGCTCGTCGGAGATGTGGGTGATGACGAGCCGGCGGGCTTCGGCGCGGCGGCCGTGGTCGCCGGCCTCGGCCGGGGTCATGTGCCCGCGCGGGCCCTCGCGCTCGGGGCGCGGGAGCGTCGCCTCGATCAGCAGCAGGTCGGTGCCACGGGCGAACTCGCACAGGTCGTCGCTCGGCGAGGAGTCGGCGCTGTAGGTGACACGGTGCTCGCCGTGGGAGACGTCGAGCGCGTGGGTGGGCAGGAAGTGCGGCACCGGCTGGAAGCGGACCTCGACGTCGCCCACCGCGACCACGTCGGCCGCGTCGTACTCCTCGAGCGCGAAGCCGGTCTCGATGTGCTCGGCCCGCATGCCCGCGGCGGCGCACAGGCGGCGGAACGCCTCGCGCGCGCCCGCCGGCGCGATCAGCCGCGGGCGCGGCGGGGCGTCGGTGCCCGGCCAGCCGTCGACCGGGACCGGCTGGTGGCGCGGCGCGTAGACGAGGCCCGACGCGAAGGGCACGAGGTCGAGGATGTGGTCGGCGTGCAGGTGCGACACGACGACCGCGTCGACCTCGGCGTAGTCGACCACCGCGCGCAGCTTGCCGAACACCCCGTTGCCGCAGTCGAGCAGCACGCGCGCTCCCCCGCCGTGCACGAGATAGCCGCTGCACGCCCCGCCCGCGTCCTGCCAGGCCGGCGACTTGCCGAGGACCGTCAAGTCCAGCGAGGGATCGTATTTAGGTTTCGCCCGCTCCCCGTCGCCCGTCGTTCACCGCCACGGCGAGACCGGCCGAGGGCGACGGTGATCGTGCGACGTTACCGCGTGCAGAGCTGCTTGTTCCTGAGCCGTCGGGAACTGCCACGCGGCCTGACGGCGACGCTCCTGGCGGAAGACGAAGCGCATCTGGCTGGGGGGCTTCAGACCCTCAGGGGTGTCCGGGCGGAACGTCGCGCACGGCTGGTCGAGCGCCAGCGCGCACAGCCCGTTGCGTCCGAAGAAGCAGTCCTCGCACGTCACCTTTCGCCCCTTGGCGCTTCTGTCCATCCTCCGAGCCCCTCCGTTCACCGTTCCGTCACAACCGGAGCGGAGCAAAGCACCGGGGCGCGGCTCCCACAACCCGCGACAGCCCACTTCCCCGCAAAACGCACACAGTTCGTCGCAGCCCCGCAAATACCCTTGAACGGGATGAAAACCGCCCTACCTGCGACGTGCCGACTTCGCTCCCTCGGGGTTTTTCCAGGCCACCCGGCGGGGAGCGCCTGAGGATGCGCGTGCTCGTCACGGGAGTATCCGGCTACGTCGGCGCGGCGCTCGTGCCGCGCCTGCACGAGGCGGGCCACGAGGTCCGCGGCTTCGCCCGCTCGAGCGAGCGCGTCACTGCGGCGGGCGTCGCGCTCGACGACATCGTGATCGGCGACGCCGTCAGCGGCGCCGGGCTCGGCCGCGCCCTGGACGGCGTCGACGCCGCCTACTACCTGATCCATTCGATGGAGGGCCCGGTCGACGGCTTCCCCGCCGCCGAGCGCCGCGCCGCCCACCGCTTCGCCACCGCCGCCCGGGCCGCGGGCGTGCGGCGCATCGTCTACCTCGGCGGCCTGATACCGGAGAACGGCGTCGCGTCGCGCCATCTCGCCTCGCGTCTCGCCGTCGAGGAGGCGCTGCTCGAGGCGGCCGACGAGCCGATCGCGCTGCGGGCCTCGATCGTCGTCGGCGCCCGCTCGCGCTCGTTCCGCTTCCTCGTGCGGCTGATCGAGCGCCTCCCGGTGCTGGCGCTGCCCGCCTGGCGCACGAACCGCACGCAGCCGATCGACGGCCGCGACGTGCTCGAGTTCCTCGTGCGCGCCGCCGACGCGCCCGCCGAGCTCGCGGGCCGCTCGTGGGACCTCGGCGGGCCGGACGCGATGACCTACGAGCAGCTGATCGCCCGGATCGCCGACGCGATGCTCGTCGACCGCCCCTCGATCCCGCTCGGCTTCAACCTCACCCCCGTCGCGTCGGTCGTCGCCGCGGCCGTGGCCGAGGAGGACCCCGGCTTCATCACGCCGCTGATGGAGTCGCTCGAGAGCGACCTGCTGCCACGCACGGACGACGCGGCGGAGGCGTTCGGCGTTAGGTTGCACTCGTTCGAAGCAGCCGTCGAGCGCGCCCTGCGCGAGTGGGAGAGCACCGAGGAGGTGGCCGCCAAGTGACGCTGGTGACCGCGTCGATCGACATCGACGCTCCGCGCGAGCAGGTCTACGACCTGATGCTCGACCCCGCGCGCCTCGACGAGTGGGTGACGATCCACCGGCGCGTCAACCGCCACGACGACGGCACGCCGCAGCGAGGGCTACGAGATGGTGCAGACGCTCTGCATCCGCGGCGCCAACTTCAAGGTGCGCTGGAAGCTGACCGAGGCCGACCGCCCGGACCGCGCCACCTGGGAGGGCCGCGGGCCGGCGCACTCCTACGCCCGTACGAGCTTCATGCTGAGCGAGAACGGCGGCCGCACGCGCTTCGACTACGAGAACGAGTTCAAGGCGCCCGGGGGCTTCCTCGGGGCCGCCGCCAGCCGCGTGCTCGTCGGCGGCGTACCCGACCGCGAGGCCCACCACTCGCTCGAGCGCCTGAAGGCGCTGATCGAGAACGGCCGCGGCTAGCACTCGTTGGGCGCGGCCCCCCGGAGCGGTCTCCTCAGTGCGCGTGGTGCTGGTGGACGACCGCGTGGCCCTTGCCGCGCGCGAGCAGCCAGCGGTTGACCGGGTAGGCCGCCGCGCCGGCGATCAGGAGCGCGACGGCGAGGCTGCCCCAGAAGCGGAAGCTGTCGAGCCCCGCGTCCATCGCGCCGGGGATCAGCAGCAGGATCGCGTTGTCGACGATCTCCATCATCGCGATCGAGACCGTGTCCGAGGCGAGGGCGATCGGGACGACCGCGGCGAAGCGCGATGCCTGACCGCAGGAGCGGCAGGCTCGTGAACGAGTAGCCGAACAGGAACGCCAGCGCCACCGCGAGGGCGATCGTCGCGCCGTCCGACCAGCCGAGCGCTGTGCCGATGATGACGCCGAGCACCTCGCCGATCGCGCAGCCGGTGAGGCAATGGACGGTGGCGCTGAAGGCGAGGCGGTTGAGGGACTGGGTGGCCATGCCGTCCAGTATACCCCCTCCCGGTATTCTTGCACCCATCCGCTCAGCGGCACCAGCCGCTCACCTGTAGATTCTCACCGTCACAGTGAGCGAAAGGGAGCCAGTGGCAGACTTTCTCGACGAGAAGCGCAAGGAGATCCAGACGCGGCTGAAGGAGCTGCGTCCGCTGGTGGACGAGTTTCACCGTTTGGAAGCGGCAGAGCGCGCACTGTCAGGTGTGGAGGGCAAGCCGGCCGCCACCACCACCCCCGCCCCACGCCGCCGGCGTTCTCCCCGAGCGTCGTCCAACGGCCGCCGCGGGCGCCCGCGCGGCTCGGGCACCCGTGCCGCGCAGGCACATGTCACTCGTGGGCGAGCGCCCCGGCATCACGATCCCCGAGCTGGCCGAGGCCATGGGGATCAAGCAGAACTACCTCTACCGGGTGATGCCGGGTCTCGCCGAGGACGGGAAAGTGACGAAGTCGGGGCGTGGCTGGCACCTACGCAACTAGCCCCAGGCCGCGCACAGCCTCCCGCTCGCCCAGTAACTCCTCGACGGTCTTGTCGATCCGCTCCTGTGAGAACGGGGGCACGTCCAGGCCCTCGACGATCTCCCACCCCCCGTTCGACGTGCGGACCGGGAACGAGGAGATGATCCCCTCGGCGACGCCGTAGGCGCCGGGCGAGGGGACCGCCATCGACACCCAGTCGCCCTCGGGCGTGCCGTTCACCCAGTCGTGGACGTGGTCGATCGCGGCGCTGGCCGCCGACGCCGCCGAGGAGGCGCCGCGCGCCTCGATGATCTCCGCGCCGCGCTTGCCCACCCGCGGGATGTACTCGTCGGCCACCCAGGCCTCGTCGCCGACCGCGTCCCAGGCCCGCTCACCCCGCACCTTCGCGTTGAACAGGTCGGGGTACATCGTCGGCGAGTGGTTGCCCCACACCGCCATGTGCGAGATCTCCGAGACCGCCGCACCGGTGCGGTCGGCGAGCTGGGCGACCGCGCGGTTGTGATCGAGCCGCGTCATCGCCGTGAAGCGCTCGGGCGGCACGCCGTCGGCGTTGCTCATCGCGATCAGCGCGTTGGTGTTGGCCGGGTTGCCGACCACGAGCACCTTGACGTCGCTCGCCGCGTGGGCGGCGATCGCCTCGCCCTGCGGCTTGAAGATCGCGCCGTTGGCCTCGAGCAGGTCGGCCCGCTCCATGCCCTTGGTGCGTGGCCGGGCGCCGACCAGCAGCGCGATCGAGCACCCGTCGAACGCGACCGCCGGCGTCGTCGGTCACGTCCACGCCGGCCAGCAGCGGAAAGGCACCGTCGAACAGCTCGAGCGCGGTCCCCTCCGCCGCCTTCACCGCCGCGGGGATCTCCAGCAGCCGAAGCCGGACGGGAACGTCGCTCCCCAGCAACTGACCCGCCGCGATCCGGAAAAGCAGTGCGTAGCCGATCTGCCCGGCAGCACCGGTCACAGTCACACTGACTGGTGAACTCATCTGTTCATCTCCTCGATCACCGCGTCGGCGAACTGTGACGTTCCGACCGCGGACGGATCGTCGCGCGTCGGCTTGAGGTCATAGGTGACCTTCTCCCCCCGCTCGATCACCGCCGCGATCGCGTTCTCGAGACGGTCGCCCGCCTCGCGCTCGTCCAGGTGGCGGAGCATGAGCACGCCGGAGAGCATCAGCGCGGTGGGATTCACCCGATTCTGGCCCTTGTACTTGGGGGCCGACCCGTGGGTGGCCTCGAACATCGCCGCCTCGGTGCCGAGGTTGCCTCCGGGCGCGAGCCCGAGCCCGCCGATCATCCCCGCCCCGAGGTCGGACACGATGTCGCCGTAGAGGTTGGGGAGCACGATCACGTCGTACTCCTCCGGGCGCGAGACGAGCTGATTGCACAGGTTGTCGATGATCCGGTCCTCGAACTCGATGTCCGAGTAGTCCTCCGCGACGCGTCGCGCGACTTCGAGGTACAGGCCGTCGGAGAACTTCATGATGTTCGCCTTGTGCGCGGCCGTCACCTTGCGGCGCCCGTTCTCGCGCGCGTAGTCGAACGCGGCGCGCACGATCCGCTCCGAGCCGAAGACCGAGATCGGCTTGATCGAGATGCCCGAGTGCTCGCGGATCGACGACCCGTCGAGGTCGGCCAGGAACGAGCGCAGCTTCTCGGCGTTCTCCGTGTCCTTCTCGAACTCGATCCCCGCGTAGAGGTCCTCGGTGTTCTCGCGCACGATCACGATGTCGGTCTCCGGGAACCGCGTGCGCACGCCCTTGTAGGCCTTGCACGGCCGGATGCAGGCGTAGAGGTCGAGCTCCTTGCGCAGGAGCACGTTGACCGAGCGGAAGCCGGAGCCAACCGGCGTCGTGGTCGGCCCCTTGATGCCGACCTTGGTGCGCCGGATCGAGTCCAGCGTGCGGTCGGGGAACGGGGTCCCCTCGTCGTGGTACACGTCCTCGCCGGCCGGATGCTCGTCCCACTCGAACTCGACGCCGGTCGCCTCCAGCACCCGGCGCGTCGCCTCCGCGAGTTCCGGCCCGGTCCCGTCACCGGGGATGAATGTCACGTCATGAGCCATGCCGGGAGGCTATGCCACCATTGACGTCCCTTGCTCGGAGGCAGCTCCCTCAGGCTGGCGACCATCTTCGGCATTCGCGTGGGTGTGAATGCGTCGTGGTTCCTCGTCCTCTTCCTGTTCATCTTCTACCTCAACCGGGCCTTCGACCGGGTGCTGGACGACCCGACGGCCGCGTTCGCGTGCTCGGTGGGCGCGGCGCTGGGCTTCTTCGGGTCGATACTGCTGCACGAGCTCGGCCACGCCGTCGCCGCCCGCCGCGAGGGGATCGCGGTCAGCGGCATCGACCTCTTCTTCTTCGGCGGCGTGATGAAGATGAGCAGCGACACGCGCTCGCCCGGCCAGGAGTTCCGCGTCGCGATCGCCGGCCCGCTGGTAACGCTGGGGATCGTGATCGTGGTCGGCGCGCTCAGCGTCGCCCTGCTCGGCTGGGAGGCGTTCACCGATTCCGCGCAGCTCGACAGCGGCGCCCCCGCCACGGCGATCGAGCTGTGGCTGAGCTTCCTCGTCTCCATGAACGTGCTCCTGCTCGTCTTCAACCTGATCCCGGCGTTCCCGCTCGACGGCGGCCGGATCGCTCGCGCCGCCGCCTGGAAGGTGACCCGCGACCGCGGGCGCGCGACCCGCATCTCGGCCACGCTCGGCCAAGCCTTCGCCGCTCTGCTGATCGGCTACGGGCTGTGGCAGCTGTTCGGCCGCAGCGAGACGGTCAACGGGCTGTGGGCGATCGTGCTCGGCTACCTGCTCGGCTCGTCGGCGCGCGCGGCGATCGCCCAGACCGAGTTCACCGACCGCCTCGAGGGCGTCACGGTGGCCGACATCATGGACGCGGATCCGGTGGCCATCCCCGCCGACCTGCCGGCCGCGCAGGCCTGGGAGGAGTACTTCCTGCGCTACCAGGGCTGGCCGTGGTTCGCGGTCGTCGAGGCCGACGGGCGCTACGCCGGGCTGGCCCACCGCGCGGCCGTCGAGCACGCCGCCGGCGCCGAAGGCGGGTCGATGCCGGTGCGCGAGGTGGCCTCGGGCTCCGACGACCGCGTGCGCGACGACGAGCCGCTCGAGGCGCTGCTCGGCTCGGAGCCGCTGCGCCGCCTCGGCGCGCTGATGGCGGTCGACGCCGACGGCCGCCTGCGCGGCGTCGTGACGACCGAGCAGGTCACCCGGGCTCTCCGCACCCGGCTCTCGACCGCGTAGCCCGATGGCTGCGGTAGCGCGAGCGAACGTCAACGGCGGCTGGGTAGGGAAGTGGAAGCCGTCGCGCCAAGGCGGGATTCGGTGTATCTCGGTGCGGGGCGGATCACCCGAATACACCTTTGTGCCCGTCTAGAGCACTTAGGTGTATCTGGGCGAGCCGGGCCTCATCGAGATACACCGAACACCGCCTTGAACCCCGCCCGCCCCGGGGCCGACCAACCCGGCCGGCTCCCTCACTCTCCCTACCCAGCGCAGTTGACGTCGCCCGCGGGCCGGTGCCATGGGGCTGATCCTGGCCTGCGGGCGTTCGACCTGCGGGCGCCGGGGACCGTACTCCCTTCGTACCCCTCCCCTAATAGGATCCGATCCCGCATGCCCGCACACGACGTCCTGATCATCGGCGCCGGCCTCGCTGGTCAGCGGGCCGCGCTGGCGGCCGCTCGCGAGGGCGCGACCGTGGCCATCATGTCCAAGGTCCACCCGGTCCGCTCGCACTCGAACGCGGCGGCCGGCGGCATCAACGCGGCGCTCAACCCCGACGACTCGTGGGAGTCGCACGCCTTCGACACCGTCAAGGGGTCCGACTACCTCGGCGACCAGGACGCGATCGAGATCATGTGCCGCGAGGCGCCGGACGAGGTCTTGTGGCTCGAGCACTCGGGCGTCACCTTCCACCGCAGCGACACCGGCCACCTCGGCACCCGCGCGTTCGGCGGCGCCTCGGCCGCGCGTACGTACTACGTGGCCGACATCACCGGCCAGGCACTGCTGCACGTGCTCTACGAGCAGCTGATGAAGCACCACGAGCAGATCGACCGCTATGAGGAGTGGTTCGTCACCGCCGTGCTGCAGGACGACACCGGCGAGTGCTGCGGCGCGGTCGCGCGCAACATCCGCGACGGCGCGATGGAGCTGTTCGCCGCCAAGGCCGTCATCCAGGCCTCGGGCGGCGCCGGGCAGTGCTTCAAGCCGACCACCAACGCGCTCATCTGTACGGGCGACGGCATCGCCCAGAGCTACCGCATCGGCGCCCCGCTGATGGACATGGAGATGATCCAGTACCACCCGACCACGCTGGCCGGGAACGGGATCCTGATCACCGAGGGCGCCCGCGGCGAGGGCGCGCATCTCTACAACGCCCACGGCGAGCGCTTCATGGAGAAGTACGCGCCCAACAAGATGGAGCTCGCCTCGCGCGACGTCGTCTCCCGCTCCGAGCAGACCGAGATCAACGAGGGCCGTGGCTTCCCGGACGGCACGGTGGCGCTCGACATCACCAAGGTGCCGCGCAAGCGCACGCTCGAGGCGCTGCGCGAGATCGTCAACATCGGGCGCGACTTCGCGGGCGTGGACATCACGCGCGAGCCGATTCACATCAAGCCCGGTTGCCACTACATCATGGGCGGCGTGAAGACCGACGTGTGGGGCGCCACCGACGTCCCGGGTCTCTACGCGGCTGGCGAGGTCGCCTGCGTGTCGGTCCACGGCGGCAACCGCCTGGGTGCGAACTCACTGCTCGACACGCTGATCTTCGGCCGCCGCTCGGGCGAGCACGCGGCCAAGCGGGCGCTCGGCATGCCGATGCCCTCGCCGGCGTTCAGCGCGCTGGCCGACGAGCAGCGGATGATCGACGACATCATGCGCCGGGGGGCGGGTGGGATCCAATCCGGCCGCCGGATCTCCGAGATCAAGGACGAGCTCGGCGAGATGATGAACGAGAAGTGCGCGGTGTTCCGCGACCAGGCGGGCCTGACCGAGGCGCACGAGGTCATCCAGCGGCTCAAGGAGGAGGCGGCCACGGCGGCGATCGACGACCGCGGCACCGTCTTCAACCAGGACGTCCTGGGGGCGATCGAGCTCGGCTACATGCTCGACTGCGCGGAGTGCATCGTCGTCGCGGCGCTCGAGCGCAAGGAGTCGCGCGGCGCGCAGTTCCGGCTCGACTTCCCGCAGCGCAACGACGACGAGTGGCTCAAGCACATCACCCTGTCCCGCAACGGCGGCCCTGAGCCGGAGGTGGCCTACTCGCCCGTGACGATCACCAAGTGGGAGCCCCAGGAGCGCACCTACTGATGCCCGACTACACGCTGCGCATCCGCCGCTACACGCCCGAGACGGGCGAGGCGGCGCACTGGGACGACTTCACGATCGACCTCGACGGCCACCGCTCGGTGCTCGACGGCATCCTCCAGGCACGCGACCGCGAGGACGGCACGATCGGCATCCGCTGCTCCTGCCGGGCAGCGATCTGCGGCTCCTGCGGCGTGCGCATCAACGGCAAGCCCGCGCTGGCCTGCCACACCCATCTCGACAAGGCCGCCGAAACCGCCGCCGACGGCGCGATCACCGTCGAGCCGATGGGCAACATGCCGGTGCTCAAGGACCTGATCGTCGACATGGACGCGGTGCACTGGAAGAAGATCCAGCGCGTCACGCCGTGGCTGCTGCCCGAGGGCGACCCGCCGGAGCGCGAGTACGTCGTGCCGCCGGAGTCGATGATCGACGTCACGCAGAGCATGGCCTGCATCCAGTGCGGCGCCTGCGTGTCTGACTGCCTGTCGATGGAGGTCGATCCCGGCTTCATCGGCCCGGCGGCGCTGGCCAAGGCCTACCGCTTCGTCGGCGACCCGCGCGACGGCCAGCAGCGCGAGCGCCTCAAGGACCTCGCCGAGGACCCGCACGGCATCTACGACTGCACGCACTGCTTCAACTGCATCGAGGCGTGCCCCAAGGGCGTCGCGCCGATGAGCCAGATCATGCGGCTGCGCCGCGTCGCGGGCTCCAAGCACGAGATCAACGACCGCAACAACGGCCACCGGCACGAGAAGGCCTTCGTCTCGCTGATCCGTGACTACGGGCTGCTGTACGAAGCCGAGCTGCTGCCCCGCTCCTACGGCGGCGACTCGTGGTTCGGCAAGTTCCACCCGGCCGCCGGGCTCGAGCTGGCCGACTCGCTGCCAACGATCGTCAAGGCGCTGCAGCGCGGCAAGGTGACGCCGATGAAGGCGCTCAAGGGCCACAAGCTGCCCAAGGACGACCTGCAGGCCGTCCAGCGCATCTTCGAGCACACCGAGAGCGACGCCTTCGAGCTCAACCTCTACGTGGTCGGCTACGAGGACGAGGAGGAGGCGGCCGGCACCGAGCTGCAGGCCGACGCTGCCGGCAGCCACCTGCCCGAAGAGAGGAGCCCGAACCGGTGAAGGTCGCCTACTGGCCCGGCTGCGTGAGCCGCGGCTTCACCCCGGAGCTGCACGGCTCGATGGCGAAGATCGCCCCGCTGCTCGACCTCGAGCTCGTCGAGCTCGACCGCGCCGCGTGCTGCGGCGCCGGCGTGATCGCCGAGCACAACCAGGAGCTGGCCGACACCCTCAACGCGCGCACGTTCGCGCTCGCCCAGCGCGAGATGGAGCGCGGCGCCGAGCTGATGATGAACATCTGCTCGACCTGCCAGGGCGCCCAGAGCGAGTGCCAGGAGCGCCTGGACGCGAACGGCGAGTACCGCGCGCACGTCAACGAGGCGCTCGCCGGCGAGCAGCTGCGCTACGAGAAGGGCATCGCCAACAAGCACCTGCTGTGGCTGATGGTCGAGGAGATCGGGCTCGACGCCGTGCGCGCGAAGGTCAAGCGCCCGCTCACCGACCTCCGGGTCGGCCCGTTCTACGGCTGCTACATCGTGCGCCCGACCGACCGGCTGGGCATCAGCCGCGACCACCCGCGCGACACGTACCTGCACCAGCTGATCGAGGCGCTGGGCGGCACGGTGGTCGACTACGCCGGCCAGTACAAGTGCTGCGGCTTCCCGATCATCACGATGAACAAGGAAGCCTCGCTCAAGCAGGCCGGGCGGCACCTGGGCGACGCGGTCGACGCCGAGGCGGACTGCCTCGTCACGCCGTGCCCGCTGTGCCACCTCAACCTCGACCTCCAGCAGCCGCTGTCGGAGCGGATCGTCGGGCGGGAGCTCGACATGCCCGTGCTGCACCTGCCGCAGCTGATCGGGCTGGCGCTCGGGCTCGAGCCGAAGGAGCTGGGCTTCAACAAGCACGTCGTGCGCCCGACCTCGGTCATCGATTGGTCGACCTCCGTCGTCGGAAGCGTCGCGGCGTAAGCGCGCGCTACGCCTGGCCCGCGGGCCTGGCGGCGGCGCTCGGCGCCCGCTATGCCACCGAGTCGCTGCGCCACCGGCGCGAAAGCGGCCACGGCTACGACCTCCACGGCGCCGACGAGCTCGACGTCCGCGACCCCGGCTTCCTGCGCGCCGCCGAGGCGCTGACCGCCGCGCCGATCTCCACCGGCGACGACGTCGAGCTGCTGATCAACGGCGACGCGATCTTCCCCGTCTACCTGGACACGATCCGCGGCGCCCAGCGCACGCTGTGCCTGCTCACGTACGTCTACTGGCGCGGCGACATCGCGCGCGACGTCGCCGACGCGCTGTGCGAGCGGGCGCGGGCCGGCGTCGAGGTCAACGTGATCATCGACGCCATGGGCGGCGTGAGGATCGAGAAGGACCTCGTCGAGCAGATGGCCGAGGCGGGCGTGCGGATGTCGCGCTTCCGGCCGCCGAAGCCGTACGCCGCGCGCCGCGTGGCCAACCGCACGCACCGCAAGATCCTGGTCGCCGACGGCGAGGTGGGCCTGACCGGCGGCGTGGGGATCGCGGAGGAGTGGAGCGGCAATGCGCAGGATCCCGACCACTGGCGCGACACCCACGTGCGCGTCCGCGGGCCGGTCGTGCGCGGGCTGTTCGGCGCGTTCGCCGAGAACTGGCTCGAGGCGACCGGCGAGGTGCTCGTCGGCGAGGGCTACCTGCCCGACATCCCGGAGCAGGAGAACGGCGGCCCGATGATGGTCGTGCGCTCGAGCGCCGGCGTCGGCGACACCAACGTCGAGGCGCTGTACTACCTGGCGATCGCGGCGGCGCGCGAGACGCTCGACCTCACGGCCGCCTACTTCGTCCCGCGCCCGGCGTTCACCGACGCGCTCGTGGACGCCGCCGAGCGTGGGGTACGGGTGCGCGTGCTCGTCCCCGGGCCGAACATCGACAAGCCGCCGGTGCTGGGTGGCCGGGCGGGTGAGCTACGACGAGCTGGTCGACTCCGGGGTGGAGATCTACGAGTACCAGCCGACGATGCTGCACGCCAAGTCGATGGTCGTCGACGGCGCGTGGTCGTCGGTCGGCTCGGTCAACTTCGACAACCGCTCGTTCCAGCTCCACGACGAGGCCACTCTGTGCGTCCTCTCGGAGGCCTTCGCCGGCGAGCTCACGGACCAGTTCGAGCGCGACCTCGAGCGCTCGGAGCGGATCGAGCCCGAGCGCTGGAAGGGCCGTGGCCCGTTTCAGCGCGCCGCCGAGTCGTCGCTCAAGCTCGTCCGAAGGGAGCTGTAAACAGCAAAGAGGGCCCGGCTGGGCCCTCGTTGCTTGTCGTACCCCTTGTCTCGTCCCCGGGAAGTCTGGTGCTTCTATGTGCCCGCCTCCCGGGTGGGTAAACCTGCGATTTCAGACTTTCGACGGAACCCTGACCAGGTTGCGCTCGTGCAGCACCTCGGCGATCTGGATCGCGTTGGTGGCCGCGCCCTTGAGCAGGTTGTCCGAGACGACCCACAGGCACAGCCCGCGCTCGTGCGAGGGATCGCGGCGCAGGCGGCCGACGAAGACGTCGTCGCGGCCGGCGGCGTTCAGCGCGGTCGGGTAGGCGTGGGTCGCCGGGTCGTCGACCATCGTCAATCCCGGGGCGGCTTCGAGCAGCGCGCGGGCCGCTTCGACGGACAGCGGGTCGCGGGTCTCGAGCGTGACCGACTCCGAGTGTGAGCTGCGCACCGGCACGCGCGCGCACGTGACGTTGATCGCGATCGACTCGTCGCCGAGGATCTTGCGCGTCTCGAACATCATCTTGCGCTCTTCGTCCGTGTGGTCGTCGCCGTCGGCGAAGTTCCCGGCGCCGCCGAGGACATTGAACGCGATCGGATGCGGGTAGATCTCCGGCGCGGGCACGGGCTGGCCGTGCAGCACGGTGTGGGTCTGGAAGTCGAGCTCCTCCACGGCCTTGACGCCGGTGCCGGAGACCGACTGGTAGGTCGAGACGATCAGCCGCTCGATCCCGGCGGCGTCGTGGATCGGCTTGAGCGCGACCATCAGCTGCATCGTCGAGCAGTTGGGGTTGGCGATCAGCCCCTTGTGGTCCTCGAGCGCGTCGGGGTTGACCTCGGAGACGACGAGCGGGACCTCAGGGTCGCGGCGCCACTTCGACGAGTTGTCGACGACGACAGCGCCGGCGTCGACGAAGCGCGGCGCCCACTCGCCCGAGGTGGTGGCGCCGGCCGAGAAGATCGCCAGGTCGAACCCCTGGATCGTCTCGTCGGTCAGCGGCTGGACGGTGGCGCCGTCGAGCTCGCGGCCCGCGGAGCGGGCGGATGCGAACGGCACGATCTCGGATGCCGGAAAGGCGCGCTCGCGCAGCTTGGCGCGCATGACGGTGCCGACGGCGCCCGTCGCGCCCACCACTGCCACCCGGTAGCTCATATTCCCGCTCCGCGTGCGGGCTGTGGCCCGGCCGACATTGTCGACCCCGACCGCGAGGTGTCCCGACCGCCTCCAAACGGATGCTCGGCCTCCACCTGGTCGGCCCCGAGCTCGAACGCCGTGTGCAGCGCGCGGACCGCGCGGTCGACGGCGTCGGCGGAGACGACGCACGAGATCTTGATCGGCGAGGTGGAGATCATCTCGATGTTGATCATCTCGTCCCCAAGCGTGGTGAACACCTTGGCCGCCACCCCGGGATGCGACTTCATTCCCGCGCCCACGACGGAGACCTTCCCCATCTCCGGGTCCTCGGCCACCGCGCGGATGCCCTGGCCTGCGATCAGCGGGTCGAGCGCCTCGCGCGCGGCGCGCAGGTCGGAGCGCGGCACGGTGAACGACATGTCCGCCGACGAGCCCTCGGACACCGGCTCGTTCTGGATGATCATGTCGACGTTGACGTTCGCGTCCGCCAGCGCGCTGAAGATGCGGCCGGCCACGCCCGGGTGGTCGGGGACGCCGAGCAGCGTGACCCGCGCCTCGTCGCGCGAGTGGGTCACGGCGGTGATCAGGGGGCGTTCCATCGTCTCCTCTTCTCCGACCACGAAGGTCCCGGGCTCCTCGGTGAACGAGGAGCGGCAGTGGATGCGCACGTCATGGTTGCGGCCGTACTCGACCGAGCGCAGCTGGAGGACGCCGGCGCCGGAAGCCGACATCTCGAGCATCTCCTCGAACGAGACGACCGGCAGCTTGCGAGCGTCGGGCACGATCCGGGGGTCGGCGGAGAACACCCCGGCCACGTCCGTGTAGATCTCGCACACCTCGGCCCCGACGGCGGCGGCCAGCGCGACGGCGGTGGTGTCGGACCCGCCGCGGCCGAGCGTCGTCACGTCCTTGGCCGTGGATACGCCCTGGAAGCCGGCCACGAGCACCACGAGCTCGTCGTCGAGCGCCGCGCGGATGCGGTCGGCGCGGACGTCGAGGATGCGCGCCTTCGTGTGGCTCGTGTCGGTCACGATCCCGGCCTGCGAGCCGGTCAGCGAGATCGCCCGGTGCCCGAGGTCGTTGATCGCCATCGCGCACAGCGCGCACGAGATGCGCTCGCCGGTGGAGAGCAGCATGTCCATCTCGCGCGGGTCGGGGGCGATCGAGACCTCGTTGGCCATCGAGATCAGCTCGTCGGTCGTCTTCCCGCGCGCGGACAGGACGGCCACGACGCGATGGCCGAGCTCGCGCGCGGCGACGATCCGCCGCGCGGCGCGCTTGATGCGCTCGGCGTCGGCAACGGAGGTGCCGCCGAACTTCATGACCACGGTGCCCGACACTGGCCGGAAGTCTAGGCAACGGCCGTTCGCGGTCACGGACCCGACCGCTGCGTCACATAGCCGCGAAGCAACCTGGTTCACTCGGCCAACATCGAGCGACGGAGGGACGGCGGTGCGGCGGAGCTGGTGGGCATGGACGACCGTGGTGGCGATACTGCTGCCGGCCGCGACCGCGTCCGCTCAGAGCTCCAATGCGCAGGTCGCGATCTCCGGCACCCCTCGTGTCGGCGCCCAGCTCGAGGCCGTCGTGCAGCTCGACGACGATGACGACGACGACGTGTCGGTCACCTACGCGTGGCGCCGGTGCGACGCCGCCTGCTCCGCGATCGGGGCGACCGGCCGCCGCTACGCGCCCGCGCCCGCAGACGTCGGGAAGCGCATCCAGGTGCAGGCCACCGTGCGCGGCGATGACGACGACGATGACGACGGAGGGGCCCCGGTGGTCGTCAGCTCCGCGCTCACGGAGCCGGTGGCCGCCGCGCCGGGAGGATCGACGCCGCCGCCGCCCGGATCGACCCAGCCGCCGCCGGGATCGAGCGCGCCGCCGCCCAGCTCGACCGTCTCACCGCCCACGACGTCGTCGTCGCCCGAGCTCGCGGGCTCGTCCCGGCCCGCGCGCCGGTCGCCGCGCCTGCGCGTGATGCGCCCGGCGCCGACCGTCCGCTTCGTGGGCTTCCTGACCCGGCAGGGCGCCGCGATCACGCGCCTCAGCGTGCGCGCGCCGCGCGGGGTGCGCATCGGCGTGCGCTGCACGGGAAACGGTTGCCCGCGCCGCGCGCTCGCCGTGGCGACGGCCTTCACCCGCCTGCGCGTGTTCGAGCGCCGCCTGCCGGCCGGGACGCAGCTCGAGATCCGCGTCACGCGGGCCGGCTACGTGGGCAAGCACACGCTGATCCGGATCCGGCGCGGCGAGCCGCCGTCGCGGCTCGACCGCTGCCTCTATCCCGGCTCGTCCGCCCCGCGCCGCTGCGACTAGACCGCGCGGCGGCCCGAGAGCGCGCGGCCGAGCGTGACCTCGTCGGCGTACTCGAGGTCGCCGCCCACCGGCAGGCCGGACGCGAGGCGGGTGACCGCGACGCCCGGGCGCGCGGTCGTGCAGCGCGGCGGCGACGTGCAGCGCGGTCGCCTCGCCCGTGGTCGTCGGGTTGGTGGCGAGGATGACCTCTCTGACGCCGTTGCCGACCCGCGCGTAGAGCTGGGCGAGCTTGAGGTCCTCGGGCTCGACGCCGTCGATCGGCGACAGCGCGCCGCCGAGCACGTGGTAGCGGCCGCGGTACTCGTGCGTGCGCTCGATCGGGATCACGTCGCCGGCCTCCTCGACGACGCAGATCAGCTCGGCGTCGCGCCGCTCGTCGAGGCAGACCGTGCAGCGCGGGCCCTCGGCGAGGTTGAAGCAGACCTCGCAGAGCGTGATCTTCTCCTTCACGTCGCGGATCGCCGCCGCCAGCGCGGCAGCGTCCTCGCCGGACGCGCGCAGGATGTGGAACGCGAGTCGCTGCGCGGTGCGCTGGCCGACGCCGGGCAGCTTGGCCAGCTCGGTGACGAGGCGCTGGAGCGGGGGCGCGAGCAAGCGGTCAGCGCTTCTTGCGGCGGGCGGCGCGGTTGGGCTGGCCGCCCGGCAGTGCGCCGCCACCACCGCCGCCGCCGCCCAAGGCGCCGCCGAGCCCGCCCATCCCGAGCGCGTCGAGCGCGCTCATCGGATCGAAGCCCTCGCCGCCGCCGAGCCCGCCGAGCTTGGACTCCTGCAGCTCCTGCGCCGAGCGCAGCGCCTCGTTGAGCGCAGCCACGACCATGTCCTGCAGCATCTCGACGTCCTCGGGATCGACGGCGTCGGGATCGATGGCGATCGACTCCAGGTGCAGGTCGCCGGACATCACGACCTTGACCATCCCGCCGCCGGCGCTTGCCTCGACGCGCTCGGACTTGAGCGCCTCCTGGGCCTGCTGCTGGGCGGCCATCATCTCCTGCGCCTGGCGCAGCATGGCCTGGAGGTTGGGCGGTTGCGGCATCAGGACTCCTCGCTCGGCTCTTCGATCGCGCTGAACTCGTGCTTGAAGCGGTCCACCAGCTCCTCGTCGCTGAGCGTCGCCTCTGGCTGCGATTCGAACTCTTCATCGGCCCGAAGCTCATAGACGAGTCGCAGGGAGGTGCCGGTGACCGTGCGGATGCAGCGGGCGATCAGCTCACGCTTTGCAGGATCCTCGGCTTGGCGCTTATAGAACGCCGCCGACTCCGGCCAGGCAAGTGTGAGCCCGTCGGCGGTGACGGCAAATGGAGTCGCCTGCCGCAGAAGCTCGGCCGTTCGAGGCGAGTCTCCTTCGAGGGACTCGAGAATGGCCGGCCACACCTGTTCGAACGCCTCAGGAGAGAAGTCGACCGCGGACGCCTCCGGCTCGACGACTGCGACCGCGGCGACCGCCGGTGCCGCGGCGACGGAGATTGGAATCCCCGCCCGCCCGCGGCCGGCGGCCGTGGCCGGCTCCTCCGGTGCTCGTGAGGCCGGCGGCGCCGGGGCGGAGCCGCCGCCGGCGAGGCGCGCCTCGAGGCGCTCGATCCGCGCCAGCAGCGCCTTCGCCGAGGGATCGTGGTCCGGCTCGGCCGCCTTGACGAGCGCGAGCTCGAGCTGGGTGCGGGCGTCGGCGCCGTCCTTGAGCGCGCGCAGGGCGGCGGCGATCAGCTCCAGCAGGCGCACCACGTCGGCCGCCGGCACCGCGCGCGCCTGCGCGGCCAGGCGCTCGTCCTGCTCGGGCGTCACGCGGATCTCGGCCGGCACCTCGCCGAGCGCCTGCACGACCATCAGGCCTCGCGCGTGCGCTTCGAGGTCGCCGAAGAAGCGCCCGAGGTCGCGCCCCGAGTCGGCCAGCCGCGCCGCGGCCTGCAGCGCGGCCCGCGCGTCGCCGGCGGCGACCGCGTCCACGGCTCCGAAGACGAGGTCGGCGTCGGCCGCGCCCAGGACCGCGAGCACGTCGTCGAGCGCGATCGAGCGCCCCGAGTAGGCGACGAGCTGCTCGAGCGTGCCCAGCGCGTCCCGGAAGGAGCCGGTGGCCGAGCGGGCCACCAGCGCGGTCGCCTCGTCGCCGATCTCGATCTCCTCGGCGGTGGCCACGCGGCGCAGCACGCCGGTGATCTGGGGCACGCTCGGGCGCGCGAAGTCGAACCGGTGGCAGCGGTCCACCACGGTCGGCAGGACCTTTCCCGCCTCGGTGGTGGCGAGCACGAAGATCGTGTGCGGGGGCGGCTCCTCGAGCGTTTTCAGGAACGCGTTCCAGGCCGCCGTCGACAGCATGTGCGCCTCGTCGAGGATGTAGACCTTGCTGCGCCCGGCCACGGGCGCGAAGCCGACGCGCTCGCGCAGGTCGCGGATGTCGTCGACCGAGTTGTTGGAGGCGGCGTCCATCTCGATCACGTCGAGCGAGGAGGCGGCGGCGATCGAGGTGCACGACTCGCACTCGCCGCAGGGCTCGACGGTCGGCCCGCGGACGCAGTTCAGCGACGCCGCGAGGATCTTCGCCATCGAGGTCTTGCCGGTTCCGCGCGAGCCGACGAACAGGTACGCGTGGTGGACCCTGCCCTGCTCGATCGCGTTGCGCAGCGTGCGCACCACGTGGTCCTGCCCGACCACGTCGGCGAAGGTCCGCGGGCGGTGGCGGCGGTACAGCGAGGCGGGAGCCGAAGGCACCATGGCGAGTCTACGACAGCTCCGCGCGGAGCTTGCGGAGCGCCCGGTAGATGCGTCCTTCGGCCGTCGTGAGCGGCTCGTCGAGCAGCTTTGCGATCTCCGGCACGGTGAGGTCGGCGCCGAACCGCAGGGCGATCGCCTCGCGCTCCTCGGCGCTCAGCGTGGCCAGCGCGCGGCCGAGCTCGTCGCGGTGCTCGACGCTCGCCAGCGGGTCGTGGCCGCCCGCCGGATCCCCCGCCCGCTCGAGCGCGCGCGTCTCCGCGGAGACGCGCCGCGCATGGTCGCGCAGGGCATTGAGGGCGATCGCGTACAGCCACGTCTTCTGCGAGCCGCGCCGGCGGTCGAACCGGCCTCGCGACCGCAGCGCGCGCTCGAACGCGTCCGCCAGCAGGTCCTCGGCCAGCACACGGTCGCCGGTGCGGTAGGCGAGGAACGAGAACAGGCCGGCCGCCTCGGCCGCGTACAGGCGCTCGAACTCGTCGTCTCGCATGACCCTAAGGAATCTTCTGTCAGGAATCGGCGGCGAGCTTCGTATAAGGGGTCATGCACGAGTTCGATGACCTCATCCGGCGCCTCGAGGACAACAGGCCCGAGGCCACCGAGCTCGAGCTCGACCAGATCAAGCAGCGGGTGCGGCGCAGGGCGGCGCGCCCCGAACGGAGGCAGGACATGAAGTCACGGCTGGCGATTCTTCTGATGCTCGCGTTGGGCATGATGCTCAGCACCGCGGGCGCAGGCCTTGCGGTTCAGGATCTGACGAGCGACGACGCGAGCGTCGCGCAGTACGGGAGCGACGAGCAGGAGCCGGAGGACGTCCTCGGCGACGAGGAGAGCTCCGACGACGTGCAGGAGTCGCGCCAGGTCTCGGCCGGCGCGGACGGCGGCGACGAGCTGCCGTTCACGGGCTTCCTCGCGATCCCGGTGCTCATCGGCGGCGTGGCGCTGCTCAGCGGCGGCCTGGTGCTGCGGCACCGCACCCGCGCGCCGAACGACGACTGACCCGCGTGCACGGAGGGTGTGCGGGAAGTGGACCGTGCACCCTCCGTCGAGGTCGTCCCCGGGGGCTGACCGCTGTCCGCGAGCTCCGGCCGGGCGATCCCGCTGCGCCTACTGGTGACCGCTTAAGGCTGCTTCCTTCCGGACCTGACCTGGTTCGCGGGCCTGCATCGCGCGGGACCCGGCCATCGACGCCTGCGAACGGCGCGCTGGCCCAGGGGCGACACCCCTCGGGAGGGGATTCGGCCCCGCTAGAGCGGATTGCGGGTTCAGGGCTCCGCTACGTCCCCGCCTAGCACGGTCCACGCCGAAGTCTAGAACGGAAGCGGCGCCTGGCGCGCGGCGCGCCGCCACGCGGCGGTCCCGCCACTCGACAGCGCGGCTGCGAGATCCCGAGCCCGCGGCTCCCGTGGGTTGAGGCGGCGCGCCGCGGCGATCGCCGAGCGCGGGTCCTGCCCCGCCAGCGCGCGCGCCACGCTCAGCCCGTAGGCGTACTGCCACGCCTCGGGATCGCGCCGCCGCGCGGCTTCGAACGCCGCGACCGCCAGCGCGGGCTCGCCCGCGCGCAGGTCGCAGTACCCGATCAGCTCGAATGGCTCGGCGCGCACCGGCAGCGCCTCCGTGCTGTCGAGCGCGATGTCGACCGCGGCGGTGCAGTCGCCGCGGTCGAACGCCGCTCGTGCGCGCGACAACGCGCCGTCGGACGCGACCACGAGCACCGGCGTCACCGCGAGCAGGAGGCAGCCGAGGCCCGCGAGAACGCGCGTCAGCCGCGCCGGACCGTCACCGGATGCCGCGGCGTCCGGCGGCCGCGCCCACGCCGTGCCGGCGGCCGCGAACAGCCAGGCGAACAGCGCCGGCATCTCCCAGTCCCAGTCGATGCCGGCGTGTAGCAGCAGCGCCACGGCGGCAGCGAGCAGCGCCGCGCGCGCGTGCCGCTCAGGGCCCCGGAACCCTCGTGCGATGCCGGCGAGCAGGCCGGCGAGCAGCAGCACGAGCAGCGCGAGGCCCACCGCACCAAGCTCGGCCGCGGTCTCCAGGTAGAGCGAGTGCCCGTCGACGACGCGCACGGTCACGGGCCGCTCGCGCTCCCAAACGAGCTGGAACGTGCCCGCTCCGGCTCCGTGCAGCGGCTCGGCACTGACCATGTCGCGCCCCACGCGCCAGACGTCGAGACGGCCGTTGTTGCCGGCCGCGGAAAGCCGGCGGCGCGTGTCCGTCCCGGGATCGACGATGTTGCCGCGCACGAACGCCCGGTACTGGTCGCGGACTCGGTCGCCGCCATCGAACGCCACCCACGCCGCGCCCAGCGCGGCGATGGCCAGCGCCGCGGAGGCCAGCGCGGCGGTGACCCGGGCCCTCCGACCCGGCGCCGGACGCGCGTCGAGGCGCCGCTCCAGCGGCAGGGCGAGCACCCGCAGCAGCGCCGCGCCGCCGGCGGTGACGGCGAGCACGGCGAGAACCGACCGGCCCTCGTCCGGCCCCGGCGGCTCGAAGTAGGTCACCGTGGCCAGCGCCTCGGCGCCGTACGCGTACACGAGCGCCACCACTGCCGCTGGACCCGCCGCGAGCAGCGCGATCGGCAGCCGCCGGGGTCGGGCCAGCAAGGCGTAGAGGAGCAGCCCTGCGACCGCGGTCGCGATGCCTCCTCGGGACAGGGGGAAGTACCCCGCGACCACGAGGATCGGGATCGCCGCCGTGGCCATGACGCGCACGGCCACCGGCTCGTGCTCCCCGGACGCGGCGTGGATGGCGAGCACGAAGCCGAGCGCGCACAGCACGCTGAGGGCGTTCCAGTACGTCAGAGGATGTGCGAGCCGCGCCGGCTCGCGCCCCGGAACCGCCTCGAAGACGTCAGGGAGCAGGCGGGTGGCGAGCGCCGCGAGCGCGACCACGACGATCGCGGCCAGGACCCACCGGAGGACGGCCGCGAGGTCCGACGGCCGCCGCGCGAAGCAGGCCATGACGGCGAACGCCAGCAGGTACAGCAGCACCCGGTCGAACTCGAACAGCGCGCGCGCGGGAGCGTCGGACCACGCGGCGCTCAGCAGCGACCAGCAGGCGAGCAGCGTCGCCAGGGCCGCTACGGCCGCTGCCCCGGCGGACCACCCCTCGAGCGGCCGGTGCGCGACCGTGAGCCGCAGCAGCAACGCGAGCGCGAGCACCGCGGCGGCGACCGCGACCTGGCCCGGGAAGAAGCCGCCCGAGGCGAACGCGAGGTAACCGGTGAGTGCGCCGGGAACGACGACGTGCCAGCTCCGCGGGGCGGCCGCGGGCGGCAGGCGCAGGCCGCGGCGTGCGGACGCTTGGCTGGTGCTCGTCATGGCGGCGGGACGAGCAACAGAAAGAAAGAGTGAGCTCGGCCCGTTAAAGGAATACTCAGTCTGCGTCGCAAACTCGACGAAGAATCTGCCGAATGGACGCATGTCCAGGTAGAAGCTTCGCGCCCCGACCCCCACAATGAGTCGCGCGCCGCGACAGGAACGATTCCGGGTCTGCACGGAATGCGGACAAGGCGAGCAGGGAGCAGGAAGGACGGCGGACAGATGGACCTCGGGACACGGAACACCGGATCGGTGACAGGGAGCGCAGCGGGGCGATGAGCGAGCAGGCGATCACGACGTCAGCCGCCCCGCTGGGGCACGCGGCCGACGCCTCGCTCGAGCGGCCTTCGGCAGTTGACCTGGCCCGCAACCGGTCGCGCCGCACGACGGCGTGGGCGGCCGGGCGAGGGCTCTCCGACCTGCTGGCGCTCGCGATTGCGGCCCTGGCCGCGAGCGGCTCGCAATCCGCCCTCGACCCGGGCTGGCACTTGGCGACGGCGGTCGCCACGCTGCTGGCATTTGTCGCAGGCGGCGCCTACGCCCCGCCACTACGCCTCACCGCCTTCCAGGAGCTGCGCCGCGTCCTCGTGGGCTCGGCGGTCGCCGCGACCTTCATGGGCGCCGCGGTGCTGCTGCTGACCGACGTCTCCGGCGCGGGCGACGCGATCCTGATCCAGTGGGCCGGCGCGGCAGCACTCGTGTGCACGGCACGCCTCGCCTTGTACGGGGTGGGACAGCTCCCGTTCGCGCGACCCGAGCGGACGGGACGCACGCTGATCGTCGGCGCCGGTCGCGTCGGGCATCTGACGGCAAAGCGGATGCTCGAGAACCGAGCGCTCGGCATGGTGCCGGTCGGGTTTCTCGACAAGGAGCCGCTGATCGCTCCGGGCCCGCGCCCGTTCGGGGAGCGTCGTGGCCTGCCGGTGCTGGGCGCCAGCTGGGATCTCGAGCAGGTCGTGCTCGAGCAGCGCATCGACCACGTCGTGGTCGCGTTCTCGACGGCTCCGCACCACGTCGTGCTCGGGGTCGTACGCAGCTGCTGGAGGCTCGGCGTCGACGTGCTCGTCGTGCCGCGCCTCTACGAGGTGGATGGTCGCCGCCAAGAGGTCGAGCACCTGGGTGCGCTCCCGCTGATCCGCCTTCGCGACGGGGAGGGCGTCGCCTGGCAGCTTGCCGTCAAGTACGCAATCGACCGCGTCCTCGCCGCGCTGGCGCTCGTCGTGATCGCCCCGCTGTTCGCCGCCATCACCCTGTCCGTGCTCGTCACGATGGGTCGCCCGGTGCTGTTCCGACAGCGGCGCGTGGGTCGTGACGGAATCGAGTTCGAGATGCTCAAGTTCCGCACCATGAGCGGAACGCCGTGCACGGACGGCGAGGCGGACTCGACCTGGGCGTCGCTGATCGTCGACGGCGGCCCCGTGGCGGTCGAGCCGGCAACCGACGATCGCCGCACCCCGCTCGGCCGGGTCCTCCGCCGGCTCTCGCTCGACGAGCTTCCCCAGCTCTGGAACGTCGTCTGCGGCGACATGTCGCTGGTCGGCCCGCGGCCAGAGCGCGTCCACTACGTCAAGCAGTTCGAGGACGCCGTATACCGCTATCCGGAGCGCCACCGGATGAAGTCCGGGCTCACGGGCTGGGCCCAGATCCACGGCCTGCGCGGGGAGACGTCGCTCGCCGACCGTGTCGAGTGGGACAACCACTACATCGAGAACTGGAGCCCATGGCTCGACCTCAAGATCCTGTGGCGGACGATGCCGGCGCTGCTGGGCCGAGCGGACCGATGACCCCGTCGAGCCAGCTCCCGGCCGTGCTCTGGCGGCGCCGGCGGACGCTGCTCGCGACAGCCGCCGCCACGTTCGCCGCGGCAGCCGCCCTCACGTTCGCGCTGCCTCGCGTGTACACGAGCGAGGCCTACCTGCTCGTCGCGCCCACGCGCGCGGTGAACAGCGACTTCGAGGCGACGCAGCTCAACCAGATCCTGACGAAGACCTACTCGCAGCTCCTGCAGGGCCAGACGATCAGCGACACCGTCGACGAGCGGCTCGGGACCACCGGCTCGGCGGACGCGCTGTCCGTGACCGCAGTGCCGCAAAGCCAGCTGCTTGCGATCAGCGCCGAGGCGTCCAGCGCGCGGGAGGCCCAGGCGATCGCGGGCACGACCGCGGAGGTGTTCCGGAACCGGGTGCGCACGCTGTCGCTGTCGGCCGGCGAGGGACCGTCGGGCACCGTTTCGGTGGCCGAGCCGGCCTCGTTGCCGACCGCCCCGACACGACCGAGGCCGCTGCTCTACCTGGCGTTGGGAGCGCTGCTGGCCGCCGTGTTCGGCATCGGCGCCGCGCTGGTGCGCGAACGGACCGACCGGAGCAACCCCACCGACAGCGCCTCCGATCCGGTCGACGGTCACCACTACGCCTCGCAGGACGTGCGCCGGCAGGAGCCGCTGCCCGCGGCGCGCGAGCCCGTGCTCGGCCGCGCCGGCGCGGGGGACCCCAGCGACCCGCGTTGATCTCCGCGACTCAGCGTCCCGCCCTCGCGCGCCTGGCTCCGACGCCGGCGGCGCTCGTGGTGTCCGGCGGCCTGGCCGGCGCGGCGCTGACGGCGATCGCGTGGGCCACGAGCCCGCTCATCGTCGTCGGCCTCCTCACCGCCGCCGTCGTCGTCACGCTGACGCTCCAGCGGCCCGAGATCGGCGTCGCTGCCGCGTTCGTCCTCGTGCCGCTCTCCAACCTCGGCCTGACCGGCGACCCGCCGTGGCTGCTGACGTCCGTATGGGCGCTCGCGCTGCTTCTGCTCGGCCTCTGGCGGCATCCGCACGACCGGCCACCACCGCTGATCCTGGCCGTCGTGGCCAGCGTGCTCGCCGCTCTGGTGACATTCGTCACCGGCGGCGGGACGCCGGACGGCTATCCCGAGGTGCGCGCCAGCGTCGTCGGCTTCCTCTACTTCGCCGCCGTGGCCCTGCTCATCCGCACGCGCCGGCAGGTCGAGTGGGCGCTCGGGGGCGTCGTCTGCGTGGTGCTGCTCGTCGGCCTCGTGGCGCTCGAGGAGCGCTTCGGCGGGGCGCCGATCACGACGGGGTTCTTCACCCCCGACGGAGAGCTGGTCGGCCGGGTCGCGGCAGGCTTCGGACACCCCAATCAGCTCGGCGGGTTCCTCGTGCTCCTGCTGCCGTTCACCGTCGCCTCGGTCCTGCTCAGCCCGCGTCTGCGCTTCCTCGCCGTGCCCGCGGTCGCGCTCGGGGCCTACGCGGTGTACGCCTCGTTCTCGCGCAGCGCGCTGATCGCCCTGGTGGCGGTACCGCTCGCGTTCTTGAGGCCGCGGCTGGCGCTGCTCGTGACGCTGCTGGGCATGCTGGCGGTGCTCGCCGCGCCCGGCCTCGTCCGCGAGCGGTTCGCCACGCTCACCGAATCGGGATCGGAGGTCGCCACACGCGTCGACTTCTGGAGGACGGCGGCGCACATCTGGGAGGAGCGGCCGCTGCTCGGCGCCGGGCTCGGCCGGTTCCCGGATGCGTACTCCGCAGCCCGTGACCCGGGCCGCGCGTTCCTGCCGAACACGCTCGGGGAGCCGCCGCCGCACGCCCACAACCTGTTCCTGCACGCGCTGTCGACACAGGGCCTGCTCGGCTTCTTGGCACTGCTGGCCGTGCTCGCATCCGCGCTGGCCGCGGCGCTGCGGCTGCGCCGGAGACCGGATCGCGAGCACGCGATCCTCGGCAGCGCGTTCCTGGGCGGAATCGCGGCCCTGCTGATCCACAACCAGTTCGACGTCACGCTGCTCGAGGGCACCGGCATGTACTTCTGGGCGCTGCTCGGCCTGCTCGCTGCCTGCACGGCGCACCTCACCGAGAGCTGACGTGCGGCGCCCGCTGCTGTTCTACGCCGACTGGCCGCTCGATTACCACAACCAGGAGGCGGCGCACAAGGCGCGCGCCTTCGCGGCCGCGGGCTACGACACCGTCTACGTCACCGGTGCGGGCATTCGCAACCCGCGACCGGCGTCGCTGCGAAAGGCCGCCGACCGGCTGCGCCGCAAGCTGCAAGACGAGGTGCAGGACCGCGACGGTCGCGGCGACGGCGTGAGGACGGCCACCCTGCTGGTCGCGCCGCCGCGGCAGCTCCCGCCGGTGCGCCGCGCCAACGCCGCCTGGGCTCGGCGGCAGCTCCGCGCCGCGCTGGGAGGGCCGGGCGGCGTCGCGTGGATCCGCATCCCGTCCCCGGAGCTCGTCGACGTGCTCGACGATCTCGCGCCCGCGGCGGTCGTCTACGAGTGCCTCGACGCCTACCACCACACCCCCGGGATGACCGGCCGGTGGGCGCGGCGGTTCGACGCCGCGGAGCGGGCGCTCGTCGCCCGTGCGGATGCCGTCGTGGTCCCGGGCGAGCACCTCGCGGACCGCTTCCGCGCCTGGGGCGCGCAGCCGATCGTCCTCCCCCACGGGGTCGATCTGTCGCGCTTCCCGCTCGCCGACCCTGCGACCCCGTCCCGCGGAGCCGGTGCTCGGCTTCGTGGGCACGCTCGACTTCCGGCTCGACGTCCCGCTCATCCGCCATCTCGCCGAACGGCGCCCCGCGTGGCGCGTGCGGCTCGTCGGCCCCGTCCACGACGGCTTCGATCCGCGAGAGATCGCCGACCTCGCCAACGTCACGGTCGAGCCGGCGGTGCCGTATGCGCAGGTCGGCGCGCTGCTCGCGACGTTCGACGTCTGCCTGATGCCGTACGCCGACACCCACGTCTTCCATGCGATGACGCCGGTGAAGGCGACCGAGGTGATGGCGGTCGGAAAGCCCGCCGTCGTGCGCCGGTCGCGCGCGCTAGAGCCGGACGGCGACCTCCTGTACTTCGCGAGCGGGCCCGACGAGTTCGTCGAGCAGGCGGAGCGCGCGCTCGCGGAGGACGGCCCGGAGCGGGCGGCGGCGCGCCGGCGGCGCGCGGAGCAGCACGAGCTGGGCGCCCGGATGGACCGGTATGCGGCCGTGCCGGCCAGCCTCGGCGCGCCGCCCACCGCCTGACGCCGGCGCAGCCGGCACTTCAGTTCGCGTCGCGACGCGCCGATACGACGGGCAGAACCCGTCAAGCACCGGTTCCCGAACGGGCAAATCCGCCGTGAGGCGGAGACGCAAAGCCACGGGGCTTCCGCGGAAGTCAGCCGGGTCACCGAAGGAACGTCGCCAGGGAAGGCCGGTCGAACCCACCTGACTTCCCGTGGCCATCTCCCCGCGGCGCCTATGCCGCACACTCCTGATCATCGCCGTCGTGACGGCGGCGCCGGCCTGGGCGGGCACCCCCGCCGCTGAGGCAGCGCAGGTGGGAGTGACCCCGGACCTCACGTGGGGCGCCTCGCGGGCCGAGGTCGACCGCACCGTCGCGCTGCTGCGCGAGACCGGCGTGCGTTGGGTGCGGCTCAACGTCTCGTGGGCCGCGCTCGAGGAGCACGGGAAAGGCGTCTACAACGCCGGCATGCTGGCGGACGTCGACTACGCCGTCGACGCGGCGACGGGCGCGGGCCTGCAGGTGCTGATGCCGCTGCTCGAGGTCCCCTACTGGGCTTCGGGCGACCCGGCGAAGACCGGCGGCGCGAACCGGTCGTGGAACCGCCACTGGAAGCCGTCGAGCTTCGCCGACTACGCCGACGCGTTCGCGTACGTCGTCCGCCGCTACAGCGCGCGCGGCGTCCACCACTACCAGGTGTGGAACGAGCCGAACCACCCCCGCTTCTGGCCGTCGGGGATCGACGCCGGGGCCTACGTGCAGATGCTGCGCGCCGCCGCGCCCGCCATCCGCGCGGCCGACCCCGCGGCCGAGGTCGTCCTCGGCGGGCCGTCGGCGAACGACTACCCCTTCCTCGAGCAGGTCTATGCCGCCGGCGCCCGCGGCCTGTTCGACATCGCCTCCGTGCATCCGTACGTCGGCAGCGTGGACCCCCGCCTGTGCTGGAACCAGGCCGGGACGACGCGGAAGGCCATCCACGCCTTCTGCGGCATCGAGGAGATCCACGCCGTCATGGAAGCCGCCGGCGACGGGAAGCCTGCCGCTGTGGCTGACCGAGTTCGGCTGGTCGACGAACACCGGCGCCTACGGCGTCACGGAGGCCAAGCAGGCGGAGTACCTCGAGGCGGCGTTCGCCAAGCTCGCCGAGTGGCCGTATGTCGAGGTCGCCTTCTGGTACACGTTCCGGAACGTCTTCTTCCGCGGCGAGGACCCCGCCGACTGGGAGGCCAACACGGGCGTCCTGCGCGTGGACTTCTCGCCCAAGCCGGCGTTTGCGGCGCTGCGCGCCGCCGCCAGGCCGTCGGCGCCGCCGGTGCCGGCGAGCGCCACCGCCGCCCCGGTCGCGCCGGCCGGCGCCGGCGTCCGGCGCAGGAGGTCGACCACCGTCGTCAGACTCTCGCGCGCAGGCTCGCGGCGGCTCGGCGTCCACGGGCGCGTGCGAGGAGCCAGCGGAGGGCTCGTCCGCCTCGTGGTCCTCGACGCCCGTCGCGGAGCGGCGGGCCGGCGCGCCGCGGCCCCGCGCGCCGTCCGCCTCGACCGCGCCGGGCGGTTCCGCTCCCGCCTGCGCCTCGGCCGCCCGGTCCGGGTGCGGGTCGAGGCTCGCTACCTCGGGAGCCCGGAGGCCGCTCCGTCGGTAGGGCGCTCGCGCGTCGCGCGCCTCGGCCGGCGCTAGGCGCGCGCCGGAAGGAGCCGCGGGTCGCCGCGTAGCCTGCGGTGCTTGAGCTGGATGTAGTACCAGTCGGCCAGCGCGCGGAGGCTGGCGCGCCCGAACGGCTTCCTGCGGGTGACCTTCTGGAAGTGATGCTCGATCTCCGCCGCTGACACATAACGCACCTCCAGGCCGGCGCCCCACACCCGCAGGCACCAGTCGATGTCCTCGCCGCCGTAGGAGGAGATCCGCCGGTCGTAGGGGCCGAGGCGCTCCGGGAGCTCGCGCCGGTACATCTGCGCGGCGCCCATGAGCCAGACGACCGGCCGCTCGCTGGCATGGTCCCAGTCGCGCATCTGGTGGTGGCGGTGCATCGGAGGGTCGGGGTCGACCCATCGCGCGTACGGACCGCGGCGCACGAGCGGCAGCAGGACGGGCGGGAAGCGGAAGCTCGAGAGCTGGAGCGAGCCGTCGGGGTACACGAGCCGCGGTCCGACGAGCCCGACCTTGGGCCGGCTCTCCAGCACGTCGACGAGCGCCTCCACCGCCCCCTCGCGCACGCGCGTATCCGCATCCAGCATGAGGACGTACCGCCCGCGAGCGACGCGGAGACCGTCGTTGCGGCCCGCCACGAGCCCGCCGTTGACGGGCCGGGCGACGACGGTGACCTCCGGGTGGGCGGCGCGCACCGCCTCGGGCGTGCCGTCGTCCGAGCCGTCGTCGACGACGATCACCTCGTGATCGACGCGAGTCGCGGCGGCGACGGTCGGGAGGCAGGCGAGGACGTGGTCACGGGCCCGGTAGGCGACCACGATGACGCTGACTGTGGGCTCGCCCGGCACCGGCCGCGAGGATAGTGCGCCGCTACGCTGCGCCCGATGGAGGGCCGCTGATCGCCGTCCCCGACGTCACGGTGATCGTGATCGCCCACGACGTCCGCGACGAGGTGCTCGCCTGCCTGCACTCGATCGCCGAGCACGCGGGCGACGTCGCCGTGGAGGTCATCCTCGTCGACAACGGCTCGCGCGACGGGACTGTAGAGGCGGCGCGCGCGGCGTTCCCGGAAACGCGAATCGTGGCGCTCGGGCGCAACGAAGGCGGGTCGGCGCGCAACCACGGGCTACGGGTCGCGCGCGGGCGCTACCGGATGTTCCTCGACAGCGACGCGGAGCTCACCGCCGGCGCGCTCGCCGACCTCATCGGCTTTCTTTCTGATCATCCGCGCGTCGGCCTGATCGGGCCGCGGCTCGTCTACCGCGACGGAGCCTTGCAGCCCTCGGCGCGGCGCCTGCCCCCGCGCTACCTGCCGTTCCTCCGCCGGCCGCCGCTGTCGCGCTGGTTCGAGGACGGCCGTGCGGTGCGCCGGCACCTGATGCTGGACGTGCCGGCCGACCGCACGCGCGAGGCGGAATACGTGATCGGCGCGTGCCAGCTCTTCTCGCGCGAGGCGCAGGCCGCCGCGGGGGAGCTCGACCCCCGCATCCCGTTCGCTCCCGAGGACATCGACTGGTGCCTGCGCATCCGCGCCGCCGGGTTCCTCGTCGCCTACCGGCCGGAGGTCACCGTGGTTCACACGTACCGGCGGACGACCGCGCGGCGACCGCTGTCGCGGGCCACGTTCCTGCAGGTCTACGGCTTCGCGTACTTCTTCGCCAAGTGGCGCCGCGACTGGCGGCGACTGCGCGCCGAGGGGGCGGCCATGGAGGCGCGCGACTGGGCGCTGCCGTGAACTACGGGCGCCGGGCGAGCGCCGCCCGTAGCGCGCGCACGTCGTCGCCGCCGGCCACCCCGGTCGCCGCCAGCACCGCGAGGTAGGCGGCGACGGCGGCGAGCACGGCCGCCTCGACGGGTAGCGGCGACGCGAGCACGGCGACGAGCGCGAGCACGGCGCAGGCGATCGCGGCCCGCACGAGCGGGAACCGGGGCACCGGCACGAGCCGGGAGCGCAGGCACACCGCGCCGAGTGCGAGCGCGTTGAGCGCCTCGGTGGCGACCGTTACCACCGCCGCGCCCATGATCCCGTGCCGCGAGATCGCCCACAGGTTGGCGCTCACGTTGAGCAGCGCGCACGTTCCCGCCACGGCGGTCAGCGGGCCCTCGCGACCCGCGGCCCGAAGCACGCCGGTGGCCAGCAGGCTGAGGGCGACGAGCGGGCAGATCCAGATCACGACTGCGAGCACGCGCGCGGACGACGCGTACGCGTCGCCGAAGAACCGCTCGACGAGCGGGCCCGAGAGGATCGAGATCGTCAGGGCGATCGGCAGGGCCACCAGCACCAGCGCGCGGACGCCCGCGTGCCACGTGTTCAGGAAGGCCGGACGGTCGGCGGCGTACGTGCGGGCGAAGACCGGCATCAGCGCGGTTGACAGCATCCAGGCCGGGACCTGCGCTCCGAGCATCAGCGTGTAGGCGGCCGCGTACAGGCCGACCGCGCGCTCGCTCTCGAGCCAGCCGACGAGGACGGTGTCCGCCCGCAGGTACACCATCACGAAGCAGGTCACGAGGCCCATGGCGACGACGCTCCGCCATCGCACCGCCGCGCCCGACAGCGACGGCCTCAGGCGCGCGCGCCCGACGACCGCGCCCAGCCGGCGGAAGGCCACCCAGGCCTGCACGGCCGCCACGATCAGCACCCACGCCACGACCGGCCACAGGCGCCCGGTGGCGAGCACGAGCACGATGCCGCCCGCGGCGCGGACGGCTGCTGCGCGCGCGGTCTGGCGCGCCTCGAACGTCATCGCCTCCCGGCCCTGGAAGTAGCCGTAGGCGAACATCGACACGCCGTCGAGCAGCGTCGCGAGCACCATCACCGCGACGACCGCCACCAGCTCGCCGTCGGCGCCAAGCGGCAGCGTGAGCGCCACCGACGCCGCGAGCACCGCCACCAGCAGGACGCCCTTGGCGGCCAGCAGGCGCGGCAGCGCCGCCTCGCCGGCTTCGCGCGCCCGCGCGACCTCTCGGGCCACGTACGGCGTGAGCCCGAAATCGGCGACGGGCTGCAGGATCAGCCCGAGCGCCAAGGCGAACGAGTAGCGGCCGTAGGACTCAGGCCCGAGCGCGCGGGCCATGACGATCCCGAGCCCGAACATCAGCAGCCGCGCCGCGAGCGTCCCGCTCGCGAGCGCCGCGGCGTTGCGCGCGACGCTCGATTGCGGGACCGCGACGGCTGGCGGCTGGACGGCCATGGGCGGCTAGAATCGCACGGCCCGGGCGCGTAGCTCAGTGGGAGAGCGCTCGCTTCACACGCGAGAGGTCGCAGGTTCGAAACCCGCCGCGCCCATTCTCTGAAGCCCCTGCATCCGCGGGGGTTTCGCCGTCTTCGGTCGCGTCCGCGCGAGCGTCTGCCGGTGACGTTTGGGCGACCGTGGTGCCCAATGGTGCCCAATCGCGGCCCTCGACGAGCGCCTTGAGCCGCTCCTTGTCGCCCTCGTCGCGGCGCATCGCGTGGGCGTAGACGCGGAGCGTGAAGCCCGCGTCGGTGTGGCCGAGCTGCGCCATCACGTACGGCGGGTCCTCGCCGCGGACGTAGAGGATCGACGCGAAAGTGTGGCGGAGCTTGTGCGCGCTCACGCCGTCGGGAAGCGGCGTCTGGCGGCGCCGCGCGAGCAGCTCGGTGGCGTGCGCGACGACCGGGCGGATGACGCGCTCGCGGGCGTTGTCCTTGTCGCGGCGGCTGCCGGTCGAGGTCGGGAAGACGAGGTCGGTCGGCCCGGCGTCGGCGCGCGCGTGGCGGTGGCTGGTGAGCTCGTCGCGGAGAGCGGGAAGGATGTCGACCACGCGAATCCCGGCCTCGGTCTTCGCGTCGCCGACGGAGATGCGGCCGTTGGCGAGGTCGATGTTCTGCCAGGTCAGGGCGGTCGCCTCGCCGATCCGCAGCCCGGCGTAGACGAGCGTGGCGATCAGCGCGCGGCGGCCGGCCGTGCGTGCCTCGGGCTTTGCATCGAGCTCGGCGGCGGCGTCGATCATTGCGACGATCTGCTCGGCCGAGTCGAGGAAGACGGGCCGCTTCCGCTTCGCCTTGAGCTTGCGGTTGCGGGTGTTCACGCGAACCGGGTTGCGGATGATGAGGTCGCGCTCCTCTGCCACGGCGAGGATTTGCCCGAGTCGCGTGATCGTCTTGTTGATCGACTCGGCCGAGAGGACCTGCTCGCGGACCTTGAACTCGCGATAGCGGTCGACCTCGGCGACCGAGATCTGCGGCAGTCGGTGAGCGTGGAAGAACGGCAGCAGGTGGTCGCAGAGCTGCCACGTGTAGTCGGCGATCGTCGCCTCGCCGAGTTCGCCGCGACGGGCCGCAAGCCACGCCGATGCGAACTCGTGGAACGTCGGGGACTTCGGCGCCGCCGCCGCTCGGTCGACGCCTGGCGCCCAGAGGCCGCGCTCGACGTCGGCGAGGACGTGGCGCAGCTCGGCCTCTGCCTTCTGCTGCGTCCAGCCCTCATCCGCGCCGCCAAGCGTGACGAACTGGCGCCGCCCGTACGCGCGGAAGCGGAGAGCGAAGACGCGCCCGCGCTCACGCTCGCGCTCGATGACCTCGCCTGTCGGTCTTGGTGCCATTGGATGCCTCCTGGTTCGGATCGAGGGTACGCGTTTGCGGTGACTGCTTGATCGGGAGGAGCGGCGCACCCGCCGTAATGTGCGAAGGGGACGGCGCGGCCGCTGTCCGTGCCGGACGCGCCAGGAGGTGCTGAGCCACCACGGCGGGGTCGAATCGCATGCGAGGTCGTGGCCCTCGCCCGAGGCGGATGACGCCCAGCTCGTCGGCGTGCGCGTAGACCCAGCTACGCTCGACGTTGGAAGCGCACGGCGACCTGGCGGGCGGTCAGAAGTCCGTGCGCGCCGAGCGGGTTGTCGCGACCGAGCAGCTGGGCAACGTCACGCGCGATCGCCTCGATACTCGGATGGTCCAGCACGGATTTCGCGGGCGGCGGCATCTCACAACTCCAGCCCGCGGTCAGGAACGCGCTCGGGCGTCTGCCGGCGCGCGCGTTCGGCGTCCGGAGCGGGTTCCAACGCGGCGAGGGGGCTTGCGACGGATCTGAGGGATAACGCCTTGGGCGTGTGGATCGGTGACATTCGCGTCTGCCTCTAAGAGCAGAGTGCGGCCATTCCGGCCCCCGCCAAGGGTAGCCCCGGACGCTTCCCTCACGGCGCGCCGCTCCTTCGCGGTCCGACGCTCGCTGGAGCGTCCCGCGCGAACGCCACAGGGCAGCGGGCCTCACGCGGCACGCGCGAGCGGGTCCACGACCGCTGGTCGACGCGAGTCGGAGCGACATCCAAGTCAACGCATGGGGTCGCGCACCACGATCCTACGCACACGGACCACACGCACTCGAGACCCCATCTCGCGCCTCGCGATCCGGTCCTCCCAGTTTCCCCGCCTTCGCTCTACTTCCCCGCCCCTCTACCTCCGCACTCCTGATCGCTTCCCTAGTTCCTTCTTCATGGTCCATGCTCTTCTCCGTCCCTTGCTGCTTGCCGCCGCCCCGCCTCCGGCCTTCCACCTTTCACGCCTGGGCTGCCCTGCCCGGTGTTTGTTTGCAGGTCGAGGAAGGGGGTCCAGCGCGAAGCGGTGGACCCCCTTCCTCGAAAGCCCAGGTGTGGAGCGCAATCTGGGCCGGAGGCGGGGCGGCGGCCCGTTGATCTCCAAGCATCAACACCAAGAAATCAACAGCCGAGGTCACCAACATGTTGAGCAGCGTGTCCGCCACGCTGACTTCGTCCGACACGGATTGCGCCTCGGCGATCAGCTCGAAAGAGCGCGCGAGATCGGCCCCGTCGGCGGCGACGATGGAGGCGCGCTCACGCTGGCGGCGATCGACCCCTTCGTCGGTTGCCGGATCCGGCGGCAGCGTGGCACCCCGATGGTGCCGGGGCAGGGCTACCGGTATGGCCGTCAGCGCAGGCTCACAGACGGTCGCCACGACAGCCGCACGCCCGACGCTTTGCTCTCCAGCGTGCCTACGGCGGCCCGGGAGACCGCTGAGCCGTCGTAACCGATCAGGATCGGTACCGCATCGCGCGCCTGCCCCGGCGAGGCGACAGAGTCCCGAGCCCTGGAGCTTGCGCTCTCGAACGGTTGCGCCGTGAGGGGCAAGCTAGACGTCGCGCCGGAACCAGCAGTGCTCGCACCACATTTGCTCGGGTGTCGACGCCCTGGCATGCCGCCCGCGCGCCCGGGGAGACTCGGCCGACTTACTTACGAGGGGGTTCGAAATGGATGGCGCGATGCGACGGCTGGCGCAGGTCCGGGTGGACGGCTTCCACCCGCGCGCGCATGCGTAACCCCACCCGTTCCCCGGCCTGGGCGCGCTGGAGCGAGGCGGCGGCCTTGAGCCCCTGGACCGTCGGCGTCGAGGAGGAGATCATGCTCCTCGATCCGCGCACCTGGTCAGTCGCCAACCGGATCGACGAAGCGCTCGCGGCCTTGCCGCCGAGCGTCGCACGGCATGCCTCCGCGGAGACCCACGCCTGCATCATCGAGCTGCGAACCGACCCTCACCCAACCGTGAGGGAGGCAGCCGCGGAACTGTCACAGCTGCGCGTGTCGCTCGAGGCTGCGCTGCAGGAGACGCTCGGCCTCCGCGCCGCCGTGGCCGGCACGCACCCGCTCGTCACCAAGGAGCAGGTGGCCGTCTCGAGCGGCGGTCGCTACCGGCAGATCACCTCCAGCATGCGCGCGCTCACCCACCGGGAGCCAACGATGGCGCAGCACGTCCACGTCGCGGTTCCCGATCCGGAGACCGCCGTCCGCGTTCTCGACGGCGTGCGCAGCGATCTCCCTCTGCTGCTCGCCCTGTCGGCCAACTCGCCGTACTGGCGCGGCGAGGACTCCGGCTTCGCCTCGATCCGGACGCCGATCTTCTCGATGTTCCCCCGCGTCGGCATCGCGCGACGCTTCGGCAGCTACGCCGAGTACGTCGGGGCGGTCGACCCGCTGCTGGGCTCGGAGGCGATCCCAGAGCCCGGGTTCCTGTGGTGGGACGTCCGCCTGCGGCCGCATCTGGGCACGGTCGAGGTACGGATCATGGACGCCCAGTCGCGCGTCGCCGACGCCGCCGCCCTCGCTGCCGTCGTCCACTGCCTCGCCTGCCTGCGAGCCGGCGGCGAGCGTCCGGCCGACCCCGGGCCCGAGGTGCTGGCCGAGAACCGCTTCCTCGCTGCCCGCGACGGCCTGCGCGCGCAGCTGATCGATGCGCGCACGCACAGGAGACGCTCCGTCCGCGGCGCGCTGACCGAGCTGCTTGGCCGCTGCGCGACGATCGCCTCCAGCCTGGGCTGCGCCGACGAACTTGCGGCAGCCGCCGCCTCGCAGTGTTGCTGGCGATGGCGATGTTCGTGCTCGTTGTCGACACGTCACTGACGAACGTCTCGATCGCCGCGGTCGTCGAGGACCTCGATACGAGCACCAGTCACGGCGCTCGCCCCCTGATCCGAAGCAGAACCGACGCTCCGCGAGACGCTTTCTCCGTTTCAGGCCCGTTGGCGAATCGGGCCGAGCTACCGCCGGATCAGAGCAGCGGGATCGTGCCGGTCACCCGCGTACCGTGCCCGGGCTCCGACTCGACAGAGAGCTGACCGCCGACGGCCTCGACGCGATCACGCATGTTGCGCAGACCCCGTCCGTGGACGCCGTCGGTGTGGAAGCCGGGCCCGTCGTCGCGGACCTCGAAGTGAAGCCACGTGGGGGCCTGACCGAGCTTGATCCAGATCCCCGTGGCGCCGCGTGCGTGCTTGAGGGCGTTCTGTACCGCCTCGACGCATGTGAAGTAGGTCGCACTCTCGATCTCGGTCGCGTGGCGCGTGACGCCGCGCGAAACCAGGTGGACAGGCAGCGGCGCATGCCTGCCCATCGACCGCAGCGCGTCGGGTACGCCGCGGTCGGCCAGCGCCGGCGGGTAGACGCCACGCGCGAGGGCACGCAGCTCGTCCAGCGCGGCTTCCGCCTCGAAGCCGAGCTCCTTCGCCAACTGCGTACCGGTCCCGGGATCGGTCCTGAGGCACTCCTCGGCGAGCCCCAGCCGGATCCTCAGGCCGATGAGGCGCTGTTGCGCGCCGTCATGCAGGTCCCGCTCGATCCGAGCGCGCTCAAGATCCGCGGCCTCGGCGATCCGCCGGCGCGACTCCCCGAGGTCGGTCATCGCCCGGCCCAGATCGGCCGTCAACCGCTCGTGGCGCGAGCCGGCGAGCACCATGCCGCTGACCCCGTCGAGCAGCTCCGAGTCGTCGAGCAGCGCGACGTCGTGCACGAGCGCCACGTCCGGTTGAGCGCCGTCGACGCTGACGGTGGTGATCGCTCGGTCGCGGCTCAGGTCGGGCGGCCACCCGACCGGACGGTCGCGCGCGTCCCGCCACGCGCCGGAGCCCAGCTCCCGGAAGAGCATCTGCACGTTGGAGTCGCGGAGCGCGGTGGCCAGCGCGTCGCGCATGTCGGCGCGGTCGTCGCTTGCTCGCAGAGCCGAGCCGAGGCGGGCAAGAGCCTGCGAGAGCAGCATTCGTCGCCACACCAGGCCGCCGAGGAACCCGGCGCACACGGCGACGATGCAGAACGTCCACACCGAGGACAGCGCGATCACCGTGTCTGTCTCGACGCCGAGCTGGCGCGCGGTGTGGTGGGCGTAGTGGGACACGCCCAGCGCGACGCCGGCGACGAAGGCCAGGCCCATCGCCCGCTGCTGCAACGGCGACGCCGAGCGCCAGCGGCGGTACATCGAGTAGAACAGCCCGAGCCACAGCAGCTCCACCAGCCATTCACGGACGTAGATGATCTTCGTCAGCCACGCCGGCTGTGCGTCGAGCACGAACAGGGCGTTCTCAGGGCAGTCGGTCGTGCACGTCCCCCACAGCGTCTTGGGCGGAAAGGCCTGCACAAGCGGCGCCGTGCCGTAGAACAGCACGACCGCGACCACAGCGACCGCGACGAGGAGCCCGCGATCCAGCCCCTTGTCGATGCGGCCGTCCGGGAACGCCAGCAGCAGGTAGACCACGCACGGGAAGATCAGCCACGTCGAGAGGCGTCCGATCGTGTACGGCACGCTCAGCGACGTCTCGGTCAACGCCGTCAACGACCACGCGAACCCGATCGCCAGCAGCGCGATCCCGAACGACGCGTTGACCGGCGAACGCAACGCGTAGAGCCCGACCGCGATCGGCACGCCGACGATCAGCGCCTCGAGCAGACCGCGCCCGAACGCCGCGTCCCCGGAAGCGCCCGTCGACGCCAACGCGACGGCTCCCGCGCACACGAGCGCGCCGGCGACCGCCAGCCATCTCTCATCGAACCCGCGAGACGTCCTCGCCTCGGTCCGTACAACCTGTTGCGCGTCGGTGATCGCCATCGCGATATGGACGACCATAAGTGGAGCGCGAAAGCGTGCGCAAGGCACCCGCGGACCGCCGGCGCGCCAAGACATGCCGGCATAGGCGCTCGCACCCCCCATTGCACACGTGTGGCCGCCCTTGAGGGTGCGGCTCGCACCTTGGAGACTCGGGACCGATCGATGCACAGGAGAGCCGAATGACCACTGCTGCGACCGGAGTGTCCCGGCCGGGCGTCAGCGTCGGGCCGACGAGCGAGTTCAGCCTGTTCTTCCGCGTCAAGCCCGGCCAGGGCGGGGTGCTACGAACCGCGCTCCGCGAGCTGCAGGACACGCCTGGGTACCGGCCAGGGGATTACGGCATGGCAGTCGGCACGATCCACGAGGCGAGGTTCGTGCTCTTCGACGACGACACCCGGCTCGCGTTCGTGACGAGCTTCGACGGCCCGTGGGACGCCTACATGGAGGACTTCTTCACGTCCGGGCCGACACTCGCGCTGTTCGACGTGATCTTCCGGCATGCGGAGGGCTACGACGGCCTTCCGGACCTGCCCGCCTTGAGGGCGTTCATCCTCGGCGCGCAGCAGACGGCGGCCGCCTACGCACGGAACTACCCCGGCACGGTCAAGGAGATCCGGAAAGCCCAGCGTGTCAACACGGCCTTCCAGCAGGTGCTCGACCACCCGGATGCTGCGGAGGCGCTGCAGCACGCGGCGTTGAAGCCGCTGCTGGACGAGGCCGCCGACTGAGAGGGCCGGGGATATGTGCGCGTTCCCCAGCTACCTCGCGGCGCCCAACGCGGATCCGCCCGAGCCCCCCGAGCGCCACTGAGCGATGGAGACCGCGACCGCCCGAAACGAGGACCTGCGCCTCGAGCTCGACGACATCCAGAGCGGGGCGCTTCACGAGCGGCCGTCACCGTACGCCGGGACCTATCTCCTGCTCCGCATCGATGACCGCGCCGCCGGACGCGAGCTCGTCCGGCGACTGCAACATGTCGTCGACAGCGGACGACCGTCATCCGATCCCGGCCACGACGCCTGGATCACGGCCGCCTTCACCCATCACGGCCTGAAGGCGCTCGGTGTCCCGCAGACCTCGCTCGACAGCTTCGCGCCGGAGTTCCGAGAGGGGATGGCGGCCCGCGCGGCGCTGCTGGGCGATCGTCGGCGACAGCAGTCCGGAGCACTGGGAGAAGCCGCTCGGCACCAGCGACGTCCACATTGCTCTGGCGGCGCTCTCCCCTGACCGCGAGCGGCTCCAGGCCGTGGTCGAGAAGGCACGCCGGGCGCACGCGGAGCTCGCGGGGGTCGAGGTGATCTGGCGTCAGGACTGCTACCAGCTCGAGAGCGGGCGGACGTCCTTCGGCTTCAAGGACGGGATCGGCCAGCCGACGGTCGAGGGGAGCGGCCGACCCGCCTCGAATCCGAAGGAGCGGCCGCTCAAGGCGGGCGAGATCATCCTCGGCTACCGGGACGAGACGGGCGAATTGCCGCCGATGCCGACCCCGGAGGTGCTCGGCCGGAATGGCACGTACGTCGTCTTCCGAAAGCTGCACACGAGGGTCGCGGCCTACCGGCAGTACCTTCGGGCGAAGGCGGCTAGCCGCGAGGAGGAGGCGCTGCTCGGCGCGAAGATGGTCGGGCGCTGGCAGAGCGGCGCGCCGCTCGCGCTCTGCCCCGGACGGTGACGACCCGGATCTCGGCGACGACCCGCAGCGCCACAACGCGTTCCTCTACGGCGACGACCCGCGAGGCCTCAAGTGCCCGCTGGGTGCACACGCACGGCGCGCGAATCCGCGCGACTCGCTGGACGGCGACGGCGCCGTCGACGTGCGCCTGCACCGCATGATCCGGCGCGGCACGAGCTATGGGCCGATGCTGCCTGAGGGCGTGCTCGAAGACGACGGCGCCGATCGCGGCATCGTCTTCGTCTTCGCGGGTGCGCACCTCAAGCGGCAGTTCGAGTTCGTCAAGACCCAATGGCTGAACGACGGCATCTTCATCGGCGCCCCGCTCGAGAAGGACCCGCTCGTCGGGCCGAACGACGGGTCGGGCAGCTTCACCGTTCCTGAGCGGCCGATCCGGCGCCGGCTCAAGAACCTGCCGCCGTTCGTCGTCACGCGCGGCGGCGAGTACTGCTTCGCGCCGGGCCTGCGGGCGATGCGCTGGCTCGCGGAGCTCGACTCGTGACTCGTCTCGACCAAGCAGAGGGGGAACCCGTGGCAACCACCGACCGTTGGCAGGCGCTCGACTTCGGCCCACCCCCGTCCAATGGCGAGGAACCGGAGTCCCCGGTCCTCGTCGACTACCTCGCCGACGGTCGTGTCGCGCTGATCACCCTCAACCGGCCGCACGCCGACAACGCGATCACGACCGAGATGGGCGCCCGCCTCACCGAGATCGTCGAGACGATCGCGGTCCGGCCGGCCATCCGCGTCGTCGTGCTCACCGGCGCGGGCGCGAAGGCCTTCTCCGTCGGCAGCGACCTGCGCCAGCGAAAGAACATGACGAAGGAGGACTGGCTGCGCCAGCGGCAGGACTTCGATCGCACGCTCTACACGGTCCGTCAGCTGCGCAAGCCGATCCTCGCCGCCGTCAACGGCGTCGCGTACGGCGGCGGCAGCGAGCTCGCCCAGAGCACCGACTTCATCATCGCCTCCGAGAACGCCACCTTCGGGCAGCCTGAGGCGATGCTCGGCCTCGCGGCCGGGGGCGGCTCGCCGGCACTGCTTCCACGTCTCCTCCCTCCGGGAAAGGCGATGCAGATGCTGATGACGGGCGACCCGATCGACGCGCACGAGGCATACCGGCTGGGCATGGTCAACGAGATCCACCCGCCGGGCGAGCTGATGGACGCGGCGATGCGGATCGCGGAGAAGATCGCAAGCAACTCGCCGACGGCGGTGCAGGCGGTCAAGCGGGCCGTGCGCCTGGGCGAGGGCCAGCCGATCGAGCAGTCGATCGCGATCATGATGGACTCGCACTGGCGCTCAGCCGTCCATCCCGACCGCATCGAGGGCATCGGCGCGTTCAACGAGGGCCGCGAGCCGACCTTCCAGGACTCCGACTACTGATGCTCGCGAGTCCACCACGCCGTCGACGAGGAGGCTGAAGCATGGCCGTTGCGGATGAGCTCGACAGGGCGCGCGCCGCACTGCAGATGATCAACCCGGCTCCCTACAACGCCGAGGCGCCGCCGGAGGCCCTGCTCGGAGACATCACGCCCGCCGCGCTGCACTACGTGCGCAGCAACTTCGCGCTGCCGGCGCACGACGGCACGCTCTACGTCGGCGGGGCCGTGGAGCACCCGCTCACTCTGACGCTCGACGACCTGCGTTCGTTGCCGGCGCACGAGCGGGCGGTCACTCTCGAATGCGCGGGGAACGGGCGACTCGACACGAGACCGTTGCCGATCGGTGAGCCATGGGGTGACTACGCGGTCTCGACCGCGAGCTGGACGGGCGCCCTCCTGCACGATGTGCTGACGCGGGCGTCGCCGGCAACGGACGGCGTCGACGTCCGCTTCGAGGGCGCCGACCACGGGGCGTACCACCTCAAGCCGGTCCTCGCCGATACCGACAAGGACGACCTGACCTTCGAGCGGGCCCTGCCGCTTGCGCTCGCGGCCGATCCGGCGACGGAGATCCTGATCGCCTACGAGATGAACGGCGAGCCGCTGGGTCCTGACCACGGAGCCCCGTTTCGACTCATCGTGCCCCACTGGTACGCCGTCGCGTCGGTGAAATGGCTGAAGCGGATCGACGTCTTGACCGAGCCGTTCGCCGGCGAGTTCCAGACGGGCCACTACATGTACGAGTGGCCCGACCGGCCGCACGAGGCCGTCAGCCTGATGCGCGTGCGGGCTCGCATCACCGCCCCCGCTCACGGCTCGGCGATCAGCCCGGGTACGCACACCGTGCGCGGCAAGGCCTGGTCGGGAACCGGGCCCATCACGCGGGTCGACGTCAGCCTCACCGGCGAAGGCGACTGGCACGCGGCCCGGCTCGAGCCCCCCAACGGCCCGTACCAGTGGCAGGACTGGGCGTTCGATTGGGAGGCGAACGACATCGGCAGGCACACCCTCCGCGCCCGGGCGACCGACGCCGCCGGCAACGCGCAACCGGAGGTACCGCCCTGGAACCGCCTCGGCTACGGAAACAACGCCGTCGAGGTCGTCTACATCGACGTGCGATGACGAACGATTAGGGCCGCGGCCGTGTCGCACCACATCTCCGGACCGCGGGCGGTCGCCGAACCGATCGCTGACATCACCGACCTATACGCCTTCCCAAGTCCCGAGCGGCACGGGTACCTGGTGCTGGTCCTCAACACGCTGCCGTTCGCACAGCCGACCGCCCGCTTCTCCGACGCGCTCATCTACCGGTTCCGGCTGCGCAAGCTGACCCTCAACGGGGGCGGCGCGCAGGCGCCGTTCAGTCCCGCGGACGACGAGTTCGTCATCGACTGCGTCTTCTCCGCGCCCGATCCCGCGGAAGGCGGAGAGCAGAACTGCACCTGCACGCTGCCAGGCGGCGACACCGTGACCGTCCAGGTCAACGACGACCGAGGCTCGGCGACCGGTGGCACTCGCCTCTTCGCAGGACCGCGGTGGGATCCGTTCATCCTCGATGCGCCGGCGATGCTGAAGACGATCGCGACCGGGAAGCTCGCGTTCACCGACCCCGGCTCGATCTACCTCGACGGCAAGAACGTCCTCGGGCTTGTCCTTGAGATCGACTGCGCGGCAGTGCTCGGAGACCTCGGATTCGTGGGCGTCGCCGCGGAGACGCTGACTCGCGGGAAGCTCAACGTCCGGCTCGAGAGCGCGGGACGACCCGAGGTCCCGAACATGATGCTCGGTCCCATGCAGTTCGACCGCGTCAACCGCGATCTCGAGATCCGCGACCTCTACAACATGGACGACGTGTTCCACCCGGCGCACGTCTATGAGGGGGCGTACCGGGCCCGGCTCAACGCCAACCTGGCCTTCTGGGACGGGCTCGACGGCAAGGTCGACTGGCCGCCGGACGAAGGGGGCGCGCACCCGCTGACCGAGCTTTTCCTGGCGGACTACCTGGTGCTCGACCTCGCCAAGCCCTACGTCGAGCGGGGTTCGTTCCTCGAGATCGAGCTCGCCGCTCGGCACGGTGAGAATCACCGCACCTGCGGCGGCAGAGCACCCAATGACGACGTGATGGACCGGCTCTTCACGCTGCTGATCGCTGGCGGCAACGGCCCCGCGATCAGCGACGGCGTCGACCGCTCCAGCCGCCCCGCGAGCCAGACCTTCCCCTACCTCGCGGCGCCCAACACCGACCCACCCCAGCCCCCGCAGCCATGACCGACGCAGCCATCACTGACGCGGGCACCAGGCCGGTCTTCTGACCGTACAGGCCATGGCCGCGCCAGCGACCATGCTCATCGGGCACCAGTGCCCAATGGGGCCGAGATCCGCAGCGATCCGGCGTTTTCGACCGCGGTGCTGATCCGCAGTGAGCCGCTGCAAATCAGAACAATCTGCCCTGGTTCGGCGGCCGCTCGAAAGGCCCCTGATCGCGCTTCACACGCGAGAGGTCGCAGGTTCGAAACCCGCCGCGCCCATTCTCCGAGCAAATCCGCCGAAGCTGGACACTTGTTGGGGGTTCGCCGGCCGCAGTCGGCGCTACGGTGGCTGGCGATGGGGTCGTTCGCCAGGATGGCAGTCGCGATGGCGGCCGTGGCCGCTGCCGCGGCTCTCCCGGCCACGGCCCGCGGGCATGACCATCCGCCGGGTTACGGCGAGCAGACCCTGATGCAGACCGAGACGGCTGCGCTCGGTGCCGACCACGCTCAGGAGCACGCGGCCCAGCGCGAGGCGTTGCGGCGCTGGATGGCGCTACCGGCCGCCGAACGCGCGCGGATCGAGCGCCAGGCATCGCAGCAGGCGGCGGCCGAGGCGACCCGGATCGCCGCTGCGCTCCCGGCCGCGGACCAGGTCGGCCGCTGGGAGCCGCAGACGATCCCCTTCCCCACCTGGGCCCTCAACGCCGTGGTCATCGCGACCGGCGAGGTGATGTTCTGGGGCCGCGCGCCGCTGAACGGGGACGGCACCACCCGCGACAACGTCACCGAGGTCTGGCTCTGGCATCCGCGGACCGGCGCGCTCGAGCGGGTCCCGGTGCCGCTGATGGACCTCGACGGCGACGGCGTGGCCAACGAGGGCGTGCCGTTCTTCTGCTCCGGGCAGTCGCTGCTGGCCTCGGGCGAGGTCTTGCTCACCGGCGGCAACCTCGCCTACCCGAGTGGGCCCGGCACCGACTTCAAGGGGCTGAACACGATCTACTCGTTCGACCCGTGGACGCGGCGCTGGACCGAGCAGCCGCGGATGCGCCAGGGGCGCTGGTATCCGACGCAGGTCGAGCTGGCCGACGGCCGCACGGTCGTCGTCGCGGGCTACGACGAGAGCGGCGCCTTCCCTACCAGGTGGAACGGGGACCTCGAGGTCTTCGCTCCGGCGGCGGCTCGCGGCGGCCGCGGGCGGCTGACGCTGCACGAGGGCGGCTCGATCGTCTCCGGGCCGTACCCGCACCTGTTCGCGCTACCCGACGGGAACGTCCTGCTCGCAGGTCAGGATCATGCGGAGGAGGACGCGCAGACCGCGCTGCTCGACCCGGCTCGGCTGGATGCCGCGACGCCGGGGTCGGCGTGGACCCAGCTCGGGCGCATCCCATGGTGGGCCAAGGCCAGTCAGGCCGCGCTGCTACTGGGCGCGCCGGGCAGCACTCCGCGCGTCACCGTGATCGGTGGCTACGGCGAGTACCGCTCCAACGAGGATCAGATCACCGCGGTACCAAACGCCGCCACGCTCGCGGTCGGGCAGGCGACTTGGACGGACCCGCTCGTCCCCGACCAGAACGTCGGCCGGGCCTACGCGAACCTGGTCGAGCTGCCGGACGGGATGCTCGTGACAATCGGCGGCGGCTCGGGCATCGGGGGTCTCGAGGGGCAAAACGAGACCGGCGGCGATCCGGAGCTCAGGCAGGTGGAGCTGCTGCGGCCGGGCATCGACAACACGTGGACATTGGGGCCGGCTCAGCAGAAGTGGCGCACGTACCACTCGACCGCGGTCCTCCTGCCTGACGGACGCGTGCTCTCCGCCGGCGACGACTACTGGTCGATCAACAACGCGCCGGACCCGGGCGTCAAGCCGCCCGGCACGCCGCTCGACCAGGCCGAGATCTACTCCCCGCCGTATCTGTTCGACGGCGAGAGCCTCGCGCCGCGGCCCGCGATCACGTCGCTGCCGCCGATGGGCGAGACGGGCGGGGTCCTGTACGGAGAGCGGTTCGGCGTCGGCGTGGCCGGCGCGCGGCCGGTCGACAAGGCCGTGCTCGTCGCACCGGCGGCCACGACGCACGGCGTGAACATGAACCAGCGCCGCATCGAGCTCGAGGTCTTGACACGACAGCCCGGCGGTCTCGAGGTCCGCGCACCCGCGACGGCCGCGCTGGCGCCCCCGGGCTGGTACATGCTGTTCGTCCTCGACGCTTCCGGGACGCCGAGTGAAGCGGGGTGGGTGTGGATGCGGAGCCAGCGTCCCGCGGCGCCGGCTACCGGCGGCCCGACCGCCGACCGCGCCGCGCCGAAGGTGCACGCGCGGATCCTTCGCCTACCGCGCAGCGGGCGGTACTTACGCGTGCGCGTCAGGGCCTCGGAGCGGGGCACCGCGAGCCTGCGCGGCCGGGCCGGCGGCCGGCGGGTCAAGACGCGAACCGTCGCTCTCCGCCGCGGCGGCGTCGCACGGACGGTGCGCCTCCGGCCGCACCGCCGCACCGTGAAGGCGCTCCGAAGCGGCCGGAAGCTGCGCGTGTCGCTGTCGGTGGCGGCGCGGGACCGAGCCGGCAACGTCGGCCGGCGCAGCGTCTCCAAGCGCGTGCGCCGACCGCGATGACGCGCATGCACCCGCGTCGGTTAGCGGGGGAGTCTGAGGTGCTCGATCGAGCGGCGGCGGTCGACGCGGTCGGCCGCGGCTCGATCGCGGCCCGTGCCGCCGTTGATGCGGTCGCGGCGTCGATCGCGACTGCGCAGGCGGTCGTTCCCGGCGCTGCCATACAGCCGGTCGCGGCCGGATCGCCCGATCAGGGTGTCGCGGCCAGGCCCGCCGAAGAGGCGGTTGGCGCGGCGGTTGCCGGTGATGTGGTCTCCGGCCCCCGATCCGATCACCGACTCGACCCGGCTGAGATCGTCCGCACCCTCTCCTGAAGCCCGGCCGCGGCCGAGGTTCACCACGACGCCCTTGTCCGCGGTCACGGGGGCGAAGCCCGAGTAGTCGACGGTGTCCGTGCCGCGGCCGCCGATCAGGGCGTCGTCGGCGCCCTTGCCTCGGAGAACGTCGTGTCCTGGGCCTCCGTCGACGCGGTTGGCGATGCCGTCGCCGGTCAGCAGATCGGCGCCGCGGCCGCCGCGCACGTCCTCGAAGCCGAGCAACGCGTCCGTGCCGGCGCCCGCGGCCCGCTGCTGGACCAGGTTCACCCGCACGCGCCTCGTCGACGACGAGAAGTCGACCGTGTCCGTGCCCGCGCCGCCGTCGAGGTCGTCGTCTCCGCCGCGACCCTCGATCCGATCCTGGCCCGTCCCCCCGTCGAGGGTGTTGGCCCCGCTGGTGCCGCGCAACACGTCGTTGCCGATCCCCGACGAAGCGTTCTCGATGCCGATGAGGGTGTCGTCGCCGCGTCCGCGTCCTTCGCCGGACCTGAGGTCCACGTGGACGTTCGTGCCGGATGTCGTGTAATCGGCGGTGTCGATCCCCTCGCCGCCGCTCAGCGCGTCGTCGGCTCCTGCGCCGTTGAGCGTGTCGTCGCCGCGCCGCGCCCAGGAGGGTGTTCGGCCGGGTGTTCCCGACCATGACGTCGTCGTACACCGACCCGACCGCGTTCTCGATCTCGGCGAGCGTGTCGGTGCCGCCGGCGCCGGTCACGGCGTTCGTCTGCAGGTTGAGGCTGACGCCGCCGATCGACCTCGAGTAGTCGACGGTGTCGACGCCGAGAGCTCCGTCCAGCGTGTTGGCGAGGTCGGTGCCGATGAGCACGTCATTGAACGATGAGCCCGTCGCGGATTCGAACGAGGCCAGCGAGTCGGTGCCGTCTCCTGTGCTCAGCCCGGCCTCGAGGTCGATGGTCGTTCCGGAGACCGCAGATTCGAGCGACACGGTGTCGGTGCCGGTGCCCCCGTCGAGGCCGTCGTCGCCCCCGCGGCCGTTGACGATGTCGTTGCCGCCGAGACCGCGGATCGAGTTTGGACCGCCGTCTCCGGAGAGCGCATCGGCGGCGGAGCCGCCCGTCAGGTTCTCGAGCCCGGACAGAGCGTCAGTGCCGGCGCCGATCGTGTCCTGCGTGACCTGATCGAGAGCGACGGTGACCGCGGCGGCGGATGAGGCGTAGTCGGCGGTGTCGCTGCCGTTGCCGCCGGATAGCGTGTCGTCCCCCAAGCCTCCGGTCAGGCGGTCGTCCCCGTCCAAGCCGCTGATGACGTTGGCCGTTCCGTCGCCGGTCAGCGTGTCATCGAACGTCGTGCCCTCCACGTTGCGGATGCCCGTGATGGTGTCTGTGCCCGCTCCGCCGGTGTTCTGCGCGGCGGTCACCGCCAACGAGACGGTGACGCCGCCGGGCGGTGTCGTGGTCGCCGGGAAGCGCAGGGTGTCGATGCCGGTGCCACCACCGATCGTGTCGTTCCCGAGGCCGGACGACAGGACGTCGTCGCCCTGGTCGCCCTGCAGGGAGGACGGGAGCACCAGCGCCGTTCCGGTTCCGAAGCCCGCCCGCCGCGGAGACCACGTCGTCGCCGTCGGCCCCGCTCGCGGTGTAGTTCTCCACTTGGACGGGAGTGATGTCCGCATCGTCGTCGCCGTTGAGGTTGACTCCGGCGGCGCCGATCACCAGGTGGTCCTCGAGCGCGGAGCCGGCCACGGTGAGGCGATCGCCCGAGCCGAGCCCGAGCGCGACGTTGATCTCGATCTCCGGGAGGGCCTGGGCCAGGCGGGCAAGGGCGACCGTTGGAGAGATCGATCACCGCGGTCTCGTTGCCGGTGTTGCCGGTGATCAGCAGGGTGTTGATGTTGCTGCACGGTCGCCCCACCGGCGCACGGAACGTTGTTGAGCGTCAGCGCCGTGCCGCTCCTTGAGACGGTCGCCGTCTCGTTCGCGTTCAAGGTGACCGTCATGGTCCCGGCAGCCGGACGCACAGGTCGCCGCCTGCGCGCTCGCCGGAACCACGAGCGTGGCGGCGAGAACCGCGCCCAGAGCAAGCCAGCGCGTCCGCGTTGGACGACGCATGAGACCGAAATCCGTCTGACCCTCGATCACGGGAGTTCCGCAGCCGATCGCGGCATCATGCCGGGTTTACCGGCGGAGCGGGCGTCCGAGAGTCGCGGATCTTACGTCAGCGCGTCTTCGAAGAAGCCGACCACGCGGCGCTCGTAGGCCTCGCGCTGCTCGTAGATCGCGTCGGTGTGGTGGGCTTCGGGGAGGTTCCAGTGCTCGACCGGGGCGTTGCCGGCGGCCTCGTCGTAGTGGACGTTGAAGTCTCGTTCGAGCGAGGTGCCCGCCGACACCAGCAACGTCGGTGACTGCACCCGGGGGATCGCTTCCTCGAGCGCCTCTCCCGGCCGGTCGCCGGTGAGAACTCCGATGGTGGCGAACATGAGCCAGGACGGCGCGGTTGCCAGGCCGGTGCCGTTGAGGCGCTGGCCGTCCTCGAACGAGCCGGCGGCGGCTCCGTCGGCGACCAGGGCCGCGACGTCGTCGCGCGAAGCGGCGACCTCGATCAGGACGTCGGCGCCCGTCGAAAGCCCGAGCGCGGCGATGCGGTCGGGGTCGACGTCGTCCTGCTGCTGCAGGAACGCGAGCGCTCCGTCGATGTCCTTGGCCCAGTCCCAGCCGTAGTTGTTCTCGCTGCCGTCGCTCTCGCCTCGGCCGCGCGCGTCATAGACCAGCACACCGTAGCCGTGCGCCGCCAGCATCTCCGCGTGGGTGAGCGAGCCCTTGCGGTCGCTGCTGCCGCCGTGCACGACGAGCACCGCGGCTCCGTTCGCGGACGGTCTGTACCAGCCCTTGATGTCGAGCCCGTCGCTCGCCTCGAACGCTACGTCCCGGTAAGCGGCGCTCGGCGGCTCGCCGACCGGCTCGCGCCACTTGTGCGACGCGACGATGCCCGTGCCGATCGGCGCCAGCACGAAGATCACGCCAAGCAGAAACGCCGGCACGGCCACCGCCCGGCCGAGCCACGGCCGCGAGCCCGCGCCGCGATGGCGCCACGGGATCGTCACGGCCAGCCCGACGAGCACGAAGCCACCGAGCACGGCGAGCGCGCCGGTGACGTCGCTCCCGGCCGCGCCGTACTTCTCGATGTGGATCAGGTGCAGCGTGCCGTTGACGATCGCGAGCCCGCCGAATGAGAACGCGAGCGCGGCGCGCAGCCCGGGTCGCAGCGACGGGAACGCCAGGACACCCGCGACACTCAAGACGACCGCGATCAGCCCGGCGAGCGCGTGCTGACCTAGGCCGAGGCCCGCGCCGCGGTGCACGAACGCGTCGTCGAGCGCGTGCACGAGGACCAGCAGCGTCGCGCCGCCGAAGACGAGCGACTCGCGGGAGCCGAAGGCGCGGCTCATCGGCCGAGGGCGTCGTCGAAGAAGCCGACCACGCGGCGCTCGTACTCCTGCGGCCGGGCCGCGAGCCCGCCCACGTGCCGCGACTCCGGGATCTCCCACAGCGTGCTGTTGGCGCCGGCCGCGGCGTGGTAGCCGCGGTTGAGCCTCTCGCCGTTGAGGGAGTTCGGGGCGGCGATCAGGAGCAGCGGCTCGTCGACCCGGGCGGCGAGGTCCTTCAGGTTCGCCGGCGGAGCCTGGTTCGCGGAGATCGCGACGGCGGCGGTCTTGACGGCCGACATCGCCGCGCCGAGCGTGTACTTCGTCAACGCGCCGTCGCCCTCCTGGTCCATGTCCTCGGAGAAGGTGCGCCCCCCGGCACCCTCGGACACCACGGCGGCGAGCTCGTCGGTCTCGGCGGCGGTCTCGATCATCATCTCGCCGCCGACGGAGAGGCCGATGCCGCCGATCCGCTCGGGGTCGACGTCGGGCCGGCGCTGGAGGTAGTCGATCGCGGCCTTGACGTCCGCGTCGCCGCCCCAGCCCCAGGAGTTGGGCTCGCCCTCGCTGCGACCCTCGCCGCGGCGGTCGAAGAGCAGCACGCCGTAGCCGTGCCGGGCGAGCATCCGCGCCGGCCGCTGCGAGCCGTTGCGGCCCGGGAACGAGATCACCGCGGCGCCGTTCTTCGACGGGATGTACCAGCCGTCGAGCTCGAGCCCGTCGCTGGTCGTGAACTTCACGTCCTCGTGGGCGACGCCGAGCCGGTCCGGCGGGACGACGGCGCGGCCGACGTGCGTGGTCCCGTAGCCGATCGCGGCAGCGACGACGAGCGGCGCCACGAGCAGCGCGCCGACCGCGCCGAGGAGCACCCGCCGACCAGAACGACGCCACAACGGACCGTCGGTGCAGCGCGTACGCCACAGCGTCACCGCGCCGAGGCCCAAGAGCAGCAGTCCGGCCGGGATCGCGGCGAGGCCGGTGAAGTCGTCACCCGAGGGACCGACCTCCCGCGCGTAGTGGAACCCCTCGATGCCGGCGGCGATGCCGAGCACGCCGAGCACCAGGGCGAGCGCGCCGCGACGACCGCCGCGCAGGCGCGGATACGCCCAGGCGGCGAGACCGAGCAGAGCGAGCGGAACGAGGCCGCTGACGAGGTGGTCGCTTGCCGCCGTCCCCGGCTGCGGCTGCAGGTAGTTGTCGTCGACCACGTGCAGCGCGATCAGCGCGGTCGCGATCCAGAACAGCAGGGTCTCTCGTGTCCGTCCGCCGGTCCGGGATGGGCGCGGGAGGGTGCGGGGAAGCGTCGCAAGGGCCATGAGGCGAGCTTCCCGTCCGGCGGGAGCGCCGGCCACCCGGTTCGCCTGTGGACCGGGGGCCGGTGTGCTCGAGCTAGGGGTGCGGTCGGCTGGGGGTCAGCCGGTACGGCGCGCTACGCCTCCGGCTCGATGTTCTGGTTGATCGAGAAGAGGTTGGTGGGATCGTAGATCGCCTTGATCTGCGCGAGCCGGGCGTAGTTGTCGCGGTAGCTCGCGCGGACCCGGTCCTGGCCCTCGTCCATCATCATGTTCACGTACGCGCCGCCCGCGGAGTAGGGGTGGAGCGCCTCCTGGTAGTCGATGCTCCAGCGGCGGATGGCGTCGACGTTGGCCGGGTCGGAGTCGACGCCGGCGAAGACGGCGCCCCAGCCGGCGTCGCGGTAGCTCCACGCCGTATCGGCCGAGCCGACGTCGTGGGCGGCGCCGTCGATCGGGTACAGGTGCATGGTCGACTTCCAGCTCGGCAGCTGGGCGCCGAAGCGGGCGTGCAGCTCGACGGCCTCGTCGGGGATCTCCTTGACGAAGTCGGCCCGCCAGTACCACTGGTCGCCGGCCGGGTAGAGCCCGTCGAAGGCGCCCTGCAGCGCTGCGTGCGGCATCGGCTGCACACCGTGCATGAGCGGCTCGGGCAGGGCGTCCAGCAGCGGCGCCATCGCCGCCGCGGCGTCCTCTTCGGAGCCGACGTAGCACCACACGACGCCGCAGACGTTGCGCAGGTGCAGCGCCTCCGGGAACGGGTCCGCCGGCGGCACGGCGCCGAACATGAAGAAGCCGCCCAGTTCGCGCGGCGCGCCCCCGATGAAGTCGCGGTAGGCCGCCAGCACCTCGGCGCCCTGCTCGACGTCCCAGAAGGTCGGGCCGGCGATCACGGTCGAGACCTCGTGCAGCCGGAACAGGAAGGAGGTGACGACGCCGAAGTTGCCGCCGCCACCGCGGATCGCCCAGTAGAGGTCGGGGTGCTCGTCGGCGCTCGCGCGGACGCGCTCGCCGCTGGCGAGCACGAGCTCGGCCTCGAGCAGGTTGTCGATCGCCAGGCCGTATCCGCGGGTCAGGTGGCCGAGGCCGCCGCCGAGCGTGAGCCCGCCGACGCCGGTGGTCGAGATGATGCCGCTGGGCGTCGCAAGCCCGTGCTCGCTCGTCGCGCGGTCGACCTCGCCCCACGTGCAGCCGCCGCCGACCCGCACGGTGCGCGCCAGCGGATCGACCTCGATGTCCTTGAACATCGAGAGGTCGATCACGACGCCGCCCTCGACGGTGCCGAGGCCGCCGCCGTTGTGACCGCCGCCGCGGATCGCGAGCAGCAGATCGTGCTCGCGGGCGAAGCCGACGACCCGGGAGATGTCCTCGACCGTCGCGCAGCTGGCGATCAGCGCAGGGCGCTTGTCGATCATCCCGTTGTAGACCTTGCGCGCCTCGTCGTAGTCGCTGTCGTCCGGTCCGATCAGCCGACCCTGGAATCCGGAGAGCTCTCGACGGGTCTGGGCGGGTGAGATGACTGTGCTCACGCTTTTCTCCTTACGGCCGCTTGGAGTAGATGGCCATCTGCCTACTGACGCCGCCCGTCGAGCCGATATTCCCACGGCTTGGCTCAGGCCACAAGCGGGTAACGGACCGGAACGATGAGCAACGGCCTCCGACTTCCGATCGCCCTGGCGGCCGTAGCCGCCCTCCTTGCCGGCGGCGCCCCGGCAGCGGCGGCGGCCCCGCCCGACCTCGGCGAGCTGCTCGAGTGCGCCACCTATCCGAGCGGGGACGAGATCTGCTCTGGGTCGGTGCCGAGCTTCGACGGCGCGCCGCTCGACGTCGACCTCACGCTGCCCCGTGGAGGTCAGGCGAAGAAGGGGCTCGTCGTGATGCTCCACGGCTTCGGCAACGACAAGCACTACTGGGAGTCGAACACCGACGAGGGCGACGGCGAGGACCTGCATCGCTGGAACACGCACTGGTTCGCGCGCAACGGCTACTACGCGCTCACCTACACCGCGCGCGGCTTCAAGACGTCGGTCGCGCCCGCCGACCGCCCGCAGACGCCGTATACGCCGAACGGCTCCGCCTCGCTGCCCGACGGCAACGTCAAGCTCAAGAGCCGCGACTGGGAGATCCGCGACACGCAGTGGCTCGCCGCCCTGACGGCGAAGGCCTATCGCGACCTCGACCCCAAGCGGATCGCGGTCACCGGCAACTCCTACGGCGGTGGTGAGAGCTGGCTGCAGGCCAGCCAGGCCCGCTGGGACTTCCCCGCCAAGCACACCTCAGGCGCGCTGCCCGTGCTCGACCTCCAGGTGGCGGTGCCGAAGTACGGCTGGACCGACCTCGGCCACAGCCTCGCGTCCAACGGCCGCGCCTCCACCGGCCGGCCCGACAGCGACACCGGCGAGGGCTTCCCGCTCGGCACCCCGAAGCAGTCCTACCTCGAAGGCTTCTACGCGATCGGCCTGACGCAGCCGTTCGGCTTCGACCCGCCCGTCAACGCGTGGCACGCGCGCATCCAGACCGATCCGTACGACGTCGCCGGCGTCGAGGATCCCGTCGTCCGCGACCTCCGCACCGGGCTGACGGAAGCGCGCAGCGCGTACTACCAGGACGAGGGCTTCGCCGCCCAGCGCAAGGGCCGCAAGGTGGCGATCTTCGCGCCCCAGGGCTGGACCGACGACCTGTTCCCGGCGCAGGAGGCGTTCCGCCAGTTCAAGTACCTGAAGGCGCTCGACGCCGACTGGCCCGTCGAGGTCGCGATGGCCGACATCGGGCATCCCCGCGCGCAGAACCCGTCCGCCCAGTGGCAGGCGCTCAACGCGCGCGCGAACCTGTTCCTGCGCGAGCACATCGGCGGCTCGCACGAGCAGCGCACCGGCGTGTGGAGCCTGCCGACCGTGTGCCGCGGGAGCGCGCCGTCGCCGGTCGCCGCCCGCACGCCGGAGAGCCTCGCGAGCGGGGAGCTGACCGTCGGCTTCCGCACCGGCGGGAGCCAGACGCTCGGCAGCGGGACCGGCGATCCCGACGGCGTCGCCAGCGACCCCGTGTTCGGCGGCACGCTCTTCCCCGAGCAGGGCGAGTGCCGGAGCTCCGAGGCGCCGACGCACCCGGGTCGCTACACGGCGATCTCCGCCCCGCTGCGCAAGACCACGACCTACATCGGGCTCGGCGAGGTCGCGCTCCCGTACACGCTCGCCGGCACGACGGCGACGCTCAACGCGCGCGTCTGGGACGTAGCTCCGGACGGCGAGGCGCTGCTCGTCACACGCGGCAGCCATCGCCTCAGCGCACCCGCCTACGACGCGCTCGCCGGCACGCTGCGGCTGCCGCTGTTCGGCAACCACTGGCGGCTCGAGGCCGGCCACCGCCTGCGGCTCGACCTCGCCTCCGTCGACCAGCCGACGTTCAAGCCCAACACGGCCAACGGCACCGTGACCTTCGGCGCGCCCACGCTCGTCCTGCCGACCCGCGAGGGCGATCAGCGGTTGGCCGAGGGCTGAGCTTGACAACATCCGGGGATGGCCGCGACCGCCCCCAGCCGCCCTCGCCGGATAAGCGCGGCGCTGCGCGAGGAGGCGCGCGTCACCCCGCTCGAGCTGTTCTTCGACCTCGTGTTCGTGCTCGCGCTGACGCAGTGCACGGCGCTGATGGCCGACCAACCGACGTGGGAGGGGCTGGCGAAGGGCATGCTCGTGCTCGGCGTCATGTGGTGGTCGTGGGTCGGCTACGCCTGGCTCACCAGCGTCATCGACCCTGAGGAGGGGGCGGTGCGGCTGGTGATCTTCGCCGCGATGGCGGGCCTGCTGATCGTCGCCCTATGCGTGCCCGGGGCGTTCGCCGGTGACGCGCTGCTGTTCGCGGGCGCATACGGCGTCGTGCGCATCGCCCACCTCGCGCTGTTCTACCTGGCGTGCCGCGACGACGAGGTGCTGCGCCGCGCCGTGACGACCGGCCTGTCGGTGAGCACCGCGGTCGCCATCGGGCTGCTGATTGCCGCATCGTTCCTCGATGGCGTTCCACAAGGCGCGGTCTGGGCGCTGGCGCTGGCGATCGACATGAGCGGGCCGCTCTTCCACGGCCAGGACGGCTGGAAGCTCGTGCCGGAGCACTTCGCCGAGCGCCACGGGCTGATCCTCATCATCGCGCTCGGCGAGTCGATCGTCGCGATCGGGATCGGGGCCGAGGGCGAGCTGACCGCGGGCGTCGTGATCGCCGCGTCGTTCGGCGTGATGGTGGCCGCTGCGATGTGGTGGCTGTACTTCGACGTCGTCGCGCTGGCCGCCGAGCGGCGGCTGGCGAACGCGTCGCCCGGCCGCGAGCGCAACACGATCGCGCGCGACTCCTTCTCCTACCTGCACCTGCCGATGGTGGCCGGCATCGTGCTGCTCGCGCTCGGGCTCAAGAAGACGCTCGAGCACGTCGAGGACCCGCTCAAGCTCGTGCCCGCCGTCGCGCTGCTCGGCGGCACCGCGCTCTACCTGCTGGCGCACGTCGCGTTCCGCTACCGCAACGTCCACAGCTTCAACGTCCACCGGACGATCGCCGCCGCGCTGCTGCTCGTCCTGATCCCGGTGGCCGTCGAGGTCCCGGCGCTGGCGGTCGTGATCGGCCTTGCGGCGATCCTCGCGCTCCTGATCGTCTACGAGGTGAGCCGTTACGGGGAGGCGCGCGACCGGCTGCGCCACCAGCTCGCGCACGACTAGGGCAGCGGCACGTCGGGCGTGCGCGCGATGCTGGCGGCGGCCACGAGCAGCCTGGTCGCGAGCGGGAACGTCTGGCCGGGAGGCGGCGGAGCCAGCAGCTCCTCGTAGGCGTCGAGCAGCCCGAGGACCGCCGCGAAGAGCGGCGCGTGCGGGCCGTCCTCGCCGACCGCGCACGCCAGCCGCGCGAGCGCCACCGGCTCCTCGGCGCTGCCGCGCACGAAGGTGCGCGCGCAGGCCTGCGCGAGGTGGGAGACGGTGCGCTCGAGCAGCGGGTCGAGCGGTCGCGCCGCGCCCGGCGCCGGGCCGGCGCCGGCCGGCTCGGAGCCGGCGAGCAGGCGCTCGAGCTGGCCGCCGGCGATCGACCGCAGGGCCGCCGGGCCCAGGCCGGCCTGGGCGGCGAGGCGCAGGTGCGCCGCGGCCGAGGTCAGCGGGAGCCCGTACGGCGAGTCGCTCGCCCACAGCAGGTTGGCCGGCGGGACGAGCGTGAACAGCGCGATCATGTCGGCGGGGTCCCACCACGCGGTGTCGACGAACAGGTTGGGGTGGTCGCCGAGCACGCGCCACAGCCAGGCGAGGTCGGAGATCGCGGCGTGGGCGAGGATCAGCCGGGCGCCGGGAAACTCTCCCGAGAGCCTGACGCTGTCGCGGCCGAGCGCCGGGATGCCGCGGCCGGCGTGGATCAGCACGCACGCCCGGCGCTCGTCGGCGAGCGCCATCAGTTCGCGCACGGCGGGCTCGCCGAGCACGAAGCGCTCGGCGCGCGGGTGCAGCTTGATGCCGCGGGCGCCGGCGTCCAGGCATCGCCGCGCCTCGGCGAGCGCGTCCGCGTGGGGGTCGACGCGGCAGAACGCCACGAGCCGGCCGCCGGACGCCGCGGCGGCCTCGAGCACGCGGTCGTTCGCCGCCCGGTAGCCGGACGGCTCGTGGAGCGGGAACACGACCGCGCGGGCGTCGGCGCGGGCGAGCGCCGCCAGCAGCTGCTCCGGCGTCTGCGTCATCCCATCGGGATCGTCGGCGCCGATGTGGGTGTGCGCGTCGAACAGCTCGAGGCCGGCGACGTCGCGCCGGAGGCGCTCCCACCAGGGCGCCATGATCGCGTCCACGTCGGCCATCGGCGGCTGACCCTATACAGCGGCTTGCGGCGATGGCCGATACTCGTGCATATGCATTTTCGTCGCGAACGGGTCCGCATCGAAACCGAGCGCCACGAGATCGAGGCCACGCTGCAGCTGCCCCACGAGGGGTTCCGCTCGCGCACCTCGGACTTCCTCAACGCCCACGAGCGGGAGTTCCTCCCGCTCACCGACGTGGAGGTCCGGCGGCTCGACGGCTCGCGCTCCGTGGAGCGCCACGACTTCCTGGCGCTCGCCGTGCGTCACGTGGTGCTGGTCGTCGAGCTCCAGACGCTTGACATCGTGGACGACACCGGCGGCGCGCCGGAGCCGGCGCCGCTCGCCGCCGTCTCCACACCGCCCCCGCTTGAATGAGAATCGCCTCGCGCGGGGTATAGAGGTGTCATGAACACCAGAACGATCGCCATCATCGCGCTCATCATCGCCGTCATCGTGCTGGTGCTCCTGCTCGCCTGAGGCGCCATTTAGGCGCGGTTTCGCGCGCCTTCAGAGAGGCGGGGCATGCTGCGCGGTCATGCGCGTGCTGATCGCCGAGGACGAGCCCCGTGTGGGCGATGCCGTCGCGCGCGGGCTGCGGCGCGAGGGCATGGCCGTCGACCTCGCTCGCGACGGCGCCTCCGCGCTGCGCAAGGCGCTGGCGGCGCCGTACGACGTCGTCGTGCTCGACCGCGACCTGCCCGAGCTGCACGGCGACGAGGTGTGCCGCGCGCTCGCCGGCAAGCGGCCCGACACCAAGGTGCTGATGCTGACCGCGGCCGCCGGCGTCGACGACCTCGTCGGAGGCCTCGCCCTCGGCGCCGACGACTACCTCTCCAAGCCGTTCCGCTTCGCCGAGCTGGTGGCGCGCACGCGCGCGCTCGCCCGCCGCAACGGCGCGCCCCGGCCGCCGGTGCTGACCGCCGGCGACGTCGAGCTCGACCCCGCCCGCCGCACGGTGTCCCGCGCCGGCCGTCCGATCGACCTCGCCCTCAAGGAGCTTGCCGTGCTCGAGGTCCTGATGTCCGCCGAGGGTGCCGTCGTGGGCCCCGATGAGCTGCTCGAGCGCGCGTGGGACGAGGGCACCGACCCGTTCACGAACACGGTCCGCATGACCGTGATGACGCTGCGCCGCAAGCTCGGGGATCCGCCCGTGATCCACACCGTGCGCGGCGCGGGCTACCGCGTGTGACCCTCCGGCTGCGCCTCACCCTCCTGTACACGCTGCTGTTCGGCGGCTGCGGCGCGCTGCTGCTCGGGGTCAGCTCGTGGCTCGTGCACCGCCAGGTCGACCGCACCCTGCCGCCCGCGTTCGCCGACTCGGCCCTGGCCCGCCTGGATGCCCAGCTCATGCTCGCGCTCGGCGGCACGCTGATCGTCGCGGCCGCGCTCGGCTACGTCGTCGCCGGCCGCGCGCTGGCGCCGCTGCGGAACGTGACCGGGCTCGCACAGCGGGTCACGCAGGAGCGCATGGACGAGCGGATCCAGATGAGCGGGCCGGAGGACGAGCTGCGCGACCTCGCCGACACCGTCGACGGGATGCTCGACCGCCTAGCGGCCGCGTTCGACGGCCAGCGCCGCTTCGTCGCCAACGCCAGCCACGAGCTGCGCACGCCGCTGACGGTGATCCGCGCGGAGGTCGAGGTCGCGCTCGCCGACCCCGGCGCCGACGCCGCCGAGCTGCGCCGGATGGGCGAGGTCGTGCTCGAGGCCGCTGACCGCACGCAGGCGCTGCTCGACTCGCTGATGGTGCTCGCCCGCAGCCAGCAGGCGGTCCCGCGCCGCGACCGCGTCGACCTCGCGCGGGCGGCGCACGCCGCGGCTTCGCTCGTCGCCACCGAGGCGGCGGTCCGCGGCATCGAGCTGCGGGTCGACGCCCAGCCCGCGCCGCTGAGCGCCGACGGCCCGCTCGTCGAGCGGCTGGTGGCCAACCTGGTGGAGAACGCCGTTCGCCACAACGTGCCGCGCGGGCAGGTCCAGGTCACGACACGGCCGGGCCTCGTGCGCGTGGAGAACACCGGGCCGGAGATCGCGGCGGCCGACGTGCGCCGCCTGGCCGAGCCGTTCGAGCGCCTGCACCGCGACTCCGACGGCCCCGGCGCCGGGCTCGGGCTGTCGATCGTGCGCGCCGTGGCCGACGCCCACGGGGCCGGCCTCGTGCTCGAGGCCCGCCCCGGTGGCGGCCTGCTCGCCGAGGTGACGTTCCCTACAGCCTCCCGTCGGGAAGCTCCCCGGCGCGAAGTCGCTCGAGCTGCCGCGGCGTGAACGGCGGCGAGGCGAGGTCCTCGCGCCCGTGGAACGCACGGAACAGGTGCGCGATGTAGTGCATCCGCTGGGTGAGGTCCGACCAGTCGCGTGCCCCGCAGTCGTCGGGCGCCGGCGGCGCCGGCTCGAAGCGCGCCACCAAGAGCTCGAGCTCGCGGTTCGTGATTGCGGGGCAGGACGCGTCGAGGTGGCGGCCGAGTGCCAGCACGGCGTGAGGCAGAGCGAGGACCATGAAGCTGCCGGTGATGACCTCGCGGCTGAGCCGGCTGAGCTTGCGCTGCAGCGGCCAGCCGACGATCCGGCGCCATAGCGGCGCGTGACGGCTCGAGGCGGCGTCCAGGGCCTCGCGGATCTCGGGCTGCAGGCGGGTCTGCTCGTGCAGTCCGATCTCGAGGTTGGCTAGCACGCAGAGCTCCGTGTCGCCGCTTCGCCGCGCCTGGTCGTAGTGCGTGAAGGCCTGGCGTAGGAGCTCCGGCTGCAGGCCCACGAGGAACGCGTCGAACGGCTCGTGCAGGTAGCGGGCGAACTCGAAGCCGATCTCCTCGAACACCTTGCGGTTCCCACGGGCGACCGCGTCGCTGGCCAGCTCGATCGCGTCGAACGGCGTGTGCAGGGCGGCGGTGATCCGGCCGAGCCGGCTCTCGCGATCCAGCAGGCCGCGGCGGAGCAGCACGCGCCAGAACGAGGCGATCGGATGCAGGAGCTCGGCATCGCGACCCAGCTCGGCGCGCACGTGTTCGAGCATGTCCTCGCCGCGGATCGTCCGGCCGGCCTGGCGCGAGGCCCAGGTGGCGAACGTGCACCAGTTCGCGCCGGGCGGTCCGCGCTCGGCTGTCGCCGCCGCCAGGCGTGAATAGCCGTCGGTGATCAGGAGGTTGCGCAGCACGGGGGCCGTCGTGCCCGCGATCCGCCGAACCTCGTCGGGCGTCATGCGCGCGGGGTGAGGAGCTGGTCGGCGGGGGCGTCCTCGTCGCGCAGCGGGGCGGCGCCCCGGAGGAGCCGCTCGACGGCCGCCCGGTCGAGCGTGCGGGCGCCGCGCGCGTTCGTGCGCACGCCCGCGCCCAGCGGCGTCTCTGACGCGAGCAGGACGAAGTTGCCGCCCGGCTCGCCGTAGGTGACGAGTCGGACGTCCTCGAACACCTCGAGCAGCGTCGCCGCCTCTGCCCGCAGCAGGCCGAGCTCCCCGTGGTCGATGACGTTCAGCGCGTACACGCCGTCCGGGCGAAGGACGCGTCGGATCTCGCGCGCGAACTCGACGGTCGCCAGGTGCCAGGGGACCGACCGGCCGCCGAACGCGTCGCCGACGAGCACGTCGGCCGACGCCGTCGGCTCGTCGCGCAGCGTCACGCGCGCGTCGCCGACGCGCACGCGCAGCGCCGGACCGGTCCGCAGCGCCAGCCGCTCGCGGACCAGCTCCACGAGGTCGCCGTCGACCTCGAGCACGCGCGAGCGCGACCCCGGGCGGGTCGCGGCGACGTAGCGCGGGAGCGTGAAGCCGCCGCCGCCGAGGAAGACGGCGTCGAGCGGGCCGGCGGGCGCCGCGTCGATGGCGTCGCCGATCCAGCGGATGTAGTCGAACTCGAGGTGGCGCGGGTCGGCGAGGTCGACGTAGGAGTGCCGCAGCTCCTCGAGCACGAGCACCCGGCCGGACGGCCGCGTGCGGTCCTCGAGCACGTTCGCGCAGTGGTACGTGGTCTCGGCGTCGCATGGCGAGCCTGCCGCGATGCTGGTCGCGCCGACGGCGAGCGAGCCGCCCGCGAGCACGACGGCGAGCCCGTGCGGGCCGCTTCCGCGCAGGGCGACCGCGAGCCCGAGCGCGAGCAGGACGGCGCCGACGACCAGCACCGCGACGTCGGTCGCCAGCAGCGGGACGAGCACGAACCCGGTGGCGAACGTGCCGAGCAGCGCGCCCGCGGTCGCCCACGCCGACAGGCGGCCGACCACGGAGCCCGTCGAAGCGAGGTCGCGCAGCTGCACGCGCGCCACGGTCGGCGTGACCGCGCTGAGGACGGCCGCGGGCGGGAAGAGCGCGAACAGCGCGACGATCACGGCCGCCGGGTCGCCCTGGCCGCTGAAGGCCGAGCCGAGCCCGCGGGCCACCGGGACCGTGCCGACCGCCAGCGCGCCTCCGCCGAGCAGCAGCAGCGAGAGCAGCCTCCGCGGGTCGTACCGATCGGCGGCACGCCCGCCCAGCGCCGCGCCGGCGGCGATCCCGGCGAGGACAGTGCCGATGATCGACGTGGTCGTCTCGAGCGTCAGGCCGACGTACGGGGCGAGCAGGCGGATGCCGAGGATCTCGAGCACCAGCACCGCGCCCGAGGCCACGAAGACCAGCGCGGCCGCGACGGGTGCCGGATACGCCTCGCCCACCGGCGGGAGGCTAGTCGGGTCAGACGCGGTCGTCGCGCGTGGGAGCGTCGCAATCCCAGCCGCGCTCGGGCGAGGACACGGGCAGGACGCGCTCCTCGATCACCTGGCGCTGGGCCGCGGTCACCGAGCGCTGGAGCTCGGCGTCGACCCCCACCAGGCCGTGGACGGAGATGCCGACCATGCTCAGGCCGACGCCGACTGCCGCAGCAAACGCGGACCGCGATGCGAAGCTCCCCATGCCGCGGCAGTCAAGCGGGCGAACACTAAGCCAAGGTAAGCGAAACCCGAGAGTTTCCTCAGGGGCTCTGGGTCTGGTTGGGGCGCTCGCCGAGCGTGACCGTGACCGTGCGCTCGTCGCCGCCGCGCTGGACCGTGACCTCGATCTCGTCGCCGGGCTCGTTGTCGTCGATCGCCGCCGCGATGTCGTCGGGATCCTGGACCTCGTCGCCGTCCACGCGCGTGACCACGTCGCCGGCCTCCAGACCGGCGCGCTCGGCCGGGCCGCCGGCCGTCGCCTGCTGCACCTGCGCGCCGCCGCCGGACGCCGGGCTGGTGCTGAGGCCGAGGTAGGCGTGCTCGGGCGTCGCGCCGCGCTTGAGCTCGGGCAGGACGTCGCGAACCGTGTTGGCCGGCACCGCGAAGCCGATGCCGACGCTGCCGCCGCTCCCGCCCGCGGTGGCGATCTGCGAGTTGACGCCGATGACCTCGCCGCTCGCGTTCAGCAGCGGGCCGCCGGAGTTGCCGGGGTTGATCGGGGCGTCGGTCTGGATGACCCGGTCGATCGAGAAGCCGTTCGGCGCCTGGATCTGGCGCTCGAGGCCGGACACGATGCCCGCCGTCGCGGTGCGGTCGAGGCCCAGCGGGTAGCCGATCGCCACCGCGGCGTCGCCGACCTGGACGTCGGCCGAGTCGGCGAGCGCGAGCGGCCGCACGCCCTCGGCGGCGCCGGCGTCGACCTGGATCGCGGCGAGGTCGGTCGAGGCGTCGACGCCGAGCACGCGCGCGTCGTGCAGCGGGCCGTCGTCGTTGAAGCGCACCTGCACCTGCTGGTTGTCGCCGACCACGTGCGCGTTGGTGACGATCGTGCCGTCGCCGTCGACGAGGAAGCCGGTGCCGGAGCCGCTGCCCGCACGCACGGAGACGACGCTCGGGCTGGCCGCGGCGTAGACGCTGCGCACGAGATCGCTGTCGGAACCGCCGCCGGCGACGACCGGCGCGGTCGGAGTCGTCGCCGTCGCGGGAGACTGCTCGTCGCCCACGATGCCGGTGCCGAGCAGGACCGCGGTCACGAGCGCGGCGGACACGGCGCCGCCGCCGACCGCCGCCAGCCAGCGCGACCCGCCTCCACCGCCGCGCTGCGGCGGTGGCGCCCCGGCCCCGGCGCTGCCGGTACGCCGCGGCGGCACGCCACCGCGGTCGTCGTCGCGCGGCGGCTCGGCAGGGCGCTCGTCACGCAGGGGTGCCGGTGAATAGGTGCGGGTCGGGGGGCCGTCGGCCCAGAGGCGGTCCATGGTCGTCTCCTGGATTCGTTTCTGGAGCCGACGCTAGGCGCGCGCGCGTCAGCCCCGCATAAGGCTTGAGCCGCCCTTGAGGGTGCATTCAGAACCGCTTGAGGGTCCGCTTCGAAAGTGGCTGCACATGAGCGAACGCCACGACGACGGACTGGCCCTTCACTTGCGGCGGATTGCCCGCACTCCGCTGCTGACGGCCGCCCAGGAGCAGGCGCTCGCCCGACGTGTCGAGCGCGGCGACCTGGCCGCCAAGGACCACATGATCGAGGCCAACCTGCGGCTCGTCGTGCACATCGCCAAGCGCTTCCAGCGCGACGACACCGGCCTGACGATGCAGGACCTGATCCAGGAGGGCACGATCGGGCTCGTGCGCGCCGTCGAGAAGTTCGACTACCGGCGCGGCTTCCGCTTCTCCACGTACGCGACGCTGTGGATCCGCCAGTCGGTCGGTCGCGCGCTGGCCGACAAGGGCCGGATCGTGCGGCTCCCGATCCCGGTCGCCGACAAGGTGCGCAAGATCGAGATCGCGGAGAGTCGCCTGACCGGCTCGCTCGGCGTCATCCCCAACGACGAGGAGCTCGCCGCGGCGCTGGAGTGGGAGGTCGAGGACGTCGAGCGCCTGCGCGGCGCGGGCCGGCGGCCCGCTTCGCTCGACGCGCCGATCGGCGACGACGCCGAGACCGAGCTGGGCGACCTGCTGGCCGCCCCGACGCTCTCGCCCGAGGAGGAGGCCGTGGCGGGCGCGGAGCGCGACGGGATCAACGCCGTGCTCGGCCAGCTCGGCCACACCGAGCGCCGCGTGCTCGAGCTGCGCTTCGGGCTCGGCGGCGAGGCGCCCCACACCCCGACCGAGACGGCTCGGGCCATGGGCGTGAAGCCGCACCAGGTGCGGCAGGTCGAGGACCGCGCGCTGCGCGCGCTGGGCGCGCTGCCGGACGCGCGCGAGCTGCTCGACGCTGCGTAGCCGCCGTTCCGGGTAGCAGGCAGTGCATGCCGCGCGTCGCGCTGCACTGCTCGCACGAGCAGATCCCTCCGAGCGCGCTGCTGCGCGCGATCGGCCGCGCCGAGCAGGCGGGGTTCGACGGCGGCATGTCGTCGGACCACTTCTCGCCGTGGAGCGAGCGCCAGGGCGAGTCGGGTTTCGCGTGGTCGTTCCTCGGAGCGGCGCTGGCCACCACCAGCCTGCCGTTCGGCGTCGTCAACGCGCCCGGCCAGCGCTACCACCCGGCGATCATCGCCCAGGCCGCGGCGAGCCTTGCCGAGATGTTCCCCGACCGCCTGTGGATCGCGCTCGGCACGGGCGAGGCGTCGAACGAGCACATCACCGGCGCACGCTGGCCGTCGAAGGCCGACCGCACCGCCCGCCTGCGCGAGTGCGTCGACGTCATGCGCGCGCTGTTCGCCGGCGAGGAGGTCAGCCACCGCGGGCACGTGGTCGTCGACCGCGCGCGCCTGTGGACGCTGCCCGAGCGCCCGCCACCGCTGTTCGGCGCCGCGGTCAGCGAGGCGACGGCGCGCTGGGCGGCCTCGTGGGCCGACGGGCTGGCGACGGTCAACGCGCCGGTCGAGCAGCTGCGGCGCATCGTCGACGCCTACCGCTCGGCGGGCGGCCGCGGCCCGCTCGTGCTCCAGGTCCACCTCTCGTGGGCGGCGACCGAGGAGGAGGCGCTACGGATCGCGCACGACCAGTGGCGGACCAACGTGTTCGCGCCGCCGGTCCCGTGGGACCTCGAGCTGGTCGAGCACTTCGACGCGGCCGCCAAGTTCGTGCGTCCCGAGGACGTACGCGACAGCGTGCTCGTCTCGGCCGACGTCGAGCGCCACGTCGAAGCGCTCACCGAGCTCGCCGCGCTCGGCTTCGACGCGCTGGCGCTGCACCACGTCGGCCAAGAGCTCGACCCGTTCATCGACGCCTTCGGCGAGCACGTCCTCCCCCGCCTGCGATGAGGGCCAAGGTCACCAGCGACCTGTGGTGGAAGGACGCGGTCCTCTACTGCCTCGACGTCGAGACGTTCTACGACGCGGACGGCGACGGCTGCGGCGACCTCGTCGGGCTGACCCAGCGGATCGACTACCTCGCCGGGATCGGCATCAGCTGCCTGTGGCTGATGCCGTTCTACACCTCCCCGAACCGCGACGACGGCTACGACATCGTCGACTACTACGCGGTCGACCCGAGGCTGGGGACGTTCGGCGACCTCACGGAGCTGATCCGCACCGCGCGCGATCGCGGGATGCGGGTGATCGCCGACTTCGTGATGAACCACACGTCGGACCAGCACCCGTGGTTCCAGGCGGCCCGCGAGAGCCGCGACTCGCCGTACCGCGACTTCTACGTCTGGAGTGACGACAAGCCGGAGGAGAAGCCCGGCGACGTGGTCTTCCCGGACAAGGAGGACTCCAACTGGGCGTGGGACGAGCAGGCCGGCCAGTACTACCTGCACCGCTTCTACTCGCACCAGCCGGACCTCAACATGGCGAACCCACAGGTACGGGACGAACTGGCGCAGGTCATGGGCTTCTGGCTCGCCCAGGGCCTGTCCGGCTTCCGCGTGGACGCCGTGCCCTTCATGATCGAGCCGACCGGCCTGCCGGAGGGCGCGATCGTCGACCCGCACGAGCTGCTGCGCGACCTGCGGCGGCATCTCAACCGCCGCGACGGCGAGGCCGTCCTGCTCGGCGAGGTGAACCTGCCGCCGAAGGACGTGCGCGCCTTCCTCGGCGACGAGGACGGCGACGAGCTGCACATGGTGCTCGACTTCCTCGGCAACCAGGCGCTCTACCTGGCGCTGGCGCGGGGTGACGCCGCGACGCTGGCGGGTGCGCTGCGCGCGATGCCGGAGCTGCCCGAGGAGGCGTCGCTCGGGCGCTTCGTGCGCAACCACGACGAGCTGACGCTCGACAAGCTCTCCGAGAGCGAGCGGCAGGAGGTGTTCGCGCGCTTCGGCCCCGACAAGTCGATGCAGCTCTACGGGCGCGGCATCCGTCGCCGGCTGCCGACCATGCTCGACGGCGACCAGCGGGCGATCCGGATGGCGTACTCGCTGGCCTTCTCGCTGCCCGGCACGCCGGTGCTCTTCTACGGCGAGGAGATCGGCATGGGCGAGAACCTCGACGTCGAGGGACGGATGGCCGTGCGCACGCCGATGCAGTGGTCGGCCGAGCGCAACGGCGGCTTCTCGACGGTGGAGGATCCCGCGCAGCTGCGGCGGCCGCTCCCGGACGGCCCGTTCGGGCCCGAGCACGTCAACGTCGCGGCCCAGCGGCGCGACCCGCAGTCCCTAATGAGCTGGTTCGAGCGGCTCGTGCGCCGCCGCCGCGAGTGCCCCGAGCTGGGCTTCGGCACGCTCGAGCTGCTCGAGACCGGCGAGCCGTCCGTCTTCGCCCACCGCTGTGACTGGGAGGGCTCCACGATCGTGGCGGTGCACGAGCTCGCCGGCCGCGAGGTCGAGGTCACCGTGCCGGTCGAGGACGGCGAGGCGCTCGTCGACCTCTTCGCCGAGGCCGAGCACCCGCTGCCCGCCACGCTCCCCCTCGCCCCCTACGCCGCGCACTGGTTCCGGGTGCGGCGCGAGGGTGTGCGGATGCCGCCTTGATTGACAGGCAAGTCCCGCAGTACTAAAAATCCGGTCAGGCAGGCGGGAAGTCGATCGTGGGGGGATTCATGAAGCGCGCACTTGCTGCGTCCGTATCGGTAGTTCTCGCCGTGCTGGTGGCGAGCGCCAGTGCTCACGCGGCTGACCGGCTCGAGGTCTACAAGGGCAAGGTGAGTCGCGCACAGCTCGGTGCGCTCGCCGAGCTCGGCATCGACCGCCACGAGCTGCAGGTGCGCCGCGCAGCGGGTGGCAAGCTCCGCGTCGAGCTGATCCTCAGCGGACGCCAAGCCCAGCAATTGCGGGGCAAGGGCCTCGCGCTCAGCGTCAAGAAGGTCCGCGGGAAGAGCGCGACGGCACGCGCCGCTCAGACGGGCGACGGGGTCTTCCGGCCGTACTCCGGCGCCGGCGGGCTCCGCGAGGAGTACGAGCAGGCGGCGCGCGACAACCGCCGGATCGCGAAGCTCGTCACCATCGGCAGGACCGTCCAGGGCAAGCCGATCGTGGCGCTCAAGGTGACCAAGGACCCGGACAGGCGCGACGGCCGCAAGCCGTCGGTCTTGTACCTCGGCGCCCAGCACGCGCGCGAGTGGATCACGCCCGAGATGAACCGGCGCCTGATGCACTACGTGCTCGACGGCTACAACACGAATCGCACGATCCGCAAGCTCGTCGACACGCGCGAGCTGTGGTTCGTCCCGGTCGCCAACCCGGACGGCTACGACTGGTCGTTCACCCCCGGCCAGCGGCTGTGGCGCAAGAACCTGCGCGACAACAACGGCGACGGGCGGATCGCGCCCGGCGACGGCGTCGACCTGAACCGCAACTATGCGACCAAGTGGGGCTACGACAACGAGGGGTCGTCGCCCGACCCGGGCAGCGAGACCTACCGCGGCCCGGGGCCGAACTCCGAGCCCGAGTCCCAGGCGCTCGACAGCTTCATGGGGCGCGTCGGCTTCGAGTTCTTCGTCAACTACCACTCCGCCGCCGAACTGCTGCTCTACGGCACCGGCTGGCAGGTGGCCACGCCGACGCCGGACGACGTGATTTACGAGGCGATGGCCGGTGACGACGCCAACCCGGCGATCCCCGGCTACGACCCCGACATCTCGGCCGAGCTCTACACGACGAACGGCGATACCGACACGCACATGACCGAGGAGTACGGCACGCTCGGCTTCACACCCGAGATGTCGACGTGCGAGGCGGCGTCGGACTCGGTGGCGGGCGACGAATGGGAGGCCGACGACTGCGCGAGCGGCTTCAACTTCCCGGACGACGAAGGGCTCATCCAAGCCGAGTTCGAGAAGAACATCCCGTTCGCGATCTCGGTCGCCACGTCGGCCGATGACCCGGACGACCCGGAGTCGGTCGTCGGGCGCCGCGCGGAGAACTTCCGCGTCGACACGTTCGACGTCTCCTACGGCGATCCGCAGACGGTGGCCGTGGTCGCCAAGCGGGCCATCAGAGGCCTGCACATGCACTACCGCATCGACGGCGGGCGGACTCGCACCGCCGACGCGCGCGAGTGGCGCGGCGGTGAGCGCTACGGCGACGAGAACGACGACTACTACGCGGAGTTCCGCGGCGTCGTCCGTGGAGCAGACCGCGGCGACGACGTGCGAGTGTGGTTCGAGGGCTATAAGAAGGGCAAGGGCGAGGTCCGGAGCGAGAGCTTCGTGTACCGGGTCGCGCGCGACAGTGGCGACGACGTGCTGATCCTCGCCAACGAGGACTACACGGGCGTGAACCCGACCTACCCGGCCGGCACCAACGCGCCCAAGTACGTGCGGGCGCACCGGCGGGCGATCCGGCAGGCCGGCTATCGGGCCGATGTCTGGGACGTCGACCGCCGCGGCGTGCCGCACGACCTCGGCGTGCTCGACCACTACGACGCGGTGCTCTGGTACCTCGGCGACAACCGGCTCACCCAGGATCCGGAGGACGAGCTCATCCGGATCGGGAGTGGGCAGTTCCGGGACGTCGCGGTGGCCGAGCGCCAGCAGTACCTCACGCTGCGGGTGCGCGACTACCTCAACGACGGTGGCAAGCTCATCCACGCCGGCGAGACCGCGCAGTACGAGGGCAACCCGGCCGTCGGGGTCAATCAGCTCGTCGGCGGCCTCTACTACGCCACCAACGGCGACGAGACGAGCGAGTGCGTCGTCACGGTGAGCATCTACGACGACTGTCTGATCCTGGCGAACGACTTCCGCCAGTACTACCTCGGGGCATTCACGCGCACCGACTACTTCACCGAGCCCGCCTCGGTGGCCGGCATCGCCGACCCGATCGACGGTTTCCTCGGGAACCTCGCCGCCGGAGACAACCCACTCGACGAGGCGGGGGTCTTCCAGCCGACGAGCGACGTGTTGCCGCCCGACGAGTTCCCGCAGTTCACGAGCTGGGGCTCGGCGGAGTACCCGCAGGCGGGCGGTCCGTACTCGCCGGTCGAGGGCACGCGGTACGCGGGAGCGGTCCACGCGGACAACTCGTACATGCGGCTCACCAAGACCGTCGACCTCGGCACGGCAACGAGCGCGCAGCTGCAGTTCCAGCTGTCGCTCAACGCCGAGCAGGACTACGACTTCCTGGTCGTCGAGGCGCACACCGTCGGCCGGGACAACTGGACGACGCTGGCGGGGACGGGGACGTCGACCGACCGGCCGGCGGACTGCGACCAGGGCTTCCTGGTCGCGCTGCACCCGTTCCTGGGCCACTACTTCAGTGGTGACGACTGCGCCGGCCCCGGCTCGAGCGGCGCCTGGAACGGTCGTACGGGCACGACCAACGGCTGGCAGCAGGTGGCGTACGACGTGCCTGCGACGCTGCTCGGCGGCCAGGTCGAGGTCTCGATCACGTACGTGACCGACCCGGCGTTCGGCGGCGTGGGCGCGTTCGTCGACGACACGCGGTTCGTGATCAACGGCGGGGCCCCGACGCTGGCGGACGGCTTCGAGGGCACGAGCACCTGGAGCGTGCCCGGTGAGCCCGACGGCAGCCCGCCGAACTCGAGCGACTGGGCCTTCGGCGAGCAGCTGGTGAACTTCTACGCCGGCACCTCGACCGAGGACACGCTGCTGCTGGGCTTCGGCCTCGAGCACCTGTCGACGGACGCGGAGCGCGCGGACCTCGTCCGCCGGGCGCTCGGCGGTCTGCTCGAGTAGACGCGACCGACGCTGCGGCGGCGCTCAGGCGCCGCCGCAGCGCGTCGGCCATGAGAGGATTGGATGCTCGTGACCGCGCGAACCGATCCCACGATCGTCTCCTACGCCGGCCGGATGAGCCGTGTCCAACCGTCGGCTATCCGCGAGCTGCTGCGGCTGGGCGCCGACCCAGACATCATCTCGTTCGGCGGGGGCTACCCGGACGCGACGCTGTTCCCGGTGCAGGAGCTGCAGGAGATCTACGCGGAGCTGCTCGTGCCCGAGCGCGCCGACACCCTGCAGTACACGACGACGAACGGCCTGCCGCGGCTGCGCGCCCAGGTCGCCGAGCGTGTCGGGCGGGACGGCATCGCGTGTACCGCCGACGACATCCTGATCATCCAGGGCGCCCAGCAGGGCCTCGACCTCGCGGCCAAGCTGGTCGTCGACCCCGGCGACGTCGTCGTGACCGAGAACCCGACCTTCCTCGGGGCACTGATCGCGTTCGCGCCCACCGAGCCGGTCTACGCGCCGGTGCGGACCGACGCCGACGGGATGGACACCGAGCACCTCGAGGAGGTACTGGAGGCCAACCCGAGCGCGACGATGCTCTACACCGTGCCGGACTTCCAGAACCCGACCGGCGTGACGCTGAGCCTAGAGCGCCGGCGGCGCCTGATCGAGCTGGCCAACGCGTACGAGCTGCTGGTGGTGGAGGACACGCCGTACCGCGCGCTGCGCTACGAGGGCGAGTCGCTGCCGACGCTGAACAGCCTCGACACCGAGGGCCGGGTCCTGCACCTCGGGAGCTTCTCCAAGATCCTCGCGCCGGCGCTGCGGCTCGGCTGGGCGGTGGCGAGCCCCGAGATCCTCGAGCGCCTGACGCTGCTCAAGCTCGCCGCCGACACGCAGAACAGCACGCTCAACATGACCGCGGCGTCGGAGTACCTCAGCCGCTACGACATCGACGCCCATCTCGCTCGCGCGCTCCCGGTGTACCGTCGCAAGCGTGACCTGATGCTCGCGACGATGGCGGAGACGTTCCCGGCCAGCGTGCGCTTTACGAATCCCGACGGCGGCCTCTTCGTCTGGCTGACCCTCCCCGGCCTCGACGCCGCCGCGTTCATGGCCGAGACCATGCTCCCGGAGGCGAAGGTCGCCTGGGTTCCCGGCGCGACCTTCTTCCCCGTCGACCAAGATCCCGAACACGCGCGGCTCAGCTTCTCCGGAGTGCCCGACGACCGGCTCGTCCACGGGATCAGCGAGCTCGGCCGGCTGCTCCGGCGCCAGGGTCTCTGAGCGCCAACGGGGCCGCGAGGCGACTCGCGCTCGTCTGGGTACGACAGCAAGCATGAAGTTCAGAAACCGGGTCAAGCTCGACACGTCGCAGGTCCAGGACCCTCGAGGGATGGGGCGGGTGACGCCCGAGGCGTGGACACACGGCTCGTCGGCGCAGCGCCAGCAGTGGTTCAGCATGGGCTACGAGAGCGACCGTGTCGGCGCCTGCGACACGTTCCGCGGCGAGATCTGACCGATGCCCGGCCGGCGCATACGAGTCGCTCCACCGACGGCGTTGCGGGAGGGGCTGGACGCGATCCACCGCGAGGCGGACGTGCCCGAGGACTTCCCGCCGGACGTGCACGCCGAGGCCGTCGCCGCGGCCGGCCGGCCGCCGACCGGCGAGCGCCGCGACCTGCCGTTCGTGACGATCGACCCGCCCGGCTCGCGCGACCTCGACCAGGCCATGCACATCGAGCGCCGCAGCGACGGACATCGCGTGCACTACGCGATCGCCGACGTGGCCGCGTTCGTCACGCCCGGCGGCCCGTTGGACCGCGACACCCACGCGCGCGGCGTGACGATCTACGCGCCGGATACCAAGACGCCGCTCCACCCGCCCGCGTTGTCGGAGGGCGCCGGCAGCCTGCTGCCGGGAGAGTGGCGACCGGCGGTGCTGTGGACGTTCGACCTGGACGCGGCCGGCGAGCTCACGGCCACCGAGGTCGTCCGCACGCAGGTGCGCAGCGTCGCACAGCACACCTACGAGGACGTGCCGGGAGACCTCGAGGAGGTGCTGCGCGAGGTCGGCGAGCGCCGGCTGGCGCTCGAGCGCGCGCGCGGCGGCGTGCGCCTTGCGGTTCCGGAGCAGGAGGTGGTCAAGGAGGACGGAAGCTGGACCGTGCAATACCGGGCGCCGCTGCCGAGCGAGGAGTACAACGCGCAGATCTCGCTGCTCACCGGCATGGCGGCCGCGACGCTCATGCTCCGCGCCGGCTGTGGCATCCTCCGGACGCAGCCGCCGCCGGACGAGGGTGCGCTCGCGCGACTGCGGCGCCAGGCTGCGGCGCTCGGCGTCGACTGGCCGGCCGACACCTCCTACCCCGAGTTCGTCCGCGCGCTCGACCCGACTCACCCCCGCCACGCGGCCGTCATGCACGAGGCGACCGGCGTCGCCGGCGCTGCGGGCTACACGGCGTTCGACGGCGCACCGCCCGCCGACGCGTGGCATTTCGCCGTCGCCGCCTCGTACGCGCACGCGACCGCGCCGCTGCGGCGCCTGCAGGACCGTTACGTGTCCGAGTGCTGCCTGGCCGCTGCCGCGGGGACGTCGCCGCCGGCGTGGGTCCGCGCCGGGCTGGACGAGCTGCCGGCGGCGATGGCGGCGGGCCAGCGACGGGCGAACACGGTCGAGCGGGCCATCGTCGACCTCGTCGAGGCCGTCCTGCTCGCCGGGCGCGAGGGCGAGCGCTTCGACGCCGTCGTCATCGACGACAAGCGCATCCAGCTCCGGGACCCCGCCGTCCGCGGCCGCCTCGAGGAGGACTGCCCACCGCCCGGCAGCGAAGTCGCGGTGCGACTCGACCGAGCCGATCCGGCCACGCGCTCGGTCGCCTTCTCGGTCCACCCGTGATCAGCAGCGGAGAGGGAGGGATTCGAACCCTCGGACGAGGTTGACCCCCGTCACACGATTTCCAGTCGTGCCCGTTCAGCCGCTCCGGCACCTCTCCTGGAGCGGGTGGAGACTAGCGCGCTCTCAGACCCGCCAGTCACCGTTGACGAGCACCGGCACGCGCTCGCCGTCGGCGGTGATCCCGGTGACCGTCATCTCCAGCGAGCCGATCATGAAGTCGATGTGGATCTGGCTCTCGTTGGAGGCGCTCGGGTCGTCGAGCAGGAACGGGAACCCCTGGCCGAGGGCGACGTGGCTGGAGGCGTTCTCGTCGATCAGGGTGTCGTAGAAGACGGTGTCGAGCTTGCCGATCCGGCCCTCGCGGTCGACGAGCGCGATCTCCCCGAGGCGAGCCGCGCCCTCGTCGTGCTCGACGATCGTGCGCATCGTGTCCTCGGCGCTGTCGGCGTCGATCTGCACCGCGCGGCCGCCCTCGAAGCGCACGCGCAGGTTGCGGACGACCGTCCCGTCGGCCAGGACGAGCGGCGTGGTCGAGGTCACGTGGCCTTCGGTGCGCATCGGATCGGGGGTCGTGAACACCTCTTCGCTCGGGAGGTTCGGCATGTGCTCGATGCCGTCGATCGTCTCGAAGCGCGCCGCCTGCCAGGTGGCGCCGGGGAGCAGCCCGACGATGAGGTCGGTGCCGGGCGCCTCGTAGTGCAGGGCGTCGAAGCTGCGCTCGCCGAGGCGGCCGGCGACGGCCACGAGCGTGTCCATGCGCTCGCGCCAGGCGGCGATCGGGTCGGCCTCGTCGAGTCGGAGCACGTGGACGACGTGGCCCTCGAGCTTGGCGAGCGCCTCGCCAGAGTCGAGGTCGGGGAAGACGAGCGTCGCCCATGCCGGCGACGGGCACGGGATGATCGACCAGTTCGTCGTGCGGTCGTTGACGACCTGGCCGGACTCCTTGACGGCGGGCAGCCGGTCCTTGCCCGACCGGATCGGGTCGAGGTCCTCGAGCAGGCCCGGCGCCGACGGCCCGGACAGGCCGATGCGGGCGGCCCGCTGGTCGCCGAGCGCGAGGATCCGCTCCCCGTACCAGTCGGGGACGAAGTCGAGCGTCTCCTCGCGCGCGTGCGCGACGCGCGCGCGCTTGACCCACGGGTCGAACCACGCGACGTCGACGAACTTCGCTCCGCGCCGGTACGCGCTGGCCGCGATCGCCCGGGTCAGATCCTCCTTCCCGGGCTCGCAGGAGACGGACACGATCTGGTCCTCCTGCACGTTGGCCCCGAACCCGACCACGAGGTCGGCGAGCCGCTCGAGCATCGCATCGTCCATCGGCGGACCCTACCCGCCTCGGCGACGAATCAGGGCTCGCGGATGCGCTCCGGCAAACCGAAGCGTGGGAAGAGCGCCGGCGTGCGGAAGGCGGTGACGTCGGTGATCCGCTCGCCGCTCGAGGCTGAGGACGTCGAGCGCGAGCGGAAGGTAGGCGCCCGAGGCGGGGTCGAGCAGGTAGGTGGCGAGCGCCGGCTGCCCGTTGGCGCGCGTGGCGAGGTAGCGCAGCCGCGGCGGCGGGCCGCCTGGCATCAGCCACGAACCGGCGATCGCCTCCCGCCCCTCGTAGCGGTCGGGGTACGGCGGCATCGAGAAGGTGGCGTCGTCGGCGAGCAGGTCCAGGATCGCGTCGACCTCGCCGCGCTCGAAAGCATCGGCGAAGCGCTCCACGATCTCCCGCAGCCGACGGTCGCCGAGCGTGCGCAGCGTGGCCTGCTGGCTGCGCTCGGGGAGCCGCTCGGCGACCGTCCGGCGGGCGCGGAGGAGCGCGCCGTTGACCGACGCGACGGTGGTCTCGAGCGACTCGGCGGCCTCCTTCGCCGAGAACCCGAGCACGTCGCGCGCGATCAGCGCGGCCCGCTGCCGCGGGGGAAGGTGCTGGAGCGCCGCCATGAACGCCAGCTCGAGCGCCTCGCGCCGCTCGTAGCGCGCCTCGGGGGCGGCGTGGCCATCCTCGACAGCTGCGTCGGGATACGGCTCGATCCACAGCGTCGCCTCCCGCTCCTCGGCTTCGTAGTCGATCGGCAGGACCCGCTTGGGGCGGCGGGCGATCGCGTCGAGGCAGACGTTGGTCGCGATCCGGTACAGCCACGTGCGCAGCGAGCTGCGTCCGCGGAACCCGGGCAGCCCTCGCCACGCGCGCAGGAGCGTGTCCTGGAGCGCGTCGTCGGCGTCGTGCAGCGAGCCGAGCATGCGGTAGCAGTGCGCGTGCAGCTCCGCGCGCTGCTCCTCGACGAGGTCATCGAAGGCGGTGTCCACGAGGGCGCTCATCACCACGTTAGACCGAGGGCGCGGTCGGGACTCACTGCGCGTGCGGTGAATCTCGCCGGGGCCCGCAGTCAAACCGGAGCGGGATGAGTTCGGCCGTCACCAACCCGGTGGTCCACCTGGAGCTGCGCACCGACGACCTGCCGCGCGCGTGCGCCTTCTACACGCGGCTGTTCGGCTGGACCGCCGAGAGCGTGCGCGTTGGCCCGAGCCTCTACATCTCGCTCAACCTGGGCGAGGGGATCGAGGGCGGCGTGGTCGAGCGCGAGGTCGAGCGCCCGCTCTGGCTGCCGTACGTCGAGGTGCCGGACATCGCGTGTGCCACCGAGCAGGGACGCCGCCTCGGCGCGACCGTGCTGCTCGAGCCGCGCGAGGGCCCGGCGGGCTGGCGCAGCGTGCTGGCGCCGCCCGCAGGAGCCGAGATCGCGCTCTGGCAGCCCAAGCTCTGACTTGACCTCGAGCGCGGTTGAGGCCGTAGCGTGGTCGCGATGCCCTCCTTGCGCACACGTCCGGCACCTTCGCGATCGGTGGCGAGCTGCCCGTCCACCGGCTGGGGTTCGGCGCCATGCGGCTCCCCGGCGTGCGGGGGGAGCCGGCGCCGAGGGAGGCCCGCGAGGCGCTGCTCGAGGCCGTCCGGCTGGGCATCGACCTGATCGACACCGCGCGCGCATACGGGCGCTCGGAGGAGATGATCGCCGACGCGCTCCACCCGTATCCCGAGGGCCTCGTGATCGCGACCAAGGGCGGGCTGGCGCGCGGCGGCGACCCCGACGGGCGGCCCGAGCGGCTGCGCGCGGACTGCGAGACGAGCCTGCGGCGCCTGCGCGTCGACCGCATCGACCTCTGGCAGCTGCACCCGATCGATCCCGGCGTGCCGCTCGAGGAGCAGTTCGGCGACCATCCGCGAGCTGCAGGACGAGGGCAAGATCCGCTTCGTGGGTGTTTCGGAGGTGACGGTCGAGGAGCTCGCCCGCGCCCGCGAGCTCGTGGAGATCGTGAGCGTTCAGAACCGCTGGAAGTCGCCCGTCAGCTCGTGGATCCGCCAGGGCCGGGAGGTGTGCGCGTTGTTCGGTAGTCGCATTCGTGAGCCTCCGTCTGCATCCGTCACAGCGTTTGCGCGAGCCGCCCGGCGCGGTATCCGCGTCGCTCGCCGAGTCGAGCGAGGGCGGGGAACAGGAGCCGCTGCAGCCGGCGCCGGCGGGAACGGCGGGAAGCCGAGCACGACCATCTCGCGGTAGCGCTCCGCCATCAGCGCGCCCGCGAGCAGCGCACCCGGTGTCTTCGGCAGGGCATGGCGGGTGAGCATGCCGGCGCGGCCGAGCGCTGCCGCGTCCTCGAGGAACTCCTGCAGCGTCGAGGGCGGCCGGGCCTGGCAGACGATGTGGACGGCCTGGTCGCTGCGGTTGCGGTAGGCGTGCCGGACGCCCGCGGCGACCACCACCGTCTCGCCGGGAGCGGCGGTCTGCCACCTCCTCCCCGCGAGGAAGCTCGGCTCGCCCTCGAGGACCTCGAAGCGCTCCTCCATCGCGGGGTGTACGTGCGGGGTGACGCCGCCACCGGGATCGACCCAGATCGTCGACGTGGAGGACCTCGCCGCCATCCGTGTCGGTCGTGCGCCGGAAGCTGAATCGCTGCCGCAGCGTCGGGTCTTCGATCACCTGATCAGGCATCCCGTCTCCTCGCTCGCATAAGCTAGTCCGAAGTAGGTTACTACCTAGGGAGCATTAGGTTGGCTCGGAGAGAAGCGGCCGCGGCACGCCCCAGGCGGCGGCTGAGCGCGGAAGCGCGGCGCGAGGTGATCGAGCTCGCGGCGCTCGAGGTGTTCGCCGAGCGCGGCTATCACGGTGCCTCGATCGAAGCGATCGCGCGCCGGTCGGGCGTCACGCCGCCGGTGATCTACGACCACTTCGCATCGAAGCTCGAACTGCACAAGCGCCTGCTCGAGCGCACGCGGGACGAGCTGCTGGAGATGTGGCGCGACCAGCTCTCCGGCGAGGAGCCGGCGGCGGAGCGGATTCCCCGCGCGCTCGACGCCTGGGCCCGCTATGTCGAGGAGCATCCCTACGCGCCGCGGATGTTCTTCCACGAGACCACGGGCGTCGCGGAGATCCGCGCGATCCACGAGCAGGTGCAAGGGGAGGCGCGGGCGGCGCTCGCCGCGATCCTCGGCGCCGAGCCCGGCGCCGAGAACATCGCGGGCTCAGCCGACGCCGAGTCGATCGAGATGGCGGCCGAGGTGATCCGGGCCGGCCTCACCGGGCTGGCGATCTGGTGGAGCGACCACCCGCACGTCCCGCGCGAGCAGATCGTCACCACGGCCGTGAACGCGATCTGGATCGGCTTCGAGCGCGTCCTCGCGGAGTGATCAGCGGAGGGGGTGGGATTCGAACCCACGGTACCGGGGTTACCGGCACAACGGTTTTCGAGACCGCCCGATTCAACCACTCTCGCACCCCTCCGGGAGCGACTGTGGAGGGTAGCGATCAGCGACGGCGGCGGAAGAACGTACGGAGGAGCGAAGCGGCCTCTTCGGCGAGGACCCCGGCGATGACCTCGGGGCGGTGGTTGAGGCGCGGCTCGGCGAGGATGTCGAGCACCGAGCCGGCCGCTCCGGCCTTCGGGTCGTCGGTGCCGTAGACGAGGTGCGGAACGCGGCCGAGGACGATCGCTCCCGCGCACATCGCGCAGGGTTCGAGCGTGACGTAGAGGGTCGTGTCGAGCAGGCGCCAGGAGCCGAGCGCGCGAGCGGCCTCGCGGATCGCGAGCATCTCCGCGTGGGCGCTCGGGTCTGCCCGCAGCTCGCGCTCGTTGTGGCCCGCGCCGATCACCTCGCCCGCGTGCACGACGACCGCGCCGACCGGCACGTCGTCGTGCTCGAGCGCGCGCTCGGCCTCGCGCAGGGCCAGGCGCATGAAGTACTCGTCGCTGTCGTCAATCGGGAATGACACGGGTCAGGGGGTTGTCGCGTAACTTCAGGGTGCCGACAATGTTCCTACGTGAGGCGCAGTGCACGCGCCTGCGCCCCATGCACTCCCGGTCTCGCCTCCTCCCCGCCCTCGCCACCGCCGCCGCGCTGCTCGCGGCGCCGTCGGCTGCCGCGGCCGCCGACTACGTGCCGGGAGAGGTGGTCGTGCGCTACCACGCGTCCGCCGAAGGCAAGCAGAAGGCGGTCCAGCGCCAGGCCGGCGTGGGGCGCGCCCGCACGTTCGCCCCCCGCACCCAGGTGCTCAAGATCCGCGACGGCGAGAGCGTCGCCGACACGGTTCGCGAGCTGCGCGCGCGGCCCGAGGTGGCGACCGCGGTGCCGAACCAGATCGCCCGCCTCGCGCGCTTCATCCCCGCCGACCGCGGCAACAGCGGCACCCCCCAAGGCTGGCAGTCGCTGCAGTGGAACTTCCTCGAGGGCGCGGGCGTGAGCGCGCCCGACGCCTGGCAGCACCTGATCGACGTCGGCCGCCCCGGCGGGCGCGGCGCGGTCGTCGCGGTGCTCGACACCGGCGTCGCGTACGCCAACCGCGGGCGCCGCTTCCGCCGCTCGCCCGACTTCTGGCGCGGCGACTTCGCCCGCGGCTACGACTTCGTCGACCGCGATCGCGACCCCAGCGACGAGAACGGCCACGGCACCCACGTCGCGAGCACGATCGGCGAGCGGACCAACAACCAGCTCGGCGTGACCGGCTTGGCGTACGGCGCCAAGATCATGCCGATCCGCGTGCTCGACGAGGACGGCGCCGGCGACAGCGTCGACATCACGGCCGCGATCCGCTACGCCGTGCGCCGCGGCGCGGACGTCATCAACCTCTCGTTCGAGTTCGACGACGGCTTCCGCCAGGTGCGCTCGTCGGAGATCCCCGACGTGCTCGCGGCCCTGCGCTACGCCTACCGCCAGGGCGTCCTGGTGGTGGCGGCGGCCGGCAACCAGGCGCGGCGCGCGATCGCCTACCCGGCTCGCAGCCCGTACACGATGGCGGTCGGCGCGACCACCGAGCACGCGTGCCTGGCCGACTACTCGAACATCGGCCGCGGGCTCGACATCGTCGCCCCCGGAGGCGGCGCGGACGACACCAACGACCCGGCCTGCCCGCCGGGAGCGCCGGCCGGGCGCGACATCATCCAGATGACCTACCCGTGGGCCTCGGGTTACGACGCCGCGCGCGCTCGCTCGAGCTACCGCCGCTTCGGCCTGCCGGGAGGCTTCGTCGGCACCTCGATGGCCTCCCCGCACGTGGCGGCGACCGCCGCGCTGGTCGTCTCGTCGCAGGTGATCGGTCGCGCCCCCTCGCCGAAGGCGCTCATGCTCCACCTGCAGGCGACCGCCACCGACACCGGCGTCGCCGGGTTCGACTCGCGCTACGGCGCCGGGCGGCTCAACGCCGCCGCGGCGACCGCGCCGCCGGGCTAGGTCGTCCGGATGATCAGCACCGAGCAGGGCGCGTGGTGGGAGACCTTGTTCGGCACCGAGCCGAGCAGGAAGCGCTTCGCGCCGGTCATGCCCTTGTTGCCGACCACGATCAGGTCGGCGCCCCGCTCCTCCGCGACGTCGAGGATCGCGTCCGCGGGGTCGCCCTCGCGGGCGTAGGTGCTGATCTCCACGCCCGCGCCCTCGACCCGCTCGGCGGCGTCGCGCAGCGTGGCCTCGACGTCCTCGCGCGGGTTGACCATCCACTGCAGATCCTCGGGCGCCTGGCGGGCCTCCTCGCGCAGCCGCTGACCCGCCACGGGCTCGTAGGCGGACACGAGGTCGATCCTCGCGCCGACCGCCTTGGCCAGCTCGACCGCCTCGCGGACCGCCTCCCCGGCCGTCTGCGACCCGTCGGTGCCCACCACGATCGACTGGAACATGCGACCTCTCCTAGAGCTTCGTCACCGCGATGATCATGCCCGCGAGGACGAACACTACGATCGCCGCCTGCGTGATGAGCCAGAAGCGCGTCATGCGCGCTCCAGGCTAGCTACCCGCGGCCGGGACCTCTTCGCGCGACGTCGCCGTGACGGTCGTGACCGGCAGCCCGAGCCCGGCGACCTTGTGCGGCAGGTCGAGCCGGAGCCACTTCGACACGCGCGTCGGCAGCGTGGAGATGATGACCTCGTCGAAGCCGTGCAGGTTGACAGCGTCCTGGATCGCCGCGAGCGGCTCCGGGACGCCGACCATCGCGTCGACCGGGCGGCCGGCGGCCTGCTCGAGCAGCGGCAGCGCGAGCTCGATCGTCGTCTCGGCCTCGGACTGCCCCTGGTCCTCGGGATCGACCAGCGTGTGCAGCCCATGCGTGGCGTTGGGCACGAGCAGCGTGAACTCGCATGGCCCCTTGGCGGCGCGCTCGCGCACCGTGTCGATCAGATTCGGGGTGGCGGCGGTCTTGTTGGCGACCACGAGGACCCGCGTGGCGGACTCCATTGCAGCTCCCTTCACCGGTAGCCGACCGATTGTGTCAGGACCCGGGGCGCGGGTCGAGGGCCTCGAAGACCTTGACCACCTCGGGGTCGAACTGCGTGCCGGCGCCCTGGCGGATCTCCTCGATCGCCGCCTCCACCGTCCAGGACTCCTTGTAAGGCCGCTCCTGCACGAGCACGTCGAAGACGTCAGCCACGTGCACGAGCCGCCCTTCGAACGGGATCGCGTCCCCGGCCAGCCCGTCGGGGTAGCCGGTGCCGTCCCAGCGCTCGTGATGCGAGCGCGCGACACGCTCGGCGCAGATGAGCAGGTCGGTGTCGCCGCGCGCCAGCACGCGGGCGCCGAGCACCGCGTGGGTCTTGACGACCTCGAACTCCTCCTCGGTCAGCCGCCCCGGCTTGAGCAGCACGCTGTCGGGCACCGCGATCTTGCCGAGGTCGTGGAGCGGGGCGGCCTGGCGCAGCAGCCAGACGGTGCGGTCGTCGTGGCCGAGCCCGCGCGCCAGGCGGGCGGCGAGGTCGCCGACGCGCTGGGTGTGCTCGGGCGTGTTGTCGTCGCGGTACTCGGCGGCCATCGCCAGCCGCCGCAGCCCGTCGAGCGCCGCCGCCTCGAGGTCGCGGCGGCGGCCGAGCGCGTGGTCGGCCAGCGCCGACTCGAGCTCACCTTGCCGCGCACGCAGCCGGCGCCGGTCGAGCAGCGCGCCGAGCCGGCGCGACGCCCCCGCGTCCCAGCCCTCGCCGGTCAGCTCCTCGATCGCCACCACCTCCGGGCCGGCGCCGAGGCCGAGCGGGTCGAGCCGGGCGCGCAGCGCCGCCGCATCGGCGTTCACGGCGATCACCGCGGCGGGCGGCTCGTTCGCCGCGACGGCCGCCGCGACCTCCTCCGGATCGCCCGAGCTGGCGACCGGGAGGGCGCCCGCGAGGGCCAGGGCCCCGCGCAGGACGTTGACCCGCTCGACGTCGCTACCGGCCAACAGGAGCCGCATGCCCGCGATGGCGTCCATAATCGGGAGCATGATGGCGGAAGCCAACGATGACCCGCGCGTGGGCACCGTGATCGCGGGCTACCGCATCGAGGACCGGATCGGGCGCGGCGGCATGGGCGTCGTCTACCGCGCCGAGCACCTGAACCTGCAGCGGCGGGCGGCCGTCAAGATCATCGCTCCGGACCTCGCGGAGTCCGAGGGCTTCCGCGAGCGCTTCACGCGCGAGGCGCGCATCGCCGCCGCGCTCCAGCACCCGAACATCGTCACCGTCTACGACGCCGGCGAGGTCGACGGGCTGCTCTACCTCGCCATGCAGTACATCGAGGGAGAGGACCTCGCGGGCGTGCTGCGGCGGGAGCGGCGCCTGCGGCCGTACCGTGCGGTCGACGTCTGCCGCCAGGTGGCGTCGGCGCTCGACGCCGCGCACGCGATGGGGCTGATCCACCGCGACGTCAAGCCCGCCAACGTGCTGATCGAGGGCCGAACGGCGTTTCTCACCGACTTCGGGCTGACCAAGCGCCTCGAGGGCACGCACGCGCAGCTCACGCGCGCGGGTGACGTGGTGGGGACGATCCACTACGTGGCGCCCGAGCAGATCGAGGGCCGGCGCGTGAGCGCGCGCTCGGACGTCTACTCGCTCGGCTGCCTGCTCTACCACTGCCTGTCGGGCCAGGTCCCGTTCGCGCTGGAGACCGACGTGGCGGTGATCTACGCGCACCTCTCGGAGGAGGCCCCGCGGCTGTCGTCGCTGCGCCCGGAGCTGCCCGAAGGGCTTGACGCGGTGATGTCCAAGGCGCTCGACAAGTCGCCGGACCGGCGCTTCCCGAGCTGCGGCGACATGATCTCCGCCGCCCGCGCGGTGATCGACGCCGCCGGGCCGCTGAGCGAGACGATCCCGCCCCGCAGCACGAGCCCCAACCCGTTCGTGCCGGCTGCCTCGCCGGAGATCCGCGACGCGGCCGAGGCGGCCCGCCGGCCGCGCGTCCTGCTCGCGGGGCTCGACGACCACACGCGCGCGGTGGCGCGCGTGGCGCTCGGCAGCCACGTGGACGTGCTCGAGGCCGGGGTGGAGGGCGCCGCCGAGCAGGCGCGCGAGGAGCGCCCGGACCTCGTGATCCTCGACTGGAAGGGCTCGGGCGCGGCGGGCATTGCCGCCCTGCGGGGCGACGCGCTGACGCGCGACGCCAAGGTGCTGCTGCTGGTCGACCACGGGCAGGGCGCGAGCCGCGAGGTCGCCTCCGCGGGCGCCGACGAGCGCCTCGCCGCACCCTTCTCGCCGCTGCAGCTGCAGGTCAAGCTGCGGCGCCTGCTGGGTGCCGAGGTCGTCGGCGGTTGATCACGCCGGAGGTCGTCGTCATCGGCGGCGGGATCGCCGGCTGCGCGGTCGCGGCGTTCCTCGCCGAGGGCGGGGCGCGCGTGCGGCTGTACGAGCGGGAGGCGATCGCCGCCGGCGCCTCGGGCCGCAACTCGGGGATCCTGCAGCACCCGATGGATCCCGTGCTCGAGCCGCTGTACGAGGCTTCGCTGCGCGAGTACGAGGGCCTCGGGCACGGCTTCGCGTTCCCGCCCGAGCCCGCCGGCGCGATGGTCGTCTCGCTCGATCCGCAGGCGCTGGCCGCCGACTACGAGGCCGCCGCCACGCGCTTCCCCGCGCTCGGCGCCGAGTGGCTGGAGGGCGGCGCGCTGGAGGCCGCCGAGCCGGCCCTGGCTCCCGGCGTCTACGCCTACCGCCTCGCCACCGGCCGCCCGGTCCCGCCCGCCGCCGCGACGCGGGCCTGGGCCGACCGGGCGCGCGCCGCCGGCGCCGAGCTCGTGCTCGGGGGAGGCGACGGCGAGCGGCGCCGAGGCGGACGCCGTCGTGGTCGCCGCGGGACCGTGGTCGGCGGCCGCGCTGGGCGCGGCGCTGCCCGTGCGCGCCGTCTGGGGCGTCGTCGCGCAGGTCCGGCTCGACGCGCCGCCCCGCCATCCGCTCGAGGAGTCGGGCGTCGAGGCGCTCACCGCCCCCGGCGGCGCGCCCACCGAGCTGTTCTCGATCGTCACCGCGGGCGGGGTCTCCGCGGTCGGCTCGACGTTCACGGCGGAGCAGCCGGACGCGGCGGCGGTCGCTCCCGGGCCTGCTCGCGCGCGGCGCCCGCTACGTGCCCGCGCTCGCCGGCGCGCGGATCGAGCAGGTGCGCGCGTGCGCGCGGCCGCTCTCGGCCGACGGCCGGCCGCTGCTCGGCCCGGTCCCGGGCCGCCCCGGCGTGCACCTGCTCACCGGCCACGGCGCGTGGGGCATCTCGCTCGGCCCGGCGTCGGCGCGGCTGGTGGCCGACGGCTGCTCGGCGGCGGCGACGCGATCGCCCCGGAGCTGGCGGCGGGCCGCTACGACTTCTCGTTCGACACGACGACGCGATCGTCGCCGCTGCCGTAGATGTGCTGCTCGACGCCGTCCTTGATCGAGCGCACGAACGCCTGCCCGTGGCGGGCGTTGCCGCTGGTGTTGACGAACATGCCCTCGCGGGCGCCGGACACGATCTCGACGTAGTTCTCGCGGCCCTCGACGCGCTTGACCCGCTCGCCCTTGCGCAGCTGGAGCGCGGGGCGCTCGTCGTCGCGCAGGTCGTTGGCGATCGTGACGCGGTCGTCGCCGCTGCCGTAGATGTGGTACTCGACGCCGTCGTCGATCACGCGCACGAACGTCTTGCCGTCGCGGGCGTTGCCGCTGGTGTTGACGTACAGGCCCTCGCGCGTGCCGGCCACGATCTCCTGGTAGCGCTTGCGGCCGTCGACGGGCTCGACCTTCTCCCCCTTGCGCAGCTTCGGCTCGGCGGCCTCGGCCTTGGGGTCGTGCTGGCCGACGACGAGGCGATCCTTGCCGCTCCCGTACACGTGGTACTCGCGGCCGTTGCGGCTGCACGAGCACGAACGTGTCGCCGTGGCGGGCGTTGCCGCTGGTGTTGATGTACATGCCCTCGCGCGCGCCCGAGGTGATCTCGGCGTAGCGCTTGCGGCCGCCGACGGCGGCGATCTCCTCGCCCTTGCGCAGCTTCAGGTCCTCGGTGTCGAGCGCGGCCTTGAACGCCGCCCCGTCCGGGGTCTTGGCGGCCACCTGGGCCGTGCTGACGGCGCCTTCGGCGCCCTGGGCGGGCACGACCTTCACGAGGCGAGCACCACCCGGGCGGAGGCGTGGCGCGCGCCACTTGCGGCCGGCGCGCGCGCTTGACGGTCAGCGTCACGGTGGTGCGGGCGCTCGCGCCGCGCAGGGCGGCCTGGATCCGCGGCAGCGTGCCGAGGCGGCCGACCGTGTACGTGCGGGCGACGCGGCGGCTGCGGCGGCCGGCGCTGACGCGCAGGTCGACGCGGAAGCGTCCGCGGCCGACGGCGAGCGGCCGCAGGTCGACGGAGACGGTCCCGTTCTGCGCGCGCGCGGCGTGCAGGGCGCCGACGAAGCTGGCCATGTCGGAGTGCCCGGCGAGGTGGACCGGGACGGTCTTGACCCTGACCGTCGCGGTCGGCTGCGCCGGCGTGTCGACAGGCGGCGCCGGCGTCGGCGGCGCGATCACGGCGAGCGCGACGGGCGTCGTGACGGTCTCGTTGCCGGCCGCGTCGACGCGCGCGCAGCCGCACGCTGCCGTGGGCGACCGTGAACGAGCCGCCGGCGGCGACGCCGGTCCACGCGCCGCCGTCGACGCTGTGGGCGACGGCCGCGAGGCCGGAGGCGTCGTCGGAGGCGTCCGCGCGGCAGGTGTACTGCAGCCCGGCGGCGGCGCAGGCCACGGCGGCGGTCGGCGCCACCGAGTCGATCCGGATCGTGTCGGTCCGCCACGCGGAGGCGTGGCCGGCGACGTCGACCACGCGGCTGACGAGCGTGTGCACGCCGTCGCCGGTGACCGAAACGCGTCGTGACCGTCGAGGTCGGCGCTGCCGTCGAGCGTGTGCTCGATGCGGTCGACGCCGGAGCCGCCGGGTCGGAGCCCGCCAGCTCGACGTCGTAGCGGCGTTGCGCGCCAGGCGGACGACACCGCGGGCGTGTCGTTGAGCGGCGCGGTGGTGTCGACGCGCACGGTGGCGCTCTGCCACGCGGTGGCGTTGCCGGCGCCGTCGACCGCGCGCACCTCGAGCAGCTGCTCGCCGTCGGCGTCGACCACCGCCGGGCTTCCGGTGTGCGTCGTCGCCGCCGTCGATCTGCCACTCCATCGTCACGCCGCTGGCGTTGTCGGAGCCGGAGAGCGGGAACGCTGACCGCCGTCGTGCTCCAGCCCGAGCCGGGGAGCGTGGTGGTGTCGACCGGGTCGACGGTGTCGACCTTCAGCGTGTCGGTCGTCCAGGTCGAGGCCTGGCCGGCGACGTCGAGCACGCGATGGCGGATCTCGAACGTGCCGTCGGCGCCGAGGTCGACGACGTCGTCGGGCTGGCCGTGCTGCACCGGCCCGCCGTCGATCGTGTACTGGATGTCGGCGACCCCGGAATGCGCGTCGGTGGCGTCGAGCGTGAACGTGCGCGAGCCGTACCAGCCGCTCGGGAGGTCGGTCGTGTCGGTCGGCACCGTGCGGTCGATCGCGGATCGTCTGCGAGCGCCACGCGGAGCCGTTGCCGGCGACGTCGAACGCGCGCGTCTCGAGCTCGTGCACGCCGTCGGTGGAGATCGTGAACGAGCCGCTCGGGCCCCGACTGCACCGGCTGGCCGTCGAGCCGCCACTCGACGCGCTCGACGCCCGAGCCGGAGTCGGTGGCCGAGACGGTGATCGCCACGGGCGAGACGCGCCAGGCGCTCGAGACCGTCGTGGTGGTGTCCACGGGCGGCGTCGCGTCGCCGGTCACGGCGTCGATGGTGAAGCTGTCGGTGCGCCAGCCCGAGCTGTTGCCGGCGGCGTCGAGCACGCGCGTCTCGAGCGTGTGGGCGCCGTTGCCGGTGACGGTCGCGGTGGCGCCGGCGGCGCCGGTCTGGACCGAACCGCCGTCGACCCGCCACTCGACTGCGGCGATCGAGGAGTGCGCGTCGGTGCCGGTGACGGAGACGGTGTAGGGGTTGTCCTCCGGCGACGTCGGCGTCGCGGTGGTATTCGCCGGCGGCAGCGTGTCGATGCGGACCTGCTCGGCGCGCCAGCCGGACGCGTTGCCGGCCATGTCCACGACGCGCGTCTCGAACAGGTGGTCGCCGGAGCCGGTGACCGTCGCCTGCAGACCGGAGGCGCCGGGCGTGACCGCACCGCCGTCGACGCGCCACTGCACCTCGCGCACGCCGGAGACGCTGTCCGCGCCGCTCAGCACGACGGCGTAGGTCCCGGCCTGCCAGCTGGTGGGCGCGAGCGGGGTCTGATTGTCGGGTGCCGACTTGTCGATCCGGATCGTGTGGCTCTTCCAGCCGCTCGAGCGCCCGGCGACGTCGGTCACCTGCGTCTCGAGCACGTGCACGCCGTCGGCCGACACGTTCACCGTGGCCGGCGCGGTCACGGTGGTGCTCGCGCCGCCCTGGTAGCGCCAGGTGACGTCGCGGATGCCGGAGTGGGCGTCGGCGCCGTTGACGGTCACGGCCAGCGGCGCCGTCTGCCAGCCGGACGGCGCGGCGGTGACGTCGGTCGGGTCGACGGTGTCGACGCGGATCGTGTGCGTCCGCCACGGCGAGATGTTGCCGGCGACGTCGACCGCCCGGGTCCGCAGCGTGTGGACGCCGTCGCTGTTGATGCCGACGACGGTGCCGGCGGGGCCGCTCTGCGTCGGGCCCCCGTCGAGCTCCCACTCCATGTGGTCGATCGCCCGACGTCGCGTCGGCGCCGGTAAGCGTCACGCTCGTGACCGTGCTGCGCCACGTCGTCGGTCCCGGGTCGGTGGTGTCGGCAGGCACGGTGGTGTCCACCCGGACCGTCTCGATCCGCCACCCGGAGTCGTTGTTGTCCTCGTCGACGATCCTGGTCTCGAAGCTGTTGATGCCGTCGTCGGAGACGGTCACGATGACCGGGGCCAGCGGCGGAGGACGACGTGCTGTTGATGAGCCACTCGGCGGTCAGCGGGCCGCCGTCGGCGTCGGTGCCGGAGATCTCGACCTCGTATGGCGCCGTCTGCCAGCCGCCGGGAGCGGCGGGCGTCGTGTTCACCGGCGCTGCCGCCTGGGCAGCCGCAGGCGCGCCGAGCCACGCGGCAAGCGCAGCGAGCAGCACGAGGAACGGCCGGACGCGGTCCATGGTGCCCGTGTAGTCGGCGGCTGCCGCCGCGTCTGTAGCGTGCCCCGCCTGCCGTCCGTGCCCGTCACGACGTGGTACCTCGAGATGACCGACCCCGGCGCGCTCGCCGCCGCCCCGCCGGCCGACCCCGAGCTCGAGATCCGGCGCGCCGAGCTGCCCTCCCCTGAGCTCTCGCACGCGCTCTACGCGGGCGTCGGCAGCCGCTGGCTGTGGACCGACCGGCTGGACTGGAGCTGGGCGCGCTGGCACGAGCATCTCGCGCGCGAGGAGGTCGAGACCTGGGTCGCGTGGGTCCGCGGCACGCCGGCCGGCTACGCCGAGATCGAGCATGCGGGCGACGCCGTCGAGCTCGTCTCGTTCGGGCTGCTGCCGGCGTTCTTCGGCCGCGGCTACGGGCCGCGGCTGCTCGACGCCGTCGTGCGGCGCGCGTGGGAGCGCGGCCCGCGGCGGGTGTGGCTGCACACGTGCTCGCTCGATGGCCCGGCAGCGCTGCGCACCTACCGCGCGCGCGGCTTCGAGGTGTACGACGAGCGCACCGGCACGCGCGAGCGTGCCCGGACGCCGCCCGAGCTCGTGGCCCGGGCCGGCGCAAGCGCCTAGCGCGGACGAACCGTCGTAGCCAGGAACGCCTCAGGCGTCGCCCGCAGGACGGTGAGCCGCGGGTCGGGCACGTCGAGGACGCGGTCGGCCGCCAGCGGCGCGAGCCAGCGCAGGCGCGGGTCCTCGAGCACGGTCGCGAGCGCGCGGCGGTCGCCGCCGAGGACGATCGCCTCGATGTCGCGGCGGTGCGGCACGAGCACGCCGGCAGCCGTCGTCGCCGCGGCGTCGAGCGCGACGCGCGCCTGACCCTCGCGGCGGCGCTCGAAGCGGCGCTGGCTCGAGCCGCCCTTGCGATGACGCCCGTGGACGTTGCGGCTGCCGACCTTCGACGCCACGAGCCGGCGGCCCGCGAACACGCCCGCGGCGTGCCCGCCGAGGCGCACGAGCACGACGCCGACCACGCGCTCGCGCCGGACGTGCTCGAGCAGCGGCCCGGGCGCGAACCCGTCGTGCACCGCGGTGGGCAGCGGCGGGAACGGCGGGTCGCAGTCGACGGCGGCGCCGTCCGCGCCGAAGAACGTCACCCGCCCGGCGCGGACCTCGGTGCGCTCGACGGGCGCGTGCTCGGCGACCCAGCGGTCGAGCCAGCGCTCCAGCCGCTCCGGTGGGAGCTCGTACACGGCGGCTAGGGTACGGCGCCTCATGACCTACCTCGCCGCCGAGAACCGCTACGACGCTCATGCCCTACCGCCGCTGCGGGCGCTCCGGCCTGCACCTGCCCGCCGTGTCGCTCGGCCTGTGGCACAACTTCGGCGACGACGCGCCGCTCGCCAGACCCAGCGCGCCGTGCTGCGCCGGGCGTTCGACCTCGGGGTCACGCACTTCGACCTCGCGAACAACTACGGCCCGCCGTACGGCTCGGCAGAGGTCAACTTCGGGCGGGTCATGCGGGAGGATCTCGCGCCGTACCGCGACGAGCTGATCATCTCGACCAAGGCCGGCTACGACATGTGGCCCGGCCCGTACGGCGACCATGGCTCGCGCAAGTACCTGCTGGCGAGCCTCGACCAGAGCCTGCAGCGGATGGGGCTCGACTACGTCGACATCTTCTACTCGCACCGGTTCGACCCCGACACGCCGCTCGAGGAGACGCTCGGCGCGCTCGACACCGCGGTCCGCCAGGGCAAGGCGCTGTACGCGGGCATCTCGTCCTACTCGGGCGCCCGCACGGCGGAGGCGGTGGGGATCCTGCGCGAGCTGGGCACGCCGCTGCTCATCCACCAGCCGTCCTACTCGCTGCTCAACCGCTGGATCGAGGAGGACCTGCTCGACGTCCTCGGTCGCGAGGGCGTGGGCGCATCGTCTTCTCGCCGCTCGCCCAGGGCATGCTCACCGGCAAGTACCTCGGCGGCGTCCCGGAGGACTCGCGAGTGTCGCGCGGCGGCGCCCTCAGCGAGGACATGCTCACCGACGAGGCGCTCGCGCACGTGCGGGCGCTGAACGAGATCGCGTCCCGGCGCGGCCAGTCGCTCGCGCAGATGGCGATCGCGTGGACGCTGCGCGACCCGCGCGTGACCTCCGCGCTGATCGGCGCGCGCACGGTGGACCAGCTCGAGGACAGCCTCGGCGCGCTGCGGGCGCTCGACTTCTCCGACGAGGAGCTGGCGGAGATCGACGGCCACGCGGTCGAGGCCGGCATCAACCTCTGGAAGGCGTCCAGCGACGGCTAAGGCGGCCAGCTGAACCGCGTCGGGGTCGCGGCGGGTCGCCGACGTACGCCTCGCGCGACGTGGTCGTCTCCTCCTGCACCGACGCGCCGTGGCGGTCCGCGACCTCGCTGACGGGATACAGCAGGCCGGGGCGCAGGCGGGTGCCGACCATGAGGATCGCGCACGGCCCGTCGCCGGCGCCGACGAAGATGTGCCGCGTGCCGCGCGGGCAGTGCACGAAGTCCCACGCCTTCAGGCGGCGCTCCTGCTCCTCGACGATCGCGATGCACTCGCCGAGCAGGACGAGGAAGTCCTCCTGGTTGTCCTCCTCGTGGTAGCGGCCGTTGGCCTGGCCCGGCTGCAGCACGTGGACGCCGATGCCGTAGTCCTCGAACGACTCCGGCGGCTCGAGGTCGGTCCAGACGCCGAGCTTCTCGCTGCCGCGGGCGCGCGCCTGGGCGAGGTTGACCACGAACCAGCCGCGGGCGGCGGGAGCGAGCCCGTGGCCGTCGTCCTCGAGCTGCGCCTCCGGAGCCGTCATGCCGCGAGGCTATCGGGAGGCGGTCGATCCTGGACCGGCGGGCCATGGCCGGTGCAGCGGTCGCTGCGATTCGATGGCGAGCATGGAGAAGCGCCCCACGATCAGGCCGCCCGAGCACCGCACGTACCCGCGCGGCAGAGCCGCCCCGGTGAAACCGGAAACGCAGGCCCGCGGCTCGCGCTGGCAGCGCGCGGTCCCGCCCGACCGCTCGTTCCCCCGCGTGCCCGCTCGTCAGACGTAGGGGCCGAGCAGGGCCAGGTCGGCGGGACCGAGCCGGTCGGCGGCCGTCTTGGCCTGATGCCAGTGCGGGTAGATCAGCGGCGGCCGGCTCAGCTCCTCGAGCCGGTCGAACTCGCCGTCGGAAAGCTCGAGCTCGGCGGCCGCGAGGTTGTCGGCGAGCTGCTCGTCGGTGCGCGCCCCGACGATCAGCGACGTGATGCCGGGCCGGCGCAGCAGCCAGGCGAGCGCCACCTGAGCGGCGGAGACGCCGTGGCCCTCGCCGATCTCGACCAGCGCGTCGACGACGTCGTAGAGCTGCTCGCGATCGCGCACCGGCGGCTCGTTCCAGTCGCTCAGCTGGCGTGATCCCTCCGGGCCGTCCTGGTCGCGCCGGTACTTGCCGGACAGCAGGCCGCCGGCGAGCGGGCTCCAGACGAGGATGCCGACGCCCTGGTCGACGGCGATCGGGACGAGCTCGTACTCGGCGTCGCGGGCCTGCAGCGAGTAGTAGATCTGCTGGGTGACGAAGCGCTGGTAGCCGTGGCGGTCGGCCACGCCGAGCGCCTTCATCAGCTGCCAGCCCGAGTAGTTCGACGCCCCGACGTAGCGGACCTTGCCGCTGCGCACCAGCGAGTCGAGCGCCTCCATCGTCTCCTCGAGCGGCGTCTGCCCGTCCCACTCGTGCACCTGGTAGAGGTCGATGTGATCGGTCCCGAGGCGCCGCAGGCTGGCCTCGCACTCGGCGATCAGGTGGTGGCGGGAGAGGCCGGCGTCGTTCGGGCCGTCGCCCATCGGCATGCGCGCCTTGGTGGCGAGCAGGAGCCGGTCGCGGCGGCCGTCGATCGCCTTGCCGAGGATCTCCTCGGACAGCCCGCCCGAGTAGACGTTGGCGGTGTCGACGAAGTTGATCCCGTGGTCGAGGCAGAGGTCGAGCTGGCGGCGCGCGCCGTCGACGTCGGTCGAGCCCACGCTGGCGAAGTTGTCGCGCCCGCCGAAGGTCATCGTCCCGAGGGTGAGCGCCGAGACGCGCAGGCCCGAGGCGCCGAGCTGTCGGTAGTCCATCGCGCGAGGTTACCCTCCGCACCGATGCCTCAGCCGAGCCGCCTCCCGAGCGCCCGCGAGATCCCGTGGGCGGAGCTGCGCCGCCGCGCCTCTCTCGTATACCTCTGGCTCCAGGCCGGGTGGGACGAGCTGTCGGCGGACGATCGGCGCGAGGTCGCGCGGCTGCTTCGAAAGTCCCGTGGACGGCCGCAGAACCTCACACGCGACGAGGCGCGGAAGCTCGGCCGCCTCGCCGGCCGGGCGGCGAGCGCGGGTGCTCGCCGCCGGCGCCGGTCGAGATAGCGCACCCATGGGGTGCGGCTTCCCGCTCCCCAAGAGTGGTGCTGCTCGCGGGCACTTCACGTGCTCGCCGCATCATTTCGAGGGGCCTCAGAGTCGACACTAGTCGCATGCTTCTCCCCGCCAACACCTCCCAGCGTGATCTCGTCCGCCTCGCCCTGCTGATGTGCGGCGAGCGGCCCAGCGCCAAGCACCGTCCGGCCGCCAAGGGCCTCTAGCACCCAGTGTCCGCCTGGATCGAGCTCGAGGCCGAGCGCGCCTTCGCCGCCGCCGCGCGGGCTCGCCGGCGCGCCGTTCTCGTGGCTCGGCTTCGGCGCCAGTGCCACGGGCCGCTCGCCGTCGACGACCAGCCGCTGCGGCGGCGGTCCGGCGTGGGCCCCAGCCGAGGCATCCGCGAGATCCCGGTCGAGGCGATCTGCGCCACGACGGAGCCCAACCGCGCCGCGCAGTTCGACCGCGACTTCCGTCCGTCGCCGGTCACCCGCTGCCGCTGGCTGCGCATCTTCCAGGCCGAGGAGCGCGGCACGCCGCTGCCGCCGGTCTCGGTCGTCCGCGTCGGCGACCACTACGCGCTGCGCGACGGCCATCATCGCGTCTCCGTCGCCCGCGCTCGCGGCGCGGTGACGATCCGCGCGGTCGTCGAGACCGCGTAGCCCGGGATCAGCCGCTGAGCAGGCGGCGGGCGACGCCCTCGACGGTCGCCACCCCGTACTCGAACGACGGGCTGCCGCGCGTGAGGATCGCGATCGCCTCGCGCCGGCCGCGGCCCTCGACCAGCGCGACCTGGTGCACGACGTCCGCGCGCCAGCCGCCCTTGAACCACACCGGCAGGCCCGCCCGGCGCGCGACCGCCGCGATCCCCCAGCGCTGCCACGAGACGATCGAGGACAGCAGCGACCGCGCCAGCCGGCGGTGCCGCCTCGGCACCACGCGGTCGAGCCTCAGGAAGAGCCGCGCCTGGTCGGCCGCGGTGACCCGCGCGTTCGCCCAGTAGCCCGTGCCGAAGTGCGTCATGCGGGCCGCGCGCGCGACGTCCGCGAGCCCGGCGGCGCCCACGCGGCCGTAGACGAAGTCGGCGGCGTCGTTGTCCGAGGCCGTGACCATCGTGCGCAGCGTCGCGAGCGTGAGGGAGTCAGGCTTGCGTTCGCGCCGCAGCACGGCGATCAGCAGCATCGCCTTCGACACGCTGGCGGACGGCATCCGCAGGTGGTAGGCGCTCCCGCGCAGGCGCCGCCGGTCGTCGAGCACCGCGAACGCCACCTCGCCGCTTCGCCGGGCGGCCCAGCGCCGCGCCCGCCGTACGGCGGCATTGGTCGTCAGCGGCGGCGCCGGCGCGGTCCCCACGTCGAGTGCCACCGGAAGCGGCCGGCTCGCCACCGCCTCCCGCACCGGCTCGGGGCTGCCGCGCAGCAGGTCCGGCGCCGCGATGGCGAGCAGGACTGCGGCGAACAGCGCGACGCGGCGACCCATCGCGGGCAGCCTATGCGCCCTGGAGGCGGCGGGTGGCTCAGGCAGCCGCCGGGCGGAGCGCAGCGATCGCCCGCATGTCCTCGTCGCTCAGCGGGCCGGCGGCCTCGGCTGCCAGGCACTCGTCGAGCTCCTCGCGGTTCTTGACGCCGAGCACGACGGTCGCGAGACCCGGTGCGGTGAGCGCCCAGCGGTGCGCGAGGACGGCGGCCGGCTCGCCGCGCTCGGCCGCGAAGCGGCGGAACGGCGCGGCGGCCTCGAAGTCGCGCGCCGCCGGATGGTCCGGCTCCAGCGGGCGGTCGAGGGCGTCGGCGAGCGATCCCGCGGCGACCACGCGGATCGCCATCACGGGCACCCCAGCGCGCTCGGCGGCAGCGATCACGCGCGCGTTGTCGGGCTGCCCGTGCTCGCCCCACAGCCACATGTCCCCGCTGAAGTCGAGCGCGTTGGCCACGCACTGGATCCCGTAGGGCGCCTCGTCGTCGCCGAGCACGTCCACGTGCACGTCGGGATCGCCGGCGCACGTCAGGCCCCAGCCGCCGATCAGCCCTTCGTCGCGCATGCGCACGAGCTCCGGCCGGACGACGTCGCGGAAGTGGCCGGCGGTCATCGTGCCCTCATGGTGCAGGTGATCGGGCCTCAGCTGCGAGTGCAGGATGAAGAGGTCCACACGCGGAAGCCGTAGCCGCTCGAGGCTGGCCGCCAGCCCGGCCCGCATGCGCTCGGCCACATCGCCGTCGCCGGGATGGATCTTGGTCGTGACGAGCACCCCGTCGGGCACCGCTCCGCCAAGCGCCTCGCCCACCACCAGCTCCGCCTCGCCCGGGCCGTAGGTGGGCGCGAGGTCGAGCATCGTGATCCCGCCGTCGAGCGCGGCGCGCACGGTGGCGACCGCCTCGGCGCGATCCACCTCGCCCCACACGTTCCCGATCCCGCCGCCGCCGAGCGTCAGCGCGCTCACTTGGCCCAGCCGTCCGAAAGCTCTCGTCTCCATGCCGTACAGGATGGCCGCCCGCAGCGCTGGCTTCCATCACCGTTCCGGTGAGCCTATGCGGCGTGCTGATACGGCTGGTACAGCGCCACGCTCGCCCGCCTCAGCGCCGTGCTGTGATCCCGAGCACGCGCCCGTCGTCGAGCTCCCACGCGAGGTCGCCATCGCCGTTGATCGAGACGTGCAGGCCGGGCACCGTGGCCTGCTCGAGCGGCGCGGCCACGATCGCCTCGGCGGCGGGCAGGCCGCCGTCCGCGGGCGGGTCGAAGTTGTCGAAGTCGCTGACGCCGCGCAGGTAGTCGGCGAAGCCCGCGTCCGGGGTGTGGAAGTTGAGCCACGACACCTCGGCATCGCTCTCGTTGCGGAACGCGTGCACGACGTTCGGGGGCACGGCGACGAAGCTGCCCGCGCCGAGCGTGACGGGCTCGCCGCGCGGCCCGAGGAAGAACGTGAGCTCGCCGCTGAGCACGAAGAACGCGTCGACGTGCTCGCGGTGGATGTGAAGCTCGGTCCCGGCCTCGCCCGGCGCGTGGTGCGACCAGGTCACGGTCAGCTCCGGGCGCTGCGAGAGGATCACGAGCCGGCGCCGCTCACGGTCGGTGATCTTCTCGCCCGCGCTCACATCGAGGGTGATGGCGGTCATGTGCGCGATTATCCGCCCCGCGAATGCGCGCGGCACTGCTCCCCGTCCCGCCCGACCGCCGCGCGCGCCGCGGCGCCCAGCTCATGGTGGGCCTGGTGCTGTTCGGCGTCACGATCGCGATGATGGTGCTCAGCGGGCTCGGGCTCGCGCCGTGGGACGTGCTCCACCAGGGTCTGTCGCGCACGTTCGGGCTCGGGATCGGCACCTGGTCGGTGCTGATCAGCTTCGTCGTGCTGCTCGGCTGGTGGCCGCTGCGCGAGCGGCTCGGGATCGGCACTCTGGCGAACGCGATCGTCGTCGGGGTCGTGATCGACCTCATGCTGTGGCTCTTCGATCCGCCGTCCGCGCTGTGGGCGCGGATCGCGCTCCTGGTCGGTGGCGTGGCCGGCAACGGCGTCGCGACCGGCCTCTACATCGGCGCCGGCCTCGGCCCGGGAGCGCGCGACGGGCTCAGCACCGGCATCGCCGCCCGCGGGCACTCGCTGCGCGTGGTGCGCACGGCCGTCGAGGCGGCCGTGCTCGTCACCGGCTTCGCGCTCGGGGGCACCGTCGGCGCCGGAACCGTGCTCTACGCGCTGGCGATCGGCCCGATCAGCCACCGCACGATCCCGGCGCTAGGTGTGCGCAGTCAGGCGCCGACGTAGGCCGCGAGGTGCTCGCCGGTGAGGGTGGAGCGCCCGGCGACGAGGTCGGCGGGCGCGCCCTCGAAGACGATCCGGCCGCCGTCGTGGCCGGCGCCGGGGCCGAGGTCGACGATCCAGTCGGCGTGCGCCATCACCGCCTGGTGATGCTCGATCACGATCACCGACTTGCCGGAGTCGACGAGCCGGTCGAGCAGGCCGAGCAGCTGCTCGACATCCGCGAGGTGGAGCCCGGTGGTCGGCTCGTCGAGGATGTAGACGTCGCCTTTCTCCGCCATCTGGGTGGCCAGCTTGAGCCGCTGCCGCTCGCCGCCGGAGAGCGTGGTGAGCGGCTGGCCGAGCGTGAGATAGCCGAGCCCGACGTCGGCGAGCCGGGACAGGATCTTGTGGGCCGCGGGCACCTTGGCGTCGCCATCGCTGAAGAATGCGGTCGCCTCGCTGACCGGCAGCGCCAGCACCTCGCTGATGTTCTTGCCGCCGAGCGTGTACTCCAGCACCGACGCCTGGAATCGCTTTCCCTCGCACTCCTCGCAGGTGGATTCGACCGTCGCCATCACGCCCAGCTCGGTGTAGATGACGCCGGCGCCGTTGCATGTCGGGCAGGCGCCCTCGGAGTTGGAGCTGAAGAGCGCCGGCTTGACGCCGTTGGCCTTCGCGAACGCCTTGCGTATCGGATCGAGCAGACCGGTGTAGGTCGCGGGGTTGCTGCGTCGCGAACCGCGGATCGCGGCCTGGTCGATGACGACCACGCCGTCGCGGCCGGCGACCGAGCCGTGGATGAGCGAGCTCTTGCCGGAGCCGGCGACGCCCGTGATCACGCACAGCACCCCGAGCGGGATGTCGACGTCGACGTCACGGAGGTTGTTGGTCGCGGCGCCGCGGATCTCCAGCGCGCCGCCGGACGAGCGCACCGTCTCCTTGAGGGTCGCCCGGTCGTCGAGATGCCGGCCGGTCGTGGTGTCGCTCTCCCGCAGCCCTTCCACGGTGCCCTCGAAGCAGACGCTGCCGCCGTTCGTGCCTGCGCCGGGGCCGAGGTCGACGACGTGGTCGCCGATCGCGATCGTCTCCGGCTTGTGCTCCACGACGAGCACCGTGTTGCCCTTGTCGCGCAGCTGCAGCAGCAGAGCGTTCATCCGCTCGATGTCATGCGGGTGCATGCCGATCGTGGGCTCGTCGAAGACGTAGGTGACGTCGGTGAGCGACGAGCCGAGGTGGCGGATCATCTTGGTGCGCTGGGCCTCTCCCCCGGACAGCGTGCCCGACGGCCGGTCGAGTGAGAGGTAGCCCAACCCGATCTCCGCGAACGAGTCGAGCAGATGTTGCAGCCCGCCGAGCAGCGGCGCCACCGACGGCTCGTCGAGGCCGCGGATCCAGCCGGCCAGGTCGCTGATCTGCATCGTGCAGACGTCAGCGATGCTCTTGCCCTCGATCTTCGACGAGCGGGCCTCCGCGGCGAGCCGGGTGCCGTCGCACTCGGGGCAGGTCGTGAACGTGATCGCCCGCTCTACGAACGCGCGGATGTGCGGCTGCAGCGCGTCGACGTCCTTGGACAGGAACGACTTCTGGATCTGCGGGATCAGCCCCGCGTAGGTCAGGTTGATCCCCTCGACCTTGATCTTGGTCGGCTCCCGGTAGAGCAGGTCGTGCCGCTCGCGCTTGTTGTACTTGCCGATCGGCTTGTCGGGGTCGAAGTAGCCGCAGCCGCGGAAGATGCGGCCGTACCAGCCCTCCATGCTGTAGCCGGGGATCGTGAGCGCGCCCTCGTTGAGCGACTTGCTGTCGTCGTACAGCGCCGACAGGTCGAAGTCGGTGACCGAGCCCATGCCCTCGCAGCGCGGACACATGCCGCCGAGGCGGCTGAAGGTCGCCACCTCGGTCTTCGTCTTGCCGCCGCGCTCGATCGTGATCCCACCGCTGGCCTTCACCGAGGGGACGTTGAACGAGTACGCGTTCGGCGGGCCGATGTGCGGCTGCCCGACCCGGCTGAAGAGGATCCGCAGCATCGCGTTGGCGTCGGTGGCGGTGCCGACCGTCGAGCGGGGGTTCGAGCCCATCCGCTCCTGGTCGACGATGATCGCCGTCGTCAGCCCTTCGAGCGCGTCGACCTCGGGCCGCGACAGCGTCGGCATGAAGCCCTGCACGAAGGCGCTGTACGTCTCGTTGATCATGCGCTGCGACTCGGCGGCGATCGTGCCGAACACCAGCGAGCTCTTGCCCGAGCCGGAGACGCCGGTGAACACCGTCAGCCGGCGCTTCGGGAGCTCGACGCTGACGTCCTTGAGGTTGTTCACGCGCGCGCCCTGCACGCGGATCAGATCGTGGCTGTCGGCCGCCTGCCGAGCCGGTGCCTGGTCCTTCGTGGCCGCCACGCTCAGCGCACCTCGAAGATGCGGATCATGTTGCCGGCGGGATCGCGGAAGGCACAGTCGCGCACGCCCCACGGCTGGTCGGTCGGCTCCTGGACGACCTCGGCGTCCTTCGCCTGCAGCTGCTCGAAGGTGCCGTCGAGATCGGCGGTGGCCAGGTTGACGCCGGCGTAGGTGCCCTTGGCCATCATCGCGGCGATGGTACGGCGCTCGTCGTCGGTGATCCCGGGGTCGGCCGCCGGCGGGTGCAGCACGAGGGCCGTGTCGGGCTGGCCGGCGGGGCCGACCGTGATCCAGTGCAGCCCCTCGTACTCGACGTCGTTGCGCACCTCGAAGCCGAGGGTGTCGCGGTAGAAGGCCAGGGACGCCTCCGGGTCCTCGTGCGGGAGGAAGGTCTGGTGGATGGTGATGTCCATGGCGAGCACGCTAGCTGCGGCCCGCGACCGGCGCTTCTCGATTCCTGATCGGTCTCGTCACCCGCTTCGCCACGCACGGCGCCATCCCCGCCATCGCGCCCGCCTCCTGTCCTCGGTAGACGCTGGGCGGCACGCCGACCAGCTCGGTGAAGCGCGTGCTGAAGGTGCCCAGCGACGAGCAGCCGACCTCGAAGCAGACCTCGGTGACGCTGAGGTCGCCACGACGCAGCAGCGCCATCGCGCGCTCGATGCGCCGCGTCATCAGGTAGCTGTACGGCGACTCGCCGTACGCGAGCTTGAACTCGCGGCTGAAGTGCCCGGCCGACATGTGCGCGTCGCGGGCGAGCGCCTCGACGTCCAGCGGCTGCGCGTACTCGCGATCGATCCGGTCGCGGACGCGACGCAGCCGCGCGAGGTCCTGCAGGTGCTGGTCCGCGGCGGTCACGTACGAGATCGTGGCACGTCGCGCCGGAGTCACCCCTTCGGTGGCAGCGAGCGGGCGTAGCCGACGCCGCGGCGCACCCACGGCTCGAGCTGGCGCTTGGTGCGAACGCCCTCGGCGTCGACCCGTAGCCAGCCCTGCATCGGGCGGCCGCGCATCTCGAACGGCTGCGCGTGCGGCTTGGCGACCAGCGCATCTGTCTCGGCCGGGTCGACGCGCACCATCAGCCCGCCCTGCCCGCTCACGCCCACCGACATGTGGCCGCCGATCAGGAAGGCAAGGCCGCCGAACATCCGCATCTCCGTCAGCCCTGCTTCGCCGGCGATCAGCTCGCGGATCCGGTCGGCCAGGTCCTCGTCGTATGCCATGTACGGATGATGCCGCCTAGGCGGGCCGGAAGACTGCCTCCGGGAGCAGCGCGCTGACCACGTACTGGCCGGCGTCGACGATCTCGGAGATCTTCAGGTCGACGCACAGGGAGGCCAGCACGTACGCGTCCTCCGGGCTCAGGCGCGAGCGGTCGACGATGTGGTCGATCATGGCCCGCACCGCCTCCTGCGCGGCCACGTAGAGGTCGCCGCCGATGCCCGTCGTCCCGTAGAACGGCGCAAGGTCGACGAGCGGGGTGAGCGGCGCGGGTGTGCGGTACTGCGGCGACGGCAACGCGCGGCCCTTCTCCAGCGTGAAGCGCAGGGTGGCGTACATCGGCGCCTCGAGGCCGGTCACGCACACCTCGCCGTCGCCCTGGCAGCCGTGCGCGTCGCCACACGAAAACAGCGCGCCATCGACCTGGACGGGCAGATACAGGGTCGCGCCGCCGACGAGCTGGCGCGTGTCGAGGTTGCCGCCGAACGTGCCCGGCGGCATCACCGGCTGCGCGCTCGCGCCCGCGGGGCAGACGCCCATCGTCCCGAGGAACGGCGCCAGCGGGATGGCGACGTCCTCGCGCAGGAACGCGTACCGCCCGTTGGAGATGTCGAAGACGCGCAGGTAGGCGTCGGGAAACTCGTCGGTCAGCAAGCCAAGCGCGGGGAGGATCGCGGTCCAGCCCCAGCCCTGCGTCCGGATGTCGAGGATCTCGACGGCGAGCGTGTCGCCCGGTTCGGCGCCGGCGACCGTGATCGGCCCGGCGAGCGGGTAGACGAAGTCCCAATTCAGGCCGGCAATCACGCTCGCGTCCGAGTCCGGCCCGATCTGGTTGTCGCTCACGTCCCGCGTCCACACCACGACCGTGTCGCCCGACTCGATTCCGAGGACCGGCTCATGGCCGGTATCCCACGTGTAATGCACGCGTTCGTCGTCGGGCAGGTAGTGGGTGCGGGGCATCTCGATCCCTTCGGTGAGCTCGGCGCGGAGCGTACCTGGGCGGCGCTCAGACCGAGGCGAGCAGCCCGCGCCCGTATCGCTCGGACAAGCGGTTGAAGTCATCCGCCGACTCGAAGCCCGCCTCGAGCACGCGAACCTCTGTGGAGCTCCGCGACGCGCCGCGCCCGCACCGCCTCGATCAGGTCGCCGGTATCCACGTTCAGCCTCCGGGTGGGGTGAACTGGCTGAGCGTGAGCTCGGCTCCCTGGGGGTCGCGGATGACGGCGTGCTTCGTCCAGTCGGTGTCGTCGGAGCTGAGCACGGTCGCGCCGAGGCGCTCCGCGAGCGCGACCGAGGCGTCGCGATCCTCGACCGCGAACGTGACGTGCCAGTGGTCGGGCTGGCCGGGCTCCGCGGGCACGAGCCAGCCGATCGCGTCCTCGAACCCGGGTGGGGCGGCGACGTCGGCCTGGCGGGAGCGGATGCCGGGGTCGACGGTGGCCTCGAGGTGGTCGCCGTAGCCGGGGCGGCGGATCATCGACCCGAACCCGAGGTCGGTGATCTCCCAGCCGAAGAGCGGGGCGTAGAACGCCTGCGCGCGCGCCGGGTCTGCGGTCCGCAGGTCGCTGAAGTTCCAGCTCCCCGGCGCGTTGACGAGCTGCGCACCTGGCCGTGCCCGAGCCTGCCAGAGCCGGAAGCGGGCGCCGGCGGGGTCGGCGCAGCTCGCCATCCGGCCGCCCGGACCGGCATCCACCGGGCCCTGCGTGACGCTGCCACCTGCGCTCGTCACCGCAGCCGCGGTCGTGTCGGCGTCGTCGACGGCCACATAGGTGTTCCAGGCGACCGGCTCGTCGCCCGCGGGGGCGATCGCGGCGACGTCCTGGCCGTCGAGCGTCGCGATCAGGTAGGAGGTCGGCGCGTCGGCCGGCATCGCGTCCACGAGCGTCCAACCGAACAGCTCGCCGTAGAAGCGCGCGGCCGCCTCCGGCTCGGGCTGCTCGGTGTCGATCCAGCACGGCACCCCGTGGGGGTAGGTGCGCATCGCGTCTCCTCTCGTCGGCTTCGGTGGACGCTACAAGCTCGGTCATGTAACGAGCCTCGTTACGCTTTTCGCGTGCGTGCCGCCGCCGCCATCTCCGACCCCGTCCGGCGCGAGATCCTCGGGACGCTGCGGGACGGGCCGCGGTCCGCCGGCGAGCTGGCCGGCGGCTTCGAGATCAGCCGGCCGGCGGTGAGCCGGCACCTGCGCGTGCTGCGGGAAGCCGGCCTGGTCAGCGACGAGGTGCTCGGGCGGCGGCGCATCTACCGGCTGCGGAGCGCGCCGCTGGCAGAGCTGCACGCCTGGCTCAGCGGCTTCCAGCAGTGCTGGGAGGCCCGGCTGGACGCACTCGAGACCGAGGTCTACCGCACCCGTCGCGAACGGGCGATCACGAAGGAGTCCGCATGACGCCGAGCCCTTCGGGCCGCGTGCTGCCAACCGCAAAGGGCCGCGACCTCGTCCTGGAGCGGACGTTCAGGGCACCGATCGAGGACGTGTGGGCGAGCATCACCGAGCCCGAGCGCACCGCGCGCTGGTTCGGTCCCTGGACGGGACACGGCGCGGCGGGTGAGACCGTCGAGCTGACGATGAGCTTCGAGGAGGGCGCGGGTACCTCGAAGGTGCGCATCGAGGCGTGCGAGCCTCCGCAGCGGCTGGTGGTGGAGACATACGACGCGGGCGGAACATGGCTGCTCGAGGCCGAGCTCAGCGAGGCCGACGGGGTCACGACCCTCGTGTTCACCCACCACCTCCCGGACGACGCCGACGCGGGCAGCGTCGGCCCCGGCTGGGAGTACTACCTCGACCGCCTGGTCGCCGCGCGGGACGGCGAGCCCGCGCCGGAGTGGGACGACTACTACCCGGCGCAGAAGGCCTACTACGAGGCGCTCGTGCCCGAGCGCGCGGCCGACGAGCAGCGTCTGCTCCTCCCACGGCATGCCGAAGTCGATGTAGTCGCCGGACTGCCCGACCGTCGGGGCGATCTGCGACAGGCGGTCGTAGTCGCCCTGCTTGAGCCCCGCGTTGATGGCGATGATGAGGTCCGGGCGCTGGGCGGCGACCGCCTCGAAGTTGATCTGCTGGCCGCTGACGACCTCGGGCTCGGCGCCGCCGAGCGCGTCCTGCGCCCACGGGCGCTCGCGCCACTTGTAGCCCCCGAGGAAGTCGCCGACGCCCACCGGGACCACGCCGAACGCCAGCACGGCGTCCTGGTCGGTGTAGCCGACGGTGACCACGCGCTTCGGCTCCGCGGCGATCTCGGTCGAGCCGAACTTGTGCTCGACCGTGACCGGGAACGCCGACGACGAGCTCCCGCGTCGCGGCGGGCTGACGAGCTCGACTCGTCGTCGTCGCCGCACGCGGCCAGCGACAGGACGAGCGAGGAGCGCGGCGGCGCGCAGGATCAGATGCATCGGGTTCTCCTTGGCTGGGCGGTCGGGAGGCACAGCGGGGTGCCCGTCACGGGGTCGTCGATGACGTGGGCGTCGAGGCCGAGGACCTCGCTGGACGAACGCGGCGTCGACGATGTCGCTGGGCGGGCCGGCGGCGTGCACGCGTCCGTCCCGCAGGGCGACGAGCGTGTCCGCGTAGCGGCACGCCTGGTTGAGGTCGTGCAGGACCATCACGACCGTGCGGCCGCGCTCGGCCACGAGACCGTCGAGCAGGTCGAGCACCTCGACCTGGTGGGCGAGGTCGAGGTGCGTCGTCGGCTCGTCGAGCAGCAGCAGCTCCGTCTGCTGGGCGAGCGCCATGGCGATCCACGCGCGCTGGCGCTGGCCGCCGGAGAGCTCGTCGACCGGGCGGTCGCGAAGCTCGCCGGTACCGGTGGCGGCGAGCGCCTCCTCGACGGCGGCCTCGTCGTGCCGCGACCACTGGCGGAACAGCCCCTGGTGCGGGTAGCGACCGCGGGCGACGAGGTCGGCGACGGTCAGGCCCTCGGGCGCGAGCGGCGACTGCGGAAGCACGCCCGAGGCGCCGGGCGAGGTCGCGCGACGGCAGCTCGCGGATCTCACGCCCGTCGAGCACGCACGGTGCCGGCCCGCGGGGCGATGAGCCGCGCGAGCGCGCGCAGGAGCGTCGACTTGCCGCAGCCGTTGGCGCCGACGATCGCCGTGATCTGCGCGCGCTCGACGGCGAGCTCGAGCCGCGTCGAGGACGAGCGCGCGGTCATACGCGCACGGACAGCCCGTGCGCCTGCAGCAGCGTCATCCGGCCGCTCCGCAGGCGGCCCGCGCGCGGCGCAGCAGCAGCCAGGAAGTACGGCGCGGCGACGATCGAGGTGATCAGCGCCGACGGGGATCTCCGTCGGAGCGAACAGCAGCCGGCCCGGCGAGGTCGCACACGACGACGAGCGCGGCCCCGCAGCCGGCGGCGAGCGGCAGCAGGCGACTGCAGACGAGACGGGCTGCCCGAGACGGCGGGCGAGGTGCGGCGCCAAGAAGGCGACGAAGCCGACCGGCCCGGCGGCGGACACGGCGACGCCGGTCAGCACGATCGCGGCGCCGAGCAGCAGCAGGCGCGAGCGCTCGACGCCGAGGCCGAGCGCACGGGCCAGCTCGTCGCCGAGCTCGAGCGCGTCGGCGCGGCGAGCGAGCGCTGCGCAGCACCGGCAGCAGCAGCGCGAGCGCCGTCGCCAGCGGCCAGACGTGCTCCCAGCCGCGGCCGTTGACCGAGCCGACCAGCCAGACGTAGGCCTGCGCCACTTCGAAGATCCGCCCCTCGGTGAGCACGTAGCCGATGCCCGCCTGCATCAGCGCCGCCACGCCGATCCCGACGAGGACGAAGCGATAGCCGTGCACGCCGCCGCGCCACGCGAGCCCGTACAGCAGCCCGCCGCTGACGAGCGCGCCGGCGAGCGCTGCGAGCGGGACGTTCGCAGCGCCGGTCGACGAGCCGAGCACGATGACGGCCACGGCCGCGAGCGACGCGCCTGCGGAGACGCCGATCACGTCGGGAGCGACGAGCGCGTTGCGCGTGACCTGCTGGAAGACCGCTCCGGCTGCCCCGAGCGCCGCGCCGGCGAGCAGCGCGGTCAGCGCCCGCGGCAGCCGAAGGTCGAGCACGATGAAGTCGACGGCGGGGTCGCCGGCGCCAGCGAGCGAGGCGACGACATCGAGCGGCGGCACGGGGAACTCGCCGACCGCCACGCTGACGACGAGCGCCAGCAGCGAGAGCGCCGCGAGTGCCGCCAGCCGTGAGCAAGACGTGCAGGTCGATCCGCAGCGACGCCTGCCCGCGACGCACGACGATCCGGCGGCTCACAGCGCCACCATCCGGCGGCGGCGCACGAGCCAGATGAAGAACGGCGCGCCGAGCAGCGCGGTGACGATCCCCACCTCGAGCTCCGCCGGCTGCGTGACGACGCGACCCATCGACGTCGCCCGCCAGCAGCAGGCTCGCTCCCAGGACGATGCTGTACGGGCACGATCCAGCGGTAGTCCGGCCCCACGATGCCACGCGCGATATGCGGAACCGCGAGGCCGACGAACGCCACCGGCCCGGCGGCCGCGACCGCTCCGCCGGCGAGCAGCACGAAGCCGGCGCTCGCGATCGCGCGCGTACGACCGACGTGCTGGCCGAGCGCCGCGCGCGACATCGTCGCCGAGCGCGAGCGCGTTCAGCCAGCGCCCCGCGCCGAGCGCGATCGACGAGCCCCGCCGCGATGAACGGCAGCACCGCGAGCACGACGCCGGCGTCGCGGCCGGCGATCGAGCCGACGATCCAGAAGCGGAACTCGTCAAGCGTGCGCGCGTCGAAGACGAGGATCGCGCTCGTCAGCGACATCGAGCAGCGTCGCGAGCATCGCGCCGGCGAGCGCGAGCCTGATCGGGGCCGCCCCGCGGCCGCCGAGCGCGAAGCACGAGCACCGCGGTGAGGCCGGCGCCGGCGAGCGCGACCACCGCATACGCCGTCACCGAGGAGACCTCGAGCACGGAGATCGCCAGCACCACCGCGAACGCCGCGCCGGCGTTGATGCCGAGGATCCCAGGCTCGGCGAGCGGGTTGCGCGTGACGCCCTGCATGAGCGCGCCGGCGGCGCCGAGCGCCGCCCCCACGAGCAGCCCGAGCTCCGTGCGCGGGACACGCAGCTCGCGCACGATCGCGTGGGCGTCGCTGCCGTCATAGGCGCTGAAGGCGCTCACGACCTCGCCGAGCGGCGTGGATCGCGAGCCGATCGCGAGCGACGCCACGACGCACAGCAGCAGCACCGCAGTGCACAGGATCGAGGCCGGCGGGGCGGGGATCTCGCGGGATCGGCAGTGGCATGATGCGGTCATCGCGGCGTCGAGTTAGGGTTCCCTAACGCGGCCGGACCCTAGCAAGGAATCCCGACTCAAGGGGACGGAATATGAGGGTGCCCTAACAAGCCGGTAGCCTCAGGCCGCGTGACCACCACGACGCGATGCGCTCCAGACCGCGCTCGAGCGGATCGCCGAGGCGCGCGCCGGCGGGTTCGGCCTGGCCGTCGAGCAGCGATCGGCGCCCGACTGCGAGACTGGGTGCCGGCCGACGACGCTGGCGAGCGCCGACGGGCCGCTCGACGAGATGGTGGCGGCGGTCGCGCGCGGCGCGGGCATCGACTACCCGCCGCTCGGAGCGGAGTGGCTGCTCGAGCACCATGCGTGGCAGGGCGCGTCGCTCACCGCGGCGGCGATGATGTCCGGCTGGGTGCCCGACCTCGCGCCCGCGAACGTGCTGCGTCGAGTTCCGCGACGGCGCGATCTGGGGGATCGGCGCTGCGCGGCGGCGAGGTGCGCGAGTTGGCCGAGCGAGCTCAGCGCTGGCCCACGCCGGCCACGACGCGCTCGTCGCCCACCTCGACGCCGCTCGTCGAGGCGATCGCGGCACGCCGGCTGCGCGCGCCGCGTGCGCTCTGGCGCGCCGCCGGCGACCGCGTCGGACAGGCGTTCCTGTGGTGTGCCGAGGCGTTCGCGGACGGCGACCTCGCCGCGCGGCTCGCGACCCGGATGATCGCGCCGCCGTCGCCGCTCCACGTGCCGCTGCGGTCGGCGCGCGGCGAGGACGGCACGCCGTTCCACCTGCGCGCGAGCTGCTGCCTCTACCACCGCGTCCCGGGCGCCGTGCTGTGCCCCGGGTGCCCGCTGCGCCGCCGTCGTCGCTAGAGCAACTCGGCGATCCGCGCCGCGGCCCGCGCGGCGCCGTCGGTCTCCACCGGGCGGTAGTCGACCTCGCGGCCGATCTCGGCGGCGATCGCCTCGGCGATCACCTCGGGCGTCGACTCGTCGAAGTCCATCCGGCGCCCGGCGCCGTAGCGCTCGAGCCGGTGGCGCACGTGGAAGTTCTGCTCGAAGTGATGGCGGAGCGGGAAGTAGAGGAAGGGCCGGCGGGCGGTGGTGAGCTCCATCGACGTCGTGAGCCCGCCCTGGACGACCGCGAGGTCGCACGCGGCGAGGTGGCGGTAGAGGTTGTGGACGTAGGTCACGACCTCGAGCCCGGGCGCCGCCGGCAGCGACGCCGGGTCGATGCGCGGGCCGCAGACGACGATCATCCGCAGGTCGGGCACGCGCTCCTTCGCCTCGGGGAAGGCGGCGATCACCCGCCGCAGCAGGTGGCCGCCGACGCCCGACCCGCCGACGGTGACCACGCACACGCGCTCGTCGTCGCCGTAGCCGAGCTCGGCGCGCAGGCGGCCGCGATCCGCGAACTGCGCCGGGTCGAAGCCGCTGACGTAGCCGGTGAACTCGAAGTGCCGTTCGGTCCAGTCGCCGATCATCGGGAGGTCGGCGCCGAAGGACTCCGGGACCACGTCGTCGCGGTTGCCGACGAACAGCGCCCGGTCGCGCACGCGCGGGAAGCGATCGATGTGCTCGATCATCTCGGCGTTGTAGTCCGCGGTCAGGTGGCTCTCGCGACCCTCCTCCATCGGCAGCCAGCCCACGAAGTCGGTCAGCCACACGTAGGCTGCCCGCTTCTGCTCGGGGTTCTCGTGCAGGTAGTAGTCGAGCTCCCACGCCTCGTCGCCGATCCACAGGTCGTAGTCGTGCTCGCGCACGAGGTCGTGGAAGACCATGAAGTTGGCGACGAGGATCTCGTCCATGCGGCGCCAGGCCTGGAAGCAGTGGAGGTCGTGCTCGGCCGACTCGGACTCGATGTGGCTCGACTCGTTGGCCAGCTGCGCGCTCAGGGGATGGATCCGCTCCCCCTCCGCCTCGAGCACCCGGGTCACGGGATTCTGGGCGAGCCAGTCGATCTCGAGGTCGGGCCGCAGCCGCCGCAGCTCCTTCGCGATCGCGACGTCGCGCTGCGCGTGCCCGAGCCCGATCGGCGAGGAGATGTAGAGCGCGCGGCGGCGCCGGCTCCTGCCGCGGGTCCACGGCCGCGGGCGCGGCGGCTCGACGAAGTCGCGCAGCAGCAGGTTGACCTTGACCGGGTCGCGTGCGTGCGGCCCGTGCCCGGCGCCCTCGAGCGTGACCAGCTCGCCGCCCGTGACCTCGGCGAGCGCCGCACCGCCCGCGTGCGGGCGCACCGCGTCCTCGCTGCCGTGGATCACCAGCACCGGGCAGCGCACGCGTTCGCACTTCTCGGCGAAGTCCTCGGGAGGCGCCAGGCCGAGGGTGACGTCGATCAGCGTCTCCGGGTCGGTGTCGAGCCCCCAGCCGATGCAGTCCTCGATCTGCTTCGTCGAATGCGGCTCGGTGAACATCCGGCCGAAGAAGAACTCGAGGAAGCCGGGGTAGTCCTGGAGCCAGTAGTGCCGGTTCAGCTTCGCCCAGCCCTCGTCCGTGTCGTGCCGCTCCTCGAACGGGTAGCGCAGGCGCTCGGGATGGCCGGGCACGAGCGGCACCGCCGGGCCGATGTAGGCGATCGCGTCGACCCGCTCGGGATGGTCGGCGGCCAGCAGCGTCCCCCACAGTGCGCCGGCCGAGAGGGCGACCAGGAGCGCGCTCTCGGTGTTCGGTGGCGTCCATCACGGCGAGTGTGTCGTCGGCGAACTGGCGGGCGACGTAGGCGTCGGTGCCGCGCGGGCGATCCGAGCGCCCGTTGCCGCGGCCGTCGAAGGTGAGCACGCGGTGGTGGCGCGCGAAGTAGGGGATCTGCGCCTTCCAGTGCCGGCTGTGGATGATCGACCAGGTCGGCAGGAACAGGACGGTGCGCTCGCCCTCGCCGTAGCGCTCGTAGAAGAGCCGCACGCCGTCGCGCTCGACGTAGCCGTCCTCGTCTGGATACCGCGCCCGCGACTGCTCGGCACGCTGCGCCTGCGGCTGAACCGTGACCGTCATTGCTTTCCCTCCTCGAGTGAGTCCAGCCAGCGCGCGACCATCTCGACGAGCTCGCGGTGTCCGGCCGAGATCCCGGACAGGCGCTCGACCATGATGCCCTCGTTGAACGTCATGGCCAGGCTGACGAGCGCCGGGAGCGGGAGCTGCTCGGGGTCGAGCCCGTACTCGTCGATCATCCGGTCGAACGCCTCGGTGAGCACGTCCCGCCATTCGCGGTTGACCGCGGCGACGCGTTCCGCGATGTCGGGGTGGTTCCAGCCCAGCGCCTGCAGCTCGAGCCAGATCTTCGGATAGCCGGCCTCGAGGTCCGCCTCGAGGAAGCTCATCGCGGTCTTCCACTTCTCCGCGCCCGAGATGTCGGCCCGCGCGTACATCTCGCGCTGGCGGGCGATCAGCCGCTCCGTGAACCGCTCGAGCACGCGCACGAACAGGTTCTCCATCGATCCGAAGTAGTAGTGGACGAGGCCGTGGTTGGCGCCTGCCTCCTCGGCGAGGCGCCGGGTGCTGATCCCGGCGTAGCCGACTTCGATCAGCAGCCGCTCCGCGGCGTCAAGGAACGCCTCCTCGGTCTCTGCCCGCGGGGACGGCTGGGCCGCCGGCCTCACGGGCGCCTCAGCCGCCGACGGCGCGCGAGGCTTGCGATGCCCGCCCGCAGGACGAGCAGCGAGCCCGACAGGATGCCGCTCCCCGCCGCCGCGGTCAGGATCAGCTGCTCACCGGCGTGGTGCGCGAACAGCGTCACTGGAAGATCTCCGTGGTGCAGTCGCCGCCCTCGAGCCGCACCTCGTGCGCTCGCGCCGGGCCGCCGGGGCGCTCGTGGAGGTCGACGAAGAACTCGCGGTCGACCTCCATCCCGCCCTCGGGGCTGCAGTCGACCTTCAGGAGCCACGAGCGCAGCTCGGGATAGAACTGGTTGTCCCAGGTCGAGTAGAGCGAGTTCGTCACGTAAAGCCGGCGCCCGTCGAGCGAGAGCTGGAGCATCTGCGGGCCACCGCTGCACTCCCGGCCCGCGTCGCTCTCCTTGCCGAGCAGGCCGCCCAGCCAGAGCCTGCCGGTCAGCTTCGGGTGCGCGGGATCGGAGACGTCGTACTGGCGCAGATCGCCGTGCAGCCAGTTGGAGAAGTAGAGGAAGCGGTCGTCCATCGAGACGACGAGGTCGGTGATCAGCCCCGGCACGCCGCCGGGCAGCGGCCAGCCCGCCAGCTCCTCGTTCTCGACGTCGATCACCGGCTCGGCCTCGAAGCGCGCCGTTCGAGCGGTGGAAGCGGATGATGTTGCTCGCCAGCGCCGCGCCGACGAAGCCCTCCTCGGCCTCCGGGTCGTGCAGCCAGCGCACCTCGAGCGGCACCAGGCCGGCCGCGCCGAGGTCGAGCGTCTGCTCGAGCCGCCGCTGCTCGAGGTCCCAGAAGTGCAGCCGCTGCCCGTACCGGCCGGCGACGACGTCGTCGATGTCGAACCCCTTCTCGTACGCGTTCGGCTCGCCGAACTCCGACGACACGAGGACGTTCTTGCGGGGCTGGTACCAGAAGTCGTAGTTGAGCCCGGGCTTGGGGCCGCCGTTCTCCCACCGACCCTTGACCTCGAAGGTGCGCGCGTCGAGGCAGCAGAAGCCGCCCGCGCCGCCGCCGTCGGTGTCGCCGAGCATGCTGACGACGACGTTGTCGCCGGGCATGCAGTGGATCGTGTGCGGGCGGCTGTAGCCGGTCTTCTCCGCCAGCTCCTCCGGCTCGACCACCTTCTCGATCTGTGGCCGGCGCGGGTCGTCCGCCACGTTGAGGATGTGGATGCGCGAGGAGCGGAAGCCGGGCACGATCAGGTGTGAGCGATCGGGCCCGTGGCACGCCGAGCTGCAGCGGTTCCAGCCGAAGTGATGGAGCTCGTCGCCGACGTTCGGCATCGGCGTCTCGTGGACGATCCTGCCCTCCTCGGCGTCGACCACCGCGATGAAGTCCGGCTCGTCCACCCCGGTGCCCTCGTGCAGGCACGCGAGGTAGAGGAACCGTTCAGGCGGCGCCTCCAGCGCTTCCGTGGGCGACGCGTGGAACGACTGCGGTCGCTGGTCGTCACTGTGAGCCATGCGCGTCTCCTCTGGAGAATCCTCTAGTCATCTGTCTTAGGCAGTTGACCAGAGCCTGTGTCGCGAGTCAAGCCCGGGCGCGCACTCCGACCGGCGCGACGTGATCGCCACGCCACTGGAGGTAGCCTCCGCCGTCGATGCAGCTCGCCGTCCAGCTCTACACGCTGCGCCACCTGCTCGAGGACGACCTCGAGGCGACTCTGGCTGCGCTCGCAGAGGTGGGCGCGCGGGAGGTCGAGCTCGCCGGCCTCTACGGACGCAGCCCTGCCGAGATGCGCGCCGCACTCGACGCCGTGGGTCTTGTCGCGTGCGCCGCGCACGTCCCGCTCGAGGAGTTCGAGGCCGCGCCGGAGGATGTGGTCGCGGCGGCGCAGACGCTGGGGATCGCGACGCTCGTCGTTCCGTCGGTGGCGCCGCCGGAGACCGCGGCGGCGGCGGACGCAACGATCGCGCGGATCGCCGGGGCGTCGGAAGTCGCAACGGGCGCCGGGCTCGGCTTTGCGTACCACAATCACGATTTCGAGTTCCGGGTCCTCGAGGACGGCAGCGACCTGTGGGGTCGCATCGCCGCCTCGGGCCTGCCGCAGGAGCCGGATGTCGGCTGGCTGCTGGTCGCCGGCCGCGACCCGGTCACCGTGCTCGGCGAGCTCGCGGGCCGCTGCCCGCTCGTGCATGCCAAGGACGTGCGCCGCAAGGCGGACGGCACGTGGGAGGACGTGATCGCGGGCGACGGGGAAGCCGACTGGCCGGCGATCGCCGCGGCCGCCGCGGCGGCCGGCGCGACACGGATCGTTGTCGAGCTCGACAACCCGTCCGAGCGCCCGGTCGACGACATCGCGCTCTCACTGGCGACGCTGCGCGACGCCCTCCCGTGACGGCGCTCGGCGTGGGAGTGATGGGCTGCGGCACCGTCAGCGCCCAGTATCTGCCCAACGGGCCGCGGCTGGACGCGCTGCGCTTCGTGGCCTGCGCCGACCTTGACCCCGCGGCAGCCGACCGCGTCGCCCGCGAGCACGGCTTGACCGCCTGCGCCCCCGAGGACCTGACGGCGCGGGCCGACGTGGACGTCGTCCTGTGCCTCACGCCGCCCGACTCCCACGCCGACGTCGCGCTGCAGGCGATCGCCGCGGGAAAGCACGTCTACACCGAGAAGCCGCTGGCCACCGGCCTCGAGCACGCGCGCCGGGTACTCGAAGCGGCGGCCGCCGCCGGCGTGCTCGTCGGCTGCGCGCCCGACACGTTCCTCGGCGCCGGCATCCAGACGCTGAAAGCGGCGATCGACGCGGGCGCGATCGGTATGCCGGCGCTCGCGCAGGTGCGGATGCTCGCCTCGCCGCCCGAGACGTGGCACCCGTCGCCCGCCTTCCTGTACGCCGACCTCGCCGGGCCGCTGATGGACATCGGCCCCTACGGGGTCACGACTGCGGTCGAGCTCGTCGGGCCGGTCCGCCGGGTCACGGCGCTCGCCGCGCGGCCGCGCGCAACGGGACAGGTCGCCAGCGGGCCACAGGTGGGAACCGGCTTTCCGATCGTCGAGCCGACGCGCGTCGGCGCGGTGCTCGAGCACGACGGTGGCGTCCTGACGACGCTCGCGGCCAGCTTCGACGTCGATGGCCCGGCGCGCCACGGTATCGAGGTCTCCGGCAGCGGCGGCACGCTCGCCGGTGGCGATCCGAACACGTTCGACGGCCCGGTGGTTCTGCGCCGTGAGCGAGCCGCCGACGAGCCGCTCGAGCTCGTCTCCGACTGGCGGCACAACGCCCGCGGACTCGGCCTGCAGGACCTCTGCCGCGCCGTTCGAGATGACACCCGTCAGCGAGCGAGCGGCGCGCTCGGGCTGCATGTGCTCGAGGTGTTGCTCGCGATCCGCGACTCGGCGCACAACGGCGCGGCGATCGTGATCCCCGCGCGCTGACCTCGCGACGAGGCGGCCCTACGCGCGCTCCAGCCGCGCAACGCCGATGCGTGTGTCGGCCATCCCGTAGAACACGTACGACACCCCCTCGACCTCCTCGATCGCGGTCGGGAAGACCACGTTGGGCACGGTGCCGGCCGTCTCCTCGGGCGCCGCGGGCGAGAGCAGGGGCTCCGGCGTGCGCGCGAGCACGCGTGCCGGGTTCTCGGGGTCGAGCAGCAGCGCGCCCGCGTGGTAGTTGACCCGCTGCTGCTGGGCCCAGCCGTCTGCCAGCTCGCCCGTGACGCCGTGATGGATCGCCAGCCACCCCTCGTCGACGCGGATCGGCGGCGGGCCGGCGCCGATCTTGAGCGCTTCGAACTCGTACTCGCTGATCGCCACCAGCCGGTGCGAACGCAGCCGCACCAGCGCGGCCGGATCGGCGACCGCCTCGGCCGCCGGCACATACGAGATCCAGATCCCGGGACGGTCGTCCTCGATCCCGGCCGGCAGGTACGTGCGCTCGCCCGGCCGGATCCACGACAGGTCCCACATCGGGCGGTGCAACATCGCGTACGCCGGCAGGCCGTCCGGCCCCGGAACCGGCTCCGGGAACCACACGCAGTCCTTGTTCGGGAACAGGTTGAGATCGGTGTCGAGCTCCGACTCGTAGGCGAAGTGCAGCGGCCCCAGCCGCCGCCAGTGCACGAGATCCTCCGACACCGCGAGCGCCGGCTTCGGCCCCAGCGGGCCGTACGCCACGTAGGTCATGACGTGGCGGCCGAGGCTCGGCACCCACGTCACCCGTGGGTCCTCGACCCCGGCGTGGCCGGCGCCGCGCTCCCAGCCCTCGTCGGGCTCGAGCACGAGGCCGCGGCGCTCCACGCCGACCGGCACGCCGTCGCGAACCACGACCTCGGCCAACCCGACGCGCGACACGTTGCCCGCGGCGACCAGCCGTGGCAGGAGGTGCAGGCGGCCGTCGGGCGTGCGCCCGCTGGCCGGGTTCAGCACGCCCTCCGCCTCGAGTGGCTCTCCCGCGAGCGGGGACATCACCGCGCCGAGGCGCGTCAACGCGAAGGGGATCGTCGCCAGCGTCACCGCCTCACCCCTTGACGGCCGAGCCGATGTTGCTCGACTCGAACCGCTTCTGGAAGACGAGGAACAGGACGACGGCCGGCGCGGCCAGCACGCAGGCGCCGGCGAGGATCGCGCCGAACGGGTTGGCGGCCCGCGCGGATACCGTGTCGATGTAGTTCGCCAACGCCACCGCGAGCGGTTGCATCTCGGCCTCCTTGGTCACGAGGAACGGCCACAGGAACTCGTTCCAAGGGCCGATGAAGGTCAGCAGCACGGCGGTGAGGATCGCCGGCTTGCTCAGCGGGATGGCGATCCGCCGCAGGATCGTCAGCTCGCTCGCTCCGTCGATGCGGGCGGCGTCGAACAGCTCGCTCGGGAGCTGCATGAAGAACTGGCGGAACACGAAGACCGCCGTCGAGTTGATCGCGAACGGCAGGATCATGCCGAGGTAGGTGTCGGCGAGCCCGTAGTCGCGCACGATCATCACGTACAGCGGCACCGTCAGCAGCTGGAACGGGATCACGAGCACGAGCAGCACGCTCGCGAACACCGCGCCGCGACCGCGGAACCGCAGCACCGCCAGCGCGTAGCCGGCCAGCAGGCCGAAGACCACGGTGCACAGGATCACTCCGCCGGTAAAGACGCCGGAGTTGAGCAGCGTCCGCCCGAGCGAGAGCGTCGCGTTGATCTGCTCGTAGTTGGCGAGCGTGAGGTTCGACGGGTCCGGCACGGCGCCGGCGACGCCGGTCTCGGGCTCCGCCTGCAGCGAGCCGACGAGCATGTAGTAGAAGGGGAACACGAAGGCGATGGCTCCCGCGAGGAGCACGGCCATCCGCACGGCCCGGGCGCGCGCGCTCATGCGTCACGCTCCAGCAGCCGCTTGGTGCCCCAGGCCAGCAGCAGCACGAGCGACACGAGGATCACGCCGATCGCCGCCGCCACGTCCGGCTCGCCCTGCTCGATGCCACGCTTGTACATCAGGAGCACCGGTGTCGTCGACGCGCCGTTCGGCCCGCCCCCGCCGGTCAGCAGGTAGGGCTCGGTGAACAGGTTCGCCCCGGTGATGGTGGCCAGGATCGCCACGAGCGTCGTGGCCTGGCGGACACCCGGCACGGTCACGGCCCGGAACGCGCGCCAGCGTGTCGCGCCATCCATGGCGGCCGCGTCGTACAGCTCGCGCGGCACGTTCTGGAGCGCAGCGAGGTAGAGCAGGATGAAGAACCCGAGCTGCTTCCAGGCCACGAAGACGGCGATCATCGGCATTGCCAGCGACTGGTTGACCAGCCACGACGGGTCGGGCGCCAGCGGTCCGAGGACCGAGTTGACGAGGCCGCCCGAGTTGAACAGGAACAGCCACACGCCGACCAGCGCGACGCTCGCCGTCACGTACGGCACGTAGTACGCGCCGCGCAGGAACGTGCGGAACGGAAGCACGGCGTTCAGCGCCGTGGCCAGGCCGAGCGCGAGCACCACGGTGAGCGGCACGTTGATGGCGAGGAAGATCGCGACGTTGCCGAACGCCTGCCGCACGGCGCCGTCGGACAGCGCGGTCGAGAAGTTGTCGAGGCCGACGAACGGCCGGTCGACGATCGCGTTCGGCGCCGTGAAGAAGTAGTCGTGCAGCGACATGTAGACGGAGAAGCCCACGGGGTAGGCGGGAAGATCACGCCCAGGAACGCGAGGTAGGGGGCGATAAGGCCCAGCCCAGGACGCCGGGCCGAGCGTGCGCCGCCGCCGCGTGCGGCGGGGGCTCACGGCCCCCGCCGTTGTGGTGGTCGCGGTCATGTCAGGACCCGCTCGCGAGCTCCTCGACGTTCTCGGCGGCGCCGCTGAAGGCCGAGTCGACGTCCTCGCGGCCGAACGACCGACTTCAGGTACGCGTCGCGGAACGTCTGCCAGATCGCGCCGAGTCGGGTACGGTTCGGCACCTCGGTGGTACGCCCGGCGAGGTCGGCGAACATCTCGTACGCCTTGTTCTCGGCGAAGTAGTCGGGGTAGGTCTTGCGCAGCCCCGGCCGCACCGGCATCTGGCCGGTGGCTCCGCAACAGCGCGCCGTCCTGCTCCTCGCTGGTGGCGAACTTGAGGAACTCCAGCCGTGCCGCGGTTCTTGCACGCGCTGTACCTGGCGATCGACTTCTCGTCGCTGAACGTGCGACCTCGCCCGTCGCCGTCGGCGGTGGAGGCCACGACGCCCCAGTCGAGCGTCCTGTCACCGCGATCGCCCACGGGCCGGCGCTCGCCATTCGCCGCGCTTCCCGTGGCGAACGAGTCGCCGTTGTACTTCTCCTTCGGGGCCAGCCCGTCGTCGTACAGCCAGTCTTCCAGAACTCGGCGACGGCGAGGCCCTCGGGCGACGTGAACGGGCTGGCCGCTTGTCTCGACAGCTGCTTGCCCGTTGCGGTGAACAGCGGAGAGAAGGCGAACCACGGCCGGTAGAACTCGGCCACGGCGCCGGCGATGGCGGCGTCGGCCGCCTTCGAGGACACGATCTCCGCGGGGCAAGCAACTCGTCGTAGGTGGCAAGCGGCGGGTCCTGCGGGTCGACGCCGGCTTCTTCAGCAGCTTTTTGTTGTAAGATCATCACCGGGTTCCATTCCAGGGCAGCTGGTAGTACTTGCCGTCCGGCGACTGGTACTGGTGCGCGAGGTCGCCGCTGCGCGACTCGACGTACTCCTTGCCGCCGGGGAGGTCGTCGAGCGCGACGAGCCCGCCCTGCTTCTGGAACTGCGGTACCGCGGCCGGCGAGGTGTTGAGCACCAGAGCAGGGGGCGTTGCCCGCGGTGATGGATGCACCGATGACCTCCTCGGAGCTCTTGCCGGCGGGGATCTCCTGACCCTTGACCTGCTCGTCCGGGTGTGCGTCGTTCCAGGCGGCGACGGCCTTCTTGCCCCAGGCGACCTCCTCCTGGTTGTTCGAGTACCAGATCGTGATCGGCCCCTTGGCCCCGGCGGCCTCGTCGGCGGACGGTGCGGAGTCGCCTCCACAGGCGGACAGCCCGAGCGCCAGGCGGCGGCGATGAGCAGGATACGGTTGCGGACGATCATGCGGGTCTCCTCCCGGTGGTGGACGCGCGCACGACCAGCCGCGCGGGCGGCAGCTCGACGTCGTCGGCGCGTCCGTCGATGTGTTCCAGCAGCGTTCGCGCGGCCGCCTGACCCAGCCTGCGGCGTCGGAGCGCACCGACGTGAGCGCGGGGTGCACGTGCGCGGCCAGCTCGGTGTCGTCGAACCCGACGATCGAGAGGTCGCGCGGGGCGTGAGCCCCTGCTCGTGGGCGACGGTCAGGCCGGCGATGGCCATCACGTCGTTGGCGTAGACGATCGCGGTCGGGGCGTCCTCGCGCCCGAGCAGCTCGCGGGTGGCGGCGGCCCCGGCCGCGGCGGTGAGCTGCCGGCACCATCAGATCGGTGGCGAGGCCGGCCGCGCGCATCGCGGCCTCCCATGCCTCGCGCCGGCCGCTCCCGTGCATCAGGTCCTGGCGCCCGCCGACGT
>CAWKDZ010000006.1:0-14129 GCA_963848525.1 uncultured Actinomycetes bacterium
CGGGGCCTCGATCCTCTGGTCGGAGGCGCCCGACCGCTCGTGGGAGTTCTTCAACCGCGGGCTCGTCTACCTCGCCTTCCTCGCGCTCGGCCTGTTCGCCTGGCGGCGAGCGTTCGCCGAGCTCCTCGCGGCCTTGCTCGGGCTGCTGATCGGCTGGGCGCTCGTGGCGAAGGTCTTCGCGCTCGACGACGGCCGGCGCGCGCGGCTGAACGAGCCCATCGGCTACTGGAACACGCTCGGGCTGCTGGCCGCGAGCGCTGTGCCGCTCGCGCTGCGGCTCGCGTCGCGGACGCTCTCGGTGCTTGCTGCTCTACGGCGCCGTCGTCGCGATCCTGCTCACGCAGTCGCGCGGCGGGCTTCTGCTCGCCACGCTCGCAGGCACGGTGTGGCTCGTGCTCGAGCGCGAGCGCTACGAGCCGGCGCTGCGGCTCGCGGTCGCGGTGCCGCCGGGGCTGGTCGTCGGCGTGGTCGGGCTTGCGCTCGACGGGGTCGCGAAGGACGCGCAGCCCCATTCGGAGCGCCTCGCGGACGGGCTGCTGCTCGGCCTCGCCCTCGTGCTCGGCGGCGGGCTGGTCGCAGGCCTCGCGCGGCTCGAGGTGCCGGAGCGGTGGCTGCGTCCGGCCGCCTACGTCGTCGTCCCGGTCGTCGCGCTCTCCTTTCTCTTCCTCGGCGTCCGCGCCGCGCTGGACTTCTCCGACCCGGTCACGCCCGAGAGCCCCTCGCGGCTCGTCGAGGGAAGCTCGAACAACCGCGCGCAGTGGTGGGAGGAGGCAGCGCGCGGCTTCGCGAACAACCCGGTCGTCGGCAACGGCGCGGCGGCGTTCCAGGTCACGCACCGGCGCTACCGCGAGTCGAACGTCGAGGTGCGCGCGCCGCACTCGCTCCCCCTGCAGCTGCTCACGGAGACGGGCCTCGTCGGCTTCGCGCTGTTCGCCGGCGCTGCGGTCGCCGCCGGGCTCGCGATCCGGCGCGAGCGCGCGCTGGTGCTCGTGCTCACGCTGTTCGCGGTCGGGGTGCTCTACGACATCCACTGGGACTTCACCGCGGCGGGCGCGGTCGCCTTCGCGACGCTGGGCGTTCTGCTGCCGCGCGGCGAGCGCGTGGGTCGGCGCGAGCCGCTCTGGGCCGCGGGCGTCGCGGCGCTCGCGCTCGCCGGCGTCTACTCACTCGCGGCGCCGTGGCTCGCCGAGCGCCGGATCGACCAGGCCTACGAGGCGATCGACGCGGGCGACCTCACCACCGGAGCGGAGCGGGCGCGGAGCGCGCGGACGCTGAATCCCACGTCGGTCGAGCCGCTCTTCGCGCTCGGCTTCGTCGAGTTCGCCCGCGGGCAGTTCGACCGTGCCCGCGAGCACTACGCGCGCGCGACCGAGGTGCAGCCGGAGAACCGCGAGGCGTGGTTCCAGCTCGGGATGCTCGAGTACGAGGTCGAGCGCTTCGAGGACGCCTACGTCCGCTTCAACCGGATGTACGCGCTCGACCCGCACGGGCCGCACGTCGTCTGGGTCGAGCGGGCGCGCTGCAAGATCAACCCGACGGGGTGTTAACTACCCCGCGTGATCACCGCCGTGCACCTCTTGATCTACTCGGACGACGCTACGGCCACCAGGGCGTTCTTCCGGGACGTCGTCGGCCTCCCGTGGGTCGAGGAGGAGGACGCGCCCGGCTGGCTCATCTTCAAGAGCGGCCCGAGCGAGTTCGGCGTGCACCCGACGCATCAGGTGTACGAGGGGAAGACCTACGACAGCCCTCGGCAGCACACGATCTCGCTGATGTGCGACGACGTCGAGGTGACCAAGGCCGAGCTCGAGAGCAAAGGAGCTGAGTTCGCGGGCGGGATCGAGGAGGAGGTCTTCGGCCGCACGGTGATGCTGAAGGTTCCCGGCGCGGACGACGTGATGCTCTACGAGCCGCGCCACCCCACCGCGCACGACCTCTAGAGCGAGTCGATCACGGGGTACTCGGCGCGCGCGTCGAGGCAGTCGGCTGCGAAGAGCGCGGTGCCGACGTCGCCCGTCCAGAGCGAGTAGCGCCCCTTTCTGCGGCGCTTGACCTGTCCGAGCGCGTGCACGGCGAAGCGGCGGGCGCGCTCGAGCCAGCGCTCGTCGCCGGTGCGCTCGAAGGTCTTGAGGAGCGCATAGCCGTTGCCGGCGGTGCCGTGGCAGATCCCTGCGCCCTTCTCTCGTCCGAACGGGCCGGCGCGCCACACCAGCTCTGCGCCGGCGATCATCAGCTCCTCCTCGAGGTAGTCCGCCGCTCCGATCACCGTCCCCGGCGCGCCGTTGCACCACTGGAGGCTTCTCGCTTCCTCTCGGGTCACCGGGTGCGGCCAGTTCGCGACGCCGTCCTCGACGACCGCGGTACGTGCGAGCAAGGCGGCGGTCTCGCGTCGCAGCGTCTCGCGAGTGTCGTCGGCGAGCAGCGGGCCGCCCGCGAGCAGCGCAGCGACGATGCCCACCGCGCCGTGAGGCACGCTGAGGCCGCGCCGCTCGCCTCCGTAGAGCCGCTGCGTCCAGAGGCCGTCGGCGTCGCGTCGGTCCAGCAGCGCCGTCGCGCTCTCGCGCCACGCGTCGGCCCAGCGCTCCTCGCCGGTCCACGTGTACATCGCCGCCGCGGCGAGCAGCGTGCCGGGCGAGCCCCACATCAGCTCCTCGGCCTCGTTGTCGACGTTCGCGACGACGCGCTCGAAGAGGTCGTCCGCGAGCTGCGAATCGCGAGTCTGCTCCCACGCGACCACGAGGATCCCGCTTTCGCCGGTGAGGAGCGCAGACTTCGCCTGCGAAGGGAGCGGGTAGCTCTTGTCGCGGATGAAATCGGTGCGCTTGCGCCAGAGCTCGAGCGTCCTGCTTCGCCGCAGCCGGGAGGTCGAGCGTGCCGCCGTAGCCGCGCCGCCGGAGTGCGCCCAGCGCCCAGACGACACCTGCTGCGCCGACGTAGAGGCTCTTGAGCGGCGCCTCGTTCCGCCAGACGTCCCACTGGTGGGCCGGCCAGAGCGTCTCCGGCGAGTACACCGCGTCCGCGTCGGCGGCGATCGCGCGGATGCGTTCTCGGACGCGCTCCTCGTCCCAGGGCTCGTCCGTCAGCGGCGCGAACAGCTCCGGCTTGTAGAGCATTCGCTGCTAGCCGAGTGTGTCGGTGACCGGGTACTCGCCTCGCGCGTCGAGACAGTCGGCGGCGAAGAGCGCGACGCCGACGTCGCCGGTGAAGAGCGAGTAGCGGCCGGTCCCTCGCCGCTCGACCTGCTCGAGCGCGTGGACGGCGAAGCGGCGGGCGCGCTCGAGCCAGCGCTCGTCGCCGGTGCGCGCGAACGTCTTGAGGAGCGCGTAGCCGTTGCCCGCGGTGCCGTGGCAGATGCCGGAGCCCTTCTCCATCCCGTGCGGGCCGGCGCGCCACGTCAGCTCCGCGCCGGCGAGCAGGAGCTCTTCGTCGAGGTAGTCCGCGGCGGCGATGACCGTGCCGGGGGCGCCGAAGCACCACTGGAGCCGGATCTCGCCCTGGCTGTCCTCGAGCGTGCCGCGGTCGGCGGGGTGCGGCCAGTTCGCGAGGCCGTCCTCGCGGTAGGCCTTGGCCGCGAGGATCGCGTTCGTGTCGCGCTTCAGGGTGTCGTGCGTTTCGGCGGGGAGGAGCTCGCCGCCGTCGAGCAGCGCACCGACGTTGCCGACGACGCCGTGCGGCGGCGTCATGCCGCGATGCGTCTGGCCGTAGAGCGTGATCGACCAGAGGCCGTCGGCGTCCCGGCGCGCGAGGAGCGCTTCCGCGGACTCGCGCCACGCGTTCGCCCAGCGCTCGTCGCCGGTCCAGTCGTGCATCGCCCGCGCGGCCAGCAGCGTGCCGGGCGAGCCCCACATCACCTCGTCGGCCTCGTTGTCCCGGTTCGCGAGCACGCGCGCGTGCAGGTCGTCGGCGAGCTCGTCGCTCGGAGCGAGGCGCCACGCGACGAGCGTCACACCGGAGCCGCCGTTGAGGAACCCCGACTCGCGCGGCTCGGGGAGCTCTTCGTCCTGCATGAAGTCCGGCTGCACACGCCAGCGCTCGACGAGCCGCTGCGCGGCGGCCGCGAGGTCGAGCGCGGCATCGCCGTGGCCGCGGCGCGGAGCACGTCGAGTGCCCAGAGCACGCCCGCGGCCCCGACGTAGAGGCTCATCAGCGGCTTCGGTGCGTTCCAGCCGTCCCACTCGTCGGCCGGCCAGAAGGTGTCGGGCGAGTAGGTCGTCTCTGCGTCGGCGACGATCGCGCGGATCCGCTCGCGAACGTGCTCCTCGTCCCAGGGCTCGTCGGTCAGCGGCTCGAACAGCTCCGGCTTGTAGAGCATTCCCGAGGGCAGAATGACGGATGTGATCCTCTACGTCGACGTGTCGGATGTTCGTGAGGGAGCACTGGAGGAACTCCAGGCAGGCATGAAGCGGCTCGTCGAGTTCGTCGAGGCGAACGAGCCTCGTCTGATCGCGTACAACGTCTACTTCAGCACCGACGGGAGCAAGATGACGGTGGCGAGCGTGCATCCCGACTCCGCGTCCGTGGAGTACCACCTGACGGTGGCAGGGCCGCTCTTTCGTGAGTTCGTCGAGCTGGTCACGCTGTCCTCGGTTCACATCTACGGGGAGCCCAGCCAGAAGGTGGTAGAGGCGGCCCACGAGAAAGCACGGTTGCTGGGGCGGGGCACGGTTGTGGTGGAGCCTCCGTACGCAGGCTTCAGCCGTCTCTAGGCGGCGACGCGACCGGCGAAGAGCGCGACTGCGCCGACGACGTTCGACTTCGACGTCGGTCAGTTGCGATGCAAGACCTTGCTCGAGTCCTCGCGCGTCGTCCTCGACGTTCGAGAAGATTCCCTTCTTGTTGTAGAGGCGCATGAGCCGTCGCCCGAGGCGGTTGTGGGCGACGCCGCGGCCGAGGATGGTGCTCCCGAAGAGGACGCCGCCCGGCGCGAGATAGGGGCGCAGGTTCGAAATCACCGTCGCCGACTTCCACTCGAGGCCTCCGGGAAGACAATGGAAGAGGTAGTTCGCGCCGATCGAGTCGAAGCGCGCATCGCCGAGCTCAACGGGTTCCAGCACGTTGGCCTGAACCGTGGCCGGGGTGTAGCGGCGAATGCGTCGGGAGGCAGCTGACAGCGAGTTTTCGTTCAGGTCGAGCAGGGTGATCTGCGGCGAGTCGAACGGCCAACGACAGCGATCGAGAAACCACCCCGTGCCCACTCCGACGTCGAGATGGCGCGGGCCGACGTATCGGTCGTAGCGCTCGAGCATGACGGAGCTGCGACAGCGCCAGACGAACCGGTTCGAGAAGCCGAGGACGAAGAGGTCGTAGGCGCGCAGCGTGAGCGGCGTGTACACGCGCTGACCGGACTCGACCTCCGTCGCGCTCGGCCTCTCGTCCACCCTTGGAAATGTACGCCCGCACGCATCAGTCCCAGGTCTCGATCACCGGATAGCGCGTGCGCGCTTCGAGGCAGTCGGCCGCGTAGAGCGCCACCCCGAGGTCGCCCGTCCAGAGCGAGAAGCGACGCGGGCCGCGCTCGAGCTGCTCGAGCGCGTGGACGGCGAAGCGGCGCGCGCGCTCGAGCCAGCGCTCGTCGCCGGTGCGTTCGAACACCTTCAGGAAGGCGTACCCGTTCCCGGCGGTGCCGTGACAGATCCCTGGTCCCCTCTCGCGGTGGGGGCCGGCTCGCCACGTCAGCTCCCCGCCGGCGAGGAGGAGCTCCTCGGGGAGATAGTCGAACGCGGTCGCGACGATGCCCGGCGCGCCGTGGCACCACTGCACGCGGATCTCGCCCTTGTGCTCGAGGTCTGCGCCTTCCACCGTCGGCCAGTTCGCGAGACCCTCTTCGCGGACGGCTTCGCGCTCGAGCGTCGCGGCGGTGGTGCGGACGTCCTCGTTCGGGTTCCCCTGCAGCAGCGCGAGCGCGTTGCCCGTCGCGCCGTGCACGGGCCCGAGGTAGCGGGTCGTCTTTCCGGAGAGCAGCTGCGTCCAGAGTCCGTCGGCGTCGCGGCGCCTGCGAACCTCGTCCGCGCTCTCGCGCCAGGCGTCGAGCCAGCGTTGCTCGCCGGTCCACTCGTGCATCGCGTGCGCCGCGAGCATCGTCCCGGGGGCGGCCCACATCAGCTCGTTCGCGTCGTGTCGGACGTTCTCGCGGATGCGCACGAGCAGGCGGTCGGCGAGGGCGGGGTCGGGTGCCAGCCGCCACGCGAGCAGGAGGATCCCGCTCTCCCCGCCGAGCAGGCCCGCCTCGTCGTCGTGCCAGAGCTCGAGGGCGCGCAGGGCCTCGGCCGCGAGGTCGACGCGAGGCTCGGCGAGGCCGCGGCGACGAAGCACGTCGAGCGCGTAGACCGCACTGGCGGCGCCGCCGAAGAGATCGAGCTCGTCGGTGGGCGGTTCGCCGCCGTGCGCGATCTCGGCGATTGCGTCGCGGACGCGCTTCTCGTCCCACGGTGTGTCGGTGAGCGGCTCGAAGGCTTCCGGCTTGTAGAGCATCAGCGCGCCCGCGCGCGCAGCCAGACCTGCGTCCAGAACGGCGCGAGCACGCGGTACGTGATCGGCTCCGCGAGGTGCGCGAGCACGTCGGCCGGGCGATTCGAGAAGAGGCGCTTGCGGTTGTTGTGGAAACGGCGGATCTCGGTGAAGCCTGCATCGCGCAGCAGGCGCTTCAGCCGGCGCGGGGAGTAGCCGAGCTCGGTGGTGCCGTAGTGGTTCGCGGCTTCGCGTCCCTGGTAGCGCTGCTTCCAGTTCGGCTCGGAGACGAGCAGCAGGCCGCCGCGCTTGAGCGCGCGGTGCGCGCTCGCGAGCACCAGCTCTGGCCGCTCGCTGTGGTGGAGCGCGTCGTACGTGAGGCAGGCGTCGAACGAGCGCTCGAGGTCGAGCTGCTCGAAGTCGGCGGTGTCGAAGCGCGCCTCGACTCCCTCGGTGCGGGCTTGCTCGCGCGCGATCTCGACCATCGCCTGCGAGATGTCGTAGCCGTGCGCGTCGAGGCCGTGCCGCGCGACGAAGCGCGTCATCCAGCCGGGGCCGCAGCCGAGCTCGACGAAGCGCATGCCCGGCCGCAGGTCGAGCAGCTCGATCACGTAGCCCGCGTCGATCAGGTGGCGCGCGGTCTCGCGGGGCTCGTTGGCGAACGGCTTTGCGCGCAGCCACTCGCGGCCCGCCTCGCCGATCCGCTCGGGGTACTCGACCTCGGCCTGCTTGCGCGCGTCCACGGGACGATTATGGGCGTGTCCGGCTCAGACCGAACCGGACACGCCCGTCGACGACCTCATGCGGGTGCTGTCCGCTGCGGCCGCAGCAGCCGCTCGAGCCTCCGCTTCAAGCGCCGCCTGGTTTGGCGCGTTCTCGTGGCCGCCGTGAGGCGCTCGGCCTCGGCTTCGCGCATCAGCGCGTCGCGGCGATCACGGGTCAGCTGTTCGACTAGTTCGTAGTACACGTCTCCTCCTCTCCACGTCGGTCGCAGGGCCGTTTGGAGATGCAAGGGATCGGCGTCTCACGGACGCGTTCTCCTTTCGGTCGGCCGCACGTGAGGTGCGGCGGTTGGCGCTTGCCGGCGTGCTGCCGGCGAGCAGTGCTAGGTGCTGCGGGCTATGCCGCTAGCCGCGGATGTGGTCCGCGACGAACGGCCAGCACGCCATGAGTGAGCTCGAATTCAATGCTGACCTCCTTTCGTTCGCGCGGAACATCGAGCCATCGATTGTGAGGCTCGGACACCGTCGAGTCAAGGCGAGTTGCGCGTGTGTCGTCAGCGACCGAGCACGAGCGCGAGGTGCGCGCCCATCAGGTCGCGCTCGTGGAGGCCGTCGAGCGGGCCGACCCGCTTGATCCCGACGTCCTTCGCGAGCCGCTGCGCCTCGGGCTTGTGGCCCTTGCGGTACATGACCATCGTCCGCGCGTACGTCCGCGGCGCGTTGCCGACCTTCGTGACCACGTACGTGAGCGCCTTCACCCGCGCACCGCTGTCGGCCGCCGCGCCGGAGATGCCGTTCCCGTTGAGGACGACGACGGAGGTCGCGGTGCGCTCGAGCAGCGGCCGGTCGGTCGCCGAGGCCGCAGGCTTCGGCTTCGCCGGCGCGAGCTGGTGCTCGCGCGCGACCGTCTCGACCTCCGAGGCGAGCACCTGTCCTGCGGCAACCATGCCGAGGGCGACGAGGACGAGCAGCTCGAGCGCCGCGATCGCAGCGAGGACGAGCGCACGATTGCGCCAGCGGTTCGTCTGGACCGGAAAGTCCACGGGCCGCATCCATTCGGCTCCCGGCGGGCTTATCCTGCGGCGCGTGTTCGTGACCTTCGAGGGGCTCGACGGCTCCGGCAAGACGACGCAGGTCGAGCTCCTGCGCAAGCACCTCGAAGCGGAGGGGCGCGAGGTCGTGACGACGCGCGAGCCGGGCGGCACCGAGCTCGGCGAGCATCTCCGCGACGCCGTCCTCCACCGCGACCACCCGATCGTCCCCTGGGCGGAGGCGGCGCTCTTCGCAGCCGCGCGCGCCCAGCTCGTCGAGGAGGTGATCGCCCCGGCGCTCGAGCGCGGCGCCGACGTGCTCTGCGACCGCTACATCGACTCCTCGCTCGCGTATCAGGGCATCGCCCGCGGCGTCGGGGTCGACCGCGTGCTCGAGCTCAACCTCCAGGCGACCAGAGGCCTGCTCCCGGACCGCACCGTGCTCCTGCTCGTCTCACCCGCCGAGTGGCGCGGGCGGACCGGCGGCAAGTGGGACCGGATCGAGCAGGAGGACGACGACTTCGTCGAGCGCGTCGACCGCGCCTACCGGGAGCTCGCGGAGCTCTTCCCGAGCCGTATCCTCGCGTTCGACGGGACGACGGCTCCCGACGAGCTCGCGCGCACGATCCATGGACAGCTTCGAGACCTTTCCTGAGCAGCCCGAGGCCAAGCGCCTGCTGCGCTCCGCCCTCGCGGAGGGCCCCGCGCACGCGTACCTCTTCCACGGCCCGCGCGGAGTCGGCAAGCGGCGCGCCGCGCTCGCCTTCGCCGCGGAGCTGATCGGCGAGCCGGAGCGCGTCCTTCGCCACGCGCATCCGGACGTCTACCCGCTCGAGCCGCTCGGCGACCAGATCCGGATCGACGACATCCGCTCGCTGCGCCACGACCTGCACATGCGCCCGTTCGAGGCGCAGCGCCGCGTCTACCTGCTCTACGACGCCGACACGATGAACGAGGACGCCGCCGACGCGCTGCTCAAGGACCTCGAGGAGCCGCCGCCGTACGCGGTGATGGTGCTGATCGCGAACGACCTCGGCCCGCTGCCCGAGACGATCCGCTCGCGCTGCCAGCACGTTCCGTTCCGGCGCTTGTCCGAGCGCGCCGTGCGCGAGGAGCTCGAGGCGCGCGCGCCGGGGATGCTTCCCGAGCAGCGGACCGCGCTCGCGCGCGTCGCCGGCGGCCGGCTCGATCGCGTCGCGCGTCTGCTCGATCCCGCTGCGCAGAAGCGTCGCGACGCGCTGCTCGAGCTCGCGCGCGACGTCTATCGCGATCCCGCGTTCGAGCCGGCGGCCGCGGCGCAACGGCTGCTCGCCGCTGCGGCCGAACGGGGCGACGACGCGCGCGCGGGGGAGGAGCAGGAGCTCGAGCGGCTCGACCTGACGCAGCGGGAGGCCGACCAGCGCCTGCGCCGGGCGCAGCGCGGCGCCGAGCGCGAGGAGCTGCTCGCCTCGCTCGAGGAGCTCGAGGCGTGGTACCGCGATCTCGTCGTCGTCGCGACAGGCGCGGAGCGCGCCGCGATCCACTCCGACCGCCTCGCCGAGCTGCACGAGGACGCTAGCGTCGAGCGCCTCGTCGCGGCGGAACGGGCGTGCGAGCTCGTCCGCCAGGTCTGGCGCGAGCTCGAGGAGTTCAACCTGAACGCGCAACTTGCGCTCGAAGCGCTCTTTGTGCGGCTCAGGCGCGAGCTCGCCCCAAATCTGGTTTACGAGTCGTAGTACACTCGCCCCAGTCCCCCGGTCGACGCCATTTGCCCAGATGGAGGGCGGCATCTCCGCAGCACCGTCCCTAGCCCACGACCTGTACGAGCGATACTCGGGCCAGATCTTCGGCTTCTGCGTGAACCGGCTTGGCTCGCGCGAGGAGGCGGAGGACGCGCTCCAGTCGACCTTCCTGAACGCGCACCGCGCGCTCCAGCGCGGGGTGACGCCCGACGCCGAGCTGCCCTGGCTGTTCAAGATCGCGCACAACGTCTGTCTCACGCGCCGGCGGTCGACGCGACGGCGCGGACGTGTCGAAGCGCCGAGCGACCTCGAGTCCGTGCAGGACGTCGTGCCCGCACCGCCGCGTGAGTCGCGCGACGAGCTGATCGAGCTCACCGGTGCTCTCACCGAGATGCCAGACAACCAGCGCCGCGCGATCCTGCTCCGCGAATGGCAGGGATTGTCGTACCACGAGATCGCGGGCGAGCTCGAGTTGTCACCGTCGGCCGTCGAGACGCTGATCTTCCGCGCGCGGCGCACGCTCGCGGCGAACCTGGAGTCGCGGCCCGGCCTGCTCGCGCGTGCGCGGCAGGCGCTCGACCTCGGCGGGCTCGTCACCGCGGCGAGCGCTCTCTTCGAGGGCGCGGTCGCGCTCAAGGCAACAGCGGCGGCGGTCGCGGTCTCAGGTGCGGTCGTCGTCGCGACAGCGCCGAGCGAGCACCCTCGACCCGCTGTTGTACCGAAGGCGAAGGCAGAGGTCGTGCGCGTGCCGGCTCAGCCGACTGCGCGCGAGACGGTTGTGCCCAGCCCACCGGCCGCAGTCGCGACGGAGACGCCGAGCTCGACGCGGGCCGTCACGCGCACGCCGGTGGTCGCCGCGCGCCCCGGCGCCCAGTCGCCCGTCGAGCAGCCGCCGGCCGCCGTCGTCCCGACCGCGACGCCGCCCATGGCCCACACGCCGCCGGAAAGCGTTCCGACGGCCGCGCCGGAGCCGGCGGCCGGTGCGTCCGCGCCGATCGCCGGTTCCGACCCGACGCCGGTGGCCGCACAGCCTGCGCAGCGGTTGCGCCACCAGCGGCCCGACACTCAACAGCCCGAGCCGATCGCCGCTGCGCCCTCAGCGCCGGCCAACCCGGGCGTCCTCCCACCCGAGCCGAGCGGCTGAGCCGGCGTCAATCGGCGGCTACTATCGGTCGAGCGCCGACGTAGCTCAGCTGGTAGAGCACTTCACTCGTAATGAAGGGGTCCCCGGTTCGAGTCCGGGCGTCGGCTTAGACGAAAGCCCCGCTCTCGGGGCTTTCCTGTTCTCTCAGTAGGCGACGAAGTGGGGCGTGGGTCACGATTGGGTCACGATTGACCCTCGAGCAGGCGCCCGAAGGTCGACGACTCCATCTTCGACCGAATGTCCTCGTGATGGCGCGCCCGGTCGAAAAGGTGCGTGTACACGTTAAGGGTGATCGACGGCGACGCATGCCCAAGCTGGCGCGACACCTGCGCCACGTCGAGGCCTAGGTCGAGGATCAAGTGAGACGCGAAGGTATGACGAAGGTCGTGGAACCGCAGCGAGGCGATGCCGGCGTCCTTCGTCGCCTTGTCGAGCCCGCGACGACTCACATTCCGGAAGTACATCGGCGAGCCGGACTCAGTCACGAAGACGAAGTCGGCGTCGCTCGAGTAGCGCGAGGCGAGCTTGTGCTCGCGGAGCAGGCGTCCAAGCTGCGGGAGTAGGACGACGTCGCGGCGGCTCTTGTCCGTCTTGAGTGGCACGAGGCGGGCGGGGCGCTCGTTCGTCGCGCGCGATAGTTGATTGCGGACTGTGAAGTAGGCCGGCGTCGAAGTCGACGTCGCCCCACCGCAGCCCCAAGAGCTCGCCTTGCCGAAGGCCGCTGTAGAGAGCCGTCGCGATCAGCGGCCGATACGGCGCAGGCGCTGCGCCGAGTAGCTTCGGAATCTCCGGCGTGGTCTAGTACGCGCTGCTCGTGCCGGCGCGTCGTTCCGGGGGCGCTCGTCGTCGTCGAGACGCGCGAGTGGACTGCTCGCGATGTAGCCACGGCGAACCGCGAGCTTCAACACGCGCCCGAGCACGACGAATGTTGCGCGGATCGTCGACTCGGCGAGTCCCTGCTCGCGCCACTGAGCAACGACCACGGCGATTCTGTCCGGCGTGATCTTCTGAACCTCGAGCGTGCCGAACGCCGGCCGCAGGCGAAGCCGAAGGTGGAAGCGGTACGTGTCGAGCGTGCGCTCGCTCTTCCGGCCGGCGTCGACAAGCGAAGTGAGCCCGTTTTCGAATTCGTCCGCGACGTCGTCGAATGTCCGCTTGGACGGGGGAGCGGCACGGCCACTCTTCGCCTTCGAGACGAGCTCGGCGAGCTCAACCTTCGCGGCGGTCTTCGTGCGTGCGGCGAGCGTTTGCACGCGCGCCCTTCCGTCTGGCCACGTGATCTTCTGCTTCATAGCGTCCGTCCTTCGGACGCTGGTAGAGGTTCGGCGCAACACGAACGCGCTTCGGGGTCTTCGCCTCAGGCATCGCGGCTCGCCCCCGTCTTGTCGAGAAGTTCCAGCGCCTCGCGCAACGCACGCTCGGACGCCTGGGCGAAGACGAGTGCGTGTGCGATCCGATCCCGCATCTGCTCCGCGGGCGTCGGATCGTCGCAAGTGGTCTTGTTACGGTCTTGGTACACGGAAGGCCCTACCTTTCGTGTCACGGGACGGGCGGTGGTGAGCCGTCGCGTCCCCAACTTGGTCTGAGTACACATTCTACTCCCCACGTGCCCAAAGGTCCAGCGCGGTTTTCTCCAAAAGCAGGCGCCGACTAGGGCGGAGTGCCGGTAGTTCCCCGCGCTGAATCATCGACCGAATCGCGTGGGGAGTCGTCCTCAGGTAGTCGGCGGCTTGCTCCACAGTCAGATAGGGGGATTGGGGCGAAACGTGGCGTTCTATCGCCTCTTCTACCCGCGCCAGGAGTCGGGGCTCGAGCGCGTCCGCCAGCGCGACTACGAGGCCGCTAAGGGGGTCGGGGGTGGCGGTCGTCGAGGACATCGCCGGCGAAGGATAGGGCCGGAGTCGGCGGGAGGATTTCCGTCCGTCCAGTGGGCTACAGTTCGCCGGCCGGAAGGGCAGGTAACAACGAACGCCGACGCGACGCTGAGAGCTTGATACAATGCGGCGAGTAAAGCTAAAGGGAATGTGCGATGAGGGTTGTACAGGAGATAAACGGGGAGCGGCTACGCGACTTGCGCGAAAGCCGCGGCCATACACAAGACGCCGTAGCGTACGGTGTAGGCGTCGCTCGCCTGACAATCTCGCGTTGGGAGCGCGGACTACATTTCCCACGGCCGAAATACTTCCCGCGCCTCGCTGAGTTCTTCGGCGTGACGACCAAAGAACTCGTGAAAACGAAAGCTCCGGCCGAGACGACCGGAGCTTCGAAGGTGCTGCGATGAGGTACGTACATGGTACCGCGCCAGGCTGCATCCCGGCCGAGGAATCGCTTCGCCTCCAGGCGCTCGAGGACGAGCGTCGGCCGCGCGACCCGGACGTGGAGGCGTGGGGCGAGCGGCTCACGATCAACGGCGAGCGTGTCGAGCAGTACGTAGCGCGTCGTCGATCGACACTCGGCGCGACGATGATCGTTCCTGCGCCGACGCTTCTCGTCGCGCGTCGCCCGATGCCGACGAACCGAGCTCGAGCTCGTCGTCGCCGGAGCACTCTCCGTCGTCTCGCTCGTCGTCGCGCCTCGCGCGCTGACGACGGTTCAAGCGCCGGCGAACAGATCAGAATCGCGGCGAGGCGTCCAGGCGCCGCGAAGCGCGCGGACTCCGTCTTCACCCTTCTCGGAGGTTCCGCGGCGCAGCGGTGGGCCGGTCGGTGTTCCTCTCCGGCCGGCCTGCCGACTCGAGAGGCGGTGGCAACGTGCTGACGCCGGCGGAGCTCGCAAAGACGCTCGGCGCCGGCGATCTTGAAGTCGGCGAGTCGCGGCGCGTGACGAGCCCGCTGCGCGAGACGCTAACCCGTCATTGAACGTCACGCGTGAGGCGTCGCGCTGGCTCTTCCACGACCACGGCGACCCCGACGCGCGCCTCGAGGACTTCATCGCCGCAGTTGAAGGACGCGAGAACGGGAAGCGCGACCACGCGCCCTTTACGTATTCGATCGGCGGCTCGACGAATGGAAAGCGTCGCCGCGTCACGCAGTACCCCTACACGGACGAAGACGGCGTCGAGCTC